>NZ_CP063781.1:4800000-7465715 GCF_016772255.1 Rhodococcus sp. 21391 | reverse complement strand
CGCTCAGAAGTTTCCGCGGGCGGCTTGTTCGCGTTCGATGGCTTCGAAGAGGGCTTTGAAGTTGCCGATGCCGAAGCCGAGGGAGCCGTGGCGTTCGATGAGTTCGAAGAACACGGTGGGGCGGTCGACGAGGGGTTTGGTGAAGATCTGCAGCAGGTAGCCGTCTTCATCGCGGTCGACGAGGATGCCGCGTTTCTGCAGTTCGGCGATCGGGGCGCGGACGTTGCCGATCCGGGCCCGCAGTTCGGGGTCCTCGTAGTAGGAGTCGGGGGTGGCCAGGAATTCGACGCCCTCGGCGGTGAGCTGGTCGACGGCGGTAAGGATGTCATTGGTGGCCAGCGCCAGGTGCTGGGCGCCGGGGCCGCGGTAGAAGTCGAGGTATTCGTCGATCTGCGAGCGCTTCTTGGCGATGGCGGGTTCGTTGAGCGGGAACTTGACCCGGTGGTTGCCGTTGGAGACGACCTTGCTCATCAGCGCGGAGTAGTCGGTGGCGATGTCCTCGCCGACGAATTCGGCCATGTTGGTAAAGCCCATGACCCGGTTGTAGAAGTCGACCCAGTGGTCCATCTTGCCGAGTTCGACGTTGCCGACGACGTGGTCGAGGGCCTGGAACAGGCGTTTGGGGGCGCCGTCGCGTTTGGTGTGCGACGACGTGCGGGCGATGTAGCCGGGCAGGTAGGGGCCGGTGTAGTTGCTGCGGTCGACGAGGGTGTGGCGGGTGTCGCCGTAGGTGGCGATCGCGGCGAGGCGGACGGTGCCGTGCTCGTCGGTCACCTCGTGGGGTTCGTCGAGGACGGTGGCGCCCTGGGCGCGGGCGTGGGCGATGCATTTGTCGACGTCGGGGACGGCGAGGGCGATGTCGACGACGCCGTCGCCGTGGGTGCGGTGGTGCTCGATCAGCGGACTGTGGGGGTCGACGGCGCCCTGGATGACGAAGCGGACGGCCCCGGATTCGAGGACGAAGCTGTGGTGGTCGCGGTTGCCGGTGGTGGGTCCGGAGTAGGCGACCAGGGTCATCCCGAACGCGGACTGGAAGTAGTGGGCGGTCTGGGTGGCGTTGCCGACCACCCAGACGACGGCGTCCCAGCCGCTGACCGGGAACGGGTCGCGGGTGCCGTCGTATTCGACGAGCCCGACCAGCTGCTCGAGCTGGCCGAGGTCGAGACCTGCCAGGCGTTCCTTGTCGGTGAGAGTCTGCTCGATCGTCATCGCTGTCTTCCTGGTTCGAGGGACGGGGCGTGGCCTGTTGCCTGGGTCACTACGAAAACCCACGCCGCCCACATAGGCAACCGAGCCAGCAGAAGCTAGCCACAGTGCCACCTTCGGCGACCTCCGAACCACTTTTCTTATACAGTCGGACTAGTTGAATCCGCCCGGAGAGGTCTGGCCATGAAGGACGCAGTGCAGTTGGACGAGCTCGACTTCGCCCTTCTCGACGCCATGCACGACGACCCGAAGGCCGGCGTGCTGGAGCTGTCGCGCCGGATCAAGGTCGCGCGGGCCACCGTCCAGGCGCGGGTGCGCAAACTCGAGGAGTCGGGCGTGATCGCCGGGTACGAGCCGCGCCTCGACATCGCGGCCGCGGGGTTCGACGTGCAGGCGTTCGTCACGCTGGAGACGGCGCAGGGAGCGCTCGACTCCGTGACGTCGGAACTGGAGTCGATTCCCGGCGTGCTCGAGGCCTTCGCGACCACCGGTTCGGGCGACATCCTGTGCCGCATCGCGGCGGGTTCCCACCTCGGGCTGCAGCAGACGCTGATCGATCTGAACAAGTCGAGCGTCGTGGCCCGGTCCACCAGCGTGATGGTGCTGTCGGTGATCGTCCCGTACCGGTCGATGCCGCTGCTGCGGACCCTCGACCGGCCGCGCTCGGCGAAGGCCCCGGCCTACCGCACAGCTTCCTCGGAACCGGATTAGCAACACGATCGCCGCCCCTGCTGCACAAACTGAATAGAAAATTCTGGAACTTCTTTCGCGGTGGTGTTCATCGTGGCTATGTGCCGGCCAGCCGGTTGCGGCGCACGAGTGGTGCCCGACACAGTGATCGCCGTAACAGCGCGGGCACCGGTCGGGAACACCGACCGGGTCGCCCCGAGCCCCCGGCAGCCGAGAAACCGAGAGAAGCCATGAAGAATCTGCTCACCCGATTCGAAGAGAAGGCCCCCGAGATCGTCTTCGAGTGGCACGACACGGAGACCTCCGCACGCGGATGGACGGTGATCAACTCGCTACGTGGCGGCGCTGCCGGCGGCGGAACCCGGATGCGTCGCGGTCTCGACCGGCGCGAGGTGGAGTCGCTCGCGAAGACCATGGAGGTCAAGTTCACCGTCTCCGGTCCGGCCATCGGCGGCGCGAAGTCGGGCATCGATTTCGACCCGACCGACCCGCGCAAGGACGAGGTGCTGCGGCGCTGGTTCAAGGCCGTCACCCCGCTCCTCAAGGCGTACTACGGCACCGGCGGCGACCTGAACGTCGACGAGATGGCCGAGGTCGTGCCGATCACCGAGAGCTACGGCCTGTGGCATCCGCAGGAGGGTGTCGTCAACGGGCACTTCGCGGCCAGCGATCGCGAGCGGGTGCAGCGGGTCGGACAGCTGCGGCTGGGTGTCGCGAAGGTCGTCGAGGATGCGCGGTTCACTCCCGATCCGCAGGCGAAGTACACGGTGTCCGACCTGATCACCGGCTGGGGTGTCGCCGAATCGGTGCGGCACTACTACCGCGTCTACGGCGGCGAACTGGCAGGCAAGCGCGTGATCATGCAGGGCTGGGGCAACGTCGGCGCCGCCGCCGCGTACTACCTGGCGCAGTCCGGGGCCCGGATCGTCGGCATCCTCGACCGCAACGGTGGGTTGTCGAACACCGACGGCTACGACTTCGAACAGATCCGCGCGCTGTTCCTGGCCAAGGAGGGCAACGAACTGCGCGCGGCAGGCATGGTGCCGTTCGAGGAGATCAACGAGGCGATCTGGAGTTCGGGCGCCGAGATCTTCCTCCCCTGCGCCGCATCACGTCTCGTGACACGCGATCAGGTGGACCAGTTGATCGCCGGTGGTCTCGAGGTGGTGGCGAGCGGCGCCAACGTACCGTTCGCGGACGACGAGATCTTCTACGGCCCCATCTACGAGTACGCCGACAAGAGTGTGGCCGTCGTCCCCGACTTCATCGCCAACTGCGGCATGGCCCGGGCGTTCGCGCTGCTGATGGAGGGTGACATCGAGGTGTCGGACGAGGCGATCTTCGGTGACGTCTCCGCCACCGTCGCGACGGCGCTCGAGCGGTGCTTCGCGCGTTCGTCGCAGCCGACCGGAATCGCCGGTACCGCGTTCGAGATCGCACTCGATCAGCTCGTCTGACGGCACGGGAGCTCCCATGAACACAGTTCACGACCCACCGGCTTCCAGCACCGGACCCGTTGTCACCACAGGCCTTCAGCAGGCGATGAAACCGCGGCAGCTGGTGATGATGAGCCTGGGCGGCGCAATCGGCGCCGGACTGTTCGTCGGCTCCGGTGCGGGCATCGCCGTCGCCGGGCCCGCGGTGCTCGTCTCCTTCCTCATCGCCGGATTCCTCGTCGTCCTCGTGATGCGGATGATGGGCGAGATGGTGGCCGCCGACCCCGACAGCGGCGCGTTCTCCGTCCACGCCGAGAACGCGATGGGCCCGGTCGCCGGCCGGACGATCGGCTGGCTCTACTGGGTGCAGGTCGTCATCGTGGTGGCCGCGGAAGCGACCGCGGCGGCGGCGATCACCGCCGCCTCCATACCCGCAGTGCCGCAATGGCTGGCAGCCCTGGCGTACATGAGTGTGCTGACCGCCGTGAACCTGGCGGGCGTTTCCCGTTTCGGCGAGTTCGAATTCTGGTTCGCCGCACTGAAGATCGTGGCGATCGTCGCGTTTCTGGCGGTCGGTTCCGCGATGATCCTCGGCTGGATTCCGAGCTTCGACGCGCCGGGCCTGTCGAACCTCACCGGCCACGGCGGGTTCGCCCCCAACGGTGTCACCGGCATCGCGGCCGGCCTGCTGATCGTGGTCTTCGCGTTCGGCGGCACCGAGGTGATGGCCATCGCAGCCGCCGAGACGTCGGAACCGCGGCGCAACGTGAGCCGCGCGGTGCGGTCCATCGTGTGGCGAATCCTGGTGTTCTACGTCGGTTCCGTCCTCATCATGGTGACGGTGCTGCCGTGGACCGCCGACGAACTCGCGACGGGACCGTTCGTCGCGGTCCTGAACGCCGCGCACGTCCCCGGCGCCGGCGCCGTCATGACCGTCGTCGTGGTCATCGCACTGCTGTCGTCGCTGAACGCCATGCTGTTCAGTGGCTCCCGGATGATCTACTCGCTGTCCGAGCGTGGGGCGGCGGCGAAGGTATTCGGCCGGGTGTCGGGCAACGGCGTTCCCCGCGTGGCGGTGCTGGCGTCGGTGACGTTCGGGTTCGTCACCGTCGTCCTCAACTACCTGGCCCCGGATCGTGTTCTCCCGCTCCTGCTCAACGCGGTCGGCTCGACGATCCTGGTGCTGTGGACGTTCGTCACCGTCTCGCAGATCGTGTTGCGGCGGCGCGCCGAGAAGTCGGGCCGAACGGATCTGCCGCTGAAGATGTGGGGCTTCCCGTATCTGTCGTATGTCGCTCTCGCACTGCTGGCCGCGGTCGCGGTGCTGGCGTTGTTCGACGACGCGGCACGCAACCAGCTGTTCGCGACGCTCACGTTCACGTGTGCGATCACGCTGGCCTGCTGGGTGCTCGGACGCAGGCAACGCAGCGCGGCCGACACCACACAGGAGAAGACGCCCGAGACCGTCGGCTGAGACGACACCGCGGTCTCACGGATGTCGAGGGGTCATCCGTGGGGCAGCGGCGGTCTCCCGCTCAGCGGACCCGTTCCGGTCGCCGAACCCTCCCGCGGCCTACCGTCGAACGCACGCGACGAAGGGCCGGGAATGACCACACATCCAGACGTTTTCGCCCCGGCCACGCTGGGCCCCATCACGTTACGCAATCGGGTCATCAAGTCGGCCACGTTCGAGGGCCGTACTCCCGACGCGCTGGTCACCGACGAACTGATCGAGTTCCACCGCCGGCCCGCGGCGGGTGGGGTCGGGATGTCGACGGTGGCCTACTGCGCCGTGGCACCGGAGGGTCGCACCGAACGCGGGCAGTTGTGGATGCGCCCGGACGCTGTCCCCGGGCTGCGCAGGCTCACCGACGCCATCCACGCCGAGGGTGCGGCCGCATCCGCCCAACTCGGGCACGCCGGACCCGTCGCGAACGAGAAGTCCACCGGACTGCCGGCGCTCGCACCGTCGCGGTCGTTCAACCCGCTCAGCATGCGGATGATCCGCAGCGCCACCACCGCCGACATCACCCGGATCACCGCCGCCCACGGAACCGCGGCACGGCTCGCGGTCAAGTCCGGCTTCGACGCCGTCGAGATCCACTTCGGCCACAACTACTTCGCCAGCGCGTTTCTCAGCCCGAAGCTGAACCGTCGCACCGATTCCTACGGCGGATCACTCGAGAACCGGGCCCGGGTGGTGCGGGACGTCGCCCGGACCGTGCGCGACGCCGTCGGCGGCCGGGTCGCGATCCTCGCCAAGCTGAACATGGACGACGGCGTCCCCGGCGGGTTCTGGCTCGACGAGGCCATCCAGGTGGCCCGACTGCTGGAGCACGACGGCAGCGTCGACGCCCTCGAACTCACCATGGGCAGTTCACTTCTCAACCCGATGTACCTGTTCAAGGGTGACGCGCCGGTGCGGGAGTTCGCGGCCGCCATGCCGCAGCCAGTCCGCCTCGGCGTCCAGTTGGCCGGGAAGTCGATGATCCACGCCTACCCGTACCGCGACCTGTTCATGCTCGAGCACGCACGCCAGATCCGCGCGGCGGTGACGTTGCCGCTCGTCCTGCTCGGCGGAGTCACCGACCGGGCGGGCATGGACACCGCCATGGCCGAGGGCTTCGAATTCGTCGCCATGGCCCGGGCGCTGCTGCGCGAACCCGACCTGATCAACCGCATCCGGTCCGAGCCCCGCACCCAGTCGTTGTGCATCCACTGCAACAAATGCATGCCCACCATCTTCAGCGGAGCACGCTGCGTGCTCGTCGAATGATTCGCTGCACGGCCGGTTGACTCACGCGTGGAGCGCGATGAGGGACCCGATGCCGACGACGGCACCGAAGATCAGTGGGATGCAGATGATGTCGATGAAGATGCCGGTGCCGATCATCTTGATCATCGGCACGTACCCCGATCCGTAGACGATGGCGTTCGGTGGTGTCGAGACCGGAAGCATGGCACCGACGTTTGCACCGAACACGCCGGCCATTGCCGGGATAATCGGGTCGACACCGACGGCGAGGGCGATCGGGATGATGATCGGGACGACGATACCGACGCTGGCCGTGTTGCTGGTGGTTTCGGAGATGACCAGCCCCATGACGATGGCGATCAAGGCGAGAACCCAGGAACTCTGGACGCCCGTGGCCCGGGCGATGGTCGTGCCGAGGGTTTCGGCGAGTCCGGTGGCATTCATCATAGTGCCGATGGTCAATCCTGCGCCGACGAGGAGAACCGTGCCCCAGTCGATCTTGGCGGCCTCGGTCCACGTGAGGTGGATTCACCGATCCCGTTTCCGCGGGGCAGGAAGAACAGCAGTCCGGCGGTGAGGACCGATCCCTCGTGGAGATGGTCGGTGAAGGCGGTGACGATCGAGTTGGTGATACCGAAAGTGGTGACCAGGGAGGGCAACACCCAGAGGAAAACCGTGACGAGGAAGATCACCAGAACGTTGCGTTCGCCGCAGTTCATGGGACCGAGATCGGCGTAGTGAGCCCGGAAGTAGTCCTGCCCACCGCAGATGTGCTTCACTTCGGGCCGGTTGACGAGGATCAGCGCGACCCACATGACCGCACCCATCACGAGGAGGTACGGGGCCGACATGGAGATCCATGTCGAACAGTTCGACCTTGTAGCCGGTCATTCGCTCGATCGTGCCGCGGCCGATGACGTTGGCGATGCCGGTGATCGGGGTGAGGACCGATCCGATGCTCGCACCGTAGGCGATGGAAAAATCAGCAGGTAGGAGAATTTGGTGCGGTTGGTCTTGATGCCCGGGTTCTGCTCCTGAATGAGATCACAGATCGTCTTGACCACGCCGATGCCGATGGGAAGCAGCATCGCGGCGGTGGCGGAGGACGACACGAACATGCCCCAGCGAACGCCTGCTGGCGCACTACAACTCCCACCTCGGTGACCGGCACCTCGCATCGGCCCCGGAACCGGCTGGTACCTCCAACACGCCACCTCCCCACCCCGAACCCGGTGGTGGCGCTGCTCGACCTCAACCCGAGCACCCTGCAACTTCGTGCTGCACTGCGTGCCCGGTACCTGGGAGCAGAAGGGCCGGACGTTCGGGCACATTGCCCAGGTCATGGCCGACGACGGGGTGTTCTTCGGCTCGACCATCCTCGACACCGGTGCGCACCGCACTCCACTCAGCCGCACCCTGAACAGCCTCAACAACGGACCGATCAAGCTGTTCCACAACCGCGGCGACGACCTCGACGGTCTGCACACGGCTCTGGCAGCCGCGTTCACTTAGGTCGAGATCACCGTCGTTGGCACCGTCGCGGTCTTCTCCGGCCTGCCAGCCCCTGCGTCCAGGTAGCTGATGCGCCGCGCCGGGGGCGCTGGCCGCGGTAGGCATCGGGATCGCGATCTATGTAGCCACGTTCGTCCTTCACCCTCGCAGGAGATGTGCCGCGCACACCGCCCATTCCAGGCGCCGAGGTGTGCGCAAGAAGAAGAGGTGCGGCGGCATGGAGCTCGGCTTCTTCATCCATGCTCTGCCCTGTCCGCCCAACAGGGAGGCAAGGCCGACCCGCCGCAACCGGCCGATCTTCACACTGCCGAATGGTTGCATCGACCGCAATTCGACACGCCGGTCGTCATCACCGAACAGCACTTCTCCCGAGCACGCACGCCTGCACTGCACCCTCCAGCCTGTCTCCGGCCCCCGAACCACCCCCACCGTCTTCTTCGTAGTAGATGGGCGGCGACCGGACTCGCGCTCGCCGCGGCGGCGTCGGGCTCGGGTCGCGGTCCTGGCTACGCAGCTCGGACCGAACGAGTTAGGCCTGCCGACCGAGAGGAACCAAGTGCCGACATCCGAACCTGACGACCAGAAGATCGTCAGCCTGAACGCCGTGCGTCAGAGGAGAACGACGACCTACTCTCCGGCCACATACCGCTGACGTCGCTGCTGTACCGCCGACGCGACCGGATCGCCGCCAACCTACTTGTCACCGACGTCCTCACCACCTACCTGAGCGGATCCGGGATCGGGCCAGCCGGCGTCATGGTCATGCACGGCATCGCCGACGACGCCCGGGTCCGGGACCTGACCGCCGAGCAACGCGGGCAGATCACCGACGCGATCGCCGCGACGAGCGGGCTATAACCCACCTGAGGGGACGTGTCATCTCCGCAGTTCAGATGCATTTCGTGTCCGAGGTCAGGACTCGACCGGGACCAACCGCTAGGACAGGCTCGATCACCGGTCATAGGCGATCTAAACGTCATCCGACCAACGGTCTTTACTTGCCCTCAAGAGTACTGCCGCCATCAACGACGATAATTGCACCCGTCACGTAGCTGGCTTGGTCGCTTGCCAACCAGACACCGACGTTGACGACCTCGTCCGCAGTGCCCATCCGCCCGAGCGGAATTCCCGCTTCGAGCGCAGCGATAACGGCCGCCGGATCTGGTGAAGCGTCAGCGTATCCGCGCGCCATCTGTGTGTCGATGCAGCCGGGTGCGATTGCATTGACTCGGATGTCCGGCGCGAGCTCGACGGCGCACGATTGGGTCAGCTGTAGGCAACCGGCCTTCGATGCCCCGTATGGAATTTGAGTTGGGTACACCCGGAATCCACCCATCGAGGACACGTTGGTGATGGAGGCTCCGCGGCGACCCCGCATTAAGGGGACGAAGGCGCGAGTGACGAGAAAAACTCCCGTCAGATTGACATCAAGTGTCCTGTGCCACTGCTCGTCCGTGATGTCGGCAAGTGGACTGACCGCCATCACTCCTGCGTTGTTGTAGATGGTGTCGACGTGGACCCGAGTCGAACGCACGTGCTCGGCCATGGCGTTCACCGCGGAGCTGTCGGTAATGTCGGCTTTGTAGAACTCGACGTCGTGTCCGGCAGCGGTCAATTCTTCCACGAACTCCGAGGCGCCGACATCGGTCACGTCAGTGGCGACAACAGCGGCCCCTTCTGCGGCGAATCGCCGGCATGCAGCGCGACCCATATCGCCTATCGCGCCGGTCACGAGTGCGACCTTTCCGTCCAAGACTCCCACAACTACTCCTTTTGAAGACCTGCCGATCCAACCGGGGTCGGCGGAGGCTCTTGTTGTCGTTCACAATGAATCTGAGGCGACCCGTGAAGTCGTCAACTCTTGACAGTCTTCACTCCGAACCTGGGCTGCTAACAGCGGCAGTCGTCATCGACGGGTTCGTGGGGTGAACTCGATATGAAGTTGATCCAGGCAACGCACGACATAGTTGGGTCGATAGGTCAGTGCATCTGGAGAGTCCACTAGTCGTATCGATTCGAAGCGCTCGACCATCGCCTTGAACGTGTGATACATCTCCCGGCGGGCGAGCGTGTTGCCGAGGCACACGTGAAGACCGGTGCCGAACGCGAGATGCCGTCGCGGGTTCTTTCGATCAAAGTCGAGCTCGTCCGGGTCCTCGTAGTGCCGTTCATCTCGGTTCGCGGATCCAAAGCGAAGATTGACCACCGAGCCGGCCGGAATGGTGACCCCATGTAACTCGACGTCTTCGGCAGCCTGCCGGAACATTCCTTGTACGGGGGCCTCCAGACGTACCACCTCTTCGATGAACGTATCGAGGTAGGCTTCGGGGTCAAATGCGAGCTTGTTGAACATCTGCGGGTTCTCTGCCAGGAGTCGCGCGCCACCGGCTAATGCACCCGTGGTCGTCTCGCCGCCGCCGACCATCATGTCCGTCGTGATGAATCCGTGAAGTTCCTCGTCCGTCAGAACACGATTCCATTCGGGGACTGGGGTGTTGACGATCGTGCTGAGGAGGGTGCCGTCCGGCTCGCGGCGTACTCGCTCGAAGTGAGACTGTGCGTACTTCTGGAAGTCGAGTTCTAGCTTGGCGGCGCGCTGCTCGATCTCTGGTGTAGCCATGAGTCCTGCGCGCGCAATCCATGCGAGGCTCATGTCCTTCACGAGCGATAAGTCGGTTGCTGGCAGTCCGACGTGCTTCATGATCGCGGTCAGCGTCATCGGCGCCGCGAACTGGCTCACCCACTCGCACCGACCGTCGTCGATGAAGCCGTCGATCAAGTCGTCAACGGTCACACCCACGATCCGATCGAAGTGTGCTTGATTCGTTGGCCTGAACGAGGCCTCGAAGAGTGCCCGTCGAACTTGAGAATGCTCTGGTTCGTCGCGTGCGTTGAGTGCGGGCCCTGGCTCCCATCCGTCGTTCTCGTAGGCCTTTGCCAGGGTGTCGTTCTTCTGCTGGGACTCGAACCGCTGCTTCGAATCCACGCCGTCCGCTGACAGTCCGATCTCTCCGACTGTCTGCGTCGAGATCGTGTTGCGGAAACGTTTGGTGTCCATCTCGACGGCGCGTATGTCGTCGTATCGTGTGAGCACGAACATCCCGGTGGTGGGGTCTTGCCATACCGGCGAATCGTCGCGTAGCTGGCGATAGGCCGGAAATGGGCAATCGTTTGTGCGCCGGTCGAAGAAGTCGACGTTGTGGGCTGTCTCGGTCATGTTCGTTCCTCCGTCTTTCGGTGTGCCTGCCAGTACCGACCCTTGTTTCGTTCAGCTGACGCCCGTCACCCACTCCTCGACGGTGAGGACATCCGCATGCGCGGGGAAGACGTTCTCCAGCAACATTCGGTGCACTGCCGTATCACCGTCAGCGCACCCGTCTGACAGAACCTTGATGTGATAGTCCAGGTCGGCGGCGGTCCGCAACGTTGACAGGACGACGCCGGAAGTTGCCACGCCAGCTAGCACGAGAGTTTGGATTCGTCGCGAACGGAGGATCACCTCGAGGTCGCTGCCGGCGAATGCGCTGATGCGGCGTTTGGTAACCAGAATGTCCGACTCGCGGGGCCGGAGCACGTGGTGGACTTCCGTTGCCGGGTTGTTCTCGGTGAAGTCGAAATTGGCGGTGACAACTCCGAAAATCTTGTTGGTCGAGGCGACTTCGGGATATCCCGGGCGGAATAGGACGCGCACGTGGATGACGTCGATGTCGGATCGTCGTGCAACTTCGGCAGCGCCTGCCAGTCGGGTCAACAGCTCGTCATCCCCGCCGAATGCGGGGACGACGATTGGCATGAGGTCCATGAGCAGCAATGCGGCTCGAGCCTCGTTTCGTTCAGCTTCGACTGCCTTGTTCACAAGTCCTCCAGTTGGGCGGCGGACTGAGCCGCGGGGTGAGAATTCCTTCTTGACAATCGATTTGCCAATAGTTCGTCAGGTTCGTCAATCGGACTGGCGACTCTCCTACTCGGTCGCACGTTGAGAACCCACCTGGAGCAGCTCGTCGAGTCGGTGGATCTTCACTCTCGCTCTGCCCAGACTCTCCCCGCGTGCTTCCTCGGCGCTATCGATCGCGTTCCATCCATCCCACGGGACTACCTCGACGCCGCGTTCACGCAACATCGCTACGACGGCGCCCGGATTGCGTTCGAGAGCACGTGGAAAGTCTGCGGCTTTGAGTAGAAGTGCGTTCACAGTCTCGAGCGAATCACGGCGATTCGTTCCTATCACTCCTGTTGGTCCCCGCTTGAGCCATCCAGCGACATAGACCGCGGGGCGAGTATCGTCGCCGTCGAACACCCACCCGTTCGTGTGCGGCACCGTGGCGGTCGCTGGGTCGAATGGGAGCCCCGGCAGGGGTTCGGCGCGGTAGCCGACGGAGGTAAGCACCAAACCGGCGTCGACCACCTCCCGAGGCGGGCGGTCAGTCTTACTGTGGTCGTTGTCGCCTTCGGTTGCCTCCAGTAAGACAGATTCAGCTCCCAGGTGGCCGACGACTGCGACCGGGCGCCGGAAGAACGTGAAATGGATCCGGCGCGCACGCCCCCTCGGCAGGCTTCCGAGTGTCCTCAGTGCCGCGACCATGCGGGCGGTCGGTGGTGCGGCTTGTTTCAACTCGGATTCGGTCACCCGTAGGACGCAGGGGTCAACGATGACGTCGACATCATCGAGCTTCCCGAGTTCGACGATTTCCTTTGTCGTGAACTTCGCTTGCAGCGGTCCCCGGCGGCCCACGATGTGCACGTCCTCGATGGGGCTCTCGACGAGGAGTTCCAGAACATGTTGCGGCACATCGGTTTGCAGCAAGGTTTCACGTGGATTGACCAGCATCCGAGCGACGTCGAGAGCAACGTTGCCGTTGCCGATTACGACCGCCTGTTTGGCTGTGAGCGCAAAGCGTTCAATTGTCGCGTTCGGGTGCCCGTTGTACCAGGAGACAAAGTCCGCCGCCGCGAAGACGCCGGGGAGGTTCTCGCCCGGGATGCCGAGACGCCGCGTGCTGTTGGCGCCAGTCGCGAAGATTGCGACATCGTAGTGCCGCCGTAGGTCGAGCATCGTGATGTCGCGGCCATATGCGACATTGCCCAGAAATCGGACGCCTTCGTGGGACAGGATCTCACCGAAGGAATCGATGATCGACTTGATTCTTTCATGGTCAGGTGCCACACCGTACCGCACGAGACCGTATGGCACAGGCAATCGTTCGATAACGTCGACGGATATCGACGTGCCCGGCAGGGACTCGAGTAGTGCCTCTACGCTGTATGCCCCGGACGGCCCGGAGCCGACGACTGCCACGCGAAGATGCCGATGGTGCGGTTCAGCCACTACTTTTCCTTCGGCTCGAGCTCACGAATGGAGGGTGGGTCGAACCCGAGTGGGCCGTGCTTCTTCGCGCTGCGCGGAGAGCCCACTGCGCTGAACACCTGGTCGGTAGCTGCGAGGAATAGTGATGTTTCAGGGCCCTCCTCTGCATAGAGGACGGCGTCCTGCGGGCAGACCAGTTCGCAGGCGCCGCAGTCGATGCATTCGTCGGGCTGGATGTACATCATCCTGTCGCCCTCGTAGATGCAGTCGACTGGGCATTCGAGAACGCACGACTTGTCCATGATGTCGACGCAGCCGGCTGTCACGACGTACGGCATGGTTCTTCTCCTCTGTCGAAGTGGGCGACGACGGATTCGTCGCTCCATTCCGTCCCCGGTGATGGGCGCTGCGCTATCGCAGGATGGATCCACCATCGATGGCAATCTCTTCACCGGTTACGAAGCTGGATTGGTCGCTCGCCAGCCACAGCGCAAGGTCTGCGACCTCGGACGACTGACCGAATCGTTGCAGGACGGTCTGCTGGCTCATGGTCTTCCACGCCGTCTCGGGATTCGGCAGCCCTGCCGCGAAACCCCTCGCCATCGGGGTGTCGATCATTCCTGGGCAGACGACGTTGACTCGGATGTTCGGTGCAAACTCGACGGCTGCAACCTTGCTGAACTGGATGACACCGGCTTTGGCCGCGCCGTACGCAGAGAGGCTGTCCCATGCCCTGAGCGCCCCCGTGGAGGACAGGTTGATGATCGACCCTGACCGGTCGGCCATCAGGGGTGCGAAAGCTCTCGTCATGAGGAAGACGCTCTTGAGATTCACATCCAGTATTCGGTCCCACTCGTCGTTGCTGGTTTCGAGGATGGGCTTGAGCTGCATGAGTCCGGCATTGTTGTAGAGGACATCGATGCTTCCGTACTGCGCGGCGACAACCTCGGCGGCTTCGTCGACCTCCACTGCTGAAGATACGTCCACTTTTCGGAACTCGAACTTCGAGCCAGCCTGCGCCATCTCCTTGGCGAACAGTTCCGAACCCTCGTCAGTCCAGTCCATTCCGACAACGGTCGCGCCTTCGGCGCCGAATCGCTCGCATACAGCGCGCCCCATTCCACCGAGAGCTCCCGTCACTACGGCGATCTTTCCGTCAAGCGTGAGCATTGCATTCCCTTCTCCACGTGTTCTGGTCATTTCAGAAGCGCAAACAAACGTGGTCACGTCTCCGAAGCCATCGCCGCGGCTCACCCATCGGCACTGACGGGCCGCGTTACTCGAACAAACCTGATTGCCTGTTCTGGGCAGCTCTCGGCGCCCAACACAGCGGCGTCTTCCCTCCCCGGTTCGACCTCGCCCTCAGAGCCACGCTCAGCGTTGAAGCCATCGTCGTCCGCCTCGAAGACTCCCGGAGCGAGCGAGTAACAACGGCCATGCCCCGTACACAGGTTTCCATCAATCGAGTACCTCATCGGGGATCGCCGACCTTCGCACCGGGTGTGAATGTGACTGGCAGTTCGTTGATGATGCGCAGGAGACCTGTGGAATAGGTGACGGTGGCATCGGCCTTGAGCGCGATATCGGGCAGGCGGCGAAGAATCTGTTCGAGGGAGGTCTTGAGTTCGAGTCGCGCAGCATGTGAACCAACGCAGCGGTGCGGACCCAACCCGAATACAGCACTTCTGGTCTGATCACGATCGGGCCTGAACTCTAATGGCTCGTCATAGACTTCGGGATCGCGGCACGCGGCAGCGAAGTTCACCACGACACGGTCGCCTGGCTGAAACTGGGTGCCGGCCAATTCGATCGGTTTCGTCGCCGTGCGAGACGTTCCCGTAACTGGAGAGTTCAGTCGAAGCAGTTCCTCGACGGCACGTTCGTGTTCGTCGGGATTCGCTGCGAGCCAGTCCCTGTCCTCGGGGTGGCTTGCCAGGTGCAGCACCATGCTGCCGATCGCGGATGCTGTGGTTCCGACTGCTCCTGAGAGGAAAAGCGTGGCAACGTTGACCTTGTCATCCCAGGAGCATGGTTCTCCTGTTTCCGTGTCCACCCCCTCGAGGATTGAGTCGATGAAGTCGCCCCGGGGTGGTTGCTGTTGGCGCTCCTCGAGGTACCCCTCGATGTACGTGTGCAAGGCCGCCCAGGCGGGACCTTGCTCCTCGGGGGATCCCATGATCGCGTCGTCGACGACGTCCACCAGTCGGTCGAGATCCTCGAGAGGTGCCTGCAGCAGGGTCACGAAGAACACGCGGCCGGGCAGAAGCGCCGCGAATTCCTTGACGAAATCGCACTCACCAGTCGCGATGAAATTGTCGATAAGGGCGTCGACTTGCTTGCGCACCGAGTCCTCCCACTCCGCCACCTTGCGGACTGTGAAGTGCTTGTTCAGTGCGCCCCGCCAATTGGTGTGGTAGGGCGGATCGATCTCCTCAGGAAGCACAGGGGGCATGCCGTCCGGACGATTCGGAAACATCCCGTCGACACTGGTGAACGTCCGCCAATCCTGAGCGACCCGTCGAACGTCTTCCTGCCGGTTCACGACGTAGTAGCCGCGACCTACCTTGCTGTGGGCGACCGGGCATTTCTCGAGAAGTTCCGTCAGGACATCGTCGTAGTCGTCGTTGAACTCGGGCGAGTCGAGGTCGAAGTCGCTGAAATGGTCGCGCATCGCGTCCCGCTGCTCTGTGGTCACTGGCACATTCCTCCATCAGTGTGATCTGAACCACTTACGTAGAATGAAGTTAATCATGCTCCTAATGCGCCCATAGTGCAATAGCTCACACGAACAACCTCAGCCCCGCCGACCTCGGTCGCGGCACGATGCTGCAGTTGCGCAATCTCCGTAAGTTGCTGACGCTCCGACCATTCGGTTGCCCTCGCAGTCGCTACCCCCACCTCGGTGGACTCGGCGTCGTCGATCAATGCGCCATATGACTCCCAACGCTCGGCAGCCACCGAGCTCCAAGTTGTCAAATTAGGCGCATTATTCATCTGTTACATTTGCCTCTTCGCCGCGGCGAACTACTGACGACCGCGGTGCGTGTGCCGATTGATTCGGCATGCGACATTTTTGGAACGACATGTGAGGAATGGTCGGATGAGAGATAGCTCCGTCATCGTTGCCGGCGCGCGCACCCCGGTGGGCCGACTGATGGGATCGTTGAAGAACTTTTCAGGATCAGACCTGGGCGGAATCGCGATCAAGGCTGCGCTCGACAAGGCCGGCATCTCTGGCGACGAGGTCCAATACGTGATCATGGGCCAGGTTCTCACCGCGGGTGTGGGTCAGATACCTGCGCGGCAGGCTGCGGTCTCGGCCGGCATTCCCATGACCGTTCCCGCGCTCACGGTCAACAAGGTCTGCCTGTCTGGGATCGATGCCATAGCGCTCGCTGACCAGCTCATTCGTGCCGGGGAATTCGACGTGATCGTCGCCGGCGGCCAGGAGTCGATGAGTCAAGCACCTCACCTATTGCCCAGGTCCCGAGAGGGATTCAAGTACGGCGAGGTCCTCATGACCGACCATCTCGCCTATGACGGTCTCTACGATATTTTCACTGACCAAGCGATGGGCGTGCTCACCGAGACCCGGAACGCCACCGACCCGAGGCCCGTCACGCGCGAGGAGCAGGACAACTTCGCTGCCGATTCGCACCAACGTGCAGCAGCGGCGTGGAAGAACGGGGTGTTCGACGACGAGGTTGTTCCCGTCACCGTGCCACAGAGGTCGGGCGAACCGATCGTCGTCAGCCGGGACGAGGGCATTCGGCCCGACACCACGGCCGAGTCGTTGGCGTCCCTCCGGCCAGCGTTCAGCAAGACCGGTACGGTCACGGCCGGCTCGGCATCCCAATTATCGGACGGTGCAGCCGCAGTCGTCGTCATGAGTCGATCCCGTGCCGAAGCACTCGGGCTGCCCTGGCTGGCTGAAATCGGGGCGCACGGTGTCGTTGCCGGCCCTGACTCGACTCTGCAGGACCAGCCCGCCAATGCGATCGCCGCCGCCTGCTCGAAGGAAGGCATCGCGCCGTCCATGCTTGACCTGGTCGAGATCAACGAGGCGTTCGCCGCGATCGGCATCGCCTCGACCCGCGCCCTCGGACTCGACCCGGAACGGGTCAACGTCAACGGTGGAGCGATCGCAATCGGGCATCCGCTCGGCATGTCCGGCGCCCGCATCACCCTGCACCTTGCACGCGAGCTCCGGCGGCGCGGCGGCGGAACAGGCGTGGCCGCACTCTGCGGCGGCGGCGGGCAGGGCGATGCCCTGCTTCTACACGTACCGCGTCCGTAGCCACTTCGGAGCTTGATATCGAACGTCAGCCGAGACGCGACCGGACGAGTTCAGCCAACTCCTCCGGTCGCGCACTCTGCACAGAGTGCAATTCGGTGTCGATGGTGACGACTTCAATAGTTCTCGCCCGTCTCACGAACTCGGTAGCGTCCTCGAGTGGGACGACCCCGGATCTGGCTGCACGGACGAGTGTCACGGGGACCGTGAGTTCACTGACCCTCGACCACTGTTCGCTGTAGTCGACTGGTCGGCTGTCCGCATTGACGCGGCGGCGATGATCGGCGCGCCAACGCCACAGCCCGTCCGTTCCCTGTATTGCGTTGTGCCGGACTCCCCGCCGTAAGCCATCGCGACTACGTGTGGGTTGCACTGCAGCGGCAGCGTCGACCATATCTTCGAAAGTCACGAAGTGATCAGACCCTGCGGGCGGCCCCACCCTCCCGGTGTCGTGTGCGTGCCGTGCGGCTACACGGAGACCGGATTGCGGGGTCACATCGACGACGACGAGGTGGCGCACCCATGTGGACTGTGTAACCGCGAGGCAGATTGCGGTCAAACCACCAAGTGACATCCCAACGAGAACGCACGGGTTCGGCGCACCGTGACGTAGGTAGCCCGCGACAGCGGCGGCGTGTGACGATGGCGTGTAGTCAGGGTCATCATGCCAGTCCGAATGCCCGTGCCCGGGAAGATCCACTGCGAGAGCAGGACTGCCCAGTGCGAGGATGGTCGCATCCCAGGTGTGCGCGTTCTGCCCGTTTCCGTGGAGGAAGACAACTTCCGGTGCGCTTGTGCCCCAATGCAGGCCACTGACAGTCCGGGTGTCCACTCTGCGGTTGGCGCGACGCACGACAGGCACTTGAAGTGTCGGTGAGATGGACCGCGCAATCTCCGGCAAGCTAGCGAACTCGTCCATCATGAGAGGTTCGGGTATGCGATCGTTAAACTGTGCATCTCGTCGTCGGCACAGTTCGATTCAGGGATTACCTGCCACAATTTCTCGATGAACCGACGCTTGGTCATTCCGAAGTTCACGAGGATTTCCTCCTCCGTTGCGCCCCCATATGGTGCCCACATGTTGGCGAACTCGATGAGGCGCTCGGCCTCGGTGTCAGGATGCTTGCGTTTGCGGTTGGCTTCGAGCCAAGCAGCGCGACGCCTCTGGCGCCATTGGCGATACTCGCGGGAGTTCATCGGATTTCACATCAAATCAGGACTGAGAACAGCTTCGGAGTTTGGCGTGATCCCTGCGGCCCGCACTGCGAAGGACCCGAGCCGCAAGGCGCTCCTTCCGGAGCGTCGACGCTGTTCGGGTCCTTCGCGGTGTCGGATGCTCCTTGTGCCCGATCCGGACGGGAGCCGGTGCTTTAGGACGGAGAAGGGTTCGGACTAGATAGGAGGCCCCGGGGTCAGCTCCTGTCAGCGACGGTGGGAGCCCGTCGGTGATTGTCGACGTCGTCGGCGTATCTGCTTGAGACTGCCGCCGAGACGACGTCGGGTCCTTGATCAGCACGCGGTGTGGCTGTGCCCGCGGCGCCGGCGGCCGAGGAGTCGGTACTGCTGCGCCTGTTCTTGATGGTCAGTCCCAGAATGAGCGTCGCTATGCACATTCCCGCGCACATCAGCCACACCGCATTGAAAGCCGCCCATGAGGGAGAGTCCGAGGCAGCCGCTGCATCCGTTGAGAGAATGCTTGCCGCGATCTGAGCTCCGGAAGTTGCACCGACTGCTTTGACCACGAAGTTGAGGCCGCTGAAGGCCGCAACCCGCTCAGGGGGGACGCCAGAGACAACAAGGTTCATCGCCTGGGTGATCGAGATACCGCACCCGAATCCGACCAGGAGCAACCCAATGAGAACCATGGTGAAGTTGCCGGCGGACGCCATGAGGGAGAACGCCGCTGCTGCGATGGAGACCGGCCCGACAATCGTCGCGGTGCGCTGGCCGAGTTTGCGTTCGATCCACGTGGCGAGCGGCGCGGTGGTTCCGATGAGCATGGCCGGAACCAGCATGAAGCCGGTGAGGGTCGCGGATGCTCCGAGCCCGTATCCCGTGCCGATCGGCTGCTGGATCTGCATCGGCACGGCGACGAGCATGGCGTTGATGCAGAAACCAGCCATCACCATCAGCCCTGCTGCTGTGAAGACAGAGTGGTGGGCCAGGAGGCGGACGTCGACCAGCGGATCACTGATCCGCAATTCGGCTAGACCGAAGACGAACAGGAGGCCGAGCGCGGCCCCGAGCAGCGCCAGGAACCCAATCGAGGTCCAGCCCCAATCGGGAGCGTAGGTGAACGCGAGGAGGAGTACCGAGAGGCCGGCGCCGAGCAGCGCGCTTCCGAGAAGATCGATACGCCCGTGGCTCATGTTTGCCGGCGAGGCGGGGACGAGCCACCAGACAGCGGCAATGATGAGAATCAGAAGGAAGAACGGGAACCAGAACAACCAGCTGTAGTGGAGGTTGTCGGCGATCGGACCGGAGACGAGCATGGCGAGTGCGGTGCTGCCGAAGATGGCGCCCACCATGATTCCGTTTCCGGCCTTAGTCCGCTCGACTGACTGCGTCTCGCGCATGATTCCGACTGCTAGTGGCACCGTGCTGAGACCGAATCCCTGGAGCATCTGTCCAGCGATCAGCATCGGCATGGACGCCGACAGGGCCGACACGAGAGCACCTATCGTGACGATGACCAGGACTCCCAGCAGGACCCGCCGCTTGTCCCAAATCTCTCCGAGTCTGGCGACAATGGGCGTCACGATGGGACCGGTCAGCAGGACGCCGGTCAGCACCCAGGCGATGCTGGCACGCGAAGCGCCGAGTTCGGCCTGCAGGATCGGCAGCGCAGGTGAGGTCATCGATTCGAGCCCCTTGTAGGCGGCCACGGCGCCGATGACAACGGCGAGTATGACGCCCGCCTGGGCGCGCTGGGCTGATGGAGCAGGGGATTTCATCGGCGTTCTCCAAGACGTGGATCGGTTGAGCGCTGCGGTGAGGGATGGGCCCGCATTCTGCAGATCAGGTGTGCGCGGGACGTGGAAGCGACGCATCTCCGGCCTCCAGGCGCGGGAGGCGGAAACAGAGATCGTCGACACATTGGGTGCATCCGGACTATTCGTCGCATGATTAACCAATAGAATCACGTGACCTGAGTCACGTCAAGATGCACCGTCCCTGGCGGCCCACCTCGCCGGCCACGACCGGTCGCCCCGCGCTCCCGGGCGACCCCGCCAGGGGAGTGCGCACCCGGTGGCGTCGTTGACGTGACGTGCGCCACGTGGTTCTATTTGTCTAATCATGCGCCGAATGCGCCTGAAGGTGAGGAGTTACCTTGTTGCCTACCCGTTCGCCACACGCGAGCTCTAGTCCAGCCGCGGTCATGCCGCCGTCGTCAGCTACTTCTACGGATTCGAACGCGACCCGCGGGTTGAACAGTCTCAGCGTCACAGCCCAGAACGTGAGCCTGGACTTCCCAACCCGCGACGGATCGTCGTTGCGAGTCCTCGACGATGTCTCCGTACAGATCGAGCCGGGACAGTTCGTCTCACTCCTCGGCCCCAGTGGGTGCGGCAAATCCACATTCCTCAATGCCGTCGCCGGCCTCGCGACGATCTCCTCCGGCACCCTGCGAATCGGAGGCAGGGAACTGCAGTCGATCAATGGTCGGGCCGGTTACATGTTCCAAGAGGACACCCTGCTGCCCTGGGCGAGCGCCCTCGACAATGTTCTCCTACCAATGCAGGTATCCAATCGGGTTGATCGAGCCGAAGCCGGTCGCCTTCTCTCGTTGGTCGGCCTGGAAGGCTTCGAGAACCGCAAACCTCGCGAGCTGTCCGGCGGTATGCGCAAGCGAGTGCAGTTCGCCCGCCTCCTCGCGCAAACTCCCGAGATCATCCTGATGGACGAACCGTTCGGCGCGTTGGACGCGTTGACCAAAATCGTTATGCAGCAAGAACTTTTACGTGTGTGGCAGATGAACCCGAAGACAGTTCTCTTCGTCACCCACGATCCGAGCGAAGCAATCCTGTTGAGCGACCGAATCCTGATGTTCAGCGCTCGCCCCGGACGCATCGTCGAAGACTACTCGGTCGACATCGAACGTCCGCGCGGCGATCTCGCACAGATCATGAAGCGCGATGACTACCGCGAACTCTATGACGAAATCCTGCACAAACTGATGTCCGGAGGCGACGACCATGCCTGACACCGCGGTAACGACCGACAAACCCCGCGAACGAGAAGCAGAGAAAAGTCCCGGTTCGCGGACCACCAGCAGGAGAAAGATGCGGTTGGGTCCGACCCTGAAACTTCTAACCCTGCAGGTTCTGCTCCTGATCGTGGCGCTCGCCATGTGGCAGGCGGCGGTAGAGATCGGCTGGATCGACCCATTCTTCGTCAGCGAACCCACCGCAGTGATCGAACGACTGCGCGAAGTCCTCGTCGACAAAGAACTCTATGTCGATGTGGCATTCACGATGCAGAACGTCCTCGTTGGATTTGCGCTTAGCGCAGTCACCGGTGTCGCCAGCGCCTGCATCATGTACAAGTTCCCACTGCTGCAGAAAGTGGTCGACCCGTACATTCTTGCCCTATACAGCACCCCCCGCATCGCGATCGCCCCGTTGTTCATCATCTGGTTCGGGATCGGACCGGCGTCGAAGATCGCCTTGGTCTTCTCGCTGTGCTACTTCATCATGCTGCTCAATACCTATGCGGGCCTGACCAACGTCGATCAACGGCTCATCAGCCAGGTGAAGATGATGGGAGCGAGCGATTGGTTCATCTTCCGGAAGGTCAGCCTGCCGGCGTCGGTGCCGTGGTTGCTCTCGGGTACACGCGTGGGATTGGGATTCGCCCTCATCGGCGCGGTCGTCGGCGAACTCATCATCTCAGAACACGGACTGGGCCTACGCATCTCGCGGGCGTCAGGTCTGTTCGACACCACCGGGGTCTTCACCTATCTGATCATCGTCGCGGCCCTGGGCGTGATCCTCGATCAAGCGGTGCGCCTGCTCGAAAGGTCCCTTTCCTCTTGGGGCAGTGCCACCGCCAAATAGTCAGCCACGCCTCTCGACGTCTGACGGCATCCGGCCACACGCCTGAAGTGCTCGCAGGCTCGTCCTCCCCAACCCGAAAGGAACACGCCATGCGAACGCGTGTTTTGCCTGTACTCATTGCCCTCTCGACGCTCTTGTTCGTCAGCGCCTGCGGCGGCGCCACCTCCCGCAACGCCGACGGCAATGTGATCAAGATCGCCGGGGTCAATTTGATGTGCTTCAGTCCCGCCTTCGTCGCCGAGAAGCTCGGCTACTTCGACGACGAAGGCCTCGACGTCACCATCGTGCCCACCGACAGCGGTGATGCCTCGGTCACGGCTCTGCTCGGCCGCAGCGTCGTCGCCGTGACGACGGGCTTCGATACCCCGATCGAACTGACCGGGAAGGGTCAATCCATCCAGAGTCTGGCGGGCCTCGAGATGGCGACGATCTATGCGTTCGTCGGCGGCAACACCTTTCCTCAGATCCCGCCGAACAACCCGCAGGCCTTCGTCGATGCGATGAAGGGCAAGAGGTTCGGTGTTGCCGCGTCCGGGTCCACCGGGGACAGCATCGCTCGCGGGATCTTTGCCGAGTATGGGCTCAACCCCGATACCGATGTCACCATCATCGCCGTGGGTACCGGCGCCGAAGCCAGTGCGGCCCTGCGAACAGGGTCGGTCGACGCCCTCATCACCTATGAGCCGGACCTGACCCAGATCACCACCTCGGGCACGGGACGGATCGTCTTCGACCTGCGCACCACCACGACCGAATCCACCTACTCCAAGCTGCCGACCTCGACCCTGCAGGCGACCACCGAGTGGATCAACGACAACCCCGAGACCGCCCGGGCGCTCGTGCGTGCGGTGACACGAGCGAACAACACTCTGCGCGACGACCCCGCAACCGCACTGCCGGTGCTCGAGGAGCTCTACCCCGACCTGGCACCGGACCTCGTCGCGAACATCTACAACGCCTCGCGCGATCACTTCACCTCGGAGATCTCACCGCAGACCTACGACGCGGCAATGAAGATCTACCAAAACACCGGCCTGATCACCGACGATGTTCCCTACGAGGAGGTCGTCGCCACGCAGTTCTCCGACATCTGGAATTTGAAGACTTCGGAGTAACACCATCACACCGGTCTCCAGCGACCGGACAATAATTAGCGGTACCCAGAAGGAGCCTTAGTGTCCACCGTAAATGTCGTCGCCACCGGCGACGCCATCGTCACCCACCGCATCTCGGCGAACCCGAATGCCAACTTCACCGCCCTCGTCGACCTGTTGCGCAGCACCGACGTGACCATCACGAACGTGGAGATGGTCTTCCCCGGCCCCGGCCGCAAGCCGTCGACCACGTTCCACGGCACGCACCTGGGCGTCGAGCCCGAACTCTTGTCCGAGTTCGAGTGGCTTGGCATCAACCTCTACGGCATGGCCAACAACCACGCCACCGACTACGGCACCGACGGCCTGGTGGCATCACTGGAGGAACTCGAAAAACGCGGACTTGCCTACGCGGGCGCCGGCCGCACATTGCGAGAAGCCCGCCAGCCGCGATACTTCGACGCCCCCGGAGGCCGTGTCGCCTTCATCTCCGCGGGCTCGAGCAACGCTCGACTGTCCCTCGCCGCCGACCCTGGCATCGCCGACGCCGGCCGTCCCGGTATCGCCCCGGTGCGACTGCAGAAGACGCACTACATTCGGCAGGACCGTTTCGAGGAACTCCGCGAGATTCTTGCCGACGCCGGCGTCAACGTCACCTCGAGCGGCACCACCGCACCGGGTATCCATTTCCCGTACCCCGACCGCAACGTCTACGACCCGCCGCCGCCCGGTGGGATCGCCGTCGAGGGGGTTCATTTCGTCCCGGATGCGAACCCGCGAGTACAGGAAGATGCGTTGACGCGGGATGTCGAAGCACTGCAGTACGTGGTGGACGAGGCGCGGCGTCAGGCGGATCTGGTGATCGTCGGCCTGCACTGCCACGAGGGCATCCAGGGCCGCTGGAACAACGAGGTCCCGGCCGAGTTCCTCCGGCCCCTCGCCCACGGGCTCATCGATGCCGGCGCCCACGGCGTTGTTGGTCACGGCCCGCACATGCTCCGTGGGGTCGAGCTCTACAAAGGGCGTCCCATCTGCTACTCGCTGGGCAATTTCGTCTTCAACCTCGAGGTGATCTCCGCCTTCCCGCCGGAGGTCTACGAACAGCAGGGCATGCCACCGACCTCGACCACCGCCGACCTCTACGACGCGGTGACCGGGTACGCCGACCAGCCGAAGTTCTGGGAGTCGGTGGTCGCCCGCTTCTCGTACGAAGACGGTGTCCTGACCGGCACGGAGCTGCATCCGATCACTCTCGGCCGATCCGAACCGCGAAGCCGCCGCGGGTGCCCGGAATTCGCCTCCCCCGACGACGCCATCCGCATCCTCGAACATCTCGACGAGTTGTCGGAACCCTTCGGATCACGGGTGAAGATCGAACGCACCGGCGATTTCTACGTCGGCCGGATCACGTCCACGTGATCACCAACGGAAAGTCCGGCGCCGCGTCCAGTTCGGTTCTGCGAGAGCACCAAAGCCCTCGTTGAGCCCGACTCATCGAGGCATTCCATCACCGTGCATGCGGCCGCGGCCGCATGCACGGTGATGTCTGAGAGGAGTGTCCTGCAGTGATCACGTCAGGTCCGACAACTTTCCGGGTCGCTGCCGGAGCCATCGCGGTGACCACCTCGACGGCGCTGCCGGTTTTCCTCACCGGCGCCCTGGCAGTGCAGATTGCCGAAGACCTGCACCTGGATCCGGCTGGCCTCGGGTTGGCGGTCGCGCTCTACTTCGCGGTGAGCGCGACTGTTGCACTGCCCGCCGGCCGAATCATCGACCGCATCGGTAGTGGCGTGTCGAGCACTGCGGCAGTAGTCGGAGCGGCAGTGTTCATGTTGCTGATCGCCGGTCTTGCGCAGTCGTACCGATCGCTGCTCGTTCTTCTCCTCGCCAGCGCGTGGTGCAATGTCGTGGGCCAGCTGTCGTCGAACTCGTCGCTGGCGAGGTCGATGCCCGCGGACCGCCTGGGATTGTCCTTCGGCGCAAAACAAGCGTCCGTTCCGACTGCGACACTGCTCGCCGGAGTTGCGGTGCCGGCCATCGCACTGCCGTTGGGATGGCGTTGGTCCTTTGTCATCGGCGCCGCGGTCGCGCTGTGCGCGCTGGCCGCCACCCCTCGTGGCAGCCGGCCAGCGCGTCCACCCCTTCCAGCAGCACGATCGGCCACCCCGCTGGCTCTCGCTGTCATCGGCGCGGCGGCGAGCCTTGCCGCCGCGGCGGCGAACGCCATGACCATCTTCCTCGTTGCGTCCTCGGTGTCCCGTGGCATCGCTCCCTCGACCGCCGGGCTGGTCTTGACCCTCGGCAGCGTGATCGCACTGTTCATGCGGATGCTGCACGGGTGGCTTGCCGACCGGCGCCCGACCGGTCACTTCGCTTATGTTGCCGGAAGTCTCACCCTCGGAGCGATCGGGGCTGCGCTCCTCGCCCTACCGGGTACGGTTCCCCTCCTCGTGGGTGTCGTACTGGGCATGGGCCTGGGCTGGTCCTGGCCGGGGCTACTGCAGTTCGCGATCATCCGGCTCAATCCCTCGTCGCCGGCCACCGCGACAGGTGCCGTACAGGTCGGTGTCTACGCGGGCGGATGCCTCGGCCCACTCTGTTTCGGTTTCATCGCAATGCACTTCGGCTTCGCAACAGGGTGGATCCTCGTCGCGGGCGCGATGGTGATAGCGGCCTGCGTGTTGATGATCGGCCGACGCATGCTGCGCTCGGGCTCACCGCTCGAGCGCGATGACCGCACCACTGTCGCATCAGAACACACGTCGTCCTAGTCTTGCTGCTCTCGCACTGCACGTGCTCGTGCGAACGCAGGACGGGCATGGATGCGACCGGCGTTCGCGTCGCACCCATGCCCGATTGCTGTGGTCGTCAGTGCCAACCAGTCATCACGGACCCGAAACCTTCGGGAACATCCCGCAGCCATTGTTCTTGAGGCACGATCGGCCGTTCGAGTCGACCGGCGCGACCCATCCGCTCTTCGAAGGCCTCGAGGTGTTTCATCATCGCGCGCGTAGCGCGGGCGGAATCGCCAGCCACGATCGCTTTGGCGATAGCCATGTGCGCATTATTCGCTTCGTCGACGACCGAATCATCTATCGATTCGCTGCGAAGATGTTCTCGGAGAAGGTCATGCGGCACCATGACCAACACGCGCAACAGCAGGTTGTCGGCCAGCTCGGCGACACGCTCGTGGAAGGCGACCTCATTGTTGTATCCCGGCATCGAGCCGTGCTCGGCGAGCTTGAGCAGGCTGCACTTGTCCTCCTTGCTCGCGATGGAGGCGGCGAGGCCTGCCGCTGGCGGCTCGACCATCTTCCGATAGGTCGTCAGATCACGCAGCGGCGCCTTCGACAGTGTGAGCACCGGCGCGATTCCGTGGCTCAGACTCGACAGATCGGGCTGCGCGACGAAGATGCCGCCGTGAGAGCCGCGCTTGATGACAACGAGGCCCTGCGCTTCGAGAAGCCTGATCGCTTCTCTGACCGAGGCTCGTCCGAGACCGCTCTGCTCGATCAGCTCGGGTTCGCTCGGTAGCGCCGTACCCGGTTCGAGGCCGTAGCCGAGAATCTTGGCGCGGATTTCCTGCGCCAACATGGCCGCAGCCTTGGGCAACTTGCGGTCACTTGCGACGGCAAAAGACCGCACGGGAGTTGCGGTGCTACGTTCCCCGTTCGTACTCAGCGCAGGCATATCGGCCACACCGGACCTTTCGTCAATGCCTGTGACCGCGCAGTATGGGTGTCACCCTCTCAGCCACAGGAGTTAGGTGCATCATTCGACAAAATCTTATCATTCCCCTACCAGCAAGTCGGGTTCCGCGCGGTGTGTCTGCGCCGCCCGTCAGCTGTTGGATTTCGAGTGTGCGGGGAGTGCAGTCGACCCGGCCGGGTCCGCGCGAGTTCGGCCCCGGCCGGGTCACCTCTGATTACTTCTCGTAGAAGTAGAGCGCACTACCGTAGGTGGGCGCGTCGACGCGGTGTTCCTGGCCCTGGTAGGTAACGACGCCGGTGGCGTGTCCGGCCCCGTAGAGACCGGCCCACTTGGCCCGCGGGTCCGGGTCATCGAAGTAGTCCCGCAGAGCCAGTCGGTTCGGGTTGCGCACCACATCGATGGAGGCGCTGCCGCCATCGCCCTCCGCGGTGAGCCGGTAGCGCATCGGGTGGTCGATCTCCTCGAACCCGGGGAGCTTGGCAGTCTCCTGGATGTCGACCTCTACGTCGCCGAAGTCCACCATCGACTTGCCGTCGACTGTGAACGTCAGCGTCTGGAGCTGGATGCTTCCGTCGTTCTTCCAGACCTTGTAGAAGAGCGGAATGCTGAACGGCGATTCTCCGGCTCCGGGGATGCTCTCCCACAGACCGCGGTTGATACCCGGAGTCCAGAAGCGTCCGCGGCGCCGTTCGAGGTAGCCGGCCCCCTTCACACTGGTCGAGGTCCCCCCGCGGGTGAGCGTTCCCTGCACTGTGAAACGGGGAACGTAGTGCCAGGTGATACCGCGCAGGTTCGGCAGTGCCTCGAACGCCGGCGTCTCCGCGCTCATGTGGACCTCGAGCGACACCTCCTCGCCGTTGTGCGTGCCTTCGACGTAGATGTCGTACTCGGGGAAGGTGCCGCGGATGTACTGGTTACCGAACTGGACGTCGACACCCGACCGCGAGGTCTTGAAGGTGCCGAGCGGCTGGTACAGCTGCGTGAGGTCGATGACCTCATCCTTGGTGTGCAGCGAGCAGATCCA
Source organism: Rhodococcus sp. 21391 (assembly GCF_016772255.1). NCBI lineage: Bacteria > Bacillati > Actinomycetota > Actinomycetes > Mycobacteriales > Nocardiaceae > Rhodococcus > Rhodococcus sp. 21391. The sequence continues at coordinate 7,437,631 of NZ_CP063781.1, read as the reverse complement.
GGCTTCGTCGAGCGATCCGAGTGCCGGCCAGAAGTACAGGGCCGTATCGTTGCCGGCCTCGTCGACGAGGTCGGCGTGCGCGCACCACCACTGCATCTTCGGGCTGTAGTAGGTGCCCTCCAAGTCCTGGGTCAATTCGGCTGGTTCGAGAATGGACAATTTCGTTCCTTTCGGTGATTACAACGTGAAGACGGTCTGTGTAACCGTCGTCGTCAGTGGTCCGACAGTTCCTTGCCGACAATGCCGACGAAGGAGACGCATCGGCCTGGCCGTCCGCCAAGGTTGTGGGTGAGTCCGATCTTGGGATCCTTCAGTTGCCGCGGTCCTGCCTCGCCGCGGAATTGCAGCCAGCACTCGAACATCATTCGCAGGCCCGTCGCTCCGATCGGGTGTCCGAACGACTTGAGTCCTCCGTCGATGTTGACCGGCAGGGCGCCGTCCGCGTCGAAGACACCGTCGAGGACGTCGAGCCATCCGTGTCCTCGTTCGGAGAATCCGAGATCTTCCATGAGCACGAGCTCAGTCGGGGTGAAGCAGTCGTGGACTTCGGCGAGCGAGATTTCTCGCCGTGGGTCGGTGATGCCGGCCTGCCGGTACGCATCGGCCGCACAGGTGACGACTTCCGGCACCGAGGCGAACGACGCGTCGTCGTCGAGGATGGAGTATCCGTTTCCTGCCACCACCGACAGCGCTTTGACGAACATCGGAGTGTCGGTGTACTTGTACGCGTCCTCGGCCCGCACGACGAGAGCCGCCGCGGCACCGTCGGCAACTCCGGAGCAGTCGAGCACCCCGAGCGATCCGGCCACCAACGGCGACCGCGAGACCGCCTCGGCCGTAACAGGAGTGCGGAACTGCGCCCGCGGATTCAACGCGCCGTTCGCGTGGTTCTTCACAGCGATATGGCTGAGGGTCTTGCGCATCATCGTCGGGTCGACGTCGTATGCCTGCTCGTACGCGGGAGCTAAGTACGAGAATGCTGCTGGCGCCGTGGTTTCCACCGATGTACCGTCGTCCGGCGGGTCGTTTCGGACCAGTCCGGAGAATCCGGAGTCCTTCAGTTTCTCGACTCCGGTGGCCATCACGACGTCGTAGGCGCCGGAGGCCACCGCGTAGACGGCACCACGCAGGGACTCCGACCCCGAGGCGCACATGTTCTCCACGCGCGTCACCGGTTTTCCCCGGGACTTGAGGGCGGTGGACAAGGTCAGTCCGCTGTACCCCGAATCCATCGTGCCGAGCCAAAATGCGTCCACATCGTCCAGGGACGCATTGGCGCTTTTCAGGCAGTCGGTGGCCGCTTCGACGAGGAGATCCGAGGTGCTGCGATCCCACAGTTCACCGAATCGTGTGCAGCCCATTCCCACGATGGCGACCTTGTCGCTGATGCCATGGCTACTCACTGTGCACCGCCCTCCGCTGTTGCTTTCCACACGTAGTTGTGCACGCCACCACTGGAATGGCGGCGGCGAAACGTCATCCGCGCCGGCGCGCCGACGAACAGTGAGTCGGGATCGGTGTCGGTGATCTCCACTTCCAGCCGCCCTCCCCCGTCGAAGCCGACGACTGCCGCGACCATCGGCGGGTTCAGGGTGTACGCCAGCCGGTCCACACTGAAAGTTCGAATGGTGGCGTTCTTGTCCGTCATCACGACCGGGTCGCCGTGCTCGGTCGAGCCGCACCGGACACACACTTGTTGAGGTGGTGTCGACACATTGCCGCATGCCAGGCAGGTGGATCCCTGCAGCGCGTACTTCCACTTCACGCCGCGCATCGCGGCGGGAGCGCTGACGGTCCGCGGTTCCGGTCGTCGTGGAGGCTCCCGGTCGAGGATTCCACGCCAGGTGAGGGCATCCAGATAGCTGGGGACCACACCGGAGCCGATTGGGCCGGGGTGGAAGGCACCGTGCACGTTGTCGGTGACGCGCACCGTGAGTACATCGCAGCCGTCGGCCAGGCTGACCGCGGTCAGCGTGTGACCGCTGCTGGCGGCGGCGAGTGCATCGGACAGCTTCACCAGCAAATCTGCGGTGCCCGCGTACCCGACCCCGTCGAGGGTGTGGACGGTACCCAGGGCGGCGAGTTCCTTGCCAGCCGCCTTCGTCAACCGCGCCGAGGGTGTGCTGACCACGACCTGATCACAGGTATCGACCTGGGAGTCTTTGAGAGCATCCGAGAGCAGCGACAGGTACCGCGAGACCGGGAACCGGTCTTCCGACTGGCTGATCCAGGGCTTTTTGGGGTCACGCCAATGGTCTTGGATCTCCTCGGTCATGCTCACGGAGCCGGTGATGACTGCCGCGGCAGAGTCGGCGTCACCGATCAACAACGCGGCACCGGCGTCGCCGTGCAGCAGTTCGATGGGTGAACCCGGCCGGGAGGTGTTGATGTCGCCGGCCAGGATGAGTGTTCCCGGTTCGGCGGACAGTAAGACACCGAGCACCGACCGAAGCGAGCCTCCGGCGTCGTAGGCGGGCACATTGGGATCGAGGCCCAGTGCGGCGTGCGCCGCACTGGCGTTGTTCTTCACCAGGTAGGGCGCCGTCGTGGAGCAGAAGACCAATGCCTTGGTCTGTCGCAGTGCCTCGGTCGGCAGTCGGCGGGCCGCCTCGATCGCGAGGGTGAGGGAATCTTCGTCCGGCCCGGCGAGGCTGCGTTGACCGCGCCCACCTTCACGGTTGTGGCTTCTGGCTATTTCGGCTCCGGTCAGCCGGTAGCGGGGAAAGTAGCTTGCGGCCGTGCGGATCCCGATTTCGGTCTTCACCATCTCACCCCAGAGCTCCCCTGGCCGACAGGTCATCGATCTCGGCGCTGTCGGCGCCGATCCAGTCCCGCAGGATGTCCGCGGCATGCTGCCCCGGCCTGTCGGCGGGGAGCCGATCCTGGGGTTGCTTCGCGTTTCCGGTCATCCGCCAGGGCGCACCGGGCGCGATGAGGTCGTGTCCTCGAACATTCCACTCGGAGAAGAAGTCCCGGTCGTGCAGCTGAGGGTGCTCGAGGATCGCGGCGACGTCGTTGACACTGGCGCAGGCGAGGCCGGCGCCGGCGAGTGTATCGACCAGCTCGGGGCCGTCCCACTTGTCGAAGATCGGGCGGAGTTGCTCGTTGAGTAGTTCTCGATTGCTGACCCGCATCGGTGCTGTCGCGAACTCTGTTTGGGTACAGAGATCTTCGCGTTCGAGTACGGAGCAGAAGGTGGCCCAGTGCGCCTCGGTCAGGATGGCGATCGCGACCGGAGTTGTGGCGGTGGAATAGACCTCGTAGGGAGCCAGCAGTGGGTGCGCTGTTCCGATCGGCTTGGGCATCACACCGGAGAGTCCGTAGCTGAAGATGTTGAATGCCATGGTCGACGCGGCCACGTCGAGCATGGAGACATCGATGTAGCGGCCCTGCCCGAGGGCTTCCTTCCCGCGGAGCGCGGAGGCGAGGGAGAATGCTGCGACCATGGCGGCGAGCACGTCGACCACGGCGGTCCCGACTTTGGCCGGCGACTCCTCATCGGTCCCGGTCACCGACAGCAACCCGCCTTCGGCCTGAATCAGCAGGTCGTAGGCGCGGCGGTCGCTGTAGGGTCCGGTCTCGCCGAATCCGCTGACCGAGCAGTACACGAGATCGGGGTGCGATTCGGTCAGGGTGTCGTAATCGAGCCCGAGTTTACGCATCACGCCGGGCGAGAAGTTCTCGACCACGGCATCGGCTTCGGCGATCAACCGCTTGGCCGTGGCGAGTCCCTCGGGAGATTTGAGGTCGAGGACGATGGACCGCTTGTTCCGGTTCACCGCCAGGAAGTGGGGGCTCAGTCCGTCGAGGTCGTTGCGGGTCCATGCACGGACGTGATCGCCGGTTCCCGGGGGCTCGACCTTGACCACGTCCGCCCCCATATCGGCGAGCATCATGGTCCCGTACGGAGCCGCCCAGGCGTGCTCGAACGCGATGATCTTGATTCCGTTCAGCGGCCCCGCGACCGGGTAGGTACCGGATGGATAGGACATCATGCCCTCCGAAACTTGTTGTAGTTCGGTTCGCGCTTCTCCGCGAATGCTGTTGTGGCCTCGCGCTGTTCGTCAGAGCCGAAGAAGGAGGCGAGGCTTTCGACGATCATCGGGATGACGTCGTCGCCGAGCACGTTCTCGGCACCGATCGCGGTCTTGAGGACTCGCAGGACGGTCGGGCTCTTACCGAGCAGGTCCTGGCACATCTTCTCGACGGCGTCGTCGAGGGTGCCGCTCGGGGCGATCCGGTTGATCAGGCCCATCTGGAGGGCTTCTTGAGCGGTGTACTGCTCGCACAACATCATGATCTCGCGGGCCTTCTTCTCGCCGACGATCTTCGGCAGCAGGCGGGTGAGGTAGATCGGCGCGCCACCGACCTTGGCCCCGACCTGGCCGAACCGGGCGCCCTCGTCGGCGATGGTGATGTCGGCGAAGCAGTGCAGTTCGTGACCGCCGCCGATGCACCAGCCGTTCACGGCGGCGATGATGGGAATGCCGATCCCGCGCATCGTGGCGAACAGATCGCGCAGTTGCTGCGCCACCGCCCGCCATCCCCGGGCGTCCAGACGCGAGACCAGTTCCTTCTGGTCCGCGCCGACGCAGAAGGCGCGGTCGCCCGCCCCGGTCAGCACCGCGACGCCGATCGTCGGGTCCTCGTCGGCGCGCCGGAACGCTTCGATCAATTCCTGGACCGTTGTGGTGCGCAGCGCGTTGAGCGACTCCGGCCGGTTGATGGTGATGGTGGCCACGCCGTCGCGCGCGGTGTAAATGATATCGGTGTATGTCACGTTCATCGTCCCTTGAAAACTGGTGTCCTGCGCTCCGCGAAGGCCGCGAGACCTTCGGCGAAGTCGGCTGTCTTGAAACAGATGTGTTGCCCCCAGCTCTCGAATTCGAGCTGCCCCTCCAGGGTGAGCTGATCCGAACGCTGGATTGCGCGTTTGGTGAACGAGAGCGCCACCGCGGGCCCGGCCGCCAGCTGCGCGGCGAATTCGTGCACCGCGTTGCTCAGTTCGGCGTCGGGCACGACCTCGTCGGCGAGACCCAGTTGCAGCGCCTCATCCGGTGTCACGGTCGCCCCGGTCATCAGGATCCTGGCGGCACGCGAGCGGGGAATCAACCGGGGCAACAGGTACGTCAGGCCACTGTCGGGCATCATGCCCCGCCGCACGAACGCCGCCACGAACGTCGCCGAGTGCGCGAGGAAGCGGAAGTCCGCGGCGCACGCGATGGACATTCCACCGCCGCCGGCGACGCCGTTGACCGCGGCAATGACGGGTTTGGGAATCGACCACACCGGCTGCACGAAGGCCCCGACCGCACGCTCCAATGTCGTCGCATCGGCGGCTTCGACGACCTTGGGAATGCGTTCCTTGACGTCTGCGCCCGAGCAGAATCCGCGGCCGGCGCCGGTGATCACGACTACCTTGACCCGGTCGTCGTCGGTCACCTCGCGGCACAGCGCAGGCAAGGTCGCGGTCAACATCTCGGTGGTCAGCGCATTGAGCGTGTCCGGGCGGGACAAGGTGATCGTCGCGATGCCCAACTCGTCGACCTCATAGAGGATGTCGGAGGAGCCAAGCTGCGTCACGTCCGTCATTTCGCTCTCCGTTCCGATCGCAACTCGAGCTGGCCACCGTCGAGGACCATCACCGCACCGTCGTCGGTGAACGACCGGAACCGGACCGTGTCACCGTCCTGCCACATATCCGTCCGCAGCCGCTGGCCCGGGAAGACGGGCGCCTTGAAGCGCACCTGAACGGACTCGAGGGCGCCGACGTCGCCGTCGGCCAGCTCTCGGATCACCGACCACGTCGCGTGCGCGAAGGTGCACAGACCGTGCAGAATCGGGCGCTCGAAACCGGCCTCGACCGCGATCTTCGGGTCGGCGTGCACGGGGTTGTAGTCGCCGCTGAGTCGGTAGATCAACGCCGCTCGCGGTGAAATCTCGCTCTCGACGGACGCCGTCGGAGAGCCCTCCGGCCACGGCGTGGCCGGTTGCTTGGGCCGGACCGGCCCGCCGAAGCCGCCATCCTTGCGGCAGAACAGCGTGCTGTCGGAGGTGGCGACCAGTGCACCGGTCTGCGCGTCGAAGAGGCGGCGTCGCCAGCGGACGAGGGCTCCGCGGCCCGGCCCCTTGTCCTCGACGTCGACCACCTGTGTCTCGCACCGAAGGGGGTTGTCTGGGTGCAGCGGGGCGTGAATCTCGAGCGACTGCTCACCGTGGACGACGTGCACCCAGTCGATGCCGGTGGCGGGATCCCGGAACCACGGGCCGGGGTGGCCGATGACCGCTGCCATGGTGGGCAGAACCGTGAGATTGCGTTCGTAGACGTACGGGAGTTCCGCCTCGTCGGTCGGATCCGAGCCCAGGCCGACCCCGAGCGCGTAGAGCATGGCATCGCGCGCGGTGTAGGAGTGCTCGGACGTCGGGAACGGATAATCGAGCAGTTTTGCGGCGTCGATAGTCATCGCGTGTTCGCCTTTCAGGCGGGGTCGTAGGAGAAGATCTGCGGCGAGGTCTCGAGCGGGACGAGGCTAGTGGCGATGGCGGGCCCGAAGTGCGAGGCCAGCGTCTCGGCGCTCCAGCCGTCCGTGCGGGTCATCGTCTTGAGTGGTCGCGGCTGGCTCATCAGCATGATCTCGTTGCCGCGCACCACGAAGATCTGGCCACTGATGTTCTCGGCCTCCTCACCGAGCAGGTAGTTGACCAGGGGCGCAACCTGTTCGGGCTTCATTGCTTTCATCCGTGCGAGCCGGGCCTTCTCCGCCGGCGTCTCGTCCGGCAGGGTTCCGATCAACCGGCTCCACGCGAAGGGGGCGATCGTGTTCGACCGGACGTTGTACCGGGCCATGTCCAGTGCGATCGACCGCGACAGGCCGACGATGCCGAGCTTGGCGGCGGAGTAGTTCGCCTGTGCAAGATTGCCGATCAGACCGGCCGTCGAGGTCATGTGGACGAACGCGCCGAACGACTGCTCGCGGAAGACTTCGGCGGCCGCCCTGCTCACCGAGAAACTGCCCTTCAGGTGCACCTTGAGTACCGAATCCCAGTCGGACTCGGGCATCTTGTGGAAAATGCCGTCCCGCAGGATGCCGGCGCAGTTCACGACGCCGTCGAGCTGACCGAATTCGTCGACGGCCGAGCGGATCATCTCCCGGGACGCATCCCAGTTGCTGATGTCCGCTGTGCTCGCCAGCGCCTGCCCGCCGGCGTCGCGGATTTCCTTCGCGACAGTCTCGGCGGGTCCGTCGTCCGCTCCGTTTCCCTGCGGCCCGGCACCCAGGTCGTTGACGACAACGGACCACCCGGCACCCGCCAACGAGAGTGCCACTGCACGCCCGATCCCACGGCCCGCTCCGGTAACCACCGCGACCCTGCTGGTCATTCGATCATCTCCTCTTCTCGACTTACACCGCTGCGCGATGTGACCGCAACGACGTGGCAACGACCACGTGACGCCGCCCACTTGACACATTAGGTTAATCTTGCGCCAGATTCCAATAATTCGCAATCGTCCCCGGAAGGAGCTCGCATGGGAGTCATCGACACCGACTGTGTCGAAGGCATAGGTGTGGTTACGTTGAACGATCCCGCACGACGTAATGCGATCACTGTCGATCTCGCCGACGAACTCGCCGACGCTCTCACCCACTTGGAGGGCATCCCGTCAGTGAGAGCAGTCGTGGTAACCGGAGCTGGTTCGGCGTTCTGCGCGGGCGCCGACCGCGGTGCCCTGATCCACGCCGATGAACAGGTCCTCCGACGCATCTACGAGGCGTTTCTCCTCGTCCGCAACTTCCGGCTGCCCACGGTGGCGGCCGTCAACGGCCCGGCGGTCGGGGCGGGTTTCAACCTCGCCCTCGCCTGCGATGTAAGGATCGCCGCGGAGTCGGCGGTCTTCGATGCCCGGTTCATTCAGATCCCTATCCATCCCGGTGGCGGTCACACCTGGATGCTGAACGAAGTGGTCGGTCCGCAGGCGGCCGCCGCAGTGACCCTGTTCGGAGCAGCCGTCGACGGTGCCCGCGCCAAAGAGCTCGGGTTGGCCTGGTCCTGTGTGCCAGACAGCGACCTGCTCCCCGCCAGCTTCGACTTCTGCCGAACCATCACACGCGCCCCCCGTGCGCTCGCAGTCCAGGTGAAGTCGACGTTGCGGTCATCGGCACAGTTTCGCGACCACGCCCAGGCGATGGAACACGAGCTTCGAGAACAGCTGACGAGCGTGCGTAGGCCCGAGTTCCGTGAACAATTCAAGGTCGGCCGATGAGTACGGCCGTCGAGTCGGTGCTCGAACTCTTCACCGAATCCGTCGCCCCCGAACCAGAAGAGATCACCGCCGAACGTCACCGCGTCCGCGCCTTCCTCGAGCAGGCCACGCAATCGGGTCTGATGATCTCCGAATGCGACAGCTGGCTCTCCGGCCACTCGGTTGCATTCTCCGCCGAACTGGGCCGGCAAGGCTGGATCGGAATGACCTGGCCCGAGCAGTACGGCGGGCGAGCGACATCGGCACCCGCACGGTTCGCCGTGATCGAGGAACTACTGGCCGCCGGCGCACCGGTGGCGGCGCACTGGTTCTCCGACCGCCAGATCGGCCCCTCGCTACTGCGCCATGGCTCCGAGGCACAACGGGAGTTCTTTCTCCCAGCGATGACCCGCGGTGAACTCTTCTTCTGCATCGGCATGAGCGAACCGGAATCCGGATCCGATCTCGGATCGGTGCGCAGCCGCGCGTCACAGACGACCGGTGGATGGCTGGTGAACGGATCGAAGATCTGGACCAGCCACGCCGACAAGGCGCATTACATGCTGGCGCTGGTCCGAACCGGACGAGTCGAGGAACGAGCTGCCGAGGCGCTGACCCAGGTCATCATCGATATGCGGCAACCGGGGATCACAGTGCGGCCCATCCGGACGTTGGACGGGCGCGAACATTTCTGTGAGGTGATCTTCGACGACGTCTTCGTCCCCGATGACAACGTGCTCGGTCGTGTCGGCGGCGGCTGGCGGCAGGTCATGGGTGAACTCGGCTTCGAGCGCAGCGGCCCGGAACGTTTCCTGTCGACGTTTCCGATGTTCGCCGCCCTCGCGTCCGACAAGGGCGAGCCGAATCAGGCGCGGGACGAAGATCTCGGGTCCGTCATCGCCCGGTTGTCCGTGCTTCGCGCGATGTCGACGCGGATCAATCATCACCTCGACGGTGCCGAGGCGCCGGGGGTGGCGGCGGCGATCGTCAAGGATCTCGGGACGACTCTCGAGAACGACACGATCGACATCACCCGACGGTGGATGGATAGCATCGCCGACCCGCAGCGGGCGTCCGATGTTTCCCGATGGTTCGCCCAGGCCCAAACCCACGCCCCTGGCTTCACCCTCCGGGGTGGCACCAACGAGATCATGCGCGGAATCATCGCGCGAGCATTGGAAGTTTCATGAGTGACTTGGATTCCTTGCTGTCGCAGCTTTTCGGTAAGGAAGACGCTTGTGCCGGTGAGAATATCGACGGGACCGCCTGGTCCAGGCTTGTCGAATCCGACCTCACCCGTGTCGGTATCGAAGACAGTCTCGGCGGCGCCGGCGGCGACTGGTCGGATGCCGCCACCGTCACCATCCGAGCGGCTCAGGCCGGAATCGCCGCCCCTCTGACCGAGTGCCTGTTCATTGCCAGCCACCTGGCCGCGAAGACCGGGAACACGCTCCCCCCTGGACTGGTCACCGCATCAGTCGCGGCGCGCAGGACCAGCACGCTGACGAAGACCACCCGGGGCTGGCACCTCACCGCAGCCTTCGAGAAGGTGCCATGGGGCAGCGTCTGCGACGAGCTGTGGGCCCTTGTTCCCACCACATCAGGGAAGGTCGCGTTCGTCCGGGTCAACCGGAAGGATCTGGTCGCGACCCCGCGACTGAGCCTGGGAACCGAACCCCGCGACGATCTCCATGTCGACACCGAGATCGGCGTCCACAACGTGATGGATGAAGACGTCATCGACGAAGTGATGCTCTTGGGAGCGCTGGGGCGCAGCTGCCAACTACTGGGCGCCCTCCGCTCGTGCCTCCGCCTCTCCCACGAGTACGTACTGGTCAGGCATCAATTCCGCAAACCCCTTGCCGCGCACCAGATCGTGCAGCACACGATCGCAACCATCGCCGAGGACGCCGCGGCGGCCGAGTCAGCCGTCATCGCGGCAGTACAGCAGCTTCCCGCACCGGGACGCTCCCCTGCCGCCCCAGCCGTCCTGGCCATTGCCGCCGCGAAAGTACAGACCTCGACGGCAGCGACCAAAGTAGCCCGAGCCGCTCATCAACTACACGGGGCGATGGGACTGACCGCCGAGCACCCCCTGCATTTCCATTCGACCAGGCTCTGGTCGTGGCGGGACGAATTCGGAACCGAAGCTCACTGGTCGGCCCAGATCGCCGACCTCGTACGCACCACATACGCCGGCGATGTTTGGGCAGCGCTGACTGTCCTCTCCTCCGGCGCCGCCCTGGGTGGTCTTGCAGCCGCGGCCACCTCCAACCTCTCGAAGGGATAACTATGAAACTCGACAATCAGGGAGTGCTCGTCACCGGCGGCGCCTCGGGGCTCGGCCTCGCCACTGCTCAACGACTCCACAAGGCCGGCGCCCACGTCGTGATCGCTGACCTTCCCGGGTCCGCGGGCGAATCCATCGCCGCGGAGCTCGGCGAGCGGTGCGCGTTCGCGCCCACAGATGTAACCAGCGAAGCAGACGTGCAGGCCGCACTGTCACAGTTCACCGACGTACCTTTGCGCACCGTCGTCAACTGTGCGGGGATCGCACCTCCCAAGCGGATCATCGGCCGCAACGGTCCGCACGACCTCGACCAGTTCCGGAAGGTCATCGAGGTCAATCTGATCGGAACCTTCAACGTCCTGCGGCTCGCTGCCGACTCCATGCGCACTCACGAATTGGTGGACGGCGAACGCGGCGTCATTGTGATGACCGCGTCGATCGCTGCCTTTGACGGTCAGATCGGTCAGGCCGCCTACAGCTCGTCGAAGGCCGGCGTTCACGGACTGACCCTCACCGCCGCACGTGACCTCGCAGAACACGCGATCCGCGTCTGCTCCGTCGCACCAGGAATCTTCGAAACCCCGATGCTGCTCGGGCTTCCGCCCGCGGCCCAGAAGGCACTGGGAGCCCAGGTTCCTCACCCCAGCCGCCTCGGAAAACCGGAAGAATTCGCTCAGTTGGTCGAGCACATCGTCGAGAACCCCATGCTGAACGGAGAAACGATCCGCCTCGACGGAGCCATCCGCATGCCACCCAAGTAACGATCGACGGTGCGCTGCAACGGCACATCAGCCGCCGAACCACGCCTGTAGCACGCAAGCTGGCGACGGGCTGACCCACCGCCCAGCAGCGGTGTGTCGGCCCGTCGAAGCTGACCCACACTCGCCCGCTCACTGCCCTGCCCGTGACACCCACACGCGCACCACAGCGAATGGAATCCTGCACTGCACGTTGGAGGAGAGATGACCGACATCGACTACTCAATGATCAAGTTTGCGCAAATGTGGTCCCACTACGGAGGTGGAGACGAGTACATCCTCCCCGAATTCGGGATCTCTCCGGCGTTGTTCTACCAGCGGTTACACCAGACACTGGAGAAACGATTCATCGAGGATCTCGATCTCACTGCACGATTGACACTTCGCGACTTTTGCGCCGTCAAGCTGACTCGATACGGGGTTGTACCGGTCCGGTAGGCCTGTGCGAATGTCCACTGTGGGTCATCGGAACTGGCACCGGTCCGCGGCGTCCATATCGTGCGCTATGGCTGGCGGTTTTGTTCGACGAACCATGCGGCGATCTGCGCTCGTGATGTGAACCCGAGTTTGACCAGAATATTCTCCACATGTCCCTGGGCAGTGCGTGGTGAAATGACCAGCCTCGCCGCAATTTCTCGGTTGGTCAAACCCTCGCTCACCAATTCTGCGACCTGACTTTCACGTTGAGTCAAATCGTTCCCTGCCCCGGACCGACGGGCGGAGTGCACGAGAGGACTTTCGTTGAGAGCTAACGCAGTGGCTTCGTCGAAGTTGAGGGCCTGTCCATTTCGAAAGGCCGCTGCATATGCGGCGTCGCCGAGCCCCTTGCGGGTTCGGCGCTCGCACTGCGCGTGATAGTCGACCATGCCGGGAATGTGCACCGTCGGACCGCCCACGACCTTACGGAGTGCTCTGGCAGCGCCCATCAGCACCGCCGCTCTTTCCTCTTGCCCTTCCTCTGCCGCAATCCAACTCAACGCTTCGACGCAGAGCGCGCCGCTCACAGGATCGTCGACCCGATGGGCGATTCGTACCCCCTCCTCCAGAAGCTCGGATCCCGCTCGTGACCGTCCTTGCCGCCACGACACCAGCCCGAGAACCCACAGCGAGTACGCGCGGTACACGGACTCACCATGTTCTCGCGTGATAGCCAACACTTCCTGGTGCGATGCAATCGCCAGTGCGGCATTACCGACCAACCAGCCGGCAAGCCCCCGGGCGACCAGGGCTTCGATCCGGCGAACGAGATTCGCCTCGGGGCGAAGACCACTGAGAGCATGCTCGAAACAGGTGACCGCTTTCGCAGGCTCACCGCTGTACAACGCTAAGTTCCCTTCCACGTAGGACACGGCCGCGCTGATCTCGGCGTCGCCCAAAAGCTCGGCCAGTTCTCGCGCCTTCGCCGCCAGGGGCACTGCCGCGGCGATGTCCCCCTGCAGGCCGGCCATCTCCCCACTCAGGTACAAGGCTTGAACCCGTTCCACCGTCGGAGATTCCCCGTCAGCAGCGAGGAGTCGGTCCAGCCAACGCCGGCCTTCGCTGAACAGGCCACGCGTAAACCAGAACGGGTACAGGGCGACCGCCATTCGTAGACCGACGACAGCCTCACCGGTCTCAGAGGTGCAGAACTCCATCGCATCGCGGATGTTCGGTTGTTCCTGCTGCAACCGAGTGATCCAGGCGGTCTGCTGCGGCGAAATCCACTCGGACTCTGCATGCTTCACCAACTGGAGGTACCAGTCCCGGTGCCGGCGCGCCACGGTGGAGTACTCACCGCTCTCCTGCAATTTGTCGCGGCCATAAGCACGAAGAGTCTCCAGCATGCGAAACCGCACCCCGGCAACCGATTCTTCGCGAATCAAGATCGACTTGTTAACCAGTGACTCGAGAATATCCAGGGGCGGGACTGAGCCGAAGTAACCCCCGCTCACCCCTTCCACACCCTCGAGGTCGAAGAGGCCTGCGAATATGGAAACGTGTGCCCACAACCGCTGCTCATCCGGCGTGCAAAGCCAATAGCTCCAGTCGACGGACATACGCAACGATTGCTGCCGACTCGGTGCGCCCCGGTGGCCTCTCGTCAGTAGCGCGTACCTATCGGTCAATCTGTCGCGGATCTGTGTTGCTGACATTGCCCGCAACCGCACCGCCGCCAGTTCGATTGACAGCGGCAATCCATCTACCTGTTGGCAGATCTGGGTGATGGCTGGCTTGTTGGCATCAGTCAGGTCGAAGTCGGGTACCGCCGCGTGCGCCCGTTCGACGAACAGTGCCACTGCGTCGGTAATCGTTACTCCGCGCCCAGACGGAGGAGGCGCCGTGGCGTCCGGGACCGTGAGCGGAGGTACCCTCATCACCGTCTCGCCAGCGAGGTCCAAAGATTCACGGCTGGTGGCGAGGACCTTCAGATTCGGACACGCTCGCAGCAGCGGTTCGACCAGTCCTGCAACCGCCGCGATTATGTGCTCACAGTTATCGACGATCAGCAGAAGATTCCGGTCAGAAACATACTCTGCCAGCAATAACGATGGTGGACGCGCGGAACGTTCCCGAAGGCCGAACGTGTCAGCGAAGGTGTCCGCCAAGAGCGCTGGATCTCGGAGCCGTCCCAATTCGACCAACCACACACCGTCGGTGAAAGCGCGACGCGCATCCGCGCCGACTTTCAACGCCAACCGCGTCTTGCCGACGCCACCGATACCAGTGAAGGTCACCAAACGCGATACCGACAGAAGGCGTTTGGCCTCGGCCAACTCGGTACGGCGGCCAACGAAGCTGGTCAGCTCGAGTGGGAGGTTTCCGTCCTTGCGGCGACGCGGCAGGAAGGGCGGTGACGGTGCCTCTTCTGCAGGCAGTTGTTCGTTCGCCGTCGGCGTAGCGCCACGATCCGAACCCGCCAGCACGTCCACGCGGTATGTCCGCTCCCCCGCCGGCATTGCCATATCGTCCACGTTCCGGTCGTTGTGACGCTCGACGTCGCGAAGGAGGTTTCCCAACTCTTCCGCGGATCCCGGGCGATCGGCAACGGTTCGCGCCATCGCCCGTTCAATCGTCAGGCGGAGGTCCGCCGGGAGATTCCGACCGGTCAACTCAGGGGTCGGTTCCGTCGTGATCCGCAGGAATTGTGCCATCACCTGCTCACCGCTGAGACGCTCGAAGGCCGCATGCCCGGTGACGGCACAGAACAATGTGGCGCCGAGACCGTAGATATCGGAGGAGATCGATGGAGCCTCCCCCTGAAGCACCTCCGGCGCGGTAAACGCGGGCGATCCGGTGACTGTTCCCTTGACAGTCTCAAACGCCCCAACGATGCGCGCGATGCCGAAGTCGGTCAGTTGCGGTTCCCCATAATCGGTGATCAGGATGTTCCCAGGCTTCACATCGCGGTGAAGCACACCCATCTGATGCACTGTCTCCAACGCACCCGCCAACTTGACGCCTAATCGAAGCGCTTCAGCCCAAGGAAGCGGACCGTTCCTACGGATCTCAGCTTCGAGGGATCCACGTGAGTTGTATTGCATGACGATGAATGGGCGACCGCTGGCCGTTTTGCCGACGTCGTGAATGGTCACAATCTGCGGATGACCTGACACACGGCCCATGGCCTGTTGTTCGCGGAAGAAGCGTGCCAAGTTCTCCGAGTCGACGTCGGCGGTCAGCACCTTGACCGCGACCGTACGGTCCAGGGAGGGCTGCCGACAGCGGAATACGACGCCGAACCCGCCACGGCCGATCTCCTGGACGTCTTCGAACCCCGTCGCAACGAGTTCCTCGGCGATCGCATAGGCGACATCCTGCTGGGTTGTGTGGGGATCGAAGTCAACCATCCACTTCAACCTCACACGGTTCCGCAATTGATACCGATCGGTCCTCTATGCCCTGCTACTCGAGGTTCTGACCGCTCAGTTTCAGAGTAGTCCGACCTCGCCGCAGGGTGGATCGAAACGATCGGCTCCCTCGCGGGCTGCGGTCTCGGTGCAACTGATCTGCGACTGCCACCGAGCGATCCTGGCGCCCACGGAGAGGCCGATGCCGGAAATGGCGGCGAGAACAACGATCGCGACCGGACGGATACCCCTGCGGGGCACGAGAATGGCACCGACAATCAGGACAGAAGCACCCCACCGGTATCCATGACCGCGCCCAGCGGAGAGTTGCCGCCCGTTGCCCGCCTCCTAGACAACTGGGTCACCCACCTCGGCCGGCCAGCCGAGCCCAGGTGGCCTTCGGGCAGGTTACCGAAGTGCCATTCCCGGGACGCGCGCCCTGATCGCTTCCATCGTGGCTTCGTCGGACACGCCCTGCCAGTCGTACCGCGGCGTGTATGGCGCCGTGAGGGCGCACAGCTCGTCGTCGGTGAGGTCGACGTCCAGCGATGCGATGGCGTCGTCGATCTGCATGATCGAGCCGGCCCCGACCAACGGGGCTGTCACGACGGGTTGGCGGTGCAGCCACGCAAGGGCAACTGCCGCGCGGCTCACACCGTGGTCGGCGGCGACCTGCCCGACCGCGTCGATGATCGCGTGGTTCGATGCCTCCTGATCGGGAGAGTAGAGCATGTCGGCGTACGCGCCGTCCGTCTCCGAGCGGGTGGTCGCCTTCGCGTCGTCCCAGCCGCGGGCGAGGCGGCCCCTGGCGAGAGGACTCCAGATAATGGTGCCCACGCCCTCGTCCAGGCACAGAGGGATCATCTCCCGCTCTTCCTCGCGGGCGAGCAGGTTGTAGTGGTCCTGCATCGAGACAAACCGCGCCCAGCCATGCTGCTTCTGCAGATGCAGAGCCTTCGCGAACTCCCACGCGAACATCGACGACGCACCGAGATAGCGCACCTTGCCTCCCTTCACGAGGTCACTGAGGGCTTCAAGAGTCTCCTCGAGCGGGGTCGAATGGTCGTTGCGGTGCACCTGGTATAGGTCGATGTAGTCGGTTCCTAGCCGTTCGAGCGAGTGGTCGACCTCGGTCATGATCGCCTTGCGCGAAAGACCCCGACCGTTCGGACCCGAGCGCATCGGGTGGCGCAACTTCGTGGCGATCACCACTTCGTCGCGATTCGCAAAGTCGCGAAGCGCGCGACCCAGGATCCCCTCGCTGGACCCATTCGAGTACATGTTGGCGGTGTCGAAGAAGTTGATCCCAGCGTCCAGTGCGTGCTTGATGAGCGGCCGAGCGTCGCCCTCACCGAGCGACCAGACCGGGTGGCCGCGGTCGGGTTCGCCGTAGGTCATCGCGCCGATTGCGATGGGTGATACGTCCAGGCCGGTGGAGCCGAGTTTGATGTACTGCATGGTGCTCCTATAGATTAAGTGGAGAGCTCTCCATATAATTTAGTGGAGAGCTCTCCGGATAGCAAGGATGGGGAACATGGTTCGTTCAGACGCCCGCGAAAATCGGGCTCGCATCCTGGAGGCTGCCCGCCAGGCCTTCGCCGAGGACGGCGAGACCTCGATGAACCAGGTCGCTCAACGTTCCGGCGTGGGCGCCGGCACCCTGTATCGCAACTTCCCCACCCGCGAGGCGCTCGTGCTAGCCGTCTACCAGCGGGAGGTCGAACAGATCATCGACACCGTGGCGGGACTTCTGGCCACTCTTCCGCCACTGGAGGCACTCCGGTGCTGGACCACCGACTTGGTTGCCGCCATGCGAAAGAAGCACGGCCTCGGCGATGCCCTCAGCCCCAGCGCGCATCAAACGATCACCGAACAGACTTACGGCCCGGTCATCGCCGCCATCACACAGCTCCTCGATGCCGGCAAACGCGACGGCACCATTCGGACGGATGCCGACCCCGGCGACTTCCTCCAGCTCACCGGCGCCTTATGGCGCGCCGCATCCGGAGCGAGAGACCGATCCCAACCCATGCTCGGTCTCATACTCGACGGTCTCAGCACCGAACAGCAGCGCTAGGCAAGTCCCAGGACGCAGCACCGGAGCCCGCGGCTGCGGCTGCGGCTGCGGCTGCGGCTGCGGCTGCGGCTGCGGCATAACATTGGTCGTCGCTCCAGCCACCACCCGCACGGTACAACCTGTTCAAGGTCTGCGAGATGACCGCGAAGGCGGCGGACCCCCTCGGGCTCTGGTCGAGCACTCCCGAGTCTCATCGTCGACGCCTCGCTCTGTCAGCGGAATACCCACCGCCGCAACGATTTCCGTTCACCACACCGCTCGCGGTAGCCCTGCCGGTTAGGCGCGCCCGCACGTTCGCCGGGCGGCGCTCAGTCACTGGAAGAGGGACGTGTCATCTCCGCTGTACAACCGCCATGTTCTCCGGTTCAGGACGTGGCCGGAACCCTCCCGACGAGAGTGCCCCGCATCGGTATCGATGCGGGGCACTCGGCTCAGAGGGGACAGCGGAGGCTGCTGTCGGTTAGCTGCGTGAGAGTCCGGGCTGGATCTGGATCTGCCCAGGGTTGGCCTTGGGCTTGCCCACCGTCCATTCACCGTCCGCACCACACACCAGGGCGCCATCGCGATCGCCGGGCTTGCCGTACGTCACCGTCTCGTTGCCTTGGGAGTCCGTGTTCACGATCGGACACGGACCACCGGTGGGACCGTTCGGACCGATCGGCTCGGCATGAGCGACGGACGCCGCCCCGACCACACCCAGGACCGACAAGGCAGTGAAGGCGATGGCGGCAACGGTTCGGCGGGCGTTGACATTCAGTTTCTCCAAAGTGCGGGGAAGTACGTCGGTGACAGGTACAACTCTGCCCACTCCAGCACCCGATCTGAAGCAACCCCAGGGGCCGTTCACCCACCCCAGGAGTGGAAACACCCCACACCAACACGAAGTTAGAAGCTGACCGGTCGATATCGAACACGGATACACCAAGCCGGGCGTTCACACCCGCTACCGTTTCCGGGTATGGGGACCACCTTCCACGGACCGAGCCCGTGGCCGCACACGATCGCCGGCCACAACCCGGACGCGTCGTTCCCCGGCGCGAAGAAGCCTTTGTGGAGGTAGCCGAGGCGCTCCTCGTCCGGGAAGGAGGAGTCCGCGCACTTCACGGCGAGTTCCGTCAGTGTGGACGGATAGTTCTTCGCCCCCTGCCGCCGCAACGACTACCCCGCGGACGAGGGCGGGCCGGTGCGCTGCCAGAGTCCTCGCCACGTAGTGGCCGTATGCGTGCCCGACGACCATTGCGGGGCCGTTGTCCTGGTCTTCGATCACGGTCGCAATGTCAGCGGCCAGGTCGTGGAGTGTGATCGCCTCGAGTGGTCCCTCACTGCCCCCGATCCCGCGCGATTGGGGACGTGACACGTGGAAGTTGTGGTCCGCGAGTCCCGCCGCGACGGGGTCGTAGGAACCCGGGCCGAGCGATGGCAACAGGACAACTGAGGGACCCGTACCTTCCCTGACCACCTCGATCACGGAGTCCGACGTACGCACAAACTGAGTTGTCCTGTCTGCCGTCTGCATTCTGTTCCTAATCGCGGTTGCCGCGGGCGGGCATCGGAACGGTGTCGACAGGAGAGTTGTTCGGGCCGTCAGTCCACGGCGGGGTCGAGCGCGAAGTTGTAGGTCACCACCTTCCGCCCGGTGTCGTCGAGTCGGGGGTCGAGGAGAAGTTCGGGCTTCGTGGCACCGGCGACGTCGTCGTCGATCCAGTCACCGCCGGCGAAGTACAGTTGCGTGATGATGGGCTGTTTGCCCGGTGCCGTCACCCGCAGGTGCAGATGCGCAGGTCGCCACGGGTGCCAGCCTGCCGCGGCGATGAACTGTCCGGTGGGACCGTCGGTCGGGATCTGGTACGGCGCAGGCGCAATCGTGGTGATGTCGAAGTGGCCCTCGGTGTCGGTGACGATGGTGCCGCGCAGGTTCCATTCCGGCAGGTGTGGGGCGAACTGCGAGTAGAAGCCGTCGCTGTCGGCATGCCAGAGTTCGATCACCGCCCCGCCGAGGCCGGCGCCGTCCAGGTCGGTCACCTGCCCGCGCAGAACGAGCGCGGTGTGCACGCGGTCTTCGTCCCGCATGGGAAGGGTGCACTGCGCTGGAAGTTCCGGTGCGCCCGGCACGTAGTACGGTCCCTCGATGCTGCCCTTGGTGCCCTGGAAGTTCCGGGAGTTGACGTCTTCGATCTCGTGCTCGACGAACACGTCGAGCAGCAGTGGCCACTCGCCGCCTTCTCCGACGTCGATGAGCCATTGCTTGAGGACCCGGTATTCGGGGTAGGTGATGGCGTACTTCTGGATCAGGGCGCCGAGATCGGCGAGGGCTTGGGTGGCGATGGCGGACAGGCGTTCCGGGGAGGTGTCGGCGGTGAACCGCTCGCCTGTGAACTTGTCGGTGGCGGCGTTGCCGGATCCGGCAGCGCTCGGTGTCGTCGTAGTCGTCATACTCTCTCCTTTTGTGAGCGGGGTGACCGGTTCGGTTGGGTCATCGATGGGCTGTGGAACCGGCACGGGTGCGTCCCGTCCGGTGGGTCGGGTTCGGGGGACGTCGTCGTCCGACACTGCGCTTCTCTTTTGCCGTTGGCGACGCCTCGCAGCGGCTGGAGCGGTGATCGCGTGTCCGCACCAAGGCTCAGCGCTGTGCGGCGGGGGTGGTGGCCACCTGGTTCGGGTCGTGACTGTGAATCCAGTGCAGGACGTCGGGTACTCGTGTCATGGTGTCGGCGAAGTCCGCTCCGTCGTCTTGATCACTGATGCGCATCATCTGGCCGGTGACCCACGAGGCCTGTTGTACCGCGCGGGTGTGGCCCCGTCGGCGGCGTTCGTAGTCACCGAACGCGGTTTCGGGTGAGGTGGACGCGAGATCTTCGAAGGCGTACGCGAGTGCCGCGGCGTCCTCGAGGGTCTGATTGGCACCCTGGCCTTGGTGTGGCACCATCGCGTGCGCGGCGTCTCCGAGCAGAACGGTCCGTCCTCGGCTCCACCGCGGAAGGGGATCACGGACGAACAGGCCCCAGCGGGGGCTGACCGGGACTGCGGACAGCATGCGCAGAACATCGGGGTGCCACCCGTCGAATGCGCCGAGTAGCTCGTCGAGGGGTCGGCCCGGCATCACCCATTCCGGCGAGTTCCAGTCTGCTGGTGCATCGATGACTGCCAGGAAGTTGATCGTGCGGCCCCCGTCGATCGCGTAGTGCAGGACGTGCCCGTTCGGGCCGACCCAGAACTGGATGGCCATCGGGTCCGGAAGGTTCGGGACCTTCTCGGTGGGCACCAACCCGCGGAACCCGCTCTGTCCCGAGTAGCGGATGTAGGATTTGCCGTTGACGTGCTGCTGGACGATGGACTTGGCGCCGTCCGCGCCGACGACGAAGTCGGCATCCACCTGAGTGCCGTTGGTGAACGTCAGCCGAATCCGCTCGCCGATCTCGTCGAGTGAGTCCAGCCGGTGATCGAGGTGCACCCGGTCAGGTCCCCACGCGTCCATCAGCACTTTCTGCAGGTCCGCGCGGTGCAACCCGTAGTAGTTCGAACCGAATTGTTCGCGATACTCTGCCCGGTTGCCGTACTGGTACAAGGGGTTACCCGAGCGGCCGTGCCGGATGATCAGACCGGTCGGCACTGTCGCGACTTCCTGCAGTCGGTCACCCAGCCCCAGCCCCTCCAAGACTCGGACCCCGTTCGAGGAGAGCGCCACCGCGGCGCCCACCGCCACCAATTCCGGTGCCTGCTCGAACACCTGCGCGTCGATTCCCCGGCGCCGCAACGCGATCGCCAACGTCAGTCCGCCGATGCCGGCACCGATGATCGCCACCGTCGCCGTTGTAGATGTTTTCATGTCAATCCCAGTTTCTCGTTTCGGTATTCCCACCGTGTGGCAGTAGATTCCGCGATCGGGTGGTCGGTGCGGTTTGCCGGTGACCGTGCGGGCGATCGATTGGGACGACCCGCCCGCACGGTCGAGCGAAGGGCGGTCAGCGGGTCGCGAAGCTCACGAGTGAGCCGTAGAACGGAAGTGCACTGTCGGAGAACACGGCCGCCAGTTCCGCTCCGCCCGGGTTCCGCCAGTCCCGTTGCAGTTCGGCTGCGACGGCGACCGTGCTGTTGAGCACGACGCCGGCGGTCTGCATTCGGGCCGCCGCTGCCTGGGAGGCCAACGCGCTCCACGTGCCTGACGCATCGAGCACCGCGTGCGCGTGGTATCCGCGCGAGATCGCGGACAGCGCCGCGAACGTGACGCAGACGTCAGTGCTGATACCGGCGATGATCAGGTGCGATCGACCTGTAGCTCGGATGGCGGCCTCGAAGTCCTGGTTGTCGAAGGCATCGATCTCGCCGGGCCGTCGAATGAGTGTTGCGTCCGGCAGCAGCCGGGACAGCTCGGGCAGCAGGTCCCCGTTGGGGCCGTCGTCCGCGCTGGTGGTGATGACTACGGGGATGTCGTAGGCGGTAGCGAACCCGGCCAGGGAGACGACGTTTCGGCGGAGTTGCTCCTGGTCTTGGTCGTGGACACCGAGGATCAGTCCGAGCTGGTGGTCCACCAGCACCAGGGCGGAGTTCTCCCGGGTGATGCGATTGTCGGGGTACTGCGTGTCGGTCATAAGAGTTTCCTTACTGAAGATGCCGGTTGATGTTCGCGAGGATCAGTGTTCGATTTCCTGCTCGTTGATCGGCCCCCAGATGTTGATGGTGGCGACGTCGACCTCCCAGGTCCGCGGACCCTGCGGGTACGTCTCGTGCCACGGGCGCGGTTCCCAGTACCCCTTGGACTCGTCGTGGATGACGTCGAGTTGGGTGAACAGTTCGATGGTGTTGCCATCGGGGTCCTTGTGGTAGGTGAACAGGTTGTGCCCGGGACCGTGGCGGCCGGGACCCCAGTGCAGCCGGAAATCGTTCTTGGCGAGGTGGTCGATCATGGTGATCAGGTGGTTCGGGTCGCGCATCTCGTAAGCGATGTGGTGCATGCCCGACTTCGTGGTGCTGGCCAGGAAATTGGCCGCGTGGTGATCGGCGTTGCACCGCAGGAACACGAAGAAGTCGCCAATGGTGTCGGACCACTTGAAGCCGAGGAGGTCCTGGTAGAAGTTCTGCATCCGCTCCAGTTCCGGGGTGAAGGCGGCGACGTGCCCGAGCTTGGTGGGCCGCAGCGGGGCGCGCCCGTCGACACCACTGGGGTCCTGGCCCTCGATCAGGTGCAATTCGATGCCGGTGCCCGGTTCGGTCATGACGACGACGTCGGGGGTGCCGGGCGCGATGTCCGAACGGCGCTGTGCCTCGTAGCCGGCGTCCTTCAATCGTTGCTGGGCGTCGGTGAGCGAGCCTCAGACCTCGTAGCCGACGGCCGACCGGGCCTTCTTCTGGCCCTTCTTGATCACCACGCAATGGTGATCGGCGCCGGTGGTGAGGAAGGCTGCGTCCGCGCTCTGTTCGACGGTTTCGAAGTCGAGGACCTGGGTGTAGTACCACACCATCCGCTCGACATCGGGGGTATCGAAGGTGACGTAGCCGAGCTTCGACACGGGGGCGGCGGGTTCGACGGCACTGGGGTGGGCGGTGGTGCTCATGGGTTTTCCTTTAGCTCGTAGGTGCAGTTGCTTCGTCCCCGTCATCGGGGTCGGCCGTTCAGTCGACGAGGAGGGCGACACGGCCAACGTTGGCGCTCGATTCCACGTAGCGGTGGGCCTCGGCGGCGGCGGCCAGGGGGAAGGTGCGGTCGATCACGCTGCGGAACCCGGCGCGGACCTCTTCCCACAGCCGGACGGCGGCGGCGCGGTTGCCGGTCCGTACCCCGATAATGCGCAGCCCCCGGGAATAGAGTCGTTGCAGATCGACGGTGACGTCGTGCCCGAGGAACGCCCCGGAGCTGACCATCGCCCCGCCCGGCGCGAGGGCGGCCATTCCCTTCGACCAGAGCAGCGGGTCGCCGAGGTTGTCGATCACGATGTCGGCACCGGAGCCCGCGAATGCCGCGCGCACGTCGTCGGCGAAGGTGTGCGATGCCGAGTCGAGGACGTTGTCGAACCCCAACTCGCGCAGACGTTCTCGTTTCGCCGGTTGCCGCGAGCTGACGATCACCTCGGCCCGGAGGTGTTTCGCCAGGAGCGCGGTGGTGGAGCCGAGCGCCGACGTGGCGCCTTGCACGATGACCCGTTGCCCGGTGCGGTAACCGGCGCGCAGCAACTGGTTCATCGCGACCGGGCCGGCGAGAGCGACGGCGACCGCGTCGGCTGGACTCATCTGCGCCGGCACCGGGAACACGTTGACGGCGGGCACCGCGACGTACTGCGCGTAGGCGCCCGGTCGGTGGGTGCCGATGATCTCGAGGGTCGGGGACAGTTCGTCGTATCCCGATTGCACCAGGGGGCAGGAGGGGTCGGTGATCACCGGAAACGTCGCGACTCGGGCGCCGAGCGCGACGGTCGAGACGTGCGCGCCGGCCGCCACCACCACGCCGGCGTGCTCGGCGCCGAGGATGTGTGGAAACGTAAAGGTCGCGTAGGGGTGGTGTCCGGAGCGGGCAACGAGATCGAGCAGGCGTCCGACGCTGACCACACCCACCCGAATGAGGACCTCATCGGGGCCGGGGACGGGGGTGGGCACGGTCTCGACGGTCAGGACCTCGGGGCCGCCGAATTCTCGGAATGTCACGGCGGTCATGGTCGGTCCGGTGCGAGTCGGAGTCGGCCAGGCGCCGGCGTGCGGTGGTGCGGTGTGCTGGGGGGTGCTCATTTGACGACAATCGTGTTGGTGAGTCGGCCGATGCCGTCGATGTCCACGGTCACGACGTCACCGTCTCGGAGGAAGTCGTGGCGGGGCATCCCGACACCGGCGGGGGTGCCGGTGAGGATGATGTCCCCCGGTGCGAGGGTCATGATCCGGCTGGCGGCGGCGACCAGGTCGAATACGCCGGTCACCATCTGGGCGGTGTCGGAGTCCTGCTTGACCACCCCGTTGACGTCGAGGCGGATCTTGAGCGACTGCGGATCGGGGACCTGCCAGGACGGGACGATGCCCGGGCCGAGGGGGCAGAAGCCGTTCTGGCTCTTGTGCCCGACCCAGTCCCATTCGAAGGCGGGAAAGACGGAGTTGTCGCGGTGGAAGACGCCGCGGTCGGAGATATCGTTCGCGACGACGTAGCCGGCGATATGAGCGGGCGCCTCGGCCGCGGTGATCGCGGTGCATTCGGTGCCGATGACGACGCCGAGTTCGGCTTCCCAGTCCACCTTCGAGCGACCGTCGTCGAAGATCGCGATGGCGGCGTCCGGTCCGACGACAGAAGTGGCGGGGGATTTGAGGAAGAAGAAGGGTTCGGCGTCGGGGTCGGGGCGAGCGGTGCCCATCTCCTCGGCGTGGTCGTAATAGTTGGCCCCGGCGCACAACACCGTGTTGGGGTAGGTGATCGGCGCCAGCAGGGAGGCCCCGTCGACTGGAGTGAGGGCTTCGACGTCCAGATCGAGCAGAAGCGGTCGGTGGGCTGACCATTCCCGCAGCAGGCTCAGGGCATCGAGGTCGCGCAGAGCGTCCGGGACGGTGCGGACGAGCCCGTCGGCGGCGATGCCGAGGCGGGTGTCCTCACCGGTGGTGGTGTACTGGACCAGGGACCAGAGGGTGGGGGTCATGTTCGTGCTTTCCGTTTGCGGCGCCCGGGGCGCTCGTGTCGTGGTGTGTGCTGCGAAAGGGGACCGCGAGCGTGCCCCGGGCGAAACCCTGACCGGTGGAGTCAGCCGGCGAGCCAGCCGCCGTCGACGGGGAGAATCGTTCCGTTGACGTAGGAGGCAGCGTCCGAGCACAGCCAGGCGACCGCCTGCCCGACCTCGTCCGGTTGTCCGTACCTCCCGGCGGCGGTCCTGTCGACGACGTGGTTCATCACGTCGCTGGGAACCGCGGCTGTCATGGCCGTGGCGATCGGGCCCGGTGCCACCGCGTTGACGCGGATACCGGCCCCTCCATAATCGAGGGCCGCGGTCTTGGTCAAGCCGACGACACCGTGTTTGCTGGCGGCGTAGGCGCCCTGGCTGGGAGCGCCGGCCATAGACCAGACCGAGGCAGTGTTGACGATCGCACCCCGCCGACGGGAGAGCATGCTTCGCAGTTGGTATTTCATGCAGAGGAATACACCGGTCAGATTGACCTCCAGCACGCGCGCCCAGTCATCGTCCTCGAGGTCCGCCAGCGGGGCGGGATGAAAGGTTCCCGCGTTGTTGTGCGCATAGTCGAGAGGGCCGAACGTGTTCTCGGCGTATCGGATTGCGGCTTGGACCGAGGCGGAATCGGAGACGTCGGTGCGAATGTACGATGCCTGTCCCCCGGCGTCGGTGATGGCTGCCACCGTATTGCCCGCGTCGTCGTCGAGCAGGTCGCAGATCACCACCGCCGCGCCCTGCGCGGCGAGGGCTTTCGCGGAGGCCGCGCCGATCCCGCGGGCTGCGCCGGTGACCATGGCGACCCTGCCATCGAGTGCGTTCATGATTGTCCTGTTCGTGTGGTGTGTCAGCTGGCGGTGTAGGCGCCGTCGACGCTGAGCGCGGTTCCGGTGACGAACGAGGACGAGGGAGAGGCCAGCCAGAGCACGGCGTCGGCGATCTCGCTCACCTCGGCGATTCGCCCGATGGCGTGCATGGTGTGCATCTTGTCCATGAACGTGTCGTCGGTGGCGGCGACCTCGTCGATCATCGCGGTACGCACCACCCCCGGGCAGATGGCGTTGACCCTCACCCCTGTCGCCGAGTACTCGAGCGCGGCCGCCTTCGTCAGTCCGATGACCCCGTGCTTGGAGGCGATATACGACGCCTGATTCGGCAACGCGACCAGCCCGAGCGCCGAGGAGGTATTGATGATCGAGCCACCGCCGGAGGCAATGATCGCGGGGAGTTCGGCGCGCATGCAGTGAAAAACACCGGTCAGATTGACGTCGATGACCCGAGTCCAGTCCGCGTCGGACATTTCGGCGAGTGGATGGCCGGCGGCCTCGACACCGGCGTTATTGTGCGCGATGTGCAAGGCTCCGAAATTGTGCAGGGCCGCGGCAACCATGGCCTCGACCGATTCGGTGTCGGTGACGTCGGTTTCGACGAAGATCGCCGGGCTCGCCGGAGGCAGGTGGGTGATCGTGGCCTTACCTGCCCGCGGATCCCGGTCCGCGGCGATCACCGATGCACCGGCGTCGATCAGCGCGCCCACACAGGCCCGGCCGATCCCGCCGCCGGCCCCGGTGACGAGGGCCACCCTTCCGCTCAGCTCACGCATAGACCGGCTCCAAATCGAAGTAGACCCGATAGTCGTCGATCAGACCCGCCGGCGTTCGGCTCCAGATGCTCACGACCGGGATCCGGGCCGTGTTTCCGTCCAGCCGGTCGTATGTGACGTCGAGTTCGACGATCGTGGTCGAATCCACGGTCCATTCGTGGACGATGGTGTGATGTAGACCGGCGACCGTTGCGAGGAAATTGGCAGTGCCCTTTTCGATTTCGGCGTGACCGATCAGCGGGGCGCAGTTGGCGAACACCAGTCTTCCGGCGTCGGTGAAGAGTGCTGCGAAGGCGGCGGCATCGAGGGAATCGATGGCGGCGAAGACCTCGCTCGCCGTCCGTACGGTGGCTGTCATCGGATCGACTCCTAGGCGATCTGCGCCGAGCGGGACCGCACGGCGTCAAGGGTGGTTGCGACGGCGGCGAGGTAGTCGGCCTCCATGCGCTCGGCGAACTCGGTCTCGGCGGCGCTGCCCGACTCGACACCGTCGAGCATGATCCGGAAGGTGAAGGTCAGTTGCAGGTTGCCGTCCTCGGCGAACTCGATTTCGTTGTCGATGGTGCCCTTCGCCGATCCGTGGGTGCGCACGAAGTGCACGCGCCGCTGCGGGTAGAGAGTCACGACCTCGCGGACGGTTTCACCGCCGAGGACGATCTCCCGAACGAGTCCGCCGTCGAATCGGTCGGTGACGGTGCACGCAGTGATGGCCGGCACGAACGGCAACGGGTTCTCCGCCTTCATCACCAACCCGTCCCACAGCTCGTCAACCGTTATGTCCACCGTGTCGGGGGTGTTCACCGCCAGCGTCTTGCTCACTTCGATCATGTGCGTGGCCTCCTGGGGCGCGAGATATGCGTTTCCGCATGCGATGAAGATTTTGGGTTTGCGCTACCTGAGCGCATAACCAATAGTGTCGACACTTCCTTGCTGTGTCAAGGGTCACTTTGGCCGATCCGGGACATCGCTAGGCATTGCTCAATCGAAACTCCTCTACCTGACGACATCCTCCTACTTGGGATTCCGCGCGTCAGCCGTCTCACGCATCGATGCGCGAAGCACACGCCTACCGCAAAAGTGTCGTCACTGTACGATCGGACGTACCGCACGAGCGACGTCGATGGAGAGTGGGGCCGTATGAGCAGGCCGGCAGGGACCAGAGGAACTATGGGTGAGCTTCCCCGGCCGGTATTCACCGACCGCCGGTCCACGAGCATTGAGGTGCACAAACACCTACGCGATCTGATTCTCGACAGCACACTGCCACCGGGAACCGTTCTCAAGCAGGCCGAACTGGCGCGGCAATTCGGGACCAGCCGGGCCCCGCTCCGCGAGGCATTCCGCATGCTCCAGGAAGAAGGCCTGATCGAAGCGGATCTCAACCAAGCCGGTCGCGTGCGCGCACTCGACGCCAACGAGCTCGATCAACTCTATGGAGCACGGATCGCCCTCGAATCACTCGGCGTGCGGGTCACCACCGGTCGACTCACCACCGCAGAGGCCACCCGCGCACAGCAGCTGCTCGACACCATGGAGCAGCTGAGGGCCGACAACGACCTGGCTCGGTGGGGCGAAGTGCACCGGCAATTCCATGCCATCTGCATGTCCCGGATCGCCGACCCGCTGCTGCGGACAGTCAACTCGTTCGCCGAACGCAGTGAACGATATCTACGCCTCTACCAGGTGTGGCACCCACAATCATTTGCCGGCGCACACCAGGAGCACGAAGCCATCCTGGCAGCGGTCCGAGGAGCCGATTCCGACAAAGCCGCACGCCTGATGGCCGGGCATCTCGCCCACACCGCGCTGGCGATCCTCCGAGACCTCTCACCCGACGCGTCTCACCACGCTGCGTGCGAAGCCGTGGCCATGGTGACCGGCGTAAAGGTGTCGACACAAATGGAGCCGAACTAGGGAGGTGAGCGTTGGGGGTTTGTTCGAAATTCCCTTTGCTAGGGCCCCGCGCACGAACCCTCACCGGTGCGTTCCGATTGTCGTCCCATGACTGGAACTCGCTGACCTGCAGAGTCCCCGCCTAGATGGGCCGGTGAGGAATCTCGAGTTAGGAGTTGGACCCTATGCTGACGACCATCACGCGGGTCGTCGCCACGATGACCTTCAGCGGGCGGTCGCGTGACGCCCGCTCAGCACCGGCATGCCGAGGCGCTGCGATATCACGCAGAGTCCCACACCGCCCATCGAGTTGCTTCGGTCCATCTGGCATGGGTTTTCGCGGAACGGGTACGACGACGTCGCTTTCGTTTCGTGGGGATATTTGATGCCCTCCACTGGACCCGATAGTCCTGTGATGGCGGAACTCACCGCGCCTCAGCACGGAAGAATTTGGTCTGCACCGACATTGGGGGCTCTGGCTATGTTGTGGTGGCTGTATGCCACGGGTGGTCTGCTGGTCCGGTCAGTCGTTTTCTGCGGAGATTTCGACGCTTCCGAAGCCGAGATACTGCACCCGAAGTCCGGCCCGCCGGAGCTTGGAGGCCGTGTTCCGCAGCTGGGTGGTCAGGCGGTGCAGTTGCGTATGTTCCCATTCCGGTGTCTGAGGGTCGCCGCTATCGAGAAGAGATGCGAACAACTCGTCCAGTGCTCGCCTGAACTCACGAATATCCAGCCGGTCGGCGATGTGATCGTCCACGCTTCTCACCCCTTTCGTAGGTGTATCGACAGTGGGCATCGGATTGTTGCAGGCCGACCGTATGAGGAGACACAGCAGTTCCTGGCGCGAGGGCACCCGCCGGCCGGAGTGGCCCACCGCAGCCGAACCCCGTTGGACAGATGCCGGCCACGGGGTCGATCGAGGGCTGCCGGCGACACCCGGCCTCGGTCCACGTCCGTGGCTGATGGGCCCGTGTCAGACTTCTCTTCACTTTGGCGGGCCTTATCATAAACGGTGACAACGCTTCTCGGTGCATGAATTGGCTCCCACCCGCCGTTGCCCGCTGGCTCGCGTTGCACGGCGGGGCGGCGTATGTCCGGATTGCGAGTACTGCTTGCCACAGGCATGCCGCCGACGGCAGAACCCTGGCAATGGTTGTGACTCGGAGACCTAACGAGAATTCGCGACCTGTACCCGAGTTTTACTTCGACGTCGCGGCCGCGCGGGTACGACCTGTCGTCGTGGAGATCAACCACCTTCTCCATGCGAGGCACGACCCGTGGGGGGTCAGCTTCGGGAGTCTCAGCCCGTCCGATGGACTCGGCGTCAGATCATCTCCACGGCAGACCGACTTCCTCGGTACCCATCCGGGAATCGTTCAGCACGTCCGAAAGCACCAGCCGTATCGAGGCGATGTTCGCCGATCGGGAGGAGCCGGAGAACCAGCAGGACCGACCACGCTGATCGGGCTCGGTGCGGGTACCCGCACAGGACCGGTGAACACCTGTTCTCGATGGGTGCCGATCCGCCCGGTGCGCACTGTGTTTCATTCATCAACCACACCAAGGACCCTGAAAATGTCTACTCGAATTGCCGCCGCGCTCTCCGCGGTTGCCATCACCCTGTCCCTCGGCGCCCTCACCACGCCCACAGCTTCGGCCGCACCGGCAGTACCCGCCGCGACTCCTGCCGCCGGGTCGGTGACGATCTGCTTCGGTGTACCGCTGGGATCGGCCAGCCTCAATTGGTGCTTCTGACAAAGCCATACTGCGTGTGAAAGATTTTGCACGCCGCGGCTGCGACGCCGGGATCCTGACCTTCCCGGAGTTGAACTCATTCGCTGTGAGCACATCCGGTGCCCTGAGTTTTCAGCGCCGCCGGTCCCTGCGGTCGTCCCGCCGATCGTCTCGCCGATCGGTACGGCGCCTGACTCCGTGTGCCACCACCGCCGCCGTGGCGACCGTGGTGGCGGTACGCGCGACCGGGGCGGGTCCGATCACCGCTGCCCGGCGCAAACGTCTGGCCGCTAAAGGCATGTCAGGCACCAACTTCCTCGTCTGATTCGATTGCGGCCAGCAGGGCCTGCACCGGGATGCGCCCACTTGCCACGAGTTGTCCACCGGCGCGGCGCGTGGCCGACGCGAACGGTGCGGCCCACGTGTTCTCCCATACCAGCACGGCCGCTGTACTTCCGGGGTCGATCGCCGCAGCGACCGCGTCGACGTCGTCCTCGCTGAGGAGCATCGCCAACTCGGTCTCGTAGGACCGCAACTCGCCGATCTCACTGTCGTCGAGGTCGGAGAGCTCATACGCTTCGAGTGACCCGTCCATGTCCTTCTTCAGAAGTAGAAGATCCAGGACACGGACTATTCCGCGTTCGACGAGGTCACCGAGTGCGGGTGCGATTTCCCCGTTGAACTTGCTGCCGGGGAACTCCACCACGATCCAGTCGACTGGACCGAGCTCGTCAATTTCTTCGGTCATGTTCGCCACATCCTGCTCATATTGTCGATTCTTGTGGGGTGCCATGTGTGAGCAGGGCAGGCCGGGGAACCAGTTCCACCAGGAACAGCGCCACCACGGTGACCATCACGACCAGTTCCGACGGGTACCTCCAGAACACGAGAGTCATCGTGGCGATGGCTTCACGCGCGTGTGCGGCACGACCGCGAGCGCGGGTGCTTGGCCACACCCGACCCGTTACGCGGCGGGCTGATCCGCGTCGGGTTCGGCCTCCTCGGACTCGGCGACGGACTGGTTGATCCAGACGTAGGTCGGCAGGTTGAGGATCTTCGGGGTACCGGTCGTGCCGAACCGCTCGGGATGCGCGCACCGGGCCGAAGCAAGCACCCAGCGCGTTCGTCGGCCTTGTGAGCTGCCAGTCCGAAGTGCACGTCGGCGGGCGTGTGCAAGCCGATCCCGGTATGGCGATGTTCGTAGTTGTACCAATGGGCGAACGAGTCCATGAACTCTCGTGCGTCGTGGATGGACCCGAATCGCTCCGCGAACGCCGGGCAGTACTTGAGGGTCTCGAACAGTGACTCTGAATAGGGTTGTCGTTGGATACTCGCGGCCGGGAATGCGAGCGGGTGACGTCGAGATCGGCGAGCAGGGTGGCGACGGTCTTGCTGGTCATCTCGAGGTGCCCCGGTCGGCGTGCACGACGTTCGGTATTCCGTGCACAGCAAAGGTTTCGGTCATCATCTCGGCAGCGAGTAGCCCCGACTCGTGGGTCTCGACGTGGGCGCCGACGATGTAGCGGGAGAAGATGTCGATCATCACGTACGCGTCGAAGTACGTGCCCTTGACTGGGCCGGGAAGTTTCGTGGTGTCCCACGAATACACCTCCCGCGGTGCGGTCGCCACCAGTTCCGGACAGGCCCGGGCGGGGTGGCGGGCCTGCCGTCGACGGTCGGTGACCTGCGCGTTTTCGCGCAGTATCCGATACATCGTCGAGACCGAGCTAAGGTAGATGCCCTCGTCGAGGAGTTGGGCATAGACCTCGGCCGGGGCTCGGTCGACGAACCGGTCACTGTCGAGAACGTCGAGGACAGTGCGGCGTTCGGCGTCGGTGAGCTTGTTCTCCGAGGCGTGCGTGACTGCGGCGGCGGCGGTCGGATCCGGTGCCGCGGGCCGGGTCTTGTCCCGTGCTGCGGTGGATCGAACGAGACCCGCCAATATGGTTGCCGACCTTGTGGTTTCACCGGAATCTGTGCGTTCGTGATGGGTGCGAATCAACGCTTCTTGCGCCGCTCGTCCACATCCGCGCTCTCTCAGAGTTGCTCCAAGAGCGAATGTGCTCTTCCCATGATTTCCAGCGCAGTCTCGGTGGTGGCCAGTCGCTTGTTCGCTCTCTCCAACTCGCGTTTGAGGCGTGCGATCTCGGCCTGCTCGGTGGTGAGTTTGCCGATCTTGTCGCCGGGCTTCTTTCCGTCGAGGACGCCGGCATCGCGTTGTTTGCGCCACTCGCTGATCAGGGACGAGTACAGGCCTTCGCGGCGCAGGTACGCGCCTCCGCCGTTTGCTTTTCGCAGGCCTGTTCATAGGTGGTCAGGTGGGCGAGCTTGTCAGCGGCCCTGAAGGCGCGTCGGCGCGTGGGTGCGAGGGGTCCATCGGGACATTGTCCTCGACCAGAACCGTGGGAGAAAACGTTATCGCGGGTTGATCCGTATCTCGCCCCTGCAGGCGTGTTTGCGGTGAACACTGGACTCAACTCACCCTGACACTCAGTGTCCCGGCGACACCGACGATCCTGCGTCCGAATGTCATACGACAAGCATCGGAAGCTCTGCGCCGCCTCGCATCAAGGGACCAACGTCGCGAGCGCTGTGTGCCCCTTCGGAGCCCGACAGGAAGTGGGACACGAGCGTAGATCGGTGCTGCAGGGGCGAGCGAGCGGCGGACATCGGCGTGTCCGTGCATGCGGCACTCAGCGTTCCCTCGACACCGGGGTGTCCGGTCACCGATCGGGACCCGCTGGGTGTCATCGCACCCCAACTACGTCCTGGATTTTCTGCATTCCGATTGCCACATTGAAAACCAACACAAGAAGACCCACCACCAAGATTCCGGCGAGGAATGCCACCACTGCCATCCTGAACCGCGAAGTACTGTCCGCCCGTCCCTCCGGCAGTGACCGAAGTGTAAGTGGAACCTGGCCGGACGGGCTGGTGGGCAACTGCACGCCGAATTCGCCGGAACGCTTCCGCCGCGGCACACGACATGCCTACCGTGAAAGGGAGCGCCCGCTGCGGGTGCATCGGTCTGAGGTGACCTCATGGGTGCGATACTCCGCGACGGGGAATGGCGGGAGGGTTGGTTCCTACGACGCGCAGCCCTCACAGCCTCCGTAGTCATGTTTGCGATCGGGGCGGCATTTCTCATCGACGTGGCCAGGCCGGAATCCATCGGCTATCCCGACTCGATCGCCACTGCCGGAGGCCTTCTGCTGAGCGCAACAGTCTTCCTCCTCAGCTTCGCTCAGAATGATCACCGGCATGCTCTCACTACCGCCGTCCGTGAAGTCCGGGCGCGCGATGCCGCCCTCGTGAAAGCCGGCTCCCACGACGACCCCGACCCGTGGCCGCCGCGCATGTACCGAGAACTCGAGCATGTCGCGACCATGAGCGCCCTGAGCAGACTGTCCCCGCACGCGCTGCAACGTCGCGCATATCTCTGGCGACTGTGGCAACGCGAATGGGACCGGGAGTGGGCCTCGAGCTTGTGGAGCGGCAACGAGGAAGAACGCCGCCGCCATTCATCCGCCAGACGAAGGATCGAGAAACGGCTGCAAACTCAACTCCTCAACGAGATGGGCCGGCAGTCCACTTGGGGTGATCGTCTGAGCCTGGCCATGCCGTCGCCGAGGCCGGAGCCATCGGCACAGCAATTTGAGCACGAACTGTCCGTTCAATCCAGAGCGCTGGCAACGGCCTATCTCCTACTCGGGGCGATGATCGCCCTGACCCTCGTCGGGGTGGCCTTCGTGGACGACCCACTGTCCTGGCCGCCCGACCCGTCGTGGTGGGGTGGCGTCATCCTCGTCGGAGTGGCCTTCGTCTACGTCGATCGAGTCAAGGACGGAATGCGGGCCACCGGCGCCACGGCGGCCCAGCGGATGCACCACTCTGCGTTGCCCATTCTGCAGTGGCTCCAGATCATCCTGCTCGACGGCAACATCAACGACGCGCGGAGGGCAGCGATCGACGAGCACCTCGAGGCCCTCGCGAACGCCGCGGACCTGCCGATGGTGCAGCGGCTGCGCGGCGAATACCGGCTCGCAAAGGCGTTCAGGTCCTTGCCGAGGGTGAACACCGAAAAACCGAAGATCGTCCACTTCGAAGAATCTCGGGAGTGGTGGTTCAGCGATGTCGGGAAGGAAGAGAGCCGGAACCATCCCGATCGCAGCAAGGAACACATTCGCCGGACGCTCTACCACATCGATGCGGCAGTGTCGCATCTCGAGCGTGGCGCCCAGGCACACGACGACCCGATCGCACTGACCGCCCTCGCCGGCGCTCTCGACGCCAAGAATGCCTTCCTCGGCAAGCCGGCGCCTGAACGCGTCCGGCAACTCCTCGAGTCGGCCGTCACGGTATTCGAGAAGATCGAGGCCGGCCCCTATAAGCTCGACGTCGGGGCGCTCCTTTACGGCCACCGCTGGCTGTGGCCCCGGGACGCGGACGTTCTCGAACGCTCCCTGGCGAAGAAGGCCAGACCGGATGGCCTCCAATAGCGACCCGGCCCCTCGCGTCGCCGACGCGCGTGTGCAGCCCTTTGGAGGGTCCGTTGTGAAGAACCGCCGGCCCGGTGGTGTCGTCTCCGCCGCTTGGGGTGGTGGAGGCACCTACTGTCTCGCGGATCGAACGCCAGTTGAGCCAAGGCTGCTCGACCGTTCCTGAGTATGACAGCGTCTGCTCTGGTTGCAGACGTTGAAGCAGTTCGTCTGATTGCGTCGTCTGATTGCGCCAGCACCACTCGCGTGGATTCGCCGACCAGGCACGGTGCTGTTCCCGTCACCGATCAACCAGCTGTACTCGACGTATTGGGTGCGCGCAGGCAGAGCAGAATTCAATCGCGGCGCTCCGTCAAGTTCGGAGAATCACGCTCTGACAAGACGTTGAGAACCTGGCGGTCGGAAACAAGAAGCGACACCGATCCGCGGAACCTTATGGGATCGCGTTCCCACGATGCGGTGGACTCGAAGACGGACTCGTACGCCGCCAGGCCCGAGGATTGTTCACTTCGGTCCGGGGGTGGGGTGACGACGTTGTGGTGGGCTTGGTTGTGGTGGGCTTGGTTGTGGTCGGCCATGGTTGGGCGTTTCCCGGTGTGTGAGGGTTCTGTCGTTTCGGTACGTTCGGCCGCGCACTTCGTTGAAGACGTGCTGTCCCAGTACCCATTCGATCGTGCTCGCGATGCTTTCATGCAATGTCCCTTCGGGGCGTGTGCGGCCGGAGTTCGCTCGGTCCTCGGGCTCGCGTGGGTGGTGGGGTTCCACGGCAAAGCACGGGGTCACACGGTCGAGCTGTATTGGGGTCCAGTCCAACTGTCGGTGTTGCGGAGGCATCCTGTGGAGCAGATCTGTCGCGTGTATTGCCTCGTCAGAAGCACCAATTGAGGCTGGCCGATCCCAGTGGCACGCCGAAGCAGATCGTTACCGAACCAGCGGCGGGGGTCGCGGCGAATGCTTTTACCTCGACCCGGGCCGTAGAGCGCTGCTCGGCGGGCGAAGTGCGTCGGCCAAGCATCTCGGACAATGTGAGGAGTCTTCACGTGCCCGCTTCGCGCGCGCCGGGCGCTGTACCGTTTCTCATCCACGCGATACGTCGCTCCACTCCCTTCAACGCCTACCCCTGCGTTGTTGCACAGGATATGGACACCGGCGAACTCGTCGATCGTGCGCAATGCCAGGTTGTGCACGCTCTCCGGATCCGATACGTCTGTCTGGACACCGATAGCGTTGGCTCCTGACGCTCTCAGAGCCGAAGCTGCGCTATTCAAGCTGTCTTCTTCGATATCGGCAAGTACGACCTTCACACCTCCGCTGGCAGAACGTTCTGCCACAGCGAATCCGATCCCGCTGGCACCGCCAGACGGCTGCCGGGAGTTTCTTCCTCTCCTCCGGCAACAACCCGAGGCGCACATTGTCAACACCTGCTCGGTGGCTGCATTCGCGACCGGTGCACCAACAATGAGCCCCTACGTTGCATCCAAGTTTGCGATCCTGGGGATGAGTGAGAATCTTGAGATCGAATTGCGAACGGCAGGAGAGTCGATCGGGGTATCGGTGCTGTGCCCAGGTCCGGTCAGGACACGCATGACTGAGTCCGAACGCAATCGGCCCAGCGGTGTCGTGTCGACGTTGGCAGATCCCGTTCGGCGTTCGGCGGTCGATCGTCTGGCGTGACGACTGCAACCTTGCCTTCGAGCTCTACCATGCCGATCTCCTGATCCGAAACAGTCACCGTGGGAGGATTGAACGTTCTGCCTGGCAGCAATTCCTGTGCCGATCAGGATTGATGGACCTTCGAGTGCCTCCGGCGCACAAATCCGATCCCGCCGCCGCCGCACGACTGATCCAGTCGGGTCACACACCAACCGAAGTGCGCGACCCGACTGGATCAGGGAATCCGAGCGAGTCGCCCCGTCACTCGAACAATTCGGGTATGCGCGTCATTGTCTCGAAATACGGATCCGCACCGGTGAACGTGGCTATCTCGATCGCCGACAGGATCTCCTCCACGCTGGCACCTGCATCCAGCGCTGCCCGCGTATGGATCTGCACGCCTGGGACGTATAGGTGTGTGACCAGGCAAGAAATGGCAATGTAGATCATTCACGCAACTTCACTGGCAGCGAACCGAATTGGGCCCCGACGGTGGAGAAGTTCATGTAGGCCTCGAACATGTCCGGGTCGAGCGCCAAAACATCGTCCCAGCTCTTGTGCCAGTACCCGCGCTTCTGTTCGAAATCCGCACGCAGGTTCCGCTGTCGGTCGCTTTGCCCGGATGGAGGACGAATCCCCCGTTCGGACAGAACTTCTGCAACGGCCGGCGCCCCGATCGACAGCGCATGGATACTCATGATGCTGACCAGCTGCAATACGTCACGGACTTCGGCTCGACTCGCGCCGAGGTCGAGAGCGGCCCGCACATATGCACGCAGTCGCGGCCAATTCGTGTTGGCAGCGTTGCCTACGACAGCAACCCCAATCAGCGCTTGTTCGACAGGGGTGAGCGCCCCACGTGATCGGGGGACGTCGACCATAGCGCCAAATCTGTCGAAGTACTCTGGGGAATCGTGGTACTCGGCGTCGAGCGTGTCGTTCCAATCACCGAGGTGACCGGATAGAGCCTGCACGGGGGCCAAATTCTCCTTGGAAATTGTCATCGGCAAGCCTTCTCAGAGCAGCCACGATCGTCCTCGGCCTTCTCGCGCGATCCCGTGCCGCGGTGTACCTCAGTGCCGTTTGGGGGCTGGCCTTCGGCGGGGCTGCCAGCCTACTGCAGCCCGTTACGCCTTCCCGCCTTGCACACCCATGACGGATGCTGACCACAAGGCTCACCGGACGCCGGGTTGTACGCTTCGCGGGCCCGCGATCATCGCGCCTCGTTCGACGGTTGTCGCGTCTCCTCGATGCGCTGCCGCTGCCGGACCCCGTACGCCGCCTCCTTGACGGCGGCGTCGTCCTCGAGACCCGACCCGAGGGCCCCACCGATGGTGGCGATGGACGCCAGCAGCCAGGTGAGCGTGAGGTAGTCGGAGAAGTTCACCGCGCGCCCGAGAATGGGGGACAGCAGTTCCGGGGGAAGAGCGAGGCACGTGGTGAACAGGAGCAGGCAGAACAGGGCCACGTGGAGGATGACGACGCCGATGACCAGGGTGGCCACGGTCGCGGTGTTGTACAGCACCGATCGATCACGTTCCGCCGGCGACTTCGGCCGCTCCCAGAGTTCGTGGTCGAGGATCAGCCAGAGAATCATCGCCACGATCGACAGGATCGTCGCCGCACTCATACGCCATGGGCCCATCGTGTCGGCGAACAACCAGATCGTGTCGGTGGCCAGGGCGATCGCACCCGTGGCGAACGCGCCGACGAGCACCTTCGACAGTCCGGTGACCAGTCGCCACGGCCGGTTGGCCCGCACCATCCCCGACAGCAGTCGCAGCCGCCGCAGCCCCGAGGGCGCGAAGTACCGGATACCGTCCTCGATCTGCACACACGGGAACCGTCGCGCCGCACCGGGTGGCATGAGTTCCGGTTCCCCGAGGATGCGGGCGATCGCGAGTTCGGTGACGGTGCGGACGCGGCGCTCGATGTTGACGCCGCCCACCCCGGCGACCGAGATGAGCGCGAAGAGGTAGTCGGCGCTGACTTCGCCCACCACGGGCAGGGTGTTCTCGCGGCGTGGTAGATCGGTGAGGTACACGACGATGTCCTCCGCTTCGGAGGACGGATCGACTGTGTCGATGACATCTGCGAAGTCTGCTTGCTCGTCGGGGAGGTACGGTTTTCGGCGCACGCACGTCGTCCACCGACGCTCGGGGCGATCACGGCTCTGCAGGCGTTGCGGCAGGTACTCCGCGATACGTTCCGCGAGAGCCGCAGGCGTGCCCGGATCCGCGATGAACAGCACCGAGACCTGCTCACCGGCCGCACCGGATTGCCCACCCTGCAGGTGCTCATTCGCATCCACCGCCTTCGCATACCCGCCCGGTCTGCCCCCAAACTCCAGGCAGTGGCTGCGAGTCGATCACGGCGCCGCCGCGGATCTCCGCCGCCTCTGTCCCGTAGACACCATGAGCGGCCGAAGATGCACCGTCGACACGACTACAATCGGCTAGCCAACGCAACGTGCCGGGCCGCAGCACCGATTCCGTCCACGCGCGTTTCGGTCGCTCTTGGAATCGTCGTTCAGCCGGCGGGGCGGTCTGTCACGGTGACCGAGATCTGCTGGGTCTCGCCGCCGCGGAGCACGGTCAGTTCGACTCGATCGCCGGGGTCGACGGCACGGATCGCCGCGATGAAGTCCTCCGCCGACTCGGTGTCGTGGCCGTTGACCGCGGTGATGACATCGCCCGGCCGGATACCCGCGGTCGCTGCCGGACCGAGCGGGACGACCTCGAGGACGACGACACCGCTGGTGCGGTCGACCGCCAGTTGTTCGGCGATCTGCGGGGTCAGTGTGCCGGGCTGAATGCCGACGTACGCATGCTGGGCGGTCCCGGAGGCCAGCAGCTGGTCCGCGACGTCGACGACATCCGCCGCGGGTATGGCGAAGCCCAGAGCCACCGCACCCGCCGACGGGGGAATGTAGGCCTGGCTCATCCCCACGACCCGCCCTTGTCCGTCGATCAGCGCACCCCCGGAATTACCCGGCGAGATCGCAGCGTCGGTCTGAATCAGGTCGACCAGCGGCGCCCCGGTGGAGGCCGACCCGGGGATCTGACGGTGCAATCCTGAGATGATGCCAGAGGTGACCGTGTCCTCGAACCCCAGCGGACTACCCACGACTACGGCGAGCGCGCCGACCTCCGGCAGCGCTGTCTCGAACGTCGCCGCAGTCAGATCCGTGCGGTCCGCTTGAAGGACCGCGACGTCGGCCACCCGATCGACGGCCCGCACGTTCGCAGACACCTGTTGCCCGTCCGCGAAGGCCACACTCACCTGCCGGGCACCCTCGACCACGTGGGCGTTGGTGACGATGGTGCCGTCGGTCTTGTAGACGATGCCGCTGCCCACGCCGGACTCGGTGAGCACGGTGACGACCGAGGCCTCCACCTGCCGGACCAGTGCCGGCAGGTCTACGGCAGGCCCCGCTGAGGGCGTCGAGGTGGTGGGAGCCGAGGCGCCGCATCCTGCGAGGAGGAGGACCACGATCGCGACCAGCGGCACCCAGATCGAGGAACGTACGGTCGACGGCACGCGCATCAGCGACCGCCTCCGTGAGGATTCGGTCTCCTACTTGCACCTACCGCGAGCGGGCCCACCCGATCAACATACCCCTCCCTGCTCCCGTGGTCGGCGACTCCCGACCCACGTCACATACCCATGGAAAACCTACATCGACGATTACAGTGCGCGTGCTCACCTGCTGCGGCGGCGAGTCGTATACTGTTGTACTACTTTTGCTTTCAGACCAGCTTCCCGGCTTCCGCCCGATTCGGTTGCCGTACAGCGAAATCAGACTGTAGTGACTCTACTGGATGGGCTGATCCAACAGCTGGAAAGTGGATTTCGTCACTGGTTCGATTCTGCACCAGGGGATTAGGGTCCACCACCGAGGGCCTGATCCTCTACGTGAGGATGAAGAAGCTGTTATTCCCAGCACTCCCGCGACTGTACTGACAGGGTGGAATCGACTTCCCGCTTTCGACCTGCGGGGCCCTAGGCACCCACCTCCTTCGGCTGCGAAAATTTCCTATCGGGAGTTCAACTCATGGAATTCCCCGAGTAGTGGCTGATGCCCGGAGTGCGCGCACCGGCCGCCTCGAGCGGGTTCCAGCGGACATCTATGCCCTGGGTGAGGTGTGGACGCCACTGTTTCCCGTTGTGTGGACGCCCGTTGGGCGAATCTTGATGACACCCAGTGGCGGATGAGGAACTAACTCTCAGGCGGTTGAGCTTCCGTGAGCTCAAACGGTTGACTGATCGACCGAACGCCGAACTGGTACGCGCGGGCTCGGCGAATCCCAAGTCATCGACGCCTAGGGGGCGTGATGTCAGAGTCCAGTGGCGGGACCTCCGCGGTACGTCGACCTGCCCGCCAGGTTGTAGCAACGTTCGACAACTACGCCGACGCTGAAAACGCCGTCGACTATCTCTCCGACCAACATTTCACGGTAGACAAATTGGCCATCGTCGGTCGCGATATCGAGTTGGTCGAGCAGGTCGTCGGCCGATTGAATTACGGCTGGGCCGCTCTGCGCGGCGCCGCCGCGGGCGCGCTGACGGGTGCGCTGTTCGGCTGGATCTTCGGGTTACTCGATTGGGTCCAGCCGCTGCTCACGGGCCTCGCGCTCGCCTTCTACGGGTTGGTGTTCGGTGCCGTTGTCGGCGCTCTGCTCGGCCTGCTCATGTATGCGCTGCAGGGCGGCCGGCGCGACTTCACCTCAATCCAGTCATTACAACCACGTCACTACGAAGTCCTCGCCGATGTCGAGGTCGCGGACGAAGCCGTCCGCCTGCTCACCGGCCGGACCGATCGAAAGGAATGAGTCATGGCGACCGCTGTGGGTATAGACCTGGGCACCACCAACTCGGTCATCGCAAGCTGGCAAGGCGGCGAGCCGGTGGTGATCTCCAATGTCGAGGGAGCGCGGACGACCCCGTCGGTGGTGGCGTTCACCGAGAGCGGCGAGCGCCTGGTGGGTCAGCTTGCCCGACGGCAGGCGATCTTGAATCCGAAGGGCACGATCTACTCGGCGAAACGCTTCATCGGACGTCATTACGACGAGATCTCCGAGGAGGCAAAAGCGGTCAGCTTCGACGTCGTGCCGGGTGACAACGGTGAGGCCCGATTCGACGTGCGGGGAAAGAAGTACGCGCCGGAGGAGATCAGCGCCCTCGTGCTGCGCAAGCTCGTCGACGACGCGAGCAAGTTCCTCGGTGAGAAGGTCAAGGAAGCGGTCATCACCGTTCCGGCCTACTTCAACGACGCGCAGCGCAACGCCACCAAGGACGCCGGCCGGATCGCAGGCCTCGAGGTTTTGCGGATCATCAACGAGCCGACCGCTGCGGCACTGGCGTACGGCATGGACAAGCAGACCCACGAAACCGTACTGGTCTTCGACCTCGGCGGCGGCACCTTCGATGTGAGCCTGCTCGACGTCGGCGAGGGAGTGGTCGAGGTTCGTTCCACGGCCGGCGACTCCCACCTCGGCGGCGACGACTTCGACCGACGCCTGGTGGATTACCTCGCCGACGAATTCCAGCGTGCGGAGAATATCGATCTGCGCAAGGATGCGCAGGCGTTGCAGCGCCTCTTCGAGGCCGCGGAGAAAGCCAAGGTCGAGTTGTCCTCGGTCACCCAGGCTCAGGTCAACTTGCCCTTCGTCACCGCAGACGCGAACGGTCCCAAGCACCTCACCACCACGATCATGCGATCGAAGTTCGAGGATCTGACGGCGGATCTGGTGGAACGCTGCCTCGACCCCGTGAAGCAGGCGATGAGTGACGCCAAGGTCACCGCCAACGACATCGACGAGGTGATCCTGGTCGGTGGTTCGACACGTATTCCGGCGGTGCAGGCGCTGGTTCGCCGGCTCACCGGCGGTAAGGACCCCCACATGGGCGTCAACCCGGACGAGGTCGTGGCGCTCGGTGCCGCAGTCCAGGCGGGCGTGCTCAAGGGCGAGGTCTCCGATGTGCTGTTACTCGATGTCACCCCGCTGTCCCTCGGCGTCGAGACGCAGGGCGGGGTGATGACCAAGATCATCGAGCGCAACACGACGATCCCGGCCCGGCGCAGCGAAGTGTTCTCCACGGCGGAAGACAATCAGTCCGCCGTGGACGTCGTGGTGCTGCAGGGCGAACGCGAACGGGCCGCCGACAACCGGGTGCTCGGCCGGTTCCGGCTGGAAGACATCCGTCCCGCGCCACGCGGTGAGGCCCAAGTCGAAGTCACGTTCGATATCGACGCCAACGGCATCCTCAACGTCACCGCCCGCGACAAGGACACCGGCAAGGAGCAGAGCATCACGATCAGTGAGCAGGGCAACCTGGACCATAGTGAGGTCGAGCGCATGCTCGCCGAGGCCGAACGGAACCGGGGTGAGGACGAGGCGCTGCGCAAGGCGGTCGACGCACGCAACGCGCTCGATTCGGTTGCATATCAAGTGGAACGGCGACTCGCCGAACTCGGTGACAGTGCGCCACCGCACGACAAGGCGCGGGCCGAGATGCTGATCGCCGACGCCAGAAAGGCCGTGAAAGACGGTGCTTCACCCGCGGAGGTAGAGCCACTCACCTCGGAGCTCCAGCAGTTGCTCTACGGGCTCGCGCCGGTCCAGGACGGCGGCGACGGACACCAGGCCGGCGGCGCAGAGGCTGCGTCGTCGGATGACGACGACGTGATCGACGCCGAATTCGATCGAAGCTGAGGCACACGATGGAAAGGTCTGCAGATCATTCGACGACCGAGCCGGCTACCGACAGGGATCAGACCGAGACGGCGCCCGATCGCACCGACACGGGGGCCGAGTTGGCTCAACTCGAGGACCGCTGGCGCAGGGCCCTCGCAGATCTGGACAACCTGCGCAAGCGGTATGCCAAGGATCTGGACCGTGAACGCGCCGCGGAGGTGGCGAAGGTTTCCGCGGCGTGGCTGCCGGTACTGGACAATTTGGAGCTTGCGCTGGCCCACGCGGGCAGCGATCCTCAGACCGTCGTCGAGGGTGTGAAGGCGATCCGGGATCAGGCGGTGCAGGTGCTCTCACGGTTCGGCTTCGAGCGCCACGACGAGGTCGGTGTGCCGTTCTCCCCGGAGCTCCACGAAGTGGTCAGTGTGGTGGCCCAACCCGACCTTCCCTCCGGGACCGTGACCGAGGTCTTGCGCCCGGGCTATGGAGAGAACGGGCGGCAGCTGCGTCCCGCCGCGGTGGTCGTCAGCCGCCCCGAGGGGTGAGCACCGATGGCGCGTGACTACTACGAAGTGCTCGGGGTCCCGCGGGGCGCCGGCACCGACGAAATCCAGCAGGCCTACCGCAAGCTGGCCCGCAAGTACCACCCCGACGTGAACAAGGACCCCACTGCGGAGGACAAGTTCAAGGAGGCCAACGAGGCCTACCAGGTGTTGTCCGACCCGGACACCCGGAAACGCTACGACCGATTCGGTGACGACTTCCGGCGTGTGCCCGAGGACTACGACGAACGGGTCCGGGCAAGCGCCGGTGGGTACGGCGGCGGCGGGTTCGGCGGTGGGGGCAGAAGGGTGCACTTCGGTCGCGGTGTCGGTGGCGAGGGCGCCGTCGACTTCGAGGACCTCTTCGGGCAGATGTTCGGCGGCGGTGGAGGGTACGGGCCGATTCCCGGCGCCGATCAGGAAGCGGAACTGGAACTGACCCTGGAAGAGGCGTATCGGGGCGGCAAACGCACTCTCAGACTGGACGGACGGCAGTACGACGTCGACATTCCGGCCGGTGTCCTGGACGGCCAGCGAATCCGGCTGGCCGGGCAAGGCGGCCGGAGCAACGGTGACGCGCCGCCCGGGGATCTGTACCTTGTGGTGCGGATCAAGCCGCATTCCCGGTTCCGCGTCCAGGGCCGGGACATCTACGTCGACCTGCCCGTATCGCCATGGGAGGCGGTCCTCGGGTCGACCGTCGTCGTTCCCACCCCGGGTGGCGAGGCGAAAGTCAAAGTGGTGCCGGGCTCGTCGACGGGAAGGAAGCTGCGCCTGCGCGGAGAGGGAATGCCCAATCCGCGGGGCGCCAACGGCAACCTCTACGCCGAAATCAAGGTGATGGTGCCGCCGAAACCGACAGCACGCGAACGCGAGCTGTTCGAGCAGTTGGCCACCGAATCGAACTTCGATCCGAGGAAAGAGACATGAGCACCCCGACCCCGGTCACCCACTACGTCTTGGTTCGCCGTGCCGGATTGTCGCCAGATGCCTTCGCCGAACGTACCGGGCTGCACCCCGACCTGGCACGAAAGCTTGTGGCTCTCGGCCTGCTCGACGCCCACCGCGACGCCGGCGGCGAGATGTCGTTCGAACCGTCCGAAGTGGC
The DNA here is from genome assembly GCF_016772255.1 of Rhodococcus sp. 21391. Taxonomy (NCBI): domain Bacteria; kingdom Bacillati; phylum Actinomycetota; class Actinomycetes; order Mycobacteriales; family Nocardiaceae; genus Rhodococcus; species Rhodococcus sp. 21391. The sequence continues at coordinate 7,393,079 of NZ_CP063781.1, read as the reverse complement.
CCACGCCGCCCGCATCCAACGGCTGCGGACCGGTCTGGGCCTGAACTACTCGGCAATCGGGCTCGTGCTCGATCTGCTGGATCGAATCGAGAAACTCGAAGCAGCTTCCCGCAGAAGGAGGACACCCCCATGGACACCGGCAGCCTGACTGAAAAGTCACGAGAAGCCCTGCAGGAAGCCCAGAACGTAGCGACCAGAATGGGTCACACCGAGGTCGACGGAGAGCACCTGCTGCTCGCGTTGGTCGACCAGCAGGAAGGGTTGGTCCCCCGACTGCTTGAGCAGGCCGGCGCGAACGTCGATGCCCTGCGATCCGACCTGGAACGTGAACTGTCGCGCAGGCCGAAGGTCAGCGGCCCCGGCGCGACGCCCGGTCAGGTGATGATCACCCAGCGCCTGGCCAAGCTGCTCGACGCCGCGGAACGGGAGGCGAAGCGACTCAAGGATTCCTACGTGTCGGTGGAGCATCTCGTGATGGCCCTCTCCGAGGAGGGGTCGGCCAGTGCGGCGGGGCGGGTCCTCGCCAGTCATGGGGTCACACGAGAGGCCTTCCTCACGGCGCTGACGAAAGTGCGCGGCAATCAACGCGTCACCTCGGCGACCCCGGAGGGGGCGTACGAGGCTCTGGAGAAGTACGGACGCGACCTCGTCTCCGAGGGGCGGGCAGGCAAACTCGATCCGGTCATCGGCCGAGATGCCGAGATCCGCAGGGTAACGCAGATCCTGAGCCGGAAGACGAAGAACAATCCGGTGCTGATCGGCGACCCCGGCGTCGGTAAGACCGCGATCGTCGAGGGCCTCGCCCAGCGGATCGTCCGCGGCGACGTGCCCGAGGGCCTGCGCGACAAGACGATCTTTTCGCTCGACATGGGTTCCCTGGTGGCCGGTGCGAAGTACCGCGGCGAGTTCGAGGAGCGACTGCAGGCGGTGCTGTCCGAGGTGAAGGCGGCCGAGGGGCGCATCCTGTTGTTCGTCGACGAGTTACATACAGTGGTCGGTGCGGGATCAGTGGGCGGCGAGGGGTCTCTCGACGCCGGCAACATGCTCAAGCCGATGCTCGCTCGCGGCGAACTGCACATGATCGGTGCCACCACTCTCGACGAGTATCGCAAGCACATCGAATCCGACGCGGCACTGGAGCGACGCTTCCAGACCGTTCTCGTCGACGAGCCCAGCGCCGAGGATGCGATCTCGATCCTGCGCGGACTTCGAGAACGCCTCGAGGTGTTTCACGGCGTGAAGATTCAAGACGGCGCACTGGTGGCCGCCGTGACCCTCTCGCACCGGTACATCACCGACCGCTTCCTTCCGGACAAGGCGATCGATCTGGTAGACGAGGCGTGCGCCCGGCTACGCACCGAAATCGATTCGATGCCGGCCGAACTCGACGAGCTCACCCGGAAGGTGACCCGGCTGGAGATCGAAGAGGCCGCGCTGTCCAAGGAAACGGACGCGGCCAGCAAGGCGCGCCTCGAAGAGCTGCGTAAGGAGCTGGCCGACCTGCGGGCAGAGGCCGACGCCCGGCACGCTCAGTGGGAGGCGGAGCGGCAGGCGATCAGGCGGGTGCAGGAGCTGCGGGGAGAGCTGGAACGATTGCGCCACGAGGCCGAGGAGGCGGAGCGCAACTACGACCTCAATCGGGCCGCCGAATTGCGATACGGCGAGATCACCGCGCTGGAACGCAGGCTCGAGGCGGCGGAGGAGCAACTGGCCACCAGGCAGGGCCGGAATCCGTTGCTGCGTGAAGTGGTCACCGAAGACGAGATCGCAGAGATCGTGGCCGCATGGACGGGTATCCCGGTCGCCCGGCTGCAGGAAGGCGAGCGGGAGAAGCTGTTGAAGCTCGACGAGATTCTGCACGAGAGGGTCGTCGGTCAGGACGAGGCGGTGCAACTGGTCGCAGACGCGGTGATCCGGGCGAGGTCCGGTATCCGTGATCCGCGCCGGCCGATCGGTTCGTTCATCTTCCTGGGCCCGACGGGCGTGGGAAAGACCGAGCTCGCAAAGACGCTGGCCAGTGCCCTCTTCGACAGCGAAGACAACATGGTGCGCCTGGACATGAGCGAGTACCAGGAGCGGCACACGGTGAGCAGGCTCATCGGTGCGCCCCCCGGGTACGTCGGGTACGACGAGGGTGGCCAGCTCACCGAGGCGGTGCGCCGCAAGCCGTACTCCGTGGTGCTCTTCGACGAGATCGAGAAGGCCCACGCCGACGTCTTCAATACCCTGCTGCAGGTGCTCGATGACGGCCGGATCACCGATTCTCAAGGCAGGCAAGTCGATTTCCGGAACACCGTGATCATCATGACCTCCAACATCGGATCCCAGCATCTCCTCGAGGGAGTCACAGCCGACGGCGAGATCAAGCCGGACGCCCGGGACTGGGTGCTGGCGGAACTGCGCGGGCACTTCCGTCCCGAGTTCCTCAACCGGGTCGACGACATCGTGTTGTTCACCCCGCTCACGCTGCCCCAGATCGAGCACATCGTCGAGCTGCAGCTCACCGATCTTCGGAACAGGTTGTCGGAGCGCCAGATACACCTGGATATCACGCCGGAAGCACGCCGGCTCATCGCCGAACGCGGTTTCGACCCGGTCTACGGTGCGCGGCCGCTGCGGCGGTACATCGCCCACGAGGTAGAGACCAAGATCGGTCGTGCGCTGTTGCGGGGCGAAATCGAACCGGGTGGCACTATCAGTGTCACGGTGGACGGCGGCGAGCTCGCCGTCGCGTATGAGGAACCCGCCGTCGCGGCGGCCTGAGAAGAGGTGTCGTCATGGGATCCGACAAGGTGAAGTGTCCGAACTGCGGCAAGATCAACAAGGTGCCGGCGGCCGGGGAAGGAAAACCGCGCTGCGGGAACTGTCACGAGCCGCTGCCCTGGATCGCCTCGGCAGGGGACGGCGACTTCGCGGAGGTCGCCGAGAAGTCCTCGGTGCCTGTGCTCGTCGACCTCTGGGCGACGTGGTGCGGCCCGTGCCGCATGGTCAGCCCGGCGCTCGAGCAGCTCGCCACAGAACGCGCAGGTCAGATCAAGCTGGTCAAGGTCGACGTAGATGTTGCTCCCCAGACGGCCGAACGGTTCACCGTCCGCGCCGTGCCGACTCTGCTGGTGATGGACCGGGGTGAGGTCCTCGCTCGGCAGGCGGGCGCAGCTCCCGTACCCCAGCTGCGCACGTGGCTCGATCAGGCACTCTCGGAAAATGCAGGCAAGGAGGCGAAGTCATGACCTTTGTCCATGCGGACCCACACGTGACCGCGATCCGGGCCGTGGTGCCCCGGACCCCGCAGGGTTGCGAGGAATGTCTTCGCCTCGGCACCCCGTGGGTGCATCTGAGGCTGTGCCTGACGTGCGGACACGTCGGTTGCTGCGACTCTTCGCCGGGCAAGCACGCGAGCGCGCACGCTCACGCCATCGGCCATCCGATCGTCCAGTCGATGGAGCCCGGTGAAGATTGGCGCTGGTGTTATGTCGACCAGAACTTCGTCTGAGGACGCCACACCCGTCGGCGACGTTCCGCCGGTCGACGACGAGACTCCGGATGCGGTCGGAGCATTCCCGCGGCTGACGGACGACCAGGTCGCAACGCTCGAGACCGGTGGCACGCGTCGATCGGTTCACGCCGGCGAGGTTCTGATCCGTGAGGGCGCGCCCAGCCACGACTTCTTCGTCATCCTCTCCGGCAAGGTCGCGGTCATCGACGAGGGCGACGGGGACGGCGAACGCCGGATATTGCGCGTGCACGGTCCCGGCCGATTCCTGGGCGAGCTCGGACTGCTCGAAGGCCAGGTGGCGTTCTTCACCGCCGAGACCATCGAGGACGGCGAGGTCCTCGTCGTCCCCGCCGCGCGGGTGCGCGAACTGGTGGCCCACGATCTCGTGCTCAGCGATCTGATCCTGCGCGCCTACCTGGTCCGCCGGCACCTGCTGATCGGACTCGGATCCGGGTTCCGGATCATCGGCTCCTGCTATTCCCCGGACACGTTGCGGCTTCGGGAATTCGCCATGCGAAACCGACTACCCCACAGGTGGATCGATCTGGAGCAGGACCAGCGGGCGGAGCAGCTGCTGCGCAGCCTGGACATCGCCCCCGAGGACACTCCCGTCGTGATCTGGCACGGCCAGAAAGTGCTGCGCAATCCGACGAACGCCGAACTCGCCCGCGTCGTCGGGCTTCCGGTCCCGGACTCGGTCCCGGACGCAGCCCAGGACGTGTGCAACCTCGTCGTCGTGGGTGCCGGACCGGCCGGTCTGGCCGCGTCCGTGTACGGCGCCTCGGACGGGTTGAACACGGTGACGCTGGAGTCGATCGCCGCCGGCGGCCAAGCCAGTACCTCCTCCCGGATCGAGAACTACCTGGGCTTCCCCGCAGGGATCTCCGGCGCTGAATTGGCAGAGCGCGCGGTGCTCCAGGCCGGCAAGTTCGGCGCCCGCATCCTGGTGTCGGCCGACGTGACCGGTTTGGGATCCGAGGCCGGGAACCATGTTCTCCGGCTGGCGGACGGCGGCGCGGTCCGCGGCCGGGCCGTCGTGCTCGCCACCGGGGCGCGATACCGCAAGTTGGCAGTTCCGGGGATCGAGGCACTGGAGGGAACAAGCGTGTACTACGCCGCAACCCATCAGGAAGCGCGGATGTGCGGCACCGACCCGGTGGCCATCGTCGGCGGCGGAAACTCCGCCGGCCAGGCCACCGTCTTCCTCGCCGACCATGTCTCCCATGTCCACCTGTTCATCCGCGGCGACGACCTCGGAAAGAGCATGTCCCGATACCTGGTCGACCAGATCGAGCACCATCCGCGCGTCACCGTGCACCGGAACACCGAGATTCGTATGGTCCACGGTGAGAAATACCTCGAGGAAATCGTGGTCGAGGACAACCGCACCGGCGACCAGGACACGATCCGGGTGCACGCCCTGTTCGTCTTCATCGGGGCGACGCCGCACACCGGGTGGCTGGCCGACGCGATCGCACTCGACGACCACGGCTTCGTCCTCACAGGCGTGGACGCGGCGCGTGCTCGAGGAGACGGCGACCGGTGGATCGGCGCCGGGTTGTCGAGGACGCTCGAAACCAGCCGGCCCGGCCTGTTCGCGGCGGGCGACGTCCGCCGCGGCTCGGTGAAACGGGTCGCATCCGCTGTCGGTGAAGGAGCGATGGCGGTTCGCCAAATCCATGAATACTTCGAGAGGAGCTGACGACATGCCAGTGATGGGCACCGTGAAATTTCAGCGGTTCTTCCGGGCAGCGGCTGGACTGCAGGTCGACCGGAACGACCTCAAGCGCTATACGGATTTCATCGACGACAAGATCTACGACATGATTCTCATCGGCAAGGCCTCAGCCAAGGCCAACCTGCGGGACGTGATCGAACCGTGGGACCTGCCGATCACCAAGGGGCTGCAGGAGAGCATCCACCGGTTCGAAAAACTGGACGAGGAGATCGAACTTCAACCTCTGCTCGACCAACTGACGGCCCGCCCGCCGTTGGACGTGGCCCTCTCCGAGGAGACCGAGCAGCGACTGCCGCTGATCGCCGGAGGCTTGAGCGTGGCGCTGGCCCATACCTTTGTCACGGTCGAGCCGGACCGCAAGAACCCCGGCACCGCCGAATGGAACGTTGCCTTCGACATCTTCCATCTACTGCTCTGACCCCGGACGGCGGTCCGGGGTCAGAGCAGTAGATCGCCGGGACGCGAAAGGAACTCGTTTCTTCAGCGAAGCGAGGAAGCCTCGCCAGAACATCTCGTCCTCACTGTTTGCGAAATCTCGGGATCCGGATTGGGACGTCGCCGGCCTCGGTGGGGCCGGGACCCGTTGCGTTCGCTCGTGCGGTCCTCGGTGCGTTCACAGCGGCCGGCGCCGATCTGTTCGGTGGCTTCGGTTTCGATCAGTTCCTGCATCACCATCCGGACCGATTCACTCAGATTCACTCCGTCTCCGGTGCGGAATGCGTCGAGTAGCTCGGACAGGTCAGACTCTACGTCGGAGCCGCGCCGCTCAGCCCCAAACCCCACCACTCCACGGGACGCCCACCCGGCTCAGCAGGATGTTCTCCCCCGGCGAGATCGACTCCCGCGATAGTCGCAACCCGAGGCGGCCACGCTCGGACCCCTTCATCGCATCCCCGGTCGGCGCCTTCGCGATGGTCCGCCACTCACCATTGACACACACCGCGGATGCCTTCTGCCCGAAGTTCATCGTGTCGCGGTTGCAGTGCTGCAACAGGCCGCCGCCCATACCGGGGATCGCGTTCTCCGCTGAGAAACCGCGGCGCTCGAGCTCGGCATACACAAGTTCTAACGGCAGTTGCGCCGCTTTGGGGCCACTGTCGACGAGCGGACGCCGGACGGTCGTCATGCCCGCGGCTCGCGCGCGTCGAGGGCGAGCAGGTCGGATGCCGCGACAACCGCCATCATCGGAACTCATTGGCAGGATGTGAGGGTCGCCGGACCCTGCGCCTGACGATTTCCGCGCGATCCGCTGTTGGTCGACCTGTCCGCCGTTCGCGCACGTCATCAGGACAGTGTGAATGCCTTGTACCCGGCCGCGACGTTTTCCTCCCAGTGCTCGAAGTAGGAAGATAGGCCGCCAGAGTAGTTGAGCATCTGGCTCGGTTTACCGGGAATGTTTGCCCCGTGATACCAAGACTTGGCCCGCGGAAAGAGCGACATGTGGAAGACTTCCTCCACGTGCGCCGTCCATGATTTCTCTGCGTCCTCGCTGGTCTCGAACCGCTGGTATCCGCCGTCGCGAACGTGGGTCAGGAAGTCGACGACGATCTCTCCCTGTACCTCCGCGCATGTGGGCCCGTTGCAGAATCCGGCTGGGCTCTGCGGGCCGTACACGAACATCAGGTTGGGGAATCCCGCAGTGGTGAGTCCCATGAAGGTATCGAGCCGCTCGGACCACTTGTGGCTCAACAGTTGATCATTGGTGCCTCGGATATCGATCGACGTGATGCCACCGCGGTTCGCGTCGAAGCCTGTGGCAAAGACCAGGATGTCGAACTCGCGCAGACCGGACTTGGTCTGGACACCCGCCGGGGTGATCCGCTCGATCGGATCCTCGTTGACGTCGACGATGTCGACGTTCTCCTGGTTCACCACATCATAGAAGTTCTGCTCCAGCGAGGGTCGCTTCGTCCCGAACGGATGGGGCGGATCCATCGGGGCAAGCTTCTCAGCCTTGACCGGATCGGTGACGCGCTGATGGACCTTGCTGCGCCAGAAGTCGTACATGGTGCGGTTCGCGCGTTCATCGAGCAAGATGTCTTGATAATTGGCGAGCCACAGCTCGAAACCACCTGTAGCCCACATCCGTTCGTAAGTGTCAGCCCGCTCCTCGTCCGAGACTTCGAACACGCTCTTCGGGATGAAGTCCATGTCGAATCCGGCAAACGACCTCCGGCGCTGGGCGAATCGCTCGGGAAGGTTTTCCTTCAGCTTCTCCTTGAGCTGGCCTGTCAACTGTTGCTGCCGCATCGGCAGCGCAAGGTTCGGCGTCCGCTGGAAGATTGTGATCTGTTCGGCGTCCGCGGCGGCCTCCTGGGTGACCTGAACGCCACTCGACCCGGTGCCGATGATCCCCACACGTTTGCCGGCCATGTCCAGACCTTCTTGGGGCCACAACGCGGTATGGTGAGAATCACCTGCAAAGCTGTTGAGCCCGTTCATGCTGGGAATGTACGGCTTGGCACCGAATCCAGTGCAGATCACCACAGACCTGGCACGCAGCATCCGGCCCGTGGAGGTACGCACTGTCCATTGGTTCCGCTCGCCGTCGAAGTCCGCAGACGTCACCCGCGTACTGAAGATGATGTCTCGAGACAGATCGAGCTTGCGGTCGACGTATGCAAAATAGTCGCGCACACCGGACCACGACGGGTAGAGCTCATCGTAACTCCAGTCCTTCCACAGGTCCTCGCGTGAGTACTGATAGATCTGTCCGGTGCTGTCGGTTCGAGCACCCGGGTAGCAATTCCAGTACCAGATGCCCCCCAACGAGTCACCGGCTTCGACAACTTTCACCGAAAATCCGCGCGAACGAAGTTGATCGAGTTGATACAGACCCGCGAAACCGCCTCCGACGACGAGGACGTCCAAGACGCCGCTCGTCTCGTCGAGTTCCCTTGGATCGATCGATATCGTGGCCATGTTGCCTCCTTGAGTGAAATGCCCGGGACCCGCGCCGAGGAGCAGATCGATATGTGCCAGTCCGGCCGTTCGTATGACCGACATCACATACGCTAGGGCCGTTCGAGAACCTGGGACTGTCCGATATCGATCCACCAGACACCCGAAGGGCGCCAGGCACACGTGCACGCACGCCTCGCGTGGCGAACGGCCAATTCATCAGACGGCATCCACCATGCAACTACAGCAACATCTTTGACCGGAACAGTGCCTGTAGCGACTCCGGACACTTCTGCCCAACTCTGCACGTAGAGCATGGAACTCAGCTCCTGTGTCGGCATCCACGCCGACCTCGTGGCACCGTACTGGCCCACCTCACCAGTGAGGGGCAGAACAGCCCCGGCTCCCGAGGTTATGCAGTGGCGAGATGCTCGCTGCGATCGACATGACGGGGACTGACCGAGACATCGGGTGGATCAAATCTGGTCACTGAAGACGACCGGGCGGATTCGAGTGGCCGTCGCAACGCTTGCGCAATCATTGTGACAGTCGAGCGGCGAAAGCCGTTGCCGGGGGGAGGGTGTTGGTGCGGGTGGCAGCTTCCATTACCCGGTAGAGCTTCCTGGCGACGGTGCGTTTGAGACAGCGGCGAATATCGCGGTGCGTCTTGCCTTCGGCCGTGCGCTTGATCTCGTAGGCGCGGGTCTCGGGGTGACACCGCATCTTAGTGATCGCTACGGTGTGCAGCGCCCGGTTCAGGGCACGGTCGCCGCCGCGGTTGAGGCGGTGTCTGGTGCGTTGTCCGCTGCTCGCTTCCAGTGGGGCGACACCGGCGAGGGAGGCGAATGCGGCTTCGTTGCGAACCCGTCCGGGGTGGGACCAGCTGAGCAACAGTTGGGCGGCAACGACCGCACCCACGCCGGGTTGGGCGAGGAGTGCCGGTCCGGCAGGATGCTGTCGGAGTAGTCGAAACAGTTCGGAATCGAGTTCGGCGAGTTGCCTGGTGAGAAAACGGATACGGGTGGTGATCGACTGCAGAGTCAGCACGGTGATTCGGTGCTCGACGGTGGCCGACTCCACTGTGCCCACTGCCTCGATGCGGGCGAGTTGCTTGGTCAACGGAAGTCCCCGCATCGTGGCGCGCAGATGTTCGGGTGCGACCACGATCAGGCTCTCGAGTTCGTTGATTGCCTTGGTTGCGACTGACGAGAACTGCTTCCCTGGTGGCGGTCAGGGCACGGTTTGCCTCTCGAAGTCCGCGGGCTCGCGGGCTGGCCTGGTGCTCCCGGCCGAGCGCTGTGCGTGCGGATCGGACCGCATCGAGACGATCATTTGCGGGCCCCGAATACGTTTGAGGCCACCGACTTCGACGACATCCTCCCCCGCCCGGGCCAGTGCATCGGCCAGCCCGGAAACGAAGCTTCCGGTCCCTTCGAGCGCCCAGATCCGTCGCCCCGGCGCGTGTTGGCGAACCCACCCGAGCATGTGCGCGTATCCCATTCCGTCGGCCGAAGACACGACGTGCGCGCGGACACCGCCTGTGGCGGTATCGACTATGGCCAGGTCGACGGTGTCGCGGTCGGGGTCTCCACCGATGACGAATTCGTACTCATCTGCCCAAGCATGGTCACTGCGGTTGTCCTTCCATCGAGGGCGAACGCGGACGGCACCGGTCTGGGAGAGGTCACCTGTCACGGCAGCACTGTGAAGGGTCACACTTCCTTGGAAGCCGACAAGCTCCTGATCAGGCCAGAACAAGTGGGCCAGGCCGGTGCCGGCAACCCGAAGGGACACGTCAAACGTAAGACACATCCGAGGGCGGCCAGTATTCTCGAGAGTCACCCCGAATCACCGACACCAGCCTGACCGATCAGCCCTACCAGGCCACCTCCGACACTCACAGACGCACTCGTTGGTACCGCGTTGCCACGGACTTCCGGCTGGGCGACATAGATGCCTTCGTCAATGAGGTGGGCAAGGAGATCAGTGGCGAGCCGTCTCGCTGCCCTGGTCCCAGGTCAAGGTGCGCCGCGCGATCGGCGGCAGGTCGCCGACCGCGGTGGCCAAGGCCGCGGCGAAGTCCTCACCCCTGCGGCGATCGGGCACACGCACCAGGCGGACGAAAGGAGAGAGAGACACACCGGGTTCGCAAGGCCATCGGCACTGTGGAACTACCCCGATCGCAGCTGATCGGCCACCCGTGGGCTCGCCGACATTGCTGGGATTTCGTTGGCCGGTAGGCAGTGACGATGAATGGTTCTACCCGTATTCCGCGAGCGACATCACAGCCTATGTCTCAGCGGCGCTACCGCTCTATCCAGTCGGTGTAGAAGTCAGGAAGGTCGGTGGATACGCGTCCCTTGAACTGGGGCTTCCTCTTCTCTCGGAATGCTTGGACACCTTCTCTTCCATCTCCGATACTGGTGTAGAACATGGCGAGTGAGTCGATGCGGTGAGCCTCGGCGGGGTGATCGAGAAGCGCGTTGCGGTACATCATCTGCCGGGTCAGGGCGGTCGCGACACGCGACCGACCGCGAGTGAAGCGATGTGCCAGTGCAAGCGCGGCATCGAGAAGTTCGTCCGGCGAGTGGACCGAGCGAACCAGGCCGATGTCGGCCGCGTCGGCCGCGTCGAGGATGTCGGCGGAGTACACGAGGTCGAGCGCGGTGTCGAGTCCGACGATCCTCGTCAGGAACCAGGTGGAGGCTGCTTCGGGCGTGATCCCGAGGCGGCCGAAGACAAACCCGAATCGTGCTGCTGTGGAGGCGAGTCGGGCGTCCGTGGACAAGGTCAGGGTGGCTCCGATGCCCACGGCGGGGCCGTTGACGGCGGCGATCACGGGTTTGAGGCAGTCGAACACCGCAAGGGTGACCCGACCGCCGGTGTCGCGGACGCCGCGGGCAATGATCGGGTCCTGCAAGTCCCCCATATCGTGGAGGGTCGGCTCCAATGTCTCGTCGAGGCCGAACACGTTGCCGTCGGTCGTGAGATCCATACCGGCGCAAAAGGCACGGCCCGAGCCGGTCACCACCACGGCGTTGACGTCGTCGTCGTCATTGACGGCCCGGAAGAGGTGCTCGAGCTCATCAGCCATGGTGATGGTGAAGGCGTTGAGCGACTCCGGTCGATTCAGCGTCACGATGAGCACGCCGTCGCGCAGCTCGAGGGCGATCGTCTCGTACTGGGCATCCACGGTGCGGATCATCGGATGGCACCCGTAAGTTGGGGAAGTCTGTTCACGATCAGATCATGGGCTTGGTTGACCGTGCTGGTCACGATCTCCTCGCAGGTGAGGATCTCGTCGATCAGTCCCTGTGATTGCCCGGCCCACCATAAGCCGGCATCCACGTCACCGCCGGCCAGAACCTTCTGGCGACCGCGCACCCCGGAGGCCAGATCGGCGACGTCGTCGAATGTTGCGTTCGGAAGCGCGGAGATCTCGGAAATTCTCTCCGAGATGGAGTTGCGGGCGACGCGGGCGGTGTTGTTGAACTCTCGGAACACCAGTTGCGTGGATCGTTCGTCGTTGAAGGTGATCTGGCGTTTGACGTTCTCGTGGACTGTCGCCTCTGTGCTGGCGACGAATCTGGTTCCCATGTTGATTGCGCTGGCCCCCAATGCCAGAGCCGCCGCCAGGCCGGCACCGTCGGCGAATCCGCCGCTGGCGATGACGGGGATCGACAGTTTGCGGGTGGCGGCAGGGATCAGGACGAGACCGGGGACGTCGTCGTTTCCGGGATGGCCTGCACATTCGAACCCGTCGATGCTGACCGCGTCGACTCCAAGCTTCTCCGCCTTCAGCGCGTGGCGCACGGAGACGGCCTTGTGGATTACCTTGATGCCGGCGGCGGCGAAGGCGTGCAGATGGGGAGCGGGGTTGCTACCCGCCGTTTCGACGATGCCCACGCCGGAGTCGATGATGGCAGCGCGGTAGTCCTCGTAGGGAACAGGTTTGAGGGTTGGCAGGATCGTCAGGTTGACACCGAAGGGTCGGTCGGTCATGGACCGACATCTTGCGATCTCCTCTGCCAAGGCTTCGGGTGTCGGCTGGGAGAGAGCAGAGAGGAATCCGAGAGCACCCGCGTTTGCGACGGCGGCGATGAGGTCGGCAGTGCCGACCGCAGTCATGCCGCCACAGACGACGGGATGCTTCACGTCGAAGATCCGTGTGAAGGAGGTAGTGAACACCCCGGGGCTCCTTGGTCAGTTGAGATGTGAGATCAACGCCGGACCCGCTGTGGGAGACGGTTCCGCCGCGGGATCCGGAGGGTCAGGGGCGTCCGGCGTGTGGTACGTCCACTTCGGTGGCGAGCATGCACCCCAGCCGGGTTGCGGTGCGTTCGGTCTCGTCGAAATTCGGTGCGACGCACAAGAACAGGGTGCGCCCGTCGTCGCCGCCGAGCGCGACGGCAAACACCCCGTCGGGTGCGGTGCTGACCTCGTCGAGGATTTCGCCGCCCTTGGCGATCCGCACCGCTCGGTTGTTCCCGGCATCGGCAATCCACACGGCGCCTTCGGCGTCCAGGGTCAGACCGTCGGGCACGATCGTGGCGGCCTCGAGTCGTGTGCCGACGTCGGGCTCGGCACCGAGATCTCCGTAGCCGGCCCATTCGATTCGCTCGCCGAGCGTGCCGTCCGGGTGGATGTCGAATGCCGAGATCCGATTGCCGAACAATTCGTTGACCAGCAGGGTTGAACCATCGGGAGTGATGACCATGCCGTTGGGGAATGACAGTCCGTCGGCGACGATCGAGGCGCTTCCGTCGGTGTCGACGAGGACGACAGTTGTGTGCTCGTGTGGCGCCCCACCCATGAGGTCGAATCCGAAGTTGCCCACGTAGGCCCTTCCCTGGGCGTCCACGACCATGTCGTTGGCGTGGCCACCGCATAGGTCGCGGATGTCGGCATGCTCGACGAGTGTGCCGTCCGACTCTTGACGCAGCACCTTGCGGTCCTTCATCGACACGATCAGCAACCGCCCGTCCGGCAGCCAACCGAGCCCAGAGGGTTGGTGCGGGACCGTCGCGACCAGTTCGATGCTGCCGTCGGCGTTCACGGCATTCACGGTGTGGGTGTAGAAGTCCGCAAACCAGAGACGTCCGTCATGCCAGCGGGGGCCCTCGAGGTACGAGTAGCCGTCGACAATGGTTCGCAGCGTGTATTCGGTCATGGTTGTGCCCCTTTAGATTTGGAGTCGTTTCGGGCTCGGCATTTCAAACCCGCGGTTTCCACCACTGTTGTCGGCTGAGTGATCAAACGAATGTCCGAAAATGCAACACCACGTTGAGGCAAGGGATGACTCGTTATAGGACACCTTGTGCCTGACGGGGGGTACAGGATCGGCCTATTACGTGGTCGCAGAGTTGGCATCCATCGAGGACCCGACTTGGAGCGATCTGATGAAAGGCGGTAGGACCGGTGGATGGGCTGATGATGAGTAGTCAATTGTCGGTGGCGAGGCTGCTGTGGCGCGCCGAGAACGTGAATGGCGCTCGGATCAACACGGCCTGGACTTCGGACGGGGTTCGCAGTTTCACGTACCGGGACCTGGTCTCCGACGTGAGGGATCTGGCCGGTGCGCTCGCATCGATCGGCGTGAAACGCGGGTCCCGAATCGCAACCATGGCGTGGAATACCCGTCAGCACCTGGCGGCATACTTCGCGGTCCCAGCGCTCGGGGCCGTCCTGCACACCGTAAATCACCGCATGCCGGTCGAACACATGGCCTATACGATCAACCATGTTTCAGATGAGGTTCTGATCGTCGACGAGGATCTCCTTCCGTCGGTAGAGGCGATGCGTGGTCGGATTCCCACGGTTCGTCACCTCGTCGTTGTGGGCGAACCCGGTGCGATCGATGGCTTCGACCAGGTCATTCCCTATGATCAGTTCGTTTCAGGTGCATCCACCCACGGGTCCTTCCAGGAGGTCGACGAAAACACTGCGGCGTCGATCTGCTTCACCTCGGGCACGACCGGGTTGCCCAAGGGCGTCGTCTACAGCCACCGGAGCATCGTGCTCCACGCCATGGCGATCAGCACCAAGGGCGGAGTCGAGATCGACGCAGAGCGGGCCTACCTGCTCGCCACCCAGATGTCGCACGTCAACGGCTGGGGTGTCCCCTACGCGGCGGCGCTCCAGGGCGCACGTCTGGTGCTGCCCGGACCGCACCCCACACCCGAGCGGTTCCTGGACTTGATCCATGGCGAACGGCCCGACACCTTCGTCGGCTCGCCGACGGTCGCCGCCCTCATGCGCGACGAGCACCTACGCCGTAACTGCGGCTACGACCTCTCGGAGCTGAAGACGATGTGGCTCGGAGGGCAGGTGCCGCCGGTCGCGCTGGCGCGGTGGTGGGCTGAGCAAGGCGCCCGCGTCGTAAATGGATGGGGAATGACCGAGACATCTCCGATGGGCACGTTCTCCCCCGGCGGCTCGATGCAGGGCAGGCCACTGCCATTGTTCGAGCTCCGCGTCGTGGACGAATCCGGCTCACCACAACACTGGGATGGTCAGACCGTCGGCGAACTGGAAGTACGTTCGCCGTGGGTCGCCCGGGAATACCTGGACGATCCACGAACGCCGGACAGCTTTCGAGACGGCTGGCTCCGCACCGGCGATGTGGCGACCGTTCACCCAGATGCCGGCCTGCAGATCAAAGACCGCGAAAAGGACCTCGTCAAGAGCGGTGGGGAGTGGATCTCCTCGGTAGACCTCGAGAATGCGCTCATGCTTCATCCTGCTGTCTCGGAGGCCGCCGTCATCGCCATACCGGACGACACATGGCAGGAACGCCCCCTCGCGTGGCTCCGGCTGGACGCCGACGTGACCGACGAGGAGCTCCGGACGTTCCTGGCGACAACACTCCCCCGATTCTGGCTGCCCGATCGTTTCGTGAGAGTCGATGAGATCCCCAAGACTGCAATGGGCAAGATCGACAAAGCCGACATCAGACGACAGCATCGGGAAATCACAGGTCAGCCCGCATCGACAGACCAGGCGAGCACAGCCTCCGATGGGCGCGACCACAACGTTGCAGTCATCCCCACCAGGTCCGGTACAACGAGCGGACTGTAGCAAAACGGGACACACCCGAAGATGTGAGCCAGGTTACATTGAAAGGAGGGTCAGCTCGGAAAATCCCCTGACCAGTGATGTAAGGTGGCTATGAGTATCGACAAGGCGGGCCGCGAGCCATTGAATAAACGTGAACGATTCTGGATATCAGCGCCATCACGAGAGAGCCAGGAGTTGAGCGCCCTCCGACCCGAGATCGAGGCGTCATGGCGGCGGTGTGAAGTTATCGGCGTCTCGTCCGGCGATGGCGACCTTCCCTATACGCCGGACGTGGATCGTGACAGCCGGTTGAGGAGAGCCGCCGATCCCGTGATCGACAACCTCGTCCTACACCTGCAGGACGCGCCCGCGACCATCCTGCTGGCCGATTCCGCCGCTCAGATCGTCGACCGCAGGGCGGGCGACGCGGGGTTGCGAGCGCGTTTGGACCGCGCCTACGTGGCACCCGGTTTCCGCTATGCCGAGGAGGACACCGGCACCAACGGGATCGGCACCGCGTTGGAGGAGCGACGACCGTTCCAAGTCAGCGGTGGTGAGCACTTCCGTGAGGCGCTGCAGAGCCTGGCGTGCGTCGGTGTTCCTATCATCCATCCGATCACCCGCACAGTGGAGGGGATCCTCGACATCACCTCCAACCTGTCGGACTCCAACGCGCTGATGGGTGCCCTGGCGCAATCAGCCGTTCGCGAAATTCAGTCGCGCCTCTACGCCGAGTCCTCCGATCGCGAGCAACTGCTTCTCCAGTCCTTCCTGCAGGCCTCTCGACGCGGCTCCTCTGCAGTGGTGTCCTTGAATCAAGATGTCATCATGACCACTCCGATGGCCGCGCAGATCATCGACACGTCCGACCAGGCGCTCTTGTGGGATTGGGCATGCCGAATGCTGTCCGGCCGCGACGAGTTCATCGGGGAAGTCAGACTCGCCGACAACGTCACGGTTTCCGCAACTGCACGTAGAGTCGGAGACTCCCGAACGCCGGCGGGCATCGTCATCGAGATGCGGCCACATCCCCGCGATACGAAGAAGTCGCCCGCCCGTCAATTGGCGTCGGCCTCCTCCGTCGAAAGACGCACGGAGATTGTCAAGATTCCCGGCCGCAGTTTGTCGACGAAGCGACTGCAGACCGAACTCGAGCGACTCGCCGCGATCGACGCACCTGTGCTCGTCACCGGAGAACCCGGCGCCGGCAAGTTCTTTGCCGCGAGCGCCCTCCATCGGATGCAGGATGCGGACGGCCATTTCACCGTGTTCGACGCTGGTACCGCCTCCGTCGACCCCGTCGCGTGGATTGCCGGACTGGTCAATTGGAACAAGGTCGACGGAGCCCTCATCATCCGGCATCTCGATCTCCTGCCGGAACAACTGGTCTCCAACGTCTGCGCGATCCTCAGCGAGGCCGTCGACAATCGCGCTCACATCATTGCCACCGCCGGCGAGGGGGTCCGTCAAGGCCCCGCCGGACGACTGTGCGATCACTTCATGCGCCGCATAGAGATCGATCCACTGCGACTTCGGTCCGAAGATATCGCCGACATCAGTGTCGCCTTACTACGTAAGCACTCCCCGGACCGCAACGGCCTGCGACTGCAACCCACTGCTTTGCAACTGCTGGTCGCGCGGGACTGGCCTGGAAATGTCAGAGAGCTCGAATCGGTTCTGGCGTCCTCGCTCCTGCGGTCGATGGGCTCCGACATCGGAGTGCAGCATCTGCCCGACGGATACCGCGACGGTGATCTACGTCGCCGAAATGCCTCGACCTCACTCGAGTTGGCGGAGCGTGACGCGTTGCTCAGGGCACTCGTCGAGACCGACGGCAACAAACTTCTGGCTGCGCAACGCCTGGGGGTAGCTCGCTCCACCCTCTACCGCAAAATGCGTGCCCTGGGAATCGACGGAAGCCGGTTCCTTCCGCAGTAGTGCCAGTCGATGAGGGGACCGTGCCGATCGAGACAGAGTGTCAATCACCGGCTCGCGCCCAGGTCTCGAGCATGCGCCTCGCAATCGAGACTGCGCCGGGCAACAACACGTGCGCATCCGCCGAGCTCGTCCAATCCCCTGCAGCCAGAGCCTCCCGTACCTCCGCGCGGGTGCACCAGAGAGCTTCGCCGATCTCGCCATCCATGAAGACGAGCTCGTCTCGGGGATCGGCCGTGGCATGGAATCCGAGCATGAGGGAGCGCGGGAAGGGCCAGGGCTGACTTCCGACGTAGACCACGTCGGAGACGACGAGACCGACCTCCTCCGCAACTTCCCGTGCCACACAGCTTTCCAGAGACTCGCCCGCCTCGACGAAGCCCGCCAGCGTCGAGAAGTTTCGTGCCGGCCAGTTCGCCTGACGCGCCAGCAGTACTCGGTCTGCCCCGTCGTGCACCAGACAGATGATAGCGGGATCGGTACGCGGATATTCCTCCCGGCCGCACGCCGTGCACACGCGCATCCAACCACCCGAGGTGATCGTTGTCGGCGCCCCATCCCGCGCGCAGAAATGGGCGTCGTCCTGCCACGTCAGCAATGCCAACGCTGTGACATACCGGTCGGCGTCAGCAGCATCGAGGAGTGCTCCGTGCGAGCGCAGGTCACCGAGCTCGACCTCGGTTCCCGCAGAGGAATTGTCAGCGAGGAACTCGTCCCGCACCGCCCACTCGTGAACCGTGCCACAGACGCCGAGCAGCACGGCGCGCGCGGGAGGCTCGGAGTAGAGGTCGGCGGCCGGTTCCAGCATCAGTTGTCTGTCGACAAGCCGGACCTGACCGCGACCGTTCACGCGAAGTATTCGGGCATCCGGCCACGCCTCCACCCACGCAGCCGCGTCGTCACGTACCGAGACGGGACGGCTCAGGGGACCACGTGACGGGGCCTGCCCGGTGTGTTCGACACTCACCACTGGATCACAACTTTCGGAAAGGAGCGACACTGTCGACCGGACCGTCGTTCGACGAACGACGGTCCGGTCGCGCCTATCGCGAGGCGAATTCGATCTGAACGGACGAATACGATTCGGCCATCACCGAGATGAATTCCTGGACGAGGCGCACATGATCGGGATGTGCCAGGTATGTGCGAAAGTCGGGAACGTCTTCGAAGGTCGCGGAGATTGCGTAGTCGCCGCTGCCGGGCTTGAGGGCCAGATCCCTTCCGTAACGGTATTCCACGACCTCCGGAATCTTCTCCGAGACTGCGCTCAGAGCTTCGTGAAAGGACTCAATGTGCTCGTCACTGATGTCCTGCTTCCATTTGAATGTCACAACGTGATTCAACATGGTGAGAATCCTCCCTGGATTCGCGATTCGAACGTGGCATGGTCGGAACCCGGATTGCGTTCCCGGTCAGATCAGTACAGAGATTGCTCCGACAACGCCACCGTCTCCGGAGCGTTCTCCACCATGGGGTAGTGCCCGGCTTTGCCCCGAACGGTCTTCAGGTTCCCGTTCTTCAAGGCCGCCAACGTGTCCCCGAGGTACTCGGCGGTGACGAACGGGTCGCTCTCACCCACGATCAGGGTGGTAGGCCCTTCGTAGGTGCCCATCCGGTCGAGGAAGTCGGGACTGGTCCAGTTCTTCAGGTAGGACTCCCAGGTTGCCTGGTCCATCGTCGAGCGGTTGCGGTCGACGAGGTTCTTCAGATCTGTCTCGTCGATGTGTGGTGCCAGTGCGCCACGGATGGCTGCACCCGGGTCTGCCCAGGCCCCGGCGAAGGAACCGTAGGTCGCTTCGTCGAGAGGGGTACCTGCCGGGGAGACGGGCGTCAGTGCGACGACCGAGGTCACGCGTTCAGGTGCGAGGGTCGCCACCCGAAGCGCTGTGGTGCCCCCCATCGAATGTCCGAGAACGGAAAAGGTCGACCATCCGAGCTGATCGGCGGCGTCGAGGGCGACCGCGGCCATCCCGTCGATTCCGTCGGCCGGTGCTTCGGGCCGGTTGACCCCGTACCCCGGAAAGTCGAGGTACGCGTAGGTGAAGCGGGACTGATCCGTCCGGGCTCGGGCGGTGAGCCATACGCTGCTGTCCAGCGCCCAGCCGTGCAACACCAGGACCCGATGGTCACCGCTTCCTTCGATCGCTGCAATCGCGTTCACTGCCGTTCCTCTCTGTCGGCGACGCTGAAATTCCAGCCGTCTGTTGATCACTCCGAATCAAACTAGAACCGCAGGGCGTCGGCGTGTCCGATTGTGAAACACACGCCTGTAACACCGGGGGGCGGATGCGTGTGTGATTTTCGGACACTCCCCGCGCCGAACGCACCCATAGTGTGGCTCCACCTGCCGGCTGAACAGACTTGCTCATGACATGAAGGAGAACACCATGGCACTCGATCCTGCGGTCAAGAATTTGATAGACACTTTGAACGAGCAGGGACTGAAGTCGTTCGAGCAGATGAGCATTGCTGAAGTCCGTGAGGTCGTCGAGTCCTTCAGCGGCCTCCAGGCACCGAAGGCGGACGTCGCTCGTGTCGTCGACACGGTCTACCCCGGCCCCGGTGGCGACCAGGCAGTGCGTCTCTACATCCCGGAGTCCGAAACACCTCTGCCGATCGTGGTGTACATCCACGGCGGTGGCTGGGTCGCCGGCAGCCTCGACGTCACCGAGCAGCCATGTCGCGCGCTCGCCGCCGATGCGAAAGTCGTCGTGGCTGCACTGAGTTACCGGCTGGCTCCCGAGCACAAGTTTCCTGCCGCACCCGAAGATGCGTTCGCCGGACTGAACTGGGTCGTCGAGCACGCAGCCGACTTCGGTGGCGACGGCACGCGCGTAGCCGTCATGGGTGACAGCGCCGGAGGCAACCTGGCCGCGGTCACAGCCCTCCGGGCACGCGACACCGGCGCCCCGGCACTGCGCGCTCAGGTATTGATCTATCCGGTCATCGACGGCACGGCACGATTCCCGTCGCGCGAGGAGAACGCCGAGGGGTACTTGGTCACCACGGCAGCCATCGACTGGTTCTGGGAGCAGTACCTGGCCACCCCGGAAGACGCCGAGAATCCGTACGCCTCCCCGGCCAAGGCCGCGGATCTGTCGGGGCTTCCCTCCACTCTGCTGTTGCTCAACGAATACGAGGTCACTCGGGACGAGGGCGTGGACTACGGCCGGAGGTTGGCCGACCAGGGCGTCCCCGTGCAGGTCGAACTGTATGAAGGCCTTGTCCATGCCGTGTACTGGATGACCGGTGCCATTCCGCGCAGCGCTGAACTGCACGGTGCCGTCGTCGAATTCCTCGGCAAGCAGTTCGCCGGCTGACCACGGTGCCCCGGGTCGGCTGCATTACGGCCGTACGCTGCGATCGGACCAACTCCGGGCACCTTGCTCCAAGAGCGCGACCAGCCTGTCGCGCTCCTTCGTGATCACGGTGTGTGGTGCGATGACACCGACGGCGGCGACGGTCTTGCCGTTCTCACGAACCGCGACCGAGACACCGTCGCCGTCGGTCGACTCGTTGGGGGAGGCGCAGATTCCGGTCTGTTCGATCTCCGGTAGGGCAGCGAAGAATCGCTCGACAGTGTCGCGATCCTCGTCGGGCAGAGTCTGGATGTACGCCCAGAGGTCACGCTTCTCCATCCCGGCAAGCAGTATCCAGCCGCCGGAGGTACGGATGAGCGATCGCCTCACGTAGTTCTCGGCGAGGTACGCGAACCGTGGGTCGGAAGAGCAGTAGTCGACGTAGAAGATGTTCGGACCGACGGCGATCGACAGCACGGTCGTCAAGCCGGAACTCGCGTGGACGTCTTCGAGGTCGGCGTGCGTGACCGTCGAGACGGGCTGCCGCCCAGCGAGGCGGTTGAGTAGATACGGGGCACTGCCGAGCGAGTACCGTCGCTCGTGCTCCTCGAGATAACCCGTCGCAACGAGGCCGTTGACGAGACCTTGCGTCGAACTAATCGGCGCGTCGAGCTCTTTGGCCATCCCACTCAAGGTGAGTCCGGTGCGGGATCGGGCTACGAGCTCGAGAATCGCAGCAATGCGGTCCACGGTTCGATGGCGACTGCGGCCTCGAACATTGAGGGCGTCCTCTGGTTGCATCACGGCACATTCTCCCTACGGGCACTGCTCCATCCGAGCGGTCACCACCACTCTATCTTACTTATATCTGTAATCGACTCTTTTATTGCGGAAAACTGCTTCGGCTGACATTGTCCTTGAAGTGCTTCCTGTCACAGCGAAAGAGTCGTTATGCCCCATACGTCATCGCCGACAAGGTCGTCGGGCTCTACATCGTCATCGCCGGCCGCGCCGATCTGGTGAACAACCCCGCTACGCCTCGGTGAACGACCGCCACACCCACATGGGCGAACTTCTCTCGGCGATCCGTGAGGCCGTCCCGAGCCGGACCACGCGGGAATGGTTGGAGTTGTGTCAGACACAGGGAATTCCCGCGTCCGACCTACTCGATCTCGCCCACGCACACGAGAACGCCTACGTCCTGGACCAGGGATTGATCACCAAGCGTGAACACCCCACCGAAGGCGAGTATTACGCCACCCGCACTCCGTTCGCGATGTCGCGCACACCGATTTCGTTCAGCCGACACGCTCCCTTGCTCGGTGAGGACACCTTCACGATCCTCGAAGATCTCGGTTACTCCGCCGACCGCGTCCATGCGCTGGCCGATGCATCCGTCGTGACGGCGACCTCGCCTCAGGCCACCTCCTCCTGAATGAAAGAAACATCATGACCAACCTCAGACTGGTGCCCCCGGTCTCCAGTGACCCACACGCCATGGACGACTTGCGGACCGAAGTCCGTGAGTTTCTTGCCGAGCAACTCAGTGAAGGCAAGATCGGCCGACAGGTCGACTCCTGGTTGACCGGCTGGGACGAAGACTTCACACGTGCATTGGCCGCCCGCGGATGGCTCGGCATGACCGTGCCGGCCGAGTACGGCGGCCACGGCCGCCGCCACCTCGAACGGTTCGTCGTCACCGAAGAGTTGCTCGCCGCTGGCGCCCCCGTCGCCGCCCATTGGATCGCCGACCGGCAGATCGTCCCGTCGCTGCTGAAGTACGGCACCGAGGTCCAGAAGCACAAGTTCTTGCCGGCGATCACGCGCGGAGAATGCTATTTCGGTATCGGTATGAGCGAGCCGGATTCCGGGTCCGACTTGGCAAGTGTGCGCACAAAGGCCACCCGAGTGGACGGAGGGTGGTCCATCACCGGAGTGAAGGTCTGGACCTCCGGTGCTCATCGCGCTGACGCGTTCATCTGCCTTGCCCGCACCGCCCAACTCGATCCGGCACATCGACACGATGGCCTCAGCCAGTTCATCGTCGATCTGCACGCCCCCGGAGTCGACATCCGGCCGATCGTGTCGATGAACGGGCAGCACCACTTCAACGAGGTCCTCCTCGACGAGGTCCTCGTCGAGGACGAGATGGTCTTCGGCACCATCGACAACGGGTGGCAGCAGGTCACCTCGGAACTCAGCTTCGAACGCAGCGGCCCGGAGCGATTCCTGTCGACGTTCGTCCTGCTCGCGAAGACCGCCGAACAGATGAAGCAGGGAACCTTGCCGCGGCATTCGAATCTGGGCCGGTATTTCGGACGGATCGCCGGTCTGCACCAGATGTCGACCGCAGTGGCGGGCGCACTCGAGCGCCACGAGCCCGCCGACACCGCCGCAGCCGTGGTCAAGGTCCTCGGGACGTCCACCGAAGGCGACATAGCCGACTTCGCCGACCTCCTCACCGATGAATCTTCGCCTCCTCGGTACACCTCGATGCTCGAGGACGCCATCGTCCAACGCCCGGGATTTACACTCCGTGGCGGCACCAACGAAGTTCTGCGCGGCGTGATCGCGCGGGGATTGGGGATGCGCTGATGCACGCACCAACCACGGTCGACGCGGACCTCACCGACATGATGTCCGCGGTCTTTTCCGATCACCGGGAACGGAACGGGCCCGAGGACGGTATCGCCACGTGCGATCCCTCCCTGTGGGCACAACTCGACGAACTGGGTCTTGTCCGGCTGACCGGCCGCGAAGAGACCGGCGGCAGCGGCGCAGGCTGGTACGAGGCCGCGGAACTCTTGCGCGCCGCGGCATCGCACGGGGTCCGGATTCCTCTCGCCGAACACGACCTGCTCGCCGGTTGGCTCCTCGAAGAAGCCGGCCTACCGATGGACAAAGCGCGCCTCACCGCATGCGTACTAGACGAGAAAGGCGTCGCCCGCGGCGTGCCGTGGGCATCCCAGGCAGACAAGATCGTCACGGTCTGGCGGAAGAACGACACGTACGTCGTCGCCGACCTCGAGTCAACCTTCTTCGACATCACCTCCGGGTCCAACCTCGCCGACGAACCCCGCGACGTCGTTTCCGCCGACACGATCGCATTGTCGGGCACCCCAGTGTCGGACGCGGCGATCCGACAACTCTTTCTGCGGGGCGCCCTCATCCGAGCGCTGCAGGTGTGTGCCGCCCTCGACCGCATCCTCGATCTCTCCGTCGCCCACACCACCGAGCGAGTGCAATTCGGACGCCCACTGGCCAGATTTCAAGCCGTTCAGAACCTGGTGGCTGACATGGCAGCGGAAGCTTCCCTCGCCCGAACAGCGACCGAAGCAGCACTGACGGAAGCGGTCCGCACGCAGTGGTCGAGTGAGAACCTCGAACTCCTCATTGCCGTCGCCCGGTCATGTGCTGGACACGCGGCATCGGTCGTCGTCCGTAACGCCCACCAGGTGCACGGTGCGATCGGCACCACCCGCGAGCACAGGCTGCACGAATTCACCCAACCCGCCCTGGCGTGGCGCTCGGAATTCGGATCCGTCCACTACTGGGACGACACCTTGACTACCGCCGCTCTCGAAGCAGGTTGCGAGAATATCTGGGGCCTCATCACCCGCTGAAGTGCCCAGGCGCCACCAGAAGGGGCACCAGTTTCGCGAGCAGACCTGAAAGAAGAACTCCGTGGAAGCATCCAATTCGCATCCACGGAGTTCTTCGGTTTCTCGGGCACGTCACTCGCCGGTGAAGGCGGCAGTTCTCTTCTCCATGAAGGCGTTGACTGCCTCCGTGTGATCGGTCGTCTGCTGAACCAGCGCCTGCATGGCAGCGGATAATTCGAGGAGACTGTCGAGGCTTTGGTGCTGTCCCTCGCGGAGGAGCCTCTTGGCCATCCGTACCGAGTGTGGCGGATTGGCGGCCACCCGGCCGGCGAGCGCGCGAGCTTCGTCGAGCAGCTTGTCCGGCGCAACGACACTGGAGACCAATCCCCACTCGAGTGCCTTGACCGCGTCGACGCGGTCGCCCGTCAAGATCATCTCTGCCGCCCGCGCCATCCCGACGGCCTTGGGCAGCAGCCACGCGCCACCGTCACCCGGAATGATTCCCAGCTTGACGAAGCTCTCTGCAAAGAAGGCCTTACTGCTGGCAATGCGAAGGTCGCACATGAGGGCGAGGTCGCATCCGGCACCGATTGCAGGACCGTTCACTGCTGCGATGAGAGGTACGTCGCAGTTGTACATGATCCGCGGAATCCGTTGTATCCCAGCTCTGTAGCCATCCCGCTGTTCGTGAGGCTTCCCCCCGAACAATCCGCGACGATTCGCCATGTCCTTGACGTTGCCGCCGGCGGAAAACGTTGAACCGGCACCGGTGACGATGACAGCTCGCACACCGTAGTCGGCATTGACGGCCTCGACGCAGGCGACCAATGCGTCGACCACTTCCATCCCGGAAATAGGATTGCTCTGCGCGGGCCGATTAATCGTCCATGTCTCGATGAACCCGTCGCGTTGGACGAGGACTGGACTATCCATGGGTGTATTTCCCCTAACTTCACTGCGGATCGATCGTTCGACTGGTACCCGACCGGCACGCGAACGAACTCGTCGGCGGCGGTACAGACCCGTGTAGACCGCCGCCGACGAACACCTTCACCTCTTGCCGCCGAGAACCTTCGCGTTCATACGCATACAGCGCAGGCGGAGTTCAGGCAAGGCCCAACTTGGGTCGCAGCCACTGGGCAATCCGGCTCAACGCTTGATCCGCCTCGGGCGCCCGCCCCGCGTTGAAGTGAAATACATGCTGTTGCTCATCGACCACGTCGAGCACGACCTCGCCACTCATCTTCTCGATCAATTCGGCCAACCGACGTGAGTCGTCCAGCAGCGTCTCATAGCCTCCGACCGATACGTACACCGGAGGGAAATCGGTGTAGTCGTTGAGCAGTGGGTTCGCCCGCGGGTCCGTTGCATCTGCGGGTTCTGAGAGAAACATCTCCCGCATCATTTCCAGAACCGCCCGCTTGGCCAATACGTCGACCGCGTCGTTCGATTCGACCGTCAACCCCTTGATCTCCATATCCAGCCACGGCGAAAGCGTGACGACGGCAGCAGGAGTGGGAAGTTCCGAGCTCGCGAGTTCGAACGCTGTCGAGATCGCGAGGTTGGCACCCGCCGAGTCGCCGACAGTCGCCGTGTACTCCGCCTTGTAACCTTGCGTGCGGAGCCACTTGTGGACGGCCATGCAGTCTTCGAGTTGGGCCGGGTGCTTGTGCTCCGGCGCGAGCCGATAGTCCACGATCAGGGCGTGAACACCCGCCAGTTTGGCGAGGTGTGCCGCGAGCTTGCGGTGTGAGAACCGTGAACCTGTCACGAACCCGCCACCGTGGGTGAAGACGATCACGCGGTCCTCGGCGGCCCCCAAAGGCTTCGCCCACGTTGCCGGCACACCGTTGGCTGTCACTTCCTCATAGGTGACGTCGATGGGTTCGATGGTCGGAAGATGCCACTCTTCGAACATATCTCGCTGACTGGCGAGGTCCATTCCTTCGGACCGGGTAAGCCACGAAGCGTACAGGTCGTTGAGGAACAGGGATTCTTTACTCACGGACACGTGTTGCTCACTTTCATCACTACTCGAGGGAGGCAAATTGACTGCTCAGGAAAGCGTGAAGCCCTTGTATCCCGCACACACGATCTCGTCCCACTTGGCCAGGTAGAGGGGAAGACCACCGGGGTAGTTCAGCAACTGCCGCGGCTTACCCGGGACGTTGGCACCCATGTACCAGGAGTCGGCTTTGTCGTAGAGCGCCTCGGTCGTCAGCTCGGCGACGTGATCGGACCAGGCAGCATCCGCGTCCGCCTCGGACTCGATACGGTTCAAAACGTTGTCCCGCATGTAGTCGATGGTGTCGACGATGAGGTCACCTTGGATCTCGGCGCAGCTTGGCCCGTTGCAGAAGCCCGACGGGCTCAGTGGTCCGTAGAGGAACAGCAGGTTGGGGAATCCTGCCGTTGCGACCCCGAGGTTTGCCCGCACACCGTTCGACCACTTTTCCCGGAGCAACGTACCGTCGGTGCCGCGAATGTCCATGGCGGTCAGGCCACCGGTGACGGCATCGAAGCCCGTTGCATAGACGATGATGTCGAACTCGTGCTCTTCCGATGTGGTCTTCAGTCCGGTGGGCGTGATCGTCTCGATCGGGTCCTCGTGCAGATCGACGAGACGCACGTTGTCCTGGTTGAAGATGTCGTAGTACGTCTGCTCCAGCGAGGGGCGCTTCACGCCGAAGGGGTAGGCCTTCGTCATCGGCGCCAGCTTCTCGGCGATGACCGGGTCCTTGATCCGGGCACGCGTCCGGTCACGCCAGAACTCGTAGGCCGTGTCGTTTGCGTCATCGTCGACGAAGACGTCTTGGTACGTTCCGAGCCAGAACTCGAAACCGTACTCCCACAGTCGCTCATAAGTGGTGGATCGCTCCTCGTCGCTCACCTCGAGGGCTGACTTGGGTATGAAGTCGAAGTCGAAGCCGGAGAATGACGCCGCACGACGACTGAATCTGTCCGCCAGATCGGACTTGATCTTCGCGTTGTCCTCGTCGGTGAGCTGGCGCTGTCGCATCGGGAGCGCCTGAACGGGGGTGCGCTGGAAGATGGTCAGCTGTGCGGCTTCCTTCGACGCCTCCTGAGCGACCTGCACACCGCTGGCGCCGGTACCGATGATGGCGATTCGCTTTCCTGCGAAATCGATTCCGCCTTCAGGCCACAGACCGGTGTGGTGGTTGATCCCTGCGAAGCTGTCCATTCCCGGGAGCTTCGGGAAGATCGGCTTTGCCGCGAATCCGGTGCACAGAACGAAGTACTTGCAGACGAAAGTGCTTCCGTTCTCCGCGGTCACAGTCCAGGTGTTCGCCGTATCGTCGAACTCGGCGGAAGCGACCCGAGTGTTGTAGTAGATGTCCTTGCTCAGATCGAGCTTCGCGTCGACGTACTTGAAGTAGCGGCGCAGTTCGTCACCTCCGGGGTAGAGCTCGGAGAACGCGAATTCATCCCATAGGTCGGGGCGCGTGAACTGGTAGATGGGACCTTCGCTGTCCACTCGGGCACCCGGGTAGCGGTTCCAGTGCCAGATTCCGCCCAGACCCTCACCCGCCTCGACTACTTTCACCGAATAGCCTCGACTCCGCAGATTTTCGAGCTGGTACAGCCCGGCGAATCCGGCTCCTACAACGAGAACGTCGAGTACTTCGGTCACGGCTGGAGCGGCAGTGCTCATGTTGGTCTCCTCTTGATGCCGAGGGCTACTTGGGGGTTTGTCGATTGCGCTCTGTGTCGCAGACTGTGAGCCGCTGAATGCGAAAACTCGTCCGGTGCAGCTTCTAGGTCCAGCGGACATACGCAGTCTTGGTGGTTGTGAAGAAAGTACGTGCGGCCTTGCCCTGTTCTCTGCTCATGCTGCTCGAGCCTTTGAGGCCACCGAACGGCACATGTGGCTCGACACTGCTCGTCTCGCGATTGACGTGCACCAACCCCGATTGTGAGCGCCGGATGAAGGTCATCGCCGTCGCGATGTCTCTGGTGAACACTCCAGAGGACAGGCCGTAGTCCGTGTCGTTTGCGGCCTTCAGCGCACCGTCGAATCCATCGACCTCCTGCACGGTCACGACTGGCCCGAAGATCTCGTCCCTGACGAGCCTGCTCGCCTCCGACACTCCGGCCAGGACTGTTGGTGCGATATAGCAAGTGTCGGAATCGAACTCCCTTCCCGTAAGGAATTCGGCGTTCTCGTCACGAGCGAGTCGCAGGTATCCGGCCACCGTGTCACGTTGCTCCACCGAGGCAAGGGGCCCGATGTCGGTGGCTTCGTTGTACGGATCACCGACGACGAGCGCGTCAGCGTGCTTCACCAGCAGTTCTCGTAGTCTGGGAGCGACGGTGCGGTCGACGTAGACCCGGCTCGTCGCTGTGCAGCGTTGTCCGGTGTGGAGCATCGCGCTCTTCACGATCTGTAGCGCTGCATCCTCGACATCGGCGTCGGCGAGAACAATGGACGGGTTCTTGCCGCCCAGCTCGAGCTGGACCTTGACGTTGCGATCGGCGACGGCCTGACGTAGTCGCGACCCGACTGCACCCGAACCGGTGAATGTCAAGGCTGCGAGTCGCGCGTTCCCGGTGAGTGCCGCCGAAAGCGTTCTACCGCTGCCTGTCACCAGATTGAGGACACCCGCGGGCAACCCGGCTTCTGCGAGGATCCGCGTCAGGAACACTGCGGATCCGCAGGCCGGTTCGGCGGGCTTCCATACAACTGCGTTCCCGAAACCTATTGCCGCCGCGATTTTCCATGCCGGAAGCGCGAAGGGGAAGTTCCACGGTGTGATTGCACAAACGACGCCGAGCGGCTCCTCCACCGTCATCAGCATCGTGTGTGAATCAGCACTGGGGTATGTCTCTCCACTGGGCTGCAGGATCTCACCGGCGTAGTAGCGGAGAATGGCGACACTTCGCAGGACCTCGGCGCGTGCGTCGCGGATCGCCTTCCCCATGTCTGCGGTGATCGTCAGCGCAGCTTCGTGAACGCGGCTTTCCAAAAGGTCAGCGGCAGAACGAAGAAAGTCCGACCGCTGAATCGCTGTCGTCTCGGACCACGCTGGTTGAGCACCGGCGGCGGCCGCATACGCACTCTCGACATTGCCGGGAGTCGCCGAAGCGTAGATTCCCGTCACGCGGCGGAGATCGGAGGGATCTACCCGCTCGAAAGTGTCGGTGGCAGCACTCCATCGACCTGCGATATACAACGTTCTCCCGTCGGCGATCGACGACGACAATACTGGGTGGTCCACGTTTATGGACATCTTTGTTCCCCGATCTGTGTAGGCGCAGAATTGGTTTGGAAGTTCACCACCCGGCGCGGAGTTGATTTGCCTGATCAGTCGTCCGCGCTGTGCGGCAGGCGTGCCAGTACGAAAAACTTTCTCGGCAGTTCTGTAGTCGAGAGGAATTGGGAAAATTCGCTCTCTGGTCCTCAAAAGTCCTGCACTCAGCGCGTTTTGAAGACTCGCAGGCATCGGACTCGCTGCTGCCTGACGCTTTCGGCCGGCACCCCGGACTGACATCGCCCACCCAGCCACTCGACCTTCACGACATCCGCTCCCTGTTCGCAAATCTACTGCGGCGTAGGGAATCGAATCGCTGCGATGGCGATGGCCAGCGGGCCGTCCGACGCCCCGGCCACCTTGCAACCCGCTTCAGAAACGACTACCCAAAGTGACCTGGAACACCTCGCAGGGCAAGCATGACACCCAAACCCTGAAAACACAATAGGGGAATTGTTTACTTATATAAGAACTTTCGGGCTTGTGCCGAGCGGGAAAATGCATGACAAAACCTAGCGGGATCGAGGTGGTGGGCGGCATACTCGCGCTCCCCTTACAACCTCGCGTAACATATTCTTGGGGACGCGCGCGCCATTCTGCCTTGACCGCAAAGACTTCGAAACCTGGACTTCGCAAGCAGGCATGCCCGTCACCGCAGTTCCGACGTCGTTTGCCAAGCGGGAAGGGTGCGGGTTGGCAGCGGTCACCTTCGCTGGAGCTACAGCACAAGTCGGGAGCGTAGGTTGAGCCACAGCATTGTTCGCCGCACAGACCCACGGCGAACTGTGCTGTGGCAGAGAGATTAACCGTCATAGATATAGAGGTAACTTTACAGCCGCGGCTTGAAACTCACTGTTCGCGGTTGAACGCAATCGTGCTTGTGTGGACCACATATCGCAGATTCAGGCCCTGGATCGGACCCCACCGACGCTGTCGATGCGGATCGGCTCGGGCGGGAAGCACACTCACGACTACGCCCGACACCGCACCTTCACCCTGTTCTCCGCCCCGGACATCACCACCGGCACGGTCACCGAGCTGCGCAGCCCGCGACATCACCGTCAGGTTTCCTCGTCTTCCTCAAACACATCGCCGGCGCCCGGCCGGAGCGAGAGCTGCATCTGGTGACGGACAACTACGCCACCCACGAGAAGTCCGAACTCCGGGCGTGGCCGGCCGAAAATCCCCGTATTCGTGGCATCTCACCCCCCGCCACCTACGAGAAGTCCGAACTCCGGGCGTGGCCGGCCGAAAATCCCCGTATTCGTGGCATCTCACCCCCGCCCTGGCCTCATGGATGAGGCTTGTGGAGGTGTTGGTTCGGAATAAGAACGGCAGGCCATCCACCGCGGACTTTGCGGCTCCGTCGCGGAGCTGAACACCAAGATCCGGGCCTTCGTCAACGGATGGAACACCCGCTGTGCGCCGCGTCTAGACCAACACCGCCAACCAAGTACTTACCGAAGGAAAACCGTGAAGATACCTCGACAACGAGCCACCAGGGACTGAGCGGGCCGCATTGTCGTTAGATGCCGACGAGAGGGCCTATGACTGGATTCCATTGGTAAATGCGCTGCTCTACGACGACACCCTGCTTGACGTAAGGATCCTCCGCAAGCAAGGAACGCAAAGCGTCTTCGCTGGCCGCTTGGAATACCAGTAGGGCTCCGGCGCCGTCGGCCCAGGCGCCGGCCTCCTGCAGGATGCCTCGGGCAGCGGCATCCTTGACGAAAATCAGGTGTTCGGCATGCGCAGCCTCTTTGACAGAGGCATCGGTGGTATACGACCAGATCACAGCGAACAAAGCCATGGTCACTCCTCGAGCGGGGGAAAGAAACGGTTCCGAACATGCACACGGTTTGCGCACCTGGGAAGGTTAGAAGTACGGATGAGGTGACTCGTGTCCTATTTCGCAACACTGGATCCGACCAGCGTGTCGTAAACCAATGAAGGCGGCCATCGCATGACTCTTCGAGAGACCTGCCGAAGTCACCCAGCCCACGGAGATAGCTGGCCGGGACGCCGTAAGACCAGTCCCCATTCCCCCCGCCCAGCGGCGGACGGGTCAGCGTGAGGCAGGCGCGCAGGTCATCGAGGACCTCGCCGGACGGATGGATGGCAGTGGGCTCCAAAGGGGAAGGCATGTGGGGTAGTCACGGTGTGGTTCCCTACGAAGTGAGGCAAGGTGCCGTCAGCCCTGTTGGCTGCGACTCGACCACCTTGGCACCGGCCGGCGGTGAGCAGACTGTGTCGCTCGGTAGTAGGGGAATACGGCCCAGCTGTGAGCAAGCCAGTTCCCCGGCAGACCTGGGATCTCGACACAAGACAACTCCCGCAGCCGGACCCCACAAGATTTTGTCAGCACGTCTTGAAAGATCACGAATCCCATCTGCGCGGCGACCGGACCGATCGCATTCCGGCTCCAGCAATCTGAGCTTCCCGGATACTTTGCGGCGCCTCTCCTTATGGAAACGTTTATGTTACGCGCAGTATGATGCGTAACTTCGAGAGAAACGGCATTTGGATCTTGTGCATAGGTGACGATTCAAATTTTTCGGCAGAGCGCCGGACTATCTTGTATCGTTTCTATGCAGGTCGCATTCTGCCGACCCTGAGAAGCCTGAGGAGAACCGACAGTGGCTGCGCCTGTGCGATTGATCATCGATACAGATCCAGGAATCGACGATGCGCTGGCGCTGGCGCTGGCGGTGACGAGCCCAGAGGTCGATCTGCTTGCCGTCACCACGGTCGCGGGAAACGCTCCGGTCGAGGAAGCGACCGACAACGCGCTGCGGCTGCTGCGCGCACTCGGGAGGGAAGACGTTCCGGTCGCGGCAGGCGCAACACGCGCGCTCGTCCGCATCGGGATGCACAACCAGCCGTCACCGCACGGCGAGAACGGGCTGGGCGGCGTCGAACTTCCTGCGCCGACCCGATCGTTGTCCGAGGAACACGCCGTCGGACTCCTCGCGTCGGTGCTCCGTGAGGCCGCATCGCGGTCCGTGACGATCGCGGCGATCGGTCCGTTGACCAACATCGCCCTGCTCGTCGCCATGCACCCCGAGTTGATCGACCGGATCGACAAGCTGGTGATCATGGGAGGGAGCACCGGCCGGGGCAATATCACGCCGGTTGCGGAATTCAACATCTGGTCCGACCCCGAGGCAGCGCAACGTGTCTTCGCGTGTTCGCACCTCGAAACCTGGCTGCTGGGACTCGATGTCACGCGACGTTCGACCCTGGACGAGACAGCCCTCGCAATACTCGAGGCGCGGTCACATACCGGGTCACTCCTCGCAACGATGATCCGAGGCTACGGCGACATTCAGGCGGACGGCTGGCCCATGCACGACGCCTTGGTGATCGCAACGATCGTCGACCCTGCGATCGTTCGATTGCAGACCGCGACAGTCGAAGTCGAGACCGGTGTCGGTGTCGGTCGCGGACAGACGGTGTGCACGCTGTCGGGCTCTCTCACCACGGCCGTAGGGAGTGCCACGCCGGGTACACGTCTGGCGGTCGATCTGGATGTCGACCGATTCCGTGCCCTCGTGCTCGCCCGCGTCGCCGGTCTCGCTGTGGCACCGGCCTGAAGAGGCCGAGCGACGGCGCGTTACGGACACTGCAAAGGGCCGCCGGTGGGCAGACGTTCGTGCGAGCTCACAATTCTACGAGCGCCCCCGCCACATCTGCGGGCGGACGGACATGCCAGGTCGGGTGGGGTAGCCGATCGCCACCGCGCCGAGCGGCTTCCAGTTCGACGGCAGACCCAATTCCGTGCGAACGATCTCCGGCGCAAAGATGGTGGATCCGATCCAACAACTGCCCACTCCCCTTGCGGCGAGAGAAACCAGGAGTCCTTGCACCGCCGCGCCGACGGCCACGGTGAACATCGTCGACTCAGCGCACCGGCGGTGGGCGTCCGGGTAGTCGTGGGCACCGTCCGGTACACAGAACGGGACGATGACTTCCGGAGCGTCGAACAAAATGCTGCCACGGGCGATTCGCCGCTCCACCCGCTCCGGGGACAAGCCGTCGGCGGTCAGATCGATCCGCCACTGCTCGCGCATCGCGGCGAGGAGTCTCGCGCGCACCTCATGCGACCGCAGCCATACAAATCGCACGGGATGTGTGTGGTGCGGGGCTGGTGCCGTCAGGGATTCGGCGACCGCCTGCGTGATCAGCTCTGGGTGAACCGGCCTGCCGCTGAACGCGCGAACCGAATGCCGCAGCAACTGAGCCTCACGGCGGCCCTGTGCCAGCGCCTCAGCGGTGCCGAGCCAGAACAAGTCCTCGTGGCCGGAACGCAGCAGATCGGTTGCACCTGACCCGTCGTCGGATGATTTCAGTCCCCGAATAACAGCGACGGGGATTCCCGCCACCTTGCCTTTCACCAGATCGGCGGTGGCCGCGAGTTCGTCGGCCACTGCCACCTCGGTTACCTCCAGCACGTTGCCCTGCGCGTCCCTGGTGCCGGCGTAGCCGTGGAGAACCGCGATGCCCGCGCTGCCGATCGCCGCGTCGGTTTGTCCCCGTCGCCACGCGCGGCCCATCGTGTCCGTGATGATCACCGCCACGCTGACACCGAGCAGATGCTGCAACCCTGACCGAATCGACTGCGCGCTCTCATCGGGGTTGTCGGGTAGTAGTGCCAATTCGTGCGAGAAGACTTTGGAGCCATCGATTCCCGAAGCGGCCTGCACGATCCCCAGACGGTTCTCGGTGATGACGGTGGACCCCTTGGGGGCAACGATACGAACGGCTTCCTGCTCGACCAGAAGCGCCCGGAACGCCTCACGATCCTCAGCTCCTGTCGGCGCATCGACGATTCATCCCTCTGCCTTGGACACGATCTTGCTCGTAATCACGACGATGTCGTCGTCAACCAAGGCGCCTGGTGAGCGATCTGCTCGGTAACGTCGTCTCCCGGCCGGAACTCCGGCAGACCTGTCACTGGAAATACCTGGAGTCCACTGACGGAGCCGTGGTCGGGGGCGTCCAAGGCGCCCGAAGTCTGAGGGGCCGACTTCATCGGTTCTGCAATCGCGGAGTTCGGATATTCTCATCCTCTTCTACAAGTCGCGACTTCGCCTGTCGCAATAGTTTTACCCGCTGGCTCTCCGCGAGCTCAGGAGTCACGCTCGACGACAACAGTGCGGTCAATTACGTGAAGTACGGTCGCGGAGGCACGCCGAAGGTACTGAATATGTCATCTGAGGTTCCGCCACCGAAGGGCTGCCAGCGGCGAGCAAAGTCGATCATTGCAGCCTCGTGTTTGTCCCAGAACGCGAACTCGGACGCCGACCCCAGAGCAGCCATGCGGGCGCCGAATCCCAACCCCCGGACCGTGCGCAGGTCGGAGGCGGTGTCCACGTCTGACCTCAGCGAAGGCCATTCACCCTCGAGAGCTATGGCTCCCGACGCCTGGTGGGCGAGCGCCGAACCGATTCCGAAGGCTGGGAACAGTCCTTCGCCCGCCGCC
This sequence comes from Rhodococcus sp. 21391, assembly GCF_016772255.1. Taxonomy (NCBI): domain Bacteria; kingdom Bacillati; phylum Actinomycetota; class Actinomycetes; order Mycobacteriales; family Nocardiaceae; genus Rhodococcus; species Rhodococcus sp. 21391. The sequence goes on along the minus strand of NZ_CP063781.1, from coordinate 7,358,300 downwards.
GAGAGCAGCAACGTTGTGCCCTTTCCATCCCGGTCGGCGCAGAACGCACGCCTGCCATCGGTAGCCGAGATGAATGCGGACAATTCGCGATGCCGAAGCGCCGGAAGATCCGCGGGCAACGCCCCTACCACTCGGCCCGGGCGTTCCCGCTCCAACCGGGCCGCGCCGTGGTTCAATGCCGCGTTCAGTCCGCCGGCTGGCTCGTTTCCCAGTACGCGTGCACCGAGCCGTTCGACGCTGCGAGCCACGACCGGGTCCGGCGTGACGACGAGCACAGAGTCGACCGCTTGTGCCCGCAGCGCAGCGCAAACCGTGTCGAGCACGATCGCCAGGACCAGCCTCTTGTGCGCGTTCATCTTTCCGGTACCGCCGTCAGCCGCGCCGCGGAGTCGTGTTTTCGCCTCGTTGAGTGACTTGACCGGAATTATCAGGTCGATGCGATGCGGATTCGTCATTACAAGACTCGGATTCTCGAGTGGGTCTTTTCACATCGTCAGTTATCGCGCCGAGGCGCGGAGGTCTGCGCAGTTGGACAGCAGGCTCGCTGCGGCCGCGTCCAGGAACACCCGGGTCGCGTGCGAACCCAGCGCCCCCGCTGCTGGTAACAGTTGGGGCGTCACCCCCTCCTCCATCAGCGTCGCGACTGCAGACGCCTTGGCGTCGCCGGTCGTCATCAGCCACACTTCGCGGGAGCGCGTGATCGCCGACAGGGTCAGCGAAATCCGGGTGCTCGGCGGCTTCGGGCAGTTGTACACCGCCACCACTTCACGCTGCTTCTCCAGCACTGCCGGTGAGTCCGGGAAGATCGAGGCGACGTGACCTTCCTCGCCCATCCCGAGGAGGCAGATGTCGAACAGAGGCGTCCTGTCCAGGCGACCGTACGCGCAGAGTAGCGCCTGGTAGGCGTTTGCCACTGCGGTGGCGTCATTGCCGAAGCCGCCGTCGCAGGGCGCCATGACGTGCACACGGCTCGGGTCCACGGGCAGGTGGTCCAGTAGGGCCTCGCGCGCCTGCTTCTCGTTACGGTCGGGGTGGTGTCGGGCCACGAAGCGCTCGTCGCCCCAGAAGAAGTTCACTCGATGCCAGTTGACGATGTCGCGATTCGGGGCGGTGCGTAGTCTCTCGAGCACCGCTGTCCCGGTTCGTCCTCCGGTGAGCACCAGCGACGCGTAGGCGCGCTCTTTCTGCGCCTGGGCAAGGTTCGAAAGCAACCTCGACGCGACGTCACCGGCGAGCTGTTCGCTGTCGTCGTAGATATAGGGGATCGGCTTCGAGGGAGCGGAAGTGGTTCTTGTTGTTGTCATCTGAGGATCACCTCTGGTGAGTGTGTCGGCGCACCGTGCAGATCGAGCTGGTGGGTGGGAGGCGTCAGGTAGTTGGTCGTGCGCCGTCGCAGGCGTCGGCCGATTCCCTGCACCACCGCGTCCAGGTCTCTCTCGTCGAGTTGCTGGCCGTGGGCGGCGCCGGCGGCGCGGCTGATGTTCTCGTCCATCAACGTCCCGCCGACGTCGTTCACTCCGGCTTGGAGCAGTTGACGAACGCCGTCGAGTCCGAGCTTGACCCACGACGCCTGCACGTTGTCGATCAGGCCGTCGTAGACGATTCGCGCAATCGCGTGGACCAGCACTACTTCTCGCCAGGTCGGACCGCGGCGCGCACCTCGCTTGAGGTAGATCGGAGCCGCCATGTGTACGAACGGAAGACCGACGAACTCGGTGAACCCTCCGGTCTCACGCTGGAGTTCTCGGGTGCGGAGGAAGTGGCGCGCCCAGTGCACGGGCTCCTCGACGGTTCCGAACATCATCGTCACGTTCGACGTCAGGCCCATCGAGTGGGCGACGCGGTGACATTCGAGCCACTCCTCGGTGTCGATCTTGTCCGGGCAGAGGATCGCCCGGACGTCGTCGTCGAGGATTTCCGCGGCGGTGCCCGGTAGCGACTTCAGTCCTGCCTCGACCAATCGCTGTAAGTACTTCTCGAGCGGCTCCCCGAGCCGCTTGGCCCCTTCGGTGACCTCGAGGGCCGTGAAGCCGTGCACGTGGATGTCGGGCGCTGCTTCCTTCGCCGCGCGGCAGACGTCGATGTAGTAGTCACCGTCGAAGGACGGATGGATGCCGCCCTGCAGGCAGACCTCGGTACACCCGAGATCCCACGCCTCCCGGACACGGCCGGCGACTTCCTCAAGGGTCAGCAGGTACGGCTTGCCGCGCAGGTTCAGCGACAACGGTCCCTTGGAGAACCCACAAAAGGTGCACTTGAAGGTGCAGACATTGGTGTAGTTGATGTTTCGGTTCCGCACGAATGTCACGTCGTCACCAACCGCCCTGAAGCGGAGGTGATCAGCGAACTCGGCGACCTCGGCGACCTCTCCCCCACGAGCTCCGAACAGGGTGACGATCTCGTCCACTCCCGGTTCCTGCCCCGAGGCGATACCGTCGAGGACGCCACGGACGGGGCCGCCGAACCCTCGCCTGCGGCTCGGCACCAGATCGGTGGGCGCGAACTCCGACCCGGAGCTCCACACTGTCGAGCGCCGACCGATCTGGACGACTTCCGCCCCGGTGCCGACGTTCTTCGCGTCGGCGTGGCTCTCGGGGAACATCGCGCCCGGGTCGTCGCGGCCGAGCGACTCGGCGTCCGACCGGTCCATGATCGCAAAGCGCAGACCGGGGTCGATCCATTGTTCGGGGCGGCGCGCGAACTCGGGGTACACGGTGAGGCGGGGTGCGAGGAATTTGCCGTGGCGTTCGGTCACCTCGCGGAGCCGGTCGAGCGCGGGCCACGGCCGTTCCGGGTTGACGTGGTCGACCGTCACCGGGGACACACCACCGAAGTCGTCGATCCCCGCATCGAGCAGCGGACCGAAGTCTTCCGACAGGTTGGGGGGTGCCTGCAGGTGCACATCCGGCGGCAGGATCAACCGGGCCATCGCGATCGTGCGGAGGAACTCGTCCTGCGGGCAGGCGGGTTCGTTGCGCATCACGGTGTCCGGTTTGGGCATGAAGTTCTGCACGATCACTTCTTGGACATGCCCGTAACGTCTGTGCAGGTCGGCGATGGCGCGCAGCGCCGTGACACGGTCCTGCGGGGACTCTCCGATGCCGACGAGGATCCCGGTCGTGAAGGGAATCGCGAGTTCGCCCGCGGCTTCCAGCGTGGCCAGCCGTCGTTCCGGTGTCTTGTCGGGCGCACCGCGGTGGGCCATCAGCGTCGGGTTCAACGACTCGATCATCATGCCCTGGCCGGGGCTGACCGTCCGCAGCAGCGACAGAGCATCCGGTGCGAGGGCTCCGGCGTTGGAGTGCGCCAGCAATCCCGTCTCCGCGGTCACGAGCCGGCACATTGCGGCCAAGTACTCGACGGTGGAGCTATAGCCGTGATCGGCCAGCCATTGGGCCGCGACGTCGTATCGGTCTTCGGGCTGTTCCCCCAGCGTGAACAGCGCCTCGTGACAGCCCGCCTGTGCCCCCCGCATCGCAGTCGCGAGAACCTGATCGGGCGTGAGGTACGGCGCCTCCGCGCGCGCGGGTGAGCGGGAGAAGGTGCAGTAGCCACACCCGTCGCGGCACAGTGTGGTCAACGGGATGAAGACCTTCGGCGAGTACGTCACCCTCGTGCCGAAGAGTGCATCGCGTAGTGCGGCTGCCCGTTCCATCAACTCCGGAAGAGGAAGGGTGAGGACGGTCGCGTCATCGACCGACGGTAAGGTCGCGCTGCCGAGCTGATGGATTGTTGACTTCGTACCGATATCGAGACTCATGGTGGGATGCTCTCTACGCTTCTACCGTGTGATGAGAACCCCTCGAGCGCGGCTCGGTGGCTCCCACTTCTATCGATCAGAACAACTGGTACTCACTGCCGAACACTTCGCTGACGGATCCGCCTCGGAAGACCTGGCTGATCGAGTCCGCGAGGACGCCGGCGCAGGACAGCACTCGCACGTTGGCCGGTGCCTGGGGCGACAGTGCGATCGTGTCGGTCACGACGATCTCTTCGAACGGCGATGCGGCGAGGTTGTCGTAGGCCTGGCCGCTGAACACCGGGTGGGTTGCTGCGGCGAACACCCTCGACGCTCCTGCCCTCATCACCATCTCCCCCGCAGCACGGAGCGTGCCGGCGGTATCGATCATGTCGTCGACGATGATCGCGGTCTTGCCCCGAACATCTCCGATCACATGACCTATCTCGGCGACCTGATGTCTCGGGCGTTCCTTGTCGAGAATCGCGAGATCGGCGCCGACGCACTTGGCGAAACTTTTGTTCAGCTTCACCCGGCCGGCGTCGGGTGCCACCACCACGAGGTCCTCCATCTCGAGATCGATGAAATACTGAGCGAGTAACCTCATTGCCGTCATGTGGTCCACCGGGATCTTGAACATGCCCTGGAGCTGTCCGGCATGCAGATCCATCGCCAGGAGTCGGTCTGCTCCCGCCGATTCGAGCATCCGGGCGACCATACGCGCGGAAATCGGCTCACGCGGGGCGCTCTGCTTGTCCTGCCGCGAGTACCCGTACCACGGCGTGACGGCGATGACGCGGTGTGCACTGGCAGCCACTGCGGCGTCGATCATCACCATCAGCTCCATCAGTGCGTCATTGGTGGTGACCCCGGTATCAGCATTGGTACATGTCGGCTGAACGATGAAGACGTCGGCGTCGCGGATCGACTCCTCGAACCGGCAGTACACCTCCCCGTTCGAGAAAGTCTTCAGCACAACCGGACTCAGCCCCACGCCCAGCTCGGCACCGATCGCTTTCGCGATGTCGGGGTTGGCCCGACCGGAAAACAGTTTCAACCGCTTGCCGTAACTCATCGGCATGCTCGTTGCAGTACCCACGGACGTAGCGCTGTCCGCACCACTACTTGTCGGGATGCTTCTCAAGGCGGCCACCGTTCAAGGACCTCACTGTCGTATTGGTGGAAGCTAGTACTGATGTGCCTGTTTCGACATGCGGCGACGCCGGTCAGAGCAGTCCTCGGCCGAGGACGTATGCACCGCGGAGATCGGACCCCTCGTACTCGATCGTCGCAAGCTCACGGACCCGGGGGCTCGCATTGACGGCCACCGTGTTCGGAAGCTTTCCGAACAGCGGGATGTCGGACGTGGAGTCGCCGTAAGCGACGCAGTCCCCTTCGGCGAGCCCATACTCCGCGAGTAGCTTGCTGACGATCGAGACCTTGTCCTCGGCGCTGAGGAGACTCTCCGGGCCAACCTCGCTCCTCAAGGCCACCTGCGCGCCGAACGCCGAATCAGCACCCCACCCGGTCAGACGTTCCACGAAGAACTGGGGTGACTGAGAGATGACGGTGCTGTATTCGCCACGGTTGCGGATATCGGCGAAGACTTCGACCACGCCGCCGATCCACGGGGAGGCGGCGAACGCGTCATCGATGTCCGCCTCGCTGAGCCCTTCCCACAGCGGAAGGCAGAGTTCCCAGAAACGCACATCGCTGATCTCGCCCTTGAACCAGGATTGCTCGATCAGCTCGCCCGCAGCGAGTTCTCCGACCGCTCTAGAGATCTCGATCGAAGCAGTGGACTGCAGAAGGGTGCCGTCCATGTCGAAGACGTGCAGCTTAGTCATCGTGCTGTGAACCTAACTGTGTGTGGAACGAGTTACAAGCCTGCGCGGGGGCCGGCGGCCAGGGCGTGTGAAGGTTGCGCCCGGTCGCCGGCGGCTCTCAGGAGAGTGCGAGTTCAGCGTCGTTGTGCAGGGGTGCGATGGCGTCGGCGTAATAGCTCTCCGGCACCTCCCGCTCACTGCGCTCGATCAGCTCGGAGAAATCCCACTTCCGCAGCAACTTGCCGTTACGGAACACCGGCTGCAGGATGTTCTCCTCCGGCGAGATCGACTCCCGCGGCACCGTCTGATACTCACCCTGCGACAGTCGCAACCCGAGGCGGCCACGCTTGGACGCCTTCATCGCATCACCGGTCGGCGCCTTCGCGATGCCCCGCCACTCACCGTTGACACACACCGCACTGGCCTTCTGCCCGAAGTTCATCGTGTCCCGGTTGCAGTGCTGCAACAGCCCGCCCCCCATACCGAAGATCGCGTTCTCCGCCGAGAAACCGCGGCGTTCGAGCTCGGCGTACACCCGCGGGAGACTGTCACGATTGACCCCGTCCCCCTGCACCACCCGCACATAGTCGGGCAGCACCTTGAAACCCTTGCTGTTGGTGGTGTACCCGAAGCTGTCCATCAACCACTCGGTCGTCTCCGCGGTCACCTGCACCACGTCACCCGAGTCCGGGCGCACCCCGACCAGTCCGGGAAAGTTCCGAACAACCTCGGCGAGCTCGCGGCCGATGATGTTCTTGACCGCATTCTCGTGGTCGTAGGTGTCGGTCAGCAGCAACACCACCCCGCTCGGTGCGTGCACCTCGAGCATGTTCCGCATCGCCGCGGCCTCGTTCTCGCGCTCCCACGCGCAGAAACCGGCGTGCTCGGAGTTCGGGCCGGAATTCGCCGGCGACACCGCGTTGTAGTACTCCTTCGCCGCGAGAATCCCTGGCACGGTGTCACTCTGGTTGAAGTTGACCAGGTGCGCCAACCCACCGAGCGCGGCCGACTGCTGCGAGCTCACCCCGCGGGCGCCGTAGTCGTGCAGACAGTGCCGCAGAATTTCCGGGTGATCGGAGGTCCGGGCCAACGCCTCCTTGATGACCTGCTTGGCCAGCCAGCTGATGGTGCCCACCGTGGTCGGGTACCACACCCCACGCAGCAAGGCGGTCTCGAAGAAGCTCGTCACCCAGAAGTACTTCGGGTCGGTGTTGATGATCTGCACCAGCACGTTGCGGGTCGGCATCACCAGGCCCTCGGGCACCGCCTCGATCTCCACCGGCAAGAACCCACCGTGATCGTTGAGGATCCCCAGCCAATTCTCCCGATTGAAGTGCATCCCCTGCTCACGGGTAATGCTCTCCGCCTGATCGATGTCCTCGAGCGTGATCGGATGCAGCAGATACTCCCGAAGGAAGGCCTGCAACCCCACGAACATCGTCACCGGGAACTCCCCACCCCGCGACTCGACGTAACTGGACACATACTCCGTCCCCGCCGGATACAACGGGTAGTGACAATGCTTGTAACTGTCGGTGTTGATGATGATGTTGTCGTAACTCCGGCCCAATGCCATCGCAATCTCGCCTTTTCTCGTGGTGTGATCGTTGCTACTTCTCTGCTGTCTGAATTTTCCAAGCCCAGGAGAGTTGCCGCGAATGCGGCCCGAACCTTCGCCTTCGAGGTGCTGCGTTCGACCCAGTACCCGATACTGTATGACGTTGGTTATCAAGATGTTTCGGCCCATTACATCTAGCGAGCCGACGCTCGTCCTGCAGGCGACATACAGCGGATTCGCTCTCTCAGTGCGCTGCATCACACTTACTATTAACGTTTATAGTCTCGCAGTCAAGAGGTTCGCGGAGATCAATTATCAGCTCGCGCCCCTGCTCGAGAAACCGGGTCGCGTAGCTACTGGCCTGGACAATCCTTTGTAAACGACCAGTTGGCCGCATCTCACGTCCGCGCTCCGCGTACGGACGCCGAAGAACCCGTGGGTCCGGTAGAACTACCAGAAACTAGAAAGGGTTCTACTCGGGTCGCGGAGGCCTGAGCTACTCGCGAAGGCGCTACCGATCGGCCGGGTGACCGTCCTGCAGCGGCGATGCAACATGCACCTGCACAGACGAATACGGCCATCCACACGAGTGAATGGCCGTATTCTCGCAGCCGGAGTCGAGGGCGCCGTGGCCGAGCGCCGGCACGGCGAGGCGACCGGTCGGGGCCGACTCGACGAAGCGACCATGCGGTTCTCCCGCACATTGCGGGACGGTCGCCCAATCTACCCCAACTCCGGGCAGGTCCGCGCTCCGACACTTGTCAGGGGCGTCAGAGCGATTCCGTTGCGGATCCGACCGCAACCCCACCCCACAACATTCAGTTATTTCCTCTGCGTTGCAACTTCTAGGAAGCAGTAACGGGAGTGGAAATCTTGCGGTAGGTGTCCTTACGCCTGATGCGGTCGCATTCGAACTCGAACACGTCGCACGCACGTGTTTCCAGAACGGCACCGTCCTCGTGCCTCTGGAAGGTAGTCCACCGGGTTACAGCAAAATTCATACTCACAAGCGGCTTCTCCATCACGGTTTCAGTCGCTAAACCGCTTGGTAGAAGGTACATCTCGAATCCGCGACGAACATCGGCATGACCTTCGAACCGGACTCCCGGATCGGGGCCGACCGAAGAGTGGAAGATGCAATCGTCGGTCATCAGGTTCATCAATGCGTCGACATCCTTGATGTTCCAGGCGTAGACGAACTGGTCGATCAACGCTGCACGGTCGTCAATAGTCATGGTTGCTCCATATGTTCCGGTTCGGGAAGCCTCCGGCCGCGCTGATGCTCGCCGCACAGGGGCCTCGACGGGTGGTTACGCCCGGCTGCCGACCTCGATGTCCGTGGCGCGAGGCATCCCGGCGCGGGCCCCGACGTGTGCAACAGACAGCGCGGCAGCAACATTAGCGGCTCGGACCGCGTCGTCGAGTTCGTCTCCCGCTGCCAGCCGGGTGATCAGAACGCCATTGAAGGTATCGCCTGCGCCGGTGGTGTCGCGGGCCACGGCCGGCCGTGGCCGAACGTGGTCGACGTTCCCGTCGGGCGTGAGTACCAGGGCACCGTCACCTCCCAGGGTGACGACGACCGGCGCTCCGGTGCGTGCCATGATCGCGGCGGCGGCCTCGCGGGCATGGGTGTGGTCGTCACCCAGCATCTTGGCGAGTTCGAGACACTCACCCGCGTTGGGCGTCAGGATCGGCCCGTACCCGAGGAGATCGGCAACACCGGGAATGGGAGGGGCCGGATTCAGGACACAGCGTGCACCCGCCGAGGCGGCAGCGACCACCGCAGCCTCCACCGCGGCATCGGGTATCTCCGTGCTGACCAGCACCGAATCCGACGGTCTCAGGTGGGAAGCGAGGGCGCGCGTCACGTGTTCGGCACTCAGTGCGGCATTGGCACCCGCGCCGACGGCGATCTGGTTCTCGGCGCCCGGGTCGACGACGATCAACGCGACCCCGGTGGCTTCGTCCTCGAGGACGGTGACACCGTCCACCCAGATGCCCTCGGCGGTGAGTTCGTCCAGCGCTTCGGTGCCGTTGGCGTCCGCGCCTACCGCTCCGACGAGATGCACTTCCGCACCTGCCCGCGCGGCCGCCACCGCGGCGTTGGCGCCTTTGCCGCCGCCGTACCGTTCGACGCGGGTTCCCACGACGGTCTCGCCCGGACCGGGCAGTCTCTCAGCGGCGACGACCAGGTCGACGTTGATCGCTCCGACGACGAACACTCGCCCCCGGGTGGTACCCACGTCCAGCGGCGTACTCATGAACTGCCTAAGGGTGTAGCCACGGAATCTCTTATCTGTAGCAGGGTCGGGAACGGCTCGGGAGCGGGAACGTCGACCTTGTCGTCGATGAGTTCGAACAGCAGGTTCGCGGCTCGCACACCCATGTCCCGAGCCGGTTGGCGGACTGTGGTCAATCTCGGCGTGAGGAGCGAGACCAGCGGTAAGTCGTCGAATCCGACGACGCTGAGTTCTTCGGGCACCTGGATGCCCTCGGATCGGCAGTATTCGAGCACGCCGATGGCCATCAGGTCGTTCGCGCACAACAACGCTGTCGGGCGCTCCGACGACGGCCCGGACAATGCCTTCGCCGCAAGTTCCGTACCCGACTCCTGCCGGTAGCTACCACCGAAGACCGGAACCGTATCGGGTTCGATTCCGGCGGCTGCCAACGCTTCCCGATAACCGGCGAGTCGCTGTTGGGCCGTCCACAGACCCTCGGGACCGCCGATGACGGCGATCTTGCGATGGCCTGCTTCGAGCACATGTTGAGCAACTTCCCGGGCACCGCGGCGGTTGTCCGACACGATGGCCGGCAGGTCGAATCCGGGGACCTGCTCGTCCACCAAAACGATCGGACCGAGCCGCGTGAGTTCGAGAAGCGACGTCGGTGACGTCGACGCCCCCGACAGGTAGATGATCCCGTTCAGCCTCTGACTTCGCAGCAGCCGCCCATTGAGCGACTCTCCTCCGTCGATGGCTTCGGGGGCACACAACACGACGAGCACTCCACGAGCAGCTGCCGCCTGTTCGACGCCCTCCGCGAGGAGCGCGAAGAACTGGTTCGACAGTTCGGGGACCACGAGTCCGATCGTGGGCGCCGAACGTCTCTTCAACCCCCGCGCAGCCTCGTTGGGTGCGTAGTTGAGGACCCGCACAGCATCGAGCACGCGGGCTCGACGTGCGGGCGCAACCGGTCCGCTGTCGTTCAAGACATAGCTGACCGTGCTCACGGATACGCCCGCGTGCCGGGCCACATCTTTCATCGTCGGGGGCTGACCATTGCTCATAAAATTCTCAATCTACCGCAGCGATTGCGTGCACCGGCGACGGAAGGCTCGTGTCGAGGCCCGCAGCCCAGTTCACGATCGACGTCCACAGCGCCTGATAATGCTGCCACTGCACGAATTCCGGCGGCGCCCAATGGGGCGCCAGATCGGACGCGAAGGCCACCGTGCGGCCGACGCCGGCGGTACCGACGACCAGCAGCGGGTCCTCGCCGAAGCGCGCGACAACCGTCGCGTCGGACTTGGCGATGACCCGGTTGTAGCCGAGAAGCATCGGCCATTCCGCGGGGGTCCCGCCGAGGATCTCGTGGTTCGGCTCGTCGAACGTGGCGTCGAGGCCTTCGGGAACTTCGATGCGGTCGTCGTAGTCGAGCATGGTGACCGGAAGGACCGGTGCCAGCGGGCTCATCCCGTAGCGGGCCTTGCCGTCGATCCCGGTGAACGACATGTAGCCGCCCACCATGATCAGGCCTCCGCCGGCTTCGGTGAAGTCCGCCAGCAGCGACAACCGGTTGACGCTGCGTTCGGATCGCAGGAACGTCTCGTCGGCCAGCAGGAAGGAGTTCGCTCCGATGTCGCTGAGGACCACGACGTCGAACTGCTGCAACTCTTCCAGTGTCTTCGGGAACCGCCCCGAGATCTCGTGGGCGCGCATGTACGTCACGTCGAGCCCGGAAGCCTTCAGCGAGTCCAGGAAGACGCCGCCGCCTTCCTCGTACTCGACTGTGCGGAATTCGTCGAAGCCCTTGATGTGCACCGTGTGCTTGATCCACGATTCGCCGACCACGAGCACCCGGGTGGCGCCGTCCTTAGTCGAAGTCATACCTACTCCAAATTTCAAAAGAATGTGTGTGTGCAACTCGAGCCGTCGCCCGCGGTCGTCGTTGTCGGGAGCGGGCGGACCGGCGTGCCCGTCAGTGAACGAGGAGATGCCGGTCCGCCGTGATCTGCGGCGATGAATGGATCGGTCAGCTCTTGGGGAGCGGCCGGTCTCCTACAAAGTCCGGCAGCACGCGAGCTTCCGGAACCTGCGGCATCGTCGTCTCGCGTGAATCCCAGCCGATCATCTTGTCCGGCACCAATTCCAGGTAGCGGCGGTCGGCGAATTCGCCGAACTCGAAGTACTGCTCGGCGTAGGGGTGACCCGTGCCGAAGTACTTCTCGAACACCTTGTCCTGGAGCTTCTTCACGAGAACCTCGTCGGTGGCTTCGACCAGCGTTCCCAGGATGCGTACACCGCTGACGGTGGCGTACTCGTCGCCCGAATCGACCAGCGCGGCGATCTTCCGGCCGTCCTGGGAGTTCGCACCGTGGCGGCTACCGGCGTCGATCGGGAGGAAGATCCTCTTTTCGTCGACGACGAACCACAGGGGAGTCAGGTAGATGCTCCCGTCGGCATTCACGCTCGCCACACGGATGCTCTTGGCCCTGTCGAGGTAACCCCACCTCTTGTCGCCCCGCAGAGGGGCGGTCTGGCTTGCGGTCACGGCCATTGCTCTCTCACTTCCTCAGTTCTTGGAGGGTCTTGTGGTAATCCGGCACCTCGACGAGTCCCACGCGGGGAGACGGTCCGCTGGTCCAGAAGAAGACGGTCCGCACACCGGTGTTCTCGAGGGTGTAGGTGTATCCGGCCGGCAGGTAGATGTGCTCTCCCGGACCGGCTTCGAGCACGACCTCTCGGTCGTTCGCATCCTTGACCCGCAGCTTGATGTGCCCCTCGAGGCAGTAGTGCGTCTCGTCGAAGTTGGGCTGCTCCCAGTTGTAGGGGGCGTGGTCGGGCTCCTGGTAGCAGTAGCCCTGGCGGAAGTAGCGTGCGTCGTCGCGCTCCCGTGACAGGAAGATCGCGGTGTCGATGCCGGTGTTGAACTGTAGGCGCGGCATGCTGCTGATCTCGCCTTCGGTGATCACCCGCGGGTAACGTCGCGCGTTCGGCGCTGACGGATCGAAGTCGGCCATCCGGGTCTTCCCTTCATTTCGAGTCGGTTTCCGAGAGCATCCACAATGGTGGCCAGGCAGACTGAGCGCAGTTGGCTCGTGCTGGATCTTCGGGTGAGTCCCGCGACGACCACCGGGATTGCTAGCCGGTGTGAAACGTTTCCACTTTTGAGATCTAATCTGGCATCCCACCTGTTGTAATGCCGACTGGATTCGTTTCTAATCTACAAGAGCGGTTATGGAGCGTCAAGTGTTCTGGAGGATTCTCGCGTGCCTGTCGCGGACGCCGTCCCCAGGCCCGGGACCTGCACATACCGCACCGTGGACAGCCCTGTTCCCTCAGCACACGGCGGCAACGTGTTGGTCTCCACCGGTCCGTGACTACACCCGCCGGGCCGCGGCCTTCCGGTACAGCGAGACCAGGGAGTTGGTCGATTCATCGTGACCGAGCGCGGGCGGCTCGTCCTGAGAGAGCTCGTCGACGATGCGGTGGGCGAGCACTTTGCCCAGCTCCACGCCCCATTGATCGAACGAGTTGATCCCCCACAGAACCCCCTGGGTGAACACCTTGTGCTCGTACAAAGCCACCAGCTGACCTAGCACGAACGGGTCCAGCCTGCCCGCCAGCAGCGTGTTCGTCGGTCTGTCCCCCGCGAAACTTCGGTGCGCGACGAGGTGGGCCCGCACCCCGGCAGCCGCCACTTCCTCCGCGCTGCGGCCGAAGGCGAGCGCCTCGGTCTGAGCGAAGAAGTTCGCCATCAACAGATCATGGTGTTCGTCAGGACCGTCGACGGGACGAAGAAAGCCGATGAAGTCGCAGGGGACGAGATGGGTGCCCTGGTGCAGCAGCTGATAAAAGGCATGCTGCCCGTTCGTACCGGGTTCGCCCCACACGACCGGGCCGGTACGGACCCGGACGGGCCGTCCCTCGGTGTCCACCGATTTGCCGTTGCTCTCCATGTCCAGCTGCTGCAAGTACGCCGGAAAGCGTGCGAGGTACTTGCTGTACGGCAGGACGGCATGAGTCTGAGCATCGTGAAAATTGTTGTACCAGAGTCCGATCAGTGCGAGGAGCACCGGCATGTTGCGGGCGAACGGCGCCTCGCGGAAATGAGTGTCCATCGCACGGAAGCCGTCGGTCATCGAGGCGAAGTTCTCCGGCCCGATCGCGATCATCAACGACAGTCCGACCGCCGACTCGACGGAGTACCTACCGCCGACCCAATCCCAGAAGCCGAACATGTTCTCGGTATCGATCCCGAAGCGACGCACCTGTTCCGCGTTGGTGGACACGGCGACGAAGTGTCTGCAGACCGCATCCTCGTTGCCGAGCGCGTCCACCAGGAACCGGCGCGCGGTGCGCGCATTGGTCAGTGTCTCGACAGTCGTGAACGTCTTGGACACGACGACATACAGGGTTTCGCTCTGGTCGAGATCCCGGACCGCCTACACGATGTCCGAGCCGTCGATATTGGAGACGAAACGGACGTTCAGTTCCGGATCCGAGTAGGCCGACAGCGCCTCGGCGGCCATCACGGGACCGAGATCCGACCCGCCGATCCCGATGTTCACCACGTTCTTGATGGCCTTCCCCGTGTATCCCAGCCACGCTCCCGACCGGATCCGGGTCGCGAAGGCCGCCATGTCGTCGAGTACCTGATGCACCCCCGGGACGACGTCATGTCCGTCGATCACCATTCGCGCACCGCGTGCGGCGCGCAAAGCCACGTGTGCCACGGCGCGATCTTCGGTCGAATTGATTCGTTCCCCCGCGAACATCGCCTCGATCCGCCGGTCCACACCGGCGGCGTAGGCGAGGTCGACCAACTCGCCGATCACCTCGGCGTCGACGAGGTTCTTCGAGTAATCCAATAGCAGTCCGTCGACACCGAGAGTGAACTCGGCAGCGCGACCGGAATTCTCGGTGAAGAGTCGGCGAAGCGATACTCCGTCGAGGCGTGCTCGGTGTTTCGCGAGCGCGGCCCACTGCGGCCGCTGATCGACCGGGGTGTGAAGGAATTCCATCATCGCCTCACACTTCTCGAGTCTGGACCGCCGTGACAGGGAACGACGGTGGTATCTGTGCTGGGATACGGGACCGGTCGATCTGCGCGCGGGCGTCGTCGAGAAGCAGCGCGACGGTCGAGGTGAGGTCATTCCAGGCGACCTCGAACTTCCGCAGTCCCTCCGCTTCGAGCCCACGGACGACGTCGTCGTAATCGACTCCGGCGAGCGTGAGCTTGTCGAGCACCGTGCGCGAGGTGTCGTATGTACCGGAAATACTGTCGCCGTCCACGACGCCGTGATCGGCCACGGCGCGTAGCGTCTCCTCCGGCATCGTGTTCACCGTTCGGGCGGCGATCAACTCGGTGACGTACCGGGTGTCGAAGTACGCGGGGTCCTTCACACCCGTGGATGCCCACAGGAGGCGCTGCGGGTGGGCGCCGTCGGCCTCGAGCGCGCGCCATCGAGGACTGAGCAGCATCGTCTCGAACTTCTCGTAGGCGAGCCTGGCGTTTGCTATCGCTGCCGCCCCGCGCAGGTAGTCGCGAGCGTCCTCGCCGAGGCGCCGGTCTACTTCCGTGTCCACTCGGGAGATGAAAAATGAGGCCACCGACTGGATTCCGGCCAGGTCGTGGCCGTTCGCGCGGGCCTGCTCGAGACCGGTGAGGAACGCGTCCTGGACGCCTTCGTAACGTTCGAGAGAGAAGATCAGCGTCACGTTGACGCCGATGCCGGCCGCGAGCGTCTGTGTGATGGCGGGAAGGCACTCGGCCGTCGCCGGAATCTTGATCAGGACGTTGCGGCGGCCGATCGAGCGAAAGAGGTCGCGGGCCTCTGCGACGGTGCCCGGCACGTTGCGCGACAGGTAGGGGTCCACCTCGATCGAGACATATCCGTCGGCACCGCCGGATCGTTCGTAGGTCTCCTGCAGAATCTCGCAGGCCCAGCGAACGTCGGTGGTGGTCAACGCTCGTACGGCCTCGGCGGCATCCGCCCGCGCGATCGCCAGCTCACGGAACTGCTCACCGTAGGCGGCCTCACCCGACCGCAGGGCGTTCTCGAAGATCGACGGGTTGGTGGTCACGCCGCACACGGACCAGTTTCGCACGAGTGCGTCCAGGCTCCCCGACGCCAGGCGGTGACGAGACAAATCGTCGAGCCACACTGCAACGCCGGCGGCGGACAGCCGCTGGAGAGGGCCGGACGCGGCCGGGGATTCCGCAGAGTTGCGCTCCTCCCGCGCCGGCCCTTCGTCGGTGTCGAGGTACTCGTGGGGGCGAACAGTGCGCCCTCGATCGTTTCTCATTCGAAGTCTCCTTGACCGTTCCGGCATGGGCACATATTGTTATGTAAACGTTTCTACTTGGGAGGTAATCTCATCACATGCCGAATGCCCCTGACAACCTCATGGCCCACGATTCCCTGAGCGCCTCGGCCGGTCTGATCGCCGCGATGACGCTCCGACTCGGACACCCCGGCGGGATTCCCGGACGCGACACACCTACTAGAACGTCGTCGCGCTACATCGCCGCAGGTGAAAGAACCGAAATCCCACGTTCGACTCCTTCCATGCCCCAGGTCAGGTGACCATGTCCAACACCTCTGCGTCTGCAACGCTCCTCGACGGCGCCGCGACGCTCTTCATCGATGGCGAATGGTGCACCTCGGAACAGACATTTAAACGATTCGAGCCATACGGGACAGATCGCCCGTCGGGCACCTTCGCGTCGGCGACTCCCGCTCACGTCCGCCGCGCCTACGACGCGGCCGAGAAGGCACAGCCGGGATGGGCGGCCACACCTGCCGTCCAACGCGCCAATGTCCTGCGCCGAGCAGCCGACCTGCTCGAGGCCAGGGTAGAGACGGCCGCTCGCCGGCTCACCGCCGACATGGGCAAGGCCATCCGCGACGCCCGCGGCGAGGTGCTGCGCAGCGCTGCGATCCTGCGCTACTACGCCGGCGATCTGCTGCAGCCCTCGGGCGAGACCTACCCGAGCGCAGACCCCGAGACCGTACTGCTCACCGTCGAGCAACCCCTCGGGATCGTCTGCGCCATCACGCCGTGGAACTTTCCGTTCGCGATTCCGACGTGGAAAATCGCTCCCGCACTCGCATTCGGAAACTCCGTGGTGTGGAAGCCCGCCGAAGTGGCGTCAGGCAGCGCGGTGTTGCTCACCGAGATTTTCGCCGAGGCGGGTTTGCCGAACGGTGTGCTCAATCTGGTCACCGGCAAGGGCCGTTCCCTGTCCGGTTCGTTGACCGGGGACCACCGATTGGCGGCGTTGACCTTCACCGGATCCAACGGTGTCGGTGTCCGCCTCCGTGAGGCGGTCGCAGACCGCAACGTCAAGGTGCAACTCGAACTCGGCGGCAAGAACCCCGCCATCGTGCTGGCGGACGCCGAACTCGAGGATGCGGCCGTGCAGGTCGTTCGCGGAGCCATGCTGGCCGCCGGACAGCGGTGCACGGCCACCAGTCGCGTGTATGTTCAGCGCCCGGTGGCCACGGAATTCCGCGAACTGCTGCTCGCCCAGGTCAACCGACTGGTGGTGGGCAACCCGTACGACGAGGCCACCGACATCGGGCCGATGTCCTCACCGGAGCAACGCGACACCGTGGTCGAGTACCTTCGGCTCGCGCACGAGGAGGGTGCGGACATCCTGCTCGGTGGCACGGCAGACGGTGAGGGTTGCTTCCTCGAACCGACAGTGCTGACCGGTGTGGCCCCGTCCAGCCGACTCGTGCGGGAGGAAATCTTCGGCCCGGTGCTCGTCCTGACCGAGGTCGAGGATTTCGACGAAGCGCTGGCCGCGGCGAACGACACCGTGTTCGGCCTGTCGGCCTCGCTGTTCACATCGAACATCTCCAAAGCCATGCAGTTCGTGCGCCGGATCAATTCCGGCCTGGTGCATGTCAATCGGGAGACGGCGAGTGTGGAGCCACACGTCCCGTTCGGCGGAGTCAAGGCCTCGAGCAGCATGAATCGTGAGCAGGGAAAGGCTGCCCGCACGTTCTTCACCACCACCAAAACGGTCTATCTCAGATCGCCGAACTGACGGGGGCGATCGCACATTTTCGAGATCAATCGCTTGGCCCCAGCACTTTTCAGCACCACCAACACTTCGACGGAGGAAAATGATGGACCACACTCAGAAGTTCTACATCGGCGGCACCTGGGTAGACCCGATCGGCTCGAAGACGCTCGAGGTGATCAACCCGGCGACGGAGAAGCCGATCGCCACCATCGCGATGGGCAACGAGCAGGACGTTGACCTCGCAGTCACCGCCGCACGCACGGCGTTCGACAGCTTCGCGTCGACCACCCCGGCCGAGCGCATCGCCCTGCTGGAGAAGATCATCGAGGTGTACAAGCGGCGTATGAAGGACCTCGCGGCCGCCGTCACCAGCGAGATGGGAGCGCCCACCGGCCTCGCGGGGGCCGCTCAGGCACCGGCAGGTCTCGGGCACTTCATGGCGACGCTCGACGCCCTCGAGAACTTCACGTTCGAGGAAAAGATCGACACCACGACCGTGGTGCGCGAGCCGGTCGGCGTCTGCGCCTTCATCACCCCATGGAACTGGCCGCTCAACCAGATCGTCGCCAAGGTGGCACCCGCCCTGGCAGCCGGATGCACGATGGTGCTCAAACCGTCGGAGATCGCGCCCCTGAACGCAATCATCTTCGCCGAGATCCTGGACGAAGCCGGTGTTCCCGCAGGCGTCTTCAACCTCGTCAACGGTGATGGCCTGACCGTGGGAACGGCACTGTCCGCGCACCCCGAAGTCGACATGGTCTCGTTCACCGGGTCGACGCGGGCCGGCGTCGAGGTCGCCAAGAACGCGGCCCCGACGGTCAAGCGCGTCGCCCAGGAACTCGGCGGCAAGTCGGCCAACATCGTGCTCGACGACGCCGACTTCGAGGACGTCATCACTCGCGACGTCACCGGCATGGTGGTGAACTCGGGCCAGTCCTGCAACGCCGGATCCCGCATCCTCATCCCCGCGGATCGCATGGACGAGGCTGTGGAGATCGCAAAGAAAGCCGCGTCCACCATCGTCGTCGGAGCTCCGGATGCGGAGGGCACGACCGTCGGTCCCGTGGTGTCGCAGGCACAGTTCGACAAGATCCAGGGACTCATCCAGAAGGGCATCGACGAGGGCGGCACGCTCGTCGTCGGTGGCACCGGCCGCCCGGACGGGCTGCAGGAGGGTTACTTCGTCAAGCCCACCGTCTTCGCCGACGTCACCAATGACATGACGATCGCGCAGGAGGAGATCTTCGGGCCTGTGATGATGTTCATCGGCTACGAAGACGAGGACGACGCGGTGCGCATCGCCAACGACACGCAATACGGGCTCGCCGGCATGGTGTCTTCCGGAAACCCCGAACGTGCTCGGAAGGTCGCTCGGCGGATGCGGACCGGAATGGTGCACCTCAACGGTGCCCCGCTGGCCGCCAATGCGCCGTTCGGTGGATACAAGCAGTCCGGCAACGGTCGTGAATTCGGCAAGTTCGGTTTGGAGGACTTCCTCGAGGTGAAGGCCATCTTCGGGGACAACCAGAACTGACACACCCACGGGGGGTCGAGCACGCGTGCCCACGGGGCTCGGCCTCCCCCACCGGTTGTGCTCTGTCGATTCGGAAAGGCTCCACGCTATGCAGATCGGGCTTATCGGGCTGGGAAAGATGGGCTTCAACATGCGCGAACGGCTCCGCCGTTCGGGCACCGAAGTTCTCGGTTACGACCCGCACGTCAACAGCTCCGACGTCTCGTCCATCGACGCGCTCGTCGAGGCACTTCCCCCACCGCGCATCGTCTGGGTGATGGTTCCGGCGGGTGCGCCGACGCAGGAGACGATCACGCACCTGTCACAGGCGCTTTCTCCGGGCGACCTGGTCATCGAAGGAGGCAACTCCCGCTTCAGCGAGGACATCCACCACGCGAAGGCGCTCGACGCGCGAGGGATCGGGTACATCGACTGCGGTGTGTCCGGTGGAATCTGGGGTCTCGAGAACGGCTACGCGTTGATGGTGGGCGGATCCGAGGAACACGTCGACAGGGCGATGCCGCTCTTCGACGCCCTCCGCCCGGAAGGCCCGCGTAGCGAAGGATTTGTACACGCGGGACCCATTGGAGCAGGCCATTATTCAAAAATGGTGCACAACGGGATCGAGTACGGCCTCATGCAGGCGTACGCTGAGGGCTTCGAGCTGCTCGAGGCCACGGAACTCGTCGAGAACGTCCCGGCAGTGATCGAGGCCTGGAGCCGTGGCACCGTGGTGCGATCGTGGCTCCTCGACCTCCTCGTGCGCGCCCTCAAAGACGATCCCGAGCTGTCCGGGATCTCCGGCTGGACCCAAGACTCCGGAGAAGGCCGGTGGACCGTCGAAGAGGCCATCCGCAATGCCGTTCCGGTACCGGTCATCTCGGCTGCACTTTTCGCCCGGTTCGCCAGCAGACGAGAGACCTCACCGTCGATGAAGGCGGTCTCCGCCCTTCGGAATCAGTTCGGTGGACACTCCACGAGCAGGGCAGACGCTGCACTCGATCAGGTGAAGGCAGCGGCCCGATGACAGTGAGCCGCCGGGAGAAGCCGGACCGCAATCTCGCCCTCGAACTGGTCCGCGTAACGGAAGCAGCCGCGATGGCCGCTGGACGCTGGGTGGGACGGGGCGACAAGATCGGCGGCGACGGCGCCGCAGTCGACGCAATCCGGCAGCTCATCAATTCCGTGACCATGCGCGGAGTCGTCGTGATCGGCGAGGGAGAGAAAGACAACGCCCCCATGCTCTACAACGGTGAGTGCGTCGGAACCGGCGACGGTCCCGAGTGCGATGTCGCGGTCGACCCGGTGGATGGCACGACGATGATGTCCAAGGGAATGTCCAATGCCATCGCCGTGCTCGCGGTGTCCGAGCGCGGAACGATGTTCGATCCGTCTGCGGTGTTCTACATGGAGAAGATCGCGGTCGGTCCCGATGCCGCCGACGTCATCGACATCACCGCGCCGGTCCACGAGAACATCCGACGGGTGGCACGAGCGAAGAAGTCGTCGGTCTCGGACGTAACAGTGGCCGTACTCGACCGGCTCCGCCACGGCGACCTCATCAATACCGTGCGAGACGCCGGAGCCAGGGTCCAACTGCTGGCGGACGGAGATGTCGCCGGCGCCATCGCGGCCGCGGATCCACGTTCGGCACCGGACATGCTGCTGGGGATCGGCGGCACCCCCGAGGGCGTGATCGCAGCAGCGGCCCTGCGATGCATGGGAGGCGCGATCCAGGGACGGCTCGCCCCCACCAACGAGGCCGAACGCCGGCGAGCGATCGACGCAGGCCACGACCTCGACCGGGTGCTTCATACCGAAGATCTCGTTTCCGGAGACAACGTGTTCTTCTGCGCGACGGGCGTCACCGACGGTGACCTCCTCCGCGGGGTCCGATACGCCGCCGGCGGAGCGTCCACCCAGTCGATCGTCATGCGATCCAAGTCCGGCACGGTCCGGATGATCGACGGACAACACAGTCTGAACAAACTCCGTGAGTACTCCGCGGTGGACTTCCACGGCTGACGACCCACTTCGTACACACACAGAAAAGCAGGAAACGCACATGACCGCAGAACTCAAGCTCGGGTACAAGGCGTCGGCGGAACAGTTCGGCCCACGTGAACTGGTCGAACTCTCAGTGCTCGCCGAAAGTCATGGACTGGACAGCGCCATGGTGAGCGACCACTTCCAGCCGTGGCGGCACAAGGGTGGCCACGCCCCGTTCTCCCTGGCGTGGATGACGGCCGTCGGTGAGCGGACCACGAGGATCCAGCTCGGCACTTCGGTTCTGACACCGACATTCCGGTACAACCCCGCAGTCATCGCTCAGGCATTCGCCACGATGGGACTGCTCTATCCCGGACGGGTGATGCTCGGGGTCGGCACCGGTGAGGCGCTCAACGAGATCGCGACCGGGTTCGAAGGCGATTGGCCCGATTTCAAGGAACGCTTTGCCCGCCTGCGCGAATCCGTGCAACTCATGCGCGAACTGTGGAAGGGTGGCCGGGTCGACTTCGAAGGTCAGTACTACCGCACCACCGGCGCCTCGATCTATGACGTTCCCGTAGAGGGCATTCCGGTGTACATCGCGGCAGGCGGTCCGGTCGTCGCCCGCTACGCCGGTCGTGCAGGTGACGGATTCATCTGTACCTCCGGTAAGGGCATGGAGCTCTACAACGACAAGTTGATGCCAGCCGTCGCCGAGGGCGCACAGAAGGCCGAACGGAAGCTCGTGGACATCGATCGTCTGATCGAGATCAAGATTTCCTACGACACCGATCCCGCACAGGCACTGGAGAACACCCGATTCTGGGCGCCGCTGTCCCTGACACCCGAGCAGAAACATGACATCACCGACCCGATCGAGATGGAGGCCGCCGCGGATGCGCTCCCCATCGAGCAGGTCGCGAAGCGGTGGATCGTGGGCGCCGACCCGGACGAAGTGGTCGAGGCGATCAAGCCCTACATCGACGCAGGGCTGAACCACCTGGTCTTCCACGCTCCCGGTCACGATCAGAAGCGCTTCCTCGAGTTGTTCGAGCGTGACCTGGCACCCCGGCTTCGCCGGCTCGGCTAGCTCACCCCAGCCCGTCACCGCACCATCCAGCCAGACACCGCGGTGACCGTCACCGCACACGTCCAGCCATAGACAGTGCGATGACCGTCTGCGGCGCACCAGGTGTTCGGCCCTACGGAGTGGCGGGAAATTCCCACCACTCACCCGGGCCGTTCGTCGCCATCGCCTGGTGCGCCGCTGTACGACTTTTCACCGGGCACCCAACTACTCTGCCCGAGAGCCGATCCAGTCGCTCGACCAACCTGAAGACCAAGGAGATCACGTGAAGAGAGTGGGCGTCATCGCCGGCGGAATAATGGGGAAGGGATGGCGGAAGTAGTTGCACGAGCCGGTGTTTCAGCGACCATTCTCGAGCGCGACACCACCTCGGCCAATGCCGCAACGGACTGTACCCAGTCGTCCCTCGCCCGTGCTGTCAAGTCGGGACGACTCGACAGCAATGCCAGCACAGCCCGCCACCGTTGTTACAGCGCATGGTCGATGCCGGTCGTCTGAGTAAGAAGACCGGCCAGGTTTCTACTCCTGACACATAGTCCAGACCACCCGTCGAGAAATGGACGGCCAGAATCAGTCCCGGCACCGGCGGCGATCGAGTGCCCATATTTCCCACCCCGCAATAGGAGACTTCTGCCCGTGTCGATCACAGACGACATCCACGTCCTCACGCAACCGGTTCACCCCGCCGACTGGACCGAACTGGACACCAAGGCCGTCGACACCATCCGGGTGCTCGCCGCGGACGCGGTGCAGAAGGTCGGTAACGGCCACCCCGGCACGGCCATGAGCCTGGCCCCCCTCGCCTACACCCTCTTCCAGCGCGTCATGCGCCACGACCCCACCGATGTCGACTGGATCGGCCGCGACCGGTTCGTGCTGTCCTGCGGGCACTCCAGTCTCACCCTTTACATTCAGCTGTACCTCGCCGGCTACGGGCTCGAACTCGACGACCTGGAAGCATTGCGCACCTGGGGCTCGAAGACCCCCGGACACCCCGAGCACGGCCACACCCGCGGCGTCGAGATCACCACCGGTCCGCTGGGTCAGGGACTCGCCTCCGCCGTGGGCATGGCCATGGCCGCCCGCCGTGAGCGCGGCCTCTTCGACCCCGAGCCCGCGCTCGGCGACAGCCCGTTCGATCACCACATCTACGTGATCGCCTCCGACGGGGACATCGAGGAGGGCGTCACCTCCGAGGCCTCCTCCATCGCCGGCGTCCAGCAGCTCGGCAACCTGACGCTGATCTACGACGACAACAAGATCTCCATCGAGGACGACACCGCGATCGCGCTGTCCGAGGACACCGCCGCCCGCTACGAGGCGTACGGCTGGCACGTGCAGATCGTCGAGGGTGGCGAGAACGTCGTCGCCATCGAAGAGGCCCTGAACAAGGCCCGCGAGGTCACCGACAAGCCGTCGATGATCCTGCTCCGCACGATCATCGGCTTCCCCGCACCGACCAAGATGAACACGGGCGCGGCGCACGGCGCCGCCCTCGGTGCCGACGAGGTCGCGGCCGTGAAGAAGGCTCTCGGCTTCGATCCGGACAAGACGTTCGAGGTCGCCGACGAAGTCATCGCCCACACCCGCAAGGTCGTCGAGCGCGGCGCGCAGGCACACAAGGAATGGCAGGCCCAGTACGACGAGTGGACGCAGCGCGCCCCCGAGGGCAAGAAGCTGCTCGACCGTCTGATCGGCCGCGACCTGCCCGCCGGCTGGGCCGACGTCCTCCCCACCTGGGAGCCGGATCCCAAGGGAGTCGCGACCCGCAAGGCGTCTGCCGCCGTCCTCAACGCCGTCGGACCGGTGCTCCCCGAACTGTGGGGCGGCTCCGCCGACCTCGCCGAGAGCAACAACACCACGATCAAGGGCGCCGATTCCTTCGGTCCCGAAGCCATCTCCACCCGGATGTGGACGGCCCAGCCGTATGGCCGGACCCTGCACTTCGGGGTCCGCGAACACGCCATGGGCTCAATCCTCAACGGAATCGCGCTGCACGGGCCGACCCGCCCGTACGGCGGCACCTTCCTCGTCTTCAGCGACTACATGCGTCCCGCCGTGCGGCTCGCCGCGATCATGAAGACCCCGGTCACCTACGTGTGGACGCACGACTCCATCGGACTCGGCGAGGACGGGCCCACCCACCAGCCGATCGAGCACCTCGCCGCGCTGCGCGCGATCCCCGGCCTGTACGTCGTGCGACCCGGCGACGCCAACGAGACCGCCCACGCCTGGCGCGCCGTCCTCGAGAAGGGCGCCGACGAGGCCACCCGCGCTCCCGCCGGCCTCGCCCTGACCCGCCAGGACCTGCCCGTCCTCGAGGGCACCAGCTACGAGGGTGTCTCCCGCGGCGGCTACGTCCTCGCCGACGCCTCCACCGGCGCACCGGAGGTCGTGCTCATCGGCACCGGGTCCGAGCTGCAGCTCGCCGTCGCCGCCCGCGAAACCCTCGAGGCCGACGGCATCCCCACCCGGGTCGTGTCCATGCCCTGCGTCGAATGGTTCGACGCCCAGGACCAGGCCTACCGCGACGGCGTCCTCCCCCCGACGGTCAAGGCGCGGGTCTCCGTCGAAGCCGGCATCGCCATGCCCTGGCACCGCTTCGTCGGCGACGCAGGCGAAATCGTCTCCATCGAGCACTTCGGCGCCTCCGCCGACTACAAGACCCTGTTCCGCGAGTTCGGCTTCACCGCCGAAGCCGTCACCGCCGCCGCACAGCGCTCACTCGCACGCGTGAAGCGCTCTCTGCACGCTCCGCCTCCGCTGACGTGCAGTCCTACCGCAGCGACCAGAGCGAACTGACTACGCACACAGTGCCTGACCCCACACGCAAACCTCTCAGTTCTGGTCCGTTGGTCGTGAATGTGACTTGGTGGAGCGGGGCTCCATCGAGATGCTCGGGGCGGAATCAGATGTGATGAAGGGCCCTCGAGCGTGATTACCTGCCCGTTCAGTTCGTGGAGGTACCAAGGACCACATCATTGCTCGCCATAGGTGAACACCCCTCGCACTGGTTCCGGACCCGCCGGGAACCCGTGAAGGCCGGCCCGCTGTTCCGTACCCAGCACGCACCGTCAGGAATACCCTGGCAAGTACATCCCCTTTGCACCTCCCGGAATCTGCACCGCCCGGAATCGGACCGCCATGAACGATCGCCCGCCGAGTGATTCGACGGTCGCGTCTGGGCCGCCCACCGAACTGGGTCAGGACACTCAGCTGCCGTCGACGACGACGTCGGGCGCCGAATCGGTGTTCGTCGTGGAAAGCGGGGTCGAGCGCCTGGTCGCGGATTGGGAGTCTTCCGGTTCGCCGGCCGAGCTCACCGAATATCTCCCCGACACGGCTGCGATCAGGCGGGCCGCGCTGATCGAGCTGATCAAAGTCGACCTCGAGTACCGGTGGCTGCGGTCGGGGAGCCCGAAGCGCATCGCCGACTACTGCCTCGAATTCCCGGAGCTGCTCGCCGAACCACTGCCACCGGAACTCGTCTACCTGGAGTACCGGGTCCGCCGTCAGAGTGGCGCCGACGTCGATCCCGCCGAGTACGTCGCCGAGTATCCGCAGCAGGCGGCCCGGTTCGAGACCCTCCTCGAACACGACCGCCGCATGGACCGGCGGACCATCACCGCGGAACTCGGTCCGGGCGACGACCTCGACGTCGGTGAGCGCCTCGACGATTTCGACCTGATGATGGAACTCGGTCATGGCGCGTTCGCGCGGGTGTTCCTCGCCCGGCAGCGTTCGATGCAGCGGTGGGTGGCGTTGAAGATCTCCCGCAACATCGGCAACGAGCCGCAGACACTCGCGCAGCTCGACCACCCGTACATCGTCCGCGTCTACGACCAGCGGGTGCTGGAGGACCGCCGGCTGCGGGTGCTGTTCATGGAATACGTCCCCGGCGGCACGCTCCTCGACGTGGTGCGGCTGGTCCGCAAGACCCCGCCCGAGCAGCGATCCGGACAGCTGCTGCTCGATTCGGTCGACCGGATCCTCGAGGAGAGAGGCGAGATCCGGCCCGAGTATTCGAGTGTTCGAGACGAGATCGCCGCACTGTCGTGGCCGGAGACGGTCGCGTGGATCGGGTTGCGGCTCGCCGACGCACTCGACTACGCCCGGGCGCACGGCGTCCTGCACCGCGACATCAAACCGGCGAACGTACTGCTGGGACTCGAAGGCATCCCCAAACTGGCCGACTTCAACGTCAGTTCGAGCGACAGCGTCGAGAATCGCGGCGCCGGAGGATTCATCGGCGGCTCCGTCGCGTACATGTCGCCCGAACAGCTCGAGGTCATCGACCCGAGCACCCGCCGAACCGCGTCCGACCTCGACACCCGCAGCGACATCTTCGCGCTGGGCGTCATGCTGTGGGAACTGCTGACCGGGGCCCGGCCCTTCCCGGACGACGACGGGACCACATCCCCGCCGACGCCTCAGGCTCTTCTCGAGTCCCGACGCCGGGGCGTGGACCCGGAACGATCCGCGCTCCCCGAGGACTGTCCCGCCGCGCTGCGGCGCATCCTGGTGAAGTCGCTCGCACCCGACCGGGACGACCGGTGGTCGAGTGGCCGGAAGCTGACACGGCAGTTCGCGCTGTGCCTCGACCCGCACGCCCGCGATCTCGTCGACCCGGCACCGGGAAGCGTGCGGTCCACGATGTGGCGGTGGGCGCTTCCGATCGTGATCGCCGCCGTCGGCATCCCGAACCTGCTGGCAGCCGGATACAACTACTACTACAACAAAGTGCTGATCATCGCGACGCTGCCCGTCGAGGCGCAGCAGGATCTCGAGTTCGTGCACCTGGTGATCGGCGGGATCGCATTCCCGCTGGGCGCAGTGCTCATCGTCTACTGGTGTCGACTCGCGCTCACGGTGCCGCGAGGCCTCCGAAACGGCAGAACCTACAGTTCCGGGGTGCTGGAGAAGGCGCGAGCCACGACGCTCGGACTCGGCCATCGCGCGGTCGTTGTCAGCTTCGGGTTGTGGGTCGTCGCCGGCGTCGCCTACCCGGTCGCCCTGGAGATCACCGCCGGCGGGATTTCGTTGGGCGCATACACGCAACTCCTCGCGTCGCTCGCCGTGTGCGGGGCGGTCGCGCTCGCCTACCCCTTCTTCATCCTGACGTTCTACGCGGTGCGGTGCCTCTACCCGATCCTGCTGTCGCACGGCGAGTTGCGCGGAAGCGACGGCCGCAACATCCGGGCCCTCGGCCGAGGCATGCCGCGGTACCTCGCCGTCGCGGCGGCCGTCCCGTTGATCGGGGTCGCCGGACTCAGCTTCGTCGGTGGAACCACCGGCGACGCCGTGAACGCGACGGTGCGCGCGCTGTGTCTGGGCGGCATCTTTGCCTTCATCGCCGTGTACCAGTTGTTCCGGCGGATCGAGAGCGATCTGCGCGCGCTCGAAAGGGTCGTGTGGCTGGAGGTGCCGGGTCGCCGACCGGGCGGCGGCGGGAGGAGCGCAAAAAGAAGGCCCCTGACGCTGCCGGGTCGGGGTCCGACAGCGCCATGGGCTCACTAGGTATTTCTCCCGAAGCCCCCTCCGCGTTACACCCCGCGTGTCGCGCGCCCGGCGAGGCCCCCCATCGTCATGTCGTAGAGGACGGTGGCCAGCTCATTTCGCCGGTCGCGGAGGTCGCGGCGGAGGTATTCGAGGCTCACCTCCCGGTAACTGACGGTGAGCACCAGCAGCAGCGCGTCGAGGTCGACCCCCGGACCGATCGCGGACGGATTCAACGTCACATACGTACGCAACAGGTCGCGGCACCGTTCCTCGATGCGGACCGAACGGTGAGCGGTGAGGGCCAGGTGCGGCGCGTCGTTGAGCAGCGAACCGAGGATGTCGCGATACCTGTCCAGGACTGCGAGAAGCTGGGACTGCAGGGCCGCATCCTTCAGGAACGTGCCCTTCGCGACGGCGTGCTCGAGCTGCGTCCCGAACATAGCCGTGGTTTCCTCCATGATCTTGTCGATCAGGACCTCGATGATCTCGTCCTTGTTCGCGAAATACTGGTACACCGATCCCTTCGAGATGCCGGCGGCCTCCGCGATGGCGTTCGTGCTGCAGCCGGTGTAGCCCTTGGCCCGCAAAACCTGACCAGTTGCCGACAGGATGCGCGCGACAGTCTCCTGCGACCGCTGCTGAGAGGGGTCTTTCCGCTGGCCAGTGCCCATTCGCTGAACCCTCCCGATCTGCCTCACAATGCGACTTGTACCCGTCCGATTCGGTGGGGTGAACTGTAACTCACAGCCCCTCGAACGGGGGCTGAGGCACAAAGACGCCCCCTTCTCGACTACCGAATCGAGTGCACCGCAATGACAGAAACCCAGTCCCGGGAGTCGGCGGCCGGCTTCTCCGACTTCACCCCGCCGCGGCGGTTCGACATGGACTCGGAGTGGGGTCGGCGCTCGATGCGGACGCTGTCGCGGTTCGTGCACGGCGACCCGACACCCACCGCGGCGGAGCGGGAACTCCACGCCCGGGCGGTGGTCAGTCAGGACGAGATCGGTGCCGCACTGGCGCGGGCCGTCCTCGTCGACAAGACCGTGACGATGGCCCAGTTCTCCCGGGCACTCTCCGACGGCATCGGCAGCGTGCCCGACGCCGCGCCACCGCTGGTCGCGTTCTTCGATGCAGTGGACAGTCGGCCGTCGTGGGTCGACGACCGCCGCCTCGAGCACGGGGCCGCCGTCTGCCTCCGCAGTGGCATGACCGGACTCGACCTGCTCGCGACCGGTTCGCTGATGAACGGCTACCGCAGCGCGGCCACCTCCCGCCAACTCGTGGCCACCGGCAGGCTCGTCGGGGACGGCGCCGGTCAGCGCGTGGCCGAGACCGTGCGGTGGTGGTACGAGTGCGTCCTGCCCGGCGGCATGGATCGCGACCGCCGGGGCTGGCAGTTGTCCGTCCACGTGCGGTTGATGCACGCGTTCGTCAATCTGACCCTGCTGCAGGACGAGAGCTGGGACGTGTCCGACTGGGGCATGCCGATCAACCAGTCGGATCAGGCCGGGACGCTCGCCCTCTTCTCGACGACGTTCCTCGTCGGACTCCGGTCGCTGGGGGTGTGGGTCTCCGCTGACGAGGGCCGCGACGTCATGCACCTGTGGC
The DNA here is from genome assembly GCF_016772255.1 of Rhodococcus sp. 21391. Lineage (NCBI taxonomy): Bacteria > Bacillati > Actinomycetota > Actinomycetes > Mycobacteriales > Nocardiaceae > Rhodococcus > Rhodococcus sp. 21391. The sequence continues at coordinate 7,329,221 of NZ_CP063781.1, read as the reverse complement.
GGTACATCGGCTGGCTGATGGGCATCGACGAGCACTGGCTTGTCGACGACGAGAACACCGGACGCCGCAACATGTGCCAGATCGGGATATTCGCTCCCGGCCCCGACGAGAACTCGAGGGTGCTGGCCGACTCACTGCAGAAGTCGTGGGCCACGTTCCACTACCCGCACGCACAGTCCCTGCGACGCCGGCTCAACCGCCAGCGCCTGCTCAGCATCCAGCGGATGTTCTCCGGCAAGCGCGGCATGCGAGAACTCGGATTGCCGGTCGTGCCCGCCTGGTTCGCTCCGCTGGCACTGGTGGGGAACGGGACGCTGCACGGTGCGGCCCGAGTGAGTCCGGCCGTCCGCGAACGCGTCGGCCGACGCTCCCGGCGGCGAGTGGAGGCGTGGCTCGCCGCCAACGAGACGTCGTCGCGGGTTCAGCGGCGCTCGTAGATGCCGCGGACGTATGCCGCCTGCCCGGCATGCTGCAGATCGTCGGAGACGACGCTGATCAACCGGACACCGAGAGTGACTGGCGGATCCCAGTTCTCGTCGACGATCCGGTCGAGGTCGTCCGGCCCGATCGACTGGACGTAATCGACGGTGCGGTCGTGTACGGCATCGTGATACCCCCGCAGGAGGTCGGCGCCGGTCCGCACCTTCGCCACCTCGTCCGCGGAGTGCCCGTAGCCGATGTCGGCAACCGGGAACGGGAGGTCGAGGCGCTCCACCCACCCGCCGGACGTCCACACCTGCGCGGTGCCCGCGACACCGGCGACGTGGTCGTCCTGCACTCGCGTCAGATGCCAGATCAGCCAGGCGATGGTGTTCGCCTTCGCGTCCACCCGAAACGTGAGGGCGTCGGCGGGGAGATCGGCCAGCGTGGAATGCACGGTCTCCTGAATGCGATCGAAGGCGTCGGTCAACAGCGCGCTATGGTCCACGATCTTCCTTTCGTCGTGTTCACATCACGTCCACTATGACCCCCTCGGGCTCACAGAACCGGCACGACATGTCCCCAGTACCCCGGGCGGCCGCTGACCACCACGGCCGGGCTACACCGGTGACGATCCGAACCGCCGAGCGTCACGGCTTCCGGAGATCGCGGTATGCGTGGCTCGGGTACTGATCGTCTCGGTCAGGTCGGTGACCGTGGCCGCGGGTATCCCGTCATGTTCGTCGATGCCATCCACGTCAAGATCCGCGACGGTCAGGTCGCCAACCGGCCTATCTATGTCGCGATCGGCGTCACCACCGCCGGAGAACGCGAGATCCGCCCCCGCGAGCGGGAGGTACCCCCAGGGTTGTGGGCCGGAGTTTCGTGCTGCTGCCTGAGGTTTTCCCACTGATCGGCGTGTCGTTGATCTTCGACGTGCAAGCCCGCTGTCGCCGTGTCCGCGGGGGTCGATGTGCAGATCCCGAAAGCAGCCCCGGCACGCGGGTTGGGCGGAGGTGTGAGGGTGTCGGCTGTGGTTGGCTTCTGCGTTCGGCCTCGAGTAGGGAGCTGAAGGCTCGGCTGCGGAGGAGATCGTGGCGCTTCCGTTTTCATGACACGGACCTTGCGATCACGGCGTCGAGGTACCGGCTCGCGGCGTCCTCGACGCGGGCGCCCTCGGCGACCATCGGCCACGCACCGTCCATGCCGCCGACAATGGCCGCGCGGGAGAGGAACCTCTCCCAGAACGCCGGTGACCCGAACTCGCCGCGCCACTGCAGGGCGGGAAGGGTGACCCGGTGCAGGGTGTGCTCGTGGGTGGTCCCGATCGCGCCGTGCACCTGGTGGACGTTGCGCACCGCCACGGCCAGGGCCTGCGAAACGACGCTGCGCGCGACCGCAACGCGGAACTGGGACAGCTCGCCGTCGAGGTCGTCGGTGAGGGCGTCGGCGAGCGCGGTGTCCACGGCAGCGCGGGCCAGCACGGACTCGGCGGCGATGTCGACGACGAGGTTCTGCACGGACTGGAACTTCGCCAGGGCGCGACCGAACTGGCTGCGGGCGGTGGTGTGCTCAATCGCCGAGGCGAGCATGCCGTCCATCGCGCCGACGCACTGCAATGCACGGGCGAGCGCGCCGCGCAGGACGTACGCCTCGACGGCCGCGGTGGGTACGGGTGACCAGGAGATGCCCTCACCGACGGTGACAGAGCCGGTCGGCACTGCCGAGATGCCCTCAATGGTCGTGATCGTCAACCGGTCGGTTGGCACGTCCGCGAGCTCGTGGGTATCGCCGGCGGGGCGCACGCACACGACGGTGGCGGTGGCACCGGCCCACGGGACACCGTGCGCGGTCCCCGAGGAATCGAGCAGCGCGACGGTGGCGGTGGAGTCGGACGAGTCGTCGATCCCGGCGGCGCGCCGGAGCGGCCCGGCCAGCAGGTCGGTCTCGGCGTACGGGACGGCCACACCGGCGGCAGCCGCGGTGCGCAGGAGCGCGGCGGCTTCGGCCCAGCCGGCTCCGCTGCCTCCGGCGTCCTCGGGCGCGGTGAGCCGGGCGACGCCGACCTCCCGCAGTGTCGACCACACGGCGTCGGCGTCGGGCCGGACGTCGGGGCCGGAGAAACCGGAGACGACGTCGGAGAGCATCGCCTGCAGGTCCTCGTCGACGGAGAGGTCGACGGTCGTGGCGGTGGTCATCAGCGCATCCCCAGTCCCCGCGCGATGACGCCGCGCAGAATCTCGTTGGTGCCGCCGCGGAGCGTGAAGCCCGGGCGCTGGTGGAGGCCCGCGCGCAGCAGGCCGTGGATCTCGGCGACCGCGGCGGTGCCGTTCGTGCCGGCGAAACCGGGTGCCAGCTCGTCGCCGAGCCGGGTGGAGACGGTGTCGACGATGTCACCCTCGGTGGCGGTGCCGAGCAGCTTGACGAGGGCTGCCGGGGTGTCGGCGGGTTCACCGCGCTGCAGCGCGCCGGCGATGTTCTGGCTGAGGTTGTGCAGTCCGGCCATCCGGGCCACGGTCCGGCCGAGGTCGCTGCGCTCGGGCAGGGCTCCGGTGGAGATCGCACCGATCTCCGCGGCGAACAGGCGGAACGAGGAGAGGAACCGTTCAGGGCCGCTGCGCTCGAAGGCGAGCTCGGAGTTGACCTGTTCCCAACCGTTACCGAGGGTGCCGAAGACCATTGAGTCCGCCACGAAAACGTCCGCGAGGACGACCTCGTTGAAGTGGTGGTCCCCCGAGAGGGAGACGATCGGCCGGATGGTGACGCCCTCGCTGCGCAGGTCGACGATGAACTGACTCAGACCCGCGTGACGGTGCGAGGTGTCGAGCGGTTCGGTGCGGCACAGCGCGATGAAGGCCTCCGCGTGCTGGGCCCCGGAGGTCCACACCTTGGTCCCGGTGATCCGCCAGCCGCCGTCGACCTGAACGCCCTTGGTGCGGACACTGGCCAGGTCGGAGCCGGAGTCCGGTTCGGACATGCCGATGCCGAAGCAGCACTCGCCGGCGGCGATGCGGGGCAGGTAATCGTGCTTCTGCTCCTCGGTACCGTAGCGAAGCAGGGACGGGGCGATCTGTCGGTCGGCGACCCACTGCGCGGCGACGGGGGCGCCCACGGAGAGCAGTTCCTCGGTGACGACGAAGCGCTCGAGGTGGGTTCGGCCGCGGCCACCGAACTCCGTGGGGATCGTCATCCCGACCCAGCCGCGTTCGGCGAGGCGTCGGGTGAAGTCCTCGTCCCAGCGGGTGAGCCAGGTGTCGATCCAGGGTATGAACCGCCCGGCGTCGACCTCCTCGGCGAGAAACGCGCGTACCTCGGCACGCAGGGCGTTCATCTCATCGGTCGCCACCGTGGTCGGTGGCGCGAGAGTCGAACTCATGGGGCCTCCTGATGAGTCCTGCCCGGGCGGCGCCCGGGCGATCGGGGTCGACTGTGCCGCTGTTCGGGGAGTGCGCACAGTCAAATCAAGGGTTAGTCCACACCGCGGGTCGCCCTGCCGCGGAGGATGCCCCGCATCACTTGGAAAGTGTCCCAGAAACGCCAGAGATACACAATAGCGAAGCAGACTACGTATATACGCTATCTGTTGAGCGCGAATGCATTGCTACGCTTTCGCAATGACGGAAACTTCTCCGGCCGCCGGAGCCGTACCTTTCGAGCAGGTTCCCGAGCGTCCCCGCCATCGCATGATCGACCGGGTCGCGGCAATCCTCGAACTCGTCGCCCGCTCCGGTGCCGGTCTCACCCTCACGGCCGTGGCAAAGGCTCTCAACGCCCCAGTGAGTTCGGTGCATGGGCTGCTCAACGGTCTCGTCGCCGTCGGCTACCTCGACGAACGCGACCGTGTCTACACCCTCGGTACAGCGCCCTACCTGCTCAACGTCATCGCGGGACGCCCCCCGGTCACGTCGATAAGTCACGAACAGCTCCAGCAAGTGCACGCCGAGGCCGGACTGACCATCGCGCTGTCCACCTCGGTGGGCGACGACCTGTTCTACGTTGACCACGTCTCCTCTGAACCGGAGTACGCGTACCTGGCGGAGAACCGCCTGCGGCGCTCCCTGCTGCGCACGTCCGCGGGGTGGCTGCTACTGGCCGACCGCGAGCAGCGCGACATCTGGGCCTACCTCAACTCCCGCCCGGTGGCCGACGCCGACTACATCGAGCAGTTCCTCTACGCCCTCGAGGCACTACGGGCGACCGGCGTGTGTGCCGCCCCGGGCGTGGCTGTCGAACGCGGTGACGGCGTGTCGGTGGCTCTCCGGGAACGCGGCCGAACCATCGCCACACTCGGTGTGGTCGGCGTTCGCGAGACGATCATAGAGCGGCGCGACGAGCTCGCTAAGATCTGTCTCCGGCACGCCGAGGAGTGGGGCTTTCGCTGACCGCCAGGCGCGCGACTCCGTGCGAATGCCGAGTGCACGAACGTTCTCACAAGATGTCGGACGAACGCGATCTCTCTTGTCAACGCCCCTGATACTTGCCGGCGCGTTTGCCCGCGAACGCCGTCAGCGCCTCATGGTGGACCTCGGTGTGATGCGCGAGCGCCCACGGAGCGGCCGACAGCTCGAGAGCAGTGACTCCAACGGCTGGTGCTGGGACTCCCGCAACAGGAGAGCTTCGTGCCACTGGGGTCGTTCCCGGTGCGGCGAAGAACGCGCGGGGCGAGGCGACCCGCAGGTTAGTCGAGCACATCGGGTTCGCCCATACCGAGGGCGATCTCACGACGTTGACGGCGGTGACCAGGGGCAGGATCGACGCTGATCAGACGCGTCTCGAGCTGGAGCCGGAGTCGCAGGTCCGCGCGGGCGGGGATGCGGTGGTGCGCTCGCACTCCAGCGAGGTCCTGTGGGCCGACCTGGCCGGGACGTACTAGGCGCTGGGGTTCGATGAGATCGGCGATGAGACATTCAAAGTCGCTAGTGTGCGCCCGACTGATCGAGCCGAACAGCAAACTCGACACGACCGGGCGCTCGAAGACATCGGCGTCCAGGCACCCCCCGAAACACGATCAACGCCAACCTGCGGGGCCGTCGTTCATCGTCGCCTCCCGAACCTCCCCCAGGGAACTCGAGGATCACTTCGGCCGCCGCGGTAACACTATCGCCGAAGGTGACACCGCGGAGCTGACCCGCTCGATGGGCCAGGGCCCTGACCGGCGCGACCGCAGGGTGGTGTGGCACTAAAAGTGGCAGCGCGCCTAACGCGACCGGCGCACCACTAACGCGCAGATCCACCGCACCCAGCGCGTAGGCGACCGGGCAGAACCACTACGAAGGTAACGATCCGTCAAGGTCACCGGACAGAGCGTCATCCTGGATGAGGCATCAATCGAGCGGGCCCGCCAGTCCGCCGGCCACAAGGGCTACGTCACCGACATCGAGCCGACCGCGATGGTCGGAAAGGCGGTCGTGGCCGCCCATCACAACCTGCGGAAAGTCAAGCAGTTCTTCCGCCTCGCCAAGTCCGAACTGAAGGCCCGACCGGTCTTCCACCGCACTCGGGAGTCGATCGAGGCGTACCCGACCATCGTGCTCGTCGCTCCAGCCATAGCCCGCCCGCGCCGCGCGGCCAACGCAGCAAAACACTACTGAAGCGCCCGTGTTTTACGTAGTTATGAATTATTCTCTTTAGTTGCGGACTTGAAGCCTGAAGCCTATGGTGTACACCACATCCCAAGCGAGACTTGGTCGCAGTCACACAGGTTCCAGGTCTCGCTCCCCTCCAGCTCGTTCGGCCCTCTAATCACCTCTGATCAAAGGGCTACAGCGAGCGGCAACCCTGCCCCATCTCAGTGTTCGAAAGGTCCAAATCGATGACCGCAATCCACGCTCCAAAGAACGACCTGGCACAGTCTGCGGAAACGCCTACCTATGACGTCATCGTTGTCGGTGGCGGTTTCGGTGGCATCTATCAGCTACGCCATCTTCGGGACCGGGGATTCTCTGTGATCCTCCTTGAAGCCAGTGGCGGTTTCGGCGGGGCATGGAGCCTCAATCGCTATCCGGGAGCAAGGGTGGACAGCCACGCACCGGTATATCAGTTCACTGACGAATACCTCTGGAAGGATTGGGACTTCTCGCAGATGTACCCCGATCATGAGGAAATGCGTAGCTATTTCAATTATGTTGATTCCAAACTGGACCTGAGCAAGGACAGTCGATTCAACACTAAGGTCGTGGGCGCGACGTTCGACGAAGAGCAGCGGATGTGGAGCCTCGAAACACAGGACGGAGCCACTTTCCGGGCAAGGTTCGTGGTGTTCGCGACAGGGTCGACCACGGAACCCTACACACCATCCATCCCAGATATGGATGCGTACCGAGGAGAACTGGTTCATACCGCCCGATGGCGTTCCGATCTGGACATGACGGGAAAGCGCGTCGCGATTATCGGAACTGGCGCAAGCGCTGTTCAGGTAGTGCAGGAAGCAGGCCCAGTAGTCGAAAACCTCACGGTTTTCCAGCGCACTCCGAATATTTCGTTGCCTATGCAACAGAAGTACTTGGACGATGAGGAACAAGCCGCCCTCAAGAACAAAATGCCCGATGTTGCCGCGAAATGTCGCGAAACCCACGCAGCGATCGACTACGACTTTGACCCCCGGAGCGGTTTCGAAACCCCAGAGGACGAGCGCAATGCTGTTTTTGAGCGCCTCTGGAATCAGGGCGGATTCGCATTCTGGCTGGGAAATTTCTCGGACTATCTATTCAATGACAAAACAAATGCGCTGACATACGAGTTCTGGAAGAACAAGATCAAGCCCCAGATCAAAGACCCAGTCAAAGCAGAGCTGTTGGTCCCAGAAATCGCCCCTCATCCCTTCGGAGCCAAGCGGCCGGCCCTCCATCAAAACTATTATGAGGTGATGAATCAGACGAACGTCTCTCTTGTCTCCACCAAAGAGACCCCGATCGTCGGATTCACCGAAACCGGGATTCGCACAGCCGACGGAGTCGAGCACGGCGAGTTTGACATTATCGTTCTCGCCACAGGCTTCAACAACAACACCGGCGCACTAACCTCGATCGACGTTCAGAACGCGAATGGCGTCACTTTACGTGACAAATGGAGCCAGGGCGTAGACGCGTACCTCGGAGCAGTCACAGCCGGGTTCCCGAACGCCATTTTCGTCTACGGCCCCCAGAGTCCTGCTGCATTTGCGAACGGGTCCACGAACGCCGAGCTTCAGGGCGAGGTCATGGTCGACTTCTTCGAATTTCTTCGGTCAAACGGACTAACCCGTTTCGAATCGACAGTTGAAGCGGACAAAGCTTGGACCGCGCACATCAACGAGACCGACGACACGGCGCTATTCAATCGGGCGAAGTCTTGGTATAACGGGGGCAACATTCCGGGCAAGAAAATGCAGATGCTGCAGTATCTAAACGGCGTGCCGACATACTTGCAGTTCTGGCAGAAGGAAAAGGAGTCCGGATATACCGATGGGCTGACCGTGTCATGACTTTTCATCACTTGGTCGCTATATCATGGACCCGGTCGATCGATGACTCGAATATATCGGCTTTCGCAACTGCGCTTGATCAGCTGTCCGCCGAATGTACAGAACTGCTGCATGGCTACGCTCATGGAAGAGACGTCAGTTCGCGCGACGTGAGCAGCGACTACGGGATTTCCGCTGCGTTTCATGATCCAACAGGCTATGCCGAGTACGACGTGCATCCTGCTCATATTCGCGCCAAGGAGCTGCTCTCCAAGTTCGCGGCGAAATACACCGTAGTGCAATTTGAGGCGTGACTAGCGCCTAGGATGCGTTAACTCGAAGCTGCAATTGCCATATCTACCACCGAAAGGGCAGGCAATGAAGAACCATTCACTGCAGACAATATCCAGTGGGCATGGATACCTCGAAGCACCACGCTGGCACGATGGTCGACTATGGGCCAGCGACTTTTTTGGCAAGCACGTCCTTCATTTCGAAGAGGACGGCAGCCACACTGCATTCGCGACGCTCGAAGAGTCACCGTCTGGGCTCGGTTTCCTACAGGATGGATCGGTCTTAGTGGTCCTCTTGGATCCGACGAAGAAGAAGGTTGTGCGAATCGCGTCCGACGGATCCGTCAGCGAGTACGCCGATATCGCGCATATCGCCCGCGGAATGGCAAACGACATGCTGGTATCGCCGTCCGGACATGCCTACATTGGTAACTTTGGCTTTGACCTCGGTGCTGAGGATCCGAAGGCAACAACTTTGGCCCACGTAACACCCGAGGGCAACGTAAGCAGAGTTGAAGGCGATGCGATATTCCCGAACGGAGCTGCTCTCAGTGCGGACGGTCGAACTTTGCTCCTCGCGGAGACTTTCGGTCACCGGATTGATGCTTTTGACGTAAACGCCGATGGTTCCTTGACTAATTTCCGAGTGTGGGCACAACTCGACGAGAGCATGCACCCTGACGGGATTGCACTGGACACCGAAGGTGGCGTCTGGTTCGGCAATGGCCTGACCAACGGTCCGGAGAGCGGCTTCTATCGCGTTGAGGAGAGCGGCGAGATCACCGATTCCGTTCTCGTGCCTGACGCCTGGGCTGTTGCGTGCACGTTCGGCGGATCAGACCTGGATGTGCTGTACATGTTTTGCAATGCGACCACTCTCGAGCAGTTCGGTGAAGGTAAGTCACAAGGCACCGTCCGCACCGCGCAGGTGAATCGACGTGGCGTCGCACAGTAGGCCGGCCTGATCTCCCTAGATGTGGGCCGTCCGTACGGAGTTCGATCGGGCCCGAGACGGACCGATCGGTACGGTGCCGAGCAGTCATCTAGTCATTCGCTTCAACTGTAGACGCTCCAGCGCTTTGCCCTTCGTTTGGCTGCGGCAGCGTATTGACCGTAATCGTCTTTCGTAAGCAACCTTGGAAGACAAGGTATATGACCACTTTAGAGAGGTTACATTATGCCCCCAGCCGGTGGCGCCGACCGCAGACAGTTTTATATTAACGGTCAGTGGCGAGAGGCTGTCGACCCAGAATTATTTACTATTGCAGAAGCAGCAACCGAGCGGCCGCTGGGCGTTGCCGCAATGGGTGGTCCTTCGGAGATTGACGAAGCTGTTTTGGCCGCGCGGGCGGCACTCGACAACGGCCCCTGGGGGCGTTCCACCCCGCACGAACGGGCCGAGACTATGCGGCGGTTCGCCGATAGCCTCGAGCGCCGAGGAGAATCCACCGCGCGCTTGGTCAGTCAGCAGAATGGCATGATTAGGCCTTTATCGATTATCAGTAACGCTGCGGCCCCGGTAGCGATACTGCGTTCAATGGCTGAGCTCGCCGAGGCACGGACTTTTGAGACTCGCCGCCCCAGCAAGAAGGGGCACACCATTGTGCGGCAAGAGCCAGTCGGTGTTGTTGGTGCAATCGTTGCGTGGAACTATCCTCAGTTGCTGGCTATGGCCAAGATCGCTCCTGCTCTCGCCGCTGGGTGCACTATCGTTTTGAAACCAGCCCCCGAAACTGCGCTTGACGCCTACGTGCTCGGGGAAGCAGCGGAAGATGCAGGTCTGCCGCCTGGAGTCCTCAACATTGTTGCTGGTGGCGTTCGCGCGGGCGAGGCCCTTGTGGCCCATCCGGGTGTGGACAAGATTGCATTTACCGGGTCAACGGCTGCAGGGCAGGCGATAGGCGAGGCGGCAGGCCGGTCCCTTAAGAGGGTATCGCTCGAGCTCGGTGGCAAGTCGGCGGCCGTTGTGCTCCCTGATGCGGATCTGGATGTCTTCGCTAGGAGCCTGGACGACGCTGTGTTCAAGAACGGGGGGCAGACGTGCACCACAAACTCCCGTATCTTGGTTCCCCATGGTCGTTCCCGGGAAGTTCTAGATGTCCTGGCTGCCTATGTGGATGATCTGGCGATGGGGGACCCGCTTGACGACGCGGTCACTTTGGGCCCGATGGTGAGCGATCAACACCGAGAGCGAGTTAGAAACTATATCCGGCTCGGGGAGTCTGAGGGATTCCAGCTTGTCCGTGGCGGCGCCGAGCCGCCTGATGGCCTAACGCGAGGGTGGTTTGTTTCGCCTACCATTTTTGGAGGCGTGGACAATAACAGTCGACTGGCGCAGGAGGAGATATTCGGTCCTGTCATCTCCGTTATCCCGTACGAGTCCGAGGATGAGGCCGTTCGTATCGCAAATGACACCGTCTTCGGTTTGGGCGGGGTCGTCTTTACTGAGGATCACGAGCATGGCCTAGATATCGCGTCACGTATCAGGTCTGGCACAATGGGGATCAATTATTTTTCGATGGACATGGGCTCCCCCTTCGGTGGCGTGAAGCACAGCGGAATTGGGCGAGAATTCGGCCCTGAGGCGCTGGATTACTATCTTGAATACAGGTCCATCTATGTCTAGTCGCCTCGGAGCCTTCCGACCCCACTCCCTGTTCAATTGGATGCCTAGAGGCTTCATGATTTACCTTCCCCCTCGGCCGGCCCGACCCTTCAATACCCACCAGAATGAGCAGCCATGACCAACTCGACAGTCAACGCCCTTTCGGCCGACGCCTGGGACGCCTCTTCCAATTCAGCCGCGCTGCCTCCGCGGACTGGCGCGCTCACAGACATTCGCGTCGTCGACCTGTCGCGGGTGCTCGCCGGACCACTGTGCGGGCAGATGCTCGCTGACCACGGTGCGGACGTAACGAAAGTAGAGCCACCAGCCGGCGACGAAACCCGCGGTTGGGGCCCGCCGTTCGTCAGAGAAGACCACAGCACGTACTTCGACGGGCTCAACCGCAACAAGCGCAACATCAGCGTCGACCTACGTATCGAGGAAGGACAGCAACTCCTGCGCCGAATGCTCGCCGAGGCCGACGTCGTGATCGAGAATTTCAAGGCCGGGACGCTCGAGAGGTGGGGCCTGGGCGACGAAGTACTCGCCGCGGAGTTCCCGCGCCTCGTACACTGCCGGATCACCGGGTACGGTACCGACGGGCCGCTTGGTGGCGCGCCCGGGTACGACGCAGTGCTTCAGGCACTGTCCGGGCTGATGAGTATCAACGGCGAAGCTGACGGCGAGGCGATGCGGATCGGGATCCCGCTGGTGGATATCGTCACCGGCCTCAATGCGATGAACGGCATCCTCATGGCGCTGCACGTGCGGCGCGAGACCGGGCGCGGGCAGCTTGTCGACCTCGCGCTGCTCGACAGCGCGGTGTCGATCCTGCACCCACACGCCGGCAAATGGTTCGCTACCGGCGTCGCGCCGGAACGCACCGGCGTCGCCCATCCCACCATCTGTCCTTACGAGACGTTCATCTGCAGTGACGGACCGTTCTTCATTGGTGCCGGCAACGACCGGCAGTTCCGGTCGCTCGCCAACGCGTTGGACGCGCCCGGGCTCGCCGAGGACCCACGGTTCACGACGAATACCGATCGTATGGCGAACGCAGTACAGCTGCGCAAGGTCCTCGGCGGACTCATCGGCGGTTGGCAGCGCGAGGCCCTGGCCGCCGCACTTCGACTGGCCGGTGTTCCCTCGGGGGCCGTGAACAACGTCGGGGAGGCACTCAACCTTCCGCAGGTGCGGCACCGAAAGATGGTGATCGAATGCGACGGGTACCGAGGCGTCGGCGTACCAGTAAAGCTGTCCGAGTCCCCCGGTTCGGTGCGATTCGGCCCTCGCCACCGCGGCGCCGACACCGACGCTGTTCTCGCCGAGCTCGGATTTTCCGAGAACGAGGTTGCGTGTCTACGCGGCTCCGGGGTATTGCCGGAGTAGCGGGGCCGATTACTCGACGAGGGGAGCCCGCTGGCACCGTTCCCCAATGCGGGCCCTCACCGGTGAGCTCGCAAGGTCGGTGGGCTTCACTGACATGGTCGCCGCCCGAACGGTCCTAGCGCCGGTGTGCAGCAACACCCGTGAATTCCGTCATTCGGGAGCGTTCCGAGGACGGCATACCGATGGCAGGTCCCCGATAGTCGCACAACCGTGTTCTCGAGTCGCGGTTGCGTGAGTTCAGTCGATCTCGCAACCCACGGGTTGGTGGGTGTGGGTGCATTGGGCAGCGTACTCGGCCGGGGTGAGGTAGCCCAGCGATGAGTGTCGGTGCCGACTGTTGTGGTTTTCCTTGAAGTCTCCGATCACGACCCTCGCTTCGAGCTGACTCGTCCAGTGATTGCGGTTGAGGCATTCCTTCCGCAGTCGGTTGTATACGGATTGGATGTGTCCGTTGTTCCACGGTGTCCCTGGCGAGATCTAACTTATACCGATCCGATCGGCAGAACTGTTGCAGCACAGTGGATACGAACTCCGGACCGTTGTCCATCCGCAACACCAGCGGCGGTCCCCCACAGCGCGAACGCCTTGTCCAACTCAATCCAAGCGAGCCATCGCACCGGCCTGGAAGTAAGCGATCATTGAAACCTTCGTCGCCCCCGCACTGCCCATTCGTGGTCCCCGTCGAAGACACCGAGCAGCACCGCATGCTCGGGAGGCTCGAAGTAGCGGTCGGAGGCCAGTTCCAGCAGCACATGCTTCTCCCTGAGACGAACCTGCCCGAGCACGTTGACTCGCAGAAGTCGCGCCGTCGGCCACCCCTCCCGCAGCGCCTCGGCGTCGTCGCGCAGTGCGGCGGGGCGGTCGAGGCCGCCACGTGAAGCCGCGGCCAGGCGCGATCGAGTTCGATCATAGATTCACGCTCAATCTCGTAATGGTGTTTCACAATTGCTCAGACAACTCGTGTTCGTACCGCGCGCTTTCGCCCATCAACTCTGAAGGCCCCGGAGAAGATGGTCTTATCCACAATGAAGAATGGCTATCTGACACTTACTTGACTGCAAGCTAATGTGACACGACACACCAACCCTCTATCATCATATTCGTTGCACCCCAACCTTTTTAATCGATACTCAAGGCTGTTACCCTTGGCCGTGGCACGGTTCCCGCCGATCAACTGATCTCGATTAGCGAAGTGGTTTGTCGAGTGCCTTTCCCAACAAAAACCCTCAAGGAGCACGCTATGCCGCTGTTGCATGTGACCCAGACCCCCGGCCAATCCGCCGAAGCGAAGCGTGAGCTATTGAAAAAGCTGACCGCTGCATACGTGGACGCGACAGGAGCGAAACCGGCAAGTGTCTGGGTGACGATCGAAGAAGTGTCGAAGGACGATTGGGCCATCGGCGGTGAGACTCTGACCGAACGAGCCTCGAAGCCGGCCTGACCGACGTTCGGCGAGCGACTCCGACTTCTCGTTCGGCCACCTCGGTCGCGCGAGAGGCCGGAACCCACCCTCGGTTCTCACTGAACGTCGGCGCCCCCGATCAACTGGACGTGGTGCCCTCCGCTCACCTGCTGAGCGGAGGGCACCACGTCGACTCGGCGGACTGCCAATGCGGGCTGGATCTAGGAGGAGAATTCGACCTGAACCGATGAGTAGGTCTCAGCCATCGCCGAGACGAACTCCTCGGCAAACCTCACGTGGTCGGGATGTGTCAGGTACGCGCGAAACTCGTCGATGCCATCAAATGTTGCGGGAACGGCGTAGTCGGCGTTGCCGTCCTTGATTCCGAGATCTCGGCCGTGCCGATACTGAACAATCTGCGGACGGCAGCCGAAGTCGGGACCAACAACTATAAGTCAGTCATCGTGACTGATCGACCCTCACACAAGGAGCAACTTTCATGGATGATCCCGTTCTCGTCCAGCGCGACGGTGTTATCGAGACCTGGACAATCAATCTGCCCGAAGAACGCAACCCGATCTCCGGTGAGGACGTGATCGACGCGCTCGTAGCGTGCGTGGCCGCTGTCAATGCCAGCCATGAGACCAGAGCAGTCATCGTGACGGGCGCCGGTTCCGCGTTCTCGGCCGGCGGTAACGTGAAGGACATGGCGGAAGGCCGCGGGCTCTTCGGAGGCAAGCCTCACCAGCAGCGCGAGGGCTATCGGAAGGGAATTCAACGTATACCTCGGGCGATGTACAACTGCGACGTCCCCCTGATTGCGGCGGTGAACGGCCCCGCAGTGGGCGCCGGCTGCGATCTCGCGCTCATGTGTGACATGCGGATCGCCTCCGACACAGCCTTCTTCGCAGAAAGCTTCGTCAAGCTGGGCATTATTCCCGGGGACGGTGGAGCGTGGTTGCTGCCACGCGCGATCGGCGCGGCCCGCGCTGCCGAGATGACGTTGACCGGGGACCGCGTCGACGCGGCGACTGCACTGGAATGGGGGCTGGTCTCCCGGGTCGTCGCCCCGGAGCAGCTGCTCGACGAGGCGCGCGGGCTGGCGGAGCGCGTAGCGGTCAATCCGCCGAACTCGGTGCGGATGGCAAAGAAGCTTTTGCGTGAATCCCAGCATCTGAGTCTCGATAGTTTGCTCGAGTTGTCCGCTGCCATGCAAGCGCTGTCCCATCACACCGCCGACCACCGGGAGGCCGTCAGCGCGTTCTTGGAGAAGCGTCCGGGTTCCTTCACAGGTGAGTAGCACCTGCATCGCTCGAGGCTGGGTCGGTATCACCGGAGAATGACCGCCCAGCCGCCCGCGAGCTCAGTATGAGAACCACAACGAGCAGGATCTATCGAGGTTGCCAGGCGGGCTCCCGTCTCCCAGAGCACCTCGTGTTTGAGTAGCGGTCCCGACTTGATGGGCGAGAAGTTGGCGGCGGCCGGGTCGCCGAAGGCCCGCCAACCCAGTTGCGGCACACCGTCATCGGCAGGTGCCGACCGGGAGCGGCAGCGGCCCAGACGTTCCGGACACCGCGCCGGCAACTGATCGGACATCGGGCCAAGGGCATGGGGATCGGCGCTGGCGGTCCTACTCCCCGATGAGGTGGTCCCGCTCCCTGTGTCAAAGCCGAACCTGTGGCTCCGGTTGTAGGGTGGAATTTGGTGGGTGCGGACGACGAGGCGGCATCGTTGGGGGCTCTACTGGGCATCGTTGCCGGCGCCGCGGGCATCACCGTCTCCGCGATCGCCCTGTTTCCATGCTGGCGCACCTGTGAATCACGAACCCGGCCATCGCATTTTCGGTCGCCATCCGGCCTGATCGGACCGCACCACCCCGGCACCACCGTCCCCGGCCCACAAGTGAACTGCATCGCGACCACCGCACCCCGGGGTGCTGCACCGCCGACAATCATCTCGGGTCCCACAGTGATCGCTCGACACTGTTGAGTTCCCCGAGAACCTCGTCGAGCGCAGCGGTCGGGATGCGGAAGTATTCGCCCTCCGACACGCGGAGACAGTCGCGTACGTAGGCGAGCATGGCGAGTTCACGTTCGAGGTCTGCTGCGGTTCGATCGCCCACCGTCTCATCCTGCCCGAGTGGGCGGGAATCAGAGCGCGCCGCACGACAAACGCGAGAGGCACCGTCAGTCCGGCTTCCGTCGCTCGTCAAGGAAATCGGCATCGCCGGGTCGTTGTTCGTGTTCGCCGTCGGCGTGGCGGCGCTTGTGTTCGCGTGCAAGGCGCCCGAAACGCGGGGCCGTTCCCTCGATGCGCTCGAAGAGGGCGTCACGACCGGCGAGATCTACATCGGGATGCGCTGAGAGCGCCCTCGCCCAACACCAACCAGTTGTGCGGGCTGAGGCTGTGGGGTGGCGGCCGCCCCGCCGACCGCATCCTGTTCCGGGCCAACAGTTTCACGCGCACGCCTGACGATTTTGGGCAGACAGTCGCGCCAGCGCAGACTCCGCCCCTCCAGGCAGCGCGCGCCCGGAACTCCGGCTCGCCCCGGCGTGGAGGTGATCGCACTGCAGGCCGCCAGCCACTTCGGCGTGTTGTTTTGATCTGCTCATTGGTGCCCGAATGTATGTGTTTACGCCCGTATATGTTGACATGAGAGCCACGTCACAGCTATAACTGTCCGCAGGCTCATCGATACAGCGACGCAGGATCAGGCAGGGCCGCCTCGATCGGTCGCCGCCTCGGCTGCGACAGCGAACCGCTAGGAAAGGCGCGTGACATGAAGTTCGTAGCCACAACCTCGTGCCCTACGGGCATCGCACACATATGCCTGGCGGCGGAATCGCTGGAGAAGGGTGCCGCCCGCAGCGGTCACGACATCCACGTCGAGACGCAGGGCGCTTCTGGCTCCGAGCCACTCGACCCCGAGGTGATCGCCGCGGCCGACGGGCGATGGCGTGGGTGCCCAACCCATCGCACTGTGCGCGGAAATCCTTCTTTTCCAAGATATTTCAACCGCAAGAGGAAGTAGACATCTCGTGAAACCCATAGTTGTTCGCAGCGCCATAGTCGCCGCGACCGGCGGGCTGCTCTTCGGATTCGACACCGCCGTCATCTCCGGTGCGGAGGAACAGATCCAGCAGGTGTTCGCGCTCAGCGATGCCAAGCTGGGCTTCACCGTCACCACCGCACTCATCGGGACGATCCTCGGCGCTCTGGTCGCCGGCCGGCCGGCAGACCGGTACGGCCGCAAGAAGGCGCTCTACGTGATCGGTGTCCTCTTCGTTCTTGGCGCCCTCGGGTCTGCCCTGGCCCCGAACGTCGAAATTCTGATGCTGTTCCGGTTCATCGGTGGCATCGGCGTGGGTGGTGCCAGCGTCTGTGCACCGATCTACACCGCCGAGATCGCCCCCGCGGCCAACCGAGGACGCCTGGTCGGGTTGGTGCAATTCAACATCGTGCTCGGCATCCTCATCGCCTATGCATCCAACGCCGTCATCCGCGCGGCGGTCCCCGGCGACAATGCTTGGCGCTGGATGCTCGGCGTCATGATCGTTCCGGCACTGGTGTTCGTCCTCATGCTGCCGACCGTTCCCGAAACGCCACGCTGGCTGGCCGCCAACGATCGATGGGACGACGCGACCGCAACGAGCAAGCGCCTGTGCGCCACCCAAGCCGACGTCGACTTCCAGATGAGTGAGATCCGGGAGTCGCTGGCGGCCACCGCGAACATGACGAAGGTGCCGTTCTTCACGCGCGGGCACCGCAAGGTGATCCTGCTCGCCGTCGCGATCGCCGTCTTCAACCAGTTGTCGGGCATCAACGCGGTCCTGTACTACGCGCCACGGGTCATGCAGGAGGCCGGCGCCAGCACGAACGCCGCGTTCCTGATGAGCGTCGGGGTGGGCGCGATGAACTTGGTCGCCACCATGGTCGGGCTGAGTCTGATCGACCGGCTCGGCCGGCGCAAGCTGATGATCGTCGGCTCGATCGGCTACCTGATGTCCCTGGGATTCCTTGCCGCCGTGATGTTCTACTACGAAAATGCGCGCGGTGGCGAGTTCACCTCTACGTCGTCGATACTGGTGCTGATCGGGCTGATGGGATTCATCGCCGCCCACGCCGTCGGCCAGGGCTCGGTGATCTGGGTATTCCTCTCGGAGATCTTCCCGAATCGGATCCGTGGTCAGGGGCAGTCGCTGGGCAGCCTGACCCACTGGGTGTTCGCCGCGATCACCTCGTTCGCCTTCCCGCCGATCATCGGTGCCCTCGGTGCCGGCGCCGCGTTCAGCATCTTCTTCCTCGCCATGGTCGGTCAGCTGATCTGGGTGCTGAAGGCGATGCCCGAGACCAAGGGTGTGCCGCTCGAGGAGATGGAGGCCAAGCTCGGCGTCGCACTCGACCACGGCCCGGACCAGCCGACCGCGGTACGGGCGCACTGATGACCAGCCGCGTACTCAGCCTCGGCGAAGCACTGATCGACGTCGTCACCAGGCCCGGATTCACTCAGGAACACGTCGGCGGCAGCCTGCTCAACGTCGCGGTCGGACTCGGCGCACTCGGCCACCCGGCCAGCATCTGCTCCCACTGGGGCAAAGACCCCCGGGGAAATCTGCTCAGACAGTGGGCAGAGTCCGCCGGCGTGCAGATCACGCCCGGAACCGACTCCGCACACAAGACGTCGGTCGCGTTCGCCCGGATCGACGCGGACGGACACGCAAACTATGAGTTCGACCTGAACTGGGCGGTCCCGCAACTGCCGGACCTGGAACCGTTCGGGCATCTGCACACCGGCAGCATCGCCGCCACCGTCGAACCGGGCGGCTCGACGGTGGTCGTCGCCGCCGAACGGATGCGGCTCCTCGGTACCGTGTCATACGACCCGAACATCCGTCCCGCACTGATGCATTCGCCCGACACCGTCGTCGACCGCGTCGAGCACCTGGTCTCACTGTCCGACGTGGTAAAGACCAGCGACGAGGACCTCGACTGGCTCTACCCGGGCGTGCCGGTCGAGAACATCATGCGGCGGTGGGTGAAGACAGGACCAGCAATGGTGGTCGTCACCCGCGGATCCTGGGGCGCCTACGCGCGACTGGCTCACAACCGGGACATGCTCCACATCGACCAGACACCGGTCACCGTGGGCGACACCGTCGGTGCCGGGGACTCCTTCATGGCCGGACTACTCTCCGGACTACTTGACGCGGGCCTGCTCGGCTCACCCCAAGCACGGGATCGACTCGCGGCTGTGGACTGGCCCGATGTCCAACCCGCACTGCTCCGCGCGATACACACGAGTGCGTTGACGGTCAGCCGATCCGGCGCGTACGCGCCCTCCCGCGCGGAAGTGCACGCCCTTCATGCGCTCGACCCGGCCCTCACCTGAACGATCCTCGCGGTCACCGAGGACGCCATGCGCGGTTACCGGCGTTGATGCACAACCCCATTCACGAGAGGAATCACCCGACGTGCAACGGTTGTTCATCCGGCACGGCCACACCCCCGCCACCGTCCGCGGCGAACTCGGCACCCGCGTTCCCTGCCTGTGGCCGCAGTCAAGGCGAAGCTCGGCTTCGACCCGAGCTGACCTTCCAGGTCGAACCTGAGGTGATCGCCCACACCCGCAACGCGCGCGAGCGCGACCACGCGGCCGGAGTGCAGACGAAGTTCGCATGGACTACCCCGTGCCGGGATTGGGCGATAAGCAGGTCCTCTGGCAGGCGGTCGGGACAAGCGCGGAAGCAAGTCTTCCGGTCGACGCGTCCGGGCATGTCCGCAGCGCGTTGGTTCCGGTGCGCGACGACCGATCGGCACCACTGACGTCGACACCACCGACCTGATCGAGTGTCTTTCAACTCGCTCCGACGCCGGCTTTCGTTTCCGCTCCCGGCCGCATCGACAACCCATTTACACCTCTTACCAGCGATTTTGCTGCGACTCCCCCACTCCCCACGCTGATCGACATCACCGGAGAATATGCGTCTCCGGATTGGCGACGGTGTAGGGTCCGCGGGCAGTGGCATTTTGCGACGCTGCGACCTGCGGACTTCTCACTTCTCTCGCGGCATGGCCACCGTAATCTGTCTCAACTCCCTGGCATTTTCTTCTGTCTTGGGGAGGGGCAGCCGTGTCCAGGCTCTGCTGCGACGCCCGATCAGGACTCCCCGCCTCCTCCTGTCGGGAGTGGTTGGGGCGCAACAGAGGAACACTGCTACATCGGAACCCGCGCCGCTCAGCTCGATTCCGGCAACGGGACCGCTACCGGGGATCGATGAACGACCGGGTTGCCGGGATTCGCAGCGATGCCGAGCAGTACGGACGTTTCCGCGCGGCCGGTCCATCGTCGGGTGGCAGGATCAGTGGTATCGAGATCGGGTAATCGATGTGAGTGCCCGGATCGAGATTGTAGGGAGCATCAGCATGGCGCAGGGCATTGTGAAGTGGTTCAACGGTGAGAAGGGCTTCGGTTTCATCGCACCCGACGACGGAACTCCGGACGTTTTCGTGCATTTCTCGGAAATCGCGGGCAGCGGCTTCAGGTCGCTCGATGAGAACCAGCGGGTGGAGTTCGTGGTCGGCCAGGGGCAGAAGGGCCCGCAGGCCACGAACGTACGCTCTGTCTGACCGGCATCACGTAGGGACCGCATCCGTTTCGGTGCCGTCCTCAGTCGATCCGGTCCGCGGTCGCAACCAGGAACATGGGGGATTCACTCGACGTGTCCTCAGACGCAGCGTCGCCCTCGTGGGCTGAGCGGGCGTCCTGGTAGTGGTCGACAAGCGACGGCTGCTTCCCTGCTGTTGCCGGCCACGAGTCTTCCGGAGCAGGCTCGCGGCCGTGCTGCTCGGTCGCCACCTGCCGCTCCCAATCCGCATCTGATCGTGCCCGCGGAACGCTCATGCGGTCTCCTCCGAACTGCGCCCCCAGAGGAGTTGCTCTCCACACAGATCACGCGCCAGCGATTCGCCGGTCGCGCCCCGACGCGTGACGAGCCCTCATCCCTTTGTAGTGGTTCGGGCCACCGGTGTCACTATCGCGAGGGTTCAGTGCTGAGCATCACCGCGCAGGACTGGTGCCTCACTCGAAGTCGGGAGCGTCTCCGCCGCCCCACAGTTGCTCGGTCAGAGAGTGTTTGAGAACTCGCGATGGCGGCAGGTGCCTGACTGAGAACCGAAGAGGTGGGCTCCTGGTTGGGTCGGTGAGTACCAAGTCCTAGCCCACACCAGGAGCCCACAATGACATCATCGCCGATTCCGCCATGCCCGCCCCACGCGGTGGACGGACATGGCTACGCGGTGTACCCGTCGTCGGTCACCGACGCAGAGTGGGCGACCCTCGAACCGCTGTTGCCCGCGCCGGGCAGCACGGCAGGCCGCGGGGGACGACCCGAGAAGTACTGCCGCCGTGTGATAGTGGACGCCATCTTGTACATCGTGCGCGGTGGTATCGCGCGGCGGCAACTGCCGGTGGAGTTCCCGCCAGCCGGGACGGTGTACGCGGCCTTCGCACGCTGGTCACACAGCGGCGCGTGGCAGCACATCCTCGACGCGCTGCGCGACCGCCTGCGGGTGCGGGACGGGCGGGACCGGTGCCCGACCGCGGCGATCATCGACTCGCAGACGGTGCCGGCCGCCGACACCGTGCCCCGATCGAAACGCGGCTGGGATGGCGGTAAGAGAACGAACGGCGTCAAACGGCACATTGCGGTGGATGTGAACGGCCTGCTGCTCGCCGTCGTCGTCACCGCTGCCTCGATCCAGGACCGCGACGCCGCGCACCGACTCCTGACCGCCCTGCGCGGCAGATACTCCACCATCCGGCTGGTCTGGGCCGACGGCGGTTAACCCGGACGGCTGCCCGTCTGGGCGAAAGATGTTCTCGCCCTGCCTATGCAGATCATCAAACGCATCCCCGGCGCCACGGTTTCCACGTCCGGCCTCGCGTGTGGGTGGTCGAGAGAAGTTTCGCGTGGATCAACAAGCACCGCCGCTGCGTGCGCGACTACGAAACCAGACCCGACCACCATGAAGCCATGGTTCACATCGCGATGATCGCGACCATGACCAGGCGACTCGCCCGAACCTGACGGTTTTCAAACACACTCTTAGCTTGTCGTTTAACCTCGGCCATCGCGTGGGGCAGTTGGTGATGATGTTGTTCGGCGTGTCGCCGCGGCATGGGGCGACCACCGCCTGATCATCTTGAGGTTCCTCTCACAGAACTTTCGAGACAAAGGCAAGCGGTGGCCGTGAGTGTCAGTGTGCCCTACACGCAGGTGGTCGGGGAAGGGTCGTGCGCGGATGACGGGGTCGAGCTGGTGTCGTTCCGCGAAGAGTTCTACCGGTGTTTGTCGGCGCGCAGCGATGCGGTGTTCGAGCTGACCGATGCGCTGCTGTGTTCCGGGGACCCGGTCACCACACTGGTCGACTTGTCGCTGACCCCTGAGCATAGGCGCGGTCACGGCGCCTTGTACGACGGATTAAACTGCGGCCGAGTAGATATCGGTCGACTGCGACGCGCAGTCGGAGCACTTCCCCTGCCGCGAAGCAGCGATGGCCGGATCGTCCTGGCCATCGATATCAGCCCGTGGCTGCGCCCGGATGCGCCAACCAGCTCCCAGCGAGCGTTCTGTCACGTCTACGGTCGCGGTAAGAATCAAGCACAGTTGATCCCCGGGTGGCCGTATTCCTTCGTCGCCGCGTTGGAGGTGGGCCGCACGTCGTGGACGGCGGTACTCGATGCGGTGCGCCTGCGGCCCGACGACGACGAAACTACGGTCACCACGGCACAAGTCCGTGAAGTAGTCGGGCGATTGCAATCGGCCGGGCACTGGAGAGACGGCGACCCGGACATCGTGCTCGTCTTCGATGCCGGGTACGAACTGGCACGGATGGCGTTCCTACTCGCCGATCTACCGGTTCAGGTGTTGGGTCGGATGCGTTCGGATCGGGTGCTGCACTTCCCCGCGCCGCCGCCGGGTCGAACCGGGCGCCCACCCCGGCACGGTGCCGAATTCAAATTCGCCGACCCCCAGACCTGGCCCGAACCCGACAGCAACACCGATACCGACACCGACCGCTACGGAACAGCCGTCACTGCGGCTTGGAATCGGTTGCACCCGAGGATCACTCACCGTGGATCGTGGGCCGACCACCCGGGACCGCCGCCGATCGTCGAAGGCACGGTGATCCGGCTGACGGTCGATCACCTGCCCGGCGACCGGCATCCCAAACCGGTGTGGCTCTGGTGCTCACATCCGGGTGCGGGCACCGCCGATATCGACCGATTGTGGCAGATGTTTCTGCGGCGCTTCGATATCGAGCACACGTTCCGGTTGTTCAAGCAGACGTTGGGCTGGACCGCCCCGAAGATCCGCAACCCCGAGGCGGCCGACCGATGGACCTGGATCGTCCTGGTTGCGCACACCCAACTCCGGCTCGCCCGGCCGCTCGCCGAAGACCTACGCCGTCCGTGGGAACGACCCGCCCCACCGCGACGGTTGACGCCGGCCCGCGTCCGTCGAGGGTTTCCGCGCATCCGCGCGACCATGCCCAATCCTGCCAGTGCACCGAAACCCAGTCGACCCGGTCCCGGACGCCCACCCGGCTCGAGGAACCGTCGCCCCGCCCAGCACCATCACGTCGGGAAACGCACGAAAATCGACATCACGGAGCCAAAAAGTGAAACCCAACCAGGTTAAATAACAAGCTTAGCGACGCCACCCTCTTCCAGGATCGCCCACGAAGATGCGGGGCCGCATTCACCGCACCCAGCCCGGGCTGCCGACCACATCGCGCAACACGATGATCGGGCCAGCCTCAGCGGACGTGCCGGGGCTATATAGGCGAGCAGGCGAGTCCACACTCGAGGTCTGCTGCGGTTCTATTGCCCACGGCCTCATCCTGCCCTGAGCGGGCGGTCATCAGAGCGCGCCGCTCGACACAAACGAGAGGCACCGTCAGTGCGGCGCAGCATCCTGGTCACGGGGAGGGACTTGGCGTTCGAGCAACTCAGCAAGCTGCTCGATGGTGACCTCCACGGTGCCGAACATTGGATCCCCCGAGGACGGCATACCGCGGCAACAGGAGTCGGTCGGTCACGCTCATCAGCGGACCATCACCCGCTTCAACCGAGTGGGAGCGGCAACTTTGCCGCAGCGTCATGGAATGCTCGCACAATCGCGGCCGAAATCCGACCGCGGAAGGACACTTTACGGCCCTCCCCGATTGCCCACTCGCGAATCTCCTTGGTCGTCGCCTTCGCCGGCGCGGTGCCCGCCGCCGCGCCCGCCACCGGAGCCTTCTTCACGGCCGTCGCTTCCGCAGCAGACTTTGCGGCCGCCGACTTCGCGACCGACGTCTTCGCCGGAGCCTTCCCCGCGACCATCTTCGCCGCGGCCGCCGCCTTCGCCACCGTCGCCTTCGCCATCGACGTCTTCGCCGGAGCCTTCCCCGCGACCATCTTCTTCACGGCCGCCGTCTCTGCGGCCGCCGCATCCGCAGCCGACTCCACAGCCGGCGTCTTCGCCCCTGTCGTCTTCGCGCCCGTCGTCTTCGCGCCCGTCGTCTTCGCGCCTGTCGTCTTCGCGCCTGTCGTCTTCGCCGGAGCTTTCCTCGCGACCTTCTTCTTCACGGCCGTCGTCTCCGCGGCCGCCGCATCCGCAGCCGACTCCACAGCCGCAACCGCCTTCGTTGCCGCCCCCTTCGCGACCGTCTTCTTCGCGACCGACGTCTCCGCCGGAGCCTTCCACGCGACTACCTTCTTCGCAGGCGTCTTCTTCGCCGGCACCGCTTCTGCCTGAACCTGCTTTGCCTGAGCGTCATGGAACGCTCGCTCGATCTCGGCCGAAATCCGACCGCGGGGTGACACTTCACGGCCCTCCCCGATCGCCCACTCGCGAATCTCTTTGGTCGTCGTCTTCGCCGGAGCTTTGTCGACCGCCGCCGCGCTCTTCGCCGACGCCTTCGTCGTGGCTATCTTCTCCGCGGCCGTCGTCTTCGGCGCTGTTGTCTTCGCCGGAGCCTTCTTCGCCACCGGCGCCTTCTTGGCGACTGCCTTCTCCGCGACCGTCTTCTTCGCGACCGACGTCTCCGCCGGAGCCTTCCCCGCGACTACCTTCTTCGCAGGCGTCTTCTTCGCCGGCACCGCTTCTGCCTGAACCTGCTTTGCCTGAGCGTCATGGAACGCTCGCTCGATCTCGGCCGAAATCCGACCGCGGGGTGACACTTCACGGCCCTCCCCGATCGCCCACTCGCGAATCTCTTTGGTCGTCGTCTTCGCCGGAGCTTTGTTGACCGCCGCCGCGCTCTTCGCCGACGCCTTCGTCGTGGCTATCTTCTCCGCGGCCGTCGTCTTCGGCGCTGTTGTCTTCGCCGGAGCCTTCTTCGCCGCCGGCGCCTTCTTGGCGACTGCCTTCTCCGCGACCGTCTTCTTCGCAGCCGTCTTCTTCGCGGCCGACGATTTCGCGGCTACCTTCCTTGCCGGCGCCGTTCTTGCCTGAGCGTGATGGAAAGCTTGCTCGATCTCGGCCGAAATCCGACCGCGGGGCGACACTTCACGGCCCTCCCCGATCGCCCACTCGCGAATCTCTTTGGTCGTCGTCTTCGCCGGAGCTTTGTCGACCGCCGCCGCGCTCTTCGCCGACGCCTTCGCGGCGGCTATCTTCTCCGCGGCCGTCGTCTTCGGCGCTGTTGTCTTCGCCGGAGCCTTCTTCGCCGCCGGCGCCTTCTTGGCGACTGCCTTCTCCGCGACCGTCTTCTTCGCAGCCGTCTTCTTCGCGGCCGACGATTTCGCGGCTACCTTCCTTGCCGGCGCCGTTTTTGCCTGAGCGTGATGGAAAGCTTGCTCGATCTCGGCCGAAATCCGACCGCGGGGCGACACTTCACGGCCCTCTCCGATCGCCCACTCACGGATCTCCTTGGTCGTCCTCTTCGCCGAACCTTCGGAATTCCTCGGTGATACCGCCATCGTGCTCTCCTTCTACATCGGCAATCGTCGACCGCACACAGTAATGGCAGGTCCGTCTCGGTGATGCGGAAGCTCACCCGAGCTGACATTTCAATTGTCTCAAGACATTGTCCATGTGGGCGGACCAACACGACCCTCGTGGAGCTCAAACTCACATTCACCGAGCTTCTTGCAGGGCGAGCGTGGCTCGCCATGGCAGGAGTTAGTCTCCAACGCATTTCCGAAATTGTCTCGGCGGCTGGGGATTTAGTGCAGCGGCTTAGACTATTTCTGTGTTCAGGGCGGCCAGCGGGCGTGCGCGTTACGGCCCACCATCTACTGACCGACGACTGTGCCGGGAATTTCGGCGGTGCAGCGTCTTCCGGACTCGGGTCGCAGCGGTACCGAACCCTACGATGCAGGCGCGCGTCGGCCACATCCCCAGCAGCCGGGAGAACATTGTCATGACCGTGCCACCGCATGTGGAGTGTGGCCTCTCGCAGTCGGCGTCATCGGTGTCCCCACAGCGCCGCGGTACGCGGCGATCGCCTACCTCGACGCCGACGCCCCCGATCTGCTGCCGCTGCGCGCCGGGGATGTCCCGGCCGTCAACGCCGTCCGCGCCGCCCACCGCGCGCACGCCACCTCCCCGCCGCCCTCACTCACTGCGTGCAGGCCGGGGTGCGGGGGGCTGTCCACCGGCGAATCTGCACGCAGGCGTCCTCGTCACCGGCCGGCGGGCGGTCGTCGGATCCGCCGGCACTTCCCGCGGCTCGACCATCGCCGATGAGGCCGTCATGATCACCGACGACCCCGACACGATCACAGCCCGCCCGGAGGTTCATCGACACCCTCGACGAGATCACCGAAGTCGACCACGCAATCCAACGCCACCGCCACCGCGATCTGGCAGATCGGCCGGATCGTGCCCCTGCCCGGGATCGGTGGCCGGACACGCGCTGAACCCGAATTCCTCCCCACCCCGGTCACCCGAATGTTCCTGTGGCACCGCATCGACTACCAACCCGGCGCGACCGAACTGCAGAAGCAGGACACGCACACCACCCGGCGGCGCACCGTAGCGGGTCCGGCCGCGAACTACGCTCTCGAGTGGTTCCGCGTCAACACCCCCGGTGGCACGAACGCACAGGCATGGTCACCGACTACGACGCACCGGCGAGTCACCGAATCCGACGACACAGCGGACACCTCCCTCGAAGAGCTCACCGCCAGCAGGAAAGTCTCCCACCGTTGGACGTCGAAGACACCGACACCGTAGACTCCTTCGAACTACCCCGGCGCCGACCTGTCCGGCGAACAACTCACCGTCCGCGTCATCTCCGACAATCCGGCGAAGTCACCTGCATAAGTTGTTCCTGGTCCATCACCGCAGCCGACTTGCCGACAAGCAGCAGCCGATCTGCCGCGACTGTGCCTGAGACCGGGACGGTCAGGGCTCGGGTCGGTCGGCCGGAACCTGCGGGTAGACCACGACACCGTTCTCCTTCACCCACGTCTCGTCACCGGCGTCGGCATGCTCGACGAGCAACTCGACGGTCGGGATCTCCTCGGCCAGTGGGTGATCGAACGCGGCCCGGGCGTTGCGGGCGCACACCGTCTCCTCGGAGCTGCCGGTGTAGAGGGCGTCGATGACGAACCCCGGGGTGAACCGGCCACCGAACCCGTCACCGCCCCGCAACGCTTCCTGTCGGCCCCGCCACCACCTGGTCAACGCCCGGGCACGGGTGATGTGCTGGGGTGCTTCGACATCGAGGGTCGTGAACTTCTCGTACTCGGCGTACGCGAGGTCGGTCTCCAGCCGCGGGCCGAGGCCCGGGCCGACCGACACCGACGTCGATCTGCTCCGCCGGGTAGGCGTCGACGATCGCATCCCGGGTTCGGCGGCGAGCGACCGGGTCGAACAGATGAATCGATGCGGAGGGACCGTCCTTGTCGAGGATCCCGCCGGGCCGGCACCAGGCCTCGAGGTCGGCGGCGACAGCAGCGGGGTCAGAGTGCATTCGCCTGCGCACGCCGATCCGCGGTGGCCGCGAGCAGCACCCGGTAGTCATCATCACTGAGCAGGTCGCGGGAGCGTTCGATCTGATCCCAGGTACCCCGCACGTAGCTCTCCCCGAGCGGGTCGTCCTCGGCGACATGGCCGAAGGTGTAGTCCCAGGCGATCAGTTCGGCCATCATCCGATCGTGATCGATCCGCTTCGCAGCATGCTCGAGCAGCACCTCCCGCGGGCCGCGATCCCGGGCCGACGGGTTCAACCGCAGCTTCTTCACGATCCGGCTGACCTCCGGTTGCGTGACCGCCAGATTCTTCGCGATCACCCGTTGCGGCACCTGATTGTCCGTCGCGTGCGCCACCGCGCGCAGCAACTTGATCTGCAGCAGTTCCTTCTCCGCCGGGATCGCCCGGAGATCACGCTCGACATCACCGGTCAACGCCACGCAAACCACCTCCAACTGCACTTATACAGGTGTGTATCACCGCGGTACCCGCCACACCCCAGCGGCACCGGTAGCCCTTTCTCCGCCGACATCTCCCCCACGTCGACCAACCGGCACACCGCCGGACTCGATGCCCATAGCGAGGTAACCGGGTCAACTCGTTGGGGGCTGCGGCCCCGTTAGCGGGAGTTTTTCTCGGCGTCCGCGGTCGCCGGGTGCACCGCGACCAGGCCGAGACCTTGCCGTCGCTTACACAGCCGCGCCAACTCCCGATACGCGGCCTCACCGAGCAACTCGGTGAGCTCCGGCGCATACGACTGCCACACCGCCCTGGCGCCGACGTGCGCGTCCGGCGAGCCGGAGCAGTACCAGTCCAGATCCGCGCCGCCCTCACCCCAGCCGCGGCGGTCGTACTCGGTGATCGTCGTCTTCAAGATCAGCTCGCCGTCGGATCGCTCCACCCATTCCTGGGTGCGCCGGATCGGCAGCTGCCAGCACACGTCCGGCTTCACCTCGAGCGGCTCGATCCCACGCTCGAGCGCCATCGAATGCAACGCGCACCCGATGCCACCCTCGAAGCCGGGACGGTTGAGGAAGATGCACGCACCCTTGTAGCGGCGGGTACGCAGCGCCGGCTCGTCGTCGAGCTCGTCCTCCTCGATGTACCCCTTCTTCCCGAGACCCTGCTTCATGAACTGCCAGTCCTCGGGCCGGAGCAGCTTCACGGACTCGTGCAACCTCGCGACGTCCTCCTCGTCGGTGAAGAAGGCGCCGTGCGAGCAGCAGCCGTCGTCGGGTCGGCCCGCGATGATGCCCTGGCAGGCCGGGGTGCCGAACACGCAGGTCCAGTGCGAGAGCAGCCACGTCATGTCCGCGGCGATGAGGTGCTCGGCGTTATCGGGATCGAGGAACTCCACCCATTCCCGTGCGAAGTCGAGCGCCACCTCGGGGCTCGGCGTCATCTTGTCCGACGGCCTCGGAATACCTGCTGTCACAAACCCCCACGGTAGCCGACCCACGTAACAGACAAGGACTGATCGGATCCCCGCCCGAGGAGCAAGGTGCCCGACCCGACTCTCGCCGATCCTCCTGCGATATCACCGCGGTGCTATCCGGTCGATCAACCCCAGACCCGGTGCCCCGCATCGGAAACGACGCGAAGTGGCGCGGTCCAGCACGAACAGGCGCCCTGGGGTGACGATCGGCGGAGCCTTCATTCGACATCGACGGCCATCAGCGTCACGCGTCGTCCCGTCACCTGCTCCATGTCGATGACGAGGTGGCAGGTGCCCGACGGGATCGACCAGGGCACCGTTGTCCGATCGTGAAATCGGGCCACGCTGTCCGAGAAGGAAAGATGCGTAGCGCGGCCCATGACGACCACGCTCCACCCGTTGCGAGCCGACAGATCGATGCCGTCAGCCTCGAAAGCGAGGAACTCACCGTCGAAGCGTTCCGACCACACACCGTCGGCAGGGATGACGACTTCGCCCGCCACAGCCGCGAATGTCACCGGCCGTAGCGCCGGCAATGCGTTCTCGGTGAAGACCACCCGCCCGACCGACACCGAACGCAGCAAACGGATGCAGTCGGCCAGAGAGAACGCGGGATCCTGGGCTGTCATGGTCATGATGGTCTCCTCCGCGCACGATGCTGTACCCCTACCATCAGCTTCACCACCGTTCTGAAGACAGAGGACTATGTCACCTGTCACGCTCGACGAACTCGCACAGTGCCCGCACCGCAACGTCGGCGAACCCACGCACGAGGCAGTTGAGGAATACACATACGCAAAGCACCCCGCCCGAAACACCCGGGTGAGCTCCTCCGAGGCTGACAGAAGAACGTGCGGACCCAGCAGTGCCCCAACAACGCGGCCAGCGACAGCCGAAGTCGACCTAAGCACGCCACGTCATAGGTCGAGCCCGCGAGGATGAAGGCCGTCCGCGACGCGGGCTGGTAACCTCCGACGCCCACGTCCGCCTGCGCACGCGCCGGCCGACCCGTACGGGAGAATCAGTGCCATGCACGCCCGCCGCCGCCCCGGTCGCTTCTACGCTGTCCTCGCAGTCCTGCTGCCCGCCCTGATGGCCGGTGCCTGCGCACCGTCCACCGACCAACCCGCGGGACCGGTCGCGCCGCCGCCGGGACCGGAGATCACCGTGTCCCCAGCCGACGGCACCGCCGCGGTCAACCCGCTCGACCCCGTGTCGGTGAACACCACCGGTGGCACCCTCGAGACGGTCACCATGACCAACGACGAGGGCCGGCTGGTCGAGGGCATCTACACCCCCGACCGTCTGGCCTGGAAACCGGGAATACCCCTCGGCTACGGCAAGAGCTACACCCTCGCGGTCACCGCCGTCGGCGACCAGGGCGCCCGAAGCGAGAAGACCAGCACCTTCACCACGGTCACCCCAGGAAACCAGACCATGCCGTCCTTCGTCACCACCGGCGGCAACTTGCTCGCCGACGGCGGCACCTTCGGCGTCGGCGCCGTGATCGTCACCCACTTCGACGAACCGATCACCGACCGCGCCGCCGCCGAGAAGGCCCTGCTCGTAGACACCGCACCCCCGGTGACCGGCTCCTGGTACTGGGCCGACGACCAGAACGTGCACTGGCGACCGGAGAACTACTGGACACCCGGCACCCAGGTCACCGTCCGCGCCGACGTCTACGGCATCGCGCTCGGGGAAGACCTCTTCGGCCAGGAAGATGCGCAGACCTCGTTCACCATCGGCGACGCCCACATCTCCGTCGCAGATGACACCACCAAACAGGTCACCGTCACCGACAACGGGCAGGTGGTCCGCACGATGCCGACGTCGATGGGCCGAGGCGGCACCGAAGCCGTGGGCGGTCAAACCCTGTCGTTCTGGACCCAACCGGGCATCTACACAGTCATCGACAAGGCCAACCCGGTCATCATGGACTCCTCCACCTACGGCCTGCCGGTGAACTCCCGCCTCGGATACAAGGAATCGATCAACTACGCCACCCGCATCAGCAACGATGGCATCTACCTCCACGAACTCGCCGAGACCATCTGGGCGCAGGGCAACACCAATGTCTCGCACGGCTGCCTGAACCTCAGCCCCGACAACGCTCGCTGGTTCTACAACTTCTCCGTGCCCGGCGACATCGTCGAGGTCCGGGGAACCGGCGGCGCACCCCTCGAGCTGTGGCAAAACGGCGACTGGTCCGTCCCGTGGGACCAATGGCTCGCCGGCAGCGCCCTGCGCTGACCGTCGACCGGTGGGCATTATGGCGGCCCGTCCGGCGGCTCTCGTCGCCGGCAGGGAGATGGCATCCGGGACCGTAAGTGATCTGGTCGGTAGCCGAAGGCAACGTGGTGGGTACTTGCGGTTTACGCTGCGAGACGAAGGCCTCTCCGCAGCAATGGTTGCCGACGGATCTTCTCCCACGTATGCCGACAGGACCCGACTCCTTCGTCGGTGCCGAGATCTAGTCGGCACCGTGGTCGTGTCGTGGACGGATCAGCATTCATGAGTGGGCGACCGATTTCCGCCCGATCAATCTCCCCTGTGCCTGCCGGGCCTTTCTTCTGCTGTCCCCGGCTTTGGAGCGGAGCGGTCCGTGCTGGGATCGATGGTCAGGTCCGTGGTGTCGGCGAAGATTAGTCGACCATCGTCGAGGGCGATTGCCCATCGGTGTGCCGGCGCCCATTCGTGCCCGCGGCCCCCAGGCTCGGTCAGTGCCGCATAGTCCTCGACGACCTCGCCGGTAACGTCGGCCTCGGCGTTTCTGCGGACAAGCACCCGAGTGCCGATAGCCAGAGTGGGGCCGATCACCAGGCGGTTGCCTTTGTTCGTGGCCATTCTTTCGCACCTTCTGCTCGACGGACCCGGGCGATGGCTACCGCGGAGTCGGTCACAACTCTGATCTTTTGCTCCCACAGCCTATCTTGTGACCTCGAAGTTGTCTGTGGGAGATCGGGAGAGCGGGCATCCCGCGAGCCGATCCTCGCGGGATACGGGGCGATCCAGATTGCCGGTCACCCAGCTGGGTCTGCGTCAGGCGATTTCGAATCGGTCGAGGTTCATCACCTTGTCCCAGGCGGAGACGAAGTCTCGCACGAACTTCTGCTGTGCGTCGTCGGAGGCGTACACCTCTGCGAGAGCGCGCAGTTCGGAGTTCGACCCGAACACGAGGTCGACGCGGGTTCCGGTCCACTTCACCTCACCGGTGACGCAGTCGCGGCTCTCGTAGATCTGCGAGTCCGTGGACCTCGGCGCCCATGTCGTTCCCAGGTCGATCAGGTTCGCGAAGAAGTCGTTGGTCAGCGTCCCCGGCTTCGAGGTGAGGACACCCTCCTCCGACCTGGTGTTGTAGTTCGCGCCCAGCACCCGCAGGCCGCCGACGAGGACCGTCAACTCGGGAGCGGTCAAGGTCAGCAGGTTCGCCTACGATCCCCCCGAAAGTGCTAGCAGAGCAACGACCAGCATCCGCTTCTTGCCGACCTTGTCGCCGATGCGGCCGACGATTGGTGTGCACACCGAGGCGGACAGCAAATATGCAGTGAGAACCCACGTCACTGTGGCCTGGTCGGTGTGTAGCTCTGATTTGATCTCGCGCAGTACGGGCAATACGAAGTGTTGCAAGAGCACGAACGCAAGAACTGACACGGACAGGACCACGAATGTGATGCGGTGGCGGGGACGGCTGTCGGCGGTCACGACGCTCCTGAGTACGGCGACAAGTTTTCACCGCCCTCAGCACGCCCATACCTTCAGCTCGAGGGTTCTGGCTTCAGGGGCACGCCGCTCGAGAGGATCGCTGAGGTCAGCGTGGCCGCCGGCTGCTCCGGCGCACGAGGATTGGGCAGTAATACCAGTTCGAGAGCAGGCAGCGCCGGAAGCCCGGTCGACGCGGGCAACTCCACAATGTCCGAGGACAGCAGTGACCGCGCGAACACCGCGATGCCGAGCCCGGCCCGAACCGCTGCGAGAACGCCGTTGACGCCTCACGCCACACAAGTGATCCGACTGCGCATGCCTGCCGCCTCGAGCGCCTGCAGCTCGCCAACGGCCTGAGTCGTTTTCGGGGCTTTGGTGGAGCGGGCTGTCGGGCACCGGTGCACTCGATGGCAAGTTCGCGAAGCACGCTTCCACGCGACGGTTGCGACTCCTGCGAATGACGGTCTTTAGCCAACCATGGTTATTCGTCACGCCGCCGACCCGATCGTGCCGATGGCATCGGGGTATTTAGAAGAGCATTCATCGAGCACGCAACAAGCTCGTCGGGGAACTCGGCGTGTCGTGAAAGGTGCGGAATACGGACAAGATCATTGAGTGCTGTGCGAACCGCATTCACCAGCGCGAGTGCGTCTGCCTCGGTGACTTCTGAACGCGAGGTTCGTAGCCATTTGACCCATTCGGCGAGGTCGTCCTGGCGGATTCGCCGATCACGCTCGGCAGCACTAGCGGGGAGGTTGAGGGCTTCGGTAACTGAAACCGCGAACAGATCCGTTGCTTCGGTTGCGATACGAACATAACCTCTCACGAGGCCTTCGATGACCTGTTCATCGGAGGCGCTGTGATGCATGGCCCTGGAGCTCTCCAGGGCCATCCATTCCTGTACTCGGATGATCATGGCGGAAAGGATGTCGGCCTTGCTGTCGAAGTACCTGTAGACGGCAGGGCCTGCGATGCCGAACTCGTCGAGGCTGACTCCACCGAAACCGCGCTCCCGGAACGCGCGCGCCGCTGCTGCGATGATCTGTTCGCGACGTGATGTACCTGGTCGTTCATTTGCGACTGGAGCCTCCGCCGCTGGCGCATCGCGGGACTCGGGTGACGCTGACGCCAATTCGGGGGTATTGATGGCTGCCAACGCAGCAGACACCAGTAGTGGGGACAGGCGACGCTGCGACAGTGACCGGTCGTAGTGCCCTGGGCTGGTGATGATGCTCACCGCCATCCACGCGCGTACGTCGGCACCGAATCTGCTCTTGGAGGGATCGGCTTTTTCAATGGCCCTTCGCACCGCGCCTCCGATGCGACGAGTACCCTCGCGCACTCGCTCGAAGTCATCGGCGGTGAGGTGCCGTGCTTCTCGCTGCCATAGGGGGCCGAGTCGAAGGCTCTCCAGTGATGCCTCGACCATTCGCGTCAATAACTCCTCTAAGCTGCAGACGCCGGTTTCGGAGCGCTCGGCGGATTGGGCTGCCATGAGCAGTCGGTCCTGGTCTTCGAGGACCACCTGCGACAGTAGATCCTGCTTGTTGGCGAAGTGCCGGTAGATCGCCCGTGCGGTGACGTCGGTTGCCTCGGCGATGTCTTCCATCCGCACGGCGTGAAACCCGTATTTCGTGAACAATTCACTGGCGTTGTGGAGTATCTGCGCACGCCGGTCACGGGGTCGCCGGCGCGTGGCAGTGGACGCCTTCACAGTTTGCGATGCGGTCACGACGCCCCTTTTCCTCCTCGAGGCCCATATGGGATGCACACGATGTCCGGACTGGCGGCGCAGCCGTTAGTACAGCCTTCTGACGATATACCGGCGGCGGACGGTCCCCCGCAGTACCCCGCACTGCCGCCGTTCGAGGGCCGATCGGACACAATGCCTCCTCCCACGCAGGGCGGCGCAGGCGCACTGCGCCCGAGCGTAGGTGAAGTCTCCACTACGGCCGCAGTCCGAACAGCATGCACAATTTTCGATAAGAGTCATGGACAACTTCCGTTACATGATGCTACGTACTTGGTTCGATGAAAGATACGTTTGCCTGACATTTTCGGCTCAACACTCAGCGATGCGCCCCTCACGCTGCCGCGGTTCACTCGCGGATCGGCAGCTCTTCTTGCTGGGTATTTGCTGCCTCAACAGGTCATATGCTTCCGTATGAACGAAAAATCAACCATGTATCCTCTGAACGCTCCGGCTCTGAGCAGTTTCACAATTTCAGATACGAGCTATTGACATATCTAGGGAGCGGGGCCTACTAATGTGAGTAGAAGCACACCCGGATCGTGAAGCAAACCACTAGGGATCAACGACATGCCGCCTCACGGAGGCGACCATCCGCACCCGGCCGGTCACAGCTTCTGCTTACGCCCGTTCGAACAAAGGAACTTCGATGAAGGATCTGCAATTTCTGCAATGGAAGACCGATCAGAAGGTAGGCACGGTCTGGCTTACCCGCCCGCCGGTCAACGCGGTCACCCGCGAGATGTACGCAGAGATCAAGTGGTTCTTCACCCACACGGAGGAGTACCTCCCCGAGGCTCGGGCGATCGTCTTGACCGGCGCCGGCAAGCACTTCTGCGGCGGCAACGATCTCACCGAATTCCAGACGATGACGCCGGAAAACGCCGGTGAGCGCATGCTTGCGGTCCGTGAAGCGTTCTGGTCGATCTACGATTGCCCGTTGCCGGTGATCGCAGCTGTCCACGGAGTGGCCGTGGGCACCGGATTGGCCCTGGCAGCGTCGTGTGATCTGGTCGTGGCAGCCAAGGGCGCCACCTTCACGCTTCCCGAGGTCAACGTCGGTGTGATGGGCGGCGCCAAACATGCCTCACGCCTGGTACCGCAACAGTTGGTCCGCTATCTGCACCTCACCGGTGAACCGCTGTCTGCCGAGGAACTCGCGCGGCAGGGCGGCGTCTTGAAAGTGGTCGATCCCGATCAGCTACTCGACGTAGCCTACGACGTGGCGGCCAAGATGGTCCGGCACTCGCCGGTCACGTTGCGGTTCGCCAAGCGCAGCCTCAATGCGATCGAATACCAGGACCTCAAGGGCGGCTACGAGTTCGAGCAGGGTCTTTCCGGCGAGTTGTCCGCTTATTCAGACGCCAAAGAGGCCGTAGCAGCATTCTTCGAGCATCGCGCACCGGCCTACACGGGAGCATGAGATGAATGCTGTTTCACCTGTGCCGGTCGAGCAGATCACCGAGATCGCCGATCTGCGGCGCGAGGCTCGGAGGTGGCTTGCCGAAACAGAGATCCCCACCGTGCCGTTGGAGCTGGAGGAACGGTTCAACGTCCTTCGTCGATGGCAGCGCACACTATTCGATGCCGGATGGATGGGGCTGGGATGGTCACGTGAAGCCGGCGGACGTGGCCTCACCGCTCGGCACCAGCAAGTCTTCTCCGAGGAGCTGGCGCGCGCTCATGCACCCGCCCCGATCGGATTGATCGGCCTCGATGTGGTCGGCCCCTCGATCCACCGGTACGGTTCGCCCGAGCAGCGCTCCCGTTTTCTGCCACCGCTGCTCGCCGGCGAAGACATCTGGTGTCAGGGGTTCTCCGAACCCTCTGCCGGCTCCGACCTCGCATCACTGCGGACCCGCGCTCTTCGCCGCGGGGACAAGTACGTCGTCAACGGACAGAAGGTCTGGACCAGTTGGGGCAATCAGGCCAGTTGGTGCGCATTGCTGTGCCGCACCGACCCCGACGCCGAACCCAAGCACGCCGGCATCTCCTACCTCATCGTCGACATGAGTTCCCCCGGAATCACCGTCCGTCCACTCGTCCAGATGACAGGCGATGCCGAATTCTGTGAGGTCTTCTTCGACAACGTCGAAGTCCCGGTCGGCAACCTGGTCGGCAAGGAAAACGACGGCTGGCGAATTGCCCTCGACACCCTGTCTCAGGAACGTGGCAACTATGCAATGCGCCGACAGGTGGAGATCGGCTGGGGTGTCGAGAAGGCGATCGACGGACTACGAGGCACCTCCCCGGAATCGACGACCAATCGTCGGATCAGCGCCGCCATCGGAGAGTCACACGTGGCGCTGCGGGTGTTGGATGCTCAGATCCGCCGAACTGTGCAACGCCTGATCGACGAAGAGGGACCACATCCGCTCGACTCGATCGACAAGCTCGTCCTCAACGACGCAGAGCAGGTGGTCGGTCGCGCCCTCGCCGATCTCCTCGGACCGTTCCGCCTCGACACCGAATCACAACCTCTCGGGCTGAACACCGCGCAGTTGATTCACGATCACTACTTCTCGCGTGCCGCATCGATCTACGGCGGTACATCACAGATCCAACGCAACATCGTTGCCGAGCGGCTGCTCGGCCTACCCAGGAGCTGATGATGAGTCTCACCGCACCTGACGTGGACCTCGTCACCCCGATCCGCGAATTCTTTGACCGCCGTATCACATCCGACTACCGCCATGCCCTGCTCAGCGGCGGCGGCTGGGACCCGGATCTGATGGCCGAACTCGACGACCTCGGCTGGTTCGAGCTGACCCGCCCCGAAAACCGCGGTGGTCTAGGAATCGACCTGACCGCGGTCGCCGGTCTGATCGCCTTGGTCGGTGATCGGCTCGTACCCGGCCCCCTGGTCGAGCAACTGATCCTGCCGGCGTACCTCGACATTCCCGAAGGTTCGCTCGTCGCCTTCGCCGACCCTGCCGTCACCCTCGACTGGGCATCCTCGATCGGTTCCGTGCACATGGAATCGGGGCAGATCCAGGGAACGATCGAACTCGTACGCTTCGGCGCCGAGGCCGACTCGCTGGTACTGGCAGTCGACGGCCCGGACGGACCGGCGCTGCTGCTCCTACCGGGCAGTGACCCGGCGCTGGCGCTCACGCCGATCACCAGTTCTGATCCCACATCGCATTACGTGCGCCTGGAGATCGCATCGCGAACTGTCGCCGACGCCGAGATCCTCGCCACCGGAATCGAAGCGGCCACACTCCTACGACAGATCCGGGCATGGTTCCGGCTTCTCACCGCGTGCGAAATCAGTGGTATCGCCCGCCGTATGCTCGAGAAAACTGTCGAGTACGTCGCGCAGCGCCAGCAATTCGGCAAGCCCGTCGGATCCTTCCAAGCCGTGAAACACATTGCGGCGTCGATGGCACAGGCGGCCATCTCGATGGAGGCGCTCTGCGAGGCAACGGTTTCCGATATTGCCTCTGCTGAGGTTGATTTCGACATCGAGATGGCAACGTGGACGGCCAAGGCCTATGCCGCCGGCGCCGGACGACAGGTGGTCGAGGACGCCTTGCAGTTGCATGGCGGGATCGGCTTCACCACCGAATACGACCTACACTGGTACTACCGCCGCGTCCTCGCCCTGCGGACCTGGTATGGGGACGAGCACGAACTCCACGCACTCATCGGTTCGCGGCGCCTGACCGACGGAGTCGACCGATGATCACCGCGACTCACACCGATTCCGCGCGCCGCGACCGCTACCTCACCAGCGGCGAGTGGAGCCACAGCACGATCGATTCTGCTTTGGCCGAGTATGCACACCATCACCCCGATCGGCTGGCTGTGGTCGATGGCAATCGTCAGGTCAGTTATGCCGAACTCGACGCCATGATCCGCCGGTTGGCCGGCGTGCTACTCGAGCGTGGGATCCGGCCGGGCGACTCGGTGGTCTGGCAGTTGCCGAACTGGCTTGAAGCGATCGTCGTACATCACGGTGCGCTGCGGATCGGCGCCGTCTCCACCCCGATCATCCCGATCTATCGACATCGCGAAGTGCAGTTCATTCTGAAGCAATCGCGAGCGCGTATCGCGTTTGTGCCCGGCATGTTCCGCACCTTCGACCACCGCGGGATGTTCGACGAGCTGGCGCCCACGCTTCCCGACCTCGAGCATGTGATCACCGTTCGCGGTTCCGACAACGAGTTCGACCACGTCCTCTCGGGCGCAACTCCACTCGACGATCCCGTCGAGCACGCCAGCACCGATGTCGCATTGCTTCTGTACACATCCGGAACCACCTCCGATCCGAAGGGTGCTCTACACACCCACGAAAGCCTGGATTACGAGAACCGGAGCATCATCGAACTCTTCGATCTGACCGGCGAGGACATCGTGTACATGCCCTCACCGGTCGGTCACATCACCGGCATTCTGTACGGACTGCAGTTGCCGTTCATGCTCGGCAGCCATGTCGTGTTCCAAGATATCTGGGACCCCGGCGCCGGCCTGGAGTTGCTGCAACGCCGACGCTGCACGTTCGTCATCGGTGCCACACCCTTCTTGCACGGACTGGTACACCACCCGGATCGCGCCGAGTACGACATCGCCCTGCGGGTTTTTGGTTGCGGTGGCGCCGACGTACCCCCCGAACTGATCCGGCAGGCCGAGGAGCAGCTGGGCTGCACCGCGACCCGCATCTACGGATCGACCGAATTCCCGACTCTGTCCGGCGGAAACGCGAGCGATCCGCTGGACAAGCGCGCCACCACAGACGGGCGTCCTATCGGGTCCGCAGAAGCGAGGACTGTCGATGAGCACGACACTCCGGTCCCCCCGGGCGCGGTCGGCGACCTGCAGGTTCGCGGCCCTGACCTGTTCACCGGATACCTCGATTCGAGACTCAATGCGGATGCCTTCGCCTCGGATGGCTGGTTTCGGACCGGTGATCTGGCGGTGATCGACGAGGACGGGTACATCCAGATCACCGGTCGGCGTAAGGACATCATCGTCCGGGGCGGGGAGAACATTTCCGCCAAGGAGATCGAAGACCTGCTCTTCGAATATCCCGGTATTGCCGACATCGCGGTGGTCGGCATGCCCGACCCGATCATGGTCGAACGCATCTGCGCCTATGTGGTACCGAGCGACCAGGCGCATCCACCTGCGCTGGACGAGCTTACGTCGTTCCTGCGCGAACATCGGATGGCTACCCAGAAGCTGCCCGAGCGGCTCGAAGTCGTCGAACAACTACCGCGGACGGCGACAGGCAAGATCCAAAAGTTCGTCCTGCGTGACCGAATCCGAGTCGCTCTGACCTCCGACAACGCTGTCTGATCGCACTCCCCCATCTCCCTCGTACCCCTTCCGAAAGGAAATCCCGTGAACACCACACTCCTCGAGGAGCTCGACGTCCTCGTCATCGGCGGCGGCTTCTCCGGCGTCTACCAGCTCGACCGGCTGCGCACCCTCGGCTACAACGTCAAGATCTACGAGGCCGG
Source organism: Rhodococcus sp. 21391 (assembly GCF_016772255.1). Lineage (NCBI taxonomy): Bacteria > Bacillati > Actinomycetota > Actinomycetes > Mycobacteriales > Nocardiaceae > Rhodococcus > Rhodococcus sp. 21391. Next base: position 7,289,352 of record NZ_CP063781.1, on the reverse strand, counting down.
CACCGGACTCGGCGGCGTCTGGCATTGGAATTCCTATCCAGGTGCACGCGTCGATACCTGGGCGCCGGTCTACCAATTCTCACGTGAAGAGCTCTGGCGCGACTGGAACTGGAGCGAGATGTACCCCGGTCGTGACGAGCTGGTTCGCTACTTCGAATACGTCGACGAGAAGCTCGACCTGAGCAAAGACGTCCGCCACGAGACCCGTGTCCTGGCAGGCCGATTCGACGAAGAAGCCCATACGTGGACATTGGTTTCCCGCAACGAGCGCACCGGTGAGGAATTCACCACCCAGGCGCGGTTCGTGATCATGTGTCTCGGTGCCGGCTCCAAGCCCCTCTTCCCCAACATCCCTGGCCTCGAAAAGTTCGCGGGCGACTGCTTCCACACAGCACGCTGGCCACAGGAGGGCTACGACCTTGCGGGCAAGCGGGTCGCCGTCATCGGCACCGGAGCCAGCGGCATCCAGGTAATCCAGGAGGCCTCGAAGGTCGCAGATCATCTGACGGTGTTCCAGCGCACCCCCAACACCGCGCTTCCGATGAATCAGCGGGCGCTTGGTGAGGCGGACAATGCCGAGATGAAGAAGACCTACCCCGAGCGATTCGCCAATCGCAAGAACACCTGGGCCGGTTTCGATTATGACTTCCTCAAAGAGAACATCCAGGATCTGACCGAGGAACGTCGCAACGAAATACTCGAGGAACTCTGGACCAACGGTGGACTGCAGCCCTGGCTGGGTGGCTTCCTGAACGTCCTGTTCGACAAGGACGACAACGACATCCTGTACGCGTTCTGGCGGGACAAGACACGTCAACGTATCACCAGGCCGGAGCTGGTGGAACTGCTTGCACCGACCGAGCCGATCCACCCGTGGGGCGTCAAGCGTGTCTCCTTGGAGCAGAACTACTTCGAGAGCCTGTGCCGTGACAATGTCGAGCTCGTCGATACCTCTGCCAATCCGATCCGGGAGGTCGCCGGTGACGCCATCGTCACCGCGGACGGTACCCGACACGAAGTCGATGTCATCGTGCTGGCCACCGGCTTCGACTCGGTCACCGGAGGCTTGACTGCCATCGATATTCGCGGCACCAGAAATGAGACCTTCGAGGAGGTGTTCCGCGGCGGCAGCCGGACAGCACTCGGCAAGGCGACAGTAGGCTTCCCGAATCTCCTGTATGTCTACGGACCCCAGAGCCCGAACGCATTCTGCAATGGTCCGACATGCGCCGAACTTGAAGGCGAACATCTGATCCAGATCGTCGAGCACATGCGGAACAACGGCTACACCCGTATCGAGGCCAAGCCGGAAGCCCAGCAATATTGGGGTGCGCATATCGCAGAGCTGACCTCGGCCACCCTGTTCCCGCTGGCCAAGTCTTGGTACATGGGCGCCAACGTGCCCGGCAAAACCGTCGAAATGCTCATGTATCCCGGCGGTCTTTCGGTATACCTCGAGATCCTCGAGAAGGCTGCTGCCGGTGGATATCAGGAGCAGTTCGAACTCGTCTGATCTCACCTGACCAGCCACCCCGATCGGTACCCGAGGGTAGACATGCTCATACATGTCGTGACATTCACCTTCAAGCCGTCCATCTCGACCAGTGAAATCGACGAATTCCAAGAGGATTTCAAATTTTTCGTCGACCAAATACCGTACGCGCGCAATGTCCGACACGGTATCGACCTCGGAACGCGACCGAACAACGCCAGCTACGCACTGCTTGCCCATTTCCAGGACGAAGCCGACTTCCAGCAGTATCTCGACCACCCTCTCCACAAGGAGCTGATCCAGTCCACAATCGTGCCCAAGTGTGAATCCTGGCTCGGGACCCAATTCCTGACAGCCGAGTGACAATCACCCAGTACCTCAACCCGCACGGACTAAGGAGTTCACGCGATGGCTACCTACCAACCCACAGTATTCTCGACCGGGCATCAGTTTCTCGAGGCACCTCGCTGGCATGACGGAAAATTCTGGGCCAGTGACTTCTTCAGCGAACAGGTGCTCACCTTCACCGAGGACGGCACCGCAACGCCGATAACCAAAGTGCCCGGCCGACCGTCCGGACTCGGTTTCCTACCCGACGGGACCCCCCTTGTCGTCTCGCAGAACGAGCGGTCGGTGTATCGCATCACCGCCGACGGCAAGCTCGAGCAGTATGCCGACTTCAGCGCACTGGCTGGAGGGATCGGCAACGACCTGTATGTGTCACCGGCGGGCGACGCTTATGCCGGCAATTTCGGATTCGCGCTCGGTGAAGAGGATCCGAAGCCGACTCACCTCGTCCACATCCGGGCCGACGGCAGCGTCTCGCAGGTTCCTGGAGATCTGATCTTCCCCAACGGCTGCGCACGTACCCCCCATGGCACCCTGCTGGTCGCGGAAACCTTCCCGCACCGCATCAGCGCGTTCGACATGGCGGAAGATGGCGGTCTGACCAACCACCGAGTATGGGCGCAGCTCGACGAATCGTTTCATCCCGATGGCATCGCCCTGGATAGTGACGGCGGCCTCTGGTTCGGGAACGCGTTGACCCTCGGCGCCGACAGTGGCTTCTATCGGGTCGTCGAAGGCGGCCAGATCACCGATAAGGTCGAGGTCACCGACACGTGGGCGGTGGCGTGCGCATTCGGCGGAGAGAACCTCGACACCCTCTACCTCTGCTGCAACACAACAACGCTCGAAGAGTTTCACGAAGGACGCTCGACCGCTCATGTGGCCGTCGCGCAGGTCGGGCGCACCGGAGTTCCGGCGTCCATCTGAACGTGTGGAGACAGGCGTGAACACCACGATCGTCACAGAAGGCCGCGGCGGGATCGGGCTTGCGACAGCGCGTACCCTTCTGAGGATTGTCCGAAGCGCCAGGTCGTCCTGGTGGACCTCGACGCTGGCGAGGCCCCCGGCCTTCACTGATCGAGTACATCTCATCGCCTGCGACGTCACCGATCCGGCATCAGGAGGACGCACGGGCGCAGATCGAATAGGCGGCCCCGCCGGTGGTCGGTCTGGTGAACTGCGCCGGTACCGTCATGAACGAAGCCACCGCCGACATCGCGCTGGCCGACTTCACTCGACTCCACGCAGTTCACATCCACGGCACCTTGGTGTGGTCACAAGCGCTGGTTCGCTCACTCGACGGGCGGCCAGGAGCAATCGTGAACGTGGGATCGATCGCCGGCCAGTTCGGTCACCCACGGCGCATCGCCTACTCGTCAGCCAAGGCTGCGGTCCACTCGATGACCAAGACAATGGCCGTGGAGTGGGCGGCCCAGGGCGCCCGAGTTAATGCAGTGGCACCGGGCTAGGTGTTATCGTAGCGCTCACCATAGTGGCTGTTCCGTATTGCACTGCGACCGAGCATTTCGGCGACCGACTGCCGTCGCTGACGCGGATGACGATGTCGACACCGATCTGCTGTGGTGGTTGATCGCACCAGTTGGCGCGCTCTTTGGCGCAGCCGTCGGGGTGGTCATGGCCACGTACGACTGGCGACTACGGCGTGCGATGCCGGAAAGGTGACTGGTTCGACGGGTATCGGTGAGGGATCGATGACCTCGACCAAAGGCCCGCCTTCCCGTGGGAACCTTCATAAATGGTTGAGTCGTCTTCGTCGTTGATTCCATCTCACCGGCTGTCACTTGTCATGGACTACGGTCAGTTCTACTTGTCCGGTGTTAGTTCTCCCGGCAACCAGCACCACCTGGAGGAGCTTGTCGAGATGCTCTGAGCGACGGAACGATCGCAAGCAACGGGACGTCCGCCGCTATTCTGTCCCCGCACCAGAACAACTTCGACATGCAGATGGCGATCGAAGGCTGGGACCAGAACCCACCTGAGGATCGAGGGAACAGGTGGTCGACCTCGTCCTCGAGATCGATCAAAGACGGATCCCTGCTACTTGATTCCCCTCCCGGTGGAGAACCGTACCAAGTGACGGTCGATCCGGGCTGGTACCGCGTGGAAGTATGCGGCCGGGGCTTCGTGGCCCTCGGTTGGCCCGGCTCGACCGAACCCGGGGACACGTGGCGTCCCCTTGTGGCCGGCCACGTCTACAACCGAGGACCTCCGACCGAGGAAGCTCTGGACCGAGACCGACACCACGACCAGTGATGCGGATCCTGCAGAAGCTCGGCCGGAATCGACGCCTGCAACGGCTTCTCGGACGACAACCCACAGCCCCGAGCTCTCGCCAGATGACGATTTGCGATCTGGGGAGGTAAACCCCCTACAGCCGAGCTTCTCGCAGCCGGGTCGACGGCACCGAACCTCTGCCTCCTGGACCGCGCCCTCACGGAAGCGATCGCATCGTCATCCCCCACCACTTGACGCTCGATTGCCCGGTGGGCTGCCCGGACAGCGATCGAGCGAGCGGGCCTGTGCAACACGCAGTGGGTGTAGGACGCAGTGGGTGCAGGACGGACTTGACGCGCTCGAAGGGCAAGTCGCGCTTCCTGCGCCTTTCGACGGTCTCTTCAATGCGCGGCAGCGGGTCGAGACCGACCCCGCCCTTCGGCGGCTTCGTGCTCGCGCGAAGCCAGCCCTCCGAAACCAGCAACTCGCACGGCAAGTCTTCGCCGTCAGTTCACTCACCAGCGCTGGGGCCGCCGATCCCGCGCGGGCGGCCCTGGACGCGACCTACTACGCGGTAGTCGACGATGAGGACACCCAGGTGTTGTTAGGTGAAATTCGGTCGAAGTTCCTTCCTCGATAGACCAATCACCCAGATAGGAATTCACAACTGCTCGAGACCGATCGCTCGACTGTGGCACTAAGTCACGATGGCTCCTGTTTCGGAAACACCAAACCATCAGCCTACCAACAACTTTCGCAAACTACTCGATACGAACACGAAACAGTCACCTCGCGCGCCCGCCGACACCCGGCGCCGGCACTCCCCCGGGCACGTCGCCGGCGCCCCCACAATCACAAACGACGTCCTAATGGTCCTGCTCGTGGCGATCGCACTCATGCTGGTCGGAATATTCGTGTACGTCATCTACGCGCTGCAACTGGCGACGCAATCCCGCGCCTACCCCGTCACCCGGTGGCGGCATCGGTTTCGGGTGATGTGGCTGACGAACTGCACCAGCACAGTCGGGGCGGCGCTGCGCAGCGACCCTCACTGCTTCACGAGCCCGACTCGGTACCTGAGACGGCGGCTGTCGGTGGTTATGCGCCGCGGCGGGCGCGGGCGCCCTCGACCACGGACTGCTGGAGCACCCAGGTACCGCCGACAGGGGGTAGGCAGCACCTTGCCCTTGATGGCCTTCAGTACGCCCTGACGGGTCATTCCGAGGCCGTCGGCGGCCTCCTGCACCGACACGAGCGGCGGCAGGTCCATGGCATCGGTGAGACGGTCGAAATCGGCGGTGGTGAGCACTCGCAGGGAGCGCAACGACCAGGGGTAGGTCCCCAGGACCGCCAGGGCCGTCGAGGTGGCCTGCCGCACCGATTCGGCGGGGATGGTGAACACGACCTCGGCGTGGCCGAGGTCCGAGCGCGCGGCCACGGATCCACTGCGCGGCTCGCCCTGGGACACAATCTGTTTCAGTTGAGCCGGGACACCTGGTAGTGGATGATCCGATCGCTGTCTGGCGATCGCCTGACCAGCACGCTCAGGTTCACGGTCAGCGTTGGTCGGTCTGTGAAGGAGAAGTCGACGCTCAGGTACCCGAGCACCAGGTCGTCGGCGAGTCGACGGGTTTCGAGGATCCGGTACGCGGCGGTCATGCCCGGCGGCTGGGAGTCGTAGTAGTCGGCGACACCTCGCCGTCCGACGGTATAGGGATGCAGGCCCTGAAAGATCGCGTCCGCGGTGAACTCAGCGGCGACGCGTTGGGGCTCGTGGGCGTCGACGGCGGCCTTCCACCGGTCGAGCACCCCGCGCAGGATCTCTTCGTTTGCTGCTGTGCCGTTCACGATCTGTCCGCCTCGTGCTCTCAGTGCCCAGCGCTCTGGCCGCCGTCGACGTGCAGTATCTCGCCGGTGACGAATCCGGCGTGCTCGAGGTAGAGGATTGCGTCGACGACCTCATCGATCTCGCCCAGCCGGCCGACCGGGTGCAGGGCGGCGAGAGCCTCGTGCGTCTCGACCGGGTGCATCGGGGTGCGGATGACGCCGAGCGCGACGGCGTTGACCCGGATTCCGCGGGTCGCGTACTCGACCGCCAGGGACTTGGTGACCGCGTTCAGGCCGCCCTTGGTCAGCGATGCGAGTGCCGAGGGCACCTGCGAGTTGGCGTGGTCGACCAGAGTAGTGGAGACGTTCACCAGATGACCGCCGCTGCCCTGGGCGAGCATCGCGGCGACCGCGCCGCGGGAGATGTCGAAGAAGCCCCGCAGGTTCACGCCGGTCACGGCGTCGTAGTCCTCGTCGGTGTAGTCGGTGAACGGCTTGGCCACAAAGATTCCCGCATTGTTCACCACGGTGTCGATCCGGCCGAACCGCGCCAGCGTCTGCTCGACGATGTCGGCGCCGGTTCCCGGCTGGGCGAGGTCGCCGGGCACGGTCAGCACCTCGGGATCGTCGGATGCGCCGATAGAGCGGGAGGTCGCGACGACGGCATAGCCGAGCTTGCGGTAGCCGGCGACCAGCGCAGCGCCGATGCCCTGGGACGCGCCGGTGACGATGACGACTTTCTGCGTGGTGCTCATATGTCGACTTACTCGCTTTCGCAACGGGGTTGGTGCACAAGGACTCAGTGACCGAAAAGCCCGGTAATACCGTGCGGAATACGGGGTGTTTCGTTCACGGATCGATGATGTCCCCGAGTCGGGGGCTCGCGCCAGGACCTGTTTGCTCCCTCGTAGGAGGCGCAACCTCCCACGGCAGCCTTGTTACCGGTGGGGGTCGTCCGCGGGCAGCCAGACTCCGCTGGCGTGGATGCCGAGATCACGGACGTCCCGGGTGAGGGCGTCGGAGGCGGCGAGCACGACGGGGCGGGTTTCGTTCCGGCGCCATACCAGCGACCACGTCCAGATCACCGCAGGGTTGATCACCGGGCGTGCGGCGAGGTCGGGCGGCAGCGTCGTGGTCTGCCCCTTGGGTGAGTTGAGCACGGGGCGGCCCGCGGCGCGGACGTGGTCGAAGAATGCGGGGCCGGTGATGCCGCCGTCGTCGATCCGCACGATCCGGGCGCCGGTGTCGCGGGCCAGTTGTTCGGCGAAGAGGTTCCACGACGACCAGGACGTTGCGTCGTCGTCGACGAGTAGCGCGACGTCCCGCGCCCTCACCGGTGTGGCTTTCTCGCCGGTGGACACCGCGTAGAGGCGGTCCGCGCCGAGCAGCCGGGCCTGCAGACCGTACCGGGCGAGATCGGCGTTCCGCACCCAGCACACGGCCAGGTCGAGGCTGCCGTCGGCGACCCGTGCGGCCTGGGCGTGCGAGGGCACCACCCACGGGTCCACGTGCAGCTGCGCCACACCCGCGGTGCGCGCGGTCAGGTCCGCGGGAAGCCAGTTGACGTAGCCGATCCGGACCGGCTCCGCCCCGGAGAGGCGCTCGGCGCGGGCGCGCAGGTCGTCCGCACGTTCGAGCAGCGCGCGGACGTGGGGGAGCAGTTCCGTACCGGCCGGGGTGAGGACAACGGAACGGCGGTCGCGGGCGAACAGCTGTACGCCGAGGTCTCGTTCGAGAGCCCTGATCTGCTGGGACAGCGAGGGCCCGGCGATCAGCAGCCGCGTCGCCGCCCGGCCGAAGTGCAGCTCCTCGGCGACGACGAGGAAGTATCTCAGCTGGCGTAGCTCCACATTGATCATGCTATGCGCGGTGAGAGGCTGCGCCTACCAGTCGGGAGCACAGCGGTCGTGGCGGGCCGGCCGCACCCGGGCGCACGATGAGTTCCATGGTTTCAGCCTCTGAACGGAAAACGACCATGCAGGAGTTTCTCGTCGAGATCGTCACCACGGTCCCCGACGGCACCACACCATCCGAAGTGGGGGCACGCCGCGCCGCGGAAGCGTTGCGCGCCAAGGAACTTTCCTCTGCAGGGCGCCTGGTCCGGTTGTGGCGCCCGGTCGGTGAGCTGCGCAGCATCGGGGTGTGGCGCGCCGACGACGAAGCCGACCTCCACGCAAATGTGCTCGACACGCTGCCCCTGCGCCCGTGGATGAGTGTCGCCGTCACCCCGCTGCGACCACACCCGAACGATCCGGGCCAGTGGTGAGCGAGGTATCCCCGCGGGCGCACGTCATCCAGGCGGCTGCGGCGTTGGCGGCGAGCATGGGCATCGGCCGATTCGTCTACACCCCGATCCTGCCGTTGATGCACACCCAGGCCGGTCTGTCCTCCTCTCTCGGAGCCGCGCTGGCCACGGCCAACTACATCGGATACCTGGTCGGGGCAGTGGCCGGCATCCTCATTCCGGCGGTGGTGCGCTCAGCAAGGGTCATGCGAATCTCTCTGGTCGTGCTCGTCGCGACCCTGGCGCTCATGCCCACCACACACGATGGATCTTCCTGGTTCGTCCTCAGACTCGTCACCGGCATCGCGAGCGCACTCATCTTCATGATCGCCGTCAGCGCCCTGCTCTCCCACCTGCGGGCGCACGCCCAGCACCTGGCCGGTTGGGCGTTCGGCGGGGTCGGAGCGGGCATCGCCCTATCAGGCGTCCTCGTGTTCATCCTGCGTTCCGCCGGCAGTTGGCGCTCGACATGGTGGGCGGCCGCCGCCCTGGCACTGGTCTGTGCCGTCGCAGCCTGGGCACTGACACCGGAGCCGTCGCCGACCGCCACGCCGTCCGGACCGGCAGCCTACCGCCGCCCACGGACCGACCGCTGGTTCACTGCCGTGTTCGTCAGCTACTTCCTGGAAGGCATCGGCTACATCATCGCGGGCACGTTCCTCGTCGCCGCGATCGATCAAACCGCGGGCGGGTGGGTCGGCAGCGGGGCCTGGATTGTCGTGGGATTGGCCGCGTTGCCGAGTTGCGCAGTGTGGGCGTGGCTGGGCCGTCGTTGGTCGCAGCCGACCCTCCTCCTGGTTGCCCTGCTCATCCAGGCAGTCGGCATCGCGCTGCCCGCCGTCATCGACAATGTCGGCCCCGCTCTGATCTCCGCCGTCCTGTTCGGTGCCACCTTCCTCGGCATCGGGTCGATCGCACTGGGCATCGGTGCGCATCTGCAGTTCCCACGCGCGGTGGCACTGCTAACCACTGGATACAGCGTCGGCCAGATTCTCGGCCCCCTCGTCGCCACCCCACTGCTGCACCACGGCTACCACCAGGCCCTGCTAGTCGGCGCCACTATTGTCCTGGCCGCGGCCCTCGCCGCCGCAGCGCTGCGCCTCCGATTCCCCGATCACGTCGGTACGATGCACGCACCATCACACTCGAATAACCAACACGCGGAGACCCAACCTGACCGCAGTGTCGAGTGGGCTCATCGCCCCGTTGTGCCTCCCGCACAGAATCTTCGAGGAGAGGGAGTTCACCCCGAACGGCGTTCCACTGCCGGCGTCTTTCATCCACGCGGCACCCTGAAGTAGGACGACATTCTCGTTCGCGATGCGCCGGAGGAGATCGGCGCTTCATCCAGCGCTCCCGCGTGATGTTCTGGGAACAGTCGTTATCGGCCGCGAACAGCCCGAACCTGTGCCATTCGCCCGGCTCGAGCGGCGGTTTCGATTTTTCCCTCGAAATGGTCGTGGCCCTCGAGCGGGTCGCCGTCGGGAAGTGTGATGCCGTTGCGTCGGCTTCGGCCCCGGATCGTGCAGGCATCGGTGCGGAAGGCGTCGACGGCCATCGGGTCACAAACGTTTTGTGCTGCCTGCAGCTTGCACCAGGCAGCTTGGCCCGCCAACGGCGAGTCGACCACCACTGCGAACTTTCGGTCCAGAGATCAATTGGAATGGTCTCTGCGCAGCGACCATCGGCATCGAGAATCCTGCCGTAGATCGTAACTGGTCGGATACCTACCCACCGCTCGCCCACGATGACGGTGGGGAACGTTCGCTGCATTCTGCTGATAACGCGGGTGAGATGGGGCATGGAGTGGATGTCGCGAAACCTGCGGGGTGGTCATCGAGCAGCTCTTGGCCAATGCTGCCGTCGACATTGGCTGGCGGGCGATCAACCGGCACAACTTGATTCGACTAGGATCGGCCAGCGCCGCATCTGCCCCTGGGTGATAGCCGCGGATTGGGTGTCCGCCGTGTAGGGGGGGTAGTGCAGGACTGGCACGTGCTCGGGTTCGGTCTTGACCAGTAAGTGTGGCCGACCGTTCCGACTGGGGACGAGTAGCAGCCCGGTGTGGGCCGGTTGCAGGATCGAGTGCCGCTGTTTCTCGATGGTTACCCGCAGCGGATTTCCTGCAGGGTGACGTTGCGGCCGGTGCGCAGCAGCCCATATTGGGGGCCGTCCGCCGACAGGGTCTGGCACATTGGGTCTGTTCCTGGTGCAGCATCGGGCGCAGCGTGTTCCAGGTTTCCTCGAAGAAGATCTCGGTGCATTCGGTGAGGAAGCGGTGGAGCTGGTTCCGCAGTTGTTCGGGGCCGCGCAGCAACCGTTCCGCTAGTTCGGCGCGCCGCGTCGACAGGGAGTTCGCCGCCTGTATCAGAGCAGCCTGCTGGTCGGCCCGGTGCAGTACGTCGTCGAAGGAGCCTTGACTGTGGCCACCCGCGCAGGCCCAGGCGGTCTGCCGGGTGAAGCTGGCAATCGGCGTGGCCGCCGGCGCGCTCAGTTCGGAGTGCAGGTCGCCGATGTAGTCAACATCGTGGCGGACAGTCTTCGATGGTCGGTCGCCAGTCGCCCCATGGTTTGCCGGAGACGAGGGGTAGTCGACCATCTCAGAACGTCGACCGAGACGAACTGTCGTCGTACCGGCTCGCGGCACGAGATTGCATACACGGAAACCCCGGTAGCGGCCGCCTCCCTCACACACGTCGAATGCGCGACACCGCCCGTGCCAATGGCCAGGTAGAAGTTGATACCGCCCGATCAGCGGCTCGTTTCCCTCGTCGATGGCCCCGCCGCGGGCTTTGTGGGCGCACCGACAGTTTCCGGCGAAAAACGCGCTGAGGTGGGGAGTCGCCGGGATGCTGGTAACCGCGCATATTCGATTCGGCACTATTAGTCGGCTTGCCCTGTGGTGGTGTATCGGGCGTATGGAGTTGCGGCTGCGGTGGCGTGTCTGTGGGTGGCGGAGTGGCTGTAGCCGAGCAGTTCGGCGACGACTGGGGGTGGCGCGTCGCTGACGAGGTCGCGGAGCGCAGCATTGCGTGCCCCGATCAGGCTTATGCCGTGGGATCGCAGCCGGTCACTCAGAGTCGTGGGGTGGAGGTGTTGGCCGGTGCGGTAGCTGGGGAAGAGCCACGGGCTTTGGCCGTGGTTGCCGGTCCGCAGGTTCGGTCGGTTCGCGAGGTGTTCTTTCAGCAGCGCGGCAAACGGATTCGGCACCGGTGCGGGTTCTTTTCCCAGCGTGAGCATGAGCTCGCCCGCGGAGTCGGTGACGTCGGTGGTGCGTAGCGCGGCGACTTTGACGAGGGGCTGAGCGTAGAGAAGGACCAGGATGCCCGCGATGCGATAGGGGAGTGTTGTGCTGTTACCGGTCAGGAGTTCGCGGAGCCAGTCGAGGCGTTGGTCCTGGGTGAGGAGCGGGACGGTTCTCGCCCGATAGCGTTCGACCACGATGTCCTGGCAGAGCCGGCTCTTGCCGGCCCAGACGATGAAGCCGCGGATGATGTGTCGGGTGGTGGGGCCGTTAGCGAGCCAGCTGTCGACGTCGGCCTGGCTGCAGGTGGTGATGGCGCGGTGGTGGGTGTCGTGCAGCCAGGTGAGAAACTTGATGGCTTCGGTGATCCCTTGTTTGGAGTGAAGAACGGAGCCTCGGGTCGGGCGCCCGGAGCGCGCTCGGTCGCGGATCCTGCTCAAATGGTGCCATCGTGCGAATTGTTCGACCGGGCGACGGACGTCGTCTTTGGTGATCTGTTCGAGCTTGGTGTCGAGCCATCGTTCGAAGAGCGCGAGCGATGGGTCACGATGCGGGAGAAGTCCGTGATGGACGAGCAGGCTCCGTAGATGTTCGGTGCGGTTGTTCGCCGGTTCGGTATCGAGGCCTGCGTGGCTGAGCGAGATATGGCCGGCAGCGAGTCTTCCGAGGAGTGTCCGCACTTGGGCCGAGCGCAACCACGTATGGATGCTCTCGGCTCGGTCCGCGGTGCAGAGTGCCTCCGTGAGCTGGTGCATCGACTGTCGGTCGGATGCGTCGTCGAGCAGGAGGCTGGTCAGGTCATCCCTGAGGGCGCATCGGGCGCAGATGTCTTTGCGGTAGTGCTCGGCCTCGGTGCCGCAGCGCGCGCAATGAAAGTCGGCGGGAATGCCGGCGCAGGTGACGCAAATCGGGTGGCTGCCCTGGCCGGATCGTCCGGGGAGCAGCCGGTCAATTCCGCAGTGGGGGCAGGTACCTCGGGTGCGCAGGGCGTGGTGGTAACAGATGCCGCAGATCAAGCCCTCGGGCCAGCGGGTCTGGGCTCGCGTGGCCCGGAGCCCGCATCGATCACAGGTGACCTCGCCGATGGTGCGGGGCCGGCCGCGGGTGGCGGTACCTGGCCTGACGTCAATTGTCATCGGCGATCACGCGTGCCCTCTTGGGGCGGATCGACTTGTTCAGATCCGTCACGTTGGTCGGGCCGGCGGCCGTCTTCTTGCGGCGTGCGTCGGCGGCGGTAGTGGTGATGAGATCCTCAGGGCCGCAGGCGAAGATGTCACACAGGGCGGACACCATCTTCAAGGAAACGCGCTCGGGCCGTTGGGTCACCAGCCGGTATACCTGGGAGGCGGACAGGTCGATGCCGCGCTCACGCAGGTGTGGGGTCAGATCGGTGCTGTTGTGCCAGCCGCGACTGGCCATGAGCTCCGCCAGCCGCCAGGTGTAGTCCACGTCGCGCGTCATGATGTCTCACTTTCCTTACCCCCGAGAGCGTTGTTGAGTGTCGAATCGAGCGCGCGCCGCAGCGTGCGAGTGCGGTAGTCGCTCGACACGCAGGTGTAGAGGGCAGTGGTCGAGGCATGCTCGTGGCCCACCTGTTGCTGCACGAACAGCGCGTCCATGCCGGCTTCGATCAGGTGGGTGACGTAGGAGCGTCGCAGCGAGTGGAAATCGAGGCCCGGGGCGAGGTTCAGGTCCTCGCAGTAGCGGCGAAACCGGCGTAGCAGCGCGGTTTCGGACGCGAGGGTGCCCCGCTCGCTGACGAACAGGTCCAGGCCGGCGCCCAGGTGCGGGTGGCCGCGTTCGAGCCAGTCGGCGACAATTTCTGCCGACCAGTCGAAGACGGTCAGCACGCTGCGGCGTTTCGGGGGCGATCCGCGCATCGCCTTGCCGAACCGCACGTGGAGTACCCCGTACTTGCCGAACTCACCGGCATGAGGGTTGCGCACGAAGTCCACCGTCTGCAGGTGCCGAACTTCGTTGCGGCGCAAGCCCCATCCATAGGCAACTTTGAACATCACCGAGTCTCGGAACGCGGGCAGCCACCCTTTGCGGTCTGACGCCGCGATGCGGGTGACCTCGTCGTCCGCGCGATCGAACAAGTCCTGTAACTCACGGCGGGTGAACGCCCGCTTTCCCGGATCGGACTCCGCGTCCTGAACATGACGGGCGGTGTTCCACTCGAAGCACACCTGCGCCGGGTGGGTGCCGAAGAACTTCTCACACAACCTATCCCAGCCATATTCTGGGGTGCTCACGTAGGAACAGAAGGCCCGCAGTGCGTCCTGGTAGTTGCGGATCGTGGACTGCTTCGCCCGCCGCTCCGAGCGCAGATCCCCGAAGAACTCGTCGACATGTGCCGGAGTCCAGCACCACGGATACTCGTTGGTGTACTCGAAGAAGCGTCGAACCAGCCGCTCACGCTGCTCGATCGTCGAGTGCTGGAGATTGCGGCTGAGCTGCTGATTTCGCCATCCGGTCAGCATCTCCGCCAGTACCTGATCCTCGGGATGCAGGTACGAAATCATGGGAAGCTCAAGCACCCGACCAACGTTGTCCACCGCCACGGAGCACCTCCGAATGCTGCGAGCATCTGATGCCCGAATCATGCAACAAATGCAAAAACGTGGCAAGCATGCAGGCCATCGACACGCCGATCCATCGTCTAACGGTCTCACTCGGGCGCACTTATGAGCGATTAGCTGCGGGTCGTCCGGTGCGCTGGTATGTATATGGCCAGGTCAACGCCCAGATCTCGCAAACAGATGGCGTCACTGATGGCGATGGCCGATCGAAGGACAATCATGCATCAGATGCAATAATGCCGACATTAGCTGCGATAAAGGAAATTATCGTCACCGACCGCGCGCAAACCATGAGTGAGCCGAATCGACAGCGGGGAATCGTCCGAATTTCGGCAGTTTATCGTGGAGATTCCTCCCACAGTGCCAACCCAAAGGCTCGGACTCCTAGCAATAGCTAAAGGGTCCGCCAAACCACCCCAGTTGCCTCAAGAAGTAGCGAGCAAACGCAGATCGACAGGTTGTCCGTCTGAGGGGAACGGCAAGGACGTGAAGTTGAGTGGGGCGACGTAGTCGGCGTCGACGTGCCAGTCGAAGCGCAGGAGGAGGTGATGCATGATTGCTTTGATCTCGGCGCCGGCGAAGTGCATTCCGAGGCATTTGTGCACGCCACCACCGAAGGGCTCCCAGGCATATCGGTGCACCTTGTCTTCACGTCGATGCTCCGCGAAGCGTTCGGGATCGAAACGCTCGGGTTCGGGCCAGTACTGCGACATGTGGTGGGTGAAATGTGGCACCACCGCCGCGTAGGTTCCCGCTGGCACGAAGTGCCCTTGCACCTGGGTGTCGTGAACCGCTCGGCGCGCCATGACCGGCACCGGAGAGACGATCCGGAGGCATTCCTTCATGACCAGATCGAGGCTGTCCAGTCCGTCGAGATCGGCATAACTCGGCGCCGGGGTCCCCAACGCGAGCGACTCCGCCCGGCATCTGTCCTGCCACTGCGGGTGTTGACCCAGGTACTGCATCATCGTGGAGATGGTGATCGTGGAGGTGTCGTGCGCGGCCATCAGGAGGAAGATCATGTGATCGACCACCTCGTCGTCGCTGAAGCGTTGTCCTGCTTCGGATTCGATATGACAGAGCACGGAGAACAGGTCGTCCGTTTCGTGTGATCGACGCGCCGGTAGGTATTGCCGGAAGAAGTCTTCCAGGACTCGGCGTCCGTCTAGTCCTCGCTTCCACCTGGTCCCCGGGACCGGATAGCGGACCACCGAGGTTGCCGCCTGCACGCAATCGACGAAAGCCTTTTTTACCGAGGAAATCTCGCCCTCGGTTGACCCTTCCGCGCCACCCATGAAAATGTCGGTGGCGAGATCGAGAGTGAGCGTCTTGAGCGCCGTGTAGGCGCGGAATCCGTCGGCGGGAGTCCACGCGTCGAGCGCCGAATCGATCGCCGGGTTGAGAACGTCGACGGTATTCTCGAGGCGCGATCGGGTGAAGGCTTGCTGCATGATTCGACGGTGTCGTAGATGTTCTTCCGAATCGAGAAGCATGAGGCCACCGTGAAAGAAGGGGCCGATCAGCACCGACCAGCCGTCACCGTTGACGAATGCCCGATCTTTGTTCTGCAGCACTTCCTGGCATGCGTCGGGTCCGAGGACTGCGACCCAACGCCGACCGACCATCGAGAACCAGGAGACCTCGCCGTAACGGTCCCAATGCTTTTGCATCAATGCGAGTGGATCTCGGATGTATTCGAGTACGTGCCCGACGCCGGGCAGCCCCGATCGCCCCGAGACCGGGTGCAACTGCGACTGTGCGGGTGGAACGGCCAGGATCTTGGACATGACGAACCTCAACTCCCGTCTAATCTGACAGCGCTTCCTGTCAGATGAGCGTAGTCTGCGCCATCGAGATCACGTCTGTCAATATCGATCCATGACCCCTCCTACGCCCCGTCGATACGCTGGCCTGAGCGGCGACCAACGTGCAGCACTGCGCCGCGAGAGTCTGCTCGAGGCGGGATTGGACGTGTTTGCAGCCACAGGTAAGGGCGGCGCCACCATGACCGCCATCTGCGCGCACGCCAAGTTGACGGAGCGATACTTCTACGAAAGTTTCACCAGCAGAGACGAACTCCTACAGAAGGTCCTGGACGGCATCGCCGACGAGGTCCGTCAGGCCGGACTGGATGCGCTTCGAGCGAGCACCGGGACGATCGAACAACGCGTACGAAATGCCATCGCGTCGTTCGTCACCATCCTCACCGATGATCCACGCAAGGGACGTGTTGCGATGATCGAATCCGCCGCGTCCGAACCTCTGCGCACCCACCGACGCGCGGCACTGCGGGGCTTCGCTCAGATGGTGGCGGACGAAGCCACGCGCATGTACGGAGACCGAGCGTGGCCACCACATCAAGGTGAAATCAACGGACTGCTGTTTGTGGGCGGCTTGGCCGAGCTGGTCACCGCATGGTTGAACGACGAGATCTCCATCACGCCCGGCGAGATCGTCGATGCGGCAACATATCAATTCACCTCCACCGCACACCGATGAGGGGCGCGGTGCTTGGGCTCGTAATGTTGGCGACGGGACACGGACGCGTTGTTCGGGATCGTCGATATGAAAGGCTCACGATCGGGTAGCCTAGGCCTTGGCGACAAGTTACCAGCACGACTCGGCAATCAGATCCGGATCGAAGAAGATTCCCGACTGGACTACGCCACCGATGGGTGACGGTACCCACATTGATGCCATGGGGGCAGTTCGTCGGCCAGAGCGAACGACAGATTGCGCAATCCGGCTTTGCCGATCGAGGCAGACGCCCTCGATGCACAGGAAAGTCAAGGTCCTGACGCTGCGACGAAATGCTGTACACGGGGCTACCCAACACTTGCACTGTGCGGCATCGATCAGTGTGTAGGGCCAGCCCTTGGGGCGCACTCGCCGACGGAGGTGCCTTTTCACTCCTTCAGAACGACCGGACCGTAGGTGTCGGCGTATTCGAGCGCGAGTTCCAGCTTCAGCCTGTTCGGTCCGACGGGGCGGCCGAGCAACTCCTCGGCGCGCTGGATGCGGTAACGCACGGTGTTCTTATGCACGCCGAGCGCCCGAGCAGCCGCGTCCGGACTGCGGTTCACGGTCAGATAGCCGCGCAGCGTGCGGCGCAGCATTGCGGAGGCTGCATCGGTACCGTCAAGGCCGCGCAGTTCACGGGAAACCAGCGCCCTCGCCGCGTCGGGATGGCCGTCGAGCAGGTGGACAATTTCGACGTCCGCATAGCAAATGAGGTGAGACTCGGCCGGTCGAGATTCCGAGATATGTTGAGCAGCAATCGCTTCGGTGTGGCTCTGCCGAAATCCCCGAATTCCCTTACCCGGGTTACCAATCGCGATCCGGATCCCGTCCGGGATATCCGGACCGATGTCCAATGCGGTGAGATCCGGCTCGACTTCCGCCGCCAGCCATGCCCAGAGCCCTCGCGATCCGGACGGCACAGTAAGCATTTGCCGAGCCCCGATCGTGGCCGCAACCGCACGGGCGGCGGAGTCCAGAACGCCGATCCCGTCCTCGGCCTGATTCGAAAGTGTGTCCTCGAGCCACAGCACAAGTGCGGTGTTATGCCCGAGCAAGGGGTAATTCAAACGATTCGAGGCTGCCACGGTATCGGCGATCTCGCCTCGGATGATCGCCTGCACCGTTTCTGCCTGCCGGGCGAACGCGCCGCTCAATCCCCGCTCTCGTTCCTCGCTGTAGGTATCCGCGAGTACCTCCAATGAGACGTTGAGCCAGTGATTCGCCCGCTCCAGTAGCCGAATCAGGACTTTTGGTTCCAATACCGGGTCGGCGATGCGCTCACTTGCTGTTTCCGCGGCGAAGCTCAGCAGAGCTTTCTGGCCGACTCGGTAGATCTGCATCAATACCCTCAGATGCAGGCCCCGTCGGGCGATTGTGCGCGCGAGACCATGTGCCGCGGGTGGGAGGTCCACCTCTGCGGAGTCTCCGGTGAGCCAGACCAGCAGTGCGCGCCCTTGGTCACGGGTGCTGGCATCGAGGTCCCGTCGCAACTCTCGGTCCGCGGAAACCTCGGGAACCTCGGCCACTATCACGGCGTCGAACCTCGCGACGAGACCATCCAGGGTGCCGGGCACCAGCGCCTCCGCAGCGAACTCCCGGAGCCAGGCAAGCACCATGTCGTCAGCGGACACGTCGATACCTCCTTCTAATTGGACCCAGAGCACAAATGACGAGGGCCCAATTGGCTGATTTCGCTAAGAAACGTGCGGATTGGTTGTGCAATTCTAATAGGAAGTGTCGTGCATCATAGGAGGCGGGGTTCACATGAGATCCGGAAGCAAGGCGCACACGAGGTGCGACGACATCGACGTGCACTGCCCCGCCGACGGCCGCCTCGTCGCGCGTGTACCGGACGAGAGTTCCGAGGCAGTGACCGATACCGTCCGTCGACTGCGCGCCCACCAACCCGAGTGGGAAGCGCTGGGGCCGAAAGGAAGGGCCACGTGGCTGCGGAAGCTGCGGGACTGGCTTCTCGACAATGAGCGCCACCTCATCGACGTGCTGCGGTCCGAGACCGGGAAGCCACGCGCCGAAGCAGCCATCGAGCCTGCGCTCGCGTGCGACCTGATCAACTACTTCGCGGACAACGCCGGCAAGTTTCTCGCCGACGAGCGGGTGAAGCCGCACGGGCCGCTGTCGATGACAAAGCGACTGATCAAGACCGTCCGCCCCTACCCGGTGGTCGGTGTGATCACCCCGTGGAACTTCCCGCTCGCGATGCCGGCGATGGACATCATACCGGCGCTGCTCGCTGGTGCGGCGGTGCTGCTCAAGCCGTCTGAGGTAACGCCGTTGTCAGCCGTCGAACTAGCTCGGGGATGGTCGGAAATCGGTGCACCCCTGGTCTTCTCGGTACTCACCGGCCGCGGCGACACAGGTGCAGCGGTAGTGGATTCGGTGGACTTCGTGCAGTTCACAGGCTCCACCCCGACCGGTCGAGCGATCGCCGTGCGGGCCGCAGAGCGGCTGGTGCCATGCAGTCTCGAACTCGGCGGCAAAGATCCGGCCATCGTGCTGGCGGATGCGGACCTGGACCGCGCGGCAGCCGGAATCGCTTGGGGCGGAATGTTCAACGCCGGACAGGTGTGCGTGTCGATCGAACGCGTTTACGTCGAGGCGCCCGTGTACGACGAATTCGTCGCGCGACTGGTGGCACTCGTCGGCTCGCTCCGACAGGGTGACGACGGCGACGGGTACCGGATCGATGTCGGTGCGATGGCTACACAGGCCCAGCGTGACCTCGTTGCCCGACACGTCGCCGACGCTGTGGACGGCGGCGCCACGGCGCTGACCGGCGGCAAGGCCGGGAGCGCTGGCACCTTCTTCGAGCCGACGGTCCTCGTCGACGTGAACCATTCGATGGCCTGTATCCGGGAGGAGACGTTCGGGCCCACGATCCCGGTGGTGAAGGTCGCCGACGCCGACGAAGCCGCGCGCCTGGCCAACGATTCCGAGTACGGCCTGTCCGCGACGGTGTGGTGCGGAGATCGGGCCCGCGGCGAGGCGATCGCGCGCCGGCTCGAAGCCGGCGCGGTGAACATCAACGACGCCTTCTCCAACCTGTTCGCGCTGGGGTTACCGCACGGGGGATGGAAGCAGTCTGGTCTCGGCGCGCGATTCGGTGGTGAGTATGGAGTTCGGAAGTACACCCGGCAGCAGGCGATCACGGTGCCGCGCGGACCCGCAATGAAGCGGGAGTTGCTCTGGTATCCGTACGCACCCGGCCGCGGTCGTTTCGTCGGCCGGGTGCTGCGCGCCCTCGTCGCGCGCGACCCGCGCCGCCGCCTGTCCGTCACAAGCCGCTCGAACTCCCTGTAACGACGACAGAAGGACAGAAGGAAAATGACACAATCTCTGCACGGTCGCGTCATCGCGATCACCGGCGGTGCCCGCGGAATCGGGTTCGCGACCGCCACGGCCCTGACCAGGCTCGGCGCGAAGGTGGCGATCGGGGACATCGACGAGGTCAAGCTGAAGGAGTCCGCGACCGAACTCGGCCTGGTCAGCTACCGGAAGCTCGACGTGACGGACCCCGAATCGTTCGGGGCCTTCCTCGACGACGTGGAAGCAACGCTCGGACCTATCGACGTGCTCGTAAACAACGCCGGCATCATGCCCGCCGGCCGAATCGCGGACGAGCCCGATGCGGTCACCCGCCGGATCCTTGATATCAATGTCCTCGGGGTGATCACCGGTTCCAAACTGGCTGTTCGGCGAATGCTGCCGCGCGGCCGTGGGCACGTGGTCAACATCGCCTCACTCGCAGGCGAAATCTACACACCAGGGCTGGCCACCTACTGCGCCAGCAAATATGCCGTCGTCGGCTTCACGGACGCGGCCCGGGTGGAGCACCGCGGAACGGGAATCGAGTTTTCCGCGGTGCTCCCGTCTTTCGTCAACACCGAGCTGACTGCCGGCACCAAGGGGCTCCCTGGACTCAAGAACGCCGAGCCGGAGGACATTGCGCGTGCCATCGTGGCATTGATCGAATGCCCCAAACCGAAGGTGCGGGTGACCAAGCTCGTCGGTGCCCTCGCCGCCAGTCAGAAGTTCTTCCCTCGTCGGATCAGCGAAGCGCTCACCCGTGCGCTCCACACGGACAGAGTGTTTCTGGAAGACGTCGACATCACTGCCAGGCAGGCCTACGAAGAGCGGGCTCGTCACAGCTGAGCGGAGTTTCGGATGCAGGTCATGCAGGTCACGAAGCCCCGGCCATGGGACGGCTATCGGGTGTTGAGTGTCTCATCCGTCGTCGTCGACGGCCGGGGCGGCCTGGGAAGCCTTGCAGTAGCTCCGAAGCAGTTAGGAGATGCACACCACGGAGGCGGCGATGAACGCTGTCTTGGAGGGATAGTTGGCGAAGAAGAGGACGACCGGTCCGGAGCCGCCCGGGCGATCGCCCTCGACACCATCGCCGACCGATCTTCGACACCAACCCGTCTACGTGCGCGTCAACAGCTTCGGCACCGGACGCTCACACCGAGACGTGTCATCTTTCCTGGTCAGCGCGCTCTCCGAGAGCACGGTTTTTGCCGTCCATCCACCCGATCGCATGACCACACGGAGCGCTGAGATCTTTGGGGAGGCCGGCCTCCTTCCGGATCGACAGCAAACCGGCGGCGTAGCGCTGCGTCGTCGGCGCGCAGCGCCTCCCGGACGGGGTTCAGATGTGCTCGCTCAGTGCCCAGGACGGTGCCATGTGGGGTGGCGACGGTGACGGGGTCGCCGTGGGTCGCAGTAGAGCGCAAGGTCACGTTCACGTCTGTGAGATGCGAACAAACGGCGAGAATGTTCCCGTGCGATCCGTTCGACTCGTGGCGACGCCGCGACTCTCCGGCGCCTCCAGCGCGCTTCCCTGCCGTTCGCGCAGACTTGCGTGACCTACATAACAAGGGGCCGAAGCGGACTTCGCAAATCTGCCGAGCGGACGCTGACTGGGCGGTGAG
Organism: Rhodococcus sp. 21391; assembly: GCF_016772255.1. Classification (NCBI taxonomy): domain Bacteria; kingdom Bacillati; phylum Actinomycetota; class Actinomycetes; order Mycobacteriales; family Nocardiaceae; genus Rhodococcus; species Rhodococcus sp. 21391. Next base: position 7,267,874 of record NZ_CP063781.1, on the reverse strand, counting down.
CGACACAAGACCCTCGCGGGTTCCGTGTGCCGGCGAGGGGCTTGCAGAACCAGTGTGGTCCTGGCGAACTAGTCACGCAACTGTCGTACCGACAAAGGAGCAAGGGCGAAGGCCCTGGGACCAAGGAGCGTCGAGAATAGGCGATCAGGGAGGTTGCTTCGGAGATCGACGCGCACGGACAGTCCGTGCGTGAACTCCGGGTGTCCATCAACACCCTCGACACCAGTTCGAATGACGAGTTCTTCGTCGGCTACGTCCGCGATGCACTACGAGCCGATGCTCCCGTGGCGCAGCAGCACGCGAGCACCCCACCTGCGCACGTCCTCGACTTCCCCTACCCGCCCCGGGCCCCTCGCGCCGCATCAGCACAGACCGCGCTGAGCAACGACGACGCACGTAACCGGCCACCGCGGCAGCGCGACACCGACCAGATGAGGGCCGCGGGCATCGACGAAGACGTCGCCACTCGCATGCGCGCCGACCTCGACCAGGCCAGACACCCGGTCGAATCGGTGGCTGGCACGGGCAGCTAACCCAAGGCCCGCAAGGACCGGGCCAGACGTGGTAAGTCTGCCGAGCGGACGATGACGGCCGGTAAGCATGAACCGACTGAGCTGACGCAGCTCACACCGACACGAAGCGGGGAACCCTGACGATCCACCCCCGCTTCTGCTCAATGGCGCCCGTTCCGACCTGTAACCGGCGGCCGCGAACGCCCGCTCCAGATCGTTCGGGGTGTTCCGATTGACGCCCCGAAAGCAAATCATCACCGGACGGGTCTCATACCGAGCTGGCGGTTATGCAGAGAGGTCGGCGAGTTCCGGTCAGCGGCCGGCTTTCGAGACGCGCCGGTGCGGGTTCGGCATTCGGGACGCCCGCCGACGGAAAACCGGCAGTCCGAAGGCAGCCTCGGCAGCACCCGCATGAGCAGACGGGCCTCACGGATGCAGTACGACCTTGGTCCATCCGTCGTCGCGGGCATCGAAATGCTGGTAACCGGACTCGGCCTCGGCCAGTGGCAGTTCGTGGGAGACGATCCAGGACGGCTTGGCACGGCCCTGGTGGATCAGGTCGCGCAGCTGCCGGTTGTAGTGCTTGACGTTGGCCTGCCCGGTCCCGACCTTCTGCCCCTTGAACCAGAATTTGCCCATGTCGAAGGCGATCTTGCCGTTGCGTTCGAGTTCGTCGGGGCCGTTTCGGTCCTGGGGCAGGAAGATGCCGACCACCCCGATGTGGCCGGTGAAGCGCACCGAGTCGACGAGCCGGTTCATCGTCATCGCGGCGTCCTCGTGACCCTGCGGGTCGTGCGCCTGATAGCCGACGCACTCACAACCCTTGTCGGCACCCTGCCCGCGGGTCTGTTCCAGGACCTGCTCGACCGGGTCGCCCTTCGAATCGTCGATCGGAATGACGCCGATCTGCTCGGCGAGCTCGAGCCGGTCCGGATGCCGGTCGACGATCATCACCTTGCTCGCACCCTGGATCATCGCCGAATACGCCGCCATCAACCCGACCGGCCCGGCCCCGTACACCACCATCGAATCGCCGGGCTGCATGTCCGCGAGGCGGGTGCAGTGCCAGCCGGTGGGAAAGATGTCGGAGAGCATCACGTAGTCGGTTTCCTTGTCCTGGGCATCCTCGGGCAACCGCAGACAGTTGAAGTCGCCGAACGGCACCCGCAGATATTCCGCCTGCCCGCCCCAGAACGGGCCCATCCCGGCGAACCCGTATGCGGCGCCGGCCATCTTCGGATCCGGGTGCACCGTCAGGCAGAACGCGGTCAACCCTTCCTCGCAGTTGCGGCAGAAACCGCAGCCGATGTTGAACGGCAGGCACACCCGATCCCCGGGTGAGACCTTGACCACCGCATTGCCGACCTCGGCGACGATCCCCAGGTTTTCGTGACCGAGGACCATCCCGGGCTCCAGATCGGTGCGGCCCTCATACATGTGCAGATCCGACCCGCAAATATTGGTGCTGGTGATCTTCACCAGCACATCGGTCGGCTGCTCAATCCTGGCATCGGGCATATCCTTCACATGAACCTCACGTGGCCCGTCGTACACAAGCGCTTTCATCTCGACTCCCTGATGCTGCGTTTCCCGGTGGATCCCGGCCCGGCGGCCACAGGCGATGACATGTGAGCGACCGAATGAATCGTGCCGCTGGGGGCAGACGCGACAGCGCACGGAACTGAAAACAACACCAAAACGTTGGCACACCACCATGTTTCGCGTCACAGCCGACAACAGCGGGCGCATTCCAGGCGTCGCATTCCATCCACCATGGAGTCTCCTCTTTCGGCTCCACGATTACTAGGGGTGAGATCGGTTTCCTTGATTCGTGGGCTCGGGGGCTCCTTCCCTTCACCGGTCGATGGTGTGATGCTGGACCATGTCCACCACCTCGAACAGGAGACCCGACATGGCCACCAAGGCGCTGCTGGTCCGACTCGAAGCCAAACCCGGCAAGGAAAGCGCGGTCGAGGAATTCCTCCGATCGGCGCTGCCACTCGTCGAACAGGAGCCCGGCACGAAGCCCTGGTTGGCGGTACGGTTCGGCCCCTCGACGTTCGGCATCATCGACGCATTCCCCGACGAGGCCGCCCGCGACACACATCTCAATGGGCCGGTCGGCAAGGCCCTCGGCGAACGCGCCGACGAACTCTTCGCTGCGCCGCCCGAAATCAGCAACCTCGACGTGCTCGCCGACAAGCTCTGAGCCGCCGAGTCCGCCGAACCTGTCGAATCTTGGTACACAACGACGAGACGAGCGCAGCCTGACACGTCACCGGGCCCCCACCACGGACCTCGGGACATCCTCCCCGACCACTCTGCTCACCTGGGCCAAAGAAACTCAATCGGCGACGGCGCCCAACGGCCGGCCGTGACGCGTCCGGTGACCGATGATTTAGCGGGACCGCACGCCGACGCCTCGCATGGTGTGGTCTGGGCTGATGCGGACAGTCCGTTCTCGCAAAGGCCCGCGGTGAGGTCGCCGAGCGGATGGGCGGCTTCCGCGGAATGGACCTCGACTGGTGTTCCGAAGGGGCGGCGGTGTTTCAGCCGGATGCGGGGCCGGGCTGGTCCGACTTGGGGCGGTGGGGGTGCTGGAGTTCAGCGTTGATGCGTCGGGCCTCGGCGAGTTGGTCTTCGAGGATGATGATGCGGCACGCGGAATCGAGTGCGGTGCCCTGGTCGATCAGTTCGCGGGCTCGGGCCGCGAGGCGGAGCTGGTATCGGGAGTAGCGGCGATGGCCGCCCTCCGAGCGTTCGGGGGTGAGCAGCTTCGCGGCGTCGAGGCTGCGCAGGAATGCCTGTGTCACGCCGAGGATCTCGGCGGCATGACCCATGCTGTAGGCCGGGTAGTCCTCGTCGTCGAGCTTCCCGGCCGGGTCACGGTCGGGCGAATCTTCCTGAATGGGGTGACACCTTTCAACGGACAGGGCCCCCGGTGCCGTGAGGCACCGGGGGCCGGAGCGGGTTTCACTTCCTTGTTCACTGCACTTCTTCCGGCTGTCGGGCCTTCGTGCCGCCCGGCAGCCGCCGGATATGCCGGGGCCTTACACACTCACATCAACCCTTGCCCGGCACATCCTGGTCTTGCGGTACTTCTCTGCGGGCAGTTCATTCTCTCCCGCACCTCGTGAACTCTTTCCTTGCGACGAGAGGAACTCTACAACAGCGACCCCTCAATGTCTACAGTCACCACTACAGAAATTCTGGAGCGGTTGACCAGGGATTTCACACCCGACAGCCGACTTTTCTGTCCACGTCGGCGGCCGCTCGCTCGACGGACCGGCTCTCGTTGATCGATGACGGACGGCGAAGTCGGCAGTCGCAGTAGGCGTCGAGATGTCCGCTTCCTCAGATCAGGTGTGGTCGTCCCGATCCGTCGTCTGGGTGGCAGGATCACTGGTATCGAGATCGGGAATCAGATGTGAGTACCGGATCGATATTCAGGGAGTATCGGCATGGCGCAGGGCATTGCGAAGTGGTTCAACGGCGAGAAGGGCTTCGGTTTCATCGCGCCCGACGACGGAACTCCGGACGTCTTCGTGCATTACGCGGAAATCTCGGGCACACGACCGTCAACTTTCTGCCGGCCGTGCTCTACGCCTTCGCATCCCACCCGGATCAGTGGGCGCGGGTGCGGGCGAACCCGCATCTGGCTCCACCCCGGCCGAGAGCAACGAGCGCACGATCAGCGGGGCTGCTCGTCGATGATGTCCGCGATCAACAGAGTTGGGCCCCGAATCCGTCGTCGCTCAGCACGTCGCGGGTGCACTGGGCGTTGACCCACCCGGACAGCTCGCTCCTCCGCAGGGCGCCCTTTTCGACGAGGCTGTTGACCGGCCCGAACGCGTTGAACAGGTGGTCGCCGTAGGGCAGCAGGTTCTCCCGGCCCGCCTCGGGGATGCCGACGGCGTCGGGGAAGACCCGTAGCGGGAACGCGGCCGCCAGCGCGGGAAGTGGTTGCCGTCTCGAGCACCTGATCGACGAGGACCTCCGCATCCACCAGCCAGCATGCGCGCAACTTTCTGCAACGCCCGCGGGCCGAGGACCTAGTGCCACCAGGTCATGTACCTCGGGTCCGCGACGATGGCACCGGGACGATCACCACCACTGACGGTGAGTCGCTGACCGGTCTGTTCTTCGGACCATCCTTCTTCGCTACCCACATCCTCGCGTTCGAACGCAACGTCGTGAGCTCTCGACGGCTTCGGATCCCTGATCGGCGCCGTGACCTTCCAGGGCAAGATCGGACTCATCGGCGTACCCGCCGACCCTGAATCGGCGAGGGGCCGGCGGCGGGGTCGATCACGTGGGTGGCGCCGCGGCGATGATGACGATCCTCCGGGAGCCGCAGAGGGGGTCCGTCAGATCCTGGGTGAGGTCTGCCCTGGTGTGAACTCAGGCTCCTGTTGTGTACTGGAAGCAACGGTGATGTGGATGTGATGCCGCTTCGAGCAGCCAGGCCCACCCAGCGAGTCCGGGCGTGACCGGAACCAGCCCTGCGGTCGCCGACCCAGGCCACCCCACCGACCACTGATCCCGTTGGATAAGCGACCCGACGAATGGAGAACCGACATGTCCGAAGATAGCAGTGTGCCCCCGACCGGAAGGGACACCGACCGCGTGCGGATCGGTGCGGTCTACCCGCAAACCGAGCTCGGCGGGGACCCCCATGCTGTGCGGCGATTCGGCACAGCAGTCGAGGATCTGGGTTTCGACTACCTACTCGCCTACGACCACGTCCTGGGCGCCGTGCACGCCGACCGGACACCGCCTCTGACAGGGCCCTACACCGAACACGACCCGTTTCACGACCCATTCGTCATGTTCGCCTTCCTGGCTGGGATCACCGAGCGGATCGGTTTCTCCACCGGCGTGCTGATCCTGCCGCAACGCCAAACCGCCCTGGTGGCGCGGCAAGCCGCCGACGTCGATCTACTCTCCGGCGGCCGGTTGCGGCTCGGTGTCGGTGTCGGCTGGAGCCCCGTCGAATATGAAGCCCTCGGCCAGAACTTCCGCACCCGGGGAGCCAGGCAAGAAGAACAGGTCCAGCTGCTACGCCAGCTGTTCACCGAACCGGTCGTCGAGTTCTCCGGCCGCTTCGACCGAGTCGATCGCGCCGCCCTCACACCCCAACCGAGCCGGGCCATCCCGATCTGGCTCGGCGGCGCCACAAAGGCAGCGTTCGAACGCGCCGCCCGCCTCGCAGACGGTTTCATATTCTTCGGAGCGACCGGGATCGACACCGCTGTTGAATCCTGGCAAAGGCTGCGCGAACGCGTGCATGCAGTGGGCCGGCCGGTCGAGGATTTCGGCGGGGAATACGTCGTGCTCAGCCAGGGTGCCGACGCCGTCAGCACCGAGATCGCGGCCTGGCGCGCAGCGGGCGGCACCCACGCCGCCGTAGCGACGATGGGCTTTGGCCTCAACAACGTCGAAGCGCACATCGACTACCTCACCACGATCGCGGACACGTTGAACCTCACCTGACATCCGCAGACACGTCACCCCGCCCCGCTGCGACATCGAACCAGCAACGAGACATCGCAGCTGGGACGTCGTCAGTGCATGGCTTCCACCGTTGATGTCGATGGTCGTCCGAGCAGGTAGGCAGCATCGTCGGAAGACAGGAAGGCGATGACAGTGGCCGACGGCGGCCGGGACTTCGCGGCATAGTACGTCGACGGGGCGATCTTCCGCGCCGACCTGGACGAGAGCTCCGCAGATCGGCTCGACCCCGTAGTCGGCCTTGTGTGCGTCGATGTAGTCGACGAGCACTTCAGTTTGCGTGGGGGCACCTCCCGCTTGCGGGGGACGAGGCCCGCTGCCGCGAAAAATGCGCACGCCGTCTTCAAGATCTCGTTGGCCCGCTTGTTCCCGCACCTCACGTTCGAGTGCAGCGATCCACTTCGCATCATCGGTCGTGGTGCCTGGTCGGTCACCACCGTCGATCTCGACCTGACGAACCCAAGTACGAAGGGCCTCCGGATGGATACCCAGTTGGTCGGCGATCCTCGCGATCGCGCCACTTCCGATTGGGACAGTCCCCGAAGGAAGGGCGGCAGGGTTCAACGCTGCGCGACCATGAGCGAACAGGCAGGCATCACGCTTGCGGCATTCGCCGAGCGCGCTCACATACGACTCGAATCCAATTCCGGCTCCGCAGAGACGTTTTCGTCGGGCTCCGGTGCCGATGCGAGCTTGCTCGGCCACCAGATCTTCTGCCCGATGTCGACGGTGAGGGCGGGCACCAGGAGTGACCGCACGAGGAGTGCGTCGAGGAGCACGCCGAACGCCACGATGAAGGCGATCTGCGCGAGGAAGATCAGCGGAATGACGGCGAGTGCCGAGAAGGTCGCCGCCAGAACCACTCCCGCCGACGTGATCACTCCGCCGGTGACGGTCAGGCCGCGCAACGCGCCGCGCCGGGTTCCGATGCGCCGGGCCTCTTCCCGGACCCGGGTCATGAGGAAGATGTTGTAATCGATTCCGAGGGCGACGAGGAACACGAACGCGAACAGCGGGACCACGGGATCGGCACCCGGGAATCCGAAGATGTGCTCGAAGACCAGGGACGAGACGCCCAGCGTCGCAGCGAAGGACAGGACGACCGTTCCCATCAGCAGCAGCGGCGCGAGTAGCGAACGCAGCAGCAGGCACAGGATCGCGAACACCACGAGGATCACGACGGGGATGATCAGCGTGCGGTCACGCGTCGACGTGGTCTTGGTGTCGAGGTCCGTGGCGGTGGTGCCGCCGACCAGGGCGTCGGCGCCGTCGATCGGGTGGACGGCGTCACGCAGGCGGACGATGGTGTCCTCGGCCGCGAGGGAGTCGGCTGGATCGGTCAGGGTGGCTTCGATCGCCACCCGGCCGTCCACCACCAGTGGGTCCTGCGTGCCGGGGGCGGACAGCACGGTGATGTCGCCGACTCCGTCGACCCGGGCAGCGTCGGCTACCGCATCACGGGAGTCCTCGTTCGCGATGATCACCGCCGGCGAACCGGAGCCGGCGTCGAAGTGGTCGCCGAGGATCTGCTGGCCCGCAACGGAATCGACTTCGAGCAGGAACGTCTCGGACTCCGCGACCCCACTCGCCTCGAACTGGGGCATCAGGAGCGCGAAGAGCACCAGCACCAGGCTGGACGCCACCCAGAAACGGCGCGGGTGCGCACCGATTCGTGCCGCGAGCGCGGCCCAGAACTTGTGGTCTGCGGCTTCGTCCTTCTCTGCGTGCCGTGCGTCGAACGCGGGCCGGCTCGGCCAGTACGCCGTCCGGCCGAGGAGTACGAGCACCGCGGGGAGGTATGTCATGGACGCGACGAACGACGCCGCGATGCCGATGGCCGCCACGGGCCCGAGTCCGCGGTTGGAGTTGAGATCGGACAGCAGTAGGCAGAGCACGCCGGCGATGACGGTGCCCGCGGAGGCGGCGACGGGTTCGAGCGTCGCCCGCCACGCGGTCCGCATGGCACGGTACTTGTCCTGCTCGATCCGCAGTTCCTCGCGGTAGCGGGACACGAGCAGCAGTGCGTAGTCGGTCGCGGCACCGAATACCAGGATGAACAGGATTCCCTGACTCTGACCGTTCAGCGCGATCACACCGGCGTCGGCGAGCAGGTACACGAGGAGACTCGACAGTCCCAGCGCGAAGACAGCGGAGGTGATCACCGCGAACGGAAGGATCGGACTGCGGTAGACGACGATGAGGATGAGGATCACGACGACACCCGCCACCAGGAGCAGCAGTCCGTCGATTCCCGCGAACGCCGAGGACAGATCCGCTACCTGACCGGCGGGGCCGGTGACGAGGACGGTGAGACCGTCCGGTGCGGCATCGAGCGCGTCCCGGAGTTCCGTGACACTGTCGCCGACCTCGCCGGCGCTGTCGACGGGCACGAACAGCTGCAGTGCCCGGCCGTCGGCGGACGGGATCGGCGGTGACACCTCGTCACCGAATCCCTCCGAACCGGCGAAGGAGTTCGCGGTGCCGGCGAGGAACTCGGTGTCGGCCGCGGTGATCCCCGACGTCCGTTCGGCGACGACGATCGCCGGCACGAACTGCGTGTCGGTGAAACCCTTCTGCAGCGCCGAGACCTCTGTGGCCTCGGCCGACGCGGGCAGGAACGACGTGCTGTCGTTCTGCTGGACCGAGGAGAGTTTGCCGGCGAACGGACCACCGAAACCGCCGACGGCCAGCCAGACGATCACCAGCAGGGCTGGCAGAATCCACCGCAGGCGACGAACCGGGCGCGGGCGGGCAGTTGTGGTCACGTGCTCTCCAATGCTGGACGGTTCGACGACCGGATGTCCGGATTGCGATGTTCCTATTTTGTTCAGCCTGCTGAGCAAATTGCAAGTGGAGGCGAAGAAATGACGAGCGACGGCATGGACGAGTGGCCTACCGGACGGCTGTTGTCCACGGCTGCGCGGCTGGTCGAGCACTCGTGGGAGGACATTCTCCGGTCACAGAACATGACCCACGCCGGCCTCATCTGCCTGCACACGATCGCCGACCGGCCTGCCTCGCAGCGGGACATCGCGAAGGTCTCGCGGGTGACGGACCAGACCATCAGCCGCACCATCGACCGCCTCGAACGCGCCGGGTACGTCACCCGGGAAACCGATCCACTCGACGAGCGGCGCAAGCGGGTCGCGATCACCGAGCCGGGCCGCGCGATCTACCGCCGCCTGCTCACCCTGGAGAAGGAGGATGCGGCCCTCACCGCCGCCGTCGGCGACGTGGGGCCGCTGCGCGAACAACTCCTGCTCCTCGTCCGGTCACTGGGACTTCCGCCCCGGGAGTGATCGCCGTCGTCACACATTCGCAGGAAGGGCGATGACGACCTCCTGCTCGTTCGCCGGCAGATAGTAGACCGTCACCACCCGGCCGACCTGGACGTGCCCGACGCTGCGCGGCGGCAGGAACTTCTCGACACGGGTGGTGAACGTCGTGCCGTCGGGCCGGGTGACCGCCAGCCCGAGTTCGACCTTCGAATTCCCGTTGCGGATCTCGCCGGGCACGCTGAGCGACTGCACCACCGCCTGCACGGGGATGCCGCGGGCCGCGATGTCGAGCTTGCCCGGGGTGGTGATTCCCTGACGAATCATGGATCGGTTCAACGCGTCCTGCGCCGTCGACATGTCGCCCGAGCGATCGATCTCGACCTTGTCGGTGCGGTCCGGAAGATAGCGGACGGGCAGGACGACCCCCGGACGGAGAAGCGCCAACTCGGTCAGCGGCACGATCATCCTGGCGTGCGATTCGAAGGTCTCGCCGTCGGCGCCCTCGACGCCGAGGTCGATCCGCACTTCCGGTTGATCGTTGAGCGTCATGCCGGTCTGGCGCACCGACCGCACCGTCCCGATCCCGACGGCGCCCTGCCGGAACGCGGCGCTGTTGCGCCCGGTGAATGCTGACAGCACGCTGTCGCCGGTGAGGGCGAAACAGACCACGACCACGCTGACCGCGACAATCGGCCAGATCATCTGCGGGCCGACCCACGACAGGGCGTCGATTCCGTAGTTCGTCCGTCCCCGATCGCCGAGGCCGTACCACAGGTAGTAGCCGACCGACCCGACGAGAAACAGCAGGGCGGCGGCACGCACGATCTTCTTCACGATGAATCCTCTCCGTGCCTGAACTGGGGGGAAGAACGGGTGGGACGCGCGCGAACTCGACTCCCGCGCGCGTCCCGGGTGAGCCGGCTCAGCCGCCCACGACGGTCGAGCATGCGAACGTGATGTCGAACTTCGACGAACTCGGCGCGGTCGGGTTGCTCATGTCGGGCGCCCCGACGCCTTCGCCGGTGATCGTGTAGGTGTCGCCGTCCTTCACGACCGTCGCGGAGCCACCGGGCATTCCCTGGCCGAAGCCGAGGGCGTACGGGAGGCCGTTCGACCCGCCCTTGCTGCCCGCGATCCCGACGGCCTGCACGGTGTCGGTGCCGGTGATGGTCGCGGAGACCGCCAGGTCGCCGTACGTCGCGTTGGCGGTGTCTGCCAGCGCCAACGCGAGGGTGTCGCCCTGCTTGGCGCAGGTGGCGTCGAAGTCGGCTTCCAGTGCCTTGCCGTCGACCGCGGCCGAGGACGCGCCTGCCTCGGACGCGGCGGCCGGGGACTGTTCGGAGCTTCCACCGCCGGAGTCGCTGTCGCTGGTGTCGCTGCAGCCCGAGACGAGCAGGGCGACAGCGGCCGCCGCCACGATGCCGGCGGTGTAGACGCGCTTCTGAGTCCGAACGATCTTGTTCATGATCCGTCCTTCACGTTTCGTGAGGGGCGCTCGGCGCCCGTCGTCGATTCCTTCGGCTCGCGGACTGGAGCCGATGTGAGAAAGGTAGGAACGTCTCGCGCCCTACCGATCCCAGATTTGTCGACGGGTCGACGGGGCATCCCTGCGGTAACCTGCTCGAATGCGGACTGGATCGAGGAGCTCAACGGCTGCTCGGCGACCGCGCGCGATGGTCCTCGACGAGGTGTGGCGCGAGCTGGACGGCGTCGAACCGCTCAGTGGGCCGGACGGCGGACCACTGAGCCGCACCGTGAAACTGATCCTCGATCCGCTCGTCATCCGCCCGGTGCAGAACCCGCTGTGCGCCGGGCCGATCGTCACGGCCGACGGGGCGCAGCTGCTCGCCACCCGGGTGCACGCCTCTGCCGACGTGCTCCGCGCCACCGCCGCCTGGTTCACGCTGCTCAAGCGGGTTCGCCGAGCGCTGCGCATCACCGACGGCAACCCCCAGGACCTGTACTTCCAACGCTGTTTCGAACTTGCGACCGGCTCGGGCTCACCCGACCCGCTCCGGGACGAATCCGTTGCCGACGACACGCTGCGCGACGTGCACGATGTCGCGGCCGGCCGCACCACTCAGGCGTTGAAGGCCCACGTCACCGACCCGGAACGGGCACGGGAACTGAACGCCCTGATCGACGTCGCGTGGGGACGGCGTCCGCTGTCGGGCGCGGCCACCGGCGACCACGCCGCCGCGATCGACGCGGTCCTCGACGCCTGTCCCGGCGCGCGCCTCGAGCAGGAGGGTGACGACGGACGGCACGCACTCGACAGCCTGGTCGCCGGGCATGCGGGAACCCACCACGGCATCGCACTCTGGACAATCGAGGTCACGGCCCACCGGCTCGGCCTGACAACGCATCCTGTGCCCGTGCCGCCGCGGCTGGGGTCATCGGCGTCCACGTCGACTCTCGGGCTCCCGTTCGACCGATCCGTCTACGAACGCGTCTTCACGGTGCTCCGCGCGTCGACCGACCGTACGGAACTGCCACCGATCTACGAACTGGTCACCACCGAGATCGCCCGAAGTTGCTCGCCCTGGGCGCTTCTCGACGAATCCTTGCGGGTCGCGGCGACGACGGGTGCCGCGCTGGCGACCGGTCTCCGTCCGATCGGAACGCCGTCTTCTCCCGCGGCCACGGACACCACCGCCGTCCGGGTGATCAACGGTCGCTGGCAACGGGAGGCGTACGTCCTGCAGGCACGCCGCCTCGCGGTGAGCGCCGACGCCGCGTCGCTGCCCGCAGCGAATCCACTGACGGCCATCGCCGCCGAACTCCTCGAGCCGTGGCGGCCCTACCTCCGCCGCCTGTGGGTCCGCCTCCACGGCCGCGACGTGCGCGAGTTCGCCGTCCACGAACCCGACGGACTCTGGGACCTCCTCGACGGCGTGGCGCGATCGGTCATCCTCGACCATCGCATGCGGGTCAAGCAGGCGCTCAGCGCAATTCCGCTCACAGGCGCGGCGAATGCTCCCGAATCGAGGGCGAGTTGACTACCGGCACCGTGCGGATCGAGCGCGCGCCCGACGGGGTCTGGATCATCACCCCCGACGACGCACCGAGCGTCCTCGACGACACCGCAGGCATCGACGTGGCAGTGCTGGAAGTCCTCGGCGGGCACCTGTCATGGAGTGTGCTCGCGGACCATACGGTCCCGGTCGCGGTGCTCGACGACGTCGCCTCGGCGCAGGACTGGGTGTGGGCCGTGTTCGGCGAGGAGGTGGCGCTCGCCGTGGCGGCCGGATCCGGACGTGACGTCACGGTTTCTCCGGCGCGCCCTCGCGTGGCCGACGGTGCACGGCGACTCGCGTACGCGCACTGGGCGGCGCGGTGGTGGCCCACCTCGACGATCGACGCCGTCCCACCACTCGACGAGGGGCTGTTGAACGGCGAGATCGCCACGCTCGTCGAGGAATGCGATCTGCTCGTCGACGGGGACGACTCGGTCGCGCCGACCGGCCCGGCGCTCGCCGACCGGCCCGGCCGGGCAGAGGACTACGCCCTCGCGGCCGGCGCCGCGGCGACGCTGCCGAGCACGCTCGTCCTGGCGCGGGGTACCACCGGATCCGACTGGCGCCGGTACCCACCCGGACTCGTCGACGCGTCCGAGCGTGCGGTGTCGTGGGTGGTGGTGCGCGCCGCCGGGAACACGACCGTGCGGGTGAGTATCGTTGCGGCACCGGGCCTCTCCGAACCCGTGCCGGAGCATGTGCGTCCCCACGCGCTGGTCGGCACGGCATCGGGCGCTGTCGATGTCGCGCTGCGACTGTCCGGGGATTCCTGGTTCGGCGAGTCGGCCGCACCACCGGGCTCGGAATCGGGGGTGTCCGTGGACGTGTACCTGCCCGGGTTCGGTGTGAACGGTCACGCCGACGACGGAGGTCCGGAGGCCCGGGAGCGGGTTCGGGCCCTGGTCCGCCGGCGGCTACGCCGGGCTGCGAAGACGGTGTCGGACGACGGGCCGGACTCACCTCTGCTCGCGGAGATAGCGGCGGCCGCCTCGGATTCGGACTTCTGACGTGGGAGATCAGACGCTCGGCCCGGACGCGGCGCGCGACCTCCTCGCGGCCGGCGCGGCAGCGTACTCCCGCGGAGAGGTCGCCGAGGCACTCCGGACGTTCGAGCAGGTCGCCCGCTCGACCACCGGCGATCTGCGGACGAGCGCGATCATCAACGCGGCCAGCATGTCCGACGAGCTGGGCGATCACACGAAGGCCGTCGACCTCTACCGGGAAGCCCTCGCGGCGATGCCGGCCGACGCGATCCGGATGCGTCCCGCGGCGCTGGTCAACCTGTCGCAGGCCTTCCAGCACCTCGGCGACCTCGACGACGCGCAGGACGCGCTCGAGCAGGCGCGGGGACTGCTCGCGGCAGCCGACGATCAGGGCGACCTGCGCGTCGCGTGCCTGCTGTCGCTGACCGCGGTCGCGATGCACCGGCAGCAGTGGGCGCACGCGGCCGAGATTGCCACCGAGTCCCTCGACGCGGCGGTGCGTTTCGCCCCCACGCTGGCGGGACACCCGCTCATGAACCTGGCCGGCATCCATTTCGAGACCGGGCGCTTCGACCTTTCCGACGACTTCGCCGGGCAGGCGCTCGAGGCGTTCGAGACGGCGGGCGACGTCAACGCGGTCGCCGAAACACAGCAGAACCTGGGCATCATGCACTGCCGCTCGGGGCGGCCCGACGACGCCGAACCGCTGCTGCTGTCGAGCCAGACGTATTTCGAGCGCGCCGGGATCGGCCACCGGGCGGGAATCGGGTCGAAGGTGCTGGCCTTCCTCGCCGAGGGCCGCGGCGACACCGAACGCGCGTCGACACTCTATCGCTGCAGTCTCGACTACTTCCGGAGTTCCGGAGCGGTACTCGACGTCGCGGACGTCGAGACCCGCCTCGCCACCGTCGCCTTCCGTGAAGGGCGGCCCGACGAGGGAGAGACACTGCTCGCCGCCGCGTTCGACACGTACCGCGGGCTGGGGCTCGGGCTGCACTGCGCGCAGGTCGACTTCTGGCATGCAGCCCTCCTCGAATCCGTGCTCGCGGCGTCCGGCACCCCCGACAGCGCGGTGCGAGTACGAGCCACCGCGCTCGCGGTGCCCGCGGCGATCGCCATCGACGCCGTGCGGTGCACACTCCCGAACGGGCGTCAGCGCGAGCAGTGGAACCGCGAGATCGCCGATCCGGCGATGCAATTGGCGTTCCGCCTCGCCTACGCGTCTGGTGATGCGCACCTGGTGGCCGATCTCGTCGAAGCGCAGTGCGCGGGGACGACGGTGGACGTCGGCCGGGCCGGGCACCGCACCCCGGCGCGGCTCCCTCTGCAGTTGCCGGACCTTCCCCCGGCAGGCGCGACCGGCACCGAGGGTTCGTTTTTGCTCGGCGCCGCACTGGCCGGGGCCGCGGCCGGTGCCGGTCTGCCGGTGCCCCTTCCTCCGCGACTCGTCACGCCGGATGGACGGAATGTGCTGGGCACCGCGATCGCGGTCGCCGAGGAACGCTATGGGCGCGAGGTGCGGGACAGCCAGGTGGTGCCCGCACGGTGACCTCGCCCGGGTGTCACGGTCGTCACACCGCACGTCCGGGGAGTACCACGGGCGGTGTGGGTGGAGAGCGGCACTGACCTGCAGCGCTGCCGATTCGGCCACCATTGATAGCCCCACCCAATCTATGGAATAGGTCTCATAGATTGGACCTATTCCAATTTGCTGGATAGCCTCGTCGCTGTCGGCTTCCCCGTATCCACCGAATAGAGGTTTCAATGGCCCTGATCAACACGCAGATCAAGCCCTTCGCCGCCAACGCTTTCAAGGACGGCGCGTTCATCACCGTGTCCGCGGACGACATCAAGGACAAGTGGGCGGTCTTCTACTTCTACCCGGCCGACTTCACCTTCGTCTGCCCGACGGAACTCGGCGACCTCGCCGACCACCACGAGGAACTGCAGCGCCTCGGCGTCGAGGTCTTCTCGGTGTCCACCGACACGCACTTCACGCACAAGGCATGGCACGGATCGTCCGACACCATCGGCAAGATCAAGTACGCCATGATCGGTGACCCGACCCAGGAGATCAGCAAGAACTTCGAGGTCCTCCGCGAGAACGAAGGATTGGCCGACCGCGGCACCTTCCTCGTCGACCCCGACGGTGTCATCCAGTTCACCGAGGTCACCGCAGAAGGCATCGGGCGCAATGCCGCCGAGCTGGTTCGCAAGGTCAAGGCAGCTCAGTACGTCCGGTCGCACCCGGGCGAGGTCTGCCCGGCCAAGTGGGAAGAGGGCGAAGAGACCCTCGCCCCGTCGCTCGATCTCGTCGGCAAGATCTGACGCAGCCCAGTCGTACCGCAGGCACGGGCTCAGGTTTCCTGAGCCCGTGCGGGCGGTTCCCGGTGCTCAGCTCCCGTGGGGGCAATCGGTGTCGCACCAACACCTTCCGGACCACCTGAACCAGAATTTCCGGTTTCCGATCCCTTGTCCTCCCGATCGATGGAGTAGATCCTCATGCTCGAAGCCTCGCTTGCCGGCCAACTGAAGTCCCTGCTCGAAAAGCTGACCCTGCCGATCGAGCTCGTGTCCTCACTCGACGACGGACCCAAGTCTGTCGAACTCGCCGAACTGCTCACCCAGATCGCGGCGATGTCGGAAAAGATCACCTACGAACGCCGCGACGACGACACGAGACGTCCGTCGTTCGCGGTCCGCCGCAGCGGCACCGACATCGAGGTCCGCTTCGCCGGCATCCCCCTCGGTCACGAGTTCACCTCGCTCGCACTCGCTTTGCTCCAGGTCGGTGGCCACCCGTCGAAGGAGGCTCCCGAACTGCTCGAGCAGGTCCGTGACCTCGACGGCGACTTCCACTTCGAGACCTACTTCTCGCTGTCCTGCCAGAACTGCCCCGACGTGGTGCAGGCCCTGAATCTGATGTGCGTGCTCAATCCGCGCATCAGCCACGTCGCGATCGACGGCGCCCTGTTCCAGGACGAGGTCGACGGCCGCCAGATCATGGCTGTCCCGACGGTCTTCCTCAACGGCGAACTCTTCGGCTCCGGCCGGATGAGCCTGGAGGAAATCGCCGGCAAGCTCGACGTCGGTGCCGCCGACCGCGCCGCCGCCGCGATCGCGCAGAAGGATCCGTTCGACGTGCTCGTCGTCGGAGGCGGACCGTCCGGCGCCGCGGCCGCGGTATATGCCGCGCGCAAGGGAATTCGCACCGGCATCGCCGCTGAGCGCTTCGGCGGTCAGGTGCTCGACACCATGGCGATCGAGAACTTCATCTCCGTCCCCTACACCGAGGGGCCCCAGTTCGGGTCGGCGCTCGAGAATCACGTCCGTCAGTACGGCGTCGACATCATGAATACGCAGCGTGCCGCGAAGCTCGTGCCGGCCGCCACCGAAAACGGTCTCGTCGAGATCGAACTGGAAAGCGGCGCTTCTCTTCTCGCTCGCACCGTGATCCTGTCGACGGGTGCGCGGTGGCGTTCGATGAACGTGCCCGGCGAGGACACGTACCGGAACAAGGGTGTGACCTACTGCCCGCACTGCGACGGACCGCTGTTCAAGGGCAAGCGCGTCGCCGTGATCGGTGGCGGTAACTCCGGCGTCGAGGCCGCAATCGACCTCGCGGGAATCGTCGAGCACGTCACGCTCGTCGAGTTCGACTCGGTGCTCCGCGCCGATGACGTGCTGCAGCGCAAGCTGCGCAGCCTCCCCAACGCCGACATCCTCTTGAGCACGCTCACGACGGAGGTCCTCGGGGACGGTAACAAGGTCACCGGTCTGACCTACCAGGACCGCACGACCGACGCCTCGCACACGCTCGACATCGAGGGTGTCTTCGTCCAGATCGGCCTCCTGCCCAACACCGAGTGGCTGGCCGGGTCGGTCGAGTTGTCCGACCGCGGCGAGATCGCGATCGACGACCGCGGCCAGACGTCGGTGCCCGGCGTGTTCGCTGCCGGCGACTGCACGACCGTGCCGTACAAGCAGATCGTGATCGCCGCCGGTGCCGGAGCAACGGCCGCGCTGAGCGCGTTCGATCGGCTCATCCGAACGGGCGTGCCCGCCGAGGATTCCACCGCCGCAACGGTCGGATAGCTCGGCCGAGGTCGACGAGCCGTGCCTGCATGTCAGGCACGGCTTTCGGCTTTCGGCTCGACCCGGGTGCCCGGTACACACACCACCGCCCGGGTGGGTAAGGGATGCTGTGACAGTGCCGACTCACCTGTCTCACCCGCCGACCGCGATCGTCCGGATGGCCGACGCCGGCGATCTGTACACGTCGTGGCGGTGGACCCACGACGCGCACCCCGGCGGTGTCGGCGTCGCACCCGCCGTGCAGGTGGACGAAGCCCTCGCCGCGCTGGCCCGGGCCCTGCCCGACCTCACCGATCCGCAGGGGCTACACCACGCGCTGACGGCGGGCGGTTTCTCCGCTTACGAGCCGGAGCACGATCTGGCTCAGCTCCTTTCACGCACATTCCTTCCGTTCGGTCTCGCGCAGCAATTGCACGAGCTGTTCACCCGCGGTGTGCGCCCCCACCTCCGGATCCAGCCGTCGCCCCGCGGCGCGCAGGTGCCGTGGGAACTGATCGCACCCGACGCCGGGCTGCGTCTCGTCGACATCGCAGACGTCAGCCTGCTGGCTCCGCTCAGCATCGTCCACTCGCCCGGCCGACCGGTCCGAGCCTGGACGCACACCCGACAACTCCCCGTCGTCGCGGTGCTCGACCCCAGGGTTCCGGGCTTCCGCGCGGATTCGGCGCTCGGCTCGGTCCTGGGACGGATGGCCGCGGACAGTCCGCTGTCGCAGCGGGTCGCGACCTACGCCGGGGAGGGCCGGCTGCTCCCCGCCGTCGACGGACCGACGGAGTGTTTCCGCCGCGAAGACGTGGACCGGGAGTGGCTCGGCGCAGCGTTGCGTGACGGTGCGGGCCGCCTGGTGTACGTCGGACATGTCACCGCGGCGGCACCCGAATCCGGTCAGAGCGAGCACGCCGAACTACACCTCGCCTGCGCCGCGGACTCCGTCGGGTTCGCGGAGCCGACCCGTGCCCACCGGCCGTTGTCCGCGAAGGACCTGCTGCTGGGAACGCACACGCTCACGGCCGAGCCGATCCGCGGCACGGACCTCTGGCCGATCCCGAGCAGGGTTGCACTCATCGCCTGCGAGAGCGGTGGCGACCTGCGGTTCGGCGAGGCACTCGGATTGGTCTCCGCGATGATCGCCGGCGGGGCGGAACTCGTCACGGCCAGCCGCTGGGCCCTGCCCACCGACCTCGCGTTCCAGCGCATCGCCGGCGCCACATCACACTCGTGTCCTCTGCAGGACGCAATCTGCTCGATCGACGCGGCGCACGAACTGCCCGACGCGGTCGGCGCGCTCTGCGACTGGCAACGCGACCGGGTGGCCGCCTGGCAGGACGAGCGGACGATCGAGCACTCGCCGGTGCTGTGGGCGGCGTTCGCGACGGTCTCAACGCACTGATCCGCCTCGGCCGTCCGTTCCTCACAACGTGTCGGCCGGTCGTTGTACCGTCGTTGCTGTCGGTTCCGGCACGAAGAAGGAGCATGTCCCATGACCTCTCGGCTCAACCCCTACATCAGCTTCGACGGCAACGCGCGGCAGGCAATGGAATTCTACAAGGACGTCTTCGGAGGCACCCTTGCATTGAACACGTTCGGTGAATACGGTGCGCCGGAGGGCGAGGGCGCCGACAAGATCATGCACGCCATGCTCGAGTCGGACAGCGGCTACACGATCATGGGTGCAGACACCCCGCCCGGAATGGAACACAATCCGGGGACCAACATCGCGGTGAGTCTGAGCGGAGACGACGGCGACGAACTCCGCGGCTACTGGGCCAAGCTCGCCGACGGCGGATCCGTGTCCGTGCCCCTGGAGAAGCAGATGTGGGGAGACGAATTCGGTGCCTGTACAGACAAGTTCGGCATTTCATGGATGGTCAACATCGCCGGCACACCCGGCTGATCGCAGCGCCGGGTAGTCCTGCAGATCGATGTCGGTAGCGAAGGAGTCGGTCAGCTTCATCATCAGGCCGAACAGGGTCTTGGACTTGAACGTCCAGTTGCGCAGCCTGATTCGAGTAGCCGACTTCGGCGCGAGAAACGGTCCGGCGCTGCCCTTGCGGGCGATCTTCGCGTACCCGTGCATCTGCTCGTCGTAGCGTCCGAACGCCACGCGGTGGTCTCCGTCGGCGGCGGCAAGCTCACCCGCCAGGACATACGCACCCACGAGGGCGAGTCCGGTCCCGAAGCCGCCCAGCGTGTTTCCGTACGCGGCGTCGCCGACCAGGGCCACGCGGCCGGCGGTGTACGTATTGGTCTCGACCCTCGCGATCGAGTCGAGGTAGAAGTCGGGCGCGTCGTCCAGGTGCGCGAGCAGCCGGGGCACGCGCCACCCCGAATCGGCATACGCGGTGGCCAGCATCCGTTTCTGCTGGGTGAGGTCGCCGCGGTCGTACTCGATCCGGTCGGAGGCGAAGACGAACAATTCCGGAGCCTTCGGTCCGCCGACGACGGCCATCCGTCCCGGCTCGTTGTACATCAGCCCCGTCCCGCGTTCCCGGTTCGGCGAGGTGTCGCTCGCCGAGCCAGTGGTCCCGACGACGGCGTAGTAGTACCCGAGGAATCGGACGAATTCGTCCTCCGGCCCGAACCGGTGACGTCGGACGGCCGAGTGAATGCCGTCGGCGCCGAACACCAGGTCGAACCGGCGTGCGTCCGACTTCTCGAACGTGACCTCGACACCTGACTCCGTGTCGACCAGTGCGGTGACGGAATCGCCGAAGAGGTACTCGCACGAATCCGCGGTGTGCCGGTAGAGGATCTCGGTGAGGTCGCCCCGCAGGATCTCGATGTCGCCGCCGACGAATTCGCCCGGGATGGTCGCCAGGTGCTTGTCGCGTTCGTCGACGATCAGGAGGTCGGTCTTTCCGGTCTGACTGCGGAGCACGTCGTCGAGAATTCCCATCCTCTCCAACACTTTTCGGTGAACCTCCCCCTTGAAGTCGACGGCCTGACCGCCGAGCCGGAGGTCCGGTGCCCGCTCGACGACGGTGACGGCGTATCCGCACCGACTGAGCCAGAACGCCAGGGCGGGCCCGGCGATGCTCGCACCAGAGACCAGGACGGTTCTGTTCGGCATGGGAGCCCCCAAAGGGATTAATTGCGTCTGTCGGACACAATTCAGTGTATGGTAGACACTATTCCGGATCAAGAGTCGGCCGGAGGAGCGCAGATGGTCACCCAGCCCCGTACCGCCGAGCTGCTGTGGGGATCGTCGGAGAGACCGAAGCGGGGTCCGAAACCCGCGCTGAGCCTCGAACAGATCGTCGCCACCGCGATCTCGATGGCGGACGCCGAGGGCCTCGCCACGCTGTCGATGCAGCGCCTCGCCGAAGACCTCGGGTTCACCAAGATGTCCCTCTACCGCTACACCCCCGGCAAGGCCGAGTTGACCGCCCTCATGCTCGATGCCGCTCTCGGACCCGCGCCCGACCCGTCCGGGATCGACGGCGGCTGGCGCGGTGCGCTCCACGAGTGGGCACTCCGGATGTGGGCGGGCCTCCGGCGGCATCCGTGGGTGGTGGACGTCGCCGTCGGTCCGCGCGTACTGGGCCCGAACGAACTGGACTGGCTCGAAACCGGCCTCGCAGCGCTGCGCGACACGGGACTCACCGGCGCGGAACGGCTGGACGCGGTGGTCCTGATCACCGGACACGTGCGCAGCCTCGTTCAGCAGGCAACGGCACCCGGCGCAGAAACCGACACACCCGAGAAGTCCCTGAACGCGATCATGGCGGGAATCCTCGCCGACCACGCCGACCGCTACCCCGAGGTGACAGCCGCGTTCGCGTCGGCCGGATCCACCTCCGGGCACGACGACGCGCTCGAGTTCGGCCTGGCCCGGATCTTCGACGGTCTCGCCGCCCTCGTCGCGGCCCGTGCCGAATAGCAGCGCGCGGGGCCCTCAGCTCGCCTGCGGTTTCAGGTCGCCGTAGTGGGTGTGCGCCTTGCCGGCGAGAAGCCACAGAGGCGCCGACGCGTCGTCGTCGGTCAGGTAACCCTTGTCGCGACCGTCGGCCAGGTACTGGGAGCGCACCCATTCCTCCATCGCCTCGTTCGACTGGTCGGGCAGACCGTAGATCTGCGCGACGGCGCGGTGAAGTTGTTCGTCGTCGACGGTCATGCCCTGCGGCTGCTTTCGCAGGTTGAGCGCCTTGTCCGTCTCCCCCGCTCGGTGCAGGTGGACGATGTGGAAGGCCATCTCGCACACGAAAGGCTGGTTTCGGTTCACGATGCTCCTCTCCGTTCGTCACCCTCGATCGTCCCGCCCGAGTCCGTCCGGCGCCAGTGCGAACTATCGGCCGGTCCGCGCTCCCGTCCGCGCCGCCGGTGTCCGGGGCCGAATGACGCGTTGCCACGGCGGATCTCGGTTGTGCTCGTGTGACGCCGACGGCGAATCAACGCGCGCAGTGTGGCCGAGTTCTGGTAGCCCACAGCGGACGCGATCGTGTCGACGCTCTGCTGCGTCGTGCGTAGGAGGAATATCGCCTGGTCGAGTCGGATCTCCTGAACGAATTCCACCGGCGACATCCCCAGCACTGCGGCGGCGGTGCGTTGCAGCGTTCGTTCACTCACCCCGATCGCGTGCGCGACCGAGTTGATCGGCAACGGTTCCGCGAGGTGATCGCGAATCCACCGTTCGAAGGCGGTCATCGTCGGATCGGCGGTGGCGAGCAGGGACGGCACCGCGAAGATCGCCTGCGAGGGCCGTTCGCCGATCAGAAGGTACCGGGCGACGAGATCTGCCAGCGCCGGGCTGTGCTGCTGGACGATCGCCAGCGCGAGATCGATGTGCGCGAACGCCGCCCCGACCGTCGTCACCCGGTCGTCGTGGATGAGGGTGCGCCGCTCGTCGAAGTTGACGCGGGGCATAGCGGGCTCGGAACGCCGGCCCGAGCCACCAACTCGTCGTCGCGGTCAATCCGTCGAGCACCCCTGCCTCGGCGAGGAAGAACGTGCCGCTGCACGCCGCGGCAGGGCGGCGCCGGACCCGCGACCCGCCGCGACCCAGTCGAGGGCGGGATGCCACGCACCACGTCGACGATCCGATCCGGCGTCTTCACCCCCACGGCGGGCATGACGAGGACGTCGCGCGGCACGGTGATCTCCGTCAGCGGGATGGTGGCCAGCACGAGTCCGTGACCGGTGCGGACCGACGGTCCGACCGCGACGGGGATGACGGTGAATGCCGGGTCGCCCGCCTCCGCGTCGTCACGCAGGGCCTCGGCCGTCGCCAGGACGTCGAGCATGATACTCAGACCCGAACGAACATGCCGTCCACGGCGAGCACCGCGACTCTCATGACGGAAACGGTAACAAAGGTGGCGCTTCCGCCGCCCCGCGTGCCGCTCGACGCCCATAGCGTCGGAGGTGAACGAAGTCATACATCGACCGAGGAGGAGACATCATGACGATCGACAGAGGAATACTGGCACTGCTCGAGGCCACGCCGGGCAAGGGCGAAGAACTGGCCGCGTTCCTCGAGCAGGGGCGCGCCCTGGCGGCGGAAGAACAGGGCACCGTCACCTGGTACGCGTTCAAGGTCAGCGACACGACGTACGGCATCTTTGACACATTCGAGAACGAGGAAGGCCGGCAGGCGCACCTGACCGGAGCCATCCCCCAGGCACTCGGCAAGGTCGGGCCCGAACTGCTCGCCACGGATCCCGACATTCGTCCCGTCGACATCATCGCCGTCAAGTAGGGACGCCCCCGTCGCACGGTTTACCTCCATCCCCCGTCGGGCACCCGAACACGGACATCGACCGACGAGAGGTGTGGTTCCCAGTGCGAGCAGTCACGTGGCAAGGCAAACGAAAGGTCAGCGTCGACACCGTTGCCGACCCGAAGATCGAACACCCGACCGACGCCATCATCAAGGTCACGACAACGAACATCTGCGGTTCCGATCTGCATCTGTACGAAACTCTCGGCCCGTTCATGGGAGAAGGGGACATTCTCGGCCACGAACCGATGGGGATCGTCGAGGAGGTCGGGACGGAGGCGGGCGACCTGAAGGTCGGCGACCGAGTGGTGATCCCGTTCCAGATCTCGTGCGGCGACTGCTTCATGTGCAACTTGCAGCTGTACACGCAGTGTGAAACGACGCAGGTTCGCGAGCAGGGCATGGGAGCGGCATTGTTCGGCTTCTCCAAGCTCTACGGCGAGGTGCCGGGAGGACAAGCCGAGTACCTGCGTGTTCCTCAAGCCCAGTTCACTCACATCAAAGTCCCCGAGGGCCCGCCGGATTCCCGTTTCGTCTATCTGTCCGATGTGCTGCCGACGGCGTGGCAGTCGGTCGAATACGCCGCGATCCCCGAGGGCGGGTCGGTGACGGTGCTCGGCCTCGGACCGATCGGAGACATGGCGGCGCGCATCGCCCACCACAAGGGCGCCCGGGTCATCGCGGTCGACAACGTCCCTGAACGCCTGGCTCGCGCCAAGGCCCGGGGCATCGAAACCCTGGACCTGGACGAGCACGGCGGCGATCTCGCCGACGTCATCCGCGACGCGACCGACGGTCGCGGCACCGACTCGGTGATCGACGCGGTCGGCATGGAGGCGCACGGTTCACCGATCGGCAAACTCGCCCAGCAGATCGTCGGGTACCTGCCCGATGCGGTCGCGGCGCCGCTCATGCAGAAGGCCGGTGTCGACCGTCTCGGTGCGCTGTACTCGGCGATCGACATCGTCCGCCGCGGAGGCACCCTCTCCATCATCGGCGTCTACGGCGGCATGGCCGACCCGATTCCCATGCTCACCTTGTTCGACAAGCAGATTCAGGTGCGCATGGGCCAGGCCAACATCAAGAAGTGGGTCGACGACATCATGCCGCTCCTCGGCGACGACGACCCGCTCGGCGTCGACACCTTCGCCACTCACGAACTCCCCCTCGAACAGGCACCCCACGCCTACGAGATCTTCCAGAAGAAGCAGGACGGGGCGGTGAAGATCCAGCTCAAACCCTGAACGACGCAGACGCAGGCGGCGATGGCCGGGATCCCGTGACGGGTGGCCCGGCCACCGCCGCCGTTTTACGCAAACCGGATAGACCTCTCCGTGATAATCCCGCTGACCAGCACGGATGCCGGAGAAATCCGCATCACGCCGGCGCAGAGCGGATTGCTCCTTTTAGCGATGCCCCTCACGCTTATAAGCAAGGAAACCTGATATTCAGCGACCAGTTGTCGCAGGTCGTGCGTACGACCCAGCCACAGTGAGGTGTCAAGGAGAGTCTTCGAACCGTCCGGTCGGGTAGTACCCGGACCGGCGCGTCCGGGGGCATACTTGGCCGGCTCGGGGGTGTCCGCAGACGATACGGAGAAACTGATGCTCGACCGGCTGTACGCCGCTGTCCTCGCCGTTGCCGGCCTCGGCTACGGGGGATACATCGTCCTCGACGAACTGACCGGAGGCTCGGACACGCCCGGCGAGGACGAGCATTATTTGCGCCGAGAATCCTCCGAGCAGGTGTCCACGGCATAGCCGCTGCGTGGGATGGCGGTCAGGGGAACAGTCCCCCGCGCCTCATGCACCTCGCCACCTGCCCGACACCGATGACGTGGCTACGGGAGGCGTTCTGCATGAACACGCAGAGCCCCCGGACCACCTCGACACCGGTCGAGGTGAATGCCTCACGTTCTGGACCCATTCGAGGTACGAGACAACCACCCAGGCCATCGTGGATTCGTCCGTATCACATCGGCGCCGGAATGTCCTTTGTCGGGTCCGATGAACGGGAGGATCTCCTGCGTATAGCGACGGGTCAGCCGTTCCTTCTCCGACACGGTCAGCCCACGCGGGTCGATCGCGATGCGCCCTTCGCTCCACCGTAGGGCAGCCCGGGCAGCGCACACTTCCACGTCATCCACATCGCGAGCGTCGCCTCGTCGATGTCGCTGTCGGGATGGAATCGCACCCCGCCCTTACCCGGCCCCCGCGTAAGGTTGCGCTGGACACGGTAGCCGGAATAGACCTCCGGCACCCGCCGAGGGAAGTTGCTTCCAGCGCACCGAGTCCGGCAACTGCGCCGGGAGGCCTACGGGGCGATGGCCCGGCCGAGTTCACTCCGGACGCAACAGATGTTGACGATCGTCCCGTGCCCCCGCCGGGCCATCGCCCGCGCGAACTCGCGGACGATGAAGAAGGCGCCGCTCAGTCGAGCACACGACGGAAGTCGTCGTCGCCGAACTCGAGCAATGGGCTGCGGTGCTGGACGCCGGTGTTGTTCACGACGATCTCGACGGACCGATCTCGCTCTCGACCCGCTTCGCGGCGGCGGCGACCTCCTCGGGAGCGGCGACGCCGAACGCGCAGGTGTGGACTGTCGCACCGGTGACGCGCACGATCTCGTCGTGGCTGCGTGCGAGGACCTCGACGTCCCGCCAGTTGAGCACGACCTCCGCACCCGCCTCGGCGTGTCCGTTGGCGAGTGCGAAGTCGATTCCCGACTCGACCCGTGACGAGCGCAACCCTTTCCCCGACATCGAAACTCCCGTGCACACAGCACCTGGTCGTCGGTCAGCGGGATGCCGGTGGCCGGTCAGTTCGGAAAGTTGCTGCGCGACTGTCGTCTTCCGCAGCCGGTCACCCCCATCACCACGATGTGGGGTCGCTGATCGCCACTCATGAAATGTTCCTGTCCGCCGGTATGGAGAGATGCAGTTCGAACATGCCCGACCGGACAACAGCTTGGCAATGGCGGAGGGGATACCGGTTGACGTTGCCGTCATAGCGAAGCGCGAGGGATACGGATGCTACCGGCTCACGAGTTTGACCGCCGCGGCCTCGATGGTGTCCTCCGAGAGCAGGACCTCGAGGGCGGCATCGCCGAGCGGGATGAAGCTGTCGTCGCTCGTGACGCGTGCGAGCGGCCCGGTGATGCCGTCGTCGACCAGTGCCGCGACCACGCCTTCGGACACTCCCCCCGATGTGCGGGTCTCGTCGACGACGAGCACCCGGCCGGTGGCGTTCGCCTCTCGGAGGATGTCGTGCACGGGTAGCGGTGCGAGCCACCGCATGTCCACCACACGCGCGGCGATGTGCGCCTTCTCGAGCCGGCGCGCGACCCGCAGGCTCATCCGGACCCCGTTGCCGAACGTGACGATGGTCAGGTCGGTGCCGTCACCGTACGTGCGGGCGGAGCCGATCGGCACATGGTTCTCGGCCCGCTTCACCGGATCCGGATACGCGGCCAGCCACTGCTCGTCACCGTCCTCGTACAGATCCCGGGTGTGATACAGCGCAATCGGTTCCAGATACACACACACCGCCCCCGCGGTGCGCGCGGCCGCCGCGCACGTGTGCATCATGGCCGCGGCGTCGTCGGGGCGAGCCGGGGAGGCCACGACGATGCCGGGGATGTCGCGCAGGGCGGCGACGCCGTTGTCGTTGTGGAAATGCCCACCGAACCCCTTCTGATACCCGTATCCCGCGACCCGCACCACCATCGGATTGCGGTACTGACGGTCGGAGAAGAACTGCAACGTCGCACCCTCCCCGCGGATCTGATCGGCGGCATTGTGCAGATACGCCAGGTACTGGATCTCCGGGATCGGCAACAACCCGGACACCCCCGCGCCCAGCGCGAGTCCCAGGATCGCCTGCTCGTCGAGAAGCGTGTCGAACACGCGCGCCGACCCCGCCTTCTTCATCAGACCCCGCGTCACCCCGTAGACCCCGCCCTTGCGGGCCACGTCCTCACCGAACACCAGCGCCTCGGGGTAGCGGGCCAGCACGTCGAGCAGTGCGCGGTTGATCGCGAGACCGGTGGTGAGCCGACCTTCATCCTCGGGAAGCGGGGATCCGATGAATTGCGCGCGACGGTCCGAATCGACGCGCTCCGGCACGGCCGCGGCCGCCTCGACGGCACTGTCGGTGAGCGGTTTCATCACCGCCGCGGGACTGTCCAGTTGAGGTAGCTCACCGACCTGCTCGGCCAGTTCGAGCACCTCGGCACGCTTCTGCTCGTAGAGGTCGAGGGCATCTGTGGGGCTCAGGTGTCCTCGCTCGACCAGCAGTTTCGCCGTGCACAGCACCGGGTCGCGGTCGAAGTCGGCGGCGATCTCCGCTGATGTCCGGTACGCGGTCTCGACATCGGAGCCGGCGTGCCCCATCAACCGGACGGTGCGCAGGTGCAGGAACACGGGCTTCCGGTGCCTGCGGACCCAGTCGGCGGCATCTCTCGCCGTCGCGTACGCCGCCGGCAGGTCGGAGCCATCCGCCTCGAAGTACTCGAGCCCCGCCCGGTCACCGAAGTTCGCGGCGATCCAGCCCTGCGGAGTCCTGGTGCTGATCCCGATTCCATTGTCCTCGCACACCAGCAGCAGCGGCAACGGCAACCCCTGGTAGGCGGCGTGCACCGCGGTATTGAGGGCACCGACGGCGGTGGAGTGGTTCGCGGACGCGTCCCCGAAGCTACAGACGGCGACCGCGTCGGCCGGCCACGGCGAGGGCACGTGCAACTTCTCCGAGCGGGC
This sequence comes from Rhodococcus sp. 21391, assembly GCF_016772255.1. Taxonomy (NCBI): domain Bacteria; kingdom Bacillati; phylum Actinomycetota; class Actinomycetes; order Mycobacteriales; family Nocardiaceae; genus Rhodococcus; species Rhodococcus sp. 21391. The sequence continues at coordinate 7,240,009 of NZ_CP063781.1, read as the reverse complement.
GATGGAGAAGGCGACACCGACAGCGCGTGGGAGATGCGAAGCGATGGTGGAGGTTTGGGGAATGATGTTGAGGTCGCGGCGGCCGAACACCTTGTGCCTACCACCCGAGATCGGCTCCTCCGTCGCGGCCACGAGACCGAGGAGGACGTCGCGCAGCGGATCGCTGCCATCCACCTGCTGCGCCCGCGCCAGGAAGAAACCGCCCGAACGGTAATGCAGCAGAGCGGGATCGGTGGGCCGTAGCACGGCCGCGACGGCGGCGTTGCTCTCGTGCCCGGACGAGCCGATCGTGTAGAAACCCTTGCCCCGCGACCGCAACCAGCGGGCCGCCAGATCGAGATGCCTGCTGCCGAGCTGGGCGTCGAAGAGGTCCAGAGCGCCCCGCACCGACAACGGGAACGGCGGCTGAATCGGATCCTCCGGACCGACGCCGGGGCGGCTCTCCCCGGGGATCAGCCCCGACACGACAGAGGTGAAGTAGTCGTCGATCTGTTCGGCCATCCCTAGATCATCCTGTGGCGCGGATCAGCGGGCAAGAGTCGCAGAATCAGAGTCTTGATGCCTCACCGAAAGGTCGACTGGTCCTTGCGCCGGGTCGCGACCGTCACCATGACGAATACTGGGGTCGCGGTGTCTCTGCGGGGGCTCCGCCTCCGATGTTCGAGCACATGACGTTCGGCGACACTGGAGTGGAGTCGCGGGATGGCAACATGTCCGGGTCCGACTCCGCAGACCGACTGCACATTCGAGAGGCCACTGTGATCATGACCAATTCGCCCGCTGGTGAATACACGCTGGTGCGCAGTCGATGACCACGACGAGAACCAATGTCGCCGTGATCGGTACCGGCACCATGGGCTCCGCAATCATGTGGCGACTGTCGGAGCGCGGTATTCCTGCCGTCGGTCTCGAGCAGTTCACTCCCGGGCACGATCGTGGCTCCGGACACGGCGAGTCGCGCATCTTCAGAACTGCATATCACGAGGATCCCGCGTATGTCCCGATGCTCCGAGCCGCACTCCGAGGTTGGCGGGCACTCGGTGAGCAAACCGGCGAACCCGTCCTGACGATGACCGGGGGCCTCAGTATCGGCCCGTCGACCGGCGTGATTGTGGGTGGCTGCCTCGAAGCGGCCAAGGTGCATGCCCTCACACAGGAGATTCTCGACCCGGCCGAGTTCAGTGCCCGGTTTCCCACTCAGCGATTGTGTGAGGGAGATACGGCCATCTGGGAGAAGGACGCCGGCGTGATAAGGCCGGAGTTGGCAATCACCGGTGCCGTGCGCCGTGCGTGCGAACTGGGTGCCTCCGTGCGTCCCGAGAGCCGCGTCCTAGGTATCGAGGACGGTCCCGGTGACACGGTGCTCGTGCGGCTCGACGAAGAGGTCATTCGAGCCGACCGCGTCGTGGTCGCGGCCGGCGCCTGGATTCCCGGCCTTCTCCCAGAAGCCCAGCTCCCCTTGACTGTGGAGCGCAAGATCCTCGCATGGTTCCCAGCCGAAGATCCGACGCAGTTCGGGCCGGACCGGTTCCCGATATTCCTGAGGGACAGCCCGGAGGGTACGTGGTACGGCTTCCCCACCATGGACGGCAAGACGGTCAAGCTCGCGCTCCATCTCGGCGGGCGCGAGACCGACCCTGACGAGCTGGATCGGGTGGTCCATGACGAGGACACCGCTCCGTTGCGGGACCTCGTTCGTCATTACCTGCCGGGATTGAGTTCGCGCCCCGTTCGGGCCGCGGTGTGTATGTACACGAACACACCCGACGGGCACTTCGTCATCGGAAATCCACCCGCCTACAGGAACGTGACAGTCGTTTCCGCGTGCTCTGGTCACGGTTTCAAATTTGCACCGGTGATCGGGGAGATCGCCGCCGATCTCAGTTGTGGCTCGACCCCCGAATTCTCCTTGGAGCTGTTCGACGTCAACCGATTCGCGGATTGACGCACCGGAATCCGGCGTTCGCGCGGTTGCGATCGAGGGGGGAGGGCCGTCGGCCCTCCCCCCTCGCCGGCTAGGCGGAGAAGTACACCGGGGGCGTCGTCGAGTCGAGTGCCAGTGCCACAGCCGCGCGGGCAGCGACGGGACCGACCAGGTTTCCCGTCCCGTTGTACCCACCGATGGCGATGACACCGGGAAGAACCTCGGAGCAGAGGGGTCGACCGTCGGTTGTGTAACTCACGGACGCACCCCATCTCCGAACGACGTCGACGGGCTTGCCCGCCATACGTTCCGCTACTCGTTCGATGTAGCCCTGGACATCCGGAGTGGGTGAAGTGTCGAATGTCCACTCGGTGTCGACGAAACGGTCTCGCCCGCCCCCGACGAACAGGCGCCCATCCTTCGCTTGCTGCGCGTAGTCGTATCCCCAGCGTCCGTACACAGGACACGGCAGGCGTTCGGGCAGCCCCGGCGCCGTCCCGAGCATTTGCAGGCGTGCCGTCCGGACGCGCCCCTGCAAGACCGGGAGGACCTGTTCGAGTTTGCCGTCCACCGCGACAATGACGACAGGCGCACTGACCGAACCGTGTTCTGTTGTCACCCTTCCACTTTCCACGGCGGTGACAGCCGAGTGCTCGTACAGGTCGGCCCGCCCCCGAAGGAGTGACGCCAATCCCAGAGCTCGACGGGAGGGGTTCATTGCCGCGTCGTCGGGCAGAAACAGGCCGCGCCCGAGCTCGCCGTCGTATTCTTCGACAGCGATGTCGTTGTCACGCAGCACCGTTTCCAGTGCTGCGCAATCCGCGAGTTCCGCCACACGGTCGGCGGCCTCGGCGTCGTCGACAGGTTCGCCGGGCAATCCGGCGAGGCGAATGGAACCCGTCCGTGCGATGACCTCCGGACCCAGCAACTCGGCAAGCCGGTCCAACTCGAGAAGAGTTGCGCGATAGAGATCGACCGACGACGTCCCCCAGGTCGTGAGGGACGAGTGGAGGAACGTCGCCGGGCCGCCCAGGAGGAAGCCGCCGTTTCGCCCCGCCGCGCCTGCCGCGACCCGCCCGGCGTCGACGCCGACAACCTGCAGCCCCTGTTCGACCAGGGCGCCGATCGCCGCGAGACCCGACCCGCCGAGGCCGACGACACACACGTCGGCCGTGACGTTCTGTTCCAACACCGGAAGACCGTTCCACGACGCGACCACCGGGTCGTCGTCCCAGGCGCTCACCGAGTCCCACTGGGTGACGGATCGAAAATTCATCATCGCATTCCCTATCCTTCATCTCGCGACGTTCCGATGTCCGAGGAAGTTGACGCCTTGCGCGAAGCCACGACCGGGCAAGTCTATGTGGCACTGCGGGCGACGAGATAGTCACAGACGACTTTTCCAGCGGGGCAACGGTCGCTGCCGGGACCGGTGTCACGAAATGTTGCGGCGGTGTCGCTCGTCGAACCGGTGGATCTCGTCGATGACGGTCTCGACGATGCGTGACCCGGCACCACTGACGGAGGTCGCGACCGCGAGTACTCCGACCGCAGCGGTCTTGTCGGCCGGGTGGGATGTCCACGCGGGGACCACGCCGCAGTCGACCGTCACGCCGGGTGCCGGCTCTACCCCTCGCCCGTCAGTCGTGCCCGACATTCGCCGCGCGACGCCGAGTGCAGTACGGGTCGCGGATTCGAGCAGTTCCGCGGCAGCTCCGTCGGTCCGGGAGCAGCACATCAGATTTCCGGCGTCGTCGACGACGCTGACGGCGACGGCCGTGTCGAGTGTCGCGGCATGGCGCCCGCGAGGTCGAGGGCGAGTTGTGCACGTGCTGCGGTGAGTGTCATGGCGTTCTCCGATGATGAATCCGCGGACGGTGCGGCTCAGCTCACCTTCTTGATCAGGTCGGCGAGCTCGGCCAGTTCGACGGCGTCGAGGTCGGTCAACGGCGCGCGGACGGGGCCTGCGGGTCGGTCGATCGCCGTCATGCCTGCCTTGATGATACTGACCGCGTAACCCTGCTTCTTGTTGCGCAGGTTGCAGTACGGGATCACGAACTCGTTGAGCGCGTTGATGACGAACGCGTTGTCTCCGCTGCGGAGTGCGTTGTAGAAGTCGAGCGCGAACTTGGGCACGAAGTTGTAGATGGCCGAGGAGTACGTGGTGACGCCGAGTGCGAGATAGGGCAGTGCGAACATCTCGGCGGTGGGCAGTCCGCCGATGTAGGTGAGCCGGTCGCCGAGACTCGCGTAGATGCGGGTCATCTGCTCGATGTTGCCGACCCCGTCCTTGAACCCGACCAGGTTCGGGCAGCTGTCCGCGAGTTCCGCGACGGCGGCCTCGGTGTAGACGGCGTTGGCGCGACTGTAGATCGTCACACCGAGAGTGCTTGCGGCACACACCTCTTTGACGTGGGCGACGAGACCGTCCTGGCTCGCCTCGGTGAGGTATGGGGGCAGCAGCAGGATGCCGTGCGCGCCGACGCTCTCGGCCGACCGGGCCATCTGCACGGCGGTCGCGGTGCCGTAGCCGGCGGGCGCGATCACCGGGAGACCGTCGGGTGCCTCTTGCACTGCGGCGCGGACCACCTGCTCCACCTCGGGCGGGGTGAGCGAGAAGAATTCGCCCGTGCCGCCCGCGGCGAACAACCCGGAGGCGTCGAACTGCCCGAGCCAGCCGATGTTCTCGCGGTACGCGGCCTCGTCGAACGAGTGGTCATTCTTGAAGTGGGTGACCGGGAACGACAACAGACCGGAGCCGAGCTTGTGGGCGATCTCGTGGGGGGACGCAGTGGCCATGGGTTTCGTTCTCCTCGTTCGCAATCGCGTCACCGTCGGTGCGCGCTGTGTCCCCAAGACTAGGAGCGTCAACCATTCAAGTCCAACACTAGTGCTGGATCTTTTGATACCCAAAAGGTATTGCGCTCCCTGGACGAACGGGACGCTCGTTCGATCTGACGCAACGAGCGTCCCGTTCGTTCAGGAGAGGGGTCGTTCAGGAGAGGTCGAGGGCGGCGCGGACGATGCTGTCGGTGTCGATGCCGTGGTAGCGGTAGACGTCGTCGAGGGAACCGACCTGCCCGAACCGGCTGACGCCGAGCGCGGCACCGGGGACGTGGTTGATCCCTGTCAGGAAGGCGAGGGTGTGCGGGTGCCCGTCGAGGACGGTCACCATCGGCGCCGCCCGGCCGGCGGGGAACACCTGGTCGAGGATCCACGACGGGCCGTCGGCGAGTCCGCGGCGGGCCTGGACCGCCTCGAACAACAATCCGGGACTGGTCACGCACACGACGTCCGCGGTAATGCCCTGTTCGGCCAACCGGTCAGCGGCGGTGAGGGTTTCGGTGATCACCGCGCCCATGCCGACCAGGGTGACCGCCGGATTGTCGGTGTGCCGGAGGGTGTAGGCGCCGGCGACCACCTGACGGCGGCGACGTTCCCGCGCGGCGGGATCGGTGGGGACGGCGGCGAGGGTCTGGTCGACCGGGCGGGTCGAGAGCCGCAGGTACGACGAGGTGCCGTCCGGCCGTCCCAACCGGGAGATGCTGTCGAGGAGGGTCCATTCGACGTCGATCGCGAACGCCGGCTCGTAGCTGACGCAGCCGGGCTGTTCGAGGCCGATCGACGGGGTCTTGATCGACTGATGTGCCCCACCCTCCGCGGCGAGGGTGACCCCGGACGGGGTGCCGACGAGGATCGACTGCCCACCCGCGTAGATGCCGTACGACCAGGGTTCCAGCGCCCGTTCGACGAACGGGTCGTACATCACCCCGATCGGGAACAAGGGTTGTCCCCACCGACTCCACGTGGCACCGAGCTCACCCATCAGGCCGACCAGGTTCGTTTCGGCGATGCCGAGTTCCATGTGCTGTCCGGTGGGCTTTTCCCGCCAGTGCATGATCGTCTCGGCGTCGTCGTCGAACCAGTTACGCCGCTCGTGCGGCGACCACACCCCGACCTTGTTCAGCCAGCCCGCCAGGTTGGTGGTGGACGAGACATCCGGGCTGACGGTGACCACCCGCTTCGCCGCGTCGGGGGCCTCGCGGGACAGATCCAGCAACGCCCGACCCAACGCCGCCTGCGTTGTGGACGTCCCCGACGGGGTGCGGCCGATATCGGTCGGGACCGCGGGCGGTGTGCCGAATTCGATCTTCTCCCGCCGCAACCTGTCCGCGGTCGCCGCACACGCCTGGCCCCCCGCACTGTCGGCGTCGAACCGGGCCCACGGGTGCGCGGGGTCCATACCCAGTTCCGCGGCGAGCTGCTCGTACTGCTCTACCGTCAGCAGCGACGAGTGATTCTGCGGATGCCCCTGCGTCGGCAGGCCGCGGCCCTTGATGGTGTACGCGATGATCACCGTCGGGCGGGTGTCGTCGATCTGCGCATAGGCGGCGCGGAGGGCGTCGAGGTCGTGGCCGCCGAGGTTGCGGATCGCTTTGAGGAGGGTGTCGTCGTCCAACTCGGCGATCAGCGACGCGATCGCGGCGGCGTCGGGGCCGTCGCCGGGCAGCCGCACCCGCACCTGCTCGGCGTCGCACCGCAGCAGCCGCTGGTATTCGGGGTTGGGCATGTCCAGGATCCGGGTCCGCAGTGCCGGCCCGCCGGTCCGGGTGAACAGCGACTCGAGCAGGGTCCCGAACTTCACGGTGATCACCTGCCACCCGGCGGCAGCAAACATGGCCTCGAGCCGGCCCGCGGCGATGTTCGGCACCACCCGGTCCAGGGACTGCCGGTTCAGGTCGACGATCCACACGATCTCACCGAGTTCGGACACGGAGGTGTCGAGGATCGCCTCCCACACCGCGCCCTCGTCCAGTTCGGCGTCACCGACGAGGGAGTACTGCCGGCCCGTGCCGGCGCCGCCGATCGTGGTGTCGACGTAGCGGCGGGCGATGGCACCCCAGATCGGGGCCGTCGCACCGATCCCGACCGAACCCGTCGAATAGTCCACCGGATCAGGATCTTTCAACCTGCTCGGGTACGACTGCAGGCCACCGAACTCCCGCAACGTCGTCAGATACTTCTCGTCCAGCTCACCGAGCAGGTAGTTGATGCCGTGCAGCACCGGCGAGGCATGGGGTTTGACCGACACCCGGTCACCGGACCGGAGCTGCTCGAACCACAGCGACGTCATGATCGACACCATCGACGCACACGACGCCTGATGCCCGCCCACCTTCAACCCCGTCGGGTTCGGGCGAACCCGGTTGGCGTGGTGAATCATCGACGTCGCCAACCAGAGCACGCGCTTCTCGATCTCCACGAGCGCTTCCGGAGTGGCCGCGCGCGGGGTGAGCTGCGCCGTGTGGTCGTCCATCGTACGGGCGTCGTTCATTGCTTCGTCCTTGCCTGTGAGTTCCTGGCACCGAATCCGATCCTCCTCGGCCCAGTTCGTGAGCGAGGCGGATCGGCGGTGACGGGAAGGCGGACCTGTGGGAACCGACCTCACCGCATCTTCGAGGTCTCGTGTGCAGATCTCGCACAACAGTCGACCACCGGAACGCACTTTGAGCAATACCGAGCGTCACGTTTGAGCATACTGCGCATGTCCGGAGCAGCCGCCGTGGTCGGCGGTTGGCAAAATGCCCAGCACGACCGCCGCCGCTACCGTCCGGCGCTACCCTGACCGGGAGGGCACTGCACCGCGCACACCGACCCAGGGGAATGCTTGACCACCACACCAGACCGCGTCCGCACGGCGTTCCCGGAGATCAGCTCGCGTGCGTGGGAGCACCCGGCGGATCGGGCGGCGCTGGTCACCCTGCGCACCTTGAAGGGGTTCGACACGGTCTTCCGGACCATCTCGGGTCTGTTGCAGGAGCGCCAGCACCGTCTGATGTACCTGGCCACGTCCGTGCGCGTCGACGAACGGCAGTTCAGCGATCTCCACGACCTGCGCAGCGACTGCGTGCACATTCTCGGCGCCGATGAGACGCCCGAGCTGTTCGTGCTGCAGACCCCGGTCGTGAATGCCTTCACCATCGGCATGGACCGGCCGTTCATCGTGGTCACCACCGGACTGCTGGACGTGATGAATTTCGAGGAGCAGCGGTTCATCATCGGTCACGAACTCGGGCACGCGCTGTCGGGGCACGCGGTGTATCGCACGATCCTCATGCATCTGATGCGCTTGGCCGGGACCATCGGCTGGATTCCGATCGGCGGGTGGGCGCTGCGCGCGATCATCGCCGCGCTCATGGAATGGCAGCGCAAATCGGAACTGTCCGGCGACCGTGCCGGATTGCTGTGCGGGCAGGACGTCCACACCGCCCTCCGCGTGCAGCTGAAACTGGCAGGCGGCTCTCGGGTGAGTGAGATCGACACCGACGCCTTCCTGGCCCAGGCCGCGGAGTACGACGCCAGCGGCGACCTGCGCGACGGTGTTCTCAAGCTCCTCAACATCGAATTGCTCACCCACCCGTTCTCGGTGCTGCGTGCCGTCGAGTTGAAGAAGTGGGTGGACAGCGGCGCCTACGCAGCCATCCTGCGTGGCGAATACCCGCGTCGCGGCGAGGATGACGATGCCAAGATCAGCGAAGAATTCCGTAAGGCCGCGAAATCGTACAAACAGAATTTCGACACCTCGAACGACCCGCTGATCCGCATGCTCCGCGAGATCGGCAGCGGACTGGGCACCACCGTGGACGCCGTCGGAAACGGCGTCGGTGACGTCGCGGCGGACATCAAGGAGCGGTTCACGCACTGGCGCAGGAATTCCGACGGCAACAAGGATTCCGACAGCGACAACTAGCCGCGAATCCACCGGAGGTCGGGCGCGGTTTCGCGCGCCCGACCGATCCGGTCAGTCGGCCATCGCCTCGGCCAGCTCCTCGACCTCCTGGATGACCGGTTCGGGCACCCGCACGGACCCGGGGGTGTAGGTCACCGACCGCAGCCTGCCGGTGAATCGGAAGGTTCCACGGCGTTCACGCAGATCCCACACGACGGGTCCGCGGGCGTCGACGCCCACCGAGATCCCGGTCCACGGCGCCATGCCGACCAGCTGGAACTGGTCGTCGAGGGTGGCCACGTCGGTGGTGACCCCGGTCGAGTCGGTGAGGGAGACGGTGAAGTTCCACCGGACGGATTCGGTGGCCTCCGCCCGGACCTGCACGCCCACCACATCCGCGCCGAGGGGCGCGGAGGTGTGTGCGACGCGGCCGTAGCTGTTGACCGCGAACACGATCCGGCCGTCCTCGACGTACAGCACGTATCCGCCGTGCGGGTCACCGTGCGCGACGAGCACGCCTTCGTCGCCCGCAGCGATCGCATGGGTGGCGACGTCGATGGCGAAGTCGCGGTACTGGATCAGCACACTGGACCGATAGCGTTCCAGCGTCGGCGTGCCCGCGAGGATCTTCACCGGCTCCGCGAGGCGACGCTCGTCGGGTCGCCGCTGCACGGCCTTGCGGTCGTTGAGGATCGGGAACACGGTGTTGTGCCACGCCGCTCGATCCCACGCCTCGGCGAGTTCTCGCACCTTCTCGGGGAAGAGATGCGCGACGTCCGTGGTTTCGGCGGGGTCGGATTCGACGTCGAACAGCTGCCATTGTGGATCGTCGACCCGGGTCGGATCCATGTGCAGCGACAGCAGTTTCCAGCCGTCCCGGTAGAACCCGCGGTGACCGCCGAACTCGGCGTACTGCTCCGTGTGCGGGGTGGGCTGCGCGGCGTCCCGTAGGACGCCGGCGATGCTGACACCGTCACGCTCCTGGGCTGGCAGCCCGTTCCGGTGGCTCGGAGTCTCGAGTCCGGCGAGATCCAGCAGCGTCGGGGTGATGTCGGTGACGTACGAGTACTGCTTGCGCAGTCCGGTGTCACCGTCGGCGCGCCCGAGACCGGCCGGCCAGGACAGCAGGAACGGTACCCGGACACCACCGGCGAACGTCTGCCCCTTGTAGAACCGGAACGGGGTATTCGACGCCTGCCCCCAGCCGCGCGGGTAGTGGACGCCGATCTTCTCCGAGCCGATCAGTTCCTCGTCGTGCGGAACGTCGCGCACCCAGTCTGACGGGACCGGCCCGTGCACGAATTGACTGAAGTACGAACGTGTTCCCGCCGCGCCGCCCTCGGCGGTGCCGCCGTTGTCGGACGTGAACACGATGATGGTGTTGTCGGTCTCGCCGAGTTCGTCGAGGGTGTCGAGCACCCGCCCCACGCTCTGGTCGATGCTGTCGACCATCGCGGCATAGACCTCCTGGTACCGGGCGAACCGCAGCTGCTCCTCTTCGGTGAGCTCGTCCCACGGCGGCGCGTCGTAGCCGGGTTCGGTGTTGCGTTCGGCCATCTGGGTGCCGGGCGGAAAGAAGCCTGCCTCGAGCTGCGCGTCGAAGCGGCTGCGTCGCACTGCGTCCCAGCCCTCGGTGTAGCGGCCGCGGTACTTGGCCAGGTCTTCGGGCTTGGCCTGGTGCGGTCCGTGCATCCCAATGTGCGAGAAGTACAGGAAGAACGGCTTGTCGGCGTCGTGTGCGCGCAGGCTCTTGATCCGCGAGACGGCCTTGTCCGTGATGTCGTCGGTGACGTAGTAGTCCGACGGATACTCCTCGACGTCGACCACGGAGTTGTCCGAGATCAACTCGTTCGGGTAGTAGAACGAATTCAACCCTTCGAGGGAGCCGTAGTAGCTGTCGAATCCACGTTGCAGGGGCCAGGAGTCGCGGGTGCGACCCGGCGCGAGGTTGGTGTCGCGCGCGAGATGCCACTTGCCGACCGCGTGCGTGGCATACCCGTTCGCACGCAGAATCTCCGCGAGGCTGAGCGCGTCGTCGGCGAGTTCCATCCGCAGTCCGGGGAAGCCGGGATCGAAGTTGGCGACGCTGCCGTAGCCGGCGCGGTGCGGGTTCAGGCCGGTGAGCAGCGCCGCACGAGCCGGTGAGCAGACCGAGGTGGTGTGATAGTTCGACAGCCGGTAGCCGCTGTCGGCGAGCCGGTTCAGGTTGGGCGTGTCGATCTCGGAGCCGAACGGTCCGATGTCCGAGTAGCCCATGTCGTCGATGAGGATGACCACGATGTTCGGCGCACCGGCGAGGGCTTTCGTCTCCGGCGCCCACCACGGCGTCGACTCCGCACTCGTCCGCCCGATATGTCCGCCGAATCCGTCGTACCCTCGCGCACCCGGAGGGAGCTGCTGCTGACCGGCAACACCTCGGATTCGGTCACTTTCCACTTCGGGCATGCGTGCAACCCCTTCACTCACGGAGACAGATTCCCCACATATGTGGGGAAATCGTAGGGTCGCTCACGATGGCGGTGAGTGGTTTGAATCACGAAGATTTCAAGCCACGTTCAGCAGTCGGCTGTGACCTGAATCGCCCGAAACCAGATGGAAAACGTGATCTGCGCTATGAAAGCCGCGACTTTTACACCGGCGTAAGAAATCCAGGACAAGCTTTGCGAAGGCTTGTCCACCGGCGGTCGTCGGTGTCGGCAGGCTCTACAGAATGTGCTCCTGCCCACGTGTGACCGTCCAGAAAGCTGTACCACTGTGCTCCAGCTCATCTCGATACTCGCCTTTCTCCGAAGGGTCGGCTCCACCGCTCTGCCGTCAGTGCACGTCGCGTTGCTTCGCTTCGCGGGGTACCTGGTGCCGATCGCGCAGACGGCGGTCACCGCGGGGGCGGCGTGGTGGGTGTCGGTCGAGGTGGCTAGACACGAGCAGCCGCTGCTGGCTCCGTTGGCGGCGGTGGTATGCCTGAGCGTCGCGCGGGGTGCCCGCAGTCGTCGGGCCGGCGAGTTGATCGCGGGTGTCACCATCGGAACGATCGTCTCGGACGTCGTCGTGCGGTACATCGGCAACGGGCCGTGGCAGATCTGCCTTGTGGTGGCTGTGGCGATGTCTTTTGCGGTGCTCCTCGACGGTGGTTCGGTGATCGTCCTGCAGGCGGGTTCGTCGGCGGCGTTGGTCGCGGCCATGGCATCCGCGACCGCCGCCCACCCGTTCGACCGTGTCGTGGACGCACTGATCGGGGGTGCGCTCAGCCTGGTGGCGCTGTCTGTGTTGCCCACCGACCCTGTGCGGCGGACGCGCCGGTGCGCCGCCGCTGTGCTGGACAGCGTGGCCGCAGCCCTCCGGCAGACGTCGAAGGGACTGGCCGCGGGTGATGTCTCCGCGCTGGAGGATGCTCTCGCACTTGCCCGTTCGACGCAGTCGACCATCGACAGCATGCGCGTCGAACTCCGCTCCGGATCCGAGGTGGCCCGGATCTCACCGATTCACTGGCGGGGGCGACGCCGCATCGGCCGGCTGGCATCGATTGCCGACCCGATCGACAACGCCGCACGCAACACCCGGGTCCTGGTGCGGCGCGCCCTGATCGCCACGTACGACGGCGAACGAGTCGACCCGCAGTTGGCGGACGCCATCTCCGAGCTGGCGCACCTCGCCGACCGGATGCGGCTGATGATTCTCGCGACTCCCGCGAAGAAGCCCAACGAAATCCAGATCAGCGACGAACTCGAGCGATTCGCGCGCTCACTGCCGCAGCAGGAGATCTCGGCAGGGTTCTCCGCAGCGGTCGTCTCCGCGCAGGTCCGGTCCATCGTCATCGACTTCTTCGAAGTGTGCGGCATCCCCCGTGCCGTCTGCCGGCCGATGCTGCCCCGCCCCGCCCACTACGCGGGCGCCGCGTAGAGCAAGACTCAGGACATCTCGAGCCGGCACTGTTCGGGCGCGCGAGAGTTGTCGATGACGCAGAACCGGTTGCCCTCGGTGTCCTCCAGCACGACGAAGTCCGATTCCTCGGGGTACCGGTCCCACGGCACCCTCTGCGCGCCGAGACCGACGAGCCGTTCGATTTCCGCGGCCTGATCCGCGCTGTCGCGGGCGTGCAGGTCGAGGTGCAGTCGCGGTTCGGGTTCCGCGTCGTGTTCGCTCTGCTGGATCGCCAGCAGTGGCCGGCCGTCGGGCTGCGTCAAGTTGGTGAAGCCGTTGTCGCCGACGGGCGGGAGCGCAGTCAATCCGAGTGCCTCGGTCCAGAACCTGGTTGCACGCCGAACGTCGCGTGCCCCGATCACGGTCGTTCCCAAGATGAGCATGAACCGAATTTATCCGCTGCGCCGGGCCGGGATGGACGATGTGGGGGGTGGATTTCGAGGACCTGGCATTGCGACCCCTCGCCGAACGCTTGTGTCGCGTCGGCGGCGTCGTCGGCGTCACCCTCGGCGGCAGCCGCGCCCGAGGGACACACACGGCGGAATCCGACTACGACCTGGGCGTCTACTACCGCGGGGCCCTCGACACCGACGGGCTGAACGACCTCGCGCGGGAGTGGGCGGGTGCCGGGGCATCGGCGACCCGGACGCGTGAGTGGGTACCGTGGGTCGACAGTGGTGCGTGGCTGTCGATCGACGGCCGGGCGGTCGACTGGCTGTACCGCGACCTCGACCGGGTGACCGCGGTGTGGCAGGACACCCAGCAGGGTGTGTACGGGTTTCACGCCCAGACCGGTCACCCGTTCGGGTTCGCGGACTTCGCGTACGCGGGCGAACTCGCATCGGCGGTGATCCTCGCCGATCCGTCCGGACGCATCGCTGCGCTCCACGCCGACATGCAGCACTACCCGGACCTCCTGCGTGAAGCCCTGGTGCGGCGACTGTGGGAGGCGGACTTCGTCACCATGCTGGCCCGCAAGGCGATCCCGCGTGCCGATGCGACGTATGTGGCGGGTTGCCTGTTTCGCACGGTGTGCCTGTGCGCGCACGCCCTCCACGCGCACGCCCGGCGCTGGGTGATCAACGAGAAGGGGGCTGTGGCCGCCGCCGGTGCCCTGCCGAACGCACCCACCGACTTCACCGCTCGCGCTCACGCCGTCCTCGGCCGGCTCGGAACGACGCCCGGCGAACTGACCGCCGCCCTCACCCTGGCCGAACAACTCGTCGACGACACCCGGAACGCCTGTCCCCTGACGTGAGCGTGCGAACCCTCAGCCGTTCTCCCCGAACCGCCCCCGGGCCTCGACCGGAATCAGCGGCTTCTCCGCCCGCGCCTTGATCTGCTGGACCGCCCACGTATTGCCGTCGGGATCGGCGAATCCGAAGAAGGTTCCCCCGTCACGCTCGTCGAACACGGTGATCTCGCTGGGCTCGACACCCCGATCGAGCAACTCCTGGCGGGCCGCGGCGGCGTCGGCGACCACCAACTGCAGTCCCCTCATCGACCCCGGTGCCATCTCCGTCTGCGACGGGAGATCGCCGATCACGATCGAGCAGCCCGAACCGGTGGGGGTCAGCTGAACGACGTGCATGTGCTCGTTGGTGGTGTCGTGGTCGAGATGGAAGCCGAGCTTGTCGCGGTAGAACGCGACGGAACGATCGATGTCACTGACGGGCAGAACGACCACTTCGAGTGTCCAGTCCATGATGCGAGTTCCTCCGTATCGGTGGGGAGCGAATTGCTCCGCATCAGATGGTGGCGCATCGGGGACGTCGTTGCCGTCGTTCTGCCCAGAACTCGGGGTTACCAGCCGCGCAACCGGTCCGGGGTGACGCGGACGAGCGTCGAGTAGTCCTGCCGGAACTTCTCGATGATCACCCGGTATCAACCGCGGACGAGTGCGCGATCTTCCCCGACGCGGATCGAATGCGGTCAGCGGTGCGTATGGAGTGGCTTCCCCGACAACGCGAGCATCGCTTCACCCAGCGCTTCGTTCTGGGTGGGGTGCGCGTGGACGAACGGCGCGACATCGGTGGGCAGGGCCTCCCAGGCGACGGTCAGTTGGGCCTCACCGATCAGCTCGCCGACGCGGTCGCCGACCATGTGCACACCGACCACCGGTCCGGTGTCGCCGGCTCGGACGACCTTGATCCCACCCGACGCCTTCAGAATCTGGCTCTTGCCGTTGCCCGCGAGGTCGTACACGACGGACGTGACGTCGCCGTACCTTTCGCGGGCGGCATCCTCGGTGAGGCCGACGGACGCGACCTCGGGGTGCGAGTACGTCACCCGCGGAACGAGATGCTCGGCCACGGGAACGGGATCGAGGCCGGCGATCTCCTCCGCCACGAACACCCCGTGTTGGAATCCGCGGTGCGCCAGTTGAAGTCCCGCCACGATGTCGCCGACGGCATACACCCCGTCGACGTGGGTGCGCAGCCGCCCGTTGGTGACGACGAACCCCTGATCCAGCGTGATTCCGTGTTCCGCGAATCCACTGTCGCCGGTGCGCGGACCACGCCCGACCGCCACCAGCAGGATTTCCGCCTCGAGGGTGTCGCCGCCCTCGAGTTCCACGAGAACGCCGTCCGCGGTTTCCTTCGCCGCCGCGACGGTCAAACCAGTGCGGGCGGCGATACCGCGCTTGCGGAATGCGCGTTCGAGTTGCTTCGAGCACCACGGATCCTCCGCCGCAACCAGGCGGGGAAGCGCCTCGACGACCGTCACTTCCGCGCCGAACGACGCCCAGACGCTGGCGAACTCGACGCCGATCACGCCACCGCCGAGAACGATGGCCCTCTTCGGGACGAACCCGAGATTCAATGCGTCGTCGCTGGTGACGATGCGCTCACCGAGTTCGATGGACGGCACCGTCCGGGCGTAGGAGCCGGTCGCGAGAACGACGGACGTCCCGGTGTAGCGGGTGCCGTCCACCTCGATCGTCCTGTCTCCGACATACTTTCCGTGCCCGCTCACGACGCTGATCTTGTGCTGGGCGACCAGGCCCTGCAGTCCCCTGTGCAACCGATCGATCGTGCCGTTCTTGTACTGGTGCACCGCCTCGATGTCGATGCCGTCGAACGTCATTCGCACGCCGAACGCGGCACCGGTCCGCGCGGTGTCGGCGACCTCGGCGGAATGGAGCAGCGCTTTGGTCGGGATACAGCCCCGGTGCAGGCAGGTTCCGCCGATCTTGTCCGCCTCGATCACCGTCACCGACAGCCCGAGCTGCGCGGCGCGGAAGGCGCAGGCGTAGCCGCCGGAACCGCCACCGAGAATCAGGACGTCACTGTGGGTGGTGGTCATCAGAGCCTCCCCAGCACGGTGATCGGGTTCTCGATGTAGTCGGCGAACAATCTGAGGAATCCGCCCGCGACGCCGCCGTCGCACACCCGGTGATCGAAGCTCAGCGATACCTGGGTGACCTTCCGAACGGCCAACTGCCCGTCCACGGCCCACGGTTTGTCGATGATGCGGCCGACACCGAGGATCGCGGCCTCGGGATGGTTGATGATCGGGGTCGAGCCGTCCACACCGAAGACGCCGTAGTTGTTGAGGGTGAACGTGCCACCGGTCAGCCGTGCCGGCGGGAGCGTCCCCTCACGTGCCAGCACCGTGGTGTCGCGCAGTTGCCGGGCGAGTTCGACGGTGGTGAGCGAGTCGGCCTGCTCGATCACGGGGACGACCAGGCCTCGCGGTGTCTGCGCCGCGATGCCGAGGTGGACGTGACCGTATCGGACGATCTCGTTGCGTTCGGTGTCGACGGTCGAGTTCAGTTCCGGGTACTGCTTCAGCGCCGCGAGGGCCAGACGCGCGAGCAGGGCCATCAGGCTCACGCCGGTGTCGGCGTCGAGGGCGGCATTGACAGCCCGGCGGGCGGCGAGGAGGTCGGTGGCGTCCACGTCGACCCAGGTTGTCGCGTCCGGGATTTCGCGTCGGCTCGTCGACAGCTTGTCGGCGACCGCTTTCCGCAGGCCCTTGATCGGAATCCGCTGTACGTCGGCTGGCGCGGGTGTGGTGGCGAGTGCCTTCTCGACGTCGGCGCGGTTGATCACACCGCCGGGACCGCTCCCGGGCAGCCGCGACAGGTCGAGATCGTTCTTCCGGGCGAGGTTGCGAACGACCGGCGAGATGACCCGTGGCGCAATACCGGCGCGGTTCGGTTCCGGCCGTGTGAGCTCGCGTGTCACGCCGACGCGTCGGCGACGCCGGCGCGTGTCCTCGCTGGTGCCGTAGCCGATCAGGACGTTGCCCGAGCCGGCTCGTTCTTCTTCGCGATGCTGCTCGTGTGCGGCGGGTGTTCCACTGACGGTGATCAGCGGGGTGCCCACCTGCAGCGTCGAGCCTTCGTCGCCGTGCAGGGAGATTACCGTGCCCTCGAAGGGAATCGGCACCTCGACCGCGGCTTTCGCGGTTTCGACCTCGACGACCACCTGGTCGACGGTGACGGTGTCGCCGACCCGGACTTTCCATTCGGCGATGCCGGCCTCGGTGAGTCCTTCGCCGAGGTCGGGAAGTAGGAAGACCTGGTTGCTCATGCGGTCACCGCCCAGCGGGTGTCGGCGGAGTCGTTCCACTGCAACCGGTCGACGCTGTCGAGGACACGGTCGACGCTCGGCAGGTGGAGGCGTTCGAGTTTCGGCGCCGGGTAGGGGATGTCGAATCCGCTGACCCGCAGCACCGGCGCGTGCAGGTGATGGAAGCAGCGTTCCTGGACGCGGGCGGCGATCTCGGCGCCGACACCGGCGAATCCCTGCGCCTCCTGAATGACGATGCAGCGACCGGTCTTCCGGACCGATGCCATGACGGTCTCGTCGTCGAAGGGCACGATCGACCGAAGGTCGATCACCTCGATGTCGTGACCCTCCGCCGCGGCCGCCTCGGCGGATTCGAGCGCGACGGTCACCGACGGTCCGTACGCGACGATGGTCGCGTCCCGGCCGGGACGCCGGACGGCGGCCTGCCCGATCGGTGCGCCCACCGCGAGGTCGACGTCGGCGCGGGAGAAGTACAGGCGTTTCGGTTCGAGGAAGATCACCGGGTCGGGGTCGTCGATCGCCTCGCGCAGCAGGGTGTAGGCGTCCTCGACGGTGGACGGGGCCACGACCTTCAGTCCGGGGGTGTGGGCGTAGTAGCCCTCGCTGGAGTCGCAGTGGTGCTCGACCCCGCCGATGCCGCCCGCGAACGGGATTCGGATGACGATCGGCACGGACAGCGCGCCCTTGGTGCGGTTCCGGATCTTCGCGACGTGGGAGACGATCTGCTCGAACGCCGGGTAGGCGAACGCGTCGAACTGCATTTCGACGACCGGCGTGAACCCGGACATCGCCATGCCGATCGCGAAGCCGATGATGCCGGATTCGGCGAGCGGGGTGTCGAAGCACCGGTTGTCGCCGAAGTCGCGGGTCAGGCCGTCGGTGACGCGGAAGACGCCGCCGAGGGCGCCGACGTCCTCGCCGAAGACGACGACGTTCTCGTCGGCGGCGAGGGCGTCGCGCAGTGCGGTGTTCAGGGCCTGGGCCATGGTGAGCACGGGCATGGTGTCAGTTCTCCTCGGACTCGGCGGCCAGTTCGGCTTCCGCCTGCGCTTGCTGCTCTCGAAGTTGCGGGGTCTGCTCGGCGAAGACGTACCGGAACAGGTCCATCGGGTCGGTGGGCCGGTCGACGTTCATGCCGGCACGCAGCGCGGATGCGGCGGCCTCGGCGTCCGCGGTGAGGGCTGCCGACGATTCGTCGTCGAGCAGTCCCTTCCCGCGCAGGTACTTCTCCAGCCGGGCCAGCGGGTCGCGGCCGAGCCACTGTTCCACCTCGGACGAGTCGCGGTAGCGGGTGGCGTCGTCGGCGTTGGTGTGCGCGTCGATCCGGTAGGTGTGAGCTTCGACGATGACCGGACCGTTGCCGGCCCGGACGAAGTTCGCGGCCTCGTCCATCACGGCGAGCATGGCGACCGGGTCGTTGCCGTCCACCTGCTCGGAGCCGATTCCGTAGCCGACTCCCTTGTGCGCCAATGTGGGCGCCGCGCTCTGCCGGGCGAGCGGCACGCTGATCGCGAATCCATTGTTCTGTACCAGAAAAACCACCGGGGCCTTGAACACGGCGGCGAAGTTGAGGGCCTCGTGGAAGTCGCCCTCACTGGTCGCGCCGTCACCGCAGAACGCCAGGGCGATCGTGTCGTTTCCCTTGCGGTGTTCGCCGTAGGCCACACCGGTCGCGTGCAACAACTGGGTGGCCAGCGGGGTGCACTGCGGGGCGCTGCGGTGGGCGGCGGGGTCGTAGCCGCAGTGCCAGTCGCCGGCGAGCATGCCGAGGATCTCGACCGGATCGATGCCGCGGGCGGCGAGCGCCACCGAGTCGCGGTAGGTGGGGAACATCCAGTCGCCGGGTTGCAAGCTCATCGCCGCCGCGATCTGGCAGGCCTCCTGACCACGCGACGACGGGTACACAGCCAACCGGCCCTGCTTGGTCAGCGCCGTCGCCTGCTGATCGAAACGCCTGCCCAGCACCATGTTCCGGTACATCTCGACCAGACGGTCGTCGCTCGGCCTCGGATACCGGGCCTCACTCTCGGTCAGCTCGCCGGCCGCGTCCAGATACTGCACCGCACACTCGGCGGGAAGGAACTTCCGATACGGCGTCGCCAGGGGCGGCTCTACGAGCGTCACGTCTACCTCCAGATGCATTGTGTTCGTCAATGCTCGCAACTGAACGACCTATCGACAACGACAAGGCGGAATCAGAGACAAACGGTCTAGAATCGGCTCATCGGGAGCAGAATGTCTCACCGGAGTGTGAGCGACCACAGCAGGGATGGACAGATGGCCGGCGGCACAGCGGACACGTATGAACTCGACGCCATCGACCGGCGCATCATCAAGGAACTCGTCGCCGACAGCCGCATCTCGATGCGGGCGCTGGCGGAGAAGGCGCACATCTCCCGCGCGCACGCCTACGTCCGCATCGAGCGGTTGCAGGAGGCGGGGATCATCGAAGGCTTCACCACCCGGATTTCGCACTCCAAGGCGGGACTCGGCTCGTCTGCGTTCATCGCCCTCTCGATTCGGCAGGATTCGTGGCGGGGGATCTCCACCCAGCTCCGAACACTGCCCTTCGTCGAGCACTTCTCGCTGCTGGGCGGCGATTTCGACGTTCTCGTCCTGGTGCGCGCACCGGACAACAGCGCACTGCGTCATGTCGTCCTCGAACGGTTGCAGAGCCTCGAGGGGGTGCAGTCGACCAAGACGTGGCTGATCTTCGAGGAAGCCAACGGGCCCGGACCGGAATGGGTCCGTTGACGGGACGGATAGGATTCCGTCATGCGCAGCGACCTGATGAAGAACGCGGAACGCAGTGGTGACCCGGGCACCTTCGTGCTACAGAATCCCCGAATGCTCAAGGTGGACTTGGCCGGAACCAGCGGTCACTTCTTTGCCCGGCAAGGATCGATGGTCGCCTACCAGGGGGATGTCGACTTCGCCTACCAGGGCAGCGGAGGTGTCGGGAAGTTCTTCAAGAAGGCCTTCACCGGTGAGGGCATGTCGCTGATGAAGGTCTCCGGCAGCGGCGACGTGTTCCTCGCCCGCGACGCCGACGAAATCTTCCTGCTCGAACTCGAGGACGAGTCGGTGACCGTCAGCGGTTCCAACGTCCTCGCGTTCGACAGTTCCCTGAACTGGGACATCAACCGCGTCGAGGGCGCGTCGATGCTCAGCGGCGGACTGTTCAACACCACGTTCACCGGCCGCGGTGTCCTCGCCGTCACCATCTACGGCACTCCCGTCGTCCTGAACGTGGACACCCCCACCTACGTCGACATGCAGAGCGCGGTGCTGTGGTCGACAGGCCTGCACTCGACGATCCGCAAGACCGCGAAGATGGGCGCCGCGATCGGCCGGGGTTCCGGTGAGGCATATCAGCTGTGTCTCACCGGAAACGGCATCGTCGTCGTCCAGGCCTCGGAGGGGCACCCGGTTCCCAAGCCGTAACCACCGCGGCCGCACGGGTGCCCCGGTCGATCACCCTGCCCGGGTGCGGGCGAGGGCGCCGACCGCGACGTCGACGAGCAGGAACGCGAGGAGGCTGACGCCGAGCAGCGGGACGAACCAGCCGACGAGGACGACGCAGGCGGCCCCCGCCACGGCCGCGGCCGGGTGGATTCGACGCCAGGTGCCCCGCACCGGCGGCCTGCCGACCGCCCGGGTGGTGCCGGGGGTGGGCCGGCGCCGCCACCACAGGAGGTAGCCGCGGACGATCACGGCGAGCAAGGCCACCGCGAGGGCGGCCAGGACCAGCTGGTTGAGCAGGCCGAACAGCAATCCCATGTGCAGGGCGATGCCCCAGGACGTCAGCTTCGCGGCGAGCGGCCAGTCACCGAATCGCGACACGTCCGTCACCGCGCCCGTGGCCCCGTCGACCGCGATCGAATCGGTCGAGAACTGCCACGGTTCGCGGGTCTGCGTGACGGTGAACGCGGTGCCCGCGTCGGCGGGAAGGGTCGCCTCGACAGCCCCGGTGACACCGCTCTGCCGGGCCACGTCGAGGACGGTGTCGAGTGCGCCCACGTTGTGGTCGAGGATTCCCGTATCCGACGCGGGGGTGTGCCCGGCGCCGTGCCCGTCGTGACCGCCCGATGCGGCGGCGCCGGCGGCGGGCGCCGAGTCCAGTTTCTTGTCGATCTCGGGAGTGGTCCAGCTCAGGGCGGTACGGAGTTCGCCGACGTTCGCCCCCGCGTACCGCGACCACGTCAGACCCGTGACCGAGAGGAACACCAGACCGACCGCGATCCAGATGCCGACCACCCCGTGCCAGCTGAGGGTGCGGTTGCGTCCGCGGCTCGACCGGTCGAGCGTCCACAGCCTGGCGGCGTCCGCGTTGCGGGCGCGGGTGGTGCGGTAGCGCTGCACCCACAGGTACACACCACCGAGCGCGATGACCCACAGCCACGACGCGGCGAGCTCGCTGTAGATGCGGCCGGGCTCACCGAGGTGCAGGTGCCGGTGCAACTGCGAAATCCAGGTCCGCATCGGCAACGCCCCACTACTGCCGTAGACGACGAGCTCGCCCACCGACTCCGCGGTGACGGGATCGACGAAGACCGCGCGGCGCTCGGACTCGCCCAGCCCGGGATCGGTGAACATCACCTGCGTCGTGTCACCCGCTTCGGTCGCCGGGCGCACGGCGGCGACGGCGAGATCCGGGCGAACCTGCTGCGCGGCCCGCACCTGTTCGGACATCGGCAGGTCCGGGCCGGTCGAATCGACGTGCAGGTAGTCGCGGTAGACCAGCTGCTCGACCGACGGCGCGAGGGCGTAGAGGCCGCCGCTGACCGCGGCGATCACCAGGAACGGGGCCACCAGGATCCCCGCATAGAAGTGCAGGCGCAGGATCAGTGGCCGGAAACTGCGCGGCGGCGAGGAGACCTTCGACGCCGGGGAGGACGCGACCGGTGTGTCGCGTTCGAGTTCAGGGATGGACATGACGATCTCGCTTCGAATCGGGTGAGACGGGCACCCGGCGCCGTCGAGGTCGCGCACAACAGGGTGCGCTGGGCAACTCGAGGTGACACGTCAGGGATGCGCCGACTCAGGAAGGAATCGGCACCGGGACTCGCGTGGGAGTCTGCTGATGCCGTGTGAGGACACGCCGGACCGGCGACCACACGTCTGGTGTGTGTGCCGGGAAGGCGGTGAGAAGGATTCGACTAGACGAGAGCGGGTGGTCCGCGGGTGCCGGCGCCCGCGGCGACCAGCAGCCACAACGACAGCTTCGCGCGGTAGACCGGGGTCGCCGTCCAGGTGCCGGTATCGACCTGCAGCGGGGCCAGGACTGCGAGAACGATCCGCGACAACGCCGCCAATGCCCTCAGGCAGGCGCGTTCGGCGGACCGGACCAGCACCGCGGCGACTGCGATCGCGGCGAGGTGCGCGGCGATCATCGGGGTGGAAAGCCCCAGACCATGGGAATGATCGGCGGCCAAGGCCAGTGTGGTGTGGCCGATCAGCTGGCCCGCAGCGAGCACCGACAGCACGAACAACCATTCACGGCGGGGCACCCGGACGGCGGCGACCGACGCCCCGACTGCGGCGCACGCCGCGAGAAGCAGCACCACCGAGCCATCGCTCGGGGGCATTCCGCCTCCGGCGATGCCGTGCGCGGCGATGCTGACCGCGCCGGACAGTGAACCCACGACGGAGCCGCGCACCCGCGCGACCACATCCAACCGTGATGTCACCCCGCGAGGGTACCGCTTCCGCGATGCCCAGCCCGGCCGCGGTGTGCGAAACCGGTCAGGCGGAAGCCCCTGCCGCCGGGCGCAGTCGCGCGAGGACGTCCGTCAAGGTGACGACACCGGTCAGTTGCTCGTTGTCGGTGACGATTGCGAGGTGGCTGCGGGTCTCGCGCATGGTGTGCAGGGCCTCGTATACGGGAGCGTCCGCGTCGAGGGTCAGCACCGGGCGCATGAGGTCGGCGGCCGTGACTGCGGCGCCGGCCCGCAGGCTGTCCCGGGCGTGCACCATCCCCTTGATCCCGTCCTCGTCGCGTACGAGCAGTCGGAGGTGGCCGCTCCGATCCGCGGCCACCCTGATCGACGCCGCGGTGGCGTCCGGGGCGACACTGCTCGGGGCGGTGTTCGGCCGCACCATGTCTCGCACGGCGAGCGATTGGAGTTCCAGGGCGCTGGTCAGTTGGCCGTGGTATCGCTCGTCGAGCGTGCCGACGGTCGCCGAGTGCTCGACGAGGTGACGCAGCGCGTCGGGACCCTGCCCGGCGCCCACCTGGTCGACCGGTTCCACGCCGAACCTTCGCAGACACCGGTTCGCCATCCGGTTCAGCACCAGCAGCAGCGGGCGGGTGGCCCACATGAATCCGCGCATCGGGATCGCCAGCAGTGTCGCCGATTTCTCCGGGTGCGCGATCGCCCACGACTTGGGTGCCATCTCACCGACGACAAGGTGCAGGAACGTGACGATGATCAGGGCGAGGATGAATCCGAGCACGTCCGCCAGCCACAGCGGGGCACCCCACCCCTCGAAGGCCGGGGTGAGCCAGTGATGCACGGCCGGCTTCGTGACGGCGCCGAGCGCGAGGGTGCAGACGGTGATGCCCAGCTGGGATCCGGCCAGCAGCACGGACAGCTCGGATGCGCTGCGCAGAGCCGCGCAGGCAGCCCTACTGGTGGGGGCGGCGTCCTCGAGCCGGTGGCGGCGGGCAGCGATCAACGCGAATTCGATCGCCACGAAGAACGCGCTGGCCGCGATCAACCCGACGGTGACGAGCACGATGACCCACGGATTACCCATCGGTCGAGTCGCTCTCCAGGATGCGGAGCCTCACGAACAGCGAGGACGGGACGTGCTTGTCGACTGTCCGCACCTCGGCGTCGAGGGTGCGGACGGGTGGGTCGGCGTCGTTGATCAGGTCGGCCGGATCCGGGTTCAATCGGATCGCGACGGCGTCACCGACGACGGGGAGCCCGCCGAACTCGGCGATGACGGCACCCGCGAGCGTCTCGAAGTCGCCGGGCGGCAGGTCGTGTCCGAGGATGCGCTCCACCTCGTCGATGTGCAGATCGCCGGGCATCGTCCAGCCTTCGGATTCGGACCCCGTCACGGAGACGCCGCCGTCGGGATCGTGTTCGTCGGCGATCTCACCGACGAGTTCCTCCGCGAGGTCCTCGATCGTGATGACACCGGCGAACCCGCCGTACTCGTCGACGACGAGCGCCATTTCGTCCCGGGCCGCCGTCAGCTGTTCCAGCACGGCGGGCAGCGGCAGCGACGTCGGCACGACGACGGCCGAACGGGCCCGGGACGCGGCCGGACCGTCGGCCTGCTCGCCGAGCAGGTCGTGGAGGTGGATGACGCCGCGCAGATCGTCGGAGGAAGTCCCGACCACGGGGTAGCGGGTGTGGCCCGCACCCATCTTCTCGAGAACACTGCTCAGGGAATCGTGGGCCCGGACGGTGTCGACGTGGGCGCGGGGAATCATCGCGTGCCCGGCGGTGCGGGTCGGAAAGTCGAGGATCCGGTCGAGCAGGGTCGACAGTTCCCGCGGCAGCTCACCGGCGTCGCGGGATTCGGCGACGATGTGTTCGAGGTCCCGCACGGTGGCTGAGTGTTCGACGTCGTGGACCGGCTCGATCCGCAGCGCGCGCAGCAGCAGGTTCGACGACTGGTCGAACAGCCAGATCAACCAGCCGAAGAGTTTCAGGTAGATCGTGGTCGACAGTGCGAGCCAACGCGCCACCGGTTCGGGCCGGGCGATCGCCAGGTTCTTCGGGACGAGCTCCCCGAAGAGCATCTGGACGAAGGTGGAGAACAGGACGGCGAGGACGGCGCCGACGCCGATCCCGACCGCGGTGGGGATGCCGACACCGCCGAGAAGCTCACCGAGGCCGCGTCCTATCAGGGGTTCGGCGACATAACCGACGAGCAGGCCGGTGACGGTGATGCCCAGCTGGGCGCCGGAGAGCATGAACGAGGTGCGGCGAGTGACGCCGAGGGCGCGGGCGGCGCCCGCGTCTCCCGCCTCGGCCCGGGCTTTGAGCCGCGAGCGGTCGACCGACATGTATGCGAATTCCTGGGCGACGAAGTAGCCGGTCAGGGCGGTGATCAGCAATACGACGACGACGCCGAAGCCGATGCTCAGGACGGTCACCATGTGTTCACCCCCGCGGTGCGTCCGGGAGTGCGGTGATCACTCCGGGGCGGGCTGGGTCTTCGGGGCGCGAAGCGCTGGTCATGGCTCTCTCTGTATTCGGGGTACGAGTCACCCATAGTAAAGGACTCTTTACTTTTTCGATCGGCGGGTGCGCAGAGTCACGCGGTCGGTGTTACGACCGGATTACCGGATTCGGGCCGCGGTGAGGGTTACGAAACCTGAGCTTGTTCCTCGCGTGACCATTCGGAAATCACCGAACCGTGTACTTGTTTCAGGTCGACGGAGTGCGCAGCGCACTCTCCCCACGCAGAGCGAATGGACATCGAAGTCTACGCCCGGCCCGTCGCCCACAGCATCTCATCAGCGCGTTCAGGCCCTTCGGGCGCCTCCGCCCCCGAACAACCAGGAGTCCCTTGTGACCGACATCGAGAACACCATCGCCGAGAACATCCAGAAGGCACTCGGCGAGATTCCCCACCCGGCACTGCCCAAGGGCACCAACATCTACGGGTCGACGAAGATCTTCCCGGACTACAAGGCCCAGGACGGCGAGTCCTACTTCACGCTGGTGCACGGCATCGCGCACGAATCCTCCGTCAGCTTCGTCGCCGTCCTGCAGGCAACCCGCGCACTGCGCAAGGGTTTCGAGTCGGCAATCTATTTCTACGGCCCCGGCGCCCTCAACTGCCTTGCGACGCGTGGGTTTCCGACCACCGGAGACAACGGTTTCCCGGGCGAGCAGAACATCAACGACGCACTCGCGACATTCATCTCCGAAGGTGGGACCGTCTTCGCGTGCCGCTTCGGCCTCGCGCTGCACGGCGGACGGGAAGAGGACCTGATCGAGGGCGTCGTGCCCGCACATCCCCTGGATGTGCAGGACGCCATCATCCACTACTCCCGCAAGGGCGCCATCATCAACTCCACATACATGGTCTGAGGTGTGAACCATGAGCGATCTCTCGACACGAGTTGACGTAGCAGTACGTGGAATTCGATCACTGAACGTCCCGGTCACCCGGACTTCCGGCGCCGGCCCCAGCGACGACGGTCATGTACTGATCGGCGGGATCGGCGGCGCCATCCCCATCCGGTCCGACAGCCCGTACGAAGTCAGTGGAAACCGCCTGCTGTTGAACGGCACCGACATGGGGGTGGAGATCGAGCCGGTCCGACGGCCTCGGTTCTACGACCTCGATACCGCCGACGGAATCTCCTACGAGAAGATCGCCCGGCTGCACGGGACGAACGTACTCGCCACGACCGTGGTCCAGACCTGCATTCGATACGACCCGGCACAGCGGTGCCGATTCTGCTCGATCGAGGCATCACTGCAGTCCGGCTCGACAATCGCGGTGAAGAAGCCCGAACAACTCGCCGAGGTCGCCGAAGCCGCCGTCCGCCTCGACGGCGTCACCCAGATGATCATGACCACGGGCACGTCGGCGGCCAAGGATCGCGGTGCCCGTCACCTGGCGCGATGCGTCGCGGCCGTCAAGGTGGTGGCCCCGGACCTCGCCATACAGGTGCAGTGCGAACCGCCCGGCGATCTCGGGACCATCACGGATCTTCGGGACGCGGGGGCCGATTCCATCGGCATCCACGTGGAGTCCCTGGACGACGAGGTTCGGCGGCGCTGGATGCCCGGCAAGGCGACTGTTCCGCTGGACGAGTACCGGGCGGCGTGGCGCGAGGCGGTTCGGGTTTTCGGACGGAATCAGGTGTCGACCTACCTGCTGGTCGGGCTGGGTGAAGATCCCGACGAATTGGTCGCGGGCGCAGCCGAACTGATCGACATGGGCGTCTACCCGTTCGTCGTCCCGTTCCGGCCGCTCGCCGGCACGCTGGCAGTCGAGGACGGGGCTCAGGCGCCGTCGCCGGCCCTGCTCGCCGACGTCACCTCGCGGGTGGCGAAGGAATTGCAGGCGGTCGGCATGCGCGGCGCCGACCAGAAGGCGGGCTGCGCCGCGTGTGGGGCCTGCAGCGTCCTTCAGAACGCAGGAGGCTGACATGTGGGACCTGCCGACCGCCGAGAGCACTCCTTCCGATTTCGCCGTCCTCACCGGGCCGTCGGTTCAGGAGTCACAGTGGAGTTTCCTCGTGCAACCCGCCACCGGTCGGGTGATGATCGAGGCGTACCGACGACTGCGGCGTGAGACGTTCGTCGTGGAACAGGGACTGTTCACCGCCAGCGACCGGGACGATGTCGACGACGATCCCCGAACCGTGGTGCTCGTGGCGATCAGCACCACGGGCGAGGTGCTCGGCGGTGTTCGCCTCGCCCCGATGACGGACGGCACCGACCTCGGGTGGTGGGTGGGAAGCCGCCTCGTGGTGGGTCGAAACATCCGGAGCAGCAGGGGAATCGGAAAGGCACTCGTGCGCGCCGCCTGCGCCCACGCCGAATCCCGCGGCGCGTTGCGGTTCGACGCCACCGTGCAGAGCCGGAACGAAACGATGTTCGCCCACCTGGGCTGGACGCGGATGGGTGACGTCACGGTGGCGGGCGCGCCGCACGTGCATATGACGTGGCCGATCGATCGCGTCGAGCGTCTGGTCCAGAGCACGAAGTCCTGTCTGGCCCACACCCTGGCTCCCTTGGGTGCGCATGGTGATGCGCTCGGCGGCAGCGGGTTCCGCGGCGACGACGGCGCACCGGTACCGGGCAGCGACCTGATTGCGGCGTGCGACGCCATCCTGCCCGCCATGGTTGAGCGCGATCCCGAGTGGGCCGGATGGTGCGCCGCCCTCGTCAACCTCAACGACCTGTCGGCGATGGGTGCCGTCCCCGTCGGGATGCTCGACTCGGTCGGCGCACCGAACACCTCGATCCTGTCGAAGGTGATCCGTGGGCTCAGCCGGGCTGCGGAAGCGTGGGGCGTACCGGTACTGGGCGGCCACACCCAGCTCGGTGTTCCCGCGGCGCTGTCGGTGACAGCGCTCGGACGCACCGCGGATCCGGTGCCCGCGGGTGGGGGTCGGGTCGGCGACGAGCTCACGCTGACAGCAGACCTGGACGGGCAATGGCGGCCGGGATACACCGGACAGCAGTGGGATTCGACGTCCCATCGCAGCTCGGACGAACTGCGGGACATGGCCTCGTTCGTCGCCCGCACCCGCCCCGCCGCGGCGAAGGACATCAGCATGGCGGGGATCGCCGGCACCACCGGGATGCTCGCCGAGGCGAGCGGACTCGGCGCCGTCCTCGACGTCGCATCGGTCCCCAGGCCGCCCGGTACGACGGCGGGTGACTGGATGACGTGCTTTCCCGGGTTCGCGATGATCACCGCCGATCGGCGCGGTAGCGCCCCGGCGCCCGCCGGGCCGGCCACCTCGGCCGTCTGCGGGGAATTGACATACGAGCCGGGGGTCAGCCTTCGCTGGCCCGACGGCGTAACGACACGCGTGGTGCACTCCACGGTCACAGGATTGGGAAGAGCATGACTGACATCGGAATCTCCGTTGCGGCAGCCGAGTTCGGCCGCGACATGGAACAGGCGTATCGCACGATCGGTGAACTGATCCAGCAGGCGCGGACAGCCGGGAGTTCGCTACTCGTGCTTCCGGAGGCCTGCCTGGGCGGTTACCTGCCCAGCCTGGGCGGAGGCGACGAAACCGAGGAGCAGCGGCAGCGTCGGCTCCGCAGCCTCCCGCCCGCACTGGAATTGGACGGGCCCGAGATCCGGCGGGTCGTCGACATGGCCGGCGACCTGGTGATCACCCTCGGATTCTGCGAGGCCGACGGCGCCGACCGGTACAACGCCGCGGTGACGCTGCACGGCGACGGGATACTCGGCTCGTACCGCAAGGTGCACCAGCCGCTGGGGGAGAACCTCTGCTACCGCGCCGGCGACAAGTACGAAGCGTTCGACACCCCGGTCGGACGGATGGGCATGCAGATCTGTTACGACAAAGCCTTTCCCGAGGCCGCGAGGACGCTCGCCCTCGACGGCGCGGAGATCATCACGTCGCTGTCGGCGTGGCCCACCGCCCGCACCAACCGCGTCGAGAACCCCGAAGACGACCGGTGGAAGCAGAGATTCGATATTTACGACCGCGCGCGGGCCACGGAGAATCAGGTGGTCTGGGTGGCGTCGAATCAGGCGGGGACGTTCGGGTCGCTCCGGTTCGTGTGCAGCGCGAAGATCGTCGGCCCGGGCGGCGAGATCCTCGCCACCACAGGCGTGGAACCCGGCCTCGCCTCGGCCACGCTGGATGTGCAGGCCGAACTGGACGCGATTCGCAGCGGCGGGATGTACAACCTCCGGGACCGCCGGCCGGAACTGTACGGAGACGTCGTCGCGGAGAACCGGGTGAGCGGCACCCGGCTCGACGCGACGGCACGACCGTCGTTCCTCCGCACCACGACAGCCGAACTGGAGCCCGTCGATGCCTGAGATGACGTTCACGGTGCGCTGGCCGAACGGAAGCACCCAGTCCTGCTACTCGCCGTCGCTGGTCATGCACGACCACCTGGTGGCCGGTGAGGACTACACGGTCGCCGATTTCCTCACACGCACCACGACGGCGCTCACCGAGGCCAGTGAGCGAGTCCGTGCCAAGTTCGGGATGTACTGCACGTCCGCGTCCGAGCAGATGCAGGAACTCGAACGCGCCGGCCGCACCCTCGACCCCCAATCCCTCGTCCGGGTCCTCGAGATGAACCCGGCTTCACTCCCCGGAGAGTCGTGATGACCGAACAACACACAGTCGTCGTGATCGGCGGCGGCCAGGCGGGCCTGTCGATCAGCTGGCATCTGGTGCAGCGTGGAATCGACCACGTGGTGCTCGAGCGAGAGTCGATTGCGCACGAGTGGCGCGACAGTCGCTGGGACAGCTTCACTCTCGTCACTCCGAACTGGCAGTGCACCCTTCCGGGATACAGCTACTCGGGCGGCGATCCCGACGGGTTCATGAACCGCGAGGAGACCTACCAGTTCGTGCGTGGGTACGCCGATACCTTCGATCCTCCTGTGCGCGAAGGGGTCACGGTGGTGGGGGTCCGGCAGTCGGGTTCCGGAGGGTTCGACGTGGACACGACGGAAGGCTCGATGCACGCCGACCACGTCGTCGTCGCGGTCGGCGGGTACCACACACCGGTCGTTCCCCGGTTCGCCGAACGGCTGCCCGCCGACATCACGCAATTGCACTCGTCGCAGTACCGGAGCGCCGGCGAGCTGCCCGCGGGCGAGGTTCTCGTGGTGGGCAACGGCCAGTCCGGCGCCCAGATCGCGGAGGATCTTCATCTCGCGGGTCGTACCGTCCACCTCGTCACCGGTGGGGCGCCGCGGGTCGCGCGGTTCTACCGCGGCCGGGACTGCGTGGCCTGGCTGCACGACATGGGCACCTACGACGTCTCGATCGCCGATCACCCGGGCGGTCTGGGCAAGCGGGAGAACACCAACCACTACGTCACCGGCCGGGACGGTGGCCGCGACATCGACCTCCGTGCGTTCGCGCTCACGGGAATGCGCCTGTACGGGCGGCTGCTCGACGTCGTGGACGGCACCCTGCGGTTCGCGCCCACTCTGGAGTCGTCGCTGGATGCTGCCGATGCCGTCAGTGAGAGCATCAAGGATTCCATCGACGCCTATATCGACCGCGCGGGCATCGATGCGCCGCGAGAGGAACGGTACGTGCCGGTCTGGCGTCCCGAACGTGAGGTCACCGAGTTGGAGCTGCCGACGTCGGGCATCACGTCGGTGGTGTGGTCCATCGGTTTCCGGACCGACTACCGGTGGCTCCGCGCGGGCGTGTTCGACGGTGAGGGCCATCCCACCCACAACCGCGGCGTCACCGCGGTGCCCGGGCTGTACTTCCTCGGCCTTCCGTGGCAGCACACGTGGGGTTCGGGACGGTTCGCGGGAGTGGCGCGGGACGCGGAGTATCTGGCGGACCGCATCGAACTCGAAGCGGGTGTGTTGCCGGCGACGGCGACACTAGCCTGACGCCTATGGTGACGACACGGTTGGCAGCATTGGCGGGGCACTTCGGCCGCGACATCGATCGCGCGCTCCTGAAGTTGCAGGCGCTGATCGAGAGTGCGACGAACGACGGGGTGGACCTGCTCGTCCTGCCCGACGCCTGCCTCGGCGGCTACATCTCGGATCTCCGGCGGCCGGACACAGAGGAGCTTCCGCCCGCGCTCGCCGCGGACAGCCCGGAACTGAAGGCCGTCGCGAAGATGGCGGGCCGCATGACGGTCTGCATCGGGTACACGGAACTGTGCGACGGGGTGCGATACAACGCCGCCACCTGCGTGACCGGTGACGGAGTGCTGGGCAGTCACCGCAAGGTGCATCAGCCGGCCGGGGAATCTCTGGCGTACGCCGCGGGTGACTCCTTCACCGCCTTCGACACACCGGTGGGCCGGATCGGGATGCTGATCGACTACGACAAGACGTTCCCGGAATCCACTCGCACCCTTGCGCTCGACGGCGCGCGGATCATCGCCGCGTTGTCCGCGTGGCCTGCCAGCATCACGGACCGGGCGGCGCGCATGATGCAGGACCGGCAATCACGCCTGTTCGATCTCTACGATTCGGCCCGGGCCGCCGAGAACCAGGTGGTCCTCGTGTCGTCCAACCAGACCGGAATCCAGGGTGGCCTGCGGTTTCTCGGTCAGGCCAAGGTAGTCGGCCCGGGCGGCGACGTGCTCGCGCGAACGGGGACGAAGGGCGGCCTCGCCGTCGCCGAACTCGACGTCGACTACGAGGTCAACCGGGCCAGGAAGGTGCTACGGCACCTGGAGGAACGCCGCATCGACACCTACCGGAGAATGCTGGACCGAGGAGAACACTGACGTGCGGATCGCTCTGCTGACCTATTCGACCAAACCTCGCGGGGGAGTCGTGCACACGCTGGCGTTGGCCGAGGCCCTCGCCCGACAGGGTGCGGACGTGACGGTCTGGACTCTGGGCAGGCACGGCGACGCCGCCTTCTTCCGTCCTGTCGACCCGGCTGTCACCGTGCGAGTGGTGCCGTTCGCACACGTCGACGACGAGACCGTCGGTGAGCGGATCCTCCGATCCATCGAGACGATGCGCGCCGCCTTCCCCCCGGGGGCCTACGACATCGTCCACGCGCAGGACTGCATCAGCGCCAACGCCGTCGGGCGGTGCGTGCGAACCATCCACCATCTCGACCAGTTCACGACGCCCGCGCTGGCCGCCTGCCACGAGCGCGCGATCGTGGATCCGTACGCGCGGATCTGCGTGTCCGCCGCCGTCGCCGCCGAAGTTTCGGCCGGGTGGGGTCTCGATTGCGCCGTCATTCCGAACGGCGTGGACGCCGCCCGATTCGAGGAAGCACGCGAGGACACCCGGCGTCGCCGCAGGTGGGCCGGTGACTTGGGCGACTACGTGTTGGCGGTCGGCGGTATCGAACCGCGCAAGGGCAGCATCGACCTGCTGGAGTCGTTCGCACTACTCGTGAAGGAGCAACCGGACCTGCGGCTGGTGTTCGCCGGCGGCGAGACCCTGTTCGACTACCGGGGGTACCGGGACGAGTTCGACCGACGGGCCGCGGAGCTGGGTGTGACACCGACCATTCTCGGAACGATCGACGACGCCGACCTCCCCTCGCTGGTGGCCCAGGCGCGCTCGTTCGCCTTCCTCTCCACCAAGGAAGGATTCGGACTGGCCGCGATGGAAGCCCTGGCGGCGGGCGTTCCCGTCGTCGCACGCGACCTGCCGGTCCTACGGGAGGTCTTTCGCGGGACGGTCCGGTACGCGTCCAACCACGAGGAGATGGCACGCGCCCTGACCGAGCCTGCCGACGGCTCCTCCCTCGACGAGGGGCGCGCCTTCGCTCGCTCACACCGATGGGACGACGTTGCGCAGAAACATCTCGAGTTCTACCGGGAGGTCGCGGCGCACCGCTGACTCAGTCGGCGCTCTTGATCGTCTTCATCGTGATCAACGAGGTGACCCGCGATACCGCCGGGAGCCCGCTGAGCTTGGTGGCCATGAAGTCCTCGTACGTCGCGAGGTCGCGGACCGCCACCCGGATGAAGTAGTCGGGGATGCCGAACAGCCTCCGGCATTCGATCACCTCGTCGAAGGCAGCGACCCGGGACTCGAACTGCTCGATGGTCGCCTGGTCGTTCACACCGATCTCGGCTGTGACGATCACCTGGAAACCCCGATCGAGCGCTTCCTGACTGACGATGGCGCGGTAGCCGGTGATGACTCCGTCCGCCTCGAGCTTCTTGACCCTGCGCAGGCACGGGGACGGAGTCAGACCCACCAGATCCGCCAATTCCGTGTTGGTCAGACTGGAGTCATTCCGCAGGTGGTCCAGAATTGCGTGATCGATGTCATCCATTGAACTATTATTGCGCAGAGTGCGGAGAATGGGCATTTGCTCGCAATCGCGCACCGGGATAGTTGCTATAGATTTGCGTGGTGATCGATCCAGCAACCCTCTCGACGACCGCAGTCGTCGACTCCGCCCCCCGGCACGCTCCGGAATGGCGTCGCGCCCTGCAGGCGTCCCTCCCCGTCGGGATCGGGCTGGTTCCGCTGGGGATCGCCCTCGGGGTGCTCGTCGTCCAGCAGGGACTCAACCCGTGGTGGGCGATGGTTTTCACCTCGCTGATCTACGCCGGTTCCCTCGAATTCATCGCGGTCGGCATGGTGGCGGCGATGACGCCGCTCCCGTACATCGCGCTGACCGCGTTGCTGGTGAACTTCCGGCACGTGTTCTACGCCTTGAGCTTTCCCCTCGACAGGGTGAAGGGCCGGCTCGCCCGCTTCTACAGCATGTTCGCGCTGACCGACGAGGCGTACGCCATGACGGTCACTGGCGACCGGAAGTCGATGTCCGGCCGGGTCGTCGTGTACTCGCAGTTGTATCTCCACGCGTACTGGATCGGTGGTGCGATGCTCGGAGCGACCGCGGCGCAATGGATCCCGGAGAACATCGTCGGTCTCGACTTCGCGCTGACCGCGCTGTTCGTCGTGCTGTCCATCGAGGCCGTCCGGTCCCAGAGGGGTTTCGCGGTGCCCTCGATGGCCGTGATGTGCGCGCTGATCGCGCGCCTCGTCGACCCCGGACACATGCTGCCGATAGCGATGGGCGCCTTCGTGAGCCTGCTCGTCGTCCGCTATTTCCTCGCCCGGCGAAAGGTGGCCACCGATGCCTGACACCGGTTACATCCTCGCGGCCATCGCGATCATGGCGATCGTCACGTTCGCCCTGCGCGCCGTCCCCTTCGCGATCGTCATGCCGTTGCGCTCGTCCGCGCTCGTCGGCTATCTGGGTGTCTACCTGCCGGCCGGGATCATGCTGATCCTGGTGGCGTACTCGCTGAAGAACGTCTCCGTCACCGCTCCGTCGCACGGGATCCCCGAACTGGTCGCGGTGGGGGCGACGGCCGCGGTGCACCTGTGGCGCAAGAATGCGGTGCTCTCGATCGTCGTCGGGACCGGGCTGTATGTCGCCCTGATGAACTGGGCATTCGCCTGAGCCCGGCGCGCCTCACGTTTACGATGCAACCACACGGGTAGGCAGGAACCACAAGACAGTCGGCCGTTTCTCGGGAAGGACGCACTGATGAGCGAACAAGATGCACGTTCGGTGACGGGTGTTCGGGACAAGGACTACAACCTGATTTGGTTCGTCGAAGCGTCACTGAGCAACGCTCTGCGTCTCGAGGGTTACATTTCGGACGCCGACATGGACGGTGACGCCGAGTTGGCCGACTTCTTCCGCCGCGCCCAAGCCGTGAGCCGGAAGGGTGGCGATCTGGGCAAGGCCATGCTGGCCGCCCGCCTGAAGAAGGAACAGTAGGCCTCCGCCCCCGACTGGCCCGGGGCGGAACTCAACCCCTCTGCGTCGGCCAGGGACCGCCGCGGACAGGCCTGCCCGCGGCGGTCCGCTTTTCGTTGTCACGGAACCGCGGCTCGTAGTGATGGAAGAACACCTTGCCGACCAGGTCGCGTCGGCTGTGCACACCGGTCCTGTCGAAGATGCTCTTCAGATGTTGCTGCACGGTCTGCGCCGACACGTGCAGTTCGGCGGAGATCTGCGAAGTCGACGCCCCTTGCAACACCATCGACGTAACCTCCTTCTCGCGCTCGGTCAGCCCGTACGCCGACATCAGCAGCGGATACAGACGGCTCGGATGCGCCGGCTCCACGATCACCGCGATCCGCCGCCTGCCCGTCGACGTCAGGCATGCCCCGTGCAGCACCAACCAGGCCCCCGACCGCGACAGCACCCGCGAGATGGCCACGTCGCCCAGCCGGTCGCGGTCTTCCACACACCGCAACACGCGACCGGCGAGAGTAATCACCGAGGCCGGCAACTCCCCCCGATCCCAGTCCCCGCCCGGCAGATCCACCATCCACCGGTCGACCCCGGGCGTCGCGGATTCGATGTTCCACTTCTCGTCGAGGACGAGCAGACCCGGCGAATCCGCATACTCCGGTTCCTCGGCCTGCCCGCACAGCAGTGCTCGGCGGGCACCGCCCGCGAGGACCGGCGCGATCTGCTGCACGAACGACTTCTCGGTTTCCGAGAACATCGGCATCCCCTCGTCGCGATAGAGGCTCAGCGCTCCCCAGGTTTCTCCCGAGCGCGTGCGTAGCCGCGCAATCAACTCCTGGTCGCCGCCGAGTGTCCGGTTCCGGCGCCAGCGCGGACTTCCCGACGGATCACCGTGCGCGGCTTCGTGCAACGTGGAAATCCCTTCGGCGGAACGCATTACGTCGGGGACGGACTGAACGTCGTCCTCGTAGTACTCGGCGGCCAGCCATTCTCCGGGAAATTCGTCCATGCCGAAGTGATAGTGACTGGTCATCAGCATGGACACGGGGTCGAGGGTGAACCAGCACGGCGTCCAGTAGTACGGGACGACACCGGCGACGACGTCCGACGCGTCCCGCCACAGCGACACCAGTCCGCGGGGTGCGGCGCACAATCGTGCGACCTTGTCTGCCGCGCACTGCACGGAATCCACGCTCACGAGTCAAGCGTACGAGCGCGGATCGGCGGCGGAAATACCAGAATTGTGGAATGGTGCGCCCGCTCCACCGCTCCTAGCGTCGGTGACATGTCCAAAACCGATACCGCAAATGTGCGGCTGAACCCGCCGCCACCCCAATTGATGCGGCTGGTCAACCCGTTGGTCCGGCGGGTCCTCACGACCCGGTCACTGGGTCGGCGCATCCGGCGCCAAGGACTGATCGAGTTCACCGGCCGTCGTACCGGGCGCACCCTGCGAGTGCCGGTATGCCTGCACGACGTCGACGGTCAGACGCTCGTCTTCACCGAGCGTCCGTGGCGGCGCAACTTCGCCGGCGGCGCACCCGTGACGGTCACCCACCGGGGCCGTGTCCGCCGGGGCTGGGCCCTGCTACTCGAGGCCACCCCCGCCGAGGCAGGCGCCGCATTCCGTGCCGCGCTCGACGACGGGGCCACCCCGTTCGAACTGGGCCTGAAGGTCCCGCGGGGATACGAGCCGACCGAAGCCGAACTGGCCACGATCGCCCGGTCGCTGATCCGCGTCGACTACGACGACTGAGGAAAGTTCCCATGCGTATCAACAGAATCCGACGCGACATCACGGTACTCGGCGACGAACTGGAAGTACCGGGGATCGGGCACCTACCGGTGAACGCGTACGTTCTCCACGCCGCCGAACCCGTCGTCGTCGACACCGGACTCAGCCTGCCCGGACGCGGCTTCATGGACGCCCTGGGATCAGTGCTCGACCCCGCGGACGTCGAGTGGATCTGGCTGACGCATCCGGACCGCGATCACACCGGCGCGTTGTTCGACCTTCTCGACGCGGCGCCGCGCGCCCGCCTGATCACGACGTTCGCGGGCATCGGCATCATGTCCTGCGCACGGCCCGTCCCGATGGACCGGGTCTACCTGCTCAATCCAGGTCAATCCCTCGACGTCGGCGATCGCACACTGACGGCGCTGCGGCCCCCGCTGTTCGACAATCCCAGCACCGTCGGCTTCTACGACGACCGCAGCGAGGCCTGCTTCTCGTCGGATTGCTTCGGGGCGCCGATGGAGACCGCCGAACTCGCCACCGCCAACGACGTCGGGTACTCCGCACCCGGCGCCGTCCGCGCCGCGCAGCACCTGTGGGCCACCGTCGACAGTCCCTGGGTGCACCTGGTGGACGAGACGAAGTTCCTGCGCACCGTCGCCGCGGTCCGGGCGCTCGACCCGCGATGGATCCTCAGCACCCACCTCCCCCCGGCGGACGGACGCACCGCCGAGTTTCTGGACATGCTCGCCGAGGCACCGAAGTCAGACCCCTTCATCGGGCCCGACCAGGCCGCACTCGAGCAGATGCTGGCCGGATTCGAGCCCGTCGCGTGAGGTCCACCGCAGAAAAAAAGCCGCCGACACCATATGGTGCCGGCGGCCTCTGCGACGGTGCCGTCATATCGCCTCTCGGCAAGTGGTCGCTCTCGGCGACAATTTTAATGTGGTACCCGGGGTATGTCCGACACCGTCGACGGGTTCAACTGTACCGTCCTCGGAGATATTCCGCCCCTCCCGCGTCACACGTCGTGGTCAGCCGTCGGATGCGCGATCGCGAGCAGCGCCGGCGCACCTCGGCCCGGCCAGGTGCCCTCCAGAGTGTGCGAGCCGAGGTCCGCGACCCGATCCGGATCGATCACCCGGAACACCCGGATGCCGATCGCGGCCGCCGTGATGACGGTGGCCGTTCCCTCATTCGCACAGGTCACGGCACCGACGACCGGCACGGTCGAGCCCGGTGAGCCGCTACCCGACACCCTCGTGGTCACCTCACGGCGCTCGGCGAGTGCGGCGAACTGGAGTTCCGCCTCGGTCCCGCCCGTCAGGATGGCCGTCGCGAGCGCACTCGCGTACACCGGGTCGGCGCAGGCGTCGTAGACCCAGCGCTCACCCAGCACGGAATGCTGCATCGTGGTGATCAACGACGCCTCCGCACCGGCCGTCGGGGCACCGCGATACGTCACCGGCACCTGCACGACCTGCCCGTCGGCCGTCCGGACCAGGTGGGTTTCGATGCCGACCTCCCCGGCCGGATCGTCGAACCGGTACGCACCGACGACCTCGAGGGACGACGCGTCGGCGGACCCGATCCAGGGTTGGCGAGGAACCCACTCGCCGAGCATCTCGGCCTTGGACGGAGACAGTTGAGCGTGATGGATGAGAGCCACACGGCCGACGGTACCGCCTCACCCGGCAACCGGTGCCGCGTCGAGACCGGCGGCGTAGACGGTCATCCAGTGCGGATGCAGCCGGTAGTAGACCACGTCGTTGTCCCAGTCGAAGAAGTCTTCGCCGTAAAGGCTCTTGAAGTAGGCGAGCAGGTCCGGCCAGTCCGCGGCCGGCTCGCCGTCCCGGGGGTTGAGGGTCTCCACCGTGCCGTGCGTGAACACGCCCAGGTCCTCACCCCGCATGTGCGCGGCGCTGGCGGCCGGCCGGGCAGCGAGGTGGCGGGCCTTGGCGGCGCCGCGTGCCGTGCCGAAGTGCCACTTTCCGTGCAGGAAGTGCCCGTCCACACCACTGATCCGCGGTTCGCCCTCGGCCGTGACGGTGGACAGGGCGAGGGTGCACATGCCGGTGACGATCTGGGTGAGCTGCTCTGCGGTCAGGGTGTTCTCGGTGTTGATGATGGAACGCAGATGTGCGGTGGAGCGGGACAGGGAGGCGTCGAGGAGGGTCTGGAGCTCTTCGAGCTCTTCTCGTGTTTCGCGCATGGAGGTCCTTGTCTGTGTCGATGTCGATCCGGGGCCCGGCGCCGAACGGTGAAACCATGCTCGCACCGAGACCCTGACATCCTGTGTCAGGTTTTTCCGTCGATCTGCTCGATTCAGCTCGTGGACGTGTGTCCCAGTGCGGACATTCCGGCATCGAAACTCTCCAGGGCCGCGCCGACCGCCGCGGCGACGGTGACCTCGAAGACCTGATCCTCGGTGGGTCCGGCGGCGAGGAGCCGGCCGATGTCGGTATCGGTGATCGCGTAGGAGGCGTCGCGGACCATCGCGGCGTAGGCCTGCCACGGTTCGGGAAGCGGGTCGCCGGCCGCGGCGGCGATCCGCAGGCCCGGGTCGGTGACGGCGGGCCGGTTCAACACCGAGTGGCGGAGGTTGGCCACGACATCGTCACTCGTCGGGTTTCTCGCCGTCGGCGAGCAGGAAGCCGGGAAAGCGGTAGCCGAAACGGTGCAGGGCGCGGGTACCGCTGTGCAACTGGCCTTCCAGGAGGGTGAAGCCGAACGCGTTGGCAAGGCGGTTGACGATGTTCCACACCAGTAGATGCACTGTCCCTGGTCGCGGGTGTGGACGTCCGGTTTTGGCAGGTACGGGTCCGCAACTGCGAGGTGACCCGTCCCGGCGCGCACCGCGAGGTAGGACCAGCTGGCCGATCGGTCGGCGGAATCGGTCAGCGTCCGGGTCTGATACCGGGCCCGCTCGGCGGGCCGGCCGATGGCGGTCAGGGTGAGGTGGACACCGAGGCCACCGGGGAACGCCACGATGCGGACCAGGTCCAGGGTCAGGTGAGTATCGGCGGCCAGCAGCCGGTGGCCGTGCACCTGGACACCGCCGCACGTCGGCGGTGCGATCGCGGGCCAGCGTGGTCGGCGCACGGCCTCAATGCTGCATCCTCGCCGTGGCCGCGGCAACGGTGTGCCCGCACGAAATTCCCTGGTCCCGTTCGTAAACACCGGCCGCACCGAAGGCCGCAGCGCGGCGGGCGTAGCTGGTTAGACCGTGGTTGGACCGAGTACACAGCCTGGCCACCGATCCCGCACCGGGCGAAGATGCACCCGTGCGCCTTGACGCAGCACCCGCCGCGGGGCACGGTGCAGGTGCGGTTCGCGTCTCGGTCGTTCTCGGGATCTGCCACATGCGCCCGCACTGCACCGACGTCGGAAGAAATGAGTATCCGTGACTGACGTACCAGTCCACTACTCGTCCGCGCGCCCTCCTGGGCGGGTCAATACCACCGAATGGATCAAGGCTCATCTCGAGCGAATGGATCACCCCGACCCGTCGCCCGCCCCGGCAGTCGACGACCCCGGCACCGAACGGGTGTGAGGTGTGCCTATCGGCGTTGTCGTGGCCAAGGTGCAAGAAGACGATCCCCTCTTCGACCCCGCCGCTCGCCGGGCGGAGGATTTTCTATGACGCGCGATGAAGAGCTGCTGCACATCGACCACGTCATCGACCGCCAAGACGTCCGGTATCCGGATCTGCCCCGGGAGAGCATCGAGCAGGTGGTGCACTCGCGCACGACACTTCGCGAACAGGAAGGTGCGCGACTTCGTTCCCCTGCTGGTCGAGCGACTCGCCCGCGAGAAACTCCAGGCGCTGGTGCCGACGTAACCGTGCGGGAGGCCGTCACTCAGTTCACATCGCCGAGGGGCGCGGCTGCACCACCCCGAGCCGGTCGCTCCCACAAGCTGCGAGGCAGCATCTCGGACATGGGGGGTGGCCGCCGCCACGGCCGGGCGGGGGCGGCGCGGGACGTCCTGCGGGCCCGAGACCATGCGGCCGCATCGGACCTGATCTGGGCGGACGAACGGGTCGATGAGCTGGTGACCGATCAGTTCCTGCGATGGAACTCATGTCGTCTCGTCCGGCCGGCTGGGGCGTGGCATGCGTCCGCCGTATGGAGGCCGGTCGGTGCCGGGGTGCTGTCACGTCAGGAACGCGGTGACCGCCGCGAGGTAGATCACGATCGACAGCAGGTCCTGGACTACGGTGGCCAGCGGCCCGGATCCGAAGGCCGGGTCCCTGCCGAGCCGGTGCAGCAGCCAGGGCAGGACCATCGCCACCGTGGTGGCGATGGCACTGGCGGACAACACCGCGACCGCAACCGCGGCCGCGAGCTCCCAGTCCCCGGTCATCAGCGCGACCATCGGTGCCATCACCACGCCGAGAATGGTGCCGACCCAGAACCCGGTGAGGACTTCCGGCCCGACGATGCGCCGGATCCCGATCCCGACCGACAGCCCGCGGATCGCCAGGGTCTCGGTCTGGGTGCCGACGGCGTCGGCGAGATAGACGATGCCGGGCACGAAGTAGGCCACCGCCAGGTTGGCGTCCAGCTGCTTCTCGAATCCCGCCATCAAACCCGCCGAAAGCATCGCGCCGAGCAGTCCGACGAGCAGCCAGGGCAGCCGGTGCCACAGCCGACGCACTACCGTCTCGACGCTGGTCGTGCGGGCGGCTTCGACCGAGTGCATGAATCCGCCGAGCCGGGCCAGGTCCTCGTCGTGCTCGTGCGCGAGCACCGTGAGCAGCTGTTGCGGTGCGATCAGACCCCGGAACCGGCCGTCGGCGTCCACCACGGCGAGTCCGGGCTTTCCGTCCTGCGCCGCCTGCCACGCGGCATGTTCCTCGTCGGTGTCGGGTGTCACGGTCGGTGGGTCGGGATCCATGACGTCGCCGATGGTGGCGCCGCCCGATGCGCCGAGGATCCGCTCGATGACCGCCACGCCGACCAGGTGGTCGTCGTCGAGCACCGCGACGACGGACCAGTCGATGATCCCCGGCGAGTCGCGCGGTCGCTTCGCTGAGGAACTGCTCACAGGCCAGTCGCACCGCCTCCTGCTCGTCGAGACGGAGAGACCCACCCGTCGATGTGATGCACACGACGATCATCCCGTCGGCCGTGGCGTGGGTGCGTGCGTGCGACATGGAGAATGTCGTATGTGCGGGTGTGGTTGTGTTCCTTCGCATTCGGTGAACGATCGGTTGCGCATCACCGACATAAATTCGGCCAATAAAATTGCAGTCCAATGCATTTCGCTTCGAATGCACAGTTGTTGCGCGGTGCACAGGCGGGTTCGGCCATTCCCCCGCCTGCACACCGATAGGATGCTGACCGCGGGCCCGCGATCTCATCGGCGCCCCCGACATCACCACCCGCCGCCTTCTTTGTTGTCCGAAGTCCACCCGGGTGTCATCGTGTCCTACACCTCACTGCGCATTGCCTCGTTCAATCCGCTTGTGGAGCGTGGCCGCCGACCGAGCCGCACACCGAACGGGATCGGTGAACGGCAGTTCCTCCCCTGTGGACGGATGTCGAAGTCATCTCTTGCCTGCCCACCCGGCACGGGGGTCGAATCCTGTTGCCTTCTCGGCCTGCGCGTAGGCCCGCAGGGCTTCGGCTGCCGTGCTGTCCAGCTTCGGTGGCACCGTGACCTCGGCTCTGACCAACAGATCGCCCGCCGTGCCGCCGCGTACGGGCACTCCGCGACCGCGAATTCGAAAGGTCCGTCCCGCTGCCGTGCCGGCTGGGATCCTCATTCCGACGTGGCCGTCGAGGGTGGGGACGGAGATCGTTGCACCCAAGGCTAGTTCGCTGAAGGTGACCGGAACCGTGACGGTGAGATCATCGCCGTCGCGGCCGAACACCGGGTCCGTGTTGACGTGCACGCTCACATACAGATCGCCCGCAGGTGCGCCCCGCAGGCCCGGTTCGCCCCGGCCGGGGATGCGGATGCGTTGACCGTCGCGCACGCCGGGCGGCACCCGGACGTTGATCGTGCCGGTGCGATTCCCGATGCCGGCGCCCTGACAGTCCGGGCACGGTGCGTCGATGAGGGTGCCGGTGCCACGGCAGTCGTCGCAGGGTTCGCTGAACCCGAATGCCCCCAGGTTCCGGGTGACCAATCCCATCCCGTTGCAGCGTGAGCATTCTCTCGCGGTGGTGCCGGGCGTGGCGCCGCTGCCGTGACATGCGGTGCAAGTGGAAGTAGTGCTCACTCGAAGTGGCACCACGACGCCTCGGACGGCGTCACGGAAGGGCAGCCGGGTGTCGGTCTCGACGTCGCTGCCGCGCCGTGGTCGTGTGCCGGTGGTCCGATTGCCGGCACGGTTGAAGAGGTCGCCTATTCCGCCACCCGCGGTGGAGGAGGTTGAGCCTCGCGCGAACAGGTTGCCGAAGTCGAAATCGCCGCTGACGCCGGCGCTTCGCTCGCCGGGGTGGAATCGGGTGCGGTCGAAGGGGCCGGCGGTGAACAGCCTGCGTGCCTCGTCGTAGTCCTTGCGTTTGGCCGGGTCCGAGAGCACGGCGTGTGCCTCGCTGACTGTCTTGAAGCGGTCCTCGGCTCGGGGGTCCTGCGGGTTGGCATCCGGGTGCAGAGCGCGGGCGAGCCTGCGATAGGCCTTCTTGATCTGCTCGACCGACGCGTTCGAAGGGACGCCCAGGTCGGCATAGAAGTCGCGTTCCAACCATTCCCGCTGCGTCACTGGCCATCTCCTTCCTCCCGCGCTCAGCGGGTGGTGCGGTCAACGTTGGTGACGGGGTGGTTCTTGGCAGGCAGGCCGACTGGCACGTGGCAGTTCTTGGCGCACGCGACGACCGACGAGGTGGTGCGTGAGCCTTCGGTGTTGGCCGGCAGTACGGGCTCGGCGGCCTCCTGTGCAGACACGACCGAGATCGAGGTCGATGCCGACGGCTCGAGCCATGAGGCCTCCTCGGCAGGTGGGGCCCGGCCTCGAATACTGCAACCAACCGTGGACGGCACCAACCTAGCTTGAGTGCATCAGACGCAATTTTCTCCCTACAGAACATCCTGGTCAAGAACCATATTGAGTGTTAGGCGCTCACCTTTTCATTCCTGTTGTCCACGGGGAACACCCATCGCGCTGGCGTGGTCCGGTGCGGTCAGGGAAACCTGTCAAGCAGTCGCTCGGAGCCGGCTCGCCGCGGAAGCAGGCGCCCGCGATCGCGTGAGAGTTCAGGTCGGGTCCGGGTCTGGCGCCCGTTCGTGGCAATGACGTTCAGTGAACCGTGCCCGCTGCCGGTCCAGCACGATCACCTTTGCATGATTAGTGCGGTGCTGTTCGCGCGCGATCAGCAAGCGGACGCCGGCCATCTGTCGCTTGAGTGCGGCGGCACGTGCAGCCGAATTCTCGTCGTCGAGGAGGTAGGCGGCGGCGCGGTCGCAGCCGATAAGGAACTATTGGTAGGCAAGTCGCAACCGGCCCCTGCTCGTCGAGGTGGGTGACCGCGATGTTCTCGACCAACTGCAGGGGAGGCGGACGAGCCGATATTCGAAGCGGAGGAGGACATCGGGAGGGCGCCGAGTGTCACGCGCGGGATCGCAGCCCGGCCGTGACCTGTTGGGGGACAGAACCATAGAGGAACGGTGGACGCACGGAGGCTCCGGGTACACAGCTCGGGCGTTGGTCACTGACCTTTACGGTATTAGGCCGACTCCAGCGCGTCGCCGACCTCGTGCAGGGTGCGGTGGTGTTCCTCGGCGGCCATGACATGCCCGGCGGCGACGATCACGGCGACGGGCCATTCGATGACCTCGAGTGCCGCGAGGACACCGAGGGCGGCGTAGAACGCCAGGTGCTCGGGCCGGGGGATGCCGACGCTCCCCACGATCGGCAGCTTCACAGCGAAGCTGTCGGCGTGGCGCACGCGTTCGACCGTGTCCCGGTGGGATGGGCTGGTAGGTGATT
This sequence comes from Rhodococcus sp. 21391, assembly GCF_016772255.1. Taxonomy (NCBI): domain Bacteria; kingdom Bacillati; phylum Actinomycetota; class Actinomycetes; order Mycobacteriales; family Nocardiaceae; genus Rhodococcus; species Rhodococcus sp. 21391. The sequence goes on along the minus strand of NZ_CP063781.1, from coordinate 7,195,332 downwards.
TGTCGACCATTGCTCGCCTCCGCACTGTGTGGGGTTTACCGGGAGTTCGTTTCGGGTCCGCAGGGTGGCAGCGTGGCGAACTCTGTGGTCGATGTGGGTGGAGATCCGGTGGTGTCCGTGGTGGCGCGGGTATTCACGCCGCCGTTGCGGGAGCTGTACGCGCTGCTGGTGCGGGTGGGCGTAATCGAGATCATCGACCGAACCTCACTCCTTCCACCCGCCGCTGAGGACGTCGACGGGACTGTCCGAGAAGGACAGTGTGCGGTCGTGGTTACCTGCGGCGTGGAGTAGTTCGCGGATCGTGTGGCTGATCCCGGGTGTGCGGGAGAGTAGGTCGGGTGCGATGGCCGCGGTGGCAGTGGCTGCCGCGACGGATCCGAAGCCTTGCGCCCAGCCGAGCGGGCCCAGGGGCACACAGCCGAGGAATTGGCTGACTCCGGGGGTGCTGATCAATACCGTCATGACGGCGAGGGACCCCACCGACGTGGTCAGAACGAGGGGGCTGCGGGAGTCCAGCAGAATCTGCCCGAGCTGGGTGCCGATGAGTGCGACCAGGGCGACGGTGGAGGCCCGCCGGGGTCCGCCGGTCAGGCTGGCCATAGCCCAGGCCGCGGTGGCGCCGGCGGCGGTGGTGGTGGTGCCGCGGAAGGCGACGGTGCGCAACAGCGCTGCCTCGTCGGGTCCCCGGGTGGCGACACCGTTGTGGCTGGTGGGACTGACCGCCAGGGCCGCGGCCGGTAGCGCGTCGGTGAGCATGTTCACCAGCAGCAGCGGGCGGGGGTTGAACGGTGAGCGCCCGGAGACGGCGCTGCCGATCAGGGCGAAGGCGACTTCACCAGCGTTGCCCCCGACGAGGACGGCGACCGCGGCCTGAACCCGCCGCCACAGCTGGCGACCTTCGTCCAACGCATCGAGCAGGGCCCCGACCCTGCCGTCGAGGAGGACGACGCCGGCCGCGCCGCGGGCGGGAGCGCTGCCGCGGGAGGCCACTCCGATGCCGACGCTGGCCGCCCGGATGGCGGCGGCGTCGTTGGCGCCGTCGCCGACCATGGCACACACCCGGCCGATCCGCTCCAGGGTCTGCACGATCTGCACCTTGTGTTCGGGGGACATGCGGGCGAACACCCGACGGTCCTCGACTGCCCGCTCCTGTTCGCGGTGCGAGAGGTCGTCCCAGTCGGTGCCGCTGATCACCTGCTCCGGGGTGACCGGCATCCCCAATTCGTCGGCGATCGCGATGGCGGTGACCGGGTGGTCCCCGGTGATCAGGCGGACACCGACATCCTGGTCCAGCAGCGCGGGCAGCAGGCCGACGGCGTCGGCGCGGGGAGTGTCGGGCAGGCCGAGCAACCCGACCGGCTCGAGCTCGCGTTCAGCGAGTCGCGCCAAGGCGTCGGGGTCCTCGGCGGCCGCCGCCGCGTCGTCCGTGCTGAGCCCACGCTGGCCGACGGCGATCACCCGCAAACCTGCCGAGGCCATCCCGTGCACCCGCCCCGCGAGCGAACCGTCGGATTCGCCGAAGGACTCGAGCATCACCTCGGGTGCGCCCTTCACCGCGAGATGGGGGCCGGACACCGCGGCGGCGTAGGACCGGCCGGAACGAAACGGCAGGTAGGCCTGCCGGGTCCGGTCGCCCTCGCCCTCGCCCTCGTGCGCGTGTTCGGCGTCGGCGGCGTCCACGATCGCGACGTCCGTGGCGTGATCGGGCGGTCCACCGTTCGACGACCACCCCGTGCGCGCGGCGTAGGACAGTACCTGTTTCCGCGTGAATCCCGGTGCCGGTTCCACGGCGGACACACGCAGCCGGTTCTCGCTGAGTGTGCCGGTCTTGTCGAAACAGACCACGTCGACCCGCCCGAGCGCCTCGACCGACCGCGGGACGCGGACCAGGGCCGCGGACCGGGTGAGCCGGCGGGCGGCGGACATCTGCGCGAGGGTGGCCACCAACGGCAGTCCTTCGGGAATCGCCGCCACGATGACCGCGACTCCGCTGGTGACGGCGGATCGCACGCCGGCGCCGCGGAGCAGACCGATTCCGGTGACGATGCCGCCGCCGCCGAAACTGACCGGCATCGCCCGCCGGGTCAACCGGCTCAGCTGTGCGTTCAGGCCCACCTCCCGCGCCTTCGCCGGCGCGAGGGCGGTGGCACGCCGGGTCTCGGTGGTCCGGCCGGTCGCGGTCACCAGCGACACGGCGGTCCCGGTCAGCACCGTGGTTCCGGCGTAGAGCATGCAGGTGCGCTCGGCCAGCGGCACACCCGGTGTGGGATCGGTCTGTTTGACCACCGGCAGCGATTCCCCGGTCAGCGCCGACTCGTCGACCTCGACCCCCTCGGCGGCGAGGAGTCGTCCGTCGGCGGGGACCACCTCGCCGGGGCGGACCTCGATGACCTCGCCCGGCCGGAGCCGGTCCGCCGCGATGTCGACGTAGCGGCGGTCGGCCCCACAGTCGGCGGCATCCACCGGGTCGTAGGCGTCTTTGAGCTCGGTGAGCTGGCGTGCCGGCGCATCCTGAACGGCGAGAAGGCGATTCAAGACCTCTTCGGCGCGCAGTCGCTGGGTTGCCGAGATGCCGGCGTTGAGCACGAGAACGGACCCGACGAGTACGGCGTCGATCGGTGAGCCCAGCACCGCACTCGCCGCGGAGCAGGTCGCGAGGATCGGGGTCAGCGGATCGTCCAGTTCGTCGCGCACCGCGCGGAGAAAGTGCCACGTAGTGGTGACGGGCCGGACGCCGATGCGACCGATTGCCCGTGCGGGTCCGGTGGTGGCGAACCCGGAGTATCGGCGTTTCGGAATCGGGGCGGTGTGGTCGTCCCTGCGCGGCGTGGGGAGCAGCTCGCGCACCTCGGCGGCGGGAATCGCATGCCACTCATGTCCCGGCCGTGGTGCGGGCAGCGGCGCGGTGAGCACGCCCCGGGCCTTCGAGCGACCGACCCACAGACCGAGGGCCGCCCCGGCGGTGACCGGTTCCGGTCCGCTGCCGGGAACACCGGGCAGCAGCAGCAGGGTGCCGAGTGCCGACGCCTGCGCAGAGATCTCGATACCCCGGCGGCTGGCTGTCCGCGCCGCCGGGATCGCGTGCAGGATGCGCCACACCCCGGTCAGGTCGGCGGCCCACAGGTGCGCACCCCACGACGGTGGAGCACCGTCACGGGTGACACCGACTCCGACGTCCGCCCGCACGAGGGTCTCGGGTGCCCCCGCCGCGACCACCGCGACTGCTCGACCGTCTCGTTGGAGCTGGGTCACCGCCTCGCGCAGGGTGTCGTCGATTGAGCCGGCCAGCGGGACGAGGCGATTGAATCCGTTGCGCAGTGAGCGGAGGGCGTCGTCGTCGACCGAGACGACCTCGACCTGGGCGCGGCGGGCCTCGGCGACGACCGCCGACGCGTACGGGTCCGTGGACCGGGCTGACCAGGACCCGAGGACCGTCATCGGAAACGTCGTCCAGGGCGGTGCCCGCGACGCCGGGCACGGCGGTCACCGGATGCCACCCCGCGGCGAGCCGGCCCTGATTGACCGCGGTGCGGGCCGCTTCCCACACCCGGGTGCGATCCCCGTCGCGCACCCCGAGCACCCGGCTGACGGTCAGCTGCGGGGTGTAGAGCGCGCGAGGGTCGATCACCACCGCATCGACCCAGTCCAGGCGGCGCAGCGCCTCGGGTGCAGCGGCAACACGTCGTGCCGGTCGGCCAGCCCCCGCCCCAGGGTGGCGGCGAACAGCTCCCGCGCGGACCGGGTCGCCTTGGGGGCGGCCACCAGCGTCGCGATCCCGATGCTGGCGGGGTTGCGGGTCACGGCGCCGAGTGCCACGTCGCCGACCAGGCCCGCCAGGCCGGCGCGTTCGGCGTAGCGCTCAACCAGGCCGGTGGGTGCGACCCGTGGTGGCAGGGATGCGGGTGGGCCGTCGACAGCGGCATGCAGAGCCGGCTCCACGCGTTGCCACGCCCGTCGCGCCGACCACGTCTCCGCGACCAGCGCGCCCCGCAGCGCGGCGTCAAGCGCAAGCGAATCCGGCGACAGAGTCAGCGTGTATACGGTCGCGGTCGCGAACAGCAGATCGGTGGCACCTGGGCCCACCGCCTTCTCCACCCATCCCCGCAGCCGCGGTTGGTAGTCGACCGAGACCACCCCCGATGCCAGGGCGGTCGGCAACCGGGGCAGACGCAGAAATCGCCCGGCCGGCGCGACACCCAAGCCCACGGTCGCGGCACCCACCGCCCGGGCGACCAGCACCACGTCGTCGCCAGGAAGATCGATGGGACGATGATCCGAAATCTTTGTCGCCGTGGCGGTGTCGTTGTCGTCGACAACCCGGCACAACGTCTCCTCGCTGGGACCGTCCGGCCCGGCGGACACCACGATCCGCGACCACGGACGATGCACGTCGGCGGCCTCGACACCCGGAAGGGTGCGGACCGCCGACAGCACCCGGTCGGCCACCTCCGGTCCCTGCGGACCGTCCAGCCCACGCACCTCGACCCAAGTGCGCTCGGAACCCGACCCGAATCGCCGTGCCGGGCTCCCCCCGGCCGCCTCACGCAGACCACCGGCAGCCGCACGCGCGACCGCCCGAGGAGACGGCGACCCCGCAGCAACGGATGAGGGCGCCCGCAGGAGCACCGACCCGACACCGAGAACGGTCGCCGCCCCCACAACGGTGGTGTCCAGGGCCGTCGCGGCGCCGACACCCGCAGCCCGGGTCCCGGCCCGCAGGCAGCGGCCCGGATGGCCGCCAGGCCCCTGGCCACTGCTGTCGCACTCACGACAGACCCACCCGGCAGCACCACTACCGCGAAAATCGACACCGCCTCACCGAAGTGCGGGTGCGGTGCTCGTGCTCGAGGATTTCACGGCTGCGGCGTCGACCGAACGGGCCGCGCCTTCACAGAGCCGGTCGACGATGTCTTTCCGGCACCGGATGCGCCGGCTGGGCCGGGCGCAGCGGCGGGTTTGTCGGTCGGTCCCGCAGCCTCCACCGATACCGCCGCGGATTCGGCGGCGCCCCGGTCTCCGGCGGTCGACGTGGTCGCCAATGTCGTCGCAGTCGTCTTGCCAGACCGTGCGGCGTGCAGTTGGTGCAGCACCAGCGCGGTGCCGCCCGCCCCCAGGACGATCGGCCACTCGACCAATCCCGCCGCACCGATCGCCCCCATCGTCAACAACGCGGCGGGGATGGAGTGGCTGCCGACCTTGACCCCCTCGCGCACTCCTCTCGCCGCGCCCCGCATACTTCCGGCCACCGCTCCCACCGCGGCACCACCGACGGCACCGGCGGTGGCCGTCACGGCCTCACCCGCTCCCGTGACCAACCGTGTCGTACCTTGCACAATCCCCATGACATCCACCCAGTTTCACTGGTCGCATCAATGCCCACCGCGACTCGGACGCGTGGGCCGAATTCCCCCGGCCGCAAGCCTAATCCTCGGTGAACCTGAAATGAACCACTGGTGTCCAAGGAGTGGGTCCGCCTCTCCGGGCGGCGGCAGCTGTGCGTCACAGGAGCGCATCGTCGACGAAGATCCCACCTGCACCGGCCAACGACCGGTGGCCGTGGTGGCCGAGAGGAGGTGCGCATGCTCGTCCTGGTCCGTCACGCGCACGCGGGCGAGAAGAAGCGATGGCCCGGCCCCGACGCCGACCACCCCTGAGCACCCCCGGATACTGACAGGCACGCGGCCTCGTCCCCGCACTGACCGGCATCGAGCTGCAGGCCCTGTTCGCCTCCGGCGCAACGCAGTTCGTAGGGAGGTCCGCCGTGACCGAGAAAACGGACACCCGCTCGTCGCACCGGGACACGATGGAACGGGTACGCCGCGGCGAACGGTTCGCCGTGACACTGCCGATCCTGGGGCGCGTGAGCATCCCGCGCCCCGAGCAGCTGACCTTCTTCACCGACCTCGGCGCCCTCGCAGCGCTGGGAATCATCGACTGGCCCGTCGCCCTCGTCATCGCGGCGGGCCAGGTCCTGGCCTCCGAGCCACACACCCGCTCACCCACCGGACCGCAGTCGCCGGAGACCGCGTCGCCGTAACCGATGTGCACAACCGCGTTTGCACCGGCGCCGACCGAGGTACACCCGCAAGCAGTGGGTTCCCGCCCCGCCAACCTGCCCCGGCCGCCGCCGGAGTCGGCGGCCGCCGGGCGTCGACAGCTCCGGAGCCATTCGATCGGGCACCATATCGCGCGGGGCACCCGCCCTTCGAGGAGGCCGCGATGTCCGGTGCAGGTCCCGTCATCGCACACCCCGAAACCGCGTCGGTCGGCAGTCCGCACACCGCGCTGACGCACGCCCGCACCCGGGTCCCCACGGCTCAGCCCAACGATCTGGTCTCGGCGACATTCGACCGCATCCGAGGTCGACAGTTCGAAGCCGCGTCCGTCGTCGCGGTGCTCGACGACGACCACCTGGTCGGCGTGGCGGTCATCGAGCGGATCCTCGGCGCACCGGGCGGCGCCACCATCGGCGACGTCATGGATCCCGACCCACCGACCGTGACACCCGACACCGACGAGGAACATGCCGCGTGGCAGGCGGCGCAGGACGGAAAGCCCGGACTCGCCGTGGTGGACGCCGACGGCCGGTTCCGGGGTCTGATCGCACCGCCACAGCTGCTCACGGTGCTCGCGCACGAGCACGACGAGGACCTGGCCCGGCTCGGCGGATTCATGCACTCGGTCGAAGCCGCCCGCACGACCAGCGTCGAGACGGTAGTGCGTCGGCTGTGGCACCGGCTGCCCTGGCTGCTCGTCGGACTGCTCGGCGCGATGCTTTCGGCGGGTTTGATGGCGGGATTCGAGAAGCAGCTGGACGCCAACCTGGCGGTGGCCTACTTCGTGCCCGGCATCGTCTATCTCGCCGACGCCGTCGGCACCCAGACCGAGACCCTGGCGATCCGCGGGCTGTCGGTCGGGATCGGGATCCGGCGCATCGTCGGGCCGGAAGTCCTCACCGGGTTCTGGGTCGGCACCATTCTCGGCGTGGTGATGGCACCGATGGTCGCGCTGATGACCGGGGACTGGGAGCTCGCGGCCGCGGTTGCGGTCGCGGTGTTGTCCGCCAGTGCCATCGCCACCACGGTGGCGATGGTCCTGCCCTGGCTGCTGCACCGGCTCGGCAGGGACCCGGCCTTCGGATCCGGGCCGCTGGCCACCGTAGTCCAGGACCTGCTGTCGATCGTGATCTACCTCGCGGCGGTCACCGCGTTCCTGACGTGACAGCACCCCGGCACCGACCGGCCTCCATACGGCGGACGCGTGGAACCGGCCGGACGAGACGGCTATGGATTCATCTCGCGGAAGATGATGTTCTCCGGGTCGACGGAGCGAGTCCGTTCGCGTCCGCGGGAACCGGGTCGAGATGGCCGACGCCGCCGAGGGGCCATCACCCCGGCCTGGGTACCGCCGGCCCATATCGACTTTCCGTCCCGACGGAGGGGCCAGCGAAGCGCCCCTGAGTTGCTGACAAGCATCGACGGGGTGTCCCGGCCGGCGAGTGTCACGGTGCCCGTGACGGTCGTTTCCGCAGTTCCGTCGATCACGGTCACCGCGATGACGTGAGGAGCAGCGTCTCACCTGCCGATTCACCGGCTGTGCTCGAGTTCCGTGGGTCGCCGAGTACGCCCTGGCGGCTTGATCCGCCGCTGCACCACGGCGCCGATGAACACGCCGACCGGGGCGACAACGTAGGCGTCGGGAAGCCACTTCTCCGTCCACCTGGCCAGCCACTGCGCGATCCGCGCCAGCCCGTTCTCGGAGACGGTTTTCTCGATGACAGAGGTCGTGCGGCCGTTCCTCTTCTCTGCACGATTCGTCGCGCTCAGCGTCGGGACAACTTCCGTACTGCGCCTGCAGTCACCTCCTGCGAAGCGCCCACCCACCGAGGCGGGCACGCCCCAGAAGGTCGCCGCCCTCGTCTACATCACGGCCTTCGCGCCGGACACCAATGTGCTCGGGATAGACGACGACGTGGGCTACGGCCTGCTGCGCGTCACCCGTGATCAGCCCTGGCAGCCGTGGAGTGTCGGCAATCCGGTCTACAACCTGCTGTTGCAGCTGTTCTTCGAGTACGGCGTGGCCCTCCAGCACTTGGAGCTGGGCAGGGTGGCCAACGGTGGTGTCGTGTCGAGTTCGTGCGCAGATGCCGCGAGGTGGCCGGGAAGATCGGCACGCAGATCGCCAAGGACTATGTTCTCTACCCGGCCCTAACCGGCCCGGCGTTCCGATCACGGTGTACAGCGCCCCGGCTTTCCACATGCCCACGTTCACCGCGAACCTGACGGCGAACATGATCCGCAACGTCTGGTCCAACATGATCATCTTCTGCGGGCATTTCCCCGACGGCGCGGAGAAGTTCACCGAAGCCGAGCTGGAGGACGAAACGCGGGGGCAGTGGTACCTGTGCCAGATGCTCGGCAGCGCGAATTTCGAGGCGGGGCCGGTCATGGCATTCATGAGCGGCAACCTGTGCTACCAGATCGAGCATCACTTGTTCCCCGATCTGCCGAGCAACCGGCTCCGCGAGATTTCCGTGCGCGTGCGTGCGCTGTGCGAAAGGTACGACCTGCCCTACACGACCGGATCGCTGCCCGTGCAGTACCTGACGTCGTGGCGCACCATCGCCAAGCTGGCGCTGCCGAACCAGTTCCTTCGGGCGACCGCCGACGACGCGCCCGAGACCGCGTCGGAACGTAGATTCACCGATCCGAGGCCGCAGATCGACCCGGTCACCGGCCTGCGCCGCGGGCTGTCGACAGCACTTCGCGATCGCGGGGGCGTCTGACCTCTCCGGGTGGCGTCACCGCAACACGGGCGACCTCCATCCAGCGACGGCGCGATGCCCTCGTAGCGGGCCAGCGCCGACGGGGAAATGTCGTCCCCATCGGCGGCAATCCCTGGTTCGATCGTTTCGACGGCGCGGTCCTCGCTTTCGAGGCCGGGACGGTCGACCCCGACCACCCGATTCCGGGTGGACTGCCCTGTCGCTGGGTCGGTCTCGGCTGTGGCCCGGCGCGGACGAGCTGACCGGATTCGACATCCCGACGCCGGCGCCCGGGGAACGCTGCGATGATGGATGCCTGGCCATCGACGTCGCACGGGTCACCGGGCACCGGGCACCGGGCACCGGGCACCGGGCACCGGGCACCGGGCACCGGACCACTCTGCTGCGCCCCGCCGGCGATCACCGCTAACGTTGCTGCTGGTCACTCGGCGATCGCGCGGGTCCAGGCGTGGGTGAGCGGTCGGGGACGGATGGGTGGTCCGATGGAGAGGAAGGCCCCTGTGGCAGGGGTGGTGATGGACTCCGACGCCTCGCTGATGGATGCGAGCGGTGTCGTCGAGTCGATGCGCACCGACCCGGACAGGGGTCTGACGGCGGTGGAGGCGTCGCGTCGGTTGTCCGCGGTGGGCCCGAACGAGATCGAAACCGAGAGGCCGGTGCCCGCGTGGCGCAGGTTCGTCGAGCAGTTCCGCGATCCGCTGATCTATCTGCTGTTCGCCGCGATCGCCATCTCGCTGGCGGTGTGGGTGGTGGACGGGGCTTCGGAATGGCCGATCGATGCCCTGGTGATCGCGGCCATCATCGTGGTGAACGCCCTCCTCGGTTACGTGCAGCAGGCCCGCGCCGAACATGCGGTGGAGGCGCTGGCGCGGATGAGCGCCGCCACCGCGACGGTGGTGCGGGACGGTGTGCGGCTGAGGGTGCCGGCCCGAGAGTTGGTGCCCGGCGACGTGCTGGCGCTGGGCGAGGGCGACACGGTGGCCGCGGACGCGCGACTGCTGTCGGCCGCCACGCTGGAGGTGTCGGAGGCCTCGCTGACCGGGGAGAGTGAATCCGTCCTCAAGGATGCCCGCACCTTGCCGGGTCCCGCGGCGCTCGGGGACCAGTTCGACATGGTTTTCAACGGCACCGCCGTCACGCAGGGGGTCGGGCGGGCGGTGGTGACCGCCACCGCGATGGCGACCGAACTGGGCCGGATCGCGGGCCTGCTGCACGGGACCGAGGAGGGCCCGACCCCGCTGCAGGTCGAGATCGGCCGTGTCAGCCGGATGCTGGGGATCGCGGTGATGGTGATCGCCGGGGTGGTGATCGCGACGATCTTCCTCGTCTTCGGCGTCCATGGTGTCGACGACGTGATCACGGCCCTGCTGCTCGGGGTGTCGTTGGCTGTGGCGGCGGTCCCGGAGGGGCTGCCGGCGATTCTGTCGGTCGTGCTCGCCCTGGGTGTGCAGCGGATGGCCACTCGTCACGCAATCGTCAAGAAACTGTCCTCGGTCGAGACCTTGGGCTCGGCGTCGGTGATCTGCTCGGACAAGACCGGCACCCTGACCAAGGGTGAGATGACCGTCGGGCGGGTCGTCACCCCGGTGGGTGAGGTGACCGTCACCGGCGCCGGTTACCGGCCCGAGGGGCAGATTCTCCACGACGGGGCACCCCTCGCGGAGGGCACCGGATTGTGGCGGCAGACGGCGTGCGTGCTCGGTGGCGGCAGCCTCGCCAACGATGCGACCCTGCGGGAACAGGACGGGCACTGGATCGTCCAGGGCGACCCGACCGAGGCCGCCTTCCTGGTCGCCGAGGTCAAACTCGGCGTCCGGGACCGCAGAACCGGACGGTTCCGCCGGGTCGGCGAGATCCCGTTCACCGCCGAACGCAAGATGATGACGAGCCTGGCGTCCGATACCCAGCGGGCCGGGAAGATCACGGTGGTCACGAAGGGTGCCCCGGACGTGTTACTCGACCACTGTGCGCAGGTGCAGGTGGGCGACGGGCTCGAGCCGCTCGACGACGTCTGGACGGCACGCATCCTCGGCGACGTCGAGCGTCTGTCCGGCGAGGCCTTCCGCACCCTCGCCGTGGCGTACCGGCGGCTCGAGGTCACCGTACCGCCACCGCTCGACGAGTCGCTCGAGCGGAATCTGGTCTACGCGGGCATCGCCGGGATCATCGATCCGCCCCGCAAGGAGGCGGCGGTGGCCATCGCGCAGGCCCACCGGGCGGGAGTCCGGGTGATCATGATCACCGGGGATCATCCCCGCACGGCGGCGCGCATCGCGCACGATCTCGGCCTCGCCCGGCGGGAACCGGCGGTGGTGTCCGGGATGGAACTCGGTCGGCTCGACGACCAGCAGCTCCGGGAAACGGTGCGCCACTGCGTGGTGTACGCACGAGTGACCCCGGCCGACAAGCTGCGCATCGTCGACGCCCTCCAGGCCGACCACAAGGTCGACACCGATCACCGGGTCGACCGCGCGGTGGTGGCGATGACCGGGGACGGGGTGAACGACGCCCCCGCCCTCAAGCTCGCCGACATCGGCATCGCGATGGGCCGCACCGGCACCGAGGTCACCAAGGAAGCCGCGAAGATGATCCTGGCCGACGACAACTTCGCCACCATCGTCCAGGCCATTCGAGAAGGCCGCGGCATCTTCTCGAATATCAAGAAGTTTCTGCGCTACCTGCTCTCGTCCAACATGGGTGAGGTGCTGACCGTCTTCCTGGGCGTCGTCCTCGCCAGCGGCATCGGTCTGACCTCGCCTGGCGGCGGTGCGATCGTCCTGCCCCTGCTGGCCACCCAGATCCTGTGGATCAACCTGCTCACCGACGGCGCCCCCGCCCTCGCGCTGGGGGTGGATCCCGAGACCGAGGACGTGATGAACCGGCCCCCGCGGTCGATGCGGGATCGGGTCATCGACAATCGGATGTGGGGCAACGTGATCGTGATCGGCCTGGCCACGGCCGCCGCGACGCTGCTGACCCTCGATCTGTATCTGCCCGGCGGTCTCCTCGCGGGCACACAATCCCTCGACAACGCCCGGACCGCGGGTTTCACGGTGCTGGTATTCGCGCAGCTGTTCAACACCTTCAACGCCCGCTCCGAGACCGGTACTGCGTTCCGCCGGGTGTTCGCCAACCGGTGGTTGTGGGGCGCAATCGCCCTCTCCACCCTCTTGCAGGTGGCAGTGGTGCAGGCGCCGTTCCTGGGCGCCGCGTTCACCACCGAGCCCCTCGCCCCGACGCAGTGGCTGGTGTGCGTGGCGATGGCCAGCACGGTGCTCTGGGTCAGCGAGATCCGGAAACTGATCATCCGGCTCGTCGACAGCCGGAAGGGTCGGTCGCCGCCGGCCGGTCGGCAGTCCGCCCCGGTGTCGGGCCGAACCGCGCCGCGCCGCGGTCCGCCGCGCTGAATTTCCGAGATGTTCACCTGCCACATCGAGTCCGCCCCGGCACATGCGGGACTAGGCTGGCACCGGATCGCATTCGCGGCCCGGATGGCGGGCAAGCCGGGTCCGAGCGCGACGTCGACAGTCGGTGCCGCCCTCGTGTAACACCGGCAACGTCACGGCATCCGGAGGAGGACACCGTGAAATCCGCCGCGCCACTACCGACACGGTCGCCGTGAACGGCCGGCGATCTCCGGCGGTGCGATCCCGGTATCCGGGACGAGCGGGTTCGTCGTGATCGCAGGAACATCCGTGCGGACGGTGGCCTCCCTGCCCGGGCGGTGGATGCGTGCCGGGATGCGGACGATGGCGGCCGCGGGTGCGATCACGCTTGACACCACACTCATAGGTGCGGGGACGGCCGCCGGTGTGGGGACCGCGCTGCTGCGGGCACCCGCCGAGGTTGCCGCGGCAGCGCCCTCGCCGTCCGACCTATTTCGCATGCTCGCGGGCACTGCCCGTGAGGCCGTCGGGGGTGAACCCGCACGTCGGTGGGGGTTCGGCGAGAATCGCACGTGGATCGAGGTGCGCGGCCTCGACGGTCCGAACGGGCAGGCACTGGGCGAGCGGGTGCTCGAGACGGTCCGTTCGGCGCCGGGAGTCCAACACGCCGAACTCCACCGACCGTGGTCCCGGATCGTGGTGGCCGCCGCTGGGTGCGGTCCCACACCCGAGGCACTGTGCCGGATCGTGGCGGACACCGAAAACTATTTCAGCAGTGACGGTTGCGCCGGCCGACCACTGGACCTACCCGGCGACGAGGTCGTTCTGGTCGGTCACCTGGTTGCCGCCGGTATCGTCCTCGCCGGCCTGGGGGTGAGCCTCGGCGGGAGGGTTCTGCGTTTGCCGCGCCTGCCGGGAGCGGTGGCGGCCCCGGTGATCGTAGCCGACTATCAACCGCGGGTACGGGCCGTCGTGGAGAGCGCGATCGGCGCGGACGCCACCGATCTGGTCTTCGCGGTCGTGACCGCGGCGTCGTATACCCTGAGTCTGTCACCGGCATCGCTGGCCGTCGAGGCGACGACCCGGGTGGCTGCGCTGGCCGAGGCACTGTCCGGTCGACGGGCGTGGCGGGCGCTGGAGGCGACGTTCGCGCCGCAGGCCACGGCCGACGAACTCCCCCCTTCGGTCCGGCCGGGTGCGCGGCCGGCTGGTCCGATCGAGCGCTATGCCGACCGGGCCGGCCTGGCAGGGCTTGCCGGCGCGGTCGGGCTCGGGACCCTCACCGCGAACCCGGTGACCGCCGGCACCGCGGCGATGGTGGCCGCACCCAAGGCGACTCGTTCGGCACGGGAATTGTTCGCCGCCACCCTCGGGCGTGGCCTGAACGAGCGGCACGGTGTGCTGATGCTGCAGCCGGCCGCGCTCCGCCGCCTCGACCGGGTGGATACGGTGGTGATCGATCCGCGCGCCCTGTATACCGCGGCGCTCAGCGTCAGCCGCGTCCTCGGTGTTCGTGAGCGGGACCGCACCCGGGTGTGGGCGTCAGCGCGGGAGTCGGTGGCGTGCGGCGGGCTCACCCCCGGCTGGCACCCGGTCTCCGCTGTGCCCGACGCCCCGCAGGAGGCCGACGCCGACGCGCGGGTCCTGGTCAGTTCGGTCCACGACCGATACGCCTCCGCGGTGATCGCCGAGGCTCGCCGGGCGGGAGTGAAGGTGATCTCGGTCGACGACGACGCGCTCCGCTCGCTGCGCAACGGCTTCGATCACCTTCAGCCACTGGGCGATTCGGTCGATCAGACCCTGCGCGAGGTGGTGGCGGGGCTCCAACGCGACGGCGCCACCGTCGCCGTGGTGGCCGCGGGTGCGCCGCGGGCACTGGCGCTGGCCGACGTCGGCATCGCAGTCGCCCGTGACGGGGTTGCGCCGTCGTGGGGCGCGCATCTGCTGGCCGCGGATCTGACGGGTGTGTGGCGTGTGCTGCGTGCGCTTCCGGCCGCCCGGGCGGCGAGCCGACGCGGTGTCGAGGTCTCGCTCAACGCCTCCCTGCTCGGCGCCCTGCTGATGTTGCCCGGTGTGCCCGGTACCGGGACGGAGTCGGTGACCGTCGGCGCAGCCGGCGGATTGTGGACCGGGTATTCATTGGCCCGCGGTGTCCTCGGCGCCGCACTGCCGGTACCGCGGTCGGGACACGAGTGGCACGCGATGCCGATCGCCGAAGCCCGCCGGCTGCTCCCCCCGCTACCGGACGACGACGTGTCCCCTGGACGCGGGAGCCCGGTCTCACTGATCAGCTCACCGATGACGCTGCTTCTCAGCGCCCGCCCGGTGACGTCGACCTGGGACTTCGTCCGCGCGGTGCGCAGCGAACTTTCCGATCCCCTGACCCCGGTGCTGGCGACCTGCGCCGCGGCGAGCGCGGTGCTGGGGTCGCCGCTCGATGCGGTGCTGGTGGGTTCGGTCCTGATGCTCAACGCGTCGATCTCGGCCACTCAGCGGCTGCGCGCCGAGCAGGTGCTGAAGAAGCTTCTTGCCGTGCAGGATCCGCCCGCCCGACGGATCACCGGCCCTGGTCTCTACGTCGACGTCGCCGCGGTCCGGCTGCGACCTGGGGACGTGATCGAAATCCGGCCGGGTGAGGTGGCACCGGCGGACGGCCGGCTGCTCGCGGCGCCGGGCGTCGAGGTCGACGAGTCGTCGCTGACCGGCGAATCACTCCCGGTGAGTAGGCAGACCGAGCCGACGCCCGGTGCACCACTGGCCGAACGCACCTGCATGATCTACGCGGGTACCACCGTGTTGACCGGCACCGCCACCGCCCTGGTGACCTCGGTCGGCCGGGCCACCGAGTCGCGGCGGGCCACCGCCATGGCCCCGGCCAAGGTGCGCGAGGTGGGATTGCAGTCGCAGCTGAGCGTGCTGACCGGGCGTGCGCTGCCGATCAGTTTCGGCGGCGGCGCCCTCGTGACCGCGCTCGGCCTGCTCCGCGGAACCGGGATCCGGGCCTCGGTGATCAGCGGTGTCGCGATCACCGTCGCCGCGGTGCCGGAGGGTTTGCCGCTGGTGGCCACGCTGGCGCAGGTGTCGGCCGCGCGCCGGCTCACCAAGTCCGCGGCCCTCGTCCGCACCCCCCGCTCGATCGAGGCCCTCGGCCGCGTCGACGTGGTGTGCTTCGACAAGACCGGAACCCTCAGTGAGAACCGGCTGCGCGTCTCCTCGGTCGAACCGGCACCCGGGTTCTCCCGGGAGCAGGTACTCGCCTACGCCGCGCGCACGGGCTGGTCGGAGAACGGCGGTCCTCCCGACCACGCCACCGACGTCGCGGTCGTCGAAGCTGCCGACGCCGCCTCCGCCATATATGGGGAACGTCGGCGGGTGGCGTATCTTCCGTTCCGGTCGGGCCGCTCCTACGCGGCGGCGGTCGCCGGGACACACCTCGCCGTCAAGGGCGCACCGGAGGCCGTGCTCGCCGCGTTCACCGAAAAGAACACCGCCCTCGCCGAGCGGGTGCAGTCGATGGCCGCCGCCGGTCTACGAGTCATCGCCGTCGGCCAACGCCACCTCACGGCCAGGCAAGCCGAGGCATCCGCCGACGACCCCGACGCCCTGGTCGCGCTCGCGCAGCAGCAACTGCAGCCGGTCGGCCTACTCGGGCTGTCCGACACACCGCGCGCCGATGCGATCGGACTGCTTCCGGCCCTGCTCGAGCAGAACATCGCAGTCCGCCTGATCACCGGAGACCACCCCGTCACCGCCCTCGCCATCGCCGAGGAACTCGGCATGCCGGTCACCCCGGCCCAGGTGATCAGCGGAGCCGAGTGGGACACCCTGTCGCAGACCGAACAAGAACGAGCCGTGGCGGATTGCCTGGTCTTCGCCCGCATGTCTCCGGAGAACAAGGTGCAGATCGTGCAGACCCTCGAACGAGCCGGGCGGGTATGCGCCATGGTCGGCGACGGCGCCAACGACGCCGCCGCTATCCGGGCGGCCAGCGTCGGCATCGGGGTAGCCTCGCGCGGCAGCGACCCCGCCCGCGGCGCCGCCGACATCGTCCTCCTCGACGGCCGGGTCGGAGCACTGCTCGACGCCCTCGACGAGGGCAGGCAACTGTGGCACCGGGTCGACGCGGCCGTCGCGGTGCTGCTCGGCGGCAACAGCGGCGAAGTGGCGTTCGCCCTGATCGGCAGCGTGGCCACCGGACACTCACCACTCAACGCCCGTCAACTGCTGCTGGTGAACATGCTCACCGACGCACTCCCCGCGGCGGCCCTCGCGGTCAGTTCCCCGAACCACACCTCCCCCGAGGCAAGCGCCGCGCACGGACCAGACCAGGCGGCGCTGCTGCGCACCGTCGCCGTCCGCGGCGCCACCACCGCCGCCGGCGCGACCGCGGCATGGGTCGCGGCCAGCCTCACCGGAACCCGGCAACGCGCCTCCACCGTCGCGCTCATCGCGCTGGTCGGCAGCCAACTCGGCCAAACCCTCCTCGACTCCCGCAGCCCCCTCGTCGTGGCGACCTCGCTCGGGTCCATCGCCGCCATGGCGGCACTGATCAGCACCCCCGGAATCAGCCAATTCCTCGGCTGCGTCCCCGTGGGCCCGCTCGGCTGGGCACAGGGCCTGGGCTCGGCGACCGCCGCCACCGCGGCCGCCGCCCTCGCCCCCGACCTCGTCGGCCGGCTACCCGGCATCGACGCGGTCGTGCGCGCGGTGGTCCACACCAACGCAGACGACGGAGACGACGGAGACGACGAATGATCGGGTGTCACAGTGCCTTCGGGCGCGGAACACGAGTTCGACCGATTCGGCCGACCCGCACCGTCCAGGTGCGGTTCCGCTTCGGTGCCATCCCACGGCACCAGGCCCCGTATCCCGCTCCGGGGCGGCTAGAGTTGAAGCGAGTTCTCCCAGGACATTGGTCGCCTTTCGTCGAGATCGATACGCAGGCACCGACATCGACGACCTGCTCGCGACGACACTCCGTACCGAACGAAGAATCTGCAGTACTCGCGACAAGGAGCCTTTCATGACGATCGGGGACAAGAGCACGCGCTGGGTCATCGACGCCGCCTACGCTGCGACCGGTGCGGCTGGTGCCGTCGGCGGAGCCACGCTCGGGGGGATCGTCGGGAGCGTGCGAGGCGCGGTCGACGGCGTCCGTTCCGGCGACGCCCATGCCGAGACCAGCCCGGTCGGGGCCGTCGGCGCGGCCGCGAAGGGAGGGATCACCGGGAGCGTGCAGGGCGCGGTCGACGGCGTCCGTTCCGGTATCCGGAGTGGAACCGCTTCGACGCCGGCGGCAGCATGGACTATCGCGGCACTCGGCGCCACCGGACTGGTCGGCTGGCCGATAGCGGTGGTACTGGGGGGCGGTGCGCTCGCCATCCGGATGCTCAACCCACGCCCGGCACCCCAACCCGCCGACACAGCACCCACCGAAACCACCCCGACACCAGCAGAACCGGAGGCAGCGACGCCGGAGCCGGAGCCGACGGCAACAACGCCGGAGCCGGACACGCCGGCGAAGTCGTGACGGAATCGCGACAGCCGCAGCAAGTTCACCCAGTAGCCACGCGATCCACCCGAGGCGCGGTTGCCGGGCGTGAAATATTCGCGTGTGAACCACGCAGGACGACCGACGATTACCACCCGGGCGATGCTCTACCGTTCGGCGGCGCCGGGGGGCAACCTTGTCGGTGCGGACGATCATTGCGCGCGGTGACTCCACGAGGGATGCGATGTGGCTGCACACGATGATTCGGTGATTGTGACGGGGGTCGACGGATCGCGGGTGGGCCTCGAGGCGTCGCTGTGGGCGGCCGCCCTCGCCGCGCGCCTCGGCTGCCCGCTGCGCATCGTCCACGCACTCCCGGACGCTCCCTCTTCCGCGGCAGACAACGCGGTGATCCGACAGGGGTCCGCCGCCGCCGCGGCGCGTGAGACCGGGGAGCTGGTGCTGAACGAGACGCTCGTTCTGGTTCGCGAACGGTGGCCGCACCTCGAGATGAGAGCTGACCTCGTGCCCGGGCCGCCCGCCCGCGCCCTGGCCGCCGCGAGCGCCGACGCCCGGATGGTCGTCATCGGAAACACCGGAGCCGGAGCTCTGCGCACGCGGATAATCGGATCGACCGCCATCGCTCTCACCAAACACGCCTCATGTCCCGTCACGATCTGGCAGGGACAACCCGGAGCGCCGTCCGATCACCGGCCCATTGTCGTCGGCGTCGACGACGCCGAGCTCAGCGCGGGAGCGGTCCGGCAGGCGTTCAACTACGCCCACCTGGTCGATGCGCCGGTGGTCGCCGTCCACGCCTGGTCGGCGTACCACCACACCGTTGGCGGTACGGTCCCGTACGTGCTCGACCTGGACCAGATCGAGCGAGACGAGCGGGTCCTGCTGACCGCTCGCCTCGCCGCCGCGGTGCGCGCGTTCCCTGACGTCACCGTCACACACACCGTCACGAGGCGAGATCCTCGCCGGGCCCTCGCCGAGCGGGCGACCGAGGCGCAGCTGGTGGTTGTCGGCAGTTCCGGGCACGGTCGACTCGCCGGTGCGGTCCTCGGGTCGGTGAGCCACTACCTGCTTCACCACAGCACCTGTCCGGCGATGGTCTGCCCCGCCACCACCGGAGGCCCGGACCACGCCGACAAGGATGACAAGGACGACGAGGACATCCGGTCGCGCGCCGCAGCATTCAACGCGTACAACGAGGCGCGTCGGGCGCATCTCGTCGAGGACGAACCCCGCCAGATCGACTCGGTCAGGAAACACCTCTCGCGGAAATACCCCGACACCGACCCCGGGACGATCGACGAGGCGGTCTCCTGGGCGCTGCGTCGCTTCGACGGAACGAAGGTGCGCGACTTCGTCCCCCTGCTCGTCGAACGAGCGGCCACCGAGACCCTGGACGACACCGAACACCTCTGACAAACCACCACGCTCCGGCAGCGACGTCAAAGCCAGCCACGCTGTTTGAACATCACCAAGAGCGCGCCGGCCGAGACCGCGATGACGATCGCACTCGAGACGACCCCGCCGGGGTGACCGAACCCGGGATACGGGATGTTCTGCCCGTACCAGCCGGTCACCGCGGCGGGTACCGCGATGATCGCGGCCCATCCGTTTCTTCATCACCGTGTTCAGGCGCGCATCCTGCAGCGACAGGTTGGTCTCGAACACCGTGGTGACCATGTCGCGCAGCGATTCGGTCCACTCCGCGGCGCGGATCACCGTGGTCGTACAGGTCTGTGTACCAGCTGTCGAGTTCGGCTGTTGCCGCGTTCGGCCGGGTGCCGCATCACCGTGCCGATCACCTCCCGCATCGGCAGCACCACCCGCCGCAGTTCCACCAGCTCCTTACGCACCTGGTAGGTGCGACGCTGGACCGCGTGCGGGTGTCCATGGTCGTCGAACAGGCCGTCCTCGAGGTCCTCGATCGCGTCGTCGAGCGCCTGGATCGGGTCGTCGACCAGGCGCGTCGCGTACACCGTGAGGAAGGTATGGGTGGCATAGCCGGTGGCCTTGGTGCGTTCCCCGCTCGCGACCACGTCCTCGACAGCATGCGGGTCGAAGTCGAGTTCCGCGGCGAGCTGAGTCAGCAGCGCATGGTCCGGATCGCGCAGATCCGCCCAGCCCAGCGCATCCCGGTCGTGTAAGTGGTCGGAGACATCGGCGAGCGGAAAGTTCTCGGCGACCAGCCGTCCCCCACACCACAGCCAGGTGCGGACGTTACCGCCGGAACCGAGAGTCACGTCCGCAGTCCGCCCGAGCCGGAACACGTGCGCGGATCGGTTCCCGGCGCCCAGGCCCAGCCGGTGCCCCGCCTCAGGATGCCCAGTCCCGCCCTGCCCCGCCGACCGCCGGTGCACCGGTCAGGCCCCGAACTCGGGGCACGGCGCTGCCGGCCGGAGCGCCCCGGCGTGCTCGCCCGGAGGTCGCGCCCCCGGGAAATCCCCGGCGACGACGAAGACGATGCGGCGGCTGATCTCCACGGTGTGGTCACCGACGCGTTCGCAGCAGCGCCCCGGCAAGGTGATGGTCACGGCGGCCGAGCTCTCGCCCTCGATGACGGCGAACAGTTTCCGGACGGGTTTCTCCTGTCTTCCGGAAGTAGCCGACCAGGGAACGCCCGGCGGTCACCGATCTCTTCGCCGCCCCCGGCGTCCCCCGCCCGATTTCGGGTGTCTCGGACCGGTCCCCGTATCGATGGCCGGTCCCCGTGTCGATGGTGTGGTGGCAGCCGCCGCGCGCAGCCCAACATCACCGGTGCGGCACCGGCGGTGCCTCCGACGAGGGGTTCGGCGATGATTTCTCGGGTTTCGCGGAATCCTCGCCCGGGCGTCGACCGTGCTGCTCGGAGGCGACTGCGGTCCCGACGGCAATCGCCACTGCCACCGGCCACTCGATCAGGTCCAACGCCACTAGCGCGGCGAGCCCCGCACAGTAGGCGAGCTGATCCGGCCTCGGGATGCCGAGCTGACCGACGATCGGAAGGCGAACGGCGAATCGCTCGGCGTCGCGGACGAGCCGGCCGACCGTTCGATGGGACTCGAAAAACGATTGATCGTCGGACATTGTTCCCTCAATTGTTCACTACGGTTCACATGGTTCGGACGCCGATCCCCTATCGTGACTTTTTATGTCAAACCCGGTGGCTGGACTCGGTCACGATGCAGTGGTCACCGCTGTCGTTCGGTTGCTCACGCCGCCGCTGTGCGGGCTGTACACGGTGCTGGTACGCGCCGGGGTCGTCGTCATCGTCGACGACTGACGACAGACCCGACACCTCACCCGATATCGCGGCAGCTGACCGAGATTCGTCACGAATTCAGTGCGTCCTTCGCGGTCGGAGGGTCTTCCGCCGACGGATCCGTGCCGGTGCAATGTCCCCGAGGGTCACGCTGCCGGTCACTCCATGGGGCCGCAGTGGTCGGTGCCGCGGCTGGTGTCGATCGGTTTCGCTGGCGAGGACCTCCCGTCGCAGTCCCCACGGTCCCGTCCACGTTCGTTGCGGCACAAGCGGTATCGGCCACCAACCGTGTGGTCTCGTCCTGGATTGCGATGACGGCGGGACAGCGGCGAGGGCGTGCGGCAACCGGAGCGCCTCCTTCCGGCGTCGGCACGTGCGCGTTTGCGGACGGGGAAGAGACGAAGTCGCCGTCGGCGCCTCCCCAGGCCTGCTCGCTCATGATGGGATGGACGGGGTGTCGCGCACAGGGACAGATCGCCGGGACGGAAGGGGCGACGTGGACGCGGTGCAGGAGTTCGTGACCGTTGCGGTGACGTCGCCCTGGATGTGGCTGGTGCTGTTGCTGGTCTGCGCGCTGGATGCGCTTTTCCCTCCGCTTCCCAGTGACGAGGTGGTGGTCGGAGTCGCCGCCGTGGCCGCGTCGACCGGGGCGCCGACGTTGTGGTCGGTGGTGCTGGTGGCCACGGTCGGCGCGGTGATCGGTGACAACCTGGTCTATGGCGTGGGCCGGTGGGTCGGGATCGATCGGTTCGCCTGGATGCGCCAGCCCAGGGCGGTCGCGGCGTTCACGCGAGCCCGGGGGATCCTCGACCGTAGGGGCGCGGTCGTCATCCTGACCGCACGCTTCGTTCCGATCGGTCGTGTGGCCGTCAACCTGTGTGCCGGCGCCACGAAGTTCCCCCGAACCCGTTTCGTCCCGCTCACCGTCGCGGCGGCCCTCGGCTGGGCCGTGTTCACGGTGACGATCGGCGCCCTGGCCGGAACGCAGTTCGCAGGCCAACCCCTTCTTGCCACTGGCATCGGGATCTGCTGCGCGCTCGGACTCGGGCTCGTCGCCGACCGATTGATCACTCGACGCTTGTCGGGGGACCGCGGTGGTCGTCGCGACGGAGACGGTCACGACGACGCTGCGGGACCTGGGCGTGGTGCACGACGTTGCTGAGCGTTTCACGTACGACCGCCTCGGCATGCTCGGCGAGCGCGCGCCCTCGACAGGTGGCCGTAGGTCACCAACCCGCTGTCGCCAGTGGTGTCGCGGAGGCGGGTGCTGGGCGCGGTGCCACCGCGACGGCAGGCCGAGGCGTGTCCACGAGCACTACCGACCACGATGGTCTGGCCACCGCCCGCAGGACGACACGATCGCTGCCATCACCTGCGGGCTCGTCGCAGGCACTACCCGGATACGGCCTTTAACCCCCTTTAACCCCAATATCGTTCAGTTAGTGAACAAGAATGGTGCATATCGGTGACTGGGTAGTTGCGGATGGTGTTGGTGGTGTCCCCGTTTGGCTGCCCATTTGAGAACTTTACGTTTGACGACGCGGGGGTTGGCGCGGAGTCGGCGTACCGGGTTGACGCGGCGCAGTCGTTTGGCGATGCCCTGATCCCACAGTCGGACGGCTGCAGTGTGGATATGAGGGGGGAAAAAGAACTGTGGGACAGCGATCGTCGGGTGATCCGCAAGGCGGTGACGAAGGACATCCGGTCAGGGTCGTGACGGCCGGCGGTCGCGGCGTCGCGCATCAGGGTGCGGATGGCGTAGTGGCAGCACAGGTGCCCCCAGATTTCCTGCCGAACCAACGGTGGGGATTTCGACCGCAGGACGGCGCGGGGGCCGCGTTGGTGGGTTTTGAGTTCGTCGAAGGTGTTCTCGATTTCCCAACGCTGGGCGTACGCGAGGGCCAACTCTTCTGCAGGTGCATCGGAGGGGTCGAGGATCGTGGTCAGCGGCCGGTACTGCTCGGGGTTCTCCCGCCCGTCGTCGAGGGTGTAGTCGATTACGCGCACCGTGAGTGGTGTTCGCTGCTGCCGATTCCTTCCGGAGGTGGGGATGATCTGTGCCAACCAGGATCCGTCGTCGAGGGTCTCAAGGTGTCGAGGTGAGAGGGTCGACTTGACCCTCCACAGCAGGTCGGCGCCGGTGGCGGCGGCTCGGGTCCACATGTCGATCCGTAGAGGCCGCGGTCGGCGAACAGCAGCATCCCGGGTTCGAGGGTGTCCATCAGATCGTGCGCCAGCTCCCGCTCGGAGGTGCGGCACGGTCCGATCGCGGCGTCGAATACCGCGTGGGTGCCGCATTCGGCGACCGCTACCAACCGTGCCTGCGGGAACGCGGACTTCTCGCCGCGGCTCGATGCCGGCCGCCCGAAATGCTCGGCGTAGGCCGGTGTGTCGGGCAGGTCTAGGCAGGTCCCGTCGAGGGCCACCAACCGGCGCCCCGCGAGCCAGGATCCGGGTGTATCCGTGTCGGCGAAAGGGTCGTGCGACCCGGCGGAACAGCTCCCGCACCGGTTCGTATCCCAAACGTGAACGGGCCTGGAAGATGGCCGATTTCGTCGGCGGCGACCAGGACTGCGACCATCCCGACGACCACGACAAACGATCAGTGAGCTGCTCGAAGACATCCTCGTAGGAGCCTTCCGAATTCAATGCCATCCCGATCGCGAAATTCGCCGTCACGCGAGCGGTCAACGTCCGACTTCGCTGCTCCCGACGACCGGCAACGCTCGGACCAGCCGCAACAAGGTGGAGCGGCCGACGTGCACTCCCAGGGTGAACGCCAACCGCGCACCGGGTCGCCCGGCCAACGCGACGCCGATCCGCTCGAAGATCCCCTTCAGCAGCAAGGTGCGTCGGGAATAGACGGTGGTCAACCCATCAATCTGCTCGGCGAAGGCCCGTCGACTGCACTCGACGGACGGGCACAAGATCCGACGCACCCGCAGCACGAGACGGCGGGGCCGGTTACCGATCGAAGCGTCGGCGAGAGCGTGGTCGTAACGACTGTGAATCGCTCCCGCCCGCGGCGCGGCCGACGTCGTCCTCCTCGACGGCAAGGTCGGGGCACTGCTCGACGCACTGGACGAAGGTCGCCAGCTGTGGCGGCGGGTTCAGGGCCGCGGTCGCCGTCCTCGTCGGCGGCAATGCCGGTGAAGTCGCCTTCGCCCTATCGGCAGCGCCGTCTCCGGGCGATCCCCGTTCAACCCCCGCCAGCTGCTGCTGGTGAACATGCTCACCGACGCGCTACCGGCCGCGGCCCTGGCGGTCAGCCCCACCAGCCACAACGGTGTCGCCACCCGGGGACCCGACGAGGCAGCGCTGTTGCGCACCGTCGCCTTCCGCGGCACCACCACCGCCGCCGGCGCCACCGCGGCCTGGACCATGGCCAGCCTGACCGGCGGACCCCGGCGGGCCTCCACCGTCGCCCTGGTCGCACTCATCGGCACCCAGCTCGGGCAGATTCTGCTGGACTCCCGCAGCCCCCTCGTTCTGACCACGTCGGTGGGGTCCCTCGCCGTCATGACGGTATTGATCAGCACCCCCGGAGTCAGCCAATTCCTCGGCTGTGTGCCCCTGGGCCCGCTCGGCTGGGCGCAAGGCTTCGGATCCGCCGCGGCAGCCACTGCCACCGCGGCCATCGCACCCGACCTACTCTCCCGCACACCCGGGATCAGCCACACGATCCGCGAACTACTCCACGCCGCAGGTAACCACGACCGCACACTGTCCTTCTCGGACAGTCCCGTCGACGTCCTCAGCGGACGGAATAACGCAGACCACTCCACCCCCACGGGTACCGAGGCAGTAACCGACCGAAAGTAATTCAGTCGATGATCTCGACCGCACCCACCCGTGCCATAAGCGCGGACACCCGCAAGGGTGGCGTGAACACCCGGAAGGGTGGCGTGAACACCTGCGCCACCACAGACACCACCCGATCTCCCCCACACCGCCCACAGAGCTCCCATTGATCGTGAGAATCATTGTGGCGCAGTTTGGTTGCACTATACGGTGGCAGACGAGTGACGTCCCATCACGGCTGTGGAGGCGCCTGTTTCGAGTACGAGCTACCCGCCGGCCGGACCGCATTGTCGCCGGTTCCGCGTTGCCCTCGGGGCGTAAGGTAGGGGGCGGTCGCCGCCCTGCGACCGACACCCCCAACCCTGCCGGGAGGTTGTCATGAACGTCATCAATCGCACCGCGAATGCCGTCGGTCGCGCCGCGGACCTGACGATCGCCGCGACGGGAGCGGTCGGAGGCGGCGTCGTCGGAGGAACGCTCGGAGCTGTCACGGGACTGTTCCAGGGCGCCGGCGCCGGTCTGCGCGGCGGAGCCGGCATGGGAATCAAATCGGTGGACGCGATCCGCCGCCGCACACCCGAGCCCGACACCGCTACCGGAAACACACCCACGACGTCAGTCGCCGAAGCCGGCACATCCGCGGCCGCGACATCCACCTCCCCGTCATCGCCCACGACGTCACCGCCCCGCACCGAGTAAGCCAGTCGTCGCCGCGACCCACCACGACATGAACCTGAGCGCATACCTCACCGCAACGGTCCTGCTGCCGGCCCGGCTAGCACGGCGGGGCCTACAGGCCGGCGCCTGGATGGGCACCACGGTGCTGGACACAACCGTCACCGGCGCCGCCGCGGTCACCGGTGTCGGAATGAACCTGGCCACCGCACCCCTGCGGGGAGGCACCGTCTCGGCGCGCGACATGGCACGCGAATTCCTCGGCGGCGCACCGTCCCGCCGATACTGGCGCGGAAACGACCGAATCTGGATGGAGGTCCGCGGACTCGACACCCCCGACGGCCCCCAGATCGGCACCGCCGTCCTCGCCGCCGTGCGCGACCTCCCTGGAGTCACCGCAGTACAACTCAACCACGCACTCTCACGCATCGTCGCCACCGTCGGCGACGAGACCCCCGCGCTGACGCAGCTCGGCGACACCGTGTCCGGTGCCGAGAACTCCGTTCGCGCACCGGAACCCGAGCAGCCGCTCGATCTGCCCGGCGACGACGTCGTACTCGCCGGGCGGGTCGCTGCGCTGGCGACCACCGGACTGGGCCTGGGGGTGTCGGTGGCCGCGGCAGCGTTGCGGTTGCCGCAGCTGTCCGTAGCGGTGGCCTCGGCCGTCATCTCCGCCGACTACCAACCCCGAATCCGGCGACTCGTCGAACACCGCCTCGGACTGGAGTCGACCGACGTGGTGCTCGCGACCGCCGAGGCCGCGATCTTGACGCTCACCCAGAACCCCACCCTGCTCGCGGTGAACGTGTTGCTCCGGGCCACACTGACCGCAGAGACCTGGTCGGCCCGGCAGGCCTGGCACCGCACCGAACCGAACCTGGCCCCTCACGCCGGCGACGACCACCCGCCCGAGCACCCACACCGTCCGCGCTCACTCCCGGTCGGACCGCTCGAACACCACGCCAACCGTTCCGTCGTCGCCGCCCCCGCAGCCGCAGCGGTCGCCGGGGCGGCCACCGGCGATGCCGGTCTCGCCGGTACCGCGCTGATCGTCGCCGCCCCCGCCGCGACCCGCACCGCGCGGGAGTCCTTCGCGGCCACCCTCAGCCGGGGTCTGGCCGACCGACACCGGATGCTGCCGCTGCGACCACAGGCGCTGCGCCATCTCGATCGGGTCGACACCGTGGTGATCGACCCCCAGACGCTGACCCCACCCGGGCCCGACGCGGCCGTGCTCGACTACCTCCGGCGCGCCGGCATCCGCACGATCGGCCTCAAGAGCCCGGCGATGAGCGACGGGCAGACGACCTTCGACGAACTGCACGAGCCCACCGACACCACCCCCGACACCGCCCTGCACGACGCAGTCGAACAGCTCCAGAGCCGAGGCGCCACCGTCGCCGTGATCGCCGCGCACGCCCCGCATGCCCTGGCCGCCGCGGACGTGAGTATCGGCATCATGGGCGACCAGGCCCCGCCCTGGTATGCCGATCTGCTGGTCGACGACCCGGCGACCGCCTGGCGGATCCTGTGCGCCGTCCCCGCAGCCCGCACCGCCAGCCGCCGAGGAGTCGAACTCTCCACCGGCAGTTCACTACTCGGTGCAGTGCTGCTGCTGGCGAGCATCCCCTTCCGGGGCACCGAACCCCTGACCGGCGGCGCCGCCGGCGGGCTGTGGATCGGTCACCGCCTGGCACGCCGCACACTCGACGATCCCCTGGCCGAACACGAGCGCGAGCACCCTCACGTCGACGACGCACACCGAACACTCCGCGACCGGGTGCAGCAAGCCGAGCGCTTCGCCGTCGCGCTGCCGGGAGTCGGTCGCGTCCCAATCCCCACCCCCGAGCAGACCGCGTACCTGGCCGCACTGGCCGTTCTGGTCGGACTGCAGATCATCGACTGGCCCGTCGCCCTGGCGCTCGTCGCCGGGTACATCGTCACCACGACCGGTCGTCGGCGCCCCTCGCGAACACCCGCGCCGTCGGCGGCCTGAACGACTACTTCCAGTGCACCCGAGGACACACGTCCGTCGCCGACATGGAACTGGCCGACACTCAACCCCGCCACACCCCACAAGGCGGCCCACATCGCATCGTGGGGTGGCCGGCCACCGCCGGTGGAGCGCCGGGCCGGCAGCGAGGGCAGGATCGAGAAACCGAAAAACATCAGCATCGCCGCTGCCGCCGCGATGATCCCGGTGCGCATGTCGACCACAAAGCTGAAGACCAGCAGCACCACGCCGACGAGAGCGAAACCCCGCCGATCGCCAGACGCTGTCCGGTTCGCAACGAGCGTGGGTAGGGCATGCCGGCGGAACAACAGACGGTGGATGCCGACTGGCGCGACCAGCTCATCGTCGCGGTGACCGAGCGGGCGACGGTGCCGAGGTAGATCACCTCCTGGGCGTCCGAGAGCTCCTGGAAACGCTGCTGGAACGGCAGCATCAGCAGGAATCCGGTGAGCAGTTGGACACCGGTCTGCACCACCCGCAATTCCTGCAGCAGGTTGCTCCAGTTGCGGTGAGTCGCTGGGTTTCGGTTTCGTCGCGGACCCGACGGTTCCATGCGGCGTCGTACCGGCCCTCTGCCCTGCCCCTCTAGTACCCGACTTCCTGGACGATGGACCCCGCAGCTGTCGGTGGGCACACGCGCTGACACCCACTGGTGACGGGGGGTCAACCCGTCACCCCGCACCACCTACCAAGGAGAACGTCATGTCCACAATCCACCTGCACCAGACCACCACCGCGACGCCGGAACAATTTCTCGACGCACTCACCGACTTCGGGCCCGAGCGCGAGGCGGTTTTCAGCAACAGCGCCGACGACTACCTGAAAGTGCACGAACTCGGCACCACCAACGCCGACGTCACCGAGGGCTCCGGCGGGGCCTGGGAGCGCCTGCACTACGACTGGACCGACCCCCACCACGTCGTCATGGCGACCACCGACTCCAACCTGTGGGGCGGCAACTCCGGCCACACCTACACCCTCACCCCACGGCCCGACGGAACCACCGACATCGACGCCGTCGTGGTCCGCGACGGCAAGAATCTCAAAGGACGAGCGCTCGGGGCCGTGCTCGGCGTCTTCGGCACCCGCGTCCTGGGAAAGGCGTTCGACAAGACCGTCACGGCCATCGAAGCGCGCAACGCCACCCCGCGGACAGCGAACAACCTCTAAACCCCACGGCCGCGCCGTCACCGTGTCCGAAAGTCCGTAGCAGCGGCGAGCCTGGCTGCGGCCGCGACGGGCCACCGTCACGGTACTGACGAGTGCGGTGTCTTCGCCGACGTTCGGCGCCCCCGCACCGCCCTCGCAGCGGGAGTCTTCGCTGTGGAGCGCGGGCACGGGCGAACAACGGAACCCGCCATCCGCGACAGGCAGGGTGGCGGGTTCCTCGCACGGCCCCGCAGGGCCGGTGGCAGTGACCGGGGCACCATTCCGGGTGGTCAATCGAGTGCTGATGCGTCGCGGGTCATCACCTCGCGAAACCGGAACACGATCGCATCGACGAGTCGGTGCACCTCGTACAGCTCGGCGCGCAGCCGGTCGGTAAGACGGTAGGCCCTGCGGGCGCGCTCGGCGAGGGCGTCGACGGTCTCGATACGCGCCGCGATGACGTCGATCTCCGCGTCCACTTGGTCGAGCAAGATCCGCGGCTGCGCCGCGTCCGAGTCGTCCGCCATCACGCCGAAACTCATGCCTCGAGCAACGAGCCGAGCTTCGCGGTCGCCGCACGCTCGACGAGCAACGGAACGAAATCCCGAATCGGGCATCCCGCAAACTGGGCGACCGCCTCCCCCACCGCGGTCCCGACCGCCTCCCGCGACGCGGCCGGGAACGTGTTCAGCAACCGTGCCGCGACCTGCGAAAGCTGGCGCGCTTCCTCCGCAGCGTTCATACCCCAAAGCCTGCGCTCTCGATCTCGGCGGCTGTGTGTCCCGAGCGGAAACGGGGGTTGAACACACCATGAACACCCAGGTACGGGGTGGTTCGCCGGGACGGTTCCGACCAGGCTGGAGTAGTGAACGCAGAATTTGTCGTTCTTCTCATCGTGGTCGTCACCGCACTGGGTTTCGATTTCACCAACGGTTTCCACGACCACCGCCAATGCCATGGTCACCTCGATCGCCACGATCGCCACCGGGGCACTCACGCCCAAGGTGGCGGTGACTCATTCCGCGCTTCTGAACCTGGTGGTCGCGTGCCTGGTGGCCGCCACCGGCACCTGGCTGATCTACCGCATCACTGCGGGCGTCGAGGAAGACGCCGAGGATCAGGGCTTCCGTTGGGGGCAGATCGGGTCGGCCTCGCTGGTCTCGCTGGTCTCGCTCGCGCACGGTACCAACGATGCTCAGAAGACGATGGGCATCATTTTCCTGGCGTTGGTGGCGTACGGCAGCATCACCGCCGACACCGCGATGCCGTTCTGGGTGAAACTCTCGTGCGCCCTCGCGATCGCCCTGGGCACCTACCTCGGCGGTTGGCGGATCATCCGCACGCTCGGGAAGGGTTTGGTCGAGATCACCCCGCCCCAGGGGATGGCCGCCGAGGCGTCCTCGGCCGCAATCATCCTCACCTCCAGCCACTTCAGCCTCCCGCTCTCGACCACCCAGGTCGCGACCGGATCCATCATCGCCGACGTGATCGGCGGGCTGCCCGGCGTCCTCGTGGTGTTCGCGTTGCTCCTGATCGCGGCCGCCGCCCTGTACCTGCGCTCGCGCCGCAACCCGATCGACACCTCGAACGTCAACGAGGAGTGGGCCGGCGGGCTGACCCCGCCGTCCGAGAAGACCAAGACCCCCACACCGCAGTCGACCCAGCTCTGACAGGGGTGGCACCGTGGATCTGTTCATGGACACCGTGGACTCGCTCTGGCAGGTCATGCTCATCGGCCTGCTCTTGGGTGCCGGCCTGCCCGCCGTCTTCGCGCTCGGAATCCGGTTCCTGTCGCCGGGGGCCACGACGACCGCGGACGGAAACGGCGTCACCCGCACACCAGCCGCTCTGTTCGCCGGGTTGGCATGCTTCGCGGTGATCCTCGTCGCGATCGTCGCCGGAATACTCTTCATCATGAAGGACTTTCTCGCCCACGATTTCGGAATCCACATCTTCTGACGCACGGAAAGGACGACCTGTCGTGCATCGGACATCGATCACCGCAGTCCCGGCGAAGGTTCTGGCCTGGGTTCGCGGCGGCTACCCGCACGGGATCCCCCGGGAGGACTACGTCGCACTGTTCGCCGTCCTGCATCGCCACCTCACCGAGACCGAGGTGGGCGAGATCGTCGACGAACTGTCGGCGCCGGCCGGGCACGCCCTCGAGGACGGCAGGATCGACCGCGCCGAGATCGAGGACGCCATCGCCCACCTGGTCCACGAACACCCCGACGACGACGACATCACCCGGGTGGCCTCCCGCCTGGCCGCGGGCGGCTGGCCGCTCGAGTCGGCGCTCGCGGAGAAAACCCCGCTGGTCAAGGCCCTGCCCCCGTTGTTGGCCAGCATCATCGGCTGGCTGCGCGCCGGTTATCCGCAGGGTGTGCCGGAGAACGACTACATCCCGCTGATCGCCCTGCTGCGCCGGCGCCTGTCCGACGAGGAGGTTCGCGAGATCACAGCGGCGCTCGTCGACCAGGGTGACCTCCCGATCGGCAAGCCGGACATCCAGATGATGATCACCAAGGTCACCAACGAGATACCCCTCGACGTGGACGTCGAGCGGGTCCGCGCCCATCTGGTGGCCGGCGGCTGGGCCATCACGGACGACACGCCGAACGACCATCCGCACTGAGTCGCGCTGATGGTCTGATCGCACCGCATCGAACGCTCGGTATCGGTGCGGGGAGGAGGGCATCAGGTGTTCCACCGCGGCAGCACCCTCACCCGCGACGTACACGAGCTGGACGAGTCGATGCTCGTCGAGCCCGAGTCCCGCCGCCCATTCTGGCGGACCTTCCTGGCCTCCACACCGGGCCGGCTTTCGGTGCTGGCGGTGGTCCTCGTCGCGGCCGCGCTGACGGCGGGCGTGGTGGCGTTGGCGGTCACCGACGCGCGTCAGCGGGAGATCGACACCCTGCGGACACACTCGGAGCCCCTGGCCGACGCGGCCCAGAGCCTCTACAGTTCGCTGTCGATCGCGGACGCCGCCGCGACGACGTCCTTCCTGTTCGGCGGGTCCGAACCAGTTGGGGTGAGAGAGCGCTACAACCAGGCCGTCGGGGACGCCGCCAACACGTTGGTGACCGCCTCGACCGGCGTCTCCGCGGCGGATGCGGAAGCAGTCGGTCTGCTGTCGGAGATATCGAGGCGCTTCGCCGAGTACACCAGCCTGATCGCCACCGCGCGCGCCAACGACCGCTCCGGAAACCCGGTCGGACTCACCTACCTCGGTAACGCCTCCTCCATGCTGCAGGGCACCATCCTGCCGCTGGCGCACCGGCTGTGCACCGAGCAGTGGACATTGGTGGCCACCACGCAGACGCGCACAACCCGGCTGCCGGTGCTCGCATTCGCGGTGACGACGTCCGCTCTGCTCGGACTGGTGCTGGCGCAGGTGTACCTGGCACGCAAGAGCCGGCGGCTGATCAACCCTGGCCTGGTCGTGGCCGCGCTGCTGATGGCCGGCCTGCTGGTGTGGTCGGTGGCGGCGTTGATGGTGTCCACCGCGGCGGCCGAGCGCGCCCGGACGGCCGGGACGCAACCGCTCAGCGCGCTCGTGACCGCCCGGATCCTGGCGCAGCAGGCGCGGGCAGATGAAATGCTCGGCATGCTGCGGCGAGGGTCGGACTCCCAATCCGAGGTCGACTTCTCCCGGCACTCGACCGTGCTGTCCGAGATACTCGCCCAACACCGGAACACTTCTCGAGGTGGGGTGGCCGACGCTCCGGTCGCCGACGCCGCCACAGCACTCGACGGGTGGCGGGACACCCACACGGTGCTGCAGGACAGACTCGGGAACGGAGACTATCCGGGGGCGGGCGCCCTCGCCGTCGGCCCCGGCGACGACGCGTCCACCGCCCGGTTCGCCGCACTCGATGACGCGTTGCGGTCGGCGATCGACAAGTTGCGGGACGAGGAACGCGAAGCCAGCGACGACGCGTACCGCGCCACGTCGCTGCTGCCCGTGGGGGCACTCGTGCTCGGCGTGCTCTGCGGGTTCGCCGTCGGCGGGGGCATCTGGCCCAGGTTGAACGAGTACCACTGATGCCCCGGCGCGGAATGGAGACGGGGCCAGGGATCGGCCCGCGCCTCGAGCCGGACCACGGGCGTCGAACATCCCGGGCCGGCCGTTTCGCCGGCGCACTCCTGGCCGCCGGGGTGGTCCTCGCCGGGTGCACAGCCCCCGAACCCGTCACGCCCGCCGTCACCGGTGATTACACCGAGCTGTCCCTGCCGACCGGAACGCAGATCATCCCACCCGCGGGCATCGCCCCCGCGGAGCCACCGGCGCCGTCCACCTGCGGCGCGCTGGCCAGCCTGCGCCCGGCCCCACCCGTCCCGACCGGCGCCCGGCCACCCGGACGGTTGGTCGCCGACATCCTCGAACGGGGCCGGCTGATCGTCGGGGTCGGCCAGGACACCAACCTGTTCAGTTTCCGTGACCCCACCACCGACACCATCACCGGCTTCGACGTGGACGTGGCGAGGGAGGTCGCACACGACCTCCTCGGCGACCCGGACAAGATCGAATTCCGGCCCCTCACCCCCGCCGGCCGCTTCGACGCGCTCGAGAAGAACGAGGTCGACATCGTCGCGCAGACCACCACCATCACGTGTGAGCGGGCCGAGCGGGTGGCGTTCTCCACCGTCTACCTCGAGGCCCACCAACGCCTGCTGGTGCCGGAGGGGTCGGCGATCTCCGGGCCCGCAGACCTGGCCGGCGCACGCGTGTGCGCCGCCGCCGACACCACCCCCCTCGACACCATCCGCCGAATCCAACCGCAGGCCACGATCGTCGCCGTCCCCGACCTGGCCGACTGCCTGGTGGTCCTCCAACAGCGTCAGGCCGACGCCGCCAGCAGCGACGACACCATCCTCGAGGGCCTCGCCGCCCAGGACCCCACCCTCGAAATCGTCGGTCCACCACTGGAACCCGAGCCCTACGGCATCGGCATCAACAAGACCAACACCGACCTGGTGCGCCGAGTCAACGGCACCCTCGAACGGATGCGCACGGACGGGACGTGGACGACCCTCTACCGACGATGGCTGACCGCACTCGGCCCGCCCCCCGATCCGCCCGCCCCCACCTACCGGGACTGAAGTCACCCCCATTCCGGAGCGGCAACACCGCAGCAGACGAAGACACCGCCCCACTCCGCAACGCCGCTCGACCAACCGCAGCATCGACGGTGGGTCGGGTCGTCCGCCCGCCCTGAGAAGTCACGACGACCTCACCTCCCGGAAACGCGGTGGTTGCTCCACGCCGCCTACGCTGGTGACGCACCCAACACATCAACCGGATGGTTCCCGCTGATGACGACCCTTTCGCCCCGCCACCCACCCCCTGAGCGCATCCCGAACCCTCGGCCGGACAACCGCCGGTCCACGACCGACATCGCCGGCGTGGCCGAGGCCCTCACCGGTGGGCGGCTGCTTCCCCGCCGCGGCGCCGAGAACGATCCCCGCGTCCAGTGACGGGCCACCCACGGCACCGACCACCCCGGCGGCCCACCACATCCGCGACCCGCACGGCCGCGGTGAGTGCCCGCAACCGGATCGGGCGGGTGAGCGTGGCCGGGGTCGTGACGGTGTCGGCGGGGGTGGTCTGCCTGGCGTTGGGTGCGGTGTCCGGGGCCGCGTTGGTGTTCGGAATCGGTGTGCTGACCGCGCCGGCGATGATCCTGATCGCGGTGACCACCGCCGGGTTCCTCGCCGCCGGTGCGGTATTGATCGCCCGCGCCCGCCCGCATCGAGCGGAGCGATCGGCGGCCGGTGAATGGTCCCCACCGCCGCTGTCCGATGACCACACCGATCAACGACGGAAGGCAATCCATGACCGACGTACCGGCCGAGTACCCCGCGCGAGTGAACACCACCGAATGGATCAAGGCCCACCTCGAGCGGATCGGCCACGCCGACCCGGCCGGCGACACCCGGCACGAACCCGACCTGAGGACCCACCAGCCCGAATAGTCATTCGTCGGGAAATTTTCCGGTGATCACGAAGATGACGCGGCGACTGATCTCGACGGTGTGATCACAGAACCGTTCATAGAACCGGCCCAGCAGCGTGATGTTCACCGCGGACGCGGCCCCGTACAGCCAGTCGTCGCCCTTGGTGGCGGCGAACAGCCGGCGGAGCAGCTCGTCGGTCCGCTCGTCCGCCCAGATCAGGTCCAACGCGGCCGCCTCGTCTCGGGTCCGCAGGACCTCCCGGGCCGCCGCCGCCTGCGCCGCCGCCGCGACGCCCATGTCCGAGATGATGGCTCGTAGCTCGAAGGGAACGACCGGCTCGGGGTGGTGCAGCCGCGCCACCTCGGCGATGTGCGCCGCCAGGCTGCCCATCCGTCGCAGGTCCGCGATGTTGTGCATGCCGCCGATCAGGGCCCGCAGGTCCAGTGCCACCGGTTGCTGACGGGCAATCAGGGTGAGCGCGCGATGATCGAGTTCCCGACCCCGGGTGTCGATGTCCGCATTCAGTTCGGCGGCCCGGTCCGCCGCAGTGAGGTCAGTATCGAGCAGTGCGCGCGTGGCGCGATCGATCGCAACCTCCGTCAAGGCACACAGCTCGACGAGGTCATCTTTGATCTCCGCGAGTTCTTCGTCGAAGTGTTCCCGCATCGTCCCGGATTCCCTCTCCGATCGAAACTCCGCTGTCCGAGCACCGCTCGGCGGCACGCTGCCCGGGAATACCCCCCTCCCGGGGAAAACAGTCCTTCTCGCGGGGAATCCCGGCCGTGATGGTGGCCTGGTTGCCCGGGCGGGACAGGGCTTCTGACGTTTCCCCGGGGGGCGTGGCCGATCACCACGGCTCCTGAGCGGGGTCGACCGCCCGGATCAGTCGCGTTGCTCCCCGGGTACGGTGTCGGCGGCTTGGCCGGCCCGAACGGACTGGTCGTAGTGGTCGACGATCGACGCCTGTTCATCGGACGGGGTCGATTCGGCACGCACGATGAACTCAGCGCGGCGCGCTTCGATCGCCACCCGGTGCTCCCAGTACGAATCCGATCGTCCGCGCGATACTCCTGGAACCCCCATCAGGGTCTCCTCTCCATCCGTACCCGGCCCGAGACTCTTCGGCCATGTTGTCGCGATGCTCGGTGTTGTCGCATCCGAACCATGAGCCCGGCCGCCCCATTCTTTCGTAATGGACGAGAGTCCGCCGGGGGGAGCCGAAGTGCACTGCCCTGTCGGCAGAGCCACGCCCCTTGGCCGAAGCCGGATTGCGCGGGAAGTCGGGGTGTGCTGCCCCGCGAACATGGTGGCAGTCAGGCGGCCGCCGTGCCTCTTCCATGCGAGAATGACATCCGTGCCCGACCAGCCGAACAGCAGCGCGCCCGGCCGATTCACGGTCGGCGCGAAGGTGTGGTTCCGGGACGGTGCCGGCGGCGACCACATCGCCCGGCTACCCGGCACGGTCGTTGAGGACTACGGCGACGAGGTCGCCGCCAACGCGCACCTGGGCCGCGACTGGGCGCCCGTCCGGCGGTGGGCCGTCGCGTTGGACGAGGGTCGGCTCGTCTTCAGCGACGGTCACGACCTCGAGGACCGGTGACCCGGACCGGACGATCAGGGCCGATCCGAGCCGGAAACGCCTACTCCGCGGCCGCCGCGGCGATCGACATTCGGGTGTCCGGGTACCAGCCCCGCAGCCAGCCTGGCCACCACCGGCGGCACGCGATCACCTCGGCACCCGCCACCTCGGAACCGATCACCTCGGAACTGGCCTTCGGCGCCGCCTCGGGCTCGACGGCAACGACGGGCACCAGCCCCTGAAGTTTCTCTCGGGCGAGCCGCTCGACCAGAAGCGGAACGAAGTCCCGCACCTTCCCGGTCGCGAAGTGCTCGTGCGCCGAGCGCACCACCTGTTCGATGCCCTCCCGGGGCAGGTCCGGGAACCGCGTACCGAGACGGTCGATGACTTGGTCTATGTGCAGCAACTCTTCATCGTGCGTCATGAGAAAATCCTCCGCCGAGCCACAGGCGGGGTCAACGAGTGGATCGACGACCTCGACGATCCTCGTCGTGATCCTCCTCGCACACGTGCGCGAATCCACCGGAACGCCGGTACAGGGCAGCGACCGCGACCAGCAATGCATCGCACGGCCGTCTCATTTCCTTGGAAATGGGACGGTGATCCAACCACCGCCGGAGCACTGCAACCGCCCAGGTCACGGCGTTTCATAAGTTAGTGCCACAATTGCGTGTCATAACATTTTGTGCGGACATAACTTTCGGTACGCCCAGGTATGGAATTGGGGTATGCGCGGGTGTCGACGAGCACGCAGGACCTCGCCCGGCAGATCGACGCGCTCACCAAGGCGGGGTCGATCCGGCGAATATCTACGTGGACAAGAAGTTCGGGGCCACCACCGAGCATCCCGGGCTGTTGGCCTACGCCCGCACGGGCGATGTCATAGTGGTGCACACCCTCGACCGGCTCGGCCGCACCGTATGCGACACCCTGAACCTGATCCACGACCTGCACCAGCGGGGCATCGGCTTCCGAGACCTGGCCGACCCGATCCGGATCGACTCGACGAACCCGGACGATCCGATGTGACAGTTGGCGGTGGTCCTATTGTCGACGATGGGCCTGTCGACGATGGGCCGCACCTCGATCGACCCCAGCTCGGCCAACGGGCACAGGGCCGCGAGCTCCAGGGCTTCGTCCAGATTGCGGCAGTCGAGGACATAGGCGCCGCCGAGGTGTTCGTGCGTCTCGGCGAAGGGGCCGTCGGTGATCAGCGACCGACCGTCCCGAACGCTGACGGTGGTGGCGGTGCGTTCCGGCTGCAGCGGATGCCCGGAGAAGAAGACGCCGCGGCGGCACTCGTCGGCGAAGGCGTTCACCCGGGCACTCGCATCGGCGAAACCCGGATCGCCCTGTTCGGGCCGTTCACAGTTGTAGATCAACAGCATGTACTGCACAGGTCGCTCCTCTCACCCGTAAAAAATCGGCTGTAGAGAATGACGAACGAGCCAACCCTATCTCGACTCTTCGGCCCGATGGGTGCGATATCAGCACCATCGGCCTGCTCGATTCGATGTTCCAGCGCTCTATATCACCGGCCGGGAGGAGGGCCGGGCTGCGTCAGCGTCGCGGTCAGGCCCGCGAGGAGGATGTCAACTCCGCGTTCGAGTTCGGCGGCGCCGTCGTAGGACGCCAGGACCGGCGCCAGACCCCGGAGTAGAGGGAACTCGCCGATCGGCAGGCGGTGAAGGCCGAGGCGCAGAAGGTCGTCGGACTCGTCGGGACGCTCGACGAGTTCCTGCAGCTCGTTGAGGACGTGGCCGTAGAGGAAGCCGAACAACGCCCGATAGACGTGCAAGGCATCGGCGTCGGTGAAACCCGCCTTGGTGAGCAGGCCCAGGATGTTCTCGAGGGGACGCAGGGTGCCGAGCGGCCTGAGCCCGAGCGGCGTCGACAGCGGCCGGGTCACCAGTAACGGCACCACCTGAGGATGGGCGAGGGCCAACCGGCGGAACCCCCGCGCGACCTCCCGTAGCTGGGTGGCCCAGTCGCCGTCGTCGGTATCGACCTCGAGTTCTTCGAGGACGAGCTCGACGACCCCGTCGAGAAGTGCGGCCTTGTTCGGGGCGTGGCGGTACAGGGTCATCGGGTCGCGGCCGAGTGCCTTACCGAGGCGGCGCATGGACAGCCCGTCGATTCCGTCACGGTCGATGATCTCGAGCGCGCACTCGAGAATCCGCGCACGCGTGATCGGGCCACCGTCGGAGTGGATCGAACGACGCTCGGGCACCTTCGCCATCACGACACCTTCCCTCATTTCCAACTGTAGGCCTAAACCGTAGATATACAGTGTTGACATGAGGGTCGCGTCCGGCGTTGACTTGGTTATGAGCATCGGAAAGAAGCTTCGACACAAGGCTGAAACCACTGAAGGCGTCGCCAAGAAGACCGTCGGGAAGGCACTCGGAAACGAGCGCATGGAGGCCGAAGGACGCGCACAGGAAACCAAAGGCAAGCTCAAGCAATCCGGCGACCAGATCAAGCAGGCAGGGCAGAAGATCAAGAACATTTTCAAACACTGACCCGCACTGCACACTGCCCGACACTCAGCCCCGTCCCGGTATCAGGCCGTCATCATGATCATTCCCGGAAGCCACTACTACTGACGCACAGCCGATCCGGGGTGGTACCGGAAACTGGAGTCGATCATGGCGATATCCGACATCAAGGAATACGCACACCTCACCGACGCGGACGTCGAGGCGCTCAGTGCCGAACTCGACGCCATCAGGCGGGACGTCACCGATTCACTCGGCGAGCGAGACGCCACCTACATCCACCGAACGATCGCCTTCCAGCGCGGGCTGGATGCCGCTGCGCGGCTGGTGATCCACGCAAGCCGGGCGCGAGCCGGGTGGGTTCTCGGGACCACGGCTCTCGCTGTGGCCAAGAGCGTGGAGAACATGGAGATCGGGCACAACGTGTCCCACGGCCAGTGGGACTGGATGAACGACCCGGAAATCCACTCCAGCACCTGGGAATGGGACATGGCGGGTCTGTCGTCCCAGTGGCAGTACTCCCACAACTATCGCCACCACGTGTTCAGCAACGTGGTCGGGATGGACGACGACCTCGGATTCGGCGTCATCCGCATCACCCGCGACCAGCCGTGGAAGCCGGACAATCTGCTGCAACCGCTGCGGAACCTGTTGCTGGCGGCCACGTTCGAATGGGGAATAGCCCTGCACGGTCTGTATTCCGAGCAGGCGCGCGCCGGCACAGGCACCGAGAAATCTGCCCACACACGAGCCCTGCTCGGCAAAATCGTGCGGCAGACGGGCAAGGACTACGTGCTCTTTCCCGCCCTCAGCGGGCGGCGGTGGCGGCGGACGCTGAAGGCGAACCTCGCCGCCAACCTGCTGCGAAACCTGTGGGCCTACGTCGTGATCTTCTGCGGTCACTTCCCGGACGGCGCCGAGAAGTTCACACCCGCCGAACTGGAGAACGAGACCCGGGCGGAATGGTATCTACGCCAGATGCTCGGCACCGCAAACTTCCGAGCCGGCGCCGTGCTGGCATTCCTCAGCGGCAACCTCTGCTACCAGATCGAGCACCACCTGTTCCCCGACCTCCCCAGCAACCGCTACCCGGAAATCGCGACGCGGGTCCGCGCACTGTGTGAGAAGTACGATCTGCCCTACACCACCGGTTCGCTTGCCAAGCAATACCTTTTGACCCTGCGCACCATCCACAAGCTGGC
The DNA here is from genome assembly GCF_016772255.1 of Rhodococcus sp. 21391. Lineage (NCBI taxonomy): Bacteria > Bacillati > Actinomycetota > Actinomycetes > Mycobacteriales > Nocardiaceae > Rhodococcus > Rhodococcus sp. 21391. The sequence goes on along the minus strand of NZ_CP063781.1, from coordinate 7,155,535 downwards.
GCTCCCGGACCGGTTTCTGTCCGCGACCGCCGATGATGCTCCCGAGACCGCGTCCGAACTGAAATTCCGCACAGCATCCACCACGCCCGCGGACGGAGGCACCGGACGGCGCGCGGGACTCCGAACCGCGCTGCGCGCGGACCAGCGTTGAGCCGATACGCGGCGAGCGCTGACGCCGCGGACATCCTCAGTCATGAGCGGTATCGACCGCGTCGCGGCGGTCGAAGATGCCGGCGGTCCTTCTCCGTCGTGCCGCCCCAGACGCCGAATTGTTCACAGGTGATCAGTGCGTGATTTCGGCACTCGGTCCGGACCGAGCAGGGCTCGCAGACATGCTTCGCGGCTCGTTCTCGACGAATGCGTGCGCCCTGCCCTTCACCCTCGCACGGAAAGAAGAGCTCGGTGTCCATGGACCGGCAGCGCGCGTGCATCCGCCAATCCCAGTCCGACGCGGAGGGTGCGACCGGTTGGAGTTCGAACCTGTGCTGAGACATCCTGCTCGCCCGGTGTCATACGTTCGAATGACACCCGAAAGAGGGGCGCAGTCTGCGGCGGGCCGTCAGGGCACATTGGCACATGCCCACACGAGCCGCGCGCTCGCGGCGGGGATGTGAGTACTTGTTAACCGCGGGCGGTTAACAAGTACTCACGGGCGCGTCAGCGCACAGGGGTGGGCAACACGCACCCTAGGGTGTCTGTCGAACCGCACGTCCGGACGGCAGTGTTGTTGTGGCCAAGGAATGCTCGACCACACACCACCAAGGACTCCGCATGTTTCGCCACACCGCCATTCGCGCCGGCCTGATGTTCGCCGCGGTTGCTTTCTCTGTCACCGGCGCCGCCGGAATCGCGCACGCCATGCCCGCCTCGTCGGGGACCGATGTCGCAGTGGTCTCGCAGTCGGACCGCGATGCCCGCGACCGCGATCGGCGCGACCGTTTCGACGACGAGAAGGCCATGCTCTGCGAGGGTCAGGCCGTCGTCGACCGCCCCAGCTGCTCGTCTTTGCCGTACTGATTCGCATCGATCGGACGGCCCTCCGCCGGCGCCGCTGCCGCGTTCAGTGCAGCAGCGGCGGCCGAACCGATGCCGCAGGCGCGTATCGTCTGCTGCAAGTTAATCCCCCACCCGATGGCTTCGCCCATCGGTCCGCCTACTGCGCGGGGTCTGACGATGCCCGAACATGCCTCGCCCCAGATGCTCACGGTCTTCGTCGACGACGAGCCTGTCTCCGTGGACTCCGTCTGGCACCCGGGTGACACCGTGACCACCGCCCTCTCGTGGCTCGACGAGCAGCAGCTTCCCGCCGAGCTTCGATCACTGGCCGAGGAGGTCGAGATTCGACCGAATGGTGCCGCCCGAGGAGTCTTCCACGTCGACAGGTACCCGGGGTTCTCCCCTCAGCCCATCCGGTCCGTGAACGGAGTAGTCGCGACGATCGAGGTCGTCGCGAACCTCGAACTGCACACCGACCACGGCTGGAAACCGTTGCCCGACACCGTGCAGCTGTGGAACGTACCCGACACGGGCACGTGGCGCATGCCGAATCGGCAGTACTCGACGCCCGGCACGTCCGGTGACCTTCGATTCGTCGAACAACACGAGTTCATCGAGCGGTACGGCGTCACCACACCGACCTTCCGTCACGATTCCCGATACTTCCGGGTGGCTCTCTACCTGGCCGAGTGAGAGCTATTCTCCCGGTTCGTCGGGTTGGCTCGATCATTCCTCACCCGACAGGTGGAGGGTTCGTGAACCGCTCGGACCAGCGGACCCCGAGATACGCCACGAGTAGTGCCCGGCGCTGACGTTCCGTCATCCCAGCCCAGATGCCGAATTCGATTCGATTGTCGAGTGCGTACACACTGCATTCGATCAGCACCGGACAGTGCCGGCACAGTGCGGCGGCGTTGCGTTGCGCGGCGCCAGTGACGAAAAGCCGATCCGGGTCTCCTTCTCGACACCGAGCCCTCGTTATCCAGTCGCGTCCCTGTGCGGGGTGCGCGAGGTCGTGATGCCTGTTCGGTGTGCACATGCGGAGTCATCCCCCTCTGGAAGACCGAGCACGGTCAGGGCACTGGGAATGCGGGCGACCCGATGGGCCGTGTGAAAGAACTAGTTGCGGACAGATTTTCGCAACGCGCGGCTCCGGCGACGAGGTGCGATCGACAATTGCACCGCTGACAGATCAACTGCTCTCCGCGCCGATCGCGCGCCGGAGATCGGGACGGCCGTTGGGGGTGCAGACTGGATCCATGGTGTCGACGCAGCGCGAGCGGGAAGACAAGTACGAGGTGGGGCTCGATTTCGTCCTGCCGGATCTCGAGGACGTAATACCTGCCGGGGGCCGGATCGAGCAGGGCACGGTCAATCTGAACAGCGTCTACTTCGACACGGATGACCGCGATCTGCTCCGTCAGAAGATCACGTTCCGCCGCCGGAGCGGGGATGCCGATGTGGGATGGCAATTGAAGGTCCCCGCCGACAAAGCCCGCACCGAGATTCGGATGCCTCCGGGCGAGAGTGACGCGGTTCCCGACGAGTTGGCGACCATGATTGCGGGTGTCGCACTGGGCAAACCCGTGCACCCGGTGGCGACGCTGAAAACCGTGCGACGCACGCAGCGACTCCTCGACCGGGACGACCGTCTGCTGGCGGAAGTGGCCGACGACAGCGTGCGCGGTGCCGTCGCCGGCGATCGCGCAGTCCTGAGCGAGTGGCGGGAGGTGGAGGTCGAACTCGGCGATGCCGGGGACGAGAAACTGCTCGGGAAGATCGGTAAACGCCTCACCCGCCGGGGAGCGCAGCCGTCGCGGTATCCGTCGAAGCTCAGCCGGGTGCTCAGCGCCGCGCACCTCGCGGTTTACGGCGGCGACACGACCCGGACGACAGTGGAAGCGGTGCTCGTCGACTACCTGGATGCCCAGGTCCAGGCGATCGTGGCCGGCGACGTGTGGTTGCGTCGTGGACTGGACCCGGTCCATCCCACCCGCGTGGGAATCCGGCGTTTCCGCAGTACGCTACGGGTATTCGGGCGCCTGTTCGATCAGACCGCGCGGGCAGAACTCGACGCGGAACTGTCGTGGTACGCCGGGTTGCTCTGGGAGGTGCGGGATCGGCAGGTGCAACGCGCACGCTTCGCGGACGCCCTCGCGGCCCTGCCTTCCGAACTGGTGATGGGCCCGGTCGCCGCGCGCATCGAGAACGATCTGCTCGCCGAGCAACTCCGTCGTACGAAGGACGTAATGGAAGCCCTCGACGGTGACCGCTACCGTGCGCTGTTGGCCACGCTGGCGCGGTGGCGCACCACGCCACCGCTGACTGCCGAGGCCGGCGACGATCCCCGCGTGATCGACAAGTTGGTGCGGAAAGCCGAACGCAAAGCGCTCACACGCGTCGCCACCGCGACTGCCGACGACGACGAGGCCGCCCTGCACCGCGCGCGGAAAGCCGCCAAACGGGCCCGCTACGCCGCCGAACTGGCCACACCGATTCTGGGGAGAAAGTCGGCAAAGAAGAAGGCGGCACGGTTCAAGAAGATGCAGACAGTCCTCGGCGAGCACCAGGACAGCGTCGTCGCCGCGGAGACGCTCCGGACGCTCGGTGCCCGCGCCGGCACGACACCGGGCGAGAACGGTTTCACGTTCGGCCTGTTGTACGGCCTGGAACTGCAGAATGCGCGGCAGGCACGGGAGGACGCCGCCCGGCTCGCGTCGGCCTAGAAGTCGAGGTCAGCCGGTCGGAATCGGCGCGAGGTACCGCAGCGCCGGAGGCGGACCTGCACCGCAGTCGACGAACCACACGCCCCCTTTCGCGGTCGCGCCCGAGGGAGGGAGGCCCGGTATTCCACGCGACTGCGCGAACTCGGCCAGCGCGTTGAGGATCTCCCCGTGGGTGCAGAAAACCGCCCGGTCGGCGTCGGGTCTGTGTAGCACGGCGAACAGTTCATCGGGGGGTGCGTCCGGTGCCAGCAGCGGTTCGTCGCGAATTGGCAGACCGCGCGCCTGCGCGAGCGGCAGCAGGGTCTGGCGACAACGGGTAGTGGGACTCGACAGCAGTGTCTCGATCTCGATGTCGCTCAGCGCCGCGACGAGGCCGTGGGCCTGCTCATGCCCGAGCGGGCTCAGCGGACGCTCGACGTCGGGGCCGTGCCACTGTTTCTTCTCGCCCGCATGGGAATGCCGGACCAGGACGAACATTCTCACCTTCTCCCGGCGCTGGGATAGTCGTTGAAGACTCCCACGCGAGACGACTGCCCGAGGCGAATTGCCGTCGGAAGATTGTCGAAATGCTGTGCGGGGTCGCAGTACATTCGCGACAGTCAGGCCCGGCGGGACGAACGGATCCCGTAGATCGCGGCCCCGACTCCGAGGACGATCACGCCCGAGATCACCGAGGCCAGGGGGAGGAACGCGGCGAGAACGACACATCCGACGGCGCCGACGACGGCCACCAGCCGCGACCACGGTTTCGCAGACAGGGTCCAGGCCGATGCGTTGGCGATCAGGTAGTAGACCAGCACCGCGAACGAGGAGAACCCGATGACGCCGCGCAGATCCGCGGTCGCGGCGAGGAGGGCCACCACCACACCGACGGCCAACTCGGCCCGATAGGGCACCGCGAACCGGGGGTGGACGGCGTCGAGCAGACGTGGCAGATGGCCGTCCCGTGCCATCGCGAACGTGGTCCGTGACACCCCGAGGATCAGGGCGAGCAGTGAGCCGAGCGCCGCGACCACCGCAGCCACCCGGACCACCGGCTCGAGGCCGCCGAACCCCACAGCGGCAACGGCCTGCGCGAGTGGATCCGTCGCGGCAGCGAGTGCGTCGGCGCCGAGAGCCTGCAGGACGGCGACCGCGACGCACAGGTACACGACGAGTGTGATCGCCAGAGCGATGGGGATCGCCCGGGAGATGGTCCGGGCCGGGTCCTTCACCTCCTCGCCGAGCGTGGCGATCCGGGCGTACCCGGCGAACGCGAAGAACAGCAGGCCGGCGGCCTGCAGGACTCCGGCCACTCCGTGACCCGAGGTGATCGCGAGGCCGTCGAAGCCGGTGTCGGAACCGGTCAGGCACACGACGACGACCACGGCGAGGACGGCGAGCACCACGAACACGATGACCCGGGTGACCAGCGCGGACTTCTGCACACCCAGGTAGTTCACCGCGGTGATGACGGCGACGGCGACGACCGCGACGAGATGCTCGCGGCCGGGCCAGGCGTAGGCGCCGACGGTCAGGGCCATCGCGGCACACGAGGCGGTCTTGCCGACCACGAAACCCCAGCCCGCCAGATATCCGAAGAACGGTCCCAGGCGTTCGCGACCGTAGACGTAGGTTCCACCGGATTGCGGGTACAGCGCCGCGAGCCGGGCCGAGGAGTGGGCATTGCAGTACGCGATCACCGCGGCCACGGCCAACCCGACGAGCAGCGCGCCTCCGGCGGCGGAGGCGGCAGGCCCCAGCGCGGCGAAGATCCCCGCCCCGATCATCGACCCGAGGCCGATCATCACCGAGTCGAACACCCCCAACCGGCGGCGCAACTGTGGCGTCGCGGTCGGGTGCGCGTCGTTGCCTTCCGAAATCTCGTCACCGGTCATGCGTGGCAGTTTCCCCTCGGACGTACGGATGTCGGGCACTCCAACGCTAGCGGTCGTCCGGAACTCCCACGTGAACCCCTCGGGGTCACGTGGTTTCGGTGCGGCGGCACGCACGCGGTCACAACCAGGGCTTCGTCGGCGACGGCGAGCGGCCGCGGACGTCGCGCTGGAAACACCGATAAGCCGCTCGAAGGGGTGATTTCCGCCAACGGCTCGGACCATAATTGTTTCATCTGGAAAACGGATACACCGAAATCATGTGTAACCCGAGAATCATCGACCGGTGAGAAGCCGGGCGACAATCGAATCAAAGGTGACATCAGATGAACACGTTCGCATTGCGCACGGCGATTACATCGGCTGCGATCGCCGCCTTTTTTGCGCTCGGTTCGGGTGTCGCGACGGCGGCACCGGCATTTCATGGAGACCCGAACACCCCCGGCACACAGCTTCACGTCCACAACGACCACCCCATGGACAACAACAGCTACCAGTGCGGGGCGATCGGCGTCGGCGGCGCGGGAGTCGGATCGAATCCCCCCGGAGGCAGCGGGCAACTCAACGGCGTCTTCTTCGGCAGCGGCCCCGTCCAGGGTGGTTGCATCGGAAATGACGGGTCGGTGCACTTCCCGTCCGGACGTGCCGAGTAGTACACGCTCGGCCGGATCCGCGCCCCGGCCGTCCTACGCGTTGCACCCTGATTCGACATATGTCAATATCGACGTATGTCGAATCAGGAATCGTCGGACGGTGGCGCGTGCTGCTCGCCGCTGGTACGTGAACCCTTGACCGAGGACTGGGCCGGGGATCTGGCCCGGATGTTCAAGGCGCTCGGCGATCCGGTACGCCTGCGCCTGCTGAGCCTGATCGCCAGCCACGCCGGTGGTGAGGCCTGCGTGTGCGACATCTCCGAGTCGTTCGACCTGTCGCAGCCGACGATCTCACATCATCTGAAGGTTCTCCGCGCCGCCGGACTGCTGGACTGCGAGCGTCGCGGCACCTGGGTGTACTACTGGGTGATCCCGTCGGCACTGCAGCAACTGTCTGCTGTGCTGCTGACCGAGAGCGGACCGGTCGTCCCATCCGAGACCTGCACCTCCACGGAGGTTCCGGCATGAGCGAGGTCTCGACCACCGAACACCCCGCCGTCGTCGGCAAACTTTCCACCCTGGACCGGTTCCTGCCGGTGTGGATCGGCGTCGCCATGGTCGCCGGACTGCTCCTCGGCCGGATGATTCCCGGGCTCGGGGATGCCCTGTCCGCGGTGGAGATCGACGGCATCTCGTTGCCGATCGCCCTCGGCCTGCTGATCATGATGTACCCGGTGCTCGCCAAGGTCCGCTACGACCGACTCGACACCGTCACCGGCGACCGCAAACTGCTCATCGGATCACTGGTGCTGAACTGGGTGCTCGGACCCGCCCTGATGTTCGCCCTGGCCTGGTTGCTGCTGCCGGATCTGGCCGAGTACCGCACCGGGCTGATCATCGTCGGCCTGGCCCGCTGCATCGCCATGGTCATCATCTGGAACGACCTCGCCTGCGGTGACCGCGAGGCCGCCGCCGTGTTGGTCGCGATCAACTCGGTGTTCCAGGTGATCATGTTCGCCGTGCTCGGCTGGTTCTACCTGTCCGTGCTGCCCGGCTGGCTCGGCCTCGAGCAGACCACCATCGACACCTCGCCGTGGCAGATCGCGAAGTCGGTGCTCATCTTCCTGGGCATCCCCCTGCTCGCCGGCTACCTCACCCGCCGCTTCGGCGTAAAAGCCAAGGGTCGCACCTGGTACGAAACCAAGTTCATCCCGAAGATCGGGCCCTGGGCGCTGTACGGCCTGCTGTTCACGATCGTGATCCTCTTCGCTCTCCAAGGTGAGCAGATCACCTCCCAGCCGTGGGACGTCGTCCGGATCGCGCTCCCGCTTCTCGCCTATTTCGCGATCATGTGGGGCGGCGGCTACGCCCTCGGCGCCGTCATGGGCCTCGGGTACGAGCGCACCACCACGTTGGCGTTCACCGCCGCGGGCAACAACTTCGAACTCGCCATCGCCGTCGCCATCGCCACCTACGGCGCCACCTCCGGGCAGGCCCTGGCCGGTGTCGTCGGACCACTGATCGAGGTCCCCGTCCTCGTGGGCCTGGTCTACGTATCCCTGGCGCTGCGCACACGGTTCTCGCATTCCGCTGGTTTCACCGACACCCCCGCAACCCCATCTGCAGCAGTGACGAAGGAGTCCTGATGCCCGATCCGCTCGATGAGGAACTGCGTTCCCAGATCCACCGGGCGCAACCGGAACTGCTGATGCCCCAAGCCGTGCTCTCCCGCACCGCCGAGTACCTGGCCGCCAAGTACACCGGCGTCTTCTCCCCACAGACGTTGGAGCGGTACGTCTTTGAGTCCTACACCGCGCTGCGGCGCACCGCGAAGGTACACACCCACCCCGTCGCGGATCACCCGCACTACCTCGGCACCCGGGTTCGCCAGCTGCTGCGCGAGCTCACCACCGTCCCAGCCTGACCGAACCGGTCGGTGTCGGGCCCCACCGACTTCCGTTCCCGTTCCACCGAAAGGACTTCTTCATGTCCACCACCTCGAGCGTGTTGTTCGTCTGCGTCCACAACGCCGGCCGCTCCCAGATGGCCGCCGGATTCCTCTCCCACCTCGCCGGTGACCGGGTCGAGGTCCGCTCCGCCGGGTCCGCCCCGGCCGCAACAATCAACTCCGCCGCCGTCGAGGCCATGGCCGAGATCGGGATCGACATCTCCGCCCAGTCCCCGAAGATCCTCACCCCGGACGCCGTGCAGACCTCCGACGTGGTGATCACCATGGGCTGCGGCGACGCCTGCCCCGTCTTCCCCGGGGTCAGCTACCGCGACTGGGCGCTCGAGGACCCGGCCGGCAAGGGCGTCGACGCGGTCCGTCCGATCCGCGACGAAATCCGGAGCCGGGTCGAGGCGCTGATCGCCGAACTCGTCCCCGCCACCGCCTGAGAGACGGAGACGAGACGATGAGCAGGCCCTCCGTGTTGTTCGTGTGCGTGAAGAACGGCGGCAAGTCGCAGATGGCCGCCGGACTGATGCGCAAGGCCGCCGGTGACGCGGTCGAGGTGTATTCGGCCGGCACCAAACCCGGCAACAGCGTGAACGCCCTCTCGGCGGAGTCGCTGCTCGAGGTCGGAATGGACATCTCTGGTGAGACCCCGACACTGATCGACCCGCAATTGGTCCGCGATGTCGATGTGGTCGTCACCCTCGGCCGCGAGGCCCACGTCGACCCGGTGGACGGCACCCGGTTCGAGAACTGGGACACCATTGAGCCGTCCGAGCGCGGCATCGACGGGATCGAGCGGATGCGGCTGGTCCGCGACGACATCGCCGCCCGCGTGAATCAGCTCGCCGCCCAACTCCGCGCCACCCACCAGTCCTGAGATCGGCCGAGGAGAACACCATGAGCACCATCGAAATTTTCGAACCCGCCCTGTGCTGCAACACCGGCGTCTGCGGCGACGACGTCGACCAGGGTCTGGTCACCTTCTCCGCCGACATGGACTGGGTCCGCTCCCAGGGCGGGGACATCGCCCGGTTCAACCTGGCCAGCGAACCGCTCGCCTTCGCCGAGCGCGAACCCGTCAAGGCGTTCCTCCAGGTCTCGGGATCCGAAGGACTGCCCCTGGTGCTCGTCGACGGTGTCACCGCGCTGACCGGCCGCTACCCCGACCGCACCCAGCTCGCCAAGTGGGCCGGCATCGGCACCGACACCCCGGACGCGGGCGCACCGGCCGGCATCACCATGCTCGGGCTCACCGACACCACCGACGCCGGATCCTGCTGCTCCCCCACCGACACCGGCAGCACCAGCTGCTGCTGAAAGGCATTGCCCGCAATGAAGTTTCTCGACACCCCGCCCCGCTTCCTGTTCTTCACCGGTAAGGGCGGGGTCGGGAAGACCTCGATCGCCTGCGCCGCAGCCATCACGCTTGCCCGCGCGGGCAAGCGGGTGCTGCTGGTGAGCACCGACCCCGCCTCCAACGTCGGGCAGGTCTTCGGGCTGACCATCGGCAACACCGTCACCGACGTCCTCACCGTGCCCGGGCTCTCGGCGCTCGAGATCGACCCCGAGCAGGCCGCCGACGCCTACCGCGAACGCATCGTCGGACCGGTGCGGGGTTTGTTGCCGGAGAAGGAGCTGACGTCGATCACCGAGCAGCTGTCCGGGTCGTGCACCACCGAGATCGCCTCGTTCAACGAGTTCACCGCCCTGCTCACCGACCTCGACACCCTTGCAGACTTCGACCACGTGCTCTTCGACACCGCCCCCACCGGGCACACCATCCGGCTGCTGCAGCTGCCCGGGTCGTGGACCGACTTCCTCAGCGCCGGCAAGGGCGACGCCTCCTGCCTGGGCCCGATGTCCGGGCTCGAGAAGCAGCGCACCATCTACGCCGACGCCGTCGCCGCCCTCGCCGATCCTCAGCGCACCCGCCTGGTCCTGGTCACCCGCGCCCAGAGCGCCCCGCTCGCCGAGATCGCCCGCACCCACACCGAACTCGCCGACATCGGGCTCACCCACCAGCACGTCGTCGTCAACGGTGTCCTCCCCACCCCCGAGGACTGCGACCAACTCGCCGCCGCGATCCGCGACCGCGAACAGGCCGCCCTCGATGCTCTTCCCCGCGAACTGCGCACCTTGCCGCTCGACGAGATCGAACTCAAGGCCACCAACATGGTCGGCATCAGCGCACTCGAGAGCCTGTTCACCCCGCACCCTGCCACGACCCCCCAGGCCCTCGCCGAGGATGCGGCACCGTTCCCGGATGCGCCGCTGTCCGCCCTGATCGACGAACTCGCCGACGCCGATCACGGGCTGATCATGTGCATGGGCAAGGGCGGGGTCGGCAAGACCACCCTCGCCGCCGCGATCGCCGTCGCCCTCGCCCAGCGTGGCCACCAGGTGCACCTGACCACCACCGACCCGGCCGCGCATCTGACCGACACCCTCGCCGGGAACCTCGACGGCCTGCAGGTGTCGCGGATCGACCCCGCCGTCGCCACCGCGCAGTACCGGGACCGGGTGCTGGCCACGAAGGGTGCAGCACTGGACGAACAAGGTCGGGCCACCCTCGCCGAGGACCTGGCCTCGCCGTGCACCGAGGAAGTCGCTGTCTTCCAAGCGTTCTCCCGGGTCATCCACGAATCCCGGCGGAAGTTCGTCGTCGTCGACACCGCCCCCACCGGGCACACCCTGCTGCTCCTCGATGCCACCGGCTCGTATCACCGGGAGATCGCCCGGCAGATGGGCGACAGCACAAACTTCACCACCCCGCTGATGCGGTTGCAGAACCCGGAAGAGACGAAGGTCCTGCTCGTCACGCTCGCCGAAACCACCCCGCGCCTCGAAGCCGAAGGGTTGCAGGCCGACCTGCAACGCGCCGGGATCGAGTCGTGGGCCTGGGTGGTCAACAACTCCCTCGCTGCAGCAAACCCGACATCGGAACTGCTCCAGCAAAGGTCGGTCACCGAGCGGGACGAGATCGACACCATCACTCGGACACACAGCCGGTATGCGATCGTTCCGATGTTGCCGGCCGAACCAATCGGAACAGGAGCTCTTGCCGCGCTCACTGGAGCCGAGGACACGGTCACCGCCAGCTAAGGCAGCCCCCGGTTTCCCGGTTCCATTGTCGAGCACGATGGGTCAATGATTCCCGGTCGTGCAGGCAGTGGATCTGCTCCGAGAGTTCCTGGCCGAGGATCTGGCCGACCACGCAGCATTGAGACGGCGCCACCCAAGCCTGACCACGCAGAAAGTCCCACAAGCGGCCGAGTCGCACACGCACACGTTCAGTGCGCGCACTGAACGTGCCTCGCACCAAGCCAGCGGGACGAAGTGGTCGCCGAGTTCGACCTGCGCGCGCAGAGTAACCGGCCGACCCGTGCGCCCCCAGGCCCCACCGAACACCGACACCGCACGTCGCGTCGCGACACGTCGCCGAACTCTTTGCTACCAAAAAGCGTGGGTAACCTCCCGGCACACCACCACCCGAATCCATGACCAGCTCACCGCCTCTCCAACCTGCCCGCGCGGCCACGACCAGTCTCCACCCACAGGTCTGCACGCTGATGCCAACACAGCCGATTTCCCGCCGAGCGCCCACCGGCAGCCGGCCATTCTCGAGGCACTGTGCGCCACCGCGGATCCCCCGAGACCGCCGCAACCCGGATCGCGTGTCGCTCAACTACCCGTGGGGGTCGAGGCGGGAGGAAACCGGCACAGAACAGCTGTGGTCATTCGCACACTTCCCATGTATAGATACCCTCAGGGGTATATTTGGCGGCGTTACGATCAGCGGTATCCAAGGAGGAACCCACCATGTGTTATCCAGTTACGTGCCCCGGCTGCGGAAAGACGACCTGGGGAGGCTGCGGTGCACACGTCGACGGTGTCATGAAGACCGTGCCCGAATCCCAGAAGTGCACCTGCGAGGACAATCCCGCTCCCCCCGCGAAATCCGGATTCTTCAGCACACTCTTCGGCCGCTGACCGCACCACCCACCCACCCTGCCGGGAGACCCTTGCCACCCAGACTGCCGGCCACCGCACACTCGAGAATGCCGTCGACAAGGCCGGGACTCGTCGACGGAGCAGGGATTTGACTCGCACCGAGAGTGAGATGCAGGCCGGCGCGACAGCGAAGCTCGGCGAGAGGATGGAATGCAATGCCACCCTCGGCGACCTGCACTCCCCGCCCGCGGATCGAGCGGTCAAACCCAATCGGCAGATCGGACTGCTGCCCTGCGACGTCCTCGTGCGCGAAGGCCCGTCCACCCTCGGCGTCACTGAGCTCCTCGACGCGCTGCTGATCCGCCTGATCTTGCGGCCGGTACCGCTGTGGCCGACCGGGCACGCCGCCTTGTGGTCACCGGCCTGGCTGCGCAAGGTCTTGCCGAAGATCAGCTTCTCCCACTGAACGCCGGGACCGTGGCCGCGGGTGGGGTGGGGCATTGCACAATGCAACCACCGCACCCGTACCCCCGGGGGTATACTGTCATCAGGTCTCAGGAAAGGAACCATGATGGTCGGCGACGAAGACAGCATTGCATTGGTACTCAACCGGCTCCGCCGTGCCCACGGGCAGCTCGCCGGGGTGATCTCGATGATCGAGCAGGGCCGCGACTGCAAGGACGTCGTCACCCAACTCGCCGCGGTCTCCCGCGCCCTGGACAAGGCCGGGTTCAAGATCGTGGCCACCGGCCTACGCGAATGCCTCACCGGCGAGGCGGCCGAGAAAGGCAAGGAGCCGATGACCGAGGCCGAACTCGAGAAACTCTTCCTCGCCCTCGCCTGAGCCACTTTCACCCCGACCTCCGTTCGACGTCGACGAAAGGCGACCATGACCGACGCTCTCCCCGCCCGCGGCTGGACGATCGAGCGGGTGGTCCCGTTGCTGGCCGGAACGATGGTGCTCGCGAGCCTCGCACTCACCGTGGCTTTTTCGTTGTGGTGGCTGCTGCTCACCAGGTTCGTCGGGGCCAACCTTTTGCTGTTCGGCGCGGCGGGGTGGTGCCCGGCGAGTCTGCCGCTGCACCGCCTCGGCGTACCGCGCCTCGTCGCGGCGTCTCCCGCCCCATCGGGACGATGATCGGGGCAGGTGACCGGCCGATCCCATCCCATATTCTCCGAGAAAAGGCAGCACACGCTCATGACGCTCGCACTGTCGACCACCCTGCACACCTCGTTCGCCGACGCGGTGGACCGCACCCGCAAAGCCCTGGCGGACCAAGGCTTCGGGGTCCTCACCGAGATCGATATGAAGGCCACCCTGAAGGCGAAACTCGGTGAGGACATGGAGGACTATCTGATCCTCGGTGCCTGCAATCCGCCGCTCGCCCATCGCGCGGTCACCGTGGACCGGCAGATCGGGCTGCTGCTGCCGTGCAACGTCGTCGTGCGCGCCGACCCGGCTGATCCGGGTGCGGTGCTGGTCGATGCGATGAACCCGCAGGTGATGGTTCAGGTCGCCGACCAACCCGGGCTCGGGGCGGTCGCCGACGACGCCACCGCCGCATTGCAGGCCGCCATCGACACCCTCTCCCAGGACACCGGCGACCGGTAACCACACCCGCCCCCGCCCCCACGGCTGATGGCGAAAGGAGTTATGTGGAAATAACGATCGCACTCGCGCTCGGGGCGATCATCGGTGTCCTGCTCGGACTCCTCGGCGGCGGCGGGTCGATCCTGGCCGTCCCCGCGCTGGTCTTCGGCCTCGGCCTCGACCTCGAACAGGCCATTCCGATCTCCCTGCTCGTGATCGGTGTCGCCTCCCTCGTCGGAGCCGTCCCGAAAATTCGCGAGCACCAAGTGAATTGGCGCATGGCCGGGGTATTCGCCGCCTGCGGCATTCCCGCCACCTTCGCCGGCAGCGCGATCGGGCGCCTGCTGCCGCAATCGGTGGTCCTGATCGGTTTCGCCGCCGTGATGGTCGTCGCCGGGATCCGGATGCTGATGGACCGAAGCGACACCGGCACGGCCTGCGAGGTCGGGGACTCGGGGATCGACTGGCGCCGCTGCGCCCCCCGATCGATCCCCGCCGGGATCGCGGTGGGCTTCCTGACCGGCCTCTTCGGTGTCGGCGGCGGATTCTTGATCATCCCCGCCCTGGTGCTGATGCTCGGTCTGGACATGTCGGTCGCGGTCGGCACCTCGCTGGTCATCATCGTCGCGAACTCGGCGGCCGGTCTGGTCTCGCACCTGAGCGGCGCGAGCATCGACTGGGCGATCACCTTCGCGTTCGCGGGCACCGCGATCGCAGGGTCCCTGATCGCCGGTCATTTCGGCACCAAGGTCGACACCGACCGGCTGCAGCGGTGGTTCGCCTATCTCGTCTTCGCCGTCGCCGCCTACGTGCTGATCGACACGATCTTGCTGCGCTGATGCCGCGGGCGGCTTGCATCACACCGTTTCACCTATGCCCTCCCGGGCATGCGAACACCAGAGAACATGTGAGGAAGGTACGAGTCATGGATGTATCGATCATCGAGACCTCCAGTCTGGGCGACCGCAGTTACCTGATCAGCGACGGCGCCGTCGGCGTCGTCGTCGACCCGCAACGCGACATCGACCGGGTCTTAACTCTCGCCCACGACCGCGGCGTGCGGATCACCCACGTCCTCGAGACCCACATCCACAACGACTACGTCACCGGTGGCCTCGAGCTGGCCCGCACCGTCGGCGCCGAATACGCCGTCCCCACCGGCGACGACGTCGGCTACCAGCGGCGCGCCGTCGATGACGGCGACGTCATCGACGCCGGACCGATCCAATTGCAGGTCATGCACACCCCCGGCCACACCCACAACCACGTCAGCTACGTCCTCCGCGACACCGCCGGCACCCCCCACGCAGTCTTCACCGGTGGATCGATGCTCTTCGGCACCACCGGCCGCACCGACCTCCTCGGCAAGGCCCACACCCGGGAACTGACCCACGCCCAGTACCACTCGGTGCACCGCTTGGCGGACGAGCTCCCCGCCGACACCAAGATCTACCCCACCCACGGATTCGGCAGCTTCTGCGCCGCCACCCCCGCGAGCGGGGACTCCTCCACCGTCGGCGAACAACGCACCACCAACCCCGCCCTCACCCAAGACGAGCAAAGCTACGTCGACGAACTGATCGCCGGTCTGTCCGAGTATCCCGCCTACTACGCCCACATGGGCGTGATCAACACCCGAGGACCGGCCCCGGTCGACCTGTCGCTGCCCGCACCCGTCGACCCGGACGAGCTCCGCCGCCGCATCGAGGCCGGCGAATGGGTCGTGGACCTGCGGGAGCGCACCGCCTTCGCCGCCGGCCACCTCGGCGGCACCCTCGGCTTCGAGCTGTCTGACTCGTTCGTCACCTACCTCGGCTGGCTCTACCAGTGGGGTGCACCCCTGACCCTGATCGGCGAAAACGAAGACCAGGTCACCGACGCCCGCCGCGAACTGGTCCGCATCGGCATCGACGACCTCACCGGCGCCGCGATCGGCGAAATCCACACCCTCGTCGCCGGCACCGAACTGCGCTCCTACCGGGTCGCCAACTTTCCCAGCCTCGCAGAGGCACTGCGTAAGAAGGACGTCACCGTCGTCGACGTCCGCAAACGCGACGAATACGCCGAGAGCCACATCGACGGAGCGATCAACATTCCCCTCCACGAGCTCCTCGGCCGCATGAGCGAGCTACCTACCGGTGAGGTCTGGGTGCACTGCGCCTCCGGCTACCGCGCCTCCGTCGCCGCCTCGATGATCGACCGACCCGACCGCACCACCGTGCTGATCAACGACGACTACGAGAACGCGAAGGACACCCGTGGGATCGGGGTGGCCGCCCAACGCTGAAAGCAACTCCTGGCGACCACGGCATGGCGCAGGACGGTCATGCACGCATCGGTGATCACCGTCCCCGCGTGCACGTGGGGATCCGGTCCCGCTCGGCGATCAGCGACACGGCCGCCAGCTGGCGTTGATCGTCGGCCAGTTTCAACGCGAGGGCGGCCTGGTCGGCGAAGGCCGCGGCCAGCGGCAGTTGGCAGTCGTCGAACGGTTCCCGGCCGCGGTTGCGGACGAGGGCGAGGACCCCGGTCACCGAGTCCGCGGACACCCGCAGCGGCAGCAGCAAAGCCGGACCATGCGGGCCGGTATCGCTGATCTGCGGCACCTGGATCAGGTTCCCGGTGCGGTAGGCCCGCCCGGTCGCCGTGTCGTCGACACCGATCCGCAACCCGCCTTCGATGTACCAGCCGTCCTCGTTTCTGGATGCGAGTAGCCAGGACCTCCGCGCCCTCAACAGGCACGCCCTGCGCACGGAAAGGGTCGGAACATCCGCCATCTCGATCGGGGGGAATCAGCAGGGTCGACCTGACGACTTCTCACCACCAAGTTGGCACTGTGCCATTCACATGAACTTGTCGGAATCCTCAGCCCGGTCACCGCGGGGCGCCTCCTGTGCCCGAGCGGACCGCTACGGGCCGACCGGCAGATCTCGAGCCGTCGGGCGTCCAAGCCCGGGACGTCGGTGCGGCAAGCGGTACGTCGTCGGTGCGGCGCGCGAAGAGCCGAGAAACCGGCGCGTGAGGCCCATCGTCACGTCGGGCAGTTCCAGCTGAGGTACGTGTCCGCAGTCGGGGAGCACGACGGATTCCGCGGTAGGAACAGCCATGCTCACGTGCCGGGCGAACCGCGATGGGACCAGCCGGTCACGGCGCCCCCACAGGAACAGTGTCGGAGTCCGGACGGTGGTCAGTCGCTCCCAGAATCCGTTGTCGCCGAATGGTTCCTCGATGTAGATGTTGATCAGTGCGGACAGCGCCGCCCGGCGGCGGGCGCCCTGGGCCATCGCGATCTCGAACTCGTCGACGGCGGCCTCGAACCATGGTTGGGGCACCCGGTCGGGACGAGCGAACATCGCCTTGGCGCCCGCCATCACCACCCGACGCGGCAGGCCGATGGTCGGCAACCGGGCGATGTCCACCGGCCACCACCGGGCCAGGGGGGCCAGTTGGCGGAACCGGCGGAACGCCGGGGAGGGACACAGCAGCACGAGCTTGTCGACCATGTCGGGATCGCGCATGCCCAATTCCAGTGCGAGTCGGCCGCCCAGCGAATTACCGATCACCACCGCACCGTCGGCGTTCACGGTGTCGAGGAAGTCGCGCAACCAGCGGTGGAGTTGCTCGGCGGTGTAGGTCCAGGCCGGCGCCTCGGAGGCCCCGAACCCGGGCAGGTCGGGTGCCAGGACCCGGAAGTCCTCGGCCAGGTCGGCGAGAACCGGCAGCATCGACGCATTGGTGGCGCCGAGGCCGTGCAGCAGCACTACCGGGGGTGCGTCGGCAGGTCCTGCCTCGAGGTATGCGGTGCGCACCCCGCACGCGGTGACCTCACGAGACCGGGGGCGGGTGACGAGGTCGATGTCCGGAGCGAAGGCGCCTCCGATTTGGAGGACGGTCGCGAGGCTGCCGCGGGTGGTGAGGTCACCATCGAGGAATGCGTCCACCCCGCTGCGCCGGCCGATGAGCAAATCGGCGAGCGTGTCGGCGTCGGTGTGCACCGTACACGTCGGATCCGCGGCGACCTTCGTGGTCACCTCGGCCTTGCCATCGTCGACGGCGACGGTCCACCGTCCGTGTCCGGTGATGTCGAGGACGAGGCTCGCATCCGAATGGGTGAGCGCCGCATCGGTGAGGTCCCGGGGAAAGTGGTCCGCGAGGACAGAACCGGGATCGGCTGCTGGGCGTGACGACGTCGACACGGAGATCCTCCCGACTTCTGCGCCCCTGGTGAACCGGGCGATCCGGACTGAGTACCCCAAAGCGGGGACGTGTGCGCAGGCCCTGAACCCGCCTTGAAAACTGTCGCCGATCACGATATCCGCTCGCCGACGGCAAAAGCATCGGATTGACGGCGTGGATCAGGGCGGGTCGTTCCCGGCTTCGAGGACGTGCTCGAGGCCCGTCCAGATGGCGCGTTCCTGCCGCCGACCGATTAATCCGAGGACGGGTCCGGCGAGGCGCGCGAGGCCCGGCACCGTGATCTCCCACTCCCACCGAAACCGAGTGCCGCCCGCGGTGGGCTCGCATCGCATCTGTCCGGTCACGACCGCACCCGTCATGACGCTGCGGGACGCTAGCAGGTGAGGGCGGTCGAACCCGGTGTACTCGACGATCACCGCGAGTGGTTTGCCTCGGCGAAGAATGGTCGCGTGGAACCGTGTCCCCATCCCGATCGGCCCGTCGGTGATCTTGACCGAGTCGGTCATGGCCGGGTTGTAGCGCACCTCGTTGCGCTGATCGGCCACGAAGTCGAAAACCTCCTCGACCGGTCGAGCGATGTCGAGGCTGCCGCGGACCCGGACCATCGCCGGTCAGACCACTGGGACGAGTCGGATCAACGGGATGCGGCGGGTGGTCCGCTCGGGGACCTTGGCATAGGAAGGGGCGATGGCCACCACCCTCGGCCACCAGTGCTTCGCTTCCGCGTCGGTGAGCTCGACGGCGCGGACGGTGAGGGTGTGCCCGTCGACCTCGACCGTCGCCTCGGGGGTCGCCGTCAGGTTGTGATACCAGGCGGGATGTGTCGGGCGGCCACTGTTGGCGGCCACGACGATTCGGTCGGTGCCGTCGGGGAAGTACTGGAGCAGCACGGACCGAGCCATCCCGGTGCGCCGGCCCCGGGTTGTCAGCACCAGGACTCGTCGCCCCCACGGGCGCACGATGCGGCCCCTGGTCACGCGATAGAGCCAGACCCCGAACCGGCCGAACCGGGCGTCGAGATCGTGCTGGATCCGGGCCTTCGTTTGCTCACTCACCATCGTGCTCATCCCACCTTCCGTTCTCGGGCCGAGGAACTCGGCGAGTGTCTCGGTCCGCCGAGCATGCGACCGGCGCCTCCGCCCGTCCGAGTGGGCCGGCCACGCCCCTGCATCTCTGCTGCGCCAGGGATGGCGACGCAACACCTGGCCGATGGTGTCCTCCAGCCAGCGCATCCAGCTGCCGCGGGAGCCGAAGCTGGGCAGGCGCACCGAACCCGAGCATGGCGCCGGTGAGCCGGGTTGCACTGCCACCCCGGTCGGGCCGTTCAGGTCGGTGGCGAGGGTGGTGGGGGTGCTGCGAGATCCTTGTCCTTCGCGGTGTCCGGGATCCAGGTGAATATCGCCCAGATGACGACTACATCGAGCGCGATGATCAGGATCGACCACGCCGGGTAGTAGGGCAGCCACAGGAAATTGACGATGATCGACACTGCCGCGATGACGACCGCCAGCGTTCGCGCCCATATCCCGCCGGTGAACAGGGCGAGACCGACCAGCGCAATCACCACGCCGAGCACGATATGGATCCAACCCCACACGGTGAGATCGAACCTGTAGGTGTACTCGATACCCACGACGAACACGTCGTCGTTGGCGACCGCGGCGATGCCCTGGAGCACCTGAAGCCCACCGACGGTCACCAGAATGACCGCTGCCCCGATTGACGTGCCGGCCGCGATCTCCTGCTTGACGTTCGAATTCTCGGCCACGGTGGTTCACCCCTTCCTGGCTCGGTGCTGTGCTCTCATTGTGCGCTGCGCGCCGGGCACGACACCCGGACTTGCGCAATTCTCGGACCAGCCGTCGCATTGGCAGGTGGGACTTGAAGCCCGGGCTGCGAAGCCAGGCGGAACTTCAGCGCACCCCGGGACGAGGCGGCTTCCCCAGCGGCGCCGAAGTATCACCGATGACGCGGATGACGGCTTCCGAGCGGTGCCTGGCAAAGGCCATTCAGCCCTATCCAGCACACCGCAGGTGGCCTGGTAACCGCCGGAGGCGGGTACATGGGAACGGAACTCGCCCCGTTGAATTGGCCAGCGGCTGGCCGGTTAATCAGTCGTGCAAGGTGTGGCGTCGCGCCTGGCGGCGGGCGTGCCTGGCATGAGGTGCTTCCGGTTCTTCTCGCTGCGGAAGATCTCGCGGTTCACGGCCTGCTCGATCAATCCGGGCGCGTCGAGCACACGCTTCGCGGCGAGGCGCATCAACTCGGCGCGATCGGAGCCGACCCGTGCTGCCAGCGCGTCGAGTCTGTCGCGTAGCGGGGGGTCGAAGTGCACATTCGCCCTGGCTGGATAGATTTCGGGCCGGAGGTCTCGCAGTGGGGCGATGGTCTCCAGGTCCGTGGTGAGGTCACCGGGCTCGTCGAGTAGGCGCCGTAGGGCGACTCGGAGCAGTGCGGGGTTGAGCTTGTCCCCGTATCGGCCGGCGAGTCTCCAGATTTGCTGCTTGCTGGAAGGGTTGACCATGACGTCGACCCAGTCGGACAGTCCGGTGCGATCGGCCTCGCGGTGGCCCGAGTCCTACGAAGCTGGGGGTGGGGTGAGGGTGAGGGCGGCGTGGATGCCACGGGGACGGCCGGCGCGGACCCACAGACGGTGAAGCACGCCGGCGATGAGTACGGCGGCGAGGAGACTGAACACCGGTTCCCCGCGAGCGAGATTGATCAGCAAGGTGAAGCCGACCACGACGGCGCCGGCGACATTGAGGAGCAGACGGCCGGGTCTGCGCTCACGGTGGGAAAACACGGCCATGGCCACCAGGCCGGCGAGGAAGCTCAAGAATACCGACACGGCGTAGAAGAGGACCAGCGTTTGATCTTCGCCGCGAGCGGCGGCGGTGACGGCCGCGGCGATGACGGTGAACAGTGCGACTCCGGTGTACGGGGTGTATCGGAGGTTGGTTCGCCCGAGCAGTGGTGGCAGGATGCCGGTGCTGCGGCCCTCGGGGTCGGTATCGCGAGCAAGGGCTTTGAGTAGTCCCGGGCCCGCCTGGAAGGAGGAGCTGGCCGCCGAGAGCAGCAGTAACGCCGTCACGAGCTGAAACGCCGCGAATACCGGGGCAGGTGCGGCTATCCGGGCGAGTTCTGCGATCTGGGTGGTGTCGGTTGTGGGGATCCCGCTCTGTAGATGGTGCGCCTCGAGAGTCAGTCCCATCGTGATGGTTCCGACGATGCCGAGCATCATCCACAACGTGATCTGCCCGAACCTGCGGCGGCCGGCGTCATCGAGTTGGCCGAGTTGCGCGATAGCGGACGAGGGTGCCTCCACGCCGGTTGCCAGGGCCATCGCTACGGGGAACGCCAATGCCATTGCAAGAACGGGCTGGTGGCTCGGGGTGGCAGCGATTGTGCCCACCGGCTGCGGCGACGCACCCCACCCGTACAGCAACACGGTGATCGCCACGGCGATGAAGGCGATGGTCATCACCGCGAATACCAGCCGGCCCAGGTGCCCGAACCAGGTCATTGCTGCGACGACCAAGATCAATGCCAGGGCCAGGAGCAGCCGCTCGGCTCTGAGCGGCGGGAAGTATGCAATCATCGCGGATGCCCCGGCCGACACACTGATGGCAATCGTCAGGACGAAATCGACGACGAGGGCTGCGATAGGGACGAACGCCCAGCCTTCGCCGAAGGCCTCGCCGACGGCCGCCGCCGCGCCGCCGCCCCGCGGGTAACGGGCAATCAGCTGCTGGTAGTTCACGCTCACCACCGCGATGATGGCAACGACTGCGCCCATGGTCGGGATCAGCAGAGCGAGATCACCGCCCAGGGCTCGCAGTGCAGCCTCGATGGCGTACGCCACGGAGGAGACGGGGTCCGCCATGACCGCGAACGCGAACGCGAGGAGCAGCAACGGGCGGGCGCTGAGCATGTGGGTGATCCGACCACGCGGGGCGGAAATGAGTTCCGGATCTGTGTCACCGGACACGGGACTCCTTCAGCGGTCGACGACGGCACCGCCGACCATTTCCCGGCGGCCTCAACTCAGGGTAGGACGGGGGATCGACGACGCTCATGGCAATCACCACCGGAGGGGTGGCCTGGATTCGTGGCTGGAGGGAATCCGCCGCCAGGCCACGGCCGGCGTCCTCGCTGTCGCCACCGTCGTCCTCGCACTGCACGGCTGCGCCCAGATATCGCGAATGGGCTTCAGCAAGTAGATGATCGCGTTGTGCACATGACTATTGCCGCCTCCCATTCGGATGAAGTCTGCACCAACGACTAGCTCCTCTGGGGTCCGTGCAGGGAACTGCTGAAACTGCCACGCTGGTCGCGGATACGGCATGAGTCCGGTACAGCGGTTCGAAGTCACCCCACGTGCGGTGGGTCAGTGCAGGTCCCGCCGTCGAAAGCTCCACAGGGCCACCGCTGCGCAGACCACGAAAACGGCAATCGGAGCGAGGAACGGCTCGAGCGCGATTCCCTGCGCGAGCATGTTGCGGCCCCCGTACCAGTGCCAGGGCGAGGCGAAGCGCAAGATGTGCAAGCTCTCGCTCGATGCCGCGACGGCGTTGAGGAGATTTCCCATCACCGCCACGGTTGCGGCCGTGGCGATCGCCACCGACCGTCGGCCCGTCCAGGCGCCCGCAGCAAACGCGATCGCGCCGTGCATCAGCCCGAATGCGGTCGCCGCGAACACCGCCGCGACGAGCCCGGGGATCGATACACCCTCGAGCAAGCCGAACGGCGGGGAGAACGCGAGGAGGCTCACGGTGGTGACGATCCCAAGGCCGAGCGACAGCGCGACCACTGCGACGAATCGCTCGATCAGGACACGTCCGCGGGTCACCGGATTGGACAAGAGCAGTTCGAGGGTGCCGTCCTCCTCACTGCCGCCGATCGCGTACGCGCCCGCTCCCACGGCGAAGATCAACAGCAGGACCGGCAGGGTGAGGCCGAACAATCGTCCCTGCAGGTACCCCGCCGGGGAGGTGATGAGGATCTGGTCGCTCGAGCCGATCAGGGTCTTGAAGGTGTCCGGAAGACTTTTGACAAGATTCTCGATCCCGGTCACGTTCTTGATCGTCGGGTAGAACGCGTTGTTGACCGCCACGTAGGCAGCCACGCCGCCCGACCACCACACCATTGATCGTCGCCGGTCCTCGAGGTAACGCCCCAGGACCCTCACGGGCTCGGCTCGTCCCGGTACAAGCTGAGGAAGGCCTCCTCGAGATCGGTCTCGTGGGTGACGATCCGCCGCACCGGCAGCGTCGCGGCCTGCTTGAGGACGGCGTCGACGTTCCCCTCGATGACGAGCCTGATCACCGTCCCGGAAGCCGTAGCGCTGAGGACGCCCGGAAGGTCCGCGAACGGCTCGGCGCTTGCTTCGCGGGCAAGGTACAGGTCGACGTGCTGGCGGGCTTGGCGCTGGAGCTGGTCGATGGCCGCCACCGTGACGAGCTGGCCCTTCCTCAAGATCCCGACGCGGTCGGCGAGCGCTTCCACCTCGGGCAGGACGTGTGAGGACAGGAACACCGTCGCGCCGTCGCGTTTGACGTCGCCGATCAGCTGGTGGAACTCGTGTTGCAGCAATGGGTCGAGACCCGCCGTGGGTTCGTCCAGGATCAACAGCTCCGGACGATGCATGAACGCCTGCACGATTGCGGTCTTGCGGCGGTTGCCCGTGGAGAGTTGTCCGATCGGGCGCACTGGATCGAGGTCGAAGCGTTCGAGAAGCTCGTCGACGTAGGTCGTGTCGACTCCACCGCGAAGGCGGCCGTAGAACGCGATCAGGTCTGCCGTCGTGTATCTGGGGTCGAACTTGAGCTCGCCGGGGATGTAGCCGAGCCGGCGGCGGATCGCCGGGTCGGCGCCGCGGCCACCGAGGACGGTGTAAGTTCCGGCGGACGGCCGGATGAAGTCGAACAGCATGCGGATCGTCGTGCTTTTCCCCGACCCGTTGGGGCCGAGATACCCGAAGACCTCACCCCGATGGACGTCGAGGTCGAGCGCGTCGACGGCGATGAGGCCACCGAAGCGTTTCGACAATCCGCGCATTTCGATGACGCTGTCGACCGCGGCCTGCTGAGGAGGGTGCCGGACGTGCGGCTTCGCAGTTTTCACGGTCTGGGCGCCATCACCAGACACCGACGATCGGCATCGAGCGTGGTAGGGAGCCCGTTCACGAGAAAATACGTTACAGGCCCGAGCTTGCACTCGTACAACAGCGAATACATCGGCCCGTCAGAGAACCCGAGCACACTGTTCACCACCGGGTGCCGGAGTTTCCGCAACCGTGCCTCGGTTTGGCGGCAGGGGGTGGGGCTGGTTGCGGTGCCGCCTGGGCGGTGGCCGAATGGGTGCCGCCAGTCACGTCTGTCGATGGGGTTGGTATCGGCGTTGACGTTCCCGCGTTGTTTTCCGGCGCGATGGTCGCGGCCCTGGCTTACGACGACCGGGGGTTTCGAGGAATCGGTGCAGCGCGATCCGCATGAGCGCGCTGACCGTGGTGTCGTGCTCGGCGGCCAGCGCCGAGAACTTCTGCGCGGTATCCGGTTCCAGCTTTATCTTGAGCATGACCAGCGGGATCGCCCGCAGCGCTTCCGAGAGTCGACGCTGTTCGGCGAGGCCGTTGCCGACGGCTTTGGGTTGGGTTGGGTGACAAGTCGCCGGCAGGCAACACGGATAAGCGCCCCGAAACGGCGCGGCCCGATTCCCTCGGCCATGTCCTCTAGCCTGCGTTTGGTCTCATGGTCGAAGCGAAGCGCGATGGGATCGCCCACGGGGATCCGACCTGGCCTCGTCTCCGTCATTCCTCGATCTTCTCGTTCGCCTGTGCGCATGGTTGTGCCCCGGCATCGGGGGGCGGATTCCAGCGGTCGTCGCAACACGCATGGTTTGGCAGAAGAGTACCACCGGTGAGTTGTAGGTGCGCGACGGTGTCGGGGTGGCACGCCGGCAGGGGTTGCGGTTGCACCGCGAGCAGATCCACAAGAGGAACTGCCGAGTCGGGCCGGCCGGCCGCGCCGCGTCCGGATGTGTGCGTGCCGGGCGCGCGTACTACGAGTTCCATCCGTGACGTGCGGGCCTCGAGTGCCGACTCGGATGTCGGGTGGATGAACAGCGCGACCGGGTCGAAGTCCTCGAACTGCTCGGCGAGGGTGGCCGGCGGGGTCAGTGGGTTGACCACACACGCCGTCGCCCCGGCCAGTACCGTTCCGAGGTACACCCCGGCGAACCATATGTTGTTCGGCATCGCAATCGCGACCCGGTCTCCGTGGTCGACTCCCCGCCTCCGCAGCCACGTGGCGATGCGGAGCGCGTCGTCATGGAGTTCGCCGAACGTCAGGTGGTCGTCACCATCCATCAGCGCGATCCGGTTCCCGTAGGACGCAGCCACGCCGGCCAGCATCGAGTCCATTCCGACCTGCGGGTACGAAAGCGATCGTGGTAGACCATTGAGAAGTTCGTCGGACGTCATATACTGCATCTCCTTCGACAGTTGTTCTTGGCCAATTTGTTTCGGCCAACTGATTGCCGCATTCGACCGGCCGGCTACCTCGGGTTCCGGACCAATTGGGCCCAGCTCCGCGCGATCTCGTCGATCGATTGGTAGGACCGAGGCGGACGCGGCGCACCGGGCGGTGTACGGGAGAAGCGGGGAGCGGGCGCGGCTTGTACGACACCCTCGACGTCGATGAGGGTCTGCCGGTCGCGCAGGTGCTGGTTCTGGGCTGCCTCGCGGAGAGAAAGCACCGGTGTCACGCATGCGTCAGTGCCGGCGAAGACCGCGCCCCAGTGGTCCCGTGAGTGCCCGGCGAAGATCACGGCGAACCGCTCGCTCAGCTGCGGCCAGGACCGGCGGTCGTGTTGCGCGGGAAGGTCGTCGCCCTCGAGGCCGAGGCCGCGCAGGAGGGCCGCGTAGAACTGGGGCTCGAGTGCGCCGACGGCGACGAACTTCCCGTCCGCGCACTCGTAGGTGCGATAGAACGGTGATGCGCCATCGAGAAAGTTGGTGCCCCGTTCGTCCTGCCAGAAGCCGGCGCCGAACATTCCCCACACCGGCTGCATCAGCAGGCTCGCACCGTCGACCATCGCGGCGTCGATCACCTGGCCGCGACCCGAGACGCTGCGCTCGACCAGAGCCGCGAGCACACCCGTCACCAGCAGCATCGACCCACCGCCGAAGTCTCCGACGAGGCTGAGAGGGACGGCCGGCGGCTGCCCGGGGCGGCCGATGGCGTGGAGTGCTCCGGTCAGTGAGATGTAGTTGATGTCGTGGCCGGCCCCATCCTTGCTCGGGCCCGTCTGGCCCCATCCGGTCATGCGCCCGAAGACCAGTCGTGAGTGCGTCGCCATACATTGTTCGGGGCCCAAACCGAGCCGCTCGACGACGCCCGGCCTGAAACCCTCGAGCACGACGTCGGCTCGGTCGATGAGCTGACGAACGCGGCGGAGGTCGGCCGCATCCTTGAGGTCGGCCAACACTGCACGACGATTACGGAACAGATGATCTTCGGCGCGGTCGTAGAGCGAGGCCCCGGAATCAGGGCGGTCGACGCGGACCACGTCCGCGCCGAGGTCGCCGAGAACCATCGCCGCATGCGGGACCGGACCGATCCTCGCAAGCTCGACCACTCTGACACCCGCGAGGGGACCGGTCACGGCTCGAGCCTCCTATCACTTCATCGTGGCAACCAACAGGAAAGGACTTGTTCAGGCACACGCAGCAGCCGGGGGTGGGCCCACAACGGTCATGGCCGTCGCTCCACCCCCGGGTACCGGTAACTACGCGACGACGTCTTCTGACGTCGTGTCGATCGACATGGCTATCGGGTGGAGGCGTCCCCGCGCACCGCAAGCTTGTCGCGCTCGGGATTTGCGGCGACGAGGGCGCCGATCGCGAATACCATCGCGACCACTCCGAAGGCCTGGAAAGCGGTCGCGTACCCCGCTGCCGGGCTGGCGGCGGCGTCGACGATCAGTCCGGTCACATACGGTCCCACCAGCCCGCCGACACCCATCATCGCCATGAACACCCCGAGCGTCCCCGCCGTCTGGCGCGGTGGGCACAACTCCGTGATGGTGGCGATGATCAGCGGGTAACCCGACGCGAGGAACCCGTAGCCGACCGAGACGATGAGGACGGCGAGGGCGGGCACGCTGACATAGGGCAGTGTCACCAGAATGGCCGAGCTGATCAACACCCCCGTCGCGGGAATGATGATGCGCACCACCCGAGACGTCGCACCCCGGGACGTCAGCCGGTCACCGGTGGCGCCCAACGCCAGCATCAGAATCAGACCCGCAATGCTGGGGAAGGCGAACATCGATCCGGCCTGTAACCTGCTGTAGCCCAACGCTACCTCGAAGTACGAGGGCAGCCAGGTCAGTACGATCGCGACCAACGCATAGATGGTCATGATCAGCAGCATGCAGCTGAGAAACGTCGGCGTACGGAAGATGCGGATCCACGGGACCGCGGGCTCGTCCGCATCGGTGCCGGACTCGGTGGCGCCATGGCCTTTCCCGCTTCGGATGTAGGGCCCCTCGGACCAGGTCGGCACCCACAGCACACACCAGAGCACGCCGAGGATCGCGAGGCAGATCAGCGCGGCACGCCATCCCCAGGACACGGTGACAAGGGCCAGCGCCGGCGCGACGACGATCTTCGCCAGGGAGGCGGACCCCGCCAGCAGGGCGCCCGGCAGTGCCCGTTTGGCGGGCGGATGCCAGGAGAAGGTGGCCGTGTGTGTCAACGGGCCGCTCGGTCCTTCGGCCAGTCCGAGCAACAGTCGGCTGATCAGCAGCACCGCGAAACTTGCCGTGAACACCATCGGCAGCATCGACGCCGACCACAGCAGGGCCAGCACGGCCAGGGCCCACCGCAGCGACAGCAGTTTGTTCACCGTCCCGGAGATGAAGCCGCCGATGATGAAGGTGAAGAAGAAGAGGCTGCCGACCAGGCCGATCTGCGCTGCCGTCAGATCCAATTCCTTGGCCAGCGGCTGCGCGATGATCCCGAGAACCGCCTTGTCGCTCCAGTTGACCACCGTCAGCAGCACGAGCAGGGAGGTGAAACTCCATGCGCGCGTTGAGCGGACGGAGTTGGTCGAGTTTGTTGGCTGTGGGCGTTGCGATGTGTTTTCGCGTGTGGTCACCACGAATCCCTTTCGGATCATCTACGAGAGTGTGCGGGTTGACGCCGGAACCGAGCCGAACCGGAAGGGCCTGACCTCGCCGAGCGAGACAGCGCGTCATCCAGGTCCGGTGCCATGTGGCCAGGCCAGGCGCGGCCCTGCAAAGCTATGAATATTGGTTATCGTTCGTTCCTCTTGATGCCGCGATTCCTCTGCGTGGTCGTGTCGTAAAGCGCTCCGCCTTCCGTTCATGACGGGCATGCGCGTTTGCTACCGGCTTGGCTATGGGATTTCGTCCGTGGTTGCATGCCGTCGCCGAGCGAACCGTTCCTACCGGATCTCGGGAACCTCACGGATTGGAATTACTAGTGATTCACTTTTGAGCATTACCGCCGATGTGTCAAGGGTCACTTTCAACTCCGCGGTAAAGGGACGAGCTGGGGTGGGCGGGGAAGTGGTTCCTGGAGGGTTGCGCGCCGGAGGCCGAGAGGGGTCCTCGCACCCACCCGGGAAACCACCGTCTCCCTCCCGGGCGATCGTTAGCCGACACAAGGGGTTGACAGGACGGCATCGACGCGGCAATGCGAATTGCGAGTAACCGATTGCTCCGGATGGTGCGGCTCGCATTTTCGCCGTGTTATACCAGTAAAAAGCTAATTTCTACGCGATTCACAGGTGCGTGAATCGGAATTTGAAGACAGTCATTTATGAAAGGCGACATGATGGGAACACTGGGCGGTAAGACCGCGCTGGTCTCGGGGTCGGGGCGCGGTATCGGGCGGGAAATCGCCCTGAAACTAGCCCGTGAGGGAGCTGCGGTCGTGGTGAACGATCTCGATCCGGAGCCGGTCTTGCAGACCGTGGACGCGATTACCGCAGGCGGCGGCCGTGCTGTCGCCTGTGCCGGATCGGTATCGGAGGACGGATTCGCCGAAAGGTTTGTCGACACCGCGGTCGAGGCCTTCGGTGGCCTCGACATCATCGTCAACAACGCCGGATACACGTGGGACTCGGTGATCCAGAAGATGACCGACGAGCAGTGGGACACCATTTTGGACGTAAATCTCAAGGCGCCGTTCCGGATTCTGCGTGCGGCGCAACCGTTCATCAAGTCGGCGCCCACCGACTATCACCGCAAGGTCGTCAACATCTCGTCGGTGTCGGGCTTCTACGGCAATGCCGGCCAAGCGAACTACGGTGCGGCCAAGGCGGGCCTGCTCGGACTCACCAAGACCCTGGCCAAGGAGTGGGGCCGTTACAAGGTGAACGTCAACGCGGTCGCGTTCGGGCTGATCATCACCCGGATGACCGAGGTCACCGCCGACACCGACACCACCTTGAACATCGACGGGCGAGACATCCGCGTCGGGGTGAACCCCGACCGCATGGCGATGGCCTCGAAGATGATCCCGTTCGGGCGCGGCGGCACCCCGGCGGAAGCCGCCGGGGCGGTGTACCTGCTGTGCACACCCGAATCCGACTACATCAACAGCCAGTGCCTGGTCGTTGACGCTGGCCGCGTCTGACCACAACCACCGCCGCATCAGCACACACCTGTAGGAGCACAGTAATGAAGCGCACCGTCTACAACGCCGAGCACGAGGACTTCCGCCGTACCATCCGCGATTTCATCGCGAAAGAGGTCACGCCCTTCTACGCCGACTGGGAGAAGGACAACCAGGTTCCGCGCGAGCTGTTCAACAAGCTCGCCGAGCTCGGCGCCACCAGCTTCGACATTCCCGAGGAATACGGGGGCGCCGGTCCCACCAGCTTCAAGTTTCAGGCCGTCATGCAGGAGGAGGTCAACCGTGCGGCGGTCGCCTTCGGCCACTACACCGTGAGCATCGGCATCGTGCTGCCGTACCTGCTGCGGCTGGCGAACGAGGAGCAGAAGCAGCGTTGGCTGCCCGGGGTCGCATCGGGTGACACGATGCTGTGCATCGCGATGACCGAGCCGGGCACGGGTTCGGACCTGGCCGGGATCAAGACCACCGCACGTCTGTCCGACGACGGAACGCATTACATCCTCAACGGCGCCAAGACCTTCATCACAGGTGCCCGCAACTCGGAACTGTGTGTCGTCGCGGCCCGCACGTCCGCTCCCACCGAGGATCGTCGATTCGGGCTGAGCCTGCTGGTCGTCCCTACCGACAGCCCCGGTTTCGAGTTCGGCCGCAAGCTCGACAAGATCGGCATGAAGGCGTCTGACACCAACGAGATCTCGTTCACCGACGTGAAGGTTCCCGTGGAGAACCTTCTCGGCGAGCAGGACCAAGGCTTCTCCTACCTCGGTCAGAACCTGCCGCGCGAGCGTCTGTCGATCGGCGTCGGCCAGACGTCAATGGCCGTCGCGGCAATCGAGTTCGCCTCGGAGTACGTCCAGCAGCGTCACGTGTTCGGCAAGCCGGTCGCGTCCTTCCAGAACACCAAGTTCGTGCTCGCCGAGTGCGAGACCGAGGTCTCGGCCGCACAGGCACTGGTGGACAAGGGACTCGAGCTCGACGACACCGGCGAGCTCACGTCGGCGGATGCGGCGCGGATCAAGCTGTTCTGCACCGAGATGGCCGGCCGGGTCATCGACAAGTGTCTGCAGCTGCACGGCGGCTACGGCTACATCCTCGAGTACCCGATCGCCCGCCTCTACTCGGACACGCGCGTCTCCCGGATCTACGGCGGCACCAGTGAGGTCATGAAGACCATCGTGGCCAAGGACATGGGTCTGTAGCGACCCCGAAAGAACGCTTCGGACAAGGAGAGTCATGCGAGATGCAGTGATCGTCGACGCGGTGCGCACACCGGTCGGCAAACGGGACGGCGCCTTGTCGCGGATGCACGCGGTGGCGGTGTCCGCGCACGTGCTCGGCGCCCTGGCCGAGCGCACCGGACTGGACCCGGGCCTGGTCGACGACGTCATCTGGGGGTGCGTGGGCACACTCGGCATGCAGGCAGGATGCATCGCCCGATCGGCGGTGCTGGCCGCGGGATGGCCCGAGCACGTACCCGGAGTCACCGTCGACCGTCAATGTGGTTCCTCGCAGCAGGCCGTGCACCAGGCGGCCGCGGGAGTCATCTCCGGCCAGTACGACATCGCCGTCGCCGGCGGCGTGGAGATGATGAGCGTCATCCCCCTCGGCGCAGCCGCCCGAGCCGGTGACTACGGACCGATCTACGGACCCCAGGTGCTGGGCCGGTACAACATCGACCGGTACGACCAGGGCCGCGGCGCCCAGATGATCGCCGACGAATACGGGATCACCCGCACCGAGATGGACCAGCACGGCCTCGACTCGCACGCCCGCGCCGCTGCCGCGACCGACGCCGGCCGGTTCACCGGACAGATCGCCCCGATCGAGGTCGCCGGTCCCGGCGACAGCACTCGGATCTTCGACACCGACGAAGGCATCCGCCGCGGGGGCACCCTCGAGAAACTCGCCACGTTGCCGTCACCCTTTGCCGAAGGCAGGGACATCACCGCGGGCAACGCGTCGCAGGTCTCCGACGGATCGGCCGCCCTGCTGGTCACCACCAGCGACATCGCCCGCACACACGGGTGGCGCCCTGTGGCCCGGATACATACCGCGGTCGTCACCGGTACCGACCCGGTGACGATCCTCAAAGGCCCCATCCCCGCCACCGCCCTGGCGTTGAAGAAGTCCGGGCTCACGCTCGATCAGATCGGAACCTACGAGATCAACGAAGCCTTCGCGGCGGTATCGCTGGCCTGGCTACGCGAGACCGGAGCCGACTACACCCGCATGAACCCCAACGGAGGGGCCATGGCCATCGGGCATCCGGTCGGCGGATCGGGTGCGCGCCTGATGACGACGATGGTGCACCACATGCGGGACGAAGGCATCCGGTACGGGTTGCAGTCGATGTGCGAAGGCGGGGGCATGGCCAACGCCACCATCCTCGAACTGCTCTGAGCTGCAACAGTTTACCGAAACATACACATCGGAAGAAACACCTGGAGGAACACAATGAGTCGCAGGGTCTTGGTAGCAGGCGTCGGCATGGTGCCGTTCGCCAAACCGGGAAAGAGCGAGGACTACTTCGACATGGGCGCGAAGGCGATTCGCGCCGCACTGTCGGACGCCGGTCTCGGTTTCGAGGCGATCGAGCAGGCCTTCGCCGGGTACGTCTACGGTGATTCGACCAGCGGGCAGCGCACGATCTACAACGCCGGGATGACCGGCATCCCGATCGTCAACGTCAACAACAACTGCGCCAGCGGATCCTCGGCGCTGTGGCTGGCGCGGCAGGTCGTCGAATCGGGTGCCGCCGAATGCGTGCTGGCCGTCGGGTTCGAGCAGATGCGGCCCGGACCGCTGCTCAACGCCTGGGGAGATCGGCCCGCGCCGATGAGCCGGCACCTCGAGGTCCTGGACCGCACCTACGGGGTGGACCGGAACAACCCGTCCAACGCCATGCAGTTCTTCGGCGGCGCGACCCAGGAGTACTGCAAGCGGTACGGGGTGTCACCGGAGCTGTTCGCGAAGATCTCGGTCAAGTCCCGCAGGCACGCCGCGAACAACCCGTACGCGGTGTTCCGGGACCCGGTCACCGAGCAGGAAGTCCTCGACTCACCCGCACTGTACGGCGGGCTCACCCGGCTGCAGGCCTGCCCGCCCACGTGCGGGGCCGGCGCCGCGATCGTGTGCAGCGACGAGTTCGCCCGCACGCACGCCATCACGCCGACCGTGGCGATCGCCGCCCAGGCACTGGCCACCGATCTGCCCGACCTGTTCACCGCCGACGACATGCTCAAGGTCGTCGGCGCCGATATCACGAAGACGGCGGCCGCCCAGGTCTACGAAGCCGCCGGCGTCGATCCACGCGACATCAAGGTCGTCGAGCTGCACGACTGCTTCTCCATCAACGAGGTGCTCTCCTACGAGTCCCTCGGTCTGGTCGAGGAGGGCGGCTCGGAGAAGTTCATCCTCGACGGTGACAACACCTACGGCGGCCGCGTGGTGGTCAACCCCAGCGGTGGGCTCCTGTCGAAGGGGCACCCGCTCGGCGCGACCGGTCTGGCCCAGTGCGCCGAATTGGTCTGGCAGCTGCGCGGCACCGCCGACGCCCGGCAGGTCGAGGGCGTAACCCTGGCCTTGCAGCACAACCTCGGACTCGGTGGCGCCGGTGTCGTCACCCTCTACGAAAAAGTCTCCTGACCCCCGGTCAGCACCCACCCTTTGAGAAAGGCAACACAATGGGACAATTGGACGGACGCGTGGCGATCGTCACCGGCGCCGGTGCCGGTATCGGCCGCGAGCACGCACTGCTGATGGCGGCAGAGGGAGCGAACGTGGTCTGCAACGACCTGACAGACGCCCACAGCACGGTCGCCGAAATCATCGCCAACGGTGGCCAGGCCGTCGCCGTCGAAGGCAACATCGGTGACATGTCCGTCGGCGCCGCACTCACCGACGCCGCGGTCGACTCGTTCGGGGATCTGCACGTGCTGGTCAACAACGCCGGCATCATCCGCGACTCGATGATCTGGAACATGACCGAACGCGATTTCGACGCGGTGGTCAACGTGCACCTGAAAGGCACGTTCTCGGCGACCCAGGCAGCGGCACGCTACTGGCGCACCAAGGCGAAAGAGGGTGTCACGGCGGACCGCTCGATCGTCAACACCAGTTCCGGCTCCGGACTGCACGGCAACTTCGGTCAGTGGAACTACTCGGCCTGCAAGGCAGGTCTGGCCATCCAGGTCGTGAACGCCTCCCGCGAGCTGGGCAAGTTCGGGGTGCGCGCCAACGCGATCGCCCCGGTGGCGCGCACCGCCCCGGTCGCCGCCACCCCGGGCATCAGCGACCTCGTCGGTGAGCCGGTCGACGAGAACGTCTTCGACCGCTACAACCCCAAGAACATCTCCCCGTTGGTCGCCTACCTGGGCACCGAGGGGTGTGAGTTCACCGGGCAGGTCTTCGGCGTCTATGGCGGCTACGTCGGGCTCTATGCCGGTTACTCGATCGCGCACGAAGTCCGCGCGGACCGCCAGTGGGATGTCGCCGAACTCGCCGAGGTCATCGGCTCGGAGGCGTTCCCCAAGTCCGTCGAAACCCGCCGCGCGGGCATTCCCCCGGTGCAAGGAGCCACCAAATGAGCTACGCATTCCCGCTCGACTACAGCAAGGTCCGCGAATTCGCGCGAGCAGTCAAGACCGAGCACCCCGCCCACACCGGCACGGAACCTGTGATCCCACCGACGATGCTCACCAGCGGCCGGATGATCTGGGAGCCGGCCGAGCAATCCGGTTTCGCCAAGCTCGGGTTCGACCGGCGCCGGATCCTGCACGGTGAGGAGGAATACCTCTTCCACGGACCGCTCCCGCGCGCCGGGCAGACCCTGACCGCGGAGACCCGCATCGGAGAGACCTTCGAAAAGCCCGGAAAGCGGGGCGGGGTCATGACGTTCGCGAAAATGATCACCGAGTTCCGGGACGAGACCGGCCGCCTGGTCGCGACACAGAACAGCACCATCATCGAGACCGCGACCACGGGCAGCTCGGAAGGGAGCAAGTGATGACCACCGCGACCAGCACACCGGTGATCGGCCAGCAGGCCCCGCCGCGGACGTACCCACCGCTGACCCGAACCGACTTCGTCAAATACCAGGGCGCATCCGGCGACTTCCACCCGCTGCACCACGACGAGACCTATGCCCTCGAAACCGGATTTCCCTCGGTGTTCTCGGTCGGCATGCTGCAGGCCGGCATGCTCGCCAGCTACGTCACCGACTGGCTGGGCGTGGAAAACCTGCGCCGATTCAAGATCCGGTTCGCCGAAAAGGTCTGGCCCGGAGACGAACTGACCTGCTCTGCGAAGGTCGTCGACATCCTCGATGCCGAGGACGGTCGCCGGGTGCGCATCGAGATGACCTGTGCCCGCCAGAGCGGTGTGAACGCACTGGTCGGTGACGCAGAATTTCTGCTCGACTGACCACGGCCGGGGTGCGCACCAGCGGTGCGCACCCCGCCCTACCGCTACCACCTTCGAGGAGAACGTGAGCCATGCACCTGACACAGCTGCTGCACAAGGCGGTGCAACAACAGCCCCACCAACCGCTGACCGTGTACGGTGCCCGCCATCGTACCGCCGGTCAGGTCGCCGAGCGGGTGGCGCGCCTGGCCGGCGGCCTGCGGGAACAGGGGGTGGCGCCGGGGGATCGGGTGTGCATCCTGGCGTTCAATTCGGACCGCTACTTCGAGGCGGTGATGGCCACCTGGTGGATCGGGGGCGTGGTCACCCTGCTGAACTGTCGCTGGTCGCTCCGGGAGGTCGCCGATGCCGTCGCCGATGCCGGCAGTCGCTGCCTCCTGGTCGACGAGGACTGCATGCCGTTGATCGCGGACCTGGACGGCCCGGTGATCGTGCACCTCGGTGACGGAACGGCCCCGGCCGGCACCGTCGGCTACGAGGACCTGATCGCCACCGCTCCGGCCGTAGAGGACGTACGGGCCCACGGCGACACGCTCGCCGCCCTCATCTACACCGGCGGCACGACCGGCGCTGCGAAAGCCGCCATGCATTCGCACCGATCCCTGTCCACCGCCCTGCTCGGGAGCATGGGGTATGCCCGCTCCAGCGAGCCCGACGGCGCCACCTTGGTGATGGCCCCGGTCTTTCACATCGCGGCGCTACTGGGCATGATGGCGCAAACCCTGGTGGGTGGCACCCTGGTGTTCGCGAACCGGTTCGAACCGGACGAGGTCCTGCAGCTTCTCGGCCGGCACCGGGTCACGACCATGACCTCCACCCCGGGCATGCTGCAACTGCTCTACACCCACCCCAGCTTCCCCGCCGCCGACGTAACCTCGCTCACCACCATCGTCTACGGAGCGGCTCCGATGCCCGAAGCCGTCCTCACCCGGGCCATGGCCGCCTTTCCGAACGCCCAGTTCGTGCAGGGCTACGGGATGACCGAAACTGCCGTCATCGCCTCCCTGCTCGGGGCCACCCACCGGCTCGGGGGGCCCCGCCTGAAGTCGGCAGGACGCGCCACCCTGCACGTACAGATCATCATCGCCGATGAGGACGGAAACGAGGTGCCCCGCGGGGCGGTTGGGGAAATCCTCACCCGCGGGGACAACATCATGCTCGGGTACTGGAATCGTCCGGAGGAAACCGCGGCGGCGCTACGCGGCGGCTGGCTCCACACCGGAGACCTCGCCTACATGGACGACGAGGGCTACATCTTCATTGTCGACCGGGCGAAAGACATGATCATCACCGGTGGCGAAAACGTCTACTCGACAGAGGTCGAGAACGTGCTCAGCCATCACCCCGCCGTGCTGCGTTGCGCGGTCATCGGCGTCCCGGACGAGCAGTGGGGTGAGCGCGTCCACGCGATCATCGTCCCGCAACCCGGTCAGACAGTGGCTGTGGAGGAAATCCGCGAGCACGTCAAGACGCGGCTCGCCGGTTTCAAAGCCCCGCGCACCATCGAACTCGTGCAGGCACTGGCGACCACCGCCACCGGCAAGATCGACAAGCGCGCACTCCGCCAACACACACTCGAGCAGCCGACGGACATCGGCCGAGGAGACTTCCCATGAAGCGCACCATATTCGACGACCAGCACCAGGACTTCCGGTCAATGTTCCGCAACTTCCTCGAACGGGAGGTCGTGCCGGAATTCCCCAAGTGGGAGGAACAGGGCTATGCCCCGCACGAGTTCTACCGCAAACTCGGGGCACTGGGGGTGATGGGCTTCGACATCCCCGTCGAGTACGGCGGCACCGGACCCACCAGCTACAAGTACATCACCATCATGACCGAAGAAGCCGCCCTCGCCGGGGTCTCCCTCGGAAACTACGGTGTCACCACCGGCATCGTGCTGCCCTACCTGCTCATGCTCGCAGACGACGAGCAGAAGAAACGCTGGCTGCCCGGCTGCGCCGCCGGCGAGACGGTTCTCGCGGTCGCGATGACCGAACCCGGCACCGGATCCGACCTCGCCGCCATCCGCACCACCGCCCGCCGCGACGGTGACCACTACATCCTCAACGGCGCGAAAACCTTCATCACCAACGGTTCTCAGTCCGATCTCATGGTCGTCGTGGCGCGCACCGCACCCGCCGATTCCGCCGACCGCCGCAGAGGACTGTCCCTGTTCGTCGTCGACACCACCTCCGACGGATTCGAGGTCGGTCGTCGACTCGACAAGATCGGCCTCAAATTCAGCGACACCTGCGAGGTCTCGTTCCGCGACGTCGAAGTTCCCGCATCCGATCTGCTCGGCGAGGAAGGCGCCGCGTTCTCCTACCTCGGCAACAATCTGCCCCGCGAGCGTCTGGCCATCGCCGTCGGCGGGTGCGCCACCGCCCGCGCCGCGATCGAACACGCCCTCGCCTACACCCGTGATCGGCACGTGTTCGGCCAACCCGTGGCCGCCTTCCAGAACACCAAGTTCGTCCTGGCCGAAAGCGCCGCCGAACTCGAAGCCGCCCAAGCCATGGTCGACAAGGCGATCGAACTCGACGACGCCCGCGAACTGACCGCCGTCGACGCAGCCCACTGCAAACTGTTCTGCACCGAGATGGCCGGCCGCGTCATCGACAAGTGCCTGCAACTGCACGGCGGCTACGGATACATGCTCGAATACCCGATCGCCCGCCTGTACGCCGACACCCGTGTCTCCCGAATCTACGGTGGCACCAGCGAAGTGATGAAGACGATCATCGCCAAGTCGCTCGGACTGTAGGAGACCACCTGTCATGCGTGAAGTCCTGCATCTCGACAATCCACGCCCGAACACCTACCTCGGCGTCTGCGCCGCCGGCGGGCGTGGCCGCGCCTACGGCGGCCACATCGCCGCGCACGCGGTGCTCGCCGCCCACCGCACAGTCGACCCCGAGCGGGCGGTGCACTCACTGCACGGCTACTTCCTCAGCATGGGCCGCCCCGACGAGCAGGTGCAGTACGAGGTGCAGACCGTGCGCGACGGCGGCACCTACGCGCTACGGCACGTCACAGCCCGTCAGCGGGGGGACGAATTGTTTACGCTCACCGCGTCGTTCAAAAAGGTGGAGGAGGCCGCGGACCGGCACATCGTCATGCCACCGGCACCCGATCCGGCGGCGCTGCCCGCCCAGAGCGAGGCCGCGGACCGGTTGTGGTCCGGCATCGACCCCGCCTCACCGATCCGACGGGTCGTGGACGTACGACCGGTGCTCGGAGACGACGACGACGGCGGCGGCGGCGCTGAAACCGGCGGAGGGCACCGGCGCATGTGGTTCCGAATCGCCTCAGGCATGCCGGACGACCCCGCCGTGCATGCTGCGGCGCTCACCTACTGCTCCGACCTGACCGTGGCCCGCACCGCCGCACTCGGCCACCTGCGCGCAACCGGGACAACCGGGACGCCGGCACAGAACCTGTATCTCGCCTCGCTCGACCACGCGATCTGGTTCCACCGGCCCTGCCGCGCCGACGACTGGCTCCTGTTCGTCCACCACAGTCCGACCTCCGGTGACGGCCGCGGGCTGACCACCGGTCAGGTGTGGACCAGGAGCGGCACCCTGGTCGCTACCGTCAACCAGGAGGTCCTGTTGCGCACGCGTCGATCGACGACCACCCCGGAACCGGCACTCGTCCCGTAACAGCAGCAACTACCAGGACCGGCACCAAAGGGCCCGGCACGGCGCGGCGCGGTGCCGGGCCTTCAGCCGACCGTCGTCGCCGTACCGGCGACGGCGACCACCTCGTCCGGCGACGACGTGTCGAGCAGCAGGGCCGTGCACATCTCCGCGAGTCGATCCGCCAGGTCCGTGCGATGACGAAAACGACCGGTGCGGGCGGCATTCGCGACGATGGTCATCGCCGCGCTGATCGTGATCCGTGCCTGCGCCTCGTCCAGTCCGGGGCGCACCGCGTCGAGCACCCGTACCCACAGATCGAGGTAGTCGCGCTGCTCCTGGACGCACGCTCTGCGGACATTGTCCGGGAGATGGCCGAGTTCGGTGACCATCGCACCGATCAGATGACCGTCCTCGAGCGCGAACGCGACATGTGCGCGGAGCAGGTTCCCGAACGCCTCCCGAGGCCCGGTGGCCCGAGCCAACCCCTGCCGCGCAGCCAGCCCGCGGCGGTCGAAGCCCCGTGTGATCGCAGTGACGAGGAGATCAATTTTCGCGTCGAAGTGGTTGTACACATTCGGCCCGGACATCCCGCAGGCCTCACCGATGTCCTCGTTGTTCACTGTGTGATACCCGCGTTCGTCGAACAAGCGGATGGCCTCGGTGAGTAGTTGTTCCCGCCGCGACAACGGAATCGCCACCCCGGCGACGGGCGGAGCCGCGGTCTGCGGGCCGGTCCCGAGGGGGCAACGAGCGACGCGCTCGGACAGCGAGCGCAGCAGCGCCTGCATGCGGCGACGCGGCAAGGTGACGCGGTGTCCGGACACACTGCTGAACAGTGCCAGGACCGAGTATGCGAGCAACTCACAATCGGCGGCGGACAGGTCGGGGCGATCCACCGCGATCCGTCGGGACACATCCGCGGTCACCGCCCGCAGCCGAGTGCGCAGTTCCGCTCGCGGCTCGCCCTCGAGGTAGCGAGCCTCGCGTTGCCACAGGATGGGCAGGCCGCGGCGTCCGGTAGAGGTGACCGACAGCGTAGACAGCAGCGCGTCCAGGTCGGTCGAACTGGAGACCGATTCCTGGAGAGAATCGAGTCCGGAGAGAACGGCGTAGTAGAGCAGGTCGTGCTTGTTCCGATAGTGCCGATAGAGTGCGGACGCGGCGATGTCGACCTTGGTGGTCACGTCAACGACCGATACATTGTGATAACCGTGCTCGCGAAACAATTCGCTCGCAGCAGCGAGGATTTGCTGCTTGCGGTCGCGAGGTCGACGAGTCGCCACAACCGATCCCCCTCCTAGGAGTACCCCAGCACACACGGTCAAGATTCTTCAATTATTGCATATTCACAAACAAGGGCGAACCCCGAGATTTCTCTAATAATGAGGATCAGGATGTGGTTACGCAAAGTTCCGATAACCTCTCGTCTGAACTGTGGGTGCGCCGAAGAGACGTCCTCGACTGGTCGTGGACGTGGCCTACAGGGCGCACACGGCGGGTGGGCTCCGACACCCCTCACTGAAAGGCCGGCGCTTCGACGTCGATTTTCAATCGGTCCGGGTGGAGGACCTGTAGGTAGTCCAGAGGAAAGCCGCCGACACCTTCCCCGGCGTCAGCGGCTCCTCATCCCCTACGTCGAGAACGCTACGCAATGTAGGTCTTACCCGGCTCGGGGGTGACAGTGACGCCATATCGCCTCTCGGCAAGTGGTCGCTCGCAGCGACTTTTCTGGTGTGGTACCCGGGGTATGAGCGCCACCGTCAGCCTCTTCAACAGCGCCGGAGCGGGTGGTATTCCGGCGCGCTACAGGCCTGGATCGTTG
The DNA here is from genome assembly GCF_016772255.1 of Rhodococcus sp. 21391. NCBI lineage: Bacteria > Bacillati > Actinomycetota > Actinomycetes > Mycobacteriales > Nocardiaceae > Rhodococcus > Rhodococcus sp. 21391. The sequence continues at coordinate 7,115,101 of NZ_CP063781.1, read as the reverse complement.
TAGAACTGACTGCGCGAATAGAAGAGCCGGTAGGTGATGGTGAAGCCATTGCGATCGAGGCTGGTCGGCTGAGCCACTGGTCGGCGACCGCTCGCCATCCATCTGCGCCGTGTCGGGAGTCGCACAATTCCGACACGATCGAGGCGAGCGTCTCGGCGACCTCGGTGTATCTCTGCGGGTCCGATACCCACCGCTGGAAGGCCTCGGCAAGCTGGTCGCGATGGGGGACGGAGACCCTGCGGTTCGGACCCGATGCCCGGTGTTCCTCGCTGTCGGGGGCGTCGGAGATGAGGTTGAGGCCGTTCCCGAAGTAGATGTCGTCGAGCAGAAGGGCGGATTCCCACGACCCTGATCGGATCGTTGACGGTTGTTCTGGCCGGACCGGAATGTGACCTGCGTTTCTCCTGCGTGGCTCTGCCCGAAGACGACGACCCCGGGGGGTTGCTCTTCGCTAGAAGAGGCGAAGGGCCGACGGTTCTGCACACCCCGGGGTCGATAGCCCGGCGTTCGTCGACTGGCTTTAGGTAGCGCAGCTATTTAGTGCCCGCGGCATGCCGAAACAACATATCCCCGCGCGTCACTCAGCCTGATGAGGTTGTCGGCGTACCCAGTCGGCTACGCCGAGAGCTCCCAGCTCTTTACGGTCGCCATGGGACTGAATACCGAGGGGTCGACGTCCGACTGGATCGGCTTGGCATCGAGGGCACGCTGTGGCCAGTCACGGTTCGCCAGTGCCGGCTTGCCTAGCGAGATCACCTGGGCGGAGCCGTTCTCGATCAGCGCGTCTGCTGCCGCGGGGTCACCGAGTTGCCCGTTGGCGATAACAGGCAAGCCCGAGTACTTCGTCGCGAAGGCTGCAAGCGTGGTGCCTGAGTCCGCGAAGGCAGGTGCGGTGGCATCGAACTCGGTGGTGTGGATGTAGTCGACGCCGGTTTCGGCCAGCCCCTGGAAGATCTCCGCCGCGTCGGACTCACCTCCGGCCCAACGGTGATTGTAATCGCTCACCTTGGATTGCGAAATCCGCACTCCCACAGTGACCTTGGAGCCAACCACCTGCCGAACTGCGGCGATGACCTCTCGGTAGATCTTCAGTCGGTTGGCGAGGGATCCGCCGTACTCGTCATCACGCTGGTTCATGTAATCGGTGAGGAACTGGTCGAGCAGATAGCCGTTGGCGCCGTGGATCTCCACCCCGTCGAATCCGGCGGCTACCGCATGCTGGGCAGCCTGGGCGAATCCAGCGCACACGTCGTCGATGTCCCGCAGAGACAGGGCGCGCGGCGTCGCGTACGGGCCTGTACCTCCGTAGAAGCCCAGTTGCTCGCCGAGTGGACGTGTCGTCGAGGGTGCGACCGTTTCGGTCACGTACCTGTTGCCCTGGGACTGCGCACCCGCGTGCATCAGCTGGGCGAAGATTCTTGCGCCAGCGGTGTGAACCCGCTCAACCACGGGCTTCCACGAGTCCGCGTGCTGGGCTGTCGCTAATCCGGGCTGGTTCAGATACCCCTGGCTGTACTTCGTGTCGGGATAGATGCCTTCGGTGATGAGAAGGCCGAACCCTCCCTTCGCGAAAACCTCGTAGTACGACGCGATCGACTCGTTCGCCGACCCGTCCTCGTCGCCGCTCACCCGTGTCATCGGTGCGAGTGCAACGCGATTGGCCAGCTCCGTCGGTCCCAGCTTGAGCGGTGAGAACAGGGTGCTTGCCGTTGTAGACGTGTGTTGCATTTGGGGCCTTCCCGAACATAGTGATCGTGCATGTCGTTGATGACATCTGTTGCCCTGGCGCTTGGGGCATGCCCCTACGGACTAAACAAACGATTGTGGCAAACGTTTGTGTAGTCGGCAAGTCCGTGTGCCCGAACCTCGGAGATGGGTCGATCTGAGCGTTCGCTGACCGCGTCGACGAGGTCGTCATACGTCCGGCACACCACGGATGCGCCGGTGGGGCTGCTAACCACCCAGCCAGCGGTGATGGCACGAACCGTGTCCCGTCGCAATAGCCCCCCGATTCGACGGGCCACTGCGGTCCGCTGCCGTGGTCCGCTGACCAGCTCAGCGGCCCAGTCGAGTGGCGCGCCGCCGCATCCGCCGCACATCAGGGCATCACGTCGCCCGAGTTGGGGCCGAGGACCTGTCCGACGAACAGATTTCCCCCCGGATCCGAGGCGAGCAGCACCGCTGTGGGAGCGATCTCCTCTGGCAGTCCGAACCGGCCGAGCGGCAACTGCGCACGTTTGGCGCGCTTCCAGTCATCGTCGAAGTCGTAGACAGCGATGGTCCAGGCGAAGAAAGCGATACCGGACGCACGGCGAGTCTCCTTACCGGTGACGCGCCGCAGTCCCGGGGGCGGGGCGACATGTGCGTGAGACATCAGTCTGCTTCTTGCTAGAGGGTTCACGGGAGATACAGGTGGGACGACGGATAGGGGTGTGGCTCACCGGCGTGGTGAGCGCTTCTTGAAGTCCTCGGCGATGGTGTTGAAATTCGTCCAGGTGACGCCGTCGTGCGAGCTGATGTGCTCGATGAGCCGTTCGAGCATCAGGAGCACCTGAGGACGACCGGAGACATCGGGATGAATGGTGAAGGTGAAGACGGCGTAGTCGCTCTCCCGGTAGACCCAATCGAACTGATCCCGCCACATCTCCTCGATGTGCCGTGGGCTCACGAAGCCGTGACTGTTGGGGCTGCCCTTGATGAACATCATCGGCGGCAGGTCGTCGAGGTACCAGCTCGCGGGGATTTCGACCAGATCGGTCTCCTCGCCCCGGACGAGGGGTTTCATCCATTGCCCGGCGGGCTTGTCATAGTCGATCGGAGTCCACGAGTCGCCGACGCGCACGTAGTACGGCTCGAAATCGCGGTGCATGAGTGAGTGGTCGTAGGTAATGCCCCGCTCGACGAGGAGCTCGTTGGTGACTTTGCTGAACTCCCACCAGGGGGCGACGTAGCCGGTGGGACGGTTACCGGTGCGGGTGGTGATGAGATCGATGCAGTGGTCGAGGATCTCCGACTCCTGCTCACGTGTCATCGCGATGGGGTTCTCGTGGCTGTATCCGTGGAGACCGATCTCGTGTCCGCTTGCGACAACGGCGTCGAACTGTTCCGGGAAGGTCTCGATGGAATGCCCTGGCCAGAACCAGGTGGCAGGCAGGTCGTACTTGGCAAGCAAATTGTTGAGTCGGGGGACGCCGACTTCGCCGGCGAAGACGCCCCGGGAGATGTCGCCGGGTGAGTTCTCGCCTCCATACGAACCCAGCCAGCCACCGACCGCGTCGACGTCGATACCGAAGGCGACGAAAATCTCCTTGGCCATAGTTCAGTCCTCCTTGTTGTCTGCGTAGATATCGATCAGGGAGTTGACCTGCTCCGAGGCATCCACTCGCTGGGACAGCCAGAGGGCCAGGAGTATTCGGAGCTGCGTGGCCGGCAGGCCCGACGCCGCAGGAACGCCCGCGGCCACCAAGTCGGCCCCGCCACCATTTCCGTACACGCCGGCGACCGGACCTTCGGGGACTCGGGTGGACAGCACGAGGAATATCCCTCGCGGCAAGAGATCCTGCGCGGCTGCGACCACGGCCGGGTTGGCGTTGCCGATGCCGGTGCCGGCCACGATCACACCCTTCGCCCCGGCCGCGACGGCTGCATGGATCAACGCGGCGTCGCCGCCCGGATACATCTCGACCAGATCGACCCGGATGTTGTCGAACGCGAGGGTGGGCCGCGGTAGCGGCTTGGGACGGCGCGGGGCGGAGATGATCGACACGGCGCCTCCGCTGACGTTGCCGACGCTGCCGCCGACCATCGAGTCGAACGCCGCCAGAGCGGTCGTGTGCATCTTGCGCGTTCCCCGAGCGGGGAGAATCCGCCCGGCGAAGGCGATCAGCACACCCAGAGCGCGGGCGTCGGGCGAGGCCGCAACCCGCACGGCGTCCGCAAGATTGCGGGGGCCGTCACCGGCGACAGCGTCACTGGGATGCTGTGCGCCGGTCAGTACGAGGGGGCGGGGATCGTCGTGCACGAGATCGAGGAGGATCGCTGTCTCCTCCATCGTGTCGGTGCCGTGGGTGATGACGATTCCGTCGACGCGCTCGTGCTCGCGAGCGAGCAGGTCGGCGACTTGGTCACTGATTTGGCGCAGGTGACCGAGCGTCATCCGGTACGAGCCGATGGTCATCAGATCGATCGTTTCGATCTCGACGCCGGCTATGCCGGTGCCCTCGAGAAGAGTCGCCGCCGTCTGGTTCGCGACGACACCGCCCTCGGTGGTCGTGGAGGCGATTGTGCCTCCGGTAGCGATGATCGCTATTCGCAACGGCATGCCAAGAAGTGAAGCACAATACAAACGTTTGCCGCAATCGTTTGGGCTCACTTTTGACAAACGTTTGTGTGTTGATCGTTGTGGGGGTCTTCGTTCGGTAGTCTGAGGTCGAGAGACCGAGTTCGATGTCGATGACCAGGGAGGCGAGCCGTTGAAGGCGTCACAGAAAGGCCCGCTGACACTCCGCATGATCGCGACCGAGCTGGGGATAAGCCCGTCGACGATTTCGCGGGTCCTCAACACCGAAGGCGACGCCGCCCTGCGTTGGGGATCCCCCGAAACCGTGGCGCGAATCCGGGCATTCGCCGAGGAGCATGGGTATTCCCCCAATCCTCAAGCGTCGAGTCTGAGGACGCGGCGGTCCGGCCTCATCGGGGTGCTGGTGCCACGCCTGGAGGACTACGTGCTCGCGACCATCTACGGAGGCATTGAGGAAGCGGCGTGGGAATCTGGACTGTCCACCTTCGTCACCAACTCGTTGGACATCCCTGCCAATCAACGAGCGCGGACACAAATGATGATCGATCGCCGCGTCGACGGAATGATCTTCGGCGATGCCCACCTCGACCACCAATTCCTCGACGAAGTCCATGACCAGGGGCTCAAGTTCACCTTGGCCTCCCGGCGCGCGGGCCGCTATACCTCGGCAACCGTCGACGATGTCAAGGGCGGTCGCCTCGTCGGACAACACTTGGCTGATACCGGCCGCCGAAACGTTGCGGTTCTGGCGGGTCTCGAATTTGCGTCCACAGCACGCGATCGCGCACGGGGGGTGGTCGAAGCGTTGGCCGACAACGGAATCGAGGTACCGACTGATCGCATCGTGTACTCGGGGTTTGATCCCGCGGGTGGACGCGCGGCGGTCGAGAAGGTTCTGGCTACAGGACCGGTGCCCGATGCGATCTTCGCGACCAACGATTTCGCTGCACTGGGAGCCTTCGGAGCCCTCCGAGACAGGGGCATCCACGTACCCGACGACGTCGCGCTTGTCGGTTACAACGACACCCCCTTGGCCGAGGGAGGCGCCGTCCCACTGACAACTATCCGCTCTCCCATGCATGAACTGGGTCGACACGCCCTCCGCCTGTTGCTCGAGGTCCTAGCCGGCCGGACACCGGATTCTGTTCTCCTCGAGCCCGAATTGATAGTGAGGCGGAGCAGCGACACTCGCGCGACAACGACCCCGGTGTAGGAGCGGAGAACCTCAAATCGGCGCGACCAGTCTCGCCGACTAGAGCGGTCTGAGATGACCCCAGGGTGAGGCCTCCTCGAGCGTCCCCGCGATTCGGAAGAGGTCGGCGTCGCGATTCGTTCCCGTGACAACTTGCAGGCCCACTGGCATCCCACTCGTGGTGAAGCCGCACGGTATGGAGGCTGCGGGGTTGCCGGTCAGGTTGAAGGGGTATGTGTAGTAGGCCCACGACACGAGGCCGCGGTCCGGCAGCTCCGGGGGGACATTGATGCCGGCGCCCAGTTCGGCGACGGGAAGAGTCGGGGTGACCAAAACGTCATACCGGCTGAAGAATTGACGTACGTGCTCCCTGAGTTCAAACCGTTGAAAGAATTTGGCGAAGTAGTCCGCGAGTGTCTCGCGGTACAGCGCTTGCGTAATCGCTTCGGCGACATCGGGATCGAGCAAGTGCCGGGAATGGTCCAGCTCCTCGCGCAACTTCAGTCCGACTCCGGCGTAGAACTCGGCCTCCCAGAGCCCGATGGGATCGTCGGGTAGCACCTCGTCGATCAGGTCGACATGACAACCCGCCTCTTCCAATCGCCCGACGGCGGATTCGCAGAGCTCTCGCACCTCGCCGCTGACGGACGCGTAACCGAGGGTCGGGCTCCACGCAACTCGCATGTTGGTCGTCCCGCGACCGCAGGCGCCGACAAGATCGGGGACATCCTGTGCCACGCTCGACGGGTCGCGCGCGTCGAACCCGGACATCACTTCGATCAACAGCGCGGCATCGCGGACCGACCGTGCAATCGCGCCGACGTGGCCGAGGGAGGGGGTGGCACTGGTCGGGAAGACGGGGACTCGACCGTACTGCGCCTTGACGCCGACCAACCCACAGAGGGCGGCCGGTATCCGGACGGATCCGCCGCCGTCGGTTCCGAGGGCGAAGGGCGTCACCCCGGCCGCCACGCTGGCCGCTGCGCCCGAGCTGGAGCCACCCGGCGATTTATCGGTGTTCCATGGATTGCGGGTCACCCCGGTCAGAGGACTGTCCCCGCCACCGGCCTTGGCGCCGAACTCCGTGGTCGTGGTCTTGCCCAGGATGCAGGATCCCGCTGACTTGATCCGCTCGACCGAGGGTGCATCGGACCGCGCGACGTTGTCGGCCCTGGTCTTGGACCCGAACGTCGTCCGGACGCCCGCGACGTCGATCAAGTCCTTCACCGAGAGCGGAATTCCGTGCAATTTTCCGAGCTGACCGCCGGCGAGGACCTGGGCCTCTGCGGCGCGAGCGGCCTTCAGGGCCACATCAGGTGTTGCGGTCACAAAGGCGTTGAGTGTCGGTTCCAGGTCGTCCATCCGGGTCAAGGCCGCCTCGGTGACCTCGACCGGTGACACCTGCTTGGTGGATATCAGCTGCCTCAGCTCGAAGGCGGTGAGGTATGAAAAATCGTTGCTCACTGGACGTTTCGCTCTTCCTACTTGGCACGGAGGGACGTCCCCACCGAATTGCGTGTGACGGCACCACGCCGCAGTCAGGGCGGCCGAGTCGGTGCCCTGACTGCGGCTGGAGGTCGATACACCATGTATCGAAGCGGGCAGGAACAACTGCTGTTCAGCGATCGCGTCGAGAATGGCCGGATCCCGAGCTACTCGTCCAGGATGGCGAACGCACGAGTAGGCCCGCCGGTGCCATGCATGAGCGCGAGCGGCACTCCGAAGAACATGAACTCGCCCTTACCGACCAGTTCCTCGAGGTTGACCAGCCATTCGTAGTGGGTGATGCCGCGGTCTCGGCACACACGGTGGTTGTAGAAGTAGTTGTGATTCGGGGCATCCGTTGACGGCCCCTCCACCCCATGCACCTTCGAGCCGTGGTCGGCGAGCCAGTGGGTGGCGTCCGTACTGATGCCGGGGTTGCTGGTCACCACCGAATGGTTGGGATAGTGACGTTTGTGCAGACCTGTGTTGAGGAGCACGATATGGCCGTCCACCGTCACCCCGGATTGCTCCTGTCCCCTTTCCAGGTCTTCGACCTCGATCATCCCCAGGTCGGGGATGTGCGTCATGTCGAAACACACCGCCTTTCCGAAGAACATCTCCAGCGGCATCTCACCGACCTTGAGGCCGTCGGGGTTGACGTGGAAGAAGGAGTCGACGTGGGTGCCGATGTGGTCGAGGGTGCCGATGTACGACGTGGCCAGGGACATCGGATCGTCGTCGGTCCCGAGGTTGAGCTTGACCGAGTCTTCGTGCCGGGTATGCGGGACGTGAACGGGGCTCTGAAAGAACTTGTGGCTGGGCATGTTGTCGTCAATCGGAAGAGATAGGTCGATCACGCGCTGTGCCATGGTGTGACTCCTCACATCAGATCGTATGGAAATTGTGCGGCCGCTCGCGGCCCGTACCGACTAGCCGGGGTTGGACCGGGGGGATCAACGCTCACGGCATCACATCGCCACTGTTGGGCCCCAAGGTCTGCCCGACGTACAGGTTGCCTCCGGGGTCGCTGGCGAGCAGGACCGCTGTGGGCGCGATCTCGTGCGGCAACCCGAATCGGCCCAGCGGCAGTTCGGCCTCCTTCGCCTGTCGCCAGTCCTCGGTGATGCCGGCGAAGAGCGGGGTCCAGACCGGTCCGGGGGCAATCGCGTTGACCAAGACCCCACTGGGGGCCAATTCGCGGGCCAGCGCCCTCGTCAGTCCGATGACACCCGCCTTAGCGGCGCAGTAATGGACCAGGCCGACACCGCCTTTGATCCCCAGTTGGCTGCTGATGTTGATGATGCGACCGGACCCTTGTGCCAGCATGTGCGGTACCGCCCACCGGCAGCACAGGAACACGCTGCGCAGATCAACGGAGATCATTTCGTCCCAGGTGGCGACGTCCATCTCGGCCAACGGGACCTCTGTCAGCAGCCCGGCGCAGTTCACCAGGATGTCGAGTGCACCGAATTCCGCCAGGCATCGATCTACCATCATTTTGGTTTGGTCGGGATCGGTCACGTCGACGACGACACCCACCGCTTTTGCCTCGCCCTCCGAGTAACGGCTCACGGCGGCCGCGAGGCGCTCCTCGTCGCGATCGGCAAGCAGCAGGTGTGCGCCCTCGGCCGCGTAGGCGTCGGCGATGGCTGCTCCGATCCCGCTCGCGGCACCTGTCACGATCGCGGTACGCCCTTCGAGTATACCCATTATCTTCTGCCTTCCACTCGTTTACCCGGTCACTTCGGCCAGCGGACGGTCAGGCCGCCGTCGACGATGATCTGTTGCCCTGTAACGAATCCCGCGTCCTCGCTGGTGAGGAAGCGCACGACCCGTGCCACCTCGTCGGCGCACCCCACCCTGCCCCACGGAATGATCTTGCCGATATCGGCGAGCCCCTCGGGGCCGAGGGAGTTGACCCCGTCAAGGGACTGCGGGGTCTCGATGAGGCCCGGGATGACCGCGTTGACGCGAATACCGGATTCTGCCAGTTCCGTTGCGAGCGAACGGCACAGTCCCAGCACGCCGGCCTTCGCGGCCGCATAGTGTGCGTGATGATCCCAGCCGTAGACTCCGCCGGCAATGGAGGAGATGGCCACCATCGCGCCCGGCCCGGTCATTCGACTGGCCGCCGACCGGAAGGTGCGCAGTACACCCGTCAGGTCCACCGACAGCATGTCGTCCCAAGCGGCGTCGTCCAACTCGGCCAAAGACGCCTGCCGCAGGATCCCGGCGTTGGCGACGGCGATGTCAAGCCGCCCGTAGATGTCGATGGCGCTCTGTGCGAACGTCTCGACCTGGCCGCTGTCGCGCACGTCCACCGCGACCGCTGTGCACTGGCCGCCGATCGCCTCGACCTGCTTGACGGTGTCGTTGACGTCGTGCGGATCGCCGGTGTAGTAGCCGATGACGCTGGTGGCGCCGGCGCGAGCGTAGGCCACCGCCAGGGCCTGGCCGATGCCGCTGGATCCTCCGGTAATGAGCGCGACTTTGCCCTGCAGGCCGTCATCACGGGTGGGGGTACTGGTGTTGTGGGGCACGGAACTTACCTCTCACTGGTAGTTGGTTTATGCAGGCGTGGACCGCCCCGGGCTGGGTATAAAGGTCCACGCTGGTGGTGACGTGGCGGTTCTTTAGGCCGTGACCGCGTCCGTGTCGTCGACGTCGACGTCGTCGTCGACGTCACCGTGGTGGTGGTTCTGATCGACCTTGCGGCATCCGAGCATCACCAGGCCGGATCCGAACATTCCCACGGCTCCCGCGATGAACGCGGCCATCGGGACGTCAACGCCGGTGGACAGGATGATCGTCAGCAGACCCGCGCCGAGGATGGCGCCGACCGGGCCCATGATGTGCGCGGCGTTGGGGCCCGTCCCGCGTACACGGGCGGGAAAGGACTCGCTCATGTAGAAGAGCATCGCAGCGTAGGGGCCGTTCAAGAAGAAGATTCCGAGGGCATACAGGGGGATGACGAAACCGGCGTTGTTCGGACCGAAGAGCATCACTGTCATGACGGCGCCGCCGATGATCCAACCGACCATGATGGTGGTCCGCCGGTTGACACGATCACCGACATAGCCGTGGGCGAGGTAGCCGAGGAAGCCGGCCGCGTTGGACACGATGAGGATGAGCAATGCGTTGCCGAACGATACGCCCTTGCCGTCGGTGAGGATCGTGGTTCCGAGGACGGCGAAGACCTGAATGCCCATCCAATTCAACAGCCACGCCGCCGACAGGCAGATCGTGTGCCGGCGGAGGTCCGGAGCGAAGATCTGGCGCAGCCCGGACTCTTGATCCCGGGTGATATCCAGGTCGTAGAGGGCGGCGAGGCGTTCCGCGTCGTTGGCCCGGCCCTCCTTACGCAATTCTCTCGTGCGCCGGAGCGCGATGAACGCCGGCGACTCCCGCAGACGGCGCGCGAGGAACACGACCACAATGGCGGGGAAGGTGGCGAGGACGAAGATCCAGCGCCACTCCACAAACGGAAGCAGGGCCGCGGCGAAGGCGGAGGCGAGTAGAGCGCCTACGGGCCAACCACTTTGGACGAAGCTGAACATGAATCCCCGACGACGGCTCTTACCGTAGATCTCGTTGAGGTAGACACTGTTCACGACCTCCTCCGAGTAGCCAAGACCCGAGATCGCACGAATTCCGATCAAGGCGAGCGCGCCGTTCGCCAGACCCGTCAGACCCGATGTCAGCGCGGCGCCCACGGTGCAGAAGACCAACGCTGGTTTGCGTCCCACGCGGTCGAGCAACGGGCCAACTGCCAGGGACACGAAGAAGGTGCCCAAGGTGACCCAGGTGGCGACTGCGGTGGCCGTGCTCGTGGACCACTCGAAGGTCTTCGCTATCTCGGGTAGCAGGGTGCCGAAGAGGACGAAGTCGTAGACCGAGAACACCCAGGCAAGGAAGCAGACGATCGACGTCGTCAGCAGGAACTTGCGGCTGTGCTCGGGCGGGCCCTTCAGAAGGACCTCGTCGGAGGGCTTGCCGGACGCCCATTCCTGGTCATCTGCATCGGGGAGCGGGCCGCTCCGGGATGACGTGGCAAGCGGGGAAGGATCGGTGGGGGACACGGGGTAGGCCTTTCGTTCGAGCCGACCGGTAGTACCGAGCAGCGAGGTCGAGGCGGTCGGGGCAACCAGTGGCACACGGTTGCCTCACCAACAGGTCGAGTCATCGTTCAGACCTGGAACCTCATCGAAATCGGGTCGCGGAGTGCGGAACGCGAAAGCGGTCCACGAGAGGGTGCACTTTTACGACCCGGTCATCATTTCCGTATTGCGAGAATATACTTTCGTTCTACGAATAGTGACAGGGGTCACCCGGGATGTCAATACCGTCTGTCGTCACCGAGATGGCTACCGGGGGAGCGGACGTCGACCGACTCTACGAAGACATCGTCGGCGCCGAGTACTCAATCGATCGGACCTCCGCGCTACGCAACGACATCGACGACATCCGCGCAGCTCTCGAAGCCCAGGTCGCCTACCTCGACAGTCTCATCGGACCACACCGGCATGCATGAGTTAGTTCATGCATGCATTTGCGTTAACTGATGCTGGCACACGCGCCCCGGTGTCACAGGCGTGTGTTTCACAATCGGACATGCCGACGCCCTGCGGTTCTAGTTTGATTCGGAGTGATCAACAGACGCTGGAATTTACCGGTGGGGCGTCGAGGGGTCGCCCCTCCCGGTGGTGCGAGGCCCCACGTTGGTGCGCCCACGGCGGCGGCCCTCCCGAGGTGATCAGAACCGATTTCGGGATGGACACCGCAGCGTTCTGTCGGGCACTGGTCGCGTATCTCGACGTCGCCGCGCCGGCACCGCTGCGGCCGCTTGGTCGAGCAAGTGATCACCGTCGCTCGTCGAAGGTTCTGGCTGGGCACCTGAACTTGAAGAGACCGTCCGGACTGATTGTGAAGGATGTTGTTTGCGAAAGGATTACCGCGGTGACAGGTCCGCAGCATAAATACCCGTGAGTGAGATGAGTGAGACCGATCCGATGACGTGTATATCCGCTCGTGCGCCGAGCACTGTGCCGGCTTCCCGCCGTGAAGGTACGCCACGGACCGGACTGCCCGTCGACCGTGATCGTGGAGATTGGCGCATGCTGGGGTCGTGCCGGAACGTCGAGTCGTCGTTGTTCTTCTCTCCAGAGGGGGAGCGTGGTCGGGATCGGGCGCGGCGCGAAGCGCGCGCCAAGCGCGTCTGCCAGGACTGCCCGGTGCTCACCGAATGCCGCGAGTACGCCCTGGCCGTTGCCGAACCGTACGGAACGTGGGGCGGGATGTCCGAGAACGACCGCAGACGGCACATCCGGCCCCGGCAACGAGAGGGGCGGGCCGCCGACCTTCCTGACGGGGAACCGGTGCGCTGACAGACGATGCGCGCGATTGCAGTGGTGATCTACTCGGCTGTTCGAACGTTCGCCGCGTCGCGGGTCGATGACGATGTGGTCGGGATGCCTCTCCACTACGCCCAGGGCGGTCCTCGTGCCCTTGACCGATGCGATCGCCCCGGTGAGCGTCGAGGTGGTGCTGGCTCCGACCGGGGCAGTGGCGGGGACGGCGATCTGACTTCTCGCCTGAGCTTCGGCAGACCGCTTCCTTGCTTGCTGGGGGCGCCCTCAGGGGGCGAGGTGGGTGAGCTCGGTTCTCGCGGGTTCAGCGCGCTTCGCCTACTCGCCTGCGCCGCGGACGAGGGACCGGGAATCTCCGCGATAGGGGATTCCTCGGGGTGCTGGTGTGCAGGTCGACTGCCGCGTTCCGAACGGTGAGAGTCAGGAGCTAGTGGTGGGCTCGTGGGCGCCGGCGCTTCCGTCCACGTACCGGAGGTCGAGCGAGCGCACCATAGCGATTTCGTAATTCGGAAATATTCTTCCGAAAAATGAGATAATATTGCGATCCGTGGTGCGGAGGATCTGCGATCGCGTCAGGCACAAGGGGGCCACGCTATCATCGCTCGAACTAAGCCTTCCGCTTCGTGGAATACTCTGATGGGCCGGTGACCGCAGAATGGAGATCAGGCATGACAACAGCAACTCGGGCCAGCGCCGGCGGTGGAGTTCAATCGGTCGAGCGGGTGTTCGACATCCTCGAGCTCATGGCGTCGGCCGGCGGCGCGATCGGGGTCAGTGAGCTGGCCGACCGGGCGGGGCTCCCCCTTCCGACCATTCACCGGCTGATTCGCACCCTCGTGGATCGGGGGTACGTGCGTCAGTTGCCGACCCGCCGATACGCGTTGGGGCCGAAGTTGATTCGACTGGGGGACAGTGCTACCCAGCTCATCGGGTCCTGGTCGCGACCTCACCTGTCGGATTTGGTCGAGCGCACCGGTGAGACCGCGAACATGGCGGTGCTCGACGGGAACATGGCGGTCTATGTGGCGCAGGTTCCGTCCCCGCACTCGATGCGCATGTTCACCGAGGTCGGTCGGCGCGTGTTCCCGCACTGCACCGGAGTGGGAAAGGCGCTGCTTCTGCAGCTGTCCAACGAGACGGTTCGTTCGCTGGTGACCAGGACGGGTATGCCGTCGTACACCGAGAATTCCATCACCGATCCCGAGACGCTCATCGCCGATCTCGAGGTGAGTAGAAGACGCGGCTACGCCATCGACGAGGGTGAGCAGGAGATCGGCGTTCGCTGCTTCGCCGTGCCGGTCCCCAACGCGCCTACCCCGACTGCTGTGTCGATCTCGGGACCGGCGGCGCGCGTGACCGTCGAGTCCGCCGATGAGATCGCTCCCCTGCTCCAGCGGGTGGCGCTGGAGCTGGGGACCGAGTTCGACAAGGATGCCGCTCTGTAAAGCGGTGGGGGAGGCAGGCTCCGGTGTCGGGCCGGTGCTGTTGGGTGCGTGCCGATTGATCAGTCCTTGCCGATCAGCGGTCCTCTTCGCCGATTCTGTGGACGTGGATCAGGTTGGTCGAGCCCACGGTGCCGGGCGGCGACCCGGCCACGATGACTACCAGTTCCCCCTTCTGGTAGCGGCCCAACCCGAGCAGCGCGTGGTCGACCTGCCGCACCATGGCGTCGGTGCTCTCGACCGGATCGACGATGAACGTCTCGGTGCCCCACGTCAGCGACAACTGGCTGCGCACCTCCGGCAACGGGGTGAACGCCAGCAACGGCAGCGGAGTGTGCAGCCGCGCCAGGCGGCGCACCGTGTCCCCGGACTGGGTGAACGCGACCAGCGCCTTCGCGTCGAGGCGCTCCCCGATGTCGCGGGCGGCGTACGAGATGACACCCCGCTTGGTGCGCGGCACATGCGTCAGCGGCGGCACCTGGGTGGACTCGTTCTCCACCGCCTCGACGATCCGCGCCATCGTGCGCACCGTCTCCATCACGTACTTACCGACCGACGTCTCACCGGACAGCATCACCGCGTCCGCACCGTCGAGGACCGCGTTCGCGACGTCGGACGCCTCGGCGCGGGTGGGCCGCGAGTTCTCGATCATCGACTCGAGCATCTGGGTGGCCACGATGACCGGCTTCGCGTTCTCCCGGGCGATCTGGATCGCCCGCTTCTGCACCAGCGGCACCTGCTCGAGCGGCAACTCCACCCCCAGGTCACCGCGGGCGACCATCACCGCGTCGAACGCCAGCACGATCGCCTCGAGGTTGTCGATCGCCTCCGGCTTCTCGAGCTTCGCGATCACCGGGATCCGGCGACCGACCCGATCCATCACGGCGTGAACCAGTTCCACATCGGCCGGCGACCGCACGAACGACAGCGCGATGAAGTCGACGCCGAGGCCGAGCGCGAACTCGAGGTCGGCGATGTCCTTCTCCGACAGCGCCGGGACCGACACGTTCATCCCCGGCAGGGACACACCCTTGTTGTTGCTGACCGGGCCACCCTCGGTGACCCGGCAGATCACGTCGTTGCCCTCCACACCGGAGACGACGAGACCGACCTTGCCGTCGTCGACGAGCAGCCGGTCGCCGGGCTTGGCGTCCTCGGCGAGCTGCTTGTACGTGGTCGAGACCCGGTCGTGGGTGCCGTCGACGTCGTCGACGGTGATCCGCACTTCCTCACCGTTGGCCCACGTGGTGCGACCCTCGGCGAACCGGCCGAGCCGGATCTTCGGGCCCTGGAGGTCGGCGAGGACACCGACCGCCTTGCCCGTCGCGTCCGAGGCGGCCCGGACGCGTGTGTAGTTCTCCTCATGGTCGGCGTGTTCGCCGTGGCTGAAATTCAGCCGCGCCACGTCCATACCGCTTTCGACGAGCTCGCGAATACGGTCACCGGTGGCGGTAGCAGGTCCAAGTGTGCAGACGATCTTCGTGTGGCGTAGTGGAGCAGTGTGGCTGTCGAAGTGGCGTGTGGTGCTCGCCGACTCGCTGACGACTTCACTCGGGTGCGGTGCGGTGAGCGTGACCGACTCGGTCATCGCGTACTCAGCCGGGTGTCGTCGTGTGCAAGTGCGTTCTTGGTCGAGTGGCATGCGAGCCGGACCTGGCAGATCAGCTGGAGCTGAGCCGAGACCGTCGGGGTGATACCAAGACTGTGCAGGAAATGCTTCTTCACCAGGATCTGCTCCAATCGGCGGAAGTATTGGACGGGGGTGAGACCGAATTCGACAAAGATGTCGGCGTCGGATCTCCGCCGCCCCAGCGCCGCCACTTCTGTGCGAAGTGCACTATTGCAGTGGTGGTATCGATCATTTCTCCTCCTCGGATGGGGACGTATGTACCGCGTGGGAGCCGCCGAACCGCGGTCGGTAGCGTCCGAGGTGACCGGCCTGAAGAAGGGGTGTGGCGGGTATCGATTCCGCCGTGCGGCGGTTCCCCCATACCTGCGCGATCGATCGAGCCCGGGAGCCGACACGGTGAGAGCCGGCTCCCGGACGCGTGGCACCGACATCCATGCTTATCTGCTGATCGAGTTGCTAATCAAGCAGGGCGTAGGACGACGGTGCATCGTCGGGGCTCTCGGCGAGTGCCTCGAATTCGTTCACACTGTCCAACTCGGTTCCCATGGCGATGTTGGTGATGCGTTCGAGGAACACCTCGACGATCACGGGGACTTTGTGCTCGCCCGCCAACGTCTTGGCCCGTTCGAGGGCCCCGGCGATCTCACCGGGTTCGGTCACTCGGATTGCCTTGCAGCCGAGCCCTTCCGCCACACGGAGATGGTCGACGCCGTACCCCTTCGGGACCGCGGGCAGCACGTCGTGTTCGGTGGCTTCCTGGGTGTTGATGTTGTCGAATCCGAGCGAGACACAGAAGTTCATGTCGAACTGGCGCTGGGCCTGCCGGATCAGCCCGAGGTAGGAGTTGTTCACCACCACATGGATGTAGGGCAGGTTGAACTGGGCGCCCACCGCCAGTTCCTCGATCAGGAACTGGAAATCGTAGTCGCCGGAGAGCCCGACCACCGTGGCGGTCGGATCGGCGGTCACGACACCGAGGGCGGCCGGCAGAGTCCAGCCCAGCGGGCCGGCCTGCCCGCAGTTGATCCAGTTCCGCTCCTTGTACACGTGCAGGAACTGCCCGCCCGCGATCTGCGAGAGCCCGATCGCGCTGACGTACCGGACGTCGCGCCCGAAGACGCGGTTCATCTCCTCGTACACCCGCTGCGGTTTGACCGGGACGTCGTCGAAGTGGGTCTTGCGCTGCATGGTCCGCTTCCGGGTGGCACAGTCCTCGACCCAGGTGCTGCGATCGGGCAGGGTTCCGGCGGCCTTGCGCTCCTGCGCGACGGCGACGAACAGTTCGAGCGCCGCCTTGGCGTCGGAGACGATCCCGTAGTCCGGTGCGAACACGCGCCCGATCTGGGTGGGTTCGATGTCGACGTGAACGAACTTGCGCCCCTTGCGGTAGGTGTCGAGACCGCCCGTGTGCCGGTTGGCCCAGCGGTTGCCGATGCCCAGGACGAAGTCCGACGCCAGCATGGTCGCGTTGCCGTACCGGTGAGCGGTCTGCAGACCGGCCATGCCCGCCGCGAGGCGGTGGTCGTCCGGGATGGTGCCCCAGCCCATCAGCGTCGGCACCACCGGAACGTCCAGCAGTTCCGCCAGTTCCACGAGCAGATCCGCGGCGTCGGCGTTGATGATGCCGCCGCCGGCGACGATCAGCGGGCGGTCGGCGGACCCCAGCATGTCGAGGGCCTTCTCCGCCTGCGCCCGGGTCGCGGCCGGCTTGTACACGGGCAGCGGCTGGTAGGTGTCCGGGTCGAACTCGATCTCCGCCAGTTGCACGTCGATCGGCAGGTCGAGGAGAACCGGTCCGGGCCTGCCGGACCGCATCAGGTGAAATGCCTGCGCGAACGCACCCGGAACCTGGGCGGGCTCGAGCACCGTCATCGCCATCTTCGTGACCGGACCCGCGATCGCGGCGATGTCGACGGCCTGGAAGTCTTCCTTGTGCAGGCGCGCGACCGGGGCCTGCCCGGTGATCGCGAGGATCGGGATCGAGTCCGCCATCGCCGAGTACAGGCCGGTGATCATGTCGGTCCCGGCCGGCCCGGACGTCCCGATGCAGATACCGATGTTTCCGGCCTTGGCGCGGGTGAATCCCTCGGCCATGTGGGATGCGGCCTCGACGTGGCGGGCGAGGACGTGCTTGATCCCACCGTGGTCGCGCATTGCTGCGTAGAACGGGTTGATCGCCGCACCGGGGAGGCCGAAGGCCTGGGTGGCACCTTCGAGTTCCAGAATCTTGACCGCTGCATCAGCGGCGCGCATACGAGGCATATCAGTTCTCCATCGAGGATTACGAGTTGAGGCGGGTCACTGGGAGGGGCGGCCGGACAGCCGCTCCACTCCGCGCAGCAGGCCCGAATGATCCAGGCCACCATCACCGTTCGCACGGGCGGAGGCCATCAGCTGGGCGAGGACGGCGCCGAGGGGTATCACGACGCCTGCCTCACGGGCAGCGCTGGTCACGATGCCGAGGTCCTTGTGGTGCAGGTCGATGCGGAATCCAGGCTCGAACGACCGGTCCAGCATCTTCTGCGCCTTCTGGTTCAGGACGGCCGATCCGGCAAGCCCGCCGCCGAGTACCTCCACCGCGGCCGCGGTGTCGACACCGTAGGCCTCGAGGAAGATGATCGCCTCCGCGAGCAGCTGGATGTTGCCGGCGACGATCAGCTGGTTCGCTGCCTTCACCGTCTGCCCGGAGCCGTTCGGGCCCACGTGGACCACCGTCTTCCCGACGACGTCGAGGATCGGGCGGGCCGACTCGAAGTCTTCCGGGGCGCCGCCGACCATGATCGACAGTGCGGCGTTGACCGCACCGGCCTCGCCACCCGATACCGGGGCGTCGATCAGCCGGAATCCACGCTCGGTCGCCTGCGCGGCGAGTGCGGTGGTGACGTCGGGCCGGATGCTGGAGAAGTCGATGATCAGCGCGCCTGCCGGGGCGTGCTCGAAGACTCCGTCCTCACCGGTGAGTACGGCCTGTACGTCGGGGGAATCGGGGACCATCACGGCCACGACGTCGGCGCCGGCAACGGCCTTGGCGATGGAGTCCGCTGCGGTGCCGCCGGCCTCGACCAGTGCCGCGGTGCGGTCCGGTATGAGGTTGTATCCGACCACCTGATGGCCGGCCTTCGCCAGGTTGCAGGCCATGGGGCTGCCCATGATGCCGAGTCCGATGAATGCAATGGTGCTCATGAGGTCTCCTCGAAGTCGTCGTTCGTTGGGGGGGAAGGTGTCAGGCCTCGACGCGCCGCGCGCCGCGCAGCTCACGGGTCAGCCAGTCGAAGGTGTCCGGCCGGGTGGCTTTGTACTCGAGCCCGACATAACCGGCGTAGCCGTGTCCGGCGAGCCTCTTCAGGTAGCCGTCGATGTCGAGTGTTCCGGTGCCGGGTTCGCCGCGGCCGGGTGCGTCCGCGATCTGTACGTGCCCGATGCGGTCCGCGTAGGTGTCGATCGCGGCGCCGACGTCGTCGCCGTTGACCTCGAGGTGGTAGAGGTCCGCGAGGAGCCGCAGCGTGTCGACGCCGTGCTCGCTGCGTACGCGGTCGATGACCGCGACCGCGTCGGCGGCCGTTTTGAGCGGGTAGGCCGGCGCCCCGCTGACCGGCTCGATCAGTACGACCGCACCGATCTTCTCTGCCGCCTGCCCGGCGTACGCCAGGTTCTCGGCGGCGATCGCGTCTTGCCGGTCCACCTCGACCGTGTCGAGCCGGTTGCCGTAGAGAGCATTGAATGCTCTGGTGCCCAACGATTCTGCGATACCGATCGCGACGTCGACATTATCGCGGAAGGCGGAGACCTGTCCCGGGTCGGACAGGATTCCCCGGTCGCCGGCGGGCATGTCGCCTGCGGCGAAGTTCAGACCGGTCAGCTGCACGCCGGCGCCGCGGATCGCACGAACGAAGGAGTCGACCTCATCGTCGGCGGGGACGGGCGTGGCGAAGGGCCACCAGAACTCGACGGCGTCGAATCCGGCATCCCGGGCCGCCTGCGGTCGCTCGAGCAAGGGGATATCGGTCAGCAGAATCGAGCAATTGACAGTGTAAGCAGGGCTAACCATCCGGGAACGTTCCTTTCAGGGGGATGCGGGGTGAGGTGGTCGTGGTGATGGAAGTTCGGTGCGGTGGTCCGCCACTGCCCAGACAGCTGAGCGCTTCTCTGGCAAACCAAAGCCGGAAAGCTGAAGAGTCCTCTACATGTATTCCGTAATGTGGAAGAAATTTTCCGTTGTGTGATCTGAGTGAACTTGGCTACCGGGCATCTGTCAAGCCCTCGCGTCGGCCGCGGAGTGCCGCAGCCCGATTGGCGGACGCCGCGGGACGGGCTGTCCGCGATGCACGCCGACGGCGCCGGGTGTGCCAAGAGTGCACTGTCGCGGCGCCTCGGCCGAATCCCGGAACGGCTGCGTTGCAGGCGAATCGTGGTCGGGGTGATCGACCTTCGAAGTCGCCCGGTGGGGCGGAGCGCGAGGTATTGACAATGAGGGTGATCCCTGCCACTCTCGTAATGCGAAAGTATATTCTCGAAGAACGGAAACTGGGTGGATGGCGGCGGGAATCTTCGCCGGCATTCTCAGAGATGGCTCTCGATGAGATCGAGGTTCGATTGATGGCACGCAAGCGCGTCGGTGCTCCCGAGCTCGTGCAGATAGAGCCGATCTCGCTGCAGCACCGAACGCACCGCACACCTGCCGACTACCTGCCGGCGGTCTGTCACCGCCAGCCCCCTGAGACGGCGCTCCATTCCGGAAATGCCCCGCCCCGAAAGTAACCGGTCCAAGACGACATGCGCCCTCCGGGCCGACTGGCACCACATTGATCAAGGAGATCCGATGACTGTGATAGATGAGCGACTGGGTGACCTGCACGCTCGGATTCCCAACGCGTCCATCATCACCGACCCCGATGTGACCGAGAGCTACCGGCGGGACTGGGCACGCGACCCCGACGCCGGCCGGCCGCTGGCGGTCGTGCGCGCCACGTCCACCGAGGACGTCCAAGCGGTGATGCGGTGGGCGACGGTGCACAACATCCCCGTCGTTCCGCGCGGCGCAGGATCGGGTCTGTCCGGAGGGGCGACCGCCGTCGACGGCGGAATCGTCCTGACGACGGAACTGATGCGCAACATCGAGGTCAACCCGGTGACGCGGACCGCCGTTGTGCAGCCCGGGCTGATCAACGTCGAGGTCAAGCGGGCAGTAGCCGAGCACGGACTGTGGTACCCGCCGGACCCCTCGTCGTTCGAGATGTGCTCGATCGGTGGCAACGCGGCCACCAACGCCGGCGGATTGTGTTGCGTGAAGTACGGCGTGACCACCGACTACATCCTCGGCCTCCAGGTCGTCCTGGCCGACGGCACCGTCGTCCGACTCGGCGGCCCACGCCTGAAGGATTCGGCAGGTCTGTCGCTGACCAAGCTGTTCGTGGGCAGCGAAGGCACCCTCGGTATCATCACCGAGATCACCGTCCGCCTCATTCCCGCCCAGGCGCCGGCCAGCACCGTGGTCGGATCGTTCGCCACCGTGCAGGACGCGACGAACGCGATCTTGGACATCACCCGGGTGATGCGTCCGGCCATGCTCGAATTCATGGACCGCGCCTCCATCGGCGCCGTCGAGGCCGGCATGAACATGGGCCTCGACCTGACCGCGCACGGCATGCTGATCGCCCAGTCCGACTCGCCCGGCGAGGACCGCGCCCGGGAAACCGAGTTCATGGCCAAGGTCTTCAGCGACAATAACGCCTCCGACGTGTTTACCACCGACGACCCGAAAGAGGGCGAAGCCTTCACCGCGGCACGACGGTTCGCCATCCCGGCCGTCGAACGTCTGGGCAACCTGCTCCTCGAAGACGTCGGAGTCCCGCTGCCCGCACTGCCCGCGCTGATTCAGGGCATCGAAGACATCTCAGCCCGGCGCGAGGTCCTCGTGGCGGTCATCGCCCATGCCGGCGACGGCAACACCCACCCGCTGATCGTGCACGACCCTGCCAACGAGGACGAGACCGCACGCGCGAACATCGCCTTCGGCGAGATCATGGACCTGGCGATCTCCCTCGGCGGCACCATCACCGGCGAGCACGGCGTCGGCCGGCTGAAGAAGGCGTGGCTGCCCAACCAGGTCGGCGAGGACGTCATGGAGTTGACCCGTCGCATCAAGTCCGCGCTGGACCCGCAGCACATCCTGAACCCGGGAGCTGTGATCTGATGTTTCGGCCCGACTACGCCCCGGTAAGGGGCTCGCTCACCTGCAGCTATGGCCGCTGCGGTCCGCCTGTCCGGGTTCCGGCCATTGGACGGCCGGGGGTGAGGGGCACCGGATCGGACATATCCGTGCATTCACTGTTCGGTTCACTGCAGGCCAAAACTGCGCACGCCGCCGGGCCGGACGCGAATCTACTTGCCACGGCGAACTCCTCGGGTGGTGTGATCGGCGAGATGCTCTCCTCGCAATCCCTGGCGATCGCCGCGGCCGCGGCGGGCCTCCAGGGCAAGGAAGGTGGCCCCTTCCACAGTGCGCTCGGGTGGAGCCTGCTGCCGCTGCTGCTGATATGCATCCCGGTGTACCTACAGGCGACTCCGGTGCTGAGCTGGATGGTGGTCTGAGATGCCCCGTCATGTCGTCGTCGCTCCCGACAAGTTCAAGGGGTCGATCTCTGCGGCCGATGCCGCCGCGGAAATCAGCCGAGGACTCCAGCGGCGCGACCCGACGATCCGGACGATCGAGTGCCCGATCGCGGACGGCGGCGAGGGGACACTCGCCGCCGCTCTGGCGGCCGGCTTCGAGAGGATCCCCGTCGCTGCGCCCGGGCCGACCGGCGAGCGGACGCTGACTGCCTACGCACGGAAAGGGCAGCTCGCGGTGATCGAAATGGCGGACATCTCTGGCTTGCACCGACTGCCCGCCGGGGTACTGCGTCCGATGACCGCGTCGAGCCGTGGTCTCGGCACAGTCCTCGCCCGCGCCCTCGACGACGGATGCCGAGAGATCGTGCTCGGTATCGGTGGCAGCGCCTGCACCGACGGCGGGGCCGGGTTCCTTCGTGCGCTCGGCGCCGAGGTCGTCAACGCTCACGGGAGCCCGATCCGAGACGGAGGCGGCGCCCTGTCTCAGGCCACGATGCTCGATGTTTCCTGGTTGCACCCGGGACTCGGAGACGCGAAGATCACCCTCGCCAGCGATGTGGACAACCCACTGTACGGGCCCACTGGTGCCGCCGCGGTCTACGGACCGCAGAAAGGCGCCACTCCCACACAAGTCGCCGAACTCGATGCGGCACTGGCACATTGGGCCGACCGCGTCGCAGCGGCCACCGGTCGCGACGCCCGCGACAGTCCCGGGGCAGGGGCGGCCGGGGGAGTGGGATTCGCTGCGTTGACCGTTCTGCAAGCGGAGTTCCGCTCCGGAATCGACCTCATCTTGGAGCTGGTGGGCATCGATCAGCACCTCGACGGCGCGTGCGCGGTCATCACCGGTGAGGGCTCTCTCGATCACCAGTCCTTGCACGGCAAAGCCCCGATCGGGGTACGCCTGCATGCCACCGCTCGCGACGTTCCGACCTACGCCATTGTCGGGGTGTCGCGGCTTTCCCCGGAAGAGGAGGCGGCTTCTCAGTTCGCCGCCATCTATTCCCTACAGGATCGTGAACCCGACGTCGCACGTTCGATGGCGGGGGCTGCAGATCTGATCGCTTCGGCCGCCGAAGAACTGGCCGCCGAACATCTGCTCGCGGTCGATCGAACCTGAGAAGAACGTGCGGGGCTCCTCACGAACCGATCTTCTGAGTAACCCCGCACATTCACCACACCAGATCTGAACCTCAGCCCCGGCACCTGATTCGGCGAGTTCCGGCAACCGCCCATCGCAGAATCCAGTGTCCCTGCACCCCTGTGTGGAGACTTGCCTCGAACCCAAGTCTCCACACAGGTTCCAAGTCAACGATCCTCGTATTCGTGGACTCCGCCCGCGACCCTGCGGTCGACCGCCGGACTACACAAGAGGAAGGTCATGCTTCGCGAACAAAACCCCACAGTTCCCGCGCTCTCACCCAACGAGTGGGAGTGGCGACAACACGCCAGATGCCGTTACTTCGACGCCAACCTCTTCTTCGACCCCGCCGACGACTCCACAGACGAACACGCCGCGAAAGCGATCTGCAACCACTGCCCCGTCCTCGCCCACTGTCGTGACTACGCCGTAGATGCCGAAGAGCCCCACGGGATCTGGGGCGGACTCTCGCCCACAGAGCGAAAGAGGCAGAGGTGGTCCAACCGATTCAAAACCACTCCAACGGTTCCGGAGCAACGTTGTTCCTGAATGCCCCAGCGCTTCACCTTGCATAACAGAAATGGTCTCGAACCAGGGGATGGGACGGGTACCCCACAGGGCTGGGGTACTGCTGGGTAAGCACTGCGAGCGTCGTCGGTCCTGCGAGATCATCAGGTGACGCGATGGGCCGGAGACCAGCGCCATTTCGTAGCCGCACTGACTTGTCACCGCTCCCGATCTCGGAAAGGCTCGGATCCATGCCGTCGTTCTCGCCCACACTGTCCGGAACGCGCACCCGGCGGTCGTCCGTCCTCGCGGTCGGGGCCACGTCGTTCGCGTTTCTCGTCACGATGATGGGAACGACACTGCCCACCCCGCTCTACTCCATCTATGCGCAGGAGCTGGCGTTCAGCGCCCTCACCGTCACCATCCTGTTCGCCGTGTACGCGGTCGGGGTCGTGGTCGCGCTCGCCCTGTTCGGGCGGCTGTCCGACGACGTCGGTCGGCGCCCGGTGCTGTTCGTCGCGGTCGCCCTCACCGCGGTCAGTGCCGTGCTGTTCCTGCTGCCGTCGACGCTTCCAGTGTTCGTGGTGGCCCGCGTGATCTCCGGGCTGTCCGCGGGTCTCATGACCGGCACGGGCACCGCCGCAGTGATCGACCTGTTCCCACCCGAGCGCAAAGCGGTCGGCGGAATGCTCGCGGTCGCGGTGAACACCGGCGGCCTCGGATTGGGCACGCTCAGCGCAGGGGTGATCGCCGACGTCACGTCGAGTCCGCTGACCATTCCCTATGTGGTCAACCTCGTGCTCGCCGTCCTGGCGGGCACCGGGCTGTGGATCTTCGCAGTCGCACCGGCCACCACTCCGACGTGGCGGATCCGACCCCGCCGACTGCAGGTTCCCTCCTCGATCCGCGGCGCGTTCGTCACCGCCGTGCTCGCAGCCGGAACAGCGTTCGCGGTGACCGGCGTGCTCACCGCCGTGTCGGCGTTGTTCCTGACGGAATATCTGGGGTCGACCAGCCACACGAAGGCAGGCCTCGTCGTGTTCCTGACCTTCCTGTTCATGGCGGTCGGGCAGCTCCTGGCCCGTCGGCTGTCGACGGCCACCGCGATGCTCGTCGGGTGCCTCGCGTTGATCCCCGCCGCCGCGCTGCTGGCGCTCGCGCTGGCGTACACCGTCCTCGAGCCGCTGCTCGCGTCCGCGGTGGTCCTCGGCGTCGCCGGGGGCCTGTGCCTCAATGCGTCGCTCGCCACCACCGTCGAACGGGTCGAACAGCAGTTCCGCGGCGGAGTGTCCTCGGCGTTCTTCGCGGGGATCTACGTGATGCTGGCCGTCCCCGCGGTCGGTGTGGGTGTGCTCGCACGCTTCACCGACCTTCGCACCGCCGGGATCGTCTTCAGTGGCCTGGTCGCCGCGCTGGGGGCCGGAGTGGCCGTGGCCCAGTTGGTCGCGCGCAGGCGGACCTGAGCGGCGTCGATCAGCCCCGCGGTCTGGTGGTGACGGGCGGGATGGTGATCACCGGACGCGTCGTCGTGGTGGTGGTGACCGGCGGCAGTGTCGGCTTCGCGGGTGCCGCCGTCGGCGGGGCCGCGATCCGGGGCACGGTCTGCTCGGTCGTCGTGATGACGGGAGGCCGGGTCACGGGTGTGGTGACCGGGGCCAGGCTGATCGTCGGGGAGGCGCGGTCACCGCACTCCACAGCTGAGGCGTTACGGGCTACTTCGATGCGCCGCGGTTTCGCTCTTTCGGCGACCGGCAGAATCACGCTGAGGACACCGTTGTCGTAGCTCGCCGAAATGCGGTCGACGTCGGTGTTCTCTCCGAGCGACACCTGGCTGGGACGTAGTTGCCGGGGCACTATCGCCTCGCAGTCAGATGATGAACCTCACGCATATGGCTGCGAAGCAGCGTGTCGAACTCCTCGACATTCCCGTGCTCGACGAAACTCGCAAGTTGGGCATGATCGGCGATGATTCGGTCGATCTGCATCGGATCCCGGCCGACCGAACATGCCGCCATACGTCGCTGCCGATCTCGAAGACCCACGTAGAACGCCGCGAGCAAGGGGTTTGCGCCGTATCGCACCACCACCGAATGGAAATCGGCGTCCTCCGCGGTGAATGCTGCACTGCCGGCGGACGCGGCAAGGTCGCGCTGACGGTTCACGCTGGCGCGCATCTCCGCCGCGGCAGCCTCGCGACGCCCCGTATCGGACCTGAACGCGCACAGGCTGCCGGTCTCCACCAGCAGCCGGGCCGCAACGATGTGCTCGGCCTCGCCGTCCGCGATCGGAACGATCAATGCCCCGCGCTTCGGATACAACTTCATCCATCCCTCGGCTTCGAGCCGAAGAAATGCTTCACGAACCGGTGTCCGGCTCGTGCCCACTCGCGTGGCGATGTCGCCTTCGCTGATCAGCTCACCGCCGGGGAGTTCAGCCGACAGGATGAGTTCCTTGACTGTCGCGTAGACCAGGTCGGACGACGTCGGAATCTTAGACACAACTTGCAGCTAAACAGGAGTTCAGCTTAGTGGCAAGAGAAGACGCGCCCCACTACCGGTGAAGTCCTGCGCCACGCGCGCGTACAGACTGGTGATGGGCGATCCCATCCCCACACCGTACGTCAACCGCGCCTCACCGAATCTGTGCTGGTAGAGGCCATTCATTGCGCACGCAGTAGCCCACACCGGCCGCCGCTGCGCCTGAACCGGGAGATCTACCGCCCCCGACACGGGGGCTCCGGGGCCGGGTGCCGAGCCGTGACGATGTGCCCCGAGACCTTGTCAGCGCTGAAGGGAACAGGTGCGAGATGGACACCGAGCTGTCCGGCGCCAACGCCTTCAGCGGGATCAACTAAAGATGACACCGAGCATCGATGTCGAGATCACCTCCGAAACGACTGCCCGCGCGATCCTTGCTTCCGCCGAAGTGGACCCGGTGGACTTGCAAGCGACTGAAACCGAGACGCTCGAGGCCGTGGTGCACAGGTTCCTGCACTCAGTCGCCAAGGGCCAGAACGTCGAACTGGAGGTCGTGTACCGGAGGGGCGAGAACAGCCGCCACCTGACCGTCCTCTCGAACGGCAAGGTCGAGCCGCGCACGCCCAGCACACCGATCCCCACCGCCGCGCCCACGGCACCCCCGCCGACACGGGCGGAGGACTCCTCCGCACCACCGACGGGGCCCGTGGTCGTGGCTGCCGAACCCCTCACATACGAAACCCAGTCTGAGGTTGTTCCGCACCCGCAGACGCCGGCCCCCAGTCGGCCGCAGGCTCCCTCGCAGACAGTTGACCGGCGACGGTGGGTTGTTGGCGAAGTTGACCAAGCTCGTGGTGGAGTCCGCGCTCGAAGGCGAGATGGACGACCACCTCGGCTATGGCAAGAGCGACCCCGCAGGCCGGGGCAGCGGCAACTCCCGCAACGGTAGGCGAGCCAAGACCGTGTTGACCGAGGCCGGTCCGGTCGAGCTGGAGGTGCACCGTGACCGGGAATCCTCCTTTGAGCCGAAGATCGTGGCCAAGCGGCAGCGGCGGCTGACCGGGGTGGAGGACATGGTGATCTCACTGTCGGCCAAGGGGCTGACCACCGGTGAGATCTCGGCGCACATGGCCGAGGTGTACGGAGCCGAGGTGTCCAAGCAGACGATCTCGACGATCACCGAACGGGTGATGGACGGCATGGCCGAGTGGCAGAACCGGCCGCTGGATCCTGGGCGGATTCCACTGATCGAGGCGAATCCTTTCCCGAGAGGATTACGATGCCCAGGTATGCGTGGAACAAGTCACCACAGGAAGACAAGCGCCGCTACTTCGAGCTGATCAGACAAGGCCACTCAGGATCGAAGGCGGCAGCGACGGTCGGCGTGTCGCTGAGCTGTGGGTCGCTGTGGTTCATCGACGCTGGCAGTATGTCTTATGTCGAGAGTCCGATCAGTAGCCGTTACTTGAGCCAAGACGACCGTATCGAGATCGCCGACGGGCTGGCCCGTGAGGAGTCGGTCAAGACGATCGCGGAACGCATCGGCAAAAGCTTCCAGTCGGTGTACAAGGAGATCGCACGCAATCGAAAATCCGATGGTCGCTACCAACCGTGGTACGCCCACAACCAGGCACACCAGCGTCGACGACGCCCGAAAGTGCGTGTGTTCACCCACGATGACACGCTGCGTCGGCTCGTCGCCGCTAAGCTCGGCAAGCGCTGGTCACCGGCACAGATCAGCCGGTGGCTGCGGCGACGTTACCCACGCCGCACGGCGTGGCACGTGTGCGTTGAGACGATCTATGAAGCGGTGTACCGCGGACTGGTCTTGGCTGCGACTGGCGGGTCTTTGCGCACCGGCCGGACTTATCGCCGGCGCCGTGGCCGCGGACGATCCCGGGACGGTTCGCTCAAGCAGTCAACGAATATGACGCCCATCGCGCAACGGCCAGCCCACGTGGAATCACGTCGTCGGGTAGGGCATATCGAGGGCGACCTCATCATCGGCGCCGGCCAGAGATCGGCGATCGCGACACTCGTCGAGCGCAAGACGCGATTGACCATCCTGGTCGCGATCCGTGGTGGCCACTCCGCGCAAGTCGTCGGGGATGCTCTCATCGAGCGCTTCACGCAGATGCCCGTCTCCCTGCGTCGGTCGCTTACCTGGGACCAGGGCAACGAGATGTTTCACCACGAGCGTATCGCGGACGCCACCGGCCTGAAGATCTACTTCGCCGATCCCCACTCGCCGTGGCAGCGGGGATCAAACGAAAACACGAATGGAATTCTGCGGCAGTATTTCCCGAAGGGAACTGACCTAAGCGGCTGGACCCAAGACCAGCTCGACGAGGTCGCCACCGAACTCAACGACCGTCCGAGGCTATGCCTGAATGACCTCACTCCGAACCAGGCTGTGCGACGATGGTGGCCCCTGCACGATTACCCGATGATTCGCCACGACTAGTGGAATCCGCCCTGTGTACCCGGTGTTGTTCATCGACTGCATCCACGTCAAGATCCGCGACGGCAACGTGGCCAACCGGCCGATCTACGTCGTGATGGGGGTGACTGTCGACGGTACCCGCGACATCCTCGGATTGTGGGCCGGCGAGCACGGTGACGGGGAGGGGGCGAAGTACTGGCTTCGGGTGTTGTCTGAGCTGAAAAATCATGGTGTGCAGGATGTTCTGATCGTCGTGTGCGACGGTCTCAAGCATCTGCCCGACTCGATCGGGCAGGTGTGGCCGCAGACCATCGTGCAATCCTGCGTGGTCCACCTATTGACTGAACTACCGCCGGAATTCTTGCAGGTCATGACTGGTGCGGATACGGTTCGTTGCCATGATCGAATCCGATGGCAGTCCGCGGGATCTGGTCGCGCTGGTGGTGGGTCGCCGGGGTTCACTGGTGGACACGGGCGAGGGGTGGCGGCCGTGGCGGCTGCTTGATCCGGACGGAGCGCCGGTCGCAGCAGTGACCGCATTCTTCAGTGACTTGAGCGCAGCGGGCCGATCGGCGGCAACGCAGCGGTCGTATGGGATGGCCTTGCTGCGCTGGTTCCGGTTTCTGTGGGCAGTCGAGGTGCCGTGGAACGAGGCGACCCAGGTCGAAGCCCGGGATTTCAGTATCTGGATTCGATCGTTTGACAAGCCGAGTCGGCGAGAGGGCGCGCCGGAGCCGAAACCGAACCCTGTGACCGGCAAGGTCGGTCCGGGACGCAAGTACGCGTCCTCGACCAGAGCGCATTCGGAAACGGTGCTGCGCAACTTCTACGAGTTCCATCGAGAATCTGGCAGCGGACCGATGATCAACCCGTTCCCGCTGTCGCGAGGGCGACGCCGGGATGGTCGCGCGAATGCGCATCACAATCCGATGGAGCCGTATCGGCGTGAACGCTCGGGGCAGTATCGACCGCGGCTGGTGCCCAGAATCCCGCGCAGTATTCCGGATTCTTGTTTCGATGAGCTGTTCGTGCGGCTGGGATCGCATCGCGACCGGGCGTTGGTGGCGTTCTGGGTCTCCACCGGCACCCGCGCCTCGGAGCTGCTGGGCTGCAAGAGAGCCGACGCCGACACGGGGCGGCAGCTGATCACCGTGGTGCGCAAGGGATCAAGGGTGTTGCAGCAGGTGCCCGCGTCACCTGACGCATTCGTGTGGTTGCGGCTCTACCAGCAGCAGATGCATGGCCTGGTGTCCGCCGGAGGCGATGACCCGTTGTGGTGGACGCTGCGCAAGCCGTTCCGGCCGTTGACCTATCACGCGGCCCATCGTATGTTCACTCGGGTCAACGCGCTGCTGGACGCGAACTGGACGCTGCACGACCTCCGTCACACCGCCGCCTATCGGATGGCGCGTGATCCCGGGATGCCGATCACCGATGTCCAGTGGGTGCTCGGCCACGCGTCGCTGACCACGACGCAGATCTATACCAACCCCGTCCCGGAAGAGGTGATCGCCTCGGTGCTGGCCCACCACGTCCGCCGCGCGAACCCCGACGAACAACCACGTGCCGGCGACGACACGTCAACCCAGCGATACCGACCCGAGTCGCTGGACGTGCTGTTCGGCAGAGGCGTCCGGTGATCGAGCCGTTCATCGCCGCACCGTTGCCGACAAAAGCCCTGCGCGATCCACGCTATAAGCCGTCGAGTCTGCAGACGGTCCCGCAGCTGCTGCACCAGTTCCCACCGCGAACCCTGCCGGTGAGTTGGGACGCGACACGGGACTCACGGGGCGAGGTGCTTGCGCGGGCACTCGTGCAGCCGCTGCTCGACGCCGACCGGCACGAGCAGTCACGACATCACCGCGGTCTGCGGGCGGTCCTGGATTGGCTGACCGAGTTCCCTGGCGTCACCTGGCAGGAACGGTTCCTCGACAGTATTGAGACGCCTGCGGACAACATTGGCTGGAAACACGCTGCAGCGCAATGGTGGTCGAGTACACGACCAGAACCGACGACGGTCAAGAACGGCATCAACCTGATTGCCATCGGCACCGCCTCGTTGATCTGTGCGGACGTGCTGCGGCCCCCGGTGGACTGGTTGATGAGCCCCAGAACGCCGAAGAACCTGGCCATGCGTCTGGAGCAGGCGCGTGATCCGCACGGGTGGGCGGCCTTGCGCGCAGCCTGCGACGCCGACCCGGCCGGGCGCTCCACGAAGACGAGGGCGCTGTGTCGGATCGCGGTCATCATGGCCGCCAAGGGCGGCGCAGTCGCCGACATCACGGTCGGCGACTGCCTCGAGCTGCTGCAGGCCATCCAGCGGATCGGGGGTGGCAAGACCACCACCAGCGGCTATTTCTATCACTTGCTGCGCACCATCGGCGTCCTCGGCGCAGACGCTCCGTCCACGGTGCGGGTGTTCGGCACCACCGGGCAGGTCAGCGTCGAGCAGCTGATCGACCGGTACGGCATATCATGCCGCCCCGTTCGGGATTTGCTGGTCGACTACCTACGCGAACGCCAATCCACTGTCGACTATGTGACTCTGCAACGACTGGCCGGAACTCTGGGCAAATTGTTTTGGGCCGACCTCGAACACCACCACCCGGGCATCGACTCGCCGCGACTGGCCCCCGAGGTCGCCGCGGCCTGGAAGCAGCGCGTCCTCACCCGAGAGTCGGGCCTGTCCACCCTGGCGATGGTGCGGGCGTTCTATCTGGACATCGCGCAGTGGGCGATGGAAGAACCCACACGATGGGGTCCGTGGGCAGCGCCGTGCCCGATCCGCAGCGACGAAATGTCGCGGACGAAAACCCTGCGGCAGCGCAAATCCCGCATGGATCAGCGCACCCGCGAACGACTTCCTGTCCTGCCCAACCTTGTCGCCGCCGTCAACGCCGAGCGACGCCAGGCAGCAGAACTGCTCCACGCAGCCCAAGCTGCTCGCCCCGGCGACACGTTCACCGCGGCCGGGCAGACCCTACGCCGCAGCATCCTGGCCGCCCGCGACGGTGGCACGAAGATCTGGTCCGAGGACCCTACCGGCGGGCCCCGACTCGACTTGACTTTTCAAGAGCACCAAGCATTCTGGGCATGGGCAGTAGTTGAAGTGCTGCACCACACCGGGCTGCGCATTGAAGAACTCTGCGAGCTCAGCCACCACAGCTTCGTCCAATACACCCTGCCCACCACCGGCGAGCTCATCCCGCTACTGCACGTCGCGCCGTCGAAGACCGACTGCGAACGGCTGCTGGTCATCAGCCCCGAGCTCGCCGACGTCCTGTCGGCCATCGTCTGCCGTGTCCGCGGCGACGACGGCGCGGTTCCGCTGGTCGCCGCCTACGACTACCACGAGAAGGTCTGGAACCCGACGATCCCGCTGCTCTTCCAGCGGCACTACGGCGGCGAACGCCGCCCCATCAACCCACCGGCCGTCCGCCGACTGCTCAACGCGGCGCTGGTCAAAACCGGTCTCACCGACACCACCGGGCAACCACTGCGGTTCCTGCCGCACGACTTCCGCCGAATCTTCATCACCGACGCCATCATGAACGGCATGCCACCCCACATCGCCCAACTCGTCGTCGGCCACCGCGACATCAACACCACCATGGGCTACAAGGCGGTCTACCCCGAAGAAGTCATCACCGGCCACCGCGCCTTCCTTGCCCGCCGCCGCGCCCTGCGGCCCGGCGAGGAATACCGCACTCCCACCGACACCGAATGGAACGAGTTCCTTGGGCATTTCGAGCACCGCAAGGTCGCCCTCGGAACCTGCGGGCGCGCATACAACACGCCCTGCATTCATGAGCACTCCTGTCTGCGCTGCTCGCTACTGCGACCGGACCCCCAGCAACGCCGCCGACTCACCGAGGTCCGCGACAACCTGCTCGCCCGTATCGACGAAGCCCACCGCGAAGGCTGGCTCGGCGAAGTCGACGGACTCCGCATCAGCCTCGCCGGAGCCGAACACAAACTCGCACAACTCGGCGAACTCACCACCCGCGCAGCTACCGTGCACCTGGGACTACCCCACTTCTCCCACCTCGTCGGCCGAACGGTCCGATGACGAACAGATCCCAAGCAAAACGTCGTAGTTCAGAGAACACCTTCTCCGCAACACCTACGCCTACGCCTCCCGCAGGGACTGGGCCGAGATCGCCAAGGACCTCAAACCGGTCTACACCGCACCGTCGGAGCAGGCCGCGCTCGACCAGTTCGCCGAGTTCAGCGACAAATGGGAGAAACGCTATCCCGCGATCATCCGGCTCTGGACCAACGCCTGGGCCGAGAACGCGGCCGTTCCTGCAGTTCGACCACGCGATAAGGCAGGTCATCTACACAACCAACGCCATCGAGAGCGTCAACGCCCGAATCCGCAGGGCCGTGAAATCCCGCGGTCACTTTCCGACCGAAGCAGCGGCTTTGAAATGCGTGTACCTGGCCATCATGAGCCTCGACCCCAAAGGCACCGCCCGCCAGCGCTGGTCCAACCGCTGGAAGGCAGCGCTGAATGCCTTCGAGATCACCTTCGACGGACGCCTGTCCGCCGGACGAAAGTAGCTACAAATCAACCAGTTACACCGTTATGTGGACAAACCCTCGAAGACCGCGCAGACCAGCTATTGGCCGAGCTACTCGGGATCCTCGACGACGTCACGTGAGGGCAACCGCATCGACTCTGCCCGCACCGAGGTCAGTAGGCTCGGAACCTGCCGCTACGATCCGGATTCGGGTGTCGACCACTTCCGAGGGGTGCGGATGCTCCAGTGTCATTGGTGACTGGGCGCACCCGACGGAACCGGTGCAGGGCATCTCCGGGAGTATCACTGCCCACGGCCGCGGTGGGGATCCCGGCTTCCTGCTGGATGCGGCCGGCGAACGGCACCTGGTATCCGGGTCCGACCGGGATCTGCGCGGCCGGGGATTGCCGCCGGTGGAAACATCGATCAGGTCGACCCCGTGCTCGCGGAGTCGGTGGGCGAGCATAACCGACTGTTCCGGTGTCCAGGACATCGATTCGATCCCTTTCTCCTCGCCGGTCCAGTCCGTTGCCGACAGTCGAACGAAGAGGGGAAGGGTGGCCGGCCAGCTCTCACGCACGGCGTCGGCGACCTCGAGCAGCAGTCGTATCCGATTGTCGAAGGGACCGCCGTATTCGTCGGTTCGGGTATTACTTTCCGGCGACAGGAACTGGTGGATCAGGTAACCGTGGGCTGCGTGTAGTTCGATGACCTTGAACCCGTCGGTGTGGGCGCGGCGGGCGGCGGTGCGGAAATCGTCGATGACCTGGGCGATGTCATCTTTCGTCGCCGCCTGCGGGACGGCAAAGTGCCCGAATGGCACCGCACTCGGTGCGAGGGTGTGCCATCCGAGGGGGTCCTCGGCGGGAATGCTGTGTTTCCCCTGCCACGGCACGGTGGACGAGCCTTTCCGTCCCGCGTGACCGAGCTGGATTCCTGCGACTGAGCCGAAGCGTTCGATGTCGTGGACGAGGTCGGCCAGTGCGCTGGCCTGCGTGTCGTTCCAGAGTCCGAAGTCGGCGGGGCTGGTGCGGCCCTGCGGACTGACGGCCGTGGCCTCCACGACGATAAGGCCGGCGCCGCCGATCGCCCGGGTGACCAGATGCAGATGATGCCACTCGTTCGGAGCCCCTGTGCGGGGTCCGGTCTGATCGGCGGAGTACTGGCACATCGGTGACATCCACGCGCGATTGACGAGGGTGAGATCACGCGAGGTGAGGGCTCGAAAAGTATGCTCACGCGTTTTATTCCTCATCACGTCGGTCAGCCGTCGATGGTCGATATGACGGTGTGGCAGTGTGCTGCGACAATGACTGGCACTCGACCACCCCCACCGGTTCGGTACATACCCGCAGCCAACACATCTGGGCGCGGACGTACGCGGTCGTCCTGATAATTTCGCGGAAGCTCACCAGCCTGCCTCCGTGCAGGAGACGGAGCAGTGCGATCACGGTATGGAGCATGAGCGTCGGCATACGGTCTCCTCCAGGCAGTCGGCGCAGCGCTCGGGCTCGGGCTCGGATATTGAACACGAACACACATCAGAGCACGCCGGGTATCAAATTGTGTTCGCGGAGAATCGTTCCGCGAAGGATCGACAGGTCAGAATTCGACCTTCAGGGTCGGGCTGGTCGGCTTTGCCTGGCAGCCGAGGATGTAGCCGTCGGCGACGTCGTCGGGGTCGAGGGCGTCGGTCACGCCGGGATCAACCGTCCCTTCCAACAGGGTGCAGGCGCAGGAGCCGCATTCGCCTTCGCGGCAGGAGTAGGGGGCATCGATTCCGGCGTTGACCATGACGTCGATCAGTGTGGCGTCGGCCGGCCAGGACAGGGTGTGTGTGTCGCCGTCCAGTGTGATGTCCACGGTCGAGGACTCGGAGTCGTCGGTGGCGGTGATGTGCTTGATCGGCGCGAAGGGGTCACCGTCGAGGGAGCGGAATTCCTCGATGTGAATCCGGTGCCGGTCGTAGCCGATGCTGGTCAGCGTTTCCTTGACCATCGCCATGAACGGTGCGGGCCCGCATACGAAGACGGTGCCGTCCTGGCCGCCGTCGGCGAACCGGGTCAGGCTGTCCGGGGTGGGTAACCCGGACTCGCTTTCGAGCCGGTGCTCGACGGTGAGCCGGTCCGGGTGCTTCTTGGCGAGGTCGACGAGTTCGGCGTCGAAGATGATCGACTCCCGGTCCCGGTTGGCGTAGTACAACGACACGGTTCCGGTGGCGGACGCCAGGACGGTCTTGAGGATCGACATCACCGGGGTGATGCCGCTTCCGGCGGCGAAGAGCCGGAAGTCACCGTCGAGACTGTGTGGGGTGAACGTTCCCGACGGCGGCAGTACGTGCACGGTGTCGCCGGCAGCGAGGTTGTCGCACAGCCAGTTCGAGCCGTAGCCGTCGGCGGTGCGTTTGACGGTCACTTTGATGAGGTTGTCGGTGGTGGGGGAGCTGGCGATGGAGTAGCAGCGCGCCACCGAACCCGTGCGATCGCTGGGAATGCGGACGGTGAGGAATTGCCCGGGCCGGTACGCGAACCGGTCGGCAAGCTCCTGCGGGACGTCGATGACGAAGGAGGAGGCGTCGGGTGTTTCGGTGATGACGTCGGCGACACGGACGGTGTGACCGAGGGAATCGGAGGCGACGGAGGTCATGGATGCATCTTTCGTTGCAGCTCAGGATGGGGGAGCGATGTGCATCGCACCGGGCAGCCGGTGACGGTGCGAATCAGCGCTCGGCGGACGGCGCGGCCGGGGGCAGCGCCCGGAACCAGACCTCACCGAGGGATCGGCCGAGTTCGTCGATACGTTCGCGTTTGGGAGTGGAGGCCGGCAGGCCGACGTGGACGTAGGCCATCTGCTCGGTCATGCAGCCGAGGGATTCGGCGAGCAGGTCGAGGTTGGTGTCCCCGATTTCCCCGCGCTCGTGCAGTTTCTGCAACCACCGGCGGGTGCGTCCGACGAAGTCGCTGCGCAGCTGCAACCACAGCTGCTGGAAACCCTCGTTGGCGCTGGCGGCGGCGGCTTCACGCAACAACCGCAGGATGTGCCGGTGCCGGGAGTAGGCATGCAGGTAGGTGATGTTGACCTCGATCAGCGCCTCGAGTTCCCCGCTGGTGGTGGTCTTGCGGCTGGTGGCCTCGGACAATTCCTGCAGCCCGGTGTGCATGGCGGCGAGGAAGACGTCGTCGAGGTCGGTGAAGTGCCGGTAGAAGTTCCCCTGTGCGGTCTTGGCCCGGTGGGTGATGTCGGAGACCCGGGTGCGGGTGTAGCCGTACTCGCTGAAGCATTCGATCGCGGCCTGCACGATGCGTTCCCGGGTGAGCTCGCCGCGCTTGTTCGGACGTTTGGGGGCGGCCGATCCGGGTTCGACGAGGCCGACGTGGGTGTAGACGTCGTCGAGCGTGCGCGGTGCGGCCGGATGCTGTGCGGTCATCCGTGCCTCCTCTCCGTCGCCCGCGTTTGCGAACACCCTATCACTAATGGTGAGGGTTGCATCCTGCTGACCTCGCATTATGTCCGCTCCAGGTGTGCCGAGCGTAGGGGTGCGAGCGGGTGATCGGCCGGAACGGTGTCGGGCAGGTAGCCGAGCAGTTCGGTGAGGTATTCGTCGACGGCTCCGTCGGTCGGGGTGTGCAGGACATCGCCCTCGTACACCGAACCGGTGGCCCCGTCGACGGTCACCGTCAGCCCGGCCAGCTTCGCGACCGTGCCGGTTCCGGCACCGACCACGCACGGCAGACCGATCTCGCGGCACACCAGGGCGGCGTGTGAGGTGGCTCCGCCGAGTTCGGTGACGACCGCCACCGATTCGAACATTGCGGGCACGTCGTCGGGTGCGGTGGAGGGGCGCACCAGCACGACCGGTGTTCCGGCCGCCGCGAGGTCGAGGGCCTCGTCGATGTCGCTGACAGCCTGACCGACCGCCACACCCGGGCCGGCGCCGAGACCGCTTGCCAGGACCGTCTGGTCGGCGTGCACCGCGTGGGTGGTGGCCAGGCTCGCCGCCTGTTCGGCCGAGATCCGGGTGTGGGCTTCGTCGTCGGTGATCAGGCCTTCACGGACCAGGTCGACGGCGATGCGGACCGCCGCGCGGGGTGAGCGCTTCCCGGCCCGGCACTGCAGGACGTACAACCGTCCGCTTTCGACGGTGAACTCGATGTCGACCAGATCGCGGTGCTCGCGTTCGAGTACCCCGGCGATGCGCTCGAGTTCGGGGTAGACCTCGGGCAGGATCTCGCCGACGGTGACGAGGGGATTCGGGGTCTTCTCCCCGGACACGACGTCCTCGCCCTGGGCCTTGGCCAGCCATTCACCGTAGAGAGTGTTCTCACCGGTGGCCGGGTCCCGGCTGAACATCACCCCGGTCCCGGACTGCTCGTCGCGGTTGCCGAACACCATGGCCTGCACGGTCACTGCGGTGCCGGCACCGGCTCCGAGGTTGTGCCGGGCACGGTAGGCGCGGACCCGTTCATTGGTCCAGGAGTCGAAGACCGCGCCGATCGCCGAGCGCAGTTGCTCGAACGGATCGCTGGGCGGTTGGGCGCCGGGCTTCCCGACGACGATGTCGGCGTAGCTGTGGCAGAACCGCTCCCAGGTGTCGGTCGCCCACTGCTGGTCGCCGGTCTCGGTGGCGAGCGCCTGGCAGAGCTCGGGGGTCAGGCCGAGGTTGAGAACGGTGTCCATCATGCCCGGCATGGACTGTGCGGCACCGGAGCGGACCGAGACCAGCAGCGGCGACGGACCCGCGCCGAACCGGCGGCCGGTCGCGGCTTGGAGTCCGCGCAGGTGCTCGAGCACCTCCTGCCAGATCTCGTCCGGGAGCGCCCTGCCGTTGTCGTGGTAGAGCGCGCAGACGCCGGTGGGCAGCGCGAACGCCGGCGGGACCGGCAATCCCATGGCCCGCATCTTGTTGACGCTGTAGGCCTTGCCGCCGAGCACCTCACGGGAGCCGGGGTGGGTGCCGTCGAGGGTGATCACGTGCTCGGCCGGGGTGGTGGGGGAATTCATAGCGAGAGTCCTTCGAAAACGGGGGATTTGGCGGCCGCACGGGTGGCGAACAGGCCACCCTCGACCGGGATGTCGATGCCGTTGAGCCACGACGCGGCGGGGGAGAGGGCGAAAGCGACGACGGCGGCGATCTCGTGGGGGTAGCCGTGCCGGCCGACGGCGTCCTGGGACCGGGCCATCGCGTCGGCGCCCATACTGGCCTCGAAGTCGGCCAGGATCGGTGTCTCGACCGGTCCCGGGCTGACCGACAGCGCCCGGATGCGCCCGGTCAGTTTCGCCGACAGCAACTGCGTCCAGTCGACCAGGGCGCGTTTGGAGGTGTCGTAGGCGGCGGGCCCCTTGACCGGGTGGTCCCGAAGCCAGGCCTGCAGTTCCGGGCGGTCGCGCACCCGCAGCAGTGCGTCGATCGACTCCGGTGGCTCGGTGTTGCGGTGCGCGGCGACCGAGGCGACGTTGACGACCGCGCCACCCTCGACCATCCGCGGCAACACCAGTTCGGTGAGCAGGCGGGGCCCGAGCAGGTTGACCGCCAGCACGGTCTGGGCGGCGGCAGTGCCCGGGACACCGGCGACGTTGGCCAGCCCGCTGATCTCGGCCGGAAGTGCGGCGACGGCGTCGGTGATCGAGCCGGGATCGGAGAGGTCGCACAGCAGGGTG
This sequence comes from Rhodococcus sp. 21391, assembly GCF_016772255.1. NCBI lineage: Bacteria > Bacillati > Actinomycetota > Actinomycetes > Mycobacteriales > Nocardiaceae > Rhodococcus > Rhodococcus sp. 21391. Next base: position 7,076,325 of record NZ_CP063781.1, on the reverse strand, counting down.
CGCACCGATCCGATCGGGCACTCCCGCCGGTCGAGGGCGTAGACCGTGGCCCCGGCCCCGCTCAACTGGTCGGCGAGCGCGAGTCCGATTCCTGATGCCGCGCCGGTGACGACGATGTTTCCGCTGAAAGTGGTGCCGGTCATGACATTACCGCCGTCACGTCGGTGAACTCCTCGATGCCGAGATGGCCGAGTTCGCGGCCGTAGCCGGAATCCTTGACGCCACCGAAGGGGACTGTGGGCCGGTTGCGGGTGCGGACGCCGTTGATCTTGACTTGGCCGACGTCGAGTCGGCCGGCCACGGCGCGGGCGCGTTCGACGTCGGCGGACCAGACCTCCGCGGACAGCCCGTATGCGCTGTCGTTGGCGATCCGTACCGCGTCGTCGACGTCGGTGTAGGTCTGCACCGCGATGACCGGGCCGAAGATCTCCTCGCGGATCGCGCGGGCGTCCTCGGGCAGACCGGTGACGATGGTGGGATCGACGAAGAAGCCGGTCGAAGATGCCTCGGAGGGTTTGCCGGTGCCGGTGAGCAGGTGCCCGCCCGCGGCGACGGCGTCACCGATGTAGTCGAGGACCCGGTCCCGTTGACGGGCCGAGACCAGCGGGCCCTGCCGGGTTTCCGGGTCGGCGGGGTCGCCGAGGGTGTGCTGAGCGACCGCCGCGGTGAGCACGTCGGCGGCGTCTGCGGCCAGTGCCTCGGGCACCAGCAGTCGGGTGGTGGCGTTGCAGGCCTGTCCGGAGTTGACCAGCCCGGAGGCGACCACCCCGGCGAGCGCGGTCTCGAGGTTCGCGTCCGGCAGCACCACCGCGGGCGACTTGCCGCCGAGTTCGAGGGTGCACCGGGTCAACGTCTGCGCCGCGAGGGCCGCGACCGCGCGGCCGGCTCCGACGCTGCCGGTGAACGAGACATGCGCAAGGAGCGGGTGCGCGGCCAGCGCGGCCCCGGTGGCCGCACCGGTGCCGGTGACCACATTGAACACCCCGGGCGGAAGTCCCGCTTCGAGGAAGAGCTGGGCCAGAGCGTTCGCGTCGTACGGGGTCATCTCCGAGGCCTTGAGCACCACCGTCGATCCGGCGGCGAGAGCCGCCGAGACCTTGGCGACGATCTGGTGGACCGGCATGTTCCACGGCGTGACCGCGGCGATGACACCGCTGCCGCGGCGCACCAGGGTCGCCCCGTCGATGTCCTGCGACCAGGGGAAGGCGCGGGCGGTGCGGGCGGTGGCCCGCAGCACGTCCGCTGGCAGCTGCGCCTGGGTGATGCGGGCCAGAGAGATCGGCATCCCCATCTCGCGGCTCACGATGCCCGCGACGGTGTCACCGTCGCGGGTGAGCAGATCCGCGGTCCGGTCGAGCAGTGCGGCCCGTTCGGCGACGTCGGTGGCCCGCCACGCCGGATGAGCGGACGCGGCCGATCGGACGGCGTCGTCGACGACCTGCGCACCGGCGTCGACGACATCGCCGATCGCGGTCTCGGTGAACGGGTCGATCACCTCGAGCACCGGTCCGTCCGGGACGAACCAGTCGCCGTCGACCAGACACCCGGCCCGGTCGAAAGTGTCAGCCATGCCGCTGCTCCAATCGCACGGGAAGGGTTTTGACGCCGCGGAAGAAGTTGCTCTGCAACCGCTTCGGTGGCTCGACCACGTCGATGTCGATGCCACGTTCGACGAGCTTTGTGAAGAACAGCTTCGCCTCGAGTCGGGCGAGATTGGCGCCGAGGCAGGCGTGATCACCCCACCCGAAACCGAGGTGCTCGTTCGGGAACCGGTCGGCGCGGAAGGTGTTCGGGTCCTCGAAGACTCGTTCGTCCCGGTTCGCCGAGCAGAACCACATGACCACCTTGTCGCCGGCCTTGATGGTCCTGCCGTGCATCTCCACATCTCGGGTGGCGGTGCGTCGCATCGACAGCACCGGAGACACGTAGCGCACCATTTCCTCGATCGCGGTGCGGATCTTGCCCGGGTTCTCGCGGAGCAGGTCCCACCACTGCGGGTTGTCGTGCAGGGCGAGGACCCCGCCGGAGAGCAGATTCCGGGTCGTCTCGTTGCCGGCGACCATCAGGATCAGGTAGTAGGCGTCGAGATAGCCACGGGCAAGGGGTACGCCGTCGATTTCGGCGGCGGTCAGCACGCTGACCAGATCGTCGGCCGGGCAGGCGCGCCGCTCGGTCTCGAGGGCCCGGAAGTAGGCGAAGACCTCGTCGCGGGCGCGCACGGCGGTCTCGGGGCCCTCGGAGTAGTCGGGATCCTCCGACGCCATCTGGTTGGTCCACCGCAGCAGGTTCGGGCAGTCCTCGAGCGGAGCGCCGAGCAGGCGGCCGATCATCACCAGGGGAAGCTGAGCAGAGATGTTGGCAACCATGTCGATCGGCCCCGCGCCGACGGATTGATCGAGCAGTTGATCGATCACCGCCTCGATGTCCGGCGTCAGCGTCTTCACCTTGGCCGGGCGCACCTGCGGGGTGACGATCTTGCGTAGCGGCCCGTGCTCGGGGGGATCGACGTGATGGATGCTGCGGGCACCTTCGCCCTCGGCGCGGCGGCTCGCGATCTGGGTACCTTCGGTAACAGTGAAGGTCTCGTGGTCCGAGGCGACGGTTTTGACGTCGGCGTATCGGGTCACCGACCAGAATCCCGGCCCGTTCGGCTCCTCGTTCCAGTGCAGAGGATCCTCGTCGCGCAGCTGCGCGAAGACCTCGTCCGCATAGCCGGATTCGAAGGCCCTCAGGTCCATCAGGTCGATACCACTGCTGGTGGTCATTGGATGTCTCCCGTCACGGTCACGTCCGTTTGTGACATTAGTGTCACTAAAGCACAGATCCGCCAATTTGAAAACACCCCTTGTATGATGAGCCGATTCGCTTGTAGCCTGGACCCTGATAGTGACGAAACATTCACAAAAAGAGGTCCTGTGTACCCTCCCAGAATCGCCAACGAGCGCCCGGAATCCCTCGCCTTCGTGATGGCCGGATCCGGTTCTTCGCTGACCTACCGGCAGCTCGATGAGCAGTCCAACCAGCTCGCCCACCTGTTGCGCTCCCGCGGCGTGACGGCCGGAGCCTCCATCGTCTTGGTGATGGAGAACCGGATCGAATGGCCGGTGGTGGTCGCAGCCGGCATGCGGTCCGGTCTGTACGTCACCCCGGTGAACTGGCACCTGACGCCCAGCGAGCTCGCTGCGCTTCTGGCCGAAGCGGCACCGGCCGCGGTGGTCACCAGCGGCTCACTGGCCGACGCGGTCGCCACCGCCCTACCCGACGGGCACGCCGCGCTGACCCTGTGCACTGACCCCGCTCCCGGTTTCGAGCACCTCGCCGGCGCGATCGCGGACCATCCGGCCACTCCGATCGCGTACGAACGCTTCGGCGCACGTGTCCTCTACAGCGGAGGCACCACCGGCCGGCCCAAGGCGTTCCGGCAGAAACTGCTCGACATCCACCCCGCCGAGGCTCCCACTCGGCACGCGGGTCTGGTCGAGAAACTGGGCATCGATTCGGACACGGTGTTGCTGTCGCCGGCCCCGAACTACCACGCCGCACCGTTCACCTTCCAGCTGATGACAATGGCCGCCGGCGGCACGGTGGTGTGCATGGAGCGATTCGATGCGGCCGCGGCCATGACCGCGATCGCGACCTACGCAGTCACCCACTCGCAGTGGGTGCCGACGATGTTGCTGCGCATTCTCGCCCTGCCCGACCGGGACGCGATTACGCTCTCGCCGACGCACACCACCGCCGTGACCTCCGGGGCCCCGTGCCCGGTCGAGGTCAAGGACCAGATCAATGCGTGGTGGGGGCCGGTCCTGCACGAGTACTACGGCGCCTCCGAGGGCTATGGGCACACCTACATCTCCGCGACCGAATCCGCCGACCACCCCGGCTCGGTGGGCCGGCCCCTGGGCGGCACCCGCGTGCATGTCACCGACGATGCGGGAAACCCGCTGCCGGCGGGGGAGATCGGCAAGGTGTGGTTCGAGCCGCCCGCCTCGGCCGACTACGTTAACTCCGCGGACACCGCAACCACCGCCGCGTGGAAGAGCATGGGCGATCGGGGCTACCTCGACGAGGACGGCTTCCTCTACCTCGCCGGCCGGGAGAGTTTCATGATCATCTCCGGTGGGGTCAACATCTACCCCGAGGAGATCGAGGCGGCCCTGCTGCGCCACCCGGATGTCGTCGACGCCGCCGTCTTCGGCATTCCCGACCCCGAATTCGGGGAACAGGTCAAGGCGATGGTGGAACTGCGCGAGGGCGTGGCCGCCGATGACGGGACCGCCGCGGACCTGATCGACCACTGCCGGGCCATCCTGGCAACCTTCAAGGCGCCCCGGTCGGTCGACTTCGTGGACCGCCTGCCTCGGCTGCCCACGGGAAAACTCAACAAAAAGGCCCTGCGCTCACCGTATCTGGCGAGCTCGTGACCGTCATCCGACCCACCGATCGATCCGAACAGGAGCCAGATATGGTTCACACTCAGAACGACCAGCTCACCTTCGATGTCCTGCACTCGCTGCGCGTCAAGGGACTTGCCAACAACGAGGTGCTCAGCGCCCTGTCCGGCGTGTCCGTCGAGGACCTCCCCGCAGCTCTCGACCCGCTCGTCGAGCAGGGGCTCGTGGTGCGCCGGGAGGGGCGGATGCCCGGATCGATGCTGACCCCCGCCGGTAAGACCGAACACCTGCGGCTGCTCGCCCAGGACCCGGCCACCACCGGCGCGGCCGCCGCGCTGCAAGCGTTCTACGACCGCTTCCTGCCCATCAACTCCGACTTCAAGAAGGTGTGCCAGCGCTGGCAGATGCGCAGCGAGGACACCCCCAACGATCACACCGCCCCCGGCTACGACGCCGAGGTCGTCGACCAGCTGGCACAGACCGGTGAGCAGCTGCGGGCACCGCTGCAGGAGCTCGCCGAGGTGCTTCCGCAGTTCGGCCGGTACCTGCCCCGCCTCGCCGCCGCGCTCGACCGCGTCCGCGCCGGTGACAACGCCTCGTTCGCGAGGCCGATGTACGACAGCTACCACGACATCTGGATGGAACTGCACGAAGATCTCATCCTCAGCACCGGACGCACCCGCGGCGCAGCCGACGAAGGCTGACGAGCGAGTTCGACACGAAGGTCGGGCCGGTCGATGACCGGCCCGACCTTTTCGCGTGCCCGGCGAACGGTCTTGCTCGAGAAAAGAATTCGGCGGTGTTCGTCCGGCCGACGGGCCGGACGAACACCGCCGGAATCAGTGTCTAGGACTCGGTGACCGCCGGAAGGGGCAAGCATGCCTCGAGGTGGGCGGCGACGTCGGAGCCTTCGGAGTTGGCAACCACGGCCGAGATCGCACTGATCGAGACATAGCCGTCACGCACGAGAGCAGAGTCGGTTCCGGTACCGAGGCGTTCGGTATTGACGAAGCGCAGCAGCCGCACCACCTCCGGGGTCTTGTCGAAGGTCAAGCCGAGCAGTCCGCGCGGTGCCAGTGGCGCCATCCGCACGCCCTTGACGTCGCTGATGTCCAGGTCGGGCACGTTGATGTTGAGCACCGCCCGCCGGGCACTGTGGGCGAGCATCCACTCCGCTGCCGACACCGCGATCCGGCTGGCGGTGTCGAAGCGGTGCTCGGGCGGAAACCCGCAGCTGACCGCGAGACCGCGGACACCGAGGGTCGAGGCGGTCAGCGCAGCCGCCACCGTGCTCGAGTTCAAGATCATCCGGCCGGTGTTGGGCCCCGGGTTGATGCCACTGACGACCAGGTCCGGCGGAGCGCCGAAGACGCCGGCGCAGGCCGCGAACACGGCAAACGCGGGCGGGGAGTCGAAACTGATCGCCTGCACTCCCGGCAGATGTGCGAACCGGCGTTCCTCGTACGCGATCTCCGCCGCGTGCTCGAGGGTGCCCAGCGACGAGCCACTGCCGCTGCGTTCGTCGCGTGGTGCGGCGATGGTGATCTCGTAACCCTCATCTGCCAGGGCAGTGGCCACCGCATGCAGGCCGGGGGCATCGATGCCGTCGTCGTTGGTGATCAAAATGCGCATGTGAGCGCTCTCCTTCCACGCCGACCTCCACAAACAGACGCCAGCTCAACCTCGTATCCAAGGATTGTGACTTAGGGTTCACACTTTTGTCTACCGTTGACTCCGTCGAAGAATTGTGAAATGCGGGACTGATACCCCTCTCGCCATCCCGATCAGAGGAGGTCACATCTGTAGGTCCCGCGCATTTCCCGGTCACGCAGCAGAAAGTGAGGGCGTGGGAAGCTTCGCGAGTTTGGCCCACCGAACGACACGAAGGTTCGCGGGAGGGTTGACAGAGTGACGCCACTCACATAAGAATGTGAATTCACAGTCGCTAATACGAGTGGTGACGTGCACATCGTTCCGGCAAGAGACCGGAAAACCCCACACTTTCTGTCTGGAAGAAGGCATCACATGGCTGAGTGGCCCATCAACGACACTGTGTCGAAGGTGTTTCCTCTGTACTCCCGCGCGAACGTCGGCGAGATCTTCCCCGATCCGATCAGCCCGCTGAACGCGTCGGCAGGGTTCCAGCACAATCTCGAACCGGGTTGGCGGGACGCCTTCGTCGCATGCAAGGTCTGGGATCACGACCTCTACGACGTGAATGTCGAGAAGAACATCCTCCCGGCCTTCGGCAGCTACCTGTACATCAACATGTCGCTGATGCGGCTGTTCGGCGTCCGCGTGCCGGGAATGTCACCGGAGGCGGTCGATCTGCAGTACTTCGGCGACATGCCAGGCATTCCCAGCTATGAGAGCGAGAAGCGCGACTTCGACGAGAACCCCGAGTTCGAGGCCCGCGCCGGGGCCTGGCTGGTCGAGGAGGTCATCGGCGCCACCGGCTTGCCCGAGTTCGACGCCGACCGCCAGGACGTGCTGCGCATCCGCGCCGACCGGCCCGACATGACGACGTTGACCGATCAGCAGCTGCGCGAACGCATCACCTCCTTCGACTACATCCTGCGGCCGCTGTTCAAGCATCACATCGAAGCCAGCCTCAAGTCCGGAGTCGGCCTGGGTGCGGTCGCGCAGATCGCCGCCGCCGTCGGGCGCCCCGAGCTCGCCTTGACACTGGTCGGTGGCATCGGCGACGTCGACTCCACCGGGCCGTCCAAGCGGATGTGGACTCTCAGCCGCGCCGCCCAGGACCCGGCTGTAGCGGCCGCGTTCGACGAAGGCGTCGCCGGCCTCTACGCCCGTCTCGCGGCGAGCACCGAGCCCACCGTCGTTCAGTTCCGCGCCGATCTCGACGCCTTCCTGTCGGACTGGGACTTCCGCGGCCCGGCCGAATGGGAAATCCGCGCGCAGACGTGGGGTGTGAAACCGGAACTGGCACTGGGCACCATCGACCGGATGCGGCAAGTCGGTGAAAATGAGGCGCCGGAAGGCAAGGGCACCATCCGCAGCGAGGAACGCGAAGCCGCAGCTGCTGTGGTCCGCGAACTCCTCGCCGGCGATCCCGAGACCTCCGCCCAGTTCGAGGCCACTCTCTCCGCCGCCGCACTGTGGCTGCGCGGCCGCGAACGCGCCCGCACCACCGCGGCCATGGTGATCCACGAAATTCGCCTTCCCGCACTCGAACTCGGTCGTCGCGGGGTCGAGGCGGGAGCGCTCGACAGTATCGAGCAGATCTTCATGCTCTTCGCCGATGAACTCGACAACTATCTCGCGAACCCGGCGGCATTCACCGACTCTCTGCGGGATCGGGAGAAGAGCTACATCAGCCTCTTCGACGTCAAGCCGCCGTTCGTGGTGTCCGAGGAGGTGCCGCCGCTCGAAAGCTGGGAGCTGCGCAGCGACACCGCCGGTGCCATGCTGACCGCGGGCGAGTCGATCGCCGGTGTGTCCGGCTGCACCGGTACCGCCCGGGGCATCGCACGGGTGCTGACCACCCCGGACGACCCGTCGGCGCTCGAGCCGGGCGAGATCCTCGTCGCCCCGATCACCGACCCGTCCTGGACACCGCTGTTCGTCGCCGCCTCCGCGGTGGTCGTCAACGTCGGAGCTCCGTTCTCGCACGCGGCCATCGTCAGCCGCGAGATCGGTATCCCGTGCATCGTCTCGGCGACCGATGCGACCAAGCGGATTCCCAACGGAGCCGTGGTCGAGGTCGACGGCACCACCGGCACCGTCACCGTGATCGAGACCCCCTGAGCTAGTTCCTGCAGTACACCGGGAGCCGGGTGGTTCCGCGACGGCGAAAGCCCGCGGAACCACCCCGGCCCGACCACTTGTGCCCCTCTGGCGGCGCACCCCTGCATTATCCGGTCCCGCGCACCGCGGTCAACCTTCTCGTGCCACCTGCGGTTTTCGTCCACGCGCCCGCACTGCCGTGGCGCAGGCCCGCACCTCCGGTACGGGCGGGTCCCTTACTCCGCACCCCGTGTCTGTTCCGACATTTCCGTGACACCCAACCTTGGCAAGGAGTTCTCCCGTGCCGATTCGGCGTTCCTCGAAAATCCTCTTCGTAGTCGGCGTGCTACTCGTCGCGGCCGCGGCCGCGATCCGCTTCCTGCTCGTCCCCAGCGCCACGAAACTGCCCACCGACCTCGACAGCACCGCTCAGTACACCGGCACCGCCGACCTGCTCAACGCACAGGCGTTGGAGAGCGGTGACATCGCCAACGCCGTCGCCCGCGACGTGCCCGTCACGATCAATCGCCACATCTACGTCTCGAGCAGCACCGGCGACACCGCCGTCACACACGACGACACCACCTTGAACACCCCGAGCGGGGCCATCCCCAACAATCACACCTACGCCCTCGACCGCACCACCCTCGACCGTGCACCGGCCCCGTCCGGCGAAGCCGTCGAAGACCACTCCGGTCTGACGATCTCCTTGCCCCTGCACCCCGCGGCCTCCTCCGACTACCAGTTTTACGACACCGCCACCCGCACCACCGTCCCGGTGACCTACGTCGACAGCGGTACGGTCTCCGGACGCGACGTGCACAACTACACCGTCGACGCCCAGGGCCCGCTCGCCGACCCCACCGTGGCCGCCAGCCTGCCACCGGCACTGCCGAAGTCGTTGCTGACCAGCATTCTGCCGCTGTTGCCGGCGAACACCGCCGCCGAGATCGGTGGCGCCCTGGACACGCTGGCCGACCTGGTACCGCTGAACTACACCGCCGAGACCGCCATCACCCTCGCCGCCGACACCGTCACCGGTGCACCCCTCGACGCCACCCTGAACCAGAAGGTCATCGCCAACCTCGACCTCAGCGGACGCACTGTCAGCGTGATGCCCGTGCTCGCCATCGACACCGAACTGACCGACGCCTCCGTCGCCGCCGGCGCCGCAGCCGCCGCCAAGGCCAGCTCCCAGCTGACGATGATCGGCACCTACGCGCCGCTGGCGTTGCTCCTACTGGGTGCAGTGTGCATCGTGCTGGCCTGGATCCGCCGCCACCCCAAGCGGACGCCCGTTGCCAGTTCCCGACTCGACGAAGACGAAGTGGCACCGCTCGGCTGAGCACAATTCCGCGGTAGGGCGCGTCGCGGCATCCGTCCGACGCGCCCCACCGCCCTTGTTCGGAAAGGCCATCATGCACGCCAACGACCTCACCGCAGCGTGGGTGCAAGCCCGGCTACACGCAGCGAACCAACTGCCCACCGGCACCTCCATCACCGCGATCGACGTCCACCCGGTGGGCACCGGGCAGGTTGCCGACAGCTACCGGATCAGCCCGACCTATACCGACGCCGGGGGAGGGCCGTCGAGCATCGTCGCCAAGGTCACCGCGGACGGCCCGCAAAGCCGCGCCGCCGGCCGCAGCGAATTGAACTACGTGCGCGAAGTCCGCTTCTACCAAGACATCGCCGACAAACTCCAGGTCCGGGTGCCGCACTGCTATCACGCGGAAATCGATTCGAACAACACCGAGTTCGTCCTGCTCCTGGAAGATCTTGCCCCCGCTCACCAAGGCGACCAACTCGCCGGCGTCACCGTCGAGCAAACACATCTGGCCGTGCAGCAGGCGGCGCGTATCCACGCCGCCTACTGGGGCTCGGACCAGCTCCGCGGCCTGCCCTGGCTGGACATCTCCCAGACCTACTGGGCACGGTTCGCAGACGAGATGCCCACCTGGTTCGCCGGATTCGCCGAACGGTACCGCCAGCACCTGCACCCGGACGACATCGCGCTCGGCACCGCCTTCGCCGCACACATGGACCGCTACTACGCCCGCCTGACCGCCATGCCCTTCACCGTGCAACACGGCGACTACCGACCCGACAACGTCCTCTTCGACGCCCGCGGCGGAACCGTGCCGCTAGCCGTACTCGACTGGCAGACCATCATCCTCGGGCCCGGTGTCGTCGACGTGGCCTACTTCGTCGGCGGCGCCCTCGATCCGCAGACCCGCCGCGAACACGAGATGCCCCTGCTGCGTGCCTATCACAGCGAACTGACCGACCTGGGCGTCGACTACCCGTTCGACCAGCTGGTCGCGGACTACACCGTCGCCACCTTCCAGAACTTCGTCATCGGTGTCGCGGCCGCAATGCTGGTCGAACGCACCGATCGCGGTGACGAGCTGTTCGTCTCCATGGTGACCAGATCACTCCAGCACGCACGCGACTGCAACGCCGCCGGCGAACTGAACCTCGACCCCACCCACGCCGATGTCTGACCCCCGCACGGCACCAGGACTCGACCAACTTGGCTTCTACACTCTCGGCGGGCATGTCGAAAACCCACGGCAGATGCTCACCGAACTCGCCCAGGCCGAAGACCTCGGACTCGGTCAGGCCTTCCTGTCCGAACGCCTCAACGTGAAAGAGGCCTGCGCATTGTCCGGGGCCGCCGGTGCGGTAACCGAATCGATCGGGATCACCACCGCCGCCACCAACCACAACACCCGGCATCCCGCAATCACCGCGGCCTTCGCCACTACGATGCATCGTCTCACCGGCGGCCGGTTCACACTCGGGCTCGGCCGCGGGTTGCGCCCCCAACTCGCCGGCCTCGGCCTGCCGCCGGTGACCACCGTGCAACTCGAGGCTTTCGCCACACTCATGCGTCGACTCTGGCGAGGCGAAACGATCCGCGACTACGACGGCGCGTTGGGGAAACTCCCGAAAATCACCCTCAACGAGGACTTCGACGAGCACATCCCGCTCGGCATCACCGCCTTCGGGCCTTCCACCCTGGCACTGGCCGGCAGGGCATTCGACGTAGTCGTTTTGCACACGTTCTTCAGCGACGACACCGTCCGCCGATGCGTCGAGACTGTGCGGACAGCAGCCGAGCAGTCCGGCCGCGATCCTGCCGGAATCAAGATCTGGTCCTGCTACGCCACGGTCACCACCGATCTGGACGAGGAAACGGTCCTGCACAAAACAGTCGGCCGAATGGCCACCTATCTGCAGGTCTACGGTGACCTGATGGTGCGGACCAACAACTGGGACACCGCCGACCTCGACCGGTTCCGCAACGCCGACGTCGTCCGCGGACTCGGGCGATGGGCCGATGAACTGCGTGACATCGACACCCTGAGCTTGTTATTTAACCTGGTTGGGTTTCACTTTTTGGCTCCGTGATGTCGATTTTCGTGCGTTTCCCGACGTGATGGTGCTGGGCGGGGCGACGGTTCCTCGAGCCGGGTGGGCGTCCGGGACCGGGTCGACTGGGTTTCGGTGCACTGGCAGGATTGGGCATGGTCGCGCGGATGCGCGGAAACCCTCGACGGACGCGGGCCGGCGTCAACCGTCGCGGTGGGGCGGGTCGTTCCCACGGACGGCGTAGGTCTTCGGCGAGCGGCCGGGCGAGCCGGAGTTGGGTGTGCGCAACCAGGACGATCCAGGTCCATCGGTCGGCCGCCTCGGGGTTGCGGATCTTCGGGGCGGTCCAGCCCAACGTCTGCTTGAACAACCGGAACGTGTGCTCGATATCGAAGCGCCGCAGAAACATCTGCCACAATCGGTCGATATCGGCGGTGCCCGCACCCGGATGTGAGCACCAGAGCCACACCGGTTTGGGATGCCGGTCGCCGGGCAGGTGATCGACCGTCAGCCGGATCACCGTGCCTTCGACGATCGGCGGCGGTCCCGGGTGGTCGGCCCACGATCCACGGTGAGTGATCCTCGGGTGCAACCGATTCCAAGCCGCAGTGACGGCTGTTCCGTAGCGGTCGGTGTCGGTATCGGTGTTGCTGTCGGGTTCGGGCCAGGTCTGGGGGTCGGCGAATTTGAATTCGGCACCGTGCCGGGGTGGGCGCCCGGTTCGACCCGGCGGCGGCGCGGGGAAGTGCAGCACCCGATCCGAACGCATCCGACCCAACACCTGAACCGGTAGATCGGCGAGTAGGAACGCCATCCGTGCCAGTTCGTACCCGGCATCGAAGACGAGCACGATGTCCGGGTCGCCGTCTCTCCAGTGCCCGGCCGATTGCAATCGCCCGACTACTTCACGGACTTGTGCCGTGGTGACCGTAGTTTCGTCGTCGTCGGGCCGCAGGCGCACCGCATCGAGTACCGCCGTCCACGACGTGCGGCCCACCTCCAACGCGGCGACGAAGGAATACGGCCACCCGGGGATCAACTGTGCTTGATTCTTACCGCGACCGTAGACGTGACAGAACGCTCGCTGGGAGCTGGTTGGCGCATCCGGGCGCAGCCACGGGCTGATATCGATGGCCAGGACGATCCGGCCATCGCTGCTTCGCGGCAGGGGAAGTGCTCCGACTGCGCGTCGCAGTCGACCGATATCTACTCGGCCGCAGTTTAATCCGTCGTACAAGGCGCCGTGACCGCGCCTATGCTCAGGGGTCAGCGACAAGTCGACCAGTGTGGTGACCGGGTCCCCGGAACACAGCAGCGCATCGGTCAGCTCGAACACCGCATCGCTGCGCGCCGACAAACACCGGTAGAACTCTTCGCGGAACGACACCAGCTCGACCCCGTCATCCGCGCACGACCCTTCCCCGACCACCTGCGTGTAGGGCACACTGACACTCACGGCCACCGCTTGCCTTTGTCTCGAAAGTTCTGTGAGAGGAACCTCAAGATGATCAGGCGGTGGTCGCCCCATGCCGCGGCGACACGCCGAACAACATCATCACCAACTGCCCCACGCGATGGCCGAGGTTAAACGACAAGCTGAGGGCGCTCAAGAAAGCTATTCCCCGTTCGTGGTTGGACTGCGCGGCAGTCGGGACCGCCGCCGAATGTGCCCGCAAGGTACGAGGCCAATTCGATCTCGGTGTCGACGGCGTCATCATGCACGGCGCAACTCCCCTCGAGCTCACTCCGATCGTTCACAGCTATCGCGAGCAATTCTCAAGTCCCACACCAGCGATCGAATCTGTCTGAATCGCTCACGTTCGACGAGGGTCGGCGGGCACGCCGACCCTCGCGTCATGGAAGGTTACTAGCCAATGCCCGGTCCACTCCATGGTCTCAAGGTTCTCGAACTCGCGGGCATCGGTCCCGGCCCGCACGCCGCGATGATCCTCGGTGATCTCGGCGCCGACGTTGTACGGGTCGAACGTCCCCACGGTGGGCTCGACGTGACCAACGGGCGCGCCGACCACATGCTGCGCAACCGGCGGTCCGTCGGCGCCGACCTGAAAACGAAGGAGGGCCGGGCCCGGGTGCTCGCGCTCGCGTCGGTCGCCGACGTGCTGATCGAAGGCTTCCGCCCCGGGACAACGGAGCGGCTCGGCCTGGGCCCGGATGACTGCGCGGAGGTCAACCCCGCCCTCATCTACGCACGCATGACCGGGTGGGGGCAAGACGGTCCGCTGAGCCCACGGGCCGGGCACGACATCAACTACATTTCCCTCACCGGGGCTCTGCATGCGATCGGTGACCGTGATGGCAAACCGGTGCCACCGTTGAACCTTGTGGGAGACTTCGGCGGAGGATCGATGTTCCTCCTTGTCGGCATTCTGTCCGCCCTCTTCGAAAGGCAACGCTCCGGCAAGGGACAGGTCGTCGACGCCGCGATGGTGGACGGGGCGAGCGTGCTCATGCAGATGATGTGGGCTATGCGCGGCGCGGATGCGTGGACCGGCGAACGGGGCGCGAATCTCCTCGACGGCGGGGCCCCCTTTTACGACACCTACCGCTGTGCCGATGACCGGTGGATTGCCTTGGGAGCGATCGAGCCCCAGTTCTACGCGCAACTTCTGCACGGTCTCGGCATCCCGCCCGCGGATCTGCCCGATCAGAACGACCGCGACCAGTGGCCGCTACTGCGGAAACTGTTCACCGACACGATCGCCGCACACAGTCGCGATCACTGGGCGACCGTGTTCGCCGACACCGACGCATGTGTGACGCCGGTCCTTACGCTCGATGAGGTTGCGGCCGGTGACCATCTGGCCCACCGTGGCACGATTATCGAGATCGACGAGGTTCCGCAGCCGGCACCTGCTCCCAGGTTCTCCCGAACTCCCGCCGCGACCCCGACAGGGCCCCGACAGATGGTAACTGATACCGAGGATGTACTTGACGACTGGATCGGGACCCGGTCGCGGAGCTCCCGGTAGACCGGCGCTTCCGTCCGGGCGCCGATGTGCATTCGCTATTAGCCTCATGGCAGGGACGAGACCACTGCCGGACCGGCGCAGAATTACCAGGTCAGAACCTGTTTCGTTCGCTCGGCTCGGCCGCCCATGTACTGCGTATCGCAGATGTCATCGCATTACTCAATTCACCAGGACTGCAGGTGAATACCCTCGGAGACGGCGGCGGAGGAGCGTTACCACGAGTGGGCGTATTCGCAGGCCATGCGAATAACCAACTTACAGACAGTGCGTGTCTGCCAAATATGCTGGCAGACAAAGATTTCCATTTATCCGATAAGTATGAAAATGGTCGTGATCGCTGCGAGGCGCCGCATCAAGGATCAGCCCTTCGCGGACACGTCTGCGCTTCTATCGATTCTGTCGGTACGAATGCGCCCGCGCCGGTCACGATGGATCGTCGGGTACCGCCCACAGGCCGGAGCCGGACCGTCGGCTGGTGTCGGGGATCAGTGCCCGGAGCCGGGCGGCGTCTTCGCGGAGTGTCTTCTGCAGGTGGGGTCGGACGTCTTCGGTGACGTCTGGTGGTAGTGGGCAGCCTTGGCGTACGAGGGCGGCGGTGTTCTCGATGAGCCGCTGTCGGTCTGGTCGACCGGGGGAGTGGATATCTTGCTCAGGACGGCCGCGACTGCGTCGTGTCCGGCGGTGATTTCGCGGTCTACGACACCTCGCGGCCCTTCACCTGGGCGATGTCGGGGGATTGGCGACTGCGGGTGTACACGTGGCCGCGTGAGAGCATCGCGGTCGGCGCGGCGGAGTTGCAGCAGCTGACAGCCACCCCGGTGCGCACGAGTGCCGGTGTCGGGTTCTTCCTGTCGCCGATGCTCGACCGCCTGACGCAGTCCGCCGCGGGCATGTCCGGGGAGGGGGCAGTCCGCCTGGCATGTGAGGTCGCCGAACTGACCGTCACCGCGGCGGGTGAGGCGAGCGGGCGGTGGAGCGCGGCGGTGAGCGGCTGCGGGAGATCCAGGCCTTCATCGAGGCGCACCTCACGGAGCCGGCTCTGACCCATGACCGCATTGCACAGGAGTTCTTCATTTCGCCCCGGACGCTGCATCGACTCTTCGCGCAGGGCGGGTACACGGTGTCCGCCTGGATCAAGAATCGACGGCTGGAAGCGTCCCGGCGAGCACTCGGTTCCCCGGCATCACGGAACCTGGCCATCAACGAGATCGGGTCCCGGTTCGGTTTCTCGACACCCGCCTACTTCAGCCGGGAGTTCACCGCGCGATACGGGGTAAGCCCGCGCCGGTACCGCCTGGAGAGCGGCTGGACCCGCCCGGACTGACGGCGCTCGCTCATCCGGCAGGAATCACCGTTCGTTGGCCGCTGGGGATGCCCTCCCTCAGCTGTTCATACAGGCGGCGATACCCGGGCGCGGGTGAATCCGGCCCATCTGGGGTGTTACTGACAGATGACATACCGGTACCTCTAACTGCCTCGGAATTGGATCTGTTGGACCGGTCGGATCAGGTCAATTATAGGAACCACACACAGATCAGTGTGAACGCAGTCACAGAGCGACATCGGTGCGCGTGCTGGAGTCGACGCCCACTTCCCCGGGCGCCCCGAGAGCGCACTGTTTCGAGACGAGGAAGGTTTGACCCCATCATGGCTATCTACCTGAGCATGCAGCGCGTGCGGTTCTCCAGCCCGGACGCGTACGAGAAGTTCAAGGTGGTCTTCGCCGACACCCGGCACCACCTGATGAAGCTGCCCGGCTTCTTGCACCTGACCTGGTGGGAGCACCCCGACGACCGGATGTGGTTCAACGAATGCAGCTTCTGGGCGAACAAGGAAGCGCTCTACGACTGGCACACCGACACCTATCACAAGCACGCCAAGGCATGGGCGGCGAACGGCGCCATCATGGAGGACATCATCACCAACTTCGAGTTGGTGGGAACCCGCCTGCTGCGAATCTGTCCGTGCTGCAACGAACTTCAGGACAAACCGTACGACCTCGGGCAGGAGCAGGCGGTGCTGCGTGAGCAGTGCCCGAACTGCGGATTCCACTTCCCGTACATGACCGAGCAGGAATCGAGCTTCGGGGTCTTCAAGGACCTGGCCCCAGGTCCGGTCTCCACCAACGGCAAGGAGCCGGCCGCCGCGCAGGCGAACGCCTGATCCCCGCCGCTTCGATGTTTCACCCCACCGAGCCCACTGGGGCACCCACTGAAAGGGAAATGAAATGACCACATCACTCGTCCGGAAGATCGAGTTCGGAAGCCGGAGCACCAACCCGGACCAGTGGACCCCGTTCGAGTGGGTCGAGCCCAAGCTCGGCCCCCAGGTCAAGGGCGAGGTCGTCATCATCCGGACCGGCAGCACCTCCGGCGCCCAGCAGGCCGGCCTGTGGCGCACCGGGGTCGGCATCGCCGGTTGCGAAGCGGACGGATCCTGTCACGTCGACTACTCGGCCCCCGACGCCGACGAGACCGTGGTGATCCTCGAGGGCGAGGCCCTCGTGACGGTCAACGCCACCGGCAAGCAGTACAAGCTCGAGCCCGGAACGATCATGAGCCACCCGAAGGGACTCGAGATCACCTGGGAAATCAAGGCCCCGTTCCTGAAGAAGTTCTGGGTGCTGTGGGACAGCCCCCAGGCGGCCACCAAGGGCGACGACCTCTACGTCGGCAACATCAGCGACAACCCCGAGTCGTGGGAGCCCTACGAGTGGGTCGAGCCCGGGCACGGCTCGCAGGTCTGCGGTGAACTCTTCGCGCTGCGGTCCACCGGTTCGACCGGCACCCTGATGTGCGGCCTGTGGCGTACCGGCGTCGGGATCGCCGGCTGCGAACCCGACGGCTCGTCGACCGTCCCGTACACGGCACCGATCGGCGACGAGACCATGCTGCTGCTCGAAGGGCAGGCGCACCTGGTCAACGAGGAAACCGGTGAGGAGTATGACTTCAAGGCCGGCGACATCATTGCGTTGCCGTCGGGGCTGAACGTTACCTGGACCTCGAAGGCCCCGTTCGTGAAGAAGTTCTGGGTCATCACCAACGAGAACCTGCCAGCGTGAACACAGCTCGGCAATAGCAGTGCCCGGACAGCCACCGGCACGGTGATCGCGCGCTGATCTGAGAGAACAGCATGAGACAGGGCCGTCGCCGCCCGTTCGGCGGCTGCACACCGCGACGGGTAGGTGCCGCGGATACTGCGTCCGCAGCATCTACCCGTTGACGTAAGGAGAGTCGATGAGTGAGCCAGGAACTGCCAGAACTCTACTCCCGGAACGCTGGTCCCGGACCGCCGTCACATTACCGGCGAACCGGAACCTTCCGGACGACGATCAGGCGATGCTCGCTCTGGCCATCGAATGGATTCCCCGCGGTGGACCCAAAGAGGAAGATATCCGGGCGCGATTCGGGTTCGGCCCCATGCCATTCTGGCATCGGATCTGCTACCTGCTCACCCGTCCGAACTGGCTGCAACTACTCAATACCGCCACCATCACCGAACTCCAAGCCCAGGCCATGACCCAGTTCAATCCCCCGAGACGCGTGACGTGACTCGGACTCCTCTGGCATCTGAGGTCGAATCGAGTTCACACTGTGCGGAAGAGCCGTGGGTTGAGGGGGAGAGGGCTTTGACCGTCGCGATGGCAGTGGCTACCGCTGTCACATTCGTCTGGCTGGGGATGGTGCTGGCCATTTCCTTTCTCGAGGCGCCGTTGAAGTTCCGGGCCCCCGACGTCACATTACGGATTGGGCTCGGGATCGGTCGCCTCGTGTTCCGGGCACTGAACATCGTCGAGTCGATGCTGGCGGTGATGCTGGTCATCGCGGTCGTTCTCGGTGAACCCCCCACCCGGATTGTGGTCGTGGCGGTCGGTGTTGTCGCAATCCTGAGTGTGCAACTCGCGGCGATACGGCCTCGGCTGACGCGGCGCTCCGACCGCGTCCTTTCCGGCGAGGAAACGCCACGGTCGCACGCGCACTACGCCTACATCGCGCTCGAGGTCGCGAAGGTCGGCGCGCTCATGGTGACGGGAGTGCTACTGCTGACCGGATGACGCACCCGGAGCGGCCGCAATGTGCGACCGAGCGAAGCCACCACGACGGTCAGCTCAACCGGGCATGTGGTCTGTAGCCACGGAGGATTCGGTCCAAGGAGGCCACGCCGTCCCCGATGTCGCGTTCCTTGATTCCGGCGTAGCCGAGCAGAAGGGCCGGTGGCAGGTCGGCTTCGACGCAGTGCGTCGAGAGGGGCCAAAGGTGGAGGCGCTGGCGGGCGGCGAGCTCGGCGACCACCTGATCGTCGTGCCCTTCCGGGAGCCAACCGACCAGGTGCAGTCCGCCGTCGGGGTCCTCGATCCGCAGGCGACTCCCCAGCCGGCGCGTGGCCTCGGCCACCAGCAGTTGCTGCCGTTTGCCGCAGAGGACGCGCATCCTGCGCAGGTGCCTGGTGAAGTGGCCGGCCTCCATGAAGTCGGCCAACACCGCCTGGTCGAGCAGGTGGGCGTGCATGTCGGTGCTCAGATGCGCTGCGGCGAAGCCGTCGACGAGCTCGGTCGGGGCGATCAGGTACCCCAGCCGGAGCCCGGGGAACATGATCTTACTGAAGGTGCCGACGTAGATCACCCGTCGGTGTTTGTCGATGGCCTGCAGCGCGACGAGCGGGCGGCCGCGGTACCGGAATTCGCTGTCGTAGTCGTCTTCGACGATCCAGGCGCCCGCTTGGGCGGCCCAGTCCAGCAATGCGAGTCGGCGCTCGAGGGAAAGGGTGACCCCGAGGGGGAACTGGTACGAGGGGGTCAGGACGGCCAGCCTCGCGCTCTGTTCGCGTTCGATGCCGGCGGCCACGTCGATGCCCTTGCGGTCGACGGGCACGGGCACCAAACGTGCTCCGGCGGAGATCAGGGCCGCCTTCGCCCCGAGATAGCAGGGGTCCTCGATCCAGGCCGGGTCGCCGGGATCGAGCAGGATCCGGCCGCAGAACTCCAAAGCTTGTTGCGATCCGGAGACGATGACCACTTGGTCTGCGGTGCAGCGGATTCCGCGCGCCGGTCCGATATAGGAGGCGATGGCCTCGCGCAGCGGGCGGTATCCGCGGGGGTCGCTGTAGCGCATCAGGTCGCGGGTCGATTGCCGCAACCGCGCGCCGTACATCCGCGCCCACAGCTCGGCCGGGAAGCTGTCGAGCGCGGGCAGGCCGATCTGGAATGCCGTCGCCTCGGCGGAAACGCCGGTGACCTCCGGAAGCGGCATTCTGCGGGTGTCGGCGATCGCACGGCCGCGGTGCGAGAGCCTGCCGGAGCCATCGTCGGATCCGGAGCCGGTCCAGGGAGCGTGATTGATGGTGAGCATCTGTTCGGGCAGGACGTCGGCGACGTAGGTGCCCGATCCGGGACGGCGGTCGAGGTAGCCCTCGGCGTCGAGCTGCTCGAACGCGGCCAGGACGGTGTTCCGGGACACGCCCACCTCGGCCGCGAGGCGGCGGCTGGCCGGCAGCGGCGATCCCGCCTTCAGTTGGCCGCTGAGGATGCCCGCCCGCAGCTGCTCGTACAGGCGGCGGTACGCGGGCGCGGGCGAATCCGGCCCGTCTGGGGTGTTACTGGCGGGTGACAAATCGGTACCTCTAACTCCCTCAAAATTGGATCTGTTGGACCGGTCGGATCAGGTCAACTATAGGAACCACACACACGATAAGTGTGAACGCAATCACAGAGCGAAGAGCGACGTCA
Organism: Rhodococcus sp. 21391; assembly: GCF_016772255.1. Classification (NCBI taxonomy): domain Bacteria; kingdom Bacillati; phylum Actinomycetota; class Actinomycetes; order Mycobacteriales; family Nocardiaceae; genus Rhodococcus; species Rhodococcus sp. 21391. Next base: position 7,056,094 of record NZ_CP063781.1, on the reverse strand, counting down.
GTGCGAGCCGCTGGAGTCGACGCCCACAGCCCCGGGGCGCCCCGAGAACGCACTGTATCCCCGAAGAGAGGTTTCACCCCGTCATGGCTATCTACCTGAGCATGCAGCGCGTGCGGTTCTCCAGCCCCGATGCGTACGAGAAGTTCAAGGTGGTCTTCGCCGACACCCGGCACCACCTGATGAAGCTGCCCGGCTTCCTGCACCTGACCTGGTGGGAGCACCCGGACGACCGGATGTGGTTCAACGAGTGCAGCTTCTGGGCGAACAAGGAAGCGCTCTACGACTGGCACACCGACACCTATCACAAGCACGCCAAGGCATGGGCGGCGAACGGCGCCATCATGGAGGACATCATCACCAACTTCGAGTTGGTGGGAACCCGCCTGTTGCGAATCTGTCCGTGCTGCAACGAACTTCAGGACAAACCTTACGACCTCGGGCAGGAGCAGGCGGTGCTGCGTGAGCAGTGCCCGAACTGCGGATTCCACTTCCCGTACATGACCGAGCAGGAATCGAGCTTCGGGGTCTTCAAGGACCTGGCCCCAGGTCCGGTCTCCACCAACGGCAAGGAGCCGGCCGCCGCGCAGGCGAACACCTGACCCCGGCAGGCGCCGCCCACTTTCGAACACCGCGGCGGCCTCGCCTTCGATGTTTCACCCCACCGAGCCCACCGGGCGCTACTGAAGGAGAACAGGAATGACGACACAAGAAACCACCACCGGCCGTGTCTACAGCGGCTCGGCCGACCCGGCCAAGCACGAGTGGGAGCCCTTCGAGTGGGAGGAGCCCGCACTCGGGAGGACCGACGTGCAGGGCGAGATCGCCGTCTTCCGCCCGGACGGGACGAGCGGCAACCTGCTCGCCGGTTTCTGGCGGTACCACGCCGGAGCGCCGGGAGCTAGTTCCGACGGTTCCGGCTCGATCGTCTGGTCGTCTCCCCTGGGTGACGAGTGCGCGGTCGTCCTGGAGGGCTCCGCGACCATCACCGTCAAGGCGACGGGCAAGCAGTATGAGGTCGGTCCCGGCTCGATCATCTACGAGCCCAAGGGCCTCGAACAGATCTGGGACGTCAAGGGCCCCTACTTCAAGAAGTTCTGGGTCATCTTCGACGGCCCCAATCCGACGGACGCCACCAGTGATGACCTGATCATCGCGAACGTCAACGACAACCCGGAAACCTGGACCCCGTACGACTTCACCGAACCCCTCGAAGGTGACCTGACCAAGGGCGAGCTGGTCATCCTCCGCCCGGAGGGCAGTAGCGGCACCGTGCTCTCGGGGCTGTGGCGCTCGGGCAAGGGCATCGCCGGCAGCGAACCGGACGGGACGCTGGTGACGCCGTACACCGGAACCCTCGGTGACGAGACGATCCTGCTGCTCGAGGGCGAGGTCCACGTCCGCAACGACGAGACGAACGAGGAATGGGACTTCAAGGCCGGTGACCTGATCGCACTGCCGTCCGGCGTGCACGTCACCTGGACCTCGAAGGGCCCGTTCGTGAAGAAGTTCTGGGTCATCACCAAAGCGGACCTGCCCGCGTAACAAAGCGGGACACCAGAACACACCCACCTTTTGCAGAGAGTAGGGAAATGACCTCCACCATCAACCCCACCGCGGGACTGTCCCCCACGGTGGCCGACTTCCTCAGCCGACCGATCGAGCACCTGATCGACGGCTCGAATGTGGCCTCGGCCACGGGCGAAACGTTCGCCACGCTCAATCCGTCCACCGGCACCACGCTGACACAAGTCACCCGGGGATCAGCGGAGGATGTCGACCGGGCCGTCGCCGCGGCACGGCAGGCTCTCGACGGCCCGTGGGGCCGGTTGAGCGCCTCGGCGCGCAGCAAGATCCTCTGGCGGGTCGCCGATCTCATCGAGGACAAGCTCGAGGAGTTCGCGATCCTCGAGGCCATCGACAGCGGCAAACCTGTCACCTACGCCCAGTTGGTCGACGTGCCGCTGGCCATCGACTGGTTCCGCTACTTCGCGGGCTGGCCCACCAAGCTTGAGGGCACCACGATCCCGGTGTCGGCGGTCGCGACTCCGGGCGACTACTTCGCCTACACCGTGCGCGAGCCGGTCGGTGTGGTCGGGGGGATCATCGCCTGGAACTTCCCGCTGCTGCTCGCCGCCTGGAAGCTCGCCCCGGCCCTGGCCGCGGGCAACACCGTCGTCCTCAAGCCGGCCGAACAGACCCCGCTCAGCGCGGCCCTGCTCGGTGACGTGTTGCGGGAGGCCGGTGTTCCCGAGGGCGTGGTGAACATCGTCCACGGTTACGGCGACCAGGTCGGCGCGGCACTCACCGCGCATCCCGGGGTCGACAAGATCTCGTTCACCGGATCCACCGAGGTCGGTCGGCAGATCATCGCCTCGGCCCGCGGGAACCTGAAGAAGGTCACCCTCGAGCTCGGCGGCAAGTCCCCGAACGTGATCTTCGCCGATGCGGACATCGACGCCGCCATCGCCGGGGCGGCCAATGCGATCTTCTTCAACCAGGGCGAAGCCTGCGAAGCCGGTTCCAGGCTGTTCGTGCAGTCGTCGGTGTACGACCGGGTGGTCGCCGGGATCGCCGAGGCCGCCACACAGATCAAGGTCGGTGACAGCTTGGCCGCGGATACACAGCTCGGACCGTTGGTCTCACAGCAGCAACTCGACCGGGTGCTCGGATATCTCGACAGCGGCCGCACCGATGGCGCCACCGCTGTCGCCGGCGGCGGCCGCAAGGGCGACACCGGCTACTTCGTCGAACCCACCGTCCTCGTCGACACCAAGCCCACCATGCGCGTGGTCAAGGAAGAGATCTTCGGGCCCGTCGTCACCGTCGCACCGTTCGACGACGTCGACGAGTTGGTTCACGCTGCCAACGACACCGACTACGGTCTCGCCGCCGCGGTGTGGACCTCGGATGTGGCCAAGGCACACAACCTGGCCGCGAAGTTCCGGGCAGGCACCGTGTGGATCAACGCGTACCACATCCTCGACCCGGCTTTGCCGTTCGGCGGCTACAAGCAGTCCGGCTGGGGCCGCGAGCACGGCTCGTCCGCTCTCGACGCGTACACCGAAACCAAAACCGTGATCCTCAAGAAGGGATAGCAGTCCACCACAGAGGCCGGGGCGTCACCACCACCCGCCCCGGCCTCTGCGCGCCCTGCACGACAACGACATGCACCGAACAGACACGAGCAGCCATACCGTCCACGCAGTGCGGCAGCTGACCCCTCGACCCCAGCCGCCCGGGGTGTCGATATCTCGGGATGACGACCACATGCTCGTCAACCTCGCGGTCACCTGGCTCACCTACGGCGGACCTCCGCCAGAGGAAATCTGGATCCGCTTCGGCCTGCACCCCGACCAGTACTGGAGCCGCCTCTGTCACCTTCTCTCGCTGGGCTCATGGCGTCGGCAGCTCGATAGAGAAACAGGCGAACAGATCCGATCACTCGCCCAGGTGCGACTCCACCCCACGCGCCACCGCCCCCACCCCACACCGACGAATGAACAATGCCGACCGGGCACACGTGCCGCCCCGGGTGGGCCCACGATCCCAGCAACGAAGGGATGAAACCACAGTGGCGACAACCGCCTTCCCGCTGTTGCGGCCACGCGACGGAGACGCCCTGCGCGGCGAGCTGCGCACCATCGCCACACAGGGCGCCGCGCCCGTCGTCTTCGGTGGCGAGGTCCAGGACGACGTGCTGCGGCTGAGCGAATTCGTGGGGACTCGTACCAGCGGGTTGACGGGGTTGTCCATCCCGCCGCGGGCCTCGGAGGACGCGCGGTCGCATACCGAGCGGCGGTCGCGGTCGACGACTACGCCCGCTCGGCCACCATCACCCACCACTACGACCGGCCTGTCCTCATCGAAGGCCTACGTGCGGTCCTCGCGGTACCAGTGGTGGTCGGCCAGAGGCCGCGCGCCGTCCTCTATGCCGCGATCCGCGGATGCGCCCCGATCGGCGACCGCGCCGCCAACCTCGTCGTCGCAGCGTCGCGCCGACTCGGAGCCGAGATCTCCATCCGCGACCAGGTCGATCGGAGACTTCGGATGCTCGCCACAGTCGAGAGGGAGGGCGCGGACGGCGCAACCACCGAGGAACTCCGAGACATCCATGCCGACCTACGAGCGGTGGCACAAACCGTCGCCGACACGACGGCGCGGTCGCGACTGCACGAGTTGTCGGATCGGATTGCCGCACTGGACCAGCCGAGCACCAACGCCGCCCGCCCGGACCACGTGGTGCATCTGACCGCCCGCGAGATCGACGTCTTGTCGCATGTCTCGCTGGGCTGCACGAACAGTGAAGCTGCCCAAAGGCTTTCCGTGAAGCCCGAAACCGTGAAGAGCTATCTGCGCAGCGCGATGAACAAGCTCGAGGCGCACTCCCGGCAGGAGGCCGTGGTCACTGCACGCAAGCTCAGGCTACTGCCATGAAGGACGTCGAGAGATGCCGTGTGGGTGCCCTACGTCGACTCGACCTTTTCAGCTTCGGCCGACCCGAGACTGGACGTCGCGTCCTGTGACGATCGTGCCGGATGGTGAACCGCCGCGACTCGGCGTTCGGCAACAAGGCCGTCATCTGGGCCGCGATCCAGGCCGACATCGAGTTCTCCCTGACCATGACCCGTAACCCGCGCATCACCCGCGCCATCGCCGGCATCGACGAGCAGGAGTGGATCCCGGTGCACTACCCCGGCGCGGTCACCGACCCCGACACCGGGAAGCTGATCTCCGACGCGGAGGTCGCCGAAACCTCGTACACCGCCTTCTCCGGCCGCCACCAGGTCACCGCCCGCCTGATCGTGCGCCGGGTCAAGGACGCAAACTACCCCGACGCGCTTTTCCCCGTCTGGCGGTACCATCCCTTCTTCACCAATTCCGACCTGCCGACCGTCGACGCCGACCTCACCCACCGCAAACACGCGATCGTGGAAACGGTGTTCGCGGACCTGATCGACGGACCACTCGCCCACATCCCGTCGGGACGGTTTCCGGCGAACTGCGCCTGGGTGATCTGCGCGGCCATCGCGCACAACCTGCTGCGCGCCGCCGGCACCTGGTCAACGGCCCCGCCCGGTTCGCCCGGCCCGCCGACAAACCTGTCCTGCACCTGCCCGCCCACTGGCCGTGGCAGAAGCAGTGGAAACCCTGTGGTGCTGGGTTATCGGCTCGGTGTTTGGGCGACCACAACCGGCCTGACCGATCCGTCCGCCATCCGGCCCGACCCGAGGAATCCCGACAACGTGGATGAGCTGACACCCGGTCAGCGGAAAACGCACGCCCTACGGCAGCCCGAAGAACCAAACCACCGCCAAACCCGCCGGAATCACCGATCCACGGATTGAGGTTAAGAACCGGATCAGCGTGAGTGTGAGGCGCATTCGGCGAAGAACGACAGGTGGTCGCGCAGATGAAAGCGGTTTGCTGAACTCCGCCGCGCTTGCAGCACGGCCCGTCGGTCCGGCGGGGTGGTCTGAGGCTGCACCCCGACTGTGCTGGTGCCGTTCGTCAGCCACATCACCCGAAACCGGTGCCGCCACCGGGTGACGGGGTAGGCGCGGGATCGAGTCGCCAGTGCCCGCGCGTATACGACGTAAACGAATATCCCGACCAGCATGAGTGCGATCGCCACGGGCAGGACCATGAGGACGTCATCGAGCGCGACCGTGGTGAGTGCCGCCGCGAATAGTGCGGCTGGGAGCATTGTTAGTGCCATGGCAGCCCACCAGCGAGCCTGGTGGGCGCCTGAAGTTGCCGAGCTGCAGACGCGCCGCGGCACGAACTCGGGGTCCGGGCGGCGGGTTCGCAGTCCTCCAGCGGTCCATGCCGTCGAAGAAGCCAGGGTGGCGTTCTCGCCTGCAGGCCATCGTTTGTGCGCATCGATCACCGCGCATTCCTATCACTGAACTGGGCAGAGGACACGTCCCTGTGGCGTCCGAAGGACCCGCGCCCGCAACGCGATACTGTCCACACCACGTCCCGCTCAACAACGGGAGAGATGCCATGACCGGGAATGCCGCGACCATGCCGCCGCTCGGGAAGATCCTGACCGCCGACGAGATCGCCCGGTTCGTGGCCCGAGTCGCGTACCCCACCAGCCCGGTGGTGCTGGTGGACGAGGACCTGGCTCTGGCCGCCCCGGCGCGGGCCTACGGTGATTGGCTCGAGGCGCTGGGCACGCGGAAGGTGAGAAATAACCAAAGCACTCGTCGTCCGGCACCGGGCGGCCAGTCGCAGCGAGCCGTGCCGGGTGGCGTCGTCAGAACGGGTAAGCGGGCATCGTGCTTTGCGCGGTGACCCACTGTGTTTCGGTGAAGGCGTCGAGGTTGGCGCTGATGCCGCCGACCCGCCCGCCGTTGCCCGAGGATCCGACGCCGCCGAACGGGACTACTGCCTCGTCGCCCACGGTTTGGTCGTTGACGTGCACCAGGCCGGCGGGGATCCGCTGTGCGAGTTCGAGGCCCTTCATGGCGTCGGCTGTCAGGATGCTCAACGACAGCCCGTATTCGGAGCTGTTGGCGATCGTCACGGCTTCCTCGATCGAACTGAACGATGCCACCGGGGCTACCGGGCCGAAAACCTCGTCCTGGAAGGCCGCGGCGGTCAGCGGGGTCTGCGCGAGCACGGTGGGCCGGTAGAAGAGATCGTCGTAGGTTCCGCCGGCCGCGAGGGTGGCGCCCGCATCGATGCTCGCGGTGACCAGGGTGTGGATGTGATCTCGTTGTTTGGCATCGATGATCGGGCCGAGGGCGACGTCGCCGGTGAACGGGTCACCGACGGGCAGCCGGTCGGCGTGTTCAGCGAGGAGTGCGGTATAGTCGGCGGCGATGCTCTCGTGCACCAGGTGACGGCCCGCCGCCATGCAGATCTGGCCCTGGTGCATGAAGGAGCCGAAAGCGCCGACGGCTACGGCCTTCTCGAGGTCGACGTCGTCGAGCACGATCAGGGCGTTGTTGCCACCGAGTTCGAGGTGGGCGCGTTTGAGGTGCCGTCCGGCGAGTTCACCGACGGCACGCCCGGCGCGGGTCGAACCGGTGAAGGCGATGACCCGAACGGTGCGGTGGACGACGACGGCTTCCCCGGCGTCGGCGCCGCCGGGCAGCACGCTGAGCAGGCCGGCGGGAAGGCCGGCTTCCTCGAAGATGCGGGCGAGGACCGCACCGCCACAGATGGCGGTGCGGGGGTCGGGCTTGAGGACGACGGCGTTACCGAGCGCCAACGCCGGCGCGACGGCACGGATCGACAGGATGATCGGGAAGTTGAAGGGGGCGATCACCCCGACGGTGCCCACCGGGATGCGGCGGGAGAAGCTCAAGCGCGGCTGCTCCGAGCGCAGCACTTCACCGTAAGGGTGTGCGGCAAGCGCCGCAGCGTTGTAGCACTCCTCGGCGGCGGTGTGTGTTTCGATGTGGGCCTTGGTGGGGATGCTGCCGGCCTCGCGGATCACCCATTCGGCGATTTCGTTGGCGTGCTGCTCGAACAGGGTTCCGGCGCGGCGGAGCACTGCTGCCCGTTCGGTGTAGGGGCGGGCGGCCCAGTCGGCTTGCGCGGTCGCGGCTCGGTCCGCGGCACGTGTCACATCGTCTGCGGTGGCCATGCCGATGGTCGAGAGTTGTTTGCCGGTTGCGGGCTCGACAACGGGGTGGTCGTCGGCGCTGCCGCGTACCCATTCGCCGGTGAAGATTCGTGATTCCCACACCGGTTCGTCCAGCAACCGCCGCACCGAGCCGTGTTCTTGTGTGCTCACCGTCAGGTTCTCCGTTTCATCTCTGGTAGCGGCGAGTGCCGCTTTGGGGGTGTGGTGACGCAGCTTTGCCGCGTAGTGCTCGGCGTCGCGCAGACCGGCGGTGAGGAGGGACCTCGTCTCGACGATCGTGAGATCGAACAACGGGGCATCCGCGATCGGGCCGGTCGCCAGCTCCTGTGTGCTGTCACCGTTCAATCTGTATCTCGCCTGTCCATGTGTGTCTGCTCCGGAGCGGCAACCGTTGATGCCGGGGTCAAGGAGTTGTCGGTCACTGTCTACGACGGCCATGACCCGAACAATCCTTCCTCTCAGCATGCGGAAGAAGTACCTTGATCCTTTACGAAGCAGCCCGGGGGAGCGAAGGACCGATCGTTGAGCGAATCCAGAAGTTCATTGGCCCGAGCGCTGTCGATTCTCGAGTCGTTCAGTGAGGACCGGCCCGAGCAGACGCTGGGCGCCATCGTCAGCGCGACGAACATCCCGCCGGCCACCGTGCACCGGTATCTCGCCGAACTCGTCAAATGGGGTGGGCTCGACCGAACCGGTCGCGGGACCTACACGGTCGGCACTCGGCTGTGGCAGCTCGGAGCCCTCGCCCCGAAGGAACGCCAACTCCGTGACGTGGCTCTTCCCGTGCTGGAGGACCTGTTCGAGACCACCCATGAGGTGGTGCACCTGGTCGTCCTCGACGGCACCCGCGCGCTCTATGTCGAAAAACTTGCGCCGCGGTCGCGGACGGGTACCACTGTCTCGTCCCAGGTCGGGTATCGGCTGCCTCTGCACGCGACGGGCCCCGGGAAGGTGTTGCTGGCCTTCGGCACCCCCGCGCTGCGGGAAACGGTTCTGTCCGAGGAGTTGCCGAAGATGGCGTCTGAGACCATCACCGATCCCGATGTCCTGCGCCGAGCGCTCGCAGACATTCGCACCACCGGATTCGTCATCTCGCGGAACGAGATGACCGAGGGCAATGCGTCGGCAGCCGCCCCGGTCTTCGGAAGGGACACCGCCATCGTCGCCGCGATCTCCGTGGTGGTGCCGGCCGCGCACCCGAATCTGGCCGGCCTGGCCCAAGGAGTCCGGGTCGCAGCGGCTGTGATCTCCCGTAACCTTCGCCAGGACGGCAGGAGATGATCGGCCGCTGCGACATCGACCTCAGCTCGGGTGGTGGGCGGTCAGCCCTGCCCGATCGAGATGCTTTCTGCAGCGGCGCGAACGCTCTCTGCGCCGGATCGCATGGCATCGACTTCGGCCGCGGACAGCTCCCACTCGACGATGTCGCGAACCCCGCCCTTGCCGAGGAGCGCTGGCACGGTCAGACTCGCACCCTTGGCGCCGTATTCGCCGCCGAGGACCACTGAGACCGGGAGCGGCTGATCGGACTCGGTCACTAGTGCATCGACCAGCAGGGCGGTGCCGCGTCCGGTGCTCCAGGTCGATGTCCGCCCGGAGTCCAACGCCACGTGGGTGACGTACCAGGTATTGATGTAGTCCTTCGCGATCGCCTTCTGCGCTGCGTCGAGTGTCACCGGTGATCCGTCGACTCGAACGCAGTCGTACAGCGGTACCTGCCCGTCGCCGTGTTCGCCGAGGACCCACGCCTCGATGCGATGTGGGGAGACGCCCAAGGCCTGGCCCAACCCGGTGCGCAGACGCAGACTGTCGTTGATCGTGTATCCGAGCAGTTTGCGCCGATCGAACCCGGTGCGCTGGTGCAGCCAGGTGGTGAGGGCATCGGCGGGATTGGTGAGCATGATCAGCACCCCATCCCAGCCGGATTCGATCAATGGAACGGCGAGCTGTTCGACGATCCGCGCGTTGTCCGCCAGAAACACCGATCGGGAGGTGTTCAGCCGCAACGGGACTGCGGCGCTGAGAATGACGATGTCGGAATCGGCGGCGTCCTCCACGGTCCCGGCACGCACGGTGGAGAACCCATCGACGCCTGCCATGTCCTGCATATCCATGACGTGGCTCGTCACCATGTTGGGTTTGGTGTCGACGATGACGACGTCGTACGTCACAGGTCGCAGCAGCAGGTTAAACGCGACGGAGGACCCGATGCCGCCCGCGCCTCCGAAGATCGTCACCTTCGTGGGGGTGTTACTCATAAATGTTCCTCTTCTATGGAAGTTGACGTCAGGCCTGGAAATCGCGCTCAGTTTGCACGGCAACCTCCAGTACGAGTGGGCTCTTGCGGGTAGATAGTGTCGGGATGACCTCGTCGAGGATCTCGGTGAGTTCGGTGATCCCGGCCGCGCGGGTGATGGGGCAACCGAGGTTGGTGGCGAGGCCGCTCACGGAGACCTCCTCGAAGGCGGGCCACGGCGCCGGCCCGGTGTCTTCCTTCTCGGCCAGCCGGTCCATGATCGCGTAGCGGCCGTTCGCGAGAACCACGAACAGGGCTCCGACGTCGTATCGAGCCGCACTCCACAGTGACTGGATGGAGTAGAGCGACGATCCGTCGCCGAGCACCGCCACCACCGGCCGCTCCGGTGCTGCCATCTTCAACCCGATGGCGGCCGGCATCGCGAACCCGAGTCCGCCCATCGCGGCGCTGACGAAGCCCAGCGGTTCGCGGGCCGGAAGCAACTCGTGCAGGTCGGGTCGGCTCGACGGGGTCTCTTCGACGACGATGGTGTTCGGCGGAAGCCGATCACTCAAGGCGGCGAGCACATGCGCCGCGCGCAGACGTGACCCGTGCTGGGCGGGCGCGGGCCGGCCGGCCTGGCGAGCCGCCACCGTCGTCTCGGGGCGGACCGACACCTGCGCGGCGAGTTTGTGTGCGAACTCGGCCGGATCGGCCAGGACGGCGAGATCAGCTGGGCTGCGGGAGGCCTCGCTACTGTCGTCGGTGACCATGACCACCGACGTACCTTCGGGGACGAGAGGACCGTCCTCGAACGGGTACTGGCGAAACACCGGTGCACCAATCACGATGACGAGGTCGTACGGTGCAAGTACCGCCCGTAGCCGGGACCGACCGGCGGGGAGATGGCCGGCGAACTGCCGATGATCCTGTGGGAATCCGGCTCGGGCACCGAACGACTCCTGATACACCGCGCAGCCGAGCCGCTCTGCCAGCGCGGTCGAACCCCTCCAGCCGGCGACGCTGTCCAATCCTGCCCCCACCACCAGCAGCGGATGACTGCTGGCGCCGACCAGTTCGGCGACCTCGGCGACCGACTCCGGTCGCGGTGAACGGCCGATCAGCATCCGGGCCGGTGCCGCCTGCTCCGCCTCGCCGGCAAGGGCGAGCCAGTCGTCCATCGGGACGATGACCAGTGCCGGGCCGTGGCCGACCGTGGCTTCGTGCCAGGCCCGCGCGATGGAGCCGGGCACGTCCTGCGGTCGTACCGGCTGATCCACCCACACGGGGTAGTCACCAGCCAGTTGGGGCAACCGTCCGGCTAGAAACGGCTCGAGCGCGAGATGACGTCGATCCTGCTGGCCCACGATGACCACCAGCGGCGCCCGGTTGACCCGGGCCGTGGCCAACGCGCCGACGGCATTTCCGAGGCCGGCCGTTGTGTGGAGGATGACCAGCGCGGCACGCTCGGAGGCGAGCGCGTGCCCGGTGGCGATGCCCACCACGGAGGCCTCGTGCAGGCCCAGGACGAAGTCGAGGTCGTCGGGGAGATCGGTCAGGAGTGATACCTCCGTGGATCCGGGATTGGAGAAGATCGTCGTCATCCCAAGTCGACGGAAGACGTCGAATGAAGCGTCGCGAACAGTGGCCATGGATAAAACTCCAGTTATCGAGGAAGCGGGGTGATCGTCACGAAACTCATCGGGCTTCGGAGGCTGCGGCCGTGTGACGGGGAGGGAAGGCTTTCACCACTATTTCGTCGTAGGGGCGCCCCTTGGCTACAACTTTGTTGCGCCCGACCAGGCTGCCGAGCCACGCGAGTGCGAATGAGATGGGAACGGTCACGATCGCCGGAATGCTCAGCGGAAAGAGCGCGTCGTCGCCCATCACGTTCGGGCCGATCACCACGAGCAGAACGCTCAGCAGTAGCCCACCGGTGATCGCCGCCTGGGCACCGAATCGGTTGAACCCGCGCCAGTAGATCGTCAATACCAGTACCGGTGTCAGTGTGGCCGCGGCGATGGCGAAGGCGACGTTCGCGAGGAACCCGACGTTGAGGTTCTGGGCCCCGAGCGCAAGCAAGATCGCCAGCAGCGAGATCACCACACCGGCGATGCGGCCGACGACGAGCTGTTTGCGGGGACTGACGTTGCCGCCCTTGATGACGTTGGTGTACAGGTCGTGGGCCGCGGCACCGGAGGCGGCGATGGCGATCCCTGCGAGGACCGCGAGGATGGTCGCGATCACCACTCCGGCGAGGATCGACAGCAGCACGTTGCCACTGACGGCCTCGGCGAGCCGTGCCACCGCGAGGTTGCCGCCCTTGTTGTCGGCCACGATCGTCTCGCGACCGACCTCGTTGAGGGCGGCGTACCCGAAGATCGGCAGCAGCAGGAAGAACGCGGAGAAGATGATCATCGCGATCAGGGACGACGAGCGTGCTGCTCGGGCGTCTTTGGTCGTCAAGAAGCGCAGCATCACGTGCGGCAACCCCATCACGCCGAGGGACAGCCCCACCATCAGTGACACATTGTTCCACGCCGACGTGGAATCGAGCCGGTGCGCGCTGACGACGTCGGGACCGAATTTGTCGGACGCTTCGACGAGCGGGCCCACGGGATTCCATCCAGTTCGTGAGATCACGAACAACAGCAAGATGAAGACGACCACGAGTAGCAGCACGCTCTTGAATACCTGAATGTAGGTCGCGGCGACCATCCCGCCGAGGAGCATGTACACCGTCATCAACACCGCAAGGACGACCACCGCAACCGAAAACGGCACGCCCAGGAGCAGTTCGGCGAGAATCCCGGCTCCCACGAACTGGATCATCATGTAGATCACGCTGATCAGCAGCGTTGTGACCGCCATCGACCCACGCAGCAACCGACCTTCGAACCGGAACGACACGACATCGGCGAGGGTGTATTTGCCGAGGTTGCGCAACGGTTCGGCCACGACGAGCAACACCAGCAGGAATGCCGTCGGAATGCCGATGGCCAGATAGAAGCCGCTGAACCCGGTCAGTGCCACCGCTCCGGTAATACCCAGGAGCGACGCCGCCGACAGTTGCTCACCGGCGAGTGCCAGCCCATTTTGCAGACCGCTGACGCGTTGGCCTGCCACGTAGTGGTCGCCGGTATCCGAATTGCGGCGCGCCGCAAGGGCGGCCAGACCCAACGTCGCCACTACGATGCCGGCCACGATGATCATCGGCAGCACGTCCATCACTCGACCTCCCCACCATTGTCGAGCCGGTTGCTGCGCACGCAATGGATTGCGGCGACCGCCAGGACGACGAGGAAGTCAAGGAACCCGACGATGTAGCCGACTCCGACGCCACCGACATGGCCGTCGAAGATGGGGGTGAACAGCATGAGCACCGTCAACGCGAGTAGCAACACGAAAGCTGCTGCGCCACTGAGCAGATTGCGCCGGATCTGGAGTCGTGTGTCGGGAGGCAGGGTTCGAGGAACCTGCACCCCGCGGTCAACGGCGGGAAAAGCCATGGATTGCCTCCGAGCGAGGTCAAAGTCATGTGTCGGGACACATCCGCGTACCCGGTGTACGGCGGCTCACACACTGTGGTCGACGCACCGCTAGCGACGGAACCGCTTCTCTCAACATGCGGAAAAGGTGGCTAACAGGGGCAGGTTGCGTTTGGCGTGAGGCGTCGGGTACCGCCCTGGACGGACTGCCTCCGAGGCGCTGATGGCCCGTCCAAGATCGTTGAACGTGGCCCAAGCCAAACGAGGCCGGCCTCGATCAGTATCAGGTGCGCACCTACCGCGCCTGGTACGCCCACACCACCCTGTCGATGCTCGCCCCCGCCTGGCTGGCCGGCACGAAAACCGAAGCGGTAAAGACATCCCAGGAGCTCGAGTGTCAAGCCGCAGGCTTCTCGGCGTGATGTGACCACGCGGTCGTTTCGTCGTATCGGGTGCGGGTCTTGAGGCATCCGTGCAAGATGCCGACGAGCCGGTTTGCCAGTTGCCGCAGGGCGGGACCGTGGTCGAGACCGCGGTCGCGTTGCTTGTCGTAGTAGGCGCGGGCGCCGCGAGAGGCTTGCAGGGCCGAGAATGCCTGCGAGTTCAGGGCATCGACGAGCCGATCGCCCAAGGACGAACCGGGCCACGACGACCTTCTTCTTGCCGGAGGCACGGGTGATCGGGCTGGTAGCGGCGTAGTTCTTGCGTGCCTTGGCGGTGGCAAACCGTTCGGGTCGTCCCCGAACTCGCCGAGGACCCGTGCGCCGAGCAGCGGTCCCATCCCGGGCTGGGACAGGATGATCTCAGCGTCCGGGTGCCGGCCAAAATGCGCATCGACCTGCCCCTGCAACGCCTTGACCTCCTGGTTGAGAGTGGTCAGCGCGGCGACAGCGGAGCGGGTGGTGGCCGCATATGCGGCGGCGATCGTCTCCGCGCGACCCAGCTGCTCGGCTCGCAGTGCGGTCTGGATCCGATCGGTCTTGGTCTCGATGTCACGGCGGCGGGCCTTGCGGAGCGCTGCCATGATCTGCCCCCGCGTCAGCCGCGCCGCCGCGGCCGGGTCGGGGACCTTCCCGAGCAGCTCGAGGACATCGGCGGCGTCGAGGTCTTCGAACGCCTCCAAGGCCGCCGGGAAGTACTCGCGCAGCGCGGGTCGCAGCCGCTGAGTGTGGCGGGTGCGTTCCCAGATCAGGTTGAACCGCCCTGGATCGAGTGGAGACTTCGTTCAGGCCACCTCGAGGATCGAGGCGACGGTGGGGCGCTGTTCACGGTAGCGCGTCTCGTAGGCGATCGGCGGGAGGTAGTCGATCGACGAATGCAGTCGGTCCGCGTTGTTGCGTCGCGAAGGGATCGTTGTCCGTCATCGACTGGATCGATTCTTCCGGTCCGAGCCACTGTCGAAGAAGTGCACCACCGCTGGCCTCTCGAGGAGATACCCAAGGATATCGCCGACGGCCCCCATCCGATGGCCGACTTACAACTCGGGCAGAATTTTCTGGATGCGTCCATGAAGATGGTGTTACGCACAACTAAACACCCGCCCAATCGTTCTCGGGGCCTCGCACTCTCGTGTGCGTCCGGTGGATCGCCCGGGTGGCGGATGATCTACGCAGGTCGGACTGCCGCGGGCAGCGTCGTCACGCGGGCGAAACTTTTCCTGCCCGAAGCGAGTAGCCCCGCACGTCGGCGGGTACCCCGCATCCACGCTGCCCCGGGATCGACGGCCCCGAGTGGCAGCCAGGTCCCCTGACCGGTCCCCCTCGGCCGGGAGACCGTCCGCCGCTCGTGTCCGGGGACGCCCCCCTCTTCCTCGGACACGAGCGGCTCGTCGTGCGCCTGCACGTGCGGTTAGTCGCGAGGTCTCCGGCGCCGTTCCCGGCCCGCGAAGCCGCAGAATACTGTAATCGTTCACACGACCCGCCGAAGCCGAAACGCGGTTGTCATTTTCTGCGCACCTTGCACATCGAATCGGCTCTCGCATAGTCACTTTGACGTTGACGACACATCAAAGGAAGGCGATGATCATGCGACAACCGGGCTGCGGTGCCCCGCGTCGTGACCCGACAACGGTCATGACCCGGCCGTCCTCACCCGCACACTTCCGAGGTACTCGCCGCAAGTAGTTCGATACAAGGAGTCGCACGTGGGCGCTGCGCAGATCGTGTTCTTAGTCGGCCTTGCTTCTCTGATCGTGGCCATGGCACTACGCAAGAACGTCATGATCCCCGCGGTACTCGCGACATTTGCCACGGCACTTGCGTACAGCGGCAGCGTCCCGAATGCCATCATGTCGGTGTTCCGGGCCACCATCACTTCCGGCACCGCGCTGTTCGAGATCTTCATCGTCATCGCGGCGGTGACCTCGATGCTCGCGGCGATGCGGGCGATCGGTTCCGATGAGGTGATGGTCCGCCCCGTCAGTCGGTGGATGGTCAATGGTCGCGTCGCGTACATCGTGCTGTTCGTCTTCACCTATTTTCTCTCGCTGTTCTTCTGGCCGACCCCGGCGCTGGCCCTGATCGGTGCGGTCCTGCTTCCTGCCGCGATCAAGGTGGGTCTGCCACCGCTCGGAGCTGCGGTGGTTCTCGCGATCTCCGGCCAGGGGATGTCGATCGCCTCCGACTACGTGATCGGTCTTGCGCCGTCGATTTCCGCGAGCGGCGCGGGCATTCCCGCCGACGACATCGCCGATCGTGCCCTGGTGATCTCATTGATCGTCGGTATCACTGCGGCGGTGCTCGCCTACTTCCTGACCGTCCGCCGCAGGATGCGTACGGACGCGGTTCCGGGCACCGACCCGATCGGTGGAACCGGGCATCCCCCCGGCGGTGTCGGTGGCACGCCCGCCGGCCCGGCTGCCGGTTTCGCGCCGAGCCCGGATGTCGCGGTCTCACCCACCGCCACGGACGTGCTCGACGAGGAACTGCCCGGGTTCGAGGACGACGGAACGAGAATCACCGATCGCCCGACTCTGACCCGTGCGTGGGCGATCGGCGTGCCTGCCGCGTTCGTCGCCGTCCTGGTTTACATGTTGGTCGGTCGTTTCACCGACCTCGTCCCCTGGGAGGACGGCGCGGGCGCGTCTCTGGTGGGAGGCACGGCAATCATCCTGATGGCCCTCGTGACCGTCACCTCACGACGCTCCGATGCGCTCGAATTCTGCGCCACCCACTTCATCGATGGTCTGTCGTACGCATTCAAGGCGATGGGCATCATCCTTCCCGTCGCAGGTTTCGTGTACATCGGAATTCCCGACTATTCGGGCGCCATTCTCGGACTCGACGACGACACCACCGGTCCGGCCTTCCTCTTCGACACCGTCGAACGGGTGCAGCCGTACATCCCCGACAACGGCGTCTTCGTCGCGCTCAGCATGCTCTTCATCGGTATGGCGGTCGGTCTCGACGGTTCGGGGTGGGCGGGCTTACCCCTCACCGGCGGATTGGCTGCCGCGCTGGCACCGCAGTCCGGAATGGACACCGCGACCTTGGCTGCCATCGCCCAGAACGGCGCCACATGGACGGGCGGGGGAACTCTCGTGATCTGGTCGTCGCTGGTGGTGGTCGCCGGATTCTGCCGGATACCGGTTGCCGAACTGGTCCGCCATCTCGTCGTCCCGGTGATGGCCGGACTGCTGCTGGCTACCGGAGCCGCCGTCGTCATCTGGTAGCGGCTCAACGCCGAACAAGATTTCCGCACAACCCTGACAGGGAAGGACACCACGAAATGAGCTCGGTCCCGTTCCGCTACGACCCCGCCCGGTGCGCACTGATCGTCATCGACATGCAGAAGGATTTCTGCTCTCCCGACGGGTCGCTGGCACAGAAGGGCTTCGACGTGACCGCCCCGGTGGCGATGGCACCGCGCCTGGATCACCTCGTCGCGTCCGCACGCACGGCCGGGGTCCGGGTGATCTTCGTACGTACCCTGCACGACGAAACCACCGATACACCCCAGTGGCTCGGCCGCATCGGCGAGGGGCCGGACGCGGCACGCACCGGAATTACCTGCCGCACAGGAACACCCGGGGCAGACTATTACGCCGTCGCTCCGCAGGACGGCGACGTGGTGATCACGAAGAACCGGTTCAGCGCCTTCGTCGGCACCAACCTCGACCTCACCCTGCGTTCCCTCGGCATCGATTCCCTGCTCTTCACCGGGGTCGCCACCGAGGTGTGTGTCGAGTCGAGTCTGCGTAGCGCGCTGTTTCACGAATACTGGGTTTCGCTCGTCGAAGACTGCGCCGCCACCTACAGCCGAACAGCCCACGACGCTTCGGTGTCCGTCGTCGCACAGAACTTCGGCACCGTGATCACGGCCGAGAAGCTCGAGACGTTTTGGACTGCAGGATTGTGAAAGACTTCAGCCGGCGACGGGTGCGGCAAGCGAGGTCGGCCAGCGATCAGCTGTGACTGTGCAGTGGTGTACCCGCGAGAGCGAGGTGTGCCTCGCCGAGTGCTTCGGCCTGGGTGGGGTGCGCGTGCACGAGGGTGGCGACTTCGTCGGGGTACGCGCCCCAGTTGACGATCAGTTGCGCCTCGCCGATGAGTTCGCCCACGCGCTCGCCGACCATGTGGATTCCGACGACCGGTCCCTCCGTGGCTCCGGCACGCACCAGTTTGACGCCGCCGCTGGTTCCGAGGATCTGACTCTTGCCGTTGCCGGCGAGGTCGTACACGACGGTGGCGACGTCTCCGTGCCGCTCGCGGGCCTGGTCTTCGGTGAGCCCGACCGACGCGACCTCGGGGTTGGAGTACGTCACCCGGGGGATGCCGCTGTCCTCGACCGGTGCCGGGCTCAGGCCGGCGATCGTTTCCGCGACGAAGATGCCCTGCTGGAATCCGCGATGCGCGAGTTGCGGACCGGCGACGATGTCGCCGACCGCGTACACGTCCGGCTGCGAGGTGCGCAGAGAGTCGTCGACCGCGACGAAACCGCGGGGGTCGAGTGCGACGCCGTTCTCGGTGAGCCCGATGTCGGCGGTCCGAGGTCCGCGGCCGACCGCGACGAGCACCAGGTCCGCCTCGATCGTGTCGCCCGACTCCACCGTAACGCTGACCGTGCTCTCGTGCTGGACCGCCTTCGCGAATCGGGTGCCGGTCATGATGGTGATGCCGCGTTTGCGGAGGGCCCGGGTGAGTTGCTTCGAGGACCACTCGTCTTCGGCGGCGACGAGCCGGGGCAGGGCTTCGACGATGGTGACGGCGGCACCCAACGATGCCCAGATGCTGGCGAATTCGACCCCGATGACACCGCCGCCGAGTACGACGACGCGCTTCGGAAGTTCGGGAAACGTCAGTGCCTCGTCGCTCGTGAGGATGCGGCCACCGATCTCGAGTCCGGGCAGGCTCCGGACCTGCGAGCCGGTCGCGAGCACCAGCGACGTGCCGGTGATCGTGCGATCGCCGACGTGCACGGTGCGGCCTCCGCCGTAGCGGCCGGTTCCGTGCACCACCTCGATCTTGTGGCCGCGAACCAGCCCCTGCAGGCCGTTGTACAGGCGTTCGACCGTCGCGTTCTTGTAGGCGTGGACACCGCCGAGGTCGATCCCGTCGAGCGTCGCACCGATACCGAGGGCCGACGCGTGCGTGACGGTGTCGGCGACCTCGGCGGCGTGCACGAGCGCCTTGGTGGGGATGCACCCTCGGTGCAGGCAGGTGCCGCCGACCTTGTCCTCTTCGATCAGGGTGACGGTCTTACCCAGTTGCGCGGCGCGGAAGGCACATGCGTACCCGCCGGATCCACCGCCGAGAATCAGGACGTCCGGTTGGTCGGACATGGGGAACTCCCTCGGTCGGGCACGCCATGGGACGTGCCGGAAAGGTCGAAATGAACAGGACTTCAGCTGAGCGCGATCAACGTCAACGGGTCCGACAGGATCTGACCGATGGCCGCGAGGAATCTCGATCCCTGCTCACCGTCGACCAGTCGATGGTCGAACGACAGGCTCAGTGTGGTGACCGACCGCAACGCGATCTCGCCCTGGTGTTCCCACGGCTGCCTGCGGATCGCCCCGAAGCACAGGATCGCCGCCTCACCGGGGTTGAGGATGGGCGTACCCGCGTCGACACCGAAGACGCCGACATTGGTGATCGTGATCGTGCCGTCGGCGAGATCGGCGGGTCCGGTCTTGCCCTCCTTCGCCGTGTTCGTCAGATCCGACAGGGCGATCGCGAGGTCGCGCAGACCGAGGGTGTGTGCGTTCTTGATGTTCGGCACCATCAGCCCGCGCGGGGTGGCGGCCGCGATGCCGAGGTTCACGGAGCGTTTGAGGACGATCTCCTGGGAGTCCTCGTCCCAGGACGAATTCAGGGTCGGGTTGGTGCGCAGCGCCACGAGCAATGCCTTGGCCACCCACGTCAGTGGTGTCAGGCGCACGTCGGTCAAGTGCTTCGTTTCGCGTAGCTGTGCCAGCAGGTCGATCGTCGGGGTGACATCTACCGTGACGAACTCGGTGACATGCGGGGCGGTGAATGCGCTTCGGACCATCGCTGCGGCAGTGTGCTTGCGGACGCCCTTGATCGGGATGCGTTCCTCGTCGGCGTCCGGCGGGACCGTCGCCGCCGACGTCGTCACCGGGGTGGCGGTGCGGTGGCGTTCGAGGTCGTCCCTGGTGACTTCACCGTGCACCCCGGTTGCGTCGACCTCGCTGAGGTCGACTCCGTGTTGCTTCGCGGCGAACCGCACCGGCGGTGAGGCCAACGGACGCGACGTGCCCGGCGCCGCGGTGTCGTCGAGTCGGGTTCCCGCCGCCGGACGCCTTTGCCGGCGTCGGCTCGAGGAGTCTTCGGCCACGCCGTACCCGACGAGGACCGGGGTCCGCTCTGCCGGGGCCGCAGCAGCGGTCGACTCGGGCGCGTCCGCCGGGTCCTCGCCGGCGACCGCTACGTCGATGAAGGGGCTGCCGACGTCGACGGTCGTCCCCTCCTCGGCGTGCAACGCGACCACCGTTCCGGCGTAGGGCGAGGGCAACTCCACCGACGCCTTCGCCGTTTCGACCTCGGCGATGATCTGGTTGAGCGTCACGGTATCGCCGACCTTCACCAGCCAGGTCAGCAGTTCGGCGTCGGTGAGGCCCTCGCCGAGGTCGGGCAGCAGGAATGTCTTGACAGTGGGCATGGCGAACTCCTGGTCCTACGCGGTGAAGGTGCGGTCGACGGCGTCGAGGATGCGGTCGACGTCCGGCAGGAAATGCTCTTCGAGTTTCGCCGGCGGATACGGGACGGTGAAGCCGCCGACGCGGGCCACCGGTGCTTCGAGGTGATAGAAGCAACGCTCGCTGATGCGGGCCGCGATTTCGGCACCGATCCCGAGGAACACGGGCGCCTCGTGAGTGATCACCAGGCGTCCGGTGCGCTGCACGGACGCGGCGACTGTGTCGACGTCGAGCGGGGAAATGGACCGCAGATCGATCACCTCGATCGACCTACCCTCGCCCGCAGCGACTTTCGCGGCCTCCAGTGCAGTTGTCACGAGCGGCCCGTACGCGACGACGGTGGCGTCGGTGCCCGGTACGACCACGCGGGCCTTGTGCAGTGGACTCGCCTCGGCCGCCGGGTCGATCTGCCCCTTCTCCCAGTACCGGCGCTTGGGTTCGAAGAACAGCACCGGATCGTCCGACGCGATGGCCTGCTGAATCATCGTGTGCGCATCGGCGGCGGTGCTGCAGGTGACGACGCGAAGACCTGCGGTCGCGGCGAAGTACCCCTCCGGCGACTCGGAGTGATGCTCGATCGCACCGATGCCACCGCCGTACGGGACGCGGATGGTGATCGGCATCTTGACGTTGCCGCTCATGCGGTAGTGCAGTTTGGCTACCTGCGAGACGATCTGGTCGAAGCCGGGGTAGATGAACCCGTCGAACTGGATCTCGCACACCGGTCGGTAACCGCGCATCGCGAGACCGACTGCGGTGCCGATGATCCCGGATTCGGCGAGCGGCGTGTCGATGACGCGGTTGGGACCGAAATCCTTCTGCAGTCCGTCGGTGATGCGGAAGACACCGCCGAGTTTGCCGATGTCCTCTCCCATGAGCACGACCTTCGGGTCGTTCTCGAGGGCGCGGCGCAGGCCGGCGTTGAGGGCCTTGCCGAGCGGAAGCGTGGTCGGGGCGGCCGCGGAGATGACTGTGCTCATGCGTCGGTTCCTTCGAAACTGTCGAGGTAGGCGGCGAACTGGCGGCGCTCTTCGTCGACGAGGGGATGGGGTTCGGCGTACACGTTGTCGAACAAGGACATCGGCTCGGGTTCGACGGTCGCGAGGCATCCGCGGCGCAACGCCGCGGCGGTGTCGTCGGCGCGCTGCTGCACGGCGGCGAGGTAGTCGTCGTCGATCGCGCCCGCCGACTCGAGGAGGGCGCGGATGCGGTCGAGGGGGTCCTTGCGTTTCCATTCCTCGTCGAGCGCAGCGGGGCGGTACCGGGACGGGTCGTCGGACGTGGTGTGCGGGCCCATCCGGTAGGTGACCGCCTCGATCAGGGTGGGTCCGCTGCCTTCCCGTGCCCGTTCGAGCGCGGCCCGGGTCACGGCGATCACGGCGAGGACGTCGTTGCCGTCGACGCGCACGCTGGGAACACCGAAGCCCCTGCCCCGCGCGGCGATACTCACCCGCGATTGCAGGCTGACCGGTTCGGAGTTTGCCCACTGGTTGTTCTGGCAGAAGAACACCACGGGGGCATTGAAGCTCGCGGCGAACCCGAAGGCCTCGGAGATGTCGCCCTGACTGGTGGCGCCGTCGCCGAAGTAGGTGATCGCGGCGCCGTCAGAGCCGTCGAACTGCATGCCCATCGCATACCCGGTGGCGTGCAGTGCCTGCGCGCCGACGATGATCGCGGGGGTCGTCATGTTGTACTCGAACGGGTTCCAGCCCGAGTGCGTCGACCCTCGCCAGAACCTGAGCATGTGGGTGGGATCGACGTCGCGGCAGTACGCGACTCCGTGTTCGCGGTAGCTGGCGAAGACGAAGTCGTCCGGACGGAGGGCGCGCGCCGATCCGACCTGCGCCGCTTCCTGCCCCAGCAGCGGAGCCCACAGTCCCAGTTCGCCCTGACGCTGCAGCGCGGTCGCCTCCGCGTCGATGCGCCGCACCACGACCAGGTCTTCGTACAGCGCACGCACCGACGTGATGTCGACATCGTCGACGTACCTGGAGTAGTCCGGATGATCTACTCGCGCACCGTTTTCAGTGACCAGCTGCACCACATCGTCATTGTCGAACACGAAAACCTCCGAAAGTGATGTACCGGGAGAGCTCGCCGCCCGCGAGTGACCGGGTCGGTCAGAATGTTGTATTCACACAATCATCAGGATTCATCATGCGCAAGTGATGTTGAGAAGATTAAGCAGAATGCGCAAATATGACGTCCCGAACTCTGGCATACTGCGCTACATGACGAGACTCGATCGGACCGATGCCCGCCTCCTGCTCGCGCTGTGCGACGCCCCTCGCGCCACCGGGGTGCAATTGGCCTCCCTGCTGGGGATGGCACGTAATACCGTGCAAGCAAGGATGTCTCGCTGGGAGGAGCAACGAGTGCTCGCACCCGTCGACCGCTGCGTGTCACCCCGCGATCTGGGGTACCCCCTGCAGGCGTTCGTCACCGCGGTGGTCGACCAGCATCGCCTCGAGGATGTCATCGAGCACCTGCGGGACATCGCCGAGGTCGTGGAGGTCGTCGGCATCTCCGGAGCGGCGGACCTGCACATCGGCGTGGTCGCCGTCGATGCCGACGATCTGTATCGGGTCGCCGGCCTCATCCTCGCCGTGCCCGGGATCGAGCGCACCACGGTGTCCGTGGCGATGCGCGACGCCATCCCCTACCGAACCCGGCCGCTGCTGGAGCGGATCGCCGAGGAGCAATGACGAAGGCGCTGCCGTCGACCGCCCGGCAGCGCCTGTTCTCGGATCAGTGGTGTGCGGCGACGACCTCCCCGCCGATGTCTTCGGCACTGCGAGTGGGACTTACCCGCGATCTGAGCACGAGTACCAGCACCACGGCGACGAGCATGACCGCCCCTACGACCCACAGGCCTGCGCGTGAATTACCGGTGGCGTCGAACAGCCAACCCGTGACGTACGGGGCCCCGAAGCCGCTCATGTTGCCCACCGAGTTGACGACCGCGATACCCGCGGCGGCACCCGCGCCGGTGAGGAATGTACTGGGCAGGTACCAGAACACCGGCAGGGCACAGAACACACCGACCGCGCTGACGGTCACCGCGATCATCGTCGTGAGCGGCGACTGCATGTACAGGGCGATCGGAATGGAGACGGCTCCGATCAGGGTGGGGATGGCGACGTGCCAGATCCTTTCACCGGTTCGGTCGGAGTGTCTGCTCCACAACACCATTGCGACAGCACCCACCGCGAACGGGACCGCGACGATCAACCCGGTGGTGAACAGCGAGAAGTCGGTGTCGAACGTCTTCTTGAAACCGGCGACGATGCTCGGCAGGAAGAAACTGAGCGAGTACAACCCGTAGGTGATCCCGAAGTAGACGAGCCCCAGCATCCAGACGCGGGAATCGGTCACCGCCCGGCGTACCGACCCGCTGATATGAGAACCGGATTCGGTCGCCTCGGATTCGAGTTCACGAGTGAGCCACACCTTTTCGTCCTCGTCCAGCCATGTGGCCTGCGAGGGCCGGTCCGTCAGGTAGAACCAGGTGACCACCGCGAGCACGACGGCCGGGATCCCCTCGATCAGGAACACGACCCGCCACCCGGACAGTCCGAACAACCCGTCCCAGTACTGGATGATGGCGCTCGACAACGGGGCTCCGAGCGCCGACGACACCGGGAGCGCGAGAAGGAACAGGCCCATCAGCCGGACCCGATAGGCGCGGGGAAAACCACAGGGTCAGGTAGAGCAGAACACCCGGGAAGAATCCCGCCTCGGCGATACCCAGCAGCATGCGCAGCGTGTACAGCGAGCCGGCATTGGGCACGAAGGCCATGGCCGCCGCGATGATTCCCCACGTGAGCATGATCCGGGCGATCCACCGGCGCGCCCCGAACCTGTGCAGCGCGAGATTGCTCGGCACCTCGAACAGGAGATATCCGATGAAGAAAAGCCCGGAGGCCAGACCGAACATGGTCTCGGTGAGTCCGAGCTCCTCACTCATCGTCAGCTTCGCCAGCCCGATATTGGTCCGGTCGAGATAGTTGACGAAGTAGGCCAGGCCGAGGAACGGAATGAGCCGCCGGGCGACCTTCCGGACCACCCTCGCCTCGATCTCGGGTTTCTGCAGTACAGAGGACATGTGTGACTCGACTTTCTGAGGAGTGGGCATGGGTCGGACCGCCGTGTCCCGCTCGGCCGAAAAGCGTGCGTGACAGGCGTTGGTGCTCGGGGTGGTTTACGAGAAGATCTTCCCGGGGTTCATGATTCCGCGCGGGTCGAGGGCGTTCTTCACCGATCGATGCATGCCGAGGACGACCGGATCGAGTTCCTGGGCGAGGCCGTCCATCTTCAGTAGACCGACGCCGTGCTCGCCGGTGACCGTGCCGCCGAGTTCCAGTGCCGCGTCGATGATGTCCGCGAACGCGGCCTGCGCGCGGGCGCGGGCCGCCTCGTCGCCGCGGGGTGTGATGAGGAGCGGGTGCAGGTTTCCGTCGCCGGCGTGTGCGATGTTGGCGATGGTGGTCTCGTGGGCGATGCCGATCTGTTCGATGCGCGCAAGCATCTCGGGGACAGCCCGTTTCGGCACGCACACGTCTTCGGTGAGGACCGGTCCGAGTCGTTCCATCGCAGGGTAGGCCAGACGACGCGCAGCGAACAACGCGTCGGCTTCCTCCTGGTCGGTGGAGACGGCAGACCAGGTGGCTCCGGCTTCGTCGAAGCACGACAGCATCTTCTCCGCTTCCTGGTCGCCGACGACTCCTGCAGTGTCGATGCGGCCGAGCAGAACGACGTTCGCCTCCACCGACAATCCCATCTTCTTCCAGGCGTCGACGGCGATGAGGCACTGCTTGTCCACCAGTTCGAGCGCCGACGGGGTGAGCCCCGCCGCGGCCACCGCGCTGACGGCCCGGCCCGCGTCGACAATGGAATCGAAGTAGCCGGCCACCGTGCGCTGCGGGTCCTGGAGCGGTCGCAGTTTGACGGTGATTTCGGTGATGACGCCGAGCGTTCCCTCGGATCCGACCATGAGGCCCGCCAGATCGTAACCGGCCACACCCTTGGCGGTCTTGCGTCCGAGGCGCACGAGGTCACCGGTGCCGGTCACGATCTGCATGCCGAGCACGTAGTCACGGGTGACGCCGTACTTGACGCAGCACAGTCCGCCCGCGTTGGTGGCGACGTTCCCTCCGATCGTCGACCACGGTGAACTGGCCGGATCCGGCGGATACCAGAGTCCGTGTTCGGCGCACGCGGCGCGGAGATGGTCGTTCACCACGCCGGGCTCGACGACGGCATACCGCTCGAGCGGATCGATTTCCTTGATCGCGTTCATGCCCTCGAGGGCGAGGACGACGCAGCCGTCGGTCGCGTTCGCTCCGCCGGACAGACCGGTCCCGGCGCCCCGGGTGACGACGGCGGTGTCGTGGTCGAGGCAGGCGCGCACGACAGCCTGGACTTCGAGGGCCGTTCGGGGCCGGACGACCGCGAGCGGTGCTGCGTACGGCGCCCACTCGGCTTCGTCGTGCTGGTACTTCGCGACGACGTCGGGGTCGCGCACGACGCGATCCGCGGGGAGGGATGCCAACAGTGCATCGATCAGCATGGCGAAAACCGGTCCTTTGCGGGCGAGAAGGTGATGTCTCGAATCTAACTGTGATCTGGATCTCGGCCAATGTAGATTTCATCTATCAAATCCAGGAATCCATGGATGGAGACACCAGTGAGTACTGCCGATCGCGGCTGGATGGAGCTGCTGCTCGACGACGCACCCGTCGACGAACTCGATGCCCTCCGGCGCACGCTGATCGAGGAATCCGGCGCGTCCGACAGGGCCGCGGTCGAACGCGAAGCCAACGCCGCCCTCCGGCTCCGCGCGCAGCTCGACCAGCGCCAACAGCGCAGTAGGGAGCTGGCGGCGCTCAACGACATCGCCGCCAGGCTGACGACCGTCCGCTACGACCGGGTGTTGCTGCAGGAAGTGGTCGATCAGGCGCGGCAACTGCTCGGTGTGGATCTCGCCTACATGGGATCGGTGTACGACGAGGAATTCGTCATCGAGGTCACCAGCGGGGCCTTGACCCCGAACCTCGTCGGAATCCGACTGTCCCTGGACGAAGGACTCGTGGGCCTGATCGTCCGCAGGTCCGCACCGGAGTGGACGCCCGACTACCAGAGCGAACCGGCGTTCCGGCACATCACCGGAGCCGACAGCGCAGCGCGGTCGGAGAACATGCGCGGCCTGCTCGGGGTGCCCCTGCGCGTCGCCGACCGCGTCATCGGTGCCCTGTTCGCGTGCAAGCGTCAGGAGCGGGCCTTCACCGAATCCGAGATCGCGCTGCTGTCGGCGCTGGCAGCCCATGCAGCGATCGCGATCGAGAACGTTCGCTCGTTGGAACGTGAGCGCGACACCGTCGCACGGCTCGAATCGGTGAACGCCGAATTATCACAGCGCACAACCGAGCTCGAACAGATACTGCAGTGGGATCGGACGCTGACTCAGGTGGTGCTGCTCGGGGCGGGAGTGCAGCGTTTGGTGCAGGAGGTCGCGCAGCTCTCCCGGCAACCGGCCTATTTCGTGCAGGACGAATCCGCGTTGCCCGTCGAACTGATGCCGCACGCCGATGACGTGTCGGCCGCGGTTCGCGAGCTTCGGGCGGGAGGGAAGGACCACGCCGAACGCGACGAGGTGGTCGCACAGCGTGTCGCGGCGGCCGGCGAGATGCTCGGCGCCCTCCTGTGCGTGGGAGCCGGGCAGCCGACCACGCGTCTCCTGCTCGAACGTGCGGCACCCGCGATCGCGCTGTCGCTCGCCGAGGAACGTGCCGCGGGGGAGGCGACGCGTCGTGCACGGGATGCCTTTCTCGTCGATCTGCTGACCCATCCCGCCGCGACCGCACAGGACGAGCGCCGCCAACTGCGGTTGGCCGGGCTCAACCCCGACACGACGTACTGCGTCGCCGTGGCGATCGCCACGGGCCCGGACACGGTCCGTACCGCTCTCGGGACATTCGCCTTCCCTTCGGGAACCGTTGCCGCGGAGCATGGTTCCCGCGCACTGGCGGTCGTGCCCGCCAAGGATTCCGCCTCCGTCCAGGCGGTGTTCACCGCCGGACGGCTCGACGCGACGATCGGAATCGCGGAGCCCGCGCGTGGCGCGAAGGCGCTCGCGCAGGCCTATGTCGAAGCCCAGCAGACCGTCGATGTGCTCGACACATTGGGACGCGCGGGGGACGTCTCGTCCGCGCGCGGCCTGGGCATCTACCGGATCCTGCTGAGTCACATGGCGCGCGACCACCTCGACGAACTCACCGAGGCCCAACTGGGGCCGCTGATGGCGGAGCAGGCCAAACGCGGAGTGCCACTGCTGGAAACACTGTCGGAGTATCTGGCTCACGGACGCCACCATTCGGCGACCGCGGCGAGTCTCGGCGTGCACGTCAACACTCTCTACCAGCGTCTCGACGCGATCGACCGCCTCCTCGGCCCGGACTGGCGCAACCCCGACAAGGCTCTCGATCTACAGGTGCTGATGCGGTTGCGCAGAACCGCGGAACTACTCGGCGCACGAACTCGGTGACACGGTTCAGGCGCTGATGCCGCCCGTGAGGATCGCGGCAAGTTCGGCGTA
Source organism: Rhodococcus sp. 21391 (assembly GCF_016772255.1). Classification (NCBI taxonomy): domain Bacteria; kingdom Bacillati; phylum Actinomycetota; class Actinomycetes; order Mycobacteriales; family Nocardiaceae; genus Rhodococcus; species Rhodococcus sp. 21391. The sequence goes on along the minus strand of NZ_CP063781.1, from coordinate 7,028,023 downwards.
GGCGTGCGCGTCGTCGAGTCCGGTGCTGTCGCGGACCCCGCGTTGCTGGATGCGGACCATCATGGTGGCGGCGAGGTCGGCGGCGAAGGCGGCGTGCACGTCGCGGAAGTCCCCGCCGGCGACGCCTTCGGTGATCAACTCCTGGACTCGACCGGCCGCGAACTGGGTGTTCCGTTCGTACACCTCCCGTGCCGGTGGGAAGGCGTCGAGGTCGGCCATGAACTGGTCGGATGCGGCCGAGAGGGCGGTGCCCACGGCCGACAGGTAGGCGGTGATCCGCTCGCGGGCCCCGGCGATCGGCTCGATGTGCGACTCGACGTCGTCGGTCGCGCGGCGGAAGAAGTGCACGGTAGCGGCCCGGACGAGCTGCTCTTTGCTGCCGGCGAGGGTGTACAGCGTCGACTTCGAACAGCGCAGCCGGTTCGCGATCTCGTCGAGCGTCAGGTGGGCGAACCCCTCGACCAGGATCAGGTCGACGAGGGCGTCGAAGAGCTGGGTGCGCCGTCGGGTGGCGAAACCGGGTCGGGTGGGCTGCTCCATGACAGAAATAGTACTGGGAGATGCCTTGCAGTACTATTTCGCAATCAGTACCCTGGGGCGTAATCCAGTACTGTTTTCCGTAGCCTTCTCGAGGAGAAACCGTGGCCGTCGATCGCTTGCTGCCTACTGACGAAGCCCGTGACCTGATCCAGCTCACGCGCGACGTCGCCGACAAGGTCCTGACGCCGATCGTCGACGAGCACGAGAAGTCGGAGACCTACCCCGAAGGCGTGTTCGCCACCCTCGGCGAGGCCGGACTGCTGAGCCTGCCGTACCCGGAGGAGTGGGGCGGCGGCGCGCAGCCGTACGAGGTGTACCTGCAGGTGCTCGAGGAGATCGCCGCCCGCTGGGCATCGGTCGCGGTCGCGGTCAGCGTCCACAGCCTTGCCTGCCACCCACTGATGGCGTTCGGCACGGACGAGCAGAAGCAGCAGTGGCTCCCGGAGATGCTCGGCGGCAACACCATCGGCGCCTACAGCCTGTCCGAGCCGCAGGCCGGATCCGACGCCGCCGCACTGACCTGCAAAGCCACAGCGACCGACGGCGGGTACGTCGTCAACGGCGCGAAGGCGTGGATCACCCACGGCGGCATCGCCGATTTCTACAACCTCTTCGCCCGCACCGGTGAGGGATCGAAGGGGATCTCCTGCTTCCTGGTCCCGAAGGACACCGAGGGCCTGACGTTCGGCAAGCCCGAGGAGAAGATGGGCCTGCACGCCGTGCCGACAACGTCCGCGCACTACGACGACGCCTTCGTGCCCGCGGAACGACGTATCGGCGCGGAAGGGCAGGGTCTGCAGATCGCGTTCAGCGCACTCGATTCCGGCCGGCTTGGCATCGCCGCGGTCGCCGTCGGGCTCGCGCAGGCCGCCCTCGACGAGGCCGTCGCCTACGCCCAGGAGCGGACTGCGTTCGGCAAGAAGATCATCGACCATCAGGGACTCGGCTTCCTGCTGGCCGACATGGCCGCCGCCGTCGACTCCGCGCGCGCCACCTACATCGACGCGGCCCGTCGCCGCGACGCCGGCCTGCCGTACTCCCGCAACGCGTCCGTCGCCAAGCTCGTCGCCACCGACGCCGCCATGAAGGTCACCACCGACGCCGTCCAGGTGCTCGGCGGCTACGGCTACACCCGCGACTTCCGCGTCGAGCGGTACATGCGGGAAGCGAAGATCACGCAGATCTTCGAGGGCACCAACCAGATTCAACGCCTGGTCATCAGCCGCACCCTCGCCGCGAACTGACGCACCCACCCCCGAGAAAGGCTCCTCCTCACATGCCCACCTCTGTGATCGTCGCCGGCGCCCGCACCCCGATCGGCCGCCTGCAGGGTTCGCTCGCCGGATTCTCCGGCGCCGACCTCGGCTCCATCGCCATCGACACGGCGCTCGGCAAGGCCGGTGTGGCCCCGGACCAGGTGCAGTACGTCATCATGGGGCAGGTCCTCACCGCCGGCGCCGGGCAGATGCCCGCCCGTCAGGCCGCCGCGAAGGCCGGCATCCCGATGAGCACCCCGTCGCTGAACATCAACAAGGTCTGCCTGTCGGGGGTCGAGTCGATCATCCTCGCCGACCAGTTCATCCGGTCCGGCGCGTTCGACGTGATCGTCGCCGGCGGCATGGAGTCGATGAGCCAGGCACCGCACCTGCTGCCCGGTTCACGCGGCGGTTTCAAGTACGGCGACGTCACTCTCGTCGACCACATGGCCCTCGACGGGTTGCACGACGCATTCACCGATCAGCCGATGGGGCTGCTCACCGAGGCCGGCAACGACAAGGACGTCATCGCCCGCGAGGACCAGGACGCGTTCGCGGCGCGCTCGCACCAGCTGGCCGCCAAGGCCTGGGACAACGGGATCTTCGACGACGAGGTCGTCCCGGTCGAGATCCCCGCCCGCCGCGGTGAGAGCACCTGGCTGCGCCGCGACGAAGGCATCCGCCCCGACACCACCGCCGAAACGCTGGCGCGGTTGCGTGGCGCGTTCCGCGACGGCGGCACCGTCACCGCGGGGAACGCGTCGACGATCAACGACGGCGCCGCCGCCGTGGTGGTGATGAGCAAGGAACGCGCCGAGGCGGAGGGGCTGACCTGGCTGGCCGAGATCGGCGAGCACGGCATGGTCGCCGGACCGGATTCGGGTCTGCAGTTCCAGCCGTCCGGTGCCATCGCGAAAGCCTGCGATGCGGCAGGTATCACGCCCGCCGAGCTGGATCTGATCGAGATCAACGAGGCGTTCGCCGCGGTCGGGATCGCCTCCACCCGGGAACTCGGCGTCGACCCCGACCGGGTCAACGTCAACGGCGGTGCCATCGCCCTCGGCCACCCGATCGGCATGTCCGGCGCCCGCATCACCCTGCACCTCGCGCTCGAGTTGCAGCGCCGCGGCGGCGGCACCGGCGCCGTCGCCCTCTGCGGCGGCGGCGGACAGGGCGACGCCCTGATCCTGCGCGTCCCCTGATAACCCCGCTTTACCACCCTGCCGCAACCCTATTCGAGGAGAACTTTGTGAAGATCGATGGAGCCGTCGCTGTCGTCACCGGCGGAGCATCCGGACTCGGTAACGCCACCGCCCGGGCCCTGCACGAGCGCGGTGCACAGGTCGTGCTGCTGGACCTCCCGTCGTCCGACGGGGAAGTCGCCGCCAAGGAGATCGGGAAGGGTGCCTACTTCACGGCCGCCGACGTCACCTCCGCCGGTGACGTCACGTCCGCGATCGACTTCGCCGCGTCGCTCGGCGACCTGCGCGTGGTGGTCAACTGCGCCGGAATTGCGACGCCTGGCAAGGTTCTCGGCAAGGCAGGCGCCCTTCCCCTCGCGGACTTCGAACGCGTCGTCCGCATCAACCTCGTCGGCACCTTCAACGTCCTGCGCCTCGCCGCGGAGAAGATCGCCCAGACCGAACCCGTCGACGGGGAACGCGGCGTCATCATCGACACCGCCTCCGTCGCCGCGTTCGACGGCCAGATCGGTCAGCCCGCCTACGCGGCTTCCAAGGGCGGCGTCGCCGCGATGACACTGCCGATCGCCCGCGAACTGGCCCGCCACCTCATCCGCGTCGTCACCATCGCGCCCGGAATCTTCGAAACGCCCATGATGGCCGGGCTTCCCGCGGAAGCCCAGAAGTCCCTCGGACAGCAGGTGCCGCACCCCTCCCGGCTCGGCAAGGCCACCGAATACGCCGCCCTCGCCGCGCACATCATCGACAACGCGATGCTCAACGGCGAAACCATCCGCCTCGACGGCGCCATCCGGATGGGCCCCAGGTAGGCGACCCGACCGTCGCTGTCGGCGGCACCGAGTCATCGGGTGCCGCCGGCGGCACCGACCGGACGGATTCCTCGATCCGACTGGGGCCGGATCGATCGGCCTACATTCCTACGTAGTTCGCGCATTTGACTGCTGCTCGACGCACCCGCGCTTTCCGGAGGGGGTCGAAATTGCCGTCACACATGCGACCCACATCTTCGGTGCGGGAGCATGCAGGCTGCGGTTGCAAGTGAGACATCCGGGGCGGAGGCGAAGACTTGGTTCCATTCCACGCAACAGCCTGGAGATGGAATGATTTCTCCACTTGGAGTGCGTTGCGAGCAGCGGAGCCTTGTCTGAGCCCTACATCGGAACGGTTTGCCTTTCGGCAGCCGATTGCATTGTTCCTCGGTCGCGAAGATCATCCGCTCCCGTCCTTGCTCCACTCCCTTTCGCATTGTGCCCACGAGGCTGCCAGTCGCTCTACGCAGCAAGGCTTTCTGACCACTGAGGTCGTTCGCGAGGGCCGCCACGCGGTATGGGCTGACTGGCCGGACGATATACGGTGACGAGATCAGGCTTGGCGGCGGCGATGTCGTCGATCGCGGTCGCGGAGTAGCCATTTCCGACACGAACTTCGTTCTGCATCTGTGGGATTCCGCTCCCGACGGCAAGCGACAGCTGATCACGTCCGGTTACCTCGAGGCGTCGCACCGCGAACTCGACGAGCGCACCACCGAGGGCAACCCGCACCACCCGCATAGCCGCGCTGTGCCGGTCGAGCCCGGAACAATCGAGGAGTACGTGCTGCGCCTCTACCCGTTTGCCGCGACGTTCCGACCGGGACACTCTCTGACGGCGGAGCTCTCGAACAACGAACCGCCGGCCGACGCGCATAACGCACCACTGCCACCCGATGCCTTCCATCTGCCGGTCGGCCGCCCGGTCACCCACAAGATCTACCGGGACGCCGCGCACCGGTCCCGCCTCGTGCTTCCGTTCACGACACGCAAGGCGGAGGAGCAGAGGTAGCGAAACTGGTCTCGGCCCGTGGGCCGGCGGAGTACTGGCCATCGGCGAGCGGATCGGTCACGATCGACGGGTGGACCGCACCGCCAGACTCGCCCTCGCCGTCGACCGGCAGGGCGGACGATACCTGTGGTGCGGTCGTCGTTTCGGACCGTTGATTCCGCCGACCACCGAGCACCTCGTGCCACGACTCGAGGGCGGCCCCAGCATCACAGCCAACGAGGCCGCCGCGTGTCCGCGCTGCAACGCGGACCGCGGCCACACCGGTCCGGTCGACTGGCTCGCGCAGTGCCGGAGCCGACACGGTTGGGCCCCGCAGGCGAGCCTGTTCGCGACCCTCCTGAACGCGTTGGACGCCGAACTCGACCACGTGGGTGGACATCGCCGCGCGAAGCGGTACCTGTCCGGCCAACTGCGACGCTGCCGGAACAGCCAGTGATGTGCGCACGAGCGTGAACGGCAGCCTGTGTGGCTGCTCCCGGGGCCGGGCACTCTCCAGTATGGGATCGAACGCAGGCCGCCCCACCAGCCCGACGGCCGCAGCTCTCGGCGGTCGGCTGATGCAACTGGTCGGTGACCGCGACGCCGCCCGGTTCTCGTTCGAGATATCCCGAGTGTGTGCCGAACCGCACCCAGACGGAGAGCGGCCGAAATACGGCGACGTGCTCGCCTGGGTCGTCGATGCCATCGTCGGCGTGGTCATCGCGCGTCTGGGCGCCGCGGGCCCAGGGGAGAGGTTCATCCTCGACCTCCGCTTCGCGGACGGCGGGTACGTCGACGTCGACGCCCTACCGGCATCGGCGCGGTGGGTGCTGCGGACAGTGTCGGCCGTCCTCGCCGAGGATCACGCGGAAGTGGAGCGGTCTCTCACCGCGGCCGAGCGACAATTCGACCTCACCATGCGCGCGGAAACCCTGGCCGACGCGCTCATCTGGCTCGACTTCGTTCTCGGCGTCGACCTTCCCGACCCACCCGACGTCACCACCGCATAGGGGGGACGCCTGGCTCGGCCCCAGGTGCCGTGGGGGTGCCGGCCACGATCAGTTCTGTACTCCCGGCTGGGTGTCGGGGTGCTCGTGTGCGGTCAGGAGCAAGTGGTCGAACCGGGCGCGAAACGACTCGGGGAGGGTCGCCTCGGCGGCGAGAGCCTCGACGAAACGCTCGGCGAGGGCATGAAGTTTTGTGTTGGTCTCCTGTGAACGCCAGGTGAGGATGCCGAAGGCGCGTTCTGAGGAGATGCCGTAGACGAGCATGAGTGCACCCTTGGCCTGCTCGATCACCGCCCGCGATTGTTCGAGTTCGGCGACGGCCTCGGTGAGCGCCGCGTTGAACTCACGGAGGTCGGTTTCCAAGGCTTCGGTGACGTCGATGTAATACCCCGATGTGCCGACGACTTGGTTGTTCTTGTCGAGCATGCGATCGCCGACCACGATGACGTGGTGGATGCGCCGTTCGGTGTCGATGATGCGGTGCTTGCTACTGAACGGTTCGCCGCCGTCGATCATCTTGTCGAAGAGGGCCGCGACCTGAGGTTGGTCGTCAGGATGCTTGTGGGAGAGCAGCAGTTCCGTGGTGGGGGTTATCTCGCCTGGGTGGTAGCCGTGCATCCGGGCGACGGGGTCGGACCATTCCCAGCGCTGGCCGTCGAGGTAGAACCGGAAACTTCCGCCCTGTGGGGGTGCATTCGAGCCACGGAGCTCATCAGTGTCCACAGCGACACCCACGGCACTGCGCGCTCGACCATCCTCGCCCTGCAACCACTGCCACAGTATGCCGCGCACTCACGTCGGAATGCGCAGAATTCAGCGGCCCGCAACACCGCCTACCCGGTCAGTTCGGGCTTTGGGTGTGCTTGCCCTCCGTCGATGAAGTAACGGTCGGCGGGGCCGTGGGAGTGCGGCCCGCCGCGTCCTCCAGTGACACTCCGTTGGTCGGGGCGCCCGTCGCGCTCGTGTCCGTGCCACGGTGGGTAGCCTTCTTCGCCAGTTCGCCGACCTTGTGCTGCACCTGCGGCGCCTTGTCCTTCACGGTCTCCGTCGCCTCGCTCACCTTCTCCTGCACGGTGGGGTTGTGCCAGAGCTCGAGGGACTGATGCCTCATCTTCTCGTAGGTTTGCCGGCCGGACCGAGTGCCCAGGACGAAACCCGCGGCCGCGCCCGCTGCGAAGATCAACACTTTCTGCATGACGTCTCCTGACTGTTGTGTGGCCCGAGCGGTCAGCCGAATCGTCGTCCGAACGCTCCTCCTGCACAGCTTGCCCACAGCTGCCGAACCCAAACCGCGCCGGCGACGACTTCCGAACTAACTCACATCTCATCTGCGCGTAACCTACGGTTCCGTAACTTGCCGTAGCGTAAGGACATGGCGATTTCGGATGTCAAGATGTACACCCACCTGACCGAGGCAGATGTCGAGGCTCTCGGTATCGAGTTCGACACGATCCGACGAGACATCGAAGCCTCGCGCGGGGAGAGTGATTCCCGTTACATCAGAAACGCGATCCGGCTGCAGCGGTCACTCGAAATCGGCGGGCGTGCCCTGTTGTTCGCGAGCCTGTTTCCGCCGGCTTGGGTTGCTGGCACGGCGATGCTCGGCACCGCCAAGATCATCGAGAACATGGAACTCGGTCACAACGTGTTGCATGGTCAGTGGGATTGGATGAACGATCCGGAGATCCACTCGTCGTTCTGGGAGTGGGACATCGCCGGCCTGTCGGAGCATTGGAAGCAGACCCACAACTACGTTCACCACAAGTACACGAATGTGCTGGGCATGGATGACGACGTGGGCTACGGCATGCTGCGGGTCACTCGCGATCAGCAGTGGACGCCGTTGAGCGTCGGCAACCCGGTCTACAACCTGTTGCTGCAGTTGTTCTTCGAATACGGCGTTGCCCTCCAGCACCTCGAACTCGGCAAGGTGGTTACGGGCGGTGTCGATCGTGAGGAGTTCGAGCGCAGATGCCACGAGGTGCTCGAGAAGGTCGGCCGCCAGGTGCGCAAGGACTACGTCGTCTACCCGGCGCTCACCGGTCCGGCGTTCCTGACGACCTTCACCGCGAACCTGACGGCGAACATGATCCGCAACGTGTGGACGAACGCCGTGATCTTCTGCGGTCATTTTCCTGACGGCGCCGAGAAGTTCACAACGAAGGACCTCGAAAACGAGACGCGGGGTCAGTGGTACTTGCGGCAGATGCTGGGTAGCGCGAACTTCGAGGCGGGCCCGGTCATGGAGTTCATGAGCGGCAACCTCTGCTACCAGATCGAACATCATCTGTTCCCGGACCTGCCGAGCAACCGCCTGCGTGAGATCTCCGTGCGGGTGCAGGCGCTGGCCCAGAAGTACGACCTGCCCTACACGACGGGTTCGCTGCCGATGCAGTACTTCAAGTCGTGGCGGACCATCGCCAAGCTGGCGCTGCCGAACAAGTTCCTCAGGGCGACCGCGGACGACGCACCCGAGACTGCGTCGGAACGCAAGTTCACCGACTCGCCCCCGCAGATCGATCCGGTCACGGGTAATCGCCGTGGGCTGTTGACCGCGCTTCGTGCACGGGCGGGAGCTTGACACCGCCGGGTCGCCACTCGAGCACGGGCGATTTCACCGATTCGTGGTTCGTGGCCGGTTCTCATCTGCGTTCGGTAATCCGCTGTGCGATAACACTCAACCGGGTGTTGGTTTCCTGAGAGAGTCTGGTGAGCAGCTCGAACGCACGGATCGCGTCGATGTCGAATCGCTCCATCAGCATTCCCTTCGCCTGCCCGATGACGTCGCGTGAGGCGACCGCTGATCGCAGCTGCTCTTCGGTCCGTACAGCGGTGAGTGCAAGCGCGGCGTGGGCGGCGAGAACCTCGCCTGCTGCTTCCTCGTCGGGACCGAACGCGTTCGGCGAGAATGCAAACAGGTTGAGTGCTCCCATCTTCCCTTCGGAGGTATACAGCTGAAAGGACATCGAACTGAGAATCCCCACATCGACGGCGGCGGCAGCGAACTGCGGCCACCGCGATTCCGAGCGAAGGTCTTCGCTTCGCACCACGAGATTGTTGAGCGCCGCCGCCACACACGGTCCCTGCCCGAGTTGTTGCTGAGCGTGGTCGAGCGTTCGGAGCAGCTCGGATGTCGGCGCGACGGTCTCGAATTTATTGCCACCGGAGATGAGCAGAATGCCCGCGCACGTTTCGTGCGGCATCAGCTCGACAACTGCGGCGGTGACAGCGCGCAGGCGTTCGTCGAGGGTGCGTGGGCCGGAGAGACTGCGGGCCAGCTCGGCCATGGTGCGGCTGAGGTCCCCCGCGCCGGAATCGCTCATTACCACTCCTCGGGTCGGTCGAAAGGATGGCTGCAGGAAGGCGCCCCAGTTGGGGAACGGTCCGATAATTACAGCGTCCCGGCTCGGGACGCGGTCGCGCGGTGTTACGAGAGAGCCGGAACCCGAGCGCGACAATGGCGACGCCGAGGAACACCGCACTGACGATCAGGGCGTCGAGGCGGAATGGTGTGCGCGTCGTCGATGACGCACCGGTCGAGTCATGGAGTGCCTTTCTCGGAGGGTAGGAACTCGAATGCCTGTTCCCGAGTGGTACCCCAGCACCCCATCGCGAAACAGTCACGGCCGAACGCCCGCGTGGAAAAAGGTCGCATCGTCGACGAGATCATCGAGGCCCTCACGGTGCACACCTACATCGAGAACGAGAGCATGCATCCGGAAGTGCGCGATCTCGCCCCCCTGACCTCGAGGACGACATCCTCGAATCCTACGAAGAGCACCACGTCGCGGACGTGCTGGTCGTCGAGCTGGCAGCGATGGAACCCGAGGACGAGCGGTTCGACGCGAAGACCACCGTCCTGATCGAAAGCGTCGAGCATCATATCGAAGAAGAAGAGCAGGAGTGGTACCCCAAGGTACGAGAAGAACTGGGGCGTAAACAACTTCAGGAGATGAGTGCGCGGATGCTGGAGTTGAGGGACAAGGCTCCGCGGTTGAGGAGTCCCTCACCGACGCGCCGTCCGCACGCTCCCCACATCCCTTGTGGGCGGCTCCGCCGGCTATGGGCATAACCGGGGAGCCTGGCCGTCGTCGCGTCCGGACACGACGAGGACGTGAGTATCGAAGTACCCTGCCGCGAGCGAGAGTAATCCCGTGTCCTTGCAATTGCTTTCACCCCGTCGGCACCGGACGTCAGATCGACGAGTTCCTTCGCCAGCCGAGCGAGTTTGATGTTTCTCTGCTGCGAGCTGACGACGAGAAAATCGAAGGCCTCGTCCGCGGACACACCCCCGGTTGCCATGACGATGCCCTTCGCCTGCTCGATGATGCTGCGCGACTCCATGGCTTTGATCAGACCCGCCGCTTCCTCACGCGCCTCCCGACCATCTCGTGCGAGCCGAATCGTCGACGCAATCAGGCTGGCGTACACCCGGAGCAGGGCAGCATCGAATTCCGAGAAGGCTCGGCCGACGCGGCTGTACAGATTCAGCGATCCCAGGCGCTCTCCCACGGACAGCGGAGCACATAGAAAACTGCCCGACTCGAAACCGGCAGCTTCAACCGCGGACGCCAACGCGGGCCAGCGCCGAACCACCCCCTCACCGAATTCACCTCTCAGTACCGCGCACGTGTCCGCAGCGACAGGACCCGGGCCCATGCCTGTCCGTATCTGGGCACCCTCGATCGAGGCGATGCGAGGATCCGTGCACGCCACCGACCCACTGCCCCCAGCGCCATAGGAAAGAACCACCCCGGCCATCTCCGCGCCGCTGACGGCATCGACGGCCCACTCACACAGTCGTTGCAGCAGAGTGCGTCCGGACACTTCTTCTGCGAGAAGTCGACGCAATGCGTCGAGTGTCTTTCCGATCGCCTCGACATCTCCGCCCCAACCGCCGTGCGCGGACACGCCAAACCCCTTTCTACGTGGTTTGCACCAATTAATCTATGGTTCCCGATAAAGATATCGTGCGACGCGGTCCGTCTCAACGCAAGGAGCTCACGGAGGGAATGCCCAGCGTGCAAGCGCGAAGTAGCCCCCGGCCCGTCCAGCGCGAGAACGGCAGGCCGGGGACTACGGATGGACAACGTCAAGTGTTCCCGTGCGGCGGCGAGCGTTGGGTGGCAGCTACTGCCGGGTTCGGACCCCTGCGCCGCATGGTGGGCGCCACCGCGTGCAGCGGCGGCCTCGTCTTCTCGCCGTGGACGTCCGTAGTCGAAGTCGGTGCCACGTCCGTGGGGACCGGTGCGGGCGCGTCGGCGAAGATCAGGTCCACCTCGGCTGCCAACAGCTGGCATTCGAGGTCATCCCACACGTACTCGACTTGTGGCAGTTCCGCTTCCACGGTCGAAGGGGTCATCTGTGCGTACACCATCGTGGTCATCCCTCCCGCTGTGTGTCGGATCGGCGCGGGTCAGGCGCTGACGGCCTTTCGGTCGTCGCTGTGGGTGATCTCGATCTTCCGGGCCTTGGCACGTTCGGCCACCGGGACCGTCAGCCGGAGCACCCCCGATTGGTAGTTGGCGGTGATCCGGTCGGTGTCGAGGTTGTCGCCGAGGAACAGCTGCCGGCTGAATACGCCCCTCGGTCGCTCCGAGGCCAGCATTTCCTGGTTGTCGGCGCGCGCGGGGCGTTCAGCATGAACGGTCACGACGTTGCGCTCGACATCGAGCGAGACGGAATCGGCGTCCACCCCTGGCAGGTCGAACTCGACCACCAACTGTTCGCCTTCGCGCCACGCGTCCATCGGCATGGCCGCCGGTCGCGCCGTGGTGCCGAGGATCTGCTGAGTCAGGCGGTCGAGATCGCGGAATGGATCAGTGCGCATCAACATTGTCTCCACCTCCAGAAACCCGAATCGTGATAGGTAACCTTCAGCAAATGCTGTAGATTCGTTATAGCAAACGCTCTAGCTCCTCGCAAGAGGGTTCGGCGGACTCGATTCTCGAGGAGGACGCGATGTCGAACGACGACAAGTCGCGAGCCAAACAGGGGGTCTACGGCATCACCGTGGCGTCCGAGCTCTCCGGGTTCGGCACCCAGGCGCTGCGTTTCTACGAGCAGCACGGCCTGATAAACCCTGCCCGCACCAGCGGCGGAACACGCCGCTACAGCGACGACGACCTCCTTCGCTTGCGGCGCATCGCCGAGCTGATCGCGGACGGGGTCAACCTGACGGGCATCGCTCGCGTCCTCGATCTCGAGCACCTCAACACCGAGCTCGCGAGCGACAACGATCGCCTCGTCGAGGCCAATAGCCGGCTCGAGAGCGACAACGCTCGACTCAGAAGGGACGGGACTCGCGGCGAGCGAGCCTGAGTGTCAGATCACCGTTGCCCGTTGGCTGCCGTCTCGTTGCGGCGCTTGGCCTTTTCCGCCTCGGCCAGCTTCTCGGCGCGGTCGGCACGAGCACGTTTGTCCGCTGCCTCGTCCTGCTTGTTCGCGGCGTCCTTCAGCTGGGCCTTGGCCGGCACTGCCGCCGCTTTCTCGGCTTCCCGGAGTTCGGTCTGCTCGGCGCGGTGCTCGGCCTCCGCCGCCTGGGTGCGTTGGGCGGCAAGTTGATCGGCGTTCTTCTTCGCGACCTGCTTGCGTTGCTCGGCGTCCCGCACGGCCGCCTGCTTGCGCTCGACCTCACGTCGGCGGGCCTGTTGGGCGTCCCGCTGCTTCGCCTCCCGCGCTGCCGCCTGCTTGTCGTGGACCTGCTTACGCTTGGTTTCCAGTGCAGTGTCGGCCTCGGCCTCGGTGCGTGCAGCCTCTTCTTCGAGTTTTGCCGCCCGGGCCAGTGCGTCGCTGCGCTCGGTCAGTGCGTCGCCGCGCCGCTCGGTGTCACGGTCCCCGAGTGCACTGCCGACGGCGCCGTCGAGCACGCCCAGAGTGCGCTCGTACATCAGCCGGGCCGGCGATTCGGTTGCCAGCCGGGACATCAACTGGTCTTCGACGAGTTGCAGAGGAATCCGCAGGATCGTGTACTGCAACCGCAAGAGCGTGATGGGGACGGTAAGGACGTTCATGGAATCTCCGATTATTCGAGGGGAGTGGATCAGGACAGGCCGGCGTCGTTGCTGAGGCCCTCGGCGGCGCGCCGAACTCGTTCTGCCTCGTCGCGGGCGGCGTTCGCTTCACGGACAGCCCGCCGGTGTTCGTCGGTGGCGTCGACGGCTTCTTCGGCGGCGGCGACCGTCTTCGCCCGTTCGACGGTCTCCGCCCGGGCCGCTTCGTCGCGGGCGTCGGCCGCCGCGCGGGACTGCTCCTGCGCGACCTGGCGGTGCTGTTGCTGCTCCGCGGCCCGGTGCTCTGCTTGCTGCCGGTTCCGGGCAGCTTCTTCGGCGGCCGCCGTCTCCGCGCTGATCGCAGCGCGTTCCTCGGCACTCTCACGACGCACCTGGCCGAGTTCCTCTGCGGCCTGCGAGGTTTCCGCCCTGGCCACGGCCTCCGCACTGTTCGCCTCTCTACGTTGCTGCGCCTGCGCCTGTTGCAGCTGTCCTTCGGTGGCCAGCGAGTCGTTGCCGGTCACGGCCCCGGCCACTTCCTTCACCTTGCCCTTGACCGAGTCGAGGAGACCCTTGCGCGCTTGTCCGGACGTGTTCTGCTCATTCATGAGAATGTTCTCCTGGTATTCGGACGGGCGACGGTACCGCCACCCGCAGTGGCGTGTTGTCTTTCATGCTTAGCTCCGGAGGTCGGGTGTTCGGGGTGCGCCGCAAGGTCGAGGACGCGCCGGACGCCGGATAGTTCGACCGGGGACGGGCGCACCGCGCGGACAGCAAGTTTTCCCGGTTCTCGTCCAGACCATTCACTTCACAACCGGGTCACGTCACACCTGACGCTCCCAGACCCGGTGGGACTTCATCAGCGCAGTGATGCCGTCGAACAGTGCGGACGCGTCGTCGGCGATCACGATGCCCGGAGCCTCGGACGGGATTCCGGCGGCTTCGAGAAGGCCGCGACCGGCGGCCCAACCCCCGATCGCCTTGCAGTGCCGGAATGCCTCCGTCAGCAACACGTGCACCCGCGGGTCCGACGCCGGCGCCGCGACGAGAATCGCGTCGAACTCCACCGACCGCATCGTGAGGAACGTCCGGGACACCGGGACGGCGCCCTTGCCCGACCCCAGTTCGCCACCGTGCGGTCCGATGACGAGCGGCACCATGCTGTTCTTGCCGATCATCTCGACCGCGTCGGCCACCTCGGACAGATCCGACTCGTCATCGGCGACGATGCCGATGATCCTCCCGTCCAGCGGCCACTCGGCACCGACCTGCGACAGCGCGGGACTGGGCGTCGGTGCCACGTCGAAGGCGACGCTCGGCGCTGGCGCCGGGAGGCCGAGACCCGTCGCCACCTGCTCGCACAGACCGGGGTCGATGTTCGCGACGACCTCGAGTGCACGCTCCTTGATCACCTGCTCGTAGCACTTGCCCAGCTCGAACGTGTAGGCCTCCGCGACGTGCGCCTGCTCGACCGGGCTCAGGCTCGCATAGAACAGTCGGGCCTGCGAGAAGTGGTCGTCGAAGCTCGCGGGGGCGGCGCGTAGTTTCGTCGACTCCGGCATCGGCACCGGAACCTCCACGAACGCAGCGTCCGCGCCGGCCAGGAACGGGCAACCGCCGTCGAGGGAGTTCGGCCGATACGGCGCGACACCCGGGTGGACTCCCGTCTGGTGCATGCCGTCGCGCAGCATGTCGTTGACCTCGGCCTGGGGCCGATTGATCGGTATCTGCCCGAAGTTGGGCCCACCCAGCCTGCTGATCTGAGTGTCGAGGTAGGAGAACAACCGCGCCTGCAGAAGCGGGTCGTCGGTGACGTCGATCCCGGGAACGAGATGCCCGGGATGGAACGCCACCTGCTCGGTCTCGGCGAAGAAGTTCGTCGGATTCGCGTCGAGCGTCATCAACCCGATCGGCTGCACGGGGGCCAGTTCCTCGGGCACCATCTTGGTCGGGTCGAGCAGGTCGATGCCCTCGAACGTCTGGTCCGGGGTGTCCGGGAACGCCTGGATGCCCAGCTCCCATTCCGGGTACGCACCGGACTCGATCGCGTCGGCGAGATCGCGGCGGTGGTAGTCGGGGTCCATGCCGTTGACGATCTGCGCTTCTTCCCACACCAGTGAGTGCACACCGAGTTTCGGCTTCCAGTGGAACTTGACGAGCGAACTCTCACCCGCCGCGTTCACCATCCGAAAGGTGTTGACGCCGAAGCCTTCCATCATCCGGTACGAGCGGGGAATGCCGCGGTCGGACATATTCCACAACGTGTGCGCGGTGGCCTCGGTGTGCAGGGACACGAAATCCCAGAACGTGTCGTGCGCGCTCTGCGCCTGCGGAATCTCGCGATCCGGGTGCGGCTTGGCGGCGTGAACGACGTCCGGAAACTTGATGCCGTCCTGGATGAAGAACACCGGAATGTTGTTTCCCACCAGGTCGAAAGTGCCTTCGCCGGTGTAGAACTTGGTCGCGAAGCCTCGGGTGTCGCGTACAGCGTCGGCCGACCCCCGGGAGCCGAGGACGGTGGAGAACCGCACGAAGACCGGCGTCTCGACGTCCTTGCCGAGGAACGCCGCCTTGCTGATCGGTTCGGCGGAACCGTATCCGCGGAAGACGCCGTGGGCGGCCGCACCGCGTGCGTGCACCACCCGCTCCGGGATCCGCTCGTGATCGAAGTGCGTGATCTTCTCACGGAGATGGTGGTCCTGGAGCAGGGTCGGTCCCCGGGTTCCCGCCTTGAGCGAGTGATCGGTGTCGTACAGCCGCGCGCCCTGCGCCGTGGTGAGGTGCACACCCTGCTGGCCGCGGGCCGTATCCGGACCTTCGACGGGTTGCCCGGTCGCGGTTCCCAGCGCGGGAGCCCGCTGATCGGGCTTGGGAGGCAACGGCTCGGTGGGTTCCGTGGGCTCGGCGAGCGTCGGGGTACCGGAACCGGGAGTACCGGGAATGGGCGGGTTGTTCTTGGGCACGGGCGTAGCTCCTCGCTGAAAAATCCGTGGGATCGGCGCCGCATCGTTGCTGTACGGTCCGCTCTTCTCGGAGTGCCCAACCGTTCGCAAACCGAATCAGGATGGGCGCAGCGCCACACCGTGCCCCGATCGGGAGACGCGGTTTCGCATTCGCGCCCCAGGGCATAGCTACAACAGATATCAATCACAAACGAAGTAGGAATCCGGCGTTGTACTACGTCGGAAAGGAGTGATCATGGGTACCGAACCAGGCACGCAGTTGAACGAGGAACCACAGTCCGAGCGCGGCCCCAAGGGCTCACGCGACGCGGGACCGGACCAGGCCGGAGCAGGCCAGACGGACCGCAAGCCGGGGTCTCTGGATCAGGAAGAGGTCACCTCCTCCGCGGAATCGGGCACGAACCCTGCGCCCGCCGGTGGCTCACTGCCTCCCGGCGACACGGAGCCGGCCACACCGCCCTACGACGGCCGGACGACCAGCACGAAGGAAGGACGCCCGGAGCACGATGACCATGTGGACTCCGGTGGAATGCAGTCGCCGAAACCCGGGCAGACACCCCGCGGTGCGGTGGCCTCGCCCGCGGAGGAGAAGCCCGCCGCACACGCCGCCGAGACCGAGGGCAGCGACTCCGGAGTGGGACCCGCGCATCAAGGAGGCGTCGGCAAGGCCGAAGACAAGAAATAGAAAGTCACGTCCGCGGCGAAGGCCGTACTCGCGTAGTTCACCCCCGGTTTCGACTCGACGCTAGCCTTGTAGAGCGAGCCACCGGACACGAGGCGGCGCTGCCGCCGGGGAGTGACTATGGAGTTCAGACATCTCGTCGCGTTCATCACGCTTGCCGAGGAATTACATTTCGGCCGGGCCGCTTCGCGGCTGCACCTCTCCCAGCCGTCCCTCAGCTCACAACTACAGAAGCTCGAGAAGTCTCTCGGTGTGAGACTCGTCGCGCGGAACTCGCATGAGGTCAGGTTGACCTCCGCGGGCCGGGAATTCGTGACACAGGCCAGGCTGATCGTCTCCCACATGGAGAGGGCCACGCGGATAGCGAAAGCCACCGCGGACGGCCGCTCCGGCACCCTCGACATCGGATACAACATGCCGGCCAGCAGGCACGTCCTGCCGGCGGCGCTGGCGCGGATGAGCGCAGAGCACCCGGATGTCGTGGTGTCGTTGTGGGAGAAGCGAACCGGACCGCAGCTCGTCGATCTCGCGGGCGGCACGCTCGACATAGCGCTGGTGTACGGGCATCCGCGGACGGCCGACTTCCGGTACCGGCTGGTCTTGGGGAAGATTCCACTCGTCGCCGTCGTAGGCAAGGGCCACAGATGGGCGGGGCGGGCTGCGGTTCCGTTCGCCGAGTTGGCGACCCAGGGGTGCGTGATGTTCTCGCGCGATCAGTGCCCCGCTATGTACGACTCCATCTTCGGCGCGGCGTCCGATTCTCGAATCTCGCTCGACGTCGCTCAGACCGCCGACAACCCGGGCGCGACGGCTCACATGGTGTCGGTCAAGCCGTTGGTCGGGTTCGCGTCGCTGCCGCGCGCCAATTCGGGCGGACTCGATGCGATGGGCGTGAATACTGTGGCGGTGAGATTGGTCGATCCGATTCCGACGATCGACCTGTACGCGGTATGGCGGGCCGGCGAGGTGAATCCTGCGGTGTTCTCCTTCCTCGACTGCGTCGACGATTCCGACGAACTGGAACGCGGCGAGGGCGGCCCGGTCACTGTTCCGCCCCATGTTCCGAGACCTATTTCAGTCCGGATCGGACGAACGCGTTGACGATGTGCCGCTGCAGGACGACGTAGAGCGCGAACACCGGCAGGCATGCCAGACCCGCGACGGCCATCATCGGCCCCCAGTCGTTGCCCTCGGTTCCCATGAAACTCCTCAGCCCCAACTGAACGACGGCGTTGCTGCGCTGCAGGACCACCGCCGGCCAGAAGTACTCGTTCCACGCATTGATGAACAGCAGAATCGACAGCGCCGCCAATGCGGGACGCAGATTCGGTACCACGACGGTCCAGAGAATCGACCACGACGAACGGCCGTCCAGTGTGGCCGCCGCGACCAGTTCCTTCGGGAAGCCGGCCATGTGCTGCCGTAGCATCAGGACACCCAGCGCGGAGCACAGCGTCGGCACGATCACACCGACGAGGTTGTTGATCAGTCCCATTTGGTACAGCAGTACATAGTTGGGGAGCATCGTGACCTGGAACGGCACCAACCAGGTTCCGACGAACGCAAGGTAGAGCAGCCGTTGGAAGCGGAACGAATACATCACGAACGCGTACGAGGCAAGCAGAGCCACGAGGAGCTGGCCAGCCGCCGAGACGCCTGAGACGGCGAACGTGTTGGCGAGCAGGCGGATCACGTCGACTTTCTCGGTCGCGTCCACATAGTTGCCCAATGACAGCGGCCACGGAACGGGGGAGAGGGAGCCGACGTCGTCGGGCCGTCGCAGTGACGTCGCAAGCAGCCAATAGATGGGAAAGATGCACCCGAGGGCAATGGCGACGAGGACCGCATGTCCCCGTGCTCGCCGCCACAACGGCTCGGGTACGGGTGACTGGCTAGTCGTCATGGAACGAGATCCTTTCCGAGATCCACACGAGAACACCCGCAACGAGACCGAATCCGACGAACAGCATGATGCCCGCGGCGGCACTCAGGCCCGCGTCGAAGCTGTGGAACCCGTAGTCCCACAACAAGTAGTAGATGTTGGTCGTCGCCTGCGACGGTCCGCCCTGGGTCAGGGTGTCGATGAGCGGGAAGGTCCACTGCGCGCTCAGCAGCACGGTCATGAGTCCGAGGAACACCAGGGTGGGCGACAACAGTGGCAGGGTGATCCACCAGTCGATCTGCCGCCGTGTCGCCCCGTCGACTTGCGCGGCCTCGGCGTAGTCCCCGCTGATGCCGGCCATCCCGGCCGACACCACCAGCACGGCGAAACCCATGAAATGCCACCCGGTGACGGCGACGATCACCCATTGCGCCGTCGCCGGTTCGTGAATCCAATTGGTGTTTGAGCCCAGCACCCGGTTCACGATTCCGGCACCTGGGTCGAGGAGCCATTGCCACACCGCCGCGCTCGCGACAGGGGCGACGAGAAAGGGTGCGAAGATCAGGCTCTGGTAGATCGCCCGGGCCCGGCCGTGGACGCCGCGGGTGGCGAATCCGACGACCACCGGTAGCACGAGCGTGAACGGCAACAGACCGACGATGAGGATGACTGTCCGCCAGACGGAGTCACCGACCGCCGGCAGCTCGAGCAGCCGGCGGTAGTTGTCCGGGCCGACGGGAACCATGGGGGTGGTCGGAAGCAGGTTCCAGGAGTAGGTGGAGAGTTGGGCCGCCTGAACGAGCGGGCGGTAGGTCCACACGACCAACAATGCGACAGCCGGTGTCAGGTACAGGTACGGCTCGGCCACCCGCACCACCCTCCGCAGAGGGTGGGTACGGATGGCAGGCACCGCCACCGGTTCCCGGACGGGTGTTGTCGCGTCAGCAAGATCCGGTACGGCAACGAACACGATCGCCTCCTCACCCCGCCCGGAGCTGGAGGGCATGCAACCGGGCAAGCATGTCCTGTTCGGGGATGTCGTAGACCGTTTCGGCCGGGGTCGTCTCGACCGCGGTGGCGACCACCGTGGATTCGAGGACATCGATCCGGCTGAAGCCGTGGCCGGCGACGCCGCGGTGGCTGCCCACCCCCGCGATCGGGTCCACCCGGTAGGACAGGGCCGGGCCGACCCACACCGGGATCCCCGCGACCGCCCCTGAGCTCGTCAGATGGGAGTGCCCACAGAGGATCATCCGCACATCGGAGCCGGCCAGAACCGCCGCGAGCCGGTCGGGGTCCTGGAGGCGCAGGTAGTTCACCGTGGCGACCGGCGACGGAATCGGCGGGTGGTGCAGGACGAGGAGCGTTCCCCGCTCGCTGGGCTGGGACAGTTCCTCGTCGAGCCATGCCAGCTGCACGTCCGTCAGCCAACCCTCGTGTCTCCCGGGTGTGGTGCTGTCGAGCACGATCACCCGGAGACCGTGGATGTCGTGGACCGCGTCGTGTGGGGCCTCGAGATCACCACTGCCGGAGTCGAGTCCGAGTAGTTCGGTGTGGAAGGCGGTGCGGTCGTCGTGATTGCCCATGGCGTAGACGATGTGCGCCCCGAGTTCGGCGGCCGCCGGCTCGACAACCTCGCGCAACCTCCGGTAAGCCTCCGGTGCCCCGTTGTCGGTGAGATCGCCCGACAACACCACCGCGTCCACGCGCTGCCGGGATCCGACGATGCGGTCGAGTGCGCGGGCGAGGTTGTCGAGGGTGTCGATCGTGCCGTGGACGAGGTCACCCTCGGCGCGGATGTGGGTGTCCGTCAGGTGAATCACCGTGACGTCGGCGGGGGTCACTGGGTGGGCAGAAGCGCGGTGGCCTGCTTCTGCGCGGCGTCGAGGGTGGATTTCGGGTCGGCGTCCTGGTAGACGACCGCCTCGACGGCATCCATCATCCCGTCGCGGATCTGCAGGTAATTGTTGCCGGGCATCGAGATCCACGGCTCCATCGAGCCGAGCTGGGCGATGTTCGGTGCGAGCAGCGGATTCTTCTGCGACCACTCCTGCAATCCGGCAGGATCGTCGACGAGTCCGGTGCGCAGCGGGAGGTACCCGATTCCCTGCGCGATCTTGGTGTAGGCCTGCTCGCTGGTGAGGAACTTGATCAGTTCCCACGAGGCGCGCTGCTTGGCGGGATCGGATGCGAATGTGAAGAGCGAGGCGCCGGAGTTGGTGGGCACGGGGGTCTTGCCGTCGAAGGTGGGCATCGTGGTGGCGCGCAGGTCCCACTTGTCCTTGGCACCTTTGACGAAGGTGCCCTGGATCGCGCTGGTCTCGAGGATCATGCCGATATCTCCGCGGGCGAAGGCCTCGTAGCCCTGCTGCTGGCTCAGCTTGGGGGTCGATCCCGATTGCACCAGGTTCTGGGCCATCTCCGTTACCTGCACCGCGGGGTCGTCAGCGAACGTGAGTGACGACCGGTCCTCGGCGATGACCTGCCCGCCGTTGGACCGGACGAGGCTCTGGAAGCACCAGTCCTTCGAGGTCTTGGTCAGGCAGTCGAGGTAGACGCCGCCCTTGCCGGTCTTGGTGGTGATCGCGGCCGCTGCGGCCGCGACCTCGTCCCACGTCTTCGGCGGTGCCGCCGGGTCGAGCCCGGACTGCTCGAACAGTGTTGCGTTGTAATAGAACACGGGAGTGGAAAAGACGAAGGGCACACCGAAGGTGGCGCCTCCCCAGTCACCGAGAGTGCGCGCGGCCGGGGCGTACGAGTGCTTCGCGCCGTCGAAATTCTTCTGCACCGCATCTTTGCCGACAAGGTCGTCGAGCGAGTGGGCGCCGAGCTGGTGGATCGTGAAGTCCAGGTCGCTGAACCCGAGCTGCGCGACGTCCGGGGGCGATCCGGCCACCGTCTGGCTCTGGATGCTCGAGATCGTGTCGGTGGCCGGGTTCGGGCTGTTGCCCTGCGGCTTCTGCGCTGTGACGTGGATGTTGGGGTGCTGCTTGGTGAAGTCGTCGATCAGGGCGTTGAAGGTGTCGGTCCACGCTCCCGCCATACCGTAGTTGTAGCTTTCGAACACGATCGACACATTCTGGTCCGGAGCGAGTTCCGGCACCGGATCGGTGCTGCTCGCCACGGGATCCGTGGTTGTGGTGCCGAGGCCGCCGCAGGCGGTCAGGACCAACGCGCTGGTCACCAGCACGCCCAGCCCGGGCAGGGTCTTCTTCACTGAGGTTCTCCTGTTGTTCGTGTGTGGGGGCTCGTGAACCGTGCCGGCGCTCATGCCACCGACAGCGAGGCATCGCGTGGCAATGCCCCGTGCTCGTGGGGAACGTGCCAGACCAGCCGGCGGCCGGTCCCGGAGTCGAACAGTTGAATGTCCTCGGGGCTGACACTCAACGCGGCGGCGTCGCCGACCTGCGCGGCAACCGGGCGTGAAGCGCGGACGCGAATGACGGTGCCGCCCACGGTGACGTGCAGGATCTCTTCGCTGCCCAGGTTCTCCGAGGCGGTGACGACACCGCGAAGCTGGACATCGGTGCCGTTCAGCCGGATGCGTTCCGGCCGGATGCCGGCGGTCACCTTCTGCGGTCCGATCGCCGACCCGGCGGACAGCCCGAGGGGTGCGTCGACGCCGTCGGCGACGAAGTGCAGTTCCCCGGCCCGCGCGATCACCGTTGCGTCGAACAGGTTCATCGGTGGCGCGCCGAGGAAGGCGGCGACGAACGTCGAACGCGGAGTGTCGTACAGTTCGGTCGGCGTACCGACCTGCTCGATCCTTCCGTTGTTCAGCAGTGCGATTCGTGTCGCCATCGTCATCGCCTCGACCTGGTCGTGGGTGACGTACAGGAATGTCGATCTCAGCCGGTGGTGCAGGTCGATGAGCTCGGTGCGGGTCGCGCTACGCAACGCGGCATCGAGATTCGACAGCGGCTCGTCCATCAGGAACGCCCCGGGGTCGCGAACCATCGCCCGGGCCAGCGCCACCCGCTGGCGTTGTCCGCCGGAAAGCTGGGCGGGGCGCCGGTCCAGGTGGTCTTGCAGACCGAGCGCCGACGCCACGGTGGTGATCCGCTCCCGGATCTCGTCCTTCGACCGTCTGCGGGCACGCAAGGGGAAGCCGATGTTCTTCGCGACGGTCAAATGCGGGTATAAGGCATAGCTTTGGAACACCATCGCAACGTCCCGCTGTCGGGGTGGTGTCCTGGTGATGTCGTTCTCGCCCAATAGGATGCGGCCCGACGACGGGCTCTCGAGGCCGGCGATCAGACGCAGCAGCGTCGACTTCCCGCACCCGCTCGGCCCGAGCAGAACCATGAACTCTCCGTCGGCGATGTCGAGGTCGACATCACGCACTACCTGCGCGGTGCCGAACTGTTTCGACACACCTTCGAGTCCTATTCGCGCCACCCGCATCTCCTCGGTTGTTCCGTGTTTCCCGGAGACACCTCAGCAGCCGGGGGTGACGGTGCGGTGAACACCGCGCCCCGAACTCCCGTCCCGACCGCGCCGGGGCGGTGGCATGCAGCGACGATAGGAGGAGTAGGCCCGCGCGATAGGAATTTCCGCACGTCCGCTGTCGCGTGGCCGATGGGACAATCGCCAAGCGCAGTGGAAATGATTGACGATTAGCTACTTTCGCTCAGCGAGCCTTCACCGACTCCGGCAGTTCTGTCACGAGTCAAGGTGAGGGGTCGAAAGCGGCAGGCGACCCGGCGCCGACATCGTGCGGCCTCCGTCGGCCGGTGCAAGTTGACCATTCTCGACGATCCGCTCCGGTGATGCCCTTCGTCACAGATTCGCGCACACCAGTTCTTGCATCCCCCGTGACGCGTGCTTCTGACGGGAGCGGCAGGCCCTGGCTTGCGGTGCGTTTGCCCATGTCAGCGACCCGACCCGCGGTGTGAACAGCGTCTCGGCCAGAGCGGGACCCGCCGAGAACGAGGCGAACCGGTGACTTCGGTGCGGCTTGACCCCATCGCCGAATTCGGCGGAACGATGAAGAGCGGCTCCATCTCACCAGGGTCATCGACGGCCTCCAGTTTCGGTACCCGGATGTCTCCCGGGACACCATCGACGAGGTTGTACGCTCTGCGCACAGCCGCTTCGCGGACCGGAAGGTACACGACTTCGTGCTCCTGCTCATCGAGCGGGCTGCCCGCGAAAAGATCCAGGAACTAGTGGCGTCGTAGGCGTTGTCGCGCCAGGCGAACAACCGCGCCGGGTCGCCATCCACGATCGGGATGGCGACCCGTTGCATTCTACGGAACCTGTTCCAGCACCGGTCAGTTGAGCTTCTGCGGCACACCGTAGGTCATGACGGTGTCACCGTTGGCTGTGACAGCCTTCGCATACGGTCGGATGGTGACCGGTCCGATCGCTCCGGAGATGGAACCGTGAACGCCCTGCATCCGCACCAGCGCCTCGGGTCCGTCGAACTCCTGACCCTCGAGCAGCGGGACCTCGGTGATACCTCCCGGCTCCAGGTCGATGTCCAGCTCCTGCGACGGGATGATGTCACCCGCCAGCTCCGCGTTGGTCCCCGCACTCAGATCCAGCGTGAAGTCGGGGACGAGCCCCAGGTCGATTCCGGTGTCCGACCCGATCGCGAACCCGAGGCCGGGCGAATTGAGGACGATGGTCGCACCGGCCAGCGCAACCGGGTAACCGATCTGGTATCCGACGGTGAGCTGTGTGCCCTCGAACTCCGCGGCGTCGGGACCGACCGCCGCCAGGCGGGTGAAGGGTTTGTATCCGGGCCGAGCTGTGCTGATGTTCGTCATGCCGATCCCCATTCAGTACGTACTGCAACCGATACGAAAAAGCAGGCAGAGAGTAACCACTCGAGCCCCTCGACGTCTTCGTGTTGTTCAGAAGTTCACGAGCGTTTCGTGCAGTCCACCACAGCTGACCTGGTATTTCGTCGCACGATGGGCCGGACGAGGGCGGTCGACGGCGGCAAGCGCGGAGCGGGTCAGTCGTAGCCGCACCGGGAGTTCGACCACCGAGGCGCCCGAGAACGTTCACCCAGACTTCCCGGTCGCTTTCTCTCCCACACTTCTGGGCGACGCTTACGCTGAGGGAGTGTCGCGGCAACCGACGTCGACCCATCAGGATGCGACACCTCGACCCCGCCTCGCTGACGTCGGTGCCGAACCGACACCAGCGGCTCGGCGGGGTCCCGTATGTCGAGATGTTGCGGCCGACCAGTGCCTCCGCGTCGGGAGCGAGCCCAGCACCGAACCCGTGCGCTAGGTGTCGTCAGTGAGGGACCTGAGAGCAGCGCGTTCGACGAGCAACGGAACGAAGTCACGTACTGGTCGTCCGTCGAACTGGTGGTGCGCGGTGTCGATCGCCTGGTTGATCACTCCGGAATCGATGGTCGGAAATCGTGCCGCCAGGCGTTGTCGCACCACGCTGATGTGCTGTTCCTCGGTGGTGGAGTTCATCTTCGAATTGTCGTCCCAACGGTGGCGTGAATGCACTGTTTCGCCGAGTGCACCCGCCCGCGGGAATGTGGACACCGGCCCGCCCACTCCAGGTGCGCCGCGACGGTCAGCGCGTTGCCGTCCTGCCAGAGCGGTGCGTTTCGGCGTGTGCGAGCGCGTTGGGTGCAGGTGCCGCCCAACCAGCAGCTCAGGCGACACCTGCACTCCACCCCTCGCGTGAACCGACTCGTGTGCCCGAGACGTCCGCGTCGTCATGTGACCACCATGACGACGCAGACGTTACCAGAAAACGGGCCAATCGGTTTGTTTCATTTCTTAGGGGCGGACATGTCGTCAGCGGTGAGCATCCGCCTGCCCTGCTGCGCACAAGTCACCTCGGCGGTAATCGACGCAGTGGGGTCCGCGCGATTGGACGCGACAGCTATGGCGGCCGCATCCTGGCCGAAGAATTACCACCTACCCGCGTGTCGGGGAACGGACACAACCGCAGGGAAGCGCACTCGGTCCGCTGGGCTGTACCTGCGGACCGATCGCGCCGGTGCCGGCTGCCGCAGCCGACCGATCCAGTACTCCCACAGATGGCCGGCGGACCCCGCCACGACGGCATGCCGGCTCGGCGACAGGATTTGTCCTGTCACCGAGTCGGCGTGCGCCGTGTCGCGTGGTCAGGATGCTCGGGGCCGGGCCCGGTTGTGCGCCGGTATCGGGTTTCGTTCCCAGTCGACCTGCCGGGGTGGGATGAACGTGGGGTGCCGGTCGGCTCCCATCTCTATCTCCCAGTCACTGTGGTGCAGCAGCCGGTGGTGGAATCCGCAGAGCAGCACCAGGTTGCCCATGTCGGACGGCCCGCCCGCGGACCAGTGGATGATGTGGTGACCTTCGCACCAGGACGGCGGCGCACCACACCCGGGGAACGCGCATCCTCGATCCCGCGCCACCAACGCTTTTCGCTGCCTCTTCGTGACTGTCCGGGTGGAGATGCCGAGGTCGAGTGGCGCTCCGTTGTCGTCGAGCACGATCGGCGTGTAGATCGAATCGCAGCTGAGAAGCCGGGCTGCCCTGAGACTCAGCGGCCCCATCCACTCGGTCCACGCCACCCCATCGACGGCGAAGAGCGAGTCGTCGGACGAAGCGGCATCCTGCTGTGCTCGTGCACTGCAGTCGGTGTGGACGGCGAGATCCGTGGCATTGACGTGGACGGAGACGTGCGGTCGTTCGCCGCCTTCTTCGCCCGCGACCCCGGAGTCGAGATAGCGGCGCAGGAGTTCGGTGAACCCATCGGCCCGCCGCTGCCCGGGAGTGCGGGGGTCCTTGGTTCCGTCCTGCGCGGGCCGTGGCTTGGACAATCCGGAGAGCGCCGACAGCAGCATCTCACCGGTCACGGCATCCAGGTCGCCCCTGACGGCGACACGGCCGTTGAGCGTCTTGGATGCGTGGAACTCGTTGAGGTCGGTGTCTTCACTGGGCGGCGGATCGTCGGACTCGAAGGCGCGCTCCAACCTGGCAATGACGGCGCGCACCGCGTCCGTGTTCGCGGTGGGACCGGTTGCGGCGAACAGCAACGCATTTCGGCAGTCATCCAACGCTTCGAGCGGCATACCCTTGGGTGGCCGTTCGCAGAACTTCACGATCAGCGCTGCGTGCTCCGCCGAAATGTTGGTGTCGAAGTACTCGTCCGCGATCTCCGGTTGGAGACGCAAACCTCGGCCCAACAGCACGATTCGCCCCGCCGCGCCCACCTCGAGCAACGTCTTGGAAGCCAGCCACATCTTGGCGTTCGGAAACCCCAGCACATCGACCTTGCAGCGGTGGTCGACGGCCCCGACGAGCTTGACGCGCAAGGCTTCGAGCCGCTGAATCTCCTCCGAGATACGAACGACCGAATCGAGCAACTCCACCTCGGCCAGACGCCACGCATCACCGACCGCGGTCGCCAGAATCTCGTCCGACAACGCCCCCTGGATATCTCCCCCGAGCCCCATCCTTGAATTCTAGTTCGAACACACTTGGCGCTCCTCGGGTTTCTGTGGGCGCCATTTCTGCTGTTCAGGGTGGGTTGTGTTGTTGGCCGCACTGTTCGGCGTTTCACCGGTGAGATGAGGGACGCGCACGTGCAGCACCTCTAGGTTTCGGGGTTACCACACCTACCTCAACCCGGAGGCCCGCTACACGTGCGCGTCAGTACTGCATTTAACCGTCTCTTGAAGATCCCCGGTGCATCGGTGTCCGCGGTGTCGATCACAGACAGCGATGTCAAGGTCGAAGTCCGCCTGCGCGCCCGCCGACTCCAGTGTCCCTGCGGGTATATCTCGTCGGCAACATATGACCGGTCCACTCGCCGTTGGCGACACCTTGACCTCGGCACCCACCGCCTGTGGTTGGTCTACGAGATCCGCCGCATCGACTGCCCCGACTGCGGGGTGCGCACCGAACAGGTGCCGTGGGCGCGGCCCACCGCCCGGCACACCCGAGACTTCGAAGACACCATCCTGTGGCTCGCCGCCCGCACCGACCGCACCTCCGTCGCGACGTTGATGCGCTGCGCGTGGGAAACGGTCACCGCAATCATCAACCGCACCGTCGACGAACTGATCGACAGTCGCCGACTCGGGGCGATCTACCGCATCGGCGTCGACGAAATCTGCTACCGACACCCGCACAAGTATTTGACTGTTATCGGCGACCACGACACCAAGACCGTGGTGCATATCGAACCCGGGCGGAGCACCGAATCACTCGCGGCCTTTTATGAGCAGCAACAGGAGTCAGATCTCGACTCGATCGAGTCGGTATCGATGGACGGATCGAAGGCATATCGCGTCGCCACCGAGGAGCACGTACCAAACGCCCGTATCTGTTTCGACCCATTCCATGTCATGCAGTGGGTAAACCGGGCGTTGGACCGAGTGTTCTCCGAGGCTTCCTCGGCCAACCGCCGCAGAATAGAGCTCTCGAGCGGTAGCTGGCGCAAAGTCCGCATCGCGTTGCGAACCGGCGCCGAACGACTCACCGACCAGCGCCGCGCCCTGGTCGACACGCTCACAGGTCAGGATCAGCAGGTCGGGCACGCATGGCGACTGAAAGAGCAAATGCGGGACTTGTTCCGCACCGTCAAACCCTCACGTGCCAAACGACATCTACGCGCATGGATCGACGACGCCGCACACAGCGGAATCCCGGCATTCACAATGCTCGCCCAACAGATCCACAAGCACTACGACGGAATCATCGCAGCAGTAGAACTCGGCATCTCAAACGGCCTCATCGAAGGTATCAACTCAAAGATCAGACTCATCAACGCTCGCGGCTACGGACACCATTCCGCTGAATCGCTGACCTCGATGATCTACCTGACGCTCGGAGGAATTAATCCAAAACTACCCACACAAAGGTGAGGAGCGCCACACACTTTCGAGTCAATGGTTCGAGCCGACGACAGGATCGTCCAACAGGTGGCTTCCGCACCGTAAGCCGCCGTCGGGCGCAGCCGACAGAATCCGGCGCTCACCTACGTCCGGAAGCCGAACTTCAACCGGGCGAGATAGGCGCCCAGCGCATTTCGGGAAGCAGTCGGCACCCGTCCCGAAGCACGCTGGTCAGGAAGCAACCGTGGTCGCGTCGAGGACCAGCTTCCCTCGGACGTGTCCTGCCCGGCCCTCTTTGTGGGCAGCTCGAGCCTCGGCGAGGGGATACACCGAGCTGACCATGGGCCGCACTCTGCCGTCAGCGACGAGCCGGGAGATCTTGGTCAGCGTGTCAGCGTTCGGTTCGACGCTGAAGTATCGCATCCGTATACCGCGTCGCTCGGCTTCGGCCTTGACCTCGTCCGGGACCTCCGCTGGCAGAGCGACGAGAACCCCGTCTGGCTCAACACGTCGAGGGACCGCTGTTGGACGGTGCCGCCGACCGTGTCGATCACGGCATGCACCGGCGCCACCGACGTCTCGAACCTCTGCTCGCGGTAGTCGACGAACTCGTCAGCGCCGAGCGAGTTCACGTACTCCCGGTTGGAACCGGACGCGGTTGCGGCAACAGCGGTGTAGACGCCTGACCGGCGATGATCGACAGATCGCCACCGCTGAAAGACTCGCCGACGAAGGTGCCCACGTCTGGGCCGTAGACCGCGACGCCCGGCTACTGGCCGACCTCGTGTCGTCGGCATCCCCGAAGTCACGCGACCAGGGTGTACTTCGATCCCCTGTCGCGCAGCGGGTTCGGACGGTGACAGAACCTCTTGCGGACCACCTGGAGGCTCGACGTCCGTCCGATTCGTCCCGGGTCCTGGTTCGTGCCCCGTACTTCACGAGGTATCGGCGGCAGCGTGCGGGCGCCCCTGCCACCGATACCTCACCTACTCCGCGAGTTCGATTACGAGTGGGATGCCGGTGTCGAACCAGTAGCGGTGCAGATCCTTGATCTTGGTCCGGGAAGGGCGGCCGCGCAGATGAAGACGGCACTCGCCGTAGTCGATGAGGTGCACTGTCTCGCAGATTGCCTCTGGTGCCTGTTGCAGCTCGGTCGGGTCACTGATCTCTCGCGCGACACCGGCACAGGTTCGGCGCCGCAGTCGCAGGCGAATGTTCGGGTTGCCTCGCATGTTCCACACCCAGGACGAGACGGCCAGGGGTCTCTCGATTGCCAATGCGGGAGGGCGGAGCATTACGACGTACACCTTGTCGTGGCGCCGGATCGCACGAACGTAGTTCCGGCGCTGCTGGCCGGTCTTGCGTCCGGTCGTCGTGAGCACCCGTGCCCAGGGGGTGTGAAGATAGCGAAGACCCGGAGCATGATTGCGCTGAGGATGCGGACCACCACTGGCCGATTGCAGCAGCCGTCTGTGCTTCGGTGCCGCGCTGATTGCCGCGGTCCGGATCGCTTCGGCACGAACAGTCACCGCTTCGTCACCTGATGTGGAGCCGTTGCTCGGGGCTTCGGTCATCTCCAGCCTCTTCAAGTGTTCCGCTGTTGTCTGATCAGCATCGCAGATCGTCGTTGCCCCTCTCAGCCGATGTCCGCACGGGTGGGCGACTCGCTGTCTGTGAACAGGCCTGGACGTCCGCTGCGGATCGGTTGATCGGCCCTCTCAGTCGTCAGGGCACAATCGGTTGATCGGCCCTCTCAGTCGTCAGGGCACAATGGGCGTAAGTGCTCCTCAGGCGAAACCCCCGGCGGAATCCGGTGAGCCTTGTGGTCAGGATCGTCGTCGAGGTGTCCAGCAACCACCGGGCGTCTCGGGCGACATCGGCGCACGGGACGGCTACAGACGGGCATTCTGTAACGTTGTCGAGCCACGCCGCGTCCATGGCGACGGATTGGGTAACGCTCGCGCGTCAGCCGATCTGCTCGAACAGGGACACGATGATCCCTTCGGGCCCACGCACGTAGGCCATTCGCACGCTGTTCTCGTACTCGCCGATGCCGCCGATGAGCCCGTACCCATCCGCAGCCACCGCGTCGACGGCCGACTGGAGGTCGCCGACCTCGAAGGACACGTTGCGCAGCCCAAGCTCATTGGCCATCGCCGTGGGCGATCCGGGCACGTGGTCGGGCGTGACGAAGGCCGCGAGCTCCAGCCGGGACCCTCCGTCGGGTGGCCGCAGCATCACGATCTCACAGTGCGCGCCGGGGATGCCGCAGACGGTCTCCACGAACTCGCCCTCCACGGATCCGGTGCCCTCGACCTCGAGACCTAGTCCGACGAAGAACGCCGCTACCGACTCGAGGTCCGCGACGGTAATGCCGATGTGGTCGAAACGTTGTACATGTGCCATGGATCCATCCTCCAATTGTCGCCTTGCCGATTCGATGCTGGGACGGAGCCGGGGCTGGGATCTCGACATGCTATGCCGCAAAGCTGCGG
Source organism: Rhodococcus sp. 21391 (assembly GCF_016772255.1). Classification (NCBI taxonomy): domain Bacteria; kingdom Bacillati; phylum Actinomycetota; class Actinomycetes; order Mycobacteriales; family Nocardiaceae; genus Rhodococcus; species Rhodococcus sp. 21391. The sequence continues at coordinate 6,997,403 of NZ_CP063781.1, read as the reverse complement.
TCAAACCCGGGTTTCGAAAGATCGTGCGGGACGACAACGAGATGGCTCGAGTAGCGGCCGCGTCTGGGCATGTTGCTGTGCCAGTACCCGTGCGTGTCGCTGGCCGTACCGCCGGAGCAGAAGGGTGAGTCCCCGGTGGTGGATCCCCGAGCGGCGAGGAACTGGCCTCCGCTGGGCCGTTCTGCTGAGGTGGGAACGATGCCCATTCTCCATCGGCGACGGTCCGCCACCACGCGAGAAGGTACACAGCATTGCCAACTCTAGTATTGCCGAGTCACCCTGCAGCGCCGACGAACTGACGTGCCGCCGCGAGGACCTTCGGACCGACGTCGCTGAGGTCGCCGGTTTCGTTGTTGATGGCGCGTGTGCCGTCGGCCCACTGTCGTACGGCCCGGGTTTCCTTGACCTTCCCGAGATACGCGGGCACGAGAAGTCAGATCTCGATCTACCCGCGCTCGAATCGCAGTTCGGCACTCAGTGCCGCCGAAGTCGCTCGTCCGCTTCTCATCTAGCTCCGGAACCTACAGCAGCAGCGCAGCAGCTATAGGGTCTCGCTGCCGGTGACATTTCCAGAAGTTGCGACCTGCGGCTTTGCCTGTGTCTCACGGGAAGGCCACAGCAATCCGCCTCAACTCCCTGGCATTTCCTCAGCCGTTACGGAGCGAACTGGCTGTACCGGTGCCCTGCCGCGACGGGCGATCAGGACGCCCCAACCACGTCAGGAGTGGTGGCGATCCCGTAAGCGGATCGACAACCGGTGAGGGATCCGTTAGCGGAGAGATCTCGGGCAACGCCATGTCACCGCGCGGCGCAACACTGGTTAGGTACCGCTCCGCAAGGGGTCGACGATCAAATGGCCCCCACCGATTTGCCCGACGCCTACCCGATAACGCCTCGCCCGGCAGGGGCTCGTCAGCTCGGGCGCTCGGGCCGCACGGTTGTCTCCCTAGTCGCGCAGGTCTTTCAGCACTTCTTCGCGCTCCGCCGCGATCTTGTTCCGATACTGCTGAGTCAGAACTCTGGCAGACGAGGTGACGACGAAGCCACACCGTTCGTCAGTGAAACCATGGAGGCGCTGTAGTTCAGCGACTAGCTCCGCCCCGTTCGCTGATGCAAGAGCGAGGTCATCCAGCTCGTGACGGTTGGCTATCGCCCACAAAACTGTGCCCAATGCGGCGAGACGGCTCGTGACCCTCTGGGTTTTGCACGTCAACTCCTTCGTGTCACCAAGTCCTCAGGCGGTTTCGATCGAGCACTGCGATCGTCGCCTGCCTCGGGACTCCCGGTTGGGGAACGTTGATCGGCACGTCTCCGGAAGCGGGGTCGTTGACCGAGACGCTTTCGGGGCGCCAATCGGGACCCCGAACGATCAGAATCACGCCGCCGCGGCGGTTAGTGGCGATTCGGTGAGCCGATTGAAATGGCGTGCCGCAGCACGATGGCGGAGATCCGCCACGGCTCGCCACCCGCCGTGAGATTCCGACTTATGGTCGTGTCAGCGGTCCGTGGTCCGGGTTAGCTGCTTGTAATGTGCCGTAGCAGACCGGAAGGGTTGACTCGTGAGATTCCTGTCACCCCATCCTGCGGGTTGACTTCGTGGCGGTGTGTCGGCCCCTTCCGGCCTGCGTTCGCGGAGTGACTTAAGGGAGGCGTGACCCCAAGCTGCTGTGAGAGGTACTTGAAGTCGGATTGTCCTCCGCGGATTCCCCCAATCCAGCAGAGAAGGGAACCGCCTTCCATGATCGTCATCGGCATCGATCCCCACAAGTCCAGCCACACTGCCACCGCGGTCGACCCGGCCACCAACACCGACCTCGGCTCGATCCGCATCGACGCCACCCGCACCGGTTACAAGACGCTGATCGACTGGGCCAAGACCTGGCCGACCCGCAAATGGGCGGTCGAGAACGCCGAGGGACTCGGCCACATGGTGTCCGCGGGTCTGGCCGGACTGACCTCGCCCAGTGGCTACTGGTCCTCGGCGAACTCGTTCTCGACGTCCCGACCACCTCCACCGCCCGGATCCGGCAACTCTCCCGCGGTGGCCGACGGAAGAACGACCGCATCGACGCCGCCGCAGCGGCCTGTGTCGCCGTCCTGCAGGGCGACGCCCGCCCGGTGGACCCCGAGGGCCCGACCGATATCCTGGCGCTGCTCGACGAACATCGAACGAATATGTCTAACAGTCGGACTCGCCTCGTCAATCAGTTGCACGCGTTGCTGCGACAGCTGTTCGCCGGCGGAGCGCCGACCTCGCTGACCGCGGCCTCGGCCACCACCCTGCTGCGGGGCTTCCGTGCCCGAAGCGGCGTCGACCGAACTCGCGTCGGTCTGTGCCGGGATCTGATCGCCGACATCCGCCGCCTCGATGACCAGCTCGCGGCGAACGAGAAGCAGATGGCCCATACGCTCGACGAGCACGGCACCCGTCTGCGGGAGGTGGACGGGATCGGTGCGGTGACCGCGGCCCGGCTGATCGGTCGCACGGGACGCGCCAGCAGATTCCCGACCGCCGCGGCCTACGCCAACTACAACGGTTCGGCACCGGTCCAGATCGCCAGCGCCGACACCGACCGCCACCGCCTCTCCCGCTACGGCGACCGGCAACTCAACAGCGCGCTCCACACCGTCGCCATGGTTCAGACCCGAATGCCCGCCAGCGCCGGCCGAACGTACTACGACAAGAAAATCGATGAAGGCAAACCGCCCGCAGCGGCGAGGCGCGCCCTCAAACGGCACCTATCCGATCACGTCTGGCGCATCATGCTCGCCGACGAGAAACGCCGATACCGACGAAACGAGGCGGATACCGCAAGTGCGGCTTGACAGATAGAGAGGCACCGCCACGGTTCTCGAGACCCGCCGCGCAGCCACATCGAATGCAATCTCACCCATTTGGCCAACTGGCCACCGAGTGGCCATCGCATCCGAGATTTGGCCACGAGTCTCGAGACCCTACAGCAGCACCCAGCAGCAGCCTAACCCCGCGCCATGTCGACGAACTTGGACAGGTGAAGCTGGTGCGCCACAGTGATTGTCGCTGTGGGTCCGTTACGGTGCTTACCGAGGATGAGGTCGGCCTCGCCGCCGCGGGGGTCGTCGCGTTCGGTGGCGTCGGGACGGTAGAGAAGGATGACCATGTCGGCATCCTGCTCGAGCGATCCCGACTCACGAAGGTCGGCGACCTGGGGGCGCTTATCCTGTCGCTGCTCGGGACCACGGTTCAACTGGCAGATCGCGACCACGGGCACTTCGAGTTCCTTCGCCAAAAGCTTGAGGCTACGGGAGAACTCGGAGACTTCCTGCTGACGTGACTCGACCTTCTTACCCGAGCTCATCAGCTGCAGGTAGTCGATCACGATGAGCTTGATGTCGTGTTTCTGCTTGAGCCGCCGGGCTTTTGCGCGGATCTCCATCATCGTGAGGTTGGGGGAATCGTCGATGAACAGCGGCGCCTCACTGATCTCGCTCATACGGCGGGCGAGCTTCGTCCAGTCGTCGTCGGTCATCTTTCCGGAGCGCATGTCGCCGAGCTTGATCTTCGCCTCCGCCGACAGCAGACGCATGACGATCTCGGTCTTGCTCATCTCGAGCGAGAACATGACGCTGGCCATGCCGTGCTTCACGGAGCAGGAGCGCAGGAAGTCCATGCCGAGCGTGGAGTTGTGGGTCGGCACCATAGAACGGCCCGCGAGGTACATGTGGTCGGCGTTGTCGACCTCGACGCACCGCACGGGGACACTCGTGATCGGGCGCACCGCGACGATGAGGCGCGAACCGCTGACCTCGCCGCGAAGCTCCTTGTGCCGGATCGCCTTCCGATGAAGCTGGAACACGTCTCCATCTGCGCAGAAGGTGACATCACCGTCAACACGACGGCAGTCGTATCCCAACCCGACGACAAGTTCGGCGACATCCTCCGACAACGGAAGGTTTGCGGTCTCGAACCGCACCGAGCCGTCGTCGACAACCGACCCCGCCACATCGAGCAGGCCGGCCAGCAACTCGCGACGCTCCGACTCCGAACCGCGCAACAGTTCCGCCGGGATCCGCTTGGCACCAGCCGGAACGGTGAGTTCCTCCGCACCGACCGGCACTTCAGGATCGGGGATGCCCTGGACGGTGAGCGAAGCACCCAGCGCGTAGGGGTCGACGCGCACAGTCGACGTCGGCAACTGCAGCGCACGGGTATGCGCGACCTGATGCCCGCGATCTACCGAACCGGCGATGTGAGCTGTGGTGCGGACGGCAGCCTGGCCGTCGACGTCCGTCAACCACTGATGCTGCTCGTCGGCGACGAGGACGGTGCCGTCCGAGAATTCCACCTCGTAACAGGGCCTGCCGACCATGACGTCGGTGGCAGCGACGACTCGGGTGGGCTTGCCGTCGGCGTCGATGAGGTGATCGCCGACCTGGACATCACCCATGGTGGTCCAGCCGGTGGGCGTGGCGAGGGGAGTGTCGAGGGCCAGCGCCTTGCCCACACCGGGTCGGGCCGCGACGATGATCATCTGGCCGGGGTGGAGGCCGTTGGTGATCTCGTCGAGTTCGACGAAGCCGGTGGGCACACCGAGGGAGATGCCGCCGCGGCTGGCGATGGAGTCGATCTCGTCCATCGTGGGCTGCAGGAGCTCTTCGAGGGGGACGAAGTCCTCGGTGGTGCGGCGTTCGGTGACCTCGAAGATCTCGGCCTGCGCGCGATCGACGACCTCGGCGACGTCCTGACCGTCGGCGCCGGTGTAGCCGTACTGGACGATGCGGGTGCCGGCGTCGACGAGGCGACGCAGGATGGCTTTCTCCGCCACGATCTCGGCGTAGTAACCGGCGTTGGCGGCGGTGGGCACCGTCTGGGTGAGCGTCACCAGATAGGGCGCTCCACCGATGCGGCGGAGCTCGCCACGACGGTCCAGTTCCGCGGACACCGTGACCGGGTCGGCGGGCTCACCGCGGCTGTAGAGGTCCAGGATCACGTCGTACACCGACTGATGCGCGGGACGGTAGAAGTCGCCGGGACGGAGCACCTCGAGCACGTCCGCGATGGCGTCCTTGCTGAGGAGCATGCCGCCGAGCACCGACTGCTCCGCCGCCATGTCCTGAGGTGGCTGCCGGCCGAACTCTTCGCCGGGCTCCGCGTCAGGCGGACCCGGGTATTCGGAACGGCCCCGATCGTCTACTACAGCCACTCGACCGACCTTCCCCATCACTGTTGCGCCACCCCGGAAAATGCTTCCCGGTGTTGGTGCCCCGAACTCTTTGTACTCGCCCCTACCGACAACCTTCGCAGGCTCTTCGCGGCAGCCGGCGTCGTGATCGCGAGACACGCCGGGACGACGTTAGGGATTAGCTACCCGCCGTTCAAACCAGCCTGTGTACACAGTTGGGGACAAATTGTGGAAACTGCTGGGTACGTTTGTTAACCCCATGGGGATAACCTGAGGATAAGTGCATTTCACAATCCCAAAGACCCAGATCAGGGCCGTTTTTTAGATTCTCACCACTGTGGATGAAAACCCGTTCGGCGTGTCTTTCGCGTTGACGACTCGGGCGTGTTGAGTTGGTCGCCCCTGCGTGGCAATATGATTCACCTCACAGATCGTCGGCGGGGCGGCTAACTTCCAGACACAGCTGGAAGCCGCTCCTCTGCGTGCTTCACACCGGTGAAAACCGGGCTCGAGAGGGCGGCTGCAAGCCGGAATCGACAAGCACAGACCCCCCACACGCCGAGGCGTCCGGGGGGCCTGTGAGTAAACGAGTCGACTAGGCGCCGACGACGTTCAGGTGGAACTTCGCAACCACGTCGGGGTGCAGGTTCACGACGATGGCGTGCTTGCCGGTCGCCTTGATGTGAGCCTTCGGCAGCTCCAGGCTGCGCTTGTCGACGACGGGTCCACCGGCGGCCTTGATGGCACCGGCGACGTCGGCGGCGGTAACCGAACCGAAGAGCTTGCCCGAGTCACCGGCGGTCTTGACCGACAGCGAGACGTTCTCGAGGCCCTCGATGGCGTCCTTCAGCTCCTTGGCGTGGTCGAGTCCGCGCACGGCGCGGGCTTCCTGCGCACGACGGATGCCTTCGACCTGCTTCTCGGCGCCACGGGTGGCGACGATGGCCAGGCCGCGGGGCAGCAGGTAGTTGCGGCCGTAGCCGTCCTTGACCTCGACGGTGTCGCCAGGCGCACCGAGGTTGTCCACGTCAGCGGTGAGGATGAGCTTCATGTCTTTCCTCCCTTTCCTTAGCGAGCCACGGTGGCGTAAGGCAGCAACGCCACCTCACGTGAGTTCTTGACGGCAATGGCAACGTCGCGTTGGTGCTGGACGCAGTTGCCGGTGACACGGCGCGCGCGGATCTTGCCGCGGTCGCTGACGTACTTACGCAGAAGCGTCGTGTCCTTGTAGTTGATCTGCGTGTTCTTCTCTTTGCAGAAGATGCAGATCTTCTTCTTCATTACCTTGTCGCGCAAGGGCGGCTTCGGCATTAGTTTGCTCTTTTCTGGATGTTCCGATCAGGTACGGATCAGAACGGGGGTTCGTCGCTCCCGCCACCAGAGCCTCCGAAGGAGCCGGACGCCTGCGGCGCACTGCCCCACGGATCATCTCCGCCGGTGTTGGATTGCGGACGTCCGCCGCCCGATCCGCCGGAGGAACCGAAGCCACCGCCGCTGCCGCCACCACGGTTGGCCTTGTTGACCTTGGCCGTGGCGTACCTCAGCGAGGGGCCGATCTCGTCGACCTCGAGCTCGACGACAGTGCGCTTTTCACCTTCACGAGTTTCGTACGAACGCTGCTTGAGCCGGCCGCTCACGATCACTCGCGAGCCACGGGTCAAGCTCTCCGCGACGTTCTCGGCTGCCTCGCGCCAGATGTTGCAACGCAGAAACAGCGCTTCGCCGTCTTTCCATTCATTGGTCTGACGGTCGAAGGTGCGGGGCGTGGACGCGACAGTGAAGTTCGCGACCGCGGCACCCGCGGGGGTGAATCGAAGCTCCGGATCAGCCGTCAAGTTTCCGATGACGGTGATGACGGTGTCGCCTGCCATATGGTTCCTCCTGCAGAATGTGGAGTTCGGTTGGGCACGAGCCTAGGGCTGGTGACCGACAGAAATCACTTGTTGTGGCGCAGAACCTTCGTACGCAGCACCGACTCGTTCAGACCGAGCTGACGGTCGAGCTCTGCGACGGTGGCGGGAGTAGCGCTGATGTCGATCACCGCGTAGATGCCTTCGCTGTGCTTCAGGATCTCGTAGGCGAGACGACGCTTACCCCAGACATCGACCTTGTCGATCTTGCCGCCGTCCTGGCGAACAACATTGAGGAACGTATCCAGCGAAGGAGCAACAGTGCGCTCGTCCAGGCTGGGGTCAAGGATGACCATCAATTCGTAATGACGCATAAGACCTCATCACCTCCTATGGACTAGTGAAAACGGCCACGGACTGTCCGTGGCAGGAGGGTCGTTGCGTCAGCAACCTTTGCAGGTTACACGACGAGCCCCTGACCAGCGAAATCAGGCCGACCGGTGTGACGCCGGGAACCGCGGGGTACGCCGACACGATGGCAGAAGAGAAGAAATTCCGACAGGGCGACGAGGTGGAGTGGAAGACCCACGGCACCACCACGTCGGGGACGGTCGAGGAGAAGATCACCGAGGACACCGAGGCGGCAGGCCGCACGGTGCGGGCGTCCGAGGACGACCCGCAGTACCGCGTCGTCAGCGACAAGAGCGGGCGGGACGCCGTCCACAAACCCGACGCCCTGCGCCGGCCGAGCGACTGACGTACGCACCCGCGCCGTTTCCGCTTCGCACGCGGAGGCCCGCGCACCCTAATGTGGATTCATGCATATCGGAGCTCGGCAGCGGTCGCCGATCACGGCGCTCGTCGTCGGGTTGGCGGGCCTCTCCATGCTCGCCGGCTACCTGCAGAAGGCGCGGTGCGCCGGGGCGCCGTTCGACGGCGTCGGGCGAAGCCTGATCTTCGACCGCATCAAGGACACACAGGTCTGCTACTCCGACATCCAGTTCCTGTGGCTCGGGCGCGACGTCAACCTGCACGTCTTTCCGTACGTCACCGGGGGAATCAACGCCGACGGCATCCTCACCGGCGGCACCGTGGAGTACCCGGTGCTGAGCGGTGTGCTGATGTGGCTCGGCGGCATCGGTTCACACACCGACGCCGACTTCCTGCTGCACTCGGCGCTGATCCTCGCTCCGTTCGGCCTGCTCACGGCGTGGATGCTGGGACGGCTGGCCGGCTGGTGGGCGCTGCTGTGGTCGGCCACTCCGCCGCTGGTGCTGTACGCGTTCCACAACTGGGAACTGCCGGTGGTCGCGACGTCGGTGGCCGCGATCTTCGTCATGACACTCGAACGGGTCCCGCTCCGCGGCCGGGCCGTCCTCGCGGCGGTGCTCCTCGCCGTCGGGTTCTGCCTGAAGGTGTATCCGGGTGCGTTCGTGCTGCCGCTGATCGCCTACGTCCTCACCCGGAACGGCATCGCCGGGCGGCGCTACGACGTGCGCGGCGCGGTGATGGTCGCGGTGGCCGCGATCACCACAGTCGTGGCAGTGAACCTGCCGTTCGCCCTCATCTCCTACAGTGGATGGCGGGCGTCGTTCACGTTCCAGGAGAACCGACAGGCCGACCTCACGACCAACTCCATCTGGTACTGGGGCCTGCGGCCGCTGTTCGGTCCGGTCGCCGACGACGTCCCGCTCCCCGCGTACGACCAGACGGTGAGCCTGCTGTCGCCACTCCTCGTCTGCGCCGCGTTCGCGATCGCCCTGCGGCTCGGCTGGCTGCGGTTCCAACGCGACGGCGCCTACCCGTGGATTGCTGTCAGCGCCGCCATGCTCTGCGGATTCCTGCTGCTGCACAAGGTGCATTCGCCGCAGTACACGTTGTGGCTCATCCCGTTCTTCGTCCTACTGCGCGTCCCGTGGGGGCTCGTCGCGGCGTATCTCGTGGCCGACCTGTCGATGGGGATCGGCGTCTTCAAATACTTCGGCGCCCTCGCCGCCCAGACCGACGCGTCGACGTTCGAGGTTCTGGTGAAGTTCGGGGTCTGGGGCCGCGCGGGACTGCTGGTGGTGCTGTTCTTCGTGTTCCTGCGCGCCGCCCAACGGCATCCGCCCGTCCGTGGGCGCACCGGTCCCGAATCCGGCAGGCGGCCGGTGCTGAAATCTCCCGAGCCGGTGCGATGAGCGAATCCTGGTTCGCGCACCCCACGCTGACCGGACGGCACGTACGACTCGAACCACTGGGCGAGGACCACGTCGACGGCCTGCTGGACGCCGTCGACGACCCCCGCATCTTCCACTGGACGTCCGCAGCGATCGCCGACCGCGACGACGCGGTGGCGTTCGTCCGCACCGCCGACGAAGATCCGACCCGCCTCGCGTACGCGCAGATCGACATCACCACCGAGAGGATCGTCGGCTCGACGTCGCTGTATCTGATCGACCCGAAGAACCGCAGCCTCGCGATCGGGCACACCTGGTTGTCCCGTTCCGCGCAGGGCACGCTCATCAATCCTGACGCGAAATTGCTGTTGCTGCGGCGGGCGTTCGAGGATCTCGGCGCGGTCCGCGTCGAATGGCACACCGACGAGCGCAACGCCCACTCCCGCGGCGCCATCGCGAAACTGGGGGCCGAGTTCGAGGGAATCCTGCGCAAGCATCGGCGTCGCCGCGACGGGACCTGGCGCAACACCGCACTGTTCTCGATGATCGACGAGGAGTGGCCACGTGTCTGCCCCCGACTCGAGGCACGAGTCGAGGGCTGACACGGTCGGTCACGTCACGTCACGCGACGGGCGCGGTGGCCGTCACCCTCTTCACGAACTCGACGACCGCCGAGCGCATCTCGGCACTGCGCGGAACCGCCCCGGACATCCAGAACGCGCCGTGAATCAGCCCGTCGAAGCGGATCGCCTCGGTGTCGACCCCGGCCTGTCGCAACGACTCGGCGTACGCCTCCGCCTCGTCGCGGGCCACCTCGTTCTCGGTGGTGAGCACGAGGGCCGGCGGCAACCCCTCGAGGCCGGCGGCGCGACTCGGTACCGCATACGGATGTTCCGCGTCCTCGGGCGAGGAGAGGTAGTTGCTCCAGAACCAGTCGAGGTCCCCGTCGCCGATCACGTAGCCCTCGGCGAACTCCTGCCGGGACGGGAGGTCGGCGTTCGGATCGATCACCGGGTAGATCAGCACCTGTCCCCGCAGGCGCGGCCCGTCCTCGTCCCGGGCCCGCAGCGCGGTGACGGCGGCCAGGTTGCCGCCGGCGCTGTCGCCCATGACGACGACGTTGCCGGCGTCACCGCCGTAGCTTCCGACGTGGTCGGCCACCCACTGCAGGGCAGCGGACGCGTCGTCGGCGGCGGCCGGGAACCGGTGTTCCGGTGCGCGGCGGTACGTCGCGGCGACGACGATCGCGCCGGCGCCGTTCGCGACCGCGCGGGCCGGTTCGTCGATGACATCGAGGTCACCGGCGACGAACCCACCGCCGTGGAAGTACAGGACCACCGGGTGTGGAGCCTCGCCCTCCGGCACGTAGACCCGCAGCGCGATCTGCGCTCCGCCGCTCTCGTAGTGTGCGTCCGCCACCCGGGCGACGGGTTCGGGCGGCGCCTGCAGTCCGGCGAACGTCGCCACGACCGCCCGCACCTCCTCCACGGTGCTGTGCTCGAAAGCCTTCAGCCCCTGCGCTTGTAGTCCGGCGATCAGTTCTGCTGCGTGTGCGTCGAGTGCCATGTCGGTCTCCTTGGTTGGGGGGGTCGGGGTTCAGGACACGGTGGAGGTCACGCGGGCCTCCGCCCGGGTGAGCGCGAATCCGGAGTAGCCGCCGGCCACCACCTCGTCGCACGTCGCCCGGTAGGTGGGTGCGCCGCCGAGGTAGACCATGCAGGCACGAGGCTTGCCGGGAATGTTCGCGCCCATGTACCACGAGTTCGTCTCCGGCAGCAGGGTCTGGTTGGCGATGTCGTTGGTCAAGGCACCCCAATCGCTTTCGGCCTGCGCGGTGGGCTCGATGACGTCGAGGTTGCGGCGGTCCAGGTAGTCGATCGCGTCGGTCGCGAAGTCGACGTGGTCCTCGATGGCGAGGGGCATGTTGTAGAGCACCGACGGCGACTGCGGTCCGGTGATGAGGAACAGGTTCGGGAACTCGTTGACCATGATGCCGAGGTAGGTCTTGGGACCGTGTTCCCACTTCTCGGCCAGCGGCAGACCGCCCCGACCGCGGATGTCCATGGCCATCAGCGGACCGGTCATCGCGTCGAATCCGGTTGCGAGGACAATGGTGTCGACCTCGTAGACGCGGTCGCCGACCCGAACTCCGGTTTCGGTGATCTCGTCGATCGGCGTGGTCTTCACGTCGACGACGCTCACCGAGTCGCGGTTGAAGGCCTCGTAGTAGTTGGTCTCGAGCGGGGGACGCTTGGTGCCGTACGCGTAGCCCGTCGGCGCCAGCGTCGCGGCCTTCTCCGGATCCTGCACACGCTCGTGGATCCGGTCGCGGATGTAGTCGGCGATCGTGTCGTTGGCCGCCTTGTCGAACAGGATGTCCTGGTAGGAGTCGATGAACAACCGGAACCCGCCGGCGTTCCAGCGCTCGTCGAACGTGCGGCGGCGCTCCTCGGCGTCGACGGCGAGCGCGGACGGCTGCACCTGAGTGAACGGCACGCCGAGGAAGTGGTTGCGGGCCGCGTTCCTCACGTCCGCGTAGTTGCTCTTGATGTCCGCCACCTCGTTCGGGTCGATCGGACCGTTGCCGAGGGGGGTCGCGAAGTTGGGGGTGCGCTGGAAGACCACCAGTTCGGCCGCGTCCTCGGCGATGAACGGGATGGCCTGGATGCCGCTGGCCCCGGTCCCGATCACGGCCACCCGCTTGCCGGTGAAGTCAGCGCCCTCACGCGGCCAGTTGCCGGTGAGCAGCACCTCCCCGCGGAAGTTGTCGATGCCGCCGAACTCCGGCGTCTTCGGTACGGACAGGTTGCCCGCCCCTGAGATGAAATACCGGCTACGCACGACGGCGCCGTCGTCGGTGCGGACCGTCCACACCGAGTTCTCGTCGTCCCAATGCACGCCGACCACGCGGGTGTCGAACGTGATGTCCTTACGCAGGTCGAAGCGGTCGGCGACGTGTTCGAGGTAGCGGAGGATCTCCGGCTGTCCGGCGAACTTCTCACTCCACTGCCATTCCTGCTGCAGATCCTCGTCGAACGAGTACGAGTAGTGAACGCTCTCGATGTCGCAGCGGGCACCGGGGTACCGGTTCCAGAACCAGGTGCCGCCCACGTCCGAGCCGGCCTCGAACACCCGCGTCGACAGCTTCATCGTGTCGCGCAACTTGCGCAGCGCGTAGAGGCCGGCGAATCCGGCACCCACGACGACGACATCGACGTCGGCGGAAGAAAGGGTCTTTGACATGGTGTTGAGCTCCTCGGGGCGATGGGTTCCGGCTGGAGTCGAGCGGGCAACCGGGGTATGCCAACGACAATGACCCACGTCACATCACCCCCACACCGGGTAAATCACCCCCTCGGTTACCTGTGTTGTCCGTCACATCCAGTGGGGGTAGGTTCGTGCCACCTGGCCAACCGGACACGGGAGAGATCCACTGACTCACTCGAGAGAACTCACGAGGTCGATGACCAGCTTCGTCGGCCGGCGCCGCGAGATCGAGGAAGCCCGCGCACGACTGCAACAGTCCCGGCTCGTGTCGCTGCTCGGTGCCGGCGGCGTGGGCAAGACACGGCTGGCCGAGGAACTCGCGGTCCGGTCCGCGCGCGCCTTCCGCGACTCCGTCCGGTGGATCGACCTCGCGCCCGTCCGCGATCCCGCCGCGCTGCCCTCCGCGGCCGCGGCCGCCCTCGGCGTCACCGACCAGTCGAGCCGTGCGGTGATGGACAAGGTGATCGACCAGCTGCAGTCCCGGCACCTGCTGATCGTCCTCGACAACTGCGAGCACCTACTTTCCGCGGCAAGCGAATTCGTCGGTGCCGTCCTCGCCTCGGCGCCGGAGGTCCGGATCCTCACCACGAGTCGCGAACCGCTCGGGATCGCCGGCGAATTCACGTACGTCCTTCCACCGCTGAACACTCCGGGTGACATCGAGGACTGCCGCGCCGCGGACATCGCCCCGTTCGAATCGGTGTCGTTGCTCGTGGAACGCGCGCAGGGCGTCGTCGCCGACTTCCGCCTCACCGACGCGAACGCCCCGGCCGTCGCGCAGCTGTGCAATCAGCTCGACGGGATCCCGCTCGCCATCGAACTCGCCGCGGCCCGGCTGCGGTCGCTGTCCGCCTCGCAGCTCGTCGAACGCCTCGACCAGCGTTTCGCGCTCCTCACCGGTGGCGACCGGGCGGCGATGCCCCGGCAGCAGACGCTGCGCGCCCTCATCGACTGGAGTTACGAACTGTGCTCGGACACCGAGCGGCTGCTGTGGTCCCGGCTCGCCGTGTTCCCCGGAAGCTTCGATCTCGAAGCCGCGGAGGCGATCAGTGGGTTCGGCGCGCTGACGGACACGCCGGTCATCGACGTTCTCGATCGGCTGGTCGGAAAATGTCTTGTCACCGTGGACCGTTCGACCGAGCGACTCCGCTACTCGCAGCTGATGACGGTACGGGAGTACGGGCACGAGCTCCTCGAGCTGAGCGGGGAGCACGACGAGCTGTACCGGCGACATCTCGAGCACTATTCGGAGCGCGCCCGCCGGTCGTCGCTCGACTGGTGCGGGCCAGGACAATCCGAGATCCTCGCGGGACTGCGGATCGACCACCCCAATCTCGTGGCTGCCCTTGACTGGGCCCTGCACGACGACTCACAGCGGGCGGCGGCCGCGGAACTGGCCGTCGCCCTGCGGTACCACTGGATCGCAGGCGGCAACCTGTCCGACGGGCGGATTCGGCTCGAGCGGATACTGCTACGGCTCACCGAACCCACCCGGGAGCGGGGCGACGTGCTGTGGGTGACCGCGTGGACCGCACTCATCCAGGGCGACCGCGACGCCGCGCGCGAACACCTCGACGAATGCACGGCGATCGCGACCGCGCTCGGTGACGAACGACTGCGCGCGCACGCCGACCACTGGGCGGGGATCCACGCCGTGTTCTCCGGCCACCCCGACGACGCCATCCGGCTGTTCCGTGACGCCATCGCCGTCCACCGCGCCGTCGGCGACACCGCCTCGGTGCTGACCGCGTCGTTCGAGATGGGCATGGCGCAGACCTACGACGGCCGGCTCGACGATGCCCTCGAGACGTGCCGTGACGTGATCGCGGTGGCGGACGCGCACGGTGAGAAGTGGAACAAGGCCTACGCCCTGTGGGTTTCGAGCGTCGCGTACTTTCACCTTGGCCGGGGCGACGACGCCGTCGATGCCGCCCAGCAAGCATTGCGGATCCAACGCGACTTCAAGGACAAGATCTGCACAGCCCTGTCGATCGAGGTGCTGTCGTGGGTGGCCACGTCGAGCGGCGACGCGAACGCGGCGGCGAGGCTGTGCGGCGCCGCGAAAGGTGTGTGGCATCGGCTCGGCACGTCCGTCGCGGCGTTCGGCCCGCACATCACCGACGACTCGCTGTCGTCGGAGCGCGACGCTGCCCGCATCGTGGGACCCGACGAGTTCGCCCAACTCGCAACGCCTGCGGTCCGGCTCACGATCGAGGAGGCCGTCGATCTCGCGCTGGGAACCCCCACCGAGCACAGGGCGCCACCCCGCGCCGAGGCGTCGCCGCTCACCAAACGGGAACAGGAGATCGCCGGCCTGCTCGCCCAGGGCCTCAGCAATCGGCAGATAGCCGAGTCGTTGGTGATCTCGCGGCGCACCGTCGACGGACACGTCGAGCACATCTTCGACAAGCTGGCTGTCAGCTCCCGCACCCAGGTGGCGGCGTGGGTCGCGGCCCGGGCACATCCACCCGTAGTGGAGACCGGCCGATAGCCGGGGCGTAACCGCCGACAGCGCGAAAGGCCCTGCACAGTCGGGAATCTCGACGGCCTATACTCCACCTCGTCGCCCACTGTCGTGGGCTCCACCACGGGGAGGCAACGCATGACGTCGCAGCAGCAGGACACCTCGGCGGACCTCGGCGGGCCGCTGGCACCGCCGCCCGCCAGCAGTCTGCCGCTCGCCATTCTTGCGATCATCGCGTTCGTGCCGTTCGGCGTCGTCGCACTGCTGCGCTCGCTCACGGTCCACCGACTGTGGGAGCGGGGCGAGTACGACCTTTCGGTGCGCGCCGCCGCCGACGCCCGTCAGTGGTCGATCCGCGCGATCGCCCTCGGTCTGTCGATCGCGGTGTTCGCGGTCGGGGCGGCTCTGGTGCTGTCGAAGCCCTAACCGGTCGCCGGCGAAACGCTGTGAGCGGGAGCCGCTTCTACCGGCTGCCGCGGCCGTAGCCAGGCGGGCAGCCACCGTGGCTGTGCATCGGTCGCCTGGTCGAGCACGCCGCCCGCCGGATCGTCGATGAGGCCGTACCGCACGAGGTCCTCGTCGGGCCGGTAGATCTGGCGGATGATGAGCGCGCAGATGACCACGACCGCGACGTCGCGGACCACCACCGCGGCGGTGAACCACTGCTCGGGGAGTCCCTTGTTGGACACGCCGAGGTAGTAGAGCATCCGTGGCACCCACACCAGCGCGTCGATCGTCATCCAGGCCAGCAGGATCCGCCGGTGCGGGAACGCGAGCACGGCCAGCGGCACCAGCCACAGCGAATATTGCGGGCTCCACACCTTGTTGGTGAGGAGGAAACCCGCGACCAGCAGGAAACACAGTTGGGTCAGTCGCGGCCGTCTCGGTGCCGTCAGCGCGATATACCCGATCCCGACGCACACGATGGCGAACAGCAGGAACGACACGGCGTTGAGCACGGTGGGCGCCTGACCGGCCGACAGGATGCCGTCGAATCCGGTCCAGCCGGTGAACGACGAGATCACGTTGTAGACGGAGTCCGGGTCGGCGCCGCGTTCGGAGTTGAGCCGGAAGAATTCGGCCCAGCCGTGTGGGAACAGCAGGGCGATGGGCAGATTGACCGCCAGCCACGCGCCGATACCGGTCAGTGCCGTCACCGACCACTCGCGGACCTTGCCCGTGCGCAGGCACAGCACCAGCAGAGGTCCGAGGAGCAGCAGCGGATACAGCTTGGCGGCACCACCGAGCCCGAGCAGGATCCCGGCGAGCAGCGGACGTTTCCGCGACCACGCCAGCAGCCCACCCGCCGCGAAAGCCGTTGCGAGGGGATCAAAATTCGTGAACGCGTGCACGATCACCAGCGGGGAACCGGCGATCAGCGCGGCGTCCCAGATGCGGCGTCCGGCCAGCAGCGCACTCGCCCAGACGGTGACCAGCCACGCCAGCGCCAGACCGAGCGCGACGACGTTGAAATAGATCGCGACCTGCAGCGCACCGGGCAGCCAGTGCACCGCATCCCACGACTTCGCGATCGTCATCGCACCGTACTGGTAGAGCCCGGAGATCACCGGGTACTCCATGTAGCGGCGCTGAATCTGGCCGTTGCCGGCGTCTTCCTCCCACCACTTCTTGTAGGGGAAGGCGCCCTCGTTCAACCGTTCCGCCCCGTACAGGGGCACCGTGTCCGAATAGCACATGGCGACGTACTGCCGGCTGCCACTCCAGTCGAGCCCGAGCGCGCCGTTCTCGTCGACCGGCGCCTGCTGGATGCACGGCGCCTTCGCGAACCAGCCGAGCGCGAGAAACACGATCGCCAGCAACAGAATGGCGCGCATCGGCGTGAAGAACCGGCTGCGCCCGACGACCGCATGCCGTCCGACCGGACCGCCGATCACCCCGGAGAGGTCGGCGGTCAGCGGGTCGGTGCGCCCGGGAAGGTCCCGCCAATCCGCGGAACGCCGATCCTCAGCCAGCGGCGCGGGCGAGACGAATCCCGTCTCGTCCGCGTCGCGGACGGCGTGCGCGTCAGGGTTGTCGGCCACTCCGCGAGGTTACCGGTCGCCGTTAACGGGCCGGAACCTGCTGCTGGCCGTTGCCGGCGTTCGGCGGCGTCGTCGTCTCCGGTTCCGCCGGAACGGCCGGGGCCGCCGTGGTCGGCCTCGGGGCCAGACCCGGAATCGGAATGGTGATCCCGGGCAGGATCTCCACCGGCGACGGTGTCACGACCACCGGCGGCACGAGCTCCGTCGGCAACTGGAACGTGCTCGCCGGCGGCGCCGACGTCTTGGTCGGTGCCGGCGCCGAATAGGCCGGGATACCCGACTGGCCACCGATCGCACCCGGCTTCGGGAACTTCTCGACGTCGGTGCCCTCGAGGGCGCCGTCCATCGTGTCCTTCCAGATGTCGGAAGGCAGACCGGAACCGTAGATCATGGCGCCGCTGCTGTTCTCCAGCGCCTGACCGTCGGTGGTACCCACCCAGACCGCCGTGGACAGAGACGGGGTGTACCCGACCATCCAGGCGTCCTTGTTCTTTCCGGTGTCACCGAGCTGCGCAGTACCCGTCTTAGCCGCCGACGGGCGTCCGCCCGCCAGGTTGTGGCCGCGCGAGTACCCGGCGATGGGCTCCATCGCCGACGTCACGTTGTCGGCGACGTCCTTGTCGATGCGGTCCTCACCGGTGTCGCCGCCGCGGTCGAGCAGGACCGTTCCGTCCGCGCTCACGACCTTCTGCACGAAGTGCGGGGCGTGGTACGTACCCGAGGCGGCCAGCGTGGCATACGACGACGCCATGTCGAGAACCCGCGACTGGTACTGGCCGAGCACGATGCCGTTGTTCGGACCACTGCCGTCCGGCTCGGTCAGCGACGGCCCGACGCCGGGGATCTCCTTCGGGATGCCAGCCTTGTGGGCCATGTCGGCGATCGCCTGCGGTCCACCGTCGAGCTCGAGTTCCTGACGGTAGAAGCTGGTGTTCAGCGACCGCTTCAGCGCCTCGGCGATGGTGCAGGTGCCGCAGCCCTCGCCCTCGACGTTGCTGATGGTGATGCCGTTGACCGTCAGCTCCGAGCTGTCGTACATCTGCGACAGCGGGATGCCCTGATCCAGGGCCGCGGCCAGACCGAACACCTTGAACGACGAACCGGTCTGCAGTCCCGCGTTCGCGAAGTCGTAACCACCGCCGTCCTCGCCGCCGTAGTACGCGCGCACCGCGCCGGTCTTCGGGTCGACCGACACGACACCGGTACGCAGATTCTCCGGCTCACCCTCCATGTTGGAGCGCGCCGAATCCACCGCCGCCGCCTGGGCGACCGGGTCGATCGTCGTGGTGATCTCGAGGCCCTCGGTGTTGAGCAGCTGTTCGCTGATCCCCGCCTCACCCAGCTCACGCAGAACCTGGTTCTTGATCAGGCCCTCCGGTCCGGAATCCTGGTTGCCGTTGTCGACCTGCGCGATCGGCACGTACGGCGGGTACTGCATCACGGACCGGGCGGACTGCTCGAGCGTTCCCGCCGACACCATGCCGTCGAGCACGTAATTCCAGCGCGCCTGCGCACCCTCCGGGTTGG
This sequence comes from Rhodococcus sp. 21391, assembly GCF_016772255.1. Lineage (NCBI taxonomy): Bacteria > Bacillati > Actinomycetota > Actinomycetes > Mycobacteriales > Nocardiaceae > Rhodococcus > Rhodococcus sp. 21391. The sequence continues at coordinate 6,978,932 of NZ_CP063781.1, read as the reverse complement.
TCTCCGGATCGAGCAGCGACGGCAGCTGGATCGACGACGCCAGCACCGCGCTCTCCTCGACCGTCAACTGGTCGACGGGCTTGTTGAAATACGCCTTCGACGCGGCCGCGATGCCGTACGCACCACGCCCGAAGTAGATGGTGTTCAGGTACGCGGCGAGGATGTCGTCCTTGGACCACTCGCGGGCCATCTTCGACGAGATGACGAGTTCCTTCATCTTTCGCGTCAGCGAACGCTCGGAACCGACCATCGTCTTCTTCACGTACTGCTGCGTGATGGTCGAGCCACCGCCGGCACTGTCCTTACCCAGGACGTTGTCGCGGGCGGCACGCGCGAAACCACCGATCGAGAAGCCGGGATTCGAGTAGAAGTCCCGGTCCTCGGCAGCGAGCACGGCGTCACGGGTGTGCTTCGGGATCTGGTCCAGCGTCACCTCGGTGCGGTTGCCCTCCGGCGGCACGACCTTGCTGAGCACCGACGTTCCATCGGACGCGTAGATCGTGGCCACCTGGTTGGTCTTGAGATCGCCGGGCCGCGGGACGTCCTGGACGACGTACGCCGCCATGAACAGCAGGATCGGGATGATCAGACCCATCGCGACGCACGCGTACGCCGTCCGGCGAACGATCTTCCACCGCGACTTCTTCACAGCCGTCTTCTTTCCACCCTTCGGCGGTTCACCACCGCGGCCGCCGCCGGTCTTGCGACCGTTCGACGGCGGAGGTCCCGGCGGGCGCCCACCGGGGCCCGACTGGTTACGCGCCACCGGGGGAGCGCCTGCGGGACGTCCGGGCGGCGGGCCCGGACGACGCGGCGGGGGACCCGGCGGACGGCCACCACCCTGTGGCGGCGGACCGGGACGACGAGGCGGCGGGCCGGGGGGACGGCCACCACCCTGCGGGGGCGGAGGCGGCATCCGTCGCGGCGGCGAGCCGCCCGATCGGCCCGGCGGGGGCCCACCCGCAGGCTGTCCGCCGCGGGGTGGTGGACCTCCGGGGCGTCCCTGTGGCGGGGGGCCACTCGGTCGTCTCGGTCCGTTCGGTCGATCACCCGGGGCGTTGCTGCGGGGGGAACTCACGTACAAATCTCCAGTGGTTGTGGACCGGCTTCAGTCCTGCGTTACGTCTGTGGGCACTCTTCTGCCCGCGTCCGTGTTCGGGCGTGTCTACTCGCTCGCGGTTCGACGGCTCGGAGGCCGCGGCCGTGGCGACGAACGCCTGGGCCGTTTCGGTTCGGGCACGGTACCGAGAACATAGGACTGGACCAAATGGTTCCAGCTGCATGTCCGGCACACCTCGACCACGTGAACCGAGAACTCCTCCTGAGTGGACGCGAGACGCACCAGCTCCTCGGTCGTACGAGCCGAACCCGACACCGGGCCCAACTTGTCACCGAAGACCCAGGAGACCAGAGTCAACTGCTCCTTACGGCAGATCGGGCACACCACATCACTGCCCTTGCCGTGGAACTTTGCGGCACGAAGCAGGTAGGGGCTGGCGTCACAGACCTCCGTGACACCCGTCCTGCCCGAGTAGACCTCGGCCAGGAGTGACCGGCGCTGAAGCGCATAGTCCACCACCTGCCGCTGTATCCGCACGGAGACCAGAGTACGTGCGTCGCGTCCGGAGAGAAGGGGTCGGTCGAGTGACGCTGGTCAAACACGGTTGCCGCACTACGATGCCGGTGTGGCCTCAGGACCGTCCTCGCAGACTCGCGCACGTGACCTCGATCGGGTCCACGCATGCAGCCAGCTCGACGCCGCCTACGCCGATGGACAGCTCGGCGCCGGCGAGTACCACGACCGCACCGTCCAGGCCATGTCGGCGAAGACTCTCGCCGAGCTGAACCTGCTGATCAGCGACCTGCAGCTGCCGTCGTCGATCACCGCCCAGGCACCTGTCCGGACATCGGGTGCACCCCGCCGGGCGCTGCGGATCGCGGTCGCGTGCGGGGCGGTGATCGCGGTCGGCGCGATCGGTCTCGCACTCACCGAACAGGACGGCCCGGATCCCGTCACCGCACCCGTCCCGGCGCAGGTCGAGAAACCGCTGGCCCAGCCGGAGGTCGAGGTGCCCGCGGTGGAACCGATCATCGTGGGCCAGGCGCAGCCCCTCACCCAGGACGGGATCCACGCCCTCTTCGAGCAGTACCGGCAGAGGTTCGGCGATCTCACCGTCCACGAACTGGGGTTGTACGACGAATACGCGATCTTGTCGCGGACGGCCCCGGACGCGCCCGACAAGGTCGACCGGTACGACTTCCGCGGCGGGTTCAAGCCGTCGGGCATCCGCACGCAGCGCCTCCCCGGAACCGGTGAGGTCGACCTCGCGCTGGTAAATGTGCCGGCACTCGTCGCGCTGATCGCCGACGCACCCCGGCTGGTCGGAGTCCCCGACGGCACCATCGGGCACGTTCTCCTCGCCGACGGCGGCAAGGGGCCGACGATCAATGTGTACGTCTACGACAGGGACCAGACCGGCGGAGGCTATCTGCGGGCGACGCTCGGCGGAGACGTATGGCAGGTGAACCCCGCGAACTAGCTCTAAGATCCACCCGTGGCCAGCCGATACCCACCGAACACGCGGGCACGCGACGTCGATCGAGCCAACACGTCCGCACTGCTCGACGCCGCATTCGGCGACGGCCAGATCAACGAGTCGGAACACCGTGCGATGTCCGACCTCGCCGCGGAAGCTCGCACCCTCGCCGACCTCGAGGTCCTGGTCAGCGACCTGCAGCGACCCTCAGACGCACCACCGGACGCACGTCCCCCACGCGACACCGCCAAGCACTGGTTCCCGGCCGCCGTCACCGTCGCCGCAATCGTGGCGGCAGTCGGCGCCTTCACTCTCGTCGACAGCGACGACGCACAGGCCACCGTGACACCCGTCGCGCAGCAGGTCGATTTCGATTCCGTCGAACCGCTGGTCGTCGCGACGCCGAATCCCGTCACACCCGAGGGCATGAAGGTGTTCCTCGACCGGTACCGCGCCAAGTTCGGCGATCTGATCGTCGACGACCTCACGCTCTACGAGGGCGGCCACGCCAGCCTCGAACGCGCGCTTCCCCTCGAACCGAACCGGATGGTGAGCTACGACTACCGCGGCGGGTTCACGCCGTCGCGAACCCTGACCACCCGGAAGGTCGACACCCCCGTGTTCGACCTGTCGACGCTGAACCTCGACCGGATCGGCGGAACGGTCGTAGGCGCCCCGGTGAGCCTGGGCGTCCCCGACGGAGAAGTCAGCCACATCTCGTTCGAAGCCGACGAGGACGGCCCCACCGTGTCGATCTACGTGACCAACGAGTTCAGCGAGAGCGGACACATGGAACTCGACCCGTCCGGTGCACCACTGAGCGTCTACCCCTTCGGCCGATAGGACGTAGATGCCCAGGACCACACTCGCGGGAATCCGCGCCCGCGACTCCGACCGCGCCGACGCCTGCGGGATGCTCGACGCCGCACTCGCCGACGGGCAACTGTCCGCGGAGGAACACGCCTCCCGCACTTCCACGGCGATGCGGGCGAAAACGTTCGACGAACTCGACCGCTTCATCGGGGACCTCCAGATCCCCAGCCGGCTCGCGGCCAGCCCCGTCGTGTCGCCGCGACGCCGCCGATCGTCGCGACGGTGGGTGTACGCCGCGGTCCTCGTCGTCGCAGCAGCTGCCGCGGGCGGCATCGCCGGAGCCGTCGCGAACAGCGACCTCGGCCCGTCGAAATCGGTGCCGAACCTCACCACCGGCGCCGGGCTGCACTTCTTCCTCGACGAGTACCGCGCCGAGTACGGCGACACCGTCGCCGACGAACTCGGCCTCTACCCGGCTCACGCCGTCTTCGACCGGCCGTCCTCCGGCAACGCCCGGCAATCCGACTCCTACCTCTACGACGGCGAATTCGACGACTGGGGCAGCTCGTCCACCCGATCCGACGACGAGAAGTCCTTCGACCTCGGCACCGTCGACCAGGTCGCGATCGCCCGCCTGCTCGCCGGGGCACCCGAAACCCTGCGCGTCCCCGACGGCGCGGTGGAGATCGTCTCCTTCCGGTACGAACCCGGGTCCGACGACGGACCGCCGACCATCTCCATCCACGTGAAGAACGCTGCCGGCCACACCGGACATATGGTCGTCGGATTCGACGGCGAACCGTTCGACATCTACCCCTACGAGGACTGAGCGTCCAGGGTCGTTGCCCACCAGCCGCCGTCGGGTGCCGTCGGCCGCGGTTGGTCGCCCGACGTGACATTCGTTCAGTCAGACCGCACCGGTGTGACATTCGGCGACGCAGCCGGACACCCGGACCTGGGTTGACAACCTGTGACGGCTTGTCCCGTGTATCGAGCGCGCGTATCCTCCTATATATCGGTGCGATATAGTTTTGAATCGCATCACGCGGTTAGGTCGGGCGACTCAGGGGGTGGACGTGCTCGAATTGGCAATTCTCGGGCTGCTCCACGAGTCACCCATGCACGGATACGAGCTGCGCAAACGGTTGACGGGACTGCTGGGTGCATTTCGCGCCTTTTCGTACGGTTCCCTCTACCCGACGCTTCGACGCATGCAGGCAGACGGTTTGATCGCCGAGGACGCAGGCCCTCCGGGGACCGTCAAGCGTCGCGCCCGCCGCGTCTACCAGCTCACGCCGATCGGCAAGGAGCGGTTCAAGGAACTGGTCGCCGACACGGGTCCGCAGAACTACACCGATGACGGATTCGGCGTTCATCTCGCCTTCTTCAGCCGCACTCCCGCAGAGGCGCGGATGCGGATTCTCGAAGGCAGACGACGCCAGGTCGAGGAGCGCCGTGAGGCGCTTCGCGACGCGATCGGAAAAGCGAGCGGCACGCTGGATCGCTACACCAAGCAGCTCCACCAGCTCGGTCTCGAATCCAGTGAGCGTGAAGTGCGCTGGCTCAACGAGCTGATCGCCGCCGAGCAATCGACAGCAACACCTAAGAAAAAAGGAGAACCCGACCATGGGTGAGAACAGCACCGCGGTGCGCGTGGCCATTGTGGGCGTGGGGAACTGTGCCTCGTCCTTGGTTCAGGGCGTGCAGTACTACAAGGACGCCGACGAGACGGCGACCGTTCCCGGCCTCATGCACGTCAAGTTCGGCAAGTACCACGTGCGCGACGTCCAGTTCGTCGCCGCGTTCGACGTCGACGCCAAGAAGGTCGGATTCGACCTGTCCGAGGCCATCTTCGCCAGCGAGAACAACACCATCAAGATCGCCGACGTCCCGCCGGCCGACGTTCCGGTGCTGCGCGGCCCCACCCTCGACGGCATCGGCAAGTACTACGCCGAGACCATCGAGATCTCCGAGGCCGAGCCCGTCGACGTCGTCAAGGCCCTGAAGGACGCCAAGGTCGACGTGCTGGTCTCGTACCTGCCCGTGGGTTCCGAGGACGCCGACAAGTTCTACGCCCAGTGCGCCATCGACGCGGGTGTCGCGTTCGTCAACGCCCTGCCCGTGTTCATCGCCTCCGACCCCGAGTGGGCCGCGAAGTTCAAGGACGCCGGCGTCCCGATCGTCGGTGACGACATCAAGTCGCAGGTCGGCGCCACCATCACCCACCGCGTGATGGCGAAGCTCTTCGAGGACCGCGGCGTGCAGCTCGACCGCACCATGCAGCTGAACGTCGGCGGCAACATGGACTTCAAGAACATGCTCGAGCGTGATCGCCTGGAGTCGAAGAAGATCTCCAAGACGCAGGCCGTGACGTCGAACCTGACCCGCGACCTCGGTCCGGGCAACGTGCACATCGGCCCGTCGGATCACGTCGGCTGGCTCGACGACCGCAAGTGGGCGTACGTCCGCCTCGAGGGTCGCGCCTTCGGTGACGTTCCGCTGAACCTGGAGTACAAGCTCGAGGTCTGGGACTCCCCGAACTCGGCCGGCATCATCATCGACGCCGTCCGCGCAGCCAAGATCGCCAAGGACCGCGGCATCGGCGGACCCGTCTACCCGGCGTCCGCGTACCTGATGAAGTCCCCGCCGGTCCAGATGGCGGACGACAAGGCTCGTACCGAGCTCGAGGCGTTCATCATCGACGCGTAGTTCACCACGCAGCAGCATCTGAGCCCATAGGTCGCTCAGCTCCCGGCGAATGCACCTTTCGTCGTCTTCACGGCGACGAAAGGTGCATTCGCCTTTGTGTTCGATTTCTTGTCAGACCCTCCCTCTACGGTGATACCCAGGATTCATCGAGGGAGGCGTGATGTCCGACAACACTTTCGATCGAGAGATCGACGACGCCTGGACCGAACTCCAGGACCGTCTGACCGGGTACGTGCACGTGATGGAGGACGACGACGAGCTGGTGCTGCAGTCGCAGTACGACAGCGTCGACGACGGTCTCGTCGAGACCGCCGCGTGTGTGCGGTTCTTCGCGTGGGCCGGCGACAAGGTGCGGTGCGAGGTGCCGTCCAACCGCTTCCTGCACCCGGCGCGGGCACTCACCGAGGAGGAACACGATCGGCTGATCGAGCTCGGCTGGAATCGCCCCGACCTGTGCGAGCACGTCGACGAGGGCAACGGTTCCGCGTCGTACTACCTCGACGCCGGCCGGGAGGACGCCCACCTGCTGGCGTCGATGACGGTCACCGTGTTCCGGGAGATCTGGGACCTTCTGCATCCCTCGTTCCTGAAGGCGATCACCGGTGGCCGGGGCGAGACCCCGGAGTTCGGTACGGCCGATGTCCCGGCCCAGCTGCGCGACGGCGCCGGGCTGCGCGACCGTGTCGATGCCGCGGTCGAATCCATGCTCGAGCAGGCACCGGGCAAGGACGCGGACGGCGACATCCTCGTCTGGGTCGGCGACCTCCCCACGTATGTGCGGGTGATCGAGGAGGACGCCCGCGTCGAGGTGTTCGCCCGCGTGGTCCACACGATCAGCGATCGCACGCGCACCGCGGAGGCGCTCGCCGACCTCAACCGCCAGTGGCCCGACATCAAGTTCCTGCTCATCGTCGACAACGTGGTCGCCGTCATGCGCGTCGACGGATCACCGTTCGTCGCGGATCACCTGGTGTCGGTGTTCCGGATGTTCGAGCATTTCGTGGACACCGTCGACGACGCGTTCGCCGAAAAGCTCGGCGGCAAACTCAATTCCACACCCGGCGCCACGTCCTCGTACGCCGAGCACGAATGCGAGGACGAGTTCCCCGCCGCCCTCGTGACCCTGATCCACCTCGACTCCGAGAGCGGGCTCGACCCGGACGACGTCGCGGAGATCTGCGGACGCGACCGCGACACCATCCTCGAGTTCCTCCGGCTCTGCACCGAGCAGGAGATCGAGTGGCGCCACAACGCGGAACTCGCCCGCGAGGAAGAGCCCGAAGAGGCCGACATGTGCGAGGACGAGGCAAGCGCCTGGGCCAAGACGACGGAAAGCCTCCGCGCCGCGCTGCGGGTTGTGGTGCTGCCGAACAGGACTCCGCCGCGCGGCGGGTTTCAGAACCTCGGCTAACCCGGCAGCGGGATGATGACGCCCGGCAGGATTTCGATCTGGGTCGGCGCCGGGACGGGTGCGGGCACCGGCGGGACGGGCGGGACCGGGACGGCCGGAGGCGGAACCTCGACGGGTGCCGGAGTGGGGGCACCGGGCGGCGGGACAACCCCGCTGGTGCCGGTTCCCGTTCCGTCGCCGCTGGTTTGACCGGTCCACGTGGGCACACCGGCTTGGCCGCCGATCGGGTCGGGCCACGGGAAGTCTTCCCAATCGGTGTCTTCGAGGGCGCCGTCCATCGTGTCTTTCCAGATGTCGGACGGCAGACCCGAACCGTAGATCAGGCCGCCCCAGCTGTTGTTGATGGCGGTGGCGTCGGCCTTGCCGATCCACACCGCCGTCGCCAGCGACGGCGTGTAGCCGACCATCCAGGCGTCCTTGTTCTCGCCGGTGTCGCCGAGCTGCGCCGTGCCGGTCTTCGCCGCGGACGGGCGTCCCCCCGCCAGCGCGTGGCCCCGCGAGTACGAGGCGATGGGCATCAGTGCCTGACTGATGTTGTCGGCCACCGCGGCATCGAGCCGGCGCTCACCCGGACTGGGCGCACGGTCCAGGAGCACGACGCCGTCGGCGGTCACCACCCGCTGCACGAAATACGGCTGGTGGTAGATGCCCGACGCCGCGAGCGTCGCGTACGCGGACGCCATGTCGATCGGCCGCGACAGGTACTGGCCGAGGACGATGCCGCCCTCGGGTTCGCCGCCGTTCTCGCTGAGCGTCTTACCCTGCACCCCGGGAATGAACTCCGGGATCCCCGCCTTGTGGGCGGCGTCGGCGATGGCCTGCGGACCGTTGTCCAGCGACATCATCAACCGGTAGAAGCTCGTGTTCAGCGACCGCTTCGTCGCCTCGGCGATGGTGCACGTGCCGCAGGACTCGCCCTCCACGTTGCCGATCTGGACGCTGCCGACTGTCAGCGGTGCACTGCTGAACCGAGCGGAGAGGGGGATACCCTGCTCCAGCGCCGCGGCCAGGCCGAACACCTTGAACGACGACCCGGTCTGCAGCGGCGCCTGGGCGTAGTCGAAGCCGGCGCCGTCCTCGCCGCCGTAGTAGGCGCGCACACCGCCGGTGCGGGGATCGATCGACACGACCGCGGTCCGCAGCCCCGGGTCCTCCCCTTCGAGGTTGTCGTGGACGGCGTCGATCGCGGATTGCTGCGCCCTCGGGTCGATCGTGGTGGTGATCTGCAGTCCCTCGGTGTTGAGGGTCTGCTCGGAGATTCCCGCATCCGACAACTCGTGCAGCACCTGGTTGCGGATCAGGCCGTCGGGGCCGGGCGCGGAGTTGGCGTCGGTGGGCCGGTTGGACGGGGCGGTGACCGGGAATTCGGCCGCACTGCGGTCCTGCTGACTGAGCACACTCATCGCGACCATGCCGTCGAGCACGTAGTTCCAGCGCGCCTGCAGCTGGTCGAGGTTGGCCTCGGGGTCGAGGTAGGACGGGCTCTGGATCACGGAGGCGAGCACCGCGCCCTCGGCCACCGACAGGTCGCCGACCGGCTTGTCGAAGTAGGCGCGCGACGCCGCCTCGATGCCGTACGCGCCGCGCCCGAAGTAGATGGTGTTCAGGTAGGCGGCGAGAATTTCGTCCTTGGACCACTCGCGGGCCATCTTGGTGGAGATCACGAGTTCCCGCATCTTGCGGTACACGTTGCGGTCCGCGCCGACCAGCACGTTCTTGACGTACTGCTGCGTGATCGTCGACCCGCCGCCTGCGCTTTCCTTGCCGAGGACGTTGTCGCGGGCGGCACGCATGAACCCGGTGACGGAGAAGCCGGGGTTGGAGTAGAAGTTGCGGTCCTCCGCCGACAGGACGGCGTCGCGGACGTGCTGGGGAATGGCGTCGAGCGCGATCTCGGTACGGTTGCCCTCCGGCGGGATCACCTTGGTCAGCTCGGTGGTGCCGTCGGCGGCGAAGACGGTGGCGACCTGATTGGTCTTCATGTCCGACGGGCGCGGGACCTCGGCGCGGACGTAACTGACCAGGAACCCGACGAGCGGGACGACCAGCAGCAACGCGATCACAACCAGGCTGACCCGGCGGACCGTGCGCCACCGGTTGCGTTTCTTCTTCCCGTCCGGTGGTGGAGTGGTCGTGTCAGCCGAACCGTCGTCCACGGGCGGTGTGCCCCCCGGATCGGAGGCATGGTTGCCCGTCGCGTCGTTGCCAGAACTCACTTCCACACTCCCGGTCAGTTATCCGGTCACGGAGGATCATCGCACCCACCCGTACGTATGTTATGTGAATGGCCTCGAGTGTGACGCGCGCCGCGCTAACGCTCAGCAAATATCCATACCGACCGTACTGTTTCAGCGCACCCGATTCCGGGCGACGACCGCCAGCCCCGACAGCACCAGGCATCCGAGCAACACCAGCGCAGGGATGACGCCGGGGTCGCCGCGGACGACCTCGACGACCGCGGCGATGAACGCCATCACCGTGAAGAACCCGAGGACGCCGATCAGAACCTCGAGCCGCTGCCGCTTCGCCACCGGATGCATGACCGAACCCTATTCCCCTCGCTCCGCTCGACCGGTACCTTTCCCCTCGCTCCGCTCGACCGGCACCTTTCCCCTCGCTCCGCTCGACCGGCACCTTTCCCCTCGCTCCGCTCGACCGTTAACTCTTCACGCCGCCGGCCGTCAGGCCCGACACGATGCGACGCTGGAACAGCAGCACCATGATCACCAGCGGAATGGTGACGATCGTGCCCGCCGCCATGATCGCCGCGTACGGCACCACGTGCGGGTCGTTGCCGGAGAACCGGGCGATCGCGACCGTGACCGGTTCGGTGGCGTCGCTGGAGAGCTGGCTGGCGAGCAGGTACTCGTTGACGGTCGCGATGAACGCGAGGATGGCGGTGGTGAACAGCGCGGGCGCCGCCAGCGGCAACATCACCAGCCGGAACGCCTGACCGCGGCTGGCGCCGTCGATCCGCGCCGCCTCCTCGAGCTCCCAGGGAAGTTCCTTGAAGAACGACGTCAGCGTGTAGATGGTGAGCGGCAGGACGAACGAGATGTTCGGGATGATCATCGCCTGGTAGGTACCGATCCAGCCGATGTTCGTGAACAGCTGGAACAGCGGGGTGACGAGGGCGACGACGGGGAACATCGACGCGCCGAGCACGATGCCGACCACCACGTACTTGAACCGGAACTCGATGCGAGCCAGCGCGTAGGCGGTGAAGATGCCGACGGCGAGGGCGACGACGGTGGTGATTCCGCCGATGATCATGCTGTTGACGACGGCCCGGGTGAAGTTGTTGCCGCTGCTCGTCGACAGGGCATTCTGGAAGTTCTCGAGCGTGACGTGCGTGGGCCAGGGTGTGGTGTCGAACGTGTAGTCGGGGTCGCGGAACGCCGTCACCATCATCCAATAGAACGGCGCGAGCCCCCAGACGAGGATGATCGCGACACCGATGTAGATGCGAGAGTTCTTGAAAGCGAACCGCTTCGGACGGTTGCGGCGGACGGGCCTGCTCGGGAGTTCGAGCTCCGGGGCGCGATGGGTCACGGCTTCGGCCCCTTTCGCTGGGCTTCCTGAGTCTCGACGGCGTTGGCGCCGAGGAATTTCACGAGGACGAACGCCACCGCGAAGATCAGGAGGAACGTGATGGTGGAGAGCGCGGACGCGCTGTTGAACCCTTGCCGCACCTGGTCCACGACGAGGATCGACACCGTCGTGGTGGCCGGGTTGCCGCCGGTCAGGATGGCGGGCAGGTCGTACATGCGCAGGGCGTCCATCGTGCGGAACAGGATCGCGACCATCAGCGCCGGCTTCACCAGCGGGAGCGTGATCTGCCGGAACCGCTGCCACGCCGAGGCGCCGTCGACCCGCGCCGCCTCGTACACGTCCTGCGGGATCATCTGCAGTCCGGCGAGGATCAGCAGGGCCATGAACGGGGTGGTCTTCCAGACGTCCGAGATGATCACCGCGAATCGGGCGGGCCACGCGTCCGACGTCCACAGGATCTCGGTGCCGAGGAGGCGGTTGGCGATGCCGTCGTAGGCGAAGATGAAGTACCAGAGCTTGGCGGTGACCGCGGTCGGGATGGCCCACGGGATCAGGACCGCCGCACGCAGCAGGGCGCGGCCCTTGAACGTCTTGCCCATGATGATCGCCATCCACAGGCCGATCGCGACCTCGAGGCCCACCGTGACGACGGTGAAGAACGCGGTGTTCCCGACGGCCGACCAGAACTGGGAGCCGAGCGTGCCGGGCGGGCACGCCACGGCCACCCCGCTCGGGGAGGTGCACTGCTGCAGAATCCAGTGCGTGTAGTTGGTGAATCCGGCCCAGCCGCCCTCGACGAACATGCCGGTCGACGGATCGAGTCCCGCGTCCTTCTGGAACGACATCACCACTGCCCGGATCACCGGGTAGCCGATGACGACGGCCAGCACGACCAGCGTCGGCACGACGAACAGCCACGCGCGGCGACTGCTCAGCCCAAAGCGTCGCCTGTTCTCGCTCTTCTCACGCGAACCGCGGCCGGGGTCGTTATCCCCGGCCGCGGGACGGGCCGGCGCTCCACTGGTGGTCCCAGTCGGAACGGCCATGTTCACTCCTGTGCTCTACGAGCCTGCGGACTGGATGCCGGACTGCATGTCCGTGATCGCCTGATCCACCGACTTCTCACCCTTGATGGCAGCGTAGGCGTTGTCCTGCACGGCCTTCGACACAGCGGGGTAGAACGGCGTGACCGGACGGGGGACGGCGTTCTCGATCGACACCTTCAGCGTCGGCATGAACGGGTAGGCCGCGATGATCTCCGGGTCGTCGTACAGTGCGGCGCGGACCGGCGGCAGCGAGCCCATGGCGATGATCCGCTGCGCCTGCTCACCCTGCAGGAAGGTGAGGAAGTCGCGGGCCGTGGCCTTGTTCTCGGAGTACGCGCTGATGGCGGCGTTGTAGCCACCGAGGGTCGAGGCGCCGATGCCGTCCTTGCCGGGCAGCGGGGCGACCGCGAACTTGCCCTTGACCGCGGACGAGTCCTTGTCGGCGGTGCCGTACACATAGGGCCAGTTGCGCAGGAACAGCGCCTTGCCGTCCTCGAACGCCTTCTGGCTCTCGGGCTCCTTGAACGTGGTGTCCTGGGCCGGGATGTCACCGTTCTTGAAGTTGTCGACCAGCACCTGCAGGCCGGCGCGGGCCTCGGGGCTGTCGACGGTCGGCGTCTTGCCGTCCTCGCCGACGAACGAGCCGCCGTACGCGTTGATGACCTCGGCGGTGTTCACCGTCAGGCCCTCGTACGGTGCGAACTGACCGGCGTAGCAGTCGATGTTGTTGGTCTTCGCGACCTCACACGCGGCAGCCAGCTCGGCCCACGTCTTCGGTGCGGCGGGCAGCAGGTCGCTGCGGTAGTACAGCAGGCCGCCGTTGGTGTTCTTCGGCGCCGCGTACTGGGTGCCGTTGTAGGTGGCGCTGTCGACCGTGGCGGGGAGGATTCCGGTGTTGTCCACCGCGAACTCGCCGGTCAGCGGCTGCAGCCAGCCCTTGGCCGCGAACTCCGCGGTCCAGGGGACGTCAAGTGCGACGACGTCGTAGTCGGACTGCTTGGCCTGCAGGTGCTGGACCAGGTCGTCGTGCGCCTGATCGGCGTCGTTCGACTGCTCCTTGAACGTCACCTGCTCGTCCGGGTGCTCGGCGTTCCACGCGTCGATGATCTGGCGGACGACACCGGTCTCGGTGGTGTCCTTGCCCTCGACGTACGTGATGGGTCCGCGACCGTCGAGGTTCTCCGACGTGGAGTCGCTGCCGCTGTCGCTCGAGCAAGCGGTGAGCGTGACCAGCGAGGCAGCGGTGGCAAACACCGCGGCGCGCCGGACCGCTCTCGAAATCTGAACCATGGAGTCTCCCCGTAGGTAGATGTGGATGAACCCGTTACCGGCACGACAGAACTCGCGGCACCGGCGCGGTGTCGGAACATACTGTGGCATGGAACACCGCAGAAGTCCGGCATTACCCCCGACCTGAATCGGTCAGGAACCGCTCCGGCCACCGCCGGGTCAGCTCAGCCGGTAGCCCTCGGACGCCGAGAACAGGTGCACCTGGGACGGGTCGACGTGCAATTTCACCAGGTCACCCTTGCGGGGCGGGTTCCGCCAGTCGGCGCGGGCCACCAACTGCTGGGTCTCCCCGTTGACGGTGCTGCGGCCGTAGATGTAGGCGTCGGATCCGAGTTCCTCCACCACCGCGACCTCCATCGGGATGCCGGTGGTCGACAGTTCCAGGTGTTCGGGGCGGATCCCGACGACGACCTCGCGTTCGTCGGTATCAGCGCGCAGCTGCCGGGGCAGCGGAATGGTCGCGTCGCCGAGCAGGACCCCGTCGGGGGTGATCGGCAACGTGAAGAGGTTCATCGACGGCGACCCCATGAAGCCGGCGACGAACACGTTGGCCGGCCTGTTGTAGAGGTCGCGGGGCGACGCGCACTGCTGCAGCACCCCGTCCTTCAGCACCGCCACCCGGTCGCCCATCGTCATGGCCTCGACCTGGTCGTGTGTCACATACACCATCGTCGTCTCGAGGCGACGCTGCAGCTGCGCGATCTGGGTGCGCGTCTGCACGCGGAGCTTGGCGTCGAGGTTGGACAGCGGCTCGTCCATCAGGAACACCTGCGGCTGCCGGACGATGGCACGTCCCATCGCGACACGCTGCCGCTGACCGCCGGACAGCGCCTTCGGCTTGCGGTCCAGATACGGCTCGAGGTCGAGGAGTTTCGCCGTCTCCTCGACGCGCTTGCGGATGTCGTCCTTCGCGGCGCCGGCGAGCTTGAGCGCGAAACCCATGTTCTCGGCCACCGACATGTGCGGGTACAGCGCATAGTTCTGGAACACCATCGCGATGTCGCGTTCCTTGGGTTCCTGGGTGGTGACGTCGCGGTCGCCGATGAGGATCCGGCCGCTGTGGACGTCCTCGAGCCCGGCCAGCATCCGCAGCGACGTCGACTTGCCGCAGCCGGACGGGCCGACGAGGACCAGGAACTCACCGTCCTCGATCTTCAGGTCGAGCGTGTCGACGGCCGGTTTGTCCGAGCCGGGGAACAGGCAGGTGGCACCGTCATAGGTCACTGTGGCCATGAACGTCGAAGTCCCTTCTACCCGGCGCCGCGCACAGGTGCGTGAAAATGTACCTGTTGACGCACTTTCTCACTCACCGCTGGGTCGGTGGATGATCGGCTCGCGCAACCGCCGTCAGGCCTCCGCGCGCCGCCACCGCTGCCGATTCGGCCGAATTACGCTCGGTCCGAATCATGTTGGCGGCATTCATGTACAGGTTTCTCCACAGCTGGGGATGGATGTGTCGATGAATCGGGGCGGTGAATACCGTGTGAACACCACGAGTCGCCGACGCAACCGCAGCGAGACCTCCTGCCGCAGGGGGCGCTTCGCGCCCGTGCGCCTTATTGGTTGCCCTAGCTACCAGAACGGCGCACGAGTGGCGGAGCCGCCTCGAACCGGTCCGGGCTGTCCACGACACCCGCGCTGCAGGCGGTCAGGCGGGGTTCGGCGCTGGTCGTACGAACCCGGACCAGGTCGGTCCCGGCCGGGTGCCGGACCAGGACGTCGGTGTCGCCGTCCGGCCGCGGGGTCGCCGACAGCGGGATCACGTCGTCGAGTCCGAGCAGCGACCGCTCGACCCGGACGGTGTGCTCGGCGAACTGCAGCACCGGGACGTCGGTGCACCGGCCGCGGTAGTGTTCGAGCACCACGCGTCCGTGATCATGTTCGGCGACAATGTGTTCCGCCGCCTCCGCGGTGACCCGGCCGTAGTAGATGCCCGACGGCAGGCACACCATGGTCGCGGCGAACCGGTCGCCGCCGACGTGCGTCGATTCCCACACCCGTCCGTCGCGGTGGCCGAGGCCGGTGACGACGGGGCGTCCGAACGACGCGCAGCACGCGTCCTTCTTGCCGTGAGTGCAGACGAGAAACAGCGATTCGGTGGGGTCGAGACGTTCCCCCACTCCGGGTGAGAGATCGAGGTCGAGGTCGAGCAGCTCCCGGTCGTCACGCACCAGCAGTCGCTCCGCCCAGCCGTCGGCTCGTCCGGGACGCACGAGGTAGACATGACGTCTCGCGGCGACGTCGCGGCGCTCCCGGGTGCGGATCAGCACCGGACGCACCCCCGCGTCGGCGCACCGGGCGGCGAGTGCGTCGCCGAGGACCGGGTCGAGTCGACTCTGCCGGAGCCGATCGCGTCCCCAGGGTCCGGGTTGCTCGATCAGCAGCCAGCCGCGCACCCGGGGCGCGGTGCCGCACAGCGGCTCTTGGAGTGACCGGGAGAGCGCCGCGCAGGCCGGTGGCGTCCACCCCTCGGGCGACATCGTCGTCCACAACAGACTGTATAAGGTTAGGTTCACCTATCTTCTACTCCCTTCGAGATCGAGGTCCAGGATGCGTTCTGCTACGTGCTCACCGAATGTCACCGACGTCCAGTGGCAGGAGATCGTCGACGCCCTCACGCGACGAGAATTCGGAGCCGGGCTGGGAGCAGCCGCACTGGCCGCGCTCACCGCCGCCTGCGCGCGACCCGACGCGGCAACGGGCAGCGACAGCGGCGCCCAGCGCATCGTCACCCACGCCATGGGCACGACGACGGTGAGCAACCGGGCGAGTCGCATCGTCGCCCTCGACAGCCTGCCCATCGACACCGTCGTCACGCTCGGGAAGACCCCGGTAGGCGCTGCTCAGGCCGGTTCCGCCGACGCGCTGCCCGCCTACCTGGGCGGCGGACTGGACAGCACCACCGTCGTCGGGTCGATCGCCGAACCGAACCTCGAGGCGATCGCCGCGTTGCAGCCCGACCTCATCCTCAGCAGCAAGCAGCGGCACGGCGACCTGTACGAAGCGCTGTCCGCGATCGCGCCGACCGTGTTCTCCGTGTCGCCGGCAGTCGACTGGCAGGGGACGCTGCGACTGTTCGCCGAGGCCATGGGTGAGACGGACGCAGCCGAGCAGAAGCTGTCGGCGTTCCACGCCCGCGCCGCCGCGTTGACCGAAACCAGCCGGGGCCGCACCGCGCACGTCATCCGCGTGATGGACGACGGCCTGCGCCTGCACGGGCCCGGCACGTTCTCCGGTTCCGTGCTGACCGCGGCCGGCTACACCATCACCGGGCAGCCGTGGGACGCGAAGAACGACATGTCCGAGATCTCGCTCGAGAACGTCGCCCAGATCGACTCCGACATCGCGTTCGTCGCCAACACGTCCGCACCGGGAGAATTGGGGATCGACCCCGTACTCATCGGGCAGATGGGGCCGTCACGACGCGACGGCGTCCGCCAGACCGACTACCGGGTGTGGATCACCGGCATCGGCCTCACCGGCGCAAACCTGATCCTCGACGACCTCGAGCGGCTGTAGGCGGCTCCGCCGCCCGTGCGCCTTTTTGGTAGCGCCGACGACCAGAAAGGCGCACGGGGGCTAGCCTGCCTGGGTGAGTTCCGACAAGATGCTGACCCGCATCGGTGGGCTCCTCCGGCAGGCGGAATCCACCGACAACCCGCACGAGGGTGAGGCCTTCATGGCCGCCGCCCAGCGCCTCGCCACTGCCTCCTCGATCGACCTCGCCGTGGCGCGCGCCCACGCGGCAGGCCGGGAGAAGCGCGCCACTCCCACGCAGCGCCTGATCACGATCGGTGAAGCGGGCAAGAAGGGTCTCCGCACGTACGCGCAGCTGTTCCTGGTGATCGCCGCCGCCAACGACGTCCAGTGCGACATCGCCCAGACGTCGGCCGTCATCTACGCGTACGGGTTCGCCGGCGACATCGACGTCTGCGAAGCCCTGTACGCGAGCCTGCTGATCCAGATGGTCCGGGCATCCGACGCCTACATCAGGTCGGGCGAGTACCGCAGCGAGACGACGGTACGGACGCAGGTCGAGAAGCGTGGACGCCGCCGCGTCGCGACACGGGTGCGACGGCCCGTCGCCGGTGTGACCGCCCGGTTGAACTTTCAGCTCGCCTACGCCGCGCGGATCGGGCAGCGCCTCGCCGACGCCAAGCAGGAGGCCGAGGAGCAGGCGGTGTCCGTGCCGGAGTCCTCGGCGGAGACGGCACTGGTTCTGCGCGACAAGCAGCTCGAGCTGAAGGACTACTACTCGGAGAACTCGCAGGCCCGCGGCACGTGGCGAGGAGGACGGGCATCCGCCGGACATTCGTCGAACGCCCGCCGGGCCGGCGACCGCGCCGCCCGGACCGCCCGCCTGAGCAACTCACCCGAACTGTCGACCGCGCGCAAGCAGATCCCGTCGTGAAGCGACCCCGCGACACACAGCGGACCGCCGTGTACGACGCGGAAGCCCTCGTGCGCACCATGTTCGACCGCGCCGACGAGCGCGGGCTGCGCGTCGTGGACGTGATGGGGTCGCAGGTGACGCTGCCGGTGGAACGCAAGTTCGCGTCGATCGATTCGGTGCAGGATTACGTGGACCGGGTGCTCGCCCTGAACTGGGTGCGGTCGACGTGGACGCGGGCGGCCACCCCGGTTCACGTCCGCGCGCGGTCGGGCAACAAGGCCGCCCACTACGAAAGCGATTGCGCGACAATCGCGGTACCCGAGCATCGGAACGGCAACGCCTGGGCGTTCCGCGAACTGGTGGTGCTCCACGAGGTCGCCCATCACCTCGATCCGTCCGACCCCGACTACCCGACGGTCGCCCCGCACGGACCGGAGTACGTGGACCGCTACCTCACCCTGGTCGGGGAGATCATCGGCCCCGAGGCGGCATTCGTCCTGCGCACCATGCTCCTCGCGGGCGGGGTGCGGCTGAACTGAGGTGCCTCAGGCGCGGGGGCGCAGCCGAACGAAACGGATTTCACGGCCCGCCGCCCGGAAGTCGGCCGCGCTGCCGTCGACGTCGAAGCCCATGCCATTGGCGATCCGCAGTCCGAGTTTCGGATGCTCCGCCGCGTAATGCGCCATGAAGTCCGCACCGGTCTCGGAATCGAGGAATTCGGCTGTCACCGAGAGTCGCCGGCGGCCCACCTGAATCTTCGCGTTCGGTTGTGCACGCAGGTTCCGGTACCAATCGGACTTGGGACCGAACCCGGCGGCCAGCACGTACCCGTCGCCGACGGCGTCGTGGTTGACCACCTCGAGCACGACCCGCCGCCTGACGCCGGTCTTGCGCCCCACGTGTTCGAGGAGCAGGAATCGGCCACCGAGGAGAAAGCCGAGGTGGACGCGGTAAAGGTAGATCGGCGCGCGGAAGAACGCCCGCCGGATCCCGGTCGGCGGGTCAGGCCTCTGCGTGACCTTCACACACCCAGTCTTCCACGTCCGCCGTGTGGTCGGGCGGTGATGCGTCCTCATCCGTTTCGGAGACGATGGGCGGACGACGCGCCGACAACCGGGTGAATGTACCGCTTGGCGTATCTGGGGCGCCGGACGGTACATTCGCCCGCTCAAATCGCCCGCTCGGCGGGTTCGTTGTGCGCCCGACCGTCGCGCGAGCACTATGGATCGGGAAGGCCCAACGTCTACTCCGAGGAGCCATGAATGACTCGTCCAGTTCGCATCGGTGTCCAGCTTCAGCCGCAGCACGCGCCCGACTACGGGCTGATCCGCGACGCGGTGCTGCGGGCCGAGGACGCCGGCGTCGACATCGTCTTCAACTGGGACCACTTCTATCCGCTGTACGGCGATCCGGCCGGCGCCCACTTCGAGTGCTGGACGATGCTCGGGGCGTTCGCCGAGCAGACGGAGCGGGTGGAGATCGGTGCGCTCGTCACGTGTGCCGGCTACCGGAACCCGGATCTGCTCGCCGACATGGCCCGGACCGTCGACCACATCAGCGGCGGACGGCTGATCCTGGGCATCGGCTCGGGCTGGTTCGAGCGCGACTACGACGAGTACGGCTACGAATTCGGCACCGCGGGGTCGCGGCTGAACCTGCTCGCCGAGTACCTTCCGCGGATCACCGGCCGGTTCGCCAAGCTGGAACCCGCACCCACCCGGCACATTCCGATCCTTATCGGCGGCGGCGGCGAGAAGAAGACGCTGCCGCTGGTCGGGCAGTACGGCGACATCTGGCACAGCTTCAGCGACATGGACACGTACAAACGTAAGTCGGGGATCCTCGCCGGATACGCACGGGATGCCGGACGCAGCCCCGACAGCATCCAGCACTCCACGTCGTGGCCGGGTGTCGACGACGCGGCAGCCCATGTCGACGCCGGCGTCACCCTGTTCACCGTGGGCGTGGGTGGTCCCGACTACGACCTCGGCACTCTGAAGGAGGCCATCGCCTGGCGTGACGAGAACACTCCGCCGCCGCTGTCGGGCCTGGCGTAGGCGCTTCGCACCCGTGCGCCTTTGTGGTTGTTCTGGCTACCAAAAAGGCGCACGGGCGGCGGAGCCGCCTACAGCCGCTCGAGGACCATCGCCATGCCCTGTCCGCCTCCGACGCACATGGTTTCGAGGCCGAACTGCTTGTCGTGGGTGGTCAGGTTGTTGAGCAGCGTCGCGGTGATGCGGGCACCGGTCATGCCGAAGGGGTGGCCGAGGGCGATCGCGCCGCCGGAGACGTTCAGCTTGTCCTCGTCGATGTTCAGCTCCCGCGCCGACCCGATCACCTGCACGGCGAACGCCTCGTTGATCTCGACGAGGTCGATGTCGGAGATGCCCAGTCCCGCGATCGCGAGGGCCCGCTTGGACGCCTCGATCGGGCCGAGTCCCATGATCTCCGGCGACAGCCCGGACACCCCGGTGGACACGATCCGGGCGAGCGGGGTCAGCCCCAGCTCCTTGGCCTTGGTGTCGGACATGATCACCAGGGCGGCGGCGCCGTCGTTGAGCGGGCACGCGTTGCCGGCGGTGACGGTCCCGTCCGGGCGGAACACGGGCTTGAGCTGACTCACGGCCTCGTAGGTGGTGCCGGCGCGGGGACCGTCGTCCTTCGACACGACGGTGCCGTCGGGCAGGGTCACCGGGGTGATCTCCCGCTCGAAGAAGCCGGCGTTGATGGCCTCCTCAGCGCGGTTCTGCGAGCGCACCGCCCACCGGTCCTGCTCTTCGCGGGTGATGCCGGTGATCTGCGCGACGTTCTCGGCGGTCTGGCCCATCGCGATGTAGGTGTCGGGGACCAGGCCCTCCTCACGCGGGTCGACCCACTGCTGGCCGCCCTGGGCCAGCTTCTCGGTGCGGGTCTGCGCGTCGGCGTACAGCGGGTTTTGGGTGTCGGGCAGCGAGTCGGAGTTGCCCTTGACGAACCGGGAGACGGTCTCGACGCCGGCGGAGATGAAGACGTCGCCCTCACCGGCTTTGATCGCGTGCAGTGCCATGCGGGTGGTCTGCAGCGACGACGAACAGTACCGGGTGATGGTGGTGCCGGGGATGAAGTCGTAGCCGAGCTGGACCGCGACGTTGCGGCCCATGTTGAAACCCTGCTCGCCGCCGGGCAGGCCGCAGCCCAGGATGAGGTCGTTGATGTCGGTGGGGTCGAGCGCGGGCACCTTGTCGAGTGCTGCCTGGACCATCTGCGCGGCGAGGTCGTCGGGGCGCATGCCCTTGAGCGATCCCTTCATGGCGCGACCGATCGGGGAACGGGCGATGGAGACGATGACGGCCTCGGGCATGAGTAACTCCTACCGATTGACGTGGTGGACGGCAGTCGGTGCGGACCTGCAGCCCCTCAGTTCTAAGCATCTGCTTATTTTCTAAGCGTTTGCATATATTGACCACGCCCGCGGCACGGTGTCAACCCCCGGACGGTCGCGATTGTGCTCAACCGACAACGAACCGCCCGAACTCGAGCCCCAGAGGCCGTTTCTTGCACGAAAACCCCTCGATAGTGTTGTGGATCACACCACAACGAAAGGGCGGACGAAATCGTGTCGCACATCGGCTATTTCGCTTGGGACCTCGCCACACAGCGTGCTGACGCGCCGTGCCTGCGCGACGACCGACTCGAACTGACGTACCGCCAGTTCGCGGAGCGGGTCGACGCCTTCGCCGCACAGTTGTCCGAGAACGGTGTCGGACGTGGCGACGTCGTCGCGATCATGCTGCCGAACCGGGCGGAACTGCTCATCGCCCTGATGGCCTCCTGGCGGATCGGTGCGGCCGCCACCCCGGTCAATCCCACGTTCACCGCAAGCGAGGCGGAGTACCAGATCGACGACGCCACAGCGGTTCTCGTCGTCAACGAGGGTCCTGACGCACCGACCGGTGGCCGTCCGGCGATCGCCGTCGGCGACATGGCGACCACCCCCGACCCCGCCTGGGCACCCGGCACCACCGCCGGCGGAGACGACCTCGCCCTGCTGATCTACACGTCCGGGTCGACCGGACGCCCCAAGGGCGTGATGCTCACCCACGACAACCTGCAGTTCATGAGCTCCTCGATGGTGCAGCATTTCTCGTTGACCGCCGACGACCACTGCCTCCTGATCCTCCCGCTGTTCCACGTCAACGCGATCTGCGTCAGCTTCCTGACCCCGATGCTCGCCGGCGGTCAGCTGAGCGTCACCGGGCGCTTCTCACCGGCCCGGTTCTTCGACGACGTCGCCCGCCTGCGGCCGACGTACTTCTCCGCGGTCCCGACCATCTACGCCCTCCTGGTCTCCCAGGACACCGTCGGCGACACCTCCTCGCTGCGGTTCGCGGTCTGCGGGGCCGCACCGATCTCCAAGGAACTCCTCGACCACGCCGAACAGCGTTTCGGACTCGTCATCGTCGAGGGCTACGGGCTGACGGAGGGCACGTGCGCGTCCGCGTGCAATCCGCCGGAGGGCCTTCGCAAGCCGGGCACCGTCGGCCCCGCGCTGCCGGGGCAGACCATCGCGATCGTCGACGAGTCCGGGGCACCGGTGCCGGCGGGGGCGGTCGGCGAGGTGGTGATCCGGGGCGCGAACGTGATGCGTGGCTACCTCGGCCGCCCCGAGGAAACGGAACGCACCATCGTCGACGGCTGGTTGCACACCGGCGACGTCGGCCGACTCGACGA
Source organism: Rhodococcus sp. 21391 (assembly GCF_016772255.1). Taxonomy (NCBI): domain Bacteria; kingdom Bacillati; phylum Actinomycetota; class Actinomycetes; order Mycobacteriales; family Nocardiaceae; genus Rhodococcus; species Rhodococcus sp. 21391. The sequence continues at coordinate 6,956,471 of NZ_CP063781.1, read as the reverse complement.
GGACGGTTACCTCACTCTCGTCGATCGCATCAAGGACATGATCATCCGCGGTGGGGAGAACATCTACCCCAAGGAGATCGAGAACGCTCTCACCACTCACGACGACGTCCTCGAGGCGGCCGTGATCGGAGCCCCGCACGACGTGTACGGCGAGGTACCGGTGGCATACGTCGTCACGTATCCGGAGACCGCCGTCACCGACGTCCTCCTGGCCGAACACCTCGGCAGCCGACTCACGAAAGTCAAACTGCCGGTGGCCATTCACATCGTCGACGCGCTGCCCCGCAACCCCGTCGGCAAGATCGACAAACCGGGACTGCGGAGTCGCCATCGGCCTGCCGCCGTCAACTGATCCAGTAACACTCCACACCTCGGGACGCACCCGAGGCGATGCCCCCTACCCTCAGGAGCCTCCCATGGGATTCAAGACCGGGAACTTCCCCGAAGTCGACCCCGCAACCTTCCTCGACCTTCCGTTCCGCGACCGGCTGCGCGCCATGTCGACCCACTGGGTCGATTACGGCTTCGGAACCCCGAAGATGGTGCACACCATCTACATTCTGAAACTGCTCGTCCTCTACCTCGGCATCGGACTGACGCTGGCGACGTTCACGTCCGGCCTGAACGTCCTCGACGTCGGCGCCTGGTGGAACGAGCCGATCATCTACCAGAAGCTGATCCTGTGGACGGTGCTACTCGAAGCGGTGGGGCTCGCCGGTTCGTGGGGTCCGCTCGCCGGGCACTTCAAGCCGATGACCGGCGGCATCCTGTACTGGCTGCGCCCCGGGACCATCCGGCTCCCACCGTGGCCGGGCAAGGTGCCGTTCACCTCGGGCGACACCCGCACCGTCGGCGACGTCCTGATCTACGCGGCTTTGCTGCTCAACATCATTGTGGCGCTGATACTTCCGGGAGTACACACGTCGTCGATCGACACGGCTATCACCGACAACTCCGGACTCGTCCGCCCCGCGGTGCTGTTTCCCCTGATCGCGCTGCTGGTGCTGATCGGTCTGCGCGACAAGGTCATCTTCATCGCGGCTCGCAGCGAGCAGTACCTGCCCGCGATCGTCTTCTTCGGGGTCCTGCCCTTCGTTGACATGATCATTGCGCTGAAGCTGCTGATCGTCTCGGTGTGGGTCGGGGCGGGCGTCTCCAAGCTCGGGCACCACTTCTCGATGGTGGTGCCGCCGATGCTGAGCAACACCCCGTGGATGCCGTTCATGAAGATCAAGCGCGCGCACTACCGCAACTTCCCCGAGGACCTGCGGCCGTCGATCGTCGCCGGTGGTGTCGCCCATGTGCTCGGGACGGTCGTGGAGGTGGTGACCCCGCTGGTGCTGCTGTTCTCCACCAACCGCACGCTGACGCTGCTCGCAGTCGCGCTGATGGTCGCGTTCCACCTGTTCATCCTGTCCACGTTCCCGCTGGCGGTGCCGCTCGAGTGGAACCTGCTTTTCGCCTACGCGTCGATCTTCCTGTTCCTCGGATTTCCCGCCTGGGACGGGTACGGCGTGGCCGACATGTCCTCGGTGTGGCTGACCGCGGTGATCGTCGCCGCCCTGGTGTTCTTCCCGATCCTCGGCAACCTGCGCCCCGACCTCGTCTCGTTCCTGCCGTCGATGCGTCAGTACGCCGGCAACTGGGCGTCCGCCACCTGGGCCTTCGCACCGGGCGCCGAGGAGAAGCTCGACGAGCACATCATCCGTCCCACCAAGAACACGCGCACCCAGCTGCTCGCCACCTACCCGCCGGAGGTCGCGGACGTGGTGATGCACCAACTGCTCGGCTGGCGGTCGATGCATAGCCAGGGGCGGGCGTTGTTCTCGCTGATGATGCGCCACCTCGGCGACGACATCGACACCTACTCGCTGCGCGAGGCGGAGTTCAGCTGCAACTCGCTGGTGGCATTCAACTTCGGTGACGGTCACCTGCACAACGAGTTCCTGATCGCGGCACTCCAGCGGCGCTGCAACTTCGCTCCTGGCGAATTCGTCGTCGCGTGGATCGAATCGCAGCCCATCCACAGGGGCACTCAGCAGTACAAGGTGATCGACGCCGCCCTCGGCGTCATCGAGCGGGGAACCTACAAGGTGTCCGACGCTATCAACGAGCAGCCGTGGCTGCCGAACGGTCCCATTCCGTTCTACGTGCAGTGGACACTGGACGGAGACGGCTCGAACGTGCGGACGCGGGAGGCGAGGATGCAGGAGACAGATCTGGTGGCGCGGCCGTGACCACCGCAGTCGTGGTCGGCAGCGGGCCCAACGGGCTCGCCGCCGCGGTCCACCTCGCCCGGCACGGCGTCGACGTCCAGGTCCTCGAGGCCGCCGACACCATCGGCGGCGGCACCCGCTCCGGCGAACTCACCGTCCCGGGACTGCTGCACGACGAGTGCTCGGCGTTCCACCCGATGGGTGCCGGGTCGCCGTATCTGCAGACCCTCGACCTCGGCCGGTACGGGTTGACGTGGAAGTGGCCGGAGATCGACTGCGCCCACCCCCTCGACTCCGGTGAGGCGGGGTTGCTGCACCGGTCGATCGCGGCCACCGCCGCCGGACTCGGCGAGGACGGCGCCCGCTGGCAGCGCATGTTCGGCGGACTCGCCGACGGATTCGACGACCTGGCCGCCGACCTCATGCGTCCGATCGCGAACGTGCCCCGGCACCCGCTGCGGCTCGCCAGCTTCGGACCCCGGGCCCTGCTGCCGGCCGCGGTGACGGCCCGCTGGTGGCGCACCGACAAGGCCCGCGCACTGTTCGGCGGCGCCGCCGCGCACGCCTACTACCGCCTGGACCGGCCCGCGACGTCCGCGGTCGGGATGATGATCGTCGCCGCCGGGCACCGCTACGGCTGGCCGGTCGCCGAGGGCGGATCGCAGTCGATCACCGGCGCACTCGCCGCCCTGCTCACCGACCGGGGCGGCAAGATCACCACCGGTGTCCACGTCCGCGATTGGAACGAACTTCCGCCCGCCGACGTCGTCCTGCTGGACGTCGCGCCGTCCGCCGCGCTCGGCATCCTGGGTGCTCGCCTGCCCGACCGGGTGGCCCGTGCGTACCGGCGGTTCAAGCACGCGCCCGCCGCCTTCAAGGTCGACTTCGCAATCCAGGGCGGGGTGCCGTGGGCCGATCCCGAATGCGGACGCGCCGGGACCGTCCACCTGGGTGGCACTTTCGCCGAGATCGCGGCCGCCGAGCGCGACGTCGCGGCCGGACGGATGCCGCAGCGGCCCTTCGTCCTCGTCGGTCAGCAGTACCTCGCCGACCCCGGTCGGTCGAACGGCGATCTGCATCCGCTGTACGCGTACGCCCATGTCCCGCAAGGCTACACGGGCGACGCAACGGAGGCGATCACCGCGCAGATCGAACGATTCGCCCCCGGCTTCCGGGACCGCATCATCGCCACGGTCAGCAGCGGACCGGCACGTCTGGCCGCGTCGAATCCCAACTACGTCGGTGGCGACATCATCGGCGGCGCCAACACCGAAACCCAGATGGTGCTGCGCCCGCGCATCGCCCTCGACCCGTACAGCACCGGCGTACCGGGAACCTACCTGTGCTCGGCCTCGACACCGCCCGGTGCAGGCGCCCACGGGATGTGCGGGTACAACGCGGCGCAATCCGCCCTGCGCTATCTGCGAAAAGGAGGAGGGGACGTGTTGTGAGCAGCCCCGCCCCCGGCGACCGCGGCGCCGGTGCCAGACGCCGCATGGCGCGGGTGCCCGCGATGGCGGAAGCCGAGGTCCTCGACATCGTCGCCGGTATCGCCCGGAAACTCGATGCGCGGCAGGCGGAGATCACCCGCACGATGAGCGCGCTACTCGCGCACGAGATCGATCAACTCGACGAAGACCCGCAGCTCGTCGAACTGCTCGAGGCGAGCGTGCACGGCAACGTCTCCACGATCGTGCACGTCCTCGCCAACGACATTCCCGTCGACCATCTGCAGCCCACCACCGCCGCCGTGGAGTACGCGCTGCGACTGGCGCAACGCGACGTGTCGTCGAACTCGCTGGTCCGCGCGTACCACATGGGCCAGGACGACCTGATCAAGATCTGCTACGACGAGGTCAGCGCCCTCCAACTGTCCGGGCCGCTGACCCTCGCTGTGCTCAAACACATTTCGGAGGTCGTGTACAGCTACATCGACTGGATCACCCTGTACGTGTTCGACGCCTACGAGCAGGAACGCCGGCGGTGGCTGGGCGCCCGCGGCAACGTCCACTCGTCGACCATTCACACCCTCCTCACCGGAACGGGCAACGACGGGTCCGCGTTCGAGGCCGAAACGCACTACCGGCTCGAGCAGACGCACGTCGCGATGATCCTGTGGTCCACCGGTCCCGACACCGAGGCGAGCCTCAACACCCTCGACCACTACGTGCGGGACCTCGCCCGCCACCTCGCCACCGACTCCGCACCCATCGTCACCGCCATCGACCGCCGAACCCTTTGGGCCTGGCTCCCTTTCGGCCGCCGGAAACCCGTCCTCGACACCACCGAACTCGCCGCAACCCTGCCCGCGAACCCGGGCATCCGGACCGCGATCGGACTGCCCGCAACCGGAGTCGCGGGATTCCGGCGGTCACACGAACAGGCCCGCGCCGCCTACTCCGTCGCCACCGTGCCCAACACCCCGGCCCGGCCGATCGTCGGCTTCGGCGACCGCGGCGTCGCCGTCGTCTCGCTCCTCGCCGAGAACCTGGACTCCACCCGTGCGTGGGTGTGGGAGGTCCTCGGCCCGCTCGCGGAGAACACCGACCAGGCCGCGACACTGCGGACCACGCTGAGCACCTACTTCGCGACCGGCGAGAGCCACCTCCACACCGCCCAGCAGATGAACCTGCACCGCAACACCGTCAAATACCGCATCACCAAAGCCCTCGGCGAGCCCGCCACCGGCACCCACAGCAAGCTGGATCTCGCTCTCGCCCTGCAGGTGTGCGAGTTCCTGGGTCCGACGGTGCTGCGGTAGGCCTTCCGGGCTTGTGCGCCTTTCTGGTTGTTCTGGCTACCAAAAAGGCGCACGGGCGGCGGAGCCGCCTACGCCCGACTGAGGATGGACCCGAGATCGGCGGCCGGGGACAGGGTGCCGTAGTCGTGGGTGCGGTCGGGGCCGAGGCGGGTGTCGACGAATGCATCTGCGACGGCGGCGGGCGAGAACCGGGTCAGCAGCGACGCCTGCAGTGCGAGGGCCATCGATTCGACGACGGTGCGGGCGCGCAACTGGGCGGCCGCAGGGTCGAGTCCGGCGAGTTCGCCGAGCTGACGACGGACCCGGTCGAGGTGCTCGTCGAGCACCACGCTGCTGCCCCGGGCCAGGTTCACCTCCGCGTCGAATGCGGCGACGCTGTCGGGTTCGCGGGTCATCGCGCGCAGGACGTCGAGGGCGATGACGTTGCCAGACCCCTCCCACACGGCCATGACAGGCTGCTCCCGGTAGCGGCGGGCGAGCGGGAAGTCCTCGGTGTACCCGTTGCCGCCCAGGCATTCCAGCGCCTCGTAGGCGTGGTGCGGGCCGCGCTTGCAGATCCAGTACTTCGCGACCGCGGTCGCGAGCCGGCGGAAGCTGCGTTCCTGCTCGTTCGCGTCGTCGTCGTGTGCCCGGGCGAGGCGCAGCGCGGTGACGGTGGCCGCCTCCGACTCCAGCGCCAGGTCGGCCAGCACCGACGTCATGGCCGGCTGATCGGCCAGGACCTTCCCGAACGCCGAGCGGTGGCGGGCGTGCCACACCGCCTCGGCGACGGACTGCCGCATGCCCGCGGTGCTGCCGAGCACGCAGTCGAGGCGGGTGCGCGCGACCATCTCGATGATGGTGCGGACGCCGCGTCCCGGTTCACCGACCATGACGCCGACGGTGCCGTCGAGTTCGATCTCGGACGACGCGTTGGACTTGTTGCCCAGCTTGTTCTTCAACCGCTGGATGCGGAAGACGTTGCGGGTGCCGTCCGGGAGTATGCGGGGCAGCAGGAAGCACGAGAGGCCGTCGCCGCCCGCGCCTTCCGCCTGCGCGAGCACGAGAAACGCGTCGGACATCGGCGCGGAGCAGAACCACTTGTGCCCGGTCAGCAGGTAGTCGGCGCCGGGACCGCCGCGTCCGGCGGGTGTCGCGACGGTGGTGTTGGCCCGGACGTCGGAGCCGCCCTGCTTCTCCGTCATGGACATGCCGAAGATCGCGGACGCCTTGCCGGGTGCGTCGAGTTCGGGGGTGTAGCTGCGGGACAGCGCGCGCGGCTTCCAGATCGCGGCGACGTCGGGTTGCAGGTCGAGGGAGGGGATGACGGCGTTGGTCATCGAGATCGGGCAGGAGTGTCCGGGTTCGATCTGTGCGAACATCATGAATGCCGCTGCGCGAGCGACATTCGCGCCGGGCTGCGGGTCGGCCCACGCCGACGTGTGCGCCCCGTGCGCGACGGCCGCGGAGATGATCCGGTGGTACGCGGGGTGGTATTCGACCTCGTCGATCCGGTTGCCCCAGCGGTCGAACGTCTTCAGTTCGGGGATGATCGTGTTGGCGAGTTCGGCGTCGTGCTGGAACGTGGCGCTGCCGACGAGTGCGCCGATGTCGGTGAGTTCGCCGGTGGCCCAGTCGGCGTCGTGGCGGCGCACGCCCTCGGCCAGCACCGTGTCGAGGGTGAACTCGTTGACGTCGGTGCGGGGCACCGACTGGTTGAGCACGGTGTGCGTCCGGTGGGGTGCGGGATGGGTGATATTCGCTTCGGAGAAAGTAGTCATGACAGTGTCTTTCGTGAGTCAGCTCGCGGAGCGGATCAGGTGCTTCTGGATCTTGCCGGTGGGGGTGCGGGGCAACACGGTGGCGAACACGTAGTCGCGGGGAATCTTGTAGCGCGCCAGCTTGTCCGACAGGTAGTCGCGGATGTCGTCGGCACCCACGACGTCCGGTTCACGCCACACGACGTGCGCGACGACGGTCTCGCCCCACTCGGGGTGCGGCCGACCCACCACCGCGACATCCACGACGTCGGGATGGCCGGAGATGGCGTCCTCCACTTCCTTGGAATAGACGTTCTCGCCGCCGGTGATGATCATGTCTTTCGCCCGGTCGACGATGAAGAGGTAGCCGTCGTCGTCCTGGCGTGCGAGATCGCCTGTGCGGTACCAGCCGCCGTCGGCGAACACGGCTGCGGTGGCGTCGGGATCGTCGAGGTACCCCTGCATCACGGTCTCGGTACGCAGCCAGATCTCGCCGATCTCCCCGGCGGGCACGTCGACGCCGTCGGGCCCGGCCAGGCGCATGTCGACGCCGGCGAGCGCCGCCCGGCCGATCGAGCCGGCCTTCGCGAGCTGTTCCTCCGGGTAGAGGACGGTCCCGACGGGACCGGTCTCCGTCATCCCGTACACCTGGTAGAAGCGGGTGGTCCGGTACGACTCGACGAGTCGGCGCGCCACATCGGCGCCGATAGGTCCGCCGCCGTAGAGCCAGGCCCGGACGCTGGACAGGTCGTAGTCGGCGAAATTTCGTACCGCATTCAGCGCCGTGGTGTAGATGACCGGCGGCCCGAAGCACAGCGTGATGCGTTGCTGCTGTATCGCTTCCAGGAAGTGGACGGGATGGTATTCGCGGATGAGCACGACGGTGCCGCCCATGTACAGCGTCGCCATCAGCCAGTTGTTGAGCGGTGACCCGTGCCAGATCGGGACGGCCATCAGCAGTCGCTCGTCGCGGGTGATCGACAGACCGAGGGCGGCCGTGGTCGCCACGAGCACGACGTTGCGATGACTGTGCACGCAACCCTTGGGCGCGCCGGTGGTGCCGGACGTGTAGAGGATTTCCGCGGGGTCGTTCTCGTCCGGCTCGATGCCGTCGATGCCGTCCAGGTCCGCGATCGCGTCGTCGAAGAAGGTGTGGCTCTCCACGGCGGTGTCGGTGGACAGCAGCTGCACCGGCGTCTCGAGTCGCTCGATGACGGGTGCGAGGTCGCCGTCGAAGACGCATACCTTCACCTGCGCGTGCCGCAGGATGTAGTCGACCTCGGGTGCCTGCATCTTGTGGTTGACCGGCACCACCACCGCGCCGATGCGCCAGGCGCCGAGCATCGCGTAAACGAAGCCGGGGGTGTTGAAACACATCAGAGCGACGCGGTCGCCGTGCCCGACCCCCAGTTTCCGTAGCAGGGCGGCGGCGTGGCGGCTGCCGTCCTGCACGGAACCATACGTATGGTCGCGACCCTGAAAATGGAGAAAGGCCTTGTCGGGCGTCTTCCGGACGTTGCTGTCGAATACGCGAACGATGTTCATCGCGCTCCTTGGAGGAGAGAAGGTCAGTCGATGGAGGTGTTGCGGACGGTCTCGGGGATCTGCAGGTTCGCGAAGATGACGGCGACGGCCTCCTCGAGCGAGTAGCCGAAGCTCTCACCGGTGGCGGTCTTCTGGATCACGAGGCCGAAGATCGCCGACCAGAACGCCTTCGATTCGACGTCGATGCCGGCGCGCAGTTTCCAGCCGGTGCGTATCAGGGTACGGATCAGCGCGTCCTCGCCTGAGGAGTGCAAGGTGCGGAGGGTGTCGGTGATGAGGTCGCGCAGTTCGCCGCGGCGTCCCGTCATCAGCATCGCCGAGGTGAACAGTTCGACGCTGGGCGCGCCGGGCCCGAGCAGGGAGCCGACGAGCTTCTCCGTGTAGTCGCCGACGGTCTCCGCGGTGGCCGCGTCGTCCTCGGCCCGTTTGCCGGCACGCAGGACGGCAGCGCACGCGACCTCGACGAAGAGCCGCTCCTTGGAACCGTAGTAATAGGTCACCTGGTTGGGGTGGGCCCCCGCGGCGGCGCAGATCTGCGTGATGGGGACGCCCTCGCCGTGCTCGAGAAAGAGTTCGGTGGCGGCGGTGAACAGGGCGTCGCGAGTCTGGCGACCGGACTCCCGAGTGGCACGCGCTGCTCGGCCCGTCTGCGACACCATGACTGCCTCTCGCTTGTTTGTATGACAAACAATAACTTGATTTTGTTTGTATGACAAACAAGGAGAGTGACGGGCGTCGCCCCGCACGTCCTCCGACCCCGGAAATACCGACCGCCAGGGTTACGCTGCTCACCATGTTTTCTTCCGTCGGAGCGAAGATCCGTGTGGTGGTGGCGCTACTGCTCACCGCCCTGCTGGCGCTGACCCTGTCGTCGTGTTCGAGTGACGGGGAGACGTCGGGGGCGGCACCGCAGGATCTGTGTTCGCCACCCGGCGTGGGCGCGGCCACTGCCGCCCCGACCAATCTCGCCGCCTCCGGCGCCGCGGCCGAGGACCGCTACACGACGCCCTCGACCACCCCGATCGACCAGATCGACGCGTCGAAACTGAACCTCATCACCCCCGGCGTGCTCACCGTCGGCACGCTGTCCGACGCACCGCCGAGCATCTGCGTGAACTCCGAGAACGAGTTCACCGGCTATGACAACGAACTGCTGAAGGCCGTCGCCGACAAGCTGGGCCTGCGCGTCGACTTCGTCGGCACCGAGTTCGCCGGACTGCTCGCCCAGGTCGCCGGGCGCCGCTTCGACGTCGGATCCTCGTCCATCACGACAACGGACGAGCGCCGCAACACCGTCGGCTTCACCAACGGCTACGACTTCGGCTACTTCTCCCTCGTCGTGCCCAACGGCGGTCCGATCCAGGGCTTCGACGACCTGACCGCGACGACCCGTATCGGTGTCGTCCAGGGCACCGTTCAGGACGACTACGTCGTGAACACGCTGAAGCTGAACCCGGTGAAGTTCCCCGACTACGCCACCGCGTACGCGAACCTGAAGTCCGGGCAGATCGACGCCTGGGTGGCGCCGTCGCAGCAGGCCGAGGGCGCCATCGCGCCGGGCGATCCCACGTCGATCGTCGAGAACACCTTCAGCGTCAACAACTTCGTGGGCTGGGCCGTCAACAAGGAGAACCAGCCGCTCATCGACGCCCTCAACTCCGGGCTCGACGCCGTCATCGCAGACGGCACCTGGGCGCAGCTGTACTCCGACTGGGTGCCCCGCGAACTGCCCGAGGGCTGGAAGCCCGGCAGCAAGGCGGCACCGGTGCCCGACCTGCCGGACTTCGCCGCGCTGGCCGCCCAGAACTCGCAGAACACGACCGAAACCCCGGTCGCGGAACCCAAGTCGACACTCCAGCAGCTGAAAGACACGTTCTTCAACTGGGACCTCTACACGCGGGCGTTCCCGGATCTGCTCAAGACCGGTCTGCCGAACACGCTGATCCTGGCGTTGGCGTCGGGCATCGTCGGCACCGTCCTCGGCATGCTGCTCGCGATGGCCGGGATTTCCCGCACCCGCTGGCTCCGCTGGCCCGCCCGCGTCTACACGGACGTGTTCCGCGGACTGCCCGCCGTCGTCATCATCCTCATCGTCGGTCTCGGCGCCGGCCCCATCGTCAAGGGACTCACCGGCAACAACCCGTACTGGCTCGGTGCGGCCGCGCTGTCACTGCTCGCGTCCGCCTACATCGGTGAGATCTTCCGGTCCGGCATCCAGAGCGTCGAACCCGGACAACTCGAGGCGTCCCGGGCGCTCGGTTTCAGCTACCGGAAGTCGATGTCGCTCGTCGTGGTTCCGCAGGGTGTGCGACGGGTGCTGCCCGCGCTGATGAACCAGTTCATCTCCCTGATCAAGGACTCGTCGCTGATCTACTTCCTCGGCCTGCTCGTCAGCCAGCGGGAACTGTTCGCCGTGGGCCGCGACCTCAACGCGCAGACCGGCAACCTGTCGCCGCTCGTCGCCGCCGGCCTGTTCTACCTGGCGATGACGATTCCGCTGACCCACCTCGTCAACTACATCGACAACCGCTTGCGCACCGGCCGCGCCGACACGTCCGGCACGCTCGACCCGGTGGAACAATCCATCGTCGTGGAAAGGGGATAAGGCGATGGCCGTCTCTCTCACTGGCACCGACCTGCACCTCGCGTTCGGCACCAACAAGGTGCTCCGCGGCGTCGACCTCCACGTCGACGCCGGCGACACCGTCACCGTGATCGGACCGTCCGGCTCCGGCAAGTCCACCCTGCTGCGGGTCCTCAACCGGCTGCACGAACCCGATCAGGGCGACGTCCTGCTCGACGGGAAGTCGGTGCTGAAGGACAACCCGGACAAGCTGCGGCAGCGCATCGGCATGGTGTTCCAGCACTTCAACCTGTTCCCGCACAAGACCGTCGTCGACAACATCGCCCTCGGGCCCCGCAAGCTCAAGGGGATGTCCAAGGACGAGGCGCGGTCGCTGGCGCTCGAACAGCTCGAACTCGTCGGGCTCGCCAACAAGGCCGACTCGCGGCCCGGCAACCTGTCGGGCGGGCAGCAGCAGCGCGTCGCGATCGCCCGCGCCCTGGCGATGAAGCCCGAGGTGATGTTCTTCGACGAGGCCACCTCGGCACTCGACCCCGAACTGGTCAAGGGCGTCCTCGCGCTGATGGCCGACCTCGCCAAGGGCGGCATGACGATGGTCGTCGTCACCCACGAGATGGGCTTCGCCCGCGAGGTGTCCGACACCGTGCTGTTCATGGACCACGGCGCCGTCGTCGAGACTGGGAAGCCGGACCAGCTGTTCGACAAGCCCGAAACCGAACGGCTGCAGCAGTTCCTGTCCCAGGTACTGTAGGCCGCTCCGCGGCCTGTGCGCCTTTTTGGGCTCTATTGCTGTGATCGTGGGTGAATTCCGGTCCTGGTGAGGGCGCACGCCGTTGTCCCAGTAGCGTTCTGGCTTGTCTAGGGTCAGTCGGCTACATGTGTGGGGAACGGCGTGCGTGAAGCCAGGATATGGCGTCAGGTGTTGGGTGTCGAAAAGACGGTGATCGAGGGTGTCGATTTCGATGCCACGGCCGTGGCGGTGATTGTCGCGGTCCGGCCGCAGGCCCGGGCCCGGTCCCGGTCCCGGTGCGGGGTGTGCGGTCGTCGTAGCCCCGGCTACGACGGCGGCACCGGGCGGCGGCGATGGCGCGGCCCGGATTGCGGCCTGGTCCGCACCTTTATCGAGGCCGACGCCCCACGGGTGTCCTGCCGCGAACACGGGGTCACGGTGGCCGCTGTGCCCTGGGCCCGGCACCGCGCCGGGCACACCTACTCGTTCGACCAGACGGTGGCGTGGCTGGCCACGCACACCTCGAAGGCCGCGACGTGCGAGGTGATGCGCACCGCGTGGCGCACGGTCGGGGCGATCGTGGACCGGGTGTGGGCCGACACCGCACCCGCCCGGGACCCGCTGGCCGGGCTGCGTCGGATCGGGATCGACGAGATCTCCTATAAGAAGGGCCACAAGTATCTGACGGTCGTCGTCGACCACGACTCCGGTCGGCTGGTGTGGGCCGCCCCCGGCCGGGACGCGGCCACCCTGTCCGGGTTCTTCGACCGGCTCGGGCCCGAACGCTGCGCGAAAATCACCCACGTCACCTCGGACGCGGCAGGGTGGATCGGATCGGTGGTGGCCCGGTACTGCCCGGATGCGATCCGGTGCGCGGACCCGTTCCACGTGGTCGCCTGGGCCACCGAAGCCCTCGACGCGGTGCGGCGGGCCGCGTGGAACCGGGCCCGGGCCACCGAAACCGCCGCCCGCGGCGGCGGTTGGAAACCACGGCGTCGCCCGAAGGCCGGGCCAGCTCAAACGGTGAAACGCAGTCGGTGGGCGTTGCTGAAGAACCCGGACACGCTCAATGCGCAGCAGCGGGCGACGCTGCGGTGGATCGAACTGCACGATCCCGTGCTGCACCGCGCCTACCTACTCAAGGAAACCTTGCGGTTGATCTTCCAACTCCCGGCCGAGCAGGCCGCCACCGAACTCGATCGATGGATCGGCTGGGCGAGACGGTCCCGGATCCCGGCCTTTGTCGCGTTGCAGAAAAGCATCCGCGCCCACAAACCCGCCATCCTCGCCGCCATCGAACACGGCCTGTCCAACGGGCGGATCGAATCGGTCAACACCAAAATCCGCCTCATCACCCGACGTGGATTCGGGTTCCACACCCCCGAGGCCGTCATCGCACTCGCGATGCTCAGCCTCGGAGGCGCTCGACCACAACTACCCGGCCGAACCCACCCACGAATGAGTCAGTAGAGCCCCTTTTTGGTAGCTGGAACAACCAGAAAGGCGCACGGGCGCGAAGCGCCTACCGCGTCATCGCCCGGATCCGCCTGGCCGCGACGGAGATCAGCGCCAGCGTGGGTTCGGTGGCGACCTCCGACTCGATTTCCGTCAGCAGTGCCCGCGCGCGGGCGAGCCGGGCGGCGTTGTGCTGTTCCCACTGGTCGACCTTGTCGGACGCGTCCTCGCCGGGTTCACTCACGGACAGCGCGTCGAGGGTGATGGCGCGCAGCGAACTATAGAGGTCGTCGCGCAGGGCGAGACGTGCAAGGGCGTGCCACCGGTCCAGCCGGGGGAGCGCCGTGACGGCGGTCAGCGCGGTGTTGATGTGCAGGTGCGCCGACAGCGCGAAGTACAGTTCGGCGACGTCCTCGGGGCGGTGCTGTGAGATCTCCGCGATGTCCACGATGTCGAGGAGGCAGTACGTGTGCAGCAGGTCCGCCACGTCGGCGGCGAGCCCGGCCTCCGCCCCGCGCGATGTGAGGGCCTCGGTGCGCCGCTCCACCGCGGTGATCTCGTCGCCGCGCAGCCATTCCCGGACCCGCGGGCCGAGGTCGCGGACGACCGGCCGGTAGCGGGCGATGGTGGCCTCGAGCGGCAGCGGTTGCGGCCGGTGCGTGGTCAGCCACCGCGACGCGCGGTCGATCAGTCGCTGGGTCTGCACCGTCAGCGCGTTCGTCCCGGCCGTCGGCGTCGCGTCGGCCGTCGCCCGGATCCGCTCGAAAGTCGCTCCGAGGTCGAAGATCTCGGTGACCGCGGTGAAGGCGTTCACCGCCTCCGCGGAGTCGGCGCCCGTTTCCTCCCGCAGCCGGAAGGCGTACGTCATCCCCGCTCGGTCGACCATGTCGTTGACGACCGACGTCGTGACGATCTCCCGGCGCAGCGGATGCGCGGCGACCGTGTGCGCGAACTCCCGGCCGAGGCGCGGCGGGAAGTAGTTGTGCAGCCGGCCGGCGTAGACCCCGTTGTCGGGGAGGGTCGTGCCCGACACTTCGCTCTTGATGAAACGCTTGACCTGCGCGGTGAGCTGCGCCAGCTCCGGGCTCGTCAGTCCCTTCTGCTCACGTTCGAGCGCGCCGAACTGCGCGGACGTCGGGAGCACGTCGATCGCGCGGTCCACGTGGCCGCGCCGTTCCAGGTCGTCGACCATGCGGGAGTGGAAGCTGACGAGAGTGCCGGCCTGTGCCCGGTTCAGGCTCATCATCTCGTTCTGGCTGCGGTTGTCGGCGAGGACGAGCCTGCTGACGTCGTCGGTCATGTCGGACAGCAACTCTCGCCGGTCCTGCGCGGCGAGGGTGTTGTCGGCGGTGGCGCCTGCCAGGGCGATCTTGATGTTGACCTCGTGATCCGAGCAGTCGACTCCGGCCGAGTTGTCGAGCGCGTCGGTGTTCACGCGACCGCCGTTGCGCGCGTATTCGATCCGCCCGAGCTGGGTCAGACCGAGGTTGCCGCCTTCGCCGACCACCCGGACGCGCAGTTGGGGCGCGTCGAGCCGGACCGCGTCGTTCGACTTGTCGCCGACGTCGGCGTGGCTCTCCGTCGTCGCCTTCACGTACGTGCCGACCCCGCCGTTCCACAGCAGGTCCGCGGGCGCACCGAGGACGGCACGCACGAGTTCGACGGTGGTGAGGACCGGATCGTCGTCGATCCCGAGAACGCGCCGGGCCTGCGGTGTCAGCCGAACGGACTTCGCCGACCGGTCGACGATCATCGCGCCGTCGCTGAGGACTGCCTTGTCGTAGTCCTTCCAGCTCGACCTGCCGAGCCCGAAGAGCCGTGCCCGCTCGTCCCACGACCGCTGCGGGTCGGGATCGGGGTCGATGAAGACGTGCCGATGGTCGAATGCCGCGAGCAGGCGGATGTGGGGGCTCAGCAGCATCCCGTTTCCGAAGACGTCGCCGCTCATGTCGCCGATGCCGACGACGGTGAAGTCGTCGGTGCGGGTGTCGACGCCCATCTCGCGGAAGTGCTGCATGACGCTTTCCCACGCGCCGCGGGCGGTGATGCCCATGGCCTTGTGGTCGTAACCGACGGAACCGCCGGACGCGAATCCGTCGCCGAGCCAGTACCCGCGCTCGAGTGCGATCGCGTTGGCGACGTCCGAGAATGCCGCTGTCCCTTTGTCTGCGGCGACCACGAGGTACGTGTCGTCGCCGTCGCGCCGGACGATGCCCTCCGGCGCGATCACCTGCCGGGTCGTGATGTCGAGGTTGTCCGTCATGTCGAGGAGGCTCGAGATGAATTCGCGGTAGCAGGAGATGCCCGCCGAGTACATCGCCTCCCGGTCGGCGGCGGCGTCCCCGGTGGGCACGGGCGGGTTCTTGACGACGAAGCCGCCTTTCGCTCCCGCGGGGACGATGACGGCGTTCTTGACAGCCTGCGCCTTGACGAGTCCGAGGATCTCGGTGCGGAAGTCGTCGCGGCGATCCGACCACCGGATGCCGCCGCGGGCGACGTCGTCGAATCGCAGGTGCACACCCTCCACCCGGGGCGAGTACACGTAGGCCTCGTATTTCGGCCGGGGCAGCGGCAATTCGTCGATCGACGAGGAATCGAACTTGAACGCGAGAGCGCGCGCGGGCCGACGGTCGCCGGCGTAATACGTCGTCCGGGTGGTGGCGCGGATCAGCGAGAGCAGTGCCCGCAGGATCCGGTCGGCGTCGATCCCGGCGACGGCGTCGATCGCGTCGACGATGCGGCCCTCGAGCGCGTCTTCCGCGGCGGCGTCGCGTTCGATGCCCGGGTCGAGGCGGAGCGCGTGGAACTCGACGAGGAGTTGCGTGATTGCGCTGTTGCTCAGCAGGACTCGTTCGACGTTGCTGCGGCTGTACGGAAGCCCGGCCTGACGCAGGTAGGCGGCGTACGCGCGGAGGACGGTCACCTGACGCCACCCGAGCCCGGCGTGCAGGACGAGCGCGTTGAATCCGTCGACCTCGGTCTCACCCGTCCACGCGGCCCGGAACGCGTCCGCGATCCGGCTGTCCCGGGTCACCCCGTGACCGTCCGTCACGGCGACCAGATCGACGGTGAGGTCGTAGATCCAGGCACGGTGCCCGTCCGGGCGGGTCAGCGCGGCCGGTCGTTCGTCGAGCGCGTTGACGCCGAGGCTGGACAGGATCGGCAGAACCTCGTTGAGCGGCGCGGGTTTCCCGACCGCATAGATCTTGAGGTTCTCGTACGGCGCGGACGCCTCGGTGGTGGTGAACGTCAGCGCCACACTGTCGACGTCGAGGCGCTCCACTTCGGCGACGTCGCGGTTCGCCTGTGCCGGATCGGTTTCGGTGGCGTAGCTGATCGGCAGCGCGGACGCGTAGTGGCGCGCGACCGCGGTGTCGAGACAATGCGGTTCCGTGAGCAGCGTGCTGCGCCACAGCTCGTGGGACCAGGGGTTGTCGAGTTCCGTGCCGATGCTGTTCATGACGATGGGGTGATCTCCTGTAGTGGGATCGGAGCGAGGCCGATCACGCAGTGGTGAAGCGAATCAGTTGCCCGGGTCGAGCCTGGGCGATCCGGTCGATGTCCTCGTCCGCGACGACGCCGATGACGGGATACCCGCCCGAGATGGGATGGTCCGCGAGGAAGACGACCGGCTGCCCGCTCGGCGGAACCTGGATGGAGCCGAGCGCGACACCTTCGGTCGGGAGTTCGGCCTCGGACGTCCGCACCAGTGCCGGCGAGTCGCCGTGCCGGTTCAGGCGCGCCCCGATGCGATCGGTGTCCGGGGACACGGCCCACACCCCCGTGGTCAACGCTTCGGGGTTGGTGAACCAGTCGTCGCGGGGGCCGCCGATGACCCGCACCGACAGCGTTCCCGCGTCCATCGGGGGGACGGGCGCGACGTCGACGTTCGGAAAGTTCGTCGCCGCGGTCCCGACGGGCAGAACATCGTTGGGTTTCAACGCTTCCGGGCCGATTCCGGAGAGGGTGTCGGTGCTGCGGGAGCCGAGCACGTCCGGCACCGCGACGCCACCGCGGACGCCGACGTAGCTGCGCAGGCCGACCTGCGCGTACTGCAGGCGCAGCGTCTGCCCCGGCTGCATCACGATGACGCTCGCGTGCCCCATCGGGATTCCGTCGAGCAGCGCCGTCGCGGGTGCACCGGTGACGGCGACGATGGTCACCTGCGGCGCCCGGAGGGCGAGGCCGCCCATCAACACCTCGATGCACGCGCTGTTCTCGTCGTTCCCGACCAGCCGATTGGCCAGCTTCGCGGACCCGCGGTCGGCGGCACCGGACACGCCCACACCCGAACTCAGGTAGCCGGGGCGGCCCAGATCCTGGATCAGGCTGAGCGGACCCGTTTCGAGTACTTCGAGTTCACTCACAGTGTTTCCTCGTCGACGAATCGGACGCGACGCCCCGGCTGCAGCAGCGCCGGAGGGTTCGCGTCGAGGTTCCACATCGGGGAGTCCGTGGTTCCGATGATCTGCCACCCGCCGGGTGAGGACCGGGGATACACCGCGCCGTAGCCACCCGCGAGCGCCACGGACCCGGCGGGCACCACGGTGCGGGACTGGGCCCGCCGTGGCACCGTGAGCCGATCGTCGCCGCAACTCAGGTAGGCGAAACCCGGTGCGAACCCGATGAACACACAGCGCCAGGTGGCCGCCGTGTGGGCAGCGATCACGTCCTCGCGGCTCACCCGCAGATGGCCGGCGACGTCGGCGAGATCGGCGCCGTCGTAGCGGACCGGGATGGTGACCGGCTCGGATTCGGATGCGCGGCTGTCCTCGTGGACCTCGAGGTCGACGGTCATCGTCCGCAGCGCGCGGCGCACCTCGTCGAGGTCGGTCCGCTGTGTCGTGGTCACGAGCACCGTCCGCGCCGCGGGAAGCACGTCCTCCACACCCGGGACCGGGGTGCGGCGGAGGCGTTCGGTCAGCGACACCACGAACGGTTCCGACTCCAGTTCGACGAGGAGGGCCCGGTTGCCCGCCGGAAGGATTCGAGTGCCGGCGCTCGGGGTGGTCATGCGAAGGCCCCGAGCGTGACGGCGGCACTCTCCAGGGCGTGCCGGACCTGGCGGGCCGTGCGCACGGATCCGGGCGAGTCACCGTGCACGCAGATGCTGTGCACCGACACCGCGACGTCGTCACCGTCGATCGACTCCACCGTTCCGCTCGACACCATGCGCACGGCCTGGGCGGCGGCGACGTCGGGATCGTCGATGACGGCGCCGGTCACCGAGCGCGGGGTCAACGTGCCCGCGGCGGTGTAGCGGCGGTCGGCGAAACCCTCGGCGACGAATTCGATGCCGTGGGTTTCCGCCGCGCGCTGCAACTGCGAGCCGGGTGGGCCCATCAGCGCGAGCGGTTCGGTGAACCGGTCGATGGCCGACGCGATCGCCTCGGCCCGCCCATAGTCGAGCGCGGCGGAATTGTATAGCGCACCATGCGGTTTGACGTACGACACACGGGACCCGGCGGCACGTGCGAACCCGGCGAGCGCGCCGATCTGGTACAGCGTCTCGTCGCGCAGATCCGCCGGCGACACCGAAAGTTCCCGACGGCCGAATCCGGCGAGATCCCGGAAACCCACGTGCGCACCGATCGCGACGTTGCGCTCGGCCGCACCCTCGCAGGCCCGGCGGATGATCATCGGGTCCCCCGCGTGAAAACCGCACGCGATGTTCGCGCTGGTGACGATGTCGAGGAGGGCCTCGTCGTCCGCCAGGGCCCACTGCCCGAAACCCTCACCGAGGTCGCAGTTCAGATCAACGCGCATCGGGAACCTCCAGAAGGTACTCGCTGTCCGGGGTGTCGGTGATCAGCATGTACCCGGGCGCATGGGTGATCGCGAACGGCAACCGGGACGCCATCACCGCCGCCTGCGGGGTGACCCCGCAGGCCCAGAACATCGGCACGTCGCCGGGCTCGAAGTTCACCGGATCGCCGAAGTCGGGGGACGCGACATCGGCGATGCCGAGTTCCGCAGGATCACCGATGTGCACGGGCCCGCCGTGGACGGCAGGCATCCGCGCCGAGATCGCCGCGGCGAGGGCCACCTGATGTTCGGGAACGGGTCGCATCGACACCACCATCGGTCCGCTCATCCGGCCTGCGGACCTGCACTCACGGTTGGTCACGAACATCGGGACGTTGGTGCCCTGCTCGACGTGTCGCAGCGGCACCCCGGCAGCGGCCACCGGGTGCTCGAACGTGAAGCTGCACCCGATGTGGAAGGCCACGAGGTCGTCCCGCCACAACCCCGACACGTCCGCGGTCTCGTCGGCCAGTTCGCCGTCCTTCCACACCCGGTACAGCGGCAGGTCCGTGGTGATGTCGGCGCCGGGGGCGAGCATCGTCGTGCGGGAGCCGACGTCGCCGACGTCGAGGACGGGGCACGGCTTGGGGTTCCGCTGCGTGAACAGCAGAACATCGTAGGCCCAGTCCTCCGGTACGGCGATGAGATTCGTCTGGGTGAATCCGGGCGCCAGACCGGCGGTCGGGGTGACACGTCCCGAACGGAACGCGGAGCGGAGGTCGGCCGGTGAGTCAGTCAAGTTGGATCCCGCGGGTCTCGGGGAGGAAGAACAGGGCGAAGACGGCGATGGCGTATCCGAGCGCACCGAAGATCATCGCGCCGCCGATACCCAGCTGGGTGGCCGCCAGGAAACCGACGACCGCCGGGAACACGGCGCCGACCGCGCGGCCGAAGTTGTACGTGAAGCCCTGGCCCGTGCCGCGGGACTGCGTCGGGTACAGCTCGGACAGGAACGATCCGAATCCACTGAAGATCGCCGACGTGCAGAAGCCGAGGGGGAAGCCCAGGATGAGGATCAACGTGTTCGCGCCCTCGGGCACCTGGGTGTAGCCCACCATGAAGACGGCCGACAGTGCCGCGAACAGCTGCATGGTCCGCTTGCGTCCCAGCTTGTCGGTGAGGATGCCGCCGCTGACGTAGCCGAGGAACGCACCCGAGATCAGGATGGCGAGGTAGCCGCCGGTGCCGACGACGTCGAGTCCGCGTGAGGTCTTCAGGAAGGTGGGCAGCCAGGACGCCAGCGTGTAGTAGCCGCCCTGCACGCCGGTGGCGAGCAGCGACGCGAGCACGGTGGTCTTGAGCAGTCCGCCGTGGAAGATCGCGGCGAACGAGCCGGTCTCCTTGCCCGCGGACTCACGACGTTTCGTGACAACCTCGGGATCCTTCAGATTCCGGCGAACCCAGATGATGAGGAACGCGGGCAGGACACCGGTAAAGAACAGCACTCGCCACGCGACGTCGGGATCGAACAGCTGGAAGACGACCGTGTAGACGATCACCGCCAGCGCCCAGCCCACTGCCCACGCGCTCTGAACGAACGCCACGGCCCGGCCCCGGTACTCGGCCCGGGCGTACTCGGCCACCAGAATCGCACCCGCCGCCCACTCGCCGCCGAAGCCGAGGCCCTGGAAGGCGCGGAAGACGAGTAGCGTCTCGAAGTTCTGTGCGAAGCCGCACAGCACCGTGAAGATCGTGTACGTCGCGACGGTGACCTGGAGGGTGCGGACCCGGCCGATCTTGTCGACGAGGATGCCGGCGAGGGCACCGCCGAGCGCAGACACGACCAGCGTCACCGTCGTCAGCAGGCCGGCCTGTCCGGTAGTGAGGCCGAAATAGGCGGCGATGGCCGCGAGGCCTAGCGGGAGGACCTGGAAGTCGTAGGAGTCGAGTCCGTACCCGCCGAACGCGCCGATGAAGGCTCTCTTTCCCTTCGGCCCGAGGGTGCGGAACCAGTCGAAGGGGCGCGCCTGCGCGACCTCGGTCTGTGTATCTGTGGTCATGGCACCTCGCCTGAAGAAGGGATGTAACTGCCGGAAGAAGCGGTGTAACTCCCATCACGTTACAAATCGTTCAACGATCCTGCAATACCCTGAGAGGATCGTTAACATGGAAGTCATCGCGGAACCGAGCTCACAACTATGATTGCGGTCGAGATCGAAACCTGAGGAGTGGACTTGACCAGCTCGAATGCCCTTCGCGGCGATGCGCATTCCCGCCTGGCCGCTCACCGCGGCCTGCTCGATCGCACCAGCAGGACCACCCGGGTGGCCGGCATTCTGCGGGACGCGATCATCGACGGAACGTTCCGACCAGGGGCGCGTCTCTCCGAACCCGACATCTGCGCCGCCCTCGACGTCTCCCGCAATACGGTGCGCGAGGCCTTCCAGATCCTGATCGAAGACCGACTGGTCGCGCACGAACTCAACCGCGGCGTCTTCGTCCGCGTGCCCACGGCCGAGGACATCACCGAGTTGTACATCTGCCGCCGCGTCGTCGAATGCGCGGGCGTCAACGGATTCGACCCCGCCACAGGCGACCTGTCGCGCGTGGCCGAGGCCCTGGACCTGGCCGACGAGCGGTACGCCGTCGAGGACTGGACCGGAGTCGGCACCGCCGACATCCACTTCCACAGCGCCCTCGCGAGCCTCAACAACAGCAATCGCATCGACGAACTCATGCGCAGCGTGTGGAACGAGGCGCGGCTCGTCTTCCACGTCATGGACGACGCCCACCGATTCCACGGCCCGTACCTCACCCGCAATCACGAGATCTACGACGCACTGGTCGCGGGCAACACCGAAGCCGCAGGTCAGCTACTCAAGACCTACCTCGAAGACGCCGAGGCGCAGATCCTCGAGGCGTACTGAGGCGCTTCGCGCTCGTGCGCCTTTCTGGTAGCTGGAGCAACCACAAAGGCGCACGGGTGCGAAGCACCTAGCGGATCAGCCCGTAGAAGCCCTCGATGTGCTCCCGCACCAGGCCGGCGGCCTCGGCGCCGTGTCCGTCACGAAGGGCGGCGACGATGCCGCGGTGCTCGCAGCGAAGGTGGGTCGCGACCGCAGGCCAGTCGTCGAGGAGCGGAACGGCCTGCATGACGTAGCCGTGAATGGAGTCGCGGAGCGAAACCATCATCGCCTCGACGAGGACGTTGCCCGCGAGTCCGGCCATCGCGACGTGCAGGTCGGCGTCGAGCCGGTGGAACGCCTCGGGTGAGAGTTCCTCGTCGTCCATTGCGTCGAGCAGTGTGTCGATGGCCGAGAAGTCGAGGTCGCGGGCCTGTCCGGCGGCTTCCTGCACCGCCCACGACTCGAGCAGCGTGCGCGTCTGGACCACGTCGCGGATCGGCAGCGTGCGCGTCGCCATGTGCAGTCGGAGGGCCGCGCCGATGGACGCGGCCGGGTCGGCGGCCACGATCGCGCCTGCGTCCGGTCCGGACCCGACGGCGGTGCGGACGATGCCCATCGCCTCGAGCACGCGCATGGCCTCGCGGACGGACGAGCGTCCGACGCCGAGTTCCTCCGCGAGTGCGCGTTCGGCCGGCAGGCGACCGCCGACGGTGAGTTTGCCGGCCGCCAGATCCTGCTCGATGCGGTGCAGGACGACCTCGTGTGTACGCACGAAGAAAGTTTACCTGGTGTGGTCTGACCACAGTGCGCTACTGTGGTCAGACCACAGCCCAGCCCGGTTGGAGTACCCGATGAGAATCGCCCTGTTCGCCACGTGCCTGGCGGATGCCCTGTTCCCCGAATCCGCTGAGTCGACGGTCCGCCTCCTCGAGCGGCTCGGCCACGAGGTCGTGTTCCCGCCGAAGCAGACGTGCTGCGGGCAGATGCACGTCAACACCGGCTACCAGGCCGAGGCGCTGCCGCTCGTCCGTCACCACGTGGAGGCGTTCGAGAGCGGACCGTCCTGGGACGTCGCGGTGGCGCCGTCCGGTTCCTGCGTCGGATCGGTCCGGCACCAGCATGCGATGGTCGCCCGCCGGTACGGCGACGAATCGCTCGCGACGCGCGCCGAGGAGGTCGCGTCCCGGACGTACGAACTGTCGGAACTACTCGTCGACGTCCTCGACGTCACCGACGTCGGCGCCTACTACCCACACCGGGTGACGTACCACCCGACGTGCCACTCGCTGCGGCTGCTGCGCGTCGCCGACAAGCCGCTGCAGCTGCTTCGCGCGGTGCGGGGGATGACCCTGATCGAGCTCCCCGCGGCCGAATCCTGTTGCGGTTTCGGCGGAACGTTCGCGCTGAAGAACTCCGAGACGTCGACCGCGATGCTCGCCGACAAGATGGGCAACGTCCTGAGCACGGGCGCCGAGGTGTGCAGCGCCGGCGACTCGTCCTGCCTGATGCACATCGGCGGCGGACTGTCCCGGCTGCGCAGCGGAGTCCGCACCGTCCATCTCGCCGAGATCCTGGCGAGCACCGAGAAGATCGGGAGCAACGCATGACCACGTTCCTCGGCTCACCCACCTTCCATGCGGGCACCGGAAACATCCGGGGCACAAAATCTTTCCCCGACGCGGCGCGGAAATCGCTCGCCGACACCCAGCTGCGCGCCAATCTCGGCGCGGCCACCACCACCATCCGCAACAAGCGCATCGCCGCGGTCGCCGAGGTCGACGACTGGGAGGAACTGCGCCGGGCAGGCAGCGCCCTGAAGGCGGACGTGATGGCGCGGCTCCCCGAACTGCTCGTGCAGTTCGAGGAGAACGTCACCGCCCGCGGCGGCACCGTCCACTGGGCGCGCGACTCGGAGGAGGCGAACCGGATCATCACCGACCTCGTGCGGGCCACCGGCTCCGACGAGGTCGTGAAGGTCAAGTCGATGGCCACCCAGGAGACGGGCCTCAACGAGCACCTCGAGGAGAACGGGATCGCGGCGATCGAAACCGACCTCGCCGAACTCATCGTCCAACTCGGCGAGGACAAGCCGAGCCACATCCTCGTTCCCGCCATCCACCGCAACCGTGCCGAGATCCGCGAGATCTTCCTGAAATCGATGCCCGGCATCGACAAGGACATCACCGACGACCCGCGGGCGCTGGCGATGGCCGCGCGGGCACATCTTCGGCGAAAGTTCCTCTCCGCGAAGGTGGCGATCAGCGGCGCGAACTTCACGGGGTCGCGGAAACCGGGACCCTCGCGGTGGTGGAGTCGGAGGGCAACGGGCGGATGTGCCTCACCCTCCCCGACACCCTCATCACCCTCATGGGCATCGAGAAACTGGTCCCGACGTTCACCGACCTGGAGGTGTTCATGCAACTGCTGCCGCGGTCGTCCACCGCCGAGCGGATGAACCCGTACACCTCCATGTGGACCGGGGTGCATCCCGGCGACGGCCCGCAGAACTTCCACGTCGTCCTCCTCGACAACGGTCGCACCAACGTGCTCGCCGACGACGTCGGGCGTTCGGCGCTCCACTGCATCCGCTGCAGCGCCTGCCTGAACGTGTGCCCCGTCTACGAGCGGGCGGGCGGTCACGCGTACGGGTCGGTGTACCCCGGCCCGATCGGCGCGATCCTCAGCCCGCAACTCACCGGGACCACCGGTCACGACGACCCGAATGCCTCGCTGCCGTTCGCGTCGACGCTGTGCGGCGCCTGCTTCGATGCCTGCCCGGTGCGCATCGACATCCCCAGCATCCTGGTGCACCTGCGCGCGGAACAGGTCGACTCCGAGCGGCACGGACTTCCGGGCGGCCAGGACCTCGCGATGAAGGCCGCGGGCTTCGTGATGGGGTCGGAAAAGCGGTTCGCCGCCGCCGAGACGGCGTCCAAGATCGGCCGGGTGCTGGGCGGCAAGAAGGGACGCATCACGGCGCTCCCGTACCCGGGGTCGAAGTGGACCGCGAGCCGCGACCTCCCCTCACCGCCGAAGGAAACCTTCCGACAATGGTGGGCACGCACTCACGAGGACACGACACGATGACCGCACGCGAAGAGATCCTGACCCGGATCCGGTCGGCGCTCGCCGAAGCGCCCGCCCCCGAACCCGTTCCCCGCGACTACCACCGGCAGCCCGCGTCGGGCCCCGGGGACGTCGAGTTCTTCGCCCACACCGTCGACGACTACCGCGCGCAGGTCCACCGCGCCGAGGAGGGGACGGTCGCCGAGGTCGTCACCGGGCTGATCGCGGAGGGGGCGCGCGCCGTCGTCCCGCCGGACCTGCCGCTGTCGTGGCGGCCGCGACGTGACGTCGTCGTCGACGGGGAACCCGCCGAACTGTCGACGCTCGAACTCGACGCGCTCGACGTGGTCGTCACCGGCTGCACCCTCGGGATCGCCGCCACCGGGACGATCGTGCTCGACGGCGGCGCCGGTCAGGGGCGGCGGGCGCTGACCCTGGTCCCGGATCACCACATCTGCATCGTGCGCACCGATCAGATCGTCGACACCGTGCCGCAGGCCTTCCAGACCCTCGACGCGACCAAGCCGCTGACGTTCATCAGCGGTCCCAGCGCCACCAGCGACATCGAACTCAACCGCGTCGAGGGCGTCCACGGTCCGCGGACGTTGGACGTCGTCATAGTGCGCTGACGCGCCTGTGCGCCCTTTTGGTAGTCCCCGGGTACCAAAACGGCTCACGGGGCGCGGAGCGCCCTCGCGGCCAGATCGGCGATGGCGCGGACGATCTCCGCGCCGCCGAACATCACGTCGTCGTTGTGTCCCGCCCCGGCCAGCACCACCGTTTCCACCGGGCCGAGCGCCGCATCGGCCACGCGTGCACTCTGCTCCGGTGGGACGACGATGTCGGCGGTGCCGTAGACGACGGTGGTGGGCACATCGATGCGTGCGACGTACTCCGCGACGGGGAATCGATCGCGCAGCAGCAGCCGGACCGGCAGGAACGGGTAGTGCGCTGCGCCGACGGACGCGAGGTCGACGAACGGCGACCGGAGCAGCAGGCCCGCCGGTGGATGCTCGGTGGCGAGTTCGGTGACGACGCCGGTGCCGAGGCTTTCCCCGAAGTAGAGCAACCGCTCCGGCGGCACGCGACGCTCGTCGACGAGGTACCGTCGGGCCGCCCGGACGTCGAGTGCCAGCCCGTCCTCGCTGGGGTGCCCGGGGTTGCCGCCGTACCCGCGGTAGTCGAAGAGCAGCGAGGCGAACCCGGCGGCGGCGAGGTCCGACGCCAGCAGCGCCCGGTCGGCCCTGTTGCCGGCGTTCCCGGCGGCCACGAGCACGGTCATCAGCGGATCCCCGCTCGCGGGTGGGACGTACCAGGCGCCGAGTTCGAGGCCGTCCGACGTGGTCAGCGTGACGTCCTCGGCCCCGGCGATCAGCCGGTCCGCGGGCGGCACCGGGGAGGGGTCGGGGTAATAGATCAGTCGTCGCTGCAACACCCACACGGCGGCGACCAGCAGAGCCACGACGACGAGCGCCCCAACGCCGGCGCGGATCATTGCCGAATCGGTGTTCCGGCCCACTCCAGCAACTCGGCGACGGGCAGGGTGTTGATCACGTCCGACGGCTCGACTCCGCGTTCGGCGGCGCGCTCGCAGGCGTAGCCCTGCCAGGCGAGCTGACCGGTGGTGTGCGCGTCGGTGTCGATGGAGAACTTGCACCCGCTGTTCAGCGCGAGGTCGATCAGGCGTCCCGGCGGGTCGCGGCGCTCGGGGCGGGAGTTGATCTCGACCGCGGTGCCGTACTCGCGGCACGCCTCGAATACCCGTTCCGCGTCGAACTTCGATTCGGGCCGCGGCCCCCGCGCACCCTCGACGAGCCGGCCGGTGCAGTGCCCGAGGACGTCGACGTGCGGGGACTTCACGGCCTGCAGCATCCGCTTGGTCGTCGTCGCCCGGTCGGTGTCCAGGTGCGAGTGCACGCTGGCCACCACGATGTCCAGGTCGGCGAGCAGGTCGTCGTCCTGGTCGAGGGAGCCGTCGACGAGGATGTCGACCTCGATGCCGGTCAGCACGCGGAACGGCGCGAGCTCCGCGTTCAGTTCGGCGACGACGCTCAGCTGGGAGAGCAGCTGCTCCGACGACATCCCGTTCGCGACCGTCAGTCGCGGCGAGTGGTCGGTGATCGCGCAGTACTCGTGGCCCAGGGCGGCCGCGCGGCGCATCATTTCCCGGATCGGGCACCGGCCGTCCGACCAGTCGGAATGGGTGTGCAGGTCGCCGCGGAGCGCGTCGAGCAGCTCCGTCCCGCCGAGGCCGATCGGCTCGGCCGCATTGCGCAGGTACATCAGGTACAGCGGCACCGACTCGGCACACTCACGGATGATCGCGGCGGCCTCGGACCCGATGTCGGGTGGCGACACCCAGCCGCGCTCCTCGAGATCGGCCAGCGCGTCCTCGTCCGCGTACGTCAGCACGTCGGCCGCCCGCCTGAATGCGGCGATCCTCGGTGCCTCGTCACGCGAGCGCTCGAGCCAGAACGCAATTTCCCGCAGCGCTTCGACGGGGTCCATCTTTCAATGGTGCACGGCTGCCGGGCTGCTGGCTAGGAGCAATTTCTGCCAGAACTTAGGGTCACCTCGTTGTCCGCACGTTCATGCAGCCGTTCCCTTCGTCTCGCTTACGACTTCTACGGTGCCGGAGTTGTCCACATTCGAATCGGGAGCCACGGTGAGCTTGAAACCCCTCGCACTGTTCGTCAATCACGACGGCGTGTCCTCGCGCGCATCCGTCACCTGTCAGTACAAGTGCGGAAACGCGTGCTCCCACGACGTGCCCAACACCTCGCACGGCGAGTACTTCCGTGACATCGCCCGTACCGCGCTGTCGCGGCGCGGGATGCTGCGCGGGACGGGGATGGCCGTCCTCGCCGTCGGCGCGGGCAGTGCGCTGGTGGCCTGCTCGGACGACTCCGGCAGCGGAAGCGTCTCCGGCACGGGCGGTTCGGACGGTTCCGCGCCCGCCGGGACGAACTTCGACGCCGTCGCCCCCAACACCGAGGACGCCCTCGTCGTCCCCGAAGGGTACGAGCAGGCCGTGGTGATCCGCTGGGGCGACCCGGTGCTGCCCGGGGCTCCCGCGTTCGACTTCGACAACCAGACGGCGCAGGCGCAGGCGCAGCAGTTCGGGTTCAACAACGACTTCGCCGGACTCCTGCCTGTCGAGGGCCAGCCGAACACCTTCCTGCTGGTGGTCAACCACGAGTACACCACCGAGCCGTTCATGTTCAAGGGCTACGACGCCGAGAACCCGTCACCGGAGCAGTTCCAGACCGCGCTCGCCGCCCACGGACTGTCCGTGGTGCAGGTGAAGGGCGAATCCGCCTCGGGCACGCTCACTCCCGACTTCGGACCGTACAACCGGCGCATCACAGCGACGACGGAATTCGTCGTCACCGGTCCCGCCGCGGGCAGCGACTTCCTGAAGACGTCCGCGGACCCGACGGGCACGAAGGTGCTCGGCACACTGAACAACTGTTCGGGTGGCGTGACACCGTGGGGCACGGTGCTGTCGGGGGAGGAGAACTTCAACCAGTACTTCGCGAACGCCGAACTGGTCACCGATCCGGCCGTTGCCGCACGGTTGAAGCGGTACGGCGTGGAAGGCGCTGCGTCCGAGCGCAAGTGGGAACGGTTCGACAAGCGTTTCGACCTCATCCAGGAGCCGAACGAGGTCAACCGCTTCGGCTACGTCGTCGAGGTCGACCCGTGGGACGCGGCGTCCGCACCCGTCAAGCACACGGCCCTGGGCCGGTTCAAGCACGAGGCCGCCACCATCCACGTCACCGACGACGGCACCGTCGTGGCGTACAGCGGCGACGACGAGCGCTTCGACTACATGTACAAGTTCGTCTCCAGCCGCAAGGTGATGGACGGCAGGAGTCAGGCCGCCGTGCGCCACAACATGACGCTGCTCGACGCGGGCACCCTGTACGTCGCGAAGTTCAGTGGAAACTCGGCGGACGAGATCGACGGGTCGGGCACGCTGCCGGCGAGCGGCACGTTCGACGGCACCGGCGAGTGGATCCCGCTGCTGCGCACCGGTGAGGACGGCCGGGGTGAGTCGCTCGTCGACGGCATGAGCGCCGAAGAGGTGGCGGTGTTCACCCGTCAGGCCGGCGACAAGGTCGGTGCCACCAAGATGGACCGTCCCGAGGACTTCGAACCCAGCCCGACGACCGGCAAGGTGTACGTGGCGCTGACCAACAACACCAAGCGCGGCGTCGACGGCGCGGCGGCGGCCGACGAGGCCAACCCGCGGAACACCAACAAGAACGGCCAGGTCCTCGAACTCACCGACGACCACGCCGGCACCGCGTTCACGTGGAACCTACTGCTCGTCTGCGGTGACCCGAAGGAGGCCGACACCTACTTCGGCGGGTTCGACAAGGAAAGCGTCAGCCCGATCTCCTGCCCCGACAACCTGGCGTTCGATCCGCACGGCAACCTGTGGATCTCCACCGACGGCAACGCGCTGAAGTCCAACGACGGCCTGTTCAGCGTCGTTCTCGAGGGCCCGAACCGGGGGGAGACCAAGCAGTTCCTCACCGTGCCCAAGGGCGCCGAGACGTGCGGTCCGATCGTCGGCGACGAGCGGGTCACGGTGTGCGTGCAGCACCCGGGGGAACTGGACGACGCGAGCGCCGACAACCCGGCGTCGCACTGGCCCGACGGCGGCGACGCGCAGCCGCGTCCCGCCGTCGTGGCGGTGTGGAAGTCGGGTGGCCGGATCGGCGTCTGACCCATGTGAGTGGCAAAGTGTGCCCCAGCACGCTTTGCCACTCACATGGCGGGGGTGGGCGGACGCCCGAGCAGCGACTCGAGCAGCGCGCCGCCCGCGAGGAACCCGTACCGGTCGTAGAACTCGAACATCGCGGCCAACCGGGCGCGACCGTCGTCCGTCAGGTTCCGCCCGTGCCGCGACATCCATTCGTCGACGGACACCTGCTTCACCGACACCGGCCCACCCGACCGGTCGCACAGATCCCGGACGCTGAGGGCCTCCGGGCCGCCGAGTTCGTAGGTGGCGCCGTGGTGGATGTCCGCGCCCTCGGCGAGGATGCGGGCCGCCACCTCCGCGACGTCCGCGAGTGCGACGAACGAGAACGCCGCGTCGGGACTGTAGGGCAGTTCGACGGTGGTCGCCGTGCCCGCCAGCACGGCCGCGAAATTCTCGGCGTAGGCGCACGGCTGCAGGACGGTCCACCGGAGCCCGCCGAACGTCCGGAGCGCGTCCTCACACCGCGCCTTGTCGACGTGGTGGGGCATGAGCGGGGTGTACGGCCAGGCCACGGAGTGGTAGACGAGATGCTCGACGCCCACCGACGCTGCGGCGCCCATCGCGTTCCGCAGCAGCGCCGGCTCGTCGGGGTGCACGTTGGGGGCGATGAAGTACACGCCGCGGCAACCCGACAGCGCCTCGTCCAGTCCCGCACCCGTGTCGAGGTCGACGGCGAAGTCGCCGGGACGCCGGGCGGTGTGCACCACCCGGCGTACGTCGGCGAGCCCCTCGAGCGCCGCCACGACGGCGGCTCCGGTCTTCCCCGCGGCGCCGATGACGGCGATCTCGGCGCCGCGGGAGAGTGACTCGGTCATCGGATCACCGGTCGATGAAGTCGAACTCGGCGAATTTCGCACCGCCGGAGAGGCGTTCGTAGCCGGGACCGCGGTCGAAGAACGGCTCGTCCAGACCGCGGTCCGCGCGCATCTGCTCGCGCAGCGCCTCGGTGGCGTCGACGTCCGGAACCGGTTCCCCGGCCGACGACGCGAGCACCACACCGTAGTCGACGCGTGCGCCCTCCGCGGACACCTTGCCCCACAGCACGTCCCGGACGACTTCCCCGACCGGACGGTCGAGCGGGTCGCCCCAGCCGCCGCCACCGGTGGTGCGGATGCGCACCACTTCGCCGGCCTTGATCGGTTCGGCGTCGGTCAGAGCGTCGAACTCGCGCTCGTTCGGGCCGCCCGGGTCGAGGACCACCGAGAAGGGGCGTCCGGCCTTGCCGCCCTTGACTCCCCAGCAGGAGAGGATCGAGCGGTCGGCGATGGACATGAAGTTCGCGTCCTTGAGCATCCGGATGTGCTTCTCGTAGCCGAGGCCGCCGCGGTAGCGTCCGGCGCCGCCGGAGTCCTTCGCCAGGCCGAGCTTCTCGACGATGAACGGGAACCGGCTCTCGGTGAATTCGGTCGGCAGGTTCCGCGAGTCGGGGACGACGTGGATGGTGTCCTCACCGTCCGCGTAGTGCCTGCCGCCGGACCCGCCGCCGAGCACCTCCCGCATCAGGTACGAGTGCCCGTCGAAGTCCTCGCCGTACACCCCCGTATAGCGGATGGTCTCCTGGTCGGCGGGCATGTTCCCGTCGACGGCCTTCGCGACGACGCCGGCGAGCACGCCGAGCAGCCGCAGGATCACGAACGTCCGGGCGTTGGTGGGCGCCGGGAAGATCGGGGTGATCAGCGTGCCCTTCTCCGGGAACTTCATCTCGATCAACGGCACGACACCCTCGTTGACGTCGAGTTCCGCCATTCGCTCGGGACTGTCGGCGAGGTTGCGGAGGATCGGCGCGAGCCACTTGATGAGGAAGTTGCCGTCGGCGTAGTCACCGCAGTGGTTGATGGGACCCTTGGCCTGCGGGCCGGTGCCGTTGAAATCGAGGATGAGGCGTTCGCCGCCCTCGTCCTCGGGGCCGGTCTTGGTGAGCGTGATCCGCTGCCGGTGCAGCATGGGCTCGTCGACGCCGTCGTGTTCGGCGTAGTCCTCCCACGTGTACTCCCCCTTGGGGATTTTGCTGAGGATCTCCCGCCGGTACGTCTCGGTGGTCGCGTCCATCATCGCGTCGAAGCAGGCCTCGACGGTGTCGCAGCCGTACCGCTCGAACAGCTCGGTGAGGCGACGGGCACCCATGAGGCACGCCGAGCACTCGGCGTCGAGGTCGGCGGCCAGCGCGTCGGGCATCCGCGAGTTGCGGGTCATGATGCGCAGCGCCGCCTCGTTGGGCACCCCCTGATCCCACAGCTTGATCGGCGGGACCATCAGGCCCTCCTCGTACACCGTGGTCGCACCCGAGGGCATCGATCCCGGGCAGCAGCCGCCGATGTCGTCGTGGTGGCCGAACGCCTGCACGAACGCGACGACGGACGGTTCCGTATCGCCCGGCCGGGTGGCGAACACCGGGACGGTGACGCAGAGGTCGGGGAGGTGGCCGATGCCGCCTTCGGACAGGTAGACGTCGTTGTGGAAGTAGACGTCGCCGGGCTTCATCGTGTCGAGCGGGAAGTCCCGCGCCACCGGATGCACCAGGGCCGAATACGAACGGCCCGTGAGCTTCCGGAGGTTGCGGTCGTGGATGCCGGCACGGAAGTCGTGCGCGTCGCGGATCATGGGGGAGCGGGAGGTCCGTGAGATCGACGTCTCGACCTCCATCTCGACGCTGGCGAGGTAGCCGGCGACGATCTCCACCAGCACCGGGTCGGGCGTCGTGCCGTCGACCGGTGTCAGCCGGTAGGGCTTGACCGCCTGCACTGCAACGGGTTCGGTGGTGACGGTCATCGGTTCGCTCCGTTCGAGTCGGCGATCTTGGTGATGCGGATGTTTCCGAAGGTGTCGATCCGCGCCCGGAAACCGGGGTGCACGGGGATGGTGGAGCTGAATTCCTCGATCACCGCGGGACCTTCGAGGACGTCGCCGGCGCCGAGCCGAGCCCGGTCGTAGACCTGGGTGGTGACCCACTCGTCGAAGTACGCCGGACGGGTGCCGGTCACGGCGGATTCGGCTCCGGTCCCCGGCGCGATCTCGTTCAGCGTGGGGCGCTTGATCGGGCCGATGCCGCTGACGCGGAGGTTGACCCACTCGACGTGCTGGTGCGGGTCGCCGCGGAAGTCGTAGCCGTACAGCTCCTGGTGTGCCTGGTGGAACCGTTCGGCGGCCTCGTCCATCAACTCCTGCGTGACGGGGCCTTCACCGACGGGCACCCGGACCTCGAAGGCCTGGCCGAGGTAGCGCAGGTCCGCCGAGCGCGCGTACTTGCGCTCCGCCTCGCCGAAGCCTTCGTCGGCGAGTGCGCGTTCCGCCTCGGCGGCGAGCGCATCCAGCCCGGACTGCAGTTCCTCGATCTCCAACCGGTCGTGCCTGCAGACGTGGGTCTGCACGTAGTCGTTGCGAACGTCGACCGTGAGCAGACCGAATGCGGACACGTTGCCCGGGTTCAACGGAACGAGGACGTCCTTGAGCCCGAGGATGTCGACGAGTCGGCAGGCGAGCAGCGAACCGGATCCGCCGAACGTCACCAGCGTGAAGTCGCGGACGTCGAGACCGCGCTTGACCGTGATCTGCCGCAGCGCGTTGGCCTGGTTCCACGCCGACACCTCGAGGATGCCGGTGGCGCACGCCTCGAAGTCGAGCTTCAGCTGGTGGGCGAGCTGCTCGACGCCCTTGCGGGCCAGTTCGGTGTCGAGGGGGATCTCGCCGCCGAGCAGGTGGGGTGGGATGCGGCCGAGCAGCACGTGGGCGTCGGTGATCGTGGGCTCGCTGCCGCCCTTGCCGTAGCAGAGCGGGCCGGGGTCGGCGCCCGCCGACTGCGGTCCGACGCGGAGCGTGCCCTCGGGAGTCTGCCAGGCGATGGAGCCGCCGCCGGCGCCGACGGTGACGACGTCGATCATCGGGATCTTCGACGGGTACGCCCCCACCCGGCCCTCGGTGGTGAGCGCGGGCTCACCGCGGACCACGACGGTGACGTCGGTCGACGTGCCGCCTCCGTCGCACGTGAGGACCTGCTCGACACCCGCGACACTCGCGATGAGCGCCGCACCGAGCGCGCCGGCCGCGGGGCCGGACAGCACCGTCGTGATCGGCTGGTGCACGACCTCCTTGGCGGAGAGCACGCCGCCGTTCGACTTCATCACGTAGAACGGGATGTCACGTGCTTCGCCCTCGTCGGAGGAGAACTCACGCAGCCGGTTCGCGATGTTGTTCACGTAGTTGCGGATGTTCGGCTTCACGGCCGCGTCGACCAGCGTGGTGATGGACCGCTCGTATTCGCGGTACTCGCGCAGCACCTGGCTGGAGATGCTCACCGTGGCCTCGGGGTATTCCTCGAGCAGAAGATCCCGGACGCGGTTCTCGTGGCTCGGGTTTGCGTAGGAGTGCATGAGGCACACGCCGATGGTGCGGATGCCGCGCTCGGCGAAGAACCGGGCGGCGTTGCGGACGTCGTCCTCGACGAGGGGGCGGATCTCGCTGCCGTCGAACGCCAGCCGGCCGCCGATGGTGCGGACGCGGTCGGCGGGGACGATGCGGTCGGGCTTGACCCAGAAGTAGGAGTTGCCGTAACCGTCGGGGACGGACTGGCGGGCGATCTCGAGGACGTGCTCGTAGCCCTCGGTGGTGATGAACCCGAGGTTCTCGACCTTGCCTTCGAGGAGCTTGTTGGTGGCGACGGTGGTGCCGTGGCTGACGGCACCGATCGCGTCGCCGGTCTCGCCGAGCTTGGCGAGCACCTTCTCGATTCCGGTGAGGAATCCCTGCGCCGGGTCGGCAGGCGTCGAGGGTGTCTTGGTGGTGACGACGGCTCCGGACTCCTCGTCCACAGCCACGACGTCGGTGAATGTTCCGCCGGTGTCGATACCGACCCGAATCTTTCTGGATTCCACGATTCCTCCTGGGCTCGTCTCGCGTACAGCAATTGCACCGCGTCCGCCGCCCGGTTTCTTTGTCACATATCGCCGAACTCATCGGTCCTCGTTCGGCGCTGCCCGCGACCGGAGGCCCCCGGACAGACGACAGCACCCCGAACCGGACGGTTCGGGGTGCTGTGACGAGGTGTTCGCGGCGCTACTTCGAGCAGGTGCCCCGCACGAGGATGCCGCCGACGAGAACACCGGCGAGGGCTATGCCCGCGCCGAGTGCGGCCGACGCGAGAACGGTTGCCGTGGAAGTACCCTCGGGCACCCGCACCCGCGCTGCGGCTGCCGCGGGAACCGGGGCCGCCCCCGCGACGCCGGCGACCGCCGGAACCTCGCCCGGCGCCGCCGCGACCTCGGCCGCCGGGATCCCGTTGGCGATCACGCCGTCGATGCCCTTGAAGAACACCCCGGCCATCTTCTTCGCGACGCCGGTGATCATCCGCTGCCCGACGCCGCCGACCATGCCGCCGACGACGGCGTCCGCGTCGTAGCTGAGCAGGGTGCCGCCGTCGCGTTCCTCGAGCCGCACCGTCACGTCGGCCTTGACGGTGCCGGGGGCACCGGCTCCCGACGCCGTCATCACGAACGACTCGGGCCGATTCTGTTGCGACAGAATCACTTCGCCGTCATAGGTGCCCTTGATGGACGCGACACCCGCCGTGATGGACAACTTGTAATGGTTGTCGCTGAGCTGCTCGAGGGCCTGCACCCCGGGGATGGTCGCCGCGAGGACCCGTCCGTCCTGCAGGTTGTCGTACACGGCCTCCGGTGGGGCCGTCAGTAGGGCGGTGCCGGCGATTCTCATTCGTTCTCCTTGCTCTGTGACGACGCGTGCGCGAGGCGAAGCTCGAACAACTCTGACGGGGATATCGGCATGGAGGTGATCGGGATGCCTTCGGCGTCCTCGATCGCTGCCGCGATGACGGCGGACGTCGGGATCACGCCCGCCTCGCCTGCGCCCTTCATCCCGAGGGGATTGAGGCCGGACGGGGTGACGGTGTGGTCCATCTCGAGCGAGTCGGGCATCTCGGTGACGAACGGCATCAGGAAATCCATGTACGACGCGTTGAGCATCTGGCCGTGCTCGTCGTAGACGATCTTCTCGTACAGCGCGCCGCCGACACCCTGCGCGACGGCGCCCATGACCTGGCCCTCGACGATCCGCGGGTTGATGACGTTGCCGCAGTCGTGGATCACGGCGTACCGCCGCACGTGGATCTCCGCCGTCACCGGGTCGGTTTCGACGATCGCCGCGTGCACGCCGGATGCGAACGTCGACGTCGGCGGCGAGTAGTAGCCGGTTGCCTCGAGCCCGGGTTGTTCACCCTCCCGGACCGGCGGAATCGTCATGTCCGTGTCGGCTTTCGCGAATCCGGTGGCCTGCCTCGACGCGTCGTCGAACGCGTAGCGCAGCGGGTTCGACAGCACGGCGACCACACCCAGCGAGATGGACGTGCCCTCGGCGCCGGGCAGCGTGCCGATCTTGCACACGTGCCCACCGCGCAGTTCCAGTTCGGCGGGATCGAGGTTCAGCGCCTCACCGGCGATCGTGCGGGCCTTCTCCGCCACCATCTGCGCGGCCACGTGGAACGCCGAACCCGACATCACGGCGCCGCGGGACGCGAACGTTCCGACGGCATAGCCGAATCGGCGGGTGTCGCCGGTGACGATCTCCACGTCGGTGACCGGCACGCCGAGATCGTCCGCGACGATCTGCGCGAACGCCGTCTGATGGCCCTGACCCTGGGTGGTCAGACCCGTTGCGGCCTTGACCTTTCCGGACGTCTCGACGAGAACGTGGGCACCCTCGTACGGTCCCGGCCCGGTGCCCTCCACGTAGGCGCCGATCCCGATGCCCACGGCCCGGCCTTCCGCCTTCGCCTGCTTCTTGTACTCGGCGAACCCGTCCCAGTCGATGAGCTTCTTCAGCTTGTCGATCCCGGCCTGGTAGTTGCCCGTGTCGTAGATCAGCGGGCGGCCGTCCTGGAACGTGAGGTGGAAGTCGTACGGCATCTCCTCGGGCCGGATGAAGTTGTGTTCGCGGACCTCGATGACGTCCTTGCCGAGATATTTCGCGATCGCGTCCATCGCCCGTTCCATCGCGAACACGGCCTGCGGGCGGCCGGCGCCGCGGTAGGGCGTGACGATGACCGTGTTCGTGTACAGCGAGTACGCGTCCACCCGGAACGATTTCGGCTTGTACGGCCCGAGCACCTGCGTCGACGTGTTCAGCATGACGATGATGCCGTACGGCAGGTAGGCGCCGTTGTCGTGCCAGAACGTGAAGTCGAACGCGAGGAGTGTGCCGTCGTCGTCGAATCCGACCGTCACTTCCTGGATCTGGCCGCGCTCGTGTGCGCTCGACACGAAGTGCTCGCGCCGGTCCTCGACCCATTTGACCTCGCTCGAGATGCCCGCCGTCCCGAGCCGCCGCGCGGCCCAGGTGACCATGACCTCCTCCGGCCACGGGTGCACGATCTTGACTCCGAAGCCGCCACCGACGTCGGGTGCGATGCAGTGGACCTTGTTGTGCGCCATCTTCAGTCGTGCCGCGATCGCCGCGCGGGCCGACGTGGACGTCTGCGTGGACGTCCAGAACGTGAGCGCCTGCTCGTCGGTGTCCCAGCGCGCGTAGACGCCCTTGCCCTCCATCGGCATCGACGCCGACCGCTCGATCTCGAGGTTCAGGGTCAGCCGGTGCGGTGCGTTCGCCAGTTCCGCGTCCACGTCGCCGAATCCGTGCTGCAGGTGCGCCGCGACGTTGTCGGGGACGTCCGCGTGCACCGCGTTGTCCGCCTGCCGCGCCACGTCGATGCCCACGACCGGTGGGAGCATCTCGTACGTGACGTCGATCTTGGCGCACGCGTCCTCGGCGATGTACCGGTTGTCGGCGACCACCATCGCGATCGCCTCACCGACATGGTTGACCTCGTCCTTGGCGAGCGGATAACCGTTGCGCGGGGCGGTGATCGCCGGGTGCGGGATCAGGAGGGGCAGGTTCTCCGCCATCTCCGGGGAGTCGTCCACGAGGTCGTCGTACGTGTAGATCGCGTGCACACCGGGCAGATCGAGCGCGGCGTCGATGTCGATCCCCGTGATGCGGGCATGCGCGTGCGGTGACCGGACGAACGCGGCGATGAGCGCGTTGTGGCCCAGATCGTCGAGGTAGCGGCCGTTGCCGGACAGGAGCCGGGCGTCCTCCGTGCGGGGAATCGGCTTGCCGAACAACTTCTCCGACGCGGCGGGCGCGTCGGCACCCTTGGTGGGCGCGGGCTCGGTGCGGGGTTTCGTGACGCTCATGCTCGCCCTGCCCTTCCACCGACCGGGTTGGTCGTGCCGCGGACCTTCGGATCGAGTGAGGCCCGCGACGACTCGTCGTCCTGGCCGAGCGGGAACTCGCCCGAACGTTCGCGCTTGATCTCCGCGGCACGCAGCACGGCCGCCCTGATGTTCTGGTATCCGGTGCACCGGCAGAGGTTTCCCGCGATCGCGTCGGTGGCCTCCTCGCGGGTGGGCGAGTCGTTCTCCTCGAGGAACGCGGCGATGGTGGTGACGAAGCCGGGAGTGCAGAATCCGCATTGCAGGCCGTGGCAGTCGATGAACGCCTGCTGCACCGGATGCAGGGTGCCGTCGGGCTCGACGAGACCCTCGACGGTGGTGACCGCCCTGCCCTCGAGGCTCGCCGCGAGCACCAGACAGGACCGCACGGGTTTGCCGTCGAGCAGCACGGTGCATGCGCCGCAGACCCCGTGCTCGCAGCCGACGTGTGTCCCCGTCTGGCGCAGATGGTGCCGGATCGCGTCGGACGCGAGCGTGCGCGACGGCAGCACCACCGTCTGCGTCACCGCGTTGAGCGTGAACGTCACCGCGACGTGCTGTTCGCCCGTCTCCTCCTGCAGTTCGGCGAGTTGCTCGTCGATGCTGCCCGTTGCCTTTGCCATGGTCACCTTCCTCCCGCCGACGCGTGCACGGCGGCACCGTCGAGCACTGCATCCTGCGCGGCCGCGAACCCGACCCGGGCGGTCAGCGCCGCCACCAGCTGCGACCGGTACCGCGCGGTGGCGTGAATGTCGGGCTCGGTGTCGATCCGCTCCCGCGCGAACTCGGACAGAGTCCGCCACAACGGGTCCCGGTCGTCCGTCGCGGACGCACCCCGCAGCACATCCGTGTAGTCGACGACCTCACCGAGTTCGCCGGCCGACACGTACGTCATCCGGGCCTCCGCGACCGCACCGCCTTCGACCCGCACCTGCGCCGCGACCCCGACGAGCGCGTAGTCGCCGTGCCTGCGGGCGATCTCGTCGATCGCCGTCCCGACACCGGGCTCGGCGGCCGGGACGGTGACGCTCGTGGCGATCTCGTCCGCCTCGAGCGTGGTTTCGAGCGGCCCGGCGAACAGGTCGGTCGAGCGGATCTCCCGGACCCCGCGCACCGAACGCACGCTGACCGAGCCACCGAGCAGCGCGAGCACGGCCGGCATCTCGGCGGACGGGTCGGCGTGGACGATCGAGCCGACCGTCGTGCCGCGGTTGCGGATTGTCGGGTGTGCGACGAGACGCAGCCCGCGGCCGATCAGCGGCTGCACCTGCGCGGCACCGCGGTCGGCCTCGAGCACCGAGTGGGTGGTCAGTGCGTCGAACGTGACACCGAGCTCATGTGACGACGACACCGCGTCCAGCCGGGGGATGGATCCGATGTCGACGAGGTGCGCCGGCGCGGCCAGCCGCATGGACAGCAACGGGATCAGCGACTGCCCGCCCGCGAGCACCTTTCCCTCGTGAGCCACGTCCGCGAGGATCTGACAGGCCTCGTCGATCGACCGAGGTCGGTGATAAATCAGTGGCGACGGTTTCATTCCTCAGATCCTGCCCGTATCGTACGCTCGACGTTTCGTGAACTAGTGACAAAACTCACGTCCCACCGATGGCAGATCACGTGAGCTGACCGACCCGATCCGGGGCCGTTCCGTCGTCCGCGGTCGGCTTCGGGGTGTGACCGCCTGCCCCCACGTCGTCGGCGTCTTTCGGGGCGATGACGCGGCACAGGTGGTACATCCCGATCACCACGATCGTGCCGAGCGCGATGCCGCTGAGGGAGAAGCTGTCCGTGAACGTCAGCTCCGTGTCACCGATCGCGATGATCAGGCCGGCGGCGATGGGCATCAGGTTGAGCGGGTTGCCGAAGTCGACGCCGTTCTCCTTCCAGATCTTCGCGCCGAGCAGGCCGATGATCCCGTAGAGCACCACCGTGATTCCGCCGAGCACACCGCCGGGGGTCGCGGAGATGACGGCACCGAACTTGGGGGAGAAGCCCAGCAGCATCGCAATGACGCCTGCCGCGGCGTACGCAGCCGTCGAATACACCTTCGTCGCGGCCATGACGCCGATGTTCTCGGCGTACGTGGTCGTCGGGGATCCGCCGACGCTGGTCGCGATGGTGGTGGCCAGGCCGTCGCCGATCAGGGCGCGTCCCATCATCGGGTCGAGGTCGGTCTTGGTGATCTCGGCGACGGCCTTGACGTGTCCGGCGTTCTCCGCGATCAGGGCGATCACACCGGGCAGCACGAGGACGATGAACGTGAGACTGAACGACGGCGCGTGGATGCCGACGATGCCGTTCGCCTCGTCGGAGAACGGCGGCAGCCCGATCCACGACGCCGAGGAGACGCTGTCCCAGTTGACCCGGAAGTGTTCGGTGACCCCGCCGGCGACCGGGTCGTACGACATGATCATGCCGGTCGTCAGGTCGAGCACCCACGACAGCACGTATCCGAAGAGCAGCGTCAGGAAGATCGCGACCCGCCCGAGGAATCCGCGGAGCGCGACGCTCGCCACCACCAGCACCACCATCACCGTCAACGCGACCCACTGGTCCTGCGGCCAGTACGTTCCGGCCACGACCGGGGCCAGGTTGAACCCGATCAACATGACGACGGCGCCGGTGACCACGGGCGGCAGGATCTTGAACACCACCCCGCCGCCGAGGAAGTGGATCAGCACGCCGATCCCGGCGAGCACGAGACCCGACACCAGGATCGCCCCGGTCACCTGCGCGGAGGTGCCGCCCTGTGCGCGGATGGCGGCGATGCCGCCGACGAACGCGGCCGACGTCCCCAGGTAGCTGGGAATCCGACCCTTGACGACCAGCAGGAAGAAGAGGGTGCAGAAACCCGACAACATTACGGCCAGTTGAGGATTGAGACCCATGATGATCGGGAAGACGAACGTGGCCCCGAACATCGAGACCACGTGCTGGCCGCCGAGCCCGATCGTGCGACCCCAGCTGAGCCGTTCGCTCGGAGCCACGACCTCCCCGGGCGCGATGGTCTTGCCATCTCCGTGCAGTGTCCAGATAGGCATAGGGGGACCTTTCAGACAGGTGACGGTGCAGGGGTGCCGGCGGCCAGCTTCGATGATGTGCCGCATGTCACAGTTGCACCTCGATAGGAGGGAAACGTTATTACAGCGTCAGCCACCCGGCGTGAGAAGAATCTGCCAGTGCGTGCCCGGCGAAATTGGCAACTTTAGGAATTGATGCCGCGCATCGCCATGATCTTGAGGGCGAGCGACAGGTCGAGGCGCAATTCCGG
This sequence comes from Rhodococcus sp. 21391, assembly GCF_016772255.1. NCBI lineage: Bacteria > Bacillati > Actinomycetota > Actinomycetes > Mycobacteriales > Nocardiaceae > Rhodococcus > Rhodococcus sp. 21391. Next base: position 6,915,460 of record NZ_CP063781.1, on the reverse strand, counting down.
ATGATCGGTGAACGACCCGAGCATCTTCTCCAGCTTCACCACCCGGTACCGCAGGGTGTTGTAGTGAAAGTGGAGTTGACGTGCGGTTTCGGCGATGTTGATGTTGGTGGCGAGCAGCACCTCGAGGGTGCGCCGCATGTCCTGCGCCTCGGGTGTGTCGGCGGTCAGTTCGCGGAGGGTCTCGGAGGCGAACGACTCGAGTTCCCGGTCGTCCTCGACGAGGCTCAGCAGCCGGTAGACGCCGAGGTCGTCGAAATGCGTCACTGCCCAGGCGCCGGTGATCTGCCGTCCCACCTTCAGCGCGGTCCGGGCCTGGCCGTAGAGGGCCGGGATGCCGTCCACCGAATCCGTCCGCCGGGACACCCCCACCCCGAAGGGCCTGCGCCCACCGCCGCCGTCGCCGCGCACGTACGCGACCAGTTCGTGGACGAGGTTCATCGTGTCGGTGCCGACACCCATCAGGATCACCGTCTCCGTCGCCAGTGCGGTGACGGCGGCGCCCGTGTCCCGGCCAGCGACGGCGCTCGTGAATGCCCGCGCCTGTCGCTCGACAAGCGGCATCCGGGTGGGCATCGACGGCTCGTCCTCACCGACCGGATCGGGTTCGATCACCACGACGACCACGGGACGGTCCAGGTCCCAGCCGAACGTCTTGGCGTGCGCGACCACGTGCTCGTGTTCGCCGCCGCGGCCGAGCAGCAGGTCCCGCACGAAGTTCGCGCGGTGCTTCTCCTCCACCGAGGACACGACGAGTTCGCGGGCGACCACCAGGGCGCACACCGCCGCAGCCTGCTCGACGAGATACAGGTCTTCGCTGCGCAGCGGGTGCCCGGTGCTGAAGTGCACCAACCGCCCGTGATCGATGCCGTTGGCCGAAATCGCTGACACCGCGATGAACTCGTCACCCAGCCGGTGCAGGCCGAGCCCGCCCTCCGTCGAATCGGTGCGGACCCGGCCGGTGGAGTCGAGCGCCGCACTCGACGCCAGCCGGTTCAGCTCGGACTCGTCCCCGGCGCGGCACAGCTGACGTCCGTCGGGTGTCGTGATCAGCACGGCCCCGCCCAGTTCACCGTGGACGGCGACGGCGAGTTCGGCGAATCCACCGCCGGCCATCACGACGTCGACGAGCACTCTCCGCAACCGGTCCGCCTCGAACACGGCGTCGACCTGCCGGGCCGACAACTCCGCGAGCGCACCCGCCAGCGGGTGTGCCTGCGAGTACAGGTCCGCGACCACGACGACGGAAAGCCCGAGTTCGTCGGCCGCGTCGGACATCTCGGCCGGCAGCGTCGCGGTGGGGTCGTCGAGCCGGACGGCGAGCCCGGAGACGCCCCGCCTGTCGAGCCGGGCGAGAAACGCGTCGATCGGCTCGACCAGCCGGCCGAGAACCGCAGACGTGGTGAGCAGCAACTGTCCGGTCCGGAGCCACGGTCCGATGTCCGGCACCGCCATCACGGCGACGTTCGACACCTCACGCGAGGTGCCGGTCGCGCCGGCGACCAGGGTCGGGGAGACGAGGAGATCGGACACCAGCACGTCGGCGAACGATTGCGGCGCAACGCCCGGACCAGGCCCGTCGCCGGTGTCGGCGGCTGCGCGGAACCCGGGAGCGGAACTACCGACATCCCTCGTCGTCACTGCAACACCCTGCTCACCTGATACGACACTCGCCCCGGACGGCGCGAAAGTGTGACCTTAAGTCGCGACCCGAATACCCGTCAAACGATGGTCACGCGGTGCACTCGAGCGGCTGGCCGGTCCCGGCCGGCGCATCACGGTGAATCGGACCGCTCAGCTGCTGGAGCCCCCGCCCCGACGTGCCCCGGGTCGTCTTCATCATCTCGGCGAGGATCGACACCGCGGTCTCCTCCGGGGTGCGGGCACCCAGGTCGAGGCCGATCGGTGAATGCAGCCGCGCCAGCTCCGCCGCGGTGGTTCCCTGTTCGCGCAGCAAGGAGACCCGGCGTTCGTGCGTGGCCCGGCTGCCCATCGCTCCGATGTACGCGGCGTCCGATCGGAGGGCCAGGCCCAGCAGCGGGATGTCGAATTTCTCGTCGTGGGTGAGCACCGCGAGGACCGTCCGGTGGTCGACCGGCGCGGTCTCGAGGAACCGGTGCGGCCACATCACGACGACGTCGTCGGCGTCCGGGAACCGGGCGCGCGTCGCGAACACGGCGCGGGCGTCGATCACCGTGACGTGGTAGCCGGCGAATGCGCCCAGCGAGCACATGGCCGCGGCGAAGTCGATGGCCCCGAAGATGTACATCCGCGGTGGGGGCGCGAAGATCTCGACCATGCACACCGTCTCGGACTGCAGTTGATACACCAGCGACTCACCGGCGTCGAGACGACGGCGAACATCCTCGACACCGGTCTCGGGCAGGTCGAGGTCGCCCGCGAGTGCGTCCCCGGTGATCACGCTGCGCCGGGTCCGTGAACCGTCACCGGTCTCCGTCACGACGGCGATCGACTCACCACCACGGATCCTTCGCGCCACGTCCGCGAAGTCCGGGAAGTCGCTGCTCCCGATGCGCTGAACGAACACCTCGATGGTGCCGCCGCACGTCAGACCGACACCGATCGCGTCGTCGTCCGCCACGCAGAACACTTCCGTCCGGCTGCGCCCGTCGGCCAGCACGTCCCGCGCCGTCTCGTACAGCGCGCTCTCGACACACCCACCGGACACACTTCCGAGCACCTCACCGGATTCCGACACGGCCATCGCCGCACCCGGTGCCCGCGGAGACGACTTCCAGGTGCGCACCACCGTGGCGAGGACGAAATTCTCGCCGCGGTCGAACCACGCTTCCAAGCCCGTCAGGATGTCGCGCATCGTCTCGTACTCCTCGGGTGATTCGTCGGGAACCTCACGCTAACCGGCGACGACCGGCCGCCGCGGCACACAATGCGCCGAAATTCCCAGCGGCCGCTTGTGCATTCTCGCCATCGCTATCGTTCGGCGTCTCCGCAATTCTCGGACGGTCCCCCTTCCTTCACAGAGAACCGAGGATCCACCATGAATCAGTTGCTCAGCGGGATCCGGGTCCTCGACCTCACGCGGGCCCTCGCCGGTCCGCTGTGCACGGCACTGCTGTCGGATTTCGGCGCCGACATCATCAAGGTCGAGACCCGTTCCGGTGGCGACAGTTCCCGGCAGTGGCCGCCGTTCGACGGCAACGACAGCCTGTACTTCGCGTCCGTCAACCGCGGCAAACGCTCCGTCGCACTCGACATGCGCAGCGCGCAGGGCCGGAAACTGCTGCGCCGCATGGCCGTCGACGTGGACGTCATCGTGGAGAATTTCCGTCCCGGCGTCCTCGCCGACATGGGACTCGACCAGGAGTCGCTCGCCGAGGACAATCCCGGGGTGATCGTCATGAGTGTCAGCGGTTTCGGCCCGACCGGACCCGAGCAGTTCTCACCGGGACTCGATCAGGTGGCGCAGGGCATGTCGGGTCTGATGTCGGTGACCGGCGCCGGCGACCACACGCCGATGCGCGTCGGCGTCCCGATCATCGACACGGTGTCCGGTATCTATGCGGCGCTGGGCATCACGGCGGCACTCGTGTCCCGGGGCAATGACGGCGCCGGTCATCACGTGCAGACGTCGCTGCTCGAATCGGCCCTGTCGATCATGTCGTTCCAGGCGCAGAACTACCTGAGCACCGGACGCGTCGCGGAACCGAACGGAAACACACATCCCACCATCACGCCGTACGGCACGTTCGCCACGGCCGATTTCCCCATCATCATCGCGACCGGCTCGGACCGGCACTGGGTGTCGCTGTGCCAGGTTCTCGGGGATCCCGAACTCGCCGACCGCCCCGAATACCGCACCGGCCAATCACGACTCGCACACCGCGATCGGCTCACCAAGGAACTTCTCGAACTGCTGTCGGTGCGGCCGGCCGCCGAATGGGTGACGTCGATTCGCGCGGCGGGCATCCCCTGCGGTCCCGTCCACACGATCGATCAGGCCTTCGCCGACCCCCAGGTGCAGGCGCTGAAGATGGTGCAGCCGGTAACCACGCCGGACGGCGGTGAAGTGCCACTGGTCCGGGGTCCGTTCTGGGTGGACGCCGAGACCCTGCCGATCCGGAATGCGCCGCCGATGGTGCTGGGGCAGGACACGGCCGAGGTGCTCGGTGAATTCGGGCTGAGCGACGAAGACATCGAGGGCCTCCGGCGCGACCGGGTGATCTGACACCCGCGTCGGCCGTGGTCGCCTCACAACCGGGCGGCCACGGCCAACGCCACGTGCTCGCACCACGGCCGCGCGACGACCTGCACGCCGATCGGCAACCCGGACCGGGTGATTCCCACCGGAACGACGACGGACGGCAGACCCGTCACGCTGATCGCGCGGCAACTCGCCAGGGCCTGAGACCACGTGAGCGACTGCCCACCGACGTCGAACACTTCGTCGCCGAGCGGCGGCGCCGGGATCGAGGCGACGGGAAGGACGAGGACGTCGCCCATCTCGCCGAGCAGTCGGTGCACGAGTTCCGCTCGCTGCGCCCACAGTCGCTCGACCAGGCGCCGGTCCACGTCCCGCGCGGCGGCGAGCATCGTGGCGATGTTGTTTCCGAAGTCTGTGCCGAGTTCGGTGATGTCGGTGTGGGTTTCGACCGCACGCAACCTGCCGAACAGATCGTTGCCCTCCGACAGCGCCCCGCCCTCGTACGGGCGGGCACCGAGATGTCGGGCAGCACCGGCAGCGACCGCGGCGATCTCCTCGCCGACGGGCACGGTGCCCTCACCGGGCGCCCACGTGATGTCGAGGCGTGAGAGGTCCACCGAACCCGGGTCGGTCCAGCGGTACTGCGGGGACGACAGCACCCGCAGCACCAGCGCCGCGTCGTCCAGCGTCCGCGCCATCGGGCCGATCGTCTGCAGCGTGCCGTGCATGGTCGCCGGATTGGTCAGCAGGTGATCGCCCGACGGGACGCCGGGATACTGTCCGTCGGGGTCTACCCGGCCGATCGTCGGGCGCACCGAGCGCAGCCCCGTGCAGTGGGCGGGCCAGCGCACCGAGCCGCCGAAGTCGGTGCCGAGACCGACCACGCTCATCCCGGACGCGACCGCCGCCGCCTCGCCGCCGCTCGAACCGCCGGGGGACCGGGCGACACCGTCGGGTCGGAGCGGATTCACTGTGTACCCGAACAGGTCGTTGTGGGTGAGCCCGCTCGCCCCGAACTCCGGGGTGTTCGTCTTCCCGACGAGAATCGCGCCGGCCGTCCTCATCGCGGCCACCGCGGGCGCGTCGACAGAAGGCACGTTGCGCTCGAGCGCGCGCGACCCCGCCGTCGTCCGGACACCCGCGGTCGCGATCAGGTCCTTCACGGTGAACGGGACCCCGGCCAGCGGACCGACGTCCTCCCCACGGCCGATCCGGGTGTCGAGGTCGTCGGCGGCCCGGATCGCCTGATCCTCGGCGACGGTGACGACGGCGTTCAGCTCCGGGTTCCGGGCCTTGATATGCGCCAGGTGGTCGTCGAGCACCTGACTCGCGGAGACTTCCCGGTTCGTCACCGCGCGGGCGATCGTCTGCGCGTCCGAGCCGACCCAGCTGCCGTCGCTACCCCACACATGTCCTCCTCGGCTCGTGCTCAGGGGTCGACGCTAGACATCCCCGAACCCGCCGCACACGGCCAGTGTGCACAGGAAACCGTCGCCCGAGCTGTGAAGAGTTGATACTTCGCCGCGCTACGGGCTCTGGGAGGATCAGGTGATGCTCTCGCCCTGGGTCCGCTCGCCGCCGCGCTGTTCGCGGTCAGCTGGGGTGCCAACCAGTTCGCCCCGATGCAGCTCGTCTACCGCGAACATCTCGGTCTCGGAAACGGCGCCTTCACCGCGATGCTCGCGTCGTACGTCGTCGGGCTGGTGCCCGCCCTGCTGTACTTCGGCCGCGTGTCCGACCGGTTCGGCCGGCGCGCGGTGATCCGCCCGATGATCCCCGTCGGCATCGTCTCCTCGCTCGTGCTCATCGCGGGCGCCGCCGTCCCCGACCTGCTCTATCTGGGCCGGGTGCTGGCCGGGCTCGCCTCCGGCATGGCGTTCGGCGCCGGAACCGCCTGGATGAAGGAACTCAGCTCCACCGCGCCCGCCGGGGCGGGTGCACGCCGCGCCGCCGTGTCGTTGTCCGCGGGATTCGGCTGCGGGGCCCTGTTCGCCGGCGTGATCGCGCAGTGGCTCCCCGCCCCCGAACTGCTCCCGTACCTGGTGCACATCGCGTTGATGGTCGGTGCCCTGGCGCTGGTGTGGGCTGTGCCCGACGTGCGGGTCCGGGCCACCGACCTCACCGCCAAACCCCTGTCGATGCTGGCGACACCCCAGTTCCGGTGGGGCATCGCCCCCTGGGCGCCGTGGGTGTTCGGTGTGGCGACCGTGTCGTTCGCGACCCTTCCGCCGCTCGTCTCCGAGTCGCTGCGCTCCACGTCGGTGGCGTTCACCGGGCTCGTCGCGGCGCTGACCCTGATCACCGGGGCGGTCATCCAGCCGTGGGCCAAACGGTGGTCGCAGCAGGACGACGCCGCCTCCGGGGTCCGGGTCGGCATCGCCCTCGGAGTGCTGGGCTTCGGCGCCGCGACCGTGGTCGCATACACGGACGGCGCGCTGTCCGTCGCCGCGATCGTCGTCGCGGCGTTCCTCCTCGGATCCTGCTACGGCATCCTGCTCGGTTCCGGTCTCGCGTCCGTCGAAAAATTGGCACCGGCAGACGAACTCGCGCAGACCGTCGCGGTGTTCTACTGCCTGATCTACATCGGCTTCGCAGTCCCGTTCGTCATCTCACTCCTCGCCCCGCACCTCGGCTACGCCACCTGCTTCGTGGGGGCGGCACTGCTGATGCTGCTGTCCGTGGCAGTGGGCCGGAAGGTGAAGGACCGGCACCTCACCCACACGTGAGCGGCGAAGCGTGCCCAAGCACGCTTTGCCACTCACCTAGCGAGGGTCCTACCGTTCGGTCGCGCCGCACTCGCCGCACGCGGGCACCAGCGCCTCACTGCGCGGCCATGGCGCACCGGCCCGCGACCGCACCGGGAGCAGCGGCGGCCACGGCCAGTGCCGGCCGAGGCGGCCCCGGGCGCGCAGGAAGCCGAGGCCGAGCACGAGCCCGAAGATCAGGTGCCCGATCAGCGACAACGTGATCGTCGTCGGCGTGAGCGGAAACATGTCGTGCTGTCCGTGCGGCGACAGGGCGACCGTTCCGATGAGCCCGGCCCACACCGGGAACACCGCGAAGGTGACGAACGCGAGGAGGACGACACGGCGCGACCGATGCTGGAGGCCGAGTGCGAGGGCGATGAGGAAAAAGGCGATTCCGATGCCGCCGCCGTCGCCGAGGTACCGCCACAGGTAGCCGACGATCGCGCCGGTCCGGGTGTCGGTTCCCGAGTGTAGCCACGTACCCATTTTCGGAATGAAGTCGCCCCACATCCCGAGCAGATACACGGTGTCGAGGCGGAAGACGTCGTAGGCCAGACACGCGAACATCCCCCAGCCGAGGCCATGGCCGACGATGCGGTCGATCGGGTGCGGAGCGAACACGCACAACACGGCGAGGGTGGCGGCGAGCGGAATGATCACCAGCGCACCGGTGGCATTCATCGGCACGACGCCGAACACCTGCGCCGAGATCGCGAGCAGTGGTAGGGAAGCGAGCAGCAGGTACAGGCCGATCCGGGCGAAGGCCCAGTGGTGCCGGACCTCTTTGTGGACGGATTCGACAGCGGGCATGGCGGCGCCCGGCGGATCGTGTTCGTGAACGTCGGGGACGGTGGTGCCGAGGATGCGGGGCATAGCGGGGTTCCTTTCGGTCGAGGGCCGTCTCTCTCCGAGTGGTCGGTTTCGAGATCCCCAGCGTCCGTCGAGTACCCGGCATGCGAATAGTCCCCCGAGGGGTGGTGAAAGCCACCCCTGCACACACCGTGGACGCCCCGTCAGTAGGCGCGCCCGAAGATCACCCGCCTGCCGTACACCGACGCCGCGCCACATCGCACGCACACACCTGTCTCCGGCTCGCCGCCGAGGGGAACACATCGCGGGGTGGCAGCGGTGAGGGACTTGATCTCCTCCTCGCACGCGGCGATCCCGCAGTGCAGTGCCAGTGCCCACCCGGTCGAGACCGCGTCCGCGAAACCCTCCCAGTTGTCGACGGTCCGAGTGTGGCTGTCGCGGAACGCGGTCGCACGAGCGAGCAGGAAGGCCTGAAAGTCGTCCAGGACCCCGGGCATGGTCTCGGGCAGGGAGTCGATCGGCACGGACTGCTTGCCGTCGTCGCCGAGCCGTTTCACCATCATCACGGTGCCGGCCTCCAGATCTCGCGGCCCGAGCTCGAGCCGGACCGGGACGCCGCGCAACTCCCACTCGTTGTACTTGAACCCCGGGGTGAGCTGGGGGCGGGCATCGACATGGGCCCGCACCCCAACCGACCGCAGGCGGCGGGCAAGCCCGTCGGCCGCTTCCTCGACCGCAACGTTGCCGCCACGGGTGATCGGCACGATCACCACCTGGTGGGGCGCCAACCGCGGCGGGAACACCAGGCCCGTGTCGTCGCCGTGAGTCATGACGATGCCACCGATCATCCGGGTGCTCATACCCCACGATGTGGTGTGACACAACTCCTCTCGCCCCGATTCGCTGGTGAAACGGATGTCGAAAGCCGACGCGAACTTGGTGCCCATGTAATGCGAGGTGCCGGACTGCAACGCACGGCCGTCACGCATCATGCCCTCGATCGTGTACGTCGCCACGGCACCGGCGAACCGTTCACCGGGCGTCTTCTCGCCCGGAACGACCGGGATCGCGGCCAGCTCACGTGCCACCTCGCGATAGATGTCGAGCGCCAGCATCGTCTCACGGCGGGCGGCAGCCTCGTCGACGTGCGCGGTGTGGCCCTCCTGCCACAGAAATTCTGTGGTGCGCAGAAACATTCGCGGACGCAACTCCCACCGCACCACGTTCGCCCACTGGTTCAACAGCAGCGGCAGGTCGCGGTGCGAGCTGATCCACTTGGCCATCATCTCGCCGATGATCGTCTCCGACGTCGGCCGCACCACCAGCGGTTCTTCGAGTTCCTTCCCGCCGGCATGGGTGACCACCGCCAGTTCCGGGGAAAACCCTTCGACGTGTTCGGCTTCCCGGCCGAGGTAGCTTTCCGGAATCAGCAACGGGAAGTACGCATTCTCGTGACCGGTGTCCTTGATGCGGCGGTCGAGTTCGGACTGCAACAGTTCCCACAGCCGGTACCCGTACGGTCGGATCACCATGGTGCCCTTGGCCGGACCTCGATCCACAAGGCCGGCCTTGAACACCACCTCGTTGTACCAGGCAGCGAAGTCCTCACTCTGGGCTGTCACACCGCGCTCATCCCGTGCCATGCCAGCACAGACTACTCGGGCGGATCAGCCGTTTCACCGTCCGCGGCCGAGTCCGATAGCGAGATGCCCGGAGTACTTCGCCGAGATTCCGGTCGGCGTCGTCCAGTGGTCACCGCGCGCGGGCTGGATCGACCCCTCGCTTGCCCCGGCGGCCGTGATCTGCGCAAAACCACCAACCAAAGGCGCCCGGGAGGTGGATGCTTGCTTCGTGAACGTGCACGTTTGATTTCTGCTCCGCACCCAGGCAGCCCATATGCGCGGCCGCCGCACTCGAAGGAGTCACACCATGTTGGATTCATTCTGGGACCTGTTCTGGTACACGCTGATGGTGTTCGCGTTCGTGGCCTACCTGATGATCCTGTTTCAGGTCCTCGGTGATCTGTTCCGCGACCGCGGCATGTCCGGTCTCGGCAAGACGCTGTGGATCATCTTCCTGATCGTGCTGCCGTACCTGAGTGTGTTCGTCTACCTCATCGCCCGGGGCCGCGGCATGGCGGAGCGGCACCTCGAGGCGCAGAGCGCGGCGAAGCAGGCGACCGACCACTACATCAGGGAGGTGGCCGGGAAGTCGGCTGCCGAACAGATCGCCGACGCGAAAGCACTGCTCGACGCCGGCACCATCACCCAGGCCGAGTTCGACACCCTCAAGGCAAAGGCGCTCACCTGACACGCGCGGCGGAAAACGGCAGGCAGGCGACGATCCGGTGCGGCGAGAACCGGTGCCCGTCGGGGCTGTCGCAGACAGCGTCGGCTCTGCTTGAATTGATGTATGTGCCGGTGGATGGCGTACTCGGGTGAGCCGATCCTCGCGGAAGACCTGTTGTTCCGCCCTGAACATTCGCTGATCGATCAGAGTCTGCACTCGCGTCTCGGAGCGACGACCACGAATGGTGACGGGTTCGGGGTCGGCTGGTACGGCGAGGGCACCGAACCCGCGGTGTACAAGAGCATCGAACCGGCCTGGAACGACAGCAATCTGCGGGAGATCACCGGTCAGGTGCGAACGCCGATGCTGCTCGCCCACGTGCGGGCCTCGACCGGGACGCCGGTGCAACGCAGCAACTGTCACCCGTTCCGGCACGGGCAGTGGTTGTGGATGCACAACGGCGCGCTGCGCGGTTTCCACGAGATCAGACGCGAGTTGGTGATGGCCGTCGCCCCGGCCCTGTTTCCCGACATCGAGGGGTCCACGGACTCCGAAACCTTGTTCTTCCTCGCCCTGACGTTCGGTCTCGTCGACGACCCCTTCGATGCCGTTGCCCGCGCGGTCGGCTTCGTCGAAGAGGTGGGCCGCACGCACGGGGTCGAGGATCCGGTGCAGATGACCGTCGCGACCACCGACGGTGCATCGCTGTGGATCTTCCGCTATTCGAGTGAGCGGCAGTCGAGGTCACTGTTCTTCTCCACCGGCATCGCGAAGCTGCGCGCCCTCCACCCGGAGGTCGAGGTACTGCACCACCTGGGCGAGGAGACCCGTTTCGTGGTCTCCGAGCCACTCCGCGACCTCGAAGGTGCGTGGAACGAAGTGCCGGAATCCTCGGCCGGGGTGGTCCGGCCCGGCGACGACGAAATCCGGCCGTTCGAACCGATCGCACCGACATGAGTTCGCGCAGCGCCGAGACGACCACCTGATTGCACGATATCCGTTGAGCCGACCGGCGGACATCGACAATGGCGCCTCCGAGTTGCGTGGCCGGTGCCCCGCCGGGTTCTTTGTTCTCTAGGTAGGGCGCCCCCACACATGAGACACTCGGTGTTGCGGGATGGACGTTGCGATCGCGTCTACCCCATTCCCACCCGGGCCCGAGGACCTGGGCGGGTGTGCGCCCAGGAGGTGGCCGTGACGTCTTGGGTAGCTCGTCGCGGATTGCCGCCCTACACGACAGCCGGGACGATGGGTCCGTGATGACCGAAGAACCGACGACCAGCGATCCCTCCGAGAAGGCAGTGGGCCCTTCCCGCCTGCTCGGACTCCTGCTGGCGATGGCGATGTTCGTGCTCGTCGTCGACACATCGCTGATGAACGTGTCGATCTCGTCGGTGGTTCGCGACCTCGACACCACCGTCAGCGGCGTCCAGGCGGCGATTGCGCTCGAGGCGCTGGTATCTGCCGCGTTCATCCTGATCGGTGGCAAGGTCGGCGATCTCATCGGACGCAAACGGGCGTACGTGCTGGGCCTGCTCGGCTACGCAGTCGGTGCGTCGGCGATGGCGCTCGCGCAGAGCCTGACCGCGATCATCATCTTCTGGGCCGTCCTCGGTGGAATCGGCGCGTCACTTCTGCTGCCCGCCATGCAGTCCCTCATCCACGGCAATTTCGAAGGAGCGGCCCAAAAGAAGGTCTACGCCCTGGTCGGGGCGGCGGCCGCAATCGCCGCCGCCGTCGGACCGCTGCTCGGCGGTTTCATCACCACCTACCTCTCGTGGCGCGTCGGGTTCGTGCTCGAGGTCGTCATCATCGCGGTTGTGCTCTCCGGCATCAAACTGGTCCGCGATGTGCCCTACACGGGACCTCGAGTCATCGATCTGGTGGGTGCGGCCCTCTCCGTTCTGGGCATGGGCGGGATCGTGCTCGGAATCCTGGTATGGCAGGAGGGCGGCGAATCCGTCGGTGCGCTCCTGATACTCGGTGCGATCGCGATGGCCGGGCTGGCGTACTGGCTCGTGCGGCGCAAACGTCAGGGGAAACCGACACTGCTGGACCCGGATCTGTTCCACTCCAAGGTCTTCCGACTGGGCATCACCGGGCAGATGCTCCAGCAGATCGCCCTGGGCGGCACGATGATCGCGCTGCCGATCTACCTGCAGATGGTGCTCGAATACAACGCGATGCAGGCGGGATTGTCCCTCGCACCCCTCTCGCTCAGCATGTTCGCAGTGGCGTTGCTCGCGGGCAAGAAGGCGGGCGACCGACGCCCGAGCAGCATCATCCGCTGGGGATTCGTGCTTCTGACGATCGGGATCGCGGCGCTGATCCCGATCGTGCCGCGGGCCGAGTTCGGCTGGGGTCTGGTAATCCCGTTGGTGATCGCCGGATCCGGGTTGGGGTTGCTGGTGTCCCAGCTCAACAACTACACACTGGCACCGATCGAGGAAGAGCGGATCAGCGAGGCCGCCAGTGTCAATTCCGCGGCAGGATCATTCGGGCTCTCGTTCGGGCTGGCGTTCGCCGGCGCCATCATGCTGGCAACGCTGTCCCTCACCTTCACCTCGATGGCGGAATCGAGCACCGTGCTCCCGCCGGCAGAGCAGCAGCAGGTGGCGCAGGTGCTCGAGGACGACGCCGAAGTCATGAGCAACACCCAGCTCGAACAGCTGCTCGTGGACCAACCCCCGGACATTCAGGACGAGATCATCCGCATCAACACCGACGCACGCCCGCTCGCCCTGCAAATCGCTTTGCTCATCCCCATCCTCGCCGGTCTCATCGGGCTGTTCAACTCGTTCCGCATGAGGCGCATACCGGAGCCCGCAGCACCGCCTTCCGGCCAAGGGCCAGCCGGGGACTGACGCGCATCTCCCCACCTGGACAGATTCTCGCCGCCGCAGGCTTCCCCGCTCCCTGACAGGAGAACAAGAGGATCACCGTCGGTCTCGGTGCCGGGTGTGCTCATCGGCTCAGGTCCAGGAGCTGCTCGAAGAAACCACCGATTCCCCGGGCACGGTCGACGAGGTGGATCTCGAGGATCCAGTGGCACGGCCGACCGGCGGCATCGAGCCGACGCATCGGCCCGACCGATCCCAGTTTGATGTAGGAGTCGGTCTTGTGACCGGCGATCTTCTCGTGCGGGAACTCGCCGACCAAATGCCCGGCGATCGAGGAACCGAACTCCCATCCACTCTGCCGGGCAAGGTCGACGACATGGGCATAGAGCTCCGCCCCGGTGACGTCGGGATGTGCATGAAAGTAATCGCCGCCGCGCTGCCACACCGGCTCGAGAGCGTCGCGGAGTGCGATCTTGGCGGGGTCGTCACCGAGGACGTAGGTGCGACCGAAGTCCGCTTCCCACGCCTCGAAGATCGGGCCGAAGTCGAGGAAGGTGATGTCGTCGGCGGCGATGGTGAGGTCCGGCGGATTCGACCTGTACGGCTCGAGCGTGTTGATCCCGGTGCGCACGATCCGCTTGTGCCAGAACCTGCGGGTACCGAACATCTCGTCCGCGAGATCCCGAATAGCGTCGCTGACCGCCGACTCGGACGCGCCGGGGGCGATGAGATCGCGCGCGACAATGCGTCGAACAGCGCGATCGCCTTGTCTTGCGCATCGAGCAACGAAGAGACGCGTTCCTGTTCGGAGACAGCGGAGGAAGGCACGAGAACCGATCCTAGTCGGCGCCCAGAATTGCCAGCACCGTTGACACCGATCGTCTTGCCTGGTCAAGCCGGACGATCCAGCGCTGTCCACTTGGCTCGGACCTGGTGCAGACTGTCTGAGATCACGCTCGCCGGACCGGCGGGACCAGGAGTGGAGGAGCCAATGACCGCAGCGCATGCCGTTTCGATCGCGGTGACCTTCACCTGGCTGGGGATGGTTGTTGCCATCTCGTTCCTCGAAGCGCCGCTGAAGTTCCGCGCACCCGGAGTGACGGTGCGGTTCGGGCTGGGGATCGGCCGGCTCGTGTTCCGTGCGCTGAACATCACCGAGATGGTGTGGGCGGCACTGCTCATTGCCGGACTCCTCATAGACGGACCACCTGCCCGGGTGGTGGTGGCGGGAGCGACGGCCGTCGCGGTGCTTCTGGTGCAACTGGTCGGTGTCCGACCCCGGTTGACACGTCGATCCGACCGCGTCCTCGCCGGTGAAGACGTTCTCACGCGCACTACGTCTATATCGGCCTGGAAGTTGTCAAGGTCGGTGCGTTACTGGTGACCGGGATCTTGTTGCTCGGCACCTGAGGCGGCGACCTGTGGCGGAGACCTCCCGATAGCTACAGCTGGCGTATCCACCCGACTTGGATGGCCGCGCGCCGCATGTACTGAGCATGCGCGTTCCAGGATTATCGTCACGCGTGCTCACTTTGGTTCTTGTTCAATGACATTCGCCTGCTAGGGAGGCGCGTGCCACGGCCGGTTCTGGCGCACCCAACTCCGGACGTCCGGGCTGCGGCGACAAGATTGATCGACTACATCTTGGCGTGCCGAGAACCTGCGCGGGGTCGTACCCCACAGTCGCGTCGAGTCCACAGCGTGCCTCCACAACCGACCACGGTGGCCGAATGCTCACCTCCCGTGGACTTCCCGGTTGCCAGATCATTTCTGGCCGGCAGCGGCCGGAGCTTCCCCGCTGTCGGTATCAACCAGAGAGGTGTAGGCCACGATGTTGGACAGGTAGCTACGGGCGTCCGCGTCGTACTCTCCCCCACAGGTGACCAGTTGCAGCGTTTCATCACCGTGCGAGCCGTAAACCTCCTCGGCCGGGAACTCCGTCTTCGGATACGTCTCCACCTTGTCGACCGCGAAATGAGCGATGGTGCCGTCGGCCAAGCTCACCTCGATCGAGTCTCCCGCCTCGAGGTCTTTCAATCGGTAGAACACCGCCGGACCCTCATAGGAATCGACGTGCCCCAGGATCACGGCCGAACCCAGCTGGCCCGGAGCCGGCCCGAACTTGTACCACCCCGGCTTGTCGAAATCGGTGGGCGCTTCGACTGTTTCGTCGGGATTGAGTCCAAGAGTGATGAGTGTTTCGTCCACCCCCAGCGCAGGGATCCGCAGCGCGACCGGTGCCGGGCCGGACGCCCCGTCGGAGGGTGCCGGCACGGTGTCGGTGACGGATGGCTGTCCGAGCTGGGGATCTCCCGACTCCTGATAGCTGCGCAGGGCGAGGACAGCGGTCGCGATGAGTATCAGGACCGCTGCCACCACCCACCAGCGTTTCACTCTGCCCATCGCCCCCTCGGGCCCTGGCCACTCGGGGCCTGGGACGGGGTCCGACCATTCGGGGCTCGGGCCGCTCATCGCTGCCTCCTGCGCAGTCGCGCCCCCTGGCCTGCCGCTATGCCCGATCCGGCCAGAGCAAGCACTGTAAGGGATCGGAGAAGCACGCTGTCACGGGAGTGTGGAGTGGTGCCGCCGGCCCCCGTTTCCGGATGCCCCTTGGGGATGATGTATCCGTTGCCGCCAGGGCCGCCCTTGCCTCCGCCGCCGGGTCCGCCTTGTTCGCCGGGTCCGCCCTGCTCACCCGAGCCACCTTCGCCGGGTCCGCCCTGTTCACCAGGTCCACGAGGACCGCCGGGGGGAGCCGGAGGAGCGGGGGGAGCGGGCGGAGCGGGGGGAGCCGGAGGAGCGGGGGGAGCCGGAGGAGCCGGCGGGCCCGGAGGAGCGGGAGGGCCGGGGGGTGCCGGCGGGCCGGGAGGGCCGGGGATGCCGGGGATGCCGGGGATGCCTCCGCCGGGGGGGATCGGAATGGGGATGGGGATCGGAATGGGAATCGGAATGATGGGACCGTTGGTGACGGTCGTAGTGGTGGTCGGCGGTGCCGTGGTCGTGGTTGTCGTGGTCGGCGGTGCCGTGGTCGTAGTTGTCGTGGTCGGCGGTGGTGTCGTCGTGGACGTCGGCGGCAGCGTGCCGCAGTCGGGTCGGGTGATGGTGTTGGTGTCCAGAGTGACTGCGCCGTTACGTGCCAATACGCGTCCGTTCACGGTGGTGCCGGTCTGCACCGAGATCGAGGTCAACGCCATGATGGTTCCGACGAAGGTGGTGTTGGTCCCCAGGGTCGCTGAGCTACCCACCTGCCAGAACACGTTGCAAGGTGAGGCTCCGTTGATGAGAGCGACCGTGCTGTTCGACGCGGTGATCAACGTGGATCCGGCCTGAAAAATGAACACCGAGTTGGGATCACCCTGCGCATCGAGGGTGACGGTGCCGGTCAGTCCCATCGGGCCGGCCGTGTTGTAGGTGCCGTCCACCAGAGTCAGGCCACCGAGATCGGGGGGCGCCGCGGTGGCGGGCGTCCGTCCTGCCGCATCGTTGTATGCCGTCGTCAGGTCGGATTAAGCCTGCAGCGCAACGGCATCGGCAACGTGTTGCGTGCCGTTGATCACCGTCCCCGGCGGAAAACCGGTGACCGCGCTGCCCGGACTGACACCCAGGTCCCCGGAGATGATCGAAGGGCCGGTGTTGGTGACCGTTTGGCCCGCCAATATCGCGAAGGAGGTGGCTGTCCCCAGTCCGACCGGAGGATGAGCCGCTGACGCGACTCCACCGAAGACGATCACAGCCGCGGCGGTCGCCATGGCCACCCCCGCAACAAACCAGCGACGCCGAGAACGCGCCTGGATCGAAGTATGCACCGATGTCACGAATTTCCCCTCACCGTGGAGCGGTTGATGGCAGGAATCATTCGCAAACCACCCGGTATGTGTCAACGACCGGCGCGGTGTGTCGGTTATCAATTAATTTACGCCCGAATGGCGAATCCGCGCTTTGCGGGAATTCGTCGATTTAGAACTGTAGGCCGAAGAGGCGTGACCGCCGCCGTCACGGCGGAAAGTAATTGTTCTTCACAAGTACCAGAAGCACGCGCCTGAGCAGGAGAACCCCGAATCATGCCTGGCAGTGCGCGTTTTGCATTCGGTTGGACGTACAGCAAGGTGCGCTTCTTCATGTTGGCTGGACGTACAGCAAGGTTCGCTAATTTATACTGGTTGGACGTTCGATAAGTAAGATTGAAATATTGTTACCAAGCTACATCGCATGCCATTTCATACCGGCGGTACGGTATTCGGCGACAAACAATTACAAGGACGGTAATTCCTCGCGTTTTTCGGACCGATGTCACCATTCTCGTATTTGTCTATTTTTCTGGTACCAATTTACATTGCGATCACTCGTGCTATCTTTCAATGTGTCAGCTTCAAGTTCCGTCCGCTCTGGTCGTAAATTTGGGCAACAGAATTTTTCTGATACTTCGCGTAACGCTCAACATGTGCCTACAAAGTCAGCCCTCCCGGACTGAACACGCGAGGGTGCGGCACCGAGGCCGCCGATCTCGTCGAACAGCTACCTCATCGGTACGTCAAGGAGATGAAGATGGGCAACGAGCACTCCGCAGGAGCATCCGACACCGTTCTGCAGATCGCGGTGCCGGATTGTGATTCGGATCCGCTCTTACCGAGGACTACAGCCGAGGCCGCTCCAGTCTCCGTCGGTGCAACGAAACTCCCGCAGTTCTCCGCGCGCGTGGACCCGGAGTTGCTGCGGCAGGTGAAGATCGAAGTCGCCACCCGCGGGACGACCTTGCAGGCGGCGACGGCCGAAGCATTCAGGCTGTGGCTGTCGTCGAAGTAGCCCCGACCGAGACGTCCGATCTCGTCTCCGGCCCCGAGCCGCACAGATTTCATCGGCACGGGTCGTCTCGACGCCGGCAGGGCAATCTCGAGTATTTTCGAGCCCCGGCGACCGTGCACTGTTGCTCGGCGGCACCGCCAATGGGACACCGGGAGGGACGCCACAACACGCTGGCCGCTGGAGCCGCAGCTGACCCTACGGTCCGACTGGGCACACCGTGACGTGGGACACGGTGGCTGTCCGATTCGTCTCCTCGAGAGGATCGAACGCATACGATCCGGGAATGCAAAGGCTTCCCGCTGATGTTCGCCGTGGACAGCTCATCGAGGCGGCGCTCGCGGTCACCGCGCAACAGGGTGTCGCTGCGCTGACCATCCGTAATGTGGCCGAGGCCGCCGGGGTGTCGCTCGGGGTGGTGCAATACTTCGAGCACAAGGAAGAACTTCTCACCGAGATGGGACAGTGCCTGAACCTCGAGATCAGTGAGGCGATGCGCCTCGCCTTCAGTCAGCTGGTCGGTCCCCTGGAACTGCGCGGTATTGCGGGTCTTCGGGAACTCCTGGGTGCCGGAATTCGCGGCCTGTGGCCGATCATCGAATCCAGTCCCGACCATCAGTTGCTGACCTACGAGATCACCGCGCAAGCCCTGCGCCAACGCGAGGCCGGCAATGACTCCGCCGGAGCAATCGCGGCCCACCAGTACCGCACCATGGACACCGAGGCCGTCGCGTTCCTCGACCTATGTGCACACCGGGCCGGCGTCACCTAGAGCACTCCGGTCGACCAGATCGCACGCTTCGCCCTGGCTGCGCTCGACGGAGTGGTGCTGCGCTGGCTCGTCGACCGTGACAGCGGCGCCGCCCTCACCGCACTCGACGACCTGGTCCAGATCATCGCCACGAAGGCCCGCCAGGATTGATCACCATCTCGAAACAGCAGGCGACCCCTTATAACCGGACGGCAACCGCTGAGCCGTCGAATTCGGATACCGTCGCGCGGTCGGTTCAATTCTGCTTCCTCGCAGCCGGACCGGGTTCTCCGTGAGAGCAGTCAGACCACGACGAGCAGCTGCCGTGCATCTGCGGGTGCACCAGCCCGAATGAGACCCCTCAACTGTGCGCCCGGGCGCACGGTGAGCCCCCGTGGCTCTGCCACGCTGTTCGCGAGGGTTCACCGCCGCCTCGACGAAGCGAGGAGGCGGTGATGCGTTCCTGAAACGCTCGCCGTGCCAGGATCGGTAGGTGATCGCGACCCGGCACAAAGCGAGACAAGTGCCGACGCAGTGGATGCCCCGTCGGCACGTGTCGAAGCCTCTTCAGAGTGTCTCGAGCTCTGCTTCCCTGTCGGCAACAGGGGTGCCGGAGGTGTGCCGGTGCGCGAGGTACAGAGCCAGGCCGGTGAATACCAGTCCGCCGATCATGTTGCCGAGCACGGTAGGGATTTCGTTCCAGATCAGGTAATCGAGGAGTGTGAAGTCGCCACCGAGCAGCAGGCCTGAGGGGAACAGGAACATGTTGACGACGGAATGTTCGAATGCCATCGCGAAGAACAGCATGACGGGCATCCACATCGCGACCACTTTGCCCGGGACGTCGGTGGCGATCATCGCCCCGGCAACCCCGGTGGAGACCATCCAATTACACAGCACGCCGCGGACGAAGAGCGTCAACATGCCCGAGGCACCGTACTCGGCGTAACCGAGTGTGCGCGACTCACCGATATGTCCGATGGCCTCGCCGATCTGGTTGGGGTCGGCCGCAAATCCGTAGGTGAAGACGATCGCCATCATCACAGCGACGGTGAATGCGCCGAGGAAGTTGGCGAGGAACACCAGACCCCAGTTCCGGAGAACCCCGAACCCGGTCACTCCCGGCCGCTTGCCGAACCAGGCCATCGGGGCGAGCACGAATACACCGGTGAGAAGGTCGTAGCCGAGCAGATACAGAATGCAGAACCCGACCGGAAAGAGCAACGCACCAATGAGCGGTTGACCTGTCTGCACTCCGACCGTGACCGCGAACACCGCGCCGAGTGCGAGTATCGCACCGCCCATGTAGGCGCGAATCACGGTGTCGCGTGTGGACATCAACACCTTGGACGCACCGGCGTCGATCATCGCCGTGACCAGGTCGGGTGGCTTGACGTAGGACAACGTGGCTCTCCTTGCGGGACAGTGCCGAACCGGATGATTCGGCCTTTCGAGCGACCGTAGGAAGCACGCGTTACCGCTCTGAACCCGACGATGGTCCGGGCAGTAACGATCCGCTCACGGGGACCGGGACATATGTGTGATGAACCAGGCTCGAAGGCGCACTGCCGGTGGCCCTGCATCACGCCGACGCAGCGTGCCGTAGGAGTACGACAGGACCGCATTGTCGGTCTCTATGTCGGGTGTGCTCACCGGCGCAGATCCAGGAGCTGCTCGAAAAACCCACCGATCCCTCGGTCCC
The DNA here is from genome assembly GCF_016772255.1 of Rhodococcus sp. 21391. NCBI lineage: Bacteria > Bacillati > Actinomycetota > Actinomycetes > Mycobacteriales > Nocardiaceae > Rhodococcus > Rhodococcus sp. 21391. Next base: position 6,895,341 of record NZ_CP063781.1, on the reverse strand, counting down.
GGTCGACGAGAGTGGTAGAGCTCCACCCTGGTGACGTCGGGATGTGCATGAAGGTAGTTGCAGCCGCGCTCCCACACCGGCTCGAGAGCGTCGCGGAGGGCAACCTTGGCGGGGTCGTCACCGAGGACATCGGTGCAACCGAAGTCCGCTGGTCGGTGCGTTACTGATGACCGGGATCTTGTTGCTCGGCGCCTGAGGCGGCGACCTGGGACGGAGACCTCCCGATAGCCACAGCGGGCGACTCTGCTGGACCGGGGCTGGTCGCCTGCCGTAGGCGCCGAGCCTGCGCGTTCCAGGATTATCGTCACGCGTGCTCACTTTGGTTTGTGTGCAATGTCATTCGCGTAAATGACATTGCACAGCCGGGCACGCTGGCGCTGCGCGGACACGCGGCGACGAAATGTTTGCCAGGTGGTGTCCGCAACTGAAACGAACCGATTAGTATGCGCAAATTGATGCGACGGACGTCGATAGTCGGCTCTGATGTGGAGCAGATCGACGTGGTGCTCGGGTGGACCGAGTCGGAGGTCGAGGTCGATGCGTCGGCTTTGCTGCTGGACTCTTGCGGCAAGGTTCGCTCCGACGACGATTTCGTGTTCTACAACCAGCCCGAGTCGACGGACGGGTCGATCCGGTTCCTGGGTACGAGCGGTACCGAGGAAGGTGCGCAGGCACGGATCGCGATCGACCTGTCCACTGTGCCGGAGGACGTGCACACCGTGGCCTTGGTCGGCAGTGTCGCCGAGGGCAGGTTCGGTGACCTCGGAAAGCTCGCTCTGCGTGCCGTCGATGGGGCCGGGTACACGTTGGCGGAGTATGTCACCGCCGATGCCACGACCGAGTCGGCGTTCGTGTTCGGTGAGGTGTACCGCCGCAATGCCGAGTGGAAGATCCGGGCGGTCGGGCAGGGCTGGGAGTCCGGACTGGCAGGTTTGGCCACGGATTTCGGTGTCGACATCGACAACGAGCCGGAACCCGAACCCACAAGTGCCCCCGATACCTCGTCCGACCTTGCCGAACCCGCCGTGCCGGCGTCGCACGGGTCCGCCGGCGACGCCCCGCAACTGGTGCCCGAACTGCCCACCACACCCACCACACCGGCGACTCCACCGAAGGCGAGAGCGCAGGGCGTCCGCACCGCCAAGCGGGTGGTGCGCAAGTCGAAGCCGGTCGAATTCACCCTCGCCGAACAGGACACGTGGCAGCCGGCGCGGTTGTTCTCGGTCATCGGTGTCGGGACCGGTGAGGAACAGGAGCGGCGCGCTACCTCGGCCTTGATCGCCACCATGCAGGCCGTGCGCCCCTTCGCACGCGCGGTGTGCGCCCGGATGGGGGCCCGGTCGGTGTCTTCGAAGGCTATGTCGAGGTCGCGTACGAGCGGGGTGAGACGAAGGTGATCCCCGACGCGGTGCTGAAGGTCTCCCGCGGCACCAGGGTGTGGACCGGCCTGCTCGAGGTCAAGACCGGCAACGGCAAGCTCGAGAAGGAGCAACTCGAGAACTATCTCGACGTGGCGCGGAAGAAGAAGTACGACGTGGTGGTCAGCCTGTCGAACGACGTCCCCGCCAGTGCCGGGGAGTTGCCGGTGGAGGTCGACCGTCGCAAGCTTGCCAAGGTCGCGCTGCGCCATTTGTCGTGGGCGGAGGTGGCGCACGAGGCACGGATGTTGCTCTCGCACGGCGGTATCGACGATGCCCTGCAGGCCTGGATCCTGGCCGAGTTCCTGCGCTACCTCGATCACCCCCCGCTCCGGGGCGGCCGAGTTCGTCGACATGGGCCGGCACTGGGTGACCGTCCGCGACGCGGTCACCGCCGGCACCCTCCGCGGCGGCGACCAGAAAGCCGCCGCCGTGGCCGACACCTGGGTGTCCCTCTCACGTCATCTCGCGCTGCGGCTGACCGCCGAACTCGGTGTCACCGTCAAACACACTCTGCCCCGCCGTCACGGCAGCGACCCGGCAGCCCGCAATGCGGCGGTAGCCGAAAGGTTGGCTACAGACTGGGTGTTCGAAGCGGTGCTGCGGATCCCGGAGACCGCCGGGGATTTGGTGGTGATCGCGGATGTGCGGACCAACAAGATCCGCTGCCGCACCACCGTGGAGGCACCGAACGAGGGAACCTCCGGTCGCCGGCTGTCGTGGCTACTCAAGCAACTCAAGGACGTACCCGGCGACGTTCAGGTCGAAGCGGTGTTCTCCGAGCGCGGCAACGAAGCCTGCGAGCACCTCGACACGGTGCGAGCGGACCCGAAAGTACTGACCAATGGGCGCTCCGGAGACATCGTCTCCTTCTCCCTCGAACAAACCTTCCCGATGGGCGGCCGGCGGTCGGGCACCGCGGCGAGCTTCATCACCAGCGTGACGTCATCGACCGACGCATTCTACGGCACAGTGGTTCAACAACTGCGGGAATGGGTTCCGGCCGCGCCGAAACAGAATGAACCGCCGAGGTCCGACACCGCACAATCCGAAGGCGAGTAAGTGGATCGAGTCGGTGCCAGTGTCAGACAGTCGCACGGCGTTCCCGGGTTGCTGGCCTAGAGCCCTCGAACGCGTATCTGCTGCTCAGGCTTGCCCACGCGGAAGGTCCCAGTCGGCTGGACGATCATCCGAGGATGAGCGGGAGTTTCGTCGCCAGCTCACCCAGTTGGTCCTTCTCCGCGTCGGTCGGGGCTCGCCGTCCGGTGCCGACCAGCAGTGCGTCTTTGTCGGAGAACGAGGCGGGGAAGGCGGCCCCGGCGATCTTCTCCAGCAAGTCGCGGGACCGGGCGAGGCCGTCTGCGGGCGGTTCCGCCGCACCCCGGAGGTGGGCGATCAGGTCGAGGTGGTGCAGCGTCGACTCCAGGACATACGCGGAGAGGTAGTCGCGTGCGGTAAGGACCTCGTCGCTGGTGCTGACCCGCAGGTCCGGGTCGGCGAGTTCGCCGGCGCGGCCGGCAGCGGAGCCGATGTCGTCGAAGTGGTGTTTGAGCAGCCGTCGCTCCTGGTACGCGGCGGCCAGTCGGACGATCAGCGCGTCGAGCGGGTCGTCGCCGGTCGGGGGTGTGTCGGCGAGGTCCCAGTAGGTCACGGCGTCGCGCGTGGTTCCGTGTCGGCATGGGTCACGAGGGTGATCAGGACGTCCTGCGCGTCGATGATCGGGTGGCACACAGACTCGCACAGCCAAGGGGCACTTCGGTGCCGTGCGAACCTCCTCGACCGTATCGGCTGACTCCTCCTCGCGGCGGGCGGGTCATTGGGCTCGGCCTGACCGAGCAGTTTCGAATCGCGCCACTGAGACTTCGTCTGTCAGCGGGTTCGGTGCGTTCTCGCAGAGGCGAAATGTCGGCCACTCCGCCTACGATTCCCGTGTGACTGAAATTCCCGCGACTCTGCACCACTACACAACGGCAAGCGGCCTACAGGGGATTCTCGCGCCGAAGCCGATCAGGGCTTTCCAAACGTTCCATCGGAGCGTTCACTAACACTGTGGGCGAGCGATGCTCGGTACCTGAACGACTCGCAAGAGTTGAGCTTTGCCGCCGACGCTTTAGCGGACGCGATGCTCGACTGCGTTGTGCACCACGATGCCGCTCACAAAGCCCGGATCGCGGGCCTCGCCAAGCGGATTCGTGCCGGGGACTTTACTGATCCCAATCCCAGCACCGGTCAGACAGCCCGCACCGCTTATGTCACCAGCTTCTGCAGCAGGGCCGACCTGCTCAGTCAGTGGCGCGGGTACGGCGCGAACGGATACTCTATCGAGTTTCCCGTCGACATATCAAACAATTCTTGGTACCTGCATTTCGGGCAGGGAATGAGTCCATCGGATTTCTTGGTGGAAGCCGACTCTTCCCAGTGCATTACGAGCTCGACAAGTCAATCATCGAAGCCGCGGCAGAGGAGATCGTTCACCCCACGAGCTACAGCAGCGCCGTACAGAATGCGGTGGAATGTCTGGCACAGTTCAAGCACGACGCTTTCGAAGAAGAGCAAGAATGGCGCCTGATCTACTCTGCAGGACACAATTACACCGCGTGCGACTTTCGGCCGTCGCCGACGGGGATGTTGATTCCGTACCTTCAGTTGCGCCTTACCCCTTTCCATCTGCACGACCCGGCGCGGGAAACTGCGTACCCCGGAAAGTTGGTCGAGTCGATTTGGGTAGGGCGAAGCCCCGAACAGGAACTTCGAGTCGAGTCAGGTACAAGGATGCTTAACCAGCTGTCTTTCGGCGACGTTCGCGTCACACACTCGCCAACTCCGTACCGCGGCTGATCCGGATCCCGACTATCCGGTCCAGGTTTCAGTCGGTGTTGGTCGACGTGATACGAGCACGAACACCATGCCGTCCACGTCGGTCCGGCCCGCCGTTATCTAAGGCTAGATTCGTTACAACTGCTGCCACCAGTAGCGGTTCGAGAGAAAGTGTCGCCGACCTCGTCGACAGGAGACAACCACGAGTGGGCCCTCTAGCCGCCCGCTACGACCCGCATTGCGGTGGCGGACGGTGCCTCGCCGTAGCGTTTGCGGTAAGCCGCGGCGAAGCGTGAGAGGTGCACGAATCCCCATCGGTGGGCGATCTGGGTCACCGATTCCGGTGATGCCGGGTCCATTTCGAGCAGATCTTGCCGCGCCTGCGCCAGTCGCAAGGATTGGAGGTAGCGGGTCGGGGAGGTGCCGAGTTCTTCCTGGAAGGCCCGTTGCAGGGAGCGAGCACTGATTCCGACGTGCCGGGCGATGTCACCGACGGTCACCGGATCGGCAAGGTGTTCTTCGCAGAAATCCAGTGCCTGCTTGAACGTTCGCCGATGAACCCGCGGGTGGTCCTGTTCGTGCAGGGCTGCCGAGTAACTGTGTGGGTGCGACACGAGTAGGCCGGTGAGCAGCATGTCCTGCCAACTCGTCGCGGCGAGGAGGTGTCGGGTGAGTCCGTCTTCCTTGTCGAGGTCGTGAATCAGCAATCGGAGCGATGACATCCAGGTGGACAGTCGTGGCGAGGACAGATCCATCGTGAGGTCGAAGATGACGGGGTCGTGAGGTGGACGTCCGAGCAGGTTCTCCAGACGTTGATTGAGGACGTGTTGGTCTATGCGCAAGTGCATCTGCCGGTAGTCGGCGTCCATCCGCATACGGGCACGCATTCGGGGAGACAGTAGAGCGCCGTGCGCGTCGCCGACCTTCGAGAGCCGATCCGAGCAGGTGATCTCGTTGGTGCCGGAGTACGCCAGCATCACGTCGTAGTAATCGAGTCGTTCGAGGATGTCGACGTCCAAGTCCACCCCTTGCTCCAGGTAGACGAACTGGACATCTCCGACCGATGTTGCCCGTACCTGCCCGCGGAACGGGGCCGTATCGAGGGCGTTGGTTCGATGGATGTCGTGCACGCTGAGGATCTGCGAGGCTCGGGAACAGAATTCGTCGACGTCCGCCGTGCTGAGCAGACGGTGCCGGGCCAGCGGCCCCGTCATCGTCGCACGCACCCATTCCGCGTCGTCGCCGACGGTGTGCCGTCGATGCTCACCCACAGAATCACGATCACTCAATCAATCTCGGCCGCTGTTGCGGCCCGTCCTCGGACTTGTCGCCCCAGCGTAGCCAGGCGCCGGGGCGACCGCCAGAAGTCGGCGCGAAACCCGTGGCGGGATGCGGCTGATCTTGTCGCATTGCGGATAGCGATGCAGGTCACACCCTCTTTACCGTGTGAGCATCGGGCGAACGCCCCTGGTAGCAAGGAGTTGGCTGTGTCTTCAGATTTCGATGTCGCCGTGGTCGGATACGGGCCGACCGGGCTCGTTCTCGCATCCCTTCTGGGCCGTGCCGGCCACCGTGTGGTGGTGCTCGAACGCTGGCCCGATCTGTACGGTCTGCCCCGGCTGACCCACATCGACGGCGAGACCGCACGCATCATCCAGGCGGCCGGCGATATCGAGTTCGCCCTCCGGGACGCCTCACCGAAGGACACCTACCAATGGTGCAACGGCTCCGGAGATGTCCTCCTCGAGATCGACTGGGCGGGAAAGTCGAGCGGGTTCGCCGCCCACTACTCGATGTATCAGCCGGACATCGAGTCGGCGATTCACCAGCGCATCGGGAGCTACCCTAACGTGGAGGTAAATCAAGGTTTCGCGGTGGTAGCCGTCGAACAAGAGCACGACCACGTCGCGCTCCACGTGCGGCCCTGGTCCCGCGACCGGGACGAGCAGTGGTCCAGCGGGACGGATCGGGTGGTGACCGCGCGATATGTGGTGGGAGCCGATGGGGCCAACAGCTTCGTGCGGACCGCGCTGGGCATCGAGGCCACCGATCTGGGCGTGAACGACCGCTGGCTGAACATCGATACCGAGTGCGTGCGTCCACTCGGTCCGGACTTCGGTGTGGCGCGACAGTTCTGCGATCCCGCGCACCCCAACATGTTCATGCCGATCGGCGTGAGTCGTCAGCGCTTCGAAGTTGCGGTTCTCCCGGGAGACGACGCCGCATTCATGGAGTCCGAGGAGTACGCCTGGCAGTGGTTCCGCGAACGACACGACTTGGGGCCGGAGGATGTCCGGATCCTTCGGCAGATCATCTACACCTTCTCCGCCCGGAATGCGGAAACCTGGCGAAGTGGACGAGTACTCCTGGCCGGCGATGCCGCGCACACCATGCCGCCCTACATGGGCCAGGGCGCCTGCTCGGGGATGCGCGACGGCATCACACTCGCATGGAAGCTGCACCTGGTGCTCTCCGGTCGCGCGAGCGATGAGCTGCTCGACACCTACGAACTCGAGCGCCGGCCCCACGCCCAGGCCATCCAGCAGTGCGCGATTGCGCTCGGCGAGATCGCCAACCTCGAGGACCCGGCGGCCGCTGCCACCCGCGATGCGGCGTTCCTCCGCGGAGAGGTCCCGCCGCGTCCGCCGTTCCCCACGCTGGGTGCCGGCGTCATCGCTACGAACGCGGACCGGTTACCCGCACGGCTGGCGGGGTCGCTGTCCCCGCAGGGCGTCGTCACCGTCGGCGACCGGGTCGGCCGTTTCGACGACCTCCTCGGATGGGGATTCTCGATCGTCGCGGTACAGGATCCCCGCTCGGTGCTCGATCCCGGCCAACTGTCGTTCCTCGACGACCTCGACGTCATCGTGGCCACCACTGAGCCCGGACGTCCCGGATCGTTCACCGACAGCGACGGAACCTACGCCGACTTCTTCCGGGACCACGGAATCGAGGTCTACCTCGCCCGCCCCGACTTCCATCTCTTCGGGGCCGGTTCGATGAGCGAGCTACCGCTCCTCGTCGACGCCCTCCGCGCGGCGCTCTCGTACCAGGACGCGCAGGCACCCCGAGTGGAGCGGGCAGCACTGTGACCGAGGAAATCACCGTAGAGACCGCGGCACACTGGCGGGCGATGCCGGCGACAAGGCTGCTCGACGGAGGCATGGACTACGCCGACATCGTGTTGCTCGAACGCGCGACCCGGGATGGCGTTGCGTGGGATGTGGCCGCCGAACGACTGGGAAACCTCCGGCTCGAGGTGGCGGAGGCCGCCCGGAAAGGCGGGCACACCGTGACTGCGCGCAATGCATTCCGGGCCGCGGCCGCCGACTTCGTGTTCGCCCAGATGGCGATCAACGCGGATACCGAGCGCAAGCGGGACCTCTACGAGGGGTTCAGCGCGGCGGTCGGTGCGGCGGCAGCATTGTCACCGGCGTCGATGCACAAGATCGAGTTGCCGTTCGCCGGCGGCCGACTGGTGGGCTGGCACGTCATACCCGATCGATCAACCGTCCTCGGGACCGTGATCGTGTTCGGCGGACAGAGCGGCTGGGGTGCCACCTACCTTCGCTACGCGGACGCCCTTGCAGCACGAGGTCTGGCGACGATCCTGGCCGAGGGACCCGGACAAGGTGAAACCCGATTGCGCTACAGGGTCCACCTCGACGTCGATGTTGCCGCCGCGTATGGCGAATTCGTCGGCTACGCCGCAGAATCCGGGGCTCCGGTGGGGATCTGGGGTAACAGTGTCGGTGGTTTGTTCGCCGCCCTGACCGCGGCCCGCAACGACGACATCGACGCCTGCTGTGTCAACGGCGCCTTCGCGGCACCGCGTCTGCTGTCGTTCCGCACCTTCCGGGAGCAGGCGGCGGCGATGCTGGGCACCAGCGACGAGACGGCCATCGAACGGAACTTTCGACGTCTTGCGTTCGACCCGGTGAAGGAGCAGATTCGGTGTCCGCTGCTGGTGCTGCACGGCGGGGCCGATCCCCTCGTCAGCCTCGAGGACCAGCAACCGTTCCTCGACGGCGCGGATGATGCAATGCTGCAGGTGTGGGACGACGGCGAGCACACGATCTACAACCACGCCGACGAGCGGAACGATCTCGTCGCCGATTGGTTCGCCGATCGGCTGACCACATCGTCGCGTGACGGTATGGGAACCATGGAGCTAGCGGACCGGGAAAGGTAGCGAAGAATGTTGCGTTTCGAGCACGAGAGTCTGCCGCAGCGCGTGTGTTTCGCCTCCGGGCAGGCGGCGGCAATGCTCGCCGGGGAAATCCAGCGACTGGGCGCATCCCGGGTGATGGTGCTCGCATCGCAGTCGGAGGCCGAGCGCTCGGAGCAGCTCACCGCCGACCTGCCGGTCGTAGTGCACCACAACGAGATAGCGATGCACGTGCCCGTCGAGGTGGCCGAGCGAGCCCGCACCGCTGCGGCCCGCCACGAGGTCGATGCCATAGTCAGTGTCGGCGGTGGTTCCACCACCGGACTGGCGAAGGCGATCGCGCTCACGACCGGGCTGCCGATTGTCGCGGTGCCGACGACCTATGCGGGATCGGAGGCCACAAACGTCTGGGGTCTGACCGAGGGAGCCCGCAAGACCACCGGAGTCGACGCACGGGTGCTGCCGCGGGCGGTGATCTACGACCCGGAGTTGACGCTGTCACTGCCCGCTCCGATGAGTGTCGCGTCCGGGTTGAACGCGTTGGCGCACTGCGTCGATTCGATGTGGGGTCCGCGCTCGGATCCCATCGATCGGGCGTTGGCGCAGGAAGGGATCCGGGCACTACGGACGGGGCTGCCGTCGGTGGTGGCCGATCCGACCAGCCTGATCGGCCGGGAACCCGTCTTGTATGCGGCGTACCTGTCCGCGGTGGCGTTCTCCTCGGCGGGCTCGGGACTGCACCACAAGATCTGCCATGTCCTCGGCGGGGCATACGACCTGCCGCATGCCCAGACCCACGCGGTCGTGTTGCCGTATGTGCTCGCATTCAACGCCCCCGCGGCACCGGAAGCCGAACACCGCATCGCGACCGCACTCGACGCGAGCACCGCACTCGACGGCCTACAGAAACTGCGTGATCAGCTCGATGCGCCACGCGCCCTGCGCGACTACGGCTTCGACGAGTCGGACATCGACAGTGCGGTGGACGCGATCTTGCCGGCGGTCCCGGCGAACAATCCACGTCCGGTCACGGCCGACGAACTACGCCGCCTACTCCATGCGGCGTGGCGAGGCGCCGAGCCGAAGACGATCACCAGCAACACGGAGAAATGACGACATGATGACCGAGCACAGGACGGACGCGGCGCACATCACCGCAGACCAGCTGGCCGTCGAGGACGACCTCGTGGCCACTGTCGTCACCTCGTTCGACGACACTCCCGATCCGCGCCTGAAGCAACTGATGCAGGCCGTGGTCCGGCACCTGCATGCCTTCATCCGCGAGGTGCGGCTTACCGAGCAGGAGTGGAACAGGGCCATCGAGTTTCTCACCGCCGTCGGGAACATCACCGACGACAAACGCCAGGAATTCGTTCTGCTCTCCGATGTGCTCGGTGCCTCCATGCAGACGATCGCAGTCAACAACCAGGCGCACGCGAACGCCACCGAGGCAACGGTGTTCGGCCCGTTCTTCGTCGCCGACTCCCCGCAGATCCCGCTCGGCGGGGATATCGGCGGCGGCGCCCCGGGGCAGCCGTGTTGGATCGAGGGCACCGTCACCGACACCGACGGCCGCCCCGTCCCCGGCGCCAAGGTCGAGGTCTGGGAGGCGGACGAGGACGGCCTGTACGACGTGCAATACCCCGACGGCCGGGTCTCCGGCCGCGCTCATTTCTTTACCGACGACAACGGCTCCTACCGGTTCTGGGGACTGACCCCCACCCCATACCCGATTCCGCACGACGGCCCGGTCGGCACGATGCTCGAAGCTGTCAATCGCTCGCCGATGCGCGCATCGCACTTGCACTTCATGGTCACCGCAGACAACCTCCGGACCCTGGTCACTCACATCTTCGTCTCCGGAGACGACCTGTTGACCTCTGACAGCGTTTTCGGAGTCAAGGACTCGCTGGTGCAAGACTTCCTCGAGCAGGCTCCCGGTACCCCCACTCCTGACGGTCGCGATCCCGGCGACCGTTCCTGGTCGCGAGTCCACTTCGACATCGTTCTGGCACCAGCGGGTACCTGAGCAGCGTCGACCACGAGCGTGAGAAAAGATCCACATCGGCACGGTAGTGCGGGCGTACCGTCGATGGCATGACCGAGGAGAACCAGGTAGCGCCGTGGGACGACATCTACCGAGGCGACGCGGAGGTATTTTCGGGACCGGTGCCATGGAACATCGGTGAGCCGCAACCCGAGATCGCCGGGTTGATCGCGGAGGGCAGGTTCCGTAGCGACGTGCTGGACGCGGGCTGCGGGCATGCCGAGACGTCCCTCCACCTGGCGGCGCAGGGGTACACGGTGGTGGGCCTGGACCTGTCGCCGACGGCCATCGCAGTGGCGCAGGCGGCCGCCGCCGATCGTGGACTGACGACGGCCACGTATCAGGTGGCGGACATCAGTTCGTTCACCGGTTTCGACGGCCGGTTCTCCACGATCGTCGACAGCACCCTGTTCCATTCCCTTCCCGTCGACCGGCGGCGGGACTACCTGCGCGCGGTCGCTCGGGCGGCCGCGCCCGGCGCGTCCTACTACATCCTGGTGTTCGCGAAGGGCGCCTTCCCCGAGGGCGAAGGACCGAACCCGGTGACCGACGACGAGCTGCGCGAGGCGGTCGCCGAGTTCTGGACCATCGACGACATTCGCCCGGCCTTCATCCACGCGCTGCTCGGCCCGGAGCAGGCCGCGAACTGGGAGCACGACGAGAAGGGGCGGTCCATGCTGCCGGCGTGGCTGCTGTCGGCTCACCTCGACTGATCGCCCGGCGGAAACCCCTACCCGACAGAACTATTCGTACCGGACGGGCGCAGGAGGAATTCTCCGGCAAGTTGGATGGCTTCGCGTTTGGTGTACCCGGGGTGGTCCGCGACGATGAAGTGGCGGCCGATCGCAAGTCCGAACATGAGGGTGCTGCGTGCCTCGATTTCGTCGGGGTCGGTGACGAAGGTGCCGAACATCTTTCGCAGAAAGTTCATTCGCTCGTTGTCGATGGCGTGCAGGCGCGTCGCGACGGACCGGTCGTGGTGGGCCCAGGCCCGGATCGCGAGATCGATCCGTTGAATGTCCTCCGAGTAGGTCAGTTGCCCCACGCGCCGGATTCTGTCGGCAGGGTGCCGCCTTCGGCATCGGCCTGGGCGATAACGGCTTTGGTGCAACGGCGTTCCCACTCGTCGAGCATTTCGGTGAGCAATGCGGGACGGCCGTCGAAGTAGCCCCGGCTGGTGAGGTTCCTGTTCGCCGCTCGATGGAAACTCGGGGCACTCTTCGGCTGAGACAATCCGTCAACTGGTGTCGGTGAGCGGGTTGCCTCGCTCCGCGACCGCCTGCCCAGCGACCTCCGCGCCGCTCCGCGCGGCCAGGACGACGAAGGCATGCCCCTCACCGCGGTGTACGAGCTCGACACGGAGTCCGCCCGCGAGCTGGCGAACAAGACCGTGCACACCGTGATGCATCTCGGCTGGGCGAGAGGAGCGAACGGCGATTACGAACTGCAGATGACCGTTCTCGTCAAACTCAACGGATGGTTCGGGCGGCTCTACATGAGCGCCATCGCGCCTTTCCGGTACCTCATCGTGTACCCGGCCCTGACCCGGCAATGGGAACGAGTCTGACGCGACCGCCACCATGCCGAGGCAAGGTAGGAGGCTTGCGACCTCAGCGGCTCACCGCGGTTTCCCGCTCGACGCGCGACAGCTTCTCGGGGTTGCGCACGATGTAGAGCCCGGTGATCTTGCCGTCGTCCATCCGCACCGCCACGACGTCGTCGATCTCCCCGTCCAGCCGGACGATCAGCGCGGGGGAGCCATTCATCTGCACCGGCTCGACCGACACCGTGCCGTCGATCCGGGGCAGGCCGGCCGCCAGCAGGCGACCCACCTTGTCGGCCCCCACGATGGGCCGCAGCACGGCCTGCTTGACTCCGCCACCGTCACCCAGGAGGACGACATCCGGTGCGAGCAGGTCGAGCAGGCTCTGCAGATCGCCCGTCTCGAGCGCCCGCTGGAACGCCTCGAGTGCGTCTCGGGACTCGGCCGGGGATACGACGCCGCGCGGCCGGCGCGCCGCGACATGGCCCCGCGCCCGGTGCGCGATCTGGCGGACCGCGTCCGGGCTCTTGCCGACGGCGTCCGCGATCTCGCCGTACTCCAGAGCGAACACCTCGCGCAGCACGAACACGGCCCGCTCGGTCGGCGCGAGCGTCTCCAGCACCAGCAACATCGCCATCGAGACGCTGTCGGCCAACTCGACATCCTCGGCCACGTCGGGCGCGGTCAGCAGCGGCTCGGGCAACCAGGGACCGACATAGGACTCCTTGCGCCTGCTGAGTGTCCGCAGCCGGACGAGCGCCTGGCGGGTGGTGATCCGGACCAGGTACGCACGCTGATTGCGGACCGTGTCGAGATCGACGCCCGCCCATCGCAGCCAGGTCTCCTGGAGGATGTCTTCCGCGTCGGCGGCCGATCCGAGCATCTCGTAGGCAACGGTGAACAGCAGGTTGCGGTGGGCGACGAACGCCTCGGTGGCGGGATCCGAACGATCGTCCTGGCTCCCGCCGCGATCGTCGGGTGTGGTCTGCGACGTGCCGGCCATGGGTGGCTCCTTCTCACTCTCGACTGTGTCACACACCAGACACCGGGCCTCGCCGTTTTGTGACACCAGACGGCAGCCGACCCGTGTTGCCCGCTGCCAAATTACGTGACTTCGAAGTCGCGGCGTGAGCGATTGTCACAAGGATCGGGTCGCCGGCATCTCATGTTCGTCCAGAGCAACACAACACCACGAGTGAGGACGAAGTCATGGACGCCCGATTCAACCTGTTCGACAACGAGATCGCCATGAAGTTCGGCAAGCGGTTCGCCAATGCCGCCCTGGTGATCGACCAATCGCCGCTGCCGAAGGCCACCCAGCACCTGGTCGAGATCCGGGCCAGCCAGATCAACGGCTGCGGCTTCTGCACCGACATGCACACCAAGGACGCCACGGCCGCCGGCGAAACCCCGGTCCGGCTCAACCTCGTCGCGGCCTGGCGTGAGGCCACCGTGTTCACCGAGGCCGAGCGGGCCGCGCTGGCGCTCAGCGAGGAAGGTACCCGGCTCGCCGACGCCCACGACGGTGTGTCCGACGAGACCTGGGCCCAGGTGCGCAAGCACTACGACGACGACCAGATCGCCGCACTGGTCTCCCTGGTCGCCCTGATCAACGCCGCCAACCGGATCAACGTGATCGTGCGCAACCCGGCAGGTTCCTACGAGCCCGGCATGTTCGCCAGCATGACGAGCTGACCGGCAGACGACAGCCCCCTGACAACGAGTACTTGACCCTGACACAGTGACAAGGACTCGAATGGTCGACGAAGGAGGTGGTTGTCGTGAACACAACCAACCACGGTGGGCCGAATGCCCACCTCGTCGACGCTCTGGCCGCAGCCGACCCGTCGGGTCGGCTGCGGGCGGCGCTCTCTGCAGGCACGCACCCCGATCCCCGTCTCACGGACACTCTCGTCAAGCGGTGTGCCGTCGAACCGGATTTCTTCGTCCGCGACATGCTGACCTGGGCGTTGTGCCGCCTGCCGAGCGAGCTCACGGTGCCGCGACTGGTCCGAGAGCTCGGGGCCGACTCCGCGCAGGCCCGCAGTCAGTCGCTGCACACCCTGTCCAAGATCGGAGACCGGCTCGCCTGGCCCGCGGTGTCGGCACTGCTGCACGACGAGCACGACGAGGTCGCGCGCAGTGCGTGGCGGGCGGCCGTGGCACTCGTGCCGCCCGGCAACGAGGCTGCACTCGCGGCCGATCTGGCGATCGAACTCGGACGGGGTGACCAGCACCTGCAGCTCAGTCTGAGCCGTGCGCTGGTGGGACTCGGGGACGCTGTCCTCCCGGTCCTCGCCGCGGCCGGGACCAGTCCCGACCCGCACATTCGTGCGCACGCGGATGCGACGAGGCGACTCTGCCACGATCCCGACAGTGGGTTCACCCTCGCGGTCGAGACGGCGAAGCGCGTCGCGGTCGCCGGTCCGGACACGTAGCAGGAGGAGATGGGATGTTGATCGGTGAGGTCTCCCGGTGGTGTGGTGTCAGCACACGGATGTTGCGGCACTACGACACGTTGGGGCTGGTGAAGCCCACGGGCCGCACGTCCGGCGGCTACCGCGAGTACTCCGCCGACGACATCCGACGGCTCTTCCACGTCGAGAGCCTCAGGACCTTGGGGCTGTCGTTGAACGAGGCCAAGCGGGCACTGGACGAGCCCGATTTCGCACCGGCCCACCTGGTGGGAGACCTCATCCGACACACGCGCCGGCGGATCGCTGCCGAGGAGGAACTGCTCGGCAAACTCGAACGCGTCGACGCCGCCTCGCCGGCGGAGTGGGAGGATGTCCTGCGCATCGTCGGTCTGCTGCGTGCGCTCGAGTCGGAATCCGCGGCCCGTCGTCAACAAGCGATCCTGTCTCAGGACGGAACTGCGGCGCTGCCCGTCGAAGCGCTGGTCGAGGCCATTCTGTCGGAGGACGACCCGAATGTGGCCGGAGCGCTGCAGTGGTCGTTGGCGCGGGTCGCCGGCCCGGGACTCGAGGTTCTGGCCGACGGTCTCGACGCGGAGGATGCCGACGTCCGGCGTCGCGCCACCGCCGCGATAGCGGCAATCCACACCGCGGAGGCAACGGCACATCTGAGACGAGCTCTCGATGATCCGGAGGCCACGGTCCGCGGGTACGCGGCACTCGCTCTCGGCTCTCGCGGAAACGTCGACGCGATCCCCTCCCTGATCGAGTTGGTCGTCGAGGGGCGGCGCGATGTCGAGGCTGCCGAAGTGCTGGGCCTGCTGACGACGGTCTCGGCCTCGGCCGACGCCATCGTCGAGGTCATGCAAGACACGCTCGACAACACCGAGGACGCGCCCACGCGGTTGCGGATCACGCAGGCCCTTGCCGAGATTCCCGGGCCCGCGGCGCGGCGGGCACTCGACCGGCTGGCCCACGACGGCGACCGGACGATCGCGTCCACCGCGGCCGCGATCCTGAACACGCTGGACCGCGGACGAAGCCGGCGCCGCCGATCGGGCATCGGGACGGGAGTGATGGTGAACGACACACGGTCACCCAAAGTTACTGGAGCATGACAGCATTCGTAGCCGACCCCGAGTCGGTGATGGTCGTGGCGGTGACCGAATTTTCCCAGCCCCATTGCGGCCTTCGACCGATTGACGGCCATCCGTTGCGGGTAGTCGGGTTCGGGGTTGGTTCGCACCGGACTCCCGATCCGGGGTACGCCGGGCGGTCGGCTCCGGGCGCTCGGCGTCGACCGATGACGGCCGATGCGGGTGAAGGGAGTCGACGATGATGACCCGACTGCAAATCGCGGCAGCGGTGGTCGTGGGCTATTGGCTGGGCCGAGGGCACCGGAAGAAACTGGGACTGCTGCTCGCGGCGGCGGGTGCCGGCCGCCTCGCCGGCGGACCCCAGGAAATGGTGGACCGGGCCTCGAAACTGCTGCGAACCTCGCCCGAATTCGCCGAGCTCAGTGAATCGGTGCGTGGCCAACTCCTCGACGCCGTGAAAGTGGCGGCCATGACCGCCGCCACCGCCCGAGTCGACGCACTCAACAATCGGCTGCTCTCCGGCAGCGATGCGGTCCTGGAGACCGCCGAAGACCTGGTCGAGGACACCGCGGACATAGCCGGAGACGTCACCGACGACACGGTGGACACGGTGGACGAAGCCGCCGACGACACCGTGGGCACAGTGCACAAGCTCGCCGACGACGCCCCGGGCATGGTCGGCGCGCTGGGACGCAGGAAACGACCGAAGAAGGCACCGCCGTCGGACGACGTCGACGACGAGACGGCAGTGGAGGCCGAGAACGAGGAGGAGGCCGAGGACGAGGAACGACCGGCGCGGCGACCGCCCCGCAAGCGGAGCACCCCGCCGAGGACCTCCGGCAGTCGAAAGCGAGGAGCACAGCGATGACCACAGCAGGTGGCGGCCCGAGTTCCAGCAGCCTGGCCGATGTCATCGACACCATCTTGGACAAGGGCCTGGTCATCGACGCCTACGTGCGGGTCTCACTGGTCGGTATCGAACTGCTCACCATCGACGCCCGCGTCGTGGTCGCCAGTGTCGACACCTACCTGCGCTTCGCCGAGGCGGTGAACCGACTGGAAATCGGCAGCGAACCGAAGGGCCTGACCGACCTCGTTTCCGATGTGAAGGGCAGCGGCAGCACGAAGTCCAAGACCAAGGGTGCGCTCGAGGCCGTGGGAGAAACGCTCGGTGAGCTCCTCGGCGGATCGGAAGCCGAACGCGAACCCGAGCCGCGCCGGAGGCGAAAGTGATCCGACGACACTGACGTGGCCGCGCCGGCGCTCAGGCCGAATACATATTGCTGTTCCTGATAGGAGACGCCCACAGCCGGGTACGTTCGTGGCATGGGTGACGAGGCAATCGACCCCGAAGTGGCATATGAAGCCCTTTCTGCCGGCGCGCGCCTCGCTCTGCTGCGAAACCCCGAAGGCATCATGCCGCCGCAGTTCATCGGGCAGGTGATGGCCGTGTGTGGGCACTCCTGCGTCGCGGGGATCAGTGGTGGAGTTGATTCGGTACCGCAGATGGCGGTTCTCCAAGGGCCACTCTCCGAATACCTCTCCCAGTGCAGGTGTGTGCTGGACGCGTGGTGGAATTCCCTGACGCCGCAACTCCGGGCTGTCATCAGGTGTCGCGAAGCGGTACCCGAATCGTTGGGGCTGCAATTACCCAAACACACGCCCTGGACCGCGGTATCCACGCCGTGTTCCCACCTGTTGGTGCGCGACTATCTCGAATTGCAGGCAACGGGACTCGAACTGATGTAACCCGGACGGTCAGTCGGGGATCTTCGCTCCTGAAATGGCGTCTGGTTCGTATTCGTCGTGGCGGCGCAGCCAACTCATGAAGGCGTCGTCACCGCGGCGGGGTTCTGGTTCCCAGTCTTCCTGGCGGCCGCGCGCGGTGAGGTCGAGCCAGTGGTAGGTGCCGAGGAGAATCTCGGTGGAGCGCGCGTAACCGGAGTAGGTGTGGAAGATGTGCTCACCCTGGCGGAGGAAAGCACTGACGCCGTGCTCTTCGCCGCACCAGCCCTTCCATGCGGGGTCCAACCGCACGAGCTCGGCCTCGTCCTTGTAGTTGTATTCGACCGGTGCGACCGACGCGTCGAGGGTGACGTGGAAGTCGTAATTGAAGTCGCTGCCGTGCGAGGAGTACCAGGGGAAGGTCCAGCCCATGCGCTGGCGGTACTGCTCGAGTTTGTTCAGCGGTGCGCGGGACACGGCCGCGAACGAGGTGTCCCGGGCGTACAGGTGATCGAGGTTGCCGACGTTGTCCATCGTGAACGAGCAGGAGGGGCATCCTTCGTCGGCGGCGGGTTCGAACATGAAGTGGTAGATCAGGAGTTGACTGCGGCCGTCGAACAGGTCTGCGAGTCCGGTCCTGCCGTCGGGGCCGTCGAACTCGTAGTTCTTGGTAATTTCGACCCATCGGTAGCGCGCGCCGGGTGGCGTTCACCCGATCGCGGTGGCGGGTCAGCTCCTTCTCCTGTGCGAGTAACTCGCGCCGCGCGATGAGCCATTCCTCGCGGGTGGTGACCTGTGGATCGGACGCTGTCATCGTTCGTCTCCTCTCGAAGGGCACCTGCAATCGTCTCAGGCGACACTCGGCGATGGCTACCACGAAGGCCGGGAACAACTGATTCGCGGTTCGCCGTTCGGTGCAGGATGCGAAGCTGAGTATGTGAGTGGCGCACTTTATCCGGCGGCGGAACCGTACGAATCCGGGTTTCTGGATGTCTCCGACGGCCATGCCCTGTACTGGGAGACCGTCGGAAACCTCGAGGGAACGCCGGTGCTGTATCTGCACGGGGGGCCGGGATCTGGATACACTCCCGGGGCACGTCGCTTCTTCGACCCGAATGCTTTTCGTGCGGTGTTGTTCGACCTACGCGGATGCGGGCGGAGCCGCCCACTGGCCACCGGCCCCGACACCGACCTATCGACCTATCGACCAACACGACAACACATTTGACGGAGGACATCGAACGTCTGCGTGAGTATCTGGGGATCAGGTGTTGGGTAGTGGCCGGGGTGTCGTGGGGGGTGACCTTGGGTTTGGTCTACGCCCAACGACATCCGGAGCGTGTTCTCGCGATGGCGCTCGGAGCGATCACGTCGGGCACCCGAACCGAGATCGACTGGATCACCCGTGACATGGGTCGGATCTTCCCCAGGGAGTGGGAGGAGTTCACAGCTCCCGTGCCGGTCGGCGAACGGCACGGGGATCTGGCGGTCGCGTATGCGCGCCTCGTCGCCGACCCCGACGCGGCAGTGCGCGAGGAGCTGGCGAGGAGGTGGTGTGCGTGGGAGGACACCCACGTGTCGTTGATGCCGGGATGGACACCGAGCCCCCGATACGAGGACGCGACGTTCCGGATGATCTTCGCCAGATTGGTGACGCACTACTGGAGCCACGAGTGCTTCCTCGTCCCGAACCAGATACTGGACGGAATGAGCCGTCTGGCAGGTATCCCGGCACTTCTGGTCCACGGCCGCTTCGATGTCTCGGGACCGTTGGACACGGCCTGGAAGCTCTCGCGGGCCTGGCCAGAGAGTCGACTCGTCGTGGTTGACGATGCAGGCCACGGCGGAGGTGGGTTCGACTCCGCGCTGGTGGCCGCCTTGGACTCCTTCAGCGGGCCATGATCGCGGCCTCCGAGAGCGTCGGTCCACGTCAGGTACTCGTGAGGATGACGAGTTGCTGGGTCGCCCGGGTCATGGCGACGTAGCGGTCGACGGCCCCTTCGATCCCCGTGCCGAAGGTGTCCGGGTCGACGAGGACGACCAGGTCGAATTCGAGCCCCTTCGACAGCTCCGGGGTCAGCGACCGGACGCGGGATGTTGCCCGGAACGTCGGATCGCCTATGACGCAAGCGATCCCGTCGGAGTTCGAGTCGAGCCAGGTGTCGAGGATCGAGTGCAGATCGGAAGCAGATCCGTGTGCGACGGGGATGTCGTTGCTGCGGATGGAGGTCGGCACGTTGGCGTCCGGGAGGACGGCTCGGATGACCGGCTCGGCTTCCGCCATGACCTCTTTCGGTGTCCGGTAGTTGACGGTCAGCGAGGCCAGTTCGATCCGGTCGAGCCCGATCCGCTCGAGCCGTTCCTGCCACGACTCCGTGAACCCGTGCCGGGCCTGGGCCCGGTCGCCGACGATGGTGAAGCTCCGAGACGGGCAGCGCAGCAACAACATCTGCCACTCGGCGTCCGTCAGCTCCTGCGCTTCGTCCACGACGACGTGCGCGAACGTGCGGTCGAGCAGGTCGGGGTCGGTGCTGGACATCGCAGCTTCGTCCACCAGCATTTCCTGCAGGTCCTTCTGCCGCAGCTGCGTCATCAAACT
The DNA here is from genome assembly GCF_016772255.1 of Rhodococcus sp. 21391. NCBI lineage: Bacteria > Bacillati > Actinomycetota > Actinomycetes > Mycobacteriales > Nocardiaceae > Rhodococcus > Rhodococcus sp. 21391. The sequence continues at coordinate 6,875,513 of NZ_CP063781.1, read as the reverse complement.
TTCGCCGTCGTCGTAGGCATCCGCTGCGATGAGGTCGTCGATGACCTTGGACCGCTGCTCGCGTTCGGCGGCGACGGCGGCGTCGTGGCGACGCCGGCGTCGTGATTCCTCTGGGTCGCCGAGCCGCTGCCGTGCTGCGTCGAGGAGCGGCAGGTCGGACACCGTCCAGCGTTGGGCGTCCGGGCGTTGCAGCTTCCGAATGTCGTCGGGGCTGAGCCAGGGAGCGCACTTGCGCAGGTAGGCGGGTACTGACCACAGGTCGGCGACGAGGTCGGCCGCCTCGATCAGGGTCCACGCGTTGTCGAGGGTCGTGCGTAATTCGTCGTTCTGCTGCAACGACTTCCGGAGCTGGGCCACCGGAATGTCACCGTCGTACTTGTCGATCAGGATCGTGAGCAGCAGCTCCCAGATCTGCTCGCGCGCCTCGTTGTGCGGGGTACCGGGTTCCGGCGCTTCGAATGCCTCGGCCCAGTCGTCGGCGCTCAGCCAGATGTCGGACCACTCGGTCGCGACCGTCATGCCCTCGGTGGGCGGCTCCTCGTAGAACGCGACCGCCGCGTCGATGGCCTTCACCAGATCCGCGGACGACTTCAGGCGGGCCACGTCGGGGTCGGTTTCGACCTTCGCGGTGGCGCCCTCGGCGACGAGGTCCCGCAGCGTGCAGAGCTGCACGCCCTCTTCTCCGAGGCTGGGCAGGACATCGGCGACGTAGGCCAGGTAGGGCTCGTGCGGACCGACGAACAGCACGCCGTGACGGAGTCGGGGGTCGGAGTAGAGCAGGTACGCGGCACGGTGCAGCGCGACGACGGTCTTGCCCGTACCCGGGCCGCCGTCGACGACGAGGGCGCCACGGGATCCCGCGCGGATGATGGCATCCTGGTCGGCCTGGATGGTGCCGAGCACGTCCCGCATCCGGGCCGACCGGTTGGTGCCCAGGCTGGCGATGAACGCGGACTGGTCGTCGAGCGCTGCGTTCCCCGCGAACCCGTCCGGGGTGAACACCTCGTCCCAATAGTCGCTGATGCGGCCGCGGGTCCAGCGATACCTGCGCCGGCGGGCCAGGCCCATCGGATTGCCGTGGGTCGCACCGAAGAACGGCTCGGCCACGGGGGAGCGCCAGTCGACGAGCAGCTGATTGCCCGCCCGGTCCATCAGGCCGAGTCGTCCGATGTACACGGGCTCGGGGTTGTCCGCGCTGACGAAGTGCCCGAGGCACAGGTCCAACCCGTAGCGGCGCAGGGCACGCAACTCGGCGTTCAGCCGGTGGACCATCATGTCCCGCTCCATCGCCTCCTGGCCCAGCCGGCGGGGCGCCTTGCGTTCGGTGTCGATGCGGTGGTCGAGGTCGGCAATCGACTGCTCGAGGCTTTCCGCGATGGCCGCGAAATGCAGCTCGTCGTCGGCGATCAGCGCCGGGTCGGCCTTGGGTGCGAGGTGGTCGGGAAGGTCGAACGCACTGGTAGTCAGATTTTTCATGTCATCAGCTCCGATCTGCGGTTCGGGCGATCGTGTCGAGCAGCAACGTCGCGGCGACGGCCGCCCCGTCGGTACGGATCGTGCCCGCCACGGCAGCCGCTCGTGCTCCGGGCTCGGGGGTCAGGGCCGCCGTGAGCGCGGCCGACAGGGACTCGACGGTCGGAACCGGACCGTCGTGCGCCGCGCCGATGCCCAAGTCGGCCACCCGGCCGGCCCAGTACGGCTGGTCCGCCGCCTGCGGCACCACCACCTGAGGTGCGCCGGCCCGGGTCGCCGTCGTCGTCGTCCCCGCGCCGCCGTGGTGCACGACGGCGGCCACCCGGCCGAACAATGCCTGCTGGTTGACCTCGCCGACGACGAAGCAGTCGTCCAGATCGTCGATCAGGGCCAGATCGGCCCAGCCGCGCCCGACGAGTGCGCGGCGGCCCTGCGCGCGGATCGCCTCGATGGCCACCTGTGCGGCGTCCGTCGCCGCGTGCAAGGTCATGCTGCCGAAGCCCACGAACACCGGTGGTGTGCCTGCGTCCAGGAACGCCTCCAACTCGGCCGGGAGTGGGCGGTCGTCGGCCAGGATCCACGCGCCGGTCTGCACGACGTCGAGGTCCGGCGTCTCCTGCCACGGGTCCAGGGTCGGGTCCGTCGCCAGCCACGGCCGGTCGCCGATGACGTAGTCGCGAACGTTGCCCACCGGGGGCAGACCGATCGACGCCCGGTTGGTGTCGAGCGCCTCACCGAACAGCGCATCGACGCTCTGAGCGTCCAAGTCCCACAGCATCCGGTTGTCCGTCACGTCCGGAGGGAACGCCCGGCCCGGGTATGCCAGCGGCCGCCGATGCGGCGACGGCAGGGTGAGCTGCTGGAACGTCACGGACACGGAACGGATGCCCAGCTTCTCGGCGACCGACAGTGCACCGGCCGCGGCCGGCATCACACCGGTCGCCACCAACGCGTCGCATCCCTCGGCGGCCGCGGTGACCGCCTCGAACTGGCCAGCGATCAACTCGGCCGCGCGCCGGAGCAGGTCCGCCGCCGACGGCGCCGCCGTCGTCAGCGCGCGCGCCGACCGGCCGACGGGCACCATCGACACACCGATCCCGGCCAGCCGCTGCGCGAAGTCCTCGTCCGGCGGCGCGCACACCCGCACCTCCGCGCCGAGTTCCCGCAACCGCACCACGAGTCCCACCAACGGTTCGACATCCCCACGTGACCCGTACGTCGACAACAACACACGCAATTCGCGACCCCCATTTCCGCAGGTTCTGGCTTCGGCCGGTAATTGTGCGGCACCACCCGGGCCTTGCCGCAAGCCCCCCGGTGCGCTATAAATTGAAAGTGGAAAGGGGTTGGTACTCCTCTCCGCTTCCTCGTCCGATCCGGACACATTCCAGGCAGCGTCGGCGCGTCATCGATCGAATGCGTTCGCACACAGTCCAGCTCACCGATCACGGTAACGCGGCCCGGCCGCAGGGGATGCCGGGATAGACTTCTCGGCATACGCCGCTGGTACGCCCTGGCCTGCCGTCTGCCCTCTCGGGACCAGCCCCTCGCCGGGTGCGCCGTGGTGCGGCGTGCGAATCATGTTGCGTCTCAACACTCAGGAGGCCGCGGCGATGTCCACGCTCGTCACACTCACGTCGCTCGACAACCGAGAACCTGCACTGCCGGCATGCGAACGAATAGGGGTTGACGAGATGCGGCAGATCGTCGAGTTGATCCTCGACGGCACACGCCGGCTGCTGAAGGCGCAGGACATCGGGTTGGACGTGACCACGGCAGCCGAGGACTACCTCGCCGCGCGAGGTACGAACCCGAATTCGGTGCCCGGCCGCTGCGGCGCACCATCTCGCCGGCTTGTCGATCGGTGTCGGGAGCGCCGCAGGTGACGGCGCGGCGCCTCCCGGAGAGGGGTAGGCATTGCACGTGCCTCTCCCGACTTCCGCCATCCCGAGAGTGGCCGCGGCGGTGGTGGTCGGTGTCGCTGCAGGTGTCCTCGGCGGCGTGTCGACCACAGCCGCGTTGGGGTCTCTCATCGGTATCGCCGGCCGCGGCCGCCGTGTTCGTCGTATCCGGTTGGGCAGTGTTGTGGCCGATGGATGCGGCGGCAACTCGCCGCAACGTGGGACGCGAGGATTTCCGTCCGATAGTCGACGAATTGGTCGTGGTGACAGCGGCTTCAGGAGGTCTCGGAGCAATCATCGCACTGCAGGTGGCCGGCGGATCCTCGGCGGGAACCCTGCACGCCGCCGTGGCCCTGATCGGGGTCTTCCTGGCGTGGGCCGCCCTACATCCGATGTATGCGGCTCGATACGCCTTCCTCTACTACGAGGAATCAGGTCCTGAAACAACGACGGGCGGTATCGATTTCAACTCCACTGCCCCGCCCGCGTTTCGCGACTTCTTCTACTTCAGTTACAACCTCGGGATGACCTACCAGGTATCCGATACCGACGTCTCGAGCCCGGAGATTCGGGCCGTGGCGCTCCGGCATTGCCTGTTGTCCTACGTTTTCGGTGCAGTCATCCTCGCGACGACGATCAACCTGGTCGCCGGGATCCTCACCAGGTGAGGATCCGGATTCGCTCGCGGATCCGACTGACCGACAGCCGCACGAGTAAGGCCGCCGTGTATCGAATCGCGATGCACGAGACACGATCGACGGCACGGGTTCACGCAGCGGTGCCGGTCGCGCTGGTGCTGCCGGCCTCGGGCCCGGCTGTGCCATGGGTGGACGGTGCGGATCGCGTCGCCATCGGCGTTCTGTTCTTCCTCTACGGCCTGCGCATCGCACCGCTGGATGCGCTCGCCGGACTGACGCACTGGCGCCTGCACCTGACCGTGCTGTCCTTCACCTTCGTGGTCTTCCCGCTCAGCGGATTGGCACTGCGACTGCTCCCGAGCTCTGTGCTGGATCCCAGCTTGTACCGCCGGACTGCTGTTCACGTGCCTCGTTCCCTCGACCGTCCAAGCGTTGATCGGATTCACCGCGGTTTCCGGAGGGAACGTTCCCGGTGTCATCGCCAGCGCATCCGCATCCAACCTCTTCGGCATGTTCCTGACGCCCGCGCTCGCGTTCACGATGATGTCGACTTCAGGACAGATGGGTGCGCCCGGTGCCGCCGCACTGGGAATCGGACTGCAACTGTTCCTGCCGTTCGTGCTGGGTCAGATCCTCCGCCGGTTGATCGGCGACTGGGTGGCACGCCACGGTTCCGCACTGAGGTACGTCGGCCGCGAATCCGTCGTGCTCATCGTGTATTCGGCATTCTCGGCGGGCGAACGTGACGGAGGTGTGGCACTCGGTCCCGTCCACCGCGTTACTCCGACTGGTCCTGCTGTCCACGGTGCTCGTGACGGCCATCCTCTGGCTCACGCGATTCACCGCCGACCTGATGCGGTTCGAACGCGCAGACGTGCGGGCCATCAGGTTCTGTGGAACGAAGAAGGCTCTCGTGACCGGGCTGCCGATGGCGGCTGTCCTGTTCGCCGGGCAGCCCGTCGGGCAGATCATCCTGCCGCTGATGGTGTTTCATCAGGTTCAGCTCACGATGTGTGCATGGCTGGCGAATCGATACCGGCACCGTGTCGCGTGATGCCCGCACACCGACCGACGGGCGCGGATTTCGGGGCTCGCCAGAACCGCGCATCCTGCCTGTTCCCCGGTGTTAATGTTGATCCACTCGGCCCCACCGAAAGGTGCACCTCGATGAGAAGATTCACTCGAAGAGTCGGTGGAACCATCGTGGCGCTGACGCTTACCGCCGCCGCGTTCGTCGTGTCACCGCCACCGGTGTACGGATTCGCCGAGGATATTTGCTACACCGAGGACGGTGCGCCACCGCACAACTGCGCTCCGCTGCCACCCGAATGCCTACTCGACGATCCCAACTCGCCGATCTGCGGCGCCGAGGCGTTCCTCCGTTACGGGTTCACGTTGCGCCGCCCGCTCGGCGGACGGAGTCTCGTGCATTCGGATTCGACGTATATCATCGCCCGCACCGTCGGCTTCTCCGAGCAGGATGCCTACTGGATCGCGGCGTACGACGAAGCGACCGACCTCGGCACGTTCGCCCCACGCGACATCTTCGGCCGACTCGTCCCCGACGCCGGCGCATTGACCACCAAGGACATCAGCGGACTGGTGCGCACCCACTTCGCCACCGGCGGGTTCCTCTTCCACTTCCTGCCCACGCTGCGCGGACCGGCAGATCCCCTGCCCAACGGCTTGCAACCGGATGTCGACGATCCCCGGCACGAGGTCATGCTCACGCACCTGCGGACTTGGGCCCTGGCCGGGCCGGGAAGTGGCGCACCGTTGTGCACGGGAGGTTTCACGAACCCCTCGGAGGACGGCGACTATGCCACGGGTGCAACGTGTTACGGCGATGCGAATCCCGTGCAGATCAACGGCACCTATAGCCTGGAGACTCCGGCCGCCATCCCGTTCACCAACATGACCGGGCAGCAGGTGATCTCCGACACGGTCCTCTCGTCACAGTTCGACTCCTGGATCGGCGAGAATTCCTGGAATGCACGGACCGGTATCTACATTCACGCACTCGGCGATCGCATCTCGCACCATGTCTGCACCGACGCCGGCACGATCACTCCGCCGGGACCGGCCGGGCCGGACTTTCGGATCGATCTGAACCAGCCCACCTGCGACCAGGGTCCGCATGCCGTCCGCCACGAATACGAGACGGGCGTGGATTTCGCCGGGCTGCACCCGGAAGACCGGACCACCGAGGCGGCCCTGTCGATGGTGTACGACGAACTCGTCAACTTCGCGCGGGTGCGCGGAACGCTGGACGAGCGCGCCACGACGCCGACGACCAAGAATGCACTCCTGACCGACGGCCTCGTGCCGGCGCTCGAGATTCGGGAGCCGGTCGAGCGACTGAACGCCGTCACCGACGTCGGCTGCCGGGTCGGCGTCCCGGCGTTCCCCGGAAACCCGGCGTGCCGGGATTGATCGTGCCCGTCGGCGTCAGCTGCCGAAGGGGGATGCGCTGTTGGAGTACCGGGCGAAGTCGCCCTGCGCCCCGCTGTAGACGTTGAGGTCGACGTCGCCGTTGACTCCGGGGATGCGACCGGTGCTGGTGTACTGCCAGAACGTCCAGTTGCTCCAGCCACCGGGGAGGGGGCCGGGCGTGTTCTGACCGTTGTAGTCGGCGATCCACAGCGGGTATCCGGTGAACTCGTTGGTGTTCGCCATCGCCGTCCGCCAGAAGTTCGGGTACGTGTAGATGATTGGCTGACGTCCCGTGAGCGATTGGACCGTGTTGAGGTAGCGGTGCGTCCAGTCGATCAACGCCGCGGGCGGCAGCCCACCGGATTGCTCGAGGTCGAGGACCGGAGGCATGTCACCCGGACCGTTGATGCCCAGCACCACCGTCGAGTAGAACGCGGCCTGCGCTTCCGGCGACTGGGTGGGGTCGGCGTAGTGGTACGCGCCGCGGGCAACGCCGGCCACGCGCATGGCGAGGCAGTCCTGGACGAAGAACGGATTGACGTAGTTGAGACTCTCGGTGGCCTTGACCATCGAAAAGTCGTGGCCGGCGTTGCGGACGGCGAACCAGTCGATCGGTGACCCGCCCGGGTGTTGCCATGAGGCCACGTCCGGACCTCTGACAGGTTCGGCGGCGGCATGCCCCGGCACCGCGGCCGCGAGCGCACCGGCGAGCAGTAGTGGTGCGATCTTGGAGAACCTTCGGACCTTCACCCCGATAGCCATGCGCCCGAGGGTAACGTCTTCGCGCTGCCCGCACGTGGCAACGGACGTTACTTCGTCACGAACGCCGCCTGCCGGAGCGCCTCGCCGCGCGCAGCCCGGCCCGGGGCCGACGACGCGTTGATCGCGAGCACCGACAGCAACTCGTACGCGACGTGCGCTGCCGCGATGCCGGTGATCTCGGCGTGGTCGTAGGCGGGCGCCACCTCCACGATGTCGGCTCCGACCACGTTCAGGCCGACGAGTCCGCGCAGCGTGTTCAGCAACTCGCGGGACGTCATGCCGCCCGCCTCGGGTGTTCCGGTGCCCGGCGCGTGCGCGGGATCGAGGACGTCGATGTCCACGGACACGTAGACCGGTCCGCCGTCGAGCCGTCGACGCATCCGTTCGACGATGCTGGCGACGCCGTCCACCTCGTAGTCGTCGGAGCGGATGACCTGGAAACCGAGAACGGCGTCGTCCTCGAGGTCCTTCTTGCTGTACAGCGGGCCACGGATGCCGATGTGCTGCGAACGCTCGAGGTCGATGAGCCCCTCCTCGCTGGCCCGCCGGAACGGGGTGCCGTGCGTGTAGGGGGCGCCGAAGTAGGTGTCCCACGTGTCGAGGTGCGCGTCGAAGTGCAGCACGGCGATGGGACCGTGATCGCGGGCGAGGGACCGCAGGATCGGCAGGGCGATGGTGTGGTCGCCGCCGAGCGTCAGCACGGTCGAGCCGTCCTTGCGCAGGTCGGTGACGGCGCCGTCGACGGTGGCGAGGGCCTCCTGGATGTCGAACGGGTTGACGCCGATGTCGCCGAAGTCGGCGACCTGCTGCGCCGCGAAGGGGTGCACGTCGAGTGCGGGGTTGTACGGACGCAGGAGCTTCGACGCGGCGCGGATGTGGCCGGGGCCGAAGCGTGCGCCCGGACGGTAGCTCACGCCGGAGTCGAACGGGACGCCCATCACGGTGACGTCGGCGCGGGACACCTCGTCGAGCCGGGGGAGGCGGGCGAACGTGCTGGGTTCGGCGTAGCGCGGCGTGCGGGTGGCGTCGACGGGGCCCTTTATGTCGTCTGTACTCATCGGAATCCTTCGGTGTGTGCCGGAGACGTGGCGTCGTCGTATCGTTTCCTTGGAACGCATTCTTGTCAACACCTGTTTCCTATACGAGACACAACGAAGGATCGATGCATGGCGAACGAGCTCGCAACCGAAGGTGCGTCGGGCGTCGACGCGCCCAGGATCGGCCCCCGGCTCAAGGCGGCCCGGCAGGCCCAGCGCCTCACCCTCGACGACCTCGCCGCGAGCTGCGGCATCACCAAGGGCTACCTGTCGAAGATCGAACGGGACCACGCGAGCGCATCCGTCGCCACGCTGGTGCGGATCTGCGCCGCTCTGAACATTCCCGTCGGGTCGCTGTTCGAGAGCGCCGCCGCAGGTGAGGTGGTACGCGCCGACAACTACCCGCCGATCAGTTTCGGCGGGGAGCGCATGGCCGAGTTCCTGCTGACACCGTTCGGCGAGCGCCGCATCCAGTCGCTCCTGAGCCGGATCGAACCCGGCGGCGGGAGCGGCTCGGAAACGTACGAACTGCCGGTCGACGTCGCCTTCGTCTACGTCGTCTCGGGCCGGATCCGCATTTCCTTCAACGGTCCGGGGGCCGGGGAGGACGTGTCGCTCGCGACCGGGGACGCGTTCACCTTCTCGCCCCAGTTGCCGCACAGCTTCCGCGCGCTCGGCGACGACACCGCGACCGTTCTGTGGATTCTGGCCCCCGCACTACCGGACGACGTCCGGCCCACCGCCCGCTAGGAAACCGTCAAGCGGTTTAGGAAACATGTGTTGACAGTCACGGCTCGCCCGTTCATTGTTGTCCACATCACTCCACCGCTCAGGAGCTCAACGTTGGACATCACCAAGATTTCTCCGCGCCCGCCGGGACTGGCCGGCGCACTCCGCGCCCGCAAATCGGTCGAGGCGATCGTGGCGCGCAACGACCAGGAACCCGGTCACGGCCTCAAGCGGTCGATGGGCCTGGTGCACCTCACCGCACTGAGCATCGGTGCGTCGCTGGGAACGGGCATCTTCGTCATCCTCGGCGAGGCGACACCCAAGGCCGGCCCCGCCGTCGTCCTCGCCTTCGTGCTCGCGGCGTTCACCGCCCTCTTCTCCGCTCTCTCCTACGCGGAACTGGCAGGCAGCATCCCCGTCTCCGGTAGCTCCTACTCGTACACCTACGCGACGATGGGCGAACTCTTCGCGTGGATCTGCGGCTGGTGCCTGATGCTCGAGTACGGCGTCTCGGTCGCGGCCGTCGCCGTCGGCTGGGGCGAGTACATCAACGAACTACTCCACGGCATGTTCGGCATCGCACTACCCGCCGCGATCAGCGAATCACCGGGCGCGGGCGGCATCGTCAACGTGCCCGCCATCGTCATCGTGCTCGTCGCGGTGGCACTGCTGACTCGGGGAGCGTCCGAGAGCGCCCTGGTGAACACGGTCATGGTCGCACTGAAGATCCTCGTGCTCGTGTTCTTCTGCGCTGTCGCGTTCACCGCGTTCCGCGCCGGAAACTTCACGCCGTTCATCCCCCTCGGCGCGGCAGGCGTGACCGCCGCGGCATCCCAGGTGTTCTTCGCCTACATCGGGTTCGACGCCGCCTCGACCGCAGGCGACGAGGCGAAGAACGCGAAACGCGATCTTCCCCGCGCGATCATCCTCTCGCTCCTGATCGTCACGATCCTCTACTGCCTGGTCGCGATCGCCGCCGTCGGCGCGATGCCCTGGCAGGACATCGCGGGTGAGGGCGCCGCACTCGCGACCATCCTGAATGCCGCGACCACCAGCACCTGGCCCGCCATCCTCCTGTCGGCGGGCGCGGTGATCGCCATCGCCAGCGTCGTCCTCGCCGTGATGTACGGGCAGACCCGGATCCTGTACGCGATGTCGCTCGACGGTCTCGTTCCGCGGGTCTTCTCCCGCGTCAACCCGCGCACCCGGGTGCCCGTCGTCAACATCGTCGTCGTCGGGGGTGTCGTCTCCGCGCTCGCGGGATTCGTGCCGCTGGGCGAACTGGCGGATGCGACGAGCATCGGCTCGCTGTTCGCGTTCATGCTCGTCAACATCGCCGTGATCATCCTGCGCCGACGCCATCCCGACCTGCACCGCAGCTTCCGGACCCCGCTCTTCCCGCTGATGCCGGTCCTCGGCGTAGTGTTCTGCGCGCTGCTGCTGTTCGGTCTCGGCGTCTCGACGTGGGTGGCGTTCGCTCTGTGGATGGCAGTCGGGCTCGCGATCTACTTCGCCTACGGAGTCCGCAAGTCCGCACTCCGCAACAGCCCGGAAACGGTGACGGCACCATGAGGGCAGCGCTGTTCCAAGGTCCCGAACTCTCCTTCGACGTCGCCGCGAACCTCTCCGCTATCGCGTCGGCCGCGCAGACGGCGGCGGCTTCCGGGGCATCGATCCTGGTCTGCCCGGAGATGGCGGCCACCGGCTACAACATCGGATCCCTGATCGCGGAGCGGGCCGAACCCGCCGACGGACCGATCGCGGCCCGGATCGCAGAGATCGCACGCGAGTCCGGGATCGCCGTCGTCTACGGATACCCCGAGGCGGACGCAGGCGTCGTCTACAACAGCGTGCAGGTGTGCGACCCGTCCGGGACGCCGCTCGCGAACTACCGCAAGACCCACCTGTTCGGCGAGCTCGACCGGTCGCACTTCGCCGCGGGCGACGAACTGGTGGTCCAGTTCGACCACGCCGGAATCCGGTGCGGACTTCTGATCTGCTATGACGTCGAGTTCCCGGAAGCCGTTCGCGCGCATGCCGACCGGGGAACACAGTGGCTCGTCGTCCCCACCGGCCTGATGAGCCCGTACGAATTCATCGCGGAGAGCGTCGTCCCGACCCGTGCGTACGAGAGTCAGCTGTTCGTCACGTACGTCAACCGGTGCGGCACCGAGGCCGACCTCGACTACTGCGGGTCCAGTTGTGCGATCGCGCCCGACGGCACCGAACTCGCCCGCGCAGGCCGCCACGAAGAGCTGGCGATCGTCGACCTCGAACTCGACGTCCTCCACCGTTCCCGCCGTGAGAACACCCATCTCGACGACCGACGCGTCGACCTCTACCCCTTCATGCAGGAGAAGACTTCATGACGATCCCCGTCACCCCGGACAGCACCGCCGCGGACACCGATCCCCGGCCGCTCACCATGTTCGGTCCCGACTTCCCGTTCTCCTACGACGACTACGTCACGCACCGCTCGGGTCTCGGCGCGGTGCCCCCCGACCGCCACGGCACCGAGGTGGCGGTCATCGGTGGCGGCCTGTCGGGGATGGTCACGGCGTACGAGCTGATGAAACTCGGACTGAAACCGATTGTCTACGAGGCCGATCAGATCGGTGGCCGGATGCGGTCGCAACCGTTCGACGGGCACCCCGAGGTGGTCGCCGAGATGGGCGCGATGCGGTTCCCACCGTCGTCGACCACCCTGTTCCATTACCTCGACACCATGGGACTGCGGACCGAGGCGTTCCCGAACCCGCTCGCCGACAGCACCCCCAGCACGGTCATCGACCTCAAGGGCGAAAGCTACTACGCGCAGCACCTCGACGACCTGCCGCCCGTGTTCCGGGAGGTGTCGGATGCGTGGCAGCGCACGCTCGAGGACCACGCCGAGCTGATTCCGCTCCAGCAAGCGATCCGCGACCGTGACACCGCCGAACTCAAGCGCATCTGGAACGACCTGGTGGTCCGGCTGGACGATCAGACGTTCTACGGCTTCCTCGCCTCGTCCAAGCACTTCGCGTCGTTCCGGCATCGGGAAGTGTTCGGGCAGGTCGGTTTCGGAACGGGCGGCTGGGACACCGACTTCCCCAACTCGATCCTCGAGATCCTGCGCGTCGTCATCACCGCCGCCGACGACCACCACCGCGGCATCGTCGGCGGGTCGCAGCAGCTGCCCCTGCGGCTGTGGACCGACGCCCCGTCGGGGATGGCGCACTGGCCGGACGGCACGTCGGTGCGCGCGCTGAACGGCGGAGCCACCCGTCCCCGGGTCACCGAGGTCCGGAGGACCGCACCGCACCAGGTGACGGTCACCGACTCGTCCGGGGAGATCCGCACGTACCCGGCCGCGGTCTTCACTGCGCAGAGCTGGATGCTGCTCAACAACATTCACTGCGACGACGACCTGTTCCCGATCGACCACTGGACCGCGATCGAGCGCACCCACTACATGGGGTCGACGAAGGTGTTCGCCCTCGTGGATCGTCCGTTCTGGAAGGACAAGGATCCGGTCACCGGCCGCGACCTCGTCAGCATGACCCTGACGGACCGGATGAGCCGCGGCACCTACCTCCTCGACCACGGCGACGACAAGCCCGGCCTGATCTGCCTGTCCTACACGTGGTCCGACGATTCGCTCAAGCTGCTGCCGCTCGACGCGACGGAGCGGATGAACCTCATGATCAAGTCGCTCGAGGAGATCTACCCGGGAGTCGACTTCCGCAGTCACATCATCTCGACTCCGGTCACGCTGTCCTGGGAGACCGAACGCGACTTCATGGGTGCGTTCAAGGCGAACCTCCCCGGCCACTACCGGTACCAGGAACGGCTGTTCAGCCATTTCGTCCAGGACGAACTCGACCCGCGGCACCGCGGTATCTTCCTTGCCGGCGACGACATCTCGTGGACCGCGGGCTGGGCGGAGGGCGCCGTGCAGACCGCGCTCAACGCCGTCTGGGGCGTGATGCACCATCTGGGCGGCGCCACCCCGGCCGACAACCCCGGCCCGGGCGACCGGTATGCCGAACTCGGCCCGATCCGGCTCTGCGACTAGTGCCTTCGGCCCGTGAGTACTTATTAACGTCCCGCGGTTAATAAGTACTCACGGGGGCGCTAGCCCAACCAGTCCAGCACCGCGGCGGCCGTCCACGACTGCTGCATGCTGCCGAGGGGCTGACCGGTGAATGGTTCGTAGTATTCGGCGAAGCTGCCGTCGCTCGCCTGCCGCAGTCCCTCGGACCGCAGCAGGTGGGCGCGCTCGGCCCACCCGCGCCGGGCGAACGCCCAGGAGAACAGCCACGTCATCACCGGCCACACCGGACCGCGCCAGTACTCGCGCGGCCGGAAGTCGCCCGACACCGGTGACGTCGACGGCGGCACGGCGTACCGGAGGTCGGGGTGGCCGCAGAATTTCGGTCCCTCGAACGTGCGGAGCAGGGCGCGTTCGGCGTCACGGCTCAGGCCGCCGCACAGCAGGGGAGAGAACATCGCGAGGGTTTCGGTGGAAATCCACCGGCCGCTGCGCAGATCGAAATCGCGCGCCGCCCCGGACCGTTGGTCGGTGGTCGTGAGGACACCCTGCCGGAACCGGGCCGCCCACCCGTGCAGTTCCCGGACGTCGGAGTTCGGCATCGAATGTTCCTCGCCGATGGTCGCGAGCACCTCGCACGCCATCGAGAACACGGCGCTGACGAACACGTCCTCCACCGCGAAGCTCATGGCGGTCGCCAGCTCCGCGTCGTCGTAGCGGACGGTCTTCATCTCCTCGAGCAGCCACAGGTAGCGGTCGTATTCGCCGTTGGACGGCCGCTGTCCGGTGTCGGCGACGTGGGACAGATCCTCGCGCAGATATGTGGGCATCACCCCGGCCACGACGTTGGCGTACGAGTGGTCCCAGCGCGGCGAGTTGTCCATGCCGGACTCCCAGCCGTGGTACAGCGCGATCCGGCCGTTGCCGTCGAGGTCGCGGGCGTTGGCCAGCCAGCGGTGCCAGCGCACGAGGTCGGGCCAGCGCCGGTCGAGGAACTCCTCGGCGACGGCGCGGGTGCTGCGACCGTGCCTGCGCGAGTGGTCGAGGATGCGCTGCACCGCGATGGCGTGCACGGGCGGCTGGGTGATCCCCGACGTCTGCGTGCCGCTCGGCGCGTGCGCCGCGAGGGTCCCGCACTCCCAGCGCCCGGGGCCGGGAAAGTATCCGTCGACGCCGTTCGCGAACACGATGTGCGGGATCATCCCGTTCTTCCACTGCGCCGACAGCAGGGTGTCGAGTTCGACGACGGCCCGCTCCACGCTCAGGGGCGCCAGGCCGACCGCGACGAACGCCGCGTCCCAACTCCACATGTGCGGGTACAGGCGCGGCGCGGCACTCGTCATCGTGCCGAGGTCGTTGCCGCGAAGCAGGTACGCGGCACGTGCCGCGAGCTGTGTCGGGGTGAATCCGCGGTCCGCCATTGCACCATTCTGCTGCGGGCCGGCCCACATCGCTCGTCGGACGGGTTCAGCCGGCGAATCCGCAGAGGGTCAGCGTCGGACGCGAGTTGCGCAGCGGTCGCAGTTCCGACACCTTGCGGAGCAGGGTCGACCCCCACAGGCCCCGGCCGAGAGGCAGCGTCACCTCGCGGGTGAACGCAAGGTCCGGCACCTGTCCGGGCAGGTCCGCTGCATCGCCGGCGGAGAGGTGGAACGGCATCGGCGGGACGGAGTAGTCGCCGTGAATTCGCATTCCTTTCTGCGTCTTGCGGCTCAACCATTTCGGTACCGAGTCGAACATCATCCGGCCGCCGGGGAAACGCCGGGCGCAGTCGCTGATCAGGGACAGCGACTCGTCGGCGGGCAGATACATCAGCAAGCCCTCCGCCGACACGAACACGGCCCGATCGACACCCACCGGACGTCGGGATCACCGATCCGCCAGTAGCTGGTCTGCAATCCTTCACCGAGAGCGACGACCGTTCCGCCGGGGTGATCGGCGAGGAACGCCCATATCTCGTCGTCGAAGGCCCGAGCGCGCGGAGCGTGGGATTGGCTCGGCTTCCCGAAGTTCTCGTACGGATAGTCGAGGGTCTCGTAGAGCGTCACGGCGAGCGGGTCGACCAGCGTGCCGTCGCGACGCGACGCCTCGACGGCACGGTTACGGAGGGTCCACATCATCGTCGCGGGAACACCGGTCAGGGTGGTCGCGTCCACCCGTTTCCGGTTTTCGTCAGCCACGCGGCACCGGCTCTGCCACTTCGAGCTTGGAGTGCTTGCGCGAGTAGACGAAGTACACGATCAGGCCGAGGATCAGCCAGATCCCGAACCGCAGCCAGGTCTCCCACGGCAGCGACAGGATGAGCCAGCCGGAGAACACGACGCCGATGATCGGGATGACCGGCATGAACGGAAGCGTGAACGTGCGGGGGACCTCGGGGCGGGTCCGCCGGAGCACCGCGACCGCGACGCAGACGACGATGAACGCCGACAGGATTCCGATGTTGGTGAGTTCCGCGACGGTGTTGATCGGGAAGAACCCGGCCAGCAGCGCCGAACCGATCCCCACGATCCACGTCACCCGCGTCGGCACCTTGCGGACCGGGTGCGTCTTCGCGAACCATTCCGGGAGCAGGCCGTCCCGGCTCATCGCGTACCACACGCGGGTCACACCGAGCATGAAGGTGAGCACGACGGTGATGATGCCGACGATGGCCCCGACCGCGATGATGTTCGCGACCCCGGGCATGCCGACCGACTCGAAAGCGGTGGAGAAGCCGCTCTCGGGGCTGATCTCGGTGTACTTCTGCATTCCGGTCAGCACGAGGGTGACCAGGACGTACAGCGTCATCGCGATGCCGAGGGAATACAGGATTGCCTTCGGCAGGTGCTTGGTGGCGTCCTTCGATTCCTCGGCGGCGGTGCTCATCGCGTCGTATCCGAACACCGCGAAGAACACTGTGGCCGCGCCGGTGAAGACGGCGGCGGTGCCGAACGGGAAGTAGGGGGTGTAGTTGGCGCTGTCGATGTGGAAGACGCCCAGCGCGATGATGAGGACGACCAATGCGACCTTGATCGCCACCGCGATCGTCTCGAATCGACCGACACTGCGGATTCCGCGCGAGAGCACCCAGGCGGTGCCGAGGCAGAACAGGGCCGCGAAGACGTCGAACACGTGCCCGTCACCGGTGCCCAGCGCGCCCATCATCCAGTCGGGCAGGCTTATGCCGACCTGTTCGAGGAGAAAGCGGAAGTACCCGGACACACCGATGGCGACTACGGCCGCCACCGCGATGTATTCGAGCAGCAGGTCCCAGCCGATGAACCAGCCGACGATCTCGCCGAGCGCCACGTAACCGTAGGTGTAGGCCGATCCGGCCTTGGGGATCATTCCGGCGAACTCGGCGTAACACAGTGCGGCCGCGGCACTGGCGACACCCGCGATCAGGAAGGAGATCAGCACGGCCGGACCGGCGACGGAATGCGCGACCGAGCCGGCGAGTGAGAAGACGCCTGCGCCGATGATGCCACCGACGCCGATCGCGGTGAGTTGCCACAGGCCGAGCGATTTGGTCAGACGCTCGTCGGGCGGAGTGTCCTCCTCGACCTCGGTGAGGGGTTTGCGGCGCAGCATTTGGGTGCGCAACTTGTCCATCGACATTGCCGGGCCCCGTTTCCCAGTGGGGTGAGATGCGGTATCTCACTCAATCACCTTCCCGGGCCCGCGTGGGACAGGAACACGGACTCGGTGGCCGCCGTCACCCTTGCGCAAATACGGTAGGGGGGTATGGTAGCTCTCAGACACGGCATCGATACCCCGAAGAGAGGCAGACCCGTGAGCACCTCGAGCGTCACCGTCACCGGCATGACCTGCAACCACTGCGTGTCCTCGGTTACCGAGGAGATCAGCGCACTCCCCGGCGTCACCTCCGTGAACGTCGATCTGGCCACCGGCAAGGTCGTCATCGACAGCACCACCGACCTCGATCCGAGCGCCGTCGCGGGCGCCGTCGAAGAAGCCGGATATTCAGTCGCCGGCTGAGCCGGGCACTCGAACACGCCGGCCGAGCCGGCCACTCCACCACAGGAGCCCCATCATGAACGCAACCGGCAAGTTCGCCGGATTCACCGTCGGCCTCGTCGTGATCTTCGGCGCCGCGCTCGCTCTCGGGTCGGTTGCCGGCCCGGACGTCGCCGAGCCCGCCACACATACGGCCGAGGACGACGGACACGGAGCGGGAGGCCACGACGCCGCCGCCGACCCGACCCCGGGCGGACTGACGCCCACCGCCGACGGCTACACCCTCGAACTCGCATCCGACCAGGTCACCGCCGGTGCCGCGGTCCCGGTGCAGTTCCGGATCACGAACCCCTCGGGGGTACCCGTGACGGACTACACCGTGGAGCACGAGAAACTGCTGCACCTGATCGTCGTCCGCCGGGACCTCGCCGGGTTCCAGCACGTCCACCCGACGCTCGACGCGACCGGAACGTGGAGCGTCCCCCTCGACCTCGCCCGCGGCGGCGACTACCGCGTGTTCGCGGACTTCACCCCGGCGGACGGCGAAGGCGTCACCCTGGGCACGGACCTGCGCGTCGCGGGCACCTACGACCCGCAGGAACTGCCCGCTCCCGCAGCGACCGCCACCGTGGACGGGTACACCGTCACGCTCGACGGCGCGCTGCGACCGGGAGAGACGTCGAACGTGACCCTCTCGGTGAGCCGCGACGGTCAGCCCGTCACCGATCTGCAGCCGTACCTCGGTGCATACGGACACCTGGTGGCGCTGCGCACCACCGACCTCGGATACCTGCACGTGCACCCGGACGGGCATCCCGGCGACGGCGTCACCGCGGCGGGACCCGGGATCGACTTCGCCGTCACCGCGCCCAGCGCGGGCGACTACCGGCTGTTCCTGGACTTCCAGCACGCCGGCGCCGTCCACACCGCGGAATTCACGGCCACCGCCGGACCGGAGGACAAGTGATGACCCGCTCGACCGACATCGCGGCACCGCCCGATTCCCAGATCGAACTGGCCATCGGCGGAATGACCTGCGCGTCGTGCGCCAACCGCATCGAACGCAAGCTGAACAAACTGGACGGCGTCACCGCGACCGTCAACTATGCGACGGAGAAGGCCCGCGTCCATTACGACGCCGCCGACGTCTCGCCCGAAGACCTCGTCGCCACGGTCGAGCAGGCCGGGTACACGGCGCGACTGCCCGAGGTGAAGCCCCCGGCCCCGGAGGAAGAGGACCCGGCGGCGGAACTGCGGCAGCGGCTGCTCGTGTCGGCGGTGCTGACGGTTCCCGTCATCGCGATGGCGATGGTCCCGGCGCTGCAATTCACGAACTGGCAGTGGCTCTCGCTCACCCTCGCGGCCCCGGTCGTGGTCTGGGGTGCGTGGCCGTTCCACAAGGCTGCCTGGACGAACCTGCGGCACGGCACCGCGACCATGGACACCCTGGTGTCGATGGGCACGCTGGCCGCGTTCGGCTGGTCGCTGTACGCCCTGTTCTGGGGCACCGCCGGTATGCCGGGCATGACGCACCCGTTCGAGCTCACGATCGCGCGGGTCGACGGCACCGGCAACATCTATCTGGAGGCCGCCGCCGGCGTCACCACGTTCATCCTCGCCGGCCGTTTCTTCGAGGCCCGCGCCAAACGCCGGGCGGGAGCGGCACTGCGGGCGCTGCTCGAACTGGGTGCCAAAGAGGTTTCGGTGCTGCATAACGGCACCGAACAGCTGATCGGCATCGACCAGCTCGAGGTCGGCGACCTGTTCGTGGTCCGTCCGGGCGAGAAGATCGCCACCGACGGCGTCGTCGTCGAAGGTTCGTCGGCGGTGGACGCGTCGATGCTGACCGGTGAATCCATGCCGGTCGAGGTGTCACCCGACGCCGAGGTGGCGGGTGCGACGGTCAACGTCGGCGGCCGAATCGTGGTTCGCGCCAGCCGGATCGGAGCCGACACGCAGCTCGCGCAGATGGCGTGGATGGTCGAGGACGCGCAGACCGGCAAGGCCGAGGTGCAACGCCTGGCCGATCGGATCTCCGGCATCTTCGTCCCGATCGTGATCGCGTTGTCGGTCGCGACCCTCGGTTTCTGGATCGGCACCGGCGGTTCGGTCGCCGCCGCGTTCACCGCCGCGGTCGCCGTCCTGATCATCGCGTGCCCGTGTGCGCTCGGACTCGCCACCCCGACCGCCCTCATGGTGGGCACGGGACGCGGGGCCCAGCTGGGCATCCTGATCAAGGGGCCCGAAGTTCTGGAATCGACGCGGCGGGTCGACACCGTGGTCGTCGACAAGACCGGCACCGTCACCACCGGCACGATGTCGCTGCACGACGTGGTCGCCGCGGACGGCCAGGACGCGGAGCAGGTTCTGCGGTTCGCCGGCGCCCTCGAGGACGCGTCCGAGCATCCCATCGCACGGGCGATCACCCGCGCGGCACGGGACCGGTTGACGACGCTGCCCGACGTCGAACAGTTCACCAACCTCGCCGGACTCGGCGTCCAGGGCATGATCGACGGACACGCGGTGGTAATCGGCCGCGCGAAACTGCTCCGCGACTGGTCGCTGCAGCTCACCACGGAACTCCAGCGCGCCGTCGACGCGGCGGAGTCGGAGGGCAAGACCGCCGTCGGTATCGGCTGGGACGGCCAGGCGCGCGGCGTGCTCGTGGTCGCCGACACCGTGAAGCCGACGTCGCGCGAGGCAGTGTCGCAGTTCCGTGACCTGGGCCTCACCCCGATCATGCTCACCGGCGACAACAATTCCGCGGCCCGGGCGATCGCCGCCCAGGTCGGCATCGGCGACGTCGTCGCCGAGGTGCTGCCTCAGGACAAGGTCGACGTGATCAAGCGTCTACAGGCCGAGGGCAAGGTGGTCGCGATGGTCGGCGACGGGGTCAACGACGCCGCCGCCCTCGCTCAGGCCGACCTCGGTCTCGCCATGGGAACCGGCACGGACGTGGCCATCGAGGCCAGCGACCTCACGCTGGTACGCGGCGACCTCCGGGCCGCGGCCGACGCAATCCGGTTGTCGCGCAAGACGTTGAGCACGATCAAGGGCAACCTGTTCTGGGCCTTCGCCTACAACGTCGCGGCGTTGCCACTGGCGGCGGCGGGCCTGCTCAACCCCATGCTGGCCGGTGCCGCCATGGCATTCTCATCGGTGTTCGTCGTGAGCAACAGCCTGCGACTGCGCCGCTTCCAGCCCCTGACCACTCCCACCCGAGGGGAATCACAATGACCGAGCAACCGACCACCGAGCACGACCACGCGGCCGGCCACGGATACATCAGCGCCAAGGACGACTACCTCAAGCGCCTGCGCCGCATCGAAGGCCAGGCGCGGGGCCTCCAGCGGATGGTCGAGGACGAGAAGTACTGCATCGACATCCTCACCCAGGTCTCCGCGATGACCAAGGCGCTGCAGGCCGTGGCGCTGGGGCTGCTCGAAGACCACATCAGCCACTGCGTCGTCGACGCTGCCGTCGCCGGCGGCACCGAGGCCGACGCGAAGATCAAGGAAGCCACCGACGCCATCGCACGACTGGTGCGTTCCTGACACCAGACCACGAGAGCAGCTTCCGAGGGAGCAGGCATGTCTCACGATCATCAGCAGCAGGAAGTGGAACAGGTCCGGAACACCGGACACGCTGGGCACGACGCACACGGTGACCACGCGGATCGGCACGCCGGTCACGGGGCGCACGGTGAGGTGTTCCGGCAGAAATTCTGGATCAGCCTCGCGCTGTCGGTGCCGGTGGTGGTGTTCAGCCACATGTTCGCCGACCTCCTCGGCTACACCGTCCCCGACTTCCCCGGTGCGTCGTGGATTCCGCCGGTGGTCGGCACCGCGATCTTCTTCTACGGCGGCGCACCGTTCCTCACCGGCGCGTGGAGTGAGCTGAAGTCGCGGCGGCCCGGCATGATGCTGCTGATCGGCATGGCGATCACGGTTGCGTTCCTCGCGTCGTGGGTGACGACCCTGCAGATCGGCGGATTCAACCTCGACTTCTGGTGGGAGCTGGCGCTTCTCATCGTCATCATGCTGCTCGGACACTGGTTGGAGATGCGGGCACTGGGGTCGGCGTCCGGTGCCCTCGACGCGCTCGCCGCGCTGCTTCCCGACACCGCCGACAGGGTCACCGACGACGGCGTCACCGAAGTGCCCGTCTCCGAACTCGCCACCGGCGACCTGGTGCTGGTGCGGGCCGGAGGCCGCATCCCCGCCGACGGCACCGTCGACGACGGCCGTGCGGAGGTCGACGAATCGATGATCACCGGCGAGTCCAATCCCGTCCCACGGTCGGTCGGCGACACCGTGGTCGCCGGCACCGTCGCCACCGACAGCGCGCTGCGCATCCAGGTAGGCGCCGTGGGGGAGGACACCGCCCTCGCCGGCATCCAGCGACTGGTCGCCGACGCGCAGTCGTCCTCGTCCCGGGCCCAGGCCCTCGCCGACCGCGCCGCGGCGTTCCTGTTCTACTTCGCCTCGATCGCAGGGCTTCTCACGTTCGTGGTGTGGTCGCTGCTCGGCAACGTGGACGAGGCTGTGGTGCGGACCGTCACCGTTCTGGTGATCGCCTGCCCGCACGCCCTCGGCCTGGCGATACCCCTCGTGATCGCCATTTCCACCGAGCGTGCTGCGAAGGCCGGTGTCCTGGTGAAGGACCGGCTGGCCCTCGAACGCATGCGCAACATCGACGTCGTCCTGTTCGACAAGACCGGCACCCTGACCCAGGGCAGGCACGCCGTCACCGGGGTGGTCACCACCGCGGGTGTCACCGAAACCGAACTGCTCGCGCTCGCCGCCGCCGTGGAGGCCGACAGCGAGCACCCGGTCGCGCGGGCCATCGTCGCCGAGGCGGCCGCGAACGTGCCCGCGGACGAGCGGCGCACCGCGTCCGACTTCCGGTCACTGCCCGGACGCGGGGTACGCGCGAACGTCGACGGCACGGAAGTGGCCGTCGGCGGCCCGGCGATGCTCGCCGAACTGAACGTGACGATTCCCGGTGACGTTGCGGCGCAGACGAAACGGTGGGTCGAGCGCGGCGCCTCCGTCCTCCACCTGGTCCGCGACGGGCGGGTGCTCGGCGCAGTGGCGCTCGAGGACGCCGTCCGCGAGGAGTCGCGGCAGGCGATCGACGCCCTGCACGAGCGGGGCGTGAAGGTCGCGATGATCACCGGAGACGCCCGTCAGGTGGCCGACGCCGTCGCCGCCGATCTCGGCATCGACGAAGCGTTCGCCGACGTGCTCCCGGAGAACAAGGACGCCGAGGTGGCCGCACTCCAGGCGCGCGGTCACCGGGTGGCGATGGTCGGCGACGGCGTCAACGACGCGCCCGCACTCGCCCGCGCGGACGTCGGCGTCGCGATCGGCGCCGGCACCGACGTCGCCATCGAATCGGCCGGTGTCGTCCTCGCCGCCGACGACCCCCGTGCCGTCCTCTCGATCATCGACCTGTCGCAGGCGAGCTACCGCAAGATGTGGCAGAACCTGGTATGGGCCACCGGATACAACGTCATTGCCGTCCCCTTGGCCGCCGGTGTCCTCGCGTTCGCCGGGGTCGCGATCTCGCCCGCGGTCGCGGCGATCCTGATGTCCGTTTCCACCATCGTCGTCGCCCTCAACGCGCAGCTGCTGCGGCGGCTCGATCTGGATCCGGAACGGCTGGCGCGGAAGTGATCGCGGAGACGACGGGTCCTGTGATCCGGTGCAGCGCGGACACCAGCCCGTCAACCGTGTGGGTGACGGCCGCGATGTAGGCGTCGGGGCGGATGACCCACACCTCGCCGGGCTTCGCGTCCACCGCCGCGGTGAGGACGCCGGTGCTGTCGATCTCCGACAGCCGGACGAGGCGGATCGGTGTGTGCACCGCTGCGAGGGCCGCGCTGCGGATCTCGTCGACGTCCACACCGTCACCCACGAGGAGCAGGATTCCGTGCCGGGCGATGTCGCGGAGCCGGGTACCGGCACCACCGCACAGCGTCACCGGGGTGTCGGGCACGAGGATTCCCGGCGCCGCGGCCGGGGTGCAGCCACGCTCGGGGCGCCCGGCGAACGGCCGTTCCGGATCGATTGTGGTCAACGGTGATTCGACGTACCAGAACGGCTCGGCGAGGCGACCGCTGTCGACCTGTGCCCGGGCCTGCGGATCGGTGACCGCCGCGGTGAGCACGTCGCACCGGTGCCGGTGCTGGTCCTCGGACTGCGGGACGAGGAAATCCATTGTCGCCGTGGTGACCGCGATGTTCTCGACTGCCGCCGCGTGCCGCTCGGTGTGGTACGTCTCGAGCAGCGACTCGTCGGCCCAGCCGCGTAGGACGAATGCGAGCTTCCACGCCGCGTTCTCGGCGTCGGCGACACCGGAATTCAGGCCGCGTGCCCCGAACGGCGACACGATATGTGCGGCGTCGCCGGCCAGCAGCACCCGGTCGACGCGCATCCGATTCGCGACCCGGGAGTGGAAGCGGTACACCGATTTCCACACGATCCGGTAGTCGGTGTCGCCGATGATCTTCCGGATCCGCACGTCCAGTGCATCCGACTTCTCCTCGGCCTCGAGGTCGTACTCGCCGGGCACCTGCCAGTCGATGCGGAACGTCGAGTCCGGGCACGGGTGGATGAGCACCTGCCTGCCCGGGTTCCACTCGGGGTCGAAGTAGAAGCGGCGTTCGTCGGCCCAGCCCGGGATGTCGGCGGCGATGTCGCAGATCAGGAACTTGTCGTCGAACGAGCGACCGTCGAACGTGACACCCAGCTGCCGGCGGATCGCACTGCCCCGCGACCCCACGGCCACCACCGCGTAGTCCGAGGTGACGGTCTCCTCGCCGGAGCCGGTGCGGCAGGTGATGGTCACGCCGGTCTCGTCCTGATCCACCGACGTGGCCTCGTATCCCCACCGGACGTCGATCGACGACGTGGCCGCGATCCGCTCGTCGAGCAGTTCCTCGGTCCGCGCCTGGGAGATGTTGACGAACGGCGGGAACGACGAGATGCCGCGGTCGACGAACGTCTGCGCGAACAGTTCGTGGTCGCGGTGGAACGTGCGGGCGCACCCCCACGTCACGCCCTCGTCGGCCAGCTGCCTGCCGACGCCGATCGCGTCCCACACCTCGAGGACGTCCCGCTGCTGGCAGATGGCCTTCGATCCGATCGGGTCGCGTTCGGCCCGTGCGTCGAGCAACGTGACCGGGATGCCCCAGCGTGCCAGCAGCAACGCCGTCGTCTGCCCCACCGGGCCGTTGCCCACGACGGTGACCGTGCCGCCGCGGGTGTGTCGTCTTCCCATGATCCTCGCCTTGTCAGTGGTGAAACGGTGACGGACTTCAGCCCTGCAACTGGTCCCAGACCTCGCGGTCACGCTCGGCGGTCCAGATGACGGGCCGTTCGATGCCCGACAGCTCGTCCCACACGCGGGAGACGTCGAACGGGAGGCAGTGTTCGAAGATCGGCCAGTGCCCGTACTGCTCGTTCAGTGCGGCGTGGGTGGCTTCGAACGCTTCCTTCAGGGTGCCGCCGCGCTGCTGCACCGCCCCGACCTCGGCCAGCATGACCTCGATGAAGTGGCGGGTCTGCTCAATGGCGGCGTCGACGGCCTCCCGCCCGTGGGAGACGGCGCCGCGTCCGCCGATCAGGACCTCCGCGCCGAGCGCCTTGATCCGGTCGAGGGTGCCGGTGGACCAGTCGCGGTGGAAGGCGTCGCCGGTGTAGAGCGCGGCCTGCGCCTCGACGAGGTCGCCGGCGAAGAGGATCTTCTGCTTCGGCAGCCACGCGGTGATGTCGCCTTCGGTGTGTCCGCGGCCGAAGTGCTGGAGCACGAGGTCGCCGCGTCCGCCGCCGAGGTCGATGGTGAGTTTGTCCGCGAACGTCAGGGTGGGCCACGTCAGTCCGGGCACGGAGTCGGCGGCCTTGGCCAGCCTCGGCATGCGTCCGAATTCGCTTGCCCAGTCTTCTTTTCCACGCTCCTCGATGAGGGCGCGGGTGGTCTCGTGCGACACGATGGTCTCGGCGTCGAACGCGGACGCGCCGAGCACGCGGACGGCGTGGTAGTGCGAGAGCACCAGGTACCGGACCGGCTTGTCGGTGTGCTCGCGCAGCTTGCGCAACCAGTCCTGGGCGGCCACCGGGGTGGCGAGCGCCTCGAAGCAGACGACGAAGTCCTCACCCTCGATGGCACCGATGTTGGGATCCCCCTCGGCGGTGAGGGCGTACACGCCGTCGGCGAGGACCTCGAGGGTCTGCTCCTTCTCACCGAGGTCGGCCGACGAAGCGAAGCTTGTGGGGCTCATGCGATCCACCTAACTAATCAAAGGTTTGATTGATGGTGGCCACAGTAACCCGGATCACAAAATAATGAAAGCCTTGATCAAAAGTTGGCCTGGGCACCCTGCGACCCGGCCGACCGAACGGGACGCTCGTTCGATCTGACGTAACGAGCGTCCCGTTCGCCGCGAGGCATGAGCGTCGCGCCACGACGGAAGGTGAACACGCCCGGCGACGCCCGAGCCGAGCGGACCGGGGGATGACGGTGTGGCGCGGTTATCCTGCCGCGGGCAGGTGAGTGCAGGTCAATGGAGGGTGGGCCGGTAGATGAGCTCTTGGATGTGACCGTCGAGCGTCCGGTTCTCGAGCAGCTCCAGGTCGAAGTCGCCCCCACCCCGGAAGATCGGGTCCAGCCCGGTCTGAGCGGTGATGACAGGGAAGAGCGTCACCTGCACGCGATCCACCAGGCCGGCGGCCATCAGCGCCCGATTCATCGACAGGCTGCCGTGCGAGCGCAACGGCACCTCGGACTCCTCCTTGAGCCGGGCGACGACGTCGACGGCGTCACCGCTCACGACGGTCGCGTCCGGCCAGTCGAGGGGTCCTTCCAGTGTCGTCGACACCACCGTTGCCGGCAGGCTCCTCATCCGAGTGACCCAGGGATCGCGCACGTCGGACTCCTCGGTGCTCGCGGCCAGCATCTGCGCGAACACCCGATACGTGTTGGCTCCGAAGACCATCCGCTGCTCCGCGCCGTACAGGTCGAGACGATGGTCGAGCAACTCGGGGCCTTGCTTGCCCCAGTAGCCGGTCCAGTCGCCGCCGGCGGCGCCGTAGCCGTCGAGGCTGGAAAAGACGTCGAAGGTGTAGGTCGCGGTCATGTCGTTCTCCTCGAGTGCGGTGTCGATCGGTGTAGGTACAGACTGTGCACCACCGCGAAACTCATCGGCGCCGGATTGACCACAGCGTTGTGCAGGCCTACGACGCGTGGTCGCAACAGAAGTGTCGCGACCTTCGTGCCTGCTCGCCGCCTAGCGCCCGTGGAGGGCGAGGCGGCGAGATCGCCCTGTGCGGTGAACCGACAGGCTCACGCCTTGATGAGGTCGTCAATCTGGCCGATCGCCTGCGAGGCGCCCTCCACCACGCCCATGTCGAGCACCTGCTGGAGGCCTTCGGCGGTTGCGTAGGTGCTGACGTAGGTGGCGATGGTGCTGCCGCCCTTGTCCTGGAAGGAGAACTCGTTGGTGGACACTGGCATCGATTCGATCGGGGTGAAATCCGCATCGGCGAATCCGTCGGTGAAGGTGAAGCCGGTCGGCTCGTCGACGGAGATGATGTTCCAGTAACCCGCATGCTTGTCGCCCTCGGGACCGGTCATGTAGTAGGTGACCCGCCCGCCGGGGGCGAACTCATGGTCGACCACTGTCGCCGGGTACGTCGGTGGACCCCAGATCTTTTCGAGCTGACGAGGATCGGCATAGATCTGCCAGATCCGCGCTCGGGGGGCGGCGAACTCGGCAGTGATGGTCAGGGTCAATGCATCGATGTCGTGGCTGACATGGGTGACAGGCATCGTTCATTCCTTCCGTTGGGGTTGCGTTGCGATCAGTTCGTCGATGCGTGCGATACGCCCACGCCAGACCTGTTCCAGCGCGGCCAGCATGGACGACACCGCGCGAACTGCTTCCACATCGCCCGTGGCGAGTTGTTCACGGCCGCTGCGTCGTTTGACGAGTAGGCCGGACTTCTGGAGGACGGCGACGTGCTTCTGTACCGCAGCGAAACTCATGTCGTACTTCGCTGCCAGTGCCGAGACGGAATGCTCGCCGGCCAGCACGCGACGCATGATGTCGCGCCTCGTCCGGTCGGACAGCGCGTGGAACAGGGCATCGGCCTGGTCCTCATCTGTTTCTGACACACTCAGAACATACAACCGATTGGTTGTATGTGCAAGGCTGCTTCGACTTTCAGGATGCGAGTGGGCAGCGGATGGCACCTTCGACGATGCGGACTTGCGGGCGGTGCCGGCGCCGCGACGCGCCCTCAGCAGTCGAACACCGACCAGCAGATGTCGTTCCGCAACCGCTGGTCGTCGAGTACGAGCTCGCGAATCGCCTCAGGGAGCTGGTCACGCTGCCACCGGCACTCACGTCGTCCGGCGGCCTCGCCCTCACCCTCCGGCGCGGCAGCGCGTGCGGCTTTGATCGCATAGGCGGCAGCACCGAGTTCGTGCGCTGCGACATGCGCGACGGCTCCGGCCTGCCCGGCAGCGTATGCAGCGTGCCGTCCCGCTCCGCGCAGGTCCCTGGCCGCGCCCATCGCATGGCCGCCCGCCGCGCGGGCCTGCATCATCTTGACCTCGCCACGCACCCACGCGCGGGCATGCTCGATCGCCTCACGCGGTCGTGTGTCCTCCGGCCGAGCCGACTCGAACAGGTTGAGGACGTGCTCCGCGCACGATGCCGCCCATAGGGCCAGAAGCTGATGCTCCGAGTCGGTGAGCGTCCCACCGCGGCGGATCGTGACGAAACGAGGGTCTCGGACCTTCGGGAGGATCATGGCTAGAACTTCTATCACTTGCATCCGGCCACAGCACCCGAGGGCTGCGCATGCCACCCGCCTCGGATCTGAATCCTGTGTGCGGGCAGCGCTGGTCGAGCTGAAGAATTGTTACCCGGTTTGCCGGAGGCCGGTGTGGGCAAGGCAGATGTCGGCGAGCTCGTCGAGCGACAGGGGAAGCACCCGGGCGAGGGCCGCGACAGTCGTGAAGGCGGGTGTCGCCATCCGCCCGGTCTCGATCTTCCGAAGAGTCTCCGGAGAGATCCCGGCCTCCTGCGCGACCTCGGCGAGGGTGCGATCACCCCGCGCCTGCCGTAGCTGATGACCGAGGCGCTTGCCTGCGGCCAGCTGTTCCGGGGTCAGGGGGAGACGCACCATGCGAGCAGTCTAACCCTGCAGCGGTATGAAAATCCCAGCCCGCAGTCTAGGGTGGTATTTTAATACCGGAGTTGTGCGTACGAAGAGGAGTAGTTGGTGCTGGAACTGAAAACACCCCGCGAGGTCGCCGCGATGGACGTCACCGGCACATTCATCGCCGAGTTGCTCGACGATCTCGAACACCGGGCCGAACCGGGCGTGAATCTGCTCGAGCTCGAAGACCGAGCCCGCCAGTTGATCGCCCAGCGCGGCGCCACGTCGTGCTACTGGGACTATGCGCCGTCCTTCGGGCGCGGACCGTTCCGCAACGTCATCTGCCTGTCGGTCAACGACGCGGTACTACACGGCCTTCCGCACGACTACGTGCTGCAGGACGGGGACCTGCTGAGCATGGACATCGCAGTGTCCATCGACGGGTGGGTCGCCGATTGTGCCCGCAGCATCATCGTCGGCAATCCACGACCCGAGGACGCGCGCCTCATCGCAGCCACCGAAAAGGCCCTGACAGCCGGAATCGCCGCCGCGTTACCCGGCAACCGGCTGGGCGATGTGTCTGCGGCGATCGGCGCGGTCGCCGCCGAGTACGGGTACCCGGTCAACACCGAGTTCGGTGGCCACGGGCTCGGGCGGACCATGCACGAAGATCCGCACGTATCGAACACAGGACGTGCGGGCCGAGGCCTCACACTGCGCCCGGGGCTGACCCTCGCCCTCGAACCGTGGTTCGCCGCCGGCACGGACAAGATCGTCTACGACCCCGACGGGTGGACCATCCGCTCGGCGGATGGATCGCGCACCTCGCACAGTGAACACACCATCGCGATCACCGACGGCGCGCCGCTCGTGTTGACGCGCCGGGAACAGGTCGCTGCAACTGCACTGTGATTGTCAGGCCCCCGGACGGCGGCCCCCGCCGAACGAACGGGACGGAACGAACGGGACGCTCGTTCGATCTGACGCAACGAGCGTCCCGTTCGTCGCGGCGGGGGAGGCGACGGGGCGAAGGGGGTGGGTAGCGGTATCACCCCGCGAGCAGGACACCGACCAGGGCGATCGACGCGACCCAGACGGTGGAGATGCCTGCGAGCACGAAGGGTCGTGCGCCGACCTTCTTGATAGTGGCGATCTGGACGCCGGCGCCGAGGGCGAACATCGCGGCAGTGAGGAGGGCGGTCTGCACGATCTTGGCCTCGGCGAGCAGGCCCGTGGGCAGCAGGCCGGACGACCGCAGGCCGACGCAGGCGAGGAAGGCAAGGACGAAGAGCGGGACGAGCGGCGGCCGCTTCACGTCGGCGTCGGTGCCGGCGAGCCTGCGCTGGCGCACGCTGAGGACGGCCATGACCGGGGCGAGCATGAGGACGCGGGCGAGTTTGACCACCGCGGCCACGCCCAATGCGGCACCACCGATGGCGCCGCCCGCGGCGACCACCTGGGCGACCTCGTGGATGGATCCGCCCGCCCACAGGCCGGCGTCGGTGTCGGAGAGTCCCAGCGCCCGCGACAGCAGTGGGATCGCGGGGATCATGAGCGTGCCGAAGATGACGACGAGCGCGACCGCGGTGATCACCTCTTCCTCGTCGGCGTCCACGACACCGTCCACCGCCGCCACCGCGGCCGCGCCGCAGATCGAGAATCCGCAGGCGATGAGCAGCCGCTGAGTCCAGCTGAGGCCGAGCAGCTTGCCCGCGAACATCGTTCCCACGATGCCCAGACAGACGATCGACACCACCACGACGATGACGCCCCAGCCCAGTCCGAGGATGTCGCTCAGCATCAATTGGAGTCCGAGGAGGGCAATCCCCACCCGCAGCAGCTTCTTGGCGGAGAACTGCAGGCCGGGGCGCAGGCGTTCGGGCAGGTGCACGACGTTCGACAGCACGGCGCCGAGCACGATGGCGATGAGCAGCGGGCTCACCGTCGGAAGGAACCGGCCGACACCCATGGCGACGGCGGTGGCGACGGCGCACAGCGCCAGACCCGGCAGGAGAGTGGCCGTGGCGGTCTGCAGTCGCGGCAGCGTTGCCGGGCTCTCGACGCGCTGTTCCTCGGACTTCTCGCTCAGTTGACTACTCATGGATCCACGGTCCGTCACCGCGGCCGTCTCCGGTAGCCGTCATCTCGACATGAACGCATATCAGCGTGATATGTCTTGCGCCAGGGTCATATACTCGATGCATGTCCCGCAGATGGCCCGAGTTCCCCGTTCTCGAGTTGCTCGTCGGCGTCGACGACCACGGAAGCCTCAGTGCTGCCGCAAGACTCGCCGGAATGGCGCAGCCGAATGCCAGTCGCGCTATCAAGCAACTCGAGCGTCAGTTCGGCATGACGCTGCTGCAGCGCAGCCCGATGGGCTCGATACTGACACCTCAGGGAACCGTGATCGCGCACTGGGCGCGCCGGGTGCTCTCCGACACGCGCCGGCTGCTCGACGTGGCCGAGGGACTGCGCGCGGAACGCGCCGCCGAGTTGACGGTGGGTGCGAGCATGACGGTCGCGGAACACCTGATGCCGGGATGGCTGGGGCAGTTTCGCCGCTTGCACTCCGACGTGACAATTCACCTGCAGGTGCACAACTCAACTCAGGTGTTCGAGCGGATCAACAGCCGGATCTGCGACGTCGGGTTCGTCGAATCGCCGACGGTGCCGCGACCGTTGAAGAGTCTCACGGTGGCGCGTGACCGGTTGGTCGTCGTCGTTCATCCCACCCACCCGTGGGCCCGGCGACGGAAGGCGCTGACCGTCGCCGAGTTGGCGCTGACACCGCTCTTGGTTCGCGAGCCGGGGTCCGGCACGCGAACCACCCTCGACGTGGCATTACAGGAATACGACCGGGCGGCACCACTTCTCGAGCTGGGCAGCGCCGCCGCAATTCGCACCAGCGTGCTGGCCGGAGTCGGCCCCGCGGTGATGAGTACCCTCGCGGTGGCGGAGCAGGTCGGCGCCGGAGAACTGAAGGTGATCGACGTCGACGGCCTCGAGCTCGACAGGGTGCTGCGCGCCGTGTGGCGGGGCGCGCGTCAGCTCGACGGTCCCGCGGGAGAACTGGTGCGTCTGGTCCGACGGGTCGGTGCCGAGCCCTGAGCGGCCGTCATCCGAGAAGGCAGGTCGCCGCACCGGCCGCGATCACCAGCACGATGACCGCGGAACGAAACACCCCCGGCGGAAGTCGGCGGGCGATCGCCAGTCCGGTGACGTTGCCGATCAGCGCGGCGATGACGAACACCGGGAGGCGCGGCCAGAACATCGACTCCGTGATCTCGTCGTGGAACCACAGGACAGCGAGAGCCATGACGTTCGCGACGATGAAATAGCCTGCGAGATCGGCAATGAAAGCCAGCGGTGGCAACCGCGCTCGCATGAGCAACAGGACCGGTGGCGGTCCGTTGAGCGACGTCGTCGTTCCGAGGTAGCCACCCACCGATCCGGTGAGAACGTGCGCGGTCGTGGAGGGCACACGCGTGGCGTCCGCGCGGGTGGGCAGTGCCATCGCGAGCCCGCACAGCATCACCACGGCTCCCGCGGCCGGCTTCAGATACTGCTCCGGCATCAGACCGAGAGTGACCGCGCCCAGCCAGGCGCCGGGCAGGCTCCCGCCACCGAGCAGTGCCACCCGTCCCCAACTGATGTGTTCCCGCAACTGATATGCCGCGCCGATCCGCGTGATCAGTCCTGCCACCAGATTGACGAATACCACTTCGGGAACGGCGAATCCGACCATCAGCATCACCGGTGTCGCGATCAGCGCCGTCCCGAACCCGGTGGCGCCGCCGATGACGGACGCGATGCCGATGCACAGGGCACCGATGAGGAGCATCGTCATCGCGACTCCCTTCTCGATCCGGCGGCACGTTCCCGTGCCGATGTGAAGTTCAGGTGGCCAGGGATTGGACTGCGCTCACCAGAGCCATCAGTTCGATGTCGCTGCCGGTGCATCCTCGGGACAGGTCGTTCCACGGTGCGGCCAAGCCTTGCAGGATGGGACCCAAGGCTATTGCACCCCCGAGCCGCTGGGCAATCTTGTACCCGATGTTGCCGGCATCGAGATTGGGGAAGACTAGGACATTGGCCCGGCCGGCGACCCGCGAACCGGGCGCCTTGGACGCGCCGATCTCGGCGACCAGCGCGGCATCGAATTGCAGGTCACCGTCCACGTGCAACTGCGGGTCCCGGACGCGCACCAGGTCCGCGGCCTCGCGGACCTTCTCCACTCGCGGGTGGCTGGCGCTGCCCTGGGTGCTGAACGACAGCATCGCCGCGATCGGAGTCTGCTCGGTGAGCTGGAAGTGGGTGGCGCTGGCAGCCAGCGCGATGTCGACCAGTTCCTCGACCGTGGGGTCGGGTACGACGGCGCAGTCGGAGAACGTCAACTGCCTGCCGTCCGACAGCAACATCAGAAACGAGCTCGACAGGATGCTCGAACCCGGCGCGAGACCGACGATGCGCAGCCCGGCCCGCAGCACGTCGGACGTCGGCCTGCTCGCGCCCGCGACGCAGGCGTCGACCACTCCGGCGCGCAGCGCCGCCGCGGCGAGGCACACCGGGTCGGACAGCGCCGACTCGATCCGGTCGGGGTATCTGGCGAATCCCGATTCGACGGCGTCGCGGATCGCGGGGTCGGCAGCCGCCTCGGCGAGGTCAACGACGAGTTCCTCGGCCAGGGGGATATCCGCGGCCTCGGCGATTCGCCGGATGACTTCCCGCCGCCCGAACAGCCGCGGGGAAACGACACATTTGTGGTGCAGATGGTGGGCGGCACGGATCGCGCGTTCGTCTTCTCCGTCCGCGAGACCGACGACGCGATTCGCCCCACGCAACGTGGCGATCCAGTGGTCGACCAGCGACGAATCATTCAGTCGTACACCGTCGGTGGGTGGTACAGCGGTGACGCCCGGGGCCATGGCCTCGCTCTCCCATCACTACGAAGAGGGGTGGCGGTCGTCGATCTCGACGACCGCCACCCGCTGGAAATCGGGGAACGTATCGTTCCCTACGGCTGGATTGCCTTTTCGATGTCGGTGAGCATGCTGTCGATTCCGTGGAGCAGTTCCGAGAGCACCTCGTCGTCGGCGACGAGTGGCGGCGAGATCATCAGCATCGTGGCACCGCGGTCGTCGCCGCGGAGGATCACCTTGGTGCGGGCGAACGCCTCCGGCAGCACCTTGCGCAACACCGTCAGCGACTCCTGCTCGGTGAACTCCCGGCCGCTGTCGCTGTCGGCCATCAATTCGATCGCGTAGAAGAAGCCGGTGCCGCGCACGTCCTTGACGCAGCGGTGCGAGCTCATCAGCGAGTCGAGTGCCGACCGCAACTTCGGGCCGCGCGCGGAGACGTTGCCCAGCACGTTCTCGTCGCGCATCGCGGTGATGTTCGCGACCGCCACCGCAGTCGACACCGGGTGTCCGCCCCACGTCGCGCCATGCGTGAACACGCCGCCCTTGGGCGAGTCGTAGAGCTCGCGAACCAGCTGCTCACGCACGATCAGGCCGCCGAGCGGCGCGTATCCGGACGTGGAGCCCTTCGCGAACGTGATCATGTCGGGAACCACACCGGTGAGCCCGTGCCCGAACCAGTGTCCGAGGCGGCCGAACGAGCAGATCACCTCGTCGGAGACCAGCAGGATCCCGTGCTTGTCGCACAGCGCGCGCAGCGCGGCCCAGTATCCGTCCGGCGGGACGAGGGCGCCGCGCCCGTTCTGAACCGGCTCGGCGAACACGGCGGCGATGGTCTCGGCGCCCTCTTCCTCGATGACGGCTTCGATCGCGGCGATGCAGTCGAGCTCGTTCGCCGGGCCGCAGTCGCCGAGGTAACCGAGGGTGTTGGGTACGGAGCGGACCCCGGGCAGCAGCGGTCCGAACGGGTCTTTGATCTTGGGCAGCTGTGTCACCGAGAGGGCGCCGAGAGTGGTTCCGTGATACGCCATCTCGCGGCTGATGATCTTGGTGCGCTGCGGGTTGCCCTGGCTGCGGTGGTACTGCCGGGCGAACTTGACGGCCGTCTCCACGGCCTCCGAACCCGAGTTGACGAAGAAGGTCGTCCCGAGATCACCGGGCGCCAGGTCGGCGATGAGCGCGGACGCCTCGATCGCGGGGATGTGGGCGCTGCCCCAGTTGGAGGCGTACGCCAGCGTCCCGATCTGCTCGCTCGCCGCCTTGGCGATGTCGTCGCGGCCGTGACCGATGTTCACGCAGAACAGGCCTGCCAGACCGTCCAGGAAACGGTCCCCCTCGGTGTCGATCAGATAGCTTCCCTCGCCACGAACGAACACCGGGAAGTCGCTTTCCCAGGTGTCCTTACGGGTGAAATGAGGTCCGAGGTGCCGGCGGGCCCGTGCTCGCAATTCGGTGACGTCCACGACCATCTCCTTCGTTGTCGAATGGCTGTGATCCACACCATACCGACGGGGCAGACCGCAGGTCAGGGCCAGAAGAGCGGTATTCGATGGGTCCAGTCTGGTCCCCGTAGACGGCGCTCAACTGGTCCTTCTGGTCCCATGCCAGAGTGATCCAGACTTCGGTATCGCTCGGGCACCACGACATGTGGTCGGAGCGGCGAACAGCCCCAGCTAACGGAGGTCTCAGATGAGGATCGGTATCCCCAAGGAAGTCAAGAACCACGAGTACCGGGTGGCGGCCACTCCCGCCGGTGTCCACGAAATGGTCGCCCACGGGCACGACGTGTTCGTAGAACGCGGTGCGGGGGAAGGCTCGTCGATCGGTGACGACGCCTACGGTGCCGCCGGCGCGAAGATCCTCGACTCCGCCGACGCGGTGTGGCAGAGCGCGGAACTGCTGCTCAAGGTCAAGGAGCCCATCGCCGAGGAATACCACCGGATGCGTTCGGACCTCACGTTGTTCACCTACCTGCACCTGGCTGCGGGTGAAGAGTGCACCCGGGCACTGCTCGCCGCCGGCACCAATTCCGTTGCGTACGAGACCGTTCAGCTTCCCGACGGTTCGCTGCCCCTGCTGTTCCCGATGAGTGAGGTCGCCGGCCGGCTCGCACCGCTCGTCGGTGCGCAGGCGCTCATGCGACCGGAGG
The DNA here is from genome assembly GCF_016772255.1 of Rhodococcus sp. 21391. Taxonomy (NCBI): domain Bacteria; kingdom Bacillati; phylum Actinomycetota; class Actinomycetes; order Mycobacteriales; family Nocardiaceae; genus Rhodococcus; species Rhodococcus sp. 21391. The sequence continues at coordinate 6,840,317 of NZ_CP063781.1, read as the reverse complement.
GTGGCCGCGGCGTACTGATCGGCGGCGTGTCCGGTGTGTCCCCGGCTCGCGTCGTCGTGATCGGTGCAGGCGTATCGGGCATGAACGCCGTCGCCGTCGCCGCAGGCACCTGGGCCGACGTCGTCCTGTTCGACAAGAACGTCGACAAGCTGCGCGCCGCCGACCGGATGTACCAGGGCCGGATCCGCACCCTCGCCGCGAACTCCTACTCGATCGAGCAGGAAGTCATGCAGGCCGACCTCGTCATCGGTGCCGTGCTCGTCCCGGGCGCCAAGGCACCGAAGATCATCTCGAACTCGCTGGTCTCACGGATGAAGCCGGGCAGCGTCCTCGTCGACATCGCGATCGACCAGGGCGGTTGCTTCGAGGATTCGCGTCCCACCACCCACGCGGAGCCCACGTTCAAGGTTCACGACTCGGTGTTCTACTGCGTGGCGAACATGCCGGGAGCGGTGCCCCACACGTCGACGTACGCACTCACCAACGTGACCTTGCCGTACACCCTGCAGATCGCCGAGAAGGGCCTCGCCCGCGCGGCCAGGGAGAATGCCGCGCTCCGCGCCGGTGTCAGCACCGTCGCCGGGCGCCTGACGAACGATGCCGTCGGTGAGGCACTCGGGATCGAGTCGGTCAGCGTCGACGACGCGCTCAACCTGGTTTGATTTCGCCGCCGGCCCGGCATACTGAGAAGTGCTCGTTCGAGAACTTCTCGGCGTGCCGGGTCGGCCTACCTCTGGCCACTCTTGGATCCACAGGAGGCGATGCGTGCCGAGAACACTGATCGAGGTCGACCGCAATTCCGCCGAACCGCTCTACCGCCAGGTTCGACGGGCGATCGAGCACGGCATCGCCAACGGGCTGTTCGATCCACGACACCGCCTTCCGAGTTCGCGTGAACTCGCCGTCGATCTCGCGATCTCCCGGAACACGATCAACCTGGCGTATCAGGAACTGATCGCCGAGGGTCTCGTCCAAAGCCACCAGCGCTCGGGCATGTTCGTGAATCCCGACATGATCGAGACGCTCGCAACGGATGCCCGCGCGACCATCCCGCGCATCGACTGGTCGTCCCGCATCCGGCGCTACCCCGACGCCGACGTCCCGCACATCGAGAAGAACGTCGACTGGCACAGCTACCCGTACCCGTTCCTGGCCGGGCAGATCGACATCCGCAGCTTCCCCGCCCGCGCGTGGGTGCGCTGTCTCCGCGACGCGCTGTATCAACCCCACGCCTACGCGAGCCTCCAGGACAGCGTCGGTGCGGACGACCCGATGCTGATCGACATGATCCGCCAGCATCTGCTGCCCTCGCGCGGCATCGAGGCGAGCGCGGACGAGGTTCTGGTGACCGTCGGTTCCCAGCAGGGCCTGGATCTCGTCGGCCGGGTGCTGCTCGGACCCGAACATCGGGTTGCCATCGAGAATCCCGGCTATCTCGATGCGCGACACATCTTCCTGCGCACCGGTGCCCAGGTGTACGGCATCGACGTCGACGACCACGGCCTGCGCCCGCCGGAGACGCTGCGCGGCACGGATCTGATGTATCTGACACCGAGCCATCACCATCCGACCAACGCGACGCTCGGCATCGACCGTCGTCAGCGTCTGCTGCAGCTCGCCGCGGAGTCCGGCACCGTGATCGTGGAGGACGACTACGACAGCGAGTTCCGCTACCACGGCAGCCCCAGCCCGGCGCTCAAGGCGCTCGATTCCAGCGGCGACGCCGTGTACCTCGGTACGTTCTCGAAGTTCCTGGCCCCCGGTTTGCGTCTGGGCTACCTCGTCGGACCTGCGGACCTGGTGCGCGAACTGCGGAAGGCCCGACGGTACATGCTCCGTCATCCCCCGGGTCACCAGCAACGGGCCCTGGCCATGCTCATCGACAGCGGGGAGTACCACCGCGCGCTGCGCCATCACCGCACCCAGATGAAACACAAATGGGAGCGTCTGTGTGCGGCCGTCGACAAATATCTCCCGTGGCCGCAGGAACCCTATCCGCCCGGTGGCGTCAGCTTGTGGATGACCGGCCCGGAGAACCTCGACTGCCGGGTACTCGTGCGCGAGGCGGAAGCCCGCGGTGTGCTCATCGAACGGGGCGACATCTTCTTCACACAACCGGTCCCGCCCCGCAACCACTTCCGCATCGGCTACGGCGCGATCCCACTGCGCTCCATCGAAGAAGGCATCGCACTGCTCGGCCAGGCGTGCCAGGCGAGTTTCCGCTTTGGCAGGTAGACCCCGACAACACCCGCGGCTGCGCACACACTGCCGCCCAGACGGCGGCCTGTTCGGCCGGCTTCCTCGCAGCCGCAGTGGCCCACGGCCCCCGGTGAGAACGTATGCGGAGGCGCGTCGGCTCGGGGACTCTAGGGTGGTCAGCACATGACTACCGCAGAAGCAGTGTTGGCCGGCCCACGTGGGCGTCGGATGCTCCTCGCCTACGCGAGAGACGCCGAACGAACTCTGCACTCCGAGTTCCGCGGTGACTTGGTCGATCACGCCGTATTTCTGGCGTCGTATCACCTCGAGTCCGGTCGGGAAGGTGCACGCGTGCTGTTCGGGCCCGGCGCTGAAAAGGCTCGGCGGACCGTCCTCACTGCAGACGATGTGGCGCACCGCCTGTCCCAGGTGCCGCTGCCCGAGGTGACGGCGGTTGCACTCCGTTCGGCCCTCGCCGACGCGGTGGACGCGGCGCGCTACTGGCAGGAGCCGGACGGCGAAGACATCCTCGTCGCCGCCGAGCCGGTGCGCCGTGAGCTTCGACGGGTCGCCGAGCACATCGCACGATCCCCGCATACGCAGTGGTGGACGACGCCCGCTGCGACCGATCAGTGGTCGGTGGGCTGGAGTGAGGACGGTACGGATCCCGTTGACTCCACTACCGCAGAACTGTTGCATGACTACCGTGATCGGACTGCCGCGGAGGAAGTGCGAGCAGAACGCGATCGTCCGGCGGATCCGTCGGCGAACTGGTCCGGCTGGTGGTGGTCGACTCCACCTCCACGGTGTTCGTCCCAGCCGCTGTTCGACGGGACCCCGGCCGGCTTGTGGTTCGTCGAGGACAGCATGGGATGGGAGCGCGCCGTCACGCGACGAATGAACATTCCCGCCAGCGCTCGCGTGTACGAGGTCGACGGTGCGCAGGCGTGGGCAGAACTGTGCAGACAGTTCTCCGTCGAGGTCACCGCGCAGAAACGACACGATTGGTACCGCACCACCGGACGTTCAGGACGATGGGTCTTTCCGGACTGGCCGCGGCTCTCCGAACGGTACGAGGGCGTACATCTCACCGTGGCGGGATACCTCGCCGCGGCGGGCACCGCGATCACCGTCGACGCCGACACCGCGATCACCGTCGACGCCGACACCGCGAGTGTCATCGCGGGATGGGCGCCCGACGATACCTACTGGCTCACCGACACCGTCGACCTCGACAGCAACGACTCCCGAACCTGGGTGTGCGACACCAGTGGAAGACATCCTTCCTGGGTCGAAGAAGCGCACCGCTGAGGACTGCTGGCCCCTGTGCCGCAAGCGGATCCGCGAACGCGATGCCGGCGGACAGGCGGCACGCGACACTCAGTCCGGCATGATTGGGGGATGCCGGTGCTGATGCGTCTCGGGTGGGTCGCTCTCGCTTCACTTTCAGCGGCGGTGTCGGCGGATTGGGCGCTCGGTCCGATGCTGTGGACCACCGAATGTCAGCTCGGCGAATTTCCGACTGAACTCATCGCCAGTTGGGACAAGTGCACTTCCTCAACGCGACGATGAATCCGTCCTCGGCTATTGGAGCATCGAACTCGTCAAGCGTGCTCCCGGTCACGCTGCGTGCATCTGCGGCTGCGGTGGCCGTGAGCACCATCCATGACTCTGTCGGCAAGCTCCCGTCTGGATCCGGTGGAGCGGATCGTCGAACGCTCAGCCGCTGAAGATGCGACGGGGGAAATCCCCGATCGAGTAGTGGATGGTCCAATTCCGCGACGCCCGGTTCGGGTACCGCCCCGACCATCCCGTCCTCGACTCGGTGAGCTTCACCGTCGCACGCGCTACGTGGAACAGAACGCGCCCGCGATCTCGGGCACCGTCCGGGAGAACCTCACCCTCGCCGCCCCGGAGGTGACGGACGAGCAGTGCTGGGCGGCCCTGGACACCGTCAACCTGCGCGACCGGATCGACACCGAAACCGCGGGTTTGCACCCGCAGATCGGTGAGCACGGGATCCGCCTGTCCGGTGGCGAGCGGCAACGGTTCGGCGCCCAGCACGTGCCCCAGCGGTGGGCGCTCGCGCTCGTCCCTGAATAGGGATCGGTCACCGGACGCGCCACGGCCGGCCGTTGGGCGCCGTCGCCGATTGAGTTTCTTTGACCTAGGTGAGCATGGTGGTCGCGGAGGATGTCCCGAGTTCGGTGGAGTGTGGTGGGGGCCCGGTGACGTGTCAGGCTGCGCGCTCGCCTCGTCGTTGTGTACCAAGATTCGACAGGTTCGGCGGACTCGGCGGCTCAGAGCTTGTCGGCGAGCACGTCGAGGTTGCTGATTTCGGGCGGCGCAGCGAAGAGTTCGTCGGCGCGTTCGCCGAGGGCCTTGCCGACCGGCCCATTGAGATGTGTGTCGCGGGCGGCCTCGTCGGGGAATGCGTCGATGATGCCGAACGTCGAGGGGCCGAACCGTACCGCCAACCAGGGCTTCGTGCCGGGCTCCTGTTCGACGAGTGGCAGCGCCGATCGGAGGAATTCCTCGACCGCGCTTTCCTTGCCGGGTTTGGCTTCGAGTCGGACCAGCAGCGCCTTGGTGGCCATGTCGGGTCTCCTGTTCGAGGTGGTGGACATGGTCCAGCATCACACCATCGACCGGTGAAGGGAAGGAGCCCCGAGCCCACGAATCAAGGAAACCGATCTCACCCCTAGCAATCGTGGAGCCGAAAGAGGAGACTCCATGGTGGATGGAATGCGACGCCCTGAATGCGCCCGCTGTTGTCGGCTGTGACGCGAAACATGGTGGTGTGCCAACGTTTTGGTGTTGTTTTCAGTTCCGTGCGCTGTCGCGTCTGCCCAGCGGCACGATTCATTCGGCCGCTCACATGTCATCGCCTGTGGCCGCCGGGCCGGGATCAACCGGAAACGCAGCATCAGGGAGTCGAGATGAAAGCGCTTGTGTACGACGGGCCACGTGAGGTTCATGTGAAGGACATGCCCGATGCCAGGATTGAGCAGCCGACCGATGTGCTGGTAAAGATCACCAGCACCAATATTTGCGGGTCGGATCTGCACATGTATGAGGGCCGCACCGATCTGGAGCCCGGGATGGTCCTCGGTCACGAAAACCTGGGGATCGTCGCCGAGGTCGGCAATGCGGTGGTCAAGGTCTCACCCGGGGATCGGGTGTGCCTGCCGTTCAACATCGGCTGCGGTTTCTGCCGCAACTGCGAGGAAGGGTTGACCGCGTTCTGCCTGACGGTGCACCCGGATCCGAAGATGGCCGGCGCCGCATACGGGTTCGCCGGGATGGGCCCGTTCTGGGGCGGGCAGGCGGAATATCTGCGGGTGCCGTTCGGCGACTTCAACTGCCTGCGGTTGCCCGAGGATGCCCAGGACAAGGAAACCGACTACGTGATGCTCTCCGACATCTTTCCCACCGGCTGGCACTGCACCCGCCTCGCGGACATGCAGCCCGGCGATTCGATGGTGGTGTACGGGGCCGGGCCGGTCGGGTTGATGGCGGCGTACTCGGCGATGATCCAGGGCGCGAGCAAGGTGATGATCGTCGACCGGCATCCGGACCGGCTCGAGCTCGCCGAGCAGATCGGCGTCATTCCGATCGACGATTCGAAGGGCGACCCGGTCGAGCAGGTCCTGGAACAGACCCGCGGGCAGGGTGCCGACAAGGGTTGTGAGTGCGTCGGCTATCAGGCGCACGACCCGCAGGGTCACGAGGACGCCGCGATGACGATGAACCGGCTCGTCGACTCGGTGCGCTTCACCGGCCACATCGGCGTGGTCGGCATCTTCCTGCCCCAGGACCGAAACGGCCCCGACGAACTCGAACGCAACGGCAAGATCGCCTTCGACATGGGCAAATTCTGGTTCAAGGGGCAGAAGGTCGGGACCGGGCAGGCCAACGTCAAGCACTACAACCGGCAGCTGCGCGACCTGATCCACCAGGGCCGTGCCAAGCCGTCCTGGATCGTCTCCCACGAACTGCCACTCGCCGAGGCCGAGTCCGGTTACCAGCATTTCGATGCCCGCGACGACGGATGGACCAAGGTCGTACTGCATCCGTGAGGCGGCCCGGACCGAGAGAGCACAATGATGGCAATGACACTGCAGGGCAAGCGGATCGCGATACTTGCTGCCGACGGGGTCGAAAGAGTCGAACTCGAGCGACCCCGCGACGCGGTGCACCAAGCCGGTGGGCACACGGAGCTGCTGTCGCCGAAGACCGGTGAAATCCAGGCACGCAACAACGACCTCGACGCGGCCGGCACGTTCACCGTAGATCGGGCCGTGTCCGATGTTGCGGTCGACGATTACGATGCCTTGCTGCTGCCGGGCGGCACGGTGAACCCCGACAAGCTGCGAATCGAGGAGGCGGCGGTGTCGTTCGTGCGCGACTTCGTCGGCTCGGGAAAGCCGGTCGGGGTAATCTGCCACGGTCCCTGGACCCTCGTCGAGGCCGGTGTGGCCAAAGGCAGAACGCTCATCTCATACCCGAGTCTGCGGACCGACCTGCGCAACGCCGTGGCCGACGTCGTCGACGAAGAGGTCGCGATCGACGGGAACCTGATCTCGAGCCGCTCGCCCGACGACCTCCCCGCGTTCTGTCAGGCCATCGTCGCGCAGTTCGCGAAGCCCCGGGCGGGTGCGTCATGACAGTGAACCAGACCTCGGTGTCCCTCGACGATGCGCAGCGGGTGATCGCCGCCGGGCGGGCCAAAGCTGACGAGATCGAGTCGCCGACGAACATTGCGGTGGTCGATGCCGGCGGCAACCTCGTGGCTCACGTGCGGATGGACGGTGCCTGGATCGCCAGCATCGACATCTCGATCAGCAAGGCGTTCACCGCGCGAGCGCTGGACATCTCGACCGAGGACCTCGCGGCCAACGCGGGTCCGGGCGGGCAGTTCTACGGGATACACGTGTCCAACGGTGGGCGCACCATGATCTTCACCGGCGGTGTGCCGCTGCGGCACAACGGCCAGGTCGTCGGGGCGGTCGACGTCAGCGGCGGCATCGGGGAGCAGGACAAGACCGTCGCCGAGGCGGCCGTGGCGGCGCTGTGAGCCGCGAACTGCGTCGTCAGGGAACCGCGTCGACAGGGCGACGTCGCGAATGTGAGCGTCGAAGCGGTCGGAATGGAGGCGCACGCCCCCGGCCACGGGATCTGTACAACCGGGTCGGCAGCAGCTGCGGTGGCACAGCGAGCGACCGACATCGGGGCAGAGGAGTAGGCCGGCTCAATGCGGGCGAGGGGATGCTGCTGGTGCGGATCACCCCCGAGAAGCTGATATCGGAGAACAACATTACTGGTGAACAGCAACGGGCGATGATCATGACCACTGGTCGACGATGACGGTCGACGACGGCAACGCCGCCGGGGGATCCGCCGGCCGCGAGCCTGACACCGACGGATCGCAGGAGTCGAATGGGCGGTCGGTGGGCAACCTGGAGTTGTTCTTCGACCTCACCTTCGTGTATGCGATGTCGCAGGTCACACACCTGATGCTCAGTGACATCTCCTGGCAGGCTTTCGGCCGGGGTGTGCTCGCGCTGCTCGCCCTGTGGTGGGCGTGGGTGTGCTACGCCTGGCTGACCAACACATTCGACACGGCGCGGGTGATGCACACGACTTTGATCATCGTCGCGATGGCGGCGATGCTCATCGCGGCCATCGCACTGCCGACCGCATTCACCACCGGGGCCCTCGTTTTCGGGCTCGCATTGCTCGCCGTCCGCGTCATCAACGTCGGTATGTTCCTAGCCTCGTCATCCCACGACGAGGATGGATTGGCGTCGGCGATCCGCCGACTGGCGCCGGGCCTGCTCGTCGGGCCGGCCTTGATCGTTGCCGCTGCTTTTGTGGCCTCCCCCTACCGTGAGTTGCTGTGGGTCGCGGCGGCGGCGGTCGACTTCGGCAGTCCCCTGATAGCGGGAATCAGCGGACTTCGGGTCGTACCTTCGTATTTCATCGAGCGCCACGGTTCGGTCATCATCATCGCGCTGGGCGAGACGATCATCGAGCTGGGGGCGGGGGCAACCGAAAACCTGCGCCGTCCCGGTGTCCTCGGCGCTGTGGTTCTCGGGGTGCTGATCTCGGCCACCCTGTGGTGGACCTACTTCGGCCTCACCGCCGGCGCCGAAAAACGTATGCAGGGAACACTCGGTGTCGATCGGGCACGGTTGGCGCGCGACGCCTACAGCTACCTGCACCTGCCGCTCGTCGCGGGGATTGTCTACTTCGCCCTCGGGGCTCGGGTTTCGGTGGAACACATCGACGAGCCGCTGGCGCCGCTGGCCGCCCTCGCCCTCACCGGTGGGGTGGCACTGTTCTACGCCGCCGAGGTGGCCTACCGTTGGCGTGACCACCATCAGCTCACCGTCGATCGGCTCCTCACCGCCGCCGCGGCCCTCCTAGTTTTTCCGGTAGCGATTTCCGTACCCGCCGTCTTGTCGCTGACCGTTCTTACCGCGATCGGAGTCCTGCGACTCGCATGGGAGCTGTGGCGGCGCCCGCAGATAGGCACCGGCATAGGGGGAGCCCTACGGTGAGAACGACTCCGCTGACGTAGGCACCGTCTAGCTAGACTTCAGGGCGTTGCAGTGAGTGGGCGATTGACTTCCCTCCAATTCGACGTCCGCACCAACCGGCGTGTCCGCCGAGTCGGAACCGTCCCGAAATGCGCGCCGCGACGCGCGAGTCCGCCAGCATGTACTCGGCAAGGATCCGATGACCGAATATCCTTCCATCTGATGCTGGATTCAGGGCCGGGACGCCGTAAGCGGATCGGCGAACGGGGTACAGGCGTGAGCCTCGGTCTGGTGAACTACCGAGGTGACTGCACGTAGCCGTTCTGCCGATAGCTCGAGTTGGTTCCGGCGTTGGCGCTCTATCGCGCCGTCCTGGGAATGCTCGCGTCGTGGCGTGGAGGTGGGTCGGACCGCCGACATTCGGGCCGCCGGGCCCGATACCGGCGATTGCCAGATTTTCGGCCGAGCCACCGTCCCCACCCTGGGTACTGCTGTGGTGGTCGGTCGCACCAGTCGGCGGCCTCTTCGGCGCAGCCGTCGGGAGTGGTCATGACCAGCCGCGCCGGATCGGTCGATCAGCCCCGGCACACCGGCCAGCATAAAGACCCCACCGATTCCCGCTCTTGTCGACGATGCCTCGGCGGACCCAGGTGGACCTGTCAACCGGACACGGACAGCGCGGCGGCGCCGTGATCGACTCGCACCCACTGCCTGGGAGTTTGGGGGCAGACCGGGCGGGTACGCGAAGACGGTGAAGGCGAACGAACACCTCCAGGGAGGGCAATCCGGTGCCGCGGGTGAGCAGGCCTCGGTGCTGTTCATCGCGGATCCGGGCAAACCTGTGGCTCTCGCGGAACGTATCGCGGAGCACCTGCCGCAACGCCTGCGAAGCCGTGACCGCCTCGAGCGCCGGTGGACTACATGCGTGCGCTGCAAGCCCTACCTCTCCGACGAGCAAGCGGATTTCGCAGATGTGATCGACGCGGTCGATCCGTCCTCCGAAGGGGAGGACATCGTCGTGTACCTCACCGATCTACCACGCCGCGAGAACACCCTGCCGGTGGTGGCCGACGTCAGCGCCGACCACCTCTTCGCGCTCATCTCCGTCGCCGGGGTGGGCGGCGTCCACATCGAGCGCCGCGTCCGCACCGTCACCGAACTCGCGATCGCCCACATCCTCGGGGAACCGGAACTCATGCCCCCCGGCGCGGCACGACGCTTCCCGTGTGTGCAGATCGAGGACGGCATCCGGTACTTCGCGCCCTCGGGACTGAGACGGCTGCGACTGCTGTCGGGGATGGTGCGGGCGAACCGGCCGTGGCGACTGGTCACCGGACTGTCGAAGGTGCTCGTCGGCGCGTTCGCCACGGGTGCGATCGCACTGGCCACCAACACGATCTGGTTGTTCGCCGACACGATGGGCCCATGGCGTATGAGTGCGGCGACGATCCTGTCGATCGTGGCGATGATTCTCTGGCTGATCCTCGATCACGAACTGTGGGAGCGGCCGAAGTCGCCGGAAGAGCGCGATCGATCTGTGTTGTACAACACCGCGACCGTCGCCACCTTGGTCATCGGTGTGATCGTCCTCCACGTGGCCCTGTTCTGCCTGCTCCTGTTCACCGCGTGTCTCACTCTTCCCCCGGAACTGCTGTCCCGCATTCTCGGGCACGGGGTGAACTTCTCCGACTACCTCACGCTCACCTGGCTGCTGGCGTCCATCGCCACCATCGGTGGGGCGCTCGGGTCGGGTCTCGAGGACGACGCCGCCGTCAAGGAGGCGGCGTACGGGGTCCGGCAGCGCCAGCGCATCGAGGAGACCCAGAGTCGAACGAACGAGGCGGAATGAATGATCGCCCGGGAAGCGTGCGACCCAGCGACGACGCCTTCTACGAAGACTCGCAAGGGCTCGGCTCCTGGTCGTCAAGTGGTATCACGATCGCCTCGAAACACAGCGCCACGAGATCCTTGGGCGGCCCGGGCCGATCCGAGTTTGGGTACTCAGCGCCTGGTCTCGTACCTGGTCAGTACCACGCCGTCAGGGAACGTCCCGGTCTCCACCAGGGTCAGGTTCACCCAGTTGTCCAGGTCCGCAAAGAACGGGGTGCCGCCACCTACCAGGACCGGATGGGTGACGATCGCGTACTCGTCGATCAGCCCTTCCCGCATGGCCACTGCGGCGAGTGTTGCGCCGCCGATGTCCATGGGGCCGCCGTCCTCGGCCTTGAGGCGGGTGATCTCGGGGACCGCGTCGCCCGTGACCAGGCGGGTGTTCCAGTCGACCGTGCTGGTCGTCGAGGAGAACACCACCTTCGGCATGTCCCGCCAGCGGCGGGCGAACTCGATCTCCGCCGGTGAGGCACCCGGCTGCTGGTCGGCGGTCGGCCAGTGGGAGCTCATCGTCTCCCACAGTTTGCGGCCGTACAGCGCCGTGCCTGTCGCCCCCACCCGGTCGGACCACCACTGGAACAGCTCGTCGCTCGGCACACTCCAGCCGAGGTCGTCGCCGGGCGCGACGATATAACCGTCCAGGCTCACGTTCATGGCGAAGGTCAGTTTCCGCATGGTGTCAGCCTCCCGCGAGTCGGTATTCGGTGTACAGACCAGCACGGCGCGGAAAAATCATCGGTCAGGCCGACCACCCTGCCGCGACGGCCGTCTACACCGGGCGTGGGGCGCCTTCGTGGGCGGTGAGGAGCAGACGATCGAACTGGGTGCGCAGACCCGCACCGGTCTCACACTGACTGAACCCGGCGACGATCCGTTCCGCGAGGATACGTAGCCGGGTGTTGGTCTCCTGCGACCGCCAGACGAGGACATCGAACGCCCGGTCGGCGGGAATGCCATAAACCAGCATCAACGCACCCTTTGCCTGCTCGATCACCGCCCGCGATTGCTCGAGCTCGGCGACCGCCTCGTCGACCGACTCGTTCACCTCGTCGCGGTAGGAGTCGGTGAGGTCGATGTAGAACCCGGTCGTCCCGATCACCGCACCGGTCTCGTCGCACAGGCGGTCCCCGACGACGACGACCTGGTGGATCTCGCCGGCGGTGTCGAGGATGCGGTGTCTGCTGCTGAACGGTTCGGCGGCGCTGATCATCCGGTCCAGGACCCGCGCCACGTGCGGGTGGTCCTCGGGGTGCTTGTGGGAGAGCAGCAGTTTCGTGGTCGGTGTGACCTCACCGGGCTGGTAGCCGTGCATCCGGGCGACGGCATCGGACCATTCCCACCGCTGCCCGTCCAGGAAGAAGCGGAAGCTGCCCACCCGCTGCGGATCCCCATCGAACACCTGCTCTGAGTTCACGTCCTAATTTCTAGCGCATCGCGGTAGCCGCAGAGTTGCCCCACCTCGCGGCCGCCGGTGCGGCGCAACGGCGGCATGAGCACCGCGGAGATCAAAGCGAGGATCGAGGCCATGTACGCCGACGACCGCCGACCGGTCCACCAGATAGGTCCGCGCTGACACAAACAGGGGGACAAGATGAATGTGCTGCTTCTGCTGGGTTTGCTGATCACCGCGTTCGCTGCCGTGCCGGCTATGCGGACCGACGAGCAGTCCCGCTCTCGGCACTGATCGTGGATGGGGTTCGGTTTCCGAAGCTGTCGGCAGACGGTGGCGCAGATCGCCGGGGCGCTCGAGCCAGTGCGAGAGCGACGTCCGCAGTGCCGCGATCGTCGAGACAGAACTGTCCGGACCTGGTCCGACGGTGTCAGTGATGTCCGCGTTCGCCGGTGGCCCGTGCCTGGGGTGAGCTCTCCCGCCGGCGCGGACGCTGCCCGGCCTGACGTCGTGGGTGATTGGTTCGGGTGGTCTCCGATGCCGGGCTCGCGGGCGGGTCTGGGTCGGCTCCGAGGTGGGTGGCGTCTGGGTCGGTCTCGGTGGCGGGGGTTTGTTCGGCGCGGAGCTGGGCGTTGTCTGCGGCCAGGCGCCGGTTGTCGCGTTCGAGTTCGCCGGTGCGGTGTTCGAGGTCGAGGACGCGGCCGATGCCGACGAGGTTGACTCCGGCGTCGATGAGTTCGGCGACGCGTTCGAGCCGGGCCAGGTCGTGGTCGCTGTAGCGGCGGGTGCCCCCGCCGGTACGGAGGGGGGTGATCAGCCCGTACTCCTCGTACAGGCGCAGCGCCGCGACTCCGAACCCGGACAGCTCGGCGGCCACCGAGATGCTGTAAACGCCACGTACCGAGGGCAAGTCGGCATCACGCCCGGATTCTGCGGCCATGTCGCTCCGATCGGGAATTTTCTCGCGCAGGCCCTTGTCATTGCCTACTGAAGATGCTATACCAAATCTACAGCATCTGCTGGAGTTTACCTGATGGAATGAGATGGTTTCAGGAGGTGGACACGATGTTGATGCGGACGGATCCGTTCCGTGATCTCGACCGTCTGACGCAACAGATCCTCGGTACCGCGGCTCGTCCGGCGGTGATGCCGATGGACGCGTGGCGCGAAGAGGACCGGTTCGTGGTGGAGTTCGATCTACCCGGTGTGAATGCCGACTCGCTGGATCTGGACGTCGACAAGAACACGCTGACGGTGCGCGCCGAACGGCCCGCGCTCGACGAGAACCGAGAGATGGTTGCGGCCGAGCGGCCGCGCGGGGTGTTCAGCCGGCAGTTGTTCCTGGGTGAGAATCTCGATGCCGACAAGATCGAGGCGAACTACGACGCCGGGGTGCTGCGGTTGACGATCCCGGTCGCGGAGAAGGCCAAGCCCCGCAAGATCGAGATCAGCAGTGGGCATTCCGAGAGGAAGGCCGTCAGCGCCTGACCGCGGCGTCAAGGTTCGGGAGGGGGTGAGCAGAAGATGACATTGGCGAACATGGTCGCGGAGGTGGACGCCACCGAGATTGGGGAGCGTACCGAACGCGAGGTGGTATGGCCGTGGCACGAACTCGAATATGCACTGCTCGTGGCCGATTCGGACCGCCTCCTCGCCGACGCGCTCACGCCGCAGGCCGTGGTCCTGCTCCACCAGGTGGCCACCGCACCGGCCGGTCCGCCGCGGCCATCCCCTCCCGCATCGCCGGGGTGGACGGTGTCGGACCCACCGGCCCCCGAGATCCGGGCCACGCAGCGCTCACCACCGAGGCCGGAGAAAGACCGACCGCAACGATGCGCTCTCACCGATGAACAGTCGCGAAAGGGGGTGATCAACCACACGAGAGCACGTGTCAGGGTTCGCCGTTGCCGCCTTCCTTCACCTGTCATCTCCTTCCCACGCGGCGCGGCGAACCCGGGCAACCCGCCCGGCCGCCGACCACCCGATGAGAACTGCGCCGACCACGAATCCGATGATCGTCATGGTCGGATCGAGGCGCACCGCCATTGACTGGCATCCGGAAATCTGTCGGCCGTCTCGGGCGGGCAGTGCCCCCCCGCATCGGCACAAGCCGGGGCGGGCCCTTCGTGCGAGTCGGGCCCGTCCCACCCTGGTGGTTCCGGCACCCCGAGCCCGATACCACCTCTTCGTCCGCACCGCACGAAAGGGAAGCGGTGATGGCCACCGAGCAGGATCCATATCTGGTACTGGGGCTGTCCCCGGCGGCGTCCCCGGCCGAGATCACCAGCGCCTACCGGCGACTGTTGCGCGAACACCACCCCGACACCCGTGTACCCGGCCGGCCGGCCGACTCGTCGGCGGACGAGCGCCTTCAGCAGGTCCTGACCGCCTACGCCCTGCTACGCAACCCCGAATACCGCGTGGCCCATGGCAAGTCAGCCACGTGGCGGATGGATGTGCAACGGGCAGCGGCCGAACCCCAGGGGCGGTATCGGAGGCCCCCGCGGGTCCCGACCCCATCTACCACCCCGATCCGGATCCCTGTCCTCGTGATCGACACCCCCTCGCAACGACCACCCGCAACCGGCCTGTGGATCGGACCGGCGCGATGGCACCGCTGACCGCAGCGCCTGGATCCCGAACCCGGACAGCTCCGCGGCCACAGAGATGCCGTTCAGCCCTCGACGGGATCGCGTCGAGGGGCCGACCGAATCCGCGGACATCGGAACCTCCGAAGTTTCCCAGTCCGATTCACGCCTGATCTGCATCGATCACAAGAGTGAATCTATACCTTTTGCTGGGGATAATCTTGCTGGGGATAATCCGAGGCATCGGTGGTCCGAGCATTTCCGGAAGGTGCCGCGTCGATTGGTCGGCGTGGTGGTCACGAGTCCGGGCACTCTCGAATACGGAATCGAACGGACATCTCCCTACCAATTCATCGGCGGCGGCTCTCGGGGGTTGGATGATGCAGCTGGTCGGTGACCGTGATGCGGGCCGATTCTGATGCGAGATCTCCCGAGTGTGCGCGGCGCCGCGCCCTGTCAGGGATGGGCCGGAATACTATGCCGACGATCCAGTGATCGTCGCGCTCGCACTGCGGTCAGTGGCCTGCCGCGCAGGACCGGCGGCACTCGAGGAGCACTGGCCAGGAACGCCCGCGAGACTCGCGGCGGTGCGCCGTCTGATCGGGATCCGGCCGGCATGAGCGGCTTCGCGTAGTCAGCAGGACACGTCCGCCTCACGCTCGGGCAGCGCACCGCAGCGCCCTCGACGGGCGATTGGGAACCGGGCACACGGGGTAATCACGGTATACGCCTCGCGCGCACCGACGCGCCGTAGTTCCACATGCTCCCGACGCCCGACGCAGCGCGTGGCGACGACACACAGCAGGTGGGTTCGATGGTGAAAATAAGGAAGACCAAAACCAAAGTAGAGGTGGCCACAGCGGTCGGCGCCGGATATCTACTGGGGCGCACACACCAGTTGAAGATGGCCGTGAAGATCGCTGGAGCGGGCGGGCGGTCCCCCAAGGGGCCTGAGGATCTGCTCGCACAGGGATCCGGGTTCCTCGCCTCGTCTCCGGAGATCGCGGACCTCGGCGATTCGGTTCGCGGCGAGCTACTCGACACGGCGGCCGCCACGGCCGATGCCAGCAGCGAGCACGTCGATTCGTTCCGCGACCGCCTCCGGTCGGGCGGTGCGCACGTCGTGGCCGGCGGCGGGCACCTGGTCGCCGGGGTGAAGAGGATCGGCCGTCGCGAGCACGCCCACCCGCGGGACCCTGAAGATTCCACCGTCGACGAGGCGCTGGACCACGGAAAAGACGTGGACGAACGTTCGTCTCCCGCGGTCGAAGAAGAACAACAGGCGAAGCCGCACAGACTGCGCAAACGTCGGATCACGACGCCCACTGATTCGGCGGGGGAGTCCGGCGACGAATCCGCACAGGAAGCACGACCTGACACGACCGCACGCAGGAAGGGAACGGCCAAGGCGCACTAGCCTCCTCACCCGTTGGGGCCCCGGCACTCATTGATCAGCGCCGGGTTGTCGATGCTCGTCGATTCGCTCCGACCGGCGCCGAAACCGCACACATCGTCTCATGCAGCAACTCCTCGCGGACAACGAACACTTCCTCACGGTCGTGATGTGCGTGGTCGTGGTGGCGCTCGCCGCCGCCGCGGTGTGGACGATCTTCCGCTGACGGACAGGATCCCGGGGGTCCGGCAAGACGGGAATCTCGTTGGCCAGGCAAGAACTCCCGTGTCCAACGAGCCCGCGCCGCCCTCCAGGCCCAATTGCACGACTTCCAGCCCCGCAGCGGATTGTGCGCCTGCGGAGCGACGCGATCGGAGGACGGGTAGACCGGCGCCTCGCCTCTGGTGACTGCGACCGAGCGGCCCACGCCATCACCGCCGCCGCCCGACCTCACCGTCGATGTCTTCATCACCACGTACAACGAACCCGAGGACCTCGTGCTCGCGACCGCAGCCGCGGCACACCGGATCCGGTACCCACACACCACATGGATTCTCGACGACGGTGACCGCCCCGAACTGGCCCACGCCGCCGACGAACTCGGCGTGCGCTACATGACCCGCGCGGCGTCCTGGACGAACAAACCCCGGCACGCCAAGGCCGGCAACCTGAACAACGCACTCCTGCTCACCGAGGGCGAGTACATTCTCGTCCTCGACGCCGACCAGGTACCCGATCCAGCAATCCTCGACCGCACTCTCGGATACTTCAGGGACGAGAAGATGGCCATCGTCCAGACACCGCAGTACTTCGTGAACGTGACCGCGAGCGATCCTCTCGGCAGCCAGGCCCCCCTCTTCTACGGTCCCATCCAACAGGGCAAAGACGGCTGGAACGCCGCGTTCTTCTGCGGGTCCAACGCCGTTCTGCGCCGCGACGCCCTGATGCAGCTCGGCATCGCCGGATATGTCGAAGCCGTCGAACGCGACGTACATCGGGCACTGCGGACCGCCGCGAAGGTGGTCACGAAAGCTCGGGCCGAGCTGAACGGGGACCAGGAAGAGATCGCCGACGCCCTCGATGATGTCACCGAGGCCGTCCACTCGGCACGGGAAGCCCTCCGCGGCAACCGACCACTCGCCGACGTTACTTATGACTTCCAGCAGCGGGTCGACGCCGCCGCGCGCCGGATCGTCGACACCGACGTCGGGTCGATGCGCGAGGACCTGGCGGCCATTGCCGCACTGGAATCGGATCTGCACGATACCGACACTCCCGTCGCGGTACTCGACGACGCCGCGTTGGCACGGCTGGCCGAACGCGAATGGTCGCCGCTCGGCGCGATCGAGTCCGTCCGCACCCTGATCCGAGCGGTTGACGTCGGCCGCGACGACGAGGCGCAGCCGGTGTTGCCGATGGCCACCATCTCGGTCACCGAGGACATGGCGACGTGCATGAAACTGCACGAACTCGGTTGGCGCACCGCCTACCACCACGAGAACCTTGCCCACGGTCTGGCACCGGAAGACGCCGGCACGATGCTGACTCAGCGACTGCGGTGGGCGCAGGGCACCATCCAGGTGATGTTCCGGGAGAACCCGCTGCTGCAGCGTGGTCTCACCCTCGCGCAGCGGCTGATGTACTGGGCGACGATGTGGAGTTATCTCTCCGGCTTCGCCGCCGTCGTCTACATCGCCGCACCCGTGATATATCTCGTCTTCGGCGTCATGCCCGTGCAGGCATACAGCTGGGAGTTCTTCGGCCGTCTCGTCCCGTTCCTCGTCCTCAACCAGCTGGTGTTCTTCGTGGTCAGCCGCGGCACACCCACCTGGCGTGGCCAGCAGTACAGCCTCGCCCTCTTCCCGGTCTGGATCAAGGCGTGCTGGACCGCTGTCCTCAACGTGTACGCAGCGCGGCCGCTGGGCTTCGCGGTAACGCCCAAGACCCGGCAGGAACACGGTGCGACCCCGTGGTATTTGGTGCGATACCAGCTGATCGCGATGGCAGCACTCGTCCTCGCGTCGGTGATCGGCGTGATTCATCTGGCGCTCGGGAACATCTCCGTCCTCGGTGTCGGTGTGAACCTGTTCTGGGTCGCGTTCGACCTGGTCATCTTGAGTGTCGTCATCCCCGCGGTCCGATATCGCGGATTCCGACAGGAGGAAACTGCATGATCGAGTTCGAGAGCCGTACCACGGACGAGGGTGTGGCGGTGGTACGTCCGGCCGGCAGGCTGAACATGGTCGCAGCGCCGCGCTTGCGAGAGCTGTTGCGCGACGTCGTCGACGGCGGAACGACCCGCGTGGTAGTCGATCTCAGCGCCACCGACTTCATCGACTCCTCGGGGCTCGGGGCACTCATCGCCGGCCTCAAGGCCGCCCGACAGGCCGGTGGCGACCTCCGCATCGCCCAGCCCACCGAGCAAGTCGAGACCGTACTCGCGCTGACCAATCTCAATCGTGTACTTCGAACACACGATTCGGTCGATGCCGCATTCGATGGCCGCTGAACTCGGCTCCTTCTCCCGGCGGCTTCGCACCACCGCCCGCCCGGAAAGCCTGGACGAGGTCCACGAACTCCTCGCGGACCTGTGGGCGCACGACCCGCTGGACGTGCCACGGCGCATCGAGTTCGAGTCCGCTGTCGCTGAAATCGCCGCGAACATCATCGAGCACACTTCCGGTGACAGTGTGACCATGACACTCGAAGTCCGTGCCCTGCCGGACCGGATCGAAGCCCGGTTCGAGGACGACGGCGATCCCGTGTCGGTCGACCTCACAACCATCGAACTCCCAGACGACCTCGCCGAACGCGGCCGCGGCCTCGTCATCGCCACCACGGTTCTCGACCGCCTCGACTACCAACGGGACGGCACCGTCAACACCTGGATTCTGGGCCGCAACCGGGTGGGTTGACGCGAAACCGACAACGGTCAGCCAGATCTTCCACCGAGGGCACAGCGATCCTCACCGGACTCGTTCGGGAGGGGGCGAGCATGCTCAGCAGTTGTCGGCGGCCGCTGGGGCGGGTTACCTGCTGAGGGGCTGGACCGCCCGGCTCCGGATACGGCGCCGCCATCGAATCGGTTGCGGGTCCACAACACCGGCCCGTGACCGTCGCCGACCGCAGCCACGCCGGGGCACCCGTCGTACTTCATTTCGCCGCCCAGCCGCCGTTCAGTGTCTCCGGGAGCTCACCCGGAGTTTCCGCCGGTAGCCGGAACCCGCCCTCGCCTGATCGGCGGGGACAAGTTCCGTTTCAGCTGAGGCACTTACGTTCGGACTACCGCATATCCGCCGCTTCTCCGTCGATCATGACCATTGTGGGACGGGGTATTTCGGTGGTGCCGTCCGCGAGATCCCCGAGACTGCCGCCCAGCGCCACCAGGTCCGCACGACGCCCCGCTGTCAAGGTTCCGACACGGGTCTCGTCGTGCACCAGGTACGCGCTGTCGATGGTCATGGCCCGGATCGCGCGATCCACTCCGATCCGCTGGTTCCCGCCGAGCACGGTGCCGCCCCTCGTCATCCTGGTGACCGCTGTCCTGATGGTCGCGAGCGGGTCCATCGGGGTGATCGGGCAGTCCGAATGCAGTCCGAATCGCAGCCCCAGTTCGTCGGCGCAGGCGAGGGGATCCATCTCGGCGGCGCGCTCGGCACCGAGAAACCGGTCGCGGTGACGATCGCCCCAGTAGAAGACGTGGTTGACGAAGAAACTCACCCCGAGTTCGGATTCCCGGATCGCGGCCAGGTCGCTCGGTGCGCTCACCTGGCAGTGCTCGATGCGGTGCCGTCCCACCCGGCCGTCGGTGGCTTGCGCCCTCCTCAGCGAGGTGATCGCGGCGCCGACCGCCGCGTCGCCGTTGGCGTGCACGGCGACCTGACCGCCCGCGCGATGCACCCGCAGGATCATCTCGTCGAGTTGCGCCTGCGGGTAGAGCAGGTCGCCGTGATGGTTGGGGTCGCACGCGTACGGCGTGCGGAGTGCGGCGGACAGCCCCTGGATCGACCCGTCGGCCCAGAACTTCGCGCCGGCCAGCCGGAAGCGTGCTCCGGCCGCGGGTGCGTGTTCGAACGTGACTCCCCGGTCGTCGAGGGCCTCGAGCGCCATGTCACCGCGCAGGAACCCGACGACGTGCACCGGCAGCTCACCCGACGCGTCCAGCGAGCGGTAGGCGGTCAGCTCCTGCTCGCCGGCCGAGAGACCCACCCCGAGATCGTGGATCGTGGTGATACCCCGCGACCGCGCCGACAGCAGGCTGCGAAGCAGGGCGCCGTTGACCTCCTGCTCGGTCAGCGCGGGAACCGCCGCGGTGAGCCTCGCGACCGCATCGATTTCCCACGCCATCCCGGTCAGACGGCCGTCGGCGCCGCGAGGGAAGAGCGGGTCGTCCACCGGCACCGTGGATTCGTCGATGCCTGCGGCCGCGAGTGCGGCGGTGTTGGCGACGGCGAAGTGCCCGCAGATGTGCAGGACGATGACCGGACGATCGGTGCTGACGGCGTCGAGATCCGTCCGGGTCGGATGCCGCCCCTCGGCGATCTGGGTGTCGTCGTAACCCCATCCCCTGATCCATCCGCTGCCGGTGGCCGCGGCACGCAACGCCTGCTGGATGTCGGCGATCGACCGGCACGGTGGTGTCCGGCAGTCCGCCCAGCCGTCGGTGAGGCCGGCGTAGGTGGGGTGGATGTGCGATTCGATGAGACCCGGGATCACCGTGGCCCCGGGCAGGTCGAGTCGGCGGGCGCCGACTCCGGCGCGATCCGCCATGTCCTTCGCGGTGCCGGTGGCGATCACGTCGGCTCCGTCGATGACCAGCGCCTCGACCGTCGGCGACGACGGGTCCTGGGTGTGGATCGAATCGGCCGTGAGCAGTGTCCGGGACATCAGGCACCCACTTCGCTGCGTGCGGCCACGGATCCCGCGGCGGTGCCGGACGTTCGGCCGTCGGCGCGAAGGCCGCGGACGGGATCGGTGGGTGGCCAGAACACCCGCGTCGACACCACGAAGAGGACGTTGAGGACCAGGGCGGCCGCGCCGAGATTTACACCGTGCTCGGCGAGCCAGGCGGACACCGGGCCGTGCTTGTCGAGATACAGCCACAGCACCACGACGTCGCCGAGCACCACGCCCATGGCGAGGGCAGCGGGTCGCAGTTTCCATCCGAAGACCATCGTCGCGAAGACCACCGCGGCCTGGGTGACGCCGTAGTACGCCGTGTTGACCAGGGTGAGCAGGAGCTGAGGTGTCGCGAGGGTGAGCAGGAGCGAGATCCCGAGGTACGCCACGACGACTCCGCGCACCCAGACCCGTTGGCGAGACTCCGGGATCCCGGGAATGATGTTGCGCGACACGATCGCGCCGATTCCGAGGGCCGCTCCGCACAGCACCACGATCGCACAGAGGGCCGCGCCGCCTGCGACGACGCCGGTCAGCCAGTCGGGCAACAGTTGTCGCGACAACTGCAAGAGCACCTGGTCGGATTCCGTGCCCTCGAGCTTCGTCGGCAGCAGCGTGATCGCCCCGAAGGCGGCGGCGACGAGGAACGGGTACATGAGCATGTACAGCGGATTGAACTTGGCGACCCGCTTGATCGTCGCCTCGGACTTCGCCGCGAGCACGGCCTGCACGATGATCGGGAAGATGAAGAACCCGACCGATTGGAACACGATCGTCGTCAGGACGAACGTCAGTGACGACCCGGTGACCGTGGAGTGTGAGGCCGAGCCGCCACCACTGGCTGCCGCCGCGGCGAACAGTTTCTCGGTGCCACCGGTCTCGATCACCGCCGCGAGTCCGATCAGGACGGCGCCGAGCAACAGGGCGGTGTCCTTGACGTACGACACGAATGCGGGGGCGCGCACCCCGGACAACATGAGGAACAGCAGCGCAAGGGCTGCGCCGGCGAAGACCGCGACGGTGGGGTCGAGGGAGATACCCAGACCGGTCAGCGCGATCTGCAGTCCGGCGAGCTGAAGCTGGCCCCACGGGATGAGGAATACGACCGAAGCGATGGCGATCGTCAATTCCAGCCCACGCGACCGGAAGTGGCGCCCGGCCACATCGGGCAGGGTCATGGCGCCGTATCTCTTGCCCGCCCGCCAGAGATAGGGCGCGAAGAAGTATCCGATCGGGTAGGCCAGCAGGATGTACCCGATGAACCAGACGCCGTAGCTCGCCCCGTGCGCGTACACGCCGCCGGGAAAACCGATCAGGGTGCCGATGCTGTACGCCTCGCCCGCTCCCAGGATGAAGACCAGCAGCGGACCGAACGACCGGCCACCCACCAGGTAGTCGGAGATCTCCTTCTTGCTGCCGCGCCGCGACAGCACGCCTGCCCCGAGTGCGAGGACGAGCACGAGGGTGAAGAAGGCCGCGGTCATGACTGGTCTCCCGTCCGAGCGCTCGTAGCGGCCGATTCGGCGCGCTCGGCAGCTTCGAAGTCCTTGCGGTCGAATAACTTCCAGGCGAGATGGAGGCACAGCGAGGTGAGCGGCATCCACAGGAACAACCACGCGAACAGGATGGGGACTCCGAAGACCGTGGCCGTGGATCCGGCTAGGGCGACGATGCCGCCCAGAACCCCGGCGAACGGGACACCTATCGCGAGTAAGGCGCTTTTTGCCTCGTTGGACATGATTGTTTTGTCTCCTATTCCGACTGCGTCCACCGGCGTCGCGGGTTGGGTCCGGTGCCGGTCGACGTGCACTCTGGCACTAGTGTGTGCTGAATCACTCCCCTCGGGCCATGGGCGAATCCCGGAAAACGTCGCGGTGGTTCGTGAATTTCACGGGAGTGCGGAATGCGAGGGAGAGGGTGCCCGAGTCCGTGGGTGAAGACACGATCCAACGGCTGTGCCGGCAGGTCTCGGAGGAGATCGAATCGGTAACCGACCGAGCGGTGGGTCAGATCCGCGCCGAGTTGCAGTCGTACGCCGCCGTACCGATCGAGGAGCAGCGCGGATACATCAGGCGGCAGCTCGCGGCGACATTGCGCGCCCTCGCGGAGAGCGAGCCTCTCGCCGACGACGTCCTCGAGCGTTCGCGTCAGCTCGGGCGGCGCCGGGCAATGCAGGGATTGCCACTGTCCGACGTCATCGAGACGTACCACATCGCGTCCCGCGAATTGTGGAACACGATGGTGGCCACAGCCGCCGAGCCGACAACCGACCTGCTGCGCGCAGGCGGCATGATGTGGGACCTCGTCCACACCGCCACCAGCGCGGTCGCCGTCGGACACACCGATGCGACCCGAAGCGAACAGGCCATCCGCGCGGGGGTGCGATACCGGTTCTTCGAGGCCCTCGCGAGGTCGGTCGACGGCGACCACCGCGATGTGCGCGAGCTGGCAGAGGCGCTGGGTTTCACCGCGCAGCACGAGTTCCAAGCGGTGTGCGTCGCCGCGGAGGAGTGGTCGGAAGCGCAGCTCGAACGGCTGCAACGCACCCTGGACACGATCCCGGGCACCACTCAATGCAGCGGGCACGACACCGTCATCATCGCCCTGAGCCAGCGCGCACCGGTCGACGACATCATCCGCGAGGTCCGGCTCGGTCACCCGGGCACCACGGTCGGAGTCGGATTGGGCCGCCCCGGCCTGGCCGGCGCGGCGATGAGCATCACGGACGCGCGCCGGGTCCTGCATCTGGCCTCGCCTACCGGTGAGGTGGTCCGTTTCGCCGACGAGTGGGTTGCCGCCACCCTGGCGGACCATCGCGACGAGCTCGCCACACTGCTGGAGCCGGGTGTCGCCGTCGCCGCGGACCATCCGCACCTCGTCGAGGCGGTATTGGCGTTCGCCCGCAACGAGTTCTCCATCAGCGCGGCCGGACGGGACATCCACCTGCACGCGAACTCGATCACCTACCGGCTCGACCGTTGGCAGCAGCTGACCGGCTGGGATCCCCGGACTCTCGACGGCCTGCAACGGTCGGTGTCGAGTTTGAGTCTGTTCCAGCGCGATTCGGGGGATTCGAGTTCCCGGGAAACACGGTCAGCGCAACGCCACCTGCACGAGGACGGCGGCGCCGAGGAAGCCGAGTAGCCACAGCACCCGTTGACGGACCTGCTGGGCGGTGGTGCGGTCGAACAGCCATTTCCCCGCGGCGGCGCCGAACATGCAGAGCGGCGTGAACAGGACGATCTGCGCGAGGACGGGCACGGTGAGAAGACCACCGGCGGCCGACCCCGCGGCGCCGAACGCGTCGATGACGAGGAAGAACACGACGAGCGAGGCGCGTCCGGCCGCCACGTGGGTGGACGCGGAGAAGTACATCAGGACGGCGGGCGGGCCACCGAGCGCGAAGCCGCCGTTGAGGAGACCGGACGCCACGCCCGTCACCGTGGTCACCCCGGGGCCGGGCAGCGACTGCCGGTCGGGGACGGCGGCCATGGCGACGGCGGAGCCGATGATCGCGACACCCAGCAGCACGCGCACCAGGTCACCGGACAGCTGCGTGAGCGCCCACATCCCCAGCGGCATACCGATCAGGGTGCCGGCGAACAACCAGCGCAACGACTTCCAGTGCACCTGCCGCCACACCTGGGGCAGCATCGCTGCGCTCGCGACGACCTCGACGACGAACACGGTCGGGATCACCGACGTCGGCGGGAGCAGGACGACGAGTCCCGCGACCCACACCATCGCGCCACCGAAACCACCGAAACCACGGACGACACCGCCTGCCACCACCACGCCGAGCGCGAAGAGGAGGGCAGGCAACGACAGATCCCACACCGTTGCCGCCATATCCTGTTGCACCGCTTTCGTTCGCCGTTGTCTCCGTCAGAAGTGTGGGGGTAGCGGCGGCGAAGCGACAGGTCCAGACGACGTCGAATCGTCGGTACCAGGACGGCACGGGACGTGGCCCCCGGCGTCTGCGCCGGGGGCCACGTGCTCGCAGGGAGCGGACTACACGTAGTCCTTGTACTTGTCGAGCAGGCGAACCGGCTTCGACAGCGCGTCGCGGCGGAAAGGGTCGCCGAGTTCGCGGGTGCACATGATCTCGATGACCGTCGTCTTGCCCTCGTTCATCTGTGCGGCGACCGCGCGCTGCAGTGCGGGACCGACCTCCTCGAGCTTGTCCACGACGATGCCCTCGGCGCCCATCGCCTGTGCGATCCCGGCGAAGGACTCGCTCTCGAGCTCACCGGCGACGAAGCGGCGGTTGTAGAAGTCGACCTGGTTCTTCTTCTCCGCACCCCACTGCCGGTTGTGGAAGACGACGGCGGTGACCGGGATGTCGTGCCGGACAGCCGTCATGATCTCGCCCAGGCTCATGCCCCAGGCGCCGTCACCTGCGTAGGCGATGGCGGGCCGTTCCGGTGCCGCCGCCTTCGCGCCGATTACGGTCGGCAGCGCGTAACCGCAGTTACCGAAGCTCATCGGGGCGAGGAAGCTGCGCGGCTTCTCGAACCGCAGGTAGCTGTTGGCGACGGAGTTGATGTTGCCGATGTCCGTGGACACCATCACGTCTTCCGGCATCGCCTTCTCCAGCTCGCGCAGCACCTGACGCGGGTGCAGCCAGTTGCCCTCCTCGCCTTCCTGTTCGGCGATCATGTCGAGGCTGAACGGATCGCGCTCATGCGTCCATTCGTCGAGTTCCTTCTCCCACGCGGCCTTCTCGGCGTCGATCTTCTCGCCGCGTGCCGCGCGGTTGGCGTCGCAGACGAGGGCCTTGCCCTCGAGCCGCTCGGTGAGCGCGACGGCAGCGGCCTTCGCGTCGCCGCAGATTCCGACGGAGATCTTCTTGACCAGACCGAGCATCTTGTGGTCGGCGTCGATCTGGATGATCTTGGCATTCTTCGGCCAGTAGTCCATGCCGTGCTGCGGCAGCGTTCCGAAGGGGCCGAGGCGAGTACCGAGGGCAAGCACCACGTCCGCCTGGCTGATCAGCTTCATCGCGGCCTTGGAACCCTGGTAGCCGAGCGGTCCGGTCCACAGCGGGTGGCTGGCGGGGAACGAGTCGTTGTGCAGGTAGCTGTTGACGACGGGGGCGCCGAGACGCTCGGCGAGTGCCTTGCACTCCTCGACACCGTCGGCCATCACCACGCCGCCGCCGGACACGATGACCGGGAACTCGGCCTGCGCCAGCAGTTCCGCCGCCTCGTTCAGGCTCGTCTCGCCACCGGGACCGCGGTCGAGGCGGGTGGGCTGCGGGATCTCCGTCTCGATCTCACCGTAGAAGTAGTCGCGCGGAATGTTGAGCTGCGTCGGGCCCATCTCGGACATCGCGCGGTCGAAACAGCGGCCGGTGAACTCGGCCATGCGCTTCGGGTTGTTGACGTGCCCCTGGTACTTCGTGAACTCCTGGAACATCGGCAGCTGGTTGGCTTCCTGGAAGCCGCCCAGGCCCGTTCCCATGGTGCCGGCCTCGGGAGTGACGATGACGACGGGGCTGTGCGCCCAGAACGCGGCGGCAATCGCGGTGACGCAGTTGCTGATACCCGGACCGTTCTGCCCGATCACCATGCCGTGCCGCCCACTGACCCGGGCATACCCGTCGGCCATGTGTCCCGCGCCCTGCTCGTGCACGACCGGGACGAGCCGAATCCCGGCGGGAGCGAAGATGTCCATCGCATCCATGAAGGCGGATCCCATGATGCCGAACATGTCGGTGACGCCGTTGGCGACCATCGTCTCGACGAACGCCTCCGACGGTGTCATCTTCTGTACACCGGAGACAGCGGTGCGATCGGCACCGTTCTTCTTCTTGCTCATGTGTGATCCTCCTTCAGGGGCGCGCCGGAACCGGCAGAGAATGTCAAAAATCGGAACGTTTCGTTCGTGATTTTGTGATCTGGAACGACAGTAGGCCACGTCACACACTTCGTCAATAAATGTTCCTAAAACTGGAACGAGATGTATGATTTTTCGATACACGATGCGAATGCGTCGCCGTTTCGGCCAAGGAGGAACCGTGGGTGAGATTCACCGGATCGACGAGTCGAACGGACACCCGACTACGGAGCTACCCGGAGACACACCGACGCTCCGCCTGTTCGCACTGCTCGAGATGATCGCCTCCAAGGACCAGCTGTTCACGTTGCAGGGGCTCGTCGAGGAGACGGGCATGGCCAAGCCGACCCTGCACCGCATGCTCCAGCAACTCGAGGGCGCCGGACTCCTCACCCGGCAGAACAACGGCAGGCATTACGGCACCGGCGTGCGCCTGCGACGCTTCGCCGAAAATCTGCTGCTCAACGACACCCACCACGGCGCACGACACGCCATCCTCCGGAACCTCGTCGCGGAACTCGGCGAGAGCTGCAACGTGACCACCCTGTCGGGTAGCGAAGTGGTGTATCTCGACCGCGTGGAAACCTCCGAGCCCCTTCGCTTTACACTCCATGCGGGATCGCGGGTGCCCGCACACTGCTCGGCCAGCGGCAAGATGATCCTGTCGCAGCTCAGCCCTGCCCAGCGACGGCGACTTCTCGCGCGAATGCCGCTCGAGAGGTATACCACCAAGACGGTCACCGACGTCGAGCTGATCGAGACCGAACTCAAGCAGGTCCGCCGTGACGGTTACGCCATCGACGACGAAGAGTTCCTTCCCGGCCTCGTGTGCGCTGCGGTACTCGTCCCCTGTGCCACAGGCAATTCCAACCTCTGCATCGCAGTCCAGGCCCCGGTCATGCGACTCACCCCCGACAAGGCGCTCAAGCTTCTGCCCGCGTTGCGGCGGGCAGCCGACGCCATCGGTGAGATCGAGAACGAGGTCACGGACGACGGTTCGCCAGACCTGAACTGAAGGAGGGCGTATGCCCGAAATGACCACTGCGGCACCCAGCCACGTGCTGTCCGCACGCGAGCTGTTCGGAATCGACACCGACCTGACGGTTCGCGCCTTCCGCGAACCCGTCGACCACGTCCCCGACATCGACCCCGCGTACCGGTTCGACCACGCGGTGACGACGGCCCTGCTCGCCGGGTTCGGCCGCAACCGCCGGGTGATGGTGCAGGGTCTGCACGGCACCGGCAAGTCCACGCACATCGAGCAGGTCGCGGCGCGGCTCAACTGGCCGTGTGTGCGGGTCAACCTCGACGGGCATCTCAGCCGGCTGGACCTGATAGGCCGGGACGCGGTGGTCCTGCGAGACGGTAAGCAGGTCACCGAATTCCAGGAGGGCATCCTGCCCTGGGCACTGCAGCGACCCGTTGCCCTCATCCTCGACGAATACGACGCCGGCCGCCCCGATGTCATGTTCGTGATCCAGCGTCTCCTCGAACGCGACGGGAAACTCACCCTGCTCGACCAGAACAGGGTCCTGACTCCGCATCCGGCCTTCCGGTTGTTCGCCACGGCCAACACCGTCGGCCTGGGCAATCTCAACGGGTTGTATCACGGCGTGCAGCGGCTCAATCACGCGCAGATCGATCGCTGGAACATCGTCGCGACGCTCGATCACCTCCCCGCGGAACAGGAAATCGAGATCGTGTCCGCGCGGGTGCCGTCACTGAGCCGGGACCTGATCGGGTCGATGGTGGCCGTGGCCAACCTGACCCGGAGCGGTTTTCGAGTCGGCGACCTGTCGACGCTGATGTCGCCGCGCACGGTGATCACCTGGGCCGAGAACATCGAGATCTTCCACGACCCGGCACTGGCATTCCGGTTGTCGTTCGTCAACAAGTGCGACGAGGCCGAGCGGCCCGTCG
Source organism: Rhodococcus sp. 21391 (assembly GCF_016772255.1). NCBI lineage: Bacteria > Bacillati > Actinomycetota > Actinomycetes > Mycobacteriales > Nocardiaceae > Rhodococcus > Rhodococcus sp. 21391. The sequence continues at coordinate 6,811,658 of NZ_CP063781.1, read as the reverse complement.
TCGCCGAGTACTTCCAGCGATGCTTCGATTCGGAACTGGAGCGGTCGGCGATGCTCGCGACGAGCACGGCCTGAGCGGGCAGTCATGACAGAACTGCCCGTGCGCCCCGCGTCGGTCCGCCGTCAGCAGGAGGTTCACGAACTCTGTGCCGGCACGATCCGTGCTCTCGCGGGGCAGAGTGAGTTGCACTTTCGCGGACCGGAACTCCACCGCGGACATCGGCGCGTGCCGATGCCCGCCCCACATCTGCACCCGTCCTTCGACGGCGCCGACTTCGCGTCCTTCCGCGGCGCGGCGGACGGCATGGCGTCGCGTCTCCTCCACACCGACCCCGTCCTGCATCGCAGCCTGTGCCCGGACGGCACCGCGGATCGGCTGATCTTCGAGATCCTGGAACAGTTCCGTGTCGAATCGCTGGCCGCCGACGCGTGGGGTGGCGTGTGCGCCAACCTCTCCCACCGCTTCACGCAATGGTCACAGGACTACGTGGCGTCCGGGCCGACCGAGACCGTGCACGGAATGCTGCTGTTCACGGTGACGCAGATGTGCCGGGCCCGGATCACCGCCGAGCCGATACCCGAGGCCATCGAGGACCTGATCGAATCGACCCGGTTCGCTCTCGCCTCCGTTCTCGGCGGCCACCTCCCGTGGCTGCGTCGAACCCGTTTCTCGCAAAACGACTTCGGGGTCCACGCACAGGCAGTCGCCGAGCTGATCGGCCGTCACCTGGAGTCACTCACCGACACGGACGTCTCGGCCGACGACCGGAGCGCCGGCCGGGTGGCGTTCTCCCTCCTGTTCGACTTCGAACCCGACGACGGCGAGGCCTTCCGGACCGCGGAGTCGGGGCGCAGTCGCGCGCTGGGGGAGGACGGAGACGGGTACCGCGTGTTCACCCGCGCCTACGACGAGACACGACAGATCGCGTCCCTCGTCCGGCCCGAACTGCTGCAGGAGTACCGCCGGCGGCTCGACCTCGGCATCGACCTGCAGCACCTCAACGTCCGGAAGCTCGGACGGCAACTGAAGGCCCTGCTCTCGAAACCGGTCACCGACGGATGGGAAGGCGGCCGGGAAGAGGGATACCTCGACGGTCGCCGGCTCGCCCAGCTGGTCACCTCGCCCACCGATCGCAGACTCTTCCGGGCCGAACGCACCGAGCCGCAGACCGACACGACCGTGACCTTCCTCATCGACTGCTCCGGTTCGATGAAGGAGTTCAGCGAACCGGTTGCGATCCTGGTCGACGTGTTCGCCCGGGCACTCGAACTGGCCGACGCCCGCTGCGAGATCCTGGGTTTCACGACCACCGCATGGAACGGGGGACGGGCCCGCCGAGACTGGCTCCGGTCCGGCCGTCCGCACAACCCGGGACGCCTCAACGAGGTCCGGCAGCTGGTGTTCAAGGACGCCGAAACTTCCTGGCGCCGAGCCCGTCCCGCGATCGCGGGACTGCTGAAGAACGACCTGTTCAAAGAAGGCGTCGACGGTGAGGCCGTCGACTGGGCGTGCTCCCGGATGCGGGGCACCCAGGGCCGGAGGCTCCTGTTCGTGATCTCGGACGGAAGCCCCCTGGACGGCGCCACCGCGCTGGCCAACGACGAGTTCTACCTGGACCACCACCTGCAGGACGTGGTCGAGCGACACGAGGACGAGCGGGCCGTCGAGGTGTACGGACTGGGAGTCGGGCTGGATCTGAGCCCGTACTACGACCGCTGCCGGACGCTCGATCTGTCGTGCGGTACCAACAGCGACGTCATTGCCGACGTGCTGTCGATGATCGCCCACTGACAGCATCACCTGCCAGTGGCTCAACAGTGAGGAGTCACACCCATGACCGAACACGGGGTTTCCCTGGTCACCTTGGACATTGCCGGAACGAGCGTCGACGAAGGCGGCGCCGTGTACGTCGCGTTACGCGACACCGTCGAGGAGCACCTCGGCGAACCGATTCCGGACGATCGGTTCGACCGGTGGAAGGGCACGGGCAAGAGGCAGGCCATCGAGGGACTGCTGCGGGAGAGCGGCGTGCCGGTCGAGAAGAATGTTTTGGACGCCGTCGAATCCGATTTCACCGCAATGCTTCTGGCTGCGTACCGCAAGACGCCGCCCACCGCACTGCCCGGGGTTCACGACGCCTTCGGTGCGTTGCGGCAGCGCGGCATCAAGATCGTTCTCCAGACCGGCTATTCACGCCAGATCGCGGAACCGCTGCTGGAGCAGGTCGGGTGGGAGATCGGACGGGACATCGACGGTGTGATCACGAGCGACCAGGTGCGGATGAGCAGGCCGTCGCCCTATCTCATCTTCCGCGCCATGGAACTCGCCGGAGCGCAGAGCGTCGACGAGGTGCTGGTGGGTGGCGACACCCCGAACGATCTCCGGGCCGGGACGAACGCCGGGGCGCGCTACGTGGTGGGTGTTCTGACCGGCGCCCACGACGCGGCGGCGCTGCGTCCGGAGCCCCACACGCACATCCTGGAGAGCGCAGCGAAGCTTCCCGAACTGCTGGGCTGAACGACGACTGTGGGCCGGTTCTGCTGCACGACAGCAGAACCGGCCCACAGTGGTTTCGGAGGAGCGGGATTACCTACGTCACCAGCCGCGTTCGGCGAGCCGGTGCGGGACCGGGATGTCGTCGACGTTGATGCCGACCATCGCCTCACCCAGCCCGCGGGAGACCTTCGCCAGCACGTCCGGGTCGTCGAAGAACGTGGTCGCCTTCACGATCGCCGCGGCCCGCTCCGCCGGATTACCGGATTTGAAGATGCCCGACCCGACGAACACACCCTCCGCACCGAGCTGCATCATCATCGCCGCATCCGCCGGGGTGGCGATACCACCGGCGGTGAACATCGTCACCGGCAACTTCCCGGCCTTGGCGACCTCGACGACCAGGTCGTACGGCGCCTGCAGCTCCTTCGCCGCCACATACAGCTCGTCCTCGCTCAGCGAGGTCAACCGGCGGATCTCCCCACCGATCGTCCGCATGTGCGTGGTCGCGTTCGACACGTCACCGGTACCGGCCTCACCCTTGGACCGGATCATCGCCGCACCCTCGGTGATCCGCCGCAACGCCTCACCCAGATTGGTGGCACCACACACGAACGGGACGGTGAACTTCCACTTGTCGATGTGGTTGGCGTAGTCGGCCGGGGTCAGCACCTCGGACTCGTCGACGTAGTCGACCCCGAGGGACTGCAGGATCTGCGCCTCAACGAAGTGCCCGATCCGGGCCTTGGCCATCACCGGGATCGACACCGCGGAGATGATGCCGTCGATCATGTCCGGATCACTCATCCGGGACACCCCACCCTGCGCCCGGATGTCCGCGGGCACCCGCTCGAGCGCCATGACCGCCACCGCACCGGCGTCCTCGGCGATCTTCGCCTGATCGGGGGTGACGACGTCCATGATGACCCCGCCCTTCAACATCTCGGCCATGCCACGCTTGACGCGCGCCGTACCGACGGCGGAACTGTTCACGACTGTCTCCTCTGGTGACGATGGGTGTGCGGCTTCTGTTGCGCAGCCGCCAGCAGTTCGATGTCCGAGCCGCCGAGCGTCTCCACGGACTCGATGCGCTTCTCGGCCTCCGCGACCGACTCGTCCGCGGAACCGATCGGGGGAGCACCGGACAGTGATTCGTCGTCGTGACCGCCCTTGCCGAGCAACTTCCGTACCTGGTAGCTGATCAGGATGACGATCAACGTCAGACCGCTCATGAGGAACTGGGAGCGGGTGGACGGCAGGAACGCCATCGCGAGGATGACGGTGGCCATCAGGGCGATGGTGGCGTAGCTCAGCCACGGGAACAGCCACATCCGGAGTTGCAGTGCCTCAGGGTCTTCGCGCTCGAGTCGACGTCGGAGCACCACCTGGGAGATGGCGATCAGGAGGTACACGAACAGCGCGACGGCGCCGTACGAGTTGACGAGGAAGCCGAAGACGACGTCGCCCCACACGTAGGTGCAGGCGACGGACACGTATCCGACGGTGGTGCCGAGCAGGATCGCACGACGCGGCACGCCGTTGCGGGACAGCGTCGTGAAGAACTTCGGGGCGTCGCCGTTGCGGGTGAGCGCGAACAGCATGCGGGACGTGGTGTACAGCGCCGAGTTCAGGCAGGAGAGGACCGCGGTGAGGACGATGAAGTTCATGATCGTCGCGACACCGGGAATTCCCAGGACCTCGAGCACCGCGGCGTACGGACTCACACCGACACTCTCGGTGTTCCACGGCTGGATCGTGACGACCACGAGAATCGAACCGACGTAGAACGTCACGATCCGCACCACGATCGACCGCATGGCATGGGCGACAGCACGCTTCGGCTCCTCCGACTCGGCAGCGGCGATCGTCACGATCTCGGCTCCCGTGTAGAAGGCGACGCAGGGGACCACCGCGGCGAGCACCGCACCCCAGCCGAGCGGGGTGAAGCCGCCGTGGTTCACAAGGTTGCCGAGCCCGGGCGTCGAATCGGGCCACAGTCCGGTGATCCAGAGGGCGCCCATCCCGAGAAACAGAACGATCGCCACCACCTTGATCGACGAGAACCAGTATTCGAACTCGCCGTAGGAGCGGGCGGACACCATGTTGGTGGCCGTCAGCAGGAGCATCAGCCCCAGGCTCAGGAGCCACAGCGGAATCATCGGCAGCCAGAGCTGCAGGATCCGGCCGCCGGCGATGGCCTCGACCGCGACCACGATGACGAAGAAGTACCAGTACATCCAGCCCGTCGCGAACCCGGCGCGACGCCCCAGGGCCTGGCGAGCGTAGACGTAGAACGATCCGACCACCGGCCGGGCCACCGCCATCTCCGCCAGCATCCGCATGATCAGCAAGGTGATGATGCCTGCGATGAGGAAGGAGATGATGGCGCCTGGACCGGCACCGCCGATGACGACACCGCTGCCCACGAAGAGACCGGCGCCGATCACCCCGCCCAGGGCGATGAGATTCATGTGCCTGCGCTTCAGGCCCTTGCCGAGACCTGAACTGTCGGTGTGTCCGGGAACGGTACTGTCCACATTTTCCTCCAGAAGACGCTGCCGTGGCCCTCACCTGACCCGACCTCGTCGGTCGTACGTCGATGCCGGGCACCCACCGGTTCAGCGACTCAATCGTATGTGTGATCCACATCACTTATTTCGGTGTTCACCTCACACTACGACTGGTGCCAGATCTCGCCCAGAGCCAGTTGCCTCGCAAGCGATGGGACCAGTTCGACCGCGGAACCGCCGACCGGGAAAGCCTCTGAACTGGGAGGACAGCGATCGTCACCGGAAGGAGCGTGTTCACATGGCCCGGCGGCACAGGTTCGCGGCACATCTGGATCCCCCGGCGCCGGTGCGCACCCACGAGGCCGTGCGAACACCCCTACCCTGTGACCAGTGGTAACGAACTGGTCCCCAGACGTGCCGTGGAACTGGCACTGTGCTGCCCACCGGACCCTCCATACAGTGTTGTGCATCACATCAACAGTTCAGTTCGCGGTGGATCGTCTCCCGTATCTCCGCCGGCACTGTTCTCCGTTCCAACCGCCGACGATCCGACCCCGGATCGCGATGGCGACCTGACGATTCCGGTCAGCGCACAGTGGAGGAAAACGTGACTTCAACACCACCCCCGGTCCAATCCCAGGACTCCGGCCTCGGAAAGGGCCTGAAGAAACGGCACATGAACCTCATCGCCCTGGGCGGCGTGATCGGTGCCGGATTGTTCGTCGGCAGCGGCGTCGTCATCGAGAGCGCAGGCCCGGCGGCGATCGTGTCGTTTCTCATCGCGGGGGTCATCACACTCCTGATCATGCGGATGCTGGCGGAGATGGCGGTGGCCCGGCCGGTGGTCGGATCGTTCTACGTGTACGCCAGGGAAGCGCTCGGCAATCGCGCCGGCTTCTCGGTCGGCTGGATGTACTGGTACTTCTTCGTCATCGTCGTCGCGGTCGAAGCCATCGCCGGCGGCCGAATACTCCAGCTCTACCTCCCGTCCGCGCCGCTGTGGATTCTCAGCCTCGGCCTTCTCGTGATCCTGACCTGCACCAATCTCGTATCAGCGCGTTCGTTCGGAGAATTCGAGTACTGGTTCTCGTCGATCAAGGTGATCGCGATCGTCCTCTTCCTCGGGTTGGGCGCACTGTGGATCACCGGACTGTGGCCGGATTCGACCCCCGGAGTGGCGAACCTCGTCAGCCACGGCGGATTCGCTCCGCTCGGCTGGGGCGCGGTGCTCGCCGCGGTCGTCCCCTGCGTGGCCTTCTTCACCGGTGCCGAGATCGTGACCATCGCGGCCGCCGAGTCCGCAGAACCCAAGAAAGCGGTCGCCCGGGCGATGCGCTCCATCGTGGTCCGGATCATCACCTTCTACGTCGGTTCCATCTTCGTGGTCGTCGCGGTGGTGCCGTGGAGCACGGAGGCCGTCGGAGTCAGCCCCTACGCGGCAGCGCTCTCCGCCCTGCACATTCCCGGTGTCGCCACGATCATGAACGTCGTCATCCTCACCGCGGTGCTGTCCTGCCTGAACTCGGCGCTGTACACCTCCTCGCGGATGCTCTTCGCCCTCACCCGCAACGGCGACGCCCCGCACATGTTCACCCGCCTGTCCGGCGGTGGCGTGCCGAGGCGCGCGATCCTCGCCGGAACGGTGATCGGCTACGCGTCGGTGATCGCGGCGTTCGTCTCCCCGGACCTCGTGTTCTCGTTCCTGGTCAACTCGTACGGCGCCGTGGCGCTCTTCGTCTACCTCATGATCGCGATCTCCCAGGTCGCGCTCCGCAGGAAACTGGAGGCTCGAGATCCCGAGGCCCTCAGCCTGAAGATGTGGCTGTTCCCCTGGCTCAGCTACGCGACCATCGCCCTGATGGGAGCCGTGATCGCCGCCATGGCCGTGCTCCCCACCACCCGTTCGCAGTTCTGGCTGAGTGTGGTGACTCTCGCCTTCATCCTGATCGGGTACGAGTTCCGCCGGCGCAGTCGCACCAGCGCCGAACGCCTCGACACCGGCACCCCGCCCGCGGAATCGCCTGCCGACGGTGCCGACGCGGAACAGCTCGTCGGGGTCGTCACCCACGAGCAACCCTGACGCACCCGCCGTACCGAAGGACAGGGACCGCACCAGCGGTCCCTGTCCTTCTCTGTGCGTCCGATGCGACATCGGCTTTTCCGGCACGACCCGCCGGCAATCGGGGCACACTTGCAGAAGACCTCGGCGGAGGAGGACACCGTGTTCCACCGCGGAGACGACGCCGTCACCGAAGAACACTCGCTGGACGAGTCCCTGCTCGTCGAGCCCGAATCCCGGCGCCGGCCGTGGCGGGAATTCCTCGTCTCGACCCCGGGACGACTGTCCGTGCTGGGGATCGCCCTCGTGACCGCCGCGCTCATGACCGGGGCGATCACGTCGGCGGCGATCGGTGCCCGGCAACAGCGCATCGAGACCCTGCGGACGCACACCGAACCCCTCACCTACGCGGCCGAACGGCTCTACAGTTCCCTGTCCATCGCCGACGCCGCGGCCGCCACGTCCTTCATCTCGGGCGGTGTCGAGCCGATCGCCGTCCGTAATCGGTACAACCAGGCGATCGGGGACGCGTCGAACGCGCTGGTCACCGCGTCGAACGGCGTCGCCTCGACAGACGCCGCGGCCCTCGCGCTGCTGTCCGAGGTGTCGCGGAACCTCGCCGACTACACCAGCCTGATCGCCACCGCCCGCGCCAACAATCGGTCGGGCAACCCGGTCGGCGTCGCCTATCTCAGCGACGCCTCCACGATGATGCAGGACACGATCCTGCCCGCAGCCGAGAGTCTCTACTCGGAGCAGTCGAGGTCCGTCGCCGACACCCAGGTCCTCACCGGGCGGCTCCCGAGAGCCGCGTTCGCCGTCGCCGTCGCCCTGCTCGTCGCGCTCGTCGTCGCTCAGGTGTATCTGGCGCGCAAGAGCAAACGCCGCGTCAATCCCGGACTCGTCCTCGCGTCCTTCCTCGCCGCCTCCCTCCTGATCTGGCTGGCCGCCGCCACCCTGGTCTCCACCGCAGCCACGGACCGGGCCAGAACCGAAGGGGCGCAACCACTCGGCACCATCACCCAGGCGCGGATCCTCGCCCAGCAGGCCCGGGCGGACGAGACCCTCGCGCTGCTGCAGCGCGGCTCCGACGAACAGTCCGAGGTCGATTACGCCCGGCGGTCGGCCGAACTCGCCGACATCCTCGGGGGGCTGCAGGACGACGATCACGGTCCGGCGACGACACCGCCGATCGACGCCGCCGTGACCGCACTCGCCGACTGGCGGCGCGCGCACACCATGCTGCAGGAGAAGCTCGACATGGGGGACTACCCGGGGGCGAAGGCCATCGCGATCGGCCCCGCGGACTCGGCGTCCCCCGCCACCTTCGCGGCGCTCGACGAGTCGCTGCAGGACGGCATCGACCGATTCCGCAGCGAGGAACTCCACGGGATGGCCGACGCATATCGCTCGTTGTCGCTGCTCGCGGTGGGTAGCATGGTGATCGGCGTGCTCTGCGGGTTCGCCGTCGGTGGGGGGATCTGGCCCAGACTGAACGAGTACCACTGATGACGCGGGTGAGTCGACCGAGACGGCGGACGCGGCCGCGCGCCCTCCTACTCTCCGCTGCCGTGGTCGCCGTCCTCGCGGCCGGATGCGCAACCCCGCAGCCCCTCACTCCCACTGTCCAGGGCGACTACTCGGAAGTGCCGCTGACGAGTGGGTCGCAGATCCTTCTGCCGACCGGCGACGTGCCCGAGGAGCCACCCGCACCCGACTCCTGCGGCGCGCTCGCGAGTCTCCGCCCCGCCGCCACACCGGACGTCCGGGCGCCGGGAAGCTCGCTGGCCGAGATCACCGCCCGCGGCCGGCTGGTCGTCGGAATCGATCAGAACACCAACCTCTTCAGCTTCCGGGATCCGACCACCGGCATGCTGATGGGATTCGACGTCGACGTCGCGGGAGAAGTCGCGCGAGACCTGTTCGGCGACCCCTCCAGGGTCGAATTCCGCCTGCTCACGTCCGGCGACCGTTTCGAGGCACTCGAGAACGAGGACGTGGATCTCGTGGTCAAGAGCACGTCGATCACGTGTGAACGGTCCGAGCGGGTCGCCTTCTCCACCGTGTACTTCCAGGCCTATCAGCGTCTGCTGGTGCCGAAGGGCTCCGGTATCTCCGGCCCGGAGGATCTGGCGGGCAAGCGCGTCTGCACCGCCGGCGACACCACCTCGCTGGACACGGTTCGCCGGGTGCAGCCCGAGGCCACGATCGTGGCGGTACCCGACTGGGACGACTGCCTCGTGGTCCTCCAGCAGCGGCAGGCCGATGCCGCGAGCACCGACGACTCCATCCTCGCCGGGCTCGCCGCCCAGGATCCGAATCTGGAGATCGTCGGCCCGCCGCTCGAGTCGGAGCCGTACGGCATCGGGGTCAACAAGAGCAACGACGATCTGGTGCGCTTCGTGAACGGCACACTGGATCGGATGCGTGCGGACGGAACCTGGACGAGGCTCTACGACAACTGGCTGACGGTTCTCGGGCCCGCCGCCGGACCCCCTGCCCCCACGTACCGGGACTGAGGTGACACCGACGTGAGCGACGAAACCAGGCGAACACCGATGGACGAGCCGGAATCCACCCGGGGTGTGCGGTTCGATCCGTTCGCGGACGACGAGGATGAGGACGTCCCCTCGTCACGCACGGTGCCGGACGCCGTCCACACCTCCGACCTGTCGATGCTCCTGACCAATCCCGTTCTGGCGGAGCACAAACGCTACTGCGACCGATGCAAGCGTCCCGTCGGACGTTCCACCGCCGCGCGACCGGGCGACACGGAGGGGGTGTGCACCCACTGCGGCACCGTCTTCTCGTTCGCGCCGCAACTCGAGGCGGGTGAACTGGTCGCGGGTCAGTATGAGGTCCTGGGGTGCCTCGCCCACGGGGGAGTCGGCTGGATCTACCTCGCGCTCGACCACAACGTCAGCGACCGCTGGGTGGTCCTCAAGGGCCTGCTGCACTCGGGCGACCCCGTGGCCCAGGAGGTGGCACTCGCCGAGCGCCGGTTCCTCGCCGAGGTGACGCATCCGAGCATCGTCAAGATCTACAACTTCGTCGAACACCCCGGGATGGACGGCAATCCCATCGGCTACATCGTCATGGAGTACGTCCGGGGCAGAACCCTGCGCGACGTGCTCACCGAACTGAAGGAGGACGCCGGACCCGACTACCCGAAGCCGATGCTGCCGGTGGAGCACGCCATCCGCTACCTCCTCGAGGTCACGCCCGCGCTCGGATACCTGCACTCGATCGGGTTGGTGTACAACGACCTCAAACCCGAGAACATCATGATCGGCGACGACTACGACCAACTCAAGCTCATCGACATGGGCGCGGTCGCCAGGATCGGCGATCACGGATACATCTACGGCACACAGGGTTACCAAGCTCCCGAGATCGCCACCACCGGTCCCACCGTCGCCTCCGACATCTACACCGTCGGGCGCACACTGGCCGTGCTGACCCTCGACATGCCGACCGCCGGGGGCTGTTACGTCGACGGCCTGCCGACACCCGAGGAGGCGCCGCTGCTGGCGGAGTACGAGTTCTATCACCGGCTGCTGCTCCGCGCCATCCACCCCGATCCGGCCCGGCGCTTCGCGTCGGCCGAGGAGATGTCGACGCAACTCGAGGGTGTTCTGCGCGAGGTGCGGGCCCAGCAGACCGGCCACCCGCATCCGGGGCTGTCCCACCGGTTCAGCCCGCAGCGCACGACGTTCGGGACCGACCTCACGATCAGCCGCACCGACGTCTACGTCGACGGGCATCGCCGGGACGAGCGGATCAGCGCGATGAGTATCGTTCGGGCGCTGCCGATTCCGTTGGTGGACCCGGACGATCCGGCGGCCCCGCTGCTCTCCGTCGTCCACAGCCGGCCGAGGGAACTCCTCGATTCACTGCACCGGGCGAAGGAGGCGGCGGACGACGGCGTGGCGTCCACGAGCATCGAGATCCCGCTCGCCGAAGTGCGCGCACACCTCGATCTCGGGCAGCCCCGTGATGCCGCCACCATTCTCGAATCCCTCGACCACCAACGCGAGGACACGTGGCGCGTCGACTGGCACACGGGACTGTGTGCGCTGGTGGGCGGCGACTTCGAGGCGGCGTTCACCCGATTCGATTCCGTCCTGACCGCGCTACCGGGCGAGGAGGCTCCGAAGCTCGCCCTCGCCGCGACGGCCGAGATGTGGTGCGAATACCGCTCCGGCGAGGACATCGAGCGGTGGCGCCGGACCGCCGAAAAGTATTACTGCACAGTGTGGCGCACGGATCACGGCGCGGTCAGTGCGGCGTTCGGACTGTCGCGACAACTCGAGCACCGCGACGACCGGGCGGCCGCTGTGGAGGCGCTCGACGAGGTGCCGCCGACATCACGGCACTATGCCGAGGCCCGGTTGACGAGTGTGCTGATGCTCGTCCACGATCGGCCCCTCGCCGAGGTGAGTGAACGGGATCTGCAGGAGGCCGCCCGGCGAGTCGAACTGCTCGCCCACGACGAGCGTCGGGCACTCCAGACCCGGGTGCTCGTCCTCGGCGTGGCCGTGGACTGGCTGCACGCCGGCGGCATCCCCGAGACGACGAGGATCCTCAGCGTGCCGTTCACCGAACGCGGTCTGCGCACCGGGGCGGAGTCGGCGCTCCGGGCCCTCGCCCGCAAGGCACCCGAACGCCGGCACCGGTACACGCTGGTGGATCTCGCCAATCTGATCCGCCCGACCACGTGGCTGTGACACCCGAACTCGGGTCACAGCACCCCGAATCCGTTGTGCTCGCGCCCCCACCGGGCGTTCCATGCCATCACCTGCATGCGGTCGCTCAAAGCGTCACGGCTGCGGACCGTTTCCGCCAACTGGCCCATGAGTTCGATGATGCGGCGCCGAGCGTCCTCCAGTTCCGTTGCCAGGCGCTCCTCCTCCCTCGACCTCGCGGTGCGGTTCCTGCTCGCGACCATGGTGTTCATCTCTACTCCGATCGTGACGCCGTGGCGTTGTCCACGGGGCTCAACGCACTGACAACTCTGGGGCATCTGGTAGGGGTCCAGAAGGTCCAGAAAGACGGTGGGACAGGGGTCCAATCTGGACCTATGACGTAGCGCACAAGTGGTTCTGACGTCGGAGGCGATTCGATCGTAGGGTTCGAGTGCTCGCTGAAATCTCGACCGGAGAGGTACCCATGAGCATTGACACCGACGCACTCACGATCGCGGGCCGGGACTTCTCGTCCCGCCTCGTCATGGGCACAGGCGGCGCGGCCAACCTCTCGGTGCTGGAAGACGCACTCGTCGCCTCCGGCACCGAACTGACGACGGTGGCGATGCGCCGAGTGGACGCCGTAGGGAGGACCGGGCTGCTCGAACTGCTGAACCGACTGGGTATCGCGTTGTTGCCGAACACAGCCGGCTGCCGGGGCGCCACGGAGGCCGTGCTGACCGCGCGCCTGGCCCGCGAGGCCCTGGGTACCAACTGGGTCAAGCTCGAAGTGATCGCCGACGAGCGCACGCTCCTGCCCGACGGGATCGAACTCGTCGCGGCGGCCGAACAACTCGTGGACGACGGCTTCGTCGTGCTGCCGTACACCAACGACGACCCCGTCCTCGCGCAGCGCCTTGTCGATGCCGGGTGCGCCGCCGTGATGCCACTCGGGTCGCCGATCGGCACCGGGCTCGGCATCTCGAACCCCCGCAACATCGAGATGATCGTCGCGCGCACCGACGTCCCGGTCATTCTCGACGCCGGGATCGGCACCGCGAGCGACGCAGCACTGGCGATGGAACTCGGCTGCGACGCCGTACTGCTCGCCACGGCGGTGACGAGAGCCGCGGACCCTCCGCTGATGGCCGCGGCGATGGCCGGTGCAGTCACGGCCGGGCGCCGCGCCCGCAATGCCGGACGAATACCGAAACGGTTCTGGGCGCAGGCGTCGTCACCGGTCGCGGTGTAATCGGCGCCCCGCGAACACCGACTCGGCTAGCGTGAGCCCCCATGCGGGTACACCACCTCAATTGCGGCTCGTTCTCCTCGGCGCTCATCGGGCGGTTGGTGTGCCATGTGCTGGCGTGTGAAACCGACGCGGGCATCGTGCTGGTCGACTCCGGCTTCGGGCTGGCGGACGTCGCCGATCCCACCGGACGCGTCGGCCGGTACGCGAACCTGATGGGCGCCCGGTTCCGGGAGTCGGAGACGGCGGTCCGCCGGCTCGAGAAGCTGGGCCTGAATCCTGCGGACGTGACCCACATCGTCGCGACCCATCTCGACTTCGACCACATCGGCGGCGTCGCCGACTTCCCGACCGCCACCCTGCACACCACCGCCGCGGAACGAACGGCGTCGGAGGGACGTTCGTCGTTCCGGGAGAAGGTCCGCTACCGTCCCGCCCAGCTCACCCCCGAACCCACGCTGCACACCTATTCGGGGCCGGGCGAATCCCTGCTCGGGTTCTCCGACACCTACCCGATCGCCGGTGTCGGCGACCGCATCGTGCTCGTCCCGATGCCCGGCCACACCCGCGGTCACGCGGCGGTGGCCGTCGACACCGGCGAGAAGGGCTGGCTGCTACACGCGGGCGACGCGTTCTACCACCGCAGCACCGTCGCCGCCCCCGCACAGGTGTCGCCGGGAACCGAGGGTCGCGCCCTGCGGGTGATGGAAGAGCTGATCGCGGTGGATCGTTCGAAGATCCGCGGCAATCATCGCCGGCTCCGGGAACTGAACAATCAGGTGGCGCCGCGGGTGCGCGTCTTCTCCGCCCACGACCCGACACTGTTCGAGGAACTGGCCGGAGAGCGGGGCTAGGCCTTCGGCCCGTGCGTGGTTGACGAGTCCCTGCACTCGTCAGCCACGCACGGGCGTTACTTGGCCCATTCCAGCAGGTCGTCGGCGGACCACGTGTTCACGACGCGGTCGGCCTCGACACCGCACCGCATTGCCCGCTCGCATCCGTACCCCTGCCAGGCGAGTTGCCCGGGGGCGTGCGCGTCGGTGTCGATCGAGAACAGGCACCCCACGTCGATGGCCAGATCGATGAGACGGCTCGGCGGGTCGCGGCGTTCGGGACGGCTGTTGATCTCGACGGCGGTGCCGTTGTCGCGGCAGGCGGTGAACACCTGCTCCGCGTCGAACGTCGACTCAGGCCGGGTCCCGCGCCCACCTTCGACGAGTCGGCCGGTGCAGTGCCCCAGCACGTCCACCAGCGGATTCTCCACCGCCCGGACCATCCGGCGGGTCATCGCCCCGCGCTCCGCCCGCAACTTGGAGTGCACGCTGGCGACGACGATGTCGAGTTCATCGAGCAGATCCGGATCCTGGTCGAGTGAACCGTCGTCGAGGATGTCGACCTCGATGCCGGTGAGGATGCGGAACGGTGCCAGTTCCTCGTTCAGTTCGGCGATCACCTCCAGCTGAGAACGCAACCGCTCCGCCGACAGCCCGTTCGCGACCGTCAGACGTGGCGAATGGTCTGTCAGAGCACAGTATTCGTGCCCCAGAGCGGCCGCGCTGCGCATCATCTCGTCGATGGGGCTGCCGCCGTCCGACCAGTCCGAATGCGTGTGCAGGTCGCCTTTCAGCGCCTCCCGCAGCGCACCGCCGCCGATCGGCTCCGCGTTCTCCCGTAATTCCGCGAGATAGACGGGCACGCCGTCGAGCGCCTCCCGGATCACGGTCGCCGTCTTGGGTCCGATGCCCGGCAGGTCCTTCCAGCTGTCGGTGCGCTGACGGACGTCCCGCTGCTCCTCGGACAGTTCGGCCACCACGTCGGCCGCGCGGCGGTACGCCTTCACACGGTGTGTCTCCGCACGCGACCGCTCGAGCCAGAACGCTGTCTCTCGCAAGGCCTGCACCGGGTCCATCGGGCTGTCGGCGTCCATGCCTCCAGTGTTGCGCCCACCCGGACGTCACCGCAACGCTTCGCGCGCCCCGTCCCGGACCGCGGTGGTGAGCGCCGCGAGGATCGGCGAATCCAGTTTCCACCGCTGCCAGTACAGCGGGACGTCGACCGGGCGGGACGGGTCGAGTTCGACGAGCCCGTGGTCGTCGCCGGTGTGTAATTCCGGTAGCAGTCCCCAGCCCAGTCCGTGGCGGACGGCGTCGGAGAACGCCGAAGACCCGGGAACGAAGTGCCGCGGCGGCTGCAGTCGGCGCCGGGTGAATCCGCGCAGGAACCGGGCCTGCAGTTCGTCCTTGCGGTCGAAGTCGAGCATCGGTGCCACCGCGAGGGCGTCCGGTGTCGGGCCGTCCGGGAGCCAGCGTTCGGCGTAGTCGCGGCTGCAGAGCGCCCGGTACCGCATCGACCCCAGCTTCTCCACGGTGCAGCCCTGCGCCGCCTCCGGGACGGACGTCACCGCGGCCATCACCGTGCCCTCCTTCAGCAGGGTGGTCGAGTGGAATTCGTCTTCCCGATGCAGGTCGAACAGTGCCCGATGCTCCGGCGCCAGGCGGGCCAGGGCCGGAATCATCCACGTGGACAGCGAATCCGCGTTGACGACCAGCGACAGCGTGCTCGTCGTCGCCTCGTCGGGATTGAGGGACGACATGGCCTCGCGCTCGAGGTGGGCCATCCGGCGGGCGAGCGTGAGCACGACGTGACCGGACTCGGTGGCCCGGACCGGCTTGGCCCGCTGCACCAGGACGCGTCCCACCTGCTGCTCGAGTGCCTTGATCCGCTGGCTCACGGCGGACGGCGTGATGTGCAGTACCCGCGCCGCGGCGTCGAAGGTGCCCTCGTCGATCACGGCGGCGAACGTGCGGAGCGAAGCCAGGTCCAGGTCCATATGAAGCGATGCTAATGGCAATGAAGGATAATTAGCTGGATTGATGGCCTCGGGCTTCGTAGCGTGGTTCTCATGGATCTCACCCCTGCCTTGCTCACGGCGGCGGCCGGCTTCGGTACCGGCCTGTCGCTGATCGTCGCGATCGGCGCGCAGAACGCGTTCGTCCTGCGACAGGGGATCGCGCGCAGGCACGTCCTGCCGGTGGTCGTGCTGTGCGCGGTATCGGACGCCGTGCTCATTGCCGTCGGGATCAGCGGGATCGGCGCCGTTCTCGCGCACGCTCCGGCCGCCATCACCGTGATCCGGTGGGCGGGTGCGGCATTCCTCGTCTCCTACGCGGTGCTCGCCGCTCGCCGCGCCCTGCGCCCCGGAACGCTCGATGCCACACAGGAAATCGGATCGGCTACCCTCGCGACGTCGATCCTCACCTGCCTGGCACTCACGTGGCTCAACCCGCACGTGTACCTCGACACGGTGCTGATGCTCGGCTCGGTGGCCAACAACCAGGGCGATTCGGGCCGGTGGCTGTTCGGCCTCGGTGCCGCCACCTCGAGCGTCGTCTGGTTCCTCGCGCTCGGGTACGGTGCCCAGTTCCTGCACCGCGTGTTCGCCCGACCCGGCGCGTGGCGCGTACTCGACGCCGGGATCGCCGCATTGATGCTCACCCTCGGCATCACCCTCGTCACGAGTTAGTCACCACCTAGTCAACATTTGGTTGACAAGGCGAACCTTGTCAACCAATACTTGACACATGCCGGATGCCGCGCTCACCCAACTGCTGTCGGACGCGATCGCCAAGGCGGACCCCGAGATCGACCCGGGGCTGGACCACGACCCCGCCGCCTACCTGGCGCTCGTCCGGCTCACCTCGCAGGCACGGGAGTCGGTCGACGAACTGCTGGTCTCCGCGATCGCCGCCGCGCGCTCCGCCGGGCACAGCTGGGACACGGTCGGCGCCGCACTCGGCATGTCGCGCCAGGCGGCGCAACAACGCTTCGGCAAGCGGATCGGCGACGCCCCCGACACCGACCCGGACGGCCGGACCCGCCGGCTCACCCCGCTCACCGCGTTCAACGAGATGCGCATCCTCAACCACGCCGGCTCGTACGGCTGGCACTCCGTCGGGTTCGGCACCCTGTTCCACACCGTCCGCAAGTCCGAGGAGCAGTGGGAGCACACCCGCGTGTCGGCGCCGGCGAGCCGTCAGAAACTCGAGGCCGACGGCTGGCAGAAGGTCGGGACGCTGTGGTTCCCGTGGGCATACTTCAAGCGCCCGTTGGGCATTCCCGCTCTCCCGGAACCGGTGAGCGGCGACTACCTGATGGAACCGTGATGGACGCCGTCGCGCGATTCGCGGCCGCCCGCATCGCACGGCTCGCCACGGTCGGGGCGGACGGGGTGCCGCACCTCGTCCCGCTCGTCTTCGCGCTCGACTCCGACACGATCTATTCCTGCGTCGACCATAAACCGAAGCGCAGCAAGGTATTACGGCGCCTGACGAACATCGCGGCCAACCCCGCCGTCACCCTGCTCGTGGACCACTACGACGAGAACTGGGACCACCTGTGGTGGGTGCGGGTAGACGGTCGGGCCGAAGTCCTCACCGCCGACTCCCCGGAGGGCGGCGCCGCGATCGACGTCCTCGCCGCGAAGTACCCGCAGTACGTCGACCGCCGCCCGGACGGACCGGTGATCGCGATCCACGACCTGGCGTGGCACCACTGGTCCGCCCTGTGAGTACTTATTAACCGCCCGCGGTTGATAAGTACTCACGGGCGCTAGCCTCGACAGCATGCCCACAGCCCTGATCACCGGCGCGAGCCGCGGCCTCGGAGCCGCCATCGCCCGCGAACTCGCACCGACCCACGACCTCCTGCTCGGCGCCCGGTCGCCGGAGTCGCTGACCGGCATCCTCGACGAACTGCCGGGCGCCACGCCCTGGCCGGTCGAGCTGACCGATTACGACGCGCTGGCGGCTGCGTGCGCCCCGATCGAACGGCTCGACGTGCTCGTCCACAACGCCGGCGTCGCCGATCTCGCGACCGTGGGGGAGTCGACCGTCGAACAGTGGCGACACACGCTCGAGGCGAACGTCATCGCGGTAGCCGAACTGACCCGGCTGCTGCTGCCCGCCCTCCGCGCCGCGGGTGGGCACGTCGTCCTGATCAACTCGGGCGCCGGGCTCCGCGCGAACGCCGGCTGGGCGTCGTATGCGGCGAGCAAATTCGCCCTGCGGGCGTTCGGTGACGCACTGCGGCTCGAGGAACCGTTACTGCGCGTCACGTCAATTCACCCCGGGCGGATCGACACCGATATGCAGCGCGCCATCGTGGCCGGCGAGGGCGACGACTACCGGCCGGAAAAGTATCTGCAGCCGTCGACGGTCGCAAAAGCCGTGCGCAACGCGGTGGAGACACCGGGTGACGCGCACCCCACAGAAGTCGTGTTGAGGGTGCGCTGACAGCGAAGAAACCTGCGTGAGATAGATCACAGATTGATCTCACAGAAAGGCTTTAAGCTGCTCACAATTAGTCGCCCTACAGTTCTTCTCATCAGCAGAGGCCGCAAACGTGAGTCAGGATGAACGAGCTGACTCCCAGGAGGTATCCCCACGATGAACACCGACCAGCGTATGCACAGCGACACCGTCGTCGCCGTCGACGGCGACGTCTTCGCGACGATGTTCACTCTCGATCTCGGTGACGGCGAGGTCGATCGCGAAGCAGTCGAGCGGATTTACGCCGGCGACTTCGACGAGTGGATCGAGGCGGCAGCGCGGTCGGGTCTCTTCACGCCCCAGGCGGTCGCAAGCCTGGTTCAGACGTGGCAGGACAACCCGAAGACCTTGTTCGACGCTCTGCTCGTCGATGCCGACGAGATGACCCACAAGCGCTACGCGATCATCTGGGACGCGCTCGACGACGCCGACACGTTCGAGAACGTCGAGTACGCCTGACGATCAGAACGGCCACGCGGGCACGGGCGGCAGCCCCTCCCGCGTGGGGCGCCCGATAACCCACGCCAGCAGTTCGGTGCGCGGAAGTTCCGGCACCCCGACGTCCGGATACCGGGCCGCCAGCGCGGGCAGCTCCGATTCCAGCGTGTGCTCCACGAAGGCCCCCGGCCAGTCGGTCGCCGAGTAGTCGAGCCCCAGGTCGACGTGGTGGATCTCGAGCTCGCGCCACCGCAGCACCGGCACCTGCCGCGCAGGCACCCGCTGACGCCAGTTCACCGGCGTCTCGTACAGATCCTCGGTGATCCGGAGTAGCGACTCGATCACCCGCCGTCCCGCGAAGCGGAAATCGGCCACCAGCAGTTCGGCCGGACGTCCGGCCCCCTCCTCGATCGCCGCGGCCCGCGCGGCCGGACCTCCCGGGTACATCTCGGGTGCGGCCTCGCCGGTGATCACCCCGACGGCGAACCGGTTGAGCGCGTCCGCGTTCCTTGCGAGGTGCGTGACGACGTGCCCCCGGCTCCACCCCGGCAGCAGCGACGGCTCCCGCGCCTGCTCGTCGGTCAACCCCTCCAGCGTCGCCTCCACCGTCCTGTGCGATTCGGCAACCGCCTCGAGCAGTTCGGCATACGACAGTGCGGCACGCGGCGATGTCATGCAGACGATGCTAGGCGATGCCACCCACAGCCCACCCCACGACGAATCCCCAGGATCCCGATAACGGAACGGTGACGATCGGTACCCGGCGGGTGCAGAGGGGCCATTCGTACCGATACTGAGATCGACTGTCGGACAACGTGATTGAAAGGTGGTGTGTGATGTACAACGAATCCGCTACATGGGGGATACCGAGCGAGACCTTTCTGGTGATCTACGTCACCGCCGCTGTGCTCGCGGTCGGGCTGGCGGTTCCTCCGGTCCCACGGCACAAGCCCGCCCCGACCGCCGGTATTCGTCTCGATCCGGTGCAGGCCGGGATGCTGACCAGCGACGATCGGGCCATCGCCGCCTCCCTGACGCTGCTGCGGGGAGCTGACTTCATCTCCACCGACGGGACGATCCTGCGGGGGTGGGGAGTCGCGGACAACGGCCTCGGATCGTTCACGCGGGCCGTCTACGACGAACTCGCCTCCGGCCGCAGCGCCCTCGGCAACGTTCGGCTCCCGGGCCGGTTGCAGGCCCCGCTCGACCAGCTGCGGGCCACCCTGATCGCGCAGGGGCTGCTCACCGGACCCGAACAGAAGGCCTGGAATCGCCGCGCGACCCTCCCGATCCTCGTCGTCGTGGCCATCGGCGTCGCACGCCTCGTCGCCGGGTTCGCCGGCGGCAAGCCGATCGGCTTCCTGCTGGTCGCGGTGGTTCTGCTCTCGGCCTCGCGGGAGCTCGTTCGCCGGACCGGCCGCAGGACGCCCCAGGGCACTGCGGAACTGCAGCGCCTGCGCCGCACACATTCGTACCTGGCGCCGCGGATGCGCCCGTCGCTCACCGCGTATGGACCGACGCCGATCGCGCTATCGACTGCACTGTTCGGGATGGGAACCGTCGGCCTGTTCTCCCCCGGTTTCGCGAGCGCGGCCGGTATCTCCGACAGCGGCAGCAGTGACGGTGGCAGCAGCGGCGGCGACAGCTCTTGCGGCGGCGGCGGCGGTGGTGGAGGCTGCGGCGGCGGTGGGGGGTGCGGGGGATGACCGCCCTGATCGGGCCCGGCGTCGGCATCGGCTGGGGGCCGGAGATCTGCGGGATCATCGACCGGCTCGACGGGCTGCGGTTCTGCGAGGTGATCGCCGAATCGCTGCGTGGAGTCGGCGTTCCGGACGAACTGCGGTCGCTGGGGGTTCCCCTCGTCCCGCACGGCATCTCGCTGTCGCTGGGTGGCGCGGACGGCGTCGAGCAGCACCGGATCGACCATCTCGCTCGGTGCGCCGACGCCCTCGGTGCGCCGCTCGTCAGTGAGCACGTCGCGTTCGTGCGGGCGGGCGGTCTCGACGCCGGGCACCTGCTGCCGGTGCCGCGCTCGGCGGAAGCCCCGAACGTGCTGGTGCGCAACGTCCGGCGCACGCAGGAGTGCCTGCCGGTACCCCTGGCCGTGGAGAACATCGCGGCCCTGTTCGACTGGCCGGACGACGAATACTCCGAGGGTGAGTTCCTGGCCGAACTGGTCGAACGCACCGGCGTCTACCTGCTGCTGGACATCGCCAACGTCTACGCGAACGCCCGCAACCGCGGCCGCCACGCCGGTGAGGAACTCCGGCGGCTTCCCCTCGAACGCGTGGCGTACTGCCACGTCGCCGGGGGATCCGAACGAGGCGGCACGTATCACGACACCCACACCGACCCGGTGCCCGGCGAGGTGCTGGATCTGGTCCGGCAGTGGTCATCCGGGGGCGCTCCCGCGATGATGCTCGAGCGCGACGGGAACTACCCGCCCGCCCGGGAGTTGTTCGCCGAGTTGGATGCGATCGCGGATGCGGCCGGGTTCGGCCGGGTCACCTGCAGCGCTGTGTGGAGTCCGCCGTGACCGGGCTGGCGGGGCGGCAGGCGGCATTGGTCCGGGCTCTCGTCGCAGAGGGAGAGCTGCCGGAGGGATTCGACCGCGACGCGATCGACACCGCATCGAAGGCCCTGCTCCGCAAGCGGTCCGGGGAAGTGGGCGCTCACCTTCCCCACGTCCGCGCAGCCGTCGGCGACCGATTCTTCGCGCTGTTCGCCGACTGGGCCGAGGGCAGGCCGAAGGGGAGCACTCATGCGGACGCGGAGGCGTTCACCGCGCACCTCGAGTCGATCGGTCACCTGCCCGAGCCGAGTCGCCGTCGTCGTCGCCTGGTCGGCCCGCGACGAACGTGAGCAGCAACTCGTTCACTTCTTCTGGTCTTTCCTGCTGGACGAAGTGCCCGGCGCCCTCGACGAGATGGAGTCCGCGCAAGTCGGGGACGGTGTCGCGCATCCGGTCGAGGGCCTGCGCACCACTCATCGTGAGGACGGGATCGTGCGCACCGGCTACGAACAGCGTCGGCACCTCGATGTCGGCTCCGGCGAGATTCCTGGAGCGTTCCCAATTGGCGTCGTACGCCCGGTACCAGTTCAGTCCGCCGGTGAATCCCGTCCGGGTGAAGACCTCCACATAATGGTCGAACTCGTCCTCCGTCAGCCACGACCAAGGCAGGGGTGGGGCTTCGGGCAACACGTCCAGGTAACCGTTGCCGTCCGAGGGGTGCTGCCAGATGTCCAGATAGCGGTAGGCGCCCGACAACGCGTAGAACAGCCGGTGCAGGAATCCGCGGGGATCGGCGTCGAGTTCGCGGTCGGCGACACCCGGTTCCTGGAAGTAGTGGATGTGCAGGAAGTGCTTGCGCGCCATCGACGCATAGAGCTCCGACGGTCGCAGCGGGAACCGGTCGGGTGCGTAGGGGACGGCCAGTAGCACCAGCCCGGACACGCGTGCGCGGTGGCGCAGTGCGACGGTCCATGCGACCGGCGCGCCGAAGTCGTGGCCGACGATCACGGCACGCTCGTGACCGAGACTGTCGAGAAGACCGATCAGCGCGTCCGACACCCGCTCGTTCGTGTAGTCGTCTATGTCGCGGGGCACGTCGGTGCCGCCGTAGCCGGGCATGTCCGGGGCTATCGCGCGGTACCCGGACGCCGCGAGGGCCCGCATCTGATGTCGGTAACTGTAGCCGAGGCCCGGGAATCCGTGGCACAGGACGACGGGTGGGCCGTCACCCAGTTCGGTAATCTGCCAACGGAATCCGTCGACCGTGACGATCCGCTCCGTCGACGACGCCATTCTCCGCATCCCTCCACCGGCTGGAACGTGTTCTCGCAATGTAGCGTAGCGACGACGCCATTAGAATGCACCTGACTCGCAGTGGCGATCGTCGACCGACCGGGGAAGTGGAGTGATGTGCAATGGTGGAGGCACGCTCCCGCCATGAGTTCGTCGCACTCCAGCTCCGGCAGCGCATCATGCAGCGGCAGTACGCGGTGGGTGAGTCGCTGCCCAGCGAGAGCATGCTGTGCGCGGAGTTCGAGGTGTCCCGCGGTCCCGTGCGCCAAGCGCTGGCGACATTGAAGAACGAGGGGCTGATCCTGCTGTCCCAGGGGAAGCCGGCCGTGGTGCGAAGCCACGACATCACGCAGACCCTGGACACGTTCACACCGTTCTCCCAATGGGCGCGTCGCACCGGCCGCGCCGCGGGGAGCCACACGCTCGAGATCTCACGTCGCCGCGTGTCCGAACCCGCCGCCGGCGCATTGGGATTGACCACGGACGACTTCGTCGTCGAGGTGCTCCGCGTCCGGCTGCTGGACGGCGAACCGACGATGATCGAGCGGAGCACGTTCACCGAGCGCGTCGGCTCCCTGCTGTTCGAGTTCGACATCGACACCGGATCGATCACCGACTACCTCACCTCGCGCGGCGTCCGCTTCGAATCGATGGAGCACGTGCTCGACGCCGTCGCCGCGACCGGGGTCGACGCCGAGAATCTCGGCATCGACCCCGGCAGCCCGTTGCTTCGGGAACGTCGGACGTCGCGGGATCAGAACGGCGACACGTTCGAGTACGCGGACGATCGGTACCGTCCCGACCTCGTCGCCTTCAGCATCGTGAACGCCCGCACCATCGACCCCCGCCTACCGTCGGACGACGGCAACGGAAGTTAGCCGGCCGCCGGCATCAGGCGTTGCGCAGTTCGGCGAGCAGACCGGGCAGGTCCGCGACACTGTCGAGCACGTGGGTGGCCCCGGCCCCGGCCAGCTGGGTGGCGTCGTGGGCGCCGGTGAGCACGCCCACGGAGGCGAGTGCTCCGGCGCGGAGGCCGGTGGTGACGTCCGAGGTGGTGTCGCCGAGCACCACCATGGACTGCACGGACGGGGCTCCGGTGCGCATCAACGCGGTCAGCGCCAGGTCCGGGAAGGGGCGGCCGCGGACGCCGTCTCCGGGGCACAACACGACGTCGGCGACGTCCTCCCAGCCGAGCGCGCGGATGATCGACATCTGCGTTTCGCGCGCGAACCCGGTGGTGAGCGCCGTCTTGATGCCCTGCTCACGCAGCGAGCCGAAGAGTTCCTCGGCGCCGGGGACGGCGCTGCACCGGCCGTCGTCGACGAGTTGCGAGTAGCAGCGTTCGAATTCCTTGTTCGCGGCCTGCGCCTGCTCCTCGTTTCCGCCGCTGAGATGGCGGAAGACGACGATCTTGGACTGGCCCATGGTGTCGGAGACGTAGTCGAGCATCCGCAGGCGGTCCTCCTCCGTCTTCGACAGTCCGGCATGCGCGTCCGCGGCGAGGAAGGACTGCTGGACCAGCCCGCTGTCCTCCACGGTGGTGCCTGCCATGTCGAAGACGACGAGGCTGATGTCGCGGTGATGTGTTCCCATTGTCGTGTCCCTCTCGGTGTTCGGTGAATGTGCTTGCGGGATAGTGCTGCTACGCGAAAGCGGACGCGGTCTCGCGGCCGAAGACGTGGTCGATGCGGTCCTTCGCCAGGCCCATGCTGGTGGTCATGCCGATCCCGGTGGTCACGGTGACGATGTGCACGCCGTCGATCGGCTCCTCGATCAGGAATTCCGAATCGGGGGCCGAGCTGTACACGCCCTGCCAGCGTTCGGTGACGGTGACGTCCGGGACGCCGAAGAGGGCGGCGGCTTCACGGATCAGCACCTCGAACCCCTTCTCCGACTGGAACGGCTCGGCCGAGATCTCGCGGATGTGGGTGTCGCCCAGCAGGATCGATCCATCGGGCTGTGGTGTGTACATCTGGTGGAGGCCGAGGTCGACGTAGTCGGGGTACTCGTCGCGGAGCCGTGCCACGAGCGCCGCGGTCGCGGGAAGATTCTCGAAACCGCTGTACCGCATGAGCGACCAGCCCGTGAACAGTGGCGCGGGTAACGGTGCGGACAGCGACATCCTCGCGCGCATCATGTGGAGCCGGCACCGCAGGAGCCCGCCGCGCTCGGCCGGCTCCGGGAACAGGCGGTCGATGTCGTAATTGACGGTGACGAACACCGTCCCCGCGCGCAGATCGCCCCGCGAGGTGTGAACGATTCCGGTCCCGAAACCGGTTGCGGCGGTTCGCCAGAAGAAGTCGACACCCGACGCTTCGAGCCACTGCGCGATGGCGGGGGTCGCTTCCCGCGGGTTCACCTGAAGGTCGTCGGCCATGTACATGCCCCCGACGACGCGTTCGCCGACGATGGGTAACGCGCCGAGGATCCGGTCGCGGGACAGCAGTTCCACTTCGGCCGGTCCACGTACGTCCGCGAACTCGGTCATGACGGCCAGCTCGTCGTCATGCCTTGCCACGCAGTATGTTCCGGATTCGGCGGACCAGAACCCGGCCTTGCGTGCAAGGTCGAGCCAGTGCTCCCGGCCCGCTCGGGCGTAGTCGCGGGCGACGCCCGACTGGGCGGTGATGCAGGCGTGGCCGAAGTTCTGGACGGACGCGCCCGCCACTCGGTCGGCATGATCGATCACCGCCACGGACAGGCCTCGATTGCGCGCGTGATACGCGTGCGCGAGGCCGACGATTCCGGCACCGACGACCACCACGTCGTAGCGACGTTGATTTGTCATGAATCCCACTGTGACCCCACCTCCTCAACATGTCAATACAAGTTCTTGAAATTCACCACAGGTATATATAAGTTTTCTTCGTTAACCGCCCGTTGAGCCGCCCGACGGGCGCGTCAGGTGGTCGCGGTCGGAGGTTGCTGCGACGATTTCCTCCTGAGTCCACCCACCTGCAGAGGGGCTTCTACAACGGGACGCCGACCGCGCTGTCGGTGCGGAAGTGGGCCCTGGCATGGGCCTCGGTCGCAGTCGGCTTCGCGGCCTTGGTCCTCCTCCCGCAGACCGACAACTTCGTTGCGCTGATTCCGCGCATCCTGTTCGTCGGTATCCCGCTCGTCGTGCTGGCGATGGTGACGCGCGAGCACTGGACAGCGTTGTTCCGGAAGGTGCACGGCCGGGACGTCCTCACGATGATCGGCGTCGCCGTGCTCAACCTCGTTGTCACGTCGGTGCTGGCGTTGATCGTGCGGGCCCTGTTCGGGGTGGCGTCCAACAAGGCCGTCGACGGTGCGGGCGAGGGTGGTGCGCTCGACACCGCCGCGTTCTACGTCGGAACCGGGATCCAGTTGGTCGGCGAAGAAGTCTTCACCATCGTCCCGTTCCTCGCGTTGATGTACTTCCTGTTCGCCAAGGCGAAGCTGTCCCGTAAGACCGCGATCGTCCTGCTGGCTGCTCAGTGCGGTGTGGTTCGGCGCCGCCCATCTACCAACCTACGACTGGAACTTCGCTCAGGCCTTCATCGTGATCGGCGGGGCCCGACTGATCCTCACACTCGCCTACATCCGCACCAAGAATCTGTGGGTCTCGTCGGGCGCGCACATCATCAACGACTGGACGCTCTTCACCCAGGCGATCGTGATCAACACCGCCCTCGTCACCCTGTAGCCGAGTACTCCGCGACCGGCCCTCAGTTGGGGATGGGGATGACGATGGGTGGCAGACCCGGTATCTGGACCTGAATCTGCTGCGGCGGTGCGGGCGCCGGCGCGGGGGGAGGCGGGTAATTCACCGGCGGTTCGGGTGCGGGCGGCGGGGGAGGTGGCGGGGGCGGAGCCGGAGCGGGCGGAGGCGCAGGTTCCGGGGAGGGAGCCGGCGCGGGACGGGGAGCGGCTTGCTGCACCACCGCAGGCGGCGAATCCGCCACCGGCGCCTGGGCTTCCACGGGTGCCACCGGATTCGGGCGCTCCGCCGGCTGCTGCGGGCCGGAACCGATCGGCACCGACGACAGTCCACCGGTCATCAGATCCACCACGGTCACTTCGGTCATCGCCAGGTTGGAGGGCTGCACGACGTACAACCTGTCCTGCTGGAAACCCGGCCACGGATCACCCTGCACGTCCGCGTTCTCGTTCACCACCGGGGACAGCAGTGGGCTTCCGCGCACACATCGGACGCGGGGAACGCCGTGGTCGTCGATCAGCACGATGGTTCCCGCCTCGAGGACGGACTGGAACGCGCTCGCATGCCCGTCGTCGAAGCCGTGATTGGTGACACGGGTGTCCGCACGGAGCAGCACTGGAGTCAGGGTCCGGACGTAGTTCCGCACGTCGTCGACCTGGAACACACTCGACCAGGCCTGCAGCCTCGCCGGATCCTGCTCGAGGTCGTCGACGAGACGCTGCCGATCGCAGAGCACCCTGTCGGGACTTCCGCCGTAAAGGCCGGCACGGTCGCCGATCACCCGGATCCCGGCAGGGCGGGGCTCGCTCGGCAGGTCGGTGCCCGGCGGACCGAACGGAACCGTCGTCGGCGTCTGCGGCGGAAGCAGCACTTCCGTCCACGGAAGCTGCCCGTTGTCGGTGGCCCGGTCCAGGTCGACCGGATCGGGGTTGGACCCGGAACCCGAGGAACACGCCACGAGCACCGTGACGGTCAGGGCCCCGGCGACCGCCAGCCAGCTACGCGGTGCGCGCCCGGGGCGCGTACCGGCTCGAACGACTGCTCTGCGTCGGGCACGCCGTGCGGCCTGCCCGGCGACGTCGGTGGCCACCACGCCATGGTAAGCACAGACGCTGATCAGCCGGGCCGAATTGCGGTGTGGTTGCCGGGCCCCGGCAGTCGGTCAGCTCGTGATCATGTCTTCCTGCGACCAGAAGGCGCGCATGGACGTGATCTTGCCGTCGTCGTCGAACGTCATCACGTCGATCGGCGCGATCTCGAGCTTCTGCTCACCCAGGTCGGTGACGAGGGAGAAGTGGAACGCGGCCGAGTTGCCGGCGATCTTCAGCGTCAGGAGCTCGCCGGTCTGCTTCAGCGGTTCGATCACCCCGTAGAACTCCCGCAGCGATTCCACCGTGGTCCGGGGCTCGGTACCCACCGGATCCTCCACGGTGGCGCCCTCGGCGTACAGCGCGACGACGTCGTCGGCGGTCCCGGTGGCCACCGCCTCGATGTACCTCTCGACGGTCTTGCGGATGTCTTCTGCGGACGGTGCCATGATGCGAACTCCTCAGTCGGATAGAACGTGTTCTAGTGGTGAGAGTAACGCAGCACCGGTGCGGTGGGGAGCCCCTTCTCCCAGGCAGCGGGACATGTCTGCACAGGGGTCCGCCCCTGCCGACGTCGCGGAAGTCGGCAGGGGCGGACGGGAACGATTCGTCAGGTTCGCGGCGCGGAGGCCTCCTCCAACTTCTCCAACCGGGGAGCGCTCGCCCCCATGGCCGGAGCAGCGATTACGGAGGACACTTCTTCCAGCGACTTCCCCTTCGTCTCCGGAGACATGAAGAAGCAGATCACGAACGCGACCGCCGTCAGCACTGCACCGAAGAGCATCGTGGTGCCGGTTCCCAGCGCCGAGATACTCAGCGGCAGCAGGTACGTGCCCGTCGCGGCACCGAACCGGCTCACCGCGGTGGCGATTCCCACCGCAGTCGCCCTGAACTCGGTGGGAAAGAGTTCGTTGGGGTAGATCCACACCAGGATGCTCGGACCGCCGGAGATGAACGCGTACGCGCAGAAGGCGGCGACGATGAACCAGAGGGGCCCGTCCGCCCACAACCACAGCCCTGCCAGCGGAATCACCATCAGGGCCAGCGGGATCACGGCGATCGGACGCCGGCCCCACTTTTCGACCAGTAACAGCGCGGGAATGGATCCGGCAACGATGAGCCCGATGATGACGGTTTCGACGATGAGCCCCGCGGAACCGTCGCCGGAGATCGAGAAGCCCGACAGGATCGTGGGCAGAAAGGTCAGCAGTGCGTAGAGCGGGGTGACGACCGCCAGATACAAGGCGCTGCACATGATCAGCCGGGCAAGGTACTGGCCCCGGAAGTAGATCCGGATGTCGGCCTTCGGCTTGTCCGCCGTGTCCTCGACCGTGACCTTGCTCAGGTCGAGTTTCTCCCCGTAGATCTTCTCGACCACGGCCTCGGCGTCGGCCACGCGGCCGTTCTTCAGGAGCCAGCGCGGCGACTCCGGGATTCCGCGGCGCACCAGGATCACGATCAGACCCAGAACCGCACTGGACGCGAGGAGCAGTCGCCAGTGGTCGTTGCCGCCGGAGATGCCGACCACGAGCGCACCGACCACGTATGCGGCAACCGCGCCCGCCGACCACGCGACGGCCGACATCCCGACCATGGCGCCGCGCTTCTTGGTGGGAGTGAACTCGGTGAGCAGCGAGGTGGCGATGGGGTAGTCGGCACCGATGGCCGCGCCGATGACGAAGCGCAGAACGATGAGCTGCCAGGGTAACTGGACGAACACCGACAGAACACACGCGACGACCAGTACCACCAGGTCGAGGGCGTACATCTTCTCCCGGCCGATCCGGTCGGTGAGGAAGCCGAACACGGTGGCGCCGAAGAAGATACCGATCAGCGAGGCCGCGCCGATCAACCCTGCCTCGGCTGTCGTCGGGTGAAGTTGCTCGGTCACCCCGAGCAGGGCCACGCCGATGATGCTCATGACGTACCCGTCCAGGAATGGTCCGCCACAGCACGCGATCAGGAGCTTGGTGTGGAACCCGCGTTTGGCGGGTCTGTCCATCACGTCGAAGGAACTCATGTCGTCTCCACTACGTAGATTGGTGCCGTCACCCTGGGGGTGGCGGTCGAGTCGGCCGCACTCGGCCGGTACCGCTAAGGGGTTGTCTTGTTCAGGGCCGAGTAGGCGAGCTGCTCGAGCAGCAGCGAGGCATGGTGTGGGGAGTCGGCGCTGACGTCCAGCACCTGCTTCGTGACGCTCAACGCCAGCGGCGAATACGCCGCGAGTTCGTGCGCGATGCTCAGCGCCTGCTTCACGTGCTCCGCGGGAGGGGCGATCTCACTGACGACGCCCCAGCGTTCGGCGTCCGTGTGATCGAAGCGCCGCCCGCGCAGGACGAGGTCGCGGGCACGGCCGGCCCCGACGATCCGGGTGATGCGGGTGACGCCACCGGAACTGGGGAGGATCCCGATTCCGATCTCCGGGAATCCGAAGACCGCGGCCGGATCGGCGACGCGAATGTCGGTGGCGAGAGCCAGTTCGAGCCCGCCGCCGAGGCAGTAGCCGGTGATCGCGGACACGGTGGGTTGCGGGAGAGCCGCGAGCGCCTCGTACACCGAACCCGACGTGCGGTAGTACTCGGCGATCGCCTCCGGGGTCATCTCCCGCAGTTCGGTGACGTCCGCGCCGGCCGAGAACACCGAGTCGCCCCCGGTGAGGACCACCGCACGACTGGACTTCACCTCGGGTGACCCCAGTGCGCCGAGCAGTTCGGCTTCCATGTGCGTGGACAACGCGTTCCGCTTCTGTTCCCGCTTCAGGGTGACGACGGCGACGTCGCCGTCGCGGCGCACATCGACGGTCCCGGCGTTCTCGGTCGGCATCGTGCTACTTCTCCCCGGCCTCATAGCGGAAGGACAGCAGGTTGTCGAGACCCCGCTTGTTGGCCTCGTTCGCGATGACCAGGCGCTGGATCTCGGACGTGCCCTCCCAGATGCGGTCGACGCGCAGTTCGCGCCACAGCCGCTCGACGGGGTAGTCGCGGATGTAGCCGCGCCCACCGAAGATCTGGACGGCCCGGTCCACCACCCGGTTCGACGCCTCGGAGGCGGCCAGCTTCACGGTTGCGGCCTTGGCGTGCAGCGTCTTTCGCAGGTCGGCATCGTTGGGGTCGGCCTGGTCGAACTCCCACGCCACCTGGTGGGTGAGCGCCCGATTGGTGGTGATGTCTACAACGGAGTCGGCGATCATGCCCTGGATCAGCTGACGGTTGATCAGCGGCTCGCCGCCCTGCACCCGCTCCCGCGCCCAGTCGACGGCCAGGGTCAGCGCCCGCTCGGCGGCACCGATCGTGCGTGCACCGATCATCAGCCGCTCCTCAGTGAACCAGTCGCGGGTGAGGTCGTGGCCCTGTCCGATGCCACCGAGCACGGCTTCCGCTCCGACGCGCACGTTCTCGAACGTGAACTCGGGGTGCTCGTAGACGAAGGTGTGCGTGTAGCGGGGGATGTGCTTGATCTTCACACCCGGGGTGTCGACGTCGATCAGGAAGATCGTTGCGGCGTGCTCGGGTTCGACGTTGGCCAGCACGATGAGGTAGTCGGCGACGTCACCGACCGTCACGAACCACTTCTCGCCGTTGATGATGTACCCGCCGTTGC
Organism: Rhodococcus sp. 21391; assembly: GCF_016772255.1. Taxonomy (NCBI): domain Bacteria; kingdom Bacillati; phylum Actinomycetota; class Actinomycetes; order Mycobacteriales; family Nocardiaceae; genus Rhodococcus; species Rhodococcus sp. 21391. The sequence goes on along the minus strand of NZ_CP063781.1, from coordinate 6,780,719 downwards.
CGTCGGGTGTCGCGGTGGTGCTCGCCGCGGAGAAGTCCGAGCCTGCATTGGCCTCGGAGATCGCGACGGCGTCGCGGCGGTCGCCGCGGGCACCGGGAATCAGGTAGCGCTCCCGCTGTTCGGGGGTCGCATGGGTCAGCGGGTTCGCGGGCCGCCACACCGTGTCCCACAGCGCGTTGGTGAGCTTGCCGAGTTCGTCCTGCACGACGGCCTGCTCGAGCACCGTCAGTCCGGCACCGCCGTATTCGACGGGGGTGTTGATCGCCTGGAGTCCCGATGCGAGGACGGCCGCTTTGATGGTGGCGTGGGATTCGTCGGAAATTCCGTTGTTTCTTTCGCACTCGTCCTCGAATTGCATGATCGTGTCGGTCAGGGCGCGTGCGCGCTCCTTGAGGTCGGCGAGGCGGGGGTTGTATGCGAATTCCATGGTGTCAGAACTTCCTTGTGTCAGTTGGTGTTCGATGTGTCGAGGACGATGCGTGCGTCGAGTCCGAGGGCTTCCTTCGGAGTGACGAACAGCGGGTTGATCTCGAGTTCCGCGATCTCGGGGTGCGCGGTGGCCACGGCCGTGACGGCGGCGATGGCGTCCGCGGCCGCGTCGAGGTTGATCGGGGGCCTGCCGCGAACCCCTCGGAGCAGAGCGGACGCCCGCAGGTTGTCGAGCAGACCACGGGCGGTCTCCGCATCGACGGGCGCCAGTGCGAAGGCGACGTCGGCGAGGACCTCGGTGAAGATGCCGCCGAGGCCCACCATCGCCACGGGTCCGAATCGCGGGTCGGTCTGGACGCCCACGATGAGTTCGACTCCCGCACTCAGGTCGGCCATGCTCTCCACGCAGTAGGCGGGCGCGGCGAGCGAGCCGTCCATACGCGTGAACGCGTCGGTGAGTTGCTGCGCGGTTTCCAAACCCAGTGCGACCCCACCGGAGTCGGACTTGTGCAGCAGCCCCATCGCCTTCAGAACCACGGGGTATCCCACGCTGTCTGCCGCTGCCACCGCTTCGGCGCAGGTCCGCACCAGTTGCGCGTCCGGGAACTCGACGCCCGCACCGCGGAAGAGTTCGCGGGCGTCCCAGTAGGCGTCGCTGGTGACCGGCTCGGCCGGCTCGCTCTCCCCGCCCGCAGGATGCTGCGGCGCAGCGGTTTCGGCGATGACCCCGAGCGCACCCGCGGCATCCTCGACCGCCCGGAAGACCGGGACTCCGCTGTCGGCCAGGACCCGGGCCGCGGCGCTGTCGGGATGCATCGTGTGCACGACGACCGGCTTCCCGTGGGTGCGCGCCGTCTCCGCCATCGCACGGGCGGTGTCGACCTCCGCTCGCGCGAGCTTCTCGCCGTAACTTCCGTAGCCGCCGAAGTAGCCGGTGAGCAGGACGGAGTCGACGGCCGGACTCTGCAGGATGGTGTCGAGGACCGAGACGAACGAGGTGATGTCCTGTTCCCCGGCGCCGGCGAGGTCGACGGGATTCGTCACCCCGGCCGACGGCGGCAACAGGGCACGCAGTGCGCTGCTGATGTCGGCGGTGAACTCCGGCACCGCGAGTCCGGCTGCCTCGACGACGTCGGATGCGACACCCGCATGCCCGCCGCCGTCCGCGATGACGCCGACCCGGCGTACCTCCGCAGGTCCGTACCCGAGGAGTGTGGCCGCCACGTCCGCGAGCTGCCGTGGACTCGACACCCGGTACACCCCGGCGGCCCGGCAGGCCGCGTCGATGACCGCGCTGTCGGACGTCAGCGATCCCGTGTGCGACTGTGCCCCGCGGATGGATGCCTCGCTGCCACCCACCGTCAGCAGCAGGACCGGCTTCCCGGCCCGGGACGCCTGGGCGGCGGCGTCGACGAACGCCCGCCCGTCACCGAAGTCCTCGCAGTACACGGCGATGAGATCGGTGTCGTCGTGCACGACGCAGGAGCGGATGAGGTCGGCGGCGCCGAGGTCTGCCTGGTTCCCGAGCGAGGCGAACCGGGAGAACCCGTGTCCGCGGGCCTCGAGGAACTGGCTGAGTTCGAGTGCCATGTTGCCGCTCTGGGAGAGCAGCGCGACCCGGCCGGCGGGAAGCGGGTTCGAGGCCAGCGTCAGCGCCGTGCTCGAATCCAGCACACCCAGGCAGTTCGGCCCGAGGAGGACGGCTCCGGCTGCCCGCACCCGCTCCACGACCCGATCCTGCACAGCCTTTCCGGCAGCACCGAGTTCGGCGAAACCGGCGGTGACGCCGACGATCGCGGTGGCGCCTGCCGCGAGGGCGTCGTCCACGGCCTCCTCGAAACCCTGCGCCGGGACGGTGATGACGACGAGATCGACTCGTTCGTCGAGTTCCGACAGGCTCCGGAGCGAGGGGTGTCCCAGGATGCGCTCGCCGCGCCGGTTGACGAGGTGGACCGACCGGCTGCCCGTCATGCGGAGAGCCTGGACGCTGATCCAGTTGCCGTACTTCGTCTCGTCGTTGCTGGCACCGAGGACGGCGACCGACCGGGGATCGAACAGCGCCGTGAGGTCGCGGTCGACGATCGCGCTCATCGCGTCTCCTCGACCTTCGGAGCGGGGTGACCAGTACCCCAGGCGTCGGCGCCGCCGTCGATCACCAGAGTGGTCCCGGTGACGTAACTGCCTGCGGGGGAGGCAAGGAACGTGACGACTCCGGAAACGTCCTCGACCGTACCCAGCCGTCCGAGCGGCACCGCGGACGTCCATTGTGCCCGGGCCTCTTCGGTGTAGTTGCCCTCCATGCCCTCCGTCGCGATGGTGCCGGGGGCGATGCAGATCGACCGGATTCCGTACCGGCTCCACTCCAGCGACAGTCCGGAAGCCAGGTTCTCGAGGGCGGCGCGGGCCGACGTGGCATGGACCATCGATGCGATTCCGCGACGCGGGGAGAACGCCATGAAGAAGATGCATCCCGACCGCTGCGGAATCATCGCGCGAACGGCGACCTCCCGGGTGACCGCCCAGGTGGCGTCGACGGCGAGGCGGTGAACGGCGCGCCATCCTTTGCTCGTGATGTCCTCGGCCGGCGCCGCGAACTGGCCGCCCGCGTTGTTGACCAGGATGTCGATCCGGCCGAACGTGTCGAGGGCGCGGTCGACCAGATCGGTCACCTGCTGTTCTTCACGAATGTCTGCGGGCACTGCGAGCACACGGGCACCCAGCGCCTCGATCTCGGCTGCGGTCTTCTCGAGGGGCTCGGACCGGCGGCCGCTGATGACGACGTCGGCTCCACACCTCGCCATGTCCAGTGCGATCGCGCGTCCGATCCCGGTGCCTCCACCGGTGATCAGTGCCACCCGCCCCCGATGGACGTCGGGGCGCAGCACCTGCCCGGCGCCTCCGCCTGGGTTCTCACATTCCATCGAACGTTCGCCTCTCGTCGCTACCGTTCCGACCACCAGGGTCTGACTGATGCATCAGTTATACCGTGATGCAGCCCACAGATGTCAAGGTTTTTTCCGGAAACTGACTCACCGTCCGGATGCTTCCTCTGCTCTTTCAGGCGGTATGAGCTGCTGTTATGTAGGAGAAAGTCGGGATTCGGCACTCTTCCCTCAAAGGATGCATCGTCTGACTGATGCGTCAGTTTGAGGCGTATGATTTGATGGATCAGTCAGATGACCATCGAAGGAGGGACAGTGACCGCTCAACTCACCGAGGACGCGCGCCGAACGGCGATACTCGATGCCGCGGCTCAGCTGATCGCCGAGCGCGGATACCACTCGGTCCGCATCTCCGACATCGCACAGGTCGTCGGCACCAGCACCGGGGCGGTGCACTACTACTTCCCCGGCAAGAGCGACGTCCTCACGGCGGCCCTCCGCCACGCCATCGACAACGCGTTCGACCGGCAGAGTCGCGAACTCAAGGCGATCGACAACGCCCACGAGCGACTGCTCCGCCTGATCGACATGCAGTTGCCCCGCGTCGGACCGCTGCGCGACGAGTGGTCCATCTGGCTGCAGTTCTGGGCCGAGGCCACGCTTCGACCCGAACTCCGCCCCTTCCACAACACGTACTACGCGCGCTGGCACGAAACCGTCGTCAAGATCGTCCGGCGCGGACAACGCCAGGAGATCTTCCGCACCGACGTCGACCCGGAAACCATCGCGCAGCGGCTGACCGCGCTCACCGACGGGACCGCCATCCAGGTGCTCACCGGCGCACCGAACATGACCGTCGCCGCCATGAAAGAGGTTCTCGTGCAGTTCGTTCACGACGAACTCGTCGCGCCGCGGACATGGTGAAGCAGACCGCTCGGCGCGTTCGAGTCCATGGGCGTTAGCACCACCCGCGGCCGCAGTGCCGTCGCCTGGGGATGCGGTGCGGCCTCCGCGGTCGCCTACGGACTCACCCCGACGTTCGCCGCGATCGGCTACGCCGGTGGCGTGTCCCCGGCCGTCCTCGTCTGCCTCCGCAGCCTCGTCGGTGCCGCACTCCTGCTACTCCTGGCCTGGTCGACCGGAAGACTGACGGGCGTGACCTGGAAGTCCGCTGTCGGGCTGTGCGTCGTCTGCGGCCCACTGTTCGGAATCCAGCTGCTGTGTTTCTTTGCGGCAGTGCGCGTTACCGGTGCCCAGATCGCGGTCGTGATCGTCCACATCTACCCACTGTTCGTGATGGCGCTGGTCTGGGTGCTCACCCGGAACAGGATCCACCGCGGTCAGTTGGTGCTGGCCCTCGCGATGTCCGGCGGCATCGCACTCGTCGCCGGCGCGGGCAGCTCCACCGTCGCCCTGAACGGGGCCATACTCGCCCTCCTCAGCGCGGCCGGGTACGCCCTGTATCTGGTGGTCGGGGAACGATGGGTACACCAGGTCAGCCCCCTCGCCGCCGGCGGACTGGCGTCACTCGGCGCCGGAATCGCCACCGGCACGATCGCCGTCGTCGACGGACAGTCCTGGACGTTCGCACCCAGCGGGTGGGGGTCCATCCTGTTCCAGGGGCTCCTGCTGATGCCCATCGGGATCGGCTGCTCCTTCATCGCCGTGCGAGCGCTCGGATCGTCGTCGGTCAGCCTCCTCGGACTGCTCGAGCCGGTGGTCGGGGTGCTGGCCGCGCAGATTCTACTGGGCGAGCAACTGTCCCCGCCGCAGTGGGGGGGAATGGTCATCGTCCTGATCGCGTCCGCAGCGCTGCCGTGGATGCGGGAGAAACGTCCCCGTCACGTCGAACGGCCGCCGGCCCTGCACGGGTCCGAGAACCGATAGCGTCTATCGGTCCGGAGCGAGACCCACCGCCCTCTGCATCGCCTCGAAAGCATTGTCGGCGTCCGTGTTGGGTCCGACGATCAGGATGTCGAGCCGACGTCCGTCGGTACCGAAGACGTGCATGATGTCGGGCGGCTGGTCCGGATCCGGGCCGGACACCTCGATTCCGTCCTGCCGGTCGATGCCGCGTTGCGAGATGCTCAACGAGTTCCAGTCGAAGGCGACGCGTTCGGTCGTTCCCACTCGATCCGTCAGTGCGCTGATCAGGTCGTGCAATTCGGTGGTCAGGTTGGTGGTCCGGGGCCACCACGCCCCGTCGACACCCTCCGAGACCTCGCCACGAGCGCGCAGGAGCAGTCTCGGGGTCCGGGTGGGTGCGTCGAAAGGCTGCCCACCGTCGGCCGTCGGCCGAGAGAGTCCCAGCCCACGACCGGAATGCGTGATGTTTTCGTCGTGCGTCATCGTTCACGTCCCTTCGCGCTCGAGGTGCGGTCGAAGCCATCCCTGATGCCCCTGATGCCCGACATCAGCAGCTCGTCGGCGGTCAGGGCACTGTTGGGGTTGGCCGCCCTGTGCATCGTCGAATCGGCATAGCGGGCATCGGCCTCGGGGGGCACCACCAGAAGCGTCAGCCTCGTCCGCTTCACACCGCTCACGTACAGGGTGTTGATCGGCTGGTACTCGTAGCCGTCGAGATGCACCGATCGCCCCGCAACCATGATGCGGCGCGGAGCAGGAAGCCAGGCCTTGATGTCGTACACGACCCGATCGACGACACCCACTCGAATTGCCACCAGCGCAACCAGATCCGGAATCTCCACGGTGAGGTCGCGGGACCGGGGCCACCAGGCGCCGTCCACGGTGCCCGCACCGGGCGCTTCGGGCTTCAACCGCAGGCGCGGCGACTGCGCCGGGCCGCCACGAGTATGGGCACCGTGAAGACGACCCGGAAAGTTGCGATCCTGTTGTAGCGTCATGACGACGCTCCCGCCTCGGCCGCGAGGCAGCCGATATCTCTGTCGGCGGCGACGCGATCTTGGGCGTTCGCATGCGAAGTGCCGCCGATACCCTCACCCTACGCGCAGGGGATACGGCGATCGGCTACAGCGACCACTCGATCGACGGCGGACGCACCGCAGCGCACAGCGGATTTCCGCGGGCGTCGGTGAGCCCGAGCCGCGCCGTGATGCGACCGGCAGCCGACGCGGCCTCCGCAGTCGCCGGATCCACCGCGTCCCACATCAACTTCGTCCGGCGGAACATGTCGAATCCGCCGTCGGCATCGACCGCCCCCCACGACAGGTAGACGAACCGCGCGCCCGGACGGCCCTGCACGTACGGTCCGGTGATGTCGAGACCCGTCGGCGTCGGGGTCGCCGTGCAGTCGAGAACCCAGCGCGCGGTGGTCGCGTCTCCCGGATGCAGACCGAGCAGGCCGGCATGGGCCCCACGGCGTTGCACCGCCACGTGGATGTTGTCGTAGCCGGGAAAATTGGCCCCCGGCGGGCACGACGATCCGGGAAGGTCGGTTGCCTCGATCACGAGTTGCACCCATGTATCAAACCACCCGTGAGTACTTATCAACCGCCCGTGGTTAACAAGTACTCACGGGCGCGTCAGCGCACTATGTTGACCATCTTGCCGGGGACGACGATCACCTTGCGGGGATCCTGGCCGTCGAGGAGCGCCACGATCTTGTCGTCGGCCAGCGCGATCTTCTCGATCTCCTCGCGCGGGGCGTCGGCGGCGACGGTCACGCGGCTGCGGACCTTGCCGTTGACCTGGATCGGGTACTCGACGGTGTCTTCCACCAGCCACTTCTCCTCGGCCACCGGGAACGGTCCGTGGGCCAGGGACTTCTCGTGCCCGAGCCGCGACCACAGTTCCTCCGCGAGGTGCGGGGCCAGCGGTGCCAGCATCAGCACCAGCGGCTCCACCACCGAGCGGGGGGCACCGCCGGGGTACGCCTTGGTGAGGTGGTTGGTGTACTCGATCAGCTTGGCCGCCGCCGTGTTGTCCCGCAGGGCCGTGTAGTCCTCGCTGACACCGGCGATCGCCTTGTTCAGCGCGCGCAGCGTGTCCTCCGTCGGGGCGTCGTCGGTGACGCGCAGTGCACCGGACTCCTCGTCGACCACCACACGCCAGGCGCGCTGCAGGAAGCGCTGCGCACCCACGACGTCCTTGGTCGCCCACGGACGGGACGTGTCCAGCGGGCCCATCGACATCTCGTACACGCGGAGCGTGTCGGCGCCGTACTCCTCGCAGATCTCGTCCGGCGACACGGAATTCTTGAGGCTCTTGCCCATCTTCCCGTACTCGCGGTTGACCTCGACGCCCTGGTGGAAGAACTTGCCGTCCTTCTCCTCCACCTCGTCGGCGGGCACGTACACGCCACGCGCGTCGGTGTACGCGTACGCCTGGATGTAGCCCTGGTTGTACAGCCGGCGGTACGGCTCACTCGAGCTGACATAGCCTAGGTCGAACAGCACCTTGTGCCAGAACCGCGAGTACAGCAGGTGCAGCACCGCGTGCTCGACACCACCGACGTACAGGTCGACGCCGCCGGGATCGTTCGGTCCGTGGATCTCCGGCCGCGGACCCGTCCAGTACCGTTCGTTCTCCTTGTCGCAGAACACGTCCGGGTTGGTGGGGTCGATGTACCGCAGCTGATACCACGAGCTGCCCGCCCACTGCGGCATCACGTTGGTATCGCGGCGGTACGTCTGCAGTCCGTCACCGAGGTCGAGTTCGACGTCGACCCAGTCGACGGCCTTCGCCAGCGGGGGAGAGGGCTCCGAGGACGCGTCGTCGGGATCGAACGACACGGGTGCGTAGTCCTCGACCTCCGGGAGCTCCACCGGCAGAGACGATTCCGGCAGGGCGTGCGCGTTGCCCTCGGCGTCGTACACGATCGGGAACGGCTCGCCCCAGTACCGCTGACGCGCGAACAGCCAGTCGCGCAGCTTGTACTGGATGGTGCCCTTGCCGGTGCCGTCCGCTTCCAGGCGGTCGGTGATCGCCTTCTTGGCGTCGGCGACGCTCATCCCGTTCAGGAAATCGGAGTTCACGATGGTGCCGTCGCCGGTGTACGCGTCCTTGGTGAGGTCGCCGCCGGAGATCACCTCGACGATGTCGAGGCCGAACTCGGTCGCGAACTCGTAGTCGCGGTGGTCGTGACCCGGGACGGCCATGATGGCGCCCGTGCCGTAGCCGGTGAGGACGTAGTCGGCGATGAACACCGGCAGGTTGTGCCCGTTCACCGGGTTCACGGCGTAGGTGCCGAGGAAGACACCCGTCTTCTCCTTGTACTCCTGACGCTCGAGATCCGACTTCGACGCGATCGACTTCCGGTACGCCGCAACCGCTTCAGCGGGAGTCGCGGCACCACCCGTCCAGCGCGAATCGACACCCTCGGGCCACTCGGCCGCGACGATGTCGTCCACCAGTTCGTGCTCCGGCGCCAGCGTCACGTACGTCGCGCCGAACAGCGTGTCCGGACGCGTCGTGAACACCTCGATGTCGTGGACAGCGGATTCACCCTCGCTCCGCTCGACCCCGACGGCGAACTTCACCTGCGCACCGTGCGAGCGCCCGATCCAGTTGCGCTGCATGGTCTTGACCTTCTCGGGCCAGTCCAGGTACTCCAGGTCGTCCACCAGACGGTCCGAGTACGCGGTGATGCGCATCATCCACTGCTGCAGGTGCTTACGGAACACGGGGAAGTTGCCACGGTCGCTGCGACCGTCCGCGGTGACCTCTTCGTTCGCCAGCACCGTGCCCAGACCGGGACACCAGTTGACCATCGAATCGGAGTGGTAGACGAGGCGGTAGGAGTCGAGGACCGCCTCCTTCTCGGACACGGACAGCGACGCCCAGTCCCGTCCGTCCTCCAGCGACCGCGCACCCGACACGAACTCGGCCTCGAGCTCCGAGATGCGCCGGGCCTTGCCCGCCTCCTTGTCGAACCACGCGTCGTGGATCTGCAGGAAGATCCACTGCGTCCAGTGGTAAAAGTCGGTGTCGGTGGTCGCGAACGTGCGGCGTTCGTCGTGGCCGAGCCCGAGGCGGCGCAGCTGCCGCTTCATGTTGCCGATGTTGGCCTCGGTGGTGGTCCGCGGGTGCGTGCCCGTCTGCACCGCGTACTGCTCGGCAGGCAGACCGAACGCGTCGTAGCCGAGGGTGTGCAGCACGTTGTGGCCCTGCATGCGGTGATAGCGGGCGAACACGTCGGTGGCGATGTAGCCGAGCGGGTGGCCCACGTGCAGACCCGTCCCCGACGGGTACGGGAACATGTCCTGCACGAACAACTTGTCCGCGGGAACGTCGCCGGCGAGGGGACCGACCGGGTTGGGCGCGTTGAACGTGCCCTCCTCGCTCCACCGGTCCTGCCAGCGCTGCTCGATCTGGCCGGCGAGTTCCGCGGTGTAGCGGTGCTGCGGGGTCGCGTCGGACGGGTTGGCGGGCTGCACGTGCTCGGTCACTGTGGTCGCTATCTACTTGGCTGACATTCTGAATTAGGGGGATACCGTCAACCAGGGTAGAGCCTCACCCCACCCGGGCTCACCTGCGCATCCGGGTCCGCCGTATCCTGGTCACGTGTTGATTGCCTCCGTCGTGCTGTTCGTGCTCGCCGTCGCTGTCTCCGGTGTCGCCGTTGCAGGCCTCGCCGAGCGCCTCCCGCGCAACCGGTGGGCGGGTGTCCGCACCCCCGAGACGATGCGCGACGATCAGACGTTCGCGCTGGCCAACAAGGTCGCAGGGCCCACCCTGCTTGCCGCTGCCGGGCTCCTCGTCATCGGCGGAATCGCCGGAATCCTGATCGGCGGAGTCTTCGGAATCGGCGCCGTCCTCGTCAGCGTCGTGGCTGCCGCTCTCACCGCGGCGACGGGCGGATCGCTCGGTGCCCGTGCCGCCGCGGCGGTGCCCGCTGCCGACACCGGCGGGTGCGGCAGTTCCTGCGGCGCGTGCTCGCTGAAGGGCGCCTGCCAGCCGTCCTGACCGGCTGGCGACGGCCCGTCCGGTGAAGTCCTCGCGCGTCGTCGACCCCGCAGGCGCAGTGTTCGGTCTCCTGCTGCCGGTGGTCGCCGCCCTGTGCGGGGTGATCCTCACGAAGGTCTGGGAACCGCGGCTCCCGGCGGAGATCGCCACCCACTGGACCACCACCTCGCCCGACGGCTTCGCCACCCCGATGTCCAGCGCCTGGACGTTTGCCCTGGTGACGGTGCTGTTCGGTGGCGGATGCGCCGCGATCGCCACCCTGGCCCAGGCGATGCTGATGATGCGTCGCACGATGCTCGTCGTCGGATTGTCCGTGGTCGGTCTGATCCTGACGGTGCAGGTGGTGCTGCTCTACGTCCAACTCGACGTCACTGACGTCTCGAATACCGAACTTCCGTTGTGGTCGCTCGGCCTCGGCGTCGTGATCGGCGCGGTCGTCGGCCTGCTCGGCGCCGCCCTGCTGCGCGACTACCGGCCCCGGGTGTCCGCCACGAGTCCACCCGACCCCCGGTTGCCGCGCGCCGACGACCCGGCGACGGTCGCGGACACGGTCGGTTTCGGCACCGTCGGCTCGCTGGTGTTGCTCCTGCTGCTCGGTGTCGCGCCCGCTGTCGCCGTCTGCCTGCTCGTCGACGGGTGGTGGCCCCTCGCGGTGTTCGTGCCGGTCGGGCTGCTGATCGTGAGCCTGCTTCGCTTCCGGGTGATCGTCGATCCGTCCGGTATCCGGGTGGTGAACATGGGCATGACCGCCCTGCAGTACGACGTCGACGAGATCGAGGGCGCCCGCGTCGACGTGATCAAGCCGTTCGACGACTTCGGCGGCTGGGGACTCAAGGTGAAGGGCCGACGGAACTACGGCGTCGTGACGAGGACCGGTCCCGCCGTCATCGTCACGACCGCTTGCGGCGACCGGCTGACCGTCACCAGCGCACGGGCCGAGGACATGGCCGGGGCGCTCAACACGTTCGCCGACAGGCGGCTCCGCCGCCCGTGAGTGGCCCGGGAGTGCAGGGACTCGTCAACCACTCACGGGCGGGAGGCCTGGTGCACCGCGTCGAGCACGCGGTCGAGGTAGCCGAGGGCGGCCCGGACCGCGGCGTCCTCGTCGCGGGCGGCGATCGCGTCGACGACGGCACGATGGTCGTCGGTGGTCAGCGACGGGGGGTGGACGCCCTCGGTGAAGTCGTACGTGGCGCGGGTGGGTTCGAGGATGCCGGCGAACAGGTCGGACAGCACCGGATTGTGCGCGGCCTCCACGACCCCGAGGTGGAACGCGAGGTCGGCGTCCGCGAACCGGGACGGCTGATCCGTCGTTCGCTGCCGCTCGTCGAGTAGCGCGGACAGGGACCGCAGATCGTCGTCCGTGCGGCGACCGCATGCCAGGCGGACGGCCTCGGTCTCGAGCGCTCGCCGGACTTCGAAGACGTTCAGCATCTCGGCGACCGCGACCTGCCGCCCGAGCAGCCCGCCGATGTCGGTGCGGGCCCGCACGAACGTCCCGGACCCGCGCCGGATCTCGAGGATGCCCGTCGACGTGAGGGTCTTGATGGCCTCGCGCACGGTGTTGCGCCCGACCCCGAGCAGCGTCATCAGCTCGGGTTCCGTCGGGATCCGCTCGCCCACCGTCCAGTCGCCCTGGGCGATCCGGCCACGCATCCAGTCCAGGGACTGCTGATACGCGGACTCGCGCCGAACCACTGCCATGTACTCATCCTCACACCTCGCCGGCTCGCGACTGACGACCGGCCCGCCTAAACTACGTAGGACGTCCCATGTATTCGGACAGCCTGAGGAGGCGACCCCACACGTCCACGTCAACCGCTCACGCCGACACCGTCCCGATCGTCACCGCCCGCACCACCAGCCGCCACTTCCACGGCCTGAACTACCTCCTCGTCGTGCTGCTCCTCGGTGCCAACATCCCCACGGCGCTGTACGCGCTCTACCGCCACGAGTTCGGATTCACCCCGCTGGTCCAGACGCTGATCTTCGCCGTCTACGTCGCCGGACTGCTTCCCTCGCTGCTGTTCTTCGGCCCGCTGTCCGACGCCCTGGGACGCCGTTTCGTGTTGCTGGCCGCCATCTCCTTCAGCGCGCTGGGCGCCGTGGTCCTCGCGTTCGCCGACTCGACCCTCTGGCTGTTCTTCGGCCGAATCGCCCAGGGCATCGCCGTCGGCGCGTGCTCGGCCGCCGGGTCCGCCGCCCTCATCGAGCACGAACCGGCCCGGAACCTGCGCCGGGCGGGTCTCGCCGCCACCCTCACCACCGCGCTCGGTGCGTCGCTGGGCCCGCTGTTCGGCGGGGCCGTCGCGCAGTACCTGCCGCACGCCCTGGTCCTGCCGTACGTGCTGTTCGCGCTGGCACTCCTGCCCGCGCTGATCATGGTGCTGCTGCTCCCCGCACCCACCGGCGGGCAGTCACGACCCACCCAGGTGTTCCAGGTCCCGCACGTCCCCGCACCCATCCGTCAGGTGTTCTGGCTGTCCTCCCTCGGCGTCGCGCTGGCGTGGGGCGCCGTCGGCCTGTTCCAGTCGGTGGTCCCGACGTGGATCATCGGCCTGCTCGGCGTGAGCAACCTCGTGGTCGCCGGCGGTGCCGCCGCACTGGTCATGATCTGCTCGGTGACAGCGCAACTCGTGGCCAATCGGCTCGGAACCGTACTCTGCCGAACCCTGGGCATCGGCGCCGTCGGCGCAGGCATGATCGGGTTGCTCGTCGTCGACTTCGTGCCGTCCCTCGCCCTGCTGTGCGCCGTGACCGTCATCGTCGGTGTGGGACACGGTCTCTCGTTCGCCGGAGCGATGCGGGCCGTGGGTGCCGCCGCCGCGGAGCACGCCCCCGACGCCCAGGGCGGGACGCTCGCCGCGTTCTTCACCGTCGGCTACGTCGGTCTCGCCGTGCCGTCCATCTGCGCGGGCATCGCCATCACCGTCCAGGGCATGCACGTGGCCATCATCGAACTCGCGATCATCGGCGCCGTCCTGTGCGGCGTCCTCGCGGTGCTGAGCGTCCGCACGAAGGGTCGTGACGACGCCGCTCTACCCTTGGCGCAGTGAAATTTCTCAGCCGGTTCCACCTCGACGGGTTCGTCCTCGGCATCGTCGCCGTGGCGATCCTGGGGAGCGTGTTCCCGGTGTCGGGGACCGGTCAGACGGTGCTCGACTGGGCCACCCGGATCGCGATCGGCATCCTGTTCCTGCTGTACGGCGCGCGGCTGTCGCCGCAGGAGGCGCTGAAGGGGCTGAAACACTGGCGGCTGCATTCGGTCGTGTTCGCCGCGACGTTCGTGCTCTTCCCGCTGATCGGGCTCGCGCTGCGCATCCTCGTGCCGGGGGTGCTCAGCGAGGACCTGTACACCGGCATCCTGTACCTGTGCCTGGTTCCGTCGACGGTCCAGTCGTCGATCGCGTTCACGTCCATCGCGAAGGGCAACGTGGCCGGGGCGATCGTGAGCGCGTCGTTCTCCAATCTCATCGGTGTGTTCGTGACACCGGCGCTGGTGATCCTGCTGATGAACACCACCGGCGACGCCCACGTCGATTTCTCGTCGATCCTCGACATCGTGCTGCAGCTTCTCCTGCCGTTCTTCGTCGGCCAGCTGATCCGGCCGCTCGTCATCGACTGGTTGCAGAAGCACTCCGAGCCCACCCGGATCGTGGATCGCGGCTCGATCTTCCTCGTGGTCTTCTCGGCGTTCAGCGCGAGCATGAACGAGGGAATCTGGCACACCGTGACGGTCTGGCAGGTGATCGGTGTCGTGCTGGTGTGCTGCGTCGTCCTCGCGGTCGTGCTCGCCGTCACGGCCCTGGCCGGCCGGAAGCTGGGATTCTCCGTTCCCGACCGGATCGTCATCGTCTTCTGCGGATCGAAGAAGAGTCTCGCGACGGGTCTGCCGATGGCCTCGGTCCTGTTCGTGGGACAGCCGGTGGGGCTGATCGTGCTGCCGCTGATGATCTTCCACCAGATCCAGCTGATCGTCTGCGCCGCGCTCGCGCAGCAGTATTCGAAGCGCAGCCGCGAGGAGTCGGCCAGTACTGTGGCATGAGGACGTGAAATGCCGATGCCCGAGCCACTTCGTCACTGCGAATTCCGCTTCTACGAGGAGCTGAACGACTTTCTGCCGCCGGTGCGGCGCAAGCACACTTTCGAGCACGAGTTCGACGGCACCCCGTCGGTGAAGGACCGGATCGAGGCGCTGGGCGTCCCGCACACCGAGGTGGATCTGATCCTCGTCGACGAGGTGTCCGTCGATTTCGCCCACCTGCTGCGCGGCGGCGAACGCGTCGCGGTGTACCCGATGTTCGAGCGACTCGATCTGACCGGAGTCACGAAACTGCGTCCCCGACCGCTGCGGGACCCGACGTTCGTGCTCGACGTGCATCTCGGCCGCCTCGCCCGCTACCTCCGCCTGCTGGGCTTCGACACCCGTTACCGCAACGACTTCGCCGACCCGGAACTGGTGGACATCTCCCTGTCCGAGCATCGCATCGTCCTGACCCGGGACACCGGCCTACTCAAGAGGTCGGCGCTCACCCACGGCGCGTTCCTGCACGAAACGGACCCACGCCGGCAGTTGCGGGAAGTGCTGGACCGCTTCGACCTTCGGTCGCGGATCTCGCCGTTCACCCGGTGCGCGCGCTGCAACGGGCTTCTCGCGCCGGTTCCCCGTGCCGAGGCGCTCGCCGAGGCACCACCGGGCGTCGCGGGCAACGAACACGAGTTCAGCCGGTGCCGGGACTGTGCGCAGCTGTACTGGCCGGGCAGCCATCTTCCGAAGCTGCGCCGACGCCTGTCGGAGGTCGGGGTGACGCTCGAGGTGGGTTCTCAGGATGCGTGACGCAGCTGCTCGGCGAACTCCGCCGAGCACACGCAGTCGCCGAATTCGTCGCAGTCGATGATCAGTGCGTGCCGGCCCTCGGACAACTCGACGCACGACTCGTCCGTGCATTCTGCTCCGTAGAGCGTGTGCACGATCAATGTTCCGTGACAGGTGTCGATCACGTGTGCTGTCCTCCTCACTTCGTTCCCCACCTCTGTTGATACCACCCGTCCCCGACAGTCCAGGGACGTGCGCGGGGTGTGTCTAGTTGCGCTCGACGTCGATCGGGTGGGTGGCGAGCAGGGCGAGGGGGAGCGGCTGCCGGCGCAGCACCTGCGCCCACACGTCGACCCGGGCGGGAGCGACCACGTCCGACGCGAGCGCCGAGATGACGATCCAGTCGTCGCGCTGGAGTTCCGAGTCGAGCTGACCGTACGTCCATCCCGAGTAGCCGGCGAAGATCCGGACACCCTCCACCAGCGGGGCGATGACCTCGGGGTCGGAGTCGAGATCCACCATCACCACGCGGCCGTGGACCCGGCGCAGACCCGCGACACCGTCGGGCTGCGCGCCGGTGCGCAGTGTCGCCAGGCACAGTGCGGCGTCCCGTTTGACGGGACCGCCGACGTACAACGCGGACGGGCGCGCGGCGAGCGGCGCCCACTGTGGCAGCACGTCGTGCACCGCGGTTTCGCTGGGACGGTTGATGACCACGCCGAGGCTGCCGGCGTCGTTGTGCTCGATGACATAGATCACGGTGCGACGGAATGCGGGTTCGACGAGATCTGTGGACGAGACCAACAGGCTGCCGGGCCGGACCACCGGTTCCGTCGACGCCGTTCGATCTTCGGGTTCTTCTGCGTGCGCCACCTGAACATCATCCCACCGCGGCGGACGCGATGTGACGGAGGACGCGACCTGCGTCCGGTTCGCCGCTTTACGCCGCCGGCAGCCCCGCCGTCTCGGCCAGGACCGCGAGGTGGTGCTCGAACAGTGCCCCCGGTGTGGTGAACGTGTCGGCGCCGTACTGCCCGAACACCTCGAAGTTCACAGCCCCGAACAGCGCCGACCAGACCAGCACGCCGCGGGCGAGCAGATGGTCGGGGGTGGTGAGTCCGAGTTCGGCGCGGATGCGGTCGAGGTCTGCCGCGAGCTCGTCGTCGATGGGCGCCGCCGCGGCCGCCTCGAGCTTGCCCGCCCGGAACGCGTTGTCGAAGATCCCGACGAGTGCGTAGATCACCCGTGTCCCCGGGGTCGTGGTCTGCTCGCCGGGCGCGTGGTAGCCGGGAACCGGGCTGCCGAACAGCAATCCGTAGCGGGCGGGCTCGCGCAGCGCCCACTCGCGCACCGCACGGCCGAGCGCCAGGAACTGTTCCCGCGGTTGGGCTGCGGAGGCCACGGCCGCCTCCGCGGCGTCGCCGAGTTCGTTGTATCCGTCGACGACGAGCAGCGTCAGCAGTTCGTCGCGGCTCTTGACGTACCGGTAGACGGCGGACGACACGACGCCGAGGTCCCGTGCGACGGCCCGCAGCGACAGGGCAGCGGCGCCGACCGCGGCCAGCTGTTCGCGTCCGATCCTCGTGATGTCCTGCAGCGTCTGCTCGCGGGCGCGTTCTCGTGGTGTTCCTGGCATGGGGTTCAGCGTGGCAATTTCCGAGAGCGGTGTCAACAAACGAGAGCATTGCTCTTGACAATGCGGTCGAACGGGAGCATTCTCGAATCAGACAGAGAGCAGTGCTCTCGAATCGCCGAAATCGACTCACAGCAGGAGCGGACATGTCGAACATCGAGATCGTCACCGGAGCGGGACCCGTCGGCTTGACCGTCGCCCTGCAGCTCGCCGAACAGGGACGGCAGGTGCGGGTCCTCACCCGCTCGGGCAGCGGCCCGGACCATCCCCTGATCGAGCGGCGGAAGGTCGACGTCTCCGACGCCCACGCGCTGCGTGAGGCATTCGACGGAGCAGTCGCCGTCTACCACTGCATCCACGCCGCCTACAGCGCCGACGCGTGGGAGCGCGAACTCCCCGCCGCCGAGCAGACCGTGCTCGAGGCCGCCGGCCACGTGGGCGCCGTCGTCGTGTTCCCCGAGAGCCTCTACTCGTACGACACGTCGCAGCAGCCGATGACCGAGCACACCCCGCGGTCGGCCGACTCCGGTAAGCGCGGCGTCCGGACCCGGCTGCTGAAGGCCCGCGCCGAGTCCTCGACCCCCACCGTGAGCGTCGTCGCGTCCGACTTCTTCGGACCGCAGGTGCTGAACGCACACGCCGGCGAGCGCATGGTGCCCGTCGTCCTCGCGGGCAAGACAATGCGCGTCCTCGGTTCCGCCGACCTGCCCCACTCGTTCACGTACGTTCCCGACTTCGCGGCCGCGATGATCGTCGCCGCCCACGACCGTGCGCTGTGGAACTCGGTGCTGCACGCACCGACCGTCCCGGCCGTCACCCAGCGGCAGATGGTCGAGGCCTACGCGAAGGCCGGCGGGGTTCCCGTCCCGAAGGTGGGCACCCTGCCCGGCTGGGTGATCCGCGGCGGCGGGCTCGTGCACCAGGGCAGCCGCGAGCTGGCCGAGATGCTGTACCAGTTCGAGGAGCCGTTCGTGATGGACTCGTCCGAGAGCGAGGCCCGGCTCGGACTGACCCCGACGCCACTGGACCGGGCCGCCGAGGAGACCGTCCGGTGGTGGCAGGACAGGTCGGTCGCGGCCGCCGGATAGGCTCCTGTGAATGGCGAAACAGCTCGGCGACCGGCGCGAGGCGTGGCGCAGAACGGCGTACACCCTCCGGCGGTCGCCCGGGCTGGCCCGTCTCGCGACGGTGCGATTCGCCAGTCAGCTGGGCGACGGCATGTTCCAGACCGCGCTCGGCGGCGCGATTCTGTTCAACCCGGAGCGCGCTACGGATCCCGTCACGATCGCCGCCGGTTTCGCGGTACTGCTGCTCCCGTACTCGGTGATCGGACCGTACGCGGGCGCGCTCCTCGACCGCTGGGATCGCCGCGCCGTGCTGCTGTGGGCGAATGTTCTGCGCGGACTGCTGATTCTGGTGACGGCCGTATTGCTGGAGACCGGGACCGGTGAGTCCGCGCTCCTCCTCCTCGCCCTCGCCGCCATCGGCGTGAGCCGGTTCGTTCTCGCGGGAGTCTCGGCGGCGCTGCCGCGAGTGGTGCACCGGTCCTGGCTCGTGGCCACCAATTCGGTGCTCGCCACCACGGGCTCCGTCCTCGCCGCACTCGGAGCCGCGACATCGGTCGCCATCATCTCCCTCGTGGGCGCCGGCGACCGCGGCTCGGGAATCGCCGTCGCGGCAGCCGCCTGCGGTTCCGCGGTGGCCGCGTTCGCTGCGTCGCGCTTCCACCATCGGCTCCTCGGTCCGCACGCCGACGAGAAGCCCGCACACGGGGCGGTCCGCGCCGTCGCCGCCGGACTGCGCACCGGAGCGGTCGCGGTGTGGCGGTCACCGGGCGTCACGACCGCGATGATCGGAATAGGCACGCACCGGATCGTTTTCGGTGTCAACACGCTGATCATGGTTCTGGTGCTCCGCGACACCGCCACCGTCAGCGCCCTGCCCGGCGGTCTGGCCGGGTTCGGTGTCGCGGTCGGCGCCACCGCCGCGGGCATGCTGCTGGCGGCGATCTCGACACCGTTCCTGATCCCGCGCGTCGGACGGTCCCGCACCATCGTCGGCGGCCTGATTCTCGCCCTCCTCGTGCAGTGCACGCTCGTCGCGATCCTCACGCAGGCGTCGCTGCTGTGCGGCGCGCTCCTCCTCGGATTCGCCGGGCAGTCCATCAAACTCACCGGGGACGCGGCGATGCAGATCGAGATCGAGGACGACCGCCGGGGACAGGTGTTCGCGCTGCAGGACACGGTGTTCAACGTGGCCTTCATCGCGTCGATCGCCGCGGCCTCCCTCGTGATCGCCCCCGACGGCCGATCACTCGGACTGGTACTCGCGGGTGGCGCGGCCTACGGCCTCGGACTGCTCGGCATCCTGCTCAACTCCCGGCGCGAACCTGCCTGAGAACCGGGCTATTTCGACCCCGGCATGGGCACGTTCTGCAATCGGACCTGACCGCGAGCCACCTCCTTCCCGGTGTCGGTCGCGGTGATCACCACCGACCACAACTGCTGCACCCGGCCCTGCTGGATGGGCACCGCGACCACGTCGACCCGCCCCTCGGTGCGGGCCCGCAGGAAGTCGGTGCCGTTGTGCACGCCCACCGCGAACTCACCACGGTCGGCGACCGCGGTACTCGCGCCGATGCTCGCGGCCGATTCGACCGCCGTCGTGTAGACGCCGCCATGCACCACGCCCCAGGGTGTGTGGTGGTCGGTGGACAGGTCGATGTGGCCGACGACCTTCGTCCCGGACACCTCGTCGAGTTCCAGGCCGGCAGCGGCGACGAAGGCGCTCGCCGCCTCCCGCGTCAGATCGGTCATGGTGTGTTCCCCTCATCGGACACTCGGTTAGTTTGAAATCCCAACCCACCTTGCCCGGCGTCGGCCCTGACGTCAATGGTCCCGGCGGCGCCGATCATCGGATCGGGGCGCCACGTGTGTACCGCCGCGATCACCGGTGGCTCGGCCATCGTCATCTCCACATTCCACGTCCCGTTGCCGGACGGGTCGGTGAAATAGCGGGCCCCGTCGTCGGCGTCGTAGTCGAGCACCGACCGATCGGCCACGCCGTCGCCGTCCGAATCCCACATCGCGTCGTCGAGAAGGCCGTCACCGTCGAAATCCAAGCGCACGGCGTCGACACCGCCGGACGACCCCAGGTCGAGATCGGCGGGTGACGTCCACGCCGTCGGGGCGTCGGCACCGGTTCCGAACGAATACTCGAGAGGATCCATATGAAGGTATGACGCAGCGGAATCGGATCCGGTTCCACCCGCACCTGAAGAAGTTTCCCTCGCGACAGTGAGACCGCACTGTGACCGGACGGGCCGGGCTCGTGCGCTGAGGATGCCGTCGCCGGGTGTTATCTTCAACTCGAACGTGCAGGTCGGTCCGCCATCACTCCGACCACCGATCTGGAGGGGTCCCGTGGTCGAGAAGTCATGGTCTGTGGCCGGAGTGCCGCTGTGCGTCGCCGCCGTCGTGGCCGCGACGATCGGCTTCACCGCTGCCCCCGCCTCGGCCGAAACCACTCCGTGGCTGCCCGTGAACGCGTGCGGCGAGACCGGTTTCAACCCGGCGAAGGAACCGCCGAGTCCGGGCGGCGGCCCACTGCTTCCGCCCATTCCCCCGGCCGTGAGCATCCCGATCCCGTACCCCGACTTCGTGCCCGTGCCGGTCCCCGGACCGACCGCCGACCAGACGCGTGTCGCCCAGGACCTTCCCGCCGACCCATGCGCAGACCCGTGCCCCGACCTCACCGATCCGGTCGACGAACCGGAGACCGATCCCGGGTCCTCCGGTTCCGCAGGCTCTTCCGGCTCCGCGGGGTCGTCGGGTTCGTCCGGCTCGAGTGCGCTGCCCATACCGAAGATCTCCATCGATCCGCGTCCCGAAACCATTCCCATCCCCGTTCCCGGCGGCCCCGGACCCGAACCGCAGCCGGCGCCGCCCGTCCAGATCAACCCGGCCGAACGGGGTTTCCTCACCGCACCCGTGGCGAAGCCGGAGGTCGGCGATGTCCGGCTGGTGTCGCAACTGACGGGCCGCGGTTCGGAAAACCGCACGGACAAGCGCTGGCAGGTCGACGGCACCGACCTCGGCATCACCTGGGAGACGAAGCCGGGCGAGGTCGCGGTCGCGTTCGGCGACACGTTCGGCAAGGACTGGGCTCCGCCCGGCGCGTTCGGCGAGGACTGGCGGAGCAACGTTCTCGGCCACAGCACCGACACCGACCTGTCGGACGGCATGACCATCGACAGCATGGTCCAAGACAGCCGGTGCCATGCCGCCGAGATCATCGACAGCAGGCACATCAACAACTTCGAGACCACCACCATCCCCACGTCGGGGTTCGCGATCGGTGACCGTCAGTACCTCAGCTACATGTCGGTGAAGCGCTGGAGCATGGTCCCCGGCATGTGGTACACGAACTACGGCGGCATCGCCTACTCCGACGACAACGGGCAGACCTGGACCAAGGACCAGCACGCCAAGTGGGACAACATCTTCGGCGCCCGATTCCAGGTGTCCGCGATGGTGCCGCAGGGCGACTACGTGTACATGTTCGGCACCCCCAACGGGCGGATCGGCACCATCGGCCTGGCCCGGGTGCCGGTCGATCAGGTCCTCAACACCACGTCGTACCAGTACTGGTCGGACGGCACGTGGACCCCGGTGTCCCAGCACCTCGCGACCCCCATCGTCGGTGGGGTTGCCAGCGAACTGTCCGTCCGCTACGACGCGACCGCGGGCACCTGGTTGATGAGCTACCTCGAACCCGTCGGCGGCTCGATCATCCTGCGGCGGTCGTCGAGCCCGCAGGGTGCGTGGTCGGCCGGCGCGACGCTCGTCGACACGGCCGACTACCCGATGGCCTACGGCGGCTTCATGCATCCGTGGTCGACGGACAAGGATCTGTATTTCACGATCTCCGAGTGGGACAGCTACAACGTCTACCTGATGCACGCGTCTCTGCACCCGTGAGTACTTATTAACCGCCCGCGGTTAACAAGTACGCACGGCATGGAGGGCGACCTCGGTGGCCTTGACGACGAAGAACACGTCCAGGCCCGGCACCAGATCGAGCTCCGCGACGGACGCCGCCGTCACGTCGGCGCTGAGTTCGAACCGGCTTCCGGCTTCGGCGGCCCGCACCCGGACCGTCGGCCCACGCACCTCGATCTCCGAGATGGACACCCGGAAGACGTTGCGCGGACTGCCTTCCGGAGAGCGTCGGTGGACGGCCACCGAATGGGGAGCGAACACCGCGACCGCCGGCGCGCCCGGCACGAAATCCGCGTCGGGCAGACCGTGCAGCCGAACACCGGTCTCGGTCTCGAAGCCGTCCTGCGCCCCGAACACCGGAACCAGGTTGAGCCCGGCGATTCGCGCGGCGAACGCGCTGCGGGGCCGCGTCAGCACGTCTCGCACGGAGCCGAATTCGACCACCTGACCGCCCTCGACGACGATCACGCGGTCGGCCAGCGCCAGCGCGTCGAGGATGTCGTGGGTGACCACGACCGCGGTCCGGTTCCCTTCCCGCAGCACCCGCCGGAGCAGTACGCGCAGGGCGGGCGCCGCGGCCACGTCGAGGGCTGCCATGGGTTCGTCGAGCAGGAGGGCCTGGGGCTCGGCCGCGAGGGCCCGGGCCACCGCGACCCGCTGAGCCTGCCCCCCGGACAGCTCGTGCGGTCGGCGGTCGGCGAACTGCGTCGCATCCACTGCGTCCAGCCATTTCTCGGCGATCGCGCGCGCCTCCCGACGTCCCCGGCCGGCACTGCGCGGGGCGAACGCCACGTTGGCGGCCACCGTCAGATGCGGGAACAACAGCGCCTGCTGTGCGAGCAGCGCGACCCCGCGCCGGTGCGGGGGCACTGCGACGCCCCGGGTGGTGTCGGTGAGCACGCGACCGTTCAGTTCGACGCGTCCGACGTCGGGGCGCACCAGGCCGGCGACCACCGAGAGCGCCGTCGATTTCCCGGCGCCGTTCGGTCCGAGGACGGCCAGCACCTCACCCTCGCCGAGGTCGAATCCCACGTCGACGCCACGCGCATCCACCCGCGCCTCGACGCTCAGGCCGGTCACAGCGCGGCCCTCGACGCCCAGCCCCGCGAACCCACCACGATGAGCACCGCAACCACGACCAGCACCAGCGACAACGCCACGGCCGCATCGGCGTCGGTCTCCCGCTGCAGGTAGATTTCGAGCGGCAGCGTTCGCGTGACACCCTGCAGGCTGCCCGCGAATGTCAGCGTGGCCCCGAACTCGCCGAGCGCCCGCGCGAACGACAACACCGCCCCCGACACCAGCCCGGGCAGCACCAGCGGCAGTGTCACCCGCCGGAAGACGGTGGTGGGGCTCGCACCGAGTGTCGCGGCGGCGTGCTCGTACCGGCTGCCTGCGGTCCGGAGTGAACCCTCGAGGCTCACCACGAGGAACGGCAGCGCGACGAACGTCTGCGCGAGCACCACGGCCGTGGTGGTGAACGCGATGTGGATGCCCGCGACCTCGAGGTGCTGCCCGATCAGGCCCTTCCGGCCGAACGTGTACAGCAGGGCGATACCCCCGACCACCGGTGGAAGCACCAGCGGCAGGAGCACCAGCGACCGCAGCACGTGCAGTCCGCGAAAACTGCTGCGCGACAGCACTGCCGCCATCGGAACCCCCAGCAGGACGCACAGCACGGTGCTCAGCGCTGCGGTCCGCAGGCTCAGTTCCAGCGCCGCGAGTGAGGATTCCGACGTGACCAGCTGGAAGAACCGCGACCAGTCGACGCTCGCCAGCATCGCGAACAGCGGCAGGACGACGAACAGTCCGCCCAGTGCCGCCGGGACGAAGATCCAGCCCGGAAGCCCGGACGGGACCCTGACGCGCGCCGCCCGGATCACGGCTGGGCGAATCCGGCCTTCGCGAGCACAGCCTGACCGTCAGGTCCCGTGACGAGGTCGATGAAGCCCTGCGCCGCGTCCGGTGCCTTCGAAGCGGACAGCATCGCAATGGGATAGGTGTTCACTGCCTGCGCGGCCTCGGGGAATGCCACGGCTGTCATCTTGTCGCCGGCGCTCGCCGCGTCCGTGACATACACGAGGCCGGCGTCGGCCTGACCGGCTGTCACCTTGTTCAGCACATCCGTCACCGACGACTCCTCGCTGACCGGGCTGAGGTCGACACCCGACGCGGTCTCGACCTTCTGCGTCGCGGAACCGCACGGAACCTGCGGGGCACACGTGACCACCAGCGTCCCCTCACGGTTCAGATCCGCGAAGGACGTGATGCCCTTGGGGTTTCCGGGTGCCGTCACGATGGTCAGCGTGTTGGTGGCGAAGTCGACGGGACTGCCCTCGACGAGCCCGGCGTCGACCACCTTCGTCATGTTGGTGGTATCGGCGGACGCGAACACGTCGGCCGAGGCGCCCTGGTCGAGTTGAGCGGCGAGGTCGGAGGAACCCGCGAAGCTGAACTCCACGTGGGATCCGGGGTTCGCGGTCTCGTACATCTGGCCGAGTTCCGTGAACGTACTCTTCAGCGACGCCGCGGCGAACACCGTGATGTCGCCACCCGCTGCGGACGCGGACGTCGCCTCGGCGGAACCCGAAGCGCCGCCGTCGTCGTTCGAACCGCAGCCGGTGAGAAGGCCGAGACCGAGTGCGGCCGCAGCAATCCCCGTCGTGGCCCGCCGCCAGGACGACTTCATGAAACTTCTCCAGGTGTTTCGACGATCACCGTGGTCGACTTGACGACGGCTACCGCGACCTTGCCGGGCTCGAGCCCGAGGTCGCGCACGGCTTCACTGCTCATCAGGGAGACGACGCGGAAAGGCCCGCACTGCATCTCGACCTGGGCCATCACCGTGTCCATCACCACCGCGGTCACGATGCCGGTGAATCGGTTACGTGCCGAGGACTCCGATCCGAGCAGATCGGGCGACTTCGAGGCGTTGGCGCGCGCGAACTCGGCGAGTGCGGGGCCGTCGACGACCTTGCGGCCCGACTCGTCCTTCTCCGCCGCGAGGCTGCCGTTGTCGATCCACCGCCGGACTGTGTCGTCGCTGACGCCGAGCAGTTCTGCGGCTTGTCGTATCCGGATTCCCGTCATCCGAGAATTGTCCGCGCATGCGTCATGACCGACATCCTATGTCGGCAAATACGGACCGATCAAGTGCACCTTTCCGCAGATGCGGATCAGTACACGTCGCGCACGTATCGCTTGTCGGTCGCGAGCTGCTTCATGTACAGCTCGGTGTCTTCCTCGTCCAGGCGCCCGTGGGTGCGGACGACCTCACGGATCGTCTCGTCCACGTCCTTCGCCATGCGGCTCGCGTCGCCGCACACGTACAGGGACGCACCCTCCTGCATCCAGCCCCACAGCTTGGCGCCGTGCTCGCGAATGCGGTCCTGCACATAGATTTTCTGCCGCTGGTCCCGGGAGAACGCCGCATCGAGGTGGGTGAGAAATCCGTCGCGGTGCATAGCTTCCATCTCCTCGCGGTAGTAGAAGTCGGTAGCCTCGTGCTGCTCACCGAAGAACATCCAGTTCTTACCCGTGTGACCCAATTCGCGGCGTTCGTGCAGGAATCCGCGGAACGGAGCGATACCGGTGCCGGGACCGACCATGATCATCGGTGCGTCGGCAGCCTGCGGGGGACGGAAGTGCGCCGACTTCTGCACGAAGATCGGCACGTCGGCCTCGTCGCAGTGATCGGCGAGGAACGTCGAGCAGACCCCGGCGCGGTTCTTGCCCTCGTGGTTGTAGCGCACCGCGGAGACGGTCAACTGCACCTCACCCGGGTCGACCTTGGGGCTCGACGAGATCGAGTACAACCGCGGCTGGAGGCGCTTGAGGACGCTCAGCCACTCGTCCGCGTCGGCGTCGACCCCGTACTCCGCCAGCACGTCCATCGACTGCCGTCCCCACAGCCACTGCTGGAGCGCGATCTTGTTCTGCGGGCGGAGCAGCCGCGCCAGCTCGGTGTCCTGGGTGCGGCTCTGCACGAACCGCAGCAGCTCGGGGGTCACCTTCGTGATCTCGAGCTTCGTGCGCAGCGCCTCGCGCAGCGTCATCTCCGGCAGGTCCGGCAACGTGACAGGCGTGTCCGGGATCGACCGGGTGACCTTCAGCCACTCGTCGACAACGGCGTCGCTGTTGGTCGGCCAGACACCGAGAGCGTCGCCCGCCTCGTAGGAGAACTCCGGATCGCTCGCTTCGAAACCGAACTGCCGCACGTCCTTCGACGATCCGGCGGCGCTGAGCGGAATGTTCTTCGTCAATCGCGTGACCAACGGCGTCTTCCGTGTGAACGTCGCCGCCTTCTTCGCTGCGGGCCGGGCCGGCGCGGGTGCGGACGCCACCACGGTCGCACCGTCGGCCGCCGCACGCTCCCGGACCAGCTTCTGGACCTGGGTCAGCCACTGACGTGCCTGCTCCTCGTAGTCGGGTTCGCAGTCGACCCGCTCGGTGAGACGCTTCGCCTCCAGCTGCTCCAGCCGGGCGTCGATCCGCTTGCCGTGCCCGCAGAAGTCGTCGTAGTTGGAATCGCCGAAAGCCAGCACGGCATACCGGGTCTGCGACAGCTTCGGGGCCTCGTCGCTGCTGAGCGCGGACCAGAAGCTGCTGCCGTTGTCGGGAGCGTCGCCGTCCCCGAACGTGCTGGTGATGATCAGGAGGTCGCGGACGTCGGCGAGACCCGCGACGTCGTAGTCGTCCATGCTCATCAGGCGGGTGCCGTGGCCCGCCGCTTCGAGTTGTTCGGCACATTCGGCGGCGAACTCCTCGGCGTTGCCGGTTTGCGACGCCCACACCACCACCACCGGGTGCTGGACCGATCCAGTGTTCGCGTCCGGAACCACGGCACTCTGCGGAACGTCGGAACGGGAGAACAGCCCCGCCATCAGACCGTCCAGCCACACGCGCTTGGACCCGGAGATCGGTGCGCTTCGCGGAAGAACCGGAACGCCCTGGATCTCGGTGGACTGCAGCCCCGACAGCAGCCCGGCGAGGTACATGCGTTCGTGTTCGTCGAAAGTGGGGGAGGCGGAGTCGTCTAGGCCCAGGATGCGGCTCATCTCCGCGGCGGGCGAACCCTGCGCGAGGGTGAGCGCCCCGCCGGACTCCGGGACCTCCGGTGCCGCCACCGGGGCCACCCGGGTCAGGGAGACGGCGCACGCCTTGAACTCCGGCTGGAAGGACGTGGGATCGACGGCGTCGTTGGTGACGGCGTTGATGCTGAGGTACTCGCCGAACGAATCGTTCCAGTGGAACGGGGCGAAACACCCGCCGGGGAGGACACGGTCGCTGACGACGGCGGGAAGCACCGCGCGACCGCGCCGGGACGCCACCTCCACCTTGTCGCCTTCGGCGATCGAAAGCTTCTGCGCATCAGCCGGATTGATCTCGACGAACGGGCCGGAGTTCAGCTTGTTGAGCTTCGCCACCTTGCCCGTCTTCGTCATCGTGTGCCACTGGTGCTGCAGGCGACCGGTGTTGAGGACGAACGGGTAGTCGTCGTCGGGCATCTCGGCGGGCAGCATGTGCGGGCGCGGGAAGAAGGCGGCCTTGCCGCTCGCGGTGGCGAACGCGAGCCGGGGGAGTGAACCGTCGGGAGCGGACAGCAGCTTCTGGCTGACGCCGTCGTTGACGTAGCGGAGGGGGTTGCGGTCGGTGCGGTTGCCGGGCGGGCTCGGCCACTGCACCGGCGTCTCCCGCAGACGGTCGTAGGAGATGCCGCGAAGGTCGTAACCGGTCTTCGGATTCCAGGTGCGTTTGATCTCCTCGAACACGTCCTCCGAGGAGTCGTAGGTGAACGCGTCCGCGTATCCCATCTCGCAGGCGACGCGCGCGATGATCTGCCAGTCGGGCAGCGCCTGGCCGACCGGATCGACGGCCTGCTGCAACAGGGTGAGGTTGCGCTCGGAGTTGATCATCACCGAATCCGACTCCGCCCACAGCGCCCCCGGCAGCAGGATGTCGGCGTAACCGTTGGTCTCGGTGTCGAGGAAGACGTCCTGCGTGATCACGAGCTCGGCGGCCTCGAGACCCTCGATCACCGTCCGCCGGTTCGCCACGGTGGCAACGGGATTGGTGCAGATGATCCAGCAGGCCTTGATGTCACCCGCGACCATCCGCTCGAACATGTCGACGGTTCCGGTGCCGACCTCCGTGCGGATGCTGCCCTCCGGCAGCTCCCACAGATCCTCGATGAACGCCCGGTCGTCGGCGGCGAGCACCGACCGCTGCCCCGGCAGGCCGGGACCCATGTACCCCATCTCGCGGCCACCCATCGCGTTGGGCTGACCGGTGAGGGAGAACGGGCCGCTGCCCGGCCGGCAGATCGCACCGGTGGCCAGGTGCAGGTTGCAGATCGCGTTGGTGTTCCAGGTGCCGTGGGTGCTCTGGTTGAGGCCCATCGTCCAGCAGCTCATCCAGTTCTCGGCCTCACCGATCCACTGGGCGGCCTGACGGATGTCGGATTCGGGGATGCCGGTGATGTCCGCGACCTTCTCGGGGGTGTACTCCTCGAGGAACTCCGGGATCACCTCCCAGCCCTCGGTGAACTCGGCGATGAACTCGGGATCGGTGTGCCCGTTCTTCACGAGCAGGTGCAGCAGACCGTTGAGCAGCGCGAGGTCGGTGCCCGGCGCGATCTGCATGAACAGGTTCGACTTGTCGGCGGTCGCGTTGCGACGCGGATCGACGACGATCAGCTTGGCCCCGGCCTTGACGCGGTCCATCATCCGCAGGAACAGGATCGGGTGACAATCCGCCATGTTCGCGCCGATCACGAAGAACACGTCGGCCGAGTCGAAGTCCTGATACGAGCCGGGCGGGCCGTCCGCGCCCAGCGACTGCTTGTAGCCGGTGCCGGCGCTGGCCATGCACAGCCGCGAGTTGGACTCGATCTGGTTGGTGCCGACGAAGCCCTTCGCGAGCTTGGTGATCAGGTATTGCGCCTCGATGGACATCTGACCGGAGACGTAGAACGACAGGGCGTCCGGTCCGTGCTCGTCGAGTTGTTCCTTCAGCCGGCGCGCGGTCTCGCTGATGGCGGCGCCGACGTCGATCGAGGTGGGTGCCTCCCCGCGCTCGTCGCGGACGTATCCCGTTTCCATCCGGCCACCGGCCACCAGCATCTCGGCGCTCGTCGCACCCTTGGTGCACAGCCGCCCGAAGTTGGTGGGATGGTCCTTGTCGCCGGACGCCTTGAGCACGCGGCGCGCACCGGTCCCGGGATCGGTCCCGACCTCGAGCACCATGCCGCAGCCGACACCGCAGTACGAGCAGGCGGTCTTCACTGTGGAAGTCCCGGCTTTCTGCTGCTGCATCGACTAGCTCCTCACCTGCACGGTCGCCGCCTGTCCACCCGGCTCACGACCTGTATCAATGCTGCCGTGAACCGTGTTTCGTCGGGATTAACCCCCGTGAGCGTTCGGTGACGTCTCTCGCACCCGGGCGCGGGCACGGTGGTGATGTCGGCACGGCAGAATCACCAGATTATGTGACTGTCGTCACTTCAGGTTGCGTGGCCGCCCGAAAGCGGAGTAAGGAGAAGACGACGTCGACCCGAGCGGATCGGCGATCGGTCAGCCCTGCTGCGTGGCCCACCACGACAGCAGTTCGGCCTCGGCCTCGTCGCGGCTGAGCGGACCACGATCGAGCCGGAGCTCCTTCAGGTACTTCCAGGCCCTCCCGACGTCGGGGCCTGCGGGAATGCCGAGCAACTCCATGATCGCGTTGCCGTCGAGGTCGGGGCGCACCCGTGCGAGGTCTTCCTGCTCGGCGAGCCGGGCGATCCGCTCCTCGATGTCGTCGTACGTCGCCTGCAGGGCGGCCGCCCGCCGCTTGTTGCGGGTGGTGCAATCGGCGCGGACCAGCTTGTGCAGCCGCGGCAGCAGCGGGCCGGCATCCGTCACGTACCGGCGCACGGCGGAATCGGTCCACTGCCCCTTGCCGTAGCCGTGGAACCGCAGGTGGAGGAACACCAGCTGCGAGACGTCGTCGACCATCTGCTTCGAATACTTCAGCGCCCGCATCCGCTTGCGGACCATCTTCGCGCCGACCACCTCGTGGTGGTGGAAGCTCACGCCGCCGCCCGGCTCGTTGCGCTTCGTGTCCGGTTTGCCGATGTCGTGCAGCAGCGCCGCCCACCGCAACACCAGGTCGAGGTCGCCGTCCTCGAGGTCGACGGCCTGCTTCAGCACGGTCAGCGAGTGCCAGTACACGTCCTTGTGCTGGTGGTGCTCGTCGATCTCGAGCTTCATCTGCGGCACCTCGGGCAGCACGAAGTCGGCGAGACCCGTCTCGCACATCACGTTCATGCCGTCGATCGGGAATTCGCCGAGGATCAGCTTGTCGAGTTCGGCCCGCACGCGTTCGGCCGTGATCCGCTCGATCTGCGGCGCCATGTCGACGATGGCCTGATGCACGCGCTCGTGCAGGGTGAATCCCAGCTGGGACACGAACCGGGCGGCCCGCAACATGCGCAGCGGGTCGTCGTTGAAGGAGTTCTCCGGCGCCGACGGCGTGTCCAGCACCCCGGCCAGCAGCGCGTCCATGCCGCCCAGGGGG
Organism: Rhodococcus sp. 21391; assembly: GCF_016772255.1. Lineage (NCBI taxonomy): Bacteria > Bacillati > Actinomycetota > Actinomycetes > Mycobacteriales > Nocardiaceae > Rhodococcus > Rhodococcus sp. 21391. The sequence goes on along the minus strand of NZ_CP063781.1, from coordinate 6,750,518 downwards.
TCGACGAAGTCCTGCGAGCCGTCCGCACCGATCCGCACGGCCATCGCGTTGACCGTGAAATCGCGCCGCACCAGGTCGTCCTCGAGCTTCGTCCCGAACTGGACGACCGGATTGCGCGACACCCGGTCGTAGGCGTCGGCCCGATACGTCGTGATCTCGACCTGCTGACCCGCCTTGGTGGCGCTGATCGTCCCGAACTCGATGCCCGTGTCCCACTGGTTGTCGGCCCAGCCGGACAGCAGTTTCTGCACCCGCTCCGGGTGAGCGTCGGTGGTGAAGTCGAGGTCGGTGCCGAGGCGGCCCAGGATCGCGTCCCGGACAGTACCCCCCACCAGGTACAACTCGTGACCGGCGGCAGCGAACCTCTCACCGAGCGGCGTCAGGACTTCGGACAGCTCGCGCAGCGTCACCGCGGCGCCGGCAAGCAGTCGCGTACGGCGCTCGTCGTCGAGAGAAGGGGCAGTCACGTCCAGGAAGCTTACCGAGGTGCGCAAATAGCGAGATACGCATACACGCTGTCACCTCGCCGTTCGGTTCACCACAGGTCTGTCACGAAGCGTCTCGGTTCGGGTGCGGCGTTCCGGTGGAGACGGCAAAGCCAACTACTATCGATGGGGTGTCTGCTGCCGAACGTGCGAACAGGAGTCGCCGCAACTCGCGGCGGCGCGGCGCCGTCGGCAAACCCGCGAAACCCCACATGAGGACGGTTCGCGAAACCTCGGCGGGCGGGCTCGTCGTCAACGGTCTCGGCGGACCGCGGGAGAATCTGTGCGCCGCGCTGATCGGACGCACCGACCGACGCGGGCGGCTGCTGTGGTCGCTGCCCAAGGGACACATCGAGCAGGGCGAGACCGCCGAACAGACCGCGATGCGTGAGGTCGAGGAAGAGACCGGCATCCAGGGCACCGTCCTCGCGTCGCTCGGCAGCATCGACTACTGGTTCGTCACCGAGGGCCGGCGGGTCCACAAGACCGTCCACCACTATCTGCTGAGATGCCTCGGTGGGGAACTGTCGGACGAAGACGTGGAAGTCACCGAGGTAGCGTGGGTGCCGCTCGCCGAGCTGGGATCACGCCTGGCCTACGCAGACGAACGGAAACTCGCAGAAATCGCCGGTGACTTGATCTCGAAGATGACTACCACCCCGACCGCCCCCGACCTGAAGCTCCAGAAGGGGCCAGACGCCGGATGAGGATGGCTTTGCGTCGGGTCGGTGCCGTGACGTTGACCGCACTCGCGGTCGTTCTGGCTCCCACCAGCACCGTGGTGGCGGCGGCCCAGGACCCCGTGCCGCCCGAGAGCGCCGGGACCCAGACGGTCGACGAGGACCCCGAGTTCCTCGAACTGCACATCGACAACGTCACACCGTCCACGGTCACCACCACCAGCGACCCGTTCGTCACCGTCACGGGCTCGGTGAAGAACATCGGCGACCGCACGGTCCGCGACGTCAGCGTGCGACTGCAGCGCGCCCCCGCCGTCGCGAGCAGCGAGGGCCTCCGCACGTCCCTCATCCTCGATCAGTCGCGGTATGACACGGTCGGCATGTTCGACACGGTCGCGGGCCGCCTCGACGAGGGGCAGAGCAAGCAGTTCACGCTGTCGCTGCCACTACGGTCCGACACCGACATCTCTCTCGACATCACCGAACCCGGCGTGTACCCGCTGATGGTGAACGTGAACGGCACCCCCGAGTACGGCGGGGCCGCGCGCCTCGACGACGCCCGATTCCTGCTCCCCGTGTTCGGGGTCCCCGGCACTCCGGCCGTGCCCCCGGACATCTCCAGTCCCGTCGCCGTCACCATGCTCTGGCCGCTCGCCGACCGGCCCAGGCTCGCGGCGGGGGTGCCCGGTTCCGTCACCGAACCGGTCCGTCTCGTCGACGACGACCTCGCGACGTCGCTCGCGGACGGCGGCCGGCTCGACGAACTGCTGGGCGCGGCGGAGTTCGCCACCCGGGAGAGCGTCGACCGTGACCACACCCTCCGGGACAGTCTGTGCCTGGCCGTCGACCCCGACCTGCTGATCACCGTCGAGAACATGACGCGCGGATATCTGGTGGTGGACGACCCGTCCGATCCCACCGGTTCCGCGCACGAAGGCACCGGTAAGGATGCCGCGTCGGCGTGGCTCGACCGCGCCCGGTCGCTGGCCGCGTCCATGTGCACCACGTCGGTTCCGTTCGCGCAGGCCGACCTGTCCGCGATCACCGAGGTCGCGAACCCGGACCTCACCGCAACCGCCGTCGAAGCCCCCGCGGACATCGTCGACAACGTGCTGGGTGTCACGTCGCTGCGCAATTTCGTGTGGAGCGACGCCGGCGTGCTGGACGACGCGACGGCGCAGATGCTGCGCAGAGACGAGGCGACCACCACGCTCGTGGCCGCCAATTCCGTCGACACGACGACACCCCGCGACAGCGCCCACGTCATCGAGGCGACCCCGCCCCCCGCCCCCGTGCCCGCGAACGGGGAGACGACCCCGGCGGCAACCGAGACGCCTGCGGCCACCGGAAGCGTCGACGCGCTGCTGTTCGATCCGTCCGTCGGGACGGCGCTCGCGGCCATGGGAACGACACCGCAGACCCCCTCGTACACCCCGAAGCGCGCCCGGTACGACCTCTCGGACGATTCCCGGACCGCCCGATTGCAGGACGCACTCGGTGCGGTGTCGTGGTCTGCCCTCGAACCCGAGGCCGCGCGCGCCGCAGGCACCCCCCGCTCGCTGATGGCGGTGCCGCCGCAGCTGTGGACGGCCGGCGCCGAGGACGCGAAGACGCTGCTGTCCACGGTGTCCTCGCTGATGCGCTCCGGGCTCGCGACCCCCCGCCCGTTGCCCACGCTGCTGGGACGTCAGCCCGGATCACCCGAGGTCGCGACGCTGGAGTACCCGGATCAGGCCGCCGAGGACGGCGTCCCCGCCCATATCCGCGACGCCGCCGCCACACAGACGCCCCGCATCGAGGCACTGAACAAGGCACTGGTCGACGACCCGCAGGCCCCGCTCACCCCGGAACGCTTCACCGCACCGCTGCGCGAGGACCTGCTGCGCTCGATGAGCCTCGCGCATCGCCGCGACGACGAACGACGGTCCGCGGAAGAGGCGTCCGACACGCGCGCGGACGAGGTGGCCGAAACCATGGACGACCTGTTCGGGGCCGTCACCGTCGTGTCGCCGGGCGGTGTCTACACGCTGGCGTCGGAACAGAGCCCGCTGCTGCTGGTGGCCAGGAACGACCTGCCGGTCGGAATCACCGTCCGTCTCCAGGTGGACGCGCCGTCGGGGATGACCATCACCGACATCGGCCCCACCACACTGCCCCCACGTGGCAGCCGCACCCTCACCGTTCCCACCGAAGCCAACGACTCCCGCAAGCTCGTCGTCACATTCTCTCTGACCACCGCCGATGGACAGCAACTGGGAGAGCCGACCAGCGTGACGGTACGGTCCAACGCGTACGGGCAGGCGTTGGCGATACTGACAGCATGCGCGGGTGCTCTGCTGCTGTTCCTCGCCGGCCGCCGGCTGTGGCATCGATTCCGCGGCCAGCCGGATCCAGCTGACGAAGGGTACGAACGTTCATGACCGGGAACTTGCCCAGTAGGGGCCAGAGGCTTCCCGATCGCTCCCATCCCCGGGTCGCGCCGTGGGAGCGGGACCACTGGGCTCGGGAAATCCGGCCGGACGAGGCGCCGACGGTCCAGTTCGCGGCCATCCGCGTCGACCCCTCGCCGCCTCCGGTCCGGGACCCCGGGCCGTCGACCGCGCCGCAGAAGCAGGGCAACTCCCGACTGCTGGCGTCCACCGGTTCGATCGCGGTGGCGACGCTCGTCAGCCGCATCACCGGATTCGCCAAGCAGCTCCTCGTCCTGACGCTGCTGGGTGGGTCGGTGGCCAGCTCGTTCACCGTCGCCAGCCAGATCCCGAACATGATCTCCGAGCTCGTGCTGGGAGCGGTGCTCACCGCGATCGTGGTGCCCGTCCTGGTGCGCGCCGAACGCGAGGACCCGGACCAGGGTGCCGCGTTCGTGCGACGCCTGTTCACCGCCACGTGCGTGCTGCTCGGAACTGCGGCGTTGCTGGCGACCGCGGCCGCGCCCGTGCTCACCACGCATGTCTTCCTGTCGGCCGACGGCAAGGTGAACACGTCCCTCACCACGGCTCTGTCCTATCTCCTCCTGCCCGCGATCCTGTTCTACGGACTGTCGGCGCTGCTCACGGCCATTCTCAACACCCGGCAGGTGTTCAAACCCGGTGCCTGGGCGCCGGTGCTGAACAACGTCGTGATGCTCACCGTGCTGGTGATCTACTACGCGACACCGGGGGAGATCACCCTCGATCCGGTGCGGATGAGCGACCCGAAACTGCTGGTCCTCGGTGTGGGCGTCACGCTCGGTGTCGTGGTGCAGGCGATGAGCCTGGTGCCTGCGATCCGGCGCGAGGGCATCTCGCTGAAACCGCTGTGGGGCCTCGACGACCGGCTCAAGCAGTTCGGCGGCATGGCCGTCGCGATCATCCTGTACGTGCTGATCAGCCAGGCGGGCATGATCGTCGCCACCCGCATCTCGTCACACGCGGACGCGTCGGGTCCCGCGATCTACAACAACGCGTGGCTCCTGCTGCAGCTGCCCTACGGCGTGCTCGGCGTGACGGTGCTGACGGCGATCATGCCGCGACTCAGCCGCAACGCTGCCGCCGACGACACCCCCGCCGTGGTCGACGACCTGTCCGTCGCCACCCGGCTGACGATGATCTCTCTCATCCCGATCATCACGTTCCTCACGTTCGCCGGCCCCGAGATCGGGCAGGCGCTCTACGGGTACGGCAACTTCGGGACCGGTGACGCCGAACGCCTCGGCCAGGCCGTCAGCTGGTCAGCCTTCACGCTCATTCCCTATTCCCTGGTGCTGATCCAGCTCCGCGTGTTCTACGCCCGCGAGCAGGCCTGGACCCCCACGTGGATCGTCCTGGGCATCACCACGGTGAAGATCGCGCTGTCGGCGCTCACCCCGATGATCGCCTCCAGCGACGACCAGGTGGTGATCCTGCTCGGTGTGGCCAACGGCCTCGGCTACATCACCGGCGCGCTCGTCGGGGGCTGGCTGCTGCACCGCAGTCTCGGCAACCTGCAGATGGCGAACGTCGGCAAGACGGTGTGGGTGGTGGTGCTCGCGTCGATGGCGGGTGCGCTCGTCATGCTCGGCGCCGACCGCCTCCTCGGGCTCGACCGCCTCACCAGTCTGTTCGGCGGTCCGGGCTCGATGGTCCGGGTCATGATCAGCGGTGTCCTCATGCTCGTCGTCACCTTCGTGATCCTCTGGTTCGCGAAGATCCCCGAAATCGTGTCCATCACCGTCGCCGTCGCCCGCAAGGTTCGCGCCCTGCGCGGTCGCGGCGCCGCACCGGAACCGGAGGCCGACCCGCTCACAGAGGCCGAAACAGAACTGATTCCCGTGGTCCGCGCCACACCGCACGACTTCGGGGGACAGCCGCGTGGTATCGAACGACCCGGTGGACTCCCGTACCCTGGACACGAGCGGGTCGGATCGCCGCCCGGTACTGGTCGGAGTTGGGCATTCGAGAATGAAGGAGTGAGGGTGAGCGACGACGACGTGGCCGGCAGCAAGAGAGCCGGAGGTTCTACGGTGCAAGCGTCCGAACGCGATTCGGCCGCCGCCCCCAACGGCGTCGACGCCCCGACCACCCGGATCTCGTCCGAGTCGGTCTCCACCGACGCCGCGAAGTCCGACAAGCAGGCCGTCACCGACGCACCGCAGAAGAAGGACGCGGGCACGTCCTCGGGCTCCGCAGACACTCCGAAAACGGGGCAGAGCAAGGAGACCGGCGATCCTGCGGATGCGCAGACGAAGGCTGCGCCGAAGACTCCCGCCGACGACGCAGGCGAATCGCCCAGAGACACACGTCACATGGGCGCGGCCCCCGCACGGGATCTCAGTTACGACACCGGCGTGATCCCGATCACACCGGCACCCGGACGTGAGCCCGGCGCAGGTCCTCGTCGTACTCCGCGTGGCCCCAAGCTCATTCCCGGCGCGTCCGTCGCGGGCGGTCGGTACCGCCTTCTGACACCGCACGGCGGTTCGCGGGGACTGCAGTTCTGGCAGGCGCTGGACGTCAAGCTCGACCGCGAGGTGGCTCTGACGTTCGTGGATGCCGAACAGCGCTCCACCTCGGCCGGTCCCGAAGGCCCGCAAGCCATTCTGTCGCGCACCCTGCGACTGGGCCGGATCAACTCGCCCGGACTCGCCCGTGTGCTCGACGTGGTCCGCGGTAGCTCGGGCGGCATCGTCGTCGCCGAGTGGACCCCGGGCCGCTCGCTGCGGGAGATGGCCGACACCAAGCCGTCTCCGATCGGCGCCGCCAGTGCCATCCGCGCGCTCGCCGCGGCCGCCGAGACCGCGCACCGCGCCGGCGGGGCACTGTCCATCGACCACCCCGACCGCGTCCGTATCAGCATCAACGGCGATGCCGTGCTGGCGTTCCCGGCAACGCTCGCCGACTCCGACTCGAGTTCCGACGTGCGCGGACTGGGGGCCATGCTCTACGCCCTCATCACCGCGCGCTGGCCGCTGGGCGACCCGTCCGCTCCCGCGGGGGACCCGTCGGGTTCGCACCGTCCGGGCACCGTCGGCGGTATGCGGCTGGCCGACCGCGACTCGAGCGGGCAGCCCATCGGACCGCGGGTGATTCGCCCTGAGGTCCCGTTCGAGATTTCCGCGGTGGCGCTGCGCTCACTCGAGCCGAACGGGGGAATCCGCACGGCGGCCACCGTGCAGCACATTCTCGACCAGGCGTCCGTCGTCAACGACAAGACCGAATTCATCCCCGTGCTGCGGCTCGGGCAGCGGGGCCCCGGCACGACCGGTCACGCTCTCGCCGACCCGGAAGCACTGGAGGCGGAGAAGAAGAAGTCCAACCGGATGATCGCGGCGCTCGTGGGCCTCGCGGTCGTCACGATCATCGTGCTGGCGCTGCTGGGCTTCTGGCTCGCGACATTCCTCACGGGCAGTAGTTCCGACGCGCCGCTCACCGAACAGGACTTCGGGCTCACCACGTCGGCCGAGGCGCCGCCCAACCCCGAGTCGCCCGCCCCCGCGCCCGCCCCGGCGGCGAATGTCGCACCGGTCAGCCCCTCGGGGGCGACGGTGTTCTCGCCGCAGGGCACCCCCGACTCCGCCGCGAACGCCCGGCTGGCGGTCGACGGCAACACGTCCACCGTGTGGAGCACCGACTCGTACTTCCAGCCGTTCCCCGCGCTGAAGAACGGTGTGGGCCTGATGGTCACGCTGGACGAGCCGGCGACACTGTCGAGCGTGTGGATCAACTCGCCGACACCGGGCACCAACGTCGAGATTCGCAGCGCCCCGTCGGAGAACCCGACCCTCGACCAGACGCAGGTGCTCGGCTCGAAGGTCCTCGGCAACGGTGTCACCGATATCCCGGTGAAGTCGGAGGGACCCACCAAGAACGTCCTGGTGTGGATCACTGGCCTGAGTAATTCCGGTGGCAAGAACCAATCGTCCATCGCCGACATCGGTTTCAACGCCGCGACGTAGTCGGCACCCGGTGCTCGCGGATCGGCGAACTGAGCTAACATCCGCCGGTGCGAATCTTCCGGGGGGATTCCGAGGGTGAGCCCTCGGACGTCGACCTGTTGGCTGCGCACGTCGCCGGCGATCGGCACGCATTCGAGACACTGCTCGGACGGCACTACGACCATCTGTGGCACGTCGCCAAACGCACCAGCTACACCACCGAGGACGCGGCGGACGCCCTGCAGGAGGCGCTGCTGTCCGCGCACCGCAACGCGGGCTCGTTCCGCCGGGACGCCGCGGTCCGGAGCTGGCTGCACACGATCGTGGTCAACGCCTGCCTCGACCGCATCCGCCGGAACAAGGCTCGTCCTGCGGTGTCCCTGTCCGCCGACGAGGACGACGAACCGCGCGATACCCGCGACTACGTTTCCGAGGTGGAGCTCAGCCTGGTGGTCGAGCGCGCACTGGCACAGCTCCCGCCGGATCAGCGGACCGCGATCGTGGCCGTCGACCTCGAGGGCCGTTCGACGAGTGAGGCGGCCGCGCTTCTCGGGGTTCCGGAAGGCACCGTGAAGAGCCGCTGCGCCCGCGGCCGGAAGAAGCTGGCCGCCTCTCTCGAATATTTTCGGGTGGAGGGGAACCGATCATGACTCCGGGGCGTCAAAACCTAGTGGGAGCGGGAAACTGTCCTGACGTCCCGGACCACGATGAACCGGCGAGGAGGTGCCATGGCCGACCGTGAACCCGAACCGTCCGATGCCGCGCTGCCCGCACCGCCGTACTCCGAGGACCTGCTGGCCGATCTCCACGCCGGGGTGTTGCCGGAGTCGGTCAGCGATCGCCTGTGGCCGCTCGTCCGGAACGACCCGCAGGCCATGGCCGTGATCGACGCACTCGACCGGGTCACCGATCAGCTGGGCGCGCTCGGACGTGATCATTCGGTCTCGACCCCGATTCCCGCCGACGTCGCCGACCGCATCAACCGCGCTCTCGCTGCGGAACGGGACACACCTGCAGAGGCCACCGTGGTGCCGCTCGCCCGGCGACGGAAGTGGGCTGCGGCGGCCGCGGGGACCTTCGCGGCGGCGGCAGCGGTCGTGGTGGCCGTCGCGGTCGTCATGCCGGACAGCCGGGAATCCGAGCCGGCCGTTGCCCTGCCCAGTTCCGAAACCTCACCGGCATCGGCCGTTCTCGATCTGGGTACCGATCTCGATTCCGGACGCCTCCTCACCGTGATCGGTTCGCGGCAGCTCGGACCACTCGGGGATCCCGCGCAACTCGCAGAATGCCTGCGCGCCAACGGCATCGAACCGTCCCGCCCCCTTCTGGGGTCCAGTGAGGTTCGCCTCGACGGTGTTCCCGGGGTACTGCTGCTGGTGGCTGCGCCGCGTCCGCCGCAGATCACGGCCCTGGTGGTGGGCAGCGAGTGCGGCGCGGGAGATCCGGCGACGATCGCTGTCACCGAGATCGGTTGATTCTCAGGATTTTTCCCGCTCCGAACGGGCGACCGGCATGAGCAGCTCGAGGATCTTCGCGCGCAGTTCCGGAGTGTCGTCCTCGACGGCGATCAGGCTCGTGAACAGTGCGGCGCCGGCGGCGAGGACGAGTACGGCCGTCGCGGTGCTGGACTCACCCGGGCCCTCCTCGCGCTCGAACAGCTGAGTACTCGGCCCGCTGAACCCCCGCCAGAGCGCGGTGCGGAGATCGTCGTGGTCCCGGATCGCGGCCAGCAGACCCGGCGTGGCCGCTCGCACCTCCGGTCGTGAGAACAATTCGGCGCTGCCGGTCACCACCCAGCGGACCCAGCCTTCGCGATCGGTGCCCTCGAATGGTGTCAGGTCGGGTGTCGCGCCGAGGATGGCGTCGAGAACGAGGTGTGCCTTCGACGGCCACCGTCTGGTGATGGACGCCCTGCTCACCCCGGAGCGGGTCGCGATGGCCCGCATGCTGAGTTGTTCCCAGCCCGATTCCACGAGCATCGCCCGGGTGACCGCGAGGACGTCGGTGTCGATCCGCGGGTCGCGGGGGCGGCCCGTTCCAGTTGCATTCATTGGTTCGAATTGTGGGACAGAAGTGCCTTCCGCGCTATATCGTACCTATTACGAGTCCAGTGGCACCGTAATTCGAACAGGGCGGACACATGAAGATCGCGGTCACCGGCGGCACCGGATACGTCGGCGCCCACACCACGCTGGCGCTCCTCTCCGCCGGCCACACGGTTCGACTGCTGGTGCTTCCCGCCGAATCTCCCGACGCACTGCTGGCGGCAGCGGGGAACGATGCCGCGCGGATCGAGCAGGTGGTCGGCGACATCCGCGACACCCAGGCCGTCGGACGCCTCCTCGAGGGCTGCGACGCCCTCCTCCACGCCGCCGGGGTAGTGGGCACCGACGACCGTCGCGAACAACTGATGTGGGAGATCAACACGCAGGCCACCGCCGCGATCCTCACCCGGGCGACGTTCCTCGGTCTCGACCCCATCATCCACGTCGCAAGTTTCAGTGCCCTGTTTCCATCGCCCGACGCCGTCATCGGACCGGACAGTCCGACGGCGTCGGGCCGCAGCGCGTACGGCCGCACCAAGGCCGCCGCCGACCGCATCGCCCGCGCGCTCCAGGACGCGGGCGCCCCCGTGGTCATCACCTACCCGACGAGCGTCATCGGTCCCGGGCTCGGATCCACACAGGGCGTCACCGAACAGGGATGGGGCGCGATCGTCAGCGGCGGGGTGGCGCCCCGATTCGACGGCGGCATGCAGATGATCGACGTCCGCGACGTGGCCGCGGTCCACGCCGCCGCGATGCACCCCGGCCGCGGTCCCCGGCGATACGTCTGCGGCGGCGAACTCGTCGAGTTCAACCAGCTCATCGACGTCCTCGAACACTCCTCGGGCCGTCGACTCCGGCGCATCCCGCTGTCGGGCAGCACTTTTCGCACGATCGGGCGGATCGCCGACGTGATCGGCAAGTTCACACCCCTCAGCGCCGGGCTCAGTTACGAGGCCGCTTGGCTGCTCACCTCCGCGACCCCCACCGACGACTCGCGAACCCGCGACGAGCTCGGGCTCACGTGGCGACCCGCCCGCGCGGCGCTGGCCGCGACCTTCTCCTGAACGCCCTCACACCCCCATCCCCGAAGGCAGACCACCATGACCGTTCCACCACCACACCCCGGCATCTGGGAGCCGGCCCGCCTCGGACCCCTGACGCTGCACAACCGCATCGTGAAGGCAGCCACGTTCGAGGGCGTCATGCCGCGCGGCCGGGTCACCGACCAGCTCGTCGACTTCCACGCCGAGGTCGCTCGCGGCGGTGCCGCACTGACGACCGTCGCGTACTGCGCCGTCTCACCCGGCGGACGCGTCCACGCGAACACCCTCGTGCTCGACCGTGCCCACGTCCCCGATCTGCGCCGGCTCACCGACGCCGTCCACGCCGAAGGGGGGTTGGCCGCGGCGCAGATCGGTCATGCCGGTCTCGTCGCGAACACGCTGTCCAACCGCACCAAGACCCTCGCGCCGTCCACGCGGCTCAGCCCGCCCGCCATGGGTCTGGTGAAGGGTGCCACGCGGGAAGAACTCGACCAGGTCACCCGCGACTTCGAGGACGCGGCCCGCAATGCCGTCGAGGCCGGATTCGACGCAATCGAGGTCCACCTCGGTCACAACTACCTTCTCAGCTCGTTCATGAGTCCCAACCTCAACAAGCGCACCGACGAGTACGGGGGCAGCCTGGAGCGGCGGGCGGCGTTCCCCCGGCGGGTGATCGAGCGAGTGCGCCACGCCGCCGGCGACTCGGTGGCCCTCACGGCCAAATTCAACATGACGGACGGTGTCCCGAAAGGGCTGTGGCTCGACGACAGTCTCCGCATCGCGCAGCTGCTCGAAGCCGACGGGCACCTCGACGCACTGCAGCTCACCGGCGGCAGCTCGTTGCTCAACGGGATGTACTTCTTCCGCGGCGAGGTCCCGATGGCGGAATTCGTTGCCTCACAGCCCAAGCTGGTGGGCTGGGGCCTGAAGGTCTACGGGCCGCGCATCTTTCCGACCTACCCGTTCGAGGAAGCCTTCTTCCTCCCGATGGCCCGGCAGTTCCGCGAGGCACTGTCGATGCCGCTGATCCTCCTCGGCGGCGTCAACAGGCTGGACACCATCGAGAACGCACTCGGCGAAGGGTTCGAGTTCGTCGCGATGGCGCGCGCCCTTCTCCGCGACCCGGACCTCGTCAACAAGTTCCGCGACCGGCACGTGCCCGAGGGACTCTGCATCCACTGCAACAAATGCATGCCCACCATCTACACGGGCACCCGCTGCGTCATCCGGGAGACTCTGCGCTGATCAGGGCGCCTGCGAGGGGAGCGACCGGTATCACCTGCAGTCGGGGAACAACACCCTTTAGTCTTGTGTTGATCCATACGACTGAGCACCCCTCACTACTGGAAGGCCCGCATGACCACTCCATCGACGGTTCATGAACTCATCATCGTTGGTTCGGGACCTGCCGGATACACCGCTGCCGTCTACGCGGCGCGCGCGGAACTCGAACCGCTGCAGTTCGAGGGGACCCAGTTCGGTGGCGCCCTCATGACCACCACCGAGGTCGAGAACTTCCCCGGATTCCGTGAGGGAATCATGGGCCCCGACCTGATGGACCAGATGCGCGAGCAGGCCAAGCGCTTCGGCACCGACATCCGCACCGAGGACGTCGAGGAACTCGACCTCACCGGCCCGATCAAGAAGGTCGTCGTGAACGGCGAGACCTACCAGGCGCACGCAGTCGTGCTGGCAATGGGCGCCGCAGCCCGTTACCTGGGGATTCCCGGTGAAGAGAAGTTGCTCGGCCGCGGCGTCAGCGCCTGCGCCACGTGCGACGGATTCTTCTTCAAGGATCAGGACATCGTCGTGGTCGGCGGCGGCGACTCCGCCATGGAGGAGGCCACCTTCCTCACTCGCTTCGCCCGCAGCGTCACCGTGGTGCACCGCCGCGAGGAGTTCCGCGCGTCCCGCATCATGCTCGAGCGCGCCAAGGCGAACGCGAAGATCCGGTTCGTGACCAACGCGGCACCCGTCGAGGTCCTGGGCGAGAACAGCGTCACAGGCCTCGTGATCCGCGACACCGTCACCGGTGAGACGTCCACGCTGGACGTGACCGGCATGTTCGTCGCCATTGGTCACGACCCGCGCAGCGAACTCGTCAAGGGACAGGTCGACCTCGACGACGCCGGATACGTGATCGTCAAGACGCCGACCACCGCGACCTCCGTGGACGGAGTCTTCGCCGCCGGCGACCTGGTCGATCACATCTACCAGCAGGCGATCACCGCCGCGGGCACCGGATGTTCAGCGGCCATGGATGCCGAGCGCTGGCTCGCAGAGCGCGGCGACATCACGGCCAACACCGTCGCCGCCGCCGGCTCGCCGGTCGACGCCTGAGCTCACCACAAACACCCACCGACCACCTCGAGTAAGGGAAACCCCCGTGTCGAATACCGTCACCATCACCGATGATTCGTTCCAGCAGGACGTCATTTCCAGCGACAAGCCCGTCCTCGTCGACTTCTGGGCCACCTGGTGCGGCCCGTGCAAGATGATCGCCCCCGTCCTGGAGGAGATCGCCGGTGAGCACAGCGACAAGCTGACCATCGCGAAGCTCGACATCGACGCCAACCCGGGCGCTGCCCGCGACTTCCAGGTCATGTCGATCCCCACGCTGATCCTGTTCAAGGACGGCAAGCCGATCAACACGATCGTCGGCACCAAGGGCAAGGCTGCGCTGCTGAAAGAGCTCGCCGACGTTCTCTGATCGACACCCGAACACCCGGCGCGATTCCCGATTTTGTGGGAATCTCTGAGACAATCGATCGATGTGCTCCAGTCGCATCAGCTAGACCGACCGGAACACATCGATCGTCTTGTTTGTACCGAGACTCGTAAGTACTCGTTGATTCGGACTGAGAGGCCCTGAAACATGCACCGACTCCGTCACGGCGACCATGGTCCGGCCGTCGCTGAGATTCGGGGCACACTGGCCGGTCTCGGTTTCCTGCACAACGGAGTCGCCGACAGCCGGCGCGAGGGCACCAACGGTTCGCACTGGATCGCTCCCGACGCCGTGTTCGATCATCACCTGGACAGCGCCGTACGGGCCTTCCAGCAGCAGCGTGGGCTTCTCGTCGACGGAATCGTGGGTCCTGCCACCTACCGGTCCATGAAAGAGGCGTCGTACCGTCTGGGCGCGCGCACGCTGATCTACCAGCTGTCCGCACCGCTCTACGGCGACGACGTCGCCACCCTGCAGACCCGCCTGCAGGATCTCGGCTTCTACGTCGGACGCGTCGACGGCTTCTTCGGCCCGCAGACCCACGACTCGCTGTCCTCGTTCCAGCGGGAGATCGGGATCGCCGCCGACGGCATCTGCGGTCCGGCCACCCTGCGGTCGCTCGAGTTGCTCGGCACCCGCGTCACCGGTGGTTCACCGCATGCGATGAGCGAAGAAGAAATGGTTCGCAGCTCCGGACCACAGCTGAGCGGCAAGCGGATCGTCATCGATCCGGGCCTCGGCGGCGACACCTACGGCACCATCGTGCGGTCCCCGTACGGCACGATCTCGGAGTCCGACATCCTGTGGGACCTCGCCAGCCGCCTCGAGGGCCGCATGGCCGCGACGGGCATGGAAACGTTCCTGTCCCGCCCGCACCACGCGAACCCCACAGACATCGAACGCGCATCCACGTCGAACGCCTTCGACGCCGACCTGATGATCTCGTTGCGCTGCGATGGAAACACCAGCCCGGCCGCCAACGGTGTCGCGAGCTTCCACTTCGGCAACTCGCACGGTTCGACGTCGATGATCGGTCAGGTTCTCACCGGATTCATCCAGCGGGAGATCGTGGCCCGTACGCCTTTGCAGGACTGCCGGACCCACGGCCGCACTTGGGACCTGCTGCGTCTGACGAACATGCCGACCGTGCAGATCGACCTCGGGTACCTCACCAACGACCTCGATGCCGCGGTGCTCTCCAACCCGCGGGCGCGCGACGCCATCGCCGAAGCGATCCTCATCTCCGTGAAGCGTCTGTACCTGCTCGGTCAGGACGATCAGCCGACCGGAACGTTCACGTTCGCCGAGTTGCTCGCCGAAGAGCTGTCTTCTTCCGAACGTTCCTGACTTCTCGTTCCCGAGCGCTCAGTGCGCACCGACGGGTGTGCGCTCCCCGATGTCGACCATGCTCACCGACGCGGTGTGGATCAGACGCTCCAGGGCGGCCTCCACGTCTTCCTTCCATCCGTGATCCCGGTTCAGCTCGAGCCGCAGGCGCGGGAACCGGTGATGGGGCGCGACGATTTCGAAGCCGTTGTCCTCGAGGAAATCGGCCGGGATCATGCACTCCTCGGGGGAGCACTCGCGGGCCGCGGTGGCTGACGCCATCCCGTGTGTGTCGATCGGCCCGGTTCCGTCGGTATTACGGATACCGAACGCCTCGAGGGCACGCACACCGCGGCGCACCAGATCGGCCACCACGGCTTGGATCAACGTGGTTCCCAGATTCTGTTCTTCGCCGGCAGGCTCGAGCCGGAGGCTCGTGAGGAGGACGGCGTCGGCACCGACCGGAGCGGTCGGGAGTAGCTGCGCGCGCGGCACGGTCCGCGGGGGAGCGTAGAGGGCGCTGCCGACCGGCTTCCCGTCCATGACGGCAACCTGACCGCACGATCCCCATTCGAGCATGACCATGGAGAGCCATGCTTCCTTCTCGAACTCCTGGTCGCAGAACCCGCGCGAACTGTGGATGGCCGCCGGATCCATTTCCCAGAAGACACAGCGACGAGCGTGGGCGGAGAGCTTGTCCAAGCCGTCGAGAGTGAGCGATGTGACGTGAGTCGACACTGGCTAGCTCAGCCTCCATATGTCACTACCGCAGATCATTCGACATCCTCTGGTATTCAACGTTTTTCGCCCCCGATAGTTCTGCTGGACCCGGTCCGTCAGCGGCCACTGTCACAGTGATGGATCATCCGCGGGTACTTCTACCTCTGTCAGGCGCTCATGAATCGGCCTTTTGTGCCTCCATCATCCCAACGATCCTCTGAAGATCGTCCACCGAACCGAACTCGACCACAATCTTGCCCTTGCGCTTGCCGAGGCTGACCGTGACCCTCGTGTCGAATGAATCCGACAGCCGCTCTGCGACGTCCTGCAGTCCCGGCATCTGGATCGGCTTACGGCGCTGGGCGGGCTGGGCCGCCTGGTCGTCGCTGCGGTTGGCGAGCGTCACCGCCTCCTCCGTCGCGCGAACAGACATGCCCTCCGCGACGATGCGGGCCGCCATCACTTCTTGCGCGTCGGCGCCTGCCTCGAGTGACAGCAGGGCGCGAGCGTGACCGGCGGACAGCACGCCCGCCGCGACGCGTCGTTGCACGGGGATCGGCAACTTCAGCAGTCGGATCATGTTCGTCACGACGGGACGCGAGCGGCCGATCTTCGCCGCCAGTTCCTCGTGGGTCACCTCGAACTCTTCGAGCAACTGCTGATACGCCGCCGCCTCTTCGAGCGGGTTCAGCTGCACGCGGTGGATGTTTTCCAGGAGCGCGTCGCGGAGCATTGCGTCGTCGCCGGTCTCGCGGACGATCGCCGGGATCGTCTCCAGCTCGGCCTCCTGGCTGGCACGCCACCGACGCTCGCCCATGACGAGCTGGAACTTGCCGTCGTCGAGTGGACGGACCACGATCGGCTGCATCAGCCCGAACTCGCGGATCGAGTGGACGAGTTCGGCGAGGGCGTCATCGTCGAACACCTGACGCGGCTGCTTGGGGTTCCGCTCGATCAGGTCGGGAGCGATCTCCCGGTACACCGCTCCGGTGGGGGAGGGGAGGGGTTGAGCACCGTTCCCTGAGGTGCCGTCGGCGCCGTTGCTGTCTCCGTTGTTTCCCGTGGACGCGGGAGCAGTCTTCTTGTCGGTCGCAGCGTCCGACGAGTTCGGTGCGGGAGCGGTCAGTACGCTGCGCCGGTCCGCCCCGATCACGACGTCAGCGGCGGCGTTGCCCAGCCCCGGTCCCGTCGTGGTCGGTCCCGTAGGAATGAGCGCAGCCAGTCCACGGCCAAGTCCACCCTTACGCGTCTGACTCATCGCTGCTCCTGCTTCGTGATGTGTGCGGTGCGTGCTGCGAGTTCACGTCCCGCGTCGAGGTAACTCATGGCGCCCCGCGAACCGGGGTCGTAATCAAGCACGGTCATGCCGTACCCGGGGGCTTCGGACACCTTCACGCTTCGGGGAATGACGGCGCGGAGGACCGCATCGCCGAAGTGGGTGCGAACCTCTTCGGCCACCTGGTCCGCCAACTTGGTGCGCCCGTCGTACATCGTGAGAAGGACCGTCGACACGTGGAGGTCCGGGTTGAGGTGCGCCTGCACCAGTTCGATATTCCGCAGCAGCTGTCCCACACCCTCGAGGGCGTAGTACTCGCACTGGATCGGAATCAGGACTTCCTTGGCCGCGACCATCGCGTTCACCGTGAGCAGTCCGAGCGAGGGCGGGCAGTCGATCAGGATGAAGTCGGCATCCACCTCGCCGAGAGCCTTCTCCGACAGTGCGCCCTTCAGCCGCCCCTCGCGGGCGACCATGGACACCAATTCGATCTCGGCACCGGCGAGGTCGATCGTGGCAGGAATGCAGAAAAGCCGGTCATTGTGCGGGCTCTTCTGGATTGCTTCCGCGGCCGTCACCTCACCGAGGAGAAGCTCATAGCTGGACGGCACACCGGAGTGGTGGGCGACGCCCAACGCAGTGCTGGCGTTGCCCTGCGGGTCCAGGTCGATCACCAGAACGGTGAGTCCCTGAACCGCGAGGGCAGATGCGAGGTTGACGGCACTCGTCGTCTTGCCGACGCCGCCCTTCTGGTTGGCGATCGTGAGGATCCGCCGTTCGGGCGGCTTCGGCAGGGTCACCGAATGGGGGTGCAGCACCTGGCTTGCGCGGTGCGCTGCCGCACCGATCGGAGTCTCCTCGACGGAGATTCCGTTGTAGGGGGCCGTGAATCCGTCGTCTCCGTTCCCGGAGCTCGTCGCCTGGTCGGATTGATGGTCGGTTTCACGTGAAGCTGTTTCACGTGAAACGGCGGATTCAGGCCCACCCGACATTGACTACTCCTTCGATTGGGAATCGCTCGTTACTCGACATACTCACTCCCTAGTCACCGTGCACATCGTCATCGACGCTGACGGCGTTTCGGTACACGTTCTGCCCGAACGACAACGGTGGGGACAGGAAGCAGGCCCACTCCGCATTCCACGATATCCAGCTTCCCAGCACCCAACCGAGTCAGGGAAGCGCGATCACGGGAAATCTCTTCGGCGGCGCTCGAACCTTTCAACGCGAGCATTCTCCCATGCTCGTGGATAAGCGGCAGCGACCACTTGGCCAACTTCTCCAACGGTGCCACAGCTCGGGAAGTCACGACGTCTGCACCACCGGCTTCCTTCACCACACCCGACTCCTCGGCGCGGCCCCGGACCACGAGCACGTCCAGGCCGTTCGACTCGACGAACTCGGCGAGGTACACCGACCGCCGCAGCAACGGCTCCACCAACGTGATCCGGAGATCGGGGCGGGCAATCGCGAGGGGGATACCGGGCAACCCGGCACCGCTTCCGACATCGACGACGGACTCACCCTCGGCGATCAGTTCACCAACGACGGCACAGTTGAGGAGGTGACGTTCCCAGAGCCGCGGAACCTCACGCGGTCCGATCAACCCCCGCTCGACACCGTCGGTCGCCAACGACTTGTAGTAGCGCTCCGCAATATCGAATCGTTCACCGAACACCTGGCGTGCCGCCGCTTGTTCGTCCCATTCGGCCGGCTCTCCACCATTCGGTTCCACGTGAAACATCCTCCCGCGAATATCGCGAAATCAACAAACACAGCTTCTTCATTATCCGCCCTCTCTCGCGACTATGTCCCTTAACTCGGACGCGCAACGCCGGAGCAGTGTCGAGCCGCACCCCTTCCGGTGGGGGAGGGGAGGGGTTCGGTCGTCTCTGTCGGTGATGCACCCTGGCGATCCCGCGAATCCGGCCGTCGCCTCGCCGGCGAACCATCTCGGACGGTCGATCTCGCGCACACCGCCGCCAGAGGGTTACGCAGATTTGGGACTGCAGATCGCGGCACTCATGTTTCACGTGGAACAGACGACCCCGTCCACGGCCGCGACACAACCAGACCGAGCCCCGAGCGGCGGTTTCACGTGGAACAACCGACTCGTGTTTCATGACTCGTGTTTCACGTGGAACAGACGGCGGACACTGGCCAAGTTCGCGCGTCACCCCGCGACCTTCCCAAGCGGACGCACGCGGGGTTCGGTGAACGACAATCGAGTCGGGCCCTCTCCAACTGAGAGCAGCCGTCCACGCCTACTCGACGCTACCTCTCGGCAACTCCACCCCAACGAATCCCGGTTTCTCAATCATCACAGTGACGAAACTTCCGGGTGTGGTTGGGTGGGTGAAACTACAACCTAAATTGCTTCGAAAAGGTGTGAAAACGACGGTCCCGGACCCCCTATCCGCCATGCGTCAGACAGTGGTGTCCGGAAAGGAGTGGTGTTCGTGAGCGTCGAGCCAACGCCCGTTTTCCTTCCGCAACCCCACTGTGAGGCGGAGCCGGTTCTCCGGATTGTCGGCGAGCTCCGCTTCCATACCGCAGCGGAGGAGTGCATGGGCGAAGGCGACGTCCTCGCCGGCTGTCACATCCAAGGCCACCATCTCGAAGCGGGCACCCTTCGACTGCCATTCGAAGAACGGCGGCCTCGTCTCGCGATACGCATCGATTCCGCGAGCACCCTCATATGGCGGTGGCGGTCGAACATCACGATGTCGTCGGAGTGGTCCGCGAGCACCCCAGCCATGTCGCCGCTGTGCACAGCCTCGGCCCAACGGTCGATCAGATTCCGGATTTGTCGTTCGTCCTCGGTCATCACTTACTCCACCCAATCGACGGCACTGGTTCGGTTGCTTCAATGATGTGGACTTCGAGAAGCGGCGAAACTCATCGCGGAACCAATACCCCGGAGCCGTATGTCTCAGGAGTTCGCGAACACTCTCGGATCGTGTCCGGTGACCATCGCCGGATGAGCGAAGCAGAGGTTTGATGGATCCAGTACTCGTCTCCACGATCTCGCACTCGCCGGCGGCACGGTGCAGGAGGAGTTGGTCGATCGGTTCGCCCACAAGGCGCGCCCACGGATTCACATGTAGGCGGGTTCACATGTAGGCGGGCGCTGAAACTGAGCGGGGTACGGCATGCCAATTTTGACCCCTATCCATCGATCCCGGCTCGAGCAGTTGCCTATCAAGCCGATCAGATGAGCGATGGGGATTTCCCCGCGAACCCGTCCGCTCGGCGTGAGCGGCCGAGGTCGCACTGAGATCTCGAGATGCCGGCAACCGTGATGGCCGAACGGATCGGCTGGGACCACGCACTCCGGATCCTCAGCATCCACGTCGCCGAACTGTGCCCGCTCTTCCTGCCGCCGAATCCTTCCTCATGCGCCACCTCCCTCGCTGGGGATCGTTCGTGTGATTTCCGGTTCCCGCCGATCACCCGCCCGATCAACCAGGGCCAAATCCGAACGACAACGAAGCTCCCAGTCTTGACCATGAACTGTGGATGCCCGCACTGGGTTGTGTGCGGTGCTGGTGCCCGCGGAGTGGTGGACCTGTTGGCGGACTGGTGGCCCCTCCTCAAGGCGCTCGGCGATGTGCCCCGGGCATTGAACTGGTCAAGTCCCGGGCGTGGTGTACGAGGTGGTCGCGTGATTCTTCGTCGGGGGTTATGCGGTTAGCTCCGCGGGTGTCACCTCCTGCTGTGGTTCGGTAGTGGTGGTGTGGTCGCCGCGGGAACGGGCGAGCACGTCGAGGCCGAGATAGCGGCGCCCTTCGATCCACTCGTCGTGCTGCTCGGCGAGGACGGCTCCGACGAGCCGGATCAACGCGGTCCGATCGGGGAAGATCCCGACGACATCAGTCCTTCGGCGGATATCCTTGTTCAGTCTCTCCTGGAGATTGTTGGACCAGATCTGCCGCCAGATCTGCTTCGGGAAGGCCGTGAAGGCGAGGAGGTCGGCCCGCGCGGCGTCGAGATGATCGGCGACCCTCGGCAGCTTCGCCGACAAGGCGTCGATCACCCGATCATATTGAGCATGAACAGAATCGGCGTCCGGTTGGTCGTAGACGGAGTGCAGGAGCGCACGCACCCAGGGCCACGAATTCTTCGGGGTCTGGGACATGAGATTGGTCGAATAATGCGTCCGGCACCTCTGTCAGGCGGCCCCGGGCAAGGTCGCGCCGATCGCCGACACGAGGCCGGCGTGGGCGTCGGAGGTCACCAACCGCACCCCGGTCAGACCGCGGGTAACCAGCGATCGGAAGAACGCCAACCAACCGGCCCCGTCCTCGGCGGAGGTCACCTCGATTCCCAGGATTTCCCGGTAACCCTCGGCGTTCACTCCGACCGCGACCAGGGCGTGCACGTTGACCACCCGACCGTTCTCGCGGACCTTGAGGACGAGGGCGTCGGCGGCGACAAAGGTGTACGGGCCGGCGTCCAAGGGTCGGCTGCGGAATGCTTCGACCTGGGTGTCGAGGTCCTTGGCCATGACGCTGACCTGCGACTTGGCTCCCCCAAGCACTTCGTGCAGGGAGGTACCCCCAGGCTGGTGATGCCCAACGAGTCGACGAGTTCCTCCATCCGGCGAGTGGAGACGCCGAGCAGGTAGCAGGTGGCCACCACCGACGTCAGGGCACGTTCGGCACGCTTGCGGCGCTGCAGCAACCAGTCCGGGAAGTACGAGCCGGACCGCAGCTTCGGGATCGCGATGTCGAGTGTGCCGGCGCGGGTGTCGAAGTCGCGGTGCCGATAGCCGTTCCGGCTGTTGATGCGGTCGTCGGAGCGTGCACCGAAACCGGCACCGCACAAGGTGTCAGCCTCGGCGCCCATGAGCGCGTCGATGAAGGTCGACAGCAGGCTGCGCAGCAGGTCTGGGCTGGCGTCGGTGACGCGGTCGGTCAGGAATTGGTACAGGTCGATATCGTGGGCAGTGGTCATCGCGTGCTCTTTCGTCGAGTCGAGCTGGTAGCTCTCTCGAAGAATCACGCGGTGACCGCCTACTTTCCGGCTACGACACGCCGGTGACGTCCTGATCCGGCTCGTACACCATCGTCGTGGACGCAAC
This sequence comes from Rhodococcus sp. 21391, assembly GCF_016772255.1. NCBI lineage: Bacteria > Bacillati > Actinomycetota > Actinomycetes > Mycobacteriales > Nocardiaceae > Rhodococcus > Rhodococcus sp. 21391. Next base: position 6,728,738 of record NZ_CP063781.1, on the reverse strand, counting down.
CATTGAACTCGCAGCGTCGTTGCGGCCGCGAACACCCGCCGCACACCCTGGTCGCCGACCACCGGCGGGCGTGCGCGAAACATCAAACTCTCTCCGAGATCGAGCGGGCACGGTCCGCGTCTTCGTCGACAACACACTGTCCACGAAGTCCTGAGACAGCGCAGTGAGCGGAGAAAGCATCCGAATCTCGCTGCGGACACCCGCCCCCTCGGTGGGGGAGGGGAGGGGTGCGTGTTTCACGTGAAACGAGACGAATCCAAAGTGACGGATAGCGACATACGGATAGAGAAGAGGCGGGGCTCCCGGAGATGAATCCGGGAGCCCCGCCTTGGTGATGCTTGTGTGGATCAGTCCTTGATGACGACCACGCGACGTGAAGGCTCGGCGCCTTCGCTCTCGCTGGAAACGCCATCGACCTTCGCGACTGCGTCGTGAACGATCTTGCGCTCGAACGGCGTCATCGGAGCGAGCTCCTCGCGTTCGCCGCTCTCGAGTACGCGGCGAGCAGCCGAGGAACCCAGCTCGGTCAATTCGGTGCGACGGCCGGCACGCCACCCGGCGATGTCGAGCATCAGGCGACTACGTTCGCCCGTCGCCTGCTGCACGGCGAGGCGAGTCAGTTCCTGGAGTGCGTCGAGCACCTCACCCTTGCGTCCGACCAACTTGGTGAGATCGTCTCCACCGTCGATGCTGACAACAGCACGGTCGCCCTCGACGTCCAGGTCGATATCGCCGTCGAAGTCGAGTACGTCGAGCAGCTGCTCCAGGTAATCGCCGGCGATTTCCCCTTCCTCGATCAGGTAGTCGTCAGAATCGGAATCCACCTCGGTGTCCGGGTTCTGCGTCGTTGCAGTCACGTCTGTCTCATCTCCGTCCACTGCGATGTCAGGCTCACTAGCCATGCTCGTTCTCTTTTCTGAATCAGCGCCGCTTGCGCTTGGGGGACTTTCCGCGGTTGGACTGGGGGCGGGCACCGGGCTTCGGCTTCGACGTACCCGTCGCTGAACCATCACCACTCACCTGATCGGAGGCGCTGTCTTCGACGACACCCTCGACGATCTCCGGCTCGTCCGCCGAGGAAGAGCCGTCCGTTGCGGTCGCGGACTTCTTCTTTTTCTTGGTGAGATCCGGACGTGCACCGGGCTTCGGAGCGTTGTCCGCCCGGCGTGCGATGGCAGCTTGCTTCTTCTCTTCCTCTTCAGCGTCGATTCGACGGAAGACGATGTGCTGCTGACCGTAGGTCCAGATGTTGTTACTCACCCAGTACAAGAGGATCGCGATGGGGAGGAACGGACCACCGACGAGCACACCGAGCGGGAAGACCCACAGTGCAAGCTTGTTCATGATCGCCGACTGCGGGTTGGCAGCGGCCTCGGGGCTCTGCCGCGCGACGGAGGCACGCGAGTTGAAGTGGGTTGCGATGCTGGCTATCACCATGAGCGGGACCGCGACGACGGCAATGTTCAAGACCGTGGGAATGGGACCGTACGCAGCGAACGCGTCGAGCTGCGCTTTCGGCATGGTGATCCAGGCCGAGATGGGAGCACCGAACAGTCGGGCACTCAGGAAGGACTGCACGTCCTCGACGCTGAAGAAGTAGTTCGGCGTGTTCGCGTTGGCCTCGACCGACATGCCGAGCTGACCGATACCGGTGCCGGTGCGGTTGAACGAACGAAGCACGTGAAACAGGCCGATGAAGACCGGCGCCTGCGCGAGCACCGGGAGGCAGCCCATGATGGGGTTGAACCCGTGCTCCTTCTGGAGCTTCTGCATCTCGGTGGCCTGGCGCTGACGGTCACCCGAGTACTTCTTCTGCAGGGCCTTGATCTGCGGCTGAAGTTCCTGCATCTGGCGCGTCGTCCGAACCTGCTTGACGAACGGCTTGTACAGCACGGCACGCAGCGTGAACACGAGGAACACCACAGAGAGCGCCCACGTGATACCGCTGTCCGGCCCCAGAAAGGGAATGGCACCGAAAACCTTGTGCCAGACCCACAGGATCCCGGACACCGGATAGTAAATGAAGTCGAGCACGGCTCTATGTACTCCTCTGTTCGTCCACGTTCGCCGGACAGCAACGGCCACCCGCATGACGGTCGTGACGGGCAGGGACCGGGTCCCACCCACCAGGGTGCCAGGGGGCACACTTCGCCAACCGAACCACCGTCAAGAAAAGGCCTTTGATAGCCCCGTGGGTACGCAGGGATTCCACCGCGTACTCGCTACAGGTCGGCATGAACCGGCAGGTCGGCATCCTCAGGGGCGACACATACGTCCGGTAGAGCTCGATGAAGAATACGAGAGTGCGCGCCGGTAACGCACGGACCGACTTCCACGCGGAAGAGACCGAGGAGGTGGCCTCGGCCGTGTGGGCGCGCGACTCGTGGAGTGCGCTTTTCATGCGGAGTTACTCACAGGCGCAAGAAGGTCCAATCGAAGGAGACCTGCACGGAGTTGCTTCTCCAGGTCCCGGCTACTTGCAGTCGCAGCTCCCGGAAGAGCCCGAATCACTACATCGGTTCCCTGTGGAACCACGTCCACGAGGTCGATGCAGATATGACGAAGCCGGCGTGCGACTCGATGTCGAATCACCGCCGGCCCGACAGCCTTACTCACAACCAGTCCGAATCGCGGACCGCCGCTACTCACCAGCTCATCTGCCTGCGCACGGTCGAATGCGTGCACAACCAGGTCGCGTCTTCCCATCCGACGACCACGTCGCACAGTCAACGAAAAATCTGAATGACGACGCAATCGGTGCGGCTCAGGCAACACCCCGAGCTCCCGAACCCAGTGTCGGGATCAGGCGGTGAGAGATTCGCGGCCCTTACGGCGACGCGCCGAAACGATTGCACGACCCGCACGGGTCCGCATACGAAGACGGAAGCCGTGAACGCGCGCGCGGCGTCGGTTGTTCGGCTGGAACGTCCGCTTGCCCTTGGCCACGGTCAACACTCCTCGAAGTTCATCGACGCCTCCCGGCGTCATGGATCTAACATTGGCGAAAACTCAGGTGTTCATCCACAGGTGGGGATGAAACGCCTTCGAAACTGGACTCAAGCCAGCACGAAACCGCCACCTCACCACAGGGTGACTGTTCGAGAGTACTTACCACTCACGGTCAGGTCAAACTCGCTCACCTGCGATTCCCCCGCGAATCGGTTGACCGACACGCCGAGGATCGACAAATGCTTGCACCCCAACTTCCAATGTGCCAAACCGCTGTGAGGTTGCCGACACTGTTGCTAGCGTCTATGCATGGTCTCGCCGATGAACCCTGATCGAGTGCCGAGCTCTCGACTTCAGCGTTCTCATCTGCATATTCACCACAATTCATCCACAGGGCACAGATGGTGTGCCGCTTCGGATCACCACGAGGGTTATTGACACCCTTCCCTTCCCGGGTCCTCGAACCCGCTCATCCAGGTTTCGCATGCATAAGCGCAGGTCAGTGCGTTCAATCTGGACTCCTCACCATGCAACGGCATCTCGACGAGAGGCGTCTGCGGTTTGTCCACATCTGTGGATAATTGTGTGGAAACACAGTTCAGATGGCATATTCGTAGGTCCGTACGGGGTCCATCCTCAGGTCGGGGAAGCTCCCAATTCCACCTCGACGACGGCACCGACACTCGACTCGGCACCGCTGGCGCCGAGTCCGCGAACACACTGGGGAGGAACCACGTGAACGACGATCCGAATGCGCTCGCACGGATCTGGATCGACGTCGTCGCAGACCTCACATCCGATTCGCCCGGCGGCGATCTGCCGCCGTTGACGAGGGGACAGAAGGCGTGGTTGGCGCTCGTCAAACCGCTGACGCTCGCACAGGGCTTCGCGCTCCTGTCCGTACCGTCGCCCTTCGCGCAGGAGGCGATCGAGCGGGATCTCCGTGAGCCGATCCTCCACGCCCTCGGCCGGCATCTCGGTGAGCAGGTCGAAGGCCTCGGTGTGCGTATCGCGGCCCCGGTCGACGACGAACCCGAATCCGAGCCTCCGAGCCGGGACCACCGGCCCGAGCCGGAACCTATCCACACTCCTCGCCACCTCGAGCCTTCCGTCACCAGTTCCGGTTCGTTCCGCAGGCGCCGGTTCGGCTCCGGTGAGGATCAGCCCTACTCGGACACGACGGACTTCGAGGAAGTCGACGACGACCGCGAGGCCCTCGCCAGCGTCCACGAATCCTGGCCGTCGTACTTCACGAAGCCGCCCTCGGGCCCGGCACCCTCGGCGACCGGGGGTAACAGCCTCAACGCGAAGTACACGTTCGACACGTTCGTGATCGGCTCGTCCAACCGATTCGCCCACGCGGCGGCCGTCGCCATCGCCGAGGCGCCGGCGCGCGCGTACAACCCGTTGTTCGTGTGGGGAGCGTCCGGCCTCGGTAAGACGCACCTCCTGCACGCCGCCGGCCACTACGCCCAGCGGCTGTTTCCCGGGATGCGGGTGAAATACGTCTCCACGGAAGAGTTCACCAACGACTTCATCAACAGCCTCCGCGACGACCGCAAGGTGGCGTTCAAGCGCCGCTACCGCGAGACCGACGTGCTGCTGGTGGACGACATCCAGTTCATCGAGGGCAAGGAAGGTATCCAGGAGGAGTTCTTCCACACCTTCAACACCCTGCACAACGCGAACAAGCAGATCGTCGTCTCGTCTGACCGGCCGCCGAAGCAGCTGGCAACACTCGAGGAACGACTGCGCACCAGGTTCGAATGGGGCCTGATCACCGACGTTCAGCCGCCCGAACTCGAGACGCGCATCGCGATCCTCAGCAAGAAGGCCCGAATGGACCGGCTCGAGGTGCCCGACGACGTCCTCGAGTTGATCGCCTCCCGAATCGAACGCAACATCCGGGAACTCGAGGGCGCCCTCATCCGTGTGACGGCGTTTGCGTCCCTGAACAGGCAACCCCTGGACCTCACGCTCGCCGAGGTGGTGCTGCGTGACCTGATGCCGGACTCGTCGAGTCTCGAGATCAATGCGGCGACGATCATGGCGGTCACCGCGGAGTACTTCAACATGTCCATCGACGACCTCTGCGGCCCCGGCAAGGCGCGTCCGCTGGCGTCCGCCCGGCAGATCTCCATGTACCTGTGCCGTGAGCTCACCGATCTGTCCCTGCCGAAGATCGGGCAGACGTTCGGCCGTGACCACACCACCGTCATGTACGCGGACAAGAAGATTCGCAAGGAGATGACGGAGCGTCGGAAGGTCTACGACCAGGTCCAGGAGCTGACCGCCCGGATCAAGCAGCGTTCCAAGAGGTAGTCACCGACACCTCCCTCTCGTGTGCCCCTGGTAGCTCGCCTGCCGGGGGCACAGGCCGTTTCGGGGGAAACACCGTCCCACGGGCAACTCGAGGGGCTCCTCGAGCCGGTCCTCGAGGGTTGGCTCGAGCGGGTCCTCGAGGTACCGCTCGAGGGTCTACTCGAGGCTCGCGCGAACCCCCGGCGACACGACACGCCGGTGCAACACGCCGACGCCAGGACCTGGGATAAAGCATGCACACCTGTGGATAAGTGTGGGGATGAGGTGGAATCTCTGTGGACAGAACGTGCAGAACTTTGAACAACCTCGAGTAGTCCACATGGGTGCCGGATCGGTCCTCGAGTTTGTCCTCGAGAATTCCCCATACGGCGACGCGGACGGACCAGCGTCTACACGCCTTCGTCCACAGATTCCACAGGACCTAATAGTACTTCTCATTAATTCTTCTAAAAACCTCTTTGAAAACAGGGTTGGGGACAGCCTCGGTTCACAGGCCTCTGGCGGAGACTCGAGGACGCAACCGTTCCGCTTTCAAGTTCGTCCTCGAGGGCATACGGTTATGCATCGCCGCTCTGTGAAAGACTGCAGTGCTGTGGTCACGGGCCGACCGTGGCGAACAACCGTGCCTACCGAGAGGAACAACCCGGCGATGGAGCTTGGAAGCCTGAAGTTTCGTGTCTCCCGGGAAGAATTCGCTGATTCAGTGGCATGGGTCGCTCGCAGTCTGCCGTCGCGGCCTCCTGTCCCCGTTCTCGGCGGTGTTCTCCTGGACGCGACCGAGCAAGGGTTGACGGTTTCCGGATTCGACTACGAGGTATCGGCCCAGGTCAGGGTGGCAGCCGAGGTCGGTAGCGCCGGTCAGGTCCTCGTCTCCGGCAAGCTTCTCGCCGACATCACGAAGTCGCTTCCCAACAAGCCGGTCGACGTGACCCTCGAAGGCACCCGCGTGCTGATCACGTGCGGAAGCGCCAAGTTCTCCCTGCCCACCATGCCGGTCGAGGACTATCCCCAGCTTCCGCAGTTGCCGCAGCAGACCGGCTCGATTCCCGCCGACGTCTTCTCCGAAGCGATCAGTCAGGTGGCTGTCGCGGCGGGCAAGGACGACACCTTGCCGATGCTCACCGGAATCCGGGTCGAGATCGAACGCAACGCGATCGTGCTCGCCGCCACCGACCGGTTCCGTCTCGCAGTCCGCGAACTCGAGTGGTCGCCGGCGAACCCCGACACCACCGCGGCCGTCCTCATCCCCGCGAAGACGCTCTCCGAGTCGGCGAAAACTCTTGCAGGAGATGCCACTTCGCCGGTCGAGCTGGCGCTCGGTTCGGGATCCGCGGTCGGCAACGACGGTCTCCTCGGCATCGTCAACGACGGCCGCCGCACCACCACCCGCCTGCTGGACGCCGAGTTCCCGAAGTTCCGGCAGCTGCTGCCGTCCGAGCACACCGCGCTGGCCACCGTCGAGATCGCTCCGCTCGTCGAGGCGATCAAGCGTGTGGCCCTCGTCGCCGAGCGCGGCGCGCAGGTCCGACTGCAGTTCTCCACCGAGGGGCTGCTCCTCTCCGCCGGTGGCGACGACGCAGGTCGCGCCGAGGAAGGCTTGAACGCGGTGTTCCAGGGTGAGCCGCTCACCATCGCCTTCAACCCCGGCTACCTGATCGACGGACTGTCTTCGCTGCACAGCGAGCAGGTGCTGTTCGGTTTCACGACCCCCAGCCGCCCCGCGGTGCTGCGTCCGGCCACCGAGGACGAGATCGAACCTGACGATTCCGGCAACTTCGCGGCGCCGGAGAGCGCGTACACGTACCTGCTGATGCCGGTGCGTCTCCCGGGCTGACGATTTCGCAGAAGCGAAACCAGTACTGCCGAAAGAAATCTCACGAGTGGACGGAGATCACGATGCAGATCGGGTTGGTCGGGCTCGGAAAAATGGGATTCAACATGCGCGAGCGGTTGCGCGCGCACGGGCACGAGGTGGTCGGCTACGACCCCCGCCCCGAGGTTACGGATGTGGCGTCGCTGGCGGAGCTCGCTCAGCGACTCGAGTCTCCGCGAGTCGTCTGGGTGATGGTTCCGGCGGGGAAGATCACCCAGGACACGGTGACCGAACTGTCGTCGGTGCTCGAGACCGGCGACCTGGTGATCGACGGCGGCAACTCGAGATACACCGACGACAAAATCCACGGCGAGCTGCTGGGTTCCCGTGGCATCGGCTACCTCGACTGCGGTGTGTCCGGCGGGGTGTGGGGACTCGAGAACGGCTACGGGCTGATGGTCGGCGGATCGGACGCGGACGTCGAGCGGGCGCTGCCGGTCTTCGACGCTCTCCGTCCCGAGGGTGAGCGTGCGGACGGCTTCGTCCACGCAGGCCCGGTCGGCGCCGGCCACTACGCGAAGATGGTCCACAACGGCATCGAATACGGACTGATGCAGGCGTACGCCGAGGGCTACGAGCTGCTCGAGGCGGAAGACCTCGTCACGGACGTCCACGGTGTGCTGCGCGCCTGGACCAAGGGCACGGTCGTCCGGTCGTGGCTGCTGGAGCTGCTCGTCAAGGCATTGGGTGAGGATCCCGATTTCGCCGAGATCTCCGGTTACACAGACGATTCCGGTGAGGGACGCTGGACGGTGCTCGAGGCGATCGACCACGCGGTGCCCGCGCCGGTGATCTCGGCCGCGTTGTTCGCGCGGTTCGCGTCCCGTCAGGACGATTCCCCCGCGATGAAGGCCGTCTCGGCGCTGCGCAACCAGTTCGGTGGTCACGCCGTGAAGAAGGCGGCAGGCGAGGCAGAAGCCGGTTCTGGAACGTAGGTGTTCGTTCGCGCACTCTCGCTCAGAGACTTCCGTTCCTGGGACGCCCTCGGTCTCACCCTGCGTCCGGGCTGCACCGTCTTCGTCGGACCCAACGGTCACGGCAAGACGAACGTGCTCGAGGCGCTCGGCTACCTGTCGACCCTCTCGTCTCATCGGGTCAGCTCGGACGCCCCGCTGATCAGGACGGGCACCGGTCAGGCATTCGCCGGGGCCACGGTCGTCAACACCGGCCGGGAACTGACCGTCGATCTCGAGTTGAACGAGGGCAAGTCCAACCGGGCGCGGATCAACCAGTCGCCAACCCGGCGGCCGCGGGAGATTCTCGGGATTCTGCAGACGGTGCTGTTCGCGCCGGAGGATCTGTCGCTGGTCCGCGGCGATCCGGGTGATCGGCGACGCTACCTCGACGAGCTCCTCACGTCCCGTATCCCGCGGATGGCGGCGGTGCGCGCCGATTACGACCGGGTGCTGCGGCAGCGGTCGGCGCTGCTCAAGACGGCAGGCGGCGCGTTGCGACGGGTGTCGCGCGGCGGCGGCCAGCCGAGCGAGGACGGCGCGAGTGCCCTTGCCACGCTGGAGGTCTGGGACGGACATCTCGCTGCACACGGCGCGCAGCTGCTCGCCGGAAGGCTTCACCTCGTCCACGATCTCGCGCCGCACCTGGCCGAGTCGTACCAATCGCTGGCGCCGGAGTCGAGGCCCGCGAGCATCCGTTACCGCTCGAGTCTGGGGTCCTCGTTGCCGCCGGAGTTCACCGAACCGGCTCGAGCGCCCGAGGCGGGCGATATCGCGTTTCTCGAGGAGCGGTTTCTCCAGGAGCTGTCCGTGATGCGCTCCAAGGAGATCGAGCGGGGGGTGTGTCTCGTCGGCCCGCATCGTGACGATCTCGAATTGCAGCTCGGCGACACCCCGGCGAAGGGATTCGCGAGTCACGGTGAATCGTGGTCGTTCGCGTTGTCGTTGCGGTTGGCGGGATTCGCACTGCTGCGTTCGGAGGGCAGCGATCCCGTCCTCATGCTCGACGACGTGTTCGCCGAACTCGATCGTCGTCGACGGCGCGCACTCGCCAAGGTCGCGTTGGATGCGGAACAGGTGCTGATCACGGCGGCCGTGCCGGAAGATGTTCCGGAGGAACTCGACGCCGTCCGATTCGGTGTGGAGGCCCGCGACACCGATCGTGGACGAATATCGCACATTGTGGAAGAGACGGAGGACCGCCGTGACGGATGACGTCGAACCCACCGCACCGGCTGCGGCCCCCGAACCGGAGGTGAAGGGAATCGACCTCGCGCGCCGTGCCCTGGAGGAGGCGCGTGCCGCGGCGAAGGCCAGCGGAAAATCCGTCGGGCAGGGCCGCCGATCCGGAACCGGTGTCCGGGCCCTGCGCGCCCGGCGTCGACGCGGATGGTCGGGTCCCGGACCGGACGACCGCGACCCGCAGCCGTTCGGTGCGCTGACCAACGCGATCGCGAAACAACGCGGCTGGTCGCCCAAGGTGTCGGAGGGGACGGTCCTCGGTCGGTGGGTACAGGTGGTCGGTGAGGACATCGCCGCGCACGCCGAACCGACGGGGCTGCGGGACGGGATTCTCAGCGTCTCCGCGGAGTCGACGGCCTGGGCGACGCAGCTTCGGATGATGCAGTCGCAGATTCTCGCGAAGATTGCTGCGGCCGTCGGCGACGGCGTCGTGAAGTCGTTGCGAATCACCGGTCCGACCGCTCCGAGCTGGCGAAAAGGCGAACGGCACATCCGGGGGCGTGGCCCTCGGGACACCTACGGATAGGCCGGAGCGGACGTTCGGTTCCTGGTTTTGTCTATTACCCGGTGTTACAGTTACTCCAGGTTTTCGAGTGAACTGCGCCACAAGCCTTCGTCGTGGCGCAGCCGCCGGCACGAAGGAGTAACGAGATGTCCGCCCCGACTGCACCCCGGAACGCTATCCCCGAACCGGACCACATCCTGTTGCAGGCCAGGAACGTGGAGTTCGACTGGTCGAACCTCCCCATGCACTGGATCCCGGGCGACCCGTTCGGCACGCACGTCCTCAACGTCCTGCACCTTCTGCTGCCAGCTGGTGAGGAGTGGTTCGTCGAGACGTTCAAAGAGGCACTTCCGTTGATCGAGGACGAGCGGCTCCGCGACGACGTCGTCGGGTTCATCGGCCAGGAGGCGATGCACGCCAACGCCCACACCGGCGTGCTGGCGCACCTGAAGGAGAAGGGTCTCGACCCGACGCCCTTCACCGAGCAGATGGAATGGACCTTCTCCAAGATCCTCGGACCCCGACCGCTGACCGGTCTGCGGGAGAAGAACTACCTGATCGAGCGGCTGGCGGTCATCGCCGCCATCGAGCACATCACCGCGTTCCTCGGCGACTGGGTACTCAACGCCGAGGGACTCGACCGCTCCGGCATGCATCCGACGATGCTCGACCTGCTGCGCTGGCACGGTGCCGAGGAGGTGGAGCACCGCTCCGTGGCCTACGACGTCATGCGGTACTTCGACAAGCGTGAGTCCCGGCGGATCCGCACCCAGGTGATCGTCACCCCGGTCATCGTGTGGCTGTGGGTGCGCGGCACCCGTTTCCTCATGCGCAACGATCCGGAGCTCGCCCAGTGGTCGGCGCACCGGCGCAAGCCGCACCTGACCGATTTCTTCGCGGCAGGCAAGCGTGGCACCCTCCCGACGGCCCGGGAACTCGGCAAGCGGATGTCGACGTACTTCACGCGTTCGTACCACCCGAGCAACGAGGGTTCGACGGCGCAGGCCGTGAAGTACCTGGCGTCCTCGCCGGCGGCTCAGGCGGCCGAGCGATGAAGCTGTCGCAGGTGCGGGAGGTGCTCACCGGGCAGGGCCTGCCCCGCTACGACGCTCCCCCGGACATCAAGGGGCGACCGCGCCCTGACCGCGCGATGCGGATCACCGAGGCCGTCGCTGCCAAGTACCTCGGTGTTCTCACCGCGTACGAGTACAACCCGGGCGTCGCCGGTCACAACCCGGACGTGGCGATGAAAATGTTTGTCTCCCAGCGTGATGTCGTCGCACGGGACGAGAACGTCGTCCAGTTGCGGTTCGAAGCCGAGGACGACGCGGAACTCCCTGCGTGGCAGCCGGGTTCGCATCTCGATTTTCACCTGCCGTCCGGGCTGCGACGTCAGTACTCGCTGTGCGGGGACCCGGCGGACCGCACGGGTTACAGTGTCGCCGTTCGCCGGATCCCCGACGGCGGTGGCGGCTCCCTCGAGATGCACGCGCTCGAACCGGGTGCCCCGGTGACGGTTCGCGGCCCCCGCAACGGGTTTCCCTTCGTCGGCGAAGGGAGCGCGCTCTTCGTCGCAGGCGGCATCGGCATCACGCCGATCCTCGCGATGGTCCGGGCGGCGCGCGAACTCGGAATGGACTGGCAGTTCGTGTACTCCGGCCGGTCACGGGAGTCGATGCCGTTCCTCGACGAGATCGAAACGTTCGACCGGTCACGGGTTTTCATCCGTCCGGACGACGAGTTCGGACTGCCGACCGCCGAGGAGTTGCTGTGCCGCGCCGCGCCGGGCGGTGCCGTCTACTGCTGCGGTCCGACGCCGATGCTGGAGTCGGTGCGCCGTGCGTTCCCCGGAAGCCCGGCCACCGCATTGCATTTCGAGCGGTTCGGGGCGCCGCCGGTGCTCGACGGCACCGAATTCGAAGTGCAGCTCGTCAGCACGGGTGAGGTGCTCACCGTGCCCGCCGACGAATCCGCACTGACGGTGATCAAGAAGACGATGCCCGGAGTGGGATATTCGTGCCAGCAGGGCTTCTGTGGCACCTGCAGGGTGAAGGTACTCTCCGGCACCCCGGATCACCGCGAGACGCGGCTCACCGACGCCGAGCAGGAGAACGAGATGCTGATCTGCGTGTCCCGCGCCGACCGGGGCCGTCTCGTTCTCGATCTGTAGTTCCCACCGTCAAACCCGAACCCGCACGACGACCAGAGGACCCACCATGACTCCATCCACATCCGGTACCGCCCGGCGGATCACCAACGGTTCCGTCGAACTCGCCGTGTTCGAGCAGGGCAACCCCGACGGCGAGACGATCGTGCTGGTGCACGGCTGGCCCGACACCCACGACCTGTGGAGCCGGGTGGTGCCGTTCCTGACGGAGCGGTTCCGGGTGGTCAGCTACGACAGCCGCGGCGCAGGCCGGAGCACCGTGCCCACCCGGGTCGAGGACTACCGGCTGCCCGCCCTGGCCGGTGACCTGTTCGCGGTGATCGATGCCGTGAGCCCGGGCCGGCCGGTGCACGTGATGGCCCACGACTGGGGATCGGTGGAGGCATGGGAGGCGGTCTGCGAACCGGAAGCCCGCGCGCGGATCGCGTCGTTCACCTCGGTCTCGGGCCCCAACCTCGATCACCTCGGCAAGTGGATGCGCCGCCGCATCTCGGACCGCAGCTTCGGCGGGCCGCTCGCGCAGGCCGTCGCGTCGGGCTACACCGTCCTGTTCCAGATTCCGGGCCTGGCGACGCTGCCGCTGCGGCTCTGGTTCGCCCGGCACTGGCCGACGTTCCTGAAGTTCTTCGACCGCCTCGATCCCACGCTGGTGCGTCCGGCGCCGACGCTGGCGAACGACATGGTCAACGGTCTCAAGCTGTACCGCGCCAACATCCGCACGAGTCTGCTGAGGCCGCGCGAGCGGTACACCGACGTCCCCGTCCAACTGATCCTCAACAAGAACGACAAGGCGGTGCGGCCCGTCGGCTACGAGGACACCGAGAAATGGGCACCCGACCTGCGCCGCCGAGAGGTCGACGCCGGGCACTGGTCGCCGATCTCCCACGCCGAGGACATCGCGCAACTCGCCGCGGAGTTCGTGCTGGACGTCGAGGACCGGCAGTGGGCGGATCTCTCGGACGGCCCGTCCGAGAGCGCATCGGCCTAGGTTTTCACTCCCGAGGCGCCCTGAAAATTCGTCTACGGGGCGCTCAGGGGTGTCATAGCACGCTCCTGGCGCTGACGTACCAGTAAGATGGCCGAGGTAACTAGCGGCAAGATTCCCGATTCTCGTCTCCCGCGTGCCCGACCAGGGCGGTGGGCGCCTGCGTCGGGCATTGGACGGAGAAGGAGAGCTACCCACCCGTGGCTGCCCAGAAGTCAGACAAAAGCACCTCCAGCAAGGACTACGGCGCTTCTTCCATCACCGTCCTCGAGGGACTCGAAGCCGTTCGTAAGCGACCGGGTATGTACATCGGTTCCACCGGTGAACGCGGTCTCCACCATTTGATCTGGGAAGTCGTCGACAACTCCGTCGACGAGGCCATGGCCGGCCACGCCAGCAAGGTCGAGATCACCCTTCTCGAAGACGGTGGCGTCCGGGTCGTCGACGACGGTCGAGGCATCCCCGTCGGGATGCACGCCTCCGGTGTCCCCACCGTCGAGGTCGTCCTCACCCAGCTCCACGCCGGCGGCAAGTTCGACTCCGACTCCTACGCCGTGTCCGGCGGTCTGCACGGTGTCGGTATCTCCGTCGTCAACGCGCTGTCCACCAGGCTCGACGTCGACATCAAGCGCGACGGCTACCAATGGAACCAGACCTACACCGACTCGAAGCCGGGTGAACTCGTCAAGGGCGAGGCCACCAAGGAGACGGGCACCACGGTCACGTTCTGGGCCGACCCGAACATCTTCGAGACCACGGTCTACAGCTTCGAGACGGTCGCGCGCCGCCTCCAGGAGATGGCCTTCCTCAACAAGGGCCTGACGATCACCCTCACCGACGAGCGCGTCAGCGACGCCGAGGTCACCGAAGAGGTCGTCAGTCAGGTCGCGGACGCGCCGAAAACCGCCGAGGACGAGTCCGCCGAGGCGGATGCGCCTGCCGTGCACAAGGTGAAGACCCGCGTCTACCACTACCCGGGCGGCCTCGAGGACTACGTGCGGCACATCAACCGCACGAAGCAGCCGATCCACAACTCCGTCGTCGGTTTCACCGCGAAGGGCACCGGCCACGAACTCGAGATCGCGATGCAGTGGAACTCCGGTTACTCGGAGTCGGTCCACACGTTCGCGAACACCATCAACACCCACGAGGGCGGCACCCACGAAGAGGGCTTCCGTTCCGCTCTGACGGCGACGGTCAACAAGTACGCGCTCGACAAGAAGCTCCTCAAGGAGAAGGACCCGAAGCTCACCGGTGACGACATCCGTGAGGGCCTCGCGGCGATCATCTCCGTGAAGGTCGGTGAACCGCAGTTCGAGGGTCAGACGAAGACGAAGCTCGGTAACACCGAGGTCCGGTCGTTCGTCCAGAAGGCGAGCAACGAGCACCTGTCGCACTGGTTCGAGGCGAACCCGGCCGACGCGAAGACCATCGTGAACAAAGCGGTGTCGTCGGCGCAGGCCCGCGTCGCCGCCCGCAAGGCCCGCGAACTGGTGCGCCGCAAGAGCGCGACCGACCTCGGCGGTCTGCCGGGCAAGCTCGCCGACTGCCGGTCCAACGATCCGAGCAAGTCCGAGATCTACATCGTGGAGGGCGACTCCGCAGGCGGCTCGGCCAAGTCCGGCCGCGACTCGATGTACCAGGCGATCCTGCCGCTGCGCGGAAAGATCATCAACGTCGAGAAGGCACGCATCGACCGTGTGCTGAAGAACACGGAAGTCCAGTCGATCATCACTGCGTTCGGCACGGGCATCCACGACGAATTCGACATCGCGAAGCTGCGGTACCACAAGATCGTGCTGATGGCCGACGCCGACGTCGACGGCCAGCACATCGCAACGCTGCTGCTCACGCTGCTGTTCCGCTTCATGCGCCCGCTCGTCGAGCACGGTCACGTCTACCTGGCACAGCCCCCGCTGTACAAGCTGAAGTGGCAGCGCAGCGACCCGGAGTTCGCATACTCCGACCGCGAGCGGGACGTCCTGGTCAAGGCCGGTCTCGAGTCCGGCAAGAAGATCAACAAGGACGACGGCATCCAGCGTTACAAGGGTCTCGGCGAGATGAATGCCAAGGAACTGTGGGAGACCACAATGGATCCGACGGTGCGCGTTCTGCGTCTGGTGACGCTCGACGACGCGGCCGCAGCCGACGAGCTGTTCAGCGTTCTCATGGGTGAGGACGTCGAGGCCCGGCGTAGCTTCATCACCCGTAACGCCAAGGACGTCCGCTTCCTCGACGTCTAGGTATCCGGCACAAGAGATTACGGATATCGTGCAGCCACCGGCGGTCGGAAGACCCCGGTGGCTGCACCCGTCTGGGCCGGTTGCGGGACCGGGTGACGCGGAAATCCGTCCTCGACTGTGAACCGCGATTCTGTGTAGCCTGGTCCGCTGATCCCCCCGCGACGGCAACGTCTGGGATCGGTGGTGCGCATGTTACTTGGAAGTAAGGATCGGGGAATTTCTGTGGTAAGAACGTTCCCCATGGGCATGTGATGAACTCGTTACATTCGGAAATCGGTGCGTCGGGCAGCGCTGCGCACAGCGCAACTGATCGATCACTTTCCTCTGTCGACGCGTGTCGTCCGGGCCGGTACGACTGTCCTGCCGCAGGCGCGGTCACGAGCACAGAGCGACAAGCTATGAGTGGTTGGAAAGGAAGCGTGGGATGAGCGACGATTCGCCGCCCCGGGCAAAGTTCTGGGATATCGAGGGTTGGGGCCTGCGGTGGAAGGTCACCGCGGTTCTCGCAGTTCCCGTCACCGTCGCCATGGTGCTCGGCGGGCTCCGTGTGCAGGGCGAGCTGAGTAACGCCGTCCACTTCACCGAGGCGGCCGACCAGATCGTCGTCGTACCGGACATCGTGGCCCTCGAGGCCTCGATGGGTACCGTGACCAGTGGTTACGCCTCGGGCACCCTCACCAAGCAGGACCGCGAGGACGCGGAATCCTTGATGAATGACGTGTCCGAGGAGGCCCGGAACCCCGAGCTGGATCCCGCCGTCGCGAGTTCCATCAACCAGACCGTCTCGGACGGCCGCGCCCTCCTGAATCTGATGGATTCCCCGGGCGTCGCCACCGACCTGCTCGCGGAACGCCAGCGCGCGTTCGCCGCGGACTTCATCCGCGAAGTGGACGACATCGTCCGTCCCATCGAGGACAGCGAAGTCGTCGACAAGGGCTACCAGCTGACCAACGCGTGGCAGGCGCAGCGTCGTCTGTTCGAACAGGCCATGGGCCTCGTGATCGTGAAGGACGTCTACGCCGGTCCCGACGGACGGGAGAAGGCCCGCACGGGCGACATTCCCACCTCGGCCGTCGTCGCGGCCGCCGGCGCCGAATCGAGCCTGCTCGACGTCCTCGACCGGTACTACCCCAAGGGTGATGCCCGTCTCGAGACGCTGCGAAACAACATCAACGACCGCAACGCCCTCATCGACCAGGGCCTGGCGGACGCGGCGCGCGGCGGAATGCTGCCCATCCTGCAGCTGCGCTCCTCGCTCATCGCGAGCCGTGACGTCTACCAGGAGCTGACCAGCGAAGCGGCGAACGACATCGCGTCCACCGTGCAGGTCCGCGCGGCCGAGACCCGGTCCGCCGCGCTGCGTGACACGGCGATCGTCCTCGGAACCCTGCTCGCCGCCCTCGTCCTCGCGCTCCTCGTGTCGCGGTCGCTGATCGGTCCGATCCGCCGCCTGCGGTACGGCGCGCTGAAGGCCGCGCGCCGCGACCTTCCGGAGGCGATCGAGCAGATCAAGGCCAGTGACGATCCGCGGGCACTGTCGTTCGAGCCGGTGGCCGTGCACTCCTCCGAGGAGATCGGCCAGCTCGCCCGCGCCGTGGACGACATCCACGGGCAGGCACTCAAGCTCGCCGGTGAGCAGGCGCAACTGCGCCTGCAGATCAACGACATGTTCGAAACCCTCGCGCGCCGAAGCAAGTCGCTCGTCGACCAGCAGCTCGGCCTGATCGAGAATCTCGAGTTCGAGGAAAAGGATCCGAAGCGACTCGAGAGTTTGTTCCGGCTCGACCACCTGGCGGCGCGTATGCGCCGGAACGGTGAGAACCTGCTGATTCTGGCCGGCACCCGCGTGCGTCGTTCGCAGGCGGCGCCGATCCCGCTCGGCGACGTGCTGCGTGCCGCTATCTCCGAGGTCGAGGACTACCAGCGTGTGCAGATGGGTGCGACCCCCGAAGGCGCGCTCAGCGGCACCGTCGTCACGGACGTCGTGCACCTGCTCGCCGAACTCGTCGACAACTCGCTGCGCGCCTCGCCGCCCGACACTTCGGTGACGTTCAGCTTCGCTCGCGCCGTGGACGGCGGGGTGCTGCTCGAGATCGCGGACCGCGGTATCGGTATCCCGGCCGACGACATGCGCGCCGTCAACGAGCGTCTGGCGTCGGGTGGTGAGGTCGGTCCCGAGACCGCCCGCCACATGGGTCTGTTCGTCGTGAGCCGCCTCGCGAAGCGTCACGGCCTGACCGTGCGCCTGCGGTCGACGTTCGACACCGCCCGCAACCCGGGTGTGACCGTGAGCATCCACATCCCGAATGCGCTGATCGTGTCGCAGGCTGCCCGGCAGGACACCGGACCGCAGCGGAGGATTCCCGCGGCGCCGGTCCGCACCGCCATTCCGGCACCCGCGGCCCCAGCACCGCGCACGGACAACGGACAGCAGAAGCCGACAACCCGAAACGGACTGCCGACCCGCACCCCGTCCACGCCCCCGCCGAGCCCGGCACCTGCGGGCGCGGTGACGACGGCGTCGGGCACGAGCCTGCCCCGACGTCAGCCCGGTGCCAGTGGCATCGCGGCCGGCGCGGGATCGTCGGCCGGTGCCCCGGCCGCGCAGTCCCAGGACACCGTCAACGTCCGCGGATCCGGGGCGATGCCGAAGCTGCCCGTGCGGCGTCCGCAGGCGGCGACCCCGGAGACGGCACCGGCGGAATCGCAGCCGCAGCACGCACCGCACGCACCACGAAGCGAGAACCGCATCGCGGCGCGGACCTCGGAACAGCCGGCGCCCACGTCGTCGAACGGCGACGATCAGGCACCGGTCCGGCACCGCTACCGCACCAACTCGGCGAAGACCGCGTCGTTCTTCCAGTCGCGGATCGATCCGCCGTCGGCCGAGGCCACACCCCGGCCCGGCGGCGGTACCCCGATCTTCTCCGACATGGTGTCCGACTGGCTGACCGATCCGACCGGCGCCGAGGGCGCACCCGGCGTCTGGCATTCCGCCGGCGACGCCGGATGGTCCGCCGCCGAACGGATCAGCGAGACTCCCGTCGAGGTCGACCCGGAGATCGGACTGCCGAAGCGGCGTCCCGGCGACCGACTGGTTCCCGGCACGGTCGAAGGCGCGCACAATACGGGGACACTGCGCCGGGTGCGTGACCCTGAGACAATTCGCGCCAATCTCAGTCGTCACCAGCAGGGCGTCCGAAACGGCAGGGCCACGAGGCTCGCGGAACGTAACAGCATTGAAGGAGACCGATGAACACCGCTCATGGATCCGACGTCACGCGACCGCTCGACTGGTTGGTGTCGAACTTCGCCAGTGACGTGCCCGGTGTCTCCCACGCCGTGCTCGTGTCGGCGGACGGTCTCCTGATGGCAGCCAGCGCCCATCTCCCGATCGACCGGGCCGAGCAGCTGGCCGCGGTCACCTCGGGGCTGGCCAGCCTGTCGGCCGGTGTGTCCCGGTTGTTCGAAGGCGGCGGAGTGCTGCAGTCGGTGGTCGAAATGCAGCACGGGTACCTGCTGCTCATGAGCGTCGGCGACGGCTCGCACCTCGCGACCCTCACGGACGCCGAGTGCGACATCGGACAGGTCGGCTACGAGATGGCGATCCTGGTCGACCGCGTCGGCGCATCGGTGCAGGCCACGGCCCGCACCCCGCAGGGTCTCTGACCAGCCCATGCCCATGAACGACCACCACTCGGAGCAGCCGGGCCCGAACATCGTGCGCCCGTACTCGCTGACGTCGGGCCGGACCCGGCCTGCGGTCGAGCTCGCGCTCGAAGCGTTGATTCAGGCACTGCCGCAGTCGGTGGACCGGCAGTGGGAACTCGACGACGTCAACGCCGCGATCGTCGCGTTGTGTCAGCAGTCGCCTTCGGTCGCCGAGATCGCCGCCCGGGTGGGCGTACCCCTCGGAGTGGCACGCGTCCTGGTCGCCGACCTGGTCGAGGCCGGTCATCTGCAGATCCTGGCCACCCTGAAGGAAGACTCGACCGACTCCGAACGTCGTGAACTCATCGAAAGGGTCCTCAGTGGACTTCGCGAAATCTGATCCCCGCAATCGGGTGACCTCGACCAAGATCGTGATCGCCGGCGGGTTCGGCGTCGGTAAGACCACGCTGGTGGGGGCTGTCTCCGAGATCGTCCCGCTGCGCACCGAGGCGCTCGTGACCAACGCCAGCGACGGCGTCGACAACCTGGCTGCGACACCGCAGAAGGGCACGACCACCGTCGCCATGGACTTCGGTCGCATCAGCCTGGCCGACGACCTGGTGCTGTACCTGTTCGGTACCCCCGGTCAGCACCGGTTCTGGTTCATGTGGGACGACCTGATCCGCGGTGCGATCGGTGCGATCGTCCTGATCGACACCCGCCGGCTGGACGAGAGTTTCGCGGCCGTCGACTTCTTCGAGGCCCGGCAACTGCCGTTCCTCGTCGCGATCAACGAATTCGACGACGCCCCGCGCTACCCCATCGAGGACATCCGCGCGGCCCTCGCGATCTCCGAGGACGTGCCGATCATCCCGATCGACGCGCGTGACCGGGAATCGGCGAAACGCGCTCTGGTCGCGATCACCGAATACGCACTGACCAAGCTTCACACGGCCGCGTACTGAGGATTCGAAACATGTCGGACGACTTGCAGCACTTCTCCATGGGCACGTGGATCGTCGCCCTCGCCGCGGTCACGGCGTTCATCGGCGTCTTCGTCGGGATCGCCAGCGCCCGCAAGGCGGTGACCGCGCCGAACCCGAGGCAGCGGTACCTCTGGCTGGCCTGGGGTGCGCTGTCCATCGGCGGCATCGGCGCCTGGCTGCCGCACTACATCGCGATGGTCGGGTTCGAGGTCTACGGCAGCGTAGTGCGCTACGACGTCCTGTGGATCGCGGTCTCGTTCGTGGTGCCCGTCGCGGCCGCCGCGGTGGCGTTGCTGATCATCAGCCCGCCGCCGACGAAACACCGGCTGCCGAGCGCGTCGGTGGAGATCGGCCGTCTCGCCGGCGGTGCGGTGCTCCTCGGCGTCGGCTTCACCGGAATGGACCTCGCGATCGTCGCCTCCCTCGAGATCCAGGGTTCCGTGCACTCCGACATCCTGCTGACGGCAGCGTCGGCCGTGATCGGCCTGGTCGTCGGCGCCGGAATCATGTGGTCGATCTCGGCCCTCGAGTCCCGCACGCTGCGACTCGTGGCGTCGGTGGTCGTAGCCGCCGGACTGGTGGCCATGCACTACACCGGCGTGTTCGGGCTGAGCGCCACCGTCGACCCGGCCGTGGCGCGCCCGGACGGACTCGAGGTGTTCTCGATCCTGTTCCCCGTCTTCGTGCTGGGCATGCTCGTGGTCACGATCCCGATCACCGCCCTGCTGATGGCGCCCGACCGCGTCGCCGCCGAGCTCGAACTCGAGGCCGACATGCTCGCCGCCGAATCCCTCGCCGCCGAAACCCAGGGCCGGGAGCTCGAACTCCAGTAGATCGGACGACTCCGGCGGCACCGATTCATGAGCGCACCCGAGTCCTTCACCCTCACAGCTGACCTGCACCTATAGACTCGGGTGGTTGCGCGACGTCGTGCAGGACCGCGAGTCCGCGAGGAGACGTCAAGCCGAGTAGAAGAAGGAGCTCATGACTGACACAACGTTGCCGCCGGAGGGACCGGGGCACGACCGCATCGAGCCCGTCGACATTCAGCAGGAGATGCAGAGCAGCTACATCGATTACGCGATGAGCGTGATCGTGGGTCGTGCGCTGCCCGACGTGCGAGACGGCCTCAAGCCGGTGCACCGCCGCGTTCTGTACGCGATGTACGACAACGGTTACCGGCCCGATC
Source organism: Rhodococcus sp. 21391 (assembly GCF_016772255.1). Classification (NCBI taxonomy): domain Bacteria; kingdom Bacillati; phylum Actinomycetota; class Actinomycetes; order Mycobacteriales; family Nocardiaceae; genus Rhodococcus; species Rhodococcus sp. 21391. The sequence continues at coordinate 6,707,673 of NZ_CP063781.1, read as the reverse complement.
GCGGTTATGTGAAGTCTGCGCGACCGGTCGCCGAGACGATGGGTAACTACCACCCCCACGGCGACGCCTCGATCTACGACACGCTCGTCCGCATGGCCCAGCCGTGGTCGCTGCGGTACCCGCTCGTCGACGGCCAGGGCAACTTCGGTTCCCGCGGCAACGACGGCGCCGCCGCGATGCGATACACCGAGTGCCGGCTCACTCCGCTGGCCATGGAAATGCTGCGTGAGATCGACCACGAGACGGTCGATTTCACCCCGAATTACGACGGTCGTACACAGGAACCGTCAGTTCTCCCCAGCCGTATCCCCAACCTGTTGATCAATGGTTCCGGCGGCATCGCCGTCGGTATGGCCACCAACATCCCGCCGCACAACCTGCGGGAGGTCGCCGAGGCCATCTACTGGGCGCTCGAGAACTGGGAAGCCGACGAGGAGTCCACCCTCACCGCGGTCATGGAACGCGTGAAGGGACCCGACTTCCCGACGCACGGCCTGATCGTCGGCGGCCAGGGCATCCACGACGCCTACACCACCGGACGCGGTTCGGTCCGCATGCGCGGTGTGGTGGAGATCGAGGAGGACGCCAAGGGGCGCACCACGATCGTCATCACCGAGCTGCCGTACCAGGTGAACCCGGACAACCTGATCACGTCGATCGCCGAGCAGGTGCGCGACGCGAAGATCGCCGGCATCTCCGACATCCACGACGAGTCCTCGGACCGCGCGGGTATGCGCATCGTCGTCACCGTCAAGCGTGACGCGGTCGCGAAGGTCGTGCTCAACAACCTGTACAAGCACACCCAGCTGCAGACCAGCTTCGGCTGCAACATGCTGTCCATCGTCGACGGCGTGCCGCGCACCCTGCGCCTCGACCAGATGATCCGGCTCTACGTCGCCCACCAGGTCGAGGTCATCCGCAGGCGCACCGAGTACCTGCTCCGCAAGGCCGAGGAACGCGCTCACATCCTGCGCGGACTGGTGAAGGCGCTCGACGCCCTCGACGAGGTCATCGCGCTGATCCGGGCGTCGCAGACCGTCGACATCGCGCGGGCAGGCCTGATCGAGCTCCTCACCGTCGACGAGATCCAGGCCGACGCGATCCTCGCGATGCAGCTGCGCCGCCTCGCCGCCCTCGAGCGTCAGAAGATCATCGACGAACTCGCCGAGATCGAGCGGGAGATCGCCGACCTCAAGGACATCCTCGAGAAGCCCGAGCGTCAGCGCCGGATCGTCCGTGACGAGCTCAAGGAGATCGTCGACAAGCACGGCGACGACCGCCGGACCCGCATCATCGCGGCCGACGGCGACGTGGCCGACGAGGATCTGATCGCCCGCGAGGACGTCGTCGTCACGATCACCGAGACCGGCTACGCCAAGCGCACCAAGACCGACCTGTACCGCTCGCAGAAGCGCGGCGGCAAGGGTGTGCAGGGCGCCGGGCTGAAGCAGGACGACATCGTCTCGCACTTCTTCGTCAGCTCCACGCACGACTGGCTGCTGTTCTTCACCACGAAGGGCCGCGTGTACCGGGCCAAGGCGTACGAGCTGCCGGAGGCGAGCCGCACGGCCCGCGGGCAGCATGTGGCCAATCTGCTCGCGTTCCAGCCCGACGAGCGCATCCAGAGCGTCATCCAGATCAAGACGTACGAGGACGCCCCCTACCTGGTTCTCGCCACACGCAACGGTCTGGTGAAGAAGTCCAAGCTCACCGACTTCGACTCGAACCGCAGCGGCGGCATCGTCGCCATCAACCTGCGCGGTGAGGACGAACTGGTCGGCGCGGTCCTCTGCTCCTCCGACGACGACCTGCTGCTCGTCTCCGCACAGGGACAGTCGATCCGCTTCTCCGCCACCGACGAGGCGCTGCGACCGATGGGCCGCGCCACGTCCGGCGTCCAGGGCATGCGATTCAACGGTGACGACGAACTGCTGTCGCTGAACGTGGTGCGCGAAGGCACCTATCTGCTGGTGGCGACGTCGGGTGGCTACTCGAAGCGCACCGGCATGGAGGACTACCCGGTCCAGGGTCGCGGCGGAAAGGGTGTACTCACGATCCAGTACGACCGGAAACGTGGCACCCTGGTCGGAGCGCTCATCGTGAACGACGACGACGAGCTCTACGCGATCACGTCGGGCGGTGGTGTCATCCGCACCGCCGCCAAGCAGGTCCGCAAGGCCGGTCGGCAGACCAAGGGGGTTCGTTTGATGAACCTCGGGGAAGGCGACACCCTGCTCGCGATCGCGCGCAATGCCGACGAACCGGACGAACCCGACGACAACGCCGAGAGCAGCGGCAAAGGAGCTAAGGAGTCCTAGTGAGCACTCCCAACCAGCCAGGCAGTGACCGGCAGAACCCGGGTTCCGCCAATCAGGCGCCATCCGAGCAGCAGGCCTCCCGCACTCCCCAGAACGGGTCGGCGCGACCGAACCCGCAGCAGGGTTCCGCGCCGCAGGGGCCGCTGGCGTCAGCCGGTCGTGGCCCCGCTCAGGCGGGGCCGGCTGCCCGGCCGGGTGGTGCTCCCGACGGGCGACCGGATCGGCAGGCTCCGGCCGATCCGGCCCGGTCGCCGTCGACGCCCCAGCATCAGGGTCCGCGCACGCAGACCCCGCAGGGCAGGCCCGTGCCGCCGTCGCAGCAGGGTCACGCTCCGAATCAGCAGGCTCCCGGGCATCAGGACCCGCCGCAGCAGGCGTCCGGCAACCGGGCTCCCGCGGGCGGTGCTCCCACCGAGTCCATCCGGGGAAATCAGGCTCCGCCGTGGCAGCGGGGAATGCAGCGTGAGCCGCAGACCAACCTGAAGCGGCCCGTGCAGGGTGGGGCCGGTGCCCCGCGCCGGGAGGGTCAGCCGAACCCGTCCAACGGTGCGACCGCAGCCACTGCGGCGGGTGCCGCGGCAGCGAAGGCTCCCGCCGGTCAGGACGTCCAGAAACCGCAGACCGCTCCGACGCAGAAGACACAGCCCCAGGGCGCTCCCGCGCAGGGTCAGCGCCCCCCGGGCACGCAGAACTCGGGTGCTCCCACCCAGGCCGTGCCCACCCAGAAGGCGCCCACGCAGAACCCGTCGGCGCCGGCGAAGGGTCAGCCCGCGCCCAAGCAGCCCGATCGCACACCGTCCTCGACCGCGGCCACGGCAGCGGTCGGCGCGGTGTCCGGTGCCGCCGCGGCCGGTGCCGTGACTCAGCGGGAGGCCGCGAAGGCGAAGGCGTCCGCGATCGACGGACCCACCCGGCACATCAACCGGGACGTGCTCCCCAAGGACATGCCGGACCTGTCCGAGGCCAAGCACCCGTTGCCCGGGGCAGCGGCCGCGGGTCAGCAGCCGAAGGTCGCCGTGGCCCCGCAGCGGGTCGAGGAGGGCGAGGCTCTCCGGGCGACGGTGCAGGTCCGCAAGATCGATCCGTGGTCGACGCTGAAGATCTCGTCCGTCATTTCGGTGTCGCTGTTCTTCGTGTGGATGGTGGCCGTCGGCCTGCTGTACGTCGTCCTGGACGGGATGGGCGTGTGGGACCGGCTGAACAACGCGTTCACCGATATCGTCGCGGAGTCGAGCTCTGACGGGCTCGTGACGGCCGGGCAGGTCTTCGGATACGCCGCCGTCATCGGTCTCGCGAACATGGTGTTGTTCACCGCACTGGCGACGATCGGCGCCTTCATCTACAACCTGTGTTCCGACCTCGTCGGGGGCGTCGAAGTGACGCTCGCCGACCGGGACTGAACGCGGAAAACGACGAGGGCTGAGCTGGGAAAAGAGCGTCTCGCCGGACCGGTTTTGGTAGTTGCCGGTCCGGTGGGGTAATCTTCCGACTCGGTTCAGGGAACTGCGCGAGATGAGTTTCCAGACTTCAGGGGCCTATAGCTCAGGCGGTTAGAGCGCTTCGCTGATAACGAAGAGGTCGGAGGTTCAAGTCCTCCTAGGCCCACCCCTGGTGCCGGTGAAAGGTCATTCGCATGAAGGTCCTCCTGTTTGTGGGAGCCGGAGTGCTGGTGGCGATCGGACTGTCCAAGTTGCTTCGCGGCAATGAGGTGTGGCACGAGGTAACGGGGCCTTAGCTCAGTTGGTAGAGCGCTGCCTTTGCAAGGCAGATGTCAGGAGTTCGAATCTCCTAGGCTCCACAAGGACAAATACAGAAGTAGCGTGCCCCGGATTCGGAAGAGTCCGGGGCACGCTGCTGTGTGGACCAGAAACGGGTGAGGTTACCCTTACTTCATGACTGCCCTCGATCCCGGAGCCCGTGAACGTCTCGACCCGCGCGGCCGCGTCGCATCCCACCACCGGACCGGTGAGGGAACCGCACGCATCGGATACCCGATCGGAGTCCGCACGGTCACGGTCCGTGCACGCGAGTACGTCACACCCCGCATGGTGCGTCTGACGCTCGGGGGCCCCGGCCTCGACGGATTCCACACCTACCAGGCCGACGATCACGTCAAGATCGTGTTCCCCGATCCGGACGGCACCCGCCGCGTCCCGGTGGTGAACGACGCGATGATGCTCGACTGGCCGCGACCGCTCCCGACCACGCGGAAATACACCGTCCGCCGCTACGACGCCGACGCCCGCGAACTCGACCTCGACTTCGTGCTGCACGAGGGCGGGCTCGCGTCCTCCTGGGTAAGGACGGTCGCGATCGGTGACGACGTGACCATCGCCGGACCGCCCGGCGCGAAGACATTCGCCCACAACTTCGACCACTACGTCTTCGCGGTCGATTCCACCGCGCTTCCGGCGGTCGCGCGGTGGCTCGACGAATCCCCGGCCGACGTCTCGGCGCACGTCGTGATCGAGACCGACGACGACATCGAGCACGGTTACCCGCTGGCCGTGCGCGAGAACGTGGACGTGACGTGGCTCGTGCACGACGGCAGCGAGTCCGCCCTGGCGTCGACGGTGCAGTCGCTCGATCTGCCCGACGGCCGCTCCTTCCTGTTCGCGGCAGGCGAGGCGACCGACATCAAGCCTCTGCGCGCGTGGAGCCGGGACCGGATGGATTCGCTGTTCACCGGGTACTGGAAACGCGGAGTCGCCGGGCTGGACGACTGACCGGCCCTACACTCGCACCATGACCACGGTCCGGCCAGCACTCGCCCGCCGCGCGGCCGTCGCCGCGGTGATGCTCGGGCTACTGACGGCAGGCGGTACCGCGCCCGCGGGTGCGCAGACCCGACCACTGGAACCGATCGCCCGGGCGGTCTCGCTGCGCCTCGCCACGGCCGACGCGGTGGCGGCGGCCAAGTGGGGCACCCCGTCACCGATCGACGATCCCGCGCGCGACGCGCAGGTTCTGAATGCGGTCGCCACGCAGGCCGCCGACGAGGGCCTGAGCGCGGGGCGGGTGCAGCAGGTCTTCCGGGACCAGATCGAGGCCAACAAGGAGGTGCAGCGGGCCCTCTTCGCCTGGTGGAGCGTCGCGCCCGGTGCGGCGCCGATTGTCCGGCCCGACCTGACACAGGTTCGTCCGGTGATCGACCGCCAGAACTCGGACATACTCCTGCAGCTGCGCGAACAAGAGGCCGTGCTCGCCGGTCCGGGGTGCGTGCCCGCGCTCGTCGACGCCACGGTCGCGGTGGTGGCCGAACAACGCCTCGACCCGCTGCATCAGGCCACGCTGGCGCGTGCGCTCGTGTCGATCTGTGGGCCGGTCCGCGAATGACTGGCCGTTCCGACATGGTCCGACAAGATGTCGCCAATTAGACTGGGGTCATGATCTCCAAGGTCGCGACGCTCCTCCTCGACCGTGTCTCGATGTTCGAGTTCGGGGTGGTCTGTGAAGTGTTCGGAATCGACCGCACCGAACACGGGGTTCCGCCGTTCGACTTCCGGATCTGCGGGATCCGTCCCGGCGAACCGCTCGCGTCGATCACACCGGGACTGACGCTCTCCGCCGACTTCGGGCTGGACTTCCTGCGCGACGCAGATCTCGTCGTCGTCCCGCCGCCGGGGGCGCAGTCCGACTTCCCGGTGGAGGCGCTCGACGCGGTGCGTGCGGCCGCGAATGCCGGTGCCATCGTCCTCAGCCTGTGCTCGGGTGTATTCCTGCTCGGCGAGGCGGGACTGCTGGACGGGCGCAAGTGCACCACCCACTGGGAGTACGTCGACGAACTGGCCACCCGGTTCCCGACGGCAACCGTCGACCCCGACGTCCTGTTCGTCGACGAGGGCAACCTCGTCACCAGTGCGGGCACCGCGGCAGGCATCGACGCCTGCCTGCACGTGGTCCGCCGGGAGCTCGGTTCCACCGTCGCCAACACGATCGCCCGCAGGATGGTCGTGCCGCCGCAACGTGACGGGGGACAGCGGCAGTTCATCGAACAGCCGGTGGTCGCGTGCACGTCGGACAGTCTGAGCGAGACCATGGCGTGGATGAGCGAGAATCTCGAGCTGCCGCACACGGTCGACGAGCTCGCGGCGCGCTCGTCCATGTCGACGCGCACCTTCGCACGCAAGTTCGCGGCCGAGACGGGCACCACCCCCGTGAAGTGGCTGACGACGCAGCGGGTCCTCTACGCGCGGCAGCTACTCGAGGGCACCGACCTCGGTCTCGAGGCGATCTCGAGACGCAGCGGATTCGGGTCCGGTGCGCTTCTACGTCACCACTTCAACCGGGTGGTCGGCGTCGCACCGGCCGACTATCGGCGCCGGTTCGGCTGCAACGCGGCCGAACTCAGGCAATGAACGTGCCGATGGCCGGGTTCGCCTGGCAGATCGGGCTACTGCCGAAGTTGATCGATCCGAACGCCGTCGCCACCACGTTCCCGACGCCGGTGTTCACCGTCGCGTACAGGAAGGGGTAGACGCCGCCGAGGTTCACGATCCCCGACCGTCCGCTGTCGGTGTTGACCCAGGCCACGGTGACCTGCGCGGCTGCCGGAATCGGTGGTGCGGCGGGGCGTGACTCGAAGCGGATGTCGCCGTCGGCGATGGGCGGTGACGCCTCCGGCCCGGACTGTCCGGTGAGCGCCGTCAACGACATCAGGCTGCCCTGGTTCGGACATCCGATGGTCAGAGCCGGTCCGCCGAACGGGTGGGGCGGGTCGGCGCCGGCGGGGCCGGCCGTCAGCACAGCCGCGGTGGCGGCGATCGGAAACGCGACGGCGGCGATACGGTGGACGATACGTCTGGCGGTCATGTCTGCTCCTCGGAACGGATCCTCGCGCTGGTGCGCATCTGCCTGCGGGATACCCCTGGTACAAGCCGTGAAACGAAAGGATTCGCAGATGCCGGAGACCGTGCCGACCGATCCTGCAGCCGCCCGGCTGGCGCCGGACAACACCGAGCGAGCGCGCGCCCTACTGGCCGGGGAGTGACGGGTCAGTTGCGGTGAGGGGCTTCGTCGCCGTGGGCGGCGTGGGCTCCTGCGTGTTCGTGCTGTCGAGGTCGCGCAGGTTCGGGGGAGCGGACGCGACCCGCGGCTGCTCGCGGCGGCGGCTCTTGAAGAACACCGCCCCCCCGGCCACAGAGGCACCCACGAGGACGATGATCGCGATGCGACGGTCCTTCCGCGACTTCTTCTCCTCGACCGGCGCCACGGCCGAGGTCAGGGGACGAACGACATCCCGGGCGACCTTCTTCACCGGCACGGTCCGGGCGCGTTCGTAGCCCTTCTTGGCCAGCGAGGCACCCTGACGGCCGAGGAACAGACTGAGCTGGCCGGCACCGCGAGCCGTGGCGAGTGCCGCCGAGCTTGCGTAGCGCCGCGCCTGATCGACAGCCTCGGATTCCTTGACGCGGGAAGCCGAATCCTCGACGTGGGCCAGAGCGGTCTCGACTCGTTCGGAGACCTGCTCCTGCAGGGTCTCGGCGCGTTCGGTCGGAAGCAGATTCGTGAGGGACTCCGTCGCTCGTGTCATGTCCCCACTTTGTCACAAGAACCGGGAGCACGAACCGATCCGAAGGACTCGAGTCACCGCGGCGGAACCACACGGAACCCCACAATGGCAACATGGTGGTGTGACTTCACCTAATCAGACCGCAACCGCAACGCTCCACACCAACCGCGGCGACATCAAGATCGCGCTGTTCGGCAACCACGCGCCCAAGACCGTCGAGAACTTCGTCGGCCTCGCCGACGGTTCGAAGGACTACAGCACCACCAACGCCGGTGGCACCGACTCCGGACCGTTCTATGACGGCGCCATCTTCCACCGCGTCATCGACGGATTCATGATCCAGGGCGGCGACCCCACGGGCACCGGCGCCGGCGGCCCGGGCTACAAATTCGGCGACGAGTTCCACCCGGAACTGCAGTTCGACCGCGCGTACATCCTGGCCATGGCGAATGCCGGCCCGGGAACCAACGGTTCGCAGTTCTTCATCACCACCGGCCCGACCCCGCACCTCAACCGTCGCCACACCATCTTCGGTGAGGTCGTCGACGAGGAATCGAAGAAGGTCGTCGACGCCATCTCGACCACCGCCACCGATCGCGCGGACCGTCCGCTCGAGCCGGTCGTGATCAACAGCGTCACCATCGCGTAGGGAACCGCAGCACATGACCAACCCCGGCTGGGGCGGTGCCGCGAACGAGGGCACTCCGCCCCAGCCGCGGTGCGTCCGCCACCCCGATCGGCCCACTGCACTGTCGTGCAATCGGTGCGGTCGTCCCGCGTGCCCCGAATGCCTGCGCGAAGCAGCCGTCGGTTACCAGTGTGTCGACTGTGTGGCCGCCGGGCAGCGTGATGTCCCTCAGGTTCGCAACGTCGCCGGCGCCGTGACCACGCAGCGTGCGGTGCCGCTCGTGACGTACATCCTGATGGCCGTGAACGTCGGCATCTTCCTGATCACCGCGGCGCAGTCCCGCAGCATCATGCAGAACCAGGCGGGATCGAAGCTCTTCGCGGACTGGGCGCTGTTCCCACCCGCTGTCGTGGACGGGCAGATCGTCCGCGTGCTCGGCAGCGGATTCCTCCACTTCGGCATCATTCACCTGGCCGTCAACATGTTCGCGCTGTGGGTGATCGGCCGCGACACCGAACTGGTCCTCGGCCGCGCCCGCTACGCCTGCGTGTACTTCGTGTCCCTGCTCGGCGGTTCCGCCGCAGTGATGCTGTTCCAGCTCGGCGCGGTCACCGCGGGGGCGTCGGGCGCCGTCTTCGGACTGATGGGCGCTCAGGCCGTCATCCTCCTGCGGCTGCGACGCAGCCCCGCACCGGTGATCTCGGTGATCGCCGTCAACGTGATCATCAGCATCACGATCCCCGGCATCTCACTGTGGGGGCATCTCGGCGGCCTGGTCGCCGGAGCCGCGGCCACCGCGGGAATCCTCTACGGACCCCAGCTGCTGGGTGCGGGGAACAACCGGGAGAAGGCAATCACCGTCGGCTGGATCTGCCTCGGCGTCGTGGTGCTGGTGCCACTGGCCGTCATCGCGGTCCGCACCCTGCAGCTCCGCGCGAGCTTCGGCTACTGACCCCGGCCCACCAGACGATGCACCGCGAGGGCATCGAACACGTCCTCCGGATTGGTGCCGAGATCCCAGCGGCCGAAAATCAGGAGGCGTTCGGTGCCGTCCTCGGTGCGAACGTCGATCTCGAGCATCGGCACCCGGCGACCCAGCCGGGGGTAGCGCACGAGCCGCGCGCGGTCGATCTCCGAGCGGGCATACCTGTGGCGGCCTCTCAGCCGGTTCACCACGATCCCGCCGCCCTCCTTGTCGACGGCGAGACGGGGGCGTTGCCGGAGCGCCGACGCGGCGGTCAGCAGCAGCCCGAGGGCGGCGACGCACACGAGAACACGGCCCGCCGGCTCGGTCGACACGGCAAGTCCCGCGACCCCCAACGCGACTCCGCCCGCAGCGAGCGCTATCACCGCGCCGAGGGGCGTCGACCACTCCAACGGCGCCTCGTCAGCAGACATCAGCACTCGACCTGCGGCTATCCACAGGGGTTGTCCACATTGGGGATGAATGACATCGGTGTAATTGTGATCGTCAACGCCAGCGCATCGTCATGATCAGACCGACCACCATGAAGCCGAATCCGATGAGGAAGTTGTACGCACCGAGGTTGTTCATCCAGTCGAGCTGGTCGGCGGCCAGGTAGTAGACGAGCAGCCACACCAGCCCGACCAGCATGAACCCGAGCATCACCGAGACGTACAGGGTGCTCGAGGGGCCGGCCTTCACCTTCACCGGGGTGCGGCTCGCAGGGTTGATCGTGTAATCGGTCTTCTTTCGGACCTTCGACTTCGGCATGACGTCCTCGTTCGTGCGGCTCTACGGGAATGTGGGCAGGTAGATTCGGAAATACCTGCGTGTATACACGCTAACGTAGCCGCGATTCGCGCGGCGAGGACGAGGGGACGGAAACACCGGTGACCAGGTCGATCTTCTGGCGGATCGCGGTGCTGGTGGTGTGTCTCGTGGCCGGTCTGCTGGTGGCCACCACCCGTCAGGTGTCGCACGGCAACGAGATCCGCGCCGGCGATTCCACCCGGCTGTCCGACCTCGTGCGGAACGCGCAGTCCGAGACCGACCAGGTGGCCGAGACCCGCGACCGGCTCGCGGCGCAGGTCGAGTCGCTGCAGCAGGACGCCGCCGCGTCCGACAGCGGTGTCGCGCAGGCGCTCGCCGACACCAAGGCGCTCGCCACGGATGCCGGACTCACGCCGATGACCGGTCCCGGCGTCACCGTCACCCTCACCGACGCCCCCCGCGACGCGGACGGCAAATACCCCGTCGATGCGTCCCCGGACGATCTCGTCGTCCACCAGCAGGACGTCCAGAGCGTGCTGAACGCGCTGTGGGTGGGTGGCGCCGAGGCGATCAGCATGCAGGACCAGCGGATCGTGAACACGTCGGCGCCGCGCTGCATCGGCAACACCCTGCTGCTGCACGGCCGCACCTACAGCCCGCCGTACGTGATGTCAGCGATCGGGGACCCCACGCGACTGGAGGCGGCGCTCGCGAACGAACCCGGAATCCGGGTGTTCAAGCAATACGCGTCGCGGTTCGGCCTCGGCTATTCGGAGGCGGCGTCCGGCCAACTCACCGTGCCCGGTTACGCGGGGCACTGACCTGAACGGTCCCCGGCCGTGCAGCGCACGAGGCGGGCAGAATACCCTGCTTCCATGAGGATTCTCGTCGTCGACAACTACGACAGCTTCGTGTTCAACCTGGTCCAGTACCTCGGACAGCTGGGAACCCGGGCCGTGGTCTGGCGCAACGACGACCCGAACCTCACCGGGCCCGATGCCGTCGCGGCGGCCGCGGCCGAGTTCGACGGCATCCTGCTGAGCCCCGGCCCCGGCACACCGCAGCGGGCAGGCGCGACGATGGACCTGGTCACGGCATGCGCCGCCGCCGAGACACCGCTTCTCGGGGTGTGCCTCGGACACCAGGCGATCGGGGCCGCGTTCGGCGCGACCGTCGACCGGGCACCCGAACTCCTGCACGGCAAGACCAGCGTCGTCCACCACACCGGCGAGGGCGTTCTCGCGGGTCTGCCCGACCCGTTCACCGCCACGCGCTACCACTCGCTGACCGTCCTGGAAGACACCATCCCGGACGAACTCGAGGTCACCGCCCACACCGACAGCGGCATCGTCATGGCGATGCGGCACCGGGAACTGCCGATCCACGGCGTCCAGTTCCACCCGGAGTCCGTGCTCACCGAGGGTGGGCACCGCATGCTCGCAAATTGGCTCACCGTCTGCGGCGAAGCCCCGAAGGAATCCCTCGTCGCCACCCTCGAGACCGAGGTCGCGCAGGCGCTGGGCGCCTAGCGCCCGTGCGCCTTTGTGGTAGCTACCGCAACCAGAAAGGCGCACAGGCGGCGGAGCCGCCTACCGCGGGATGCCCAGCGCGCCGACACTGACCGAGACGACACCGTTCTTGGTGATCTCCGATCCCGGCGGCTGTTCCTGGCTGATGATCTTGCCGACCATCTCCGGGTCCAGGGTGGACGTCTGCGTCTGATTGATCGAACTCGACGACCCACTCCAGCCGGCGCTGCGCAGCTCGGCGAGCGCCTGCGACACCGTCTTGCCGGTCAGGTCCGGCATCTCGATGTTGTTGCCGTTCGACACCCGGATCTGGATGGTGTCGCCCTTCGCTGCGGTGGAGCCGCCGACGGGGTCGGTGGAGACGACCTGGCCCTTCGGCACACCGGAATCGATGTTCTGGATCTGCACCTTGAATCCGGCACCCTCGATGTTGGCCTGCGCGACCTCGACCTTCTGGCCGGTCACGTCGGGGATGCGGATCTGCTCCGGCCCGGTGCCCAGCGTGACGGCGACCTCGGAGTCGAGGGAGATGCTCGCCCCGGAGGACGGGTTCTGCTCGATCACCTTGTCGACGTCGGACACGTCGGACGGTGCGCGGGCGACGGCGGTGTCGAGCCGCAGACCCACCGCGTTCAGCTCCTGCTGCGCTTCCTGCTGGGTGAGGCCGGCGAGCCGCGGGACCTTCACCTGTTCGGGTCCGGACGACACCTCGAGGGTGATCGTGCTGCCCTCGTCCACCTGCACCCCGCCGACGGGCCGGGTGGTGATGACGTTGCCGGTCGCCACGACGGCGTCCGGTTTCTGTTGCCGGGCGACGCGGAAACCGAGGTTCTGCAGTGTTGTCTCGGCGTCGTCCGCGGCCTGGTTCGTGACGTCCGGCATGGTCACCTGATCGGCCTTCGAACCCGGTCCCACGGACCACAGGAACGCGCCGACGATGCCGACGACGATGAGGGCGCCCAGCGCCATCAGCGCCACCCGCATCGGGTTCTTCTTCTTGTCGGGCTCGCCGCCGTCCGTCTTCGACGCGGTGGCCGGGGTGGGTGACTGCTGGCGCCGGTAGTTCCCCGCACCGGTGTCGACGGCACCGAGGATCGTGGTGCGGTCCTCGTCGCTCATGACCATCGGCGCGCTGGGGCGCTGCCCGCCGAGCACCCGGACCAGGTCGCTGCGCATGTCCGCGGCGGTCTGGTAGCGGTTGGCGGGGTTCTTGCTCATCGCCTTGAGGATCACCGAGTCGAGCTCACGCGGAATGTCCGGGTTGACCGCGGACGGGGTCTGCGGGTCCTCCCGCACGTGCTGGTACGCGACCGCGACCGGGGAGTCACCCTTGAACGGGGGTTCGCCGGTGAGGATCTCGAACAGCACGCACCCGAGGGAGTACACGTCGGAGCGGGCGTCGACCTGCTCGCCGCGGGCCTGCTCGGGCGACAGGTACTGGGCGGTGCCGATGACGGCGGCCGTCTGCGTCATGGGGCTGGACGCGTCAGAGATCGCTCGCGCGATGCCGAAGTCCATCACCTTCACCGCACCCGCACGGTTGATCATCACGTTGGCGGGTTTCACGTCGCGGTGCACGATGCCGTTGCGGTGGCTGAAGTCGAGCGCCGCGCACACGTCCGAGATGATTTCCATCGCCCGGCGCGGTGCCATCGGGCCCTCGCTGCGCACGATGTCCCGCAACGTGTCGCCGTCGACGTACTCCATCACGATGTACGGCAGCGGTCCCGCTTCGGTTTCCGCCTCGCCGGTGTCGTAGACGGCCACGATCGCCGGATGGTTCAGCGCCGCCGCGTTCTGCGCCTCGCGGCGGAACCGCAGGTAGAACGTGGGGTCGCGGGCCAGGTCGGCGCGCAGGACCTTGATCGCGACGTCACGGCTGAGCCGGACGTCGCGGGCGAGGTGGACCTCGGACATGCCACCGAAGCCGAGAATCTCACCCAGCTCGTAGCGTGAGGAGAGGTTGCGCGGTGTCGTCATGGCAGTCCTTGTGGGGTCGGAGTAGTTGACTCCTCCGACGTGGTCGTCGTGGTCGTCGTCGTGGGTGCGGTGGTGGTCGTGGTGGTAGTCGTCGTCGGCTCTGTCGTCGTCGTGGTCGGCGGCTGGGTGGTGGTCGTCGTGAACGGCTGGGTGGTGGTCGTCGTGTACGTCGGCTCGGTGGTGTACGTCTGTTCCTCGGTCGTCGTGGTGGTCGTCGGCCGCGGTGTCGTCGTGATCGTCCGCAGCGACGACGTAATCGCCGGCGACGTCGGTTCCTTCGTGTCACCACCGTCGAACAGGACGAGCGCGAGCCCGATGATCGCCGCCAGCAGGAGCAGACCACCCGCACCCCAGGCCACGGCCTTCTGGCCGCTGGTCAGTCCGCCCTTCTTGCCGTCACCGTTCGAGTCGTCCGGCGGCACCTGCCCGGTGACCGGTCCCGCGTATGCGGTCTGCGAGGGCGGCATCATCTGGGTTGCACCGGTCATCGGCGGGGGCAGCACCCGCGCCGCCCCGGTACCCGACACGCCGGGCGGCGGGGGACGCCTGCCCGCCCGGACCGCCGCGACGGCGTCGGCGAACTCTCCGCCACTGGCGTAACGGGTGCTCGGATCCTTCGCGATCGTGATGTCGATGAGTTCGCGGATGTTGGGCGGCAGGTCGCTCGGCAACGGTGCCGGCGCCTCCTGCACGTGCTTCATCGCGACGGTGATGGCGCCGTCGCCGACGAACGGGCGACGTCCGGACAGCGCCTCGTAGCCGACGATGCCGAGGGAGTACACGTCGCTCGCCGCGGTCGCGTCCTGTCCGAGCGCCTGCTCGGGGGCGATGTACTGCGCGGTGCCCATCACCATGCCGGTCCGCGTGATCGGCGAGTTCTCCACGGCCTTCGCGATGCCGAAGTCGGTGATCTTCACCTGGCCGGTGGGGGTGATCAGGATGTTGCCGGGCTTCACGTCGCGGTGCACCACGCCGGCGTCGTGCGCCACCTGCAGCGCCCGGCCGGTCTGCTCGAGCATGTCCAGGGCGTGCGGCACCGCGAGACGGCCCACCCGCGAGAGGACGGCGTTGAGCGGCTCACCGTTGACGAGTTCCATCACCAGGTAGGCGGTGGAATCGCCGGTGGCGTCGCGGACCTCGCCGTAGTCGTAGATCCCGGCGATGCCGGAATGGTTCAGCTGCGCGGTGGTGCGCGCCTCGAAGCGGAATCGTTCGACGAACTCCGGGTCGGACGAGAACTCGGACTTCAGCACCTTCACCGCGACACGACGGTTGAGCCGGTTGTCCGTCGCTTCCCAGACCTGTCCCATTCCGCCCGTGGCGATGAGCCGGATCAGGCGGTATCGATTGGCGATCAGCGCGCCGTTGTTCAGTGCCACAATCAGCCCCCTTGTAGTCCGGCTGCGATGACGGCACGGCCGATAGGTGCAGCCACCGAGCCGCCGGTTGCGGCCAGTGCACGATCTCCGCCGTCCTCGACGATGACCGCGATGGCGACGGTCGGGTTCTGGGCGGGTGCGAATCCGATGTACCAGGCGTGGGGCGGGGTGTTCCGAGGGTCGGTCCCGTGCTCGGCGGTGCCCGTCTTGGACGCGATCTGGACGCCCGGGATCTTGCCTTCGCCGCTGGTGTTGTTCTCGGAACCGATCATCAGGTCGGTCAGGGTGGCCGCCACCTGGGACGACATCGCCTGGCCTTCGGAGACCGGGTTGGTGGTCGCGAGGTTGGACAGGTCCGGGCCCTGCAATTCGGATACCAACTGCGGTTGCATCCGCACGCCACCGTTGGCGACGGTAGCCGCGATCATCGCGTTCTGCAGCGGAGTGAGCGCGACGTCTCGCTGGCCGATGCTGCTCTGGCCGAGTGCGGCGTCGTCGGGGATCGATCCGATCGTGCTGTCCGCGACGGGGAACGGGACGCCGGGCATCTGCCCACCGATGCCGAGCGCGCTGGACTGGTCGCTGACGGCGTCGGTGCCGGTCTTGACTCCGAGTTCGACGAACGCCGTGTTGCACGACCGCGCGAACGCCTCACGCAACGACGCGGTGGGGGCACCGCCACACGTGGAGCCGTTGTAGTTCTCGAGCGTCGTGGAGGTGCCGGGAAGGGTGATCTGCGGGGCCGCGGTCAGCTGGGTGTCGGGGGTGGTTCCGGCGGCGAGCGCGGCGGCGGTCACCACCACCTTGAACGTGGAACCGGGCGGGTACGTCTGCGACACCGCACGGTTGATCAGCGGCTTCTCCGGGTCGGCGTTCAGGGCCTCCCACGCCGCGGTGGTCTCGGTGCCGTCATGACTGGCGAGCGAGTTGGGGTCGTAGCTCGGGGTGCTGACCATCGTGAGGATGCGTCCGGTGCTCGGCTCGATCGCCACGACCGAACCGGTGTAACCCTTCGCCGTCAGCTCGTCGTACGCAACCTGCTGCATGACCGGGTTGATGGTGGTCACCACGTTGCCGCCGCGGGGGTCGCGCCCGGACACGAGGTCGAAGAAGCGTCGTCCGAACAGCCGGTTGTCGGAACCGTTGAGGACCGGGTCCTCGGTCCGCTCGAGACCGGTGCTGCCGTATTGCATCGAGTAGAAACCGGTGACCGGTGCGTTGGCCAGGGGGCTGGACGGTGCCGCCGGGTTGGGCGGGTAGGTGCGCAGGTACTTGTAGCGGTCGTCGGTCGGGACGGACGCCGCGAGCACCTGGCCGGCCGCCGAGATCTGACCGCGCTGACGCGAGTACTCGTCGAGAAGCACGCGCGAGTTCCGCGGATCGGCCCGCAGGTTGTCCGCCTTGATGACCTGGACGTAGGTGGCGTTGGCGAGGAGGGCGACCACCATCACCATGACGGCGATCGCGACGCGGCGCAGAGGTGTGTTCATGAGCGCGGCACCATCTCGGTCGGGGCGTCGGCGATGGGTGCGGGGCCCTTCTTCTTCGGGACGGCCGGCTCACGGGCGGCGTCGGAGATCTTGATCAGGATCGCGAGGAGGAGATAGTTGGCGAGCAGCGACGACCCACCGTACGACATGAACGGCGTGGTCAGCCCGGTGAGGGGGATCAGCTTGGTGACGCCGCCGACCACCACGAACACCTGCACCGCGATCGTGAACGACAAACCGGCCGCGAGCAGCTTGCCGAAGCTGTCCCGGACGGCCAGCGCGGTGCGCAGACCGCGGATGACGAGGATCAGGAACAGCATCAGGACGGCGGCGAGACCGATGAGACCGAGCTCCTCACCGATCGTGGCGACGATGAAGTCGGTCTTCGCGAACGGCACCTGGGCGGGCCGTCCGCTGCCGAGTCCCGTTCCGGCGACGCCACCGGTCGCGAGCCCGAACAGCGACTGCGAGATCTGGTAGCCGGTGTTGTTGTAGTCGGCCAGCGGGTCGAGCCAGGTGCTGACGCGGACCCGGACGTGGCCGAACAGCTGGTAGGCGAAGAAGAAGCCGATACCGAGCAGTCCGGCGCCGATCAGCAGCCATCCGACGCGCTCGGTGGCGATGTACAGCATCACGAGCACGGTGCTGAACAGCAGCAGCGACGTGCCGAGGTCCTTCTCCAGCACGAGCACACCCACCGACAC
This sequence comes from Rhodococcus sp. 21391, assembly GCF_016772255.1. Classification (NCBI taxonomy): domain Bacteria; kingdom Bacillati; phylum Actinomycetota; class Actinomycetes; order Mycobacteriales; family Nocardiaceae; genus Rhodococcus; species Rhodococcus sp. 21391. The sequence goes on along the minus strand of NZ_CP063781.1, from coordinate 6,690,398 downwards.
CATCCATGCGAGCAGGATGGGTCCGAGGTCGCGGGCGCGGGGGAGGTCGATGCCGAACACGTGCTTGCCTGCGGTGGTGAACAGGTCGCGCTTCGCGACCAGCACCGACGCGAAGAAGATGATCAGAAGGATCTTCGCGAACTCGCCGGGCTGAATGCTGAAGCCGGGGAGGCGGATCCAGATCTTCGCGCCGTTCACCTCGGAGAAGCTGGACGGCAGGATCGCCGGGATGGCGAGGAACACCAGTCCGGCGAGGCCCAGCGTGTAGCTGTAGCGGGCCAGGAGGCGGTAGTCCTTGAGCAGCACCAGCACCGCCACGAAACCGGCGATGGCCAGCGTCGTCCACAGCACCTGCTGGTTGGCGTCCGGCGACGGCACGGGCAACCCGAAGTAGGCGGCGGACTGTGCGTCGGCGAGGTCGAGTCGGTGGATCAGCACCAGTCCGAGGCCGTTGAGCAGCGCGACGATCGGCAGGATCAGCGGGTCGGCGTACGGAGCGAACCGGCGCACCGCGAGATGCGCGATCAGGAACAGCGCCGAATAGGCGGCGGCGTACTTGGCGAGATCCCAGGTGATGCTCTGTTCCTGGCTGGCCTCGACCAGCACCAGCGAGATAGTCGTGATCAGGATCGCGAAACCGATCAGGATCAGCTCGGTGCCCCGACGCGTCGACTGGACGGGGGCTGGCGCGAACCCGCCGGGTGGACTGGGAAACTGCGCCCCCGGTGATGCACTTGCGACCGACATCAGCTAGCCGTCCTGCAGTTCTGACCGGGAACCTGGGTCACGGTCGGCGCCGGGGTGGATGTCGGAGTCGGGGGTGCGGTCGGCCCCGGAGCGGGCGGTACCTCGGCCGGGGGAACAGGTGCAGGCGCGGGCGGCGGCGTGGTCTCCGGGACGGGAGCCGGCGTCGGTGCCGGCGTGGTCGTCGTGGTGGTGGACGACTCCGACTCGCAGACCGGAAGCAGATCGTTCTGGGCGAGCCGCGTCATCTGGTTGCGGACGTCGTCGAGCTTGCCCGAGGGCAGCCCGGCACGCACCTGCTCGCGGGCGGACGGCTGGAGGTCGTCGACCTCGAGGATGGTGCACCCGTTCGGCGATTCGGTCGGCGACATCAACGTCAGGTCGCCGGCATCGCTGACACAGCCGACGAGATTCGCTTCCTGCAGCGAGTAACCCAGCACCGAGCCGGGGACTCCGCGCAGCACGGTGACGCGTTCGCCGTCGGCGCCGACGTAGTAGTTGTTGCGGACCAGAGCCCGCCCCACGAAGGCAGCGACGGCGACCACGACGATCAGACCGAGCGCGAGTGCAGCCCACCACATGCGGTGACGCTTCTTCTTCGTCGGCGGTTCCTCGACCTGCGGGACGACCCGCTTCGGGGTGGCCCGCGGCGGACGCATCGCGGCGGCACGCCCCGCGGCCGTGTTGGGCGGCGGGGTGTCCTCTTCGTCGTCGGCGGAGGCGGCACCGGCGACGATGGGGTGGCTCTGCCCGTAGTCGAGGTCGATGACGTCCGCGACGACGACCGTCACGTTGTCCGGGCCGCCGCTGCGCAGGGCGAGTTCGATGAGCCGGTCGGCGCACTCGTCCTGCGAGCCCTCCCGCATCGTGTTCTCGATGGTCTCGTCGCTGACCACGTCCGACAGTCCGTCGGAGCACAGCAGGTAGCGGTCGCCCGCACGCGCCTCGCGGACCGTCAGCGTCGGCTCGATCTCGTTGCCGGTAAGGGCGCGCATGATGAGCGACCGCTGCGGGTGGGTGTGAGCCTGCTCGGCGGTGATCCGTCCCTCGTCGACGAGGGACTGCACGAACGTGTCGTCCCGGGTGATCTGCGCGAGGGAGTCGTCGCGGAGCAGGTAGGCGCGGGAGTCACCGATGTGGACGAGCCCGAGCTTGTTGCCGGAGAACAGGATTGCGGTGAGCGTGGTGCCCATGCCGTCGAGTTCGGGGTCCTCCTCGACGTGGTCGGCGATGGAGTCGTTGCCCTCCCGGGTGGCGGCCTCGAGCTTGCCGAGAAGGTCTTCGCCAGGCTCGTCGTCGTCGAGATGCGCGAGGGCCGCGATCATCAACTGCGACGCGACCTCACCGGCCGCGTGCCCGCCCATGCCGTCCGCGAGCGCCAGCAGGCGGGCCCCGGCGTACACGGAATCTTCGTTGTTGGAACGGACAAGGCCACGGTCGCTGCGGGCGGCATAGCGGAGTACGAGGGTCACGGGCGCAACTCGATTACCGTTTTGCCGACCCGTACGGGGGTACCGAGCGGCACGCGGACAGATGTGGTGACCTTGGCGCGATCCAGATACGTGCCGTTGGTCGAGCCGAGGTCTTCGACGTACCAGTCGGCGCCTCGCGGGGAGAGCCGAGCGTGGCGGGTGGAGGCGTAGTCATCGGTGAGAACGAGGGTGGAGTCGTCGGCCCGGCCGATGAGGACGGGCTGGGTGCCGAGGGTGATGCGCGTGCCGGCGAGGCCGCCCTGCGTCACCACCAGATACTTGGCCGTCTTGGTCTTTCCCAGCGACGGCAGCACATTGCCGCTGCGCGAATATCGGGGCGGCACACGGACGCCGGAGCCGGCGTAGATGTCGCCGCGCAACGCCCGCAGAACGGTCCAGACGAACAGCCACAGCAGGAGCAGGAACCCTGCTCGTGTGAGTTGCAGAATCAGACCTTGCACGGCAGTCCACCTCCTTCTGTGGCCGGAACGTTCGAGGTTCCAGCGTCTTTTTCTGGCAGCATCATAGGGGCAACCCGCACCCTGCGATCAGGATACGGACAGCCCACAACGATACGGAGTCCCCACCCTGTTACGTCCGACACGGGCTCCGACGCGGTGTCGGTCCAGTATCGAAGCCGTCTCGGTTGTGTCTCGGTGAGGGAGTTCGGGATCGGGTATCGGCGGTGTCTACTGGGGGACCTGATTCGGTGGAGCCTCAGAGGATTCGGACCAGGATCTCCGAATGACCTGCCCGGATGATGTCTCCGTCGGCCAGCTGCCAATCCTGCACGGGGGCACCGTTGACGGTGGTTCCGTTGGTGGAGCCGAGGTCGGACAGCATCGCGACCTGTCCGTCCCAGCGAATGTCGATGTGGCGGCGCGACACACCGGTGTCGGGCAGGCGGAACTGTGCCTCCTGGCCGCGGCCGATGATGTTGTTGCCCTCACGCAGCTGGAAGTGGCGTCCGCTGCCGTCCTCGAGCTGCAGCGTCGCCGTGAACGTGTGGCCGTCGGTCGCGTAGGCCTGCTGGCCGTAACCGCCCTGGTCGTAGTCGGCGTAGCCCTGCTGGTCGTACGCCTGCTGGTCGTAACCGCCCTGCTGGTACCCGCCGCGGTCGTAACCCTGGTCGTAGCCCTGCGGCTGCTGGTAGCCGGCGTCGGCGTAGGAACCGTCCGGGTAGCGGGCCGGAGCCGCCTGCTGGTCGTACGCCTGCGGGTCGTAGCCCTGCTGGTAGCCGCCCTGCTGGTAGTCGTAGCCGGCGTCCGCGGGCTGGTCGTAGCCGGGAGCCTGCGCGCCCTGGTCGTACGCCTGGCCGTACGCCGCATCCTGGGGGTACCCGCCGCGCTGGTCGTCGGGGTACTGCTGCTGGTCGTAGCCGCCCTGCTGGTAGCTGCCGCGGTCGTAACCGTTCTGGTAGCCCTGCGGGTACCGCTGATCCTGACCTGCATGGGCATGACCGTTGCGCGCGTACTGGGGATCGGGATTGCGGTTGCCCGCTGGTTCGCGGCTGGGGTCGTAGCCTGAGTTCTGCGTCATGGGGCCAGCTCCTGGATTCGACGTGACGGGTACAAACGGTGCCTGTGGTCGCGGTGCGGGACCGCCTGGCGGTTCGGGTCGCCCCGGCGTGGCCGCCCCTGGGCGGCCGGCATCCGGATCCACCGAACCCCGGGTGCGGAACTGCCCGGTGTGCAGTGAAGGCGACGGTTCGAACGCGACATGAATGGGACCATACGTCTGCCAGCCCTGGTCGCGAATGAAGTCTTCGAGGTGTCGGGCGAAGGCCTTGACCGTCAAGTCTCTGTCGGCGGCAAGTTCTTCGTGGTCCGAGTTGTTGATGGCGATGACATAGCTGTTCGGCGCGAGCAGGTGCCCACCGTCCAACTGCTGGATTCGGTCGGAGGCTTCCTGCTGAAGCGCGGCCTCCACCTCCTGTGGCACCACGCCGCCGCCGAAGACCCGGGCGAACGCGTCACCCACGGCTCCCTGGAGCTTCCGCTCGAAACGTTGAACTATCCCCATCGGAACCTCCTCACGGTGCCTGGCAGTCGGGCCTTCTGTCCTCGGTACGCGGTGGCTGTGACGAGACATGTCCGTGTCGCGGCACAGCCGTGCGTGTATCCCACGGTACTGTCATTGCCTCGGGCCACGACACGGGTCTACGCCATTGCATGATATCGGTCTTTGCCTGGACGGGTGTTTTTGTGGCCTTTTCGGGTCCTGACCTGTACGAATCGTAATTTCTGGCGACCTCGTGTTAATGTTTCCGGGTCGCTCGGGCGAGTGGCGGAATGGCAGACGCGCTGGCTTCAGGTGCCAGTGTCCTTCGGGACGTGGGGGTTCAAGTCCCCCTTCGCCCACCACAAGCGATTCTCCGGAATCGCGACATCGAGGCCACGAACTCCACGAGTTCGTGGCCTTTGTGTTTTCCCCGCAAGGGGCGGGGGGTGGTGTATCCCCACCCCAGGGTGGCTACCGGGCGCCCCGTCGCCGCCCGACGATGGAGTAGAAGCTTCGTCGCGAACCTCCGGCCCTCACGGACCCGAACCCGTCCTCTCGGCGGTCCGTGACGAATGACTCGAGTGTGAACCTGCCGTCCGGCTCTTTCCGCTGGGTTTCTGCGAACGTCGAGAGTGGGTTGTGTATGAGCATCAGCCAGGTCCGGGCCACCAGCTCGGCGAATGTCGGTGAGTACGTCGGTTCCGTCGCGACGACGGTGGGCGCCCTGTCGGTCGACTGGTGGTGCACCCCCGCTTTCGACGCGGTCGTGACCCTGTCCTGCGAGATCCCCTACTACCGCGGCCGGAAGGCCGTTCTGGCCTGGAACCGCCACTTCGGGTGGTCGCTCGGGGTACACGGACTCACCCAGGGGAACGTGCTGGTGGTCGAGGGACTCGGGTTGGGACCGGCACCGGATCCCGCGCACTGCTCGGATCGGGTCGCCGAGTTGATCGCCGAACTCGCCGACTGGGCCCCTCGGCCGGCGTCCGGACAGCCCGCCCCACGTATCGTGCACGGCCCCGGCGCACCCCGCGGGTGACTCAGATTCCGGGAACCCCTGCATCTCCGGCGTAGACCGGCTTGGATTACGAGTATGGACGGCAGGAAAGCCCCCGATCCGCTGCGCCTCGCGGCCGGCGTCGCCGCGACTGCCGGCGGTGCGCTGCAACGTGTGATCGGATTCGGCGTCGACACGGCGCGACTCCTGCCGGGCGTCGATCCGCTGCTGGTCACCCTCGAGGAACGCGGCACCCAGACACTCCGCAGCGCGGACGAACTCGCGGATCGGTTGCTGCACGCGGTACTCCGGAGAATCGTGCAGGTCGCTCTTCAGGAGGTTGACCTCACCGCGATCGTGCGTGATCACGTCGACCTGGACGTCGTCGCCGAGGGCATCGACATCCAGCGGATCATCGACCGGGTGGACGTTGATGCCATCGCCGCCCGGGTGGACATCCCGCAGATCCTCGATCGAGTGGATATCGACGCCGTCGCCGCACGGATCGACGTGGATGCGATCGTCGATCGCGTCGACGTGGACTCCGTCATAGGGCGGGTCGACCTGGTGGTTCTGGCCGACACCGTGATCGAGGGCGTGGACCTGCCGCGCATCATCCGTGAGTCGACGGACTCGATGTCGAACGAGGCGGTTCGCGGCGTGCGAACCCAGGGCATGCAGGCCGACGACGCCGTCGCCGGGTTCGTGGGCAAGTGGTTCGGGCGCGGGCACGAACCGGACGATGCATGAGCACGCCGGCGCATCGTGCGGCCGGGATCGTGACCCGCGGACTGGCCGCAGGTATCGACCTGGCGGTCGTCCTGGCCATGATGGGCGGCATCTATGTCGGAGTGTTGTTCCTGCGGTTGCTGTTCTCGCCGCAGGAGTTCTCGTTCCCCGATGCCAATGCCGTGCTCTCCGCGACCTTGTTCATCGGCGTGGCGGTGCTGTACCTGACGGCATGCTGGTCGGTGAGCGGCCGCACCGTCGGTGCCGTGACGATGGGGCTGCGGGTGGTCAGCCGCAACGGTGAACTGATCGGCTGGCTGCGGGCCCTTCTCCGGGCGGTGCTGTGCGTGATGTTCGGGTTCGGATTGCTGTGGGCGGCAGTCGACGGCCGCCGCCGGTCACTGCAGGACATTCTGCTGCGGACCGCCGTCATCTACGACTGGGAGCCCGATCTGCATGTCGGCGAGCCGGAGATCTGACGCCATGCAGAGTGTCGTAGCAGCTGCCTAGCATGGGGTCATGTACACGGAGCGGCGGTCGGTGTTCCCCGGCGCTGTGGTGTGGCAGAAGACCGCAGCCGGGGGTGAGGCGGCCATCCTGCCCGACGGCTGTATGGACCTCATCTGGATGAACGGTGACGTCGTCGTGGCCGGCCCCGACTCCCGGCCGTATCTCACCCGGAGCCGCGACGGCGACCGTTACGTCGGATTACGTTGTTCCCCAGGCACTCTGCCGGATCTCCTGGGGACGCCGGCGGAGGAGCTGACCAATCTGCGGGTGCCGCTCGCCGAGGTGCTGACAGACCGCGTCACCACGGAGTTCCTGGGCAGGATCGCCGACGACGCCGATCCGGGCCGGGCGCTCGAGGAGTTCGCGAGATCTCGCAGGCTCCTTGGGCCTCCGCCGGACGGCAGGATCCCCGCTATCGCGCGACTTCTGGAGCAGCAGAAGTCCGTCCGTGAGGTCGCGGACCGGATCGGTGTCGGCGAGCGCCAACTGCACCGCCTGTGCCGACGGCAATTCGGTTACGGGCCGAAGATGCTGGCCCGGATCCTTCGGTTGCAGTCGGCGCTGGGTCTGGCGGGTTCGTCCATTCCCGCAGCTCAGGCCGCCGGCATGGCGGGGTTCGCCGATCAGGCCCACCTGATCCGCGAGGCGCACGAGTTGACCGGCCGCACGTTCGGTCAGCTGGTCACGGTGTGAGCGCGGCGAACAGGTCGACGGGGTTGCCGTCGGGATCGTCGACGGTGGCGTAACGCTGGCCCCACGGTGCATCCCACGGCTTCTTCCGACCGGTGTAGCCGCCGCCCGTGAACTCGTCGAAGAGCGTGTCGACGTCGGCGCCCGTTCCGCAGTCGAAGGCGAGTCCGATGCGATGCCCGCCGGCCGGTTCGGTCCAGTCGGGTGTGAACGAGCGGATGGTCTCGACCGTGTCCCACAGCAGGCGGACACCACCGGGAAACTCGAATTCGACGTGCGGTGCCTGATCGGCGTCGGCGGGAATGGCGAGTCCGAGCCGCCGATAGAACGCGAGCGACGCGGGTAGGTCGTGGACGACCAGTTCGATGGCACTGAATGTTGCGGTCATACCGAGAACGCTAACGACCTCAGGCGGACCCGCATTGAAGGTTTCGCACATGAGCACCGGAGTCCGATTTCTTCAATCACCTGTGCCGTGTAGCGGGGATGCTGGGAGCCATGACCACCGAATCAACCCACATCAGTGTGTTCATCGCTCGGACCGCCGCCGACGTGTACGCCTACGCGAGCGACCCCGCCAACCTCCCCGCCTGGGCGGCGGGCCTGAGCACCAACATCACCCGGGACGGCGACCGCTGGCTCGCCGACTCCCCGATGGGACAGGTCGCCGTGACCTTCGCACCCGCCAACGACTACGGCATCCTCGACCACGACGTCACCCTTTCCAGCGGCGACACCGTCTACAACCCCGTGCGCGTCATCCCCGACGGCGACCACAGCGAAGTCGTCTTCACCATCCGGCGACGCGACGGCGTCACCGGATACGAATTCGCGGAGGACGCAGCAGCCGTCAACGCCGACCTACAGAGGTTGAAGGGGTTGCTGGAGGCGTGAGGAGGTGCGGGACCTCGCGTTTGCATACCGATTGGTCAAACGCGCATGCAATTGCGTGTGAAGCTGACCAATAAGTGTGCGGATGTCGTGACTGCGCTCAGCTATTGCCGCTCGGCGTCGACGGAAGATCTGCACCGTGAATCGCTTGGCTACCCCGGGGAAACCCGCCCATGTCAATGCCTGGGTTGAGCCCTCCTGCCCGCACATTTGCACACCGATTAGCCAAATGCGGACGCACTTGCGGGTGCAAACAGCTAAACCGTGTGCGGATGTCTCGAGCGGCAGGTGGTGTCCTTAGCGAAACAGGAGCGAATCCTTGACGTTAATTGTGCTGCCGACGCTGATGTTCAAGGTCCCGGCAATCTCGCTGGCTTCGAATTCTATTGCAATGACCAGTGAACCATCGGTTTCGGCTAGTCGGAGTGTGGTTGCGCCTTCGCGGAACACGTCGAAGGCAAGGTGCGAGAGAACCGAAAATCTGAGCCTGATGGACCGGCCCAGAGGATCGACGGCGAGTTCGATATCTTCATTGCGATCAGTTGATGCGCGGAGGATGTAGCCGCCCGGTGTATCAGGCAACGGCTCTGACGTTATCTGGTGGAATCTCGCCAGTTCGTCAGGAGCGGGTATTTCGAATTGGTGGTACACGTACTCATCCTCCTCCTCTTGGAATTGCGGTCACTAGTCGTAGCCCCTCCGGAGACACTTGCCACGAGGTCTCTAGCTTGAGGAATCCCCCAGGACCAGCGAAAAGGGACTCGCGGAGCTGGAAATCGCCGGACTCTGTCGAGAACGATCTCGAAATATTGGCGTCCGTTGCTACGGAGCTCTCAAAGTGTTCCTGCAGCAACGCACGGCCACCGGGGGTGTCGTGAATCCCTATTCTTGCCAATTGTGCGAAGTTCTGAGCTGACCGGTCGGCGTTGTGCGCGTTTGAATCACGTGCCCGAAGAGGTAGTCGTACTTTCCGTCGTCGATAGTGACAGAGCGCGCTGTCTCATCACACGCCGCCGGCACCAGGCCGAGTGGGTCGGTCCATCCGGTGGGGTTGTGGGGGTAGGTGTTCGGGTTGGGTGAGGGGGCGAGTCCGAGCGGGTCCTGGGTGAGGTAGCGGGCGGTGTCGGGGTTGTAGTGGAGTCCGGTTTCCGGGTCGTGGTATTGGCCGGGGAAGCGGAGGGGTGTGTCGGTGGCGCCGTGCCAGGTGGTGTTTCCCCACAGGTCGGTGGTGGCGTCGGCGACGCGGTCGGCGGTGCGGGGGTCGACGAGTTCGACGGGTGTTCCGACGAGGTCGGTGACGATGGCGTAGAACTCGGTGTCGACGGCCCGCTGATATCCGTCCGGCCGGTATGCGTAACTGTCCTGTCTCAGCGCCCGGGGCTGGACGCTCGGCTCGAGTCCGAGATTCAGGGTCGACGCTGGATGGGCGACCACGTCCTGGTTGGCGAGCTGGCCGCGCGGGGTGTGGTTTCGTCGCACGGCGAGTTCTCCGACGCGCCAGTCGGTCAATCGGCCGGCGGAGTCGTGGCCGAAGGCCAGGTGGTGGCGGTCGGTGGTGAGTCCGAGGAGATGCCCGGTGGGATCCCACTGCCAACTCGTATCGCTTCCGGTGGGGCTGTGCCTCGTCGTGTGCCGACCGACCGCGTCGTATTCGAACCGCAACGCCGGGTTGTCGTCGACCGTCTCGCTGATCAACTGCCCGGTCGGGCCGTACGTGAACTCGAGGGAATGGACTTCCCACTGGCGGGTGCCGGAGACGGCGGTGGTGACGCGTCCCGCGAGGTCGTGCTCGTAGTGGAGATGTTCGCCGGTGTCGGCGCGAACGTCGGTGACGCTGCCGAGAATGTCGTACGTGTGCCGGCGGGTGATGCCGGTGGCGGGGTGACCGATGCGATGCGACCCGCGGTGTCGTACGTGTAAGTAGTTGTGGCGCCGATGAAATCGGTTTCCGCGGCGAGCCGGCCGACCGCATCGTATCGGTACGACCACGTGGCGCCCAGCGAACTGGTGACGGAGGTCAGTCTTCGCTCCGTGTCCCAGCCGTACGTGGTGGTGCTGCCGTCGGGATCGGTGCGGGCGGCGAGGAGGTCGAACGCGCCGTACTCGTAGAGGGTGGTGGCGCCGACCGCGTCCGTGTGGACCAGGAGGTTGCCCTCCCCGTCGTACGCCCAGGTCTCGACAGCGCCGTCGGGGTGAGTGCGCGCGACGAGCTGACCGTCCGCCGACCATCGGTAGGTGGTGGACTCCCCGGTGGGATCGGTGACGGTGGTGGGTCGGCCGAACCCGTCCCGGGTGATGCGGGTGACGGCGCCGTTCGCATCCGTGACGGCGGCCGGCAGTCCGGCCCGGTCGGACTCGACGAATGTGCGACCCCCCGGCCGCGTCGGTGATCGAGGTGAGGCTTCCCGACGCGTCGAACCCGTACCGGGTGCGTGCACCGGCCGCATCGACGACGGCGACGAGGTTTCCCGGCTCATCCCATTCTTGCCGCGACATCGTGCCGTCGGGATGGTGGATCGTCGCCGGTTGGCGGGGGCCGGCGTAGTCGATGGCGACGGCGTGTCCGTCGGGTCGGGTGATCCGGCAGACGTCTCCGTCGGCGGTGTAGAGGTAGCTCGTCGTCGCGCCGTCAGGTCCGGCGACTCGCAACGGTTCTCGCCGCGCGTTGTAGTCGGTGTGGGTGCGTGACCCTGCGGCGTCGACGAGGTCCCGCAGCCGCAGGTCGGAGTCGAAACCGTGGACCGTCGCCGCGCCGGTCGAGTCGGTGACGACGGTGACGGAGCCCATGGACTCCGCGTTGGTGCGGTAGTCGAACTCGGAGTCGAGGATGCCGCCGGTGCCGTTCTGCCGGCGGCCAGCGCTGCCCGGAATCCGGCATCACCGGCGTCCCCACCTCGGGGTGCGGATACGTGAGCATGACACCGTCTTCGGCGAGCAGCGTCACCCCCGGTTCCTCGACCACCACGCGCATGTCCACGGTGGCCGACCAGCTCGGACCGAACCAGCGACCGAACCGATAGCCGGAACGATGCCGCCGGCCGAACACCAGTGGCAGCACACCGGGAAGTGTCAGATCGGTTTCGGGGAGCAGGAATTCACCGGTCGCGACGTCGACGGGGTCGCGGCCTTCGCAGTTCTGGTTGCTCGTGCGATCGGTTTCGGGGCCGGCGTCGTGAGCGGCGTCGTTCGCGCCCGAATCCGCACCGGCATGCTCGGCGGGGCCGGGATGGGCAGGTTCGGGACTGCGCGGTTCGGGAGTCGGTGCCGGGTCGGTGCTCGTCGGATGCGTGTCCGCGTGCGGAGTGGGCGAGTCGACGTGCGGGGTGTCGGACTTCGGGATGTGGCTGACGTCCGCGACGTCGTCGAGGAGTCGGGCACCGTTGCCGAGGTCGCCGGCGGTGTCGAGCATGCGGACCGCGGTGCGAGCGCCTGCGACTCCTGCGCCCGCACCGCCGGTGGCGGCGGTGAGCACTGCGTCGCCGGTGAGGCTTCCGGCGAACTCGAGTGGGTTCTTCCGGATGTCGCTGACCATCGTCGAGACCATGGTGCCGGGGTCGGCGGCCGCGACCACGATTCCCGTCGCGAGGTTGGACAGGCCGGCCTGGTATTCGGCCGGATGCGTCATGTTGTATGTGTCGGTCGGGTTGATCTGCCGGACGAACTGGACGATTCCGCTGAGTCCGGTGAGCAGACCGGAGTAGAAGTTGGCGACGCCCAGGTGCACGCCGTCGGTGGCGTCGGTGAGGTTGTTCATCCACCGTTCGGTGAAGGGCGGCTCCGTGGGGGCTGTCGCGGTGGCGCTGGTCAGTGCACCGGAGACCTGGCCGGCGACGCCGTCGCGGTCCGCTCGGGCGCCGCGCAGGATTTCGCGGGCCTCCTCGCGCATCGCGGTCCAGGTGTCGACGAGTGGGTGGTCTGCCTGTTGCTCACCGGTGAGTGCGTTGTAGGCGGACTTCGTTGCCCTCTCCTCCGCCTCGGCCTGCTTCCATCGCGCCACCGCGTCGGCGGCGCGGGCCTGGGCGGCTTCGACGGTATGACCCCAGGAGTTGAGCGTCTGGTTGATCGGATTGTCCGCGAGCGTTTCGCCCCACGTGCGGTCGCTGATCTCGTCGCCGCTGAGGTGGGGGTTGCCGACGCTGTTGGTCCACACCGTTTTCAGCGCATCCGAGTAGACCTGTTCGGTGGTGTAGTAGCTGTCCGCAGCCAGATCGAGGACGCGGGCGATCTCGTTGGCCGACTGCACGAGATGACGGACGCCCCAGGACCACCGTTCCGCGAACTCCTCGAGACTCGTCTGGACCTCCTGCTTCCCGGCTTCCATCGGCGACAGGGCGAGGAGGGAGAACCCGCGCCCCACGGATGCCGTTTCGCCGGTCCCGAGCCCGGACAGTGATTCGGTGATCGCCGTGATGCCCTGCGCCGCCTGGATCAGCACCGACGGGTCGACTTCGAGGTGGTCACCCATCAGGCCACCTCCTCGACTGCCGGCGGGAAGGCCATCGGTGTGGCACCGGCGACGTCGATGACGACCCCGGTCGGGCCGGGAACTGACGGGACGAGGATGTCGAGCAACCGCCACCCGAACACGGTGTGGAAGCGGCACGGCCCGCCCTGTTCGTCGCGGGCGAGCAGATACCGGGCGTATTCCTGCTTGCTGGTGAAGGCGCACACCCAATTCAGTCCGCCGAACGTGCTGGTCAGCAGCCGGTCGTCACCGGTCAGCGGAATGAGACGCAGCGCCGAACGGAGGGCGCCGGTCAGCAGCGCCGGCTGGCCGAAACCCTGACGGAACGCGTCCATTTCGGCGAGCAACGCGCTGCAGTCGCCGACGGATTCCCGCATGACAGCCCCCTGATGTCGAATGTCCTCCCCGCCCGGGAGGGTACTGGACGGCGCCCCGCTCAGACCCGTTCCGGCCGACCTTCGGCTACCGCCGACGCTGCCGCGGACACCCGCTCGTACGCGGCCCGGGTCTCCGGTGCCAGCTTGCTGTGTTCGATGACGATCCCCATGCCCAGATGTTCATCGTAGGGGATGGTCTCGATGCCCCACACCTGTCCGCCCAGGTACTCGCGGAGGAGGTCGACGTCCACCTGCCAGCCGGTGGCGTCCTGATTCGACACGGTGACGACGGTGCGGGCGAGCCCGGGTTCGCCGAGCGTGTCACCGATCGACTGCAACGCAGAGCGGAGACGGTTGAACGCGTCCGCCCGGCACGGCACGACGAGGACGATGGGCGACGGAGGGGCCAGCAGCGGCGCGAGGTACGCGGCACGCAACCGGTGACCGAGGTCGTGAACGGCACTCACACCGCGAGCGCGGAGTGACCCTGTGACAGTATGGAATTCACGTTCTGATGCGGTCTGATTCCCGATGCGGTTCAGGATGCGGGTCCCGGCGCTCGCGCGGGAGAAGTACCCGTCGAACACGTCGTCCGCGACGGGGCCGGCGGCCACCAGTTGCTCGAGGCCGCTCACGGAGAGCACGGCGTCGGCGCCGCGTTCGGCGACATCGCCGCCCGCGGGTGTCGCGTCGACGGCCACGACCGCGCCGCCGCGAGCTGCGGCGGTGTTGGCGAGCCCGAGCGTCGTCGTGGTGGCGCCGGCTCCTCCACACGCCCCGAGGACGAGGGTTGACACCGGAAGTGCTTGCAGCAGTTGGTCGGTCACTTCGCGTCTCCAATGGATGTGATGTACGTGCGACCGTCGCGGTCCGCGGTGGTCACGACCTGCTCGTACTTCTTCGCCGACCCGTCCGGACGCAGCTCCGACAGCGTCACGGCGTAGCGGCCGGGTTCGGTCTCGGTGATGGCGAGGCAGTGCTCGGTGCCCTCGGGCACCGAATCGATGCCGCCCTGGATGGTCTCGGCGGACCCCACCGGCGCGTCGGGTGCGACCACCTCGCGAGCCTTCGCGCCGCTCCGTGCGACGTAGTACGCGTGGTCGAAGCCCAGGATCGCGGCGACGCCGTCGGAGGTCCCGCCCGGGCCGTTGCCGGTCACCGTCGAGCCGTCGCGGGATTCGACGCACCAGCCCGAATCGGCAGCGGCGACGGGGGTTCCGCTCGCATCACCGGACGTCGAGTTGAACACGGCGACCACACCGGCGATCCCGGCGATCACCGCTGCCGCGGCTCCGGCGACCGCGAGTGTCTGCTTGCCGCGACCGCTGCGAACAGGTGGGGTGGGATCGGGCTCGTCGCCCGGGGCCAGCCACGTCGGAGCGGGGGGCTGCTGCTCGGTTTCCGCGGCAGGGGCCGTCGACCGCGGTGCCGAGGCCGACGCGAAAGGCGGGAACCAGTGCGAGAAGCGGTCGAGGGGTGCCCTGTTCGGCGGTTCTGTCACAGTTGAATCCTCCACACCTCATTCCCTCGCGCGGAGCCGCCCCCTGGCGGGCTCCACGCGAGGGAATCGGATCACACGTGCAGCGTCGCCTGGCTGCGCACGTTCACGCCGCCGATCGTCGTGGTGGCCGGACCGCAGTCGGTGGACTGCAGCTGCGGCAGTTGCGGTGCGGGCAGGGACGCGATCGTCTGGACCAGTTCCCCGAAGGCCGGGTACCGGTGGGCCGCATCCGCGATCGCGGCGGCGGCGGGTGTGACGTCGACGGGCGCGGACCAGTTGGTGGGGTGCTCGGCGTTGGAATCGGCCGAGAACGCGGAGACGGTGGCCGCGGTCGGCGAGGACGGGTCGACGGCGATGCCCGCGGTGCCGGTGGCGTCACCGATGCGCCAGCCGATGGTGCCGACGTATCCCTCGGGGTTGCCGTACTGGCGTCCGTTGGCGGCAACCGGCACCGCGCCGACCAGTGTGTCGACGGCCGCATTGACCTCGACCACCGGCTTCGGCACGGGAAGGGCGGGGGCGACGGGTGCCTGGTGCGCCTTCGGCATGTCGTCGGGGTCGATCCACACGGTCGCCGGCTGGGCGGCCGGTGCCTCGTCGACCACTCTCTCGTCGACGACTCCCTCGGCGGTGGGCGCTGCCAGGTCAGGAGCAGCGGGCACAACCGTCTCGGCACCCGGCACCGCCAGCGGAGCCTGCGGGGGAGCGGGCGTCGTCGCGGCCGGAGCCGCCGGGTCGGTGACGCCGGGCTGCGACGTGGTGGGTTGCGTCGTCGGGTCCGTCACGCCGGGCTGCGACGTGGTAGGCGCCGCATCCTGGGGGTCGGTGACGCCCGGCTGCGACGTGGACGGCGGGGTGGTCGGAGCGGCGTGTGCCGTCGCGGCACCGAGCAGTGTGGCGGCGGACACCGAAATCGCGGCTGCCAGAGCGTGCATGCGGATTCTCAAGTCTTTGACTCCTGAATTCGAACGGACATGGTGATCGAACGGACTGGTGCTGACGAAGCAAACGCAAGAGTGGTGCAGTTCAGAGGCACCGAAAGAGGGAAGCGAGCACAGCAGAATGCCTCCACCGACGAGGTGGATGTGTTGTTTCCCCGATGAGATACGTCCGTGCTGCCGGCGCACTGCCGCAGCCGTCGTCCACCGCCCCCATGACCGCCCCCGGTTCTTTCTCGTCCCCCTACCGCGGCAAAGTACCAGACGGGCAAGCGTTCCCGCGCCCCCGCATTCCGGTCAGGCCAGGCCCGCGGCCAGCTTCACCGTCAGATCGCGCAGCGGACGGAGACGGCCGGTCATCGCGAGGGAGGACATGACGCGCGATCCACGCACGAGCCGCCGCGTCGCGGGCCGCCGCGTGCGGTCGTAACGGTGTAGCGCGGTGTGAATGTCGGTGTCGGCGGTGAGGAATCGGCCGAGCGCGACGGCGTCGACGAGGGCCTCGCAGGCGCCCCGGCCGAGGTTCGGTGCCATCGCGTGGGCCGCGTCGCCGAGCAGGGCCGTGTTGCCCGACACGTACGACGGCAGCGCGGGGGACTCGTACAGGTCGTGGTGGAGCATCGCGTCGGGGGTGGCGGCATCCAGCACTGCCCGGACGTCGGCGTGCCAGTTCCCGAACCGCGAGCGGAGGTAGTCGAGGCCGCCGGGGTGCCCGGCGCCGGTGCGGACGCACGCGAACCAGTTGACGAGATCACCGTCGCGCGGGGTGATACCGAAAAGCGCGTCCGCATCCCAGGTTTCGCTGACGGTGTCGCGATGGCCGGGCACCCACCCGCGCCAGGCGGTCGCTCCTGTGTACCGCGGCTCGAACTTCTCGCCGAACAGTTGTCGGCGGGTCGGGCTGCGCAGACCGTCCGCGCCGATCACCACGTCGTGGTCCGTCAGCGCGTCGACGGCCGGGGCCGGTGTGCCGAACGAGATCATTCCGTCGGGCAGGGTCTCGGCCAGTGTGGCCAGGAGGGCGGGCCGCGACAGCAGGTAGGCGGTGCGGTCGCGGTTGTCGATGGTGCCGATCACGGATCCGTCGGGGCGCAGGAGCGAACCGCGGTGCTGGGGTGATCCCAGCGTGCGCACTCGGTCACCTGCGCCGATCGCGTCCAGCGCGTCGAGCGCCTGTGGCCACATGCCGAGCGCGGTGCCCGACGTGGGCAGGGTGTCGGCACGCTCGAAGACCTCGACGTGCCAGCCGGCGCGGGACAGGTAGCGGGCGACGGCGAGTCCGCCGATGCCGCCGCCGAGGACTGCTGCGGAGTGGGTCATGACCACCACGCTACTACGGGTGTAGTGGGTTTACTACCGTTGTAGTGTCGGGGTATGGCAGACAAACGGGAGCAGGTGCTCGACGCCGCCATCACGCTTCTCGGCACGAAAGGGGTCCGGGCCCTCACGCACCGGGGCGTCGACGAGCTGGCCGGGATGCCCCAGGGGTCCACGTCCAACTACTTCCGCAGCCGGGGCGCGCTGCTCGAGGGGATCGTCACACGGCTCGTCGAACGTGACCGGGAGGACTGGCAGAAGTTCGCGCAACTCCGGCCGGCCGGCACGGACGCCCTGGTCGAGGCCCTGGTTGCGTTCGTGAGCTTCTCCACTGGTCCGGACCGCGTGCGCACGAGTGCCCGCTACGCACTCTTCGTCGAGGCCTCCGTGACGCCGGGACTGGACGCGAAGATCGGATCGGCGCGCCGCGCGCTCGTAGAGTGGGGTGCGGAGATGCTGGAACTCGTGGGATCGAGGAACCCGGCTTCCGACGCAGTGGTGGTCACCGACTACCTGGACGGTGTGATCCTTCATCAACTCACCGTCCCGCATCTCGATTTCGATCCGACTGCGGGAATTACAGCGGTGCTCGGCGCTCTCACTTAACATGTACTCAGTGCAGTCGGACGAGGTCCGCCCTCGACAATGCCCAGTTCAGAGGGTAAATAGGCCAACCTAAGTTGTGTTTCGTCGGGGGTTCTGAATTATCGTTTTCGTTACACGTTGGACCCACGAAAGTCCGACCCGACCGAAAAGCCACGTCGCCCGGTGCGAGGACCACACCCAGCGTGCTGCAAAAGGGCGATAGCCGATCGGTGGTGCCGATCACGTCGTGACGGCACCTGCATTGCAAGTTGATGGCCATCAGCGCTGCTGGTCGTCGGTGCATCTTTTGGCATACGAAGGCTAGGTATGAAGCAACTTCCAGGCCCCCAGGGGCTGTATCACCCGTCGAACGAGCACGATTCCTGTGGTGTCGCGTTCGTCGTGGACATGAAGGGCCGCCGCAGCAGGGACATCGTCGAGAAGGCGATCACCGCGCTGGTGAACCTCGAGCACCGTGGTGCCGCGGGCTCCGAACCCAACACGGGTGACGGCGCCGGCATCCTCCTCCAGGTCCCGGACAAGTTCTTCCGCGCCGTGGTCGACTTCCCGCTGCCCGCGGAAGGCACGTACGCCACCGGCATCGCGTTCCTGCCGCAGAGCAAGGCCGACGCGCAGCGCGCAGCCGACGCCGTCGAGAAGATCGTCGAGAGCGAGGGCCTGAAGGTCCTCGGCTGGCGTGAGGTCGCGACCGACGACTCGTCGCTCGGCGCCCTGGCCCGCGACGCCATGCCGACGTTCCGGCAGATCTTCATCGGCAGCGAGAACGACGCCCTCACCGGACTCGACCTCGAGCGCCGCGCCTACGTGGTCCGTAAGCGCACCGAGCACGAGCTGGGCAGCGAAGGCGCCGGCAAGGACGGCCCCGGTCGCGAGACCGTGTACTTCCCGAGCCTGTCGAGCCAGACGTTCGTCTACAAGGGCATGCTGACCACTCCGCAGCTCAAGGGTTTCTACCTGGACCTGCAGGACGAGCGCGTCGAGTCGGCCCTCGGCCTCGTGCACTCGCGCTTCTCGACCAACACCTTCCCGTCGTGGCCGCTGGCCCACCCGTTCCGGCGCGTGGCCCACAACGGTGAGATCAACACCGTCACCGGCAACGAGAACTGGATGCGTGCCCGTGAGGCGCTCATCGACAGCGACATCTTCGGTGGGTCAGGAGAGGTTGGGCCCGGCAAGGATCGGCGCAGCCAGCTGGAGAAGATCTTCCCGGTCTGCACGAACGGCGCCAGCGACACCGCGCGGTTCGACGAGGTGCTCGAGATGCTGCACCTCGGTGGCCGCAGCCTGCCGCACGCCGTGCTGATGATGATCCCGGAGGCCTGGGAGCGGCACGAGAGCATGGACCCCGCACGCCGGGCGTTCTACCAGTACCACTCGTCGCTCATGGAGCCGTGGGACGGACCGGCGTCGGTGTGCTTCACCGACGGCACCGTCATCGGCGCCGTCCTGGACCGCAACGGCCTGCGCCCCTCGCGTCTCTGGGTGACCGACGACGGCCTCGTCGTCATGGCCTCCGAGGTCGGCGTCCTGCCGATCGACCCCGCCACCGTCGTGAAGAAGATCCGGCTGCAGCCCGGCCGCATGTTCCTCGTCGACACCGCCGAGGGTCGCATCATCAGCGACGACGAGATCAAGTCGGAACTGGCCGCCGAGCACCCCTACCAGGAGTGGCTCGACCAGGGTCTGACCCACATGGACGACCTGCCGGACCGCCCGTACACCTACATGTCGCACGAGCGCGTCGTGCTGCGTCAGCAGATGTTCGGGTACACCAACGAAGAGGTCAACCTCCTCGTCAAGCCGATGGCGCTCTCCGGCGCCGAGGCTCTCGGCTCCATGGGTACCGACACCCCGATCGCCGTGCTGTCCTCGCGGTCGCGGATGCTGTTCGACTACTTCTCGCAGCTGTTCGCGCAGGTCACGAACCCGCCGCTCGACGCCATCCGCGAGGAGGTCGTCACCAGCCTCGGCGGCACCATCGGCCCCGAGCACGACTTGCTGCACCCCACCGCGGAGTCCTGCCGGCAGATCTTCCTGCCGCAGCCGATCCTGCACAACGACGACCTGTCGAAGCTCATTCACGTCAACGACGACGGTGAATTCCCGAACTTCCGCAGCGTCATCGTCCGCGGTCTGTACCCGGTGGCCGAGGGCGGAGCGGGTCTGCGCAAGGCCCTAGACGACGTCCGCTACCAGGTGTCGGAGGCCATCGCCGGCGGTGCGCGCCTCGTCGTCCTGTCCGACCGTGAGTCGAACGAGACGTACGCGCCCATCCCGTCGCTGCTGCTGACGTCGGCCGTGCACCACCACCTGGTGCGCGAGAAGACCCGCACGAAGGTCGGCCTCATCGTCGAGGCCGGCGACGCCCGCGAGGTGCACCACATGGCGCTCCTCATCGGGTTCGGTGCGGCAGCGGTCAACCCGTACATGGCGTTCGAGACCGTCGACGAGGCGGTGCAGAACAACGAACTGCAGGGCGTCAGCCTCGACAAGGCCATCCAGAACTACATCAAGGCCGCGGGCAAGGGCGTGCTCAAGGTGATGTCCAAGATGGGCATCTCCACCCTGGCGTCCTACACCGGCGCCCAGCTGTTCCAGGTCATCGGCCTGTCGCAGGAACTGGTCGACGAGTACTTCACCGGCTTGCAGTCCAGCCTCGGCGGCATCGGTCTCGACGAGATCGCCGCCGACGTCGCGGTCCGGCACTCCAACGCGTACCTGGACCGTCCCGAGGAGCGCGCGCACCGCGAGCTCGAGGTGGGCGGCGAGTACCAGTGGCGTCGTGAGGGCGAGTACCACCTGTTCAACCCGGACACGGTGTTCAAGCTGCAGCACTCCACGCGCACCGGGCAGTACGAGGTGTTCAAGGAGTACACGAAGCTGGTCGACGACCAGTCCGAGCGCCTCGCGGCGTTGCGCGGCCTCTTCGAGTTCAAGAAGGGCGTGCGCGAGCCCGTCCCGCTGGACGAGGTCGAGCCCGCCACCGAGATCGTCAAGCGCTTCTCGACGGGTGCGATGAGCTACGGCTCCATCTCCGCCGAGGCGCACGAGACCCTCGCCATCGCCATGAACCGCCTCGGCGGCCGGTCCAACTCCGGTGAGGGCGGCGAGAGCCCGGCCCGCTTCACCCCGGACGAGAACGGTGACTGGCGGCGGTCCGCGATCAAGCAGGTCGCGTCGGGACGCTTCGGTGTCACGTCGCACTACCTGACCAACTGCACCGACATCCAGATCAAGATGGCGCAGGGAGCGAAGCCCGGTGAGGGCGGCCAGCTGCCGGCGCACAAGGTGTACCCGTGGGTGGCCGAGGTCCGGCACTCCACGCCCGGCGTCGGGCTGATCTCGCCGCCGCCGCACCACGACATCTACTCGATCGAGGATCTCGCGCAGCTGATCCACGACCTGAAGAACGCCAACCCGCAGGCCCGGATCCACGTGAAGCTGGTGTCCGAGGTCGGTGTCGGCACCGTCGCCGCCGGTGTGTCCAAGGCACACGCGGACGTCGTGCTGATCTCCGGTCACGACGGTGGCACCGGTGCCACCCCGCTGACGTCGATGAAGCACGCGGGCGCCCCGTGGGAGCTCGGCCTCGCCGAGACCCAGCAGACGCTGCTGCTCAACGGTCTGCGCGACCGCATCGTCGTGCAGGTGGACGGCCAGCTCAAGACCGGCCGCGACGTCATGGTCGCCGCGCTGCTCGGTGGCGAGGAGTTCGGTTTCGCGACCGCCCCGCTGGTGGTGTCGGGCTGCATCATGATGCGGGTCTGCCACCTCGACACCTGCCCCGTGGGTGTCGCCACGCAGAACCCCGTTCTGCGCAAGCGGTTCAACGGCAAGCCGGAGTTCGTGGAGAACTTCTTCCTCTTCATCGCCGAAGAGGTGCGCGAACTCCTCGCCGAGCTCGGCTTCCGCACCCTCGACGAGGCCGTCGGCCAGGTCGACGTCCTCGACACCACGAAGGCGCTCGAGCACTGGAAGGGCAGCAAGGCAGGCAACCTCGACCTGTCGCCGATCCTGCACGAGACCGAGTCGGCGTTCATGGACCAGGACCTGTACTGCACGGGCACCCAGGACCACGGCCTCGACAAGGCACTCGACCAGCAGCTGATCGTTCAGAGCCGCAACGCTCTCGACAAGGGCCAGAAGGTCACGTTCGAGTCGCCGATCACCAACGTCAACCGCACGGTCGGCACCATGCTCGGCCACGAGGTGACGAAGGCGTACGGCGGCGAGGGCCTGCCGGACAACACGATCGACATCACGTTCACCGGTTCGGCCGGGAACAGCTTCGGTGCGTTCGTCCCCAAGGGCATGACCCTGCGCCTGCACGGCGACGCCAACGACTTCGTCGGCAAGGGCCTGTCCGGTGGACGCCTCGTCGTGCGCCCGCCGCTGGAGACCGCGCCCGGCTTCGTCGCCGAGGACAACATCATCGGCGGCAACGTGATCCTGTTCGGTGCCACGAGCGGTGAGGCTCTGCTCCGCGGTGTTGTGGGCGAGCGATTCGCGGTCCGTAACTCCGGCGCCACCGCGGTGGTCGAGGGAGTCGGCGACCACGGCTGCGAGTACATGACCGGTGGAAAGGTCGTCATCCTCGGTGCGACGGGACGTAACTTCGGTGCCGGCATGTCCGGTGGCGTTGCGTACGTCTACAACCCGGACAAGGTGTTCGAGGACAACCTCAACACGGAACTGGTGGATCTCGAGGACCTGACGGGTGACGACTTCACCTGGCTGAAGTCCGCCATCGAGCGTCACCGCGACGAGACGGGCTCGGAGGTTGCCGCGCGCATCCTGTCCGACTGGTCGCAGCAGGTCAATCATTTCGCGAAGGTGATGCCCCGCGATTACAAGAAGGTGCTCTTGGCCATCGAGGCCGCGAAGAAGGATGGAAAGAACGTGGACGAGGCAGTGATGGAGGCAGCTCGTGGGTGATCCAAGCGGCTTCCTGAAGCACACGTCACGCGAACTTCCGGTTCGCCGGCCGGTGCCGTTGCGCCTGCTCGACTGGAACGAGGTCTACGAGGAGTTCTCGCCGGACACCCTGAAGACTCAGGCCAGCCGGTGCATGGACTGCGGTATCCCGTTCTGCCACAACGGCTGTCCGCTGGGGAACCTGATTCCCGAGTGGAACGACCTGGTCTACAAGGACCGGTGGCACGACGGCATCGAGCGTCTGCACGCGACCAACAACTTCCCGGAGTTCACCGGGCGGCTGTGCCCCGCACCCTGTGAGGCGTCGTGCGTCCTGGGCATCAACCAGGACCCCGTCACCATCAAGCAGGTCGAGGTCGAGCTCATCGACCGCGCCTTCGACGAGGGCTGGGTCAAGCCGGTGCACCCGACCCGGTCGACGGGCAAGAAGGTCGCCGTCGTCGGTTCCGGTCCCGCGGGTCTCGCTGCAGCGCAGCAGCTGACGCGCGCAGGCCACATGGTCACCGTGTTCGAGCGGGCCGACCGCATCGGCGGGCTCCTCCGGTACGGCATCCCCGAGTTCAAGATGGAGAAGCGGCACATCGACCGCCGTCTCGATCAGATGAACTCCGAGGGCACCGTCTTCAAGACGGGTGTCAACGTCGGCGTCGACATCACCGCGGACGAACTGCGCGCGCAGTTCGACGCCGTGGTCCTGGCCGGCGGTGCCACCGAGGCCCGCGACTTGCCGATCCCCGGCCGCGAGCTGGACGGCATCCATCAGGCGATGGAGTTCCTGCCGATCGCCAACCGTGTGCAGCTCGGCGACCTGGAGAAGCCGACCATCACCGCGGAGGGCAAGAAGGTCGTCATCATCGGCGGCGGCGACACCGGCGCGGACTGCCTGGGCACCTCGCACCGTCAGGGCGCCGAGAGCGTTCACCAGTTCGAGATCATGCCGAGACCGCCCGAGACCCGCGCCGAGCACACCCCGTGGCCGACGTACCCGCTGATGTACCGGGTGGCGTCCGCGCACGAGGAGGGCGGCGAACGCCTCTTCTCCGTGAACACGGAACGGTTCGTCGGTGCCGACGGCAAGGTGACCGCACTGAAGGCCCACGAGGTCGAGATGAAGTCGGGTCGTTTCGAGAAGGTCGAGGGTTCGGACTTCGAGCTCGAGGCCGACCTCGTGCTGCTGGCGATGGGCTTCGTCGGACCCGAGAAGCCGGGCCTGCTCACCGATCTCGGCGTCGACCTCAACGAGCGCGGCAACGTCGCCCGCTCCGCGAAGTGGGCCACCAACGTCGACGGCGTCTTCGTGGCCGGCGACATGGGACGCGGTCAGTCGCTGATCGTGTGGGCCATCGCCGAGGGTCGCTCGGCGGCCGCCGCGGTCGATGCGTACCTCGAGGGCGAGTCGGCGCTGCCGTCTCCGATCGAGACCACCACCGCCCCGCAGCGGTAGATGTAACTGCTCGTACAATCCGCACCCCGGTAGGTTTTCCTACCGGGGTGTCGGTTTATCGTGCGGGGGTCACGTTCGGTCGGTAACGTTCATTTACCGATCGTGCATCTTTAGGTCACGTTGTCCTGGCAGCATCCCGTCTGCAGGACGGCGAAGGGGAGAACAGGTTGAGGCCATGGCAATGAAACGGGTTGTCGCATTTCTGACCGCAGTGGCTGCTGCGGCAGCCATCCCGGTGGTATCGGGAGTAGCGGGCACGAGCGCAGTGGCGAACGCGGACCCCTGCCCGAGTCTGTACGTGGTCGCGATTCCGGGGACGTGGGAAACGTCCACCAAGGACAACGTCAGGCCCACGCCGGGTCTGCTGTCCGCGGTGACGAACGGTCTGCCGTCGTCGATCCGCACCGACTACGTCACGTACGCCGCCACGGCCTTCCCGTGGGAGTCCGAGGTGTACGGGCGCTCGAAGGCGCAGGCGGTCAGCAATGCCAAGGGCATGCTGTCGTCGATGTCGCAGCAGTGCCCCGACACGAAGCTGTCGATCATCGGTTACAGCCAGGGCGCCGACGCCGCAGGTGATCTCGCTGCGGAGATCGGCACCGGCCTCGGTGTGGTGCCCGCGGACAAGATCGCGGCCGTCGGACTCGTGTCCGATCCGCGGCGGTCGCCGACCGACGCGCTCGTCGGCCCTGCCGTCGCAGGCAGCGGCGCCGGTGGTCCCCGCATCGGCGGGTTCGGCTGGGTCAGCCAGAACACGCGCACCTTCTGCGCGTACGGCGACCTGTACTGCTCCACGCCGAAGGAAGACTTCGTGACGCGGCTCGCCGGATTCCTCGCGCAGACGTCGGATCCGACGCCGACGCTGTTCGGGCGCTACCAGCAGGAAGCGCTCGCGATCTGGAACGACATCCTCGCTGTGGGCGGTGTGCCGGCCCTGATGGCTCAGCTGGACGAGCAGTCCAACGAGAAGCGCATCGACGAGCTGGAGCAGTTCTACAAGTCGCAGGCTCACCAGGACTACACCAGGTACGCGGTCGACGGATCGGGTACGCCCGCCACGACGTGGCTGAGGAACTGGTTGCGCGACATCGCGTGAGTTCGGCCGACGGCGGCAGGGGATGATGTCCAACGTGACTGACACCCCTGCCGCCGTCGTCGGCTACGACGCCTTCGTGACCGTCCGGTGGTCCGACATGGACGCCTTTCAGCACATCAACCATGCGCGGATGGTGACGTTGCTCGAAGAGGCCCGGATCGACTGGCTGCTCAGCGAGGGCAGCGAGAATTCGTCGCTCATCACGAGCGCGTTCATCGCCGACATCCACGTGAAGTACCGGGGACAGTTGCGGCACTCCGACAGTCCCCTGCGGATCACCATGTGGATCGCCAAGCACCGGGCGGTGGATTTCACCATCGGCTACGAGGTCCGGGGCGCCCGTACCCCGATCACCGACCGGCCCGCCGTCACCGCCACCACTCAGATGGCCGTCGCGGACGTGGATGCCCAGCGGCTACGCCGCATCACCGCCACCGAGCGCGAGTACCTGACCCGCTGGTCCCGCACGTGAGTGGGAATGTGTGTTCCGGCACGCTTTCCCACTCACGTGCGGAGGTCGTCCGGGGCCGGTAGGGGACTGTCCGGGTCGAGGACCGCGCCGCGGCTGCGCATCGTGGTGTCGACCAGCGCCCACGCCCACGCGGCCAGCTGTTCGGTCAGCGCGCCGACGTCGGTGCCGCCCGGCCGATCGATCCACTCCGCGGACACCGACTCGACCATCCCGATCAGCGCATTGGCCAGCGGTGTCGCGGTGGCGGGCGCGCCGAGAGCATCCAGGTAGGGGTGGAGCATGTCGGCGACCGCGGTGCTGATGGCCCGCCGCACCTCTCCGGCCGCGGGGGAGAACGACATCAGGTAGCGGTACAGGTTGGCGTGCTCGGTGACCCAGTCGAGGTGGGTGCGGGCGGCGCGGGTGAGGATGGCGTGCGGTGCGCCGTCGACGGTGATCACGGGGGCGTATTCGAGGAGCATCATCGCCGCGACCCGCCGGGCGACGGCGTTCTTGAGGTCGGTGCTGTCGTCGAAGTGCCGGTAGATGCGGGTTCGCGCGACCCCGGCGTAGACGGCCATCGTCGCGACCGACACGTCGGGACCTTCTGCGTCGATGGCGACGAGTGCCCGTTCGACGAACTCCGAGCGCCGCTTCTCGCGTTGGCCGCGCCACCGGGCAGCGCGCCCGTCACCGGCGTCTTGCTGGGGTTTCGTCATCGAATCGAATCGTAGTCTTCCCTGTCGCTGCGTTTCCGTATACCGTCGGCAGTATGCGGTACATCGATGTACCACACATTTTCTGCCTCGGACGTCGACACGTTGGGATATCCGTCTTGTCCATTCAGCTCTGCCTGTCCGGCCCCCGCAGTTCCGGGCGTTCGATGATCGGCTTACGCAGCACCACGGTGATCGTCGTTCCGCCCGCGATGGCCTTCGAGTACCTTGCGGATCCGGCGACCGTGCCCGGTGCGATCACGCTGCCGTCCCGCGCCCGGGTCGTCGAATCGGACCCGGGTCGCCGGCTCGTCGTCGAGGCCGATCACGGCGTGCACGGATCGGTCTGGACGTTCGACGCGGTCAGCCCGGACGAAACGGAGCTCACCGTCGCCTTCCGCTACCACTCTCCCGGCAGACCGGCCGGACAACTGCTCGGCGGTGTCGCCGCACCCGTGGTGTGGCAGGCACTGCGACGTGCACAGGCCACGTTGAAGGATCGGATCGAAACCCTTTACCACGAGCCGGCCGGCCCGGCCGGTATCGACCGCAGGAGAGCATGACGTGGGATTCTCGGTAGCGGGCAAGACGGTCCTGATCACCGGGGCGGCCATGGGGATGGGGCGTCTGTTCGCCCGGCTCGCCGCCGCCGATCACGCCGGAACGGTGGTGTTGTGGGACATCGACGCCGCCGCGCTCGAACGCACGGCGCACGAACTGCGCGAATCGGGGTGCACCGTCAGCGCACACGTCGTCGACGTCGCCGACCTCGAATCCGTCCGCACGGCGGCCGCCGAGGTGCGGGACGCGGTCGGTCGTCCCGACGTGCTCGTCAACAACGCCGGGGTGGTGCGTGGCAAGTACTTCTGGGATCACGACCGCGAGTCGGACACCAGATTCGTGATGGACGTCAACACGCTCGCACCGATGTACATCACGAACGAGTTCCTGCCCGCCATGATCGAGGACCGCGGCCGGGACTGCCGCATCGTGAACATCGCCTCCGCCGCCGGGACCGTGGCGACACCGAGAATGGCCGTGTACGCGGCGTCGAAGTGGGCTGCTCTGGGCTGGAGCGATTCGCTGCGACTCGAACTGGCCCAGGCCGGCCACGGGCACGTCAAGGTCACCACCGTGTGCCCGAGCTACATCTCCACCGGCATGTTCGACGGTGTGAAGAACCCCCTGTTCGCCCCGATCCTGAGCCCGGAGGACGTCACGGCCCGGTCGTGGCGGGCGATGAAGCAGGGGAAGCCTCTGCTGATGCTGCCGCGGTCGCTGTATCTGTCGCGGGTGGCGAAAGCCGTGCTGCCGGTGCGTGCCTGGGACCGTCTGGCCGACCGGCTCGGTGTGTACCACAGCATGGACGCCTACACCGGTCGGGTGCAGGCACCGACCCCCTGACGTTTCGGATCAGCCGAGGTCGAAGCGTGCGCCGAGCCGCATGCCGCCCGGGGCCAGGCGGCTCAGCGCACGCCCGAACTTGGCCTCGGGCGTGACGGGGACGACGGCCTTGTTGTGCTTGACGGCCCTCACGATCTGCGTCGCCACCCGGTCCGGGGTGAAACCGCGTCTGCGGTAGAGCTTGTCGGCCCGGTCCCGCATCTTCGTCTGCTCCTCCGGTGTGGCGCCGGCGAAGTCGGTGGCCTTGACGATGTTGGTGTGGACCAGTCCGGGACAGATGGCGCTGACACCGATGCCGTGGTTCACCAATTCCGCACGGAGACAATCCGACAGCATGAAAACCGCGGCCTTGCTCGTCGCGTACGCGGTGAGTCGCTTCTGCGGCGTGAAAGCCGCGGCGGACGACAGGTTGACGATGTGCCCACCGGTTCCGCGGTCGATCATCTGCTGGGAGAACGCGCGGGAGCCGTAGACGACACCCCAGAAGTTCACGTCCATCACCCGCTCGAAATCCTTCTGCGGGGTCTTCGTGAACGTGCCCGAATATCCGATTCCGGCGTTGTTGACCACGATGTCGGGGGTGCCGTGCTCGGCCTGCACCTTCTCCGCGAAGCGTTGCACCTCGTCCTCCACCGCGACGTCCACCTGATACGCGTGGGAGCCGCCCCCGAAGATGGCCACCGCACCGCCGCCCTTCATCTGGGCGGAGTTGATGAGATCGGAGGTCAGCTGCGCGGATTCGAGGTCGCGGTCGGCGACCACCACGACAGCGCCTTCGGACGCGAACGCCAGCGCGGTCTCGCGGCCGATCCCGCTGCCGCCACCGGTGACGACGACGAGAGTGCCGTCGAGGTCCCGCAGGCGGTGATGCTTCCGAGTACCGCTGCGCCAGCCTCTTACTTCGCCGAGAAGACTCATGTGACCATCTTGTCCGAGTACGGTCGTGTGTGTGCTGATCTGGTACGTCAGCTATGGATCGAACATGGCGACGACGCGTCTGACCTGCTACCTGCGTGGTGGTTGCCCGGCGGGGGGCAACCTCGTGCACACGGGCGCCCGTGACGCGAGCGCCCCCCGCGAGTCGGTACCGGTGGTGATACCCGGCTCGGTGTTCTTCGCGGGAGAGTCACGGATCTGGGGCGGCGGCCGCGCGTTCTACGACCCCGACGCGCCCGGCACCGTCGCGGCCCGCGCATTCCTGGTGACACAGGAGCAGTTCGAGGACATCCACGCGCAGGAACCCGCCTGCTACGACCGCCTGGTCACTCTCGGAGCCCGCCACGATGTTCCCATGTGCACGTTCACCACCCGGGCCCGCGGCGACGTCGTCGCCAGGAACGCACCGGCACCCGCCTATCTCGCGACCATCGCGGACGGTCTCCGTGAAGCGCACGGCTGGGACGAACCGAAGGTCACCGATTATTTGACGCGACTTCGGGTTTCCTAGCCGACCCAACTGTGCTTACGTGAGACGGGCCACACGAGGTGGCGTTCACGAAAGGGAGTCGATGTCCGATCTGCATGTCGTAGCGACCATTCCTGCCAAGCCCGGTTCCGAGGACACCGTCCGCGACGGACTGTCCGCGCTGGCCGCGGAGAGCCGCAAGGAAGAGGGCTGCATCTCGTACGAGGTGTTCGAATCAGCCGCGGTCGCGGGAACCTTCGTCACCGTCGAGGTGTGGACCGGTCAGGAGGCGGTCGACGCGCACATGAAGTCGCCGCACTTCCAGGCCGCGCTCGGGACGTTCGGTGAGCACCTCGCCGGGGCACCGGCGATCCACCCGCTGAAGCCGGTTTCCTAGAGTCGTAGTTCGTGACCACACCACTCACCAGCATCACCCCTGAAGGTCCCGTCCGCGGCGGTGTCGTCGTCATCCAGGAGGCGTTCGGCGTCACCGGGCACATCGTCGACGTCTGCCGCCGTTTCGCCGCCGCCGGGTACCACGCGGTCGCGCCGCACCTGTTCCACCGGAGCGGCGATCCGGTGCTGGAGTACGACGACATGAAGTCGGCGATGTCGTTGATCGGTGAGCTCACCGCCGCGCACATCGACGAGGACGTCGACGGGGCCGTCGCGGCCCTGTCGGCGGCCTCGATCGACCCGCGGAACACCGCGATCGTCGGATTCTGCATGGGCGGAACGGTCGCGTTCCACACGGCGACGCGCCTCGACCTGGGGGCCGCAGTGAGTTTCTACGGCGGAGGCGTCGCGAACGGACGCTTCGGGTATCCATCGCAACTCGACGTCGCCGGGCAGCTGAGTACGCCGTGGCTCGGCCTGTTCGGCGACCGCGACAAGGGGATTCCGACCGAGGAAGTCGAGGAGCTGCGCGCCGCGGTCGCCCACGCGCCGGTGGACACCGACATCGTCCGCTACGCAGACGCCGAACACGGCTTCCACTGCGACGACCGTCCCGCCGTGTACAACGAGGAGGCCGCCCGGGACGGTTGGGCACGAACGCTGCAGTGGTTCGGCACCCACGTCGACGTCACACGCGCCGCCGGAACCGACTGACCGCGGCCCCGCTCGGGTAGGCCTCCCGGTGGACGACATCGAAGTGGGTGGGCCGAAAGTCGCCGCCGAACATCGGAGTTCCGCGGCCGGCCACCACCGGATAGTGCTTGACGACCAGTTCGTCGATCTCCGGCAGGAGGGTGCCCGCGAGCTCGCCACCGCCCGCCACCAAGACGCCCAGCGCGCTGTCCTCGGCCTTGAGCTTCCGGACCTTCTCGAGCGGGTCGGCGACGATCTCGACGGCGGGATCGGGGCTTTCGGTCAGAGTGCGGGAAGCGACGTATTGCGCAGGTGCGCGTACGGGCTCGTGATGCCGACAGCCAGGGCGGGCTCGTACGTTGCGCGGCCCTGGATCACGGTGTCGAACTGCTTGTTGGCGCCGTCGACGCCGAACTTCTCCCGCAGGTGTGTCGGAATCGTCTCCGGGTATTCCTGCGCCACGAATCCGAGGATGTCGTCGTGCATCGGGAAGAAACCGATGTCGCCGTCCGGGCCGGCGATGAAGCCGTCGATGGTGATGCCGACGAAGTAGGTGAGGTCCCGCATGGTGTCCTTACTGGGGCGCTTCGGATAGGTGGTATGCCGTGAGGCCTGCGGGCGGCGCGGCGCAACGACGCCCACGTCTCGACGGGGACGGTGGTGCTCCGGAACACCGACCTCGCCGGATTTCGTTGCGATCAGGACCTCCTTCGACAAGGCGTTTGCGGTCAACGTCAACGTGTTCTGGGTGCGTGACGCGACCGCTGAGATACGCGTCCTGTGGGAGGCGCTCCGACCGGGCGGAATCCTGCACCTCGTGTACGGCGGAGCGGTGTCCGTACATGACCGTGACAAGTCGCGGCGTGTTGCGGATACCGCCACGCGGGCTCTGGTTTCCGCGGGTTTCGACGTGGATGTCACGAACGGGAACCCGATGTGCGTCACTGGGGTACGGCCGAAAAGCGCCTGACGTGCCGTCCGGTCTGCTTCATGCGCGAGACCCGTGACCGAACCGTTATAGTCTGCGTCATGACTTCAGTTCTCGGTGTATCGGTAGGCGCCAGCGCGGTGCGCTTCGCGTGCCACGACGCCGTGACTCTCGAAACGCCGATCTTCCAATCGCGGTCGGTGACCGCAACACTCGAACGGCCGGAGGAACTGGCCGCCGAGTCCATCGGGACGGTGCTCGCCGAGCGCGACGAGACCGACGAGGTGCAGGCCATCGGTGTCGCGTACCAGGACGAGGCGCAGGCCGGTGCCGTGCAGGCCGCGATGGCCCGGCTCCAGATCGGCAACTTCCAGATGGTCCCCGAGGTGACGGCCGCACTCCAGATGCTCGAGATGTCCGGAGAACTCGGCGACCACTCGACGCTCGTGTTCTACGACCTCGGCAGTTCGGGTCTCACCGTCACCGTCGTCGACCGGGACACCGGCATGGTGCTGAGCAGTGCGCGTTCGGACCAGATCAGCGGCGATCTCGTCGACAGGCTCATCTGTGACAATCAACTCGAACTGCACCGCTTCGCGCACCCCGCCGACGCGGCATCCGCGCTCGCGCTCGCCGCGCGGTGCCGCGATGCGAAGGAACAGCTGTCCACCAACGGCGCGGTGTGCATGCCGGGCGAGGGCGGTCTTCTTCTCCTGTCGCAGGACAGTTTCGATTCGCTCATCGTCGGCCCGGTCGAGACGTCGGCGCGCCTGACCCGGGAGGTCATTCGCCGCTCGGGACGCCTCCCCGACGCCGCCGTGCTGATCGGCGGTGGCGCACATATTCCGTTGGTCACATCGGTGATGGAGTCCTGGCTCGACCTTCCGGTGATCGTCCCCGCGCAGCCGGAACTGGTGGCGGCGGAGGGTGCGGCCCTGCTCGCGCGCCCGGCGTCCGACGAGTTCGTCGCGGCGGTGGCGCCGGACCACCCGTTCGAGCCGGAGTTCGAGCCCGAGCCGGAGTTCGAGCCCGAGTCCGAGCTGGAGCTCGAATCCGAGAGGGAGCCGGAGCCCGAGTCGCAGTCGGCACCGATCTGGAAGCGTCGTGGCCTCGTCCTCGCCGGAGGTGTCGTGGCCGTGGTCGCCGCGGTGGGTCTCGGACTCGGCGTCGGCACCGACCTCCTGCAGGGTGCGGAGGAGGACGCGCAACCGGCCGCCACGCAGTCGAACACGCAGGCGCCGGCAGCGCGGCAAGTGATACCGCCGCAGCCCACGACGACCGCGGAAGTGGCCCCGCCTTCGGAAGCCGCCCCGTCGGTGGTCGACGAGCAGCCGGTGATCCCGCCGCAGACCGAGGTGCGCACCACGTACCAGCAGCAGCAGCCGCAGACGCAGAGCCCGACTCGGGCGCCGGCGGCTCCCGAGGCACAGGGTGTCGTGCCGTCCGACGCGTCGTCGGCTCCGCCGACCACGCCGGAACCCGCTCCGCTCGTTCCAGGTCTGCCGCAGTTTCAGCTCCCGACGATTCCGCCGCCCGCGCCGCTCCCGATGCCGGAGTTTCCCCGGATACCCGGACTCTGAGCGCATATAACGAAGGTGGAGGCCGCGAGGCCCCGACACGCGTTCCGTGATCAAACCGTTATAGTCGTTCCATGGTTTCAGTTCTCGGTGTATCGGTGGGTGCCAGCGCTGTGCGCGTGGCGTATCCGGACGACGAGGGGGCCGTCTTCCGGTCATTCCCGGTGGACGCCGCGAGCGAGCACCCGGAGCACGTGGTGGTAGCCGACGCCATCGGAACGGTGATGGCCGAGCGCGCCGCCGACGACGTGCAGGTCTTCGGTGTCGCGTACCGGGACGAGGCGCAGGCCACTGCCGTGCAGGCCGCGATCGACTGCCGGCTGGTCCCGGAAGTGGCGGCTGCGCTCCGCAAGCTCGAGGCGTCGGGACAGCTCGGCGACCATTCGACGCTCGTGTTCTACGACCTCGGCAGCTCCGGCCTCACCGTCACCGTGGTCGACCGACTCACCGGCACGGTGCTCGGGACGGCTCGCACCGACGAGATCAGCGGCGACGTCGTCGACCGGTTGATCCGCGACCACCAGCTCGACGAGAAGCGCATTGCGCCACCGGCCGATGCGGCCGCGGAGTCGGCGCTCGACGCCCGTTGCCGCCGCGCCAAGGAAGAGCTGTCCACCAACACCGCGGTCTGCGTGCCCGGCGACGGCGGCCTGCTCCTGCTCTCGCAGGACATCCTCGACTCGCTGATCGTGCGCCACGTCGAGGCGTCGGCGCGCCTGGCCCGCGAGGTGATCGAATCGTCCGGGCGGGCTGCCGACGCGGTGGTTCTGATCGGGGGCGGCGCGCATATTCCGCTGGTCGCGTCTCTGATGGAGTCGTGGCTCGCGCTCCCGGTGATCGTGCCGGCGCAGCCGGAACTGGTGGCCGCGGAGGGCGCTGCGCTGCTGGCACAGGAGCACTCGGGCACGTCGCACCGCATCGGCGCCGGGGGATTCGCCAAACCGGTGATCCGCGGTGGCGCGCTGGCGGGCGGTGCGCTGGCTGTCGTCGCCGTGATCGGACTCGGCCTCGGCGTCGGCGGCAGCCACCTGCAGAGCTCCAACGGCGACGCACGTCCGGTCGCCACTCAGCCGAGTGACGCGCAGATGTCTCCGTCTCCCGCACCCGCACCGGTGTCGACGCCACCGCCGTCCGCCGCGGTGTCGGTTCCGGGCCCGGCCGAGGAGGAGGCAAGCGTGCCGGAGCCCGCTCCCGCGCCTGCCCCCGCCCCGCGCCCACTCATTCCCGGTCTGCCGCAGATTCAGCTGCCGACACTTCCGCCGCCCCCGCCGCTCCCTCCGCTGCCGCGGATTCCGGGCCTCTAGCGGCTCGACGGGTCGAGGCTGTCCCCGTTCGCCTCGACCTCCCGGACCGCCACGATGTGGTCCATGTGCTCGGCGCCCCAGGCGCCGAGCGGTTCGAGGGAGCGGTTGAGGGAGACTCCGAGTTCGGTCAGCGAGTATTCGACCTTCGGCGGAACCTGGTGGTAGACCTCGCGATGCACGATGGCGTCGGCTTCGAGTTCCCGCAATTGCTGGATCAGCATCTTCTCCGATATGCCGGGTACCAGGCGCTTGAGGTCGCCGAACCGCTGCTCACCGGTGTGAAGGGCCCACAGGATCAGCACCTTCCATTTGCCGCCGATGACGTCGATCGCCGCATCGATTCCGCAGGAGTAGGGACGTTGCTGTCGGCGCATAACGCTCCTCACTGACTTTTTGGTAAGTACCTGACTTTGAAGTGGGTACTTGTCGAGTGTAGTGCGCGCGCTGAGACTGGAGAAGGCGTTGCTCCGCAGCGTTGCCCGGTCACTCGGGCACGGACTTCCGAAAGCGAATCATGCCTGCACAACTGCCTTCCGTCACCGTCGTCGGGCTCGGGCCGATGGGCCGCGCCATGGCCGGAACGCTCCTCGATCACGCCGTGCCGGTCACGGTGTTCAACCGCACCGCGTCACGCGCCGACGCCGTCGTCGCGGCAGGTGCCCGCCGCGCGACCAGCGCGGAGGACGCGCTCGACGCCGCCGATCTGGTGATCGTCAGCCTCACCCACTACCGGGCGATGTACGACCTGCTCGAACCCGCCGCCGACCGGCTCGCAGGCAGGGTCCTGGTCAACCTCAGCTCCGACACTCCCCGCGAGGCCGAGCGTGCTGCCGCGTGGGCCGCCCGGCACGGCGCCGAGTTCCTCACCGGAGGCATCATGGTTCCGGCCACGCTGGTCGGCGACGACACGGCGTACGCGTTCTACAGCGGACCGCGCGCGGTGCTCGACCGGTGGTCCGACACGCTCGGGCTCCTAGCGCGGCCGGAGTACGTCGGCGCCGATCCGAGTCTGGCCCTGCTCTGGTACCAGGCGCTGCTCGATCTGTTCATGACCACGCTGGTCGGCGCGAGTCATGCGGCGGCACTGATGAAATCTGCCGGGGTGCAGGCAGGGACGTTCCTGCCCTATGCCTCCGACCTGCTCGCGCAGATGCCGTTCTTCCTCGAGGGCGCGGCCGAGGAGATCGACCGACGGGAGTACCCCGACGTCGGCGCGAGCCTTGCGATGATGGCCGCTGGAATCGATCACATCACAGTCACCAGCGAGGACGCGCAAATCGATTCGCGACTTCCGGCGGCGGTCAGGGAGCTGTACCGGCGTGCCCTCGACCTGGGTTTCGGCAGGCACGGTTCGGGCAGCGTGTACGAGGCGATCGTCGCGCCGTCGCAGTCCGCCCGGGGTGTCGCATGACCGGCACCGACGTCACGGTTCTCGGGCTCGGCGCCATGGGACGGGCTCTTGTGGTCGCGCTGCTGCGAGCAGGGCGCACGGTCACCGTCTGGAACCGCACGCCCGAGAAAACGGACACGCTGGCGAACTCCGGTGCGCATCCGGCCGAGTCGGTGTCCGCGGCGGTGCAGGTCTCGCCGCTGGTGCTCGTCTGTGTGGTCGACGACGAGACGGTGCGCGAGCTGATCGAGCCCGTCGCCGGCGACCTGCGTGGACGAACGCTCGTGAACCTGACGACGACCACGCCCGAGCAGGCGCGTGCGATGTCGCGGTGGGCCGGCGCGGCGCGAGTGGAGTACGTCGACGGCGGCATCATGGCGGTACCCGACATGATCGGGGGCGGCGACGCGTTCGTGCTCTACAGCGGCGCGGCGGAGGCGTTCGACAGGAATCGGCCGGTGCTGGAACTGTTCGGTCGTGCGGTATTCGTCGGCGACGACGCCGGCGCTGCTGCGATGTACGACCTCGCGCTGCTCGGCGCGATGTACGCCATGTTCGCCGGGTTCGAGCAGGGCGCCGCGATGGTCCGCGGCGCCGGCGGCACCGCCGGGGAACTCGCCGCAATGGCGGCGCCGTTCCTTCAGGCGATGACCGGAAGCTTCGCGGAGTTCGCGGTCGGAATCGACACTCCCGCGCAGTACGAGCCGGTGCAGAGCGCGGAATTCACCGCGGCGGCAATCGACACGGTCGCACGTGCGGGCGCCGAAGCGGGCGTGCCGACCGCTCTGCCGATCGCCGTGCGTGCGGTTCTCGCGGGTTCTATCGACGCAGCATGTCCCTGACGTGACCGGTCTCGTTGACCGACGCCACCCGTCGCTCGCCGCTGCGGGAGACGAGCACCCGGGTCACGGACACGTACTCGATCGGGAACACGAGGGGTCGGTCGAGCCCGAGCAGTTGCTGCAGGAACACGTTGATGACGCCGCCATGGGCGAATACCGCGACGGTGTCCTCGTGGCCGGACTCGTCGACGATGCGGCCGAGGGACTCGAACACCCGCGTGCGGAACGCGTCGGCGTCGACGGACTTCGGGAACTCGCCGGCCCGAATCCGGGCGAAGGCCTCCGGCGCCCGCGCCTCCGCCTCGTGGAACGGGATGTAGTGGTCGAGGTCGTAGTCGTACTCCGCGAGGCCGACGTACTCGGTGACGGCAAGGTTGAGGGCCTCGGCGACCGGCGCCGCCGTCTCGAGTGCGCGGCGCTGCGGGCTGCTCACGATCCGGGCGATGCGGTACGGGGCCAGCGCAGGAGGCAGCCGCTTGGCCTGGGCGTGACCTTCCTCGGTCAGTGCGGGGTCCGCGCGCCCGTCGGACGCGGTGACGAGCGCGGGCAGCGCGTGGCGGATCAGTAGCAGTTGCACGTCGATCAGCTTGCCAGCTCCCGCACCAGTGCCGCGATCTGGCCGGGCTGATCGATCATGGCGTGGTGGTGCGCGGGACGCACGACGCGGAACGCGGCGCCGAGGAATTCCGCGAACTGCCTCTGCATGCGGATCCACGCCGACCCCCAGGGCGTCGGGCGTCCGGTGTGGGCGGCGGCCACGACGACGGCCGCCGTCATCGCCGTGGTCTCGCGCAGCGCGGCCAGCTCCTGGGCCAGCGCCGGGTACGACGCGTTCTCGACGATCGAGGACTCGAGGTACGCGGGCTCGCGGTAGATCCGCTCGACCCATCGACGGGTGCCCGGCGCGATCCCGCCGGGGGGTGTCGAGTGGTTCAGGATCCGGCGGACCGTGGGGCCCAGGAGGCGTTGCAGCCCCACCCTGCTTGCCGTTCGGGCCGCTCGTCTGCCCATCGTGACACGCCATCGGGTCGGGATCACGCGGTGCGGGTGGGCCGTGACGGTGGCGTCCAGCAGGATCACGCCGCCGGTTCGGTCGGGGTACAGCCGGGCGAAGGCCTCGACGTAGATGCCGCCGAGCGAGTGGCCGACGAGCACCGCGGGGGTGGTCACGGAAAGCGCGTCGAGAACGTCGGCGATTCTCGCCGCCTCGCCACGGGCGGACGGGTGCTCGGCGGACGGGGGACTGAGTCCGTACCCGGGACGATCGATCCGCACCACGAGGCAGGTCTCGGACAGCAGTTCGACCACCTCGTCCCAGTCGAACCAGTTCCCGCCCAGGCCGCCGTAGAGGACGACGGGTGGGCCCTCGCCGTCCACGACCACGTGCACTCCCGCGACCATTTCCCCAGGACGTTTCACGTGGAACCAGCCCTTTCCGGGGTGACGTGAATCACGCTGAGCGCCACGAAGATCAGCCATCCGCAGAAGGCGAGCAGCTGGACGCGCTGGCCGAGTCCGAGCCAGGCGTCCTGTTCGCCGCGGAGTCCCGCGGCTGTCAGCGTCCATACCGTGCCGCCGACGAACACCGTCGCCACGGCCACGCCGGTAACTTTCAACCAGGTCGGCCACTGGTAGCGGAACGCGGCCAACAGGAACGCGAGGGAAGACACCACGCCTCCCGTCGAGGCGGACGCGCTGGTCACGGCGTGCAGGTCGTGGGTGAGCGGCAGGTGTCCGGCGGCCTCACGCGCAGCGCAGACATGGTCGTTGGTGGCCGCGCAACTCATCGGCAGGCGCGAATCGGCGATGGTCGCGAGCGCGAACACGATCAGCGCGATCCACCCGACCGCCGTCATCCAGCCCTGCGAGTACCGCGACAGTCCCAGTACCCCGGCCACGGCGACGAAGCATCCGGTCAGCAGGTCGCCGCTGCGGAACCAGAATCCGTACGGCTGGTCCGCCGCGGCGAGTTCGCTCGCGAACCCCCGTAGCGGATCGATTCCGGTGTCGAGGACGAATTCGAGCAGCCACGACGCGTAGCCGACGGCGCCGAGGATCAGCAGCGCAGCGACGGCGACCCGGCCACGGGAGGTCATTGCCTCGGCTTGGCCAAGGGGAACGCGAGGGTTTCACGGATGCTGCCGCCGGTGATGAGCATGACCACCCGGTCGACGCCCATGCCGAGCCCACCGGTCGGGGGCATGGCGTGTTCGAGGGCCTGCAGGAAGTCCTCGTCGAGTTCCATCGCCTCCTCGTCACCGCCGGCGGCGAGCATCGACTGCTCGGTGAGCCGGTTCCGCTGATCCACGGGGTCGGTGAGTTCGCTGTACGCGGTGCCGAGTTCGATCCCCCACGCGACGAGGTCCCACTTCGCGGCGACCCCCGGAATCGTGGGGTGCGGCCGGGTGAGCGGTGACATCGACGTCGGGAAATTGGTGTAGAAGGTGGGGAATTCGGTGTAGTCCTCCACCAGGTGCTCGTACATCTCCTGCGCGACGGCGCCGGCGTCCCAGGTGGACTGGTACGGGATCTCGTGCTCGTCGCACAGCCGTTGCAGTTCCGCGAGGGGCGTCTCGGGTGAGACGTCGACGCCGAGCTTCTCGGCGACCGCCTGGTGCATCGTCTTGACGGGCCATTCGCCGGAGATGTCGACCTCCACCAGCGTGCCGTCGGGGCCGGGCCGCATGATGATCTCGCGTCCGTACGCCGCCGTCGCCGCGGTCTGGATGAGCTCCCGGGACAGCACCATCATCTTCTCGTAGTCGCTGTGCGCCTCGTACGCCTCGAGGATCGTGAACTCCGGGTTGTGTTTGAAATCAACGCCCTCGTTGCGGAAGACGCGGCCGATCTCGAACACCTTCTCCATTCCTGCGACGCACAACCGCTTGAGGTACAGCTCCGGTGCGATCCGCAGGTACAGGTCCAGGTTGTAGGCGTTGATGTGGGTCAGGAACGGGGCCGCGTTGGCGCCGCCGTGCACCTGCTGCAGGATCGGGGTCTCCACCTCGAGGAAGCCGCGGCCGCCGAGCGAATCGCGCAGCGATTTCACGACGGCGCTGCGGGCCTCGAGCAGGCGGCGGGCATCGGAGTTGATGGCGAGGTCGACGTACCGCTGCCGGACGCGGGTCTCCGGGTCGGACAGGCCCTTCCACTTGTCCGGCAGGGGGTGCAGGCACTTGCCGGTCATGCGCCACTCGTTCGCGAGCAGCGACAGCGCTCCGCGGCGGCTGTATCCGATGACGCCGGCGACCTCGACGAGGTCACCGAGGTCGAACTCGGCGGCGAACGCCCGGATGCGATCGGTGCCGACCCGGGCCTCGTCGACGAGGATCTGGATGTCGCCGGACCAGTCCCGGACCACCGCGAACACGACGCCCCCGTAGTCGCGGATCCGGAGCAGGCGTCCTGCGATTCGGACCGTCGTTCCCTCCGGCGACTCCACGGCCTCGGTCACCGTGTGCGTGGGCGGATACGCGACCGGGTAGGGGTCGGTACCCTGTTCGGCGAGGTCGGGCAGTTTGTCGAGCCGGACGCGGACCTGCTCGGGACGTTTAGGTCCGGTCGCGGTCGGCGCGACGCCTTCGCCGGGTGCGCTGCCGTCGGAGTGCAGTCCTTCGGCGGCGACGAGTGCGGCGGGGACCGCGGCGTGGGTGCCGGTGTGCTCGAGGGCGTCCCGGGTTCCGGAGCGGCCGAACCGGGGCAGGGTCACGAATCCTTCCGCGACGGCCGACGCGAATCCGACGCGCAGCAATTCCCGGTTGTCCTCGAAGCAGAGGAACCGCGGCACCCATTCCGGCTGGTACTTCACGTTGGAGCGGTAGAGCGCCTCGAGCTGCCACCAGCGGGAGAAGAAGACGAGGATCGAGCGCCAGATCCGCAGGATGGGTCCGGCCCCGATGCGGGAGCCCTCCTCGAAGACGGAGCGGAACACCGCGAAGTTCAGTGACACCTTGGTGATGCCGAATTGGTCCGAGGTGGTGGCCAGTTCGGACACCATCAGCTCCACCACCCCGTTGGGGGAGGTCGGCTTGCGGCGCATCAGATCGAGCGAGACACCGGTCGGTCCCCACGGCACCAGCGACAGGATGCCGTCGATCTCGCCGTCCTCGGCGACCGCCTCCACCAGCAGGCAGTCGCCGTCGAGGCGGTCACCCAGCCGGCCGAGGGCCATGGAGAAACCGCGCTCGGTCTCTGTGTCGCGCCACGCGTCCGCGAGCCGGATGGCTTCGGCCATCTCCTCCGCGGGGACGTCCCGGTGTCTGCGGATCCGGACGGTGACGCCCTGACGCCGGACGCGGGTGACGGCTTGGCGGACCTGCCGCATGTCGCGTCCGCTGAGGTTGAATTCGCGTGTGCGGAGGATGGCTTCGTCGCCGAGCTGGAGCACGGTGAGACCGGCCTTGTTGTAGGCGGTGGCGCCGGTTTCGCTGGCGCCCATCACGGCGGTGGCCCAACCGTATTGGGACGCGAGTGCCTGCCACTCCTCGATCGCGTGGGGCCACGCCTCCGGGTCGCCGATCGGATCGCCACTTGCCAGGCACACGCCGAGCTCGACGCGGTAGGTGATGGCCGCCTTCCCGCTGGGCGCGAACACGACGGCCTTGTCGCGGCGGGTGGCGAAGTAGCCGAGGGAGTCGTCCGCGCCGTACTGCAGCAGCAGCCCGCGCAGCG
Source organism: Rhodococcus sp. 21391 (assembly GCF_016772255.1). Lineage (NCBI taxonomy): Bacteria > Bacillati > Actinomycetota > Actinomycetes > Mycobacteriales > Nocardiaceae > Rhodococcus > Rhodococcus sp. 21391. Next base: position 6,649,908 of record NZ_CP063781.1, on the reverse strand, counting down.
CCGATTCGTCGTTGCCGGTGAGCGCGTTGTGGGAGCGCTGGGCGCGGAACAAGGTGATGACGGCGGCCAGCAGCGCCATTGCGCCGAACAGGCCGAGGAGGGTGTTGACGAATCCGTGCGGGCGCCCACTGAATTGTTCGTTGTCGGCCGCGGCGAGGGCGGTCACGCGGTTGAGCGCCCACAGGAAACGTTCACCCTGCGGCAGCGTGCCGGGGAAGAGTTCGACGAGCGCCCAGCCCACGAGGGTGCCGATCGCGAGACCGACGATGAGCACGCCGAGGGCTTTCCAGCCCGCCCCGCGCCGGACCCGCGTGTAGAACTCGGGCCGGGCCGCGATGAGAATGCCGATCAGCACCACCTGGACCACGGCGGCGACCATCGCGTTCACGTTCCGGTCGGTGATGCTCACGATCACGTTGGTGATCAGGATCAGAACCAGATAGATCGTCAGCAGCCACCAGGCGATGCGTTTGCGGCTCGCCAGCGCCGCCGCGAGCAGCGCGACCACCAGAGCCCACGACAGGCTGGTGTCCGGAGCGTCGAAATAGTAGGCGTCGACGTATTCCCGCGGCACGTGCACGTAGTAGCGCAGTACCGGCGAGATGCTCCACAGGAACACGAGCACCGAGAAGACGCCCAGGATCAGTCCCGCGATGTGGGGAACCTGGTGCAGGCGCCCGTTCTTCGAGCCGAGTGCGGGTCGGGGCCGTGGTGCGGTGCGGACGGCCGCCTCGGACGCGTGGTGTGTCTCGGTGCTAGCTGACATCGAGCGTTTCCTTCCCGGCGAGAGATACGTACCGATCACGGGAGACAGGTGTTCCAGTGTTCAGTGTGAGCCGTCGGGCCGCGATTTGGGTCAAGAGGGAAGATAGAGGCATGTCCGACATCCACGACGCCGTCCCGATCCGCGACGAATCCATCCGTCTCGGCCAATTCCTCAAGCTCGCCAACCTCATCGAGTCGGGTGCGGAGGCGAAGGAAGTGATCGCCGACGGACTCGTGTCGGTGAACGGTGAGGTCGAGGTGCGGCGGGGGCGGCAGTTGCGGGACGGGGATGTCGTGGAGATCGGTGGGATGACGGCTCGGGTGAGTTCTCAGTCCTGACGGTCGGCGGTCGCGAACCTCTGCAGGAACAGCGCCTCGGCGACGGCGAGATTCTCGATTTCGCCGGGATCCACACTTTCGTTGGGGGCGTGGATGAGGCAGCGCGGTTCCTCCACCCCGATCAGGGCGATCTCCGCTGTCGGGACGACGGCGGAGAAGACGTTGCACAGCGGGATGGAGCCGCCCTGCCCGACGGTTCCGAGTTCCTTCCCGAACGCCTCCTCCATCGCAGCGCCGAGGGCCGCGTATCCGGGGCCGTCGGTGGTCGCACGGAACGGGGAGCCCACCGCTTCGCGTTCCACCGTCACCCGCGCATTCCACGGGGCGGCGTTCTCGAGGTGCGCGGCGAGCGCATCCTGCGCCTTCTGCGGGTCCATACCGGGTGGCACCCGCAGGTTGAGGCGGGCCGATGCGCGCGGCTGGATGGCGGCGGCCGAGCCGACCACCGGCGGGCAGTCGATGCCGAGGATCGTCAGGGCCGGCCGGGCCCACACGGCGTCGGCGACGGAACTCGAACCGGCGAGACGCACACCGTCGAGCACGCCGGCGTCGGTGCGGAACTGCGCCTCGGAATAGTCGACGCCCGTCCACTTCTGGTCCGACTCGAGCCCGTCGACGACGGTGTTGCCGTCCGCGTCGCGCAGGGTGGCGAGCATCTGGACGAGGGCGGCCAGCGCGTCGGGGGCGGGCCCGCCGAACATGCCCGAATGCACCTCCCCGGCCAGGGTCTCGACGTGGACCACGACGTTCGCGATGCCGCGCAGCGTTGTGGTGACGGTCGGGCTGCCGACCGCGGCGTTTCCGGTGTCGACGACGAGGATCATGTCGGCGTCGAAGAGTTCGGGCCTGGCCTCGACGAGGTTCTCGAGCCCGCCGGTGCCCATTTCCTCGGATCCTTCGGCGACGATTCTGATGCCGACGGGGAACGGGGTGCCGAGTGCGCGCAGCGCCAGCAGGTGCATGACGATGTTGCCCTTGCAGTCGGCTGCGCCGCGCCCGTACCAGCGGCCGTCCCGCTCGGTGAGGGTGAAGGGGTCGGTGTGCCAGAGCTTCTCGTCACCGGGCGGTTGAACGTCATAGTGGCAGTAGAGCAGTACCGTCGGGGCCCCGTCCGGCGCTGGCTGGTGTCCGACGACGGCGTGTGAACCGTCGGACGTCTCGAGCAGTTCGACATGTCCGATCCCGGCTCCGATGAAGGCGTCCCTGACCCACTCGGCGGCGCGAACGCATTCCTCCGGTGGGAACTGCCGCGGATCGGCCACCGACCGCATGGCCACCAGTTCGGCGAGTTCGTCACGCGCCGTGGGTATCAGCGCGGCTACTGTGGAACGGATTTCGTCGGACATCAACGCCTCCTCGGGGTTCCCCTAATTCTCGTCCACGAGTTTCGGATCGGCGACGGCGGACTCGAATTCCGCCGACCTGTCCGGGCAGTGCACGGCGATCACCAGTCGCTCACTTCGACGATGGAGTCCGACGAACGCGGCGGCGAGGACGGAATACAGGATCCAGTGGGTGTTTTCGGGTCTCCTGTGCAGGTCGTCGACCGGGGCGGTGTTCACGGACTGGTCGTCGGGGCCCATACGACCGGATGTGGTCATCACGCCTCCCCCGCGAGCGGGTCGGCCGCCAGGTCCTGTTTCCAGGACGGTGTGCGCAGCGGGAACATCAGCCCGTGCACCACGAGATACACCTGCGTGGTGATGGCGGAGAGAATCCAGTACGCGAAGATTCCGAGGGCCAGCCCCATGGCGACGAACATCGCGCGAGGGAATTCGCTCGCCGGTCGCCACAGGCTGGAGACGCACGGCGTTCATATCCATGCCCGAAGTAGGACAGGAAGTTGTTGACGATCAGCACGAGACTGGCGATGGTGGGGACGACATACAGGAACACGCAGGCCGGCCCGTACACGGCCATCGAGTTCGCCCTCCGTAGGAGCGAGTCGTGCGAACGACCGCTGAATCCTCCGGATTATTGCGTCGGCGCTCGGAGCCTCGCAGCGGTTCGGCATCGAGAGATACCGAACCGCCGCTCGGTTCTCGCCGGATCAGCGGACGACGACGCCGTCCTGATCGCTGTAGACGGTCTCGCCGGGATTGAACGTGACGCCGCCGATCTCGATCGGGACGTTCTTCTCACCGGAGCCGGTCTGGGTGCTCTTGCGGGGATTGGTGCCCAGCGCCTTGACGCCGATGTCGAGGGTCTTCAGGATCGCCGAGTCGCGGACCGCACCGTTGACGATTACGCCTGCCCAGCCGTTGTCGACGCCGCGTCCGGCGATGATGTCGCCGACCAGGGCGGTGTGGATGCTGGCGTCACCGTCGACCACCAGGACGCCGCCGTTGCCGGGCTCGCCGAGGGTCTGCTTGACCAGCAGGTTGTCCTGGAAGCACTTGATGGTGGTGATGGGGCCGGAGAACACTTCACGGCCGCCGAACTGGATGAACTGCGTGTCGCAGCTCCGGATGTCGGGTCCGATCTCGTCTGCCAGGTCAGCGGTTGCCACGGGTTCAGTCATACGCGTCAGGATAGAGGGCCGGCGCTGGGAGAATGCGGGCCATGACCATTGCAGTGACAGGAGCCACGGGGTCGATCGGCGGCAAGGTGCTCGAGCGGCTCGGCGGCGGCGCCGGGGTCCGGCTGATCGGGCGGAACGCCGAGCGGCTCGAGCCGCTGGCCGAGCATTTCGACTCCGCGTTCGCGGTGGCCACGTACGCCGACGGTCCGGCGATGACCGCCGCGCTGGACGGCGTCCGGCTGCTGTTCCTGGTCTCGGGTCACGAGAGCGCCACCCGCCGTGAGGAGCACCGCACCGTGGTGGACGCCGCCCGTGCCGCCGGGGTGGAGCGGATCGTCTACCTGTCGTTTCTCGGCGCGGCGCCCGAGTGCACGTTCACGTTCGGCCGCGACCACTACGTCACGGAGCAGCACATCCGGGAGAGCGGGCTGAAGTACACGTTCCTGCAGGACAGCTGGTATCAGTCGATGATCCCGCTGATGGCCGACGATCAGGGCGTCATCCGGGGTCCCGCCGGGGACGGCCGGGTCAGCGCGGTGGCGCCCGACGACGTCGCCGATGCGGTGACGGCGGTCCTCACCACCGGCAACGGCGACCACGACGGTGTCACCTACCGGCTGACCGGGCCGGAGGCGTTCACCCTCACGGAGGCCGCCGAGACGATCACGAGGGTGACCGGACGTTCGGTGCGTTTCGAGAACGAGACGCTGGATGAGGCGTACGCGTCCCGCGCCCACTTCGGGGCGCCGGACTTCGAGGTCGCAGGGTGGGTGACCTCGTACGCAGCGATCGCGGCCGGTGAGTTGGCAGTGGTGACGGGGGACGTCGAGGCGCTCACCGGGCGGCCGCCGCAGACCTTCGCCGACTATCTGAACAGCTACACTTGACCCGTCCTGGCATAGCGAGCGGTAGATAGGTCTTTGATGGTCAGCTCATCCAAGGGTGCGACGCCCACCGAGGTCGGCAACGCAGCGGACTGGCGCCGGCTCGAACCCACGAAGTTGACGCCGATCCTCAGCGCCTCCCTCGACGCGTTCTACGAACACGGTTTCCACGGCACGTCGGTGCGCGACATCGCCCGCCGAGTCGGTGTCACGGTACCCGCCCTCTATTACCACCACGAGAACAAGGAGGCCGTTCTCCTGGCGCTCCTGGAACTCTCCACCAGCGACGTTCTCGAGCGCGCCCATGCCGCGAGCGCCGACGGCGGCGACGATCCGGTGCAGCGACTCGCGAACGTCATCGAGGCGATCGTGTTGCGGATGACCATGCGATCCCGTCTGGCGGCCCTCGAGAGCGAGGTGCGCTACCTGAGCCCGGAGAACCGGCAGCGTTACCGCACCGTCCGCAAGGGTGTGGAGGAACTGGTCCTCGAGATCGTCAAGGAAGGCAAGAAGAGGGAGCTCTTCGACGTGTCGGATGCCGCGGAGACGACGCGGGCACTTCTCGGTATGTGCCAGTCGATTCCGCGCTGGTATCACGCCGAGGGCAAGCTGACCCCGGACGCGGTGGCCCGCAAGTACGTCGAGATCGCGATGAAGACGGTGGGATCCACCGAGGCTCCCGTCAAACCGAAGAAGAGGCGCACCGCCGGCGTCTGACCGGCGATGCGCCTCGGCAGGTTCCGGTGGTCAGCTACCCAGGCCCAGCCCCGGTGACGCGACGGCGTCGAACTGCGTCGTCTTCTCGGCGGGTGTGCCGTTCGGTGGGGCGTAGGTGAACACGGCGGTGTAGCGGCCGGCCTCGTGCGTCCGGATCGCTGCCGTCCCGGCACCGAGGGTGAGTGGGATGGTTCGCGTGTTCACGTCGCCGTCGGGCTCGGTGATCTCGAGTTCGACCGGAGTGGATCCGTCGGTGCCGGTCGGGGTGGGCGTGACCAGCGCGCCGAGCGTCACCAGATTGTTGGCGTAGACGGTCCCGAGCGGCGGAACGACGGAGATCTGATAGGTGGTTGCGGCGGTTGCTGTGGGCGCCAGAGCGAGTGAGGCCGCTCCGGCCAGTGCGGCAATGGTCAGGGTCCCTCGCGAGAAGTGCACAAAATCCCTTCCTGTCGACGGTCTCTACGCGCAGCCACGTTACGGCAGAACCGGGAGTTGCCCACCCTCATTCGCCGTGTGTCCGAGAATAGTTCGAACACACGGCATTCCGTCGATCAGGCGTCCAAAGCGGTTCAGGATGCGGTGTTTTCCCGCGCGACCGTACCGTTGGTGTGCTGCACGGGGCAGGTTCTGGGGAAGGTGCCCAGTTTCTCCACTTCGTACCCGGTCGGGTAGCTGCGGATGTTGGGGAGGTCGCGGGCGAACTTGGGCTCCGTGCGCACGGGGTAGAACCGGACGAGGCGGGCGCGGGCCTTCAATGCAGCCCGCGACAGAGTTCGCGCGAGGCGGGACGGCCGACGGTAGGCGAACGCGTCGAGAAGCGGATCGTCCATGAGCGCCCAGGAGAAGCGCTTGATCAGGGCGGCGGGCGCGAGGTTGTTCGGCGGGAACGTGCAGAGGAGTGCGAGCGTCGAGTCGGCGACGGCGCGGCCACCCTCGTCGAAGAGGAAGTGTTCACGCTCGTAGTCGTCGAGGAATCTCTCGAACGCCTCGAACGTCTCGGGAATCTGCTTGATGCCCATGTACTTGCCGAGCGCACGGTAGTAGTTGGTGGATCCGACGATCTCGTTGCGGCTGAGTTTCCGCCAACCGAAGTCGTCGATCCAACGCACCGGGGTCACCACGAACGTCGACAGCACGTACCGCATGTCGTCGTTGGAGATGTCGTAGGAGCCGTGCATCTGGTTCATCCGGCGGATCCCGGCGCGACCGGGATCGCTGGTGAGGCCGTGTTCGAGGACGGCGTCGAGGATCAGGCCGGTGTCGTCGTAGCGCTTCTGCACGCGTTCGGTGAATTCACCCGTCTCGAACAGCAACCGCCCGATGCTCGGCACGGCGTACGTCCGGAACAGCGCGAAGCTGAGGGCCTGGTTGATGTCCCAGGGAAATTCCTGCGTGGCGAGAATGCGAGCGATCTCTTCGTACTGCGTCTCGGGATCGAGTCGGTCGGTCCGGTGACGTAGATCGAAGCGTTTCATGGGTTTCACTTCCTGCAGCGGCTGTGACGGAGGTCCACGTGATTTAGCGATCGTTCAGACGACTCGACTGTAACGCCGTTCACAGTGCGACGCCAGAGTGGCATTATGCAAACACATGGCGCGAAATTCACCACAGACCGACCGGATCGTGATGCTGACGGAACTCCTCGCTGACGAACCGGAGACGCCCCGCAGCCTCGCCGACATCGCCCGGCACCTGGGTGTTGCGAAGGCGACCTGCTACCCGATGGTCGTGGCCCTGACCGAGGCCGGCTGGCTCATCCGGCACCCCACTCGCAAGACCTACCGTCTCGGTCCCGCGCTCATCCCCATCGGACGTGCAGCGACGACGGCCACGGACGTCGTCGACCTCGCGCGGTCGGTGATGCACGAACTGGCCGACGCGTCGGACATGGCGTCCATCGCGTTCGTGCAATCGGGAAGCGACGTGGTGGTCGCCGAGGTGGTGCAACCGGTCGGGGGACGCCGCGGAACGCTGGGCCTGCGGCTCGGCGACAAGGTGCTGCTCGCGCCGCCCATCGGTTCGGGGATCGCGGCCTGGTATCCGCCGGAGCAGCGCGAGGAATGGTACGCCCTCGGCGGGCAGAATCTGGGTGTCGAGGTGGACGTGCTGCGGGCGACGTACGAGCCGGCCCTCGCGCTCGTCCGGGAGCGCGGATACGCGATGGAATGCATGGAGCAGCAACAGCATTCGCTTGCGGATGCCGTGTCGGAACTCCGCGGTCGCGGTGTGGGCGGGCATCGCTCGACCGTCGCGCTGCGAGAGGCCCGCACACTGTTGTCGGCGGATGCCGTGGTCGGTGACATCGACCCGGAGGGCAGTTACCAGCCGCTGTCGATCAATGCCGCGGCATTCGACCGTGACGGTGAACCCGCAGTCGTACTGTGTGTCGCCGACGCGTCCCGGCCGATGTCGGGTGTGCGCACGGCGGAGATCGGTGAATTGGTCCGCGACGCCGCGGCGCGGGTGACGGCCGCCATGCACGGCCGCCACCCGTGAGTACTTGTCAACCGCGGACGGTTGACAAGTACTCACACGCTATTTCAGTTCGGCGAGGACGGTGCCCTGGGTGATGGCGGCGCCGGGTTCGACGGCGAGGCCGGTGACGGTGCCGGCCTTGTGGGCGTTGACGGGGTTTTCCATTTTCATGGCCTCGAGGACGGCGATGAGGTCGCCCTCGGCGACTTGTTGTCCTTCTTCGACGGCGACCTTGACGACGGTGCCCTGCATGGGGGCGGTGACGGCGTCACCGGAGGCGGCGCCGCCGTGGGCGCCGCCGCGGGTGCGGGCCTTGGGCTTCTTGCGGACCGCCCCGGCCGCGGCACCGCCACCGCCGGTGCCGAGGGTGAACTGTCCGGGCAGGGACACCTCGACGCGGCGGCCGCCGACCTCGACGACGACGTTCTGCCGGGGCCCGGACTCGTCCTCGTCGATCGGCTGGTTACCGGTGAACGGTTCGATCTGGTTGTCCCATTCGGTTTCGATCCACTTGGTGTAGACGTCGAAGGTGGTGCCGTCGCCGATGAAGGCGGGGTCGGAGACGATGGCCCGGTGGAACGGGATGACCGTGGCCAGTCCTTCGACCTGGAATTCGGCGAGGGCGCGGCGGGCGCGGGCCAGGGCCTCGTCGCGGGTGGCGCCGGTGACGATGAGCTTGGCGAGCATGGAGTCGAACTGGCCGCCGATCACGCTGCCGGTTTCGACGCCGGAGTCCATCCGCACGCCGGGGCCGGTGGGCGGGACGAACTTGGTGACCGGGCCGGGGGCGGGCAGGAAGCCGCGGCCGGCGTCCTCGCCGTTGATGCGGAATTCGAAGGAGTGCCCGCGGGGGGTGGGGTCCTCGGTGAGGTCGAGGTGTTCGCCGTTGGCGATCTTGAACTGTTGCAGGACCAGGTCGAGGCCGGCGGTTTCCTCGGTGACGGGGTGTTCGACCTGCAGGCGGGTGTTGACCTCGAGGAAGGAGACGGTGTCGCCCTGGACCAGGTATTCGACGGTGCCGGCGCCGTAGTAGCCGGCCTCTTTGCAGATGGCCTTGGCGGAGGTGTGGATGCGGTTGCGTTGGTCGTCGGTGAGGAACGGGGCGGGGGCCTCCTCGACGAGTTTCTGGAAGCGGCGTTGCAGGGAGCAGTCGCGGGTGCCGGCGACGATGACGTTGCCGTGCTGGTCGGCGATGACCTGGGCTTCGACGTGGCGGGCCTTGTCCAGATACTGTTCGACGAAGCATTCGCCGCGGCCGAACGCGGCGACGGCCTCGCGGGTGGCGGAGTCGAACAGTTCGGGGATTTCCTCGATGGTGTGGGCGACCTTCATGCCGCGGCCGCCGCCGCCGAACGCGGCCTTGATGGCGACGGGGACACCGTATTCCTTGGCGAAGGCGACGACCTCGTCGGCGTTGCGGACCGGGTCCTTGGTGCCGGCGGCCATCGGGGCCTTGGCTTTTTCGGCGATGTGCCGGGCGGTGACCTTGTCGCCGAGGTCGCGGATCGATTGCGGGGAGGGGCCGATCCAGATCAGGCCGGCGTCGATCACGGCCTGGGCGAAGTCGGCGTTTTCGGAGAGGAAGCCGTAGCCGGGGTGGATGGCGTCGGCGCCGGACTTGCGGGCGGCGTCGAGGATTTTGTCGAACACCAGGTAGGACTCGGCGGAGGTCTGCCCGCCGAGGGCGAATGCTTCGTCGGCCAGGCGCACGAACGGGGCGTCGGCGTCGGGTTCGGCGTAGACGGCGACGCTGGCCAGGCCGGCATCGGCTGCGGCCCGGATCACCCGCACTGCAATCTCACCGCGGTTCGCGACGAGCACCTTGGAAATACGTGCACTACTCATCGAAATGTCTTCCCTTTTCTACAGTTTCAGTAGCCTGCGTTGACCAGGACGGCAGCGGCGGCTACTTGCCGACGCAGAATGAGGGCGGGAGTGCCCCACGAATCGTTATCGAACGCGGGCGCTTCCGCCGCGGAACCGGACGAGGCGATCGCAGCGAACACTGCCAGCACCGCGGCGATGTCCGTGTCGCTCGGGTTGCCCGTGAACGTCACGGCCGGCGCCGCCGGCGGCTCTTCGGCGATGCCGGCGCCCAGCTCGTCGAGCACCTCGTCGACAACCAATTCCGCCGCGGTCATAGGGGGATGTTCCCATGCTTCTTGGGCGGGAGGGTGACCATTTTGCGTTCGAGCAGGCGCAGGGCGGCCACGATCTGTCCGCGGGTGTGGGACGGGGGGATGACGGCGTCGACGTAGCCGCGTTCGGCGGCGACGTACGGGTTGACGAGGGTGTCCTCGTATTCCTGTTGCAGTTTCAGGCGCAGCGCGTCGACGTCGTCGCCGTTCTTGGCGGCTTCGAGGAGGCGTTTGCGGTAGACGAAGCCGACGGCGCCGGAGGCGCCCATGACGGCGATCTGGGCGGTGGGCCAGGCCAGGTTGACGTCGGCGCCCATGTGCTTGGAGCCCATCACGTCGTAGGCGCCGCCGTAGGCCTTGCGGGTGATGACGGTGATCTTCCCGACGGTGGCCTCCCCGTAGGCGTACAGGAGTTTCGCGCCGCGGCGGATGATGCCGTTGTATTCCTGGTCGGTGCCGGGCAGGAAGCCGGGGACGTCGACGAGGGTGATGATGGGGACGTTGAACGCGTCGCAGGTGCGCACGAAGCGGGCGGCTTTTTCGGAGGCGTCGATGTCGAGGCAGCCGGCGAACACGGTGGGCTGGTTCGCGACGATCCCGACGGAGCGGCCGTCGACGCGGCCGAAGCCGACGACGATGTTGCCGGCGCGTTCGGCCTGGACCTCGAGGAATTCGTCGTCGTCGAGGATGCGGCGGATGACCTCGTGCATGTCGTAGGGCTGGTTCGCCGAGTCCGGGATGAGGGTGTCGAGTTCGAGGTCCTCGGCGGTGAGGGAGTCGTCGATCGATCCGGTGATCGGGTCGGTGGGCAGCATCCGGGGGGCCGCGGCCTGATTGTTGCTGGGCAGGTAGGACAGCAGGTCCTTGACGTAGTCGAGGGCGTCTTGTTCGCCGGAGGCGACGTAGTGGGCGACGCCGGATTTGACCATGTGGGTGTGCGCCCCGCCCAGGTCTTCCATGGTGACGTCTTCGCCGGTGACGGTTTTGATGACGTCGGGGCCGGTGACGAACATCTGGGAGGTCTGGTCGACCATGACGACGAAGTCGGTCAGGGCGGGGGAGTAGACGTGGCCGCCGGCGGCGGGGCCCATGATCAGGGAGATCTGCGGGATGACGCCGGAGGCCTGGACGTTGCGGTGGAAGATTTCGCCGTAGAGGCCGAGGGAGACGACGCCTTCCTGGATGCGGGCGCCGGCGCCTTCGTTGATGCCGATCAGGGGGCGCCCGGTTTTGAGGGCGAGGTCCATGACCTTGACGATTTTTTCGCCGTAGATTTCGCCGAGGGAGCCGCCGAAGACGGTGGCGTCCTGGGAGAACACGCAGACGTCGCGGCCGTCGACGGTGCCGTAGCCGGTGACGACGCCGTCGCCGACGGGGCGGTTGTCGGCGAGGCCGAAGTTCACCGAGCGGTGCCGGGCGAGGGCGTCGAGTTCGACGAAGCTGCCGTCGTCGAGCAGGGCGGTGATGCGTTCGCGGGCGGTGAGCTTGCCCTTGGCGTGGACCTTCTCGACCGCGGCTTCACCGCTCGGGTGCTGCGCCTCGGCCTGACGATTACGCAGGTCGGCGAGCTTTCCCGCCGTCGTGTGAATATCGGGCGTGACCGCCGAATCTGTGACTGTCATCTATGACTGCTCTTCCCGTCGAGGCTGTCGGAACCAGCGCTGCACCCTGTGGGGTACGCGGTTCGTGGGATTACCCACTCGGACGCCGCCACTTTAACGCATTACTTATCGATCGTTCACGTGCGCTGCGTCACCCTCGAAGCGAGAGTGTGATGCATCACGCTGCTGCTACTGGTCCTCGGTGCGGCCGTGGCGGCGCTCGTAGTCCTCGCGCGTGCGGTCGGCGCGACGCTGCGCCTTCGCGCCCAGGAGGTCCGGATCGAGGCCGTGACTGAGCAGACGGTGGCGACGGTAGATGTTCATCAGCGCGACCGCAAAGTAGAGCAGCGGGAGCAGCAGGAGGGCCATCATCGCCAGCGGAATCCAGATCGGACCGGGGATGAGGAGGAACAACGCCAGCACCGCGACGACGGGAAGCATGAAACGGAGGACGTACCGCACCGAGGCTCCCGGCCCGACGAGGTCGTTGCGGACCCAGTCCTGCATCGAATCGGGCAGCGTGCGACCGAAGAGATACCCGACGTACTGACTGGGGCTGGGACGCTGCGCATCGGACATGGTTTCAGGATAGTGCTGACAAACGGAGCGAACTCGACGACGGTGCGTGGTCGAGTTCGCTCCGTTCCCGCTACTGCTGCTCCGCATTCGCGACGATGACGTCCCGGACGTACTGCGCCAGACCGGGGGCGACGTCGTCGTAGTGCCGGCGAAAGCGGTCGTCGGCGAGGTACATCTCGGCGAGGTTCACCTGCATTGCGTGATCGCAGTCGTAGAACCGTTCGATGCCGGCGCGGTGTTCCTCGGCGAGTGCGTTGGCCCGATCGGACCCGGGTTCGACACCGTCGGCCATCGCTTGCGCGAGCGACGCCTCGAATGCGTCTCCCTCGGCCTTGATTCGCTTCCAGTCTTCCTTGCTCATCTTCGCGGACCGCTGCTGGGACTGCTTCCACGCGTCGGTGTCGCCCCAGCGCTCTTCGGCCTCGGCGGCGTACTCCTCGCCCGGCCAGTTGTCGCCGAAGATTTCATTCTGCTCTTCGGGGGTGAGCTGAATGCCCATGCTTTTCGCCTCCATCATCTTCTCCACGGCAGCAGCCATATCGTGTAAGCGATCGATCCGTTCGCTCAGCAACGCGTGCTGTCGCCGTAGATGCGCGAGGGCATCGACGTCCGGGTCGTCGAGGAGGGCTGCGATCTCCTCGAGGGGGAAGCCCAGTTCGCGGTACGTCAGCACGCGGTGCAGACGTTCCACGTCGGCGTCCGAATAGCTGCGGTACCCGCCGGTTGTGCGGTCGGACGGTGCGACCAGGCCGATCTCGTCGTAGTGGTGCAGAGTGCGCACGCTCACTCCGACCAGCCTGGCGACCACGCCGACCGTGTGTTTCTCGCTCACGTCCTCTACCGTGCAGCCTTACGTCGCGTGAGGGTCAACTCAGTTGTAGAGATCTTCGAGTTCGTCGGAGAAATTGGTCATCACGACCTTGCGCTTGAGTTTCATGCTCGGTGTGATCTCGCCGTTCTCGACGGTGAGTTCCCGGTCGAGGATGCGGAACTTCTTGATCTGCTCCCACCGGTTCAGTCCGGCGTTGAGTTCTTCGACGTAACCGCCGATCAGGTTGCGGGTTTCCTGGGCGTTCGCGATCTCGGCGAACGATTTGCCGCCCAGCCCGTGATTCTCTGCCCATTCGCCGATCGATTCCGCGTCGAGGGAGATCAGGGCGACGCAGTACGACTTCCCTTCGCCGTCGACGATGAGTTCACCGACGTAGGGGCAGATGCCCTTGAACGTGGCCGCCACGGCGGAGGGTGCGACGTATTTGCCGTTGGACGTCTTGAACATGTCCTTCTTGCGGTCGGTGATCCGTAGGTAGCCGTCCTCGTCCATTTCGCCGATGTCGCCGGTGCGGAACCAGCCGTCATCGGTGAGCGCTTCGGCCGTGGCTTCGGGGTTCTCGTGGTATCCGCTCATGACGCCGGGACCCTTGATGAGGATTTCGCCGTCGTCGCCGATCCTGGTCTCGGTGCCCGGGATGGCCCAGCCGACGGTACCGAACCGGTAGGCCGACGGGCGGTTGACGAACGATGCGGCACTGGTCTCGGACAGTCCGTACCCTTCGAGGACGACGATGCCGACGGCGTCGAACCATTGCGCGACATCACGATTGAGTGCTGCGGAACCGGAGATGAAGAACTTCAGGCGTCCACCGAACCGTTCGCGAATCGTGCTGTACACCAGCCGATCCGCGACGGCGTGCTGGACCGAGTCGAGTAGCGACGGACTCTTGCCCGCCTGCTTGGCCTTCGACACCCTCAGCCCGACGCCGATGGCCCAGTCGAAGATCTTCTCCTTCACCCCACCTTCCTCGCGCACCGTGGAGACGATCCGCGCGTGCGCTTTCTCGAAGATGCGGGGTGCCGCGCCCATGAACGTCGGTTTGACCACCGCGAGGTTCTCGACGATCTTGTCGACGCGCCCGTCGACCGCCGTCGCGAAGCCGATCTGCAGGGGCAGGGTGAGCAAGACCTTCCCGAACACGTGGGACAGCGGGAGCCAGAGGTATTGCAGGTCGTCGGCGTCGAGGATGCCGGTGGCGTCGATGGCGGCCGCCACGTACGTCCATGCGGAGTGCGACAGCCGCACACCTTTCGGCCTGCCGGTGGTGCCGGACGTGTAGATCAGGGTGGCGAGGTCGTCGGGGCCGATCGCCTCGATCCGGTCGTGCACGGCGTCGGGTGTTTCGGCGAGCAGTTCTTCGCCGAGGTCGTGTAACTGGTCGAACGTGATCACCCAGTCGTCGTCTCCGGGGTCGCCGTCGATCAGGACGACCTTCTCGACGGCACCGAGTTCGCTGCGCTCCTCGCGCAGTTTGGCGAGCTGCGCGTGGTCCTCGGCGAAAACGATGCGGCTGCCGGAGTTGGCGACGATGTAGGCGACGTCGCCTGCGGTGGTGGTGGGATACACCGTGGTGGTGGCCGCGCCGGCGCACATGACGGCCAGGTCGGCGAGCACCCACTCGTAGCGGGTGGCGGAAGCCAGCGCCACCCGCTGCTCGGCCTGCACGCCGAGGACGATGAGTCCGGCCGCGAGGTTGCGTACACGGTCGCCCGCCTCGGACCAGGTGACGCTGGACCACTTCTTCGGGTCCGCCGCGTCGACGTGTCGGAACGCTTCGCGGTTGGGTGAGTGGGCCACCCGATCCACGAACAATGCGGCTACCGACGGAGCCCGATTCTCGATTTTGGAGCGGTCAATGACCTCGTCCGATGCGCGCTGAGCTGCCATGTATCGATCTTAGGAACCGGGACCGCTCGGGGGAGTGGTTTCGGGGCAGGTCAACCGTGCTCGGCCGCCATTGTGCGGGGTCTCGCGGCGATGGCCAGAGACATGACGGCGGCGATCGCGCACAGTCCGCCCGCGACGTAGAACGCGGAGTCGTAGCCGCCGAACTGGTCGCGCACCAGTCCCGCGAGGAACGCCACGATGCCGGCGCCGATCTGGTGCGACGCCAGCACCCAGCCGAACACGATGGGTGCGTCGCCGCCGAAGTGTCTGCGGCACAGTGCGACCGTCGGGGGTACGGTCGCCACCCAGTCGAGTCCGTAGAAGATGACGAACGCGATCATCGGCGGGTGCACGGTGTTCGCGAACAGGATCGGCAGCAGCATCAGCGAGATCCCGCGCAGTAGGTAGTAGATGCCGAGGAGCTTGCGTGAATCGAACCGGTCGGTGAACCACCCCGACGCGATGGTGCCGATCACGTCGAAGATCCCGATCACCGCCAGCAGGCTCGCCGCCGCCGTCACCGGCATGCCGTGGTCGTGCGCGGCCGGGACGAAGTGGGTTCCGACGAGTCCGTTGGTGCTCGCCCCGCAGATGGCGAACGTGCCGGCCAGCAGCCAGAACACCCGGGTCCGCGCCGCCGACACCAGCACCGTCACGGCCCGGCCCGCGGCGCCGCCGCGCCCGGTCGGGGCGGGTGGGGCCGCGACGTAGTCGGGTCCGGCGCCGTACGGCACCGTCCCGACGTCGGACGGCCGGTTGCGCAGGAATACGAGGACCAGCGGCACGACGGCGAGGGCCGCGAACGACACCGTCAGCGCCACGGTCTGCCAGTTGTAGTGCTCGGCGACCATTGCGAGAATCGGCAGGAACACCAACTGTCCGGCGGCGCTGCCCGCGGTGAGGATGCCGGTCACGAGGCCGCGGCGGGCGACGAACCAGCGGTCGACGACGGTGGCCACGAAGGCGAGTGCCATCGACCCGGTACCCAGCCCCACGAGCACGCCCCACAGCAGCACGAGTTGCCAGGTGGCGGTCATGAAGACGGTCAGTCCGCTGCCGGCGGACACCAAGACCAGCGCCGCGGTCACCACCCGCCGCATGCCGAAGCGTTCCATGAGCGCCGCCGCGAACGGCGAGGTCAGCCCGTACAGCACCAGGTTGATGGACACCGCGGCGGAAATGCTCGCCCGCGACCAGCCGAAGTTCTCGTGCAGGGGGTCGATCAGGATCGAGGGCGCCGCCCTGAAGCTGGCGGCCCCCACGAGGGCGAGGAACGCGACGGCGGCGACCAGCCAGGCGTAGTGGAGGCGCGGCGGGCGCGTGTCGGTGAGCGGCGCGGGCGGGCCGGGCGGCGCGATCTCGGAAGTCACCAGGCAAGTCTGGTGGGTGTGCCCTGCCCTGGGAAAGCTGCCAGAATGACAACATGCGAAAGAATCTGGCCATGGTCGAACGCCATCGGGTGGTCGTGCTCGCCCTGGACGGTGTGATCCCGTTCGAACTCGGCATTCCGTCGCGGGTCTTCGGCCGAGCGCACGACGCCGACGGGAACCCGCTGTACGACGTGCAGACCTGCACGGCCGACGGACGGCCCGTGCGTTCGGACGCCGATTTCTCGGTGTCCGTCGATCACGGGCCCGAATTGCTGGCCGAGGCGGACACGGTGGTGATCCCCGCGTCCTACGAACTCGGCCCGGCCTACGACGACGGGCATCTGCCCCCGAACCTGGAGGCGGCTCTCTCCTTCGTTCGGCCCGGCACGCGCTACGTCTCCATCTGCACCGGCTCCTACATCCTCGCCGCCGCGGGGCTCCTCGACGGACTGCGTGCCACCACACACTGGCGCAACGCCGAACATTTCCAGCGCACCTATCCGCAGGTCCGCGTCGATCCCGACGTGCTGTTCGTCGACGAGGGGCACATCCTCACGTCGGCAGGCGTCGCGGCCGGACTCGACCTCTGCCTCCACATCGTGCGCCGCGACCACGGCTCCGAGGTCGCCAATCAGGTGGCGCGCCGATGTGTCGTCCCACCGTGGCGCGACGGCGGGCAGGCGCAGTACATCGAGCGGCCGATCCCGGAGACCACGGCCGAGTCCACCGCGGCCACCCGGGAGTGGGCGCTGGATCGGCTGGGTGAGTCACTGACGCTGAGCCGAATGGCCGCGCACTCGAACATGAGTGTCCGCACTTTCACGCGGCGGTTCGGTGAAGAGGTCGGCACCACCCCGAACCGCTGGCTGATCACTCACCGGGTCGACCGCGCGCGGCAACTCCTCGAGACCACCGACCTGTCCGTCGACGTCATCGCACGCGAGGTCGGTTTCGGGACGGCGGTGTCACTGCGCCAGCACATGGGCGCCGTGCTCGGCGTCCCACCGTCGGCGTATCGCAGAACGTTTCGGGTCCGGGCGCTCAAGACGAAGGCACCGGCGTAGATCCCGAGTCCTCCTTCGTCCCGTCGTCCTGCGCGGTGGCCGTGCGGGCCGGGCGGATGAGCAGTTCGAGTGCCGCCAGCGCGAGGAGGGCAACGAACACGATCCACAACACGACCAGTCCGGTGGGGTAGCGCCAGAACATCAGCAGCAGAGCCGCGACGCCGATGATGGCGCAGCGCAGCGGAATTCGGAGTTGGTACGCCCACCGTTCCACCTCGTTCGGCGGTCGGGCGGCGCCGGACTTGCGGGCGAAGTCCAGTGCCTGCCCATAGCCGCGACGCACGGCGGTCGCGGACGCCGAGCCGCCGACGAGGAAGGCGCCGATCGCGATCACCAGACCGAGGACGGCGACCGCACGCAGGCTCGTCCGCAGCGGTACCAGGACGGTATCGATGACCGCTGCCGCCGCGTCGGGCGACAGGATGTCGGGTGGGACGCTGTCGAGGTAGATGGCGCGTCCGACGAGAATCCCGATCGCGAGGACGAGCATTCCCAGGGCGATGGAGAGGCCGGCGAGGGAGAGCGCGCGCAGCCGTCGGCCACTGGGGGCGACGGCGACCGCGGCGGCGGCGCAGGCGATTCCCAGCCACGGCAGGATGGCCGACGCCTTGTCGAGAGCATTGACTGCGCGCTGCGCCTTCACCAGTTCGGGGGACTGGAACAGCACGAATTGTTTGTCGACCGCGGGGATCTTGTCGGCGAACGCGAAACCTCGCTCGGTCAGCGCGGCCTTCACATTGTCGATGACGGTGCCCAGAGAGATGCTGACGGTGCCGCTCTGGTCGACCTCCACCGAGCTGAGACCGTAGTTCCCGGTCATCACCGCCACCAGCGCGTTGTGCGCCGAACGGTTCGCCTGGATCCAGAGGTCCTCGAACTGTTGGGACTGCACGAGCGAGCTGACGGTGTCGTGGACGAAGTTCTTTGCCTGGCTGGTGATCACCGGTGCGAGGCCGACCACGGCCGCGTCCAGCCGGGGAGCGTTCGCTGCGAGATTCGAGACGTCGGTCAGTGCCTCGAGTGCGTCCTTGGTGAGCCCCTCGACGTCGACTCGGGTGAAGATCTCGTCGGTGATCTGGTTCGTGATGTCCGCCTGGAGGGCCGGATTCGCGCCGAGGGGGGCGACCGTGCTCACGTAGCGGTCGGTGTCGAGGATCTGACTTCTCGTGAAGCGTGCGGTGACCGACGCGAGTGCGAGAACGGCGACCAGGACCAGCAGAATCGTGACGGCCGTCCAGCGCAGTCCGTTCCGGGGTGGGCGGGCGACCGGTTCGGTCGGAACACCGGCGGCGGCGCCCGCGGCCTGTCCGCGCAGCGTCGCCACCTCTTCGCGCAACCGGAGGAGTTCGGTGCGTTCGTCCTTGTCGAGTGGGCCGGTACTCGTGCCGTCTTCCATTGCGGATCAGATCACTTCGGGGTTCCAGGTGGCGACCGCCCAGATCACGACGGCGTTCAGCGCGATGATCGTGATCGCCCACACTGGGTAGTAGGGCAGCCACAGGAAGTTGACGAAGATCGACAAGGCGCACAGCACCATCGCGCCGACACGTGCCCAGGTCGCCCCGGTGAACAGTGCGACACCGACGGCCGCAACGATCACGCCGAGCACGAGATGAATCCATCCCCAGGTAGTGACATCGAATTGGTAGGTGTACTCGATGCCGACGACGATCACATCGTCCTTGGCTATCGCGGAGATCCCCTGGAAGAACTCGAGTACGCCGACGGTGACGAGAAGAACCGCCCCGCCCATCGACGTTCCCTTTGCCACACCTTGCTTGACCAGCGATTCATCGGACATGACCGTTCCTCTTTCGTCACCGTACGAAATGAACTGGCGTAAGTAAGTATCCTCCGTCGGTTCGCCCTTTGTCTGGAAGATGCCCGGACGTACGTGTATTGACCTCGCTCTACGCGGCGACGGAAAATATTTGCAGGCCAATGTATGTCTGGGAAGGGGGATCGCGATGACCGACGAGTCGTTGGTCAAGCAGGGGGTCGCGGCCGCGACGTCTATGGTGGCGGCGATAGTTTTGCTCACTATCGGAATTCTCCATGTGCTCTCGGGCATCTCGGCGCTCATGCAGGACGACCTCGTCGTCGCCGGCCCCGAGTACATTTACCAGTTCGACACGACCGCATGGGGCTGGATTCACCTGGTGCTCGGTGTGATCGTTGCGGCCGTCGGTGTCATGTTGTTCACCGGGGCGACGTGGGCCCGTGTCGGCGCCATGGTGATTTGTGCTCTCTCGATCCTCGCCAATTTCCTGTGGCTGCCCCACTACCCGTGGTGGTCGGTCGTGATGATCGTGCTGGACGTGTTCGTGATCTGGGCTGTCGCGACATGGAGGCCGGGCTACGAGGAGCGGCTCTAGGTCGCAACCCGTAGAGTGCCGGCTCGCGTTCCGTTGTCACTACGCCGACGAGTCACGGGCGATCCCGGGGTTCCGCCGCCAGCGAACCGAGGCCGTCAGCACACGGATGCCCAACGAGATGAGGATCAGATTGCCGATGATCTGTGCCGACACCACCGCCCGCGCGGCCTCCGTGGAGGCCACGATGTCACCGAACCCGACCGTGGCGAACACCGTCAAGGTGAAATAGAGGGCGTCGAGGCGGGTCAGCGCTTCGTTGAAGTTGTCCGGCCCCGAGTACGAGAGCAGAAAGTACGTCGTGGCGTAGGCGACGAGGTAGACCCCCACGGTGACGGCCAACGCCTCCACGGCCTGCGCGACCGGGTACTCGGCCCGCAGCACCCTGCGGATCTGCCAGACGTACACCGCGCAGACCACAGCGAGACCACCGATCACCAGGGATACGGTGCGCAGGTTGTCCACCGTGGTGAAGGGCAGCAGGAAATATGCGCTCACCAGCACCACCGTGGCGCACACCGGGCGCAGCACCGCCGGCACCAGCACACGCACCCGCGCACGTCGGGAGAGACTTCGCACACCGTCCTCGGCCACCGTCACCGCCCGTTTCTCGTCGTCGGCTGCGCTCTGATCCGTTCGGATCCCAGGTCGAGACCGCCGGATCACCACCCTCCAGTTTCCGCCGATCGCGGAGCCGACCAGAGCACATTGGCCGTCTTTGTACTCCGGAGCGCAAAGACTCGTCGATCGTCAGGGTTTCAGGGCAACCGAGTTCACACGCCGAGTTCGTCACCCGGATGCAACTCCACCGCAACAACACCCGCCCGCTCGGCGTGGTGGACGAACTCGGCGCCCGGACCGAAGAACAGCCGGGGGCGCACGGCGTCGAGGCCGACCGGCCACAGCGTGCCGTAGTGGATCGGCACCGCCAGTTCCGCCTCCACCAGACGCGCGACGACCGCGGCCCGAGACGGGTCGAGGTGACCCTTGCCGAGTGTCGGACCCCAGCCCCCGACGGGTAGCAGCGCGAGGTCCACGGGGCCGACGTGGTCGGCGAGATCCGGGTACAGGTCGGTGTCACCGGCAAAATAGGTCCGCCGGTCCCCCTCGACGACGTACCCGATCGCGGGCGCGAGCTCCGGGCCGCGCCGCCAGCGCCGTCCGTCGTGTCGGGCGGGCACGGCGCGCACGGTGACCTTGCCGATCCTCGTCTCGTCGCCGGGCCGCAGCAGCACCAGGCGGTCGGCGAACTGGCGCAGCGCGGGCAGGCCGTCGACCGCCCGCCACGGGGCCACGATCGGAACGTCCGGATCGAGCAGCCGCAGCGACGGCAGATGGGCATGGTCGGCGTGCAGGTGCGAGAGCAGGACGGCGTCCGGGTTACGCACGTGCGGTCCGGTCGGCGCGGGGCCTCGTCGGCGGCGTAGGTGCGCGACGCGGTCGGTCAGCACCGGATCGGTCAGGACGACCGTCCCGCGGTCCACGATCAGCGCGCTGGCATGTCCGAGCCAGCGCACACCGGCTGCGGCGGCATCCGGCCACGGCGTTGCGCTCACACCCTTACGATTCCAGATGACGAAAGGCGGTGCGATGCGCACGGTGGGCGGCGTGGTGCGGGTCCTCGTCGAGTTCTTCGTGCTCTGGGGGTCGTCGGCGCTCGCGCTCATCGTGCTCGACCGCATCCTCGGCGGCATCGCCCTGGACCGGTCGAGCTTCGCTCCGCTACCGGCACTCCCGGCCGCGCTGGTGCTCGCGTTGGTGTTCGGCCTGCTCAACGCCGCGCTGTGGCCGGTGATCATGCGGTTCATGTCGTGGATCGGCCCGGTGCTGCTGTTCGTCGGGGTATTCCTCGCCGGCGGACTGATCATGCTGTTGACGCTGTACCTGGTACCGGTCGCGTCGGTGGACCAGCTGAGCGATGCATTCGTCCTCGCGGCGTTGCTCTCGCTGTTCACTTCCGTGGTGTCGGGCGCGATCGCGTCCCGCTCCGATACCGCGTACCGACTGATGCAGGTGCGTCGACAGCGGTTCCGGTTGCGTCGCAACGCTGCCCTCGTGGACGCGACCCCGGGGCTTTTGTGTATCCAGATCGACGGCCTCGGTTACGACGTGCTGCGTCGTGCGATCGCCGACGGCGTGACGCCCGGGCTGGCGAAGTTGGTGCGCGAGACCCACCGGCTGGTGCAGTGGCACACCGACTGGAGCAGCCAGACGGGTGCGACCCAGCTGGGCGTGCTGCACGGTTCCAACCACAACGTGCCGGCGTTTCGCTGGTACGACAAGACGACCGAGCGTATTTCGGTGTTCAGCAACCCGGCCGACAACGAGCAGCGCGAACTCGAACGAACGGACATTCCCGGCCTGCTGGCGCGCGACGGTGCGAGCCGCGGCAACCTGTTCACCGGCGGCGCGCACGACAACGTGCTCGTCGTCAGTCGCATGCGCGGCGCCCGCCTCGGCGGCGGTGCCGGCTACAGCGACTATTTCGCCGACCCGGCGAGCGCGCTGCGCACGTTCATCCGGATGTTCGCGGAACTGCAACGGGAATTACGCCAGTCACTGCGGCAGAAGCGAAAGGACATCCAGCCTCGGGTGCCGCGGGGCGGGGTCTATCCGTTCGTGCGGGCGTTCGCGACCGTGCTCGCCACCGACGTCGCCGTCGCCGCGGTGGTCGGCGATCTGATCAAGGGACGCAGTGTGGTCTACGTCGACCTGATCGGCTATGACGAGGTGTCGCATCACTCGGGCATTTCCCGGCCGGAGACCCTTGCGGTGCTGACCAAACTCGACGACGTCGTCGAGATGGTGCTCGCCGTGGTGGAGCAGGCCGATCGGCCCTACCGCGTCGTCGTGCTGTCCGATCACGGGCAGAGTCAGGGTGCGACCTTCCTGCAACGGTACGGGGAAACCTTGGGGCAGTTGGTCATCCGGCTCGCCGCACAGCGCGAACTGGTCGCGGTGAAGCGCCACTGGTACGAGCGCGAATCCGGCGTCTCCCACCAGCCCGGGGCTGAGGGGCGCGGCTACGCCGCAGCGAGCGTGCACTCGCCGACGGCCGGTGAGGAGGCGCACGCCTCCGCGGGCGAGCCGATCGTGCTCGGCTCCGGCAATCTCGGTCTGGTCTACTTCCCGCACCTGCCCGGCCGCGCCGATGTAAATGCGATCGAGGCTGCCCATCCCGGGCTGCTCACCGGGCTGCGTGAGCATCCCGGGGTCGGCTTCCTGCTCGTTGCCGCCCCGGGCGGGTCCGTGGTTTTCGGGCCCCGCGGCCAGGTCGACGTGACGACCGGCGAGGTCACCGGCGAGAACCCGCTCGCGGTGATGGGCCCTGACGCGCTGGCAAAGGTGCGACGCACCGACACCTTCGACAACGTTGCCGACATCATGGTCGGTGGCGCGTACTGGCCCGAGACCGACGAGGTCGCGGCGTTCGAGGAGCAGGTCGGGTCGCACGGTGGAATGGGCGGACCGCAGAGTACTCCGTTTCTCATCTACCCCGCCGACCTGCCCGCACCGCCCGACCCGCTGCGCGGGGCCGAGGCCGTGCACACGGTGCTCGCCGGCTGGCGGGATCTTTCGGCGGGACCGCGCGCACGCGACCTATCGGGCACCGGCCCTTGACGGCTGGCGAAGACCCGCAGCCCAAGACGTGCAATGTGCTGCGATCGCCTCCGGGCACGGCGGAAGATGGAATTACGACGGGAAGTCGGACCGTTGTGAGTAAGTACGCGCCGCCGTCGAGGGGGTAGGTCACGTGAACAGATCAGGCATCCCCGATACCGGCGACCGTGGCCGGCGGTGGTGGGCCCGTGTGGCGTTCGTGTTCGCCGTCGGTGCGGCGGCGGTGCCCGTGCTGTTCGCCGGGTTGCTCGGCACCGTGGCGTTGCTCATCGTGGGGGCCGGTGGCGTCGTGGTCACGGTGGCAGCGTTGTACTGGTTCCTCACCCGGCGCGGGGTGCTCAGGTGGATCTCGCTGGGGGTGGCGATCGTCGCGCCGATCGTCGTGCTGACGCTGTTCATCCGCGCGCACCTGCTGTGGGTGGTGCTGCTCGCGTACGTGCTCGCTCTGCTGGCCGTCGTCTGCGCCCGCGCCGCTTTGCGTGGCAGACGTGCGGAGATGACCATGCCCGAATACGTTGCCCCGCCCGCGCAGCACCCGTTCCTGATCATGAATCCGCATTCCGGTGGCGGGAAGGTCGCGAAATTCGACCTGAAGCGCAGAGCCGAAGAGTTGGGCGCCGACGTCGTGCTGCTCGAAGGGCCGGCCACCGTCGACGTCACCGCACTGGCCCGGCAGGCGGTCGCGAAAGGGGCCGATCTGCTGGGGGTGGCGGGCGGAGACGGGACCCAGGCGCTCGTAGCGGCGGTCGCGGCCGAACACCACCTGCCGTTCCTCGTGATCAGTGCCGGTACCCGCAACCACTTCGCGATGGATCTCGGACTCGACCGCGCCGATCCGACCCGATCGCTGGACGCACTCCGGGACGGTGTCGAGCTGCGCGTCGACCTCGGCACCATCAACGGTCGAACATTCGTCAACAATGCCTCGTTCGGGGTCTACGCCGAGATCGTGCGCAGTCCCGCATACCGCGACGACAAGGCCGCGACAGTGCTGACGCTGCTCCCCGATCTGCTCACCGGGCACGCCGGCCCTCGATTGGTCGCGCGGATCGGTGAGACTGCCGTGGAGGGACCGCAGGCGGTCCTGGTGAGCAACAATCCCTACGGCAACAGTGATCTGGCGGGTCTGAGTCGCCGGGACCGTCTCGATCGCGGCGTCCTCGGCGCGGTCACCCTGTCGGTGGCGAACACCCGGCAGGCGGTCGGTCTGCTGCGCCGCACCAACGTGCGCGGCCTGACGCAGGAAACGTCGATGGAGGTGGTCGTAGACGCCGACACACCGGAGATCCCCGTGGGAGTCGACGGCGAATCCCTCCTGCTCCGCACTCCGGTGCGGTGCACCATCGAACCGGACGCCTTGCGGGTGCGGGTGCCCAGGACGAGGCCCGGGGTGCGTCCCGCTGCACCGGCGTTCGATTGGGTTCGACTGTGGCGGACGGCGTTCCGACCTCATCCCCCGTCCGGGTCGGCGCCCCGAGACTGAACTCGGGAGCTGGTTCTCGATCGTTCGGCAATGCCGTCGCTCTTCAGGATCACGTAGATCAGTGCCGACACGAACGGAACGAGGAGCAGGAAGCACACCCAGAACGCCTTCATCCACCCCGAGGTCCCTTGGTCGCGGAACAGGTCGGCGCTGATCGCGAACAGCAGCAGGAGATACGCCAGGAACGCGAAGGCGATGGCACCGAGCCAGAAGATCGTCCAGAAGGAATCCATGCGCCGCGCCCCGTCCTGTGGTCGGTTCAGTCGTCGGTCGGATCGGCGGTGTGATCGGCTCGACTGTGGAATGCGGCCACGGCGGCGTCGATGGTGGGATAGAAGTGTGTCGCGTCGAACCTGTCGCCCACCCCGAACCGGATGAGCCGATCCTTGATCGGGCCCTTCATCTCCGCGAACGCCAACCGGATCTGTTTCCCTTCGAGATACGTGTCGAGGTCGACGAGTTCGTCGACAGCGGTGGTGTCGAGACCGGTGATCGGCTCGGCTGCCACGATCACCCACTCGACCGGGCTCGGCGCTGTCGCCACCACCGAGCGCACGTAGTCGTCGAAGATCTCGCCGTTGGCGAAGAAGAGGGGAGCGTCGAAGCGCACCAGCACCAGTCCGGGGATGCGGAGGCCGCCGGGGTGGCGTTCGACGTCATGGAAGCCGGGGCGGTCGGTCGTCCGGACGAGTTCCGTGCGGTACGGCTGCCAGGCCTGCGCGACCACCGCGACGAAGGACAGCCCGATCGCGACGAGGATACCCTGCAGCACGCCCACCAAAGCGACCCCGAGGAATGCCGCGACGGCGAGGCCGAACTCCACGGTGCTCATGCGCCACATCCGGATCATTCCACTCACATCGACCAGCGCCGTGGCGGCGACGATCACCACGGCCCCGAGTGTCGCGTCGGGGAGGTACGTGGTGACCCCGGGGGCGACGAGAACGAAGACCAGGACGGCGAGTGCTCCGACGACGCAGGCGAGTTGGGTGCGGGCGCCGCTCTGTTCGGCCACCGGGGTGCGCGACCCGCTGGCGGAGATGGGGAACCCGCCGAACAGTCCACCGGCGATGTTGGCCACGCCGACCGCCTTCATCTCCGTGCTGCCGTTCACGTCTTCACCGTGCCGGGCGGCGAACGTGCGGGACAGCACCCCTGTGTCGGCGAACGCGATCAGGGCGATACCGGCCGCGGGGCCGACGAGGTTCCCCACGTCCCCCCAGTCGACACCGCCGAACGACGGCAGCGGCAGGCCGGCGGGCAGGGCGCCGACCATCCCGATGTCGTCGGTGAGTCCGAGTGCGGCGGACAGGATGATCGCGCCGACCACGGCCACGAGGACGCCGGGGATGCGGGGTACCCAAATGCGGAACCCGATGATGACGGCGAGGGAGCCGATGCCCACTGCGGCGGTGACGGGGTCGATGTTGCCCTGTACCACGGACTTTCCGATCTCCCCGATCTCTCCGATGAGGCCGGACGCGTCGACGGAGAATCCGAGCAGCTTGGGCAGTTGGCCGACGACGACGATGAGCGCGATCGCATTGAGATAGCCGAGCCGGATGGGCTTCGACAGCAGTTCGGTCACGAAGCCGAGATGCAGGAATCCGCCGACGAGGAGAATGAGGCCGACGAGGACGCCGAGGATTCCGGCGAGCGCGAGCGCGCTCTCCGGGTCGTCGGCCACGGCGAGAGGCAGTACCGCCGCGGCGATGAGCGGCGCGAGCGACGAGTCCGGGCCGAGCACGAGGATTTTCGACGGCCCCACCACGGCGTACGCGAGGAGCGGGATGATCGTGGCGTAGAGGCCGGCGTAGGCGGGCAACCCGGCGGCCTCCGCGTACCCCATCCCGGCGGGGATGAGCAGGGCGGTGAGGACGAGCCCGGCGGTGATGTCGGGGCGCAGCCATTCGCGGTGGTACGCCCGCGCCGTCGCGATGCCCGGCAGCTGCGCGAGGCTACCTGTCCAGGACATGGCCCGGTCCTCAGCGTGCGCGCTGGGGGTCGACGGCGGCGGGGGCGGTCATCGGTGCGGGCGGCTCCGAGTGGAGGTGGCGCCGGCGCCGGAACGCCTTCTCCGCTTCGACGACGATCGGGATGATCAGTGACCACCCGAGGCAGGCGAGCCACTGGCCGCCGGTCAGCGACGTGGTCATGAGGAGGTCCTGGAGGAACCCGGCCTCGACCGCGAACACCGTCACGATGGTCGGGATCGAGAGGATCTTCAGTGCGCCGAGGATCGGTGGGGTGAGCCCGGATTCCGGGTCGCGTCGCATGACGAGCCCGGCGAGGATGGAACCGAACGACAGCACCACGAACGCCGTCGTCATGGGAACGTTCGCCTCGGTCGTGCTCATCTCGCCCGGCGCGAGGAGCATCGCGGCGAGCGTGACGGCGAACTGCAGGACGCCGTATGCCAGCCACTGCACCAACGCCCTCCGGTTGGCGATCGGCATCTGCGGGTCGCGGGGCGGCTTGTTCATCAGATCCGGTGCAGGCGGGTCGAGCATGATGACGGCGACCGGGAACAGCGTGATGAAGAAGTGCTGGAACAGCACCATCAGCGGGGTGAGCGCGACCCCGTCGTTGATGTCGAAAATGCTCGCGACGAGAAATAGCAGCACCAGCGAGAACAGCTTCGACATCTGGTACCGGATGTAGGACACGATCTTGTCGTAGATGTTGCGGCCCAACCGGATCGCGGTGATCAGGGTCCCGAAATTGTCGTCGGTGAGCACCATCTTGCCCGCCTGTTTGGTGACTTCGCTGCCCGAGCCCATGGCTACGCCGATATCGGCCTTCTTCAGTGCGGCCGCGTCGTTGACGGCGTCCCCGGTCATCGCCACGACGGCGCCGTTCTTCTGCATGATGTCGGCCAGGCGCAGTTTGTCCTGGGGGGTGACGCGGCCGAACACGTGCAGATGCGGGAGTGCGGCCGACAGTTCCTCATCGGTCATGGCCTGCAGTTCCGCACCACCGATCGCGCCTGGTCCGAGCCCGAGTTCGGCGCCGATCGCGGATGCCGTGATCGCGTGGTCGCCGGTGATCATGCGGACGTCGATGCCCGCCTCGTGGGCGGTGCGCACCGATTCGATCGCCTCCGGCCGAAGCGGGTCGATGATCCCGACCATGCCGACGAACGTGAGGTCCGCGACGTAGGACATGGGGTCGGCCACCGCGGCCTCCTCCTGCCCGTCGAGGCGGCGGACCGCGAAGGCCAGCACGCGAAGCCCCTTCTCGGACATGGTCCGGTTCGCTGCCGTCAGTTCCTCCCGGACCTCGTCGAGCGGCACCTCCTGCCTGCCCGGCCGGAAGGCGGTCGTGCACCGCGCCAGGACCACGTCGGGCCCGCCCTTGACCAGTTCCACGAATTGGGTTCTGCCATCGACCTCGAGATGGTGGAACGTCGCCATGAACTTGTACGCGGAGTCGAACGGCACGGCGGCGACGCGCGGATACGTCCGCCGGGTCAGTGGGGCGTCGACACCGATCTTCGCCGCGAGCACCACCAGCGCGGCCTCCGTCGGGTCGCCGACGACCTCTCCGGTGCCGGAGACCGTGGCGTCGCTGTCGAGGCACAACCCGTACGCGAGCAGCGTGAAATCCGGGACCGCCTCGCCCGCGACGTGGGTGATCTTCCCCGACTTGGCGTAGCCCTCACCGTCGACGGTGTACCACCGGCAGTGGAAGTACAGCGACCGCACGGTCATCTGGTTCATCGTCAGCGTGCCGGTCTTGTCCGAGTTGATTACGCTGGTCGCGCCGAGCGTCTCGACGTCCGTGAGGTTCTTCACGATGGCTTTGGCGTCGGCCAGCTGCCGTGCGCCGTAGGCCAGCATCGCCTGGACGAACGTCGGCAGACCGGTCGGGATCGCGGAGACCCCCATGGAAATGCCGAGCAGCAGCAGCGTCGTCACGTCCTGTCCGCGAATCACCCCGATGATCACGATGATCGCCACCGAAGTCCACGCGATGACGCCGAGCACTTTCGTGAGCGAGTCCAGTTCGCGCTGCAGCGGAGACTTGCTGGGCGCGACCGCAGAGAGCATCGACGCGATCTGACCCATCTGGGTGTGCATGCCGGTCTCCGTGACCACCATGGTGGCGGTGCCGCGGGTGACCGAGGTGTTCTGGAAGCCCATGTTGCTGCGGTCGCCGAGAGAAACGTCGATGGTGCCGAGCGTCTGGGGGTCCTTCGCGACGGGTGCACTCTCACCCGTCAGTGCCGCCTCCTGGGTCTCCAAGGTGGCCGTCGTGAGAAGGCGGCCGTCCGCGGGGACGATGTCGCCCGCCTCGAGCTGCACGACGTCGCCCGGCACGAGCTCGGTGGCGTCGAGCTGGGTCAGAGCGCCGTCGCGGACCACCCGCGCCTGCGGTGTCTGCATCTTCGCCAGTGCGTCGACGCTGGCGCGCGCCTTCACTTCCTGCCGTGTGCCCAGCACGATGTTGAGCCCGACGAGAACCGCGACCACGATCGCCGTCGGGATTTCGCCGATGACGATGCTGACCACGGCCACCGCGACCAGCATCAGGTTCATGGGGTCCTTCAACTGCAGCAACGCGATCGACCACGTCGAAGGCGGCGGCTCGGAGGCGATCTCGTTCGGACCGTGCCGTCGGCGACGTTCGTCTACTTCGCCGGTCGTCAGCCCCGCCTGCCGATCGGAGGCCAGTGCGGACACGACGGCGTCGGCGTCCTGGGCATGCCAGGCCGTCTGCGCTTGCGTGGGTTCCGTCGAGACCATGACCGCTCGTCCTTTCGGCTCGGATCCTCAGTAGGGGGTGGGAATCCAGTGCAGTGGTTGCCTCGGCGCCTCGTAGCCGTGCGGGCCCCGCCGCTCCGGCAAGGTGATGTCGGGGCGTTCGAGGGGTTCGTAGGGGATCTGGCTCAGCAGATGGCTGATGATGTTGAGCCGACCGCGTTTCTTGTCGTCGTTGACCGCGACGTACCAGGGCGCCCAACCGGTGTCGGTGAAGTGGAACATTTCGTCCCGTGCCCGCGAGTAGTCGTACCAATGGGTGTACGACTTCAGGTCCAGGTCCGACAGCTTCCAGATCTTCCGCGGATCGTCGATCCGGCTCTGCAGGCGCAGCGTCTGCTGGTCCTCGCTCACCTCCAGCCAGTACTTCAGCAGGATGACGCCCGCGTCGACGATCGCGCGTTCGACCACCGGGACGAGTTGGAGGAACTGCTGCGCTTGCTCCTCGGTGCAGAATCCCATCACCCGTTCGACGCCCGCGCGGTTGTACCAACTGCGGTCGAAGATGACGACCTCCCCGCCGGCCGGGAGATGAGGCAGGTACCGCTGCACGTACATCTGCGTCTTCTCGCGATCGGTCGGGGCCGGCAGGGCGACGACACGGAACACGCGTGGACTGACCCGCTCGGTGATCGCCTTGATGACGCCGCCCTTCCCGGCGGTGTCGCGACCCTCGAACACGATGCAGATTCTCGCGCCCGACGATTTCACCCACTCCTGTAATGCGACGAGTTCGCCGTGAAGTGGGCGGAGCAGGCGGCTGTACTCCTTGTTCTTCATCTTGTTCTTCATCGGCACGGCGGGCTCGGCACCGTCCGGCCGGGGCAGGTCGAGCCCGGACCTGTCGTGTTTCGCCTTCTTTCCCACGGTTCGACCCCGTCCGCCGACGCTCAGACCCGGGACGGATTCCAGGTCGACACGGCCCAGATCACCACGACGTCGAGCGCGATGATGAGTACCGACCACCACGGGTAGTACGGAAGCCACAGGAAGTTGGCGAGTATGGAGACTGCTGCGATCACGATCGCGGACACCCGCGCCCATCCCGCACCGGTGAGCAGCGCGAGGCCGACCGCTGCGACGAGCACACCCAGCACGATGTGAATCCAGCCCCACGTGGTCAGGTCGAACTTGTAGACGTAGTTCACCCCTGCCACGAATACTTCGTTCTCGGCGACCGCGGCGATTCCCTGGCAGAACTGGATGATGCCCACGGTCACCATGATGATGGCCGCCCCGATCGACGTGCCTGCAGCGACGCCCTGCTTGACCGACGTTGTCTCGGACATGACCGTCCCTTTCTCTACCGCGAGCCGGGCGGCCCGGTAGCTCCATTGTCCGCCGTCTCCGCGTGGTATTAGTTGTGAAACGGTATTTCCGGGTAGTGCTCCGGATACTGGATTGATCCCAGAGTCATGAATATTCACGGTCTCGACACCGAACCGAGTTGCTCGAGAGGCCATTTCGTGTCTTGACGATGGCTTCGCAGCGGGACGACGATGAGTCGGTGATCGGTGACGACGAGTTGCTTCAGGTCGAGCAGGTCATCGAGCGCCTGATGACTCGGTACCCGTCCGTCTCACCCGTGGACATCGAGCACGCCGTGCGCACCGTTCACAAGCGCTTCACAGACTGCAGGATCCGGGACTTCGTCCCGCTCCTGGTGGAGAAGGGGGCCCGACGCGAGCTTGCCGACAGTACGGTGCCGGCCGTTGGTGACATTGTGCTCTAGCGGTGTCGTCGTGGGCTGGGTAATGCTAGGGCGACGCCGTGTGCGGCTGTCGCTGCTGTCTTCAGAAGAGAGGTCCTGCAGTGAACGACACCGATTTCGACGAACTCGGCCCCATCGACTATCTCGTCGTGGAGTGGCGCGAGGGCGCACAGCTCGTGGCCTCGGGACGTATCCCCGTCCAGGGAATTCTGGCCGCGCTCGACACGCTCGACGCCACTAGTTGAGATTTCGAGGAGCACCTCATGCCAGGCCAGAGTCCTGGCCCCTGACCGGAACACCGAGTGGACGGAGCGTCGAAAATGGAAGGCTTCTGGGAGTTCTTCTGGTTCATCTTCGTCTGTTTCGCCTTCGCGGCCTACTTGTCCGTGTTGTTCTCGATCATCTCCGACCTGTTCCGGGACCGCGAGACGTCGGGGTGGGTGAAGGCGATCTGGATCCTCTTACTGTTCGTCATTCCCTTCCTGTCTGCACTGGTGTACGTGATCGCCCGGGGCGACAGCATGGCGAAGAGGTCGATGGCCGCCGCCGAGCAACACAGGCAAGCGCAGGACACCTACATCCGGGACGTTGCCGGAAAGTCTCCGGCTCAGCAGATCACGGATGCCAAGGCGCTGCTCGATTCCGGTGCGATCACCGACGCCGAGTTCCAGGCGATCAAGACGAAGACACTGGCGTAGCGTCCGCCGGCGGTCGGCCGGGCAGACTCGTCCGAATGCGAACATCCCAGGTGGGCTTCGGTGTTCACCGGACTTGGTGTGATTGCGGATTGCTGTCGATAGCGACTCCGTGGCGGCTACGCTTGCCAGGTGCCGAACGATGTAATCGATGGTGCACCCGAGCGCGAAGCCGGTCCCGCCCGGCCACCCGGGTATCGCCGCTGGCTTCCGGACCGCTATGCCTTCGGGGGGCTGGTGGTCGCGGTCCTGTTCGTGTGGCTGTCGTTGACGCCGACACTGCTGCCGCGCGGTCCCTTCTTCCAGGGATTGGTCACCGGCGTGTCGGCGGCGCTCGGCTACGCCATCGGATTCCTCGGTTCCAAGTTGGTCCGCTACCTCGTGCAGCGGGAGGCGTCGCCTCGTGTGAAGACAGTGGTGCGCCGGGTGGCATCGGTGATCGGAATCGTCGGAACCGTGGCGATACTGGTGTGGTTCTGGGATTGGCAGTCGCAGTTGCGGGGGATCATGAGCGCCGCACCGTTCCCGTGGTTCGGCTATCTCGTCATGGTGGTCGTGGCGGTGCTGATCTACGTCGGGTTGGTGGCGCTGGCCCGGGTGCTGCTGCGGGCGGTGCGGTGGGTCGAACGCAAGATCAGCCGGGTGGTGCCGCGGCGGATCTCGGCGACGGCCATCGGCGTACTGGTGGTGGCGCTGTTGTTCGCACTCGTCAACGGCGCCGCGGTGCGCGTGATCATGTCGGGGCTGAACAATTCGTTCGCCGCTGTCAACCAGGAGACCAAGGCCGGTGACGAGCCGCCGACGTCGTCGCTGCGTTCGGGCGGACCGGACTCGCTCGTCACGTGGGATTCGCTGGGACGGCAGGGACGTTCCTTCATGTCGCGTGGCCCGACCGTCGAAGAATTGTCCGCGTTCAATGGTGGGCGGCCCGCGGTGGAGCCGATCCGGACGTACGCCGGGCTGGCTAGCGGCGGTGATTCGATCCGCGGGAACGCCCAGCTGGCAGCGGACGAACTCGAACGCGCCGGCGGGTTCGATCGTGCGGTGGTGGGCGTGGCCACTACCACTGGTACGGGGTGGATCAACGAGAGTCTCGCCTCATCGCTGGAGTACATGTACAACGGCGACACGGCGATGGTCGGATTGCAGTACTCCTATCTGCCGAGTTGGCTGTCCTTCCTGGTGGACAAGGAGCGCGCCCACCAGGCCGGGGAGGCATTGTTCGACGCTGTGTACGACAAGTGGAAGGTATTGCCACCGGAAACTCGTCCGAAACTCGTCGTGATGGGAGAGAGTCTCGGATCCTTCGGGGGCGAAAGTGCATTCGGCAGTGTCGACGATGTCGAGGCCCGTACCGACGGTGTGCTGTTCACGGGGCCGCCGAACGCGAACGAGATATGGACCGACGTCACCACGAACCGCGATCCGGGTTCGCCCGAATGGCTGCCGATCTACGAGCAGGGCGGGACCGTCCGCTTCGGAGCACGCGCACCGGAGGACCTGCCACGCCCCGACGCCCCGTGGGGACGGCCACGGATGGTCTATCTCCAACACCCATCGGACCCGATTGTCTGGTGGTCACCGGAACTCCTGCTGAGCGAGCCCGACTGGCTGAAGGAGGACCGTGGCTACGACGTCCTCGACAGCACGCAGTGGTTCCCGTTCGTGACTTTTCTTCAGGTGGCGGCCGACATGGCGGTGTCGACGGGTGTTCCCGACGGGCACGGACACACGTACGTCGTCGACATCGCCGACGCGTGGAGTGCAATCCTGTCGCCCGACGGCTGGACCCCGGCAGACAACGATCGCCTGCGGACGGCGCTCGCCGAGATGGGGGAGGACGGCTGACCTCCTCCCGTGCGCCGACGGCTACGGCGCCGCGAGGAAGGAGCTGACAGCGGGCGCGAGATCGGCTGCGTTGGTGACGATGTCGAGGTGACCGCCGAGGTGCAGGTGCAGGGTCGCGTGTGGCAAAAGCGCGTTCATGATGTGGGCGTTGGCGATGGGAATGATCGGGTCGTCGGTGCCCGCGACGATCAGTGTGGGCTGCCGGATGAGCGGAAGTACCGGCAGGCTCGTCCACATCGCTCCCGCGAGGAGTTGATGGAGATATCCGATGCGGGAGCCCGTGTGCATCTGTTTTCTGAAGACTCGCGCGACGGCTTCACCGCCGAGGCGCGCCGTGCCACCGTACAGGTCGCCGGCGATGGCAGCCGCATAGCCGGTGTCGGTGAACCGCCTCGGAGTCAGCATCTTCGCGAGCACACGCGGGTGGCCCGGAATCATCAGGGCCCCGGTCCCGGTGGCGACGAGGACGACGCGCCGGCAGCGCCGAGGGTTCTGGAGGGCGAACTGCTGGGCCAGCGCTCCGCCCCAGGACAAGCCGAGGATGTCGACGACATCGACCCCGATCTCGGTGAGAAGGCGGCTCAGGCCGCACGCGAGGGCGGGAATCCCGTACGGGACCGGGGATGCCGGCGAACCCCCGGTGCCGGGCACGTCGAAACTGATGACCGTCGCTGTCGGATCCATTGCGGCGACAAGCGGGTCCAGCACTTCCAGGCCGGCTCCGATGCCGTTGCACAGAACCAGGGGCACGCCGGTCCCGCGGCGGATCCGCACCCGGATCCGCCGACCGCCGACCGGAACGACCCTGTCGTCGAACCGGTCGCGCCCACCGAACAATTCGGTCACGCTCACGTGTAGAGCACCACGACGTCCGCGATGCACACCGGACGCGTTCCGCCGTCGATCTCGTAGGTCAACCCGAAGACTGCCTCGATGCCGGCCGGTTTCCGTTGAGCGGCGATCACGGACACGGTGACGCGCAGCGCGGAACCGACGGGAACGGGCGCCGGGAACCGCACCTTGTTCAGGCCGTAATTGAGGGCGGCGTGCACGCCGTCGACGGTGAGAACTTCGGCGAGGACACTCGGGGCCAGCGACAGCGTGAGATAGCCGTGCGCGATGGTGCCGCCGAAGGGGCCACGGGCCGCGCGCTCGGGATCCGTGTGGATCCACTGGTGGTCCCCGGTCGCGTCGGCGAACAGATTCACCTGATCCTGCGCAATTTTGAGCGTGCCGGTGGTTCCGATGGTCTGTCCGACGAGCCCGAGGAGTTCGGTGGGCTGTGTGAGATGCATGGGTATGAATGTCCCTCTGTGGTGTCGAGCGGGTCAGCTGTGGTGGACGTAGGTGCCCGGGGCGGGCCCGAGCGGGGGGAACTGCCGGGCGCCGAGGCCGCCGGGGGCGTCGATGTCGGGTCCGCTGCGCTCGGCGAGCCACCGGGCGTAGTCGGGCCACCACGAGTCCGGTGCGGTCTCCGCTGCGGCCAGCCACTCGTCCGGAGTCTCCGGGGCGGGCTGCCCGAATCGGAAGGACGCTCGCGGATTGCCCGGGGGGTTCACGAGCGAGGCGATGTGACCGTTCGACGACAGCACGAACCGGGAGTCCTTGCTGCCGAGGAGACGAGCGCTCCGGTAGGTGGACTGCCACGGGCAGAGGTGGTCGGCGGAGCCGCCGACGACGTACGCGTCGGCGGTCACGGTGGCCAGGTCGACGGGTGAGCCGAGCATGGTCGCCGCGCCCGGCGTCGTCAGCGCGTTGCGCAGTCCGAGTAGGACGAGATCGCGGTGCAGTGCCGCCGCCATGCGGGTGGTGTCGGAGTTCCAGAACAGCACGTCGAAGGCGGCGGGAGCCCGGCCCTGCACGTAGTTGTTCACCCAGTACCGCCAGACCAGGTCGGTCGGACGCAGCCAGGCGAACATCTCGGCGAGGGTGCGGCCGTCGAGATAGCCCTTGGCGGCCGAGTCGCGGATCGCGGCCGCGGCGGCGCGCTCGCTCATGACGGCAGCCGCGGTGCCGGCCTGGGTCTGGTCGAGGACGGTGACGGCCAGGGTGAGGCCGGCGATGCGGTCGCCGTCACCGATCTCGGCGAGATGTGCCGCGACCATCGCCGCGAGAATCCCACCCGAGCAGGTGCCCAGGACGTGGGCGCTGTCGGTCCCGGCGATGCACTGCACCGTATCGAGCGCCTCCACGATCGCCGCGCCGTAGGTGTCGGCATCCCAGTCCCGGTGCCGGGCGTGGGGGTTGCGCCAGGAGATCGCGAAGACCTGCTGACCCTGCTGCAGGAGGTACTCGACAAGACTGCGGCCCGGTGCGATGTCGAGAATGTAGTACTTGTTGATGACGGGCGGGACGATCAACAGTGGTGTGGCGTGGACTTGTTCGGTCTGCGGCGTGTAGTGGATCAGTTCGAACGTGCGGGTCTGCAGGACCACGGCACCCTTCGTCGCAGCCACGTCCTCCCCGACGGCGAACGCGTCGGGTTCGACCATGGCAGGCACGCGAGGTTTCGACAGCATGTCGCGGACGAGCGCGCGGACTCCGCGTGCCGCACTGAGGCCGCCCGTGTCCACCATTGCCTTCCAGCCCAGCGGGCTGAGGAGTGGATTGTTGGTGGGGGACAGGCCTTCGACGAGGTTGTCGAGGACGAACCGCATCCGTTCGTGGTCACGCCAGTCGAGTTCGGCGTCGTCGAGCAGGGCCGCAGCGGTGTGCGACGTCGCGAGATACGCCTGCATCGCCCGGCGCAGGGCCGGATTCTGCTGCCACGCGGCGTCGCCGAAGCGTTTGTCCGACTTCGCGGGAGTTCGATCCGAGGTGCCGACGGCGATGGCGCCGAGTTCGCGGACGAGGGCGCCGCCGCGCCGGGCAACGGTACCCGGCCGGCCGGCGAGGCCGACCCCGAGACGGCCCCAGGAGCTGTCGGGGAGCATGCGGGCGGCCACGCCGCGGGTTCCGCTGGTGAGGAGAAGGTCGAGGGGAGCGGTGAGCTCGTCGGGGATGGTGGGGAGGGGAGTGTCGCTCACGCTTGTGCTTTCGGTATCAGAGTGCGGCCGCGGCGCGGCCGAGTTCGCGTTTGAGGATCTTGCCGGTGGCGGTCATGGGAAGGGTGGTGACGAATTCGACGGTGCGGGGGTACTTGTAGCTCGCCATCTGCTGCTTGGCCCAGGCGATCACATCGTCCGCGGTGACCTGTGCGCCGGGCTCGAGGATGACGTACGCCTTGATCTCCTCGCCGTGGCTGTCGTCGGGGACGCCGACGACGGCGGCGAGAGAAATGGCATCGTGGCCGAGGAGGACTTCTTCGATCTCACGGGGGTACACGTTGAATCCGCCGCGCACGATCAGGTCCTTGGCGCGGTCGACGATGTAGTAGAAGCCGTCGTCGTCGACGCGGGCGAGGTCGCCGGTCCGGAACCAGCCGTCCCGCAGCACTTCTGCCGTGGCGTCCGGGCGGTTGTAGTAGCCCTTCATGATGTTGTGGCCGCGCAACGCGATCTCGCCGATGTCACCGGCGCCGGTGACGGTGTTCCAGTCCTCGTCGACGAGCCGGGCCTCGATTCCCCACACGGGGACACCGATCGAGCCGGGCCGTGGATCGCCGCCGGGATCGCTGAACGTCGCGAGCGGCGACGTCTCGGACAGTCCGTATCCCTCGAGGATCTGCACACCGAAGCGGTCGGCGAACCGGGTGAGGATCTCCACCGGCAGCGCGGCGCCACCGGAGATCGCGAGTCGCATGTTGCCGGCGATGCGGTCGATGTCGGCGGGGTGTTCGTCGAGGGCGCCGAGCAGACCCCAGTACATGGTGGGCACCCCGGCGAAGACGGTGATGTTCTCCCGTTCGATGAGATCGAGTGCGGCGGCGGCCTCGAACCGGGGCAGCAGCACGAGGGTCGCCCCGACCGAGATTCCGGCGTTGAGGGTGACGGTCTGGCCGAACGAGTGGAACAGCGGCAGGGTCACCAGGTACCGGTCGTGGGTGGCCGGTGTGCTGTCGAAGAGACGATTGGCGGTCAGCGCGTTCAGCACCATGTTGGCGTGGGTGAGCTCGGCGCCCTTGGGTTTTCCGGTGGTCCCGCTCGTGTAGAGGATGACAGCGGTGTCCCCGGGTTCGCGGACCACGGTCTCGACCTCGGTGTCGCGATCCGCGACGGCGTCCGCGAGTGTTCCGATGCCGTCGATCGTGGCGGGAGCGTCCGGGTCGGCGGTGATGCGGAACATGGTGCGGCAGTCGGGACTCTGCGTGAACGCGGAGCGCCCGTACTCGCCCATCGGCAGGTCGGGGGTGCCGTCGTAGCACAAGTACGCCTTGGCGTCGGAATCGGTGAGGTGGTAAGCGATCTCACGGTCCTTGAGGAGGACGTTGAGCGGTACGACCACGGCGCCGGCCTTGAGGATGCCGTAGTAGACGACGGGGAACTGGGGGATGTTGGGGCAGGAGAGCGCGACCTTGTCACCGGGTTCGATGCCGCACGACATCAGCAGGTTCGCGACCTGGTTCGACCGGGTGTCGAGGTCGGCGTAGGTCATCCGTGCGTCGCCGAGAATCAAGGCGTCACGGTCGGGGAATCGGCGGGCGGAGTCTTCGAGAAGGACGGAAAGGTTGAGCACGGGAGACTTTCTCGTGGTGGGAGGGTGGGAGGAGCGCTACGACAGCGCCGCTGCGGTGGCGGCGCGCACCAGGTCTTCGGTGACCCCGGGCGCGCACTCGCGCAACACGAGGCCGGTGCCGGTGACGTCGACGACGGCCAGGTTGGTGATGATCCGATGCACGACACCGCGTCCGGTGAGAGGCAGGGTGCAGCGTTCGACGATCTTCGGGGCTCCGGACTTGTCGCAGTGCTCCATGACCACGATGACTTTGCGGGCGCCGTGCACGAGGTCCATCGCACCGCCCATGCCCTTGACCATCTTTCCCGGAACCATCCAGTTCGCGAGGTCGCCGGCCGCGGAGACCTGCATTCCCCCGAGGACGGCGGTGTCGATGTGGGCGCCGCGGATCATCCCGAAGCTGAGCGCCGAATCGAAGAACGACGCGCCCGCGTTGACGGTGACCGTTTCCTTGCCGGCGTTGATCAGATCCGCATCCACCGCGTCCTCGTCCGGATACGGGCCGGTGCCGAGGATGCCGTTCTCGCTGTGCAGCGTCACGTCGAACCCCGCGGGAAGGAAGTTCGGGATCAGCGTGGGCAACCCGATACCGAGGTTGACGTACTCACCCGGCGACAGTTCCCTGGCCGCACGGGCCGCCATGTCCTCGCGGGTCCAGCCGATCGTCTCGACGATGGTCGTCATGTAAGTCCTTCCTCGCGGCGACGGTGCGCTTCTCGATCTGCTTGTCCTGAGCCCCGGTGTGAACGATCCGGTCGACGAAGATCCCCGGCAGGTGCACCCGCGCCGGGTCGAGGACCCCGGGCTCGACGAGCTGCTCGACCTGTGCGATACAGATGCGGCCGGCCATCGCGGCGAGCGGGTTGAAGTTGCCTGCGGCCTTGGCGAAGACGAGGTTGCCTTCGGCGTCGCCGATGCGGGCGTGGACGAGTGCGAAGTCGGCGGTGATCGACTCCTCGAGCACGTACTGGCGGCCTGCGAACTCGCGGACCTCCTTCGGCGGAGACGCGACGGCCACCGATCCGTCGGCGGCGTACCGCCACGGCAGCCCGCCGTCGGACACGGGCGTTCCGACCCCGGCAGGGGTGAAGAACGCGGGGATCCCCGCACCGCCGGCACGCAGCTTCTCGGCCAGGGTTCCCTGCGGCGTCAGTTCGACCTCGAGCTCACCCGACAGGTACTGGCGCGCGAATTCCTTGTTCTCCCCGACATACGACGCGGTGACGCGCCGAATCCGACTGCGGGCGAGCAGGATGCCGAGTCCGTGACCGTCGACGCCGCAGTTGTTGGAAAACACCTCCAGGTCGGTGGCGTCACCGGCGGCGATCGCGGCGATCAGCTCGTCCGGGATTCCGCACAACCCGAACCCGCCGACCGCCAGCGACGCACCGGACGGGATGTCCGCGACCGCTTCGGCTGCCGAACCGTACACCTTGCGCGTCATCGTCCACCGGCGTTCGCCAGCCCGGGAACGACCGTGCTCTCGATCAGTTCCCGGAGCAGTTCCTCGGCGTACGGCCAGTACCCGTAACCGGCGGCGGGATTGAGGTGTCCGACGGCACCCAGGTCGACGAGCTTGCTGCCCCACGACTCGGCCATCCCGGCGACCCGGCGGAATCGGGCCATCGGATCATTCGTGCTGGCGGCGACGACGCTGGGGAACGCCAGCCGGCGGCGGGGGACGGGATCCCAGCCACCCTGCTCGAGTTCCTCGGGGGTGGGATACCCCGCGGGTAGTGGTTCCTCGAGGTCCGGTGGGGTGGCCAGCAGGGCGCCCTGGACCGGGCGGGTGGACTGCTGGGCCCAGTGAACGGTGATCGCCACTCCCGCACTGTGAGCGACCAGCACGACCGGACCGTCGATGTCGGCGACGACGGCGTCGAGTGCGGCGACCCGGGCCGCGAGGCTGAGCTTGTCCTGTTCGAGCGGCGGCACCGTCCGCACGGTGTCGAGTCTCTCGGCGAGCAACGTCTGCCAGTGGTCGGCGACGTGGTCGCGCAGTCCGGGCACGATCACCACGGTCGGTGCGGTGGAGGTGGAGGTGGTCACGGTCGACTCCAGTTCTTCGGAGGTGGATCAGGCGGGTGCGGCGGTGAGGGCGGCGAGCTTGCGGCGTCCGGCCGGGTAGGCGCGCTTGCCGAGGACGAGGGCGACGATCGCGACGACATAGATCAGGGGAGCGATCTGCAAGGCGGTGACCAGGCCGAAGCGGTCGGCCAGCACCCCGACGACGAAGGGTCCCAGTGCCAGTCCGAGGAGGTTGTTGGCCAGGGTGAGCGTGCCAAAGGCCGAGGCGCGCACCGACGAGTGGGTGAGGTTCGCGACCATCGCGGCGATGGGGCCGGACGAGCCGGCGGAGAAGAAGGCTCCGATACCGATCAGGACCAGTTGGGGCGCGCCGGTCGGCAACTGGAACCCGGCGCCGAGGAAGACGAGGGAGATCACTCCGAAGACCACCGCGGTGGTCCATTTCCGAGCGGGATCGTTGCGGCTCACGCGGTCTGTGATGATGCCGCACACCACCATGCCGCTGCCGACGAGGAGGACGAAGATCGAGGCCATCGCACCGGCCTTGTCGAGGGCGAGACCGTAGGACCGGTTGAAGAAGCTCGGCAGCCACGCCAGAAGCACACCTGCGGTGAACATCTGGAGACCACCACCGATGTAGGCGAACACGACGGCGGGGGTGGTGAACAGGCTCGAGATCGGCGCCCGGAATCCGGCGGGGCCGGGTGCGTCGGCCGGGTCGTCGTCGGCCGCATGCTGAGCAAGTTTGCGTTCGGAGACCAGAGCCCGGAACAGGGCGACGAGCATGAGCCCGAAGACGGCCATCGCGGCGAACGACCAGCGCCAGCCGAGGTTGACGGCGATCACGCCGCCGAGGGCG
The DNA here is from genome assembly GCF_016772255.1 of Rhodococcus sp. 21391. Taxonomy (NCBI): domain Bacteria; kingdom Bacillati; phylum Actinomycetota; class Actinomycetes; order Mycobacteriales; family Nocardiaceae; genus Rhodococcus; species Rhodococcus sp. 21391. The sequence goes on along the minus strand of NZ_CP063781.1, from coordinate 6,608,742 downwards.
ACGCCGATCACGGACCCGAACGATCCGCCGCCCATGAAGGCGCCGCTGAGCGTGGAGTGCACTCGCGGGGCGAACACGCTGAGAACCACCGCGATGCCGACGCTGCCGTAGGCGGCTTCACCCACGCCGACCAGGAAGCGGGCCCCGAGCATCTGCTCGTAGCTGCTCGCCACGGCACAGAGCAGGGTGGCGATGCTCCAGAGCACGGCCATCAGGACGAGGCTCTTCACGCGACCCCACCGGTCGGCGAGCAGCGACAGCGGGAGGGTCAGCAGTCCGACCATCAGCGCGACGACGCTGCTGAGCGACGCCAGCTGGGAATCTGTCAGCGTCCATTCGGTTTTGAGGAGCGGGAAGACGGCACTGAGTACCTGCCGGGACATGTAGTCCGACAGCAGCAGACCGAAGGTGAGTGCGAAGACGATCCACGGATAGAACCGGGACCGAGAGGCCGGAGCGGTGCTCCCGGTGGCGGTATTCGGGGTGGTGGTGTTCAGGGCGGTGGTGGCAGGCAGTCCCATGAGGCCTCCTATGGCCGTCAGGAGTGATAAAGGGGTGGGGAGAGAGCCGGCCGTGCTCGTGTGAGCGGCGGTCTGTCCGGCTCTCTCCCCGGCGTGATGCAAGTCCCCCGGCGCCGAAAATCAGGCGTGGTGGGTGAAGCCGACCTGTCCGGGACGGCGGTTGGGCGCGTAGCCGAGCTTGGCGAGGGTCTCGTCGGCATCGGCGTAGGTCTGGCCGATCCGGTAGATGTCGCGGGCCTCCTTGCCGGTGGCCACCTCGCGACCCAATTCACCTGCGACGCGGACCAACTGCTCGACCTGCTGGACGGAGGTCATCTTCTCACCCTTGCGTCCCCAGATGGTGTCTTCGTTACCGCAACGGGGGTGCAGGCCCATCGCGATCGCCATCGCGTTGACCGGCAGCACGCTGCGCATCAGGGTCTCGAGGGTCAGGCAGGCACCGTCCGGGACTCGCTGGATGAAGTTCATGATGTTGTACGGGTTGGGGCCGTCGAAGCCGCCGCCGATGCCGACCCAGGTCAGGTTGAGCGGACCGGTGTAGATCCCGCGCCGGATGAGCCGCTCGACGGTCTCGAGCTGGGGGATGCTCGACAGCTGGAAGTGCGGCTGAATTCCGGCCGCCTGCAGGCGACGCAGATGCTCCTCGACCCACGCCGGGCCTGCCGGGACCGTCATCTCCCGGTACGCCTCGGCGAGCTCGGGCCGCTCCATCGAGGTGCCGGCGATGTCGTCGGCGGTCATGAGTTCCATGATGTTCATCTGCGAGGTGTTGATCGCGATCGTCACCTGGTCGGGTGCGGGATCGAGGTCGGCCAGCATGTGCCGGGTGTCGTCCGAGAGCCACTTCGCATCCGCCCCTTCGCCTTCGGGTGCGAAGGAGATCGATCCGCCGACCTGCAGGATCATGTCCGGCACCGCCTGGCGCAGTCCGGCGAGCAACTCGTTGAACTTCGAGAGCCGCTTGGAGCCCTTGCCGTCGAGCTCACGGACGTGGATGTGCAGGACGGTGGCGCCGGCCTCGTAGCAGTCCACTGCCTTCTGGACGTGCTCGTCCATCGTCAGCGGCAGGTCTTCGCGGAAGTCGTCCGGCTCCCACTCGGGACCGTACGGGGCACAGGTGATGACCAGCTTCTCCTGGGCCTCGGGGAAGAGGGCGTCGTCGTGGAAGTGCATGGTGTTCTCCGTTCGAAATCGGATCTGATGAAAAGGGGCAGTGAGTAATTCAGAAGGGCCGGTCGCCGATGATGCCGGCGCGCTCCATCTTGCGGACGGCGGGCCAGTAGTCCTGGACCGCGTAGTGCTGGGTGGAACGGTTGTCCCAGATCGCGACGCTGTTCTTCGTCCAGCGCCACCGCACCTGGTACTCGGGAATCGACGCCTGGCTGATCAGGTAGTTGAGCAGGTTGCTGCTGCCGGGCGCGTAGTCGATGCCGTACCGGATGTGCTCGGGGGTGTGGTAGTTGACGAAGTGGGTCGCGAAAGCGTTGACGAACAGGATCTTTTCGCCGGTCTCGGGGTGCGTGCGCACCACGGGGTGCTCGGCGTCGGGGAACCTCTCGTGCAGCGCCTGCCGCTGTTCCGGCGGCTGCGCGGCACCGAACGACGCCTCGATGCTGTGCCGGGCGCGGAGTCCGTCGATCTGCTTCTTGACCTGCTCGGGAAGCTTCTCGTAGGCCAGGGCCATGTTCACCCAGATGGTGTCTCCGCCGATCGGGGGCGTCTCCACGCAGCGGAGCACGCAGCCCATGGGCGGGTTCTCCCGCCAGGTGGCGTCGCAGTGAAAGGCGTTCTCGTAGTGCTCGGCCGGGCTGTCGAGGTCCTTGTAGATTTGCACCAGCCCCGGGTGGTCGGGGTCGCTCCCCACGGCGGGGTGGTCCTCGAGCGGGCCGAACCGCTCGGCCAGCGCCACGTGCTCGGCGCGGGACATGTCCTGGTCGCGGAGGAACAAAACCTTGTACTCGAGCAGCAGTTCCCGCAGTTCGGCGAACAGGGCGTCGTCGCGGGCGGCGTCACCGAGGTTCACGTCGAACAGTTCGGCGCCGATCGAGCAGGTGAGCGGTGCGAATCGGAAGGATCCGGAAGGGGAGAGGATCGTGTGCGGTTCGGGCGAGTAGGTCAGTTGCGCGGTGTCGGTCATGGTGGTGTCTCCGTCGGGGTGAATGTGGTGGCGCGCTGTCAGAGTCGGAACACGGAGGAGCCGATGCTGCGGCCGGATTCGAGATCGTGGTGTGCCTGGACGGCGTCCTCGAGCCCGTAGCTCTGGTTGATCTCGATCCGGATCCGGCCGGCCTCGACGTGCCCGAAGAGTTCACCGGCGAGTTCGGCGCGCTCCGCCGGGTCTGCGATGTAGTCGGCGAGCGCGGGTCGGGTGACGAACAGCGAACCCTTGACGGCCAACTGCATCGCGTTGATCGGAGGAATCGGTCCGGAGGCGGTTCCGAAGCACACCAGCAGTCCGCGCCGGGCGAGGCAGTCGAGCGAGGTCTGGAAGGTGGACTCGCCGATGCTGTCGTAGACGACGGGGACGCCGGCACCGTCGGTGATTTCCCGAACCCGCTCGGCGACGTTCTCCCGGGTGTAGACGATCACGTGCTCACACCCGTGGGCGCGGGCGATCGCGGCCTTCTCGTCGGTGGACACGGTGCCGATCACGTTGATGCCCAGCAACTTTGCCCACTGCGTGAAGATCAGGCCGACGCCGCCGGCCGCCGCGTGCAGGAGCACGGTGTCGCCCGCCTTCAGCGGGTGGATGCGCCGCAGCAGGTAGGCCGTGGTCAGACCGCGCATCGTCATCGCGGCCGCGGTGTCGAAGCGGATCGCTTCGGGCAGCGGGATCAACGGTGCGGCCGGCATCACGCGTTCGGTGCTGTAGGCGCCGAGGGGGCTGCCCGTGTAGGTGACGCGGTCACCGACCTGCACGTGGGTCACACCGGAGCCGACTTCCTCGACGACACCGGCCGCCTCCACTCCCATCCCCGCGGGCAACTCGGCCGGGTACAGGCCGGTGCGGAAGTAGGTGTCGGCGAAGTTCAGTCCGACGGCCTCGTGCCGGATCCGGACCCCGTGGGGACCGGGCTCCCCGACCTCGACGTTCTCCCACTTCATGACTTCCGGAGCGCCGTGCTCGTAGAACCGAACAGCCTGTGCCACAGTATTTCTCCTCTTCGATGTGATGAGCGGTGCGGTGCCGCCGCCGGACCGGTCGCGGTCGGGCGGGGCGGGGCGGGGCGGGGCGGGGGTGACCCGGTGTGGCGGATCACCTCTCCGACCGCTTCTGTGATGCACCTAACAGTACGGGCGCATCCGGTCGATTGCTTATCCTGACGGGACAGACGGCCTATCATTTTGGGACAGGGCATTGGAGGTGGCATGAAACCCCTTGCGCGCTACGCGTCGCTGAACGGATACCTCGAGCTGTGCCGGTCGCTCGGTGTCGATCCGGTGCCGTTGATGAGGTCCGCCGGCCTCGATCCGTCCGGCCTCGCACTGCAGGACCGATGGATCCCGGCCGCGGCGATCGCGCGCCTCCTCGAGCAGTCGGTGGAGGCGTCCGGGCACGAAGACTTCGGGGTGCGCCTCGCCGAGCGCCGGCAGTTCTCCAACCTCGGCCCTCTCAGCCTCGTCGTGCGCGAGGAACCCGACGTCCGCAGCGCCCTGCGCGTGCTCACGCGGTACACGCACACGTACAACGAGGCGTTGCAGACGCGGATGTCCGAGTCGAACGGTCTCGCGACCTTGCGCGTCGAACTGGACGTGGGAGAGGCAACCGAGACGCGGCAGTCGGTGGAACTGGCGGTCGGAGTGCTGCACCGGCTGCTGCGCGGCTTCCTCGGGGGCGGCTGGAAACCGCTCGCCGTCTGCTTCCCTCATCCGGCTCCCGCGGACACGGCTACCCACCGGCGTCTGTTCGGGCCGGTGGTGAACTTCGACCACGAGTTCGCGGGCATCGTCATCGACGCCGGCGACCTGGCTGAGCCGAACAAGATGTCCGATCCACTGCTCCGTCGCTACACCCAGCAACTCCTCGACTCGTGGGAGCCGTCGGACGACGTGACGATCGTGAGCCGGGTCCGCGAGCTGATCGAACTACTGTTGCCGACGGGCCGCTGTTCCGTCGAGCAAGTGGCTCGCAGTCTGGGGGTCGACCGGCGAACGGTGCATCGCCGCCTCGCCGAGAGCGGGGAGACGTTCTCGACCGTCCTCGACGCGACCCGCGTCGAACTCGCCGAACGGATGGTCGCGAATCCCCGCCTGAGTCTCACCGAGATCGCGGACGTGCTGGCGTTCTCGGCGCCGAGCAACTTCTCCCGCTGGTTCAGTGGGCGGTTCGGGTGCAGCCCGAGTCGCTGGCGCGCTCAGCGTGCGGGCGACACCGGGTGAATCGGCCGGCCCTCGTCCAGATCGAGCCTGCTGATGTAGTGGGCGCCGTCGTCGATCGGGTTGTCCGGTGGGAGGTAGCCCTCGCCGACGCGGCGGAAGCCGGCTTTCTCGAGCGCGCGCCACGACGCCCGGTTGGGGACGACGACGGGGACGACGATCGCGGTGGCGTCGGGTAGGTCGGCCCGGCACTTGGTGACGAACGCGCTGATCATCGCGGTTCCCAGCCCCTGGCCGGTGTGCTGCGGGTCGCCGACGTAGTAGTCGATGGAGATGCTTCCCGGTGGGATCTCGACGAGGGCGGCGAGGAGCGCGAGGTCCTCGGGATAGTCGGCGATCCGGTACCGCTGAATGAACCCGAACGGCAGGCCGTCGCGCAGGACGAGGAAGTCCTCGCAGGGCTCGGTGCCGTCGATGCTGCCGCCGAAGTCGCGCTCGATGTCGGCGTCTGCGGTGTCGTGGTTCCAGAACCGCGCGACGTGTGGTTCGCGGAGCCATCGTTGCAGTTGAGGGAAGAATTCGCGGGTCGTGCGGACGAACTCGAAGGTGACTGCGTCGGCGCTCACGGTAGGAAACTAGCAGGAACCACGTCGATTCAACTTCGGCATCGATAACGAGAATCTTTGACTTGGACATGTATCGAACATGCCTCTAGCGTGATTCCTATGACTCAGGTCACGCCTGGTAGCCGGGCGTGATCGGAGTCCTCCAACGTTCCCCGCACCACCAGCGCCAGCACAGAGAGGAGTCACCGATGACCCTCCCCCTCGCCGTTTCCCCGGCAGCCGACAGCGCGGTCTCCAAGATCTTCCGTCGCGTCGTCCCGCTGTTCATCGTCATGCTCATCTGCAACCAGCTCAACAGATCCAACATCGGTTACGCGCAGACGCATCTCGAGGCGGACGTGGGCATCGGCGCTGCGGCGTACGGCTTCGGTGCGGGTGTCTTCTTCATCGCCTACGCGATCTTCGAACTCCCGTCGAACGTGCTCATGGAGAAATTCGGCGCCAAGGTGTGGCTCACCCGCATCATGATCTCGTGGGGCCTGGTGTCCGCGGCCATGGCGTTCGTCAACGGCCCGGAGATGTTCTACGCCCTGCGGTTCCTCCTCGGTGTCGCGGAGGCCGGCTTCTTCCCGGCCATCATCTTCTACTTCACCCGCTGGCTGCCGAACAACCACCGCAGCCGCGCCACGGCACTGTTCATCGCCGGGTCCTCCATCGCGGCCGCCATCTCGGGACCGCTGTCCGGACCGCTGCTGTCCCTCGACGGACTCGGCGGGCATCACGGCTGGCAGTGGATGTTCGCGCTGGAGGGACTGCTGTCGGTGGTCGTCGGTTGCTTCGCCTACCGCCTGCTCGACTCGAAGATCGACGACGCGAAGTGGCTCACCGGAGCGGAGAAGCACGACCTGCAGGCTGTCATCGCCGAGGAAGACGTGCTGCGCAGTGAGGCGTCCGCGAAGCGTGGCGAGTCGGGCTCGCGCTGGAAGCTGCTCCTGCAGCCGCGGATCCTGGTGTGCTGCGGCATCTTCTTCGCGATCACCATGGCGATCTACGCCAACACGTTCTGGTTGCCGTCGATCATCCGCCGCATCCCGGGCACCACCGACGTCACCGTCGGGCTGCTCTCCTCGCTGCCGTGGATCTGCGCGATCTTCGCGATGTACTTCTCCAACCGCTCCGCCGACCGCACCGGACGGCACAAGCCCTACCTCGTCGCCGCGCTGCTCATCGGCGGTATCGGCACGATGGCCGCCGCATTCGTCACGCCCTGGCTGGCGCTTCCGCTGCTGTGCGTCGCGACGATGGGATTCAAGAGCGCGAGCCCGCTCTTCTGGTCGATCCCGCAGCGCACGCTCCACCCGATGGTGCTGGCACCGGCGATCGCGATCATCAACTCGCTGGGCAACCTGGGTGGCTTCGTCGCCCCGTTCGGCTTCGGAGTGATCAAGGAGCAGACCGGCACGGTGACGATGGGCCTGGTCGTGTTGTCGCTCTTCGCCCTGGCCGCCGCCGCGGCGGTGACCTACTTCCGGCGAGACAAGGAAGACATCGACGACGTCGCCGACCTGGCAGAGGTGGGCGCCGACGAGCCCACCGTGGCCGCCAAGTGACCTCTCACCGGCACCTACGAAACGCAGACGAGAACCGAGGACTTGAATCATGACAGCAACGGTGAACCGGACCGACGTGACCGGACAGATGATCATCGCAGGGAAGCCCGTCCAGGGTTCCGGCACGACGATCCACGGCATCGACCCCACCACCGACGGCCGGCTGGAACCCGGCTTCGCGCACGGTGACGAACGGGACGTCGACGCCGCCTGCGCCGCCGCCGCCGAGGCGTTCGCGCCGTTCCGCGCCACGAGCAGCGAGAAGCGCGCCCAGTTCCTCGAGGCGATCGCCGACAACATCGAGGCCCTCGGCGAGACGCTCATCGCCCGGGCGTGCGCCGAATCCGGACTTCCCCAGGGCCGCATCACCGGTGAGGTGGGCCGCACGTCCGGACAGCTGCGGCTGTTCGCCGGCGTCCTGCGTGACGGCGGCTGGAACGGCGCCCGCATCGATCCCGCGATGCCCGACCGGACGCCCCTGCCCCGTCCCGACATCCGGCAGCGGAAGGTGCCGCTCGGACCCGTCGCGGTGTTCGGCGCGAGCAACTTCCCCCTCGCCTTCTCCGTCGCCGGCGGAGACACGGCGTCCGCGCTGGCGGCGGGCTGCCCCGTCGTCGTGAAGGCTCACGACGCGCACCCCGGCACCTCCGAACTCGTCGGCCGCGCCATCGCCGACGCCGCCGCGAGCACCGGCATGCCCGCGGGCACGTTCTCCCTGCTGTTCGGCTCGGGCCGCGGGCTCGGCACCGCGCTCGTCACCGACCCGCGCATCAAGGCCGTCGGATTCACCGGATCCCGTTCCGGTGGAACCGCTCTGGTCGCCGCTGCCGCCGCACGTCCGGAACCCATCCCGGTGTACGCGGAGATGAGTTCGATCAACCCGGTGTTCGTGCTCGAGAACGCACTCGCCACCCGCGGCGCCGAGCTCGGTCGGGCGTTCGTCGCATCCCTGACGCTCGGATCCGGACAGTTCTGCACCAACCCCGGACTCGTCATCGCCGTCGACGGCCCCGGTCTCACCTCGTTCGTCGAGTCCGCGAGCGCCGCCGTCGCCGGGAGCACCCCCACCCCGATGCTCACCCCGAACATCGCCGGCTGCTACGCGGACGGCGTCGCAGCGCTCACCGGCGAGGCCACCGTGGAGGCCCGCGGCACCGAATCGGATGCACCCAATTCGTGCCGTGCCGCGCTGTTCAGCACCGGCGCCGACACCTTCCTGAGCTCGGAGGTGTTGCAGCAGGAGGTATTCGGCTCGTCCAGCCTGATCGTCAAGTGCCGCGACGCCGAGCAGGTGCGTGCCGTGGCGGCGAAGCTGGAAGGCCAGCTGACCGCGACCGTCCACGTCGACGACACCGATCTCGACGAGGCCGGACGCCTGCTGCCCGTCCTCGAGCTCAAGGCCGGCCGGATCCTGTTCAACGGCTGGCCCACCGGGGTCGAGGTCGGCCACGCGATGGTGCACGGTGGCCCGCACCCCGCGACATCCGACTCGCGCACCACGTCCGTCGGCTCGCTGGCGATCGAACGGTTCCTGCGTCCCGTTGCCTACCAGGATGTTCCGAGCTCGCTGCTCCCCGCCGCCATCGCCGACGGCAACCCCGACCAGTTGTGGCGTCGCATCGACGGCCGACTCACCCAAGCCTGATTTTCCCTTCGTGAAGGAGTTCCCCATGCTCGACGGCGTCCTGTTCTTCCCCGTCACCCCGTTCACCGCATCCGGCGACGTCGACTACGACCGGCTCGCCGAGCACGTCGCCAAGGGTGTCGACGCGGGCCCCGGAGGTGTCTTCATCGCCTGCGGCACCGGCGAATTCCACGCCCTCGGGCTGGAGGAGTTCGGCAAGATCGTCGCCAAGGCCACCGAGGTCGTCGCCGGACGCGTCCCCGTGTTCGCCGGGGCCGGCGGCTCGGTGCAGCAGGCCAAGGAGTTCGCCGCCAGCGCGAAGGCCAACGGAGCCGACGGTATCCTGCTGCTCCCGCCGTACCTGGTGACGATGCCGCAGGCCGGGCTGGTGGAGTACACCCGCGCGGTCGCCGACACCACCGACCTCCCGCTCGTCGTCTACAACCGCGGCAACGCCCGGTTCGACGAGGCGGCCGCCGTGGAGGTGGCGCAGTTCCCGACCGTGGTCGGGTTCAAGGACGGCACCGGTGATCTCGACAAGGTAGGCCGCATCGTCCGTGCGGTGAAGGACGCGCTCGCCCCCTCCGGCAAGCCGTTCCTGTTCTTCAACGGCATGCCCACCGCCGAGGTCACCCAGCAGGCGTACCGCGCGATCGGTGTCACGCTGTACTCGTCCGCGACGTTCGCGTTCGCGCCCGAACTCGCCCTCGGGTTCTACGAGGCGCTCGAATCCGGCAACGAGGAACTCACCGACGCGCTGCTCCGCGACTTCTTCCACCCCTTGGTTCGCCTGCGTGACCAGGTGCCCGGATACGCGGTGTCGCTGATCAAGTCGGGGGTCGCGATGGAAGGTATCGACGCCGGGTCGGTGCGGCCGCCGCTCGTCCCGACGAGCGAGGCCCACCTGCGGGAACTCGCGCAGATCACCGCAGCCGGGCGCGCCGTTCTCGCCGACGCACTCGCCGTGCAGGCGGCGGTCTGATGACTGCCGCACCCATCCGGATCACCGGCGCACGGATCACGCCCGTCGCGTTCGTCGACCCGCCGCTCCTCAACACCGTCGGAGTGCACCAGCCCTACGCGCTGCGTGCGATCATTCAGCTCGACACGGACGGCGGGCTCGTCGGCCTCGGTGAAACGTACGCCGACACCGCCCACCTCCTCCGGCTCGAGGCGGCCGCCGAAGCGATCGTCGGTCTGGACGTGTTCGCGCTCAACGCGATCCGCGCGACGATCGACGAGAAGATTGCCACCCTGACCGTCACGGGCGGTGACGGCGTCGCGGGCATGATCACCACGGCCAGTACCACCGACCGCGTGTTCTCCCCGTTCGAGGTGGCGTGCCTCGACGTGCAGGGCAAGGCCCTCGGCCGGCCGGTCTCCGATCTGCTCGGCGGCAAGGTACGCGACGCCGTCCCGTTCAGCGCCTACCTGTTCTACAAGTGGGCCGGGCATCCCGGCGCCCAACCCGACGAATGGGGCGAGGCGATCGACCCCGACGGTCTGGTCCGTCAGACGCAGAAGATGATCGGCGAGTACGGCTTCGAGGCCATCAAGGTCAAGGGCGGCGTGTTCTCGCCGGACGAGGAGATCGCCGGCATCAAGGCGCTGCGCGCCGCGTTCCCCGACCTGCCGCTGCGTCTCGACCCGAACGCCGCGTGGACCGTCGACACGGCGATCAGGGTTGCGTCGGAACTCGACGGCATCGTCGAATACCTCGAGGACCCGACGCCGGGCCTCGACGGCATGGCCGAGGTCGCACGTGAGGCGAAGATGCCGCTGGCCACGAACATGTGCGTCGTCGCGTTCGATCAGCTCGAGCCTGCCGTGCGGAAGGATTCCGTCCAGGTCGTGCTGTCGGATCACCACTACTGGGGTGGCCTGCAGCGGTCGCGGCTGCTCGCCGGTATCTGCGACAACTTCGGCCTGGGCCTGTCGATGCACTCCAACTCGCACCTGGGCATCAGCCTCGCCGCGATGGTGCATCTCGCCGGCGCCACACCGAACCTCACGTACGCGTGTGACACGCACTGGCCGTGGAAGACCGAGGACGTCGTCAAGCCCGGTGTGCTGAAGTTCGTCGACGGCGCGGTCCCGGTGCCGACGACGCCGGGGCTCGGTGTCGAGATCGACGAGGACGCCCTCGCCGCCCTGCACCAGCAGTACCTGGACTGCGGGGTGCGCGACCGCGACGACACCGGGTACATGAAGTCGGTGGACCCGACGTTCGAGAACACCTGCCCTCGCTGGTAGCTGTCTCACGGAAGGCGCCGACCGCGGTCTCGGTCCGCGCCTTCCGGGTGGGATACATTGAGTCCACCCCGAGGCAAAGGAGTGGATCGAATGTTCTCCCTCGCGCGGCTGTCGTGTTTCATCGCGGTCGCGGAGGAACTGCATTTCGGTCGCGCCGCGGAGCGCCTGCACATGACGCAGCCGCCGCTGAGCCGTCAGATCCAGCAGCTCGAAAGCGAACTCGGCGTGCAGTTGATCGACCGCACCAGCCGATCCGTCACCCTCACCGCCGCCGGCACCGCGTTCCTCCCCGATGCCCGGCGCATCCTGAGTCTGTCGGAGAGTGCCGCCCTGACGGTGCGGCGCGTCCCGGCCGGCGACCTCGGCACCGTCGTCGTCGGGTTCACCGGCGCATCCGCGCACGCGGTGCTGCCGAGGTTGCTCGAGGCGGCCCGCGACCGGCTCCCGGACGTGAAAGTCGTTCTGCGGGAAATGGTCACATCCATGCAGATCGAATCCCTGATCAGCGGTGAACTGGACCTCGGGCTGATCCGCCCCATCCTCACCCGCCCCGGCATCGACACCCGCCCCATCCATCACGAACGCCTCGTCGCCGCGCTGCCCGCCGATCACCCCCTCGCCGACGCCGAGCAGCTGGCGGTGGAGGATTTCGACGATCAGCCCGTCGTCATGTATTCGCCCGTCGATGCCCGGTACTTCCACGAACTGCTCATCAGCACGTTCACGATCGTCGGTGCCTCCCCGCGCTACGTCCAGTACGTCACGCAGGTGCACACCATGCTGGTGCTCGTCCGGTCCGGGCTGGGCATGGCCCTCGTCCCCGAATCCGCGCAGACGATGCACCCGGAAGGGGTCGTGTTCCGCCCCGTCTCCGCCGTCCGCGACCGACCCGTCCAGATGAACGCCGCCTGGCGTTCGGACAACCGGAATCCCGCGCTGCGCAGGTTCATGGAGGACGTCCTCCCACAACGGGAGTGGGAATGAGAATCGGAGCGCTCAGAGCGTGAGCTTGCACGTCTGACCGATGTCGAGCACCCGCAGCACCCGGCCCGTCCCCAGCCACAACGCGCACGACAGCGCCAGGTCGGTCAGGATCTCGTCGGAGAAATGCTCGTGGCACCGCGCCCAGAAGTCCTCGTCGTCGCGGAGCGCCGTGTGATCGGTGGCGAACCGGTGGGCGAACTCCGCCGCCGTCCGCTCCTCGGCGCTGTACCCCGGCCACGACTCCCACTCGAGAACGTGATCGTAGAAGTGCTCGTCGATCCCCGCATCGGTGCCACTCCTGTCGCGGGTGCCGAGGCACACGGCACACTCGTTCGCCTCCGCGACGGCCATTCGCGCGATCTCCCGGACCCGTAACGGTAACCGGTTCCGGTTATACACGGCGTCCGTGAATGCCCCGAGCGCACCACCCAGCTCGGGTGAGATCGACAGCCAACCGGCCACGTCATCGTCACTGTAGCTACCTACTCGACTCATCCCCGAATGCTACAGCGGCAGGTGTCGCGGGGGATAGATCTGACACGTGTTCTATGTGAGTACTCAGTGGCAGGTGTTGGATGTCGGAATACAGCACATTGCCCCCGGAGTTGGTCAGCGCATTCCGAGGATTCGGCGGACGACACCGCGTTTGCGGTTCTTCTCGATCGTCGTCGCCAGGCCGATACGGCGGCCGGTGAGCGGATCGGTGGCGGGGGGACCGCCGAACCCGGCTTCGGACGCGGTTTCGGGTGCTGCGTCGCGGGTGTCCGTGAGGTACTTGTCGGGAAGCGAGAGCTTCGCGATGGTGCGCCACGACTTCCAGTACTGCACTGCGAGCGGGCCGGTCGTGTACGGCAGGTCGTACTTCTCGCACAGCTGCTTCACGCGGATCGAGATCTCGTGGTAGCGGTTGGACGGCAGGTCCGGGAAGACGTGGTGCTCGATCTGATAGCTCAAGTTGCCGGTCATGAAGTCCATGACGGGGCCGCCCGAGATGTTCGCGGAGCCGAGCATCTGTCGCAGGTACCACTGGGCGTGCGTCTCGTTGTCGACGTCCGTCTTGGTGAATTTCTCGGCGCCGTCCGGGAAGTGACCGCAGAAGATCACAGCGTTGGTCCACAGGTTGCGGACGAGGTTGGCGGTCGCGTTCGCCTTGGCCGTGGACTTCCATGCCTTGCCGGTCAGTGCCGGGTAGACGACGTAGTCCTTGAGTGTCTGCCTGCCGAGCTTGGCGAGCACTTCCTTGCCGCGCTTCCTGGTGAGTTCACGGTCGTCCCGGCCCCGGGTCACTTTGCCGAGCTCGAGCAGTTGGATGGCGAGGCCGTACTGGAACAGCGCCGCGAGGATCGCATTGTAGGCGAGGTTGCCGAGGTAGAACGGCTTCCAGCGCTGGTCACGGGTGACGCGGAGCAGGCCGAATCCCACGTCGTCGTCCATGCCGAGGACGTTGGTGTACTTGTGGTGCGCGTAGTTGTGGGTGATCTTCCAGTGCGCCGACGGATCGGCGTTGTCCCATTCCCAGTTCGCGGAGTGCACTTCGGGGTCGTTCATCCAGTCCCACTGCCCGTGCATCACGTTGTGCCCGAGTTCCATGTTCTCGATGATCTTCGACAACGAGAGCATCCCGGTGCCCAGCACCCACAGCGAACGCTTGCGGGAGCCGAAGAGCACCGCCCGGCCGCCGAGTTCCAGTCCGCGTTGTAGCCGGATGGTGTTGCGGAGGTACCGGGCGTCGCGTGCCCCGCGGGATTCCTCGATGTCCCGACGGATCGCATCCAGGTCGCGGCCGATGGCCTCGACGTCGGCGTCCGTCAGGTGCGCGTACTCGTTGATGTCCGATATCGCCATGCACCTACGGTACCGTAAGTTACGGTCCCGTAGGTTACGGGCGAGTATTTTATGACGCGAATCACTTCGACTGGTACGCAGCGATTTTCGATGTCGAATGGTGCTCGGGACGAGCAAATATCGCGTGCTCGCGCCCGCCGGGGCGGGTCACTGGGTGAGGAACGTTGGCACGGGGTCGGGGTGGAAGCGGGGGAGGGTGGTGGAGAGGGAGGACAGGTCGTTGCCGCTACTCAGGACGGTGCCGTCGGGCCGGATGACGGCGGCGCGGGCGCGGGCGCGGTGTAGCCAGTGGTGCAGATCGGTGCCGGGTCGAGCCAGCAGGACTGTGCCGCCGCGTTGTTCGATGTCGGTGCGTTGCGTCGGGGTCGGGGAGAGGGAGGTGACAACCGCGAACCGGCCTGCGACGACCTCGGCGAATCGGCGACCCAGGCCGAGGTCCGGATTCGGGATCAGGCGGCCCGCTCGGCTTCTGCGTAGTCGAGGTCGTTCTATCAGCGTGGAGCGGTGAAGGGCCGGGGTCTCGCCGTCCATGATCTTGTCGCCGAGGCCCGGGATACGGTGCAGTAGCGGTACGACGATGCGACGGATGAGGTTACCGAGTTCGCCGCCTTCGGTCATGGCCATCCCGACGAGCTTGGCGCGCCGGATCAGTGCGAGCGCGTGGGGTTTGCGTTCGATCTCGTAGGTGTCGAGTGCGCTGTCCGGCAGATCCCCGGTGAGGACGCCGGCAAGTTTCCATGCGAGGTTCATCGCGTCGCGGATCCCAGCCCCCATCCCCTGTCCGATGAACGGCGGTGTGAGATGGGCGGCGTCGCCGAGAAGGAACACGCGCCGGTCGCGCCATCGGTCCGCGATTTGGGCTCGAAAGGTGTACTCGGCCACGCGGACAAGCTTCAGGTCCTCGACCGGCGTGTTCCGTGTCCACGGCGAGATGAGGGGTTGCAGTCGAGCCATGTCGCGATAGTCGTCGGCGGTCTCGCCGGGCTCGAGCCGGAACTCCCAGCGGTAGCGAGTGTTTCCGATCCGCATGTATGTTGCCGCGCGCACCGGGTCGCACACCTGGTGGGCGCCCTCCCACTCGCCGAGGTCGGCGGTGGTCGCGACGTCGACAACCAGCCAGCGTTGGTCGAACTTCAGGTCCCGCATCGTTGCCTGAATCTGGTCTCTGACCAGACTGTTGGCGCCGTCGCAGCCGAGGACATATCTGGCCTGCACCGATTCCTGCATACCGGTGCTTCGGTCGGTGAAGTCGACGCGAATGGTGCCGGGCGTGTCGTCGGTCAGCCCGGTGACCGCTACGTTGCCGCGCACGGAGGCCTTCGGGTGCCGTTTCAGGTTGGCGCGCAGGATCTCCTCGAACTGCGGCTGGTCGAACATGTTGGCCTCGGGGTAGCCGTGTACGCCCGGGCCAGGGTCTCGGTGAAACTCGGTGAGAACGCGCATGTTCCGGTCGAGAAGCCGCAACCCGAGGCACGGCCGGGAGATCGTCGCGAACTCTTCGGCGATCCCGAGGTGCGCCACGATCCGGTGGATCTCACCGTCGAGGTGGACCGCCCGCGGCTGCGCATAGACGCCCTCCCAGCGCTCGAGTATCAGGCACTCGACACCGTACTGGGCCAGCAGCGTGGCGGCGGTCAGTCCGGTAGGCCCGGCACCGACGATGACGACCGGGACGACCCGTTCGCTCATCGGATCGATCCGAACAGGACTACGAGGTAGGCCACGATAGCTACGCCGACGACGATGGCGGGCGCCATCTCTCGCAATCCGTCACCGTTCCGTACGTGCGTCACGACGGCGCCCACCATCAGGAGCAGCAGCCCGATGCCGGCTGCGGCGCCGAGCGCCGGCACGAGTCCGCCGATCACGAGACCGACGGCACCGGCGACCTCGAGCGCACCGATACCCCGATACGTGCTGACGGGCATACCGACGTGGGCTGCCCGTTCCCGCATCGGCGAGGTCGCCGCTATCTTGCCGACGCCGAGCAGGAGGTAGAAGACTGCGAGGCAGAGTGCCAGAACTAGTGATGCGGTGGTCATGTGCGCACCGTGACCTTCCAATTGATCGCGTATCGGTCCAGGATCGCCTTGACCGTCGGTTCGCCGGCAGTTCCATCTATCTCGACAGTGGCGAGAATCGAACCGTCCTCGACGGACGCATGGATGCTGTCGATGCCTGCGACGGCGGCGAGGGCATGCTCGAGTTCGCGCCGTGTCGCGTCGGCGCGCAGTGCGAGCTTGTAGAGCTTGCCTACCGCCGTGACGGGCAACGCGGGGAGGATGGTGACCGCCTTGGGTGCCGCGGCCCGTTCGGGGACGCGCTCGCCCGCCCAGGCTTGTAGCTCGTGAGCGGTGATACCGGCGTCAGCGACAACGGTGACGTAGGCAACGGGCACTTCGCCGGCATGGGCATCGGGGCGTCCCACCGCGCTGACTGCGGTGACCTGCGGATGGGTCAGAAGAGCGTCTTCGATGACCGCTGGATCGATGTTGTGCCCGCCCCGGATGATAACGTCCTTCGCGCGTCCGACCAGGTAGATGAAGCCGTCGCTGTCGACGCGCGCCAGGTCGCCGGTGTCGAGCCAGCCGTCGACCAGTTTGCCCATGCCGTCGAGAACGGGTCCGTGTTCGTCGTGGCCGGAAACATAACCGGCGAACACCGTCGGACCGCTGATCGCCAGCACTCCGGTCGCTCCGGTGGGCAGGTCTTCCCAGGTGCCGTCTTCGCGGACGCGTACCACTTTGACCTGCTGATAGGGCATCCGTACCCCGACCGAGCCAGGACGTGGCGCGTCGGTGAAGCTGCGTGCAGTCGCGCAGGTTGCCTCCGTCAGTCCGTAGCCTTCGAGGAGGGGCACACTCGTGTGGTCCTGGAACTTTTCGATGAGCGCGGTCGGTAGAGGCGATGCTCCCACCATGGCGAATCGCAGACTACTGATGTCGGCATCGACCGGGCGCTGCGCGAGGGCCGCGTATACGGTGGGCACCGCGCTCATCGACGCGATGCGGTAGTGCTCGACGATCTTCCAGAATTCGCTGGACAAGTCCGAGTCGCGATAGCCGAGCGGGCCGGCCCACACCACACCCTGGCCCTTGAACAGCGGCGCCAGCAGCGTGACCATCAAGGCATTGACATGGAACAGCGGCAGGGCGGCGAAAACGACGGAGTCCGAGTCCCACGACGAGTTCGCGGCCAGCATCCAGGCATCGGCGACCTCGTTGTCGTGGGTGTGGGCGGCCAGCTTCGGAACACCGGTGGTACCACCGGTGTGAAACAGTGCGGCCACGTCGAACCCACGGGGGGGATCACCGACGAAGTCGGAGGAATCGATATCGGCCGCCAGCGCACTGAGATAGCCGATCCGCACTCCGTCGACCTCGGGCAGGTCCGCAGGAGCGCCGGTGGCGCCGGTGGGCCGCAAGACCAGCACGGCGTCGACCTTCCCGCTCACGGCAATCCGGTGCGCGGCCTCCCATGTCTCGGGCGCGAGTTCCGGTCCTGCCGCGACGAGTACCCGGGCACCTGAGCGGCGCAGCAATTCAGCGATGTGCTGCTGCGACTGCGCGGCGTTGATGGGAGCAGCGATGCCGGCAAGCTGTGCGGCGAGAGTCGCGGGGATCAACTCGGCGCAGTTGGGCGCCATCACGGCGACCGCGTCCCGGCGCCGTACGCCCAGACGATGGAGCAGGTTCGCGTAACGATGAACATCGTCGAGTAGTTCGGAGAAACTACGCTGCAACGGCTCCCGCCACCGTGCACCGTCCGGTAGGACGGTGAGCGCGAGGCGATCCGGCCACATGCGGGCCGCTCGGGTGAGCAACGCATAGGTGGACTCCGGAAGCCCCCGATCTCGCAGCGGCACGGCCTCGATCGTCGTCAGATCTGTGGGAACCGCGTAACGCGGCCACAGCAGGTCGGTGGTCATCGCGCGTACCTCACCACCGTGCGCTGGCGCCCCAAGTCGATGGTCCCGTCGTCCGTGAAGACGGTGGCTTCGATGAGGTCGCCGTCCTGCAGGTAGTTCGAGTTCTTGGCCTGGCCCGCGAAGAAGAGCTTCCATTTGACTGCCGGCGGCAGCAGGGAGGAGAGGATTGCGATCGGCTTCGGTGGCGCGCTCAGTGCCGTCCCGACCGGTGTTCCGGTCAGCAGTAAGTCCCCGGCATCGAGGCGTTGGAACCGGGTCAGCGCCTGCAGAGTCTCGGTCGGCTGGTAGATCATGTCGGCAACAGTCATGTTCTGGCGCGGCTCACCGTTGACCCAGAGCCGCAGGCGCAGGTCGGTGAACCGCTTCAGCTCGTCGCCGTCCAGCAGGACGAGGGCGGGGCCGACCGGGGTGAACGTCGGGTATGACTTGCCTTCGTAGAACTGCGTTTTCGGAAGCTGAATGTCGCGCGCGGAGATGTCGTTGGTGACGACCAGCCCGGCAACGTAATCGGCGAGAGTGTCTGCCGTGATCGCCGTCCCGACCGGGATGTCGCGGGCGAGGACGAGCCCGATCTCCACCTCGTAGTCCAGCAGTCGGACATGGGCAGGACGGATCACGTCGTCATTGGGGCCGCTGATCGACCCGGAGGACTTTCGAAAGAAGGTCAACGGAATGGTGTCGGGGTTCATCCCGGCGTCCTCGACGTGAGATGCGAAGTTCGTCATCTGTGCGACCACCCGGCAGGGGGCGGTGACCGGGGAGAGCAACGAGAGAGTCTCGACGGCCACGGTGCCCTCGCTGGACGCCGCTGCCTCGACGGCCGGCCGGTCGGCGAGCAGTTGGGCGGTGGTGGTGGCCTCGGTGTCTACCCGTGCGGCACCCGTGGGTGTGATGACCCACCAGGCGTCGACGGTGCGGAGGACGGAGATGGTCATGAGCTGGCAACTTTCAGAAGGCCGCGGAGGCGGTGGAGGTCGAATTCGTTGTCGGCGCGCAGCGCGTTGACAATGGCGCGCAATTCCTGGAGTGATTCCCGACCGGGGTTCAATCCGAGGAAGTCTTTGGTGGCGGGCGGCCCCCACTGGGCCAGTCCGGACGCGGTCATCGGTGCCCAGCCCGCGTCGAGTGTGCTGTCGAAAAGATCGCCGTCGCTGAAGTGCTCGACCATGAATCCGTCAGGATCTCGCCAGTAGTCGAAGATTTGGCTGCCCTGAATGTGCCGGCCGATGCCCCAGGACCGGCGGTAGCCCCGGTCGAGCAGGTATTCGCCACCAGCGGCGAGGCAGTCGAGGTCGGCGACCTGATATGCCGAATGCACATAGCGGTTGGCCGGGCCGAGAACCATCGCGAGCGTGTGATGGTCGGTGGGCGTGGCGCCCCGGTCGCAGCGGATGAAGCTCATGATCGGGCCCCGGGCCCGTTGACCGGGGTAGTACAGGAAGTCGCTGACGATCAGTCCGAGGTGCTCGAGGTACCAGTTGAGTGTTTCGAGGTACGTCGTCGTCTGGAGCACGACGTGACCGAGCCGTTGCACGGTGGCCGGCGTGCGGGGTGGCCGCTGAGGGGCGTTCACCCGCTCGCGGTCGTGTCCGAAATTCAGTGGGAGCGGGGCCTGATCGGACAGCGCCGGCAACTCAAACGTGTCGGACACGACGCGGACTCCCAAAGCGCTGGGATCTGTGAGATCGACCGTGATCCCGCCCAGGCTCTCGGGGAGGGGCACGACCGCACCTCCGACCGCGTCCGCCAATCGCAGCACGTCGGTCGAGTCGGCTGCCCGGAAGGCTGGACCGACGAACCGCGACCGCGGGCCTCGGCGGATGAGCACGCAGGGCGAGCCGGGGTCTGTACCGCGCAACTGCAGTTCGTGTGCGGTGCGGAGCGCCGTCGTAAAACCGAAGGCTTGGGCGAACGCCTCCGCCCGCTCGAGGTCGGGCTTCTCGAACTCCAGCCACGCGAGGTCATGCACCTTGATGATCGGCTCGGCGGCCCGCCCCCGGTGTTCGCCCGCCAGGGCGCCCTGCTCACTGTGCAGACCGGTATGCGGGTCATGGTGGACACTCATTGACCACTCCCTTCGATTTATGACGATATCGTCACTTACGACCATGTCGTCAGTCAAGAGTATTTGAGGAATTCGTCAATATTGATGACGGGCGCTAGGGTGGGGCGAGGCAGGCGGATCAGGAGATGAGCGCGCAGGCATGATCGAGCAGGTCCCCGAGCCACCGAAGCGCCTGGAACCGCGCACGGCGCGAACCACTTCCGGGCCGAGGAGGAGCTCTTTCACGCGGTAGTGGAGGACGCCCTCGACCGCTACGGGCAGACGGTTTGTCGACGGGATACGAATGGCTGGAATGGGATCGGTGCAAAGGTTGCTCGGACAAGACGGATTCCAACCGATTCGCGTGGTGACTGAAGTGACTGGGGGGGCCAGCGAGACGAATCGGGAAGAGATTCCCGTCGCGCATGTCGTCGCGCTCCTGCGGGAGCGTGTGTACGGCGCGATGACGTGTTTGGCGACGCTCGCCGTCCTCGTCCGCTATACGGCTCCCGAGACGAGCCCATGGGCGCGGGTCCTCGATGTCGCGGTGGCAACCGGCGGGCTCTGGGCAGCGAGCCTGCTGGCCGACTGGGTAGCACACCTCGGCGCGTACCACCGTGCTCCGCGCGGACGGGCAGCGCTGCGGATGCTCCAGGCTTCCGGCCAGATCGTGGAGGCCGCGGTCTTGCCCCTGTTGGCATTGGTCGCAGCCGCCGTCGGACTACTGAGCACATCCACAGCGATGTGGATCGCGATGTGGATCCTCGTCGTCGAACTTGGCGTAATTGCTCTACTCGCCGTGCGAATGGCCCAATTACGTTGGTGGCAACAGCTGTTCACTGTCGCAGGTTTGGTCGGTGTGGGCGTTCTTGTGGTCGGGATCAAGATCCTCGGCCATTAGGCTGGACCGTATGTGGCGACTGCTCGCGGAGTGGAGTAGTTGCCGAATTTGAGGAATTCGTCAATATTGATGACGCGCGGGTAGTGTGGGGGGAGGGTCAGACGGATCAGGAGAAGGGCACGCAGGCATGACCGAGCAGATCGCCGATGCACCGAACCGCCTGGAACGGCGCAAGGCGCGTACCCGCGCCGCACTCGTACGCGCAGCCCAGTCCTTCATGGCGGCGGGGAAGCTGACCGCCCCGATTCTCGAGATCACCCAGGCCGCAGATGTCGGAATGGGGTCGTTCTACAACCACTTTCAGACCAAGGAGGAGCTCTTCCATGCGGCAGTGGAGGAGGCCCTCGACCGCCACGGCGCGGTGCTCGACGAACTGACCGCAGATCTGGACGACCCTGCCCAGATCTTTGCGCAGAGCTTCCGTCTGACCGGACGCCTGCATCGCAGGAATCCCGAACTGAGCAAAGTACTGCTCCGCGACGGCCCGAGTCTGGTCAGCTCGGACAAAGGTCTGGCGCCGAGAGCTCGTCGAGACATCGAGGCAGCTGCCCGCGCGGGCCGGTTCAACGTACGCGACCCCGAACTGGCCCTGACAATCACAGCGGGGGCCGCACTCTGTCTCGGTCAACTGCTGCACGACCACCCCGAACGTGACGACGCGGAGGACACCGACCAGGTCACCGAGGACCTCTTGCGCATGTTCGGCCTCTCGGCCGACGAAGCCCGCGAAATCTGCCGACGTCCCTTACCCGACACCGACGATCAACCCCGAGGCGCAACCGCTACATAGACGTTCCGAGATGACCGGAGATCCGGCGGTCCGTGCTTCGAATCCATCACGCTTGGGCGTCGTCCCCGTGCTCCCGGTCCTGGAGACAACTCGGCGGGACCACATCTGCCGCGAATTGCCGCCATCACCGGCCCGACCGGAGGACAATGGAGTTCGCCGGAAACTTCACGCGTTGCCCGGGAAGGGAAACGGTCATGTCCGAGGAATCTGTGGTCAAACGCGGTGTGGCGCAAGGGTCCGCGATGGGTGGGGCGGTTCTGCTGGTCACCGTCGGTGTCCTCGAGCTACTCCAGGGCCTGTCCGCGATCTCCAAGGACGAGGTAATCGTCACCGGAGTCGACTACACCTACCAATTCGACCTCACCGCATGGGGGTGGACCCACCTGGTTCTCGGCGCGATCGTCACCGCCGCCGGAATCGCCCTGTTCACCGGTGCCACCTGGGCGCGAGGGGGCGCCATGGTGATCTGCGCAATCTCGATCATCGTCAACTTCCTCTGGTTGCCCTACTACCCCATGTGGGCGATCACGATCATCACCCTCAACGCCGTGGTGATCTGGGCCGTCTCGACCTGGCACCCCGACAGAGACCGAGCCGCACGGCCATATCGACCGGCGAGATGAACGGCTAGCGACAACGAACAGTGCGACAGGCATTTCCGCAACCTATGAGGACGACGATGGGACAGGGGATTCATCATGCGAATCGAGGGTTGCGGCCTCACGACACGACCTCGCGCCACGGCGATATCGACCGGGTGTGAGGCGTGGCCGCCATGACGTGGGCGCTGCCCGCGATCGCCGTGGTCCTGCTCGGCTTCGCGGGGATCTCCCGGCGCGTTGCGGGCACGCCGATCACCGCCCCGATCGTCTTCACCGTCACCGGGCTCCTGCTCGGCGTGGAGGCGGCCGGCGTGGTCGACGTGCACGCCACCGCCGAGATCGTCAAACTGCTCGCCGAGGTGACCCTGGCGTTGGTGCTGTTCTCCGACGCTGCACACGTCGACCTGGCCGAACTCCGCACCGAGATTTCCTTACCTGCGCGACTTCTCGGTATCGGTCTGCCGCTGACCATCGCGGCCGGATTCGGTGCCGCCGCGATCGTGCTCGGCGATCTCGCCTGGCCCGAGGCGTTGCTGCTCGCGGTGATCCTCGCCCCCACCGACGCCGCGCTCGGTCAGGCCGTGGTCACCCTCCCCGTGCTGCCGATGCGGATACGCCAGGGCTTGAACGTCGAAAGCGGCCTCAATGACGGTATCTGTGTGCCATTGTTCCTGATCGTGCTCGCGATCGCGCAAGCCGAAGCGGGCGCGATCGGCGATGGTGCGGCCGCCCGTCTGGTCACCGAGCAGATCGGATACGGGGTCGTCGCCGGGGTCGTGGCAGGCGTACTCGCCGCCACGGTCCTGGTGACGGCCGGTCGGCGCCACGCCCTCGACCCGCTGTGGGCGCACACCGTGCCGGTGACCGCAGCACTGCTCGCCTACACCGCCGCCGTGCCGCTGGGTGGTTCCGGATTCATCGCCGCCTTCGTCGGCGGACTGACCTTCGGCGCACTCCGGCGCCGCGCCGACGTCGACGACGACGCCGGGCACATGATCGACGAGACCGGTGACCTGTTCAGCGCCGTGACCTTCATCGTCTTCGGCGCCGTGCTGCTCGGTCCCGCACTCGGGAGTCTCTCCTGGGCCGTGCTCGGGTACGCCGTCGTGAGCCTGACCGTCGTCCGGATGATCCCCGTCGCACTGTCCCTTGTCGGCACCCATCCACGCGCCCCGACCCTGGCCTTTCTGGGCTGGTTCGGGCCCCGCGGCCTCGCCACCATCGTCTTCGCCATCCTCATCGTCGAAGAACCGGGCGAGCTACCCCACGAAGAATTACTCCTGACCACCGCGGTGATCACGATCGCACTCTCCGTCCTGGCGCACGGACTCACCGCCGCCCCCTTCGCCGCCCGCTACGCCGCCTGGGCCCGGGCCCACCCCCGCCCGGAGAACCGACCCGCCCCAGACGCTCGAAGGTGATTACCGCACCGCGGCCGCGTGATGTGTCCCCTGTAGTCCAGCGGCCCCTCTGATTGCTCACCATGCACGTGAACGAATTGATCCATTATTCGGATCAATATGGACGGTTGTTAAATTTCATCATGTGAGAACATTCGGGTTTGGTGAAACGTTCCGCGATCGCGAACGCGATAAATGGAGTAAGAGAAGCCCCGTGAATTTTCCTGAATTGGCTGAGTGTCACCTTCGGCGGCGGCATCGGCCTGGGCTGACCGACGGAGCAATTCGGGACAGGGGTGGCCCGGCTCGCCTGGGGGCAGCCGGGCCGCCGGTCTGATCAGTAGGTATGTGCTTCGACCGCGGCTGCACGCCGTCGCGAGGACTCGGGTGCACTAGCTCGCAACCCGTGGCACCCCCCGTGTCGGAGAGGCGGGCGAGAAGAGTCGACATCGTGACCCAGCGGTAGAAACAGCTGACCCGAAATGTGCTGTTGAATCGTGAAGCAGAATAATTCGACCGCCACGGATATGCGCATGCGACCTCGCGTGCGTTCATCGCGAATATTGACGCACCAGAGGCGGCCTGCATTTTCATTTCTACTCGAAGACTGCCTCGCTCGCGGCGTCCTCGACGAGGGATAAGCGCGGTCGCGGCGCCCGACGTTTCATGCGCATCAATCACGATAGGTAGGTGGGGGCGGGCCCGCGACGGGTCCGAGCGGGGCCGCTAGCCACCGGTCGTAGATGCTCGTCCACGTGCCGTCTGCACGTAGTCGGTCGAGGGTGCCGTTGACGAACCGCACCAGATCTTCCCTGCCCTTGTTGACACCGATCGCCCAGTGCTCTTCTGCCTCCAGCCGTGGCCCCACGATCTGAAGATTCCGGTCCTGGGAAGCGAGTCCGGCGAGGATCGAGTCGGAGGTGCTGGTCGCGTCGGCCTGCTTCTTCTGCATGGTGACCAGGCAGTCGTCCCAGTCGGGGACCGCGATGATCGTGGCGTCCGGCGCGACCCGTTGGACGGTGCCAAGCGACGTGGTGTCGATGAAGGTGCAGACCCGCTTTCCGGCCAGGTCCGCCGGTCCGGCGATGTCGGAACCCCGAGGGACCAGAATGCGTTGAAAGGCGCGGACATACTCGGTGGAGAAGCCGACGAGTTGTGCACGTTCACACGTGATCGAAAAGCCATGGACGACGACGTCTACGTCATTGTTCTCGAGTGCGGAGAACCGGCCGGCGGAGGTGAGCAGCCGGAACTCGATTTTGGTCGGATCGCCGAAGATGTCCCGAGCGATCTCCTTCGCCACATCGATGTCGAACCCCTGCAGGGTGCCCGTGGTCGGGTCTCGGAAGCTGAACAGATTGGTGTTCTGGTCGACGCCGACGATCAACCGGCCCCGTCCCGCGATCTCGGCGAGTGATCCCCCGGGCGGCATCTGCCCGGGCGGGGGCTGCGGGCCGGGTCGCAGGCTCGCGAGCGACCCGCACGACTCGGGGAGCGGCGGTTCAGGCGGCGGACTGTTCGTGGGCGGGATGATCTGTGCGCCTTCCGTCATCGGTCGTGCGGTGTAGGTGCCCGTGATGGGCGGGGTGAGAGGGTCGGGTGCGGCGCAGCTGGCGAGGACAGCGACGGCAAGAACGCCGACGAGGTGCCGGGCGCACCGTCTTGCCACCGGTCTCGAAAGCCTCACCTGTGTCATCAGTGGTACTCGTTCAATCGCGGCCAAATTCCCCCGCCGACGGCGAATCCGCAGGACACGCCAATAATCATGCTACCGACTGCCAGTGCCGACATCGACCGGTAGACGTCCGTCACCGCGCTGGCCTCGTCGTTGCCGAGTCGCTCGATCGCGTTCCTGAGGGACTCGTCCAGGGCGGCGAACTGCGTCGACGATGTGCCCGAGCCGGATCCGGCGGCGATCGCCGCAGCTGTCGGGTAGTCACCGCGCTCGAGGGCGCCCTCGATGTCCCGGTGCGCGGCCAGCCAGCCGTCGCGAGCCGTCACGGCGTCGCGGAGGTGTTGCTCGGCGGCGCGACCATGCGAGCTCTCCAGCTGCCGGGTGAGCTCGTCGGACAAGGTCTGGGAGTGCCGCGCGTAGTCGACTTCCGACTGGGTGTCGGACCCGCGTTGCAGGATGGCGAGAGTTTCGTCGGCGCGGGCCTGCTGCGCCAGGATGCGAGCGCGGGCAACCGCGTTGATGGGTTGCGTTCCTTCGGTTCTCGCGTGTTCACTCGCCGATGTCGACACCAGGCTTCCGGCGATCAGCCACAACAGAAGCCCGGCCATCAGCAGGGTGGCGACAGCGAGGCCGGGGTTGAACCGGCGCTTGCTCTTCCAGATGAGGTACAGCTGGGCGAGAACGAGGGCGACGAGGGCGGCCGCCGTCACCGTGAAGGCGGCCGCGGGCAGCTGGGCGGTGTGCGTCTGGGTCTCGGCGACCGCCTCGGCCTGATGGACGTAGAGTCGCTCCGCCAACGGGAGGATGGTGTCCTGCATGAGCGCGGACGCATCGGCCAGATACGCCACCCCGACCGGGTTGCCGGCCCGGTCGTTCGCCTGAGCCGTGGCCACGAGGTTGAAGTACTCGGCGAGGTCGCGCACCACGTCCGACAGCAGCGCCAGCGATTCGGCGTCCTGCGACGACACCCCGTTGGTCGCCGTGACCAGCGCGTTCGACGCGTCCCCGATCGCCTGGGTGAACTGCTCCGCGCCGGTAGACGACTCGACACCACCGCCACCGGAGATGAAGGACGTGATAGCGGCGGCATCGGCGATCGACAGCGAGCTGTAGAGGGCCTGGGCGGCGTTTGCCAGGGGCTCGGTGTGGGTGCGCAGTGTCTCGACGCGCTGTTGCCGCGCGCCGACCGCGGCCGAGGTGATCGCGCCCGCCGCGATGACCGCGGCGATGAGCGCGATCCCCAGCATGGACAGCCGTCCGGGCGTGGACGCGAAGAATTCGACCCACGGGCGGCGGCGGGCGACGGGCTCGACGAGCAGGTCCTCGTCGAGCGTGGGAGCGTCGGTGACGGCGTGTTCGCCGCGGTGGAACATCCGGTCCTCCTGCACCGCCTCCGCGGTTCCGGTAAGAGCACCGATCCGGGCCGCGGGGCTGAGTTCAGTGTGCACCGACGGTGCCGATCGGCGCACCGACTCGGGACACCGACACCGTAGGAACCAGATTTCCGGTGACCGGGACGGCTGAGCCCGGTGGAACCGGGTACTCGCGCGGTATGAACAGGTGGGTGTGTCGCTCCGCGCTGTCGCTGTTGGTAGCCGGGCTCGTCGCGTTCGCGTCCGGAATGACGGCTCACTCGGCGCCGACGCCCGACAGGATCGACGAGGTGCCGGGGCGGACCGCGCTGTCGTTCATGCACACCCCGAGCGGAACCCGCATCGGGACGGCGAATCAGGGGGAAGCCAGGCCGGGATTGTCCATCGTGAAACTGTATGTAGCCGACTACCTGCTCCGGCACGGCGACGGCTCGCCCGAGGAGCTCGCGCTCGGGCAGCGGATGATCCGTGACAGCGACGACAACGCCGCCTCGCAGGCGTACGCCAAGTACCCGCAGTCGATCGATGTGATCGCCGCCGAGTATCGGCTCACCAGTACCCGGGGATCCGGATTCTGGGGCGACGCGGTGACCAGCACCGCGGACACCGTGACGTTTCTCGAGGCGAAGAAGACCATCGATCCGGACAGCCAGATTCTGGAGTGGATGGCCACCGCGGCCCCCGCCGCCGCCGACGGAACCCATCAGAACTGGGGCACCGGGCGGCTGCCGTCGGTGACCGGAACCAAATGGGGCTGGTCGGACTACGGGCCCAGTGTTGTCGCTTCTGCGTCGTTCGGGCCTGATTTCTCGGTATCGGCCAACACGTACGGCACCGCCGAACAGCACACCAGCGACGTGCTCGGTGCCTTCGCGCAGGACCCGGTGTCACCCCCGCCGCAGGTGGCGCCAGATCCCATCCAGGATTTGATCGACCGTTACCTGCCCCCGGCGATTACACCACGATGATCGACAACCCGACGCGCCCGAGGGAACAGCCCCGACCCGGTTGGTGGGGTGACGGCCTGGGTAATCGGGTCTCATGTTGCCGCCAACGGACGAAACACCGAACTCCGGATCCGGTCTCCCGACAGGACACCCGCCTGGTGGTGAGGTGCAGTCCTCCGACCCGCGTCCCCACGACGCGGGTTCCGGGGTGCCGTCGGACGTGGCGAGAGGCAAGGGGATCAAGCACACCCGTACCGGGGCGACCTGGACTGGTCTGGTCATCGGCATCCTCGTCCTGGTCCTGCTTCTCGTGTTCATCCTGCAGAACCTCGACAGCGTCGTCCTGGAACTGTTCGTCTGGGAGTTCACGGTCCCGCTCGGTGTCACTCTGCTGTTCGCGGCCATCGCGGGCGCGGTGATCATGGCGCTCGTCGGCGGTGTCCGGATCCTTCAGATCCGGCGGGCAGCGAACCGGCAACGGAAACTGACCACCTGACCGTTGCTCGTTTCCGTGTTCGCATCGATCGATGCGTCGACCGGTCAGGCCCTCGGCCGAGAGATTTCGAGTAGTCGACTACTCGGTTCCACTGTCGAATCTCCTCATACGGTCGGTCCTGTATCGCATTCGTGATTCGACGAAAGGACACCGAAATGTCTTGGTCGACAACCCCTCAGCGGGCTTTTTCTCGCCGCTGGGCAGGGCAGCATTCTCGCCGCTGTCCTGCGAAGTGCGGACGGGGCGTCGGGCCGGCATCGGGTGAGGACGTTCCGCCTCAGGTTTCGCTTGTTCCTTCGGAAGGCCAAGCGTTGCATGAACTCTCTGTTCCCGGTGGACCGTCGGGGGACGAGATGTTCGAGTCGCTGGATCAGTGGATGGTTCGGGTCGACGCCGGCGTACCGGCACTGGTGCGACGCGCGGGTGCGTAGCCGCTGACGGAAATGCGCTGGTTGATCCGGGTGAGGGTCACCGGCTCACGGCAGGGGACCGCTGGTCGGGCTTTCAGCGGTCCCCTCCGCGCAGGGTGGTGTGAGGTTCGAGTAGGTCGGAAAGCCATCAAAATCACCTCGAGAGCCGCTTTGTCAGCACAAACGATTGACTTCGCTCCCGGCGCGCAGCACTGTCGTAGAGACACACGCCGCCCGATCAGTTCCGGAGTCGATCTTGACCAACGTCAACCCCACCGAAATCGCAGTAGCCGTCGCCGGATTCGGCTGGATGGGCCGAGTGCACACGAACGCGTATCTCCGTCAGCGCCACCACTTCCCGGAAGCGCCCCCGATCCGTCTGGGCGCCGTCGCCGACGAGGTACCCGGCCGCGCCGAGGAGGCCGCCGCCCAATTCGGGTTCGGCGTAGCGCTGACCGACTGGCGTGACATCGCCTCCGACCAGAACATCGACGCAGTCAGCATCACCGCACCGAACTTCCTACACCGCGAGATCGGTGTCGCGATGGCCAAGGCGGGCAAGCACATCTGGATCGAGAAGCCGGTCGGGCTGTCATCCGAGGATGCGAAGGCAGTTGCCGCCGCCGTCGAGAAGGCGGGCGTCCAGTCGGCCGTCGGATTCAACTACCGCAACGCACCCGCCGTCGCGATGGCGCACGACCTCATCGCGTCGGGCGAACTGGGCACCATCACGCACTCGCGATTCCGCTTCCTCAGCGACTACGCCGCGCATCCGGACGGGGCGCTGAGCTGGCGCTACGAGAACGCGCGCGGTGGGTCGGGCGTTCTGGGAGACCTTGCCTCGCACGGTGTCGACCTGGTCCGGTACCTGCTCGGCGACATCGACGCAGTCGTGGCCGACACCGCGATCTTCATCCCCCAGCGCGCTGTCCCGACGGGTGCCACCAGCGGACATGCGCGCGCGACGGGCGGCAAATTGGGGCCGGTGGAGAACGACGACTTCGTCAGCGCGCTGGTTCGCCTGTCGTCCGGCGGACGGGTAACGCTGGACGCGAGTCGCGTGGCCGTCGGCGAGCAGAACAACTACGGGTTCGAAATCCACGGCACCAAGGGTGCGGTGTACTGGGACTTCCGCCGGATGAACGAACTCGGAACGAGCCTCGGGAGCAAATACCAGGACCAGTCGATCACCACGGTGTGGGTGGGCCCCGACGCCGGAGCGTATGCCCGTTTCCAGCCGGGTTCCGCGTCCTCGATGAGCTACGACGACCTCAAGGTCATCGAGGGGAACAACTTCATCGCCTCGATCGTCGACGGAAAGCCTCGGGGCGCAACGATCGCCGACGCCGTGGCCGCGGCCGAAACTCTCGACGCCATCACGGCATCGGTCGCATCCCGTGCGTGGGTCGACGTGCGCTGATCCGATCCGCAGAGCCAGGTCCCGGAGTTACGCTTTATCGGTTAGCGGGTCAATTCCCGTAGGCGCCTTTCTCCGCGGAGGTTGGTATGAATACCACACCGTTCGGCTTGGGCTTTGCGATTCTCGCGTTGGCAATTTCGGCGGTCGCCTGTTCCTCGGTCAGTTCCTCTGACTCCGAGGACAATTGCGTGCGCGCGACAGACAGTGAACTGGATGCGCTCTTCACGAGTTGGAATGACGCACTGGAAAGCGGTGACGCGAGCAGGGTCGCCGCGTTGTACCGGCCGGATGCGGTGCTGCTGCCGACCCTGTCGGTGCCTATCGCCGACACTCCGGAGGAGATAACGGAGTATTTCGTCAACCTGATCAAGGCCGATCCCATCGCCCGCATGGAAGAAAGTTTCAAGTATTCGGATTGCAACCTCGCCTACAACGTGGGCCGCTGGGTCATCAACGCCAACGGTCAAGATGTGGCGGCCAGGGTGACGTGGGTCTATCGGTACGAAGACGGAAAGTGGCTGATTGCCAACCACCATTCGTCGGTGAACCCCTAGCCGTGACCGCCGGTCGACCGTGAGGTCGTCCGGCGGTCACGGGGAACCACCCGTCTAGGACGCCTTGGCTTTTCGGCCTGCGACGTAGACCTCGGAGATGGACGTGTCGCGTATCCCCATCAGCAACGCGAACAGGGTCTGATCGCGGGCCAGATCGGGATCGGCGGCGCGAACGGCGTTGCGCAGCAGGCCGTCGAGCGCAGGCGTGCCGGACGGGTCGACGACGACGAAGTCGGCTTCCTTACCCACGTCGAAATTGCCGAACCGGTTCTCCATGTCCAGTGCCCGGGCGCCGCCGAGGGTGCCGACGAACAGCATCTCGGCCGGATGCATCGACACCCCGTCGTCACCGGCCTCGGTGATGTGCACCTTGAACGCGTCGCCGAGCACCCGGGGAATCAGCCATTCGTCGCCGCCGCCGAAATCGGTTCCCACCGAGATGTTGACGCCCGACGCGACGGTGCGCTTCCACGGCATCGTTCCGGATCCCAGGAACAGCTGCGAGATCGGGCAGTGCGAGACGGACGTGCCGGTCTCGGCCATCCGTTCGAGCTCGACATCCTGACAGTGCACGCAGTGCGCGAGGATGGTGCGTCGGCCCAGCAGGCTCTTCCCGCCCACTTCAGAGCCGGGCAGGAACTTCCCGTCGTACGTGTCCAGGTATGAATTCACCTGATAGGTCTCTTTGGTCGAGTCGACCTCGCCGGTGCCGGGCCGATTGTTCTCGTTGAGGTGCGAGTGCACGTACACCCCGCGGTCCCGGACCTCTTCGTAGAGTTCTCCGAGATTCTTCAGGGTCTCGGGGGTCACCGATAGCGAGAACCGCGGGATGATTGCCACGTGCAGCAACGCCGTGGCGACATCGCCGGTGTCGGCGCCGTGCCATTTCTCGATCTCCTCGCGGGTGAGCCGGATCGCGTCCTCTTCGGAGGTCATCAGCGGCTGAGCGGTTTCGCCGCCGACGGTCTGAATTCCGCGGCCGCTGACGATCCGCAAACCGGCCTTCTGCGTCTCGGTGAACAACGCGTCCTGCGCATGTGGGAACGCCGACCCGAACACCATGGCGGCCGTGGTGCCCGCGGAGATGCGCCGGTTGGTGAACTCGACGGCCGCCTGCTGCGCGAACTCCGGGTCGGCGAACTTCGTCTCCGACGGGAACATGCACAGGGTCAGCCATTCCAGCAGCTGGCCGCCGCCGTAGGAGTCGCCGGCGTAGGTCTGCGGGAAGTGGACGTGGGTGTCGACGAACCCAGGCAGCAGAAAGCCGGGCCTGTGGTCGTGCACGGTGCCGGACTCGTATTCCGACGGGATCTCGACTCGGTCACCGCAGAACACGATTCGCCCGCCGTCGTCCAGCACCAGGGCGCCGTCGGGAATCGATACCAGGGCGGCCGCGGCTTCGGTCACTTTCGGTGTGCCGGCGATATGGAAGATGTGCCCGAGATGGGTGTGCGTGGCCATGCGATGAACTCCCGTCGAGTGGTAACGGATCATGCCTTCTGCAATGAACTTCGGCGGCTGGACGAAGCCCAGCCGAGTAGCACCTGTGCGGCCGTGCCGCACCCACGATGAGATAACAGCCCGTACTCACAATGCCACCGATCAGACCCGGGTCGCGGCCGAACAGGCCAAGCGCCCGCGGCAATCACTGCCGGCTCGGTGCTACTGCGGGGGTGTGCGGTCGTCGACGAATCGACGGATGACCTTGTCCCAGCCCAATGACTCGAGAAGTTCCGCGGCGGTGGCCCGCGACGTGAGCGGCCGGAGCACGTCGATGTCGAGGTCGCCGCTGGTGCCCAGGACGTCGTCGAGGCGCAGGCAGTCGACGTACCCGTAACCCGTCCAGGGTTCGACGTGGCCGTCCCAGTCCGCGGTGTCGGCGTACGGGCCGCCGAGACGCAGCTTTCCGCTGCGGTGGATCATCACGTACCGCGGAACCACCTGCATCGTCTCGTTGGCAGTCGCCAGGGTCACCTCGGGGTCGGCGGCGGGATCTGCGCCCGCGAGCCTGCGGTCGTAGGACGCCGTCTTGACCGTTGCGACCTCGACCAGCGCCCGCACGTAGACCCATCGCGCCCGCTCGATCGAGCCCGCCCACGCCGATTCCTCGTCCGCGCAGGAGAAGACGTTCTCGGCCGGGGTTCGTATCAGCAGCCGCGTCCCCACCCGTTCGTGATCGACAACCAGGTCTCCGTCGACGACGAGTTCGTCGTACTCGCGGACCCCGGTGATCGTCGCCACCGCGAGCACCTCGTCGTCCGGCGCGGTGACGAACAGTTCACGCTCGGACCGGACGCTGTCGGCATCACCGGGAAACGGGCCACGACCTCTGGCGAACGCTTCGGGCTGGGTCAAGTCGGCGCGAAACCCGGTCTCGGTCATCCCCCACGGATGATCGCGCACCTCTCGCAGGTTGCCGAGCCGAACCCTCGACGCCACAGGTCGATCCTCCCCGTTTCATCTCCGGCGCACCGCCGGGTGATCCTATGATCATAGCTGTTGACCTGCGGTGATGCCTCATCAGCGTAACCACGGCTTCCCCAGTAGGGTCGCAGTATCGATACGACCGACCGAGGGGGACCGGTGACGGGTTCTGCGTCCGAAAAAATCGTCTCGCCCGCATCACGCGCGTTCTGGGACCGCAGTTTCGCGGGCCGTCGCGCGATGTTCGAGGAGCTTCGTCAGCGAGCGCCGATCGAGTTCCACGCGGAAACAGCCGGTCCGGGCTTCTGGTCGGTCGTCGGATACGACGACGTGGTCGCGGTCAGCCGGAACCCGGAGGTCTTCTCCTCGGCCAAGGGCTTCACCATCGACGACGTCCCGGCCGAGATCCTCGAGTTCGCCATGTCGATGATCGCCATGGACGACCCCCGGCACCGGCGTCTGCGCGGCATCGTGCAATCGGCGTTCACCGCGGCGTCGGTGCGGGGCATCGCCGAGCGGGTGTGCGGCTACGCTGCGCAGATCGCCGCGGGCCTTCCCCGAGATGCCGAGTTCGACTTCGTTCCCGACGTTGCGACCCGGTTGCCGGTGCAGGTGATCTGCGAGTTGCTGGGGATCCCGGAGAGCGACCGGCCGATGATCCTGGCCGCGGCG
Organism: Rhodococcus sp. 21391; assembly: GCF_016772255.1. Classification (NCBI taxonomy): domain Bacteria; kingdom Bacillati; phylum Actinomycetota; class Actinomycetes; order Mycobacteriales; family Nocardiaceae; genus Rhodococcus; species Rhodococcus sp. 21391. The sequence goes on along the minus strand of NZ_CP063781.1, from coordinate 6,575,386 downwards.
GCCGACGTCATCGCCGGAGGTGGTGATCAGGAGTTCGTCACCGCACCCGGCGGCGCGGCCGGCCTGGGCCAGATCTACGGGTACGCCCTCGAACTGGGTGAGAGACGCAAGACGGATCCCGGCGAGGATCTGACGTCCCGGCTGGTGTCGACGGTGGTCGACGGCGAGACCCTCACACCGACCGAGTTCGGTTCGTTCGTCATCCTGCTGGTCACGGCCGGTTTCGAGACCACCCGGCAAGCGTTGGCCTGGGCGCTGCATCTGCTCACCGAGCACCCCGACCAGAGAGAATTGCTGCTCGCCGATTTCGCCGGCCACATCGACAACACGATCGACGAGGTGATCCGCTTCGCCTCCCCGGTGCCCTACATGCGGCGCACCGCGACCGTCGACACCGAGCTCGGCGGCGCCCACATCGCGGCGGGGGACAAGGTCGTCATGTGGTACCTGTCCGCGAACCACGACGAACGCATCTTCGACGGTCCGGGCCGGTTCGACATCACCCGGGCGAACGCCGGCAAGCATCTCGGTTTCGGTGCGAAGGACATTCACCACTGCCTGGGTATGAACCTCGCACGGCTGGAGCTGCGCGTCATGCTCGAAGAACTCTTCACCGCCCACCCCGCACTCCACGCGGTGGGTGAACCGGCGCTGCTGCTCTCCGCGTTCATCAGCGGCATCGCCGCACTGCCGGCCCGGACACGTGACGGACGGTGAGGTTCACGCAGGCCGACGCCCGGAAATCATGACGAGTGGCATCTCGGTGATGCGGGAGACGTGCTCGTCGACGAGATCGAGTCGGCTCGCGAGATCACGCGCCTCGTCGAGACTGATGGAGCGACCGGCGATCCAGGTGTGGAAGATCGCGAGATTGATGCTGCCGAGGACGCGCGGCGCCTTGTAGTTCTCGACGAACTTTTCGGCGTCCTCGAAACTCGTGCTGCGGTCCGCATCGGTGATCAGCAGCGGGCCACCAGGTTTGAGGACACGCACGCACTCGGCGAGTCCGGCCTCGCGCGACGACCAGTGCTTGATGGAGCCGTAGCTGATCACACCGTCGAATGTCTGGTCGGGGAAGTCGAGCCGCGTGGCGTCGCCGACGTCGAACCGGACCCGGTGGCCGTAGTGACGCATGCGTTTGGTGGCGCGCTTGATCTGGGCTTCCGACAGATCGAGGCCGAGAATGTGCACGTCGGGGCGCTGGTCGGCGATGTAGTTCGTGAACAGTGCCCCGCCCGATCCGACGTCCAGAATGCGGGCGTTCGGTGGGAGATGCGGCAGAAAGTACTCGTCGATGACGTGGCGTGAGCGGTAGACGGCCGGGGCCACGATGGTCTCGTACATCCAGGCGTGAGCCGGCGTGTAGATCGCAGTGATGGGGTCGAACGGTGCCATCGGCATGGTCGCGCTCCTCGTTGATATCCCGGTTCCCACGGCCCTCGAACCCGTGCGGGTCGACTTCCCGTTCTCGATTCGAGATTAACGGGTGTGCGGTCTGTTTTGCACGATCACCGCGTGCGTGAGGAGGCTGATCAGGGGTGATGACGGGGTCGGTCCCGGTGCAGTCCTTTCCTGCGAGCGTGAATCCGGAAAACGCGTCACTATTCCGGGCTCCGAAAATCCAAATATAGACACAGCGTCCATTTATAGATACTGTCGCCAGCATTGGCTCCTGTGATCCGGACCACACGCATCGCAGGGTGACTCGTCGAGAGGACGCAGATGGCACTGGACGTCTCCACCACGCACACGCTGACGGCCGGCAGGCGGACCCGGGGGAAGAACCTGGGTCTGCTCACGGCCTCGACCGCGATGGACAACGCCGAGAACAGCATCACCACGGTGTTGTTCCCGTTGATGCGGGAGGCGTTGGGGCTCTCGGCGTCGGCGCTCGGCGTCATCGTGGCGGTGTCCAAGGCGGTGGGCATCTTCGCCGCGGTTCCGTGGGTGTTCCTCGCCAAACGGTTCTCGCGCCGGGCCGTGCTTGCGACGTGCTCGGGCTTCTGGGGTGTGTGGGTGATCCTGGCGGGCCTGTCGAGCAGTTTCACCCAGTTCGTCATCCTGTACGGCATCGCGGCTGCAGGCTTCGCGGGCGCGGGGCCCATCGCTCTCGAGATCATGGGCGATCTCTACGACGACAGACGGCGCGGCCGGGCCACCGGGATGCTGTACGGCGGCGTCGCCATCATCACCGGCGTGAGCGCCCCGCTGTTCGGTCAGCTGTCGGGGTTCGACGACGGCTGGCGGTACGGCTACGTCCTCTCCGGCTGTATGTGCATTCTGATCGGTGTTCTCGTCGTCGTGTTTCTCGACGACACACGGCCCGGCGCGGGCGAGCACAGGGCCGGCGGCGCGGCGATGAAAGCGGAGGAGAAGGCGCAGAACGTCGTCGCCGGTGTGCAGGAGCTGCTGCGCATCAAGACGTTCCGTTACATCCTGGTGCAGCGGCTGTTCTCGGGGCAGAACGTGATCATGAGTTTCGGCATCGTGTTCCTGGTGGAGGAGCGGGGATTCTCGACGGCCACCGCAGCGATCGTCGCTACGCCGTTCGCGATCGGGTACCTGCTCGGAACCGTGGTCGGCGGCCGCCTCAACGACGCCGTGCACCGCCGGTGGCCCGCGAGTGGACGGGTGATGATGCTGCAGGCCAGTCAGTTGTCCTTCGCGGCAGCGGTATTCGTCGAGCTGCAGATGGCGACGTCGTCGATCGGATTCTTCGTCGCGATCTTCGCGGTGGTCGGGTTCCTGCAAGGGCAGGTGCCGGTGGTCAACCGTCCGCTGATCATGGCTGTGGTGCGCCCGGAACAACGGGCGCTGGCCTTCGCGGTGTCGGTGTCGACGGTGGAGGCGCTCGCATACGCGGGATATGCGCTGCTGGTCGGCTATCTGGGCGAAGCGATCGGGTTGCAGGGAGCGCTCCTGCTCGTGACCGTGGCGCTCACCGTCGTCAACGGGTTGTGCTCCGGCCTGCTGTACCGGCCGTACGCACGAGACAGTGCCGCGGTGCGCGACTCTCCGGTGGCGCCGTCGTCCTACGAGGGTGAGCCGTCGAAGCCGGATGCCCAGTAGCGTCCGCGCAGCGACAGCTCCAGCAACATTTCGGTGACGGCTTCCGGTGTGAGCGGTGGTGGATCGGATTCGAGCCACCACTGCAGCACCGTCACCTGTTCGCCCACCCACGCCCGCGACAGCACTTCCATGTCGATGCGGGGTGTGACCCCGTTCGCGTCGGATCGGGCCGAGAAGATCTGGGCGGCAAGGGCAGTCCGTTCGTCGACGAATCGGCGCAGTGCGCGCCCGTCGCCCTCGCCGCGCAGTACGACGCGGTAGGCGTCGCGTTCCTCGGCGGCGTGCCGGAACATTTCGAGCACCGGCTTGCCGGTGAATCCCACCGAGGAGTCGGACACGAGGGGCCGCAACCGCTCCTTCAGGTCCTCGCCGAGGTCGGCGACGATCTGGCCGAGCAGTTCGTCCTTGTCCGTGTAGTGCGTGTAGAACGTCGCGCGGCCGACGTCGGCACGTTCGGTGACGTCTTCCACGGTGACTGCGGAATATCCCCGTTCGAGCACGAGCGAGACGAGTGCGTCACGCAGCAGCCGCTTGGTGCGTCGCACACGCCGGTCTTCGGTGGCCACGGTGACTTCCGCCCTTCGTCTCACGTCAGCAGTCCCGTCAGCATAGTGCACCCTTGACATCGCGCCCGATGCTGGACACTATGTCCAATAACGATCAACACGTCGATCTTGGAGACTGTATGAATCTCGGTACTTACCTCACCCGGAGTGCGAAGTTCCGGCCGGACAGCGAGGCCGTGGTGTGCGGCGACAGTCGCCTGACCTACCGGGAACTCGACGACTCGACCAACCGTCTCGCCTCCGCGCTGATGCGCACCGGCCTCGGGATCGGCGACGCGGTGGCCACTTTCGCCGGCAACTGCGGAGAACTCGTCGTGACCGAGATGGCCGTGTGCAAGGCGGGATTCGTGCGCGTTCCCGTCAACGCGCGCCTGGGAGCCGACGAACTCGGCCACGTCCTGCGTGACGCGAACGTCAAGACGCTCTTCGTCGACCCCGCGCACGCCGACGTCGCGTTGAAGGTCGTCGCGGATCTGGGCCTCGACATCGCCGTCTACGACTACGGGAACAGCGCACCCGGCGCGGACCGGCACGCGGACCTCCTCGCCGACGGACTCGGCGATCCCGTCGCCGTCGACGTCACCGAAGACGCGCCCGCCGTCCTCAACTACACGTCCGGGTCCACCGGAAAACTCAAGGCCGCCGTGCAGACGTACGGAAACCGACTCGCCAACATGCGCAAACGCTTGATGAGCCCGACCGGCGCGCCCACCGACACGGACCGGTATCTCGCCCCGGGACCGATCACCCACGCCTCCGGAATGATGATGCTCGGCGTGCTCGCCCGCGGCGGCGCGGTCGTCGTCCTGCCTGCCTTCGACACCGAGTTGTTCCTGCGCACCATCGAGAAGGAACGCATCACCACCACCTTCGTCGTTCCGACGATGCTGAACATGCTGATGGACCATCCGGCCGCGAACGACGTCGACCTGTCGAGCCTGCGGTGCGTCGGCGTCGGCGGCGCCCCGGTCTCACCGCAACGGCTACGCGACGCCGTCGCGATGTTCGGCCCCGTCGTCATGCAGGGATACGGTCTCGGGGAGACGACGAGTGGCATCACCGTGCTCACCTACGACGACGTCGTGCGAGGCGTCGAATCCGATCCGGAACTGCTGAAGTCGTGCGGGCGACCGGTATTCGACACCGAGGTTCGCGTGGTGGACGACGCAGGGAACGAACTGCCGGCAGGCGGGATCGGCGAGATCGTCGCGCGCGGCCCCGACTGTGTGCGCGAGTACTGGCACGAGCCGGATCTGAGCGCGGAGACGTTCGTCGACGGCTGGGTCCACACCGGGGATGTCGGGTACTTCCGTCACGACGGTTATCTGTTCATCGTCGACCGCAAGAAGGACATGATCATCTCGGGCGGGTTCAACATCTACTGCAGCGAGGTGGAAGCAGCGCTGTACGAGCACCCGGCCGTGTCCGGCGCGTGCGTCGTCGGTGTTCCCGACGAGAAGTGGGGGGAGGCAGTCAAAGCCGTCGTGGTCACGCGGACCCCGGTGACCGAGGACGAGCTGATCGAGCACTGCGCCGAACGCCTCGCGCGAATGAAGAAGCCGCGTTCGATCGACTTCGTCGACAGCCTCCCCGTCAACCGCAACGGCAAGATCGACCGCAAGTCGGTGCGCGAATGCTACTGGGCGCAGGCCGCCCGCCACGTCAACTGAAAGCGGAGCCTCCGATGACCTTCACCCTGAACCCCACTTACGACGACAATCCTCGCCTGCACGACCTCGTCGCACGGCTGCGTGACTACCTGGACGGCGAACTCGCCGACTACGAACGCGAACTCGGCCTCACCTCCGGGAGCGTGTACACCCGCGAGACGCTCGAGCCGGTGTGGCGACGCAGCCGCGACCTCGGCTTCTACGGTGTCAGCCTGCCCGCGGACCTCGGCGGCGCGGGACTGTCGTTCACCGAACTCGCCGCCCTGAAGGAAGAAGTGGGCGCGTCACCGCGGGTGCTGTCGACCTCGGTACTCGGCGACATGGGCGGACCGCTGCGGGTGGGCAGCATCTTCCAGTACGCCACCGAGTACCAGATCGAGAAGTACCTGCTCCCCGTCACGCGCGGCGAGCGCGCGTGCTGCTTCTCGCTCACGGAGAACGACGCCGGCTCCGACGTGCGCGGCATGCTCACCACCGCCACCCCGGACGGCGACGGGTGGCGCCTGACCGGTCACAAGGTGTTCTCCACGGCCGGACCGTTCGCGGACTTCTCCATCCTCATCGCGAAGATGGCAGACGACGGCGACGGCGGCCCGCGTTACTCCGCGTTCCTCGTCGACCTGGACACCCCGGGATGCACGGTGCAGCAGGGCGAGACCCCGATGTCGGGCCAGCACATCGAGGCCGACATCGTTCTCGACAACTGCTATGTCGGACCGGAACAGTTGCTCGGTGAGGTGGGGCAGGGGCTGAAGATCGGGCTCGGTCGCGTCACGGTCAACCGGCTCCTGCATTGCCCGACGGCGCTGGGCGGTGCACGCCGAGCCCTGGAGTTGTCCGTCGGCTACGCCCGCACCAGACAGGTGCAGGGCGCGCCGCTCGGCATGCTGCAGAGCATCCAGCACCGGCTGGCGGACATGGCAACCGACTACTACGCGGCTCGGTCGATGACCTACGACGCACTCGCCGCGCTCGACCGGGGCGAGCGGCCGCGGATCGAAGCCTTCATGTGCAAGCTGTTCGTGGCGGAGAAGGCGTTCGCGATCGCCGATGCCGCCGTGCAGATCCACGGTAAATCGGGTGTCGTCCGCGGCCGCGAGGTGGAATCGCTGTTCCAGCGTCTGCGGATGTTCCGGATCCTCACCGGATCCTCCGAGATCCAGAAGAACGGCATCGCCCGATTCCTTCTGCTCCCGTGAGCGCCGACACGGAGACGGAGCCCGACTACCGATTCACGCTCGCCAACGAGCGGACCTTCCTGGCCTGGATCCGTACCGCGCTCGCTCTTCTGGCGGGCGGGGTCGCGGTCAGCCAGTTCTACCTGCCGCGAGGCGGATCCGCGTTCCACGACACACTGGGTGCGGTCTGCATCCTGCTGGCCGCGATCGTCGCGGTCGGTGCGCTGCTGCGGTGGCGGTCCGTGCAGTCCGCGATGCGCCGCGCCGTGCCGCTACCGGCATCGCGTCTGGCCCCGGCCGTGGTCGCGGGTGTGTGTCTCGCTGCCGCGTTCGGCGTCGTCTGGGCGGTGACGTGACCGCGCCGCCACAGGGGCTGCAGGCCGAACGTACGGTGCTGGCGTGGGGCCGCACGCTACCGGCGGTCTGCCTGTGCCTCGCCGCAGTCGTCCGTTCCGCGCTCGTGCACCCGCACCTCGCGCACGTCGTTGCGGTGGCCGGAGCCTGCGGCGCTGCCGCGGCGGTGGGAGCGGGTGCCGTGACGCGGCACCGCCGATACCGCCGGCGCACCGACGACCCCCGCCCACTCGGCCTCCTGATTCCCGCCGTCGTCAGCCTCGCCGTTTTCGCGACGGCAGGCGCCGCCCTTGCCGCACCGGCCTGAAACTCGATGTTCCCCAGCACGTATCCCGATCCGACAGAGGAGATCCGCTGTGTCGCAATTGCCACTCGCAGAACTGAAATGGACGCTCGGATTCACCGACCCGGTGCAAGTCCGCCGGCAGGCGACGGCCGTCGGCGAGACCGGTCCCACGCGTCGAGTGTGGCGCGGCGACGGTCCGCGCCGGGAACTGCCGGAGCAGTTGCAGGACCTCTCACGGCTCGCCGTCGAGTCCGGAGGCGGGGGAGCGAGCACGCTGTACCAGTTCCTCGTCGACTCGCATTCGGACGGGATGATCGTGCTGCACCGCGGCGCGGTCGTCTACGAGCAGTACCTGCACGGCCTCCGTCGTCAGGACCTGCACCTGACTGCGTCGATGGCCAAGGCGTTCATCGGCCTGCTCGCCGGGATGCTCGAGGACCAGGGCTTGTTCACGCGGGACGATCAGGTCTCCACATACGTTCCCGAGTTGGCGGGAACGGCGTTCGGTGACGCTACTATTCGTCATCTGCTCGACATGACGACACAGGTGGCCTACGGGGGACGAAAGTTCCATCGTGAGGTCGAGGCACACCGGTGGTGGGCAGTCGTGGCTCCCGGGATGTGGCCCGACGGATACGACGGCCCGACCACCCTGCTCGACCGATTGAATACGGCCCGCGCGACCGGCCCGTACGGCGAGGTCTTCCACTACGAGAACGGAAGCTGCGAGGCGATGGGCGCGCTGATCAGCCGCGTCACCGGCGCGACCGTCTCGGACCTGATGAGCGAGTTGATCTGGTCGAAGATCGGTGCCGACGAGGACGCCCGGTACATCCTCGACGCCGCCGGCGTCGAAACCGCCTGCGGAGGCTACGCGGCCACCCTCCGGGACATCGCCAAGGTGGGGGAGATGCTTCGCTGCGGCGGCGCTCTCGGCGACCGCCAGATCGTGCCAGCGTCGGTGGTGCGTGCGATCAGCACCGTCCCCGACGGAGCGACCGCTCAGGTGCGGTTGCCGCGAGCGTCGGCGAATTCGCCTGCCACGATGAGCTACCGGGACTACTGGTGGATCCTCAACGACCCGTTCGACTCCTTCATGGCGAGTGGAATCCACGGCCAGCGGTTGTTCGTCTCCCGCGAACTCGACCTCGTCGTCGCACATTTCGGATCGCAGATCATCTCCCCGTGCGTCGCGACACCACCGTTCCCGGAGGTGTTCACCCGGCTCGGGACGCAATTGTCGATGGCGGGTGTCTGATGTAAACGAACACCCGTGCCACGACGCCCTCGACAACTCCCGCTGACGGATTGCGCACCTGACGGACGTGCCGGGGCGGCGGACGCAATTACTCTGGGCGGACAACGGCCTCGGACGGGCACTCTGCCGAGTACCCTTCCACGGCATGACATCTGGACTGTGGTCGGAGAGCGTCAGCCGTTATGACGGGATGACGTTCCAGATGATCGGGACCTGATCGGTGGGCATGTTCTCGGCCCTGCGTTCCTGACGCTGGTCGCGCTGCCGATCGCGGGTCCGATCGTCGTTGCCGCCGGGGATGTCGCGATCGGTGTCAGGGGCGGCCACTGCGGCGACCGGGTGTTCCGCGGCCGGGGCAACCGCGCCCGCGACGCCGACGGGAAGGACGCCGAGTGCGGCTGCAGCCACCACCACTGTCGCGATCCGCTTCCGCAGCGAGCCGCGGTGGGTGCGTCGGTCGTCTTGGTGCGAATGTGTGGCGTTCATGGTCTGAATTCCTGTCCGAGTGCCGCGAACCCGACGTTCACGGCTACTCGGATGGTGTCCGCCAGGGCGCGAAACGTTACACCCTGCCGGACATTATTTTGCGGTGAGTTCTCCGCCGCTAGCGCCAGTCGCGGAACGCGGCGAGCAGGCGGTCCCGCAACGCCGGATCGAGCTCGTCCGGCGGGAGCGCGCCGAGGGTGTGCACCGTCTGCTCGATCTGCTCGAGATAGGTGGCGCAGCCCGGGCATTCGCCCAGATGGGTTTCGAATCGGACCCGGGCATCGGGATCCATGTCATCCTCGAGGTAGGCCGTGACGAGTTCGACGAGGTCCTGGCAGTCCATATCTCACGCTCCCGTTCCAAGATAGTCCTCGAGGGCCTGGCGCACGTGTGCGCGACCCCGATGCAGCAGCACCCGCTGGTTCGCCGGGGTGATCGAGAGCATCGCGGACACTTCCTCGGCGTCGTAGCCGAGGACGTCACGCAGAACGACCACGATCCGCTGGCGGTCGGGTAGGTGCTCGAGTTCGCGGCCGGCGACGTCGAGGACCTCCGCACCCAGGACCGACCCTTCGGGGGTCTCCGGCCAGCTGGTCGGCGGAGTCGCCCAGTGGTGTGGATCCTCCGGGGAGGATGCAGGCAGGAACCGGGCCGGGTCCACGGAGGCGCTGCCCGTGTAGGCGGCCAGTTCGGCGTCGACATCGTGCCGGTCCCGCACTCCCCGTTTCTTGGCGATGTTGACGAGTATCCGGAACAGCCAGGTACGGAGCGTGGATCGGCCTTCGAATCGGTCGATGCCCTGGAGCACGGCGATCCAGGTTTCCTGTACGACGTCCTCCGCGACTTCGGCGCTGGCCACGTACCCTCGCGCTACGCGCAGCATCATCGGTGTGTGCAGGTCGACCAGTTCGGCGAATGCCGACTCGTCCCGTGCACGCAAGGCGTCGACGAGGCACTGCTCGTGCGAGGTATCGATCTCGGTCATCCGCTCCTCCTCGGTGATCGAGGCGTTCCGGAAGCGTGGCCGCGTGAGACGGCCGGACGCCATCCAACATTACTGATCTCGGCGGCAGCCGTCGATCAGGCGGCTTCCGATCTCGTGGTGGTAGGGCCGAACGGCCCTGTCTCGGCTTCGCGGTGCGGGGAAGACTCGATGCGGAGGGGTGGCGGGCCGCGGCGACGCGGTAACGGTCGCGGCGGCCCGGGTGCCCCGGTCAACGACTGCACCTGGCAACCCAGGAAGGGCGACGCATGGATTTTCGGCGAACTCCGCTGGCGCGTTCGGAGAATTATTGGGAGCAGCTGGGTTCGGTGGAAGCTCGCCACCTGGACGGTGCGGAGCGGGACGGGCTCCCGGCCCCGGACGAACAGGTCTCGCTCGTCGACCACTGTCGAGGGGCAACGCCCGACCCGGCGTGAGGAGCGTGGGTGCGACGAGAAACGCTAGGCAACTCCGGTGCGACGTGGCACGATTTCGTGTGTGACGAGCAGTACCGCTGAGAACCAGCGCCTACGCGACCTCGCGCTGCTGCGCCGAGTCCGTGACCGGATCGATCGAGAGCACGCGCAACCGCTGGACGTCGAGTCGCTCGCCCGTGGCGTGAACATGTCGGCCGGGCACCTCAGCCGCCAGTTCCGGCTCGCGTACGGCGAGTCTCCGTATTCGTACCTGATGACGCGGCGCATCGAGCGGGCGATGGCGCTGCTGCGTCGCGGCGACCTCAGCGTCACCGAGGTCTGCTTCGCGGTCGGCTGCTCGTCGCTGGGCACCTTCAGCACGCGGTTCACCGAGCTGACCGGAGTCCCGCCCAGCACCTACCGGCGCCAGGAGGCGGACGCGACGGCGGGCATTCCGTCGTGCGTGGCGAAACAGGTCACCAGACCGATCAGGAATCGAGAAGCGCAGGTCGCTGATTCGTAATTATCGTGATCCCATGGACATCACAATTCACCAGACCTACCTCCCGCAGGACGACCCGGACGCCGCGTTGGCCTTCTATCGCGACACTCTCGGCTTCGAGGTCCGCAACGACGTCGGCTACAACGGGATGCGCTGGATCACGGTCGGCCCGGCCGACCAGCCCGGCACGTCCATCGTCCTGCATCCGCCGGCCGCCGACCCCGGCATCACCGACGACGAGCGCCGAACCATCACCGAGATGATGGCCAAGGGCACCTACGCAGCGATCAACCTGGCCACCAGGAATCTCGACGGCGTCTTCGAGAAACTGCAGGCCAGCGACTCCGCGGAGGTCGTCCAGGAGCCGACCGAGCAGCCGTACGGAGTCCGTGACTGCGCCTTCCGCGATCCCGCGGGCAACATGGTTCGCATCCAGGAACTGCGCTGATCGACGCCGACGGAGACCGCGAAGGCGGCTCCGCCCAACAGAGGGAGACACGATGAGCACGGCCACGAAGGCGGGCACGACGGGGCGAGCGAAGCGACGGGAAGATTCAGGGTCGCCGGATCTGCACCTTGCCGACAGTCACGATCTCATCCGCGTCCACGGCGCGCGCGAGAACAACCTCAAGGACATCAGTGTCGAGCTCCCGAAGCGCCGGCTGACGGTGTTCACCGGTGTCTCCGGCTCGGGCAAGAGCTCGCTGGTGTTCGCCACGATCGCCGCGGAGTCGCAGCGGATGATCAACGAGACCTACAGCGCCTTCGTGCAGGGCTTCATGCCGTCACTGGCGCGACCCGACGTCGACGTTCTCGACGGGCTGACGACGGCGATCATCGTCGACCAGGAGCGGATGGGCTCGAACCCCCGCTCCACCGTCGGCACCGCCACCGACGCCAACGCGATGCTCCGCATCCTGTTCAGCCGGCTCGGGAAGCCGCACATCGGATCACCCCAGGCGTTCTCCTTCAATGTCGCGTCGATCTCCGGCGCGGGCGCGGTCACCATCGAGCGCGGTGGCCAGCAGACGAAGGAGCGGCGGAGCTTCAGCATCACCGGCGGCATGTGTCCGCGATGCGAGGGCCGGGGCGCGGTCACCGACTTCGACCTGACGGCGCTGTACGACGACAGCAAGTCGCTGAACGAGGGGGCGCTGACGATCCCCGGCTACAGCATGGAGGGCTGGTACGGCCGCATCTTCCGGGGCTGCGGCTACTTCGACCCGGACAAGCCGATCGCGAAGTTCACCAAGAAGCAGTTGCAGGACCTGCTCTACAAGGAGCCGACCAAGATCAAGGTCGAGGGCGTCAACGTGACGTACGAGGGTCTGATCCCGAAGATCCAGAAGTCGTTCCTGGCCAAGGACGTCGACGCCATGCAGCCGCACATCCGCGCGTTCGTGGAGCGGGCGATCACGTTCGCCACCTGCCCCGACTGCGACGGCACCCGACTCAGCGAGGGGGCGCGATCGTCGAAGATCAAGGGGAAGAACATCGCCGACGTCTGCACGATGCAGATCAGCGACCTCGCCGACTGGGTCCGGGACCTGAAGGAACCGTCGGTGGCGCCGCTGCTCACCGGGCTGCAACATCTCCTCGACTCGTTCACGGAGATCGGGTTGGGGTACCTCTCACTCGACCGGCCGTCGGGCACCCTGTCCGGAGGAGAGGCGCAGCGCACGAAGATGATCCGGCATCTCGGTTCGTCGCTCACCGACGTCACCTACGTCTTCGACGAGCCGACCATCGGCCTGCACCCGCACGACATCCAGAGGATGAACGGCCTGCTGCTGCAGTTGCGCGACAAGGGCAACACGGTGCTGGTCGTGGAGCACAAGCCGGAGGCGATCGCGATCGCCGACCACGTCGTCGACCTCGGCCCGCGCGCCGGCACCGAGGGTGGCCAGGTGGTGTTCGAGGGCACCGTCGAGGGTCTGCGGTCCAGTGACACGCTCACCGGGCGGCACCTGGACGACCGCGCGTCGCTGAAGCAGTCGGTGCGCACACCGTCGGGCGCGCTCGAGGTGCGAGGCGCAGACAGCCACAACCTGCGCGGCGTCGACGTCGACATTCCACTCGGCATGCTGGTGGTCGTGACCGGTGTGGCGGGTTCGGGCAAGAGCTCGCTGATCCACGGTTCGGTGTCCGGGCGGGACGGCGTGGTGTCGATCGACCAGGGCGCGATCAAAGGCTCCCGGCGAAGCAACCCGGCGACCTACACCGGATTGCTCGAGCCGATCCGCAAGGCGTTCGCGAAGGCCAACGGCGTGAAGCCGGCACTTTTCAGCTCCAATTCCGAGGGTGCCTGCCCCACGTGCAACGGCGCCGGTGTCATCTACACCGACCTGGGCGTGATGGCCACCGTCGAATCCCCGTGCGAGGAGTGCGAGGGGAAGCGCTTCCAGGCCGAGGTGCTCGAGTACACGCTGGGCGGCCGGAATATCGCCGAAGTGCTCGCGATGCCGGTGGCCGAGGCCGAGGAGTTCTTCGGTTCCGGCGAGGCACGGATCCCGGCGGCACATAAGATTCTGCAGCGGCTCGCTGACGTCGGGCTCGGCTACCTCAGCCTCGGACAGCCGCTGACCACGCTGTCCGGCGGCGAACGGCAGCGGCTCAAGCTGGCCACCGCGATGGCCGACAAGGGCGACACCTACGTCCTCGACGAGCCGACCACCGGCCTGCACCTCGCCGACGTCGAACAGCTGCTGGGGCTGCTCGACCGGCTCGTCGACTCCGGTAAATCGGTCATCGTCATCGAACATCACCAGGCGGTCATGGCGCACGCCGACTGGATCATCGACCTCGGCCCGGGCGCCGGCCACGACGGCGGCCGGATCGTGTTCGAGGGCAGGCCGGAGGATCTGGTGTCCGCTCGCTCCACCCTCACCGGCGAGCACCTCGCGGCCTACGTCGGCGCCTGATCGAGGCGAGCGTCGAGGTCGGCCCCCGGTTGCCACGGCAGCCGGGGGTTTCCTCGTTCGGTGCCACACCTGGTCGCAGCGCAACTGTGACGCCCGCCACCCGGATTGTGCCGAACCGAGACGTGCTGTGCCGATCTGAGACGTCGCCACCCGCCACCCGGTCATAACGTCACGTTCGATCAGTGACCACAGACACGACAGGAGAGTGGGATGTCCGATCTCAACGCCGCGCTCGGCAAGGTTCTCGACAGCGTGACCGAGGATGATGCGCCGCGCGTGCCCGGAGTGGTGGCGATGGTGACCGATCGTGACCGCACGGTGTTCGAGGGTTCCGCCGGGGTGCGGTCCCTGGCCGATCGCGAGCCGATGACCGCCGACACCGTCTTCGCGATCTTCTCCACCACGAAGGCGATCACCGGGACCACTGTGCTGCAATGCGCCGAGGAGGGTCTGCTCGACCTCGACGCGCCGGCCCGCGAATACGTTCCGGAGCTCGGTGACATTCAGGTCATCGAGGGATTCGACGCCCACGGCGATCCGGTGCTGAGGGCGCCGAAGCGGGACATCACCACGCGGATGCTGTTGTTGCACACCGCCGGGTTCGGGTACGACTTCTTCGACGAGACCTACAACCGGTTGGGTGTGGAGCACGACCAGCCCGGCGTGATCACCGCGACCCGGGCGTCGCTGACCACGCCGTTGCTCTTCGATCCGGGCGAGAAGTGGCAGTACGGGACGAACATCGACTGGGCCGGCCAGGTGGTCGAGGCGATCCGCGGCAAGCGGCTCGGCGAGGTGATGGCCGAGCGGGTGTTCGCGCCCCTCGGCATGCACGACACAGCTTTCACCCTGACCGGATCGATGGCGGCCCGGCGCGCGACCATTCACCAGCGGGAGGAGGACGGCCGGCTCACTCCCTTGGATCTGGTGCTGCCGCAGGCTCCCGAGATCGACATGGGCGGGCACGGCCTCTACTCCACGGTGGGCGACTACCTGAAGTTCCTGCGGATGTGGCTGAACGACGGAGACGCCCCCGGTGGCCGAGTGCTGCGGGCCGACACCGTGCAGGCCGCCGTGTGCAACGGCCTCGAGGGACAAGAGGTCGGGATGCTGCCTGCCGTGATACCCGCCCTCACCAACGACGCCGAATTCTTTCCCGGACAGCGTAAGTCGTGGGCGTACACGTTCATGGTGAACGAAGAGGACGCACCCACCGGCCGGCCCCGGGGGTCGCTCGGGTGGGCCGGGCTCGCCAACTCGTACTACTGGATCGATCGTCGCAACGGAATCGCCGGGTACTGGGCCACCCAGGTCCTGCCGTTCGCCGATCCCGTGTCGTTCGGCGGCTACCTGGACTTCGAGACGACGGCGTACCGTCACGCCGCGCTTGCCTCACCCGTCTAGGTCAACCGGTCGTTGCTCGTCAGCGGAGGTCGGCGAGCTTACGCCCCAGCACCGTCCGCTCGCGTTCGTTGCCGCACAACCGCACGGCCGCCTCGAATTCGGTGCGCGCCTCGTCGGTGCGTCCCAGGCGGGTGAGCAGTTCGCCGCGAACGCTCGGCAGCAGGTGCGAATTCGACAGCGCCTGGGCGGCCACCAGCTCGTCCACGATCGGCAGCGCCGCGGCCGGTCCCTGGGCCATGGAGACCGCCACCGCCCGGTTGAGGTCGATCACCGGTGACGGCGCGAGCCGACCGAGTGCCTCGTAGATGAGGACGATCCGCTCCCAGTTCGTCGCGTCGACGGACGGCGCGACGGCATGACATTCGGCGATCGCCGCCTGCAGGCCGTAGGCGCCCAGCCCGCGGCCGACCTGCTCCGCGCGGGCGAGGGCGGCGCGTCCCCGGCGGATCGCGGTGCGGTCCCAGCGGCGGCGGTCCTGGTCCTCGAGCAGCACCGGCTCGCCGTCCGCCCCGGTGCGCGCCGGGAACCGCGCCGCGGTCAGTTCGAGCAGCGCCAGCAGACCGTGCACCTCCGGCTCGTCGGGTACCAGCCGAGCCAGCACCCGAGCGAGGCGCTGCGCCTCGCTCGCGAGGTCGAGGCGGATCAGATCGTCACCGGAGCTGGCCGAGGACCCTTCGGTGAAGATCAGGTAGATCACGCTGAGCACCGAGCCGAGTCGCCCGGTCCGCTCAGCGGCGGGCGGCACTTCGAACGGCACCCGGGCCGCCCCGAGGGTCTTCTTCGCCCGGGTGATCCGGGCCTGCACGGTCGCGGTCGGCACGAGGAACACCTTCGCGATCTCGTCGCTCGTCAGACCGCCGACCACCCGCAGGGTGAGCGCGACCCTCGCCTCCCGTGACAGCACGGGGTGGCAGGAGATGAACATCAACGCCAGCATGTCGTCGTCGATCTGGTCCGGATCCCACAGCACGTCCCCGGTGCCCCGGGCCGGATCGGCGGGCCCGCTGCCCGAGACGGCGCCGCCCTCGCTCAGGTCGTGAGCGAGGACGGCGTACCTCTCGTCGAGGGCGGAGCGCCGACGGAACGCGTCGATCGCGCGGCGCCGGCCGACGGTGAGCAACCATCCCGCGGGGTTGTGGGGGATACCGTCGCGTGGCCAGCTCACGAGTGCCTCGGCCAGCGCCTCCTGGGCGAGGTCCTCGGCCAGCGCGAAATCGCCGGTGTACCGCGCGAGCGCACCGACGATCCGTGCCGACTCGATCCGCCAGACGGCGGCGACGGCCTCACGGTTGGTGTGGCCGTCACCCGTCGATCCGCTCAGAGCTGACCGGTCGCTTCGCGCCACGCCCGCTCCTTCTGGATCCACACGTTGTCCTGCGGGAACTCGTCGATCGTCGCGACCCGGCGGATCTCTGCTTTGGAACCGGGACCAGCCATCGGGGCACGCTTGGCCCACTCGACAGCCTCCTCCTTCGACGCGACATTGAGCATCCAGAAGCCGCCGAACAACTCCTTCGTCTCGCCGTAGGGGCCGTCGGTCACGACAGGTGTTTCCGAGGAGTAGTCGACCACCACACCCGATTCGGGGTCGGGGTCCAGACCCTCGGCCGCGAGCAGCACGCCGGCGCGGATCATCTCGTCGTTGAACTTGCCCATCGCTTCCATGATCTCGGTGAAATCAACGTCCTGGGACGCCGCGAAGGTCTCGTCGGTGGCGCGCATGATCAGCATGTACTTCATGGTTCCGTCTCCTTGGATGTCGGGGTCCCTCTTGGACCTTCTCATCCTCAGGTCGAACGGGGAGTGACATGGATCGACACACTCGCCGAAATCTTTTTCGAACCTATCGCGCCCGGCCGGCTCGGCGCCGGTCGGTTTCGGTGGTGCCGCCCCATATTCCGTGGGTTTCGCGGTGTTCGGTTGCGTGTGCTCGGCATTGCCGGGCGACGACGCACCCGTTGCAGATCTGTTTGGCGCGTCGTTCACGCCGGATCCGGGCGCCGCGTCGTTCGCCGTCCGGAGCGAAGAAGGCGGCGGGCTCGGTGGTGCGGCAGTGGGCGCGGTACCGCCATCCCCAGCGTTCGGCTGCGGTGGTGGGTAGGTCGTGAATTGTCGTGTGGTCGATCATCGGGTGTCCCGGGGATTCGGGCGGTGGACGGTGGGTACCGTCCACCGCGGTGGCTGCACCGACTCAGTGCAGGTGGCTGCCGCCGTTGATGTCGACGGTGGTGCCGGTGAGGTACGCGGCGTCCTGCGAGGACAGGAAGGTGATGACGGCGGCGACCTCGGTGGTGGTCGCGACCCGGCCGAGGGGGATGTCGCGGCAGAGTGCGGCTTCCTGTTCGGCGGTGCTGCCCACGCGGATGCTGGTGTCGACCGCACCGGGGGTGACGGCGTTGACGGTGACTCCGCTGTCACCGAGTTCCCGTGCGAGTGACTTGGTGAAACCGAGAACCGCGGCTTTGGCGGACGAGTAGGGCACCTTGCCGAAGACGCCGCCACCCCGCTGGGCGGAAACGGACGACATGTTCACCACACGCCCCCAGCCGTTGTCGATCATGGCCGGCAGGAACGCGCGGGTGACGAGGTAGGTGCCGGTGGCGTTGACCGCCATCACCTTGTTCCACAGTTCCAGCGTGGTCTCGAGGAACGGCACCGGCGAGGTGATGCCGGCGATGTTCGCGAGCGCACCCACAGCGGGGAGGTTGCCGCCGGCGACTTCGGCGGCGACACCGTCGTGCGCCCGCTGGACCGAGTTCTCGTCGGCGACGTCGATGTCGTGACCGAAGGCCGGTACCCCGAACTCGTTGCCGATCTCGGCGGCGACCTTCGCGGACTTCTCCCCGTCGAGGTCGAGAACGACGATCGCCCAGCCCTCTTCGGCGTAGCGGCGGGCGGTGGCGAGACCGATCCCGTGCTCGGAGGTGGCGCCGGTGATGACGGCGGTGCGCTGAATGGACGACATGATCGCTCCTCGTGTTGCTGGAATCGCGCGTCCCGTCCGATGCGGTGGAGAACAGGGAGGTCGACGGCGCGGTAGGTGACTGCCACCACAGTAAGCCGATCAACTGTTAACAGTCAACCGTCGGCGGGTAACGGTTGACATATCGACGTGGCTCGGATCACACTGTTGGAACCGCACTGTTGACAGTCAACAAATCGGCGGCAATCGTAGAAACCGGCAGCTCGAAGAGGAGTCCCCATGAGTACCGAAACACTCAGGATGCGAGGTCCTGTCCATGGCACCAAGGACGCGAAGCGCGTAGCAATCGGCTCCTCGGTGGGTGCCGTCATCGAGACGTACGACTTCATCGGCTTCGGCACGGCCGCCGCGCTGTACTTCGGTACCGCCTTCTTCCCGGGCGCCGACCCGGTCACCGGAACACTCGCCGCGTTCGCGACGCTGGGTGTCGGCTTTGCGGCGCGCCCGCTCGGCGGGGTGCTCGGCGGACATCTCGGAGACAAGCTGGGCCGCAAGCCCGTGCTGGTGGCGTCGCTGATCGCGATGGGTCTCGCGACCTTCGCGATCGGCCTGCTGCCCACCTATTCGCAGGTGGGGCTCATCGCGCCGGTGCTGCTGGTCCTCGTCCGCGTCGTCCAGGGCCTCGCGTTCGGCGCCGAGTGGGGCGGTGCGATCCTGATGAGCTACGAGCACGCCCCCTGGAAGTCCAAGGGCAAGTTCACCGGCATCGTGCAGGCCGGCTTCCCCGTCGGACTGCTGCTGGCGAATCTGGTGTTCCTGTTCAGCGTGCACCTCGGCGGCGACTGGGCCTGGCGGGTGCCGTTCCTCGCCAGCATCGTCCTGGTGATGGTCGGCCTGGTCATCAGGTCGAAGGTGCCCGAGTCCCCAGTCTTCGAGGACGTCAAGAACGAGGGCGACATCGTCAAGTCCCCGGTACTCGAATCCATCAAATACGACTGGCGAAACATTCTGCGCGGCATCGGCCTTCGAGTCGCCGAGACGGCCGGTTACGCGGTGTCGATCACCTACATGATCTCCTACCTGCACAACCAGGGTCTCGCCGGGAAGTCCGAAACCCTTGTCGCCCTCTGCATCGCGTCCGCAATCGGCATCTTCGCCACCGTCGCCTGGGCCCGACTCACCGACCGTATCGGACGACGCCCCCTCTACATCGCGTCCTGCGCCTTCGCGGCACTGTTCGGAATCCCGATGTTCCTTCTGGTCAACACCGGCCTGTTCATCCTGGTCATCGCCACCATCGTGATCGCCTACGCGGTCTGCCAGAATTCGATGGCGGGAGCGCAGGGTGCGTGGTTCCCCGAACTCTTCGACGCCTCACGCCGCGCCTCGGGAGCGTCCCTCGCCTATCAGATCTCGGCGATGGTCTCCGGCTTCACGCCCTTCGTCACCACATTGCTGTTCGTCTCCTTCGGCTGGTGGGGGCCGGCGCTGCTGTTCAGCACGTACGCCCTGATCGGACTGTGGGCGGCGTTGATCACCAGGGAGACCTGGGGACCCACCGAACGGCGCCTCGCCGCCGAGGCTGCGGCGCGCGCCGATTCCAAAAGCGTCGACGCGCCGACGTCCACCGGCACCACGCCCACGATCCGCAAGGAAAAGGAACTCCTGTGACCACCACAACCGCCACCACCGCGGCCGAAGACACGACCAGTGACGCGTCGCGCATCGCGAACGTCGAACAGTTCGCCTACCGCATGCGGCACAACGTCCTCGACATGGGTGAGGAACAGGGCCAGGGATACGTCGGGCAGGCGCTCGGAGCCGCCGACATCTTCGCCACCGTCTACGCCGACCAACTACGTTACCGCGCAGACGATCCCGCATGGGAGGGCCGAGACCGGTTCCTTCTGTCCACCGGCCACTACGCCATCGGCCACTACGCCGCGCTCGCCGAGGCCGGAATCATCCCCCGCAGCGAACTGGAAACCTACGGCTCCGACGACTCCCGGCTCCCGATGTCGGCGATGTCCACGTACACCCCCGGCATGGAAATTTCCGGCGGCTCCCTCGGCCACGGTCTCACCATCGCGGTCGGGATGGCACTCGGGCTGCGTCACCAGCATTCCACCGCCCGTGTCTTCAACTTCCTCTCCGACGGCGAACTCGACGAGGGTTCGACGTGGGAGGCGGCCATGGGCGCCCATCACCACCGGCTCGGCAATCTCACCGCGATGGTCGACATCAACGCCCTCCAAGCCGACGGTGCGACCTCGACGGTGCTGAGCACCGAACCCGTGCACGACAAGTGGGCGGCCTGCGGGTGGCACGTCGAACGCGTCGACGGCAACGACGTCACCGCACTGGTGCGCGCGTTCGACCACGCCGCCGCCGAATCCGACGGCAAGCCGTCGATCATCCTCTGCGACACCCGCGTCGGGAAGGGCGTGCCCCTGCTCGAGACCCGGGAGAAGGCGCACTTCATGCGCATCGACGAACACGAGTGGCAGATCTGCCGCGACCAGCTCACCGCCGGCTTCGACCACAAGGACGCCTGACATGACCACCGCCAGCAAGCCCAAGCTCAAGACGTCGGCCATGATCGCGTCGTTCGTCGACGAGGGGCAGAAGACGACGTCCGCACCGTTCGGACACGCCCTGGTGAAGGCCGCCCGGGAGAACGACAAGATCGTCGGCCTGTCCGCCGACCTCGCCAAGTACACCGACATGCACATCTTCGCGCAGGAGTTCCCCGACCGGTTCTTCCAGATGGGGATGGCCGAACAGCTGCTGCTCGGAGCCGCCGCCGGGATGGCCGAGACCGGCCTGGTGCCGTTCGCGTCCACGTATTCGGTGTTCGCTGCGCGCC
Source organism: Rhodococcus sp. 21391 (assembly GCF_016772255.1). Taxonomy (NCBI): domain Bacteria; kingdom Bacillati; phylum Actinomycetota; class Actinomycetes; order Mycobacteriales; family Nocardiaceae; genus Rhodococcus; species Rhodococcus sp. 21391. Next base: position 6,554,505 of record NZ_CP063781.1, on the reverse strand, counting down.
GCGCCTACGACTTCCTGTGCCTCGACATCGCCGAACCGAACCTCAACGTCAACATCATCGGTGGGCTCCCCGGACTGACCACCGGCTACGGGCCCAGCCATCAGGCCACCGAGGACATGGCCATCTTCCGGGGCATCCCCAACCTCACCATCGTCGACCCGTGCGACTCGATCGACATCGAACAGGCCGTCCCGCAGCTCGCCGCCTCCGACGGTCCCACCTACCTGCGGCTGCTGCGGGGGAAGGTCGCGACCGTGCTCGACGAGTACGACTACACGTTCGAACTCGGCAAGGCCAAGGTGCTCCGCGGCGGCAACGACGTCGTGTTCGTCACCAGTGGCCTGATGACGATGCGCGCGCTGCAGGCCGCCGACCGACTCGCCGCGCACAACGTCGACGTCGCGGTCGTCCACACGCCGACGATCAAACCGTTCGACGCCGAGACCGTCCTCGCGGAGGTGAACACCGACCGCCTGGTGGTCACCCTGGAGAACCACACCGTGATCGGCGGTCTCTTCGAGACGGTGGCCGCCGCCGTCGTCACGGCCGGGCTCGGCAAGCGGATCGTGCCGATCGCTCTCCCCGACCAGTTCCTCGACGCCGGTGCCCTGCCCACCCTGCACGAGCGGTACGGCCTGAGCACGGACCGGATCGTCGCCAAGGTTCTGGGCGAACTGGCATGACCAGCGCGTACGGCCCACGCCGCAGCCCGGGCGGCGCGGGCCGTACGATGGCTGTCAACAGATTGCTGTCAACAGACCGCTGTTGACAGTTGATCGCTGACCCCACGGAGGCACCCATGGCCGGACAACCCGCCGCACTGCTCGGGCTGGAGAAGACCAGCCTCCGTCAGCAAGCCGTCGCCGCCCTGCGGGTCGCGATCACCAGCGGGGAGCTGGCGCCGAGCAGCCCGCTCGTGGAGACCGAACTGTCCGAGATGCTGCAGATCAGCCGCGGCACGCTCCGCGAGGCGATGCGGCAACTCCAGCAGGAGGGGTTGATCTCCGCCGGCGCGCGGGGCCGGCTGTACGTCCGGCACCTCGATTCCAAGGAGATCCGCGACATCTTCGCCGTCCGCGCCGCACTCGAGGCGCTGGCCGTCCGGGAACTCGCCGGCCTGGCCGACCGCACCACCGTCATCGCGGAACTGCGCGCCGCCCTCGACGTCATGGACACCGCCGTCCTCGAAGCCCGCATCGAGGCCGACCTGAACTTTCACCGCACCATGTGCTCCCTGACCGGTAACGACACACTCCTGCACTCGTGGATCTCCCTCGAAGGATCGATCCGGATGTCGATCATGTTCGCCGGCCTCGACCGCGCCGTCGGCAACATGGACGTCGGCCGCCACAGCGCCATCGTCGACGCCATCGAAACCGGCGACGCCGACGAAGCGGCCAAAGCGATTCAGACGCACATGGACTGGGCCTCAGCGAATCTGGTGTCCTGACCCAGGTGAGTGGGAAAGAGTGCGGGCACACGCTTTGCCGCTCACGTGCCCGGGACAGGCCGCCGTGTCACCCGCCGACGACACACGCGGGCTCGGTGGCGTCGAGTGTGGTCCATGCCCGTCGGCGGGCGTCGATCGGTGTGCCGGCGAGGATGCGGGCGCGGCGGTGCCCGGGTTCGAGCAGCACTGTCGCGAGGGTGGCCCAGCGCTGACCGAAGACGGCGTCCGGGGCGGGGACGCAGCACAGCTGGGGCTGCCCCGGATCGGAATACAGGTACTCGACGAGGTGATCGGCGACGGCCGGCTCGGCGTACCGCTGCTGCCGTGAGGCGATCAGACCGTAGCGGTCCTGCGAGTCCGGCTCGTACAGACCGGTCTTCTCGCGGGCGGCGTTGGCCGGGTCGAGGAAGTGGTTGGTGTGCGTCAGGAATCCGCCGCTCGGGCGGAGCGTCGCGACGCCGACGGGGCTGACCTCGGCACAAGCGACGGTGTCCGGGTCGAGCAGGGTCAATGCGCCCGAGGTGGCGATCGGTGCCGAGCGCAGCAGTTCGAGGGCTTCGTCGACGGTTCCGGCTTCAACGAGGACCGCCGCCGACAGGACGTGCACGGGCACCCCGGCCGGTGCGTCGTCGCGGTGGCCGAGGATGTTGAAGAAGATTCCGAGACCCGCGCTGTTCATGCCGATCTTGCCGAGGATGCCGTGCTCGGTCAGCCCCACGTAACTGTGGCGGGTTCCGCGCACCTGATGGGTGTGCCAGTACGGGTCCAATTCCTCGTGCCAGTCCCAGGTCTGGACGCCGAACGGCGCCGACGGACGATCCGCGGGTGCGTAGGCGATGGTGGAGCACTCGCCGGGACGGGCCGCGGTTGCCTGCGACAGGATCTCCGTCCGGCCGTTGAGCGCCATCACGTGCCAGGGCTCGAGCCCGGCGCCGGCCGCGATGCCTTCGATCTCCTCGAGGTACCGGGGGCTCCACGCCGCCAGGACATCCGCGAGGCGGTGCGCGCTGTCGCGGGTGCGGGACTCGGTGACGCCGACCGTGTCGAACAGGCGCAGATACAGTTCCACGGACGCAGGCAGGTCGGTGCGCAGCTGCGTGCCGCGGGCGATGCCGCGTTCGTGCGGCCGGGTGTCGTCGACGCAGACGTGAGGGCGGGCAGTGGTGGATTCGGTCATGATCGTCCTCGTTATCCAGATTGTGTGAATAAAGCTGTGGAGCAATTGATCCGTGAGTCTCTCGGCGCAAACCCTGTCCTTCAGGTCCGGGATAGCCGATCTGGTTTTGTCGGACTGTGTGGCTAGTGTCTGGGTTATGGCGGGGAGGGTGGTGAAGCGGGCGTTCAAGTTTCGCTTCTATCCGTCTGCGGTGCAGGCGGAACAGCTTGCTCGGACGTTCGGGTGCACCCGGTATGTCTACAACCGGGCGTTGGCGGAGCGGTCGCGTGCCTGGTCGCAGGAGCGGCGGCGGGTGACCTATGCGGATACCTCGAAGATGCTCACCGGATGGAAGCGGGATGCCGAGACGGAGTGGTTGGCGGAGCCGTCGAAGGGGCCGTTGCAGGAATCGCTGCGGCAGTTGCAGGGCGCGTTCGAGAGGTTCTGGCGCAAACAGTCCCGCTACCCGCAGTTCAAGAAGAAGGGGCGGTCGAAGGATTCGGCGACCTACTACTCGAACTGCTTCATTTTCAGGGATGGACAGCTCCGGTTGGCCAAGCAGTCCGAACCCCTGGATATTCGGTGGTCGAGGCCGCTGCCGGAGGGGGCCGTGCCGTCGCAGGTGACGGTGTCGCGCAATGCTCGTGGCCAGTACCATGTTTCGATCCTCGTCGAGGACACGATCACCGAGCTCGAGCCGGTCGATCGGGTGGTCGGGCTCGACGCCGGGATTACGAGCCTCTACACGCTCTCGACGGGGGAGAAGACCATAAACCCGCGTCATGAGCGCACGGATCGTGAGCGGTTGGCGAAGGCGCAGCGGGTGCTGGCCAAGAAGCAGAAGGGATCCCGGAACCGGGCCAAGGCCCGACTGAAGGTCGCGAAGATTCATGGTCGGATCGCCGATCGGCGTCGCGATTATCTGCACAAGCTCTCCACTCGGCTGGTGCGCGAAAACCAAGTGATCGCCATCGAGGATCTGAGTGTGCGGAACATGGTCAAGAATCGGTCGTTGTCTCGGGTGATCTCGGATGCGGGGTGGTCCGAGTTCCGGTCGATGCTCGAGTACAAGGCCGACTGGTACGGGCGGCGGGTGGTGGTGATCGATCGGTTCTGTCCGTCGTCGAAGACCTGCTCGGTGTGTGGGGCGATCGCGTCGACGATGCCGCTGAACGTGCGGGAGTGGACGTGCCGATGCGGCGTCGTCCACGACCGCGACGTGAACGCGGCAAGGAACATTTTGGCCGTCGGACTGACGGTGGCAGCCTGCGGAGACGGTGTGAGACCACCTCGCACATAACGTGCGGGGTGGCGACTGTCGGTGAAACAGGAACCTCGGGACGCGAGTCTCGAGGGGATTCTCGGTCGTTCACGGCCGAGAGGACGTCAACCCACCGCTGTACCAGTAGGGGCTGCTGCTGGTTTCGTCGCCGAGCCCGAGGCCGTCGTAGCGGTTGCGGCGCCACAGGACGTCGGCGACGTAGACGGCCATCACGGGACCCATCACGGTCACGACGAGCTGCATCATGTTGCTGACGGTGTCGAGGAAGTTGGAGACGAGCAGGGCGTACAGCGTCATGGCGACGCCCATCGAGCCGTCGAGGAGGACGCTGCGCGAGCGTCGCAGGCGCAGCCCGACCGATTGCAGCGCGAGCCCGGAACTGTATGCGGTCATCGCGTTGTTGGCGATGGTGCCGACGATGACGGCGAGCAGGAAGATCGGCGTGAACCAGGAGGGGAGGATGGCCTCGAGTGCGATCTGCGGGTCGGCCATGTCGAGTCCGGTGCCGGCGAGTGCGCCGAGCGCGGTGAACAACACGCTGGGGACGAACGCGCCGAGCGCCGTCCAGGCGGTGACCGACACCGGCGAAGCGGGCGAAGTCCGCGCTGTTGGTGTAGGACAGCGGGGCCGACGCCACGATCGACACACCCGCGGCCACCGTCGCCCACAGTCCGATTCCGTGGAGTGCCTCCGTCGGCTGGTAGCCCCAGTCGGCGTTGCCGAGGACGTATCCGGCCATCACCACGAAGATCGACGTCAGCACCAGGGCCAGCGGCTGGTAGAGCCGCACGATCGTGGCGTGCCCGTACACGCCGATGGCCAGCGTGACGGTGGCGATCGCCAGGATGACGACGACCTTGACGGGGGTGGTCGCGTCGATCCCGAACCGTTCGACGAGCCGGAAGGCCGTGTACGACGCGGCCGCCCAGTTCAGCGCCAGGTAGCAGACGCTGATGAACCAGCTGGTCACGAGAATGTTCACCCGGTTGCCGCGGATGCCGAAGATCGCCCGCGTGATCACCTCGCTGGGCGTGCCCGACGCGGGTCCGCTGGCGGCGACGATTCCGGTGAGGATCGAGAACAGGTTGCCGGCCACGATCACCGCCAGCGCCTGCCAGAAGGACAGGCCCATCAGGATCAGTGCGCCGCCGACGACCAGGGCCAGGTAGCTCACGTTGGGCGCCGCCCACACCGCGAACAGGTCCCGGGCGCGGCCGTGCCGTTCGCTGTCGGGGATGAAGTCGATGCCGTGTGTCTCCACCCGCCCGGCGCGGTCGGCCGGCGGTGTTTCGCCGGGCGTCACCGCGCGCGGGTCTGCTTTTGTCGATGCCATGGGGTCCTCCGGATAGATGAGCACGGATGTGCGGCTGGTGGGCGCAATCGCCGATCTGGCGTGACCTCGGTCACCGTACGGAACCAAATCGATTTGGACAAGAAGCGTGACAGCGAATTTACAAATCGATTTGGTGCAGGTTGCGCTGTTGGTAGCCTGACTGCGTGACGGAGAAGCGATCGCGGCCCACCATCGCCGACGTGGCACGGCACGCGGGGGTGTCGACCACGACGGTGTCGCACACGTTCAGCGGCAAGGGCGTCGTCGCCACCGCGACGCGCGAGCGTGTCCGCTCGGCCGCAAAATCCCTCGGCTACCGACCGGACGTGGTGGCGAGGAGCCTGCGGAGCAACCGTCTCGGCGTGCTCGCCCTCGTGCTCCGGCCACTCGAGACACTGGATTCGTCTCTCCCCGAGGGGGTCGACTACTTCCTGCGGTTCGCGGGTTCGGCGGCCCTGGCCGCGATGGATTTCGGATACGGCCTCATGCTGGTATCCGATCCGACGCGCGACGAGTCCCCGGCCGCCGCCCTCGCCTGCGACGGGTTCCTGATCACGGAACCCGTCACGAACGACCCCCTCATCGAGATGCTCCTCGGGGAGGGTGTGCCGTTCCTGTCCGTCGGCAAGGATCCGGCGAGGGCCGCGTACGACGCCTGGCTCGACACCGACACCGAACTCATGACCGACCGAGTGCTGCAGCACCTCGAGGACGCGGGGGCGACGCGAGTGGCTCTCGTTGCCGGAACCGATCCCAATTCGTGGAACCTGGGCGCCGAGGCCGCCTACCGAGCGTGGGCAGCGACACGCGGTCAGGACGCTCAGGTCGCCATCCGGCCCGAGACCACGGGTGAGGCCGGCGGACGCGACGCCGCGGACGAACTGTTCGACCGGAGCGATCCACCCGACGCGGTGTACTGCCTCACCGGCCGGCACGCGGCGGGGGTGCTCGCGCGGGTCCGGGAACGAGGATTCGACGTCCCCGGCGACGTGCAGATCGTCGGCGGCTCCGACTCGGAGCACACCCGATCCGCCGTTCCCCCCATCACCTCGGTGGACCTGAAGCCCGAACACCTTGCCCGCGTAGCCGTCACACTGCTGGTCAACCGCCTCGACAACTCTGACCGGCCGGTCCCCCCGGGACACCTCCACGGACGCCTCGTCGTGCGGGGCTCCACCCGGTAGTCATGCCGAGGACGGCGAAATGCACGTGCTCGCCGGCGCACCGTCGGTGATGCGCCGGCGAGCACGTTCGGCCGGATCAGAACAACCAGGGAACCTCGTCGTGACCGAAGTCGTGGAAGTCGCCGAACCGCCCCGAGTAGAACACCAGGCCGGTGCCCTCCCGACAGCGCATGTCGGTGACTTCGCCGTAGAACACGCGGTGGTCGCCGATGTCGTGGGCGCTGTGGACCCTGCATTCGAGCTGGGCCAGAGCATCTTTGATCAGCGGCAGACCCGAGCGGCTGCGATCGCAGGGCAGGTCGTCGAATCGGGCGCCGCCCCGTGTGGCGAAGCGGCGGGCGAGAGCTTCCTGACGGGAGCCGAGGACGGAGACGGCGAACGAGCCCGCGGCTTCCACGGCCTCGGTGGTGCGGGAGCCGTGGGTGAGCGAGACGAGCAGGATCGCCGGGTCCAGGCTGATCGAGGTCAGGGAGCTGATCGTCATGGCACTGGGGCTGCCGTCGCCGTCGTTGGCGCTGACGACGGCGACGCCGGTGGTGAACCGGCCCATGCTTCGTCGCATGTCCGTCGGGGTGGGGGCGTGGAATGCCGGAAGGGTCATCGTGGGCCTACTTACTGTGGTACCGGACTTCGAAGGTGACGACGCCCTCGTCCGTGCTCCAGGGGCCGTGCGGCATGCCGGGCGGCCGGCAGGCGTACATTCCCGCGGTGAACGTCTCGCCGAGGGTCAGGTCGGTGAACGACCCCGCGAGGATGTAGACCTCCTCCCAGAAGTCGTGTTTCTGCACGCCCATCGGTGTCGAGTCGGCGCCGGGTTCGTAGCGCAGGATCCGGGTGGCGACGTTTCCTTCCGGGTCCTTGGCGAGGATGCGTTCGGTGATCTTCGGATCGTCACCCGGACATACCGTCCACTCGACGTCGGTGACCGGGAAGAATTCGAATTCGGGTTTGGCCATGAGGGTTTACTCGCTTTCCGCTTTGTAGCCGTCGGTGAACTGCTGCACTGCCGCGACGGCGCTGTCGTAGTCGTAGTTGCGGTACGTGTATGCGCCCTTCACCACGAAAGGGGCACCGGCGTAGAACATCTCGTACTGCTGGTGTCGTCCGGCGAATTCGGATCCGATGATGTCCCAGGCCAGCTTGAAGAGCTTGACGCGCTCCTCGGACGGCACACCGGGGGACTGGACGTAGTGCTCGATGTCCCGGGACGTCAGCGGACTGGTGAGATCCTTGACGCTCGACGGGAGTTGCAGCACACCGCCGCCGACGAGGTCGCGCAGGATCGCGATCACCCGCGGGTAGATTTCCGACTGCAGGCCCATCGACCCGTACAGCGCCTGCCTGCCCGGCAGCCACATCCCGGCCGAATCCGGCTCGGCGGTGTACTCGGCGGCCAGCACCGCGGAACGGACTCCGCTGACGAGTGCGGCGAGTTCGCCGAGCTTCTCCTGAACGCTGGGGATCTTGTCCACCCCGTTGACCTGCGTGACCCGGCGCGCCACGCCGGCAATGAATTCCAGCTTCGTCGCGAAGCGGATCTGAGCCTGCCAGTTGCCGAGAACGTGGGCCCCGGTCTCGAAGAACTGCCGGCGGACGCCGGTGGTGTCGCGGTCGACGAATACTCGATCCCACGGCACGAGGACGTCGTCGAAGACGAGGAGCGAGTCGGGCTCGTCGTAGCGGCAGGTCAGGGGGTAGTCGAACGAGCTCGTCGCGGCCGGGATGTACGGGCGGCGCACGTACTGCTTGAGACCGGGGGCGTTGGTCGGGACCACGAACCCGACGGCGAAGTCCTTGTCGTCCGGGCCGAGCGGCTTGATGCACGAGACGAAGATTTCGTCGGCGATCGCCCCGCCGGTGGCGAGCATCTGCGAACCACGGATGACCAGACCCTCGGTGGTTTCCTCGACCACGCCGGCCTGCAGGTACTCACCCTCCCAGCCCGACGCCGTCGTCGCGCGTGAGACCTGTGGCGGGATGATCGCGTACGAGACGTAGAGGTTCTCGTCGAGCAGCCGCCGGTACAACTCGGACACGTTCGCCCCGAAGTCGTGCCCACCCTCGGCTGCGAACACCTCGGGATGCGCCGCGAACGCGGCGAGGAACGTCCCCACATGGTCGGGGCTACGGCCGATCCAGCCGTGCGTGTGCTTCGCCCACCGCTCGATCGCCTCCCGCCGCTGCGCGAGCTCCTCCCGCGACCGGGGAATCGAGAACACCCGATTGGCCGCGTTCCCGGTTTCGGGTGCGACGTACTGCATGCCGTTGGCCTCGTCCGCGGCCAGATCGAACATCTCGGCAATCGTCGGGGTCACTGGCGCGAAAGCCGGATGGGTGGTGACGTCGTCGATCTTCTCCCCGTCGACGAGCACTACGCGCCCGTCGTTCAGGGAGGCCAGGTAGTCGGCTCCGGTGCGCATGTCAGTGTCCTTCGGTGGTGTAGGAGTGGGTCAGGGTTCGGCCGTCGGGCAGGGTGAGTTCGAGGTCCCACCGGTGACCGGGGGTGAACTTGCCGTCGAGCAGCGGCAGGGTGCCTGCGAAGCAGAGCAGGTCCTCGCCGGTGTCGCCGATCCGGTCGGCGAAGATCTGCAGAAGGTTTTGCGGTGTACGGAGATTGGCCAGGGTTCCGTCCTGATACAGGACCCCGTCGACCCACGAGCGGGCCCGGCACGCGTCCCAGTCGAACGACGACCAGTCCGCGATCTCGACGACGGCCGGGCCTACCGGCTTCGGGCACGCCCGCTTCGAGTCACCGATGTCGACGGTCTCGAGTTGGCGGTCGGTGTGATCGGAGCCGACACCGAGGTAGTACCGCCCGCGGTGCCGCAGGATCACCGGCTCGACCTCGCCGGAGGTGTGCGCGCCGGTGAGGGGGGCCTGCGACGCGGTCGTGATCGTCGCGATCTCGACGGGGTAGAACATCGGCACCTGTGCCGGCGGTGCGACTCCGATGGCGGCGAGCTCGTCGATGTGATGTTGCACCGCTGCTTCGTCGCGGCCGGTGTACCCGGCGACCAGGGTTCGGCCGTCGCCGAATTGCAGGATCTCGGAGGAATCGAGGGTTTCGAAGGTGAGCACCTCCGTGGTGGCGCCGGTCATGAAAGGACCCTTCTGCGGTTGAGGAAGCTGTAGTCGTCGAGCCGGTCCCTCAGGACGGGGAACTCGGCGCGGGTGCGGTCGACCACGGCGGGGTCGATCTCGGCGATGGTGATGCCCTCGGACGAATCCGCCTCGGCGATCACCGTCCCCCACGGGTCGACGATCCGGCTGTGCCCGCCGAGTTCGACGGAGTTGTGGGTGCCGGTGGCGTTGCACGCGATCACGAAGACCTGGTTGTCGACGGCGCGGGCGGAGGTCAGCAGCCGCCAGTGCTCCTTGCGGGCCTTCGGCCACGCGGCGGGCACGATGACGAGTTGCGCTCCGGCGGCGACCAATTCGGTCCACAATCCGGGGAACCGCAGGTCGTAGCAGGTGGTGGCGGCGATCGGGCCGAAGGGCGTGTCGGTGGTGTGGATCTGCGTCCCCGGCTGCAGGAGCTGCGCTTCGAGGGAGTCGTATCCGAACACGTGAACTTTGCTGTAGTGGTGGTGGATCTGTCCGTCCGGGCCGATCAGGACCGCCGTGTTGCGCAGTCTGCCCTCTTCACCCTGTTCGACGATGCTGCCGGCGTGGATGTAGCACTGCCGTTCGACGGCGACGGCTGCCAGAACCTGAACGGTACCGCCGCCGAGGGTTTCCGCAGCTGTCGAGTAGTCGTCGAAGTGGTTGTATCCGACGCGCCACAGCTCGGGCAGAACGATCAGGTCGACGCGCTCGGCGAGCCCGGTCAGGAGGTTGCGTACGCGCTCGAGTCGATGCGCGGGGGTCTCGGAATCGGGGCTCGCCAGTTGAGCCAGGGCTATCTTCATGGGTTTCCTTCGTGCCGTTAGATGTTCGGCCGTTTCATGGACCGCAGGGTGGTGTCGAGGTGTTCCCGCACCGCCTGTACCGCGGCCTGCGGATCACCTGCCGCGATCGCGTCGGCGATGGCGCGGTGCTCGACGAGAACCTGCTTCTTGCGGGTTTCATCGGCCATGACGATGCGGATACCCATCCGCATCTGACGGTCCCGCAGTGAGCTGTAGAAGTTGTTCATCAGTGGGTTGCCGGCCGCACGGATGATGGCCGTGTGGAATTCGAGGTCGTGCGCGATGAAGTCGACCGGGTCGGTGTCGTTCTCCTGGAGGTCCAGGAGAATCCGGAGCCGATCCGGTACCAGGCCCGGCTGGGGCGCCACTTCGGTGACCGACCATTCCTCGACCACCCGGCGGGCCTGCATGATGGCTTCGACGTCGCTGTCGGACAACGCCGGAATGAAGGCGCCCTTGTGGGGCACGCGCCGGATGAAGCCTTCGGCCTCGAGGCGTAACAGCGCCTCGCGCACCGGGGTTCGGGAAATTCCGGAGGACGCGGCGACCTGCGCCTCGGACAGAAACATCTCCTCGTCGCGGGGCAGGGTGATGATGGTGTTCTTCAGCCACTCGTAGGCCAGCTCCGGTGCCGTTGCCCCGGTGGTCTTCGATGTCGTCATGGCTTGCCCCTTCGAGGAGAGTCAGTGGTGGACGGACGCCGGCGTTTCCAGTGTCCGGGAGATCGCCTCGTCGCCCACGGCCGCGAGATCCACGGCCTGCGTTTCCCGCGCGAGAAGTGAGGCGATCAGGGAGATGACTCCCATAGCTGCGAGATAGGCACCGATGGCGTATCCGGTGCCGAACCGGGTGTAGAGCGCGATCGCGATGATCGGGGCCAGCGAGCCGGCAAGGACGGACGCGAGGTTGTAGGCCAGCGACACTCCGGAGTACCGGACCTCGGTGGGAAACAGTTCGGAGAAGAACGCGCCGATCACGGCGCTGTAGGCCGCGAAGATCAGCAGTCCCACCGCCACCGCGAGGGTGATCGCCGCCGGATTCTTCGTGTCCAGCAGAGCGAAGAACACGAACGCCCACACGATGGTGGCCGCGGACGCGCCGATGTAGATCGGTCGCCGGCCGATCCGGTCGGCGAGCACGGCGAACATCGGGATCGTCACCAGGGCGACGACCATGCCGATCATGACGGCGTTCAATCCGGTGCTGCGCTCGAGTTCGAGGATCTGGGTGATGTAGGTGATGACGAACAGCGAGAAGATGTAGAAGCCGGCGTTCTCGCCGAAGCGGGTGAAGGCCGCGAGGAGGATCTGGCGCCAGTGTCCCCGGACGGCCGCGGCGAGCGGCATGCCCTTCTTCTCGGCGGTCGCGGTGTCCCGGGACTGCTCGAAAAGCGGGGTCTCCGCGACGTACAGCCGCAGCACCAGACCGATGATCACCAGCAGTGCAGACAGCCCGAAGGCGATCCGCCATCCCCAGGACAGGAACGCGTCTTCCGACAGCGTGGAGCCGAGGACAGCCAGCACCCCGGCCGCCAGCAGGTTGCCCAGCGGCGGACCGAGATTGGGCCAGGCGGACCAGAACGCCCGCCTCTTCGAATCGCCGTGTTCGGAGACCAGCAGGACTGCGCCACCCCATTCGCCACCGAGGGCGAAGCCCTGCACCAGCCGCAGAAGCACGAGGATCAACGGTGCGGCGACGCCGATGGACGCGTACGTGGGCAGGAAGGCGATGAGGAAGGTCGACACGCCCATCAGCATCAGGCTGGCGATCAGGGTGGCCCGCCTGCCTTTGACGTCCCCGTAGTGCCCGAGTACCGCGGCGCCGAGGGGGCGCGCCACGAAGCCGACGGCGTAGGTGGCGAACGCGAGCATGGTGCCCACCAGGGGATCTTCGGTGGGGAAGAACAGCTTGTTGAACACCAGCGCCGCCGCTGTTCCGTACAGGAAGAAGTCGTACCACTCGACTGCGGTACCGGCGAGGCTCGAACCTGCAATGACGGGCAGACTGGTGTGGGGTCTGCGATTGATAGATTTGTTGTTGGCGGTTGCCATAGTCGACTCCTAGGTCGAATCGTCGCTACGTGACGAACTGCACGTCCTTGCGCCTACCTCCAAGTAGGCGACTCGAACGGTCGCGCAGATGGTGCTGCCTGGGCTCGGTGGCTGCTCCAACAGCTGCCGAGCCCGCTTTTTCTTGCCTTCATCCGACTGTGAAGCCGATCACGAAAAGGCTGTGCACCAGTTGTATACGACCGGTCTACGATTCGCAAGAGGGGCAGCTGAACTCCGGGTTTCCGCCCCGCGACCAAGCAACTCTTGACGCAGGCCCGGGCGCGGCCTAGCTTAATCGAATCATATTCGATTATTTGAAGGAGGTGCCGTGGACGCCGAACTGCTCGTCGTCGGAGGCACGGTGCGCACCGGTCATCCCGACAGTCCTGTCACCGACGCGCTCGCCGTGGCCGGCGGGCGCGTGGTCGCGCTGGGGGAGCGGGCTCGTGCCATGCAGTCGAGCCGCACCAAGTTGATCGACCTGCGTGGGGGCGCGTTGTTGCCGTCGTTCGGCGACGGGCACGTCCACCCGCTGATGGGCGGGCTCGGTCTGCGCGGCGCCTCGATCCGCGACTGCGGCAGCGTCGACGAGGTCCTGCGCGAGGTGCGCCGGTGGGCGGACGAGAATCCCGGAGCCGGTTGCGTATTCGGCGACGGGGTTTCTCCGACGCTCGCCGAGGGCGGGCGCTTCGAGGCCCGGTGGCTCGACAGTGTGGTGCCGGACCGGCCGGTGGTCCTGCGCACGATGGACCATCACACCGCGTGGGTCAACAGTGCGGCGCTGCGGTGTGCCGGACTGACCCGGGACACCCCGGATCCGGCAGGCGGAGAGATCGTGCGGACCGCCGACGGTGAGCTGCTCGGCACCCTGCGTGAATGGGGAGCGATCAATCCGGTTCTCGCGCTGGTGCCGGAGGTGACCCTCGACGATCGGGTCGATGCGCTGGCGACGGTGTCGAAGATGCTGGCCGCCGCGGGCATCACGTGGGTGCAGGACGCGTGGACCGAACTCGACGACGTCGAGGTCTGGTTGACCGCCGCGGACCGCGGGAGGCTGTCGACCCGTGCCAACCTCGCGTTTCGTGCCACCCCGGAGACCTGGGAGGCCGACTTGGAGGCGTTCGTACTGGCGCGGCGGAAGGTCGAGGAACGGGGCGGCGACGCGATCAGGGCGGGAACGGTCAAGTTCTTCGCCGACGGGGTGATCGAGGCCGGTACGGCAGCGCTTCTCGCGCCCTACACGGACTGTCCGCACTCCCACGGCATCAGCAACTGGACGACGGACGAACTGTCTCGGGCTGCGGCCGAAGTGGACCGGCTCGGGTTCCAGATCCACATCCATGCCATCGGCGACGCCGGGGTGCGCATGGCGCTCGATGCGATCGAGCACGTCGACCGCAGCAACGGTCCGCGTGATCGGCGCGCCACGATCGCGCATCTGCAGTTGGTCGACGGTGACGACCTCGACCGGTTCACGTCCCTCGGGGCGGTCGCCAACTTCCAGCCGCTGTGGGCCCAGCTCGACGCCCTGATGACGGAATTGACGATTCCGCGGATCGGGGCCGAACGAAGCGCGCAGCAGTATCGCATCGGAACCCTCACCGAGCGAGGTGCACGGGTGGCCTTCGGCAGTGACTGGCCCATCACCGCCTACGAGCCGATCAAGGGAATTGCCACCGCGATTCACCGCCAGACCCCGTCCGGCGTACCGACCGAAGGATGGTTGCCGCGCGAACGCGTCGGCCTCGAACGGGCCCTCGCCGCATACTCGGCCGGCGTCGCCTATCAGGGATTCGAGGAGAACCTGTGGGGCTGCCTCCGGCCGGGAATGCGGGCCGACATGATTCAGCTGCCGGTCGACCCCTACGACCTGTCGTCCACGCAGGCGCTCAGTGAGCTTGCCGTGACCCGAACCTGGTTGGGCGGCACGCAGGTTCACTGAGGTTCGGCGCTACCGCTGCACCGCGCCGCATTCCTGCAGGAGGTGGTGAAAGCCCGCCAGCAGGGCCGCCAGGCCGAGTTCGAACGCCTGCTCGGCCCTCTCCGGGCCGCGGGGTGCGGCGGCAAGCGCCCGCGTCAGGGCGTCGTCGGTCGTCGTCGAATCCGCTTCGATCATGACCTCCGGCGCGGCCGCGTCCAGGGCGGCCCCGAGGAGAAAATTCTCCGCGGCGGTGATGACGGCCATGATGTGGTCGTCCGGGAAGCCGGCGCCGCGCAGTCCGGCCGCCGCCGAGTGGTACACCGAGAGCGAGCCGGGATCGCGCACCGTCTCGGTGGCCAGGAGGCGGATGGCGGTGGGGTGCCTGCTGAACGCTGCCCGATACGACCGGGCCCATTCGGAGAAGGCCTCATCCCAGGGCAGGCGCTCGAAGGCCGATCCGTCGATTTCCCGGACGACGCGGTGGCGAACCAGTTCGACGACGGCCGCGCGGCCTTTGGCATGGTGATAGATCGACGACACCTGCACGTTCAGGTGCCGGGCGAGGTCCGGCATTCTGAAGTCGCCGTCACGATCGACCAGTTCGAGCGCCGCCTCCGCGATGCGTTCGCGGTCCAGGCGTGCGACGCGAGGTCTGCCCATCGGTGCACCCACCTCTCCAATCGAAATTCATTCGATTATGCCCTTGTGGCGCCGGTCACAACACTCTAGTCTAATCGAAACACATTCGATTAGAACCTCGTCGCGTATCCGCGCCCCCGGTTTCCCCGCCGCCGCGCCCTTGCCCTGACTGGAGAAGTCCCTCATGAAGAAATCCGCACCCGGACCCGCCTCCGGCACGCAGCTGGAAGGCGGCGCCCTCGGCACCTCCGGCATCGTGTTCTTCGTCGTGGCGGCCGCCGCGCCGTTGCTGGTGATGGCGGGGGTGGCTCCCCTGGCCCTGAACGTCGCGGGAATCGGGGCGCCCGGCGGGTACATCCTGGCCGGACTCGCGCTGGGCGTGTTCGCGATCGGCTTCACCGCGATGAGCAAGTACATCCACAACGCGGGAGCGTTCTACTCGTACATCTCGATCGGACTCGGCCCCCGCTGGGGCCTCGCGGCCGCGGTCCTCGCCCTCGTCTCCTACAACGCCCTCGAGATCGGGATCTTCGGCGCCCTCGGGTATTTCACCCAGTCCACCATGGCGGATCTGGTCGGATTGAATCTTCCGTGGGGACTGTGGTCGCTGATCGGCGTCGGGCTCGTCTGGTTCCTGGGGTCGCGGTCGGTCCATGTCGGCGCACGGTTCCTGATCCTGCTGCTCTCCGCTGAGACGGGGATCCTCGTCCTGCTCGCGGCCGCCGTCCTTCTCCGGGGCGGCGCCGAGGGGCTCGGCGCCGAGTCGTTCGCTCCCGCCCACGTCTTCAGCCCCGGCCTGGGTGGGGTGCTGACCCTGGCGTTCGCCGCGTTCATCGGGTTCGAAGCGACCGCCCTGTATCGGGAGGAAGCGAAAGATCCCTCCCGGACGATCCCCCGGGCGACCTACCTGGCGGTCGCATTCCTCGGCCTCTTCTACGCCTTCATGGTGTGGATCATCATCCAGGCCTTCGGCCCGGATCAGGCGCTCGCGCTCGCAGCCTCCGATCCCGCCGCCATGTACTTCGACGCCATCGAGAACTACGTCGGCGGCTGGGGGAGCACGCTCATGGAACTGCTGATCATCACGAGCATCCTCGCCAGCCTGCTCGCTTTCCACAACGCGATCACCCGCTACGCCTTCGCGCTGTCGCGCGAGCACGTACTGCCCCGGGTCCTCGGCAGACTGCACCCGGTCTACAAGTCGCCGTACGTGGCGAGCGCCGTGCAAAGTCTGCTTGCGATGGTCGTGATCGTCGGATTCGCGCTCGCCGGCGCCGACCCCTACCTTCAGCTCCTGCTCTGGGTGAATTCGCCCGGCGTCGTCGGCATCGTCGTACTCCAGGCCATGGCAGCCGCAGCCGTACTCGCATTCTTCTGGCGGGATCGCCGCGGGCATTCGGTGTGGAGGGTGCGGGTAGCGCCGGCAGCAGCCCTCGCCATGTTGAGCTACGCGACGTGGTTGATCGTGGCCAAGATGGACTTGCTCACGGCCGCGGGACCCGCCGTGAACACCGTCCTCGTCGCCGTCACACCGGTAAGCCTGGCGATCGGGCTGGTGCTCGGTGCGCGGCTCGCGCGACGCGATCCCGATCTCTTTGCCCAGCTGGGCACCACCGACGTGGACGCCGAACTGTCGGTTCCGCCCGACGAAGTGAGCAACAGTCCGATCCAGCCCGGCAAGGCCACCTAGCCGTGCCTGCGCAGAAATCGGATCAGTTCGAGGTGGACGTCCGGCGTTACCGTCGGTGGCGCGATCGACGACGAGAAGCCGAACGACACCGCGCCCGGCAGCCGAGACCGGGCAAAGAGATCGACGACATCCTCGACTTCGCCCGGGCCTGGGCACCATTCGGCGGCCCCCCGGAGGAGGAGACCCTCGTCAACTTCGGGATGTGCCCAACTCGTTTCACGGAACGGCTCTGGCAAGTCATCGGCCAATTCGGCTGCGGGCGAGCCGACGAGACCGAACTGAAAAGGGTCTATCCGCAGCACGAATAGCGACGGTGCGGGTCCACGGGATCGTGATCGATAATGGTCGCATGCGGTCGCGGAGGAAGATCTTGGACGCCACGCTCGACTTGATCGCGAGTGACGGCTTCGAGGGGGTCACCATCGCGGCGGCGGCGCAGGGTGCGGGCGTCACGCGACAGACCGTGTACTCCAACTTCGGGTCGCGCGAAGAGCTGGTGTCGCAGGCGATCGCCGGTCTCGCCGTCGAGGTGCTGGGCGGGATCCACTCCCGATCGAACGCCACCGACACCACGTGCGGGTACGTCGTCGAACTCATCGTCGCGGGCCGGGCCGCCGTGCGCGCGCATCCGGTGTTGGCTACCCTGCTCCAGGCGGAACGGGGAAACCCTGTCTTCGACACGGGCATGATGTCCCGCGCGAAACCCGTAGCGCGCGAACTGCTCGCGCCCCTCGTCGAGCGCGATCCCGGCGTGGAGTCGAGCCTGGACGACATCGTGGAGATCGCACTTCGGCTGGCGCTGTCGGTCGTCCTCTTCGACGACGACGCCGTTCACACCGACGACGACCTTCGCCGGTTTCTCACCCGCTGGCTGGCGCCGGCGATGCCGTCCAGCTCGTAACTGCAGTCACAGTTACTTCTTGACACATCTCGCTCAGAGTGTCTAGTTTGAGCTCGCCTAAGAGAAATGCTCCACGCTGATCTTTCGACATCTCGCCGAGTCCGTCTGTGATCTGGGGGAAATCTGTGTCTGCACTCAATCGCCGCGCCTTTCTGGCCGGGGCCGCTGCCGCGGGGGTCGCGTTGGCGAGTCCGCGCATCGCGCAGGCCGGGACCGGAGGCCGCCGGACTACCGTGCCGCTCACCCGCGAAGATCACCGAGTCATCGTCGTCGGGTCGGGGTTCGGCGGCGGCGTAGCGGCGCTCCGGCTCGCGGAGGCCGGCGTGCCTGTTCTGGTGCTCGAGCGTGGAATACGCTGGCCCACAGGGCCGGACGCGGACACCTTTCCCCGTGCGACCGCCCCGGACAAGCGCATCCTCTGGTACCGGTCCAGTCCGCAACTGTTCGGTGAGCCGGTGGCGCTGGAGCCGTACACCGGTCTGCTCGAGGCGGTGCCCGGCGACAACATGACCGCACTGTGTGCCGCCGGCGTCGGCGGTGGTTCCCTCGTCTACCAAGGGATGACGTTGCAACCGGCCGAGGCCGTCTTCAACACGCACCTGCCCGAAGCGCTCGACTGGGCCACCATGGACCGGGTTCACTACCCGCGGGTCGCGCGGATGTTGCGGCTCGCTGTCGCCCCCGACGAGTTGATCGACAGCCCGAATTACCAGGCCGCGAGGGTGTTCGCGCTGAACGTGCAGCGCGCCGGGCTCCCGGTGTCGAAGATCCCGATGCCGATCGACTGGAACTTCGCGCTCGACGAACTCCGCGGCCGGATGAAACCCTCGTACACCAACGGCGACGGCGCCCTCGGTGTCAACAACGGCGGCAAGCACTCGGTCGACGTCACCTACATTGCTGCCGCCGAAGACACCGGCCGGGTGACGGTGGAAACCCTGCACCAGGTCACCGATGTCGAGCGAGCCGCCGACGGCCGCTGGACGGTATACGTCGACCGGATCGATACGTCCGGCAACGTACTCGAGAACAAGATCCTCACCACGAATGCCCTCGTGATGGCCGCCGGAAGCGTGGGCACCACAAAGCTGCTGGTGCGTGCCGCGTCGACGGGCCGCATCCCGGATCTGCCGGACGAACTCGGAACCGGTTGGGGAACCAACGCCGACCGAATCTATGTCTGGACGAGCCTCGAAGAAGAATTCGGCGCTCCGCAGGGCGGCCCGGTCGTCTACGGCAGTTTGAACTGGGACGACCCCGCCACCGCCGTCACGGTCATCCAGGCGTCGATGCCACCACTGTCCCTCGACGCACGCAGCACCATGCTCGTCGGTTACGGCGTCAGTGAAGGCCGTGGGAGTTTCGTGTACGACTCGGCCACCGACGACGCGGTACTGCACTGGCCGAGGGAAGGCGACACCGTCATCCAGAACGGCCGCATCGACCCGATGGTGCGGAAGATCGCCGGGCCGGGATCCATACTCACGGACACTAATTCGCTCTTCCCCTCAACCTGGCATCCGCTCGGCGGGGCATCGATGGGCTCGGTCTGCGATCTCGAGGGCCGGGTGCTCGGCCAGCGCGGACTGTATGTGCTCGACGGTGCCCTGATGCCCGGCAACACCGCGGCATGCAACCCGTCGATGACCATCGCCGCGGTCGCCGAACGCGCCCTGGACCACCTGGTCGCCCGAGACGTCGGCACGGTGATCTGACCATGCACACCACCCCTTCTCGTCTTCGCCGCTCGCGCACACCGCACGCTGTCCGGGTCGCCGTCCTCACCGTCGTCAGCTGCATAGCCGCCGTGGTCGCGCTCACTGCCGGCGCTCATCCTGCACACGCCGCCCCCGGCGACGACTTCCACACTCCGCCGGCCGAATTCGCGTCGGCTCCGGGGTCGATCATCCGCACCGAACCGATGCCGTTGTTCGCCTCGGTGCCCGGAACGGACGGCACCTGGCCGGGCAGCGGGTGATGTACACGTCGCGGCTGCAGGACGGTTCCCCGACAGCGGTCACCGGGACCTTCATCGACGCCCCGCACCAACGACCTACCGCCCATCGCACCGGGCACCACCATCCCCAACCACTTCGGCCCCGAACGCATCGACGGCTACGACACCAACGGCGCCGTGTCCTACATCGTCGACCGGTTGAACGACACCCCGATCGCCGAGGGCTGCAGAGTGAACTGACACCGGTGGGTCTTCGATCGCGAAGACGACGCGACGCCAGGGTGGTCACGGCACGAGGCCGCGACCACCCTGGCGCTCACCGAGGGTGTGTCAGAGCGACGCGTCGGCGACAGCTCGGGAGTGCTCCAACTCGTCGGGGACGGAGAGTTCCGCCGCGAGGGCGTCGGGATCGGGGGCACCGGGCCCGAAGTGGGCGTACTTTTCGATGTGCTGGTCCAGGGACAGCGGGCTCGGGGTGCCGTAGGTGAAATACGACTCCCACGGCAGCTTGGCGCCTCCGACGGCCAGTCCGGTGTCGATGTCGGACATCTGCCAGGTCTTGGTCTCGGCGTCCGGGTCCAAGTGCAGGTAGCCGGCCTCGCCGAACAGCTCGATGCGGTTGCCGCCCGGTTCGAAGACGTACAGGAACTGGCTCTGCGTGATGCCGTGCTTGTCGGGGCCGGCTTCGATCTGAATGTCGTAGTCGCGGAACATCTCCACGGCGTCGATGTTGTGCTGCCCGGTGCCGTAGAAGAACGCGAGGTGGTGCAGCTTGCCGTGCCCGCCGGTCATGTCGCGCATGCAGGCGACCTCGTGACCGAGCAGGTTCGAGCTCATCCACGCCCCGATCTCGACGTTGCCGTCGACGACCCGCTCGGTGGTCCGGAATCCGAGGTGCCGTTCGAAGGAGTCCTTCACCGCGGTCACGTCGGACGACATCAGGTTGAGGTGGTCGATGCGCTTGACGGGGATACCCTGCAGCGGCTTCTTGGACGGCCGGGTGAGGATCTTGCTCCGCAGTTCCGGGGGAGCGACGTACTTCTCGGCTTCCCACAACAGCTGCAGATTGTGTCCGTCGGGTGACTGGTACTCGAAGGTCTTGCCGTACCCGAACTGGTCTTCGCTCCACGTGCCGTCGACGTTGCCGTCTGTCAGTGACTTGGCCCGTCGCTCGAGCGCTTCGGGAGAACTCGTCCGCATCGCGGCGTGGCCCATCCCGGCCTCGGGTGCTTCGGTGATCTTCAGGCTCCACTGATACGGGTCCTCGTATCCGCGCAGGTACACCGACTGCCCTTCCCTGTGGGTCACGTACATCCCGAGGAACTTCGTGAAGAAGTCCAGCGTCTCCTGCGGCTTGGGGCTGAACAGTTCGGCACGGGCGAGGTGCGCGATGTCGAAACGAGCGTCACTCATGGCTTCTCCTGGTTTCCGACGTCCGGGCCTGCTGCACCGGTTGTGGTCGATGTCACGAGCGTGGCGGAAGGGGTCCGGGGCGGTCAGCGCTTTTCGTGATAGCCGAACAGCGGTCGCGTGATGGCGCTCGCTGTCCGGCACAGCCGAATCGCCGGGCCCGGACCTGCGAATTCTTCCTAGCGTCGACCGCATCACCCCGCCTGCCCAGGGAAGGCCTAGAAGATGAGTCGATTGAAAGCCGCGATCGTCGGATCCGGGAACATCGGTACGGATCTGATGTACAAGCTGCTGCGGTCCGAGCACGTCGAACCCGTGTGCATGGTGGGCATCGACCCCGACAGCGAGGGATTGGCCCGAGCCCGCCAGGAGGGCCTCGAAGCCTCCGCCGGCGGACTCGACTGGCTCCTGGCCCAGCCGGAACTGCCGGACTTCGTGTTCGAGGCGACGTCGGCGAAGATCCACGCCGCCGCGGCGCCGCGCTACGCCGACGCCGGAATCACCGCCATCGACCTCACCCCGGCCTCGGTCGGCCCGTACGTCGTCCCCGCGGTCAACCTCGACGCGCACCTGAGCGCACCCAACGTGAACATGGTCAGCTGCGCCGGCCAGGCCACCATTCCGATCCTCTACGCCATCAACGAGGTCGCCGACGCCTCCTACGGCGAGATCGTCGCCGCCATCGCCTCCCACAGTGCCGGCCCCGGCACCCGGCAGAACCTCAGCGAATTCAGCGAGAAGACCGGCCGCGCCCTCGCCCAGGTCGCCGGCGCCGACCGCGCCAAGGCGATCTCGGTGATCAACCCGGCCGAACCGCCGATGAACATGCGCGACACCGTCTACGCCAAGGTCCGCAACCCCGACCCGGCCGCCATCGAACGCGCCGTGGTCGACATGGTCGCCAAGGTCCAGCGGTACGTCCCCGGCTACTCGCTGCGCCTGGTCGACGTCGACGGCGACCTGGTCACCGTGATGCTCGAGGTCGTCGGCGCCGGCGACTTCCTGCCCACCTACGCCGGCAACCTCGACATCATCACCGCCGCCGCCGTCCAGGTGGCCGACGTCATGGCCCAGCAGAACCTCGTCCAGGGAGCAACACAGTGAGTAAGAAGATCACGATCGTCGACACCACCCTGCGGGACGGCATGTCGTCCGTGTCGCACCGGTTCACCCCGCAGAACGTCGCCGACATCGCGCGCGGCCTCGACAAGGCCGGCGTGCCGACCATCGAGGTCGCGCACGGCATCGGACTCGGCGCCTCCTCGATCCAGTACGGGTTCGCCGCCGCCACCGACCCCGACTACGTGCGCGCCGCGGTCGACGCCGTCGAGAACGCCGACATCGCCGCCCTCTACGTGCCCGGCATCGCGACCCTCGCCGAACTGCAGCAGGCCATCGACGCCGGCATCAAAACGGTCCGCGTCGCGGTGCACTGCACCGAGGCCGACTGCGGGCAGCAGCCGGTCGAGTGGGCCAAGGAGCAGGGCCTGACGGTGATGACGTTCCTGATGATGAGCCACAAACTCGAGCCCGAGCCGCTGGCCGAGCAGGCCGCCAAACTCGACTCCTACGGTGCCGACGTCGTCTACGTCGTCGACTCCGCCGGTGCCATGGTTCCCCGGCACGCCGGTGAACGGGTCGCCGCCCTGCGGCAGGCCATCACCGCCGACATCGGGTTCCACGCCCACAACAACCTCGGTGTCGGGATCGCCAACGCGCTGACCGCCGCGGAGAACGGGGCCACGTTCATCGACGGGTCCCTGCGCGGTCTCGGCGCCAGCGCCGGCAACGCGCAGACCGAGGTCCTCGCCGCCGCGTTCGAACGCGCCGGCTGGGACACCGGGGTCGACCTTTTCCCGCTCATCGACACCGCCGAACACATCGTCGCACCGCTGATGAAGGAACCGCAGATCGTCGACGAGACCGCACTGGTCCTCGGCTACGCCGGTGTGTACTCCACGTTCTTCCACCCCACCAAGCGGGCCGCGAAGAAGTTCGGGGTGCCCGCCCGCGACATCCTCATGGAACTCGGTCGTCGCGGTGTCATCGGTGGTCAGGAAGACATGATTATCGACGTCGCCTCCGAACTCGCAGGCCGCACCTACGAGACCCCGGCCCCGGCCGGGGTCTGACAGGCAAGGAGCACCATGACCACGACGGAATCCGTACCCGGGGTGACCGAGGTTCGTCACCTCATCGGTGGCGACTGGGTGGCCGCCTCGGACGGGGCGACCTTCGAAACCCGTGATCCGCACGACGGTTCACTGCTCGGGACGGTCCCCCGCGGAACCGCCGACGACGGCGAGGCCGCGATCACCGCGGCCCGCAACGCATTCGATGACGGTCCGTGGCCGCGGATGTCGCCGAAGGAGCGTGCGAAGATCCTGCACGCAGTAGCCGACAAGGTCGACGAACACCGTGAGGAACTCGCGCTGATCGAGACCCGTGACGGCGGCAAGAGCATCAACCAGTCCCTGCACGCCGAGATCCCGCGGGTGGCACACAATCTGCGGTTCTTCGCCGACTATGTGTCGATGGCCGCCAACGAGGCCTACCCGGACGGCGACCTGCTCTCCTACGTTTTGTACCCACCCGCCGGGGTGGTGTCGGCGATCAGCCCGTGGAACGCGCCGCTGATGCTCGCGACGTGGAAGATCGCCCCCGCATTGGCCTTCGGCAACACCACCGTTCTCAAACCCGCACCGCAGACGCCGCTCACCGCGCACCGGTTCGCGCAACTCGCCCTCGAGGCCGGCCTTCCCGAAGGCGTGCTCAACGTGGTTCACGGATTCGGGGGCGAGGCCGTCGCCGGTCCGCTCACCGCGGACCCGAGGGTCGACCGGATCACGTTCACCGGTTCGAGCGCCACCGGCGTGCGGATCCTCCAGGCCGCCGCGGTGAACCACACCCCGGTCTCGGCGGAGATGGGCGGCAAGTCCGCGAACATCGTCTTCGACGACGCCGACCTCGACGTCGCTGTTCCGATGGCGATCCGGGCGATCTTCGGCGGCAACGGGCAGGTGTGCCTGTCCGGCTCCCGCCTGCTGGTGCAGAACTCGATCATGGACGAATTCCTCGACCGGTTCACCGAGGAGGCGAAGAAACTCACCGTCGGCGACCCGAAAGACCCGTCGAATTTCCTCGGCCCGCTGATCGAGCAAAGACACCTCGAGAAGGTGCACGGCTACGTCGAACTGGCCCAGGAGGAGGGCGGCAAGGTCGTCACCGGTGGGTCGCGGCTCACCGACGACGCGCGGGCGAAAGGCTTCTACTACCCGCCTACGGTGATCACCGGGCTCACCAACGACTCGCGCACCGCGCGTGAGGAGATCTTCGGGCCCGTCGAGACCGTCCTCGGGTTCGACACCGAGGACGAGGCGCTGCGCATCGCGAACGACTCGCCGTACGGGTTGGCAGGGATTCTGTTCACCGACAACCTCAACCGTGCGCACCGCATGGCCGCACAGTGGAAGGCCGGCACGGTGTGGATCAACACCTTCTTCGAGCGCGACCTCCGACTGCCGTTCGGTGGCGAAGGCAGCAGCGGCCTCGGACGCGAGGGCGGCCAGTACTCCCGCGAATTCTTCACCGAGCCCCGAGCGGTCACCATCCGCCTGCGGAGCTGATCGAACTCGTCCACCAGTGGCCGGGGCGGTACCCACCGTCCCGGCCATCGTCTTCCCGAACCGAGGAGAACTGTACTGTGACTACACCCGACCTCTGTGTCGTCGTCGGTGCGACCGGTGCGATGGGCACCGAAATCACCCTGCGACTGGCCCGCCGCGGGCTGCGAGTGCTGGCCGTCGCCCGCAGAGGCGACGAACTCGAGAAGCTCGCGATCTCCGACGACCTGATCACGCCGTGCGTGGCCGACATCGCCGACGACACTGCAATCGACACGATCTCTGCGTGTATCGACTCGCCCGTTCGGATGGCGCTGTTCGCCGCCGGCCTCCCGGTGCGGGGTTCCGTCGACACGATTCCACCAGGCGACCTTGCCGTGGCGACGAACATCAAGGTGGGCGGACTCGTCCGCCTCCTGCACGCCGTCCGCGACCATCTCGTCGACGGCTCCCGCTTCGTCACCATCGCCGGCTCCCTCGGTCTCGAACCGGGTCCGCTCGACGCTGCTCCCGGCACGGCGAACGCGGCGGTCTTCAACCTCATGCGCCAACTCAGTGCCCTCTACGGGCCGAAGGGTGTCACCACCCACACGATCGCTCCCGGACCGGTGGACACTCCGAGGCTGCGTGCCTTCGTCGAAACCGAATCCGCCGAAACCGGGCAGGATCCGGAGAAGATCTGGAACCGCTACCGCGCCAAGACCAGCCTCGGTCGGCTGCCGACGCTCCAGGAGATCGGCTGGATCGTCGAGACCCTGCTCGCTCCGGAGGCCGCGGTGCTGCACGGCTCGGTAATCAACGTCGATGCCGGAACCCGCCACGGAATCCACTGACCGACTCCCGAAAGGATTGTCACCTATGCCTGTCGCCCACTTCCACCTCGTCGACGGCGCCTACACCGCCGAGCAGCACCGAGAACTGCTCACCGCCGCGAGCCGGTGCTACTCCGAGGTTCTCGACTCACCGATGGACCGCGTAAGGGCGTTCATCGTGCGATACCGGCCCGACGATGTCGCCGTCGCGGGAACCACCGTTACAGACGGCGCGCCCGCGGCGCCCTATTTCACGGCGATCGTGCTCGCCGGACGCCCCGCCTCGCAACGTCAGGAACTTGCGGCGCGGTTCACCGATCTGATCGTCGACATCCTCGGTGCGCAGCGTGCGCTCGTGCGCGGACAGATCATCGAAGTCGACCCGGCGAACTGGGCGATCGCGGGGACCGCGGCCGCCACGACTCGTGCCGGTGAGATCGCGGCTCGTGCCCAGGCCGTGCCCTGAGCTGCACCACACATACGTATGGGCGGCCGCGACATTCGTCGCGGCCGCCCATACGTCGGCACTCGGTTCAGAACCCCCAGGGCTCGTCGCGCCCGAGGAGTTCCAGCGACCGGAAACTGCCGGTGTAGAAGACGAGCGGGTGCCCGTCGTCGTACCAGAGTTGCTCGACCCGGCCCACGTGCAGCGTGTGGTCGCCCGCGGGGTGTGAGGCGACCACGGTGCACGCGAGATGCACCAGAGCGCCTTCGAGGAGCGGCACGCCCCTGCGCCACACGAACCGAACCCGATCCGGTTCGTGTGCCGCGCCCGCGAAGTGCAACGACACAGGTTCCTGGTCTCCGGCGAGAATCGAAATGCCGTACGTCCCGGTCTCTCTGATCTTCGTGTCCATCTTCGCGCGTGTGGAGATGGACACGAGCACCAGCGGTGGGTCCAGCGACACCGAGGTGAACGCATTGGCGGTCATCCCGTGCACCGAGTCCTCGTCCTCACACTCGGCGGTGGTCACGATGGTGACACCGCTGGCGAACCGTCCCAGCGCCTTCCGCAGGTGTAGCGGCGTCACCTCGGGATCGAGTTCGCCCGCTGTCTCGGTCATGGCTGCGCTCCTCGTCGTCGGTTCCACTCAGCCCCGGACGATCCTCAGATCGTCGTTGCCGATCAGGTCGGGCCGGGTCCAGCCGTCCACGTCGTACTCGGACATGCACTGTTCGGCGAATCCCTTGAGCGCCAGATCCTGTCCGGTCGCCTGGTAGGCGAACAACGTCTGGAAGCGGACGGCCTCGTGATCGCCGCCGTAATTGCGCTCGTAAAGTTCGTGCCGCCCACCGAACTCGGTGCCGACGGCGTCCCACAGCAACTTGAGCAACTGGACGCGGTCGATCGCGGCGACGCCGTTCGATCCGCGGACATACTGGTCGAGGTAGGGACGCATGGCCGGGTTCGCCCAGTCGCTCGCATGGGAGTTCAGGTAGATCAGCCCGCTGCCCAGCACCTGCTGGATGATCTCCTTGACCCGCGGGTACCCCACACCCATAAAGGTGCGATAGGCGAGGCCGTAGTTCAGGTTCGGCTGGACGGCGCCGTTCACCCACTGTTCGGGTGACTTGGCCATCGCGTCGGACAGCCCCCAGAACATGTCGCGCCAGTTGAGGATCTCCCCGATCTGCATCTGCACACCGCGGAATCCCGCGGAGCCGGTCATTTCCACACCCTTCATCACACAGCCGGCGATGAAGTCGAGCTTCACCGCGAGCCGAGCGCATCCGTGGAACATGAAGCGGGAGAGAAATCCCGACTTCATGACGAAGCCGTTCGCGGTGTCGGTGTCGTAGGCGAAGACGTTCTCCCACGGCACCAGCACTCGGTCGAACACCATGATCGCGTCGTTCTCGTCGAACCTACTCGACAACGGATAGTCGAACGGCGTGCCCATCACCGCAGCGTTCATCTCGTAGGAGGTGCGGCAGAACAACTTCAGTCCTGGCGAATCCATCGGCACCGTGAAGATCAGGCCGTATTCCTTCTTGCGCAGCGGCAGTCCGTAGTGGGCGATGAAATTCGCGTTAGTGATCGCCGATCCCGTCGCGACGACCTTCGCGCCGGACACGATCAGACCCGCATCGGTCTCCTCGACGACGTGCACGCACACGTCGGCGGTTTCGTCGGCCGGCTTGTCGCGGTCGATCGGCGGATTGACGATGGCGTGGTTGAGGTAGAGCATCCGCTCCTGCGCGTGCTTGTACCAGCGCAGCGCGTTGTCGCGGTACGGGCCGTAGAAGTCGGCGTTGGCTCCCAGCGTGCCGAGGAACGAGGCCTTGTAGTCGGGTGACCGGCCCAGCCAGCCGTACACCTCACGCTGCCAGGCCACGATCGCGTCACGGGAGAGCACCAGGTCGTCCCCACTACGAGCGGTCTTGAAGAAGGGGTGCGTGAAGCCGCCGTTTCCGGTATCGGTGGGCACCGCCAGCACGCCCTTCGCCTCCGGCTGGTGCAGTGCGTCATACATCCGCGCCACCGACCGCGCCGAGTTACGGAAAGCCGGATGGGTGGTGACGTCGTCGACGCGCTCCCCGCGGAAGTAGACCTCGCGACCGTCGCGCAGCGACTCGAGGTACTCGTCGCCCGTCATGGGCCGGACGTCGTTCGGAACTCCGACGCGATCGTCGACGAATGCTGATGTGGTCATGGAGTCACTCCTGGTCTCGTTGGGCAGGAACCTGTTTCGGAAGGCGAGGACGTCGGCGCGCCCCGGTCACCGCTGTCGGTGTCGTACTCGACGGGGTGGGGTATATTGACCCGAACGCCAAGTTCCTGTGATCTGGAACACTATTAGGCGAAGGTGTGGTGGAACATGGCTGAGCGCGAACAATCGAATGACTCCGCGCGCACCGACGTGCCCGCGATCGTCTCGCTGCGAACACGGGAGCTCGATACCGGGGAGGGCCGTATGCAGTGGGCGAGCACGCTGGAGCGGCTCTACTGCGAGACGGACGTGGCGTGGCCGGAGCCTCGGCGTCACTTCGACGCGGAGTGGGGCGGGCGGCCGTTCGGTGATCTGCATGTCAGCACGATCCGGGCCGACGCGCACACCGTCGTCCGATCGCCGGCGATGATCCAGTCCGATTCGGGGGAGGGGTATTTGGTCTGCCTCGTCACGGACGGAAGCGTGGAGGTCCGGCAGTCCGGCCGGGCCACGGTGGTGGAGCCGGGTTCCTTCGCGCTCCTCGACTGCGCCGCACCTTTCGTGTTCCACTCACCCGCCCCGTTCCGACAGGTCGTGGTTCGATCCCCCCGCGAGGTGCTCACGTCGCGCCTTCCGGGACGAATCGTCGAACACGGCACGGCGCGCTCGATTCACGGCGACACCGGGGCTGGCGGACTGGTCGGTCGGTTATTCGTCGATATCGCGGACATGGACGCGCCGATGTCGCAAGGTGCTGCCGTGTCGTTCGCATCCTCCGCCGTCGACATGCTTGCCACGGCCCTGACCGAGGGCCTGTTGGCGACCAGCGCTGCAGACTTGCACCGCACGGAGGACCTCACGCGGGTTCAGCGGGTGATCGAACAGAATCTCCACGACGCCGACATCACGCTGTCGGACATCGCCGCGGCAGCGGGTATGTCGCTGCGCACCGTGCACAAGCTGTTCAATGCGGAGGGCACCACGACGCGGGCCTGGCTGTACCAGGCCCGCCTCGAGGCTGCGCGAAGGTACCTGCTCACCACGGATCTGTCCGTCGCCGACGTCAGCGAGTGCGCCGGCTTCCGCGACGTGTCCCATTTCAGCCGGTTGTTCCGCAGCACCTTCGGCTCGAGCCCCGGCCTGTACCGGAAGGAGCACGCGCGCATAGGTTCGTGATGCGCTGCGCCAACAAGTACGGTCAGGGAAGAACGGTGTCCTCGTTGCTGAAGAGCATCGTGACACCACCGGTGGCGAAGTTCGCGAGATCTCCGGCGGCCGTCTGCCCAGCCGGTGACGACAGAGCCTGCGCGGCGGCATCCTTGGAGTCGAAGAACAACTCGGCGAGCGCGTATGCCGCGGGAGTAGTGCCGTCGAGGGTCTCACACTTGCCGGCGGCGAATCGGACGACCCCGGGCACCTGCCGGACCAGCGGCAGGTGTTTTGTGGCGTAGTACTCGTCGAATTCCGCCGGGTCGGTCGGCGGGTTGTAAATGATGCTCACTCGGTACATGAAATTCCTGTTCTCGGCGTCGTAGGTCGGGTTGGGGGACAGTGGGATCACACGGCCTCGGCCGCCGGCCGCGGATCGTTCACGGTGAACTCCTCCTTGAAGATCAACCGCGGCGACATGCGGCGGCGTTTCAAGGCCTTGACGGCGGCGGCGACCATCGCGGGCGGTCCGCACAGGTATGCGCTGTGGCCACGGCAACTGGCGAAGTCACCCAGCACGGCGTCGGTGACCATTCCCGTTGCCCCGTCCCAGTTCTCCTCACTCAGGACCGGGTGATAGTGGAATCGGGAATCGGTCGCCTCCATCGCGCGGAAGCACTCGACGTCGTAGAGGTCGGCTTCCCGGCGACCACCGTGGTAGAGGTGAATCGCCGGTAGCAGATCGTGGTCCAGTGCGTGCCGGACAATCGATTTGAGCGGTGCGAGCCCGGTGCCTCCGCCGATCAGGATGGCCGGCTCCTCCCGGGCTTCGACGACAGCGAACTGGCCGAGCGGTCCACGCAGATCGATGCGGTCACCCACCGCGAGTGAGTCGAAGATCCAGCCCTCGGTGGCGAGGCCGCCCGCCGTATTCCGGACGTGGAACTCGAGTAGCCGTTGCTCGGACGGCGGGTTCGCCATCGAATACTGGCGCGCGACACCGGAGCCCGGCACGATCAGTTCGGCGTACTGACCGGCGTCGAACTCCATCGGCTCGTCGAGTTCGACGACGAGCCTGCGGGTCTGCCGAGCGATGTCGGACAGTTCCCGTACTGTGCCTGTGTAGTCGCGGAGGGGGTGCATCGGCCGGCCGGGGTCGGCGTCGTTCACGGGGGCGATGGCCAGGTCTCCGTGCGGTTTCGACTGGCAGGCCAGCGCGAGTCCCGACGAGCGTTCGTCGGCGGAGAGGATGGTCTCGTCGGCGGCGCCGTGGTCGACCTCCCCGGAGAGAACCCGGATCTTGCACGTGCCACAGGTCCCCTGTGAACAGGCGTGCGGAAGCCAGCGATTCGCTCGCAATGCGGCTTCCAGGACCGACATGCCGGGTGCGACCGGGAACGCCCCGTCCTGCCCCGACACCGTCACCATACGGTCCATCGGTCAGACCTCCCAGGTGACGTGCAGGCCCTGCGGTCCGCGGAACGTCCATCCCCAGAACTGCGGGGCGCGGGCGGGATCGGGCTCTATGTTCGGGATCGTCTCGAACAATTCCTCGAGTGCGATCCGCACGATCGCGGTACCGAGATACGTTCCGGCGCAAGCATGGTTTCCCGCTCCGAACGCCAGATGCGGCATGATGGGCCGGTCGATCTCGTAGGCCTCCGCGTTCTCCCAGACGGACTCGTCTCGATTGGCCGAACCGTATGCCAGCATGACCGGTGTTCCCGTCGGCAGGTCGATGCCGCCGATGGTGACATCGCGTCCCGCGACCTTCACCGCGGCACTCCAGATCGGGGCCACCCAGCGAGCGCCCTCGTTGACGGCGCGCGGAATGAGTGTGGGGTCGTCGATGACGCGTTCGAGCTGGTCGGGGTGCTGGAATAGTCCTGCCAGGGTGGTCGTCATGACGTGCCCGGGCTCCTGAAGGGCGCCGAGCAGGAACACGTAGATGTTCGGGTAGATCTCGGACCGGTCGCGGACCTGGCCGTCGGGCGTCCCGTCGTGCAGCCAGTGCGAGATCAGGGTGTGGTCGGGATGTTCGGTCCAGTGGTCGAGCATCGGGCCGACAGCGGCGACGATCTCGGCCTTCACCCGGTCACCGGCCTCGAACGGCCCGGGATTGGCGAAGTTTCCGTTCTCGTCGACTTCCGCGTTCCCGTACGACTGCGCCAGCGTCTCGAACCAGCGCACCAATGTCTCCGAAGGGATTTCGGTGAGACCCATCAGGTCCCCAACCGAACGCACACTGATCGGCGCGAAGTAGGCCTCCTGGATGTCTGCGGCACCCAGATCCTCGATCCCTTCCAGGAGGCTGCGCGCCTGCGGCCGGACCAGCGCTTCTACATAGGAGTCCACTGCACTCGGCCGCAATTGGGGATCGATCCATTCGCGAATTTTCTCGTGCTGTTCACCGTTGGCGGCGAGTACGGTACCTTTCCCGAAGGTTCGTCCACCCGAGGGCGCGATCACCGTGGACCAGGTCTCGGAATCCTGCGCGATCTGCAGACAGAGGTCGCGCGACGACACGACGTGCATCCCTACCGCGGGTACGAACGCAACCGGGGCCTCGCGCCGGAGCCGGTCGTAGATCGGGTTCGGATCGCGGTCGAGTTCCTCCATGGTGATCGATTCGATCCACGTGGTGCTGGTGGTCATGGCGCTGTCTCCTCTGAAGTCGTTCGCAAGATTCGAAGTGGGCGCGGCCCGAAGCCTTTCGGGGATCGTCCGCGCGGGGAGTGCCTGTGATCTGGAACACTAGGAGGCGGAGGTGCGATCGAACATGACCGACAGTGCACAGAAGGATGACTCCGCCTGCACCGACAGCGCCGCGTCAATGGTGCTGAGTACGCGCGAGCTGGAGTCGACCGAAGGGCGAGTGCGCTGGGCGGACACCCTCGACTCCACTTACTGCGAGATGGACGTCGACTGGCCCGACAGACACGCCCGGTTCGCCGCGGAATTGACGGTGCGGCCCTTCGGGGACCTGACCGTGAGTGTGGTGCATGCAGACCCGCACACGGTCGTGCGCACGCCCGAGATGATCCGGTCCGACCCCAACGACGACTACCTGCTGTGTCTGATCACTCGGGGGACGGCCACCCTCCAGCAGCATTCGCGGAGTGCGACCCTCGAGCAGGGAGCATTCGGGATCCTCGACTCGGCCGCACCCTTCGTCGTGGACGGCCGGACGGAATTCGAGCAGGTCGTCCTGCGTGCACCCCGCCAACTATTGATCTCCCGGCTTTCCGCCGAGGCCATGGAGGGCGTCGCCGGGCTGGGGATCTCCGGGCAGACCGGGATGGGCGGCCTCGTCTCCCGTTTTCTCGTCGACATAGCAACGACCGACGCCCGGTTGTCGGTGGGGTCTTCGGCATCGGTGGCCGCGTCCGCGGTCGATCTGCTCACCTCTGCCCTCACAGAGCAGGCGCGCCCCCTGACCGCGACGAAACGGGTCCACCACGACGACCTCCGGACGGTGCAGCAGACGATGACGCGGTACCTGCACGACCCCGACCACTCGACGGCCGAGATCGGTGTCGAACTCGGAATGTCCCTGCGCTACATCCACAAACTGTTCAGCTTGACCGGCACCACCCCACGCACATGGCTGTACCAATTGCGCCTCGACCGCGCCCGAGGGCAGCTCCTCGACACCGACTCGACCGTCGCCGAGATCAGCGACCGTGTCGGTTTCCGCGACGTCTCACACTTCAGCCGCGCATTCCGCAAGCGGTTCGGCGTCAGCCCCGCGCATTTCCGTGAACAGCACAACGGGAAAGGCGATTCACGTACGGACCGTTAGGTTTTCTTCGCTCTAGCCGGTGTGGTCGCGCCCGAAGATCTGACGCGCCAGCACCCACCGTTGGATCTCGTTGGCTCCCTCGTAGATCTCGCCGATCTTGCTGTCGCGGTAGATGGCCTCCACCGGACCCTCGGTGTCGTCGGCGCCGAGCGACCGGACGAAGCCGAGTCCGCCGAAGGCCTGCACGGCATCTCGGGCGATCCGCGCGGCCAGGTCCGTGCCCCGCAGTTTCGCCATCGCCGCCTCGGGTTCGGGGAATCGCTCGCCGGAGTCGAGCCGCAGTGCCGCTTTGAGATACAGGCTGCGGGCGGACTCCAGATCCGCGGCGTAGTCGGCCATCACGAACTGCCAGTGCTGTTTCGAGGCGAGCGAACCCCCGAAGGCGTGCCGCGACTTCAGATGGGCGACAGTCCGATCGAATGCGGCCTGCGCCATGCCGACGCCCGCGGCACCGATCCCGATGCGCCCGTAGGTGAGGGTCTGCAGCGCGATGCGCAGTCCACCCCCGACCCGTCCGAGCACCGAATCCGGCCCGAGGCGGACGTCGTCGAGATCAACATCGGCGGTGATCTGCCCGCGGTTCCCCAGTTTTCGGTCGGGGGTTCCGATCGTGACGCCCGACGCGTTGGTGGGCACGATGAAGGTCGTGAGGTCGTCACCGGTGCGTGCGAGCACCACCACCACACAGGCGACGACGGAGTTGGTGATCCACCGTTTCCGGCCGCGGAGGATCCAGCCGTCACCGTCCGGGGTCGCTTCGGTGGACACGGCGTCGGGGGACAGGTCGCTGGACGCACCCGGTTCGCTGGTCGCGAAGGCACCCACGATCTCCCCCTCGACGAGGGGCCGCAGCCAGCGGTGTCGCTGCTCGTCGGTGCCCTGGTCGAGCGCGGTGCCCGCCAGGATGCAATGCACGTCGTAGATGGCCGCGACGCTGTTGGAGTAATACGCCAATTCCTCCACCGCGACTGCGGTCGCGGTGGCGCGATGCGACAGACCCTCGCCGCCGACGTCGGACGGGAACGGGATCCGGAACAGTCCCTCCGCCGCCATCGATTCGAACGCGTCACGTGGGAAGCCGTCGAGCCGCTCGTCGCCGCCGGCGATGCGATGCGCAACGGGCTCGATCGCCCGGGTGGCGAAGTCGCGCACCCGCAGACGAAGGTCGCGAACCTCGTTCGGGGACAACAGGTCGTGATACAACTCGTCGGACATGCGCGCGACGGCGGGCGAGGCGGGCGATGCCTCCGCGACGAGGGTGACGGGACTGTTCGGGGGCATCGGATCTCCTGAGACGGACGGCATGCGTGCCTTCCCTGTGTAACCCGGGTCTGGTTTTCGCCTCGACGTCGAATCGCAATGCCCGACTCCTCAGGTGCCGACGTCGGCGGCCGTTCCGGATACCCGGATGTTCGCCGCTTCCTCCCGCTCGGCGAGCGTGACGTCGCCGGCCGCGAAGTGCGTCTTCGGTGTCTCGCGCAGGATCACACGGACGTTCGCGACGGGCGTCCCCACCGCCCGGTGAGCGGCGTGGGTGAGCTCGTGGATCAGCAGGCGCAGTTCCTCGGGGCTGCGGCCCTCGGCGATGGTGACCTCGATGATCGGCATCAGCGACCTCCCGCCACGGTGATCGTGCCCAGATTCGTGAAGTGCGCCGCAATCCGCGCGCCCGGCTCCACCGGCACCGCGTCGGTCATCCCTCCCGTGAGCACCACCCAGCCGGCCTCGATGGCGTGGCCCCGTTCGGCGAGCGTGTTGGCGGCGAACGCCAGCGCTTCGGCCGGATGTCCGTGTACCGCAGCA
Source organism: Rhodococcus sp. 21391 (assembly GCF_016772255.1). NCBI lineage: Bacteria > Bacillati > Actinomycetota > Actinomycetes > Mycobacteriales > Nocardiaceae > Rhodococcus > Rhodococcus sp. 21391. Next base: position 6,519,783 of record NZ_CP063781.1, on the reverse strand, counting down.
CCGGTCGCGGAATCGACGATTTCGCCGTCGACCTCGAGCAGGCACGCCTCGAGCGCAAGGTCGAGATCTTCGGGCCGCCGGCTGATCGGCCCGGTGACGTAGCGTCCGGACGAGTTGTTGTCGGCCACCGCGTCCATCATCGAGAACTTGTAGCCCGAGAACCGGCTGTCGATGATCTCGATCGCGCCCACGACGTGATCCACGGCGGCCAAGGCGGTCGCTGCGCTGATGCCCGGACCTTCGAGTCGGCGTCCCATGACGAACGCGATCTCCGGTTCGGCCCGCGCGTGGATCAGGCGGTCGCGGGGCACGGTCTCCCCGATCGGGAGGATCATCCGGTCGGTCAGCCACGCAGTCGACGGTGCGTCGACACCGACCTGACGTTGCTTGGCCTTCGAGGTGACCCCCAGTTTCACGCCGGTGACCTTCTCACCGCGCGCCACCCGGATGCCGAGGGCGATGTCCTGCGCGGCGTAGGCCGTTGCGAGGTCGAGGCTCTCCCACTCAGCTTTGATGGACGTCTGGGCCGTGGCACGATCTTCCGCCTGTAAAAGTCGCTCCGCCACGAGTGCTGCGCTCCATGCGTCGGTACCCATCACTGTTCCTCCTTGGTGCCGAGGACGGCCGTCACACTGCCGAGCCCGCTGATCTGCGCGACGATCGAATCGCCCGGATTCATGGGAAATGCCTTGGTCATCGAGCCGGGAAGCACGACATGGCCCGGTTCGAGTGTCACGCCCATCGGGCCGACAGTGTTCGCCAGCCACACGAGCGCGTTGAGCGGCGAGCCGAGAACGGCACCGCCCGCGCCGGTCGCGACGAGTTCACCGCCGATGTGGAGGGTGCATCCCGCCAGTCGCAGGTCCACCGCGTCGAGCGCGACCGGTCGGCTGCCCAGGATGACGCCGCCCGACGACGCGTTGTCGGCGATGGTGTCGAAAATGCCGATCTTCCAGTCCCGGATCCGCGAGTCGACGATCTCCAGTGCGGGAAGGACGAAGTCGACCGCCCGGACCGCCTCGGCGACGGTGACACCCGGTCCGGACAGAGGCCGGCCCAGCACGAACGCGATCTCGGGCTCGATCCGCGGCTGGAGGAACCGCCCCGCCGGTATTGGCTGGTGCTCGAGATGGAACATGCTCGCGGTCAGATGTCCGAAGTCGGGTTGGTTCACCCCCATCTGCCGCTGAATGGCCCGCGACGCGAGGCCCACCTTGTGCCCCTTGACGACGTCGCCGCCGAGCGTCCACTCCTCGACCTGCACTTGCTGAATGCGATAAGCGAGTTCGATCGACGCGTCGGGATGCTCCGGGGTCAGCGGGTCGATCGGTTCGCCCGTCCGGTACACCTCCAGCAACCGGTCGGCGGCCTTACGTGCGACGGTATCCATGGCACCTCTGCTCTGTGTCATTCGGTTCGGACTTCGGGTGACGGGACGTCAGGAGGCCAGCGCCGGCCGGCCCGATTCGGGAACGTCCCTGGTCGTGGTGGGTGTGGCGTGGTTCGTGTTCGCGACCGCGTGCGAGACGTCGCGGGCTGCCGCCATGACGGCACGGGTGAACTCGACGCGGCGGGGCACGAAACGGCTGACCGGGATGCTCATGCTCACCGCGGCCACCACGGAACCCATGTCGTCACGCACCGGCGCGGCGACGCAGTGGACCTCCGAGACGGCTTCACCGAGGTCATAGGCGTGGCCGGCAGACCGCGCCACCGACAACGCGTCGAGCAGCGCCCCGGCATTTGTGATCGTCGACGGCGTGTGCCTGCGCAACTGGCGACCGGCCAGGTACCGGCGCAGTTCGTTCTCCTCGAGGCTCGCCAGGAGGACCTTGCCCACCGCTGTGCAGTGTGCTTCGAGACGGGCGCCGACGCGTGCACCCTGCACGGTGATGTTGTGCGTACCGACCACCTTGTCGACGTACAGCACGTGCCACCGTTCCATCACCGCGAGGTGACTGGTTTCGCCGTACCGCTCGACGAGGTTCTCGATGACCGGCGCGGCGCAGGACCGCACGTCGACGGTGCCCCGCAGGGTTTCGCCGAGTTCGATCACCCGCCATCCGATCCGGTAGCGACCACGCGTGCGGCACTGGAGCAGTCCGGTGTCGACGAGACTCGACAGCAAGGCGTGCGCACTCGATCGGGGGACGTCGATGGCAGCGGCGACCTCGGAGACCCCCCATTCCGGTTGCGCTGCGGTGAACAGGTCCAGCACCGGCCCGATCTTCTGGACCGTCTGCAGTGTCGCCACGGTGTCCGTCCTTTCTTCCCACGGCTCCGCGGGAAGCGAACGTGCACCTCGCTGAGCGTCTGTGATCTGAAACACTAGGAAGAACGCGGCCACCACACCATGACCACCAGCGCATGAATGGATGACTGCACGCGCACCACCCGCGATGGGGCGGTTAGCCGGATTCCCGAAACCCCGGGAATCTCCCCGATCAGAGGTCGTAGTCCACGACGACCGGAGCGTGATCACTCATCGGCCTGTGCCAGGCGCGGCGTCGCGAGGTGGTAGTCGATGCGCCACCCGGTGTCCTTCACGAACGACTGCCCAGCCACGACCACCACGAGTACGGACTGTCGACGCCAGGATGGTGCTGCCGGACCACGTCGACGAGAGTGCGCGGCGACAGGATGGAGTCGAACCACTCACGCTCCTCCGGAAGGTAACCCTTCGCGGCGCACGTGGTGCTCGAGATCCACCTCGTCGTGCGGGAGGTGGTCCCATCCCCACTGGCCGAGCGAGGTGACCGAACGCGAGTGCTTGACGGCTGGCGTGGACGTGAGGCCCGTGCCGCTCGCCCCATGTCACAACAGTTCAATCTGATTGCCCGGCGGTGACATTGGGCGACGGGCGACAGGCGGAGGGCGCCGAGGTCCACGTCGGCTGAGCTACGGTCTGCCTATGGACGACGAGCACGCAGTGGGAACGACTGGCGGTCCGGTGCGGTATGAAGGTGGACTGCCGGGACTGATCGCGCGCGCCCGCGTGCTCGCCGACTCGGGTCAGCGCCGGCTGCTCGGCATTGCCGGGTCGCCGGGCTCGGGCAAGAGCACCGTCGCCGCGGCAGTGCTGGCGGCGCTGGGATCGTCCGCGGTGGTGGTGCCCATGGACGGATTCCACCTGGCGGGTGCGGAACTGGTCCGCCTCGGGCGGTCCGGGCGCAAGGGCGCACCGGACACGTTCGACGCCGCCGGCTACCTGGCCCTGCTGCGCCGGCTCCGTGAACCCGACGGCGAGACGGTGTACGCCCCGGAGTTCCATCGCGACGTCGAGGAGTCCTACGCCGGGTCGATCGCCGTCCCGCCGGACGTTCCGCTGGTGATCACCGAGGGCAACTACCTGCTGCTCGACGAGCAGCCGTGGTCGAGGGTGCGTGGCCTGCTCGACGAGGCGTGGTTCCTCGCCCCGGACGAGGAGGAGCGCGTCGCCCGGCTCGTCGAGCGGCACGTCCGGTTCGGCAAGTCGCCCGAAGATGCGCGAGAGTGGGTGCGTCGCAGCGACGAACGCAACACCGCGTTGGTCGAGCCCGGCCGTGCCCGCGCCGACGTCCTCGTGCTCGGTGACCCCGTGTAACTCAGGCCGGGTATTCGATCGGTTCCATCCGGCCGCTGGTGAGTGAGCGCGCCGCGGCCTCGGCGATCGCCTGCGCCTTCAACGCCTCCGCCAGGGTCGGGCCGATCGCGGCACCGTTCTCCAGCGCGTCGACGAAGTGGTCGAGCGCGGTGCGGTAGCTGCCTCTGATCCGCTCGAACCATCCCGCGTGCAGGCCGTCGTCGACCACGCGGCCGGCGCTGTACCGGGAGACGGATCCGGCGCGCTGGCGACGCGCTTCGACCATGCCGGTCGAACCGAGCACCTCGATGCGTTCGTCGTAGCCGTAGCCGATCCGCCGGGTGCAGTCGATCTGGACGAGCGCGCCGCCGGGCAGACGCAGGGTGACTGCCGACGTGTCGACGTCGCCGTAGTCGGCGAGGCGGGGTTCGGCGAGCGTGGAACCGGTCGCGAAGACGGACTCGGGGTCGAGCCCGGAGATCCACCGGGCCAGGTCGAAGAAGTGGACGGTCTGGTCGCGCATCTGCCCACCCGAGACCGCGACGTACTCGAGCGGCGGCATCGCCGGACCGCGGCTGGCCAGCTGGATCAGCTCGACCGAACCGATCTCACCGGACGTGACCACCCGCTGCAGTTCGGCGTAGTCGCGGTCGAAGCGGCGGTTGAAATCGACCATCGCCAGCAGTGATCGGGTCTCGGCGAAGCGCACGACGTCGACGGCGCGCGCGAGATCGAGGTCGATCGGTTTCTCACACAGGGCCGGGATCCCCGCCGTGGCCGCGGTGCGAAGGTGCTCGGCGTGGGTGTCGGTGGAGGACGCGATGAGGACGGCGTCGATTGCCGTGGGGTCGAAGACTTCCGCGAGATCGGTGGTCGCACGGCTGCCGTGCCGCTTGGCGAGGTCCGTCGCGCGAGCGAGGTCGATGTCGAAGACGAGGGCCAGATCGACGTCGGGGTGCGCGGCGAGGTTGGCGCCGTGCACTCCGCCGATGAATCCGGCTCCGATGAGGGCGAATCGCTGCATGTCAGATACCGACCTTGTCGTGTGCGAAAGCGGGAACCACCCAGGCGGAGTCGGCGGCGTGCGAGGCGGCCGTCGCCTCGACGAACTGGACGCCGATCAGCCCGTCGCGTCCGGTGGGGAAGGACAGATCGCGGACGGTGGTGGGACCGCCGTCGCGGCGGGCGCGGAGTTCGTCCGCGAGATCGCGGTAGAAGTTCGCGAATGCCTCGAGGAAGCCTTCGGGGTGTCCCAGGCCGGGTCGGGTGAGCCGGCCGGCGTCCTCGGACAGCGTGCGCATCCCCTGCGCGAGGATTGTCGTGCCACCGTCGAGGTCGCGCACCGTCAGGTGCTGGGGGTCCTCGTGCCGCCATTCGATGCTCGCGGTGTCGCCGAACACCCGGATGCGCAGGCCGTGCTCGTTGCCGGTGGCGGCCATGCTCGCCCACAGTGTCGCGGGCGCCCCGTTGGAGAGGGTGAGGCGAACGGTGGCGTTGTCGAACACCCGCCGCCCGGGGACGAGGGTGTCCAGTTCGGCCGACACCCTGGTGGCTTCGAGTCCGGTGACGTACCGCAGGAGGTGGAACGCGTGGGTGCCGAGATCGCCGACGACGCTGGGGAATCCCGCGACGCCGGGGTCGGTGCGCCAGCGTGCCTGCCGGTGCTCGCCGAGTTCGACGGGTGCCGCGGCCCAACCTGAACGCGTGCTCGACCGCGGCGAATCGGATCCGGCCGAGGTCGCCGTCGCGCACCATCCGGGCCGCGTGCCGGACCATCGCGTACGCCGAATAGCAGTGCGGGACGGCGAGAATCGCACCGGAGGACTCGGCGATCGCGACCAGTTCCGCGGCCGACGCCGAGTCGGGCGTGAGGGGCTTCTCGCACACCACCGAGATGCCCGCCTCCAGGAACGTGCGCGCGATGTCGAAGTGGCTGTCGTTCGGCGTGGTCACGGCGACCACGTCGACGCCGTCCTCGCGTGCGGCTTCCCGTTCCGCCATCTCCCGGTAGTCGCGATACGTGCGATCCGCCGGCACACCGAGGCTCCCGGCGATCCGCACCGACGATGCGCCGTCTCGCCCGAAGACCCCCGCGTGCAGTTCGTACCGGTCGTCGAGGCGCATCGCGTAGCGGTGGGTCTTGCCGATGTCGGCACCCTGTCCGCCGCCGACCATGCCCGCGACCAGGTGCAGGCTTCCTTGCTTGCTCAACTCGGCTCCTACTGAGGGGTTTTGACTGCGAGGACGGGGATCGGGGATTGCAGGATGAGGCGTTGGCTCACGCTGCCGAGCAGGGCCTTGCCGACCGCGCTGCGGCGTTTGACGCCGATCACGAGGCGTTCGATGTCGGGTCGTTCGTCGAGAAGGTCGAGCACGGCGGTCGCGGGATCGCGGTCTCTGCGGCCGATCCGGTCGAGGACGGTCACGCCGTCGTCCGCGAGCGTGTGCACGTCTTCGGGTTCGGTGAGGGAGAGGTTCACCACCAGAAGATCGGCACCCAGCATCGCGGCTTCCTTCTTGCCGGCCAGGAGGGCGTGCGATCCTTCGGAGGAGTCGGTCACGGCTACGAGCACTGTCATGGGATCAACCTTTCAGGGGAGGCGGTGCGGCGACTGTCACGAGTAGTCGCGCCGGAACTGATCTTCGAGTTCCTCGAGCGAGCGGCCACGGGTCTCCGGAACCTGAGTTTTGATGAAGACGAGAGCCAGCACGCCGAGGCCGGCGAAGATGAAGAACGTCGCACCGATTCCCAGTGCGGCCACGACGGGCGGGAAGAGCAGCGCGACAACCGCGTTGGCGATCCACAGTGCGAAGATGCAGACACCGATGGCGAAGCTGCGGATCTTCAGGGGGAAGATCTCCGACAGCATCAGCCACACCAGGGGGCCGATCGTGGCCTGCATCGAGAAGACGAACAGCACCACGAACGTCAGGATCAGGTAGGCCTTGAGAGTGCCGTCGGGCAGCAGGAACGCGGACAGGCCGACGAGCACGTGGAACGTGGTGGTGAGGGTGAAGCCGCCGAGGAGCATCTTCCGTCGGTCGATCCGGTTGATCAGGGCGACGCCGGTGAGGACGCCGATCACGCTGAACAGACCGTTGAGGGTGTTCGCGACGATGGCGGCGTTGGAGGAGAATCCGGCGTCGCCGAGCAGCTGGGTGCCGTAGTACATCACCGAGTTGATGCCGGTGGCCTGCTGGAACACTCCGAGGCCGACGCCGATGAAGATGAGGCGGCGGATCCATTTCACCGACAGGTCGGCGGCCCCGCCGGTCTGGGAGAGCTTCTCTTCCTCGGCGAGCGCCCGGACTTCCTCCAACTCGGCACGTGCCCGCTCCGGGGACCGAACCTGGAGAAGCACGGCGAGCGCTTCATCGTGCCGGTCCTGCGACATCAGCCAGCGCGGGCTCTCCGGCATCCGCAGCATTCCGGCGAACAGGAAGATGGCCGGTGTGACGGCGACCAGAAGCATGAAGCGCCAGACGTTCTCGTGCTCGCCCCAGATGTTGAAGATGACGGCGTTGATCACGAAGGCGGCGAACTGTCCGACGACGATCATGACTTCGTTGCGGGAGACCACGCTGCCGCGTCGTTCGGTGGGGGAGACCTCGGAGAGGTAGACGGGCACGGTCGCGGAGGCGCCGCCGACGGCGAGGCCGAGGATGAAGCGGAACAGTGCGAGCACCTCCCACGTCGGGGACAGCACACAGCCGATCGTGCCGATCATGAAGATGATCGCGAGCACCAGGATGTTGTGCCGGCGTCCGAACCGGTCGGACATCCGTCCGCCGATCAGAGCGCCGATCGCGGCACCGAAGATCAGGATGCTCACGACGAGGCCCTCGGTGAACGAGGTCAGTTGGAGGTCTCTCTTCAGCGGTTCGAGTGCGCCGTTGATGACTCCGGTGTCGTATCCGAAGAGCAGGCCGCCGAAGGTGGCGACGACGGCGATGATGCCGAGTCTGTGCGAGTGCCGCCCAGGGGTGTCGGCAGGCAGGGACGGGGCGGTAGTTCGGGTGAGATCGCTGGCCATGAACATCTCCTCGACGTGATCTATGTACAGAACACGTAATGTGTTTATGTCCGAACAAAGCTAACTCATTGTGACTCGGGGCACAACGGCAAGCCGATCATCGGGCGGATCCCCTAGGCGAATGTTTACTCCCTACCCGCGAGTAATAGAACGCACGATCTGTTATCGTTCGGCGTATGCCCAGGCCACGAGTTCACGACCTCGACGCCGCGCTCGATGCCGCCGAACGGCTGGCCGTCGAGGGCGGACCGAGCGCGGTGACCCTACGCGCGGTCGCCGCGGCCACGGAGATGTCCAACGGCGCCATCTATCACGCATTCGGCTCGCGGGGAGGGCTGGTCGGGCGCGCCTGGTTGCGGGCGGCGCACCGATTTCTCGACCTGCAACAGGAATCGGTCCAGGAGGCGCTGGGGCGTGGTCCCGTGGACGCCGTCGTCGCGGCCGCCGACACCCCGGCCGTCTTCGCCGAGCGGTTCCCGCAGTCGTCGCGACTTCTGCTCACCGTGCGCCGCGACGAACTGCTCGGATCCGACGTCCCCGAGGACGTCGCCGCCGAGTTGTCGCGCCTCGACTCCGTCCTCGTCGAACTGTTCGTCCGATTGGCGCTGGCGTTGTGGGGGCGCGAGGACGGTCGCGCGGTCGAAGTGATCGAAGCGTGCGTCGTCGGGCTCCCCACCGGACTGCTGCTGCACGCCCGGCGAAAACCGGACGACGCCATGCGCCGACGCCTGGAGGCGGCGGTCCGCGCCGTCCTCGCACTGGACCCCCCGTCCCCGGGGAAACGTCACGACAGCAACACGAAGGGTTCCCAATGATCGCCACCCTGACCTACCGGGACACGATCGCCGTCCTCGACCTCGGCGACGACGAGAATCGTTTTTCCCCCGAGTGGCTCGACAACGTCGACCGACTCCTCGACGACGCCCACGAACACGGCGCGCAGGCCCTGGTCACCACGGCCACGGGAAAGTTCTACTCCAACGGCCTCGACCTGGACTGGCTGATGGCCAACGGTGACCGCGCAGACTGGTATGTCGGGCGCGTGCAGGCCCTGTTCAGCCGGATTCTGACGCTCCCCCTGCCGACGGTGGCCGCGGTCAACGGGCACGCGTTCGGCGCCGGCGCCATGCTCGGAATCGCCCACGACTACCGGGTGATGCGGTCCGACCGTGGGTACTACTGCTTCCCCGAGGTCGACATCCACATTCCGTTCACCCCGGGGATGGCCGCGCTGATCCAGGCCAAGCTGACACCGCAGACCGCGATCACCGCCATGACCACCGGCCGCCGCTACGGCGGCGCCGACGCGCACACGAGTGGGCTGGTCGACGGGACCGCGCCCGAAGGCGCGGTCCTGGACGCTGCCGTCGACCTGATCACGCCGCTCGCGGGGAAGGACGCCGGCACGCTCGGCGCGATCAAGTCCACCATGTTCGCGCCGGCCGTCGCCGCACTCGCATCGGGTCGATCATGATCCGGTGACGCGAAACCTACTGTGCCAGAGTGATGGTCACTCGCCGGGCACGTGGAGAATCAGGGCGTCGCCCTGTCCGCCGCCGCCGCAGAGAGCGGCGGCGCCGGTTCCACCGCCGCGTCGTTTCAGCTCGAGCGCGAGGTGCAGCACCACCCGTGCCCCCGACATGCCGAGCGGGTGCCCGATGGCAATGGCGCCGCCGTTCACGTTGACCCTCGACGGGTCGACTCCGAGTTGCCGGGTCGACTCGATGCCGACGGCGGCGAAGGCTTCGTTGATCTCGACGAGGTCGAGCGCCGAGGGGTCGAGTCCCTCACGGGTGCACGCCTTGTCGATGGCATTGGCGGGCTGCTGCTGGAGCGTCGAGTCCGGCCCGGCGCCGACGCCGTGGGCGCCGATCTCGGCGAGCCATTCGAGCCCCAGCTCCTCGGCCTTGGCCTTGCTCATCACCACGACGGCGGCCGCGCCGTCGGAGATCTGCGATGCGGAACCCGCGGTGACGGTGCCGTTCTTGCTGAAGGCGGGCCGCAGCTTCGACAGCGACTCGGCCGTGGTGTCGGCGCGGATGCCCTCGTCCTCGGTGACGACGAGCGGCTCACCCCGGCGCTGCGGGATGGTGACGGGTACGACCTCGTCGTCGAAGAGTCCGTTCTTCCACGCGGCCGCGGCGCGCTGATGCGAGGCGGCGGCGAAGGCGTCCTGCTCTTCGCGACCGATCTTGTCGGTGTTCGCGTTCCGGTCCTCGGTGAGGGCGCCCATCGCCTGCTCGGTGAAGATGTCGTAGAGGCCGTCGTAGGCGAGGTGATCGACGAGGGTGGTGTCGCCGTACTTGAAACCGCTCCGCGAGTTCGGGAGAAGGTGCGGCGCCTGGGACATCGATTCCTGCCCACCGGCGACGACGACATCGAATTCGCCGGCGCGGATCAGCTGGTCGGCGAGCGCGATGGCGTCGAGACCCGACAGGCACACCTTGTTGACGGTCAAGGCGGGCACCGACATCGGGATGCCCGCGTTGACCGCGGCCTGCCGGGCCGGGATCTGACCGGCGCCGGCAGTGAGGACCTGCCCCATGATCACGTACTCCACCAGTTCGGGTGCCACCCCGGCCTTGTCGAGGGCGCCCTTGATGGCGATGCCACCGAGATCGGATCCGGAGAGTGACGCGAGCGAACCCGTCAGCCGGCCGACGGGGGTCCGGGCTCCGGCGACGATGACGGACCTGGAGCGAGAAGTCATGGGAGAGTCCTTGGTGTCGTGACGAATGTCGCTCAGACGAGCGCGGATTCGCGAATCTCGAGGGGGGTTCCGGTGGCGGCGACGACCTCGTCGACGGTGACGCCGGGGGCGACCTCACGGAGAGCGAGGGTGCCGTCGCCGACCACGTCGATGACGGCGAGGTTGGTGATGATGCGGTTGACGACGCCCTGGCCGGTCAGCGGCAGGGTGCAGGCGTCGATGATCTTGGGATTGCCGTCCCGGTCGGTGTGTTCCATGAGGACGATGACGCGGCTCGCGCCGTGCACGAGGTCCATCGCGCCGCCCATACCCTTGACCATCTTCCCGGGGACCATCCAGTTGGCGAGGTCGCCGGTGCGGGAGACCTGCATGCCACCGAGGACGGCGGTGTCGATGTGGCCGCCGCGGATCATGCCGAACGACAACGCGGAATCGAAGAACGCGGCACCGGCGTTGACGGTGACCGTTTCCTTGCCGGCGTTGATCAGGTCGGGGTCGACGTTCTCGTCGGTGGGGTAGGGGCCGGTGCCGAGGATGCCGTTCTCCGAATGCAGGGTCACGGTGACGTCGGTGCCGAGGTATCCGGGAATGAGCGTGGGCAGTCCGATGCCGAGGTTGACGTATTCGCCGTCGACCATCTCCGCGGCCGCGCGGGCGGCCATTTGCTCACGTGTCCATCCGTTGGTGCCGGTCATCGAGTGGCTCCTTCCGTGCTGCTGACTGTCCGCTTCTCGATCCGCTTGTTCTGGGGGCCGGTCTCGACGATGCGTTGAACGAAGACTCCGGGCAGGTGCACCTGGGCGGGGTCGATGGTGCCTGCGGGGACGAGTTCCTCGACCTGCGCGATGGTCACCTTTCCGGCCATCGCCGCGAGGGGGTTGAAGTTCAGGGCCGACTTGTCGAACACCAGGTTGCCGGCGGTATCGCCCCGTAGTGCGTGGACCAGGGCGAAGTCGGCGGTGATGCCGAGTTCGAGTACGTAGCGCTTGTCGCCGAACGCACGGGTTTCCTTCGGGGGCGACGCGAGCGCGACGGAACCGTCGGCGGCGTACCGCCACGGCAGTCCGCCGTCGGCGACCGGGCTGCCCACACCGGCGGGGGTGAAGAACGCGGGGATGCCCGCGCCGCCCGCCCGGAGGCGTTCGGCCAGCGTGCCCTGCGGGGTCAGCTCCACCTCGAGCTCACCGGAAAGGTACTGACGCGCGAATTCCTTGTTCTCGCCGACGTACGACGCGGTGACGCGCCGGATCCGGCGCGCACCCAGCAGAATTCCGAGCCCGTGGTCGTCCACACCGCAGTTGTTGGAGAAGACCTCGAGGTTCCCGACGCCGGAGTCGGCGAGCGCGCGGATCAGCGAGTCGGGGATTCCGCACAGGCCGAACCCGCCCACGGCGATCGACGCGCCGTCGGACACGTCCGCGACTGCTTCTTCCGGGGTGTCGAACACTCTCGATCCCATGTGCATCCTTTCTCCTGGCCGCCGTACCGGCGATACCGTGTTCCGCATCAGATCGTCCACCTGGTGGACGTCTTCGTGCGACGAGCTTTGCTCCACTAAAAGGGGTTGCTTCATGCATTTCAAGGGTTTCGGAGACAGTGCTCGCGTTTTGGACGTCGCGCCAGAGAGCGTTCACTGAGTGAACGTATACTGCGGTCATGGACGACGCGCAGCGGCCGCAGGTCATTCGGCGGGTGGGATCCCTCTTCCGGGCCATCGCGGCCCTCGAGTCGTCGGGCTCCTCGACGTCCGCCCTGGCGCGGGAGACGGGGCTCGCCCGCCCGACCGTGCATCGCCTCCTCGTCTCGCTGGCCGAGGAGGGGCTGGTCGACCGCGACCAGAAGTCGGGGAAGTGGTCGCTGGGACCCGAGCTGTACCTGCTCGGCTCGCTCGCCGCCGGGCGGTACGACATCACGGACCGCTCCCGCGACATCCTCCGCGATCTCGCACGCGAGACCGGCGAGAGTGTCTTCCTGTCCGCGCGCCGCGGCGACGAAACGGTCTGCATCGCGAGCGAGGAGGGCAGCTTCCCGCTGCGCTCCCACGTGCTGTACGTCGGCATCCGCCTGCCGCTGGGGGTGGCGTCGGCGGGTCTGGTCATCCTGTCCCACCTGCCGGACCGCGACATCGACGACTACCTGTCGCGCGCCGACGTCACCGGCGAGTGGGGAACGCAGCACAGGCGGGACGAGATCGCCGAGCGCATCGCGGAGACCCGCCTGAACGGGTACGCCGTCAACCCCGGGCTGCTCGTCGAGGGCAGCTGGGGGATGGGCGCCGCCGTCTTCGACGCCCAGGGATCACCGGCCTGGGCGCTGAGCATCACCGGTGTGGAGAGCCGGTTCCGCGAGGAGCGTCGCCGCGAACTGGGAGAACTCCTCCTCCGCCAGGCGCACCGGCTCACCCAACTCCTCGCCGACAGGCCGCGGAGCCGGGGGTGAGCACGATTCGGTCCGGCGCCTACGCGGCTTTCCGTCGCCGCTGAGGTCGCCCGTGGCGGGTGTCGATACTCCACAGGTGGGTGCAGTCGGGGCACTGGAGATGGACGCGGGTGCCCCGATTGCTCAGCAGGTACTGCCAATGCCGGTCGCAGTTGCGGCTCGACCCGCAGTCGCCGCAGTCCGAGCCGTGGTCGCAGGCCGGGCAGGGCAACCAGGCGCGACGCGAGAAGTCCGCGGTCGGATCAATCGGTAACACGGCCCACCGTCCGATCCGGGAGCACACCCGCCTGGACCAGCTCGTCGTAGATGCGCTGCTGCTCGGGGTCGAGGCCGGAGTACAACATGTCGTACGCCCGCTCCTCCTCCGCGAGCACGGCGACAGGATCCCAGTCCTCGCCGATCGCCTCGAGAACAGCGGTGCGCCGCCGCGCCTCGTCCAGCGTGAGGTCGAGCGAGAACGAGAGTTCGGAGTCGCTACCCATGTGGTCACCTTCGTTTCGCGGTCGCGGTTATCGAAGGGGCCAGGGTCACTCGAGCCCGCTCGAGACCGCAATGACCTGGATCACGTCGATCGAAAGTGTTGCGTCGTGTTAACGACGAAACGCCCCGCCATCCGGGTGGATGACGGGGCGCGTGGTGCGGGTGGGGTCAGGCCTGCAGGCCGGCCTCGATCTCGAGGGTGATGGTGATCTTGTCGCCGACGACGGCTCCGCCGCCTTCGAGGGGCATGTCGATGGTGATGCCGAAGTCCTTGCGGTTGAGGACGGTGGTGGCTTCGAAGCCGGCGACCGGTCCGTTGCCCATGCCGGGGTTGACGCCGTTGAACTCGAGGGCGAGCTCGACGGGGCGGGTGACGCCGTGGAGGGTGAATTCGCCCTCGACCACGTAGTCGTCGCCCTTGGCGCGGACGGCGGTGGAGGTGAAGGTGGCGGTGGGGTACTGCTCGGCGTCGAAGAAGTCGGCGGACTTGATGTGGGCGTCGCGGTCGGTGTTCTTGGTGTCGATGGATGCGACCTGGATTTCGGCGGTGACGGCGGCGGTGCCGTCCTCGGCGACGGTGATCGCGCCGGTGAAGTCGTTGAACGTGCCGCGGACCTTGCTGACCATGAGGTGGCGGACGGAGAAGCCGACGGTGGAGTGGACGGTGTCGATGGCCCAGGTTCCGGCGGTGAGGTTGGGCAGGGTGGCGGTGGCGGTGGTCATGAAAACTCCTTGGGCTGTCGAACTGTCACTCGACGACGAGGTAATTGAATATGCAACTACTACGTTACGCCGAAGTCGTTGCAATGTCAACTAAATTCTGCGAAACGCAGGTGAACTGCGGTGTTACTGCTTCGGCCGGACCGGATGGCGGCTGACGATGGAGATCCGGTTGAAGGCGTTCATGGTGACGGCGATCCAGCTCACCGTGGAGATCTCCTGCTCGGAGAGGAATCGCCGTGCGAAGGCGTAGTCGGTCTCCTGGGTATGCGCGTCCGGGAGGGTGGTGATCGATTCGGCCAAGGTGAGCGCCGCGACCTCCCGGTCGGAGAAGAGTTCCGTCTCCCGCCAGGCAGGCAGAACCGCGAGGCGCTGCGGGGTCTCGCCGGCCGCGAGCGCCGCGGCGACGTGAACGTCCAGGCAGTACGCGCAGCGGTTGATCTGGGAGACGCGCACGTTGATCAACTCGACGAATCGCCGGTCCATCCCGACCTCGGTGGTCGCATGACGGACTGCCTTGGCGACGCTGATCTGCGCCTGATAGACGGCCGGACTCTGCTTGTCGATGTGGACGTACTCGTTCACGGGTGCCGTGCTGCTCATGGCCGACCTTTCCGGGCTCAGGGGTGTTCCAGCAGGTGGGTGCGCATCTCGCTGAAGTCGTGACCGAGGATGCCGACGTCGCGGGGGCTGAGCAGGTCGAACATGTTGCGGCGCACCTCCGCGACGTGTCCGGGGCTGGCGGCGGCGAGCTTCTCGGCTCCGGCGTCGGTCAGCTCGGCCAATGTTCCGCGCTTGTCGTCTTCGCATTCGACCCGGCGCACCCAGCCGGTGTCGACCAGCCTGCTGATGGCCCTGGTCACGCCGCTGCGGGTGGTGGTCACCGCGTCTGCGAGTTCGCGCATCCGCAGTTGTCGCTGGGGCGCCTCCGACAGCACGACGAGCAGTTCGAAGTCGGTGAACGAGATGCCGGCGTCTCGGGTGAGCTGCCGGTCGAGTGCCTGCAGGAGGAGGCGTGTGGCGTCCAGGTAGGCGCGCCAGGTGTTCTGTTCTTCGGCGCTGAGCCATCGGGTCGGTTCCACGGCACCAGCATAGCCCAAGTAGTTGACAACGCAACGAGTTGTTGTAGTCTGAATTTAGTTGAAAGCGCAATTACTGCGCTCCGCGGAGAGGGGCAGGGCAATGAGCACCACAGACGAGCAGGAGCGTTCGCAGAGGTTCGCGGAGCAACGCGACCGGATCCGCGCCGAGCATCTGAAGCCGGTGGCGTCGAGGCCCGCGTCCTCGGCCCGCGGCCTCCATCACACCGCGCTGATCAGTAGTGACGTCGAGCGCACGGTCCGGTTCTATCAGGACCTGCTCGAATTTCCGCTTACCGAGCTGATCGAGAACCGGGACTACGCCGGGTCTTCGCATTTCTTCTTCGACATCGGCAACAGCAACCTGCTGGCGTTCTTCGACTTCCCGGGACTCGACGTCGGCCCGTACCGGGAAGTTCTCGGCGGACTCCACCACATCGCGATCAGCGTCGAACCCGGCCGCTGGGATCACCTGCGCACGAAACTGATCGACGCCGGCGTCGAACTCGTCGAACACAGTGAGGTGTCGATGTACTTCCGCGACCCCGACGGTGCCCGCCTCGAACTCATCGCCGACCCGCTCGGCGAAATGTACGGCTCACACGTTCTCTGAGAACCCTGACTCTGGGAACCCCTGCTCTGAGAAACCTGGAAAGGATTCGCTGATGACTGCCGCCATCACCCCACCCCGCCTCGACGTCCGCCGAGCCGACGACCGGTTCAAGACCAACGCCGGCTGGCTGGATTCCAAGCATTCTTTCTCGTTCAGCCGCCACTACGACCCGGCCAACACCCATCACGGCGTGCTGATGGTCAACAACGACGACATCGTCGTCCCGGGTCAGGGCTTCGACACCCACCCCCACCAGGACATGGAGATCGTCACCTGGGTGCTCCAGGGTTCACTGGTGCATCAGGATTCGATGGGCCACTCCGGCGTCATCTACCCGGGACTGGCCCAGCGGATGAGCGCGGGAACCGGAATCCTGCACTCGGAGAAGAACGACTCGTGGCGACTGGACGGCGTCACCGGTGAGCATGCCGACGAGCACACCGATCCGGTCCACTTCATCCAGATGTGGGTCGTGCCCGACGAAGCCGGCATCACACCCGGCTACGAGCAACTCGAAATCGACCACGAGTTGCTCGCCGGGGGACTGGTGCCCGTCGCATCGGGCATGCCGGACTATGCGGACCACTCGGCGATCCGGATCAAGAACAAGTACGCCGCAATGCATGTCGCACGACTGCAGCCCGGGCAGGCGCCGATCACCCTGCCCGACGCACCGTTCCTCCACGTGTTCGTCGCGCGCGGTGAAGCGTCGATGGAAGGCGTCGGCATCCTCGCCGAGGGTGACGCCGTCCGGCTCAGCGGTGGCGGCGGCCAGCAGGTGACCACCGGCGCCGGCGCCGAGATCATCGTGTGGGAGATGCACGCGACGATCGCTGGGTGATTCGTCCGCCGATCCACCGTCGAGTACGCCCCCGATCTGCTACTCGATCTTGTCCGTCCCGCCGAAGCGGAGCAGCCCTTGCCTGCGGTCGTGTGGATTCACGGAGGTGGTTGGCGGCTTCAAGACCAAACTGCCTGCCCAGATCTGGTGCAGCACTTCGCAGAGCACGGTTATGTCATGGTCAGCATCGACTACCGGCTCGCGCCCGAGACCCGGCACCTCGGCCCCCGCACAGCGCTGAGCGGGGCCGACTCCGGTCTTCGCGCCGAGTGTGAGACTCGTCAAGTTTGTCCATTTCGGTTTCCCTGTTGCCTGATCAGTGGCGACACTGGTGAAGCAGACATTTAACGTGGACGAAACAATGAGGTGGATTGTGTTGGGGCGCTCGAAGGCAGCCGTGGTGTACTCGGTGTCGGGTCGACCGTCCAACCCGTTCGCGCGACCGGTCGATCGCTTCGCGGCCACCCTGAAATCCGTCATCGTCGCCCTCGCGGGTGTCGCGATCGTGCTCGCCGCCGTGATCGGCACCTGGGAATACCACCAGGAGAGTGCGCGGGCCGCGCAACAACGCGCCACCACGACCCTCGTCGAGGCCGTCACCAGCGCCGACGCCCCCATCACCCTGTCGCCCCGCGGCTCCGTCCGGACCACCCCGATGGTGAAGGCGACGTGGGCCTGGGGTTCCGAGTCCCGCACCGACAGCATCGAGGTCCCCTCGGGGACTCCGGCGGGCACCTCGAAGACCATCGCCGTCGGCGACGACGGAAGCTGGGCCGGCCCGAGGATCACGACCTCCGACGTCGTCAGCGCCGCGGTCGCGGCAGTGCTCATCACCCTCGCCGCGAGCGCGCTGCTCCTGGGTGCGGTGTGGGCGATGTTCTCCCGCGCCGTCGAACGCCGCCGCCAGCAGTACTGGGACGAGAGCATCCGCAGGCTGTTCGCGACCTACCGTCGCTGACCCTCCGTAGGCCCGGTTCGACACGGCCTCGTACACGCGGATGTGAATCCGCTTCGGACGACATCCGATCGCGCTGTGCCGTGTCGGTTTCGGTGGACCTACTCCGGGCTATTCAGTTGATGCCGAGGAAAGGTGGGAGCCATGTCCGACAGGGATGCTTCTATATTCGAGAGCGAACGCGAGCTCGACGAAGAGTCCGTCCGTAAGGCTCAGCGGACCGTCGCCCACCACTCGATCGATGCCGAAGACTGCCGGATGCTGCTCGCGGCCCTCGGCATTCCCCTCGTGCGCGACCTCGACAACGAGTCGGTCTCCGGCGCAGCCGGTGCAGAATCCCTGTGACCGACGCGTCTCGCTGAGACAGACCCAGGCGACCGCCGCTGGGCGACAGGCGTTCACAGCGACTCCACAGCAGAGCTCGAGGGTGCCTGCACCGGCGACCGCTTGTATGGGATGTAACCCGAACAGCCCATGGAGAGGTCCTCATGACGAACAGCCCGCGTCACCACGCCGACGAAGTGCACGAGCACGACCGCGGACTCAGCCACGACCTGAAATCGATGTTGTCGCGTCGCCGCGCACTGTTCGTGTTCGGCGCGGCGGGTGCGACCGCGCTCGCCGCGTGCTCGACGGCGGGGTCCACGACGACATCGTCCTCGACGGAGGCGGCCGCGTCCACGGCGGAGACGGTGAGCGACAGCACGTGCGTGGCGGCGGCGCCGCAGGAAACGGCCGGCCCGTATCCCGGCGACGGGTCGAACGGTCCGAACGTGCTGGTCGAGTCGGGGATCGTACGTCAGGACATTCGCAGCAGCTTCGGTGCGTACTCAGGGACGGCGGAGGGTGTCGCGACGACCATCGAACTGAACCTGCAAGACCTGACGAAGGACTGCGCGGCCGGCGAAGGAATGGCGGTCTACCTGTGGCACTGCGACCGGGACGGCGAGTACTCGCTCTACGGTCAGGGCACCACCGAGCAGAACTACCTGCGTGGCGTTCAGGTCGCGGATTCCGCGGGCAGGGTGTCGTTCACGTCGATCTTCCCGGCCTGTTACTCGGGCCGCTGGCCGCACATCCACTTCGAGGTGTTCGACTCATTGGAATCTGCGGTGGCGGGCGAGGACGCCCGGTTGACGTCTCAGATCGCGGTGCCGCAGGACGCGTGCACCACCGTCTTCGCCTACGACAGCGGCTATGCGAACAGTGTCGGCAACCTGTCGAAGGTCTCCCTGGACTCGGACAACGTGTTCGGTGACGGCTGGGATGCCGAGTTGGCCACCGTGTCGGGCGAACCGGCCACCGGTATGTCGATCTCGATCACGATCGGTGTCGCCGAGAAGTCGGCGAACACGCAGTCTGCGCCGAGCGGTCCCGGTGGGGGTGGCGGACAGCCGCCGAACGGGGCACCCGGCCGGTAGCCGGCGCGGCTCGGTTCCGCCGTCCGTCAACTGACGTGCCACCCGGGTGGTCTGTCGAGTTCGTTCCATTCACGGGTCAGCTGAGCCTGCTGCCGGCGGGACGCAACCCAGTGGACGACGAGGAAGAGGAGGCAGTAACCGCCGGTCGCTGTCACCCAGATACCGCACGCGACGCTCACCGCCGTGGCGGCGTTCTGCGAACCGGTCTCCGGCGCCGCGACGAGACCGCCGTTCGGATCGAGCCAGACGGTGACGGTCTGACCGGCCTTCGTGCCCGATTCGGTGGGAACGTCGGCGGTGCGTGTCTGCCCGTTCGCCGACCACTGCACCCGTGCGTGCGCTTGATACTGGGGAGCGGCCGGCAGGGGTTCTCCCGTGCTCCCGGTGCGGGAATCCTCGACGAGCGTGGCGGGTGTCGGGTGGTGGGTGGCGAGTTCGGCCTGCGTCTCCTGGTCCAGTCGCGAGTACGTCTCGGTTCCGACGGCCGCGGCCAGCGGAACCATCAAGAGCACGAAGAACACCCCGATGAGAACCATCGCGGAGCGGAGCCGGTCGCACCCCCTCATGAGCGGGTTGCGGCTCCATGGACCCAGACGCCACAGGCGTATCGGCGCTGCACACGTATCGCTCATCGCGCACCTCCGGGTGGTTGCCCACCACCATTGTGCAACCGAAACGCCTGCACGTGTAGGGCCTTCTGACAGGTGTTCGCACGCGGCCGGTGTTGCCGGGTCAGATCCTTCGCGACAGGTCGGGCCACGGGGAGCTGTCACGCATCGATGCCGGCGAAGGCTTCGGTCAGTGCCTCGATCCCGGCCCGGACCGTGGGCCGGTCGTTGTCGGCGCGGCGGAGCGCGTAGATCTCGCGCTCGAGTGTGGGACGCACCGGGACGATCGCCACGTTGTCCGGCACCCAGACGCGGGCAAGGCGTGGAACGAGAGCGGCGGCGAGTCCGTGCGCGACGAACTCGAGTTGAGCCGCGAATTCGGGCACCTCGTACCTGATATCCGGTTCGACGCCGCGGTTACGCAACGTCTGCACCAGCCAGGTGTGGTACACCGCGCCCTTCTTCCACGTCGTCCACGGCATGTCCGCGATCTCGTCGAGATCGACGTGGTCGCGCGACGCCAGCGGATGGTCCCGGGACAGTGCGACGTCGGCCGAATCC
The DNA here is from genome assembly GCF_016772255.1 of Rhodococcus sp. 21391. Taxonomy (NCBI): domain Bacteria; kingdom Bacillati; phylum Actinomycetota; class Actinomycetes; order Mycobacteriales; family Nocardiaceae; genus Rhodococcus; species Rhodococcus sp. 21391. The sequence goes on along the minus strand of NZ_CP063781.1, from coordinate 6,499,760 downwards.
CGGTGCACCAGGGTGTGCACTGCGTCCTCGGGCAGGTGCAGCGGCATCGTGACCCAGCTGTCGACGACGGCGAGGTCGAGTTCCCGGCGCACGATCGCGGGTATGAGGTCCTCGGTCTCGCCGGCGAAAAAGCTGACCCTGAGCTGCGGGTGGCGCCTGCGCAGCGTCGCCACGGCAGTCGGCACGACCACCCTGCCTGCGGAGGAGAAGGACCCGATTCGCAGGTCTCCCACCACATCGCGGTCCAGGGAGACGACCTCGGATTCGGCCTGCGCCAGAAGCGATATCACTTCCTGTCCGCGACGGGCCAGGAGCCGGCCCGCATCGGTGAGCTGAACGCCGCGGCCCGCGGGTACCAGAAGTTCGACGCCGACCTCCCGTTCGAACTTGCCGAGTTGCTGCGACACCCCGGACGGCGTCACGTGCAGGGCGCGGGCTGCGGCGCCGATCGATCCGTGTTCGGCGACAGCGCACAACGCGCGGAGGCGATCGACACTCAACATGGTAGTAACTCTACTTCTTTCATGACACGACTATTCACTTGTTGTAATGGTTGGAGCCTCGGAGAATTTTCGGTGTGACTACCGCCCTCCGTTTGCGTCCCCGTGCCCTCGTCAGCCCCTCGTTCAGCGTCGCGTCCGTGGATCCGCGACTGCTGGTGCTGGCGGGTGCGGTGGCGACGTCGCTGACCGGCAGTCTCATCAAATTGTCCGGGGTGGAGCCGGCCACGTCGACGTTCTTCCGGTGTGTGCTGGCGCTGCCCATCCTCGGACTTCTTGCGCTGCAAGAATTTCGGCGGTACGGCGGGATCCCGCGCAGGGTGATCGCGGCCCAGGTACTCGGCGGGATGATGCTCGGCGTCGACTTCGCGTTGTGGGCGCGATCGATCCACCTGATCGGCGCCGGCATCTCCACCGTCGTCGTCAACGTGCAAGTCGTCGTCGTGCCACTGCTCGCGTGGGTCTTCTTCCGTGCACGGGTGCCGGTCCGGTTCGTCGTGGCCGTTCCCTTCCTGTTCGCCGGTGTGGCTCTCGCCGGTGGAATCCTCGGCGGCAGCGGCGAGGGTGACCAGCTGTTCCTCGGAACTCTGCTGTCGCTGGCGGCGGGCGTGGCCTACGGGATCTACATCTTCGTCATCGGCCGTGCCGGATCCGCACACCGGGCGTCGTCGCAGGTCTTCGTGTCGACGATCGCCGCCGGCGTCGTCGGAACCGCAGTGGGATCACTGTGGGGAACGGTGGACCTCACGCCGGGATGGCCCGCGCTGGGATGGCTGGCGGCACTGTCGCTGAGCAGCCAGGTACTCGGCTGGGTCCTCATCGGATTCGCCCTGCCGCGGCTCGCCGCCGAGGTGGGCGCCACATTGCTGCTGCTCCAGCCGGTCCTGGCGATGCTGTTCTCCGTCGTGATCGTGCACGAGCGGCCCAGCATCGGGCAGTTCGCCGGCTGCGCGCTCGTCGTCGCCGCGGTGTGGATGGTCACCCACGTGAAGCCGGCGGACCGTCGTCCGGTGACCGCGCGAATCGCCGAATGACTCGGAGTGCGGCGTCTGCCCGGGCGTTTCACCCCGTCCGCAGTGTGGGTTCGTCGCCGGGCGGTTCGGGTGGGTGCTGCCGCTGCTTCGCCGTGTACAGCTCGCGGTCGGCGGTTCGATAGAGCGCGGTGAGTGGGTCGGCCTCTCCGGTGCACGACGCGGCGCCGAAGCTGAACGGGGTAGGGCTTTCGCGGGCGAGTTGCGCCATCACGCCGGGCAGCTCGGCGTGGTGCTCGCCGACCACGCAGGTGACGAACTCGTCGCCGCCGACCCGGGCGAGAAGGGCGCCGCGGGGCATGTGCTCGGCGAGGTTGTTCGCGAGGTCGACGAGAACAGCGTCGCCCGCGGCGTGGCCGTAGTGATCGTTGGTGGACTTGAACTGGTCGACGTCGATGAGGACCAACGTCACGGAGACCTCTCCGGTGCCCGCGCTTTCGAGGGCGTGCCGGAACGCGAGCTCGAAACCGGCGCGGTTGAGCAGGGCAGTGAGTCCGTCGGTGCTGGCCGATTCGATCAGCGTCCGGGTGAGGGATCCGAACATCTCGGCGGCGCCGACCACGCAGGTGACGGCCACGACGAGAACGGCGGCCTTCACGGTCACCGTGTCCACCTCGACCGGCACCAGCGTGAAGGCAGTGGGGGCGACGACGACTCCGACCACCATCAACCCGGTGAGGCATCCGACGAGGAGCCGCGACTGCCGTTTCGGGTAGAACACGACGAAGTACATCGCCAGGAACATCGCCGCGATTGCACAGAGCAGTTGGGCGACGGCGAGGACGAGACCGGACATCACGATCGGAGTGGCGAGCAGTGCCGCTGCCGTGCTGACCTGGTAGGCCCGTCGGCTCGGCCTGCGTCCGCCCCGGTACAGCACGACGAGTGCGAACACTCCCAGGAGGATGCCCGCCGTGCGAGCGGCGACGGTCTCCGGCCGGATCGGCAACCCGACCATGGGAGGAAGGACGAATCCCGCGAGGTGCAGCGCAGTCGTGATCCACAGGTAGCGGCGCAGGATGCGTGGCTGGTAGTCCTGAAGGACCGTGTCGACGGACGAAGCAGCGTGAGGCCTCACCCTCGCAATTATCCAGGACCTGTCCCGGAAAGGGCGGGCTCTCGCACCCCGCCCTCCCGGGAGGGCGGATCAGTTGGGTGTGGACGCGGGGACCGGCACGTCGTCGTCGTGCCACGGCGGTGTGTGGATGCCCCCGCCGCCGTACATCGGGAGTCGGATCCCGTCGCCGTACCGGGCGATCTGATCCCAGGGGCGGTTGAGGCCGAACGTGCCGTAGGTGCGGACCCGGGTCACGGAGTGGAGGTCGAGGGTGTCGACGAGCACTTCTTCGCCCGACCCTGCCTGCTGGCGGATGATGCCCTCGGGGTCGACGACGACGCTGGCACCGACTGCGACCGGGTCGGCGCCGTTGACGTTGACGACGTACACCTGGTTGGTCCACGCGTTGGCGCGGGAGCAGACGAGTTCCATCTCGCGGTCGCGGGTGGTGGTGAGGGTGGGTTGGATGATCACTTCCGCGCCGAGCCAGGCCAGTTGGCGTGCGGTCTCCGGGAAAGAGCCGTCGTAGCAGATGGCCAGACCGATCCGGCCGGTGCCGGGAATGTCGAAGACGACGAACTCGCTGCCGGGCGCGGTCTGCTCGTACGGCTGCCAGGGGAAGACCTTGCGGTAGCGGGCCACGACCTCGCCGAGGGGCGACACGGCGATGGCGGTGTTGTAGATCTTGTCGTCGTCGCCGCGCTCGTAGAGGCTTCCCGGCACCAGCCACAAGCCGGTCTCCTCGGCGAGTGCGCAGATCCGGTCGATGTGGGGGCCGGCGAGTGGCTGTGCCACCCGGTCCATCCAGTCGGCGCGGGCCTGCAGGAGGGGTGCCTCCGCGGCCAGCACGAGTTCGGGGACCACGACGAGTTCGACGTGCGGGAAGGTGTCGCGCACGGCGCGGACCTGGTCGGCGAACCGCTGCCAGGTGGCCTCCACATCGAACGGGATCGGGGCGGTCTGGATGGCGGCGATGGTCAGTGTGCGCATGGGTTCAGTCCTCTGTGACGGTCAGTTCGGTGACGGCGGTGCGGCCGTCTCGGAAGAAGCGGCGGAACCGGGTGCGGACGAGCAGCATCGCCACGGCGCCGACAGCGATCGAACCGACACCGAGCAGGAACACCCCGCCGATGCCGTGGAACGAGGTGGCCCCGTAGTCCGGTTCGAGCATGTCGTGGGCGCTGCGCGCGAAGGCGGCGAGCATGATCGTCCCGCCCAGTGCGGGCAGGATGCCCCGGAGGAACAGGTCGCGCGGGGAGCGGGTCAGGCGGTGGCGGAAGTACCAGACGCAGGCGAGACCGGTGACGCCGTAGTAGAACGCGATGAGCAGGCCGATCGAGAGGATCGCGTCACCGAGGAAGTTGCCGGAGACGAGCGTGAGGGCGGTGAGCAGGACCGCGGCGGTCGCCCCGAAGAAAACGGTGCCGAACGCGGGGGTGCGGTAGGTGGGGTGGATTCGGGTGAAGGTGCGGGGCAGTGCGCCGTGGGCGCCCATGGAGAGGGTGGCGCGTGAGCTGCCGATGACACAGGTGAGCAGCGCCGAGATCGCCGACACGCAGATGGCGAGTTCGACCACCTTCGACAGGCTCGCGCCGAGAACCGGCGGCCCGAGCGTGGCGAGTACGTCTCCCGCGTTGTCGAGATTGCCCAGGCCCAGCCCGTCGGTGCCGATGCCGGCGAAGCTGATCGCGGCGAATCCGGTGAAGAGGTACGTGCCCAGCAGGACGAGGGTGGAGATCACGGCGGCCTGACCCGGGATGCGGTCGCTGTCACGGGTTTCCTCGTTGACGGTGATCAGCGCGTCCCAGCCCCAGTAGATGAACAGGCACAGCAACACCGCCTCCGCGAAGGGACCGATGCCGCCGAACGCGAACGGATTGAGCCAGGACAGGCTCGGTGCGGAGGCGCCGGTGCGGGCGAACGCGGCCGCTCCGAACCCGAACAGTGCGATCAGTTGCAGCCCCAGCAGTACGTATTGCACGGAGGCCGCGAGTTGCAGCCCGCGGTAGGCGATGGTGGTGACCGCGGCGACGATCAGGACCGCGGTGACGATTACCGCGACGTTGTCGGACGCCAGCGAATCCAGGCCGAGCAGGGTCAGAAGGTACCCGGCTCCGACTCGGGCCAGTGCCGTCATCGCGATGAGGGTCGCGATCTGCACCACCCAGCCGCCGGAGAGCCATCCCGTGTGTGGACCGAACGCGCGGGTGGTCCAGACGAACGTGGTGCCGCAGTCCGGCATCTCCCGGTTCAGCTCGCGAAAGGCGAACGCCGTCAAAAGGATCGGCACGAAACCGAGGAGCAGGGCGGCGGGGGCGAGGTTGCCGACGACCATCGTCACGAAACCGAGCGTGACCGCGATGCTGTTGGCCGGCGCGACCGAGGACAGGCCGAGCGCGACTGCGGCGAGCAGACCCACGGAGCCGCCCCGCAGTCCCTTCCCGGTGGGTGCTGGTGGTGGGTCGAGACTCGTCTCGGCGTCGGTGGGATTGGTCGACACGGTGACTCCTGGGATCGAGTTGGATTCTTTAAATAGAAATTTAAGAATAGTGTGATTTACCTGTCAATAGCTGGTCAGGTATTGTCTAAATCTTCATATAGAAACCAGAAGGGCGGAGCGAGGGCAGTGGCGCGGAAGAAGGATCAGGGGGCCCGCCGGGCCGAACTCGGTGAGGCCGTCCAGCGGGCGGTGCTCGCGCGTGGACTGGAGGGGCTGCGTCTGCGTGACATCGCGGAGCAGGCCGGAGTCACCCCTGCGGCGGTGCTCTACTACGGCGACCTGGATGCGTTGATCTACGAGACGTATCAGCGGGCCATCGAGCGGTTCAGTCAGGAGCGCGAGCGCGTCGCCGACCAGTTCCCCGACGCGCGCGACCGCCTCCGGGCCTGCATCGACCACGGCGTCGCGAGCGGGCCGGACGACGAACTGGTCCGACTGCTGTTCGAGTGCTGGCCGAGATCGCTGCGCGACGCCAAGGTGGCGGCCCTGGACAGTTCGCTGACCGAACGCCAAATCGCCGTCTACTACGGCATTCTCGTCATCGGTGAGACTCAGGGGCACTTCACGCTCACCGACCCGCCGCGCCTGCTCGCAGCGAATTTCGTGGCCATGGAGGACGGTTACCAGATGGAGGTGCTGGCCGGACGTCGCAGCCGCGCCGAGGTGATCGCCAGCCTCCACTCCTACGCGCGCGCGGCCACCGGCCACGATCTGAGCGGCTAGGCCGAGTACGGGAAACTGGGAGTAACAGATAGGTTGGATGCGCGTCGCCAGGCCCGGCCGCCGAGCACCGACAAGGAGCCTCCCATCAAGATCCTGCAGAACGTCTCGAGCGAGATCCGCGAGTGGGAACACGCCGTCACGACGGTGATGCTCCGAATACGACAGATCGGGGTGCTGATCGACCGTCTGGGGCCCGCGCTCGACGACCTGTCCGAACTGCTCGACGCGGCCAAGCAGATCGCGGAGACCGCAGAGGGGCTCGCCGTCAGCGCGAAGGGCATCGACCGGAGCGCCGAGATCATCGCCCGTGACGCGGAGAAGATCGCGCAGGCGCTGCCCGCGGTCGAGCGGCTGGGGAGACTCGCAGACCGCCTACCCGGTGGGGGTAGACGGTCTGCTGCCGGGCGGTGACGAGCGGATGCAGCCCCGTCAGGCGGTGTTACCTAGCGAGGTCGTGGACATCCGTGCCGACGAGGCGCAGTTCGGTGGGCTGCGCATCCGGGTCGTCGGCGATCCCCGAAATCGGCATCATCGCGAGGGCCTGGTCGAATGCGTCGACGAGCCATTCCCCGGTCACCGTCACGAGCCGGGTGTCCTCGGCGGCGGGCTGCTTCTGAAAGAAACTCACGACCCAGGGGTTCTGCGCGTCCGGATCGGAACTGAGATCCCCCGGTGCGTTGGTGGCGAGCAGGTGAATACCGCGCTCGAAATCGACCCGGACGGCATATCCGGTGCCGGTGTTGACGACGGTGGCCGGGCGGTGCGCGGCCAGTGCCAGCGTCATCAGGGCATCGGCGTAACGAGTGGTGTGCTCCACGGTGAGTGGCATGAACGATCACCTTTCAACTTCTGTGAGCGTCGCCGCGGCAGAGCAGGCCCGGAGTTCAGTGGTCCGAAAATGCAGTTCCTCCGACAGGTCACGAGAAGATAGAAGTAAAGCTGTTCGTCGGGAGCTTCGACTGCGAGAGCGTCGTGCGGAATGGTGCTCTCACCGTCGGCCACCTTCGAGGTGGGCGTCCTGGCACAGCGTGCACAGTTGGTACGCCCGATTGGAACACGGACGCGCCGGGGCGGCCCGTGAACTCGGTAGCTGTGTACTCAACTACGACTAACCGTACGGTGCCGGACCCGGATACGCGACACGGGGGCGTCCGTCGGATAGCACTGTGGCCCATGACCTGGCGTCATGGGCCACAGCGTGTCGACCTGGGGACAGCTCAGTGCTGCAACACCGGGTAGTCGGTGTAGCCCTTCGCGCCCTCCGAGTAGAAGGTCTGGGGGTCCGGGGTGTTGAGCGGCAGGTCTTCCTGCCAGCGCCGCACGAGATCCGGATTGGCGATCGCGGGACGCCCGACGACGACGGCATCGCCGTGGCCGTCGTCGAGGATTGCCAGCGCTTCGTCGCGGGTGGTGACCGCCCCGAAACCGCTGTTGATCAGCACTGGGCCGCCGAAGCGCGTCCGCAGGTCCTGCGCCAAGGGCCCGGACGGGTCCTTGTGCAGAATGCTCAGGTAGGCGGGCTTCAGCGGAGCAATGGCGTCGACCAGAGCGCCGTAGGTGGCTTGAACGTCGTCGGCGTCCAGTTCCAGGGCGTCCTGGATGTTGTGTTCGGGCGAGATGCGGATACCCACCCGGCCGGCGCCGATGGCGTCTGCCACGGCCTCGAACACCTCGACGACGAAGCGTGCCCGGTTCGCGGGTGAGCCGCCGTACGCGTCCTCACGCAGGTTGGATGCCGGGGAGAGGAATTCGTGCAGCAGGTAGCCGTTCGCGGCGTGGATTTCGACGCCGTCCATCCCGGCTGCCACCGCCTTCCGCGATGCCTGGACGAACTCCTCGATGACGGCGGAGAGTTCCTCGGTACCCAGCGCGCGGGGCACCGGGTACGGCTCCTTCCCCTCGTAGGTGCGGGTCTCGCCGTCGATCGCGACGGCGCTCGGAGCGACGACCTCGTGACCGCCGGTGGTTCCCTCGTGGGTGACACGGCCGGCGTGCATGACCTGCGCGACGATCCGTCCACCGGCCGCGTGCACGGCGTCGGCGACGTTCTTCCAACCCGCAACCTGCTCGGGTGTCACCAGCCCGGGCTGGCCGGGGAAGCCCTGGCCGGCGTGGCTGGGGTAGGTGCCTTCACTGACGATCAGACCGAGAGAGGCCCGCTGTCGGTAGTGCTCGACCACCAGCGGTCCGGGCACGCCGTCACGCCCGGAGCGGACGCGGGTCAGGGGTGCCATCACAACCCGGTTGGGCAGTTCGAGTTCGCCGAGTGTCAAGGGGGAGAAGAGATTCACAGTTATCGGTCTTTCCGTAGGTCGTGTTCGGCAGCGCCGTTCTCGGTGCCGCCGCGCAGTATCGGGATCCACTGGGGGAACGGGCACACGGGCCGGGCTATTCCGACTCGAGACGGCCGTCACTGTGAGGGCGCCGATCCCCCGGGCCGGGGAGTGCGTTCGCCTACAGGCTGTGGTCGCATTCGAGCAGGGCGTCGAGCCAGAGCAAGGCTTCGACGAGGGCTTGCATGCGCGTGAGTGCGGTGTCGGCAGGCACGGGCGGCGGGGGATCGGATCCCGCCCGGTGCCTGCTCTGCAGGTGTCTCACGACGGCGGTGAACAGCCACTCGGCGGGCGCGGGCAACTCCTCGTTCAGCGCGGTTGCGTCGTGCACGACGGGGACGACGCTGATGAGCTGTCGACGGCATCGTTGACGCTCGAGGCCGGGTCCGCGATGAGGTCGGCGATGGTGGTGACGATCCACGACACGACCGCGGTGAACGCCGACCGGTCGCTGCCGTGGTCGCACGCGATCTGGGAGATCTCGGGTGCGAGCGCCCGGAAGTCGCGGTCGCCGACCAAGGTCAGGAGTCGACCGCCCAGTTCCGCGCCGTCGGCGCGTTGAGGCCCATCGATCATGGCTGTCCCACGGCAGGTATTCGGCGCCGTGAGGGTTATGGATGGGCCGGGGATCCGAGGCCGTCCGGGCGGCTCAGACCTCTGCTGCGACGGGAGGCTTGACCCCGACGACCGGGCACTGCGCCTCGAGGAGCACACGCTGGGCGACGGAACCCATGAGGAGTTTGCCGACGGGGGAGCGTCGTCGCATGCCGAGGACGAGGAGTTCGGCGGCGGAGTCGTAGGACGCGTCGATGAGGTTGTCGGCGTGGGAGCGGTCGGGTTCGTTCCGTGCGATGCGATAGTCGACGCCGGCGGCGTCCGCTTCCTCCCTCGCGGAGTGCAGTTCGGCCCCGAAGCCGGGAGCCGAGGCGCTGGCGCCGTCCGCGATTACCACGAGATCGGTTGCGCGCATGCGGGCTTCGGCGAATCCGAAGGCCAGGGCGCCACGACCTTCGACTGTCGGAACGTAGCTGAGAATGACGCTCATCGTGACCTCGGCTCGAGTACGGGGGTGGTCAGGGTGCCCTGGGCGAGGTATTCATCGAGGTTCTGCAGGGTGAGAGCCTCCATCGCGGCCCGGGTCTCGGTCGTGCCGCTCGCGACGTGGGGGAGGAGGACGACGGTGTCGAGGGCGAGCAGCGCTTCGGGCACGTGCGGTTCGCGGGCGAAGACGTCCAGTCCGGCACCGGCGAGCTGGCGTTCGGTGAGCAGTTCGACGAGCGCGTCCTCGTCGACGACGCTTCCGCGCGCCACGTTGATCAGGTAGCCGTCGGGCCCGAGGGCTTCGAGAACCTTTCGGTCCACGAGCTTTTCGGTGCCCTTGCCGCCCGCTGCGGCGACGATCAGCACATCGACCCCGGCGGCGAGTGCGGCGGCCGAGCCGACGTACGCGAACGGGGAGCCGGGAACCTCGCGACGATTGTGGTAGGAGATCGTGCAGCCGAAGCCGGTGAGGCGGGTGGCGATGGCGGAGCCGATGCGTCCCAGCCCGACGATGCCGACCCGCGTGCCGCTCACCTGCCGGGTGAGGGGGAAGTTGCCCTCGGCGGGCCAGCGGCCGTCACGCACGAAGCGGTCGGCGGCCGAGAAGCCGCGGAGCGTGTCGATCAGCAATCCGACTGCCGTGTCGGCGACGCAGTCGGTGAGGACGTCGGGGGTGTTGCTCACGCCGATTCCGAGTTCCTCGGCGAGCGCGACATCGGTTGTGTCGTAACCGACTCCGAAGTGCACGATGGCGCCGAGGTTCGGCAGTTCCGTCATCAGCGCGGCGTCGACTCCGGTGCGACCGGACGTCACGACCGCGGTGACGGACTCGCCGTGTTCGGCGAGGAAGCTGGTGCGGTCGTCACCCAGCGGGAGGTCGAGTGCGTCGTACTTCTCGGTGAGCGTCGCGGTGAGGGACGGCTTCAGCGGCCCGACCTTCAGGACACGTCCTCCCGAAACAGTCTGTACAGCAGCTTCTTTCACGGACGTCTCTGCGGTCACCATCGTGCCTCCTGGCGAGTGGTGACGCGACTCTCCGCGTCACCGGTTACCCGTACGTTAAGCGGCGCCCGGAATACCTGTCCAACACGTAAATAACATGGATCGATACTCAAACGGCATTGGTTGGCGGCGCGTTGACGTGCGCAGACGCCGAAACTCTCTGTATGTGCCGGTCAGGGGCCTGCCGGAGTGATCGCAGTCTCCATCAATTGTGCTTGTGACGGCCCTCACGAGCCGTTTCGGGCCGTTTCCCCCTGTTGACGCTCCTCCGGGCCGCTCATAGCGTGTGTCTACCGTCACAGGCGGGCCCTCTTCACTCGCGTCGAGTACGCGACACATCCCTACGGAGGACACCATGAGCCCTGCACGTTCGCTGCAGCAGGGAACCCGTTACCGCGCCGTCGTCGTGGCCACCGCCGCACTGACGGTGCCGGCTCTGGTCACAGGTTGCTCGGTGGCCAATTCGAGCCACAGCGACGCCGCCAGCCCCGACACGTTGCGGATCGTGCTCCCGCAGGAGCCGCCCACACTCGAACCCTGCGACGCGTCACTGACCTCTACCGGAGTCGTCGTCCGCTCCAACATCACCGAGCCGCTGGTGGAACGCAACGCCGATACCGGCGATCTCGAACCGAAGCTCGCCGACTCGTGGGAGCAGACGTCGGACACGGTCTGGACGTTCCGGATCCGTCCGGGCGTCACGTTCAGCGACGGCAGCGTCTTCGACGCCGAGGACGCCGCCTTCTCGATCGACCGCACCGTCAACTCCACCATCGGCTGCGACGTCGACGGGTACGTCTTCGGCGACGACGAACTCGAGGTGAACGCCATCGACGCGTCGACCGTGACGGTGCAGACTCCCGTCGCCGACCCGATCCTTCCGCTGCGGATCTCGTTCGTGGAGATGGTGCCCTCCACCACCGACGCCCAGGACAAGGTGCGCGATCCCATCGGCACCGGCCCCTACGAGATCGACTATTGGGATCACGGCCAGCGGCTCGCGCTGGTCCGCAACGACACGTACTGGGGCCCGGCGCCCGAGTACACGCGGGCGATCTACCAGTGGCGGACCGAGGGCAGCGTCCGGGCCGCGATGGTCACCAACGACGAGGCCGAACTCGCCACGTACCTCGGTCCGGAGGACGGCGCTGGCGACCTCGGTGTCGCCTACCCCAACAACGAGACGACGGCGCTGCGCATGATGGCCACCGAACCGCCGCTCGACGATTACCGCGTCCGCGAGGCCATCGACCTCTCCGTCAACCGGGCGGGGATCGTCAAGGCACTGTTCCAGGGTCTCGGCGAGCCGGCCGGGCAACTCGTCGGCAGCAGCATCGTCGGGTTCGACCCCGACCTTCAGCCGACCCCCTACGACTCCGATCGAGCCGCGCAACTGGTGGCGGAGGCCAAGGCCGACGGCGTTCCCGTCGACAACCAGATCCGCCTGATCGGGCGCACGGGCCAGTTCCCCAAGATCAACGAGACCATCGAGGTCATCCAGAACTCGCTGAGCAAGGCCGGCCTGAACGTGAAGATCGAGATGATGGACACGGCCGGGCAGATGCAGTACCAGATCCGGCCGTTCCCGCAGGGCACCGGACCGATTCTGCTGATGATCCAGCACGGCAACCAGGCGGGTGACGCGCAGTTCACCGTCGACCAGTACATGCGCAGCGACGGATACCAGAGCTACTTCGGCTCGCCCGGATACGACGCGCAGATCGACGCGGCCGAGCAACTCGTCGGCGACGAACGCCAGGACGCGTTTGCCTCGGTACTGGCCAACGAACCGAAGGAGATCCGGCAGTTCGCGTACATCGCTCACATGAACGCGGTGCTCGCCAAGTCCCCGACGGTGCAGTACGCACCCAACTCCGCGACCGGCGACGAGATGCGCCTGAGCGAGATGACCCACGCGGACACATCCGCGAACGGCTAACCCCTCTTCCCAGCCCCCCGGAGGAACTGAGATGTCCCAACCGAACCCGATCCGAAGGCGGTGAGTCATGTTCGCCTTCCTGCGCCGACGCGTCTACACCAGCCTCGTACCCCTCCTCGTCGTCCTCTTCGGTGTGTTCCTGCTCGCCCGCCTCACCGGCGACCCGACCAACCTCTACCTCCCGGTCTCCGCGACACCGGATCAGCGCGCCGAGTTCGCGGCCGAGAACGGCCTCGACAAGCCGGTGCTGAGCCAGATGGTCGACTACCTGTCCGGGGTCGTCCACCTCGACTTCGGCGAATCGCTGCGCACCGGTGAGTCCGCCGCGACCATGGCGTTGCGGGCGTTCCCGGCCACGCTGCAGCTGGCGTTCTTCACGATGTTGCTCGCGATCATCGGCGCCATCGTGATCGGTTGCTGGGCGGCGTACCGGCCGAATTCGCTCGCCGACCGGATCTCGAGCCTGCTGTCGATGACCGCGGCCAGCATCCCCGACTTCTGGTTCGCCATCACCGGCGTGTGGATCTTCGCGGTGGTGCTGGGGGTGCTGCCCACGTCGGGGACCGGAAGCGCGCTGTCGTGGATCCTGCCGATCGCCACGCTGCTCATCCGCCCGCTCGGCGTGCTCACCCAGGTGGTCCGCGGCGCGATGGTGTCGGCGCTGTCCGCACCATACGTACGTCTTGCTCGGAGCAAGGGCGCAGGCGACCTGCGCGTCGTCACCCATCACGCGCTCCGCAACGCTGCGGCTCCGGCGCTGACGGTGGCCGGCGACCTCACCGTCGGACTGGTCAACGGCGCCGTCGTCGTCGAGGCGATCTTCGGATGGCCCGGCATCGGCAAGCTGATGATCGACGCGATCCTGCAGCGCGATTTCGCCGTCCTGCAGGCGGCGGTGCTGCTGACCGCGGTCAGCATCTTCGTCCTCAACATCCTGATCGACGCGGGCTACGCACTTCTCGACGCGCGTGTCCGTGAGAAGTCCAAGGTCTAGGAGGCCGCCGAGATGTCCATAGACAACGCACCCCGCCTGGACGGAGCCGGCGACCTCTACCCGGCCCCCGACGAGACGCCTGCCGTCGCGGGCCGCGTCGAGGAGTCCGTTCCGGCACCGAAGCCCTCCCGGAGCAAGGCACCGTTGTGGCGACTGCTCCTGCGTGACCGGATGGCCACGGTCGCGGCGGCGATCCTGGTGTTCGTGTTCCTCGTCGCCGTCTTCGGCCCGTGGCTCGTCGGCGACGCCGCGACGGATCAGAACCTCGACCAGTCCAACCTCGCACCGTTCCACGTGGCGAACGGGTGGATGAACATCCTCGGCACCGACCCGCTCGGACGCAGCATGCTGGCCCGGTTGATCGTCGCGTGCCGCACCACCCTCCTGGTGGCGCTGCCCGCGGTCGCGCTGTCCTGCATCGTCGGGTCCCTCGTCGGCATGTGGGCGGGCTACCACCGCGGCTGGCGGGAGACGACGGCGATGCGCGTCGCCGACGTCATCATGAGCTTCCCGTCGCTGCTGATGGCCGTCGTCGTCCTCTACGTGTTCTCGCCCAGTGCCGCGAACATCGTCCTGGTCCTGGCCATCACCCGCATCCCGATCTACCTCCGCACCGCCCGCGCGGAGTCGGCGGAACTGCAGAGCCGGTTGTTCGTGGACGCCGCGCGCACGTTCGGCGCCCGCAGCGGGGCCGTCATCCGCCGGCACGTGTTCCCCATCCTGCTGCCGACGCTGCTCACCGTCGCCACCCTCGACTTCTGCTACGTGATGCTCGCCGAGTCGTCGCTGAGCTTCCTCGGCATCGGCATCCAGCCGCCGGACATCAGCTGGGGCCTGATGGTGTCCCAGGGCCGGACGTACCTGCAGACGGCCTGGTGGCTGTCGTTCTTCCCCGGTCTCGCCATCGTGATCACCACCGTGTCGGCGACCGTGCTCGCGGCGTGGGCCCGGATCGCCACCGACCCCGCCCAGCGCTGGCGTCTGACCGTCCCGCGGTCACGCCACTCCCGGCTGTTCCCCACCCGAAAGGTCGTCTCATGAGTGCACCCGCACCGGCTGTCGAATCGCCCGACGTCGCAGACACGGACCGCGTCGCCCTCGAGGTCGCGGATCTGACCGTCGACCTGCGTACCCCCTCGGGCACGGTCCGGGCCGTCGACCACGTGTCGTTCACCGCGCGGCGCGGGGAGACCCTCGCGTTGCTCGGTGAGTCGGGGTGCGGCAAGTCGATGACCGCGCAGGCGCTCGTCGGCCTGCTCGAACCGATCGCCGACATCACCGACGGCTCGGTCCGTCTGGGCGACGTCGACCTGGTGACGGCGAAGGCCAGGACCCGCCGCACCCTCGCCGCCACCGAATTGGCCATCGTGTTCCAGGACGCGCTGACCGCGCTCAACCCGGTGTACACGGTCGGCAAGCAGTTGGCCGAACCGTTCCGCATTCATCGCGGGCTGTCCTCGAAAGAGGCGCGACGGGAGGCGATCTCGCTGATGGAGAGGGTGGGGATTCCCGAGCCCGAATCGCGCGTCGACTCCTACCCGCACCAGTTCTCCGGCGGCATGCGGCAGCGCCTGCTGATCGCGATGGCCGTCGCACTGAGCCCGACGGTCCTGCTGGCCGACGAGCCGACGACGGCACTCGACGTCACGGTGCAGGCACAGATCATGTCGCTGCTGCGGGACCTGCGCACCGAGCACGACATGGCCGTCATCCTCATCACCCACGACCTCGCCTTGGTCGCGGAGGAGGCCGATCGCGTCGCGATCATGTACGCGGGCAACGTCGTCGAGACCGGTCCGGTCGCCGAGGTCTTCTCCTCGCCGCAGCACCCGTACACCAAGGGCCTGCTCGATTCGGTCCCCGTGCACGCGGTCCGCGGCGAGGACCTGAAATCCATCGGCGGCACCCCGCCCGACCTGCCTTCCATTCCGTCCGGCTGCGTCTACCAAGCGCGCTGCCCGCTGGCCCGCGACCTGTGCCGCACCACCCGCCCCCCGCTCGCCGACGTCGCCGGCTCGGCAGCTTCGGACGGACTTCGTCCGCACCAGGGCCGCCGCTCGGCGTGCCATTTCCCCGAGGAGATCTCGCATGTCTGAGTCGATTCTGAAGGTGCGGGGCCTCACCAAGACGTTCAAGGTGCCTGCCAACGCGGCGGGCAAGAATCAGTTGCGTGCGCTCGACGGCATCGACCTCGACCTCGCCCGCGGCGAAACGCTCGGGCTCGTCGGCGAATCGGGCTGTGGCAAGTCCACTCTCGCCCGCACGCTGATGATGCTCGAGCGGCCGGAATCCGGTTCGGTGACGTGGGACGGCGTCGACCCGTTCTCGCTGAAGGGCAAAGATCTGCTCGCGCTGCGCCGCCGGGTGCAGATGGTGTTCCAGGACCCGTATGCGTCGCTGAACTCTCGGATGTCGGCGGCCGACATCATCGCCGAGCCGTGGCGCACCCACAAGGCGATGTACAAGACGAGCCGCGACCGGGCGGCACGGGTGCGGGAACTGCTGCACCTGGTGGGTCTGCGGCCGAGCGACGAGCACCGGTACCCGCAGGAGTTCTCCGGCGGTCAGCGGCAGCGACTCGGGACCGCCCGAGCCCTGGCACTGAACCCGAGCGTCGTCATCTGCGACGAACCCGTGTCGGCGCTCGACCTGTCGGTGCAGGCCCAGGTTCTCAACCTGCTGAACGACCTGCAGAAGCAGCTCGGCATCTCGTACGTGTTCATCTCGCACGACCTGTCGGTGGTCCGGCACGTCGCCGACCGCGTCGCCGTGATGTACCTCGGGCGGATCGTGGAGACCGGTGCGACGGACGCCGTCTTCGACCGTCCCGCCCACCCGTACACCGAAGCCCTGATGTCGGCGGCACCGAAGCTGGACGCCGCTTCCCGCGGCAAGCGGATCATCCTCGACGGTGAAGTGCCGTCGCCGCTGAACCCGCCGTCGGGCTGCCGGTTCCGCACCCGCTGCGCCCACGCGACCGACATCTGCGCGAGCACTGCGCCGCCCGCCGCGGTCGACGAGCGCGAGAGCGGTCACGTCGCCGAATGCCACCATCCCCGGCGGCCGATCGAACTCGGCGTTCCCGTCGCGGTCGGGTGAGCGGGGCGGAGTTCGCGATCATCGCGTTCGCCGTCTTCCTCGCCTCGTGCATGCAGGCGTCGATCGGATTCGGGATGGGCATGCTCGCGGCACCCGTCGTCGCGCTCGTCGATCCGGGCCTGCTGCCCGGGACGCTGATCATGACGGCGACGGTCGTCACGGTGATGGTGGTGTGGCGGGAACGCGACGCCCTCGATCTGTCGGGCACCGGGTGGGCGCTGGCCGGCCGGGTGCCGGGCACGATCGCGGGTGCGTTGCTGCTGGTGGTGCTGCCGGAACGGGGGCTGTCGCTGCTGCTCGCGGCCGTGGTGCTGGCAGGGGTCGTCTTCGCGACGCTGGGCTGGGCACCGCCGCCGCGGCGCCGGAACCTCGCCGTCGCCGGCGCCGCGTCGGGGCTGCTCGGCACGGCCACCTCCATCGGCGGACCGCCGATGGCCCTGGTGATGCAGGGGTCGAAGGGGGCGCAGCTGCGCGGCAACATGAGCGCGTTCTTCCTGGTCGGTTCCACACTGTCGGTGGCCGTTCTCGCCGCGACGGGGTCGGTGCACCGCGAGTCGGCGGTGATGTTCCTGCTGCTGATCCCGGCGACGGTGCTCGGCTACGTGGCGTCGCGGTTCGTGAATCGCCACCTGGACGCGGCACGCCTGCGCCGGGCGTCGATCACGGTGTCCTGTGTGGGTGCGTTGATGCTGATCGGACAGCAACTTTTGTGATGCAGTGTCTGCATCGTTCGATGCTCAACAAGTCTTGGACATGTATTGATCGGGCCACTTAGAGTTTTGGTTGTGAGGCGCCCCACGGGCGGCGCTGCGCTGTGAAGGAAGGTTTTCGGAGATGAGTACAACGAGCACCACCCCGGTCGTCACCGACATGCGAGTGGTCCCGATAGCGGGACACGACAGCATGCTCCTGAACCTGTCCGGCGCGCATGCCCCGTACTTCACCCGGAACCTGGTGATCCTCACCGATTCCGACGGCAACACCGGTGTCGGCGAGGTGCCCGGCGGTGAACCGATCCGCCGTACTCTCGAAGACGCCCGCGCGATCGTGACGGGGCGCAGCATCGGCGAGTACAACGGCGTTCTCGCCGATCTGCGGCGCACGTTCGCCGACCGGGACGCGGCGGGCCGCGGCAACCAGACGTTCGACCTCCGTGTCGCGATCCACGCCGTCACCGCCGTCGAGTCGGCACTCCTCGACGTTCTCGGGCAGCACCTCGGTGTTCCCGTCGCGGCCCTGCTCGGCGAGGGTCAGCAGCGCGAGAAGGTGCAGGCGCTCGGCTATCTCTTCTTCGTCGGCGACCGCAACAAGACCGACCTCGAGTACCAGTCGGGTGCGGCGGAGTCCGACGACTGGCTGCGCCTGCGGCACGAGGAGGCGCTGACACCGGACGCGGTCGTGCTGCTCGCCGAGGCGGCCCAGGCGCGGTACGGCTTCGCCGACTTCAAGCTCAAGGGCGGCGTCCTGGCGCCCCGCGAGGAGGCGGCGGCCGTGACGGCGCTGGCCGAGCGGTTCCCCGACGCCCGGATCACCCTCGACCCCAACGGCGGCTGGCTGCTGTCGGAGGCGATCGAGACCTGCCGCGGGCTGAAAGACGTTCTCGCGTATGCCGAGGACCCGGTCGGCCCCGAGGGCGGCTTCTCCGGTCGTGAGGTGATGAGCGAATTCAAGCGTGCCACCGGACTGCCGACGGCCACCAACATGATCGCCACCGACTGGCGCGAGATGGGGCACACCATCCGCTCCGGCGCCGTCGACATCCCGCTCGCCGACCCGCACTTCTGGACGATGAACGGATCCGTCCGCGTCGCCCAGCTCTGCGATGCGTGGGGCCTCACGTGGGGTTCGCATTCCAACAACCACTTCGACGTGTCGCTCGCGATGTTCACCCATGTCGCGGCCGCGGCTCCGGGCGAAATCACCGCCATCGACACCCACTGGATCTGGCAGGACGGTCAGCGGATCACCAAGGACCCGTTCGAGATCGAAGACGGCTATCTCACCGTGCCTTCGACCCCCGGACTCGGTGTCGAACTCGACATGGACCGCGTCGAGGCGGCCCACGAGCTGTACCTGCAGAAGGGGCTCGGCGCGCGC
The DNA here is from genome assembly GCF_016772255.1 of Rhodococcus sp. 21391. Lineage (NCBI taxonomy): Bacteria > Bacillati > Actinomycetota > Actinomycetes > Mycobacteriales > Nocardiaceae > Rhodococcus > Rhodococcus sp. 21391. The sequence continues at coordinate 6,481,444 of NZ_CP063781.1, read as the reverse complement.
GACGACTCGATCGGCATGCAGTTCCTCGTGCCGAACTGGACGTTCGACAGCAAGCGCCCGGCGTTGGTGCGCGCCTGATGAAGGTCGTCGTCGGCGACCGGAACCTGCTGCCGCATCGCGAGCTGTTCGAGTCGGGGCTGCCGTCCGGTGCGACGGCGTCGTGGCATAGGACGTTCGACGAGTCGGCGATCGTCGCCGACCTTGCCGACGCCGACGTGTACGTGGGTGGCCGGTTCACCGCCGCGATGGCGGCCGCAGCGCCGAAGCTGCGCCTGCTGCACGTCGCCGGCGCGGGCACCGACAACGTGGCGTTCGCCGCGCTCCCGGCGGACACCCTGGTGGCCAACACCTTCCACCACGAGGGCTCGATCGCCGAGTACATCGTGTCGGCGGCGCTGATGCTGCGACGCGGATTCCTCCGGCACGATCGCGCCCTCCGCGGCGACGTCTGGGCCACATCGGTCTACGACGACGCGATCGCGCAGTCCCGGTCGATGCGGGGCGCGCGGGTCGGATTCGTCGGTTTCGGTCACATCGGACGGCGGTCGTGGAACCTGCTGCGCGCGTTCGGTTCCGAGGGCTGCGCGGTGACCGGCCGGGGCGATCCCGACGCCCCCGCGGAAGGCCTCGCATGGGCGGGAGACAACACGTCGCTGCTCCGGCTCCTGACGGAGTCCGACGTGGTGGTGGTGTCCGCGCCGCTGAACGATCACACCCGCGGCATGATCGGCGGCGCGGAACTCGACGCGCTCGGCCCCGACGGCATCCTGATCAACGTCGGGCGCGGCCCCCTCGTTCGGGAACAACCGCTGTACGACGCGCTGGCATCGCACCGGATCGCGGCCGCGGCGATCGACGTCTGGTACTCCTACCCCGACGCCGGCGGTCAAGGCGCCCCGAGCGCGCTGCCGTTCCGCGACCTGCCGAACATCCTGATGACCCCGCACTCGTCCGGCGTCACCGACCACACGTTCGTCGGCCGCGTCGGCGACATCACCGACAACATCCGCAGGCTGGACACGGGGCAGACGGTCCTGCGCACCGTCCGCCCCGGCTAGCGTGCGTCAGTAGTTACCGCAGGTCTCGGCGATCGTCAGCGCCTTCGCGCGCCACTCGACGGCCGGTCCTTCGGTGGGCACGGTGTCCAGTCGGCTCTTCAGCTGCGGGTGCGCGTCGAGGACGGCCTGGCGGTCGGCCGGGGACTTCGAGAAGAAGTCCGCCAGCTGAGCCTTGCGCTCGGGTGCCTGGTCGAGGCGTGCGGCGAGCTGCGGAGTCACGTCGTGCATCGCCGCATCGATCTGCGCGAAGCTGCAGGTGGAGTTCACGAGGCGGGCGGAGTCGGAGTCGACCGGTTCGGCGGAAGCGATGCCCGGGACCACGAGGGCGGCGGAGATCGCGCCGACGGCGGCGATACCGAATTGCAGACGTGCTCGTGAAACGTTCATGACGAGTCTCCCCATGTCGGTTGGTTGGCCTGGGCAACGATAGGGGCCCGAATTGTGACCTTTCTGAGGACCGTCTGAGAATTGGTGCGGCGAACTGGACTCCGAAGATGGTGCGCAACGCGAAGGCTGCACGTCAGCAGCCCACCGATCAGCGTTCGGCGTTCGACAGGTTCGTGGAGCAGATCGAACTCGGGGTCAGCCAGGCGCCCTTCCAGCTGTGTGGGTCATCCACAGCCCGTGGACGAGGTCGAGGGTGTCGGGTGCTGCAGTGTGACTGTTCATGACTGTGATCCTTTTGTCTCGGGTGAGGGGATGCCACGAGGTGTAGGTATCGAGGAAGGGTGAGCAGGTCCTTGCCGAGCTCGACCTTGTCGAGGTCAGCTCGGAAGTCCATCGCCGGGTACGCGGCGATGCCTTCGTAGGCGTCGTGGTGACCCCCTGATGTGCCTGCGACCAGAACGAGTCGCGTACACCCTGGGACGGGTGACTGTCAGGTCGGTTGCCGCCGAAGAATCGAAGGCTTCGACCGGGATGCCGTCGGGTTGTCGGCGGTCTGCAGCATGAACGGCGGCACCGCCGAGACGAGCACGATCTGGGCGACCCGGCCGGTCCCGTGCCGTCCGACCGTATCTACTCACCTCACCACCGCCGGTCGAGAAACCGACCAGCGTGGTGTCGTGAAGGTCGAGGTGCTCGAGTAGCGCCGCGAGGTCGGTCCTGCGCTTCCCAGCTGTCCGCATTGAGCGGCCACCCGTGGCTCAGGACTACGGGCGGCCGGCACCCCGGTCCTTGTAGGGGATCTCGGTGCCGCCGAGAGTGGTGACTGCCGGTATGCCGTACTTCTCGATGAGGACTCCCCGATGAAGAGTGAGTGGTAATGGGAGCGACGGTCCCACCGTCGAGCTTTCGGACCTGTGAAACCGGCTCAGCGTGCACGCTTGGTCTGACGGTGCACGCCGGCAGGAATGGCAGATCCGGCGGAGTCCAGCGTGCGAATCCCCGCGACCAGGCGATTTGGAATATCGCGTGCGGTTCGCGTAACTTATTCCAAGTCAGAGCGACACGGACACCGACATTCACCACCTGGTGATGCAACGAGGTTGTACGAAGTGCCTGACCAATCCGAAGTTCACCATCGTGTATGGTTGTGCTTCAACCCCGGAATGTCTTCAGCGGGTGCCGGTTTGCGCCGGTCAGTCCGATGAGATAAGCTGGAAAAGTTGCCCCGGAGCGGCCGAAGTTGTGACTTCGGTAGTGATGGTGTGTGCGTGTTCTTTGAGAACTCAACAGTGTGTCGATGAATGTCAGTGCCAAATGTTTTTGATACTCCGCATCGCGGATGATCAACTGGCCCTTGTGGTTTGGTTGTGAGTTGTGGTGTGGGTATTTGCTGGCTCTTCTCCTTCTTCCGTCGGAGGGGGTCAGTGTTTGAAATGCTAGTTTGAGTTTTTGATTGCTAGTGATTTGACTCGATGTCTATGACTGATTAGAGACTCCTTTTGGGGGTTTCGAAATCTAGAGTCTTCAACGGAGAGTTTGATCCTGGCTCAGGACGAACGCTGGCGGCGTGCTTAACACATGCAAGTCGAGCGGTAAGGCCCTTCGGGGTACACGAGCGGCGAACGGGTGAGTAACACGTGGGTGATCTGCCCTGCACTTCGGGATAAGCCTGGGAAACTGGGTCTAATACCGGATATGACCTTCGGCTGCATGGCTGAGGGTGGAAAGGTTTACTGGTGCAGGATGGGCCCGCGGCCTATCAGCTTGTTGGTGGGGTAATGGCCTACCAAGGCGACGACGGGTAGCCGACCTGAGAGGGTGACCGGCCACACTGGGACTGAGACACGGCCCAGACTCCTACGGGAGGCAGCAGTGGGGAATATTGCACAATGGGCGAAAGCCTGATGCAGCGACGCCGCGTGAGGGATGACGGCCTTCGGGTTGTAAACCTCTTTCAGCAGGGACGAAGCGAAAGTGACGGTACCTGCAGAAGAAGCACCGGCCAACTACGTGCCAGCAGCCGCGGTAATACGTAGGGTGCAAGCGTTGTCCGGAATTACTGGGCGTAAAGAGCTCGTAGGCGGTTTGTCGCGTCGTCTGTGAAAACTCGAGGCTCAACCTCGAGCTTGCAGGCGATACGGGCAGACTTGAGTACTGCAGGGGAGACTGGAATTCCTGGTGTAGCGGTGAAATGCGCAGATATCAGGAGGAACACCGGTGGCGAAGGCGGGTCTCTGGGCAGTAACTGACGCTGAGGAGCGAAAGCGTGGGTAGCGAACAGGATTAGATACCCTGGTAGTCCACGCCGTAAACGGTGGGCGCTAGGTGTGGGTTTCCTTCCACGGGATCCGTGCCGTAGCTAACGCATTAAGCGCCCCGCCTGGGGAGTACGGCCGCAAGGCTAAAACTCAAAGGAATTGACGGGGGCCCGCACAAGCGGCGGAGCATGTGGATTAATTCGATGCAACGCGAAGAACCTTACCTGGGTTTGACATATACCGGAAAGCCGTAGAGATACGGCCCCCCTTGTGGTCGGTATACAGGTGGTGCATGGCTGTCGTCAGCTCGTGTCGTGAGATGTTGGGTTAAGTCCCGCAACGAGCGCAACCCTTGTCTTATGTTGCCAGCACGTAATGGTGGGGACTCGTAAGAGACTGCCGGGGTCAACTCGGAGGAAGGTGGGGACGACGTCAAGTCATCATGCCCCTTATGTCCAGGGCTTCACACATGCTACAATGGCCAGTACAGAGGGCTGCGAGACCGTGAGGTGGAGCGAATCCCTTAAAGCTGGTCTCAGTTCGGATCGGGGTCTGCAACTCGACCCCGTGAAGTCGGAGTCGCTAGTAATCGCAGATCAGCAACGCTGCGGTGAATACGTTCCCGGGCCTTGTACACACCGCCCGTCACGTCATGAAAGTCGGTAACACCCGAAGCCGGTGGCCTAACCCCTTGTGGGAGGGAGCCGTCGAAGGTGGGATCGGCGATTGGGACGAAGTCGTAACAAGGTAGCCGTACCGGAAGGTGCGGCTGGATCACCTCCTTTCTAAGGAGCACATCTCCAGACGTGTACCACTGAACAGTCAGTGGATGATGTTCTGGCAGAGACTGTTTCGTTCCCACATGTGGAACGGCAGACGCTCATGGGTGGAACACTGACAAACTTTCCCGCGTCACGGCCGATCTGATGATCGGCCGGCGGGTGATATATCGATGCACTGTTGGGTCCTGAGGGAACACGTGAGTGTTTTTTCTAGGCAAGAACTTACAAGTGATCATGGTGGTCATACCGGCCGGGTTTTTCTGGTGTTCGGTGGCGACGAGGACATGGTTGGTTGTGTGTTGTTTGAGAACTGCACAGTGGACGCGAGCATCTTTGTTGTAAGTAATGAAGAGCGTACGGTGGATGCCTTGGCACCAGGAGCCGATGAAGGACGTAGGAGGCTGCGATAAGCCTCGGGGAGCTGTCAACCGAGCTGAGATCCGAGGATGTCCGAATGGGGAAACCCAGCACGAGTGATGTCGTGTTACCCGCACCTGAATATATAGGGTGTGTGGAGGGAACGTGGGGAAGTGAAACATCTCAGTACCCACAGGAAGAGAAAACAATAGTGATTCCGTGAGTAGTGGCGAGCGAAAGCGGAAGAGGCTAAACCATGGATGTGTGATAGCCGGCAGGTGTTGCATTCGTGGGGTTGTGGGGTTCATCTTGTCAATGCTGCCGTGTTGGCCGACAGTAAGAAATCATTGTGTTAGTGGAAGTGGTCTGGAACGGCCTGTCGTAGAGGGTGAGAGTCCCGTACACGAAAACATGATGACTGTCGTGATGGAAACCCAAGTAGCACCGGGCCCGTGAAATCTGGTGTGAATCTGTCGGGACCACCCGATAAGCCTGAATACTCCCTGGTGACCGATAGCGGACTAGTACCGTGAGGGAAAGGTGAAAAGTACCCCGGGAGGGGAGTGAAATAGTACCTGAAACCGTGCGCTTACAATCCGTCAAAGCCTTTGCACACTTCGGTGTGGGGGGTGATGGCGTGCCTTTTGAAGAATGAGCCTGCGAGTTAGTGGCATGTCGCGAGGTTAACCCGTGTGGGGTAGCCGTAGCGAAAGCGAGTCCGAATAGGGCGTCCGTAGTGGCATGTTCTAGACCCGAAGCGGAGTGATCTACCCATGGCCAGGTTGAAGCGACGGTAAGACGTCGTGGAGGACCGAACCCACTTAGGTTGAAAACTGAGGGGATGAGCTGTGGGTAGGGGTGAAAGGCCAATCAAACTCCGTGATAGCTGGTTCTCCCCGAAATGCATTTAGGTGCAGCGTCGCGTGTTTCTCACCGGAGGTAGAGCTACTGGATGGTCTAGGGGGCCCACAAGCTTACCGAAATCAGCCAAACTCCGAATGCCGGTGAGTGAGAGCGCGGCAGTGAGACTGCGGGCGATAAGGTTCGTAGTCGAGAGGGAAACAGCCCAGATCGCCAGCTAAGGTCCCTAAGCGTGTACTAAGTGGAAAAGGATGTGGGGTCGCGAAGACAACCAGGAGGTTGGCTTAGAAGCAGCCACCCTTGAAAGAGTGCGTAATAGCTCACTGGTCAAGTGATCCTGCGCCGACAATGTAGCGGGGCTCAAGTACACCACCGAAGCTGCGGCATTCACACAATGCACCCCCTTGATTCTGCGGAGTCTTGGGCAGTGGTGTGGATGGGTAGGGGAGCGTCGTGTGGCCATGGAAGCGGCAGGGTGACCTAGCCGTGGAGGCCACACGAGTGAGAATGCAGGCATGAGTAGCGAAAGACGAGTGAGAAACTCGTCCGCCGAATGACCAAGGGTTCCTGGGCCAGGTTAATCCGCCCAGGGTGAGTCGGGACCTAAGACGAGGCCGACAGGCGTAGCCGATGGACAACGGGTTGATATTCCCGTACCCGTGTGAACGCGCCCCTGGTGAATCAGTGATACTAACCATCCTGAAGCGTCCTTACGCCCCTTCGGGGGCCCTGGATGTGGATGCATGGGACCTGATCTGGTAGTAGCCAAGCGATGGGGTGACGCAGGAAGGTAGCTGAGCCAGTCAGTGGTAATACTGGTGTAAGCCTGTAGGGCGAATGGTAGGCAAATCCGCCATTCACACAGCCTGAGAGGTGACGCATAGCCGAATGAGGCGAATTCAGTGATCCTATGCTGCCGAGAAAAGCCTCTAGCGAGCTTTCACACGGCCCGTACCCCAAACCGACACAGGTGGTCAGGTAGAGAATACTAAGGCGATCGAGATAACTATGGTTAAGGAACTCGGCAAAATGCCCCCGTAACTTCGGGAGAAGGGGGGCCTCGTCCGGTGATCACTCTTGCAGTGTGAGCTGGGTGGGGCCGCAGAGACCAGTGAGAAGCGACTGTTTACTAAAAACACAGGTCCGTGCGAAGTCGTAAGACGATGTATACGGACTGACGCCTGCCCGGTGCTGGAAGGTTAAGAGGACCGGTTAGCCAGCAATGGCGAAGCTGAGAATTTAAGCCCCAGTAAACGGCGGTGGTAACTATAACCATCCTAAGGTAGCGAAATTCCTTGTCGGGTAAGTTCCGACCTGCACGAATGGCGTAACGACTTCTCAGCTGTCTCAACCATAGACTCGGCGAAATTGCATTACGAGTAAAGATGCTCGTTACGCGCGGCAGGACGAAAAGACCCCGGGACCTTCACTACAGCTTGGTATTGGTGTTCGGTTCGGTTTGTGTAGGATAGGTGGGAGACTGTGAAGCGCTCACGCCAGTGAGTGTGGAGTCGTTGTTGAAATACCACTCTGATCGTATTGGACCTCTAACCTCGGACCATGATCTGGTTCAGGGACAGTGCCTGGTGGGTAGTTTAACTGGGGCGGTTGCCTCCCAAAATGTAACGGAGGCGCCCAAAGGTTCCCTCAGCCTGGTTGGCAATCAGGTGTCGAGTGCAAGTGCACAAGGGAGCTTGACTGTGAGACTGACAGGTCGAGCAGGGACGAAAGTCGGGACTAGTGATCCGGCACCGGCAAGTGGAAGCGGTGTCGCTCAACGGATAAAAGGTACCCCGGGGATAACAGGCTGATCTTCCCCAAGAGTCCATATCGACGGGATGGTTTGGCACCTCGATGTCGGCTCGTCGCATCCTGGGGCTGGAGTAGGTCCCAAGGGTTGGGCTGTTCGCCCATTAAAGCGGCACGCGAGCTGGGTTTAGAACGTCGTGAGACAGTTCGGTCTCTATCCGCCGCGCGCGTTAGAAACTTGAGGAAGGCTGTCCCTAGTACGAGAGGACCGGGACGGACGAACCTCTGGTGTGCCAGTTGTTCCACCAGGAGCACCGCTGGTTAGCTACGTTCGGAAGGGATAACCGCTGAAAGCATCTAAGCGGGAAGCCTGTTCCAAGATGAGGTTTCTCACCCCCTCGAGGTGGTAAGGCCCCCGGCAGACCACCGGGTTGATAGGCCAGAACTGGAAGCCAGGTAACTGGTGCAGGTGACTGGTACTAATAGGCCGAGGACTTACCACAAAGAAGCTACGCGTCCACTGTGCAGTATCTGAAACAACACACACGTTTCAGAACAGAAGAAAGAAGAACACCACCAACGTTTGTTGTGTGTGTCTTCGCTGATGTTCCGTGTGACAGTTTCATAGAGTTACGGCGGCCATAGCGGAGGGGAAACGCCCGGTCCCATTCCGAACCCGGAAGCTAAGCCCTCCAGCGCCGATGGTACTGCACCCGACAGGGTGTGGGAGAGTAGGACACCGCCGAACATCCGTTACCGAAAGCCCCCCAACCATGTTGGGGGGCTTTCGGCATTCCCGGGCACGAACACCCATGCCGCGCCTGTCTTTTCACCGCGGCGCACCGCCGGCAGACGGTCAATCGGTCGGTCGATTTCCGGCAGCCACCGCCAATCGCGTGAAGTCATGCCGACGCGTCGCGGAACCGACGCGTGAACTGCGTTCGGAGTCCATAGTCGAGGCGCCGGCTGGCGTCAGCGAGGGATCTGTGAGGTTCGACTCGACGTAGAGGCGAAGTCGCGCCGGCAGGCAACCTCGACGTCGAGCGTCGGGTCGACGTGTACGCCGACCCCGCCGCCTCCCTCGACGGCTGCCGGCCGAGCGCGACACCGCTCGGCCGCTGGCCGCGAGCCGGACCATCCCCTTGCTTTGGGGCCGATCGACGCGAGTGGTCGTCGCATTCTCGGACTTGGCCGCTGGTGGCCCTGTCGATGTCCGCTCGGTCGTCGCGCTGATGGGGACGCACGCCACGAGAATCGCCGCGACCGACAACCACCTTCCGACGCAGGAAGCCCATTAGAGGCGCACCCCGCCGAGGACGAGCATGAACAAGCCGATCCACGGGGCGCCGGTCACGAACCCCGCGATCGCCGTCAACAGCAGGAAGCTAGCCAGGACGGGTGCCGACGAACCGCCACGGTAATCGGATCGCTAATGGAGGTGAACGCGTCCATCTCGGGCGCGGAGGCGGGCTGCCAGGGTGAGGTCGGATCGGCAGCGCGATAGCGGCCGGGGCTTGGTACTCGGCGGAACGGGGTCGCGGCGGAGACCGCGCCGAGCGCGGCCCGGATGGCGCTCTACTGCGACGGCAGCTGAGTCGTCTCCCTCGACACCGTCATCGAGGCGACTCGGGGGAAACGGGCATATCTGGAGTGGTGGCTGCGCCTAGACTCCGAAGATGGTGCGCAACGCGAAAGCTGCACGTCAACAGCCCACCGATCAGCGTTCGGCGTTCGACAGGTTCGTGGAGCAGATCGAACTCCGGGTCAGCCAGGCGCCGTTCTTCGGGATCTGCGCAGGAGTGGTCGCGCTGTGGGTCGTCAGCATTCCGCTCTGGAAGGACCTTCACGAGTGGCAGATCGCCATCCACACCGTCGGCGCCGTCTTCACACTGCTCCTCGTGGTTCTGCTCGAGAATGCCAGCCGCCGCGCCACGGAGGCTCTGCAGGAGAAACTGAACGTCATCGCCGAGGCGCTCGCCGCCCTGCTCGATTCCTCCGCTCAGGACAACCCCGAGCTGAGGAAGGCGGAGGAGAAGTTGCGGGAGGCCGTCGGGCTCGAAGACCGGCACTAGCCACCCGCCCCTGTGACTTGGCACACCAAGCAGGTAAGTTATGTGTAACCGCAAAAACTACTAACCAGTAGGGGTACGAAATGCCTGTTCCATCCGCCGCCACGTTCGCGCGGCTCGCCGACCTCATCGCCATCCCGGATGCGGCGGATCGTCCGACGCGGTCCGTCGTCGAGGCGTTCACAGGTAAGGAACTGGCCACCGTCCCGGTCGGTACCGCTCAGGACGCCAAGGACGCGATCGCACGCGCCCGGGTGGCGCAGAAGGAATGGGCCAAGCGTCCCGTCACCGAGCGAGCCGCGATCTTCCACCGGTACCGCGACCTGGTCCTCGAGAACCGCGACGCCCTGATGGACATGGCTCAGGCCGAGACGGGCAAGTCCCGCGCCGCCGCGCAGGAGGAGGTCCTCGACATCTCGATGACCGCCCGCTACTACGCGCGCGTCGCCCCCAAGCTGCTGCGTCCCCGGCGCATCTCGGGCATGCTGCCCGGCCTCACCAAGACGGTCGTGCGGTACCAGCCGAAGGGCGTCGTCGGCGTCATCTCGCCGTGGAACTACCCCATGACCCTCGCGGTGTCCGACGCCGTCGCCGCGCTCCTCGCCGGCAACGCCGTCGTCCTCAAGCCCGACAGCCAGACCCCGTACTGCGCGCTGGCCTGCGTCGACCTGCTGTACCAGGCCGGGCTGCCGCGCGACCTGTTCGCCGTCGTCCCCGGACCGGGCTCGGTGGTCGGCACCGCCCTCGTCGAGAACACCGAGTACCTGATGTTCACCGGGTCCTCGGCCACGGGTCAGCTCCTCGCCGAGCAGGCCGGGCGCCGTCTCATCGGCTTCTCCGCCGAACTCGGCGGCAAGAACCCGATGATCGTCACCGCCGGCGCGAACCTCCGTGAGGTCACCGACGCCGCCGTCCGCGCCTGCTACTCCAACTCCGGGCAGCTGTGCATCTCGATCGAGCGGATCTACGTCGAGGAGTCCATCGCACCCGAGTTCACCCGGATGTTCGGGGAACGCGTCCGCAACATGAAGCTCGGCGCCGGCTACGACTTCGGCATCGAAATGGGCAGCCTCGTGTCCGAGGCTCAGGTCAAGGCAGTGTCCAGCCACGTCGACGATGCCGTCGTCAAGGGCGCCACCGTGGTCGCCGGCGGCAAGGCGCGCCCCGACCTCGGCCCTCTGTTCTACGAGCCGACCGTCCTGACCGGTGTTCCCGAGGACGCCGAGTGCTACCGCGACGAGACGTTCGGGCCGCTGGTCTCGATCTACCCCGTCGCCGACGTGGACGAGGCGATCGAACGCGCCAACGACACCGAGTACGGCCTGAACGCCAGCGTGTGGGCGGGAACCAAGGCGGAGGGCGAGGCCATCGCCGCCCGGATCCACGCCGGGACCGTCAACGTCGACGAGGGCTACGCCCCCGCATGGGGCAGCACCGGTGCGCCGATGGGCGGAATGGGAGTGTCCGGTGTCGGCCGCCGCCACGGCGACGACGGGCTTCTCAAGTACACCGAACCGCAGACCATCGCCACCACCCGCATCCTCAACCTCGGTGGTCCGCGCGGACTGTCGCCGAAGGTGTGGGCCAAGATCATGCCGCCTTTCGTGAAGGCGCTGCAGTGGATTCCGGGCCGCTAGACGTGGACAGCGCGAGCATCCTGATCGACGTCCCGCCCGGCGAGGTGTGGGACGTGGTGACCGACGTGGAGGGCATGGGCCGGTTCAGCCCCGAGAACACCGGGGCGCGCTGGACGTCCGGCACCCCGATGACCGTGGGTGCGCGGTTCGTCGGCGCCAACCGGCACGGGCCGGTGCGGTGGAAGACGCACTGCACCGTCGTGGATATCGTTCCGGGCCAGAAGTTCTCCTTCGAGGCGGACGAGCCGAAGGCGCGCTGGACGTATCATCTCGAACCCTCCGGCGCGGGCACACTCGTCACCGAGACCCGGGAGATCTACGCGACGCCCGTATGGTGGGTACGGCTGGTGCAGAAGTCGAAGGTGCTGGGCAGCAACCGCGACCAGCTGATGCAGGACGGGATGCGGCAGACGCTCGAGCGCATGAAAGTCGCCCTCGAGAGCTGATCTTCCACCCTGGGGTGCCGATTCTTCACCCTAGGGTGGCTGTCGCCGCCGCGCGCAGGGCCCGAGACTGGACCATGTCCACACCTCTCGGAGGCGCCTCCCATGAATCCTCGGCCGTCACCCGTCGAAGCTGGTCGGTCGTGCCCTGACGTCCGCCGTGAGGACGTGTGGTTCTCCTCGCGGGGACAACGCTGCGCGGCCTGGCTGTACCGGCGCCATTCCGAAACCCACACGGCAGCACCCTGTGTGGTGCTCGCGCACGGCTGGAGCGGGGTACGCGAACAGAGACTCGACGCGTTCGCGGAACGGTTCGCGGCCGCGGGAGTCACGGCGCTGGTGTTCGACTACCGCTACTTCGGCGCCAGCGAGGGCGAACCCCGCCAACTGCTCGACATCGACAGCCAACTCGACGACTGGGACAGCGCCGTCGCGTTCGTGCGCAGCCGCCAGGACATCGACCCCAGCCGGGTCGCGCTCTGGGGAACGTCACTGTCCGGCGGACTCGTCCTGACGGCGGCCGCGCGGGACCGCCGGGTGGCCGCGGTCGTGTCGCAGGTTCCGTACGTCGACGGTCTGACGAATCTTCCGCGACTGGGCGTGGTCGGCCTCGGCCGCATGGCGGTCGCCTACCTGCGGGACCGGTACGCCCAGCTGCGGCACCGGCCGCCGTACATGTTCCCCGTCGTCGGGCCGCCGGGCTCGTTCGCGGCCATGACCACACCCGACGCGGAGGCGGGATATCACGGGATGGATCCGCCCGGTTCGACATGGCGCAACGAGACACCGGGGCGGGTGGCGTTGCAGGCAGCGCTGTACCGGCCGACGAAAACGGTCGCGAAGATCGCCTGCCCGGTCTTCTTCGCCATCGCCGACCACGACGTCGTCACGTTCACCCGCAGCGCGCAGAAGGCCGCCGCCAAGACCCTGGGCGCCGAGGTGCACGTGTACCCGGGCGGTCATTTCGACCCCTACTTCGGCGAGCTCTTCGAGCGGGTGGTCGCGGACGAGACCGACTTCCTCGTCCGCCATCTCCGTTCCCCGGCTAGCCGCTGACCGTGCCGAACTGTTCGCGCAGAACGCCTTTGACGACCTTCCCGCTGGCGTTGCGGGGCAGTTGGGGGAGGACCTCGACGAATTTGGGCCGCTTGTAGCGGGCGACCCGGCCGTCGAGCCAGTCCGCGAGGGCGTCGACCTCGAGCGCCGCCCCGGCCCGCGGGACGACGACCGCGACGGGAACCTCACCCCAGCGCTCGTCGGCCCGCCCGATCACGGCGACATCCACGATGTCCGGGTGGGCGGCCAGGGCATTCTCGACCTCGGCGCAGTAGATGTTCTCCCCACCCGAGATGATCATGTCCTTCTTGCGGTCCACCACGTACACGAACCCGTCCGAGTCCACCCGCACGAGGTCGCCGGAGTGGAACCAGCCGCCGTCGAACGCGTCCGCGGTCGCCGCGGGGTTCCGCCAGTACCCCTCCATGAGTCCCGGGCCGCGGTAGACGATCTCACCGATCTCGCCCTGCGCCACGTCGTTCATCGCCTCGTCGACCACGCGCATCGCCACGGTGTCGATCGGTTTCCCGACCGACCCGATCTTGCGCACGGCGTCCTTGCCGTCGAGCATGCACGTCACCGGAGACATCTCGGTCTGCCCGAAGAAGGCGACGATCGCGGCGTCCGGGAAGGCGGCGTACAGGCGGTCGAGGAGTGTCGGAGTGGCCGGCGCGGCTCCCCAGCCCAGCACCCGCAGGGCGAGATCCCGGCCGTCGGGGCCGGCGTCGTCGAGGATGGCCTGCCACTGGGTGGGCACCATGAACACACTGGTCACCCGCTCGCGCTCGAGCGCGTCGAGTAGCTCGGCCGCATCGAACGCACCGGTCGGGTGGATCACGATCGTGGCGCCGATCAGCAGGAACGGCCCCACGCTGCCGAGGGCGGCGATGTGGAACAGCGGGGACGAGACCAGGTTGACCTCGGACTCGGTGTCGAACAGTCGCCATCCGCGGATCAAGGTCAGCGCCTGTGCCTGCAGATTGAGGTGCGACAGCACCGCGCCCTTCGGACGACCGGTGGTGCCGGACGTGTACATGATGGCGGCGGGGGAGTCTTCCGCCACGTCCGCGATCGGGACGTCGGGATCGGCTGCGCGCAACTGCGTCTCGAGCGAGACGTCGTCGGGGGCGTCGCCGACCACGAGAACCGGCACGCTCTCGTCGACCTCCGCGGCGAGACCGGTGAGTGAATCCTCCACGACCACGACGGTGGCGTCGCTGTCGGCGACGATGAACCGCACCTCGCCGGGACTGAGCCGGAAGTTCACCGGAACCGCGATCGCACCCAGGCGAGTCGCGGCCAGCATCACCTCGAGGAACTCGGGGCGGTTGGTCAGCAGCAGCACGACGCGGTCACCGCGGCCGACACCGTGGGCGGCGAGGACCGCCGCCGTCCGCGCGCTGCGGTCCTCGAGCTCACGCCAGGTGGTCGAGGTACCCCGGAACCGGAGCGCCACCGCATCGGGTTTCGCGAACGCATGCCGGGCAACATGATTGGCCCAGTGCGTGCGCCGGGAGGCGAAGGGCTGAGCGTTCGACGTCGCTGTCATCGTGATGCCGTCAGCCGCGGCCGAACACTGCGGGTCGCTTCTCCAGGAACGCCGCGACACCTTCCCGGAAGTCGGGGGCGGCGAGGAGGTCGAGCTGACCCGTGCGCTCACGGGCGAACGCGTTGTCGAGTTCGAAGAGGGTGGCGTCGTTGACCGCGTCCTTGGTGAAGTGGAACGCCTCAGACGGTCCGTCGGCGAGACGTCGCGCGAGGGCGTCGACGGTCACGGCGAACTCGTCGTCGGGGTACACGTCGGCGATCAATCCGGCCGCGAGAGCCTCAGCAGCGGGCAGTCGTTCGGCCAGCAGCGCCATCTTCAGTGCGCGGGCGCGACCGACCGACGCGGCGACGAGTGCGGTGGCACCACTGTCCGGCATCAGGCCGACCTTCGTGAACGCGAGCAGGAAATAACTCGACGCGGTGGCGATCGTGAGGTCGCAGGCCAGAGCGAGGGACACCCCGACGCCGGCGGCGGGCCCGTTGACCGCGCCGATCACGGGCCGGGGGAACGCGCGAATCGTGGCCGCCGTGCGGTTCGCGGCGTCGATCGTCGCGGACGACGGCGGGCCGGAGACGTTCTCGCCGCCCAGGTCCGCACCCGTGCAGAACGCACGACCGGCACCGGTGAGGACGGCGGTCCGGACCTCCGCGTCGCCCGCGTACTTGTCGAATGCGTCGGCGACGGCGTCGAGGGTTTCGGTGGTGACCGCGTTCATGCGGGCGGGGCGGTCGAGGGTGACGCGGAGGACGCCGTCGTCGACGGTCGTGTCCACGCCGGGAATGTCGGAGCTCATGGGGATCCTTGTCAGGAAGGGCGGACGGAGAGGGCGATCTTGCCGGTGGCGGAACGGGTTTCGAGCGTCCGCAGTGCGTCGCCGGCGTGTTCGAACGAGTAGGTGGTGGGCTCGGCGATCTGCAGCGCACCGGATTCGAGGAGCGGACCCAGGGTCGCCCACTGCCTGCCCGTGTAGCCGGGGTTGGTGCGCACGTATTCGCCCCAGCCGGCCCCGAGAACGGAGATGTTACGCAGGAGAAGGCGATTGACCTTGACGGTGGGAATCTCGCCGCCGGTGAAGCCGAGGACAACCAGTCGCCCGTTGGGCGCGAGGCTGCGCAGGCTGTCGGTGAAACGGTCGCCGCCGACCGGGTCGAGAATGATGTCGACTCCGCGGCCTCCGGTGAGGTCGCGGACCCGGTCCTTCCAGCCGTCCAGGAGAACGACGTGATCGGCGCGGTTGGCCTTCGCGATGCCGGCCTTCTCCTCGGTGCTGACCACGGCGATCGTCTCGAGCCCCAGCGCGGCCGCGACCTGCAGGGCCGCGACCCCGACACCGCCTGCGGCGCCGTGCACCAGCACGGTCTCTCCGGAGCGGTAGCGGGCGCGCTCGTCGAGAGCGAAGTGCACGGTGAGGTAGTTCATCAGGAAGCCCGCCCCGGCCTCGAGCGACACCGAATCGGGCAGGGGGAACACCGAGTCCGGCTCCACCGCGACGGTCTGCTGCCATGCTCCGTCCGACGCGAGGACGGCCACCCGCTGCCCGGCACGGATACCGCTGTCCGTGGGTGCGCTGCGGACCACGCCCGCGCCCTCGACACCGAGCACGAACGGCAGTTCCCGGACGAGCTGGTAGCTGCCCGTGGTCTGCAGAAGGTCGGGAAACGACACTCCGGCGGCGTGCAGATCCACGACGACGCGGCCGGTTCCGTCGGGTTCGTCGATCTCGACGAGCTGGACTCCGGCAGGGCCGGAAGCGGTGGTCAATTGCTGGGCATACACGTGGTGATCTCCTCCGTCGGTCCCTGACTATCCATACCAGACGCAACTGAACGGGCGCTAGATAAATTCGACCATTGACCCTGCCGATGACGCCGTGGTACTAACTTTAACGAGCGATCAGTAATCATGCCGAGGCGGAGGACGAGACGTGCCAGAACAGACGGAGACGACGGAGGCAGCCGCACTGTGGGAGCGGCGCGGAGGCATCGGCATCATCACGCTGAACCGCCCCAAGGCGCTCAATGCGGTGAACGGCGCGTTGTCGACCGCAGTGGGCAGTCTGCTCGAGCAGGCCGAGAACGACCCCGAGGTGCGGGTGGTCGTCGTGACCGGGGCCGGCCGCGCGTTCTGCGCCGGCGCCGACCTCAAGGCCCTCTCCACGGGCGGGAACATCGCTGCGGAGGGGCACCCCGAATGGGGCTTCGCCGGATACGCGCAACACTGGATCAGCAAGCCGACCATCGCCGCGGTCAACGGCTTCGCCCTCGGCGGCGGCACCGAACTGGTCCTCGCCAGTGACCTCGCGGTCGTCGATGAGGAGGCGAAGCTCGGGCTTCCCGAGGTCAAGCGTGGACTGTTCGCCGCCGCCGGCGGCGTGATACGCCTGCAGCAGCAGATCCCGAAGAAGGTCGCGCTGGAGATCGCGCTCACCGGCGAACCGATCAGCGCGGCGCAGGGCAAGGAGCTGGGCCTGGTCAACCGTGTCGCCCCGGCAGGCACCGCCCTCGACGTCGCGCTCGAACTCGCCGAGCAGATCGCCGCGAACGCGCCGCTGTCGGTGCGCGAATCGAAGGCCATGATCCACCGCACCGCAACCGAACCCGACTGGGGCGACCGGGCATGGGAGGCGAACAACGCCGCCATCGCGACCATCTTCACCAGCGCCGACGCGAAGGAAGGGCCGACCGCGTTCGCGGAGAAGCGTCAGCCCGTCTGGCAGGGCCGCTGACCCGTGAGTACTTGTTAACGCCCCGCGGTTAATAAGTACTCACGGGCGGCGCAGCCGCACACTATCGAAAGGGAACTTCATGACCAACGCTGTCATCGTGGACGTCGTCCGCCTCGCCTCCGGTAAGGGCAAGCCGGGCGGTGCGCTGTCCGGCACACACCCGGTCGAACTGCTGGCGCACGTGCTGCGCAGCATCGTCGAACGCAACGGCATCGACCCCGCACAGGTCGACGACGTCATCGGCGGCTGCGTCGGACAGGCCGGCGAGCAGGCCCTCAACATCTCCCGGACGGCGGTGCTGTCGGCCGGATTCCCGGATTCGGTTCCGGCAACCACCGTCGACCGCCAGTGCGGCTCGAGCCAGCAGGCGGCGCACTTCGCCGCGCAGGGCGTGATCGCCGGCGCCTACGACATCGTGATCGCGTGCGGTGTGGAGTCGATGTCCCGCGTTCCGATGGGCACTACGACCATCGGTCAGGACGCGTCCGGCCCGGGCATCGCCGCCCGCTACCCCGAGGGCCTGGTCAACCAGGGCATCTCCGCCGAACTGATCGCCGCCAAGTGGAAGTTCGACCGGGACACCCTCGACGCGTTCTCCGCGCAGTCGCATCGGCGTGCCGCCGAGGCCTTGTCGAAGGGCTTGTTCGACAAGGAGATCGTCCCGATCTCGGTCACCAACGCCGCCGGTGAGACGGTGACGCACACCGCGGACGAGACCGTGCGCGCCTCCACCACCGCCGAGGGACTGTCCGGGCTGAAGTCGTCGTTCTACTCCGAGAAGTACGCGGCCCGGTTCCCCGAGGCGCAGTGGCACATCACCCCGGGCAACTCGTCGCCGCTGACCGACGGCGCGTCCGCGGCGCTGATCATGAGCGAGGAAATGGCGTCGAAGCTGGGGCTGACCCCGCGGGCCCGGTTCCATTCGTTCGCAGTTGCCGGTGACGACCCGGTCTTCATGCTCACCGCACCGATCCCGGCGACCAAGAAGATCCTCGCGAAGTCGGGGCTGAGCATCGACGACATCGACGCGTACGAGGTCAACGAGGCGTTCGCGCCGGTGCCGCTGGCGTGGGCGCACGAATTCGGGGCCGACCCGGCCAAGCTCAACCCGTGGGGCGGCGCGATCGCGCTCGGGCACGCACTCGGCTCGTCGGGCACCCGCCTGCTGAGCACCCTGGTCAACAACCTCGAGGCCACCGGCGGACGCTACGGCCTGCAGACCATGTGCGAGGGCGCGGGCATGGCCAACGCCACCATCATCGAACGCATCTGAACAACCCGCTCGAAAAACCCTGCTTCCGAAAGGTATAGACATGATCGTCAACGACAGCGTCGCACTCGTCACCGGCGGTGCCTCGGGCCTCGGCCTGGCCACCACCAAAGCCCTCCTCGCCGACGGCGCCAGCGTCGTCATCATCGACCTGCCCTCGTCCAACGGTGAGACCGTCGCCAAGGAACTCGGCGACCGCGTGCGCTTCGCCGCCGGCGACGTCACCAGCGAGGCCGACGTGTCCGCCGCACTCGATGTCGCGGAGTCGCTCGGGCCGCTGCGTGTCGCCGTGAACTGCGCCGGCATCGGCAACGCCATCAAGACCGTGAGCAAGAACGGCGCGTTCCCGCTGGCCGACTTCACCAAGATCGTCACCGTCAACCTCATCGGCACGTTCAACGTGATCCGCCTTGCCGCCGAGCGCATCTCGAAGAACGAGCCGATCGACGGCGAGCGCGGCGTCATCATCAACACCGCCTCCGTCGCCGCATACGAGGGCCAGATCGGTCAGGCCGCGTACTCCGCGTCCAAGGGCGGCGTCGTCGGCATGACCCTGCCGATCGCCCGCGACCTCGCGTCGCTGCTGATCCGCGTCAACACGATCGCTCCCGGCCTGTTCAAGACGCCGCTGCTCGGATCGCTGCCCGAGGCCGCGCAGCAGTCGCTCGGCGGTCAGGTTCCGCACCCCTCGCGTCTCGGCGACCCGTCCGAGTACGGCGCGCTCGCCGCGCACATCGTCAGCAACCCGATGCTCAACGGTGAGACCATCCGTCTCGACGGCGCCATCCGCATGGCACCGCGCTGATCGGCGACCTGTGACTCTGCACGAGGACGGGCCGACCGCGACGGAGCCGGTGTACGCCGACTGGCGGACGTTCGAGGCCCTGCCGCTGACGCCCATCCTCGAGCAGGCACTGGATCTGTTCAACGAGAACGGTTACCACGGCACGACGGTGCGGCAGATCGCCCGTCGTGTCGGGGTGACCGTCCCCGCCCTCTACTACCACCACGAGAGCAAGGAAGCCGTTCTCGTGGCCCTGTTCGAAATGCAGATGCGCGAACTGAACGACCGCGCCGAGGCAGCCGCCCGCGAGGCCGGCGACGACGTGGTGGCGCAATTCTCCAACGTCGTCGAGGCGATCGTCCTGTACATGACGTACCGAGTGCGGCACGTGTCCCTCGACACCGAGTTGCGGCACGTCTCGGCCGACAGCCGCAGCCGCTACGCCGCGTCCCGCAAGCGGCTCGAACTGATGTTGGTCGACCTCGTCGCCGATTGCGTCGCCCGCGACGTGTTCCACAGCGGGGACGTCCCCGAGACCGTGCGCGCCCTTCTCGGGATGTGCCAGTCCATTCCGCGCTGGTACCAGCCGGGCGGGGCACTGACCCCCGAGCAGGTCGCCGGCCGCTACGTCGACATCGCCCTACACACCGTCGGGTATCTACCTACCCACTGACATCGCGCCGGGTCCACCGAGCCGGACGAGCTCGTCCCGGCGACAAGGAGAGACCATGCAGCGCACCCTCTTCGGCAGGGATCACGAAGCGTACCGGGAGACCGTGCGCGAGTTCCTCGCCCGCGAGATCGAGCCGAATTACGAACGGTGGGAGTCGGACCGGCTCATCGACCGCTCGGCGTGGCTGGCGGCCGGCAAGTCAGGGATCGTCGGGCTCGGCGTGCCCGAGGAGCTCGGCGGTTCCGGCGTCACCGACTACCGCTTCCGGTACGTCGTCGCCGAGGAGATCGCCCGCACCGCGACGACGTCGTTCGGTTCGGGACTGTCCCTCCAGGACGACATCGCCATCCCGTACATCGTGAACCTCGGCACGGACGAGCAGAAGCAGCGGTTGCTGCCGGGCATGGCCGCGGGCGAGCTGATCGGCGCCATCGCGATGACCGAGCCCGGCGCCGGCAGCGATCTGCAGGGCGTGAAGACCACCGCGGTGCGCGACGGCGACGAGTGGGTGATCAACGGCCAGAAGACGTTCATCACCAACGGCATTCACTCGGACCTGGTCATCGTCGTCGCCCGTACCGACCCGAGCGCCGGTTCCAAGGGCTTCTCACTCCTCGTCGTGGAGCGGGGCATGCCCGGTTTCAGCCGGGGCCGCAAGCTGCACAAGGTCGGCCTGGCCGGTCAGGACACGGCCGAGCTCGTGTTCGAGGACGTGCGGGTGCCCGCCACCAACCTGCTCGGCACCGAGGGCCGCGGCTTCGTTCACCTCATGGAAAACCTTCCCCTCGAACGCATTTCGATTGCGGTCAGCGCCATCACCGCCGCGAAGGCCGCCTACCAGTGGACGAGGGACTACGTGTTCGAGCGTAAGGCGTTCGGGAAGCCGATCGGCGATCTGCAGAACACCCGGTTCGCGCTGGCGGAGATGCTCACCGAGATCGAGGTGACCGAATCGCACATCGATCGGTGCGTACTCGCCTTGAACGCAGGCGAACTCACCGCCGTCGACGCGTCGAAGGGCAAGTGGTGGGCCAGTGAGTTGCAGAAGCGTGTCGTCGACCGCTGCGTCCAATTGCACGGCGGCTACGGCTACATGATGGAGTACCCCATCGGCCGCGCATACGTCGACAGCCGGATCCAGACGATCTACGGCGGAACCACCGAAATCATGAAGGAAATCATCGGGCGCGACATCGCGGCAGGATAGGCGGCTCCGCCGCCCGTGCCCCTTTTTGGTTGTTCCAGCTACCAGAAAGGCGCACGGGCGCGAAGCGCCTAGAACAGGCGGGCCCGCGCGTCCGCGTACTCGCGGGTGAGGCGTTCGACGATCTCCGCCGCCGGGACGACGGCGTCGACGGCGCCGATGCCCTGTCCGGCGCCCCAGATGTCGCGCCAGGGCTTGGCTTCCGACTTCGCGGCGTTGTCCGCCTCCTCGCCGACACCGAAGTCCATGGCGGACGGGTCCGACACGGCGAGGTTGTTCGGGTCGAGTCCGGCGGCCTCGATGCTGCCGCGCAGGTAGTTGCCGTGCACCCCGGTGAACAGGTTGGAGTAGACGATGTCGGACGCGGTGGAGTCGACGATCATCTGCTTGTAGCCCTGGTCTGCGTTGGCCTCCTCGGTGGCGATGAACGCGGAGCCGACGTAGGCGAGGTCGGCGCCGGCGGCCTGCGCGGCGAGGACCGAGCGGCCGTGAGCGATGGAGCCCGACAACAGGACCGGCCCGTCGAACCATTCGCGGATCTCCTGGATCAACGCGAACGGCGACAGGGTGCCCGCGTGTCCGCCGGCGCCGGCCGCGACGGCGATGAGGCCGTCGGCGCCCTTCTCCACGGCCTTCTTCGCGAATTTGTTGTTGATGACGTCGTGGAGGACGATGCCGCCGTAGCTGTGGATGGCCTCGTTGACGTCGGCGCGGGCGCCGAGGGACGTGATGACGATCGGGACCTCGAACTCGACGATGGTGGCGAGGTCCTCGTCGAGGCGGTCGTTGCTCTTGTGGACGATCAGGTTGACCGCGTACGGCGCGGACGGTGTCTCGGGGTTGTTGGCGTCGTGCTTGGCGAGGGCTTCGGTGATGCGGGTGAGCCATTCACGCAGGACGGGCTGCGGGCGGGCGTTGAGCGACGGGAACGATCCGACGATGCCCGAAATCGACTGGGCGATCACCAGGTCGGGACCCGAGACGATGAACATCGGCGACGCGACGACGGGCAGGCGAAGCCGGTCTTGCAGGATGGGGGGCAGGCTCATGAATTTCTCCTTGATGCAGTGGGTTACGACTGGGAGAGCTGGGCGGCCATCAGCGGGATGAGCGCCTGCAGGCCTTTCACGGGACGGACCATCACCTTGAACGACGTGATCTGGTCGCGGTCGTTCCAGTGAATGAGGTCGATGCCGTTGACGTGGATGCCGTCGAGTTCGGTGGCGAACTCGAGGACTGCCGAACGGTCGCCGTACCACTCCTCGACGTAGTGGAAACCGGTGCCGTCGAACACGGTCAGAGCGGCGCCGAGATACGCCAGGACCTTCGCCTTCCCTTCCTGCGGAGTGAACACCGCGGGGGAGGAGAACACGGCGTCGTCGGCGATCAGGGCATCGAGGGCGGCGAGGTCGCGATGTTCGACGACGTGGTGCCAGCGCTCGACGACGCGGGGGCGGGCCGGCAGTGCGGCGGTCATCCGCGGAACGCCGGGGTCGGAAGGTCTTCGCCGAACACGTCCGGCAGGTCGTCGCGGACGCTGTCGGGGAACACGGCGGGCCGTTTCTCGAGGAACGCGGAGATGCCTTCGCGCGCGTCCGGTCCGATGCCGCGGATGTTGATCCCGCGTGTCTCGACGCGGTGCGCGATCATCGGGTGCTCGGCGCCCAGTGCCCGCCACATCATCTGGCGCGACAGCGCCACCGATACGGGGGCGGAGTGCTCGGTCAGGCTCCGTGCCAGCGCGTACGCCTCGTCGAGCAAGGATTCCCGCGGGTACAGCTTGTACACGAGGCCGGCGTCGAAGGCCTCCGTGGCGGGGAACACCCGGCCGGAATACACCCAGTCGAGGGCCGTCTGCAGGGGGACGAGGCGCGGCAGGAACCAGGTCGAGCAGGATTCGGGGACGATGCCGCGGCGGTTGAAGACGAATCCGATGCGGGCGTCGTCGGCGGCGAGGCGGAAGTCGGCGGCGAGGGTCATCGTGATGCCCACTCCCACGGCCGGTCCGTTGATCGCGGCGATGATCGGTTTGCGGGATTCGAACATCCGGAGCACTACGCGGCCGCCACCGTCGCGGCGGGCGTCGGCGCCCTCGTCCTCGTCCTGCCAGTGATCGAACGTGGCGGCACCGGCCGACAGGTCTGCGCCCGCGCAGAACGCTCGTCCGGCTCCGGTGAGCACGATCGCCCGGACGGAATCGTCCGCGTCGAGCTGGTCGTAGGCGGCGATCAGCTCGTTCTCCATGGTGGTGGTGAACGCGTTGAGCTGGTCGGGCCGGTTCAGGGTGATCGTCGCGATGCCGTCCGCGACGGCGAGTCCGATGTGATCCACCGCCCCAGCATGACATTGTTACCGAACGATCGCTAGAGCGGGTTCTGTGACGGGACCCACTACCCTGGAGTGGTCGTGTGACGATCGGAGCGGGGACGGAGACCGAGGAATGTGCGCTGCAAAGGTGGCAGCCGTGAGCACGGGTACCGGGCGGCAGGTGATCCTCGACTCCGCGGTGGCCAACATGAACGAACGCGGCTATCACGGCACGTCGATGCGGGACATCGCCCGCGGCGCCGACATCACGGTCGCCTCGATCTACCACCACTTCGCGTCGAAGCAGGAGATCCTGCAGGACATCATGGTGCGTGCACTTCACGACGCCATCGCGATGACCCGCGGTGCGCTGCTGCGCTCGGGTGGCGCCCCCGCCGACCAGTTGCAGGCGCTGATGCGGGCGTGGGTCATGTTCCACACCACCCGGCAACTGGACGCGATGGTCGGCGCCACCGAGATACGCAGCCTCGACGACGCCGGCCGCCGGCTCGTCGTGGCCCTCCGCGACGAACAGGAACACCTCTTCCGCGACGTCGTCGAGCGCGGTGTCGAGGAGGGCGACTTCGCGACCGAATACCCGCGGGACGCCGTCCGCGGCATCATCAACATGGGCCAGTCGGTGTGCACGTGGTGGCGCGCCGACGGTCCGCTGAAGCCCGAGGAACTCGCCGAGCGCTACGCCGACCTCGCCCTCGCGATGGTGAAACCGACCGTTTGATCGCCGTGGCCGCGTGCCGGGCAGAATCGGGGTGACGGGTGGGCGCGGAAACGGAGCGTGAGATGAAGTTCGCCAGACGGCTCGACGCTCTCCAACAGAGGTACCCGGCGATGGGCTTCCCGATCGCCGTCACGTACAAATTTCTCGACGACCAGGGCGTGTACCTCGCGGCGTTGATCGCCTACTACGGGTTCATCTCGCTGTTTCCCCTCCTGCTTCTGCTGTCGACGGTGCTCGGGTTCGTGCTGTCGGGTCACCCCGAACTGCAGCAGGACATCATCGACTCGGCGCTGAGCCAGTTCCCGGTCATCGGCGCCGACCTGGCCGACCCGCACCGGATCGGCGGCGGGGTGACGGGTCTGGTGATCGGACTCGTCGGTGCCCTCTACGGCGGACTCGGGGTCGCGCTGGCCAGCCAGAACGCGATGAACACGGCGTGGTCGGTGCCCCGCCACATGCGGCCCGACCCGATCCGAGGCCGGTTGCGGGGTCTGCTGTTGCTCGGCACGATCGGTCTCGCCGTCCTCGGCACCGCCGCGGTGGCGGCGGTCGGCGCCGCGACGCACCTGTCCGGATCGTTCACCGTGCTTCTCATGCTCGCCGCGATCACGATCAACTCCGCGATCTTCATCCTCGCCTTCCGGCTCGCCACTGCCCGGCCGCTGTCCGTCGCCGACGTCGCGCCCGGCGCAGTCGCGGCAGCCGTGGTGTGGCAGGTGCTCCAATCGTTCGGTGCCTACTACGTGAGCAAGGTGGTGAGCACGGCGTCCGTGACGAACGGGGTGTTCGCCGTCGTGCTGGGGTTGCTGGCGTTCCTGTTCCTCGCCGCCGCGGCGATCGTGGTGTGTGTGGAGATCAACGTCGTCCGCGTCGACAGGCTGCACCCGCGGGCGTTGCTCGGGCCGTTCACGGACAAGGCCGACCTCGTGGAGGGGGACAGGCGGACGTTCACCGACCAGGCGAAGGCGCAGCGGGCGGTACCGCACGAGGGCATCCACGTCACGTTCGACGAAGTTTCTGCGAAGATGGACAGGCCTGGACCGCCGTCGAAGGAGGAACCATGACCGACCCGATCTTCGACAAGTCGGAACAGTTGAAGCAGGTCCAGCAGGGCATCCTTCCCGGCGAGTCGATCATCGCCGTGTACGACTGCATCGGCGCGGGCACCGGCTTCCTCGGGATCACGAACCTCCGCGTCGTGATCCAGGACAAGAGCTTCGTCGGCAAGCGCACCGCGATCACGTCCATCCCGTACAAGAACATCCGCTCGGTCTCGTTCCTCAGCAACAAGTCGTGGGCCGGCCAGTTCTTCTCCTCCAGCAGCATCGCCGTCAACGTCGCCGACACCACGTACGAGGCCGACTTCCGCGGCATGGACAAGGCCCACCACGTGCACACGGTGATCCTCGAACACATCACGTGACGTAGGTCGCTCTGCTCCGGTGCGTCGCGCCAGGTCACGGCGACACACCCACACGCTGCGCCGGTGAGTGGAATCACGCCTGCGCGGATTATCAATTCGCTTGCGGCCTCGCCCATACTGGTACGAGCCGGTGTGCCACTATCTCGGCCCGGTTCATCCTCAGGCGAGTCCATTGGACGTGCTCGCCGATCCTACGATCAGCCCGACGGGAGTCTCGCTGCCATGACGCCGCCTGCAGTTCACCTCACCGAACCTGCGGTCACCGCTCGTCCGTCTCTGCGTCCGCGGATTCCGTCGCCGAGTCGGCGGGGCGCGATGCTGGCGCTTGCCCTCGGCGGGTTCGGTATCGGCACAACGGAATTCGCGTCCATGGGTCTGTTGCCCGCGATGGCTGCGGGGACCGGGGTGTCGGAGCCGGTTGCCGGGCACTTCGTCTCCGCGTACGCGCTCGGCGTCGTCGTCGGGGCGCCCACGATCGCGGCGCTGGCCGCCCGCGTCGAGCGGCGCACGCTGCTCATCGCGTTGATGGCCACGTTCGTCGTCGGCAATCTCGCGACCGCGGTCGCCCCCGGGTACGAGTCGCTGCTGGTGGCCCGGTTCCTCGCCGGACTGCCCCACGGTGCCTACTTCGGGGTCGCAGCGCTGGTCGCCGCGCACCTGGCGGAACCGGGCAAGCGCGCCAAGGCGGTCGCGACCGTGATGATGGGTCTGTCGGTGGCGAACGTGGTCGGGGTGCCTGCGACGGCGTTCTTCGGTCAGATGCTTGGCTGGCGGTCCGCGTTCGTGCTCGTGGTGATCATCGGAATCGTGACGCTGGTGGCGTTGGCACGTCTCGTCCCGCCGCTGGCGGGGGTGCACGTGAGCAACCCGGTGGCCGAACTCGGGGCGCTGAGCCGGGTGCAGGTGTGGATGACGCTGATCTTCGCGACGGTCGGGTTCGGCGGTTCGTTCGCGGTGTACACGTACATCAGTTCGACGCTCACCGACGTGTCCGGGTTGCCGCACGCGATGGTTCCGGTGGCGTTGATGCTGTTCGGTTCGGGGATGATCCTCGGCAACGTCGTGGGTGGCCGCATCGCCGACAACGCGGTGGTGCCCGGGCTGTTCGGGTGCATGATCGCCCTGATCTGCGTTCTCGCGCTGTTCATCGTCGCCGCCCACAACCCGGTGACGGCGCTGATCGTGCTGTTCTTCATCGGGATGGCGGTGACGGCGATCTTCCCGGCCGTCCAGTCGCGGCTGATGGACGCGGCGGGTGACGCGAAGACGCTCGCGTCGACGCTGATCCACGGCGCGTTCAACCTCGCCAACGCGGGTGGTGCGTGGATCGGTGGTGTCGTGATCGCGGCCGGATACGGCTACACCGCCCCGGCCGCCGTCGGCGCCCTCCTCGGCGTCGCCGGACTGATCGTCCTCACGATCGCGGTCCTCCTCGACCGCCGGCGCCGGGACGAACCGGCCGCCGACGGCTGACGGTTCAGGCGGGAAGGGCTCGGGCGGGAACCTGGGCTGAGTAGCGCTCTCGCAGCGTGCCTTTGACGAGTTTCCCGGTGGGGGTGCGGGGGAGGTCGTCGCTGAAGACGACGTTCCGTGGGACCTTGAACCGGGCGAGCCGGCCCCGCACGTGGTCGAGGAGTTCGCCGGCCAGCGCGTCGTCCCCGGTCACACCCGGAACGGTCTGGACCACGGCCAGCACCGACTCACCCATCTCCTCGTCGGGGATCCCGATCACTGCGACGTCGAGGACGGCGGGGTGATCGGTGAGGGTGTTCTCGATCTCCTGCGGATAGATGTTGACGCCGCCGGAGATGATCATGAACGACTTCCGGTCGGTGAGGAACAGATACCCGTCCTCGTCGAGGTAGCCGACGTCGCCGGTGGTGGTCCACGTCGGGTGCTGTGGGTGCTGGGCGTCGCGGGTCTTCGCGGGGGCGTTGTGATATTCGAACGGCAGGGTGTTCCGCTCGAAGTAGAGGGTGCCGATCTCGCGCGGTGCGAGGTCGGCACCGTCGTCGCCGCAGATGTGGGCGACGCCGAGCGCGGCGCGGCCGACGGTTCCGGGCTTACGGAGCCATTCGTCCGAATTCACGAGGGTCATGCCGTTGAGTTCGGTGGACGAGTAGTACTCCGACAGGATCGGACCCCACCACTCGATCATCTGCCGCTTCACCTCCACCGGGCACGGGGCTGCGGCGTGCACGGCGACGCGGAGGCTGGAGACGTCGTACTTCTTCCGGGTCTCGGCGGGCAGCTTCAGCATGCGGACGAACATCGTGGGTACCCATTGGCTGTAGGTGACGCGGTACTGCTCGATGTACGCGAGCGCCTGCTCGGCGTCGAAGCGGTCCATCACGACGACGGTGCCGCCGAGGGCCTGCACCGACGCGCAGGTGCGGAGCGGTGCGGCGTGATACAGCGGGGCGGGTGAGAGGTAGACGGTGTCCGGCGTGACTCCCCATACCGTCGCGTTCATGCCGGTCATGGTGTCGCCGGGTTCCTGGATCTGCCGTGCGGGCAGTTCCGGTTTGATGCCCTTCGGGCGACCGGTCGTGCCGGAGGAATACAGCATGTCCGCCCCGCGGGGCTGGTCGGGGAGTGGGACGTCCGACTCCGCGGCCGCGGCGGTGTCGAGGGAGTCGTAGCCGGGGATCGTTCCCGCGAACGCGAGCCGGTGCTCGGTGACCGGGGTGAGGGCGGGGAGTTCACGCGCAACCGCGTCGAGTGCGGCGTCGACGATCAATGCCTTGGCACCGCAATCCTCGACGATGTAGGCGATCTCGGGCGGCGTGAGGTGCCAGTTCGCCATCGTGAGGTAGAGACCGGAACGCATGGCCGCCCAATAGATGTCGAAGATCGCGGGAGTGTTCGTAGCCAGCACCGCGACGTGATCTCCGCGGCGCAGACCGAGTGCGTGCAGGTGGCGGGCGATCCGGATCGAGCGGGACTCGAGTTCGGCGAAGGTGACCGTCTGCCCGGTGCCTGCCATGATCACGGCCGGCTTGTCGGGGGTGGTGGCAGCATGAGCGCCGGGATACATGGTTACTCCAATTCGTGATGGATCTCGAGGGGACACTGTCCGGCCGTCAGCCGAGTTGCTCCTGCGCGACCTTCGACCGGCGGGCCATACCGGCCACCGAGATCAGTCCGATCACCGCAGCCACGATCACGAAAACGGCAGGGGAGAGTACGTTTCCGGTCTTCTCCACCAGCCAGACGGCGACGAAGGGGGCGGTGCCACCGGCGATGACGACGCCGAGGTTCCAGCCCATGGCGACACCGGTGAAGCGGACGTCCTTGTCGAACAGCAGCGGCATCAGCGTGTACGAGCCGACCTGGGTTCCGATGGTGTTGACCATGATCAGCAGGTAGGCGATCGCGGCGATCCACAGGCTGTGGTGCATGACGGCCATGGCGGGGTAGGTGATGATCGCGAAACCCGCGAGGCTGATCACGGTGAACCGCAACCGCCCGATGCGGTCGGCGAGCATGCCCCCGAGCGGCATCGCCAGCGCGACGACACCGATGACGCCGGTCGCGATCCAATAGACCGGGGTGCGTTCGTAACCGAGGCTCTTCATGAGATGGATGCTCATGTACGTGAGGCCGATGTACGCGGTTCCGTTGCACGCCAAACTGATTCCGACCGACTGCAGGAGGGCGAGCGGCTGCCGCCGAAAGACGGCGACGACGGGCGCCTGGACCGGTCCGGAATCAGCGTCCTCACCATGCGTCTCCTCGACCCGGGTGCGGGCCCACAGGCAGAGGAGCGTCAGCGGCAACGCGAGCAGGAACGGAACCCGCCATCCCCAGCTCTCGAGTTGCGCGTCGGTGGTCAGCGCCGACACCGTGCCCGCGACCGCTGCGGCCATCGCGAATCCCAGCGTGGATCCGAGCGGGGTGAACGCCCCGTAGGTGGCCTCGAGATGCCGCGGCGCGGACTCGGAGATGAACGTGGCCGAGCCGCCGACCTCGCCGCCTGCCGAGAATCCCTGGACCATCCGCACGACGACGAGCAGCACGGTGGCCCAGATCCCCGCTTGCGCGTGGGTGGGCAGGAATCCCATGGCCATGCTGCCGAGGCCCATGCAGACGAGCGTCGCGAGGAGGGCCTTCTTCCGCCCGAGCCGGTCGCCGATGTGCCCAAACACGATGCCACCGAGTGGACGCATGAGGTAGGCGGTGCCGAACACGGCGAGTGCGGACAGCAGCGCGATAGCCGGGTCGCTGCTCGGGAAGAAGAGCGGGGCCATCACGATCGCGAGGTAGCCGTACAGGCTGAAGTCGTAGTACTCGATCAGGGTGCCCACCCCGCCCGCGATCGCGGCGCGGCGCGCTCGGATGCGGTCTTCGGTCCGCCATTCGGTGGTGGCAGCAGACCCGGTCAACTGGTCCGTCATTGGTGTCCTGACCTTTCGGAGGCGGATGAGACGTGCATCACTTCCCGTGGATCATGCCAAGCGAACGATCGATTGGCAAGGTGTTCGGCTTGATCACCGTGCCCAACGCTGCACCGTCCATACGTGCTGGATATTGGGCTATTGACTTTCGGCGCTCCCTCGATTGATGATGAGAACCGGCCGAACGAGCGTTTGGCTAAAGGTCGAAGTACTCGAAAGGACGCAGCGGATGACGACGTCCCACGCCGAAGCGGACACCCACGAGGACCGGGAGGATTCGGCAGGCGTCGACCTCACCGCTCTCGCCCACTACCTCGACAGCGCACTCGACGGCGGTGTGCGCGGAGACCTCGCCGTCTCGCTCATCAGCGGTGGCCGATCGAACCCCACCTACCGCGTCGCCGACGCCGACCGGACATGGGTTCTGCGGCGGCCCCCGTACGGGCACGTCCTGCCCAGCGCGCACGACATGAAGCGCGAGTTCACCGTGATCAGGGGACTGGCCGGAACAGCCGTCCCGGTGCCCGACGCGGTGCTGCTGTGCGAGGACAAGAACGTGCTCGGAGCCGCGTTCTACCTCATGGAACTGGTGGACGGAACGCCCGTCGGAACGGTCGAGCAGGCGTCGGCGCTCACCCCGGACGACCGCCGCCGGCTCGGGCTCGATCTCGCCGACACCCTCGCCGCGCTGCACGGCGTCGACCCCGACGCGGTCGGGCTCGGCTCGTTCGGCCGCCCCGGCGGATACCTCGGACGTCAGCTCGACCGTTGGGCCCGGCAGTGGGAGGCCTCGCGCACCACAGATCGGCCCGAGGTGTCCGTGCTGCTCGACAAGCTGCGCCGGGCGCTGCCCACCTCGCACTTCCCGGGCATCGTCCACGGCGACGTCAAACTCGACAACGTGCTCGCGTCCCGCGACGACGCCGGGAAGATCGTCGCCGTTCTGGACTGGGAAATGGCCACGCTCGGCGACACGCTCGCCGACGTCGGGATCATGCTGAGCTTCTGGGACCAGCCCGGCGCCGTCGACAACCCGGTGACCAAGGGGCTCGCCCGACTCGACGGGTTCCCCACCCGTACCGAACTTCTCGACCGTTACGCCACGCGGCGCGGCATCGAGATCCCCGACATCGACTGGTACACGGTGTTCGCCGACTTCAAGATCGCCGTCATCCTCGAGGGCATCAACGCCCGGCATGCGCAGGGCGACACCGTCGGTGGGGGCTTCGACGACGTCGGCGACATGGTCGGCCCGCTGTTGCAGCGTGCACTCGACCTCGCCGCCGTGTCGCCCGTGTCCGAACTCCGCCGCTGACCGCGGCACCACCGAAGAGATTGGAGCCACCGAAGTGGATTTCGACTACAGCCCGAAAGTGCTGGAACTGCAAGCGAAGCTGACGAAGTTCATGCAGGAGCGGGTACTGCCTGCCGAGACGATCGCCGAAGAGCAACTGGCGTCGAAGCCGGACCATTGGGGTGCGCCGCCGATCGTGGCCGACCTGAAGGCGGCCGCGAAGCGCGAAGGCCTGTGGAATCTCTTCCTGCCCGCGCGCGAGGGTGCCGGGCTGACGAACCTCGAGTACGCTCCCCTCGCGGAACTCACCGGCTGGAGCCCGTTGATCGCACCCGAGGCGTTCAACTGCAACCCGCCGGACACCGGCAACATGGAACTGCTGCACCTGTACGGCACCGTCGAACAGAAGCATGAATGGCTCGAACCCCTGCTCGCGGGCGAGTTCCGGTCGTGCTTCTCGATGACCGAACCCGACGTCGCAAGCTCGGACGCCAACAACGTCCGCCTCGAGATCGCCGAGGACGGCGACGACTGGGTGCTGACCGGCCGCAAGTGGTGGTCCACCGCGGCCCTGCGCGACGACTGCCGGGTGGTGATGGTCATGGGCGTCACCGACCCCGGTGCCCCGGTCGGCAACCGGCACAGCATCGTCCTCGTTCCCATGGACACCCCCGGTCTGACCGTCGTCCGGTCCACCACGGTGCTCGGCTTCACCGACCGCCACGAGGGCGGGCACGGCGAGATCGTCTTCGACAAGGTCCGCGTCCCCAAGGCGAACCTGCTCGGACCCCGCGGCAAGGGCTTCGCCGTCGCGCAGGCGCGCCTCGGTCCGGGGCGCATCCACCACTGCATGCGGTTGATCGGCATGGGCGAGCGGGCGATTGCGCTGATGACCGAACGCGCCCGCACCCGTGTGGCGTTCGGCAGGCCCCTCGCCGACGAGGGGGTCGTGCAGGCGACCGTCGCGGACGCGCGGATCAGCCTCGACTCCGCCCGGCTGCTGGTGCTGCGGGCCGCCTGGCGGATGGACGTCGAGGGCACGAAGGTGGCCCGCCACGACATCGCCGCCGCCAAGGTGATGGTCCCGCTGACGGTCAAGCAGACCGTCGACGATGCGATGCAGGTCTTCGGCGGCGCCGGCTTGTCGCAGGACACGATCCTGCCGGTGCTGTACGCGCAGGCCCGGTTCCTGCAGATCGCCGACGGTCCCGACCAGGTACACCGCCGCTCCCTGGCCCGCGCCGA
Organism: Rhodococcus sp. 21391; assembly: GCF_016772255.1. Classification (NCBI taxonomy): domain Bacteria; kingdom Bacillati; phylum Actinomycetota; class Actinomycetes; order Mycobacteriales; family Nocardiaceae; genus Rhodococcus; species Rhodococcus sp. 21391. The sequence continues at coordinate 6,449,177 of NZ_CP063781.1, read as the reverse complement.
GTTCGCGGCCACCCCGGCACTGAAAGAAGTCCGCGGGTGAACGAGGACAGCACGCGCGCCCGGCAGCAGAGCATCGGGGACATTCCGCGGCGGTCCGCGGCGCGTTACCCGGACAAGCTCGCCGTAGTGCACCGCGACGTCCGGCTCACGTTCGCCGAACTCGACACCCTGATCGACAGGGTCGCGGCTGCCCTGCACTCCGAGGGGCTGACGCGGGGCGACCGGCTCGCGCTGTTGTCCCACAACTGCTGGCAGTACCCGGTGCTGAACTTCGCGACCGCCCGGCTCGGTGTGGTCCTCGTGCCGGTCAACTTCATGCTGACCGGCGGGGAGATCGGATACATCCTCGACGACTGCGCAGCCGACGCGTTCGTCGTCGAGGACGCCCTGGTGCCGGTTGCCGAGAAGGCCCTCGCGGAATCGAAGGGAAGCGTCCGGGTGCGGGCGACGATCCCGCTCGGCGATGCGGCCACACCGGACGGCTGGCGTTCTATGGCGGATTGGGCGGACGGCGAATTCGGTTCGCCGCCCGAGGTGCTCGTGGCGGACGACGACGTGGTCCGCATCATGTACACGTCCGGCACCGAATCACGGCCCAAGGGTGCGATGCTCACCAGTCGGTCGCTGATGTGGCAGTACATTAGCTGCATCGTCACCGGCGGCATGAGCAGCGACGACGTGGAGGTGCACGCGCTGCCGCTGTACCACTGCGCGCAGCTCGACAACTTCCTCAGCACCGACATCTATCTCGGCGCGACGAGCATCATCGTCGACGGACCCGACCCGCAGGTACTGCTCCGCACCATCGAGGCGGAGCGGGTGACCAACCTGTTCTGCCCGCCGACGGTGTGGATCTCGTTGCTGCAGTCGCCCGCATTCGAGGGCACCGATCTGCGTTCGCTGCGCAAGGGCTATTACGGGGCGTCGCCGTTGCCGGTGGAGGTCCTGCGCGAAATGAACCGCCGGTTGCCGGGTATCCGGCTGTGGAACTTCTACGGGCAGACGGAAATGGCGTCACTCGCGACAGCCCTCGGGCCGGAGGATCAAGAGACGCACGGTGGTTCGGCGGGCAAACCCGCCCTCAACGTGGAGACACGCATCGTGGACGACCGGGACCTGCCGCTTCCGGCGGGCGAGGTCGGCGAGATCGTGCACCGCAGCCCGCACGCCACCGTCGGCTATCTCGGACAACCGGAGAAGACCGCGGAAGCGTTCGCGGGCGGGTGGTTCCACTCCGGCGACCTCGGCTACCTCGACGAGGACGGGTACCTGTGGGTGGTCGACCGCAAGAAGGACATGATCAAGACCGGCGGGGAGAACGTCGCGACCCGGGAGGTCGAGGAAACGCTCTACGAACTCGACGGTGTCGGTGAGACCGCCGTGTTCGCGGTGCCGCATCCACGGTGGATCGAAGCGGTCGCCGCAGTGGTGGTCCCCGCCGCCGGCGTCGAACTCGACGAGAAGGACGTCGTGGAGCACTGCCGCGGACGACTCGCCGGATACAAGGTGCCCAAGTACGTGATCGTCGCCGATTCCCTGCCGAAGAACCCGAGCGGAAAGATCCTCAAACGCGTCCTCAGAGACACATTCGGTTCCATCGCCCAAGACTGAGCAGGAGACCACCATGCCCACCGATTCCGACACACGGCGCGCCGGCAAGCCCCGAGCCGCGCGCGCCTCGTTCGCGGCCGCCATCTCGACCTCACTCGAGTGGTACGACTTCTTCATCTACGCGACCGCAGCCGCACTCGTCTTCAACGCCACGTTCTTCGCGACCGACAGCCAGGTCGTCGCCGCCCTCAACTCGTTCGCCACCGTGGCGGTCGGCTTCATCGCCCGGCCCATCGGCGGGGTCCTCGCAGGCCACTTCGGCGACAAGGTGGGGCGCAAACCGGTACTCGTCGCGGCGATTGTCATGATGGCCGTCGCGACGTCGCTGATCGGCCTCGTGCCCAACACCCAGCTCGTCTGGCTCGCACCCACGATTCTCGTGACCCTGCGGATCTGCCAGGGCCTCGCCGTCGGAGCGCAATGGGGCGGTGCCGTCCTCCTCGCCACCGAGAACGCACCCGCCGGACGCCGCGGGTTCTACGGCAGCTTCGCGCAGCTCGGCGTGCCCATCGGCGTCGTGCTGGGAAACGTCGTGTTCCTGGTCATCACAGCGGTATTCGACTCCGAGTCGTTCCTCGCGTGGGCGTGGCGCATCCCGTTCTGGATCAGCCTCGTGATGCTCCCGGTCGCCTTCGTCATCCACCGCTACCTGGAGGAGACACCCGAATTCCGGGAACTGGCGAAGAAGCTCGCCGAGGCTCCAGTGGCGCGGAAGTCGCCGATCCTGCAGGTGCTGCGCAACAATCCCGGTACCGTGCTCACCGCGGCCGGCGCGAACGCCATCGGCGTCATCTTCTTCTACACGATGATCACGGGGTCCGTGCAGTTCGCCACCACGTACCTCGGGATCGAACGCTCGACCGTGCTCGGCTTCATCCTCGCCGCCTGCGTTCTGATGATTCCGCTCGTCCCGCTGGCCGGATACCTCTCCGACATCTACGGCCGGAAGCTGATCTTCGGAATCGGCACCGCCGGAATGCTGCTGTGGGGAATCCCCATGTGGCTCATGATCGGACAGTCGAGCCAGGGCACGCTGTGGCCGTTCGCGCTCGCCGTCTTCGGCGCCGTGATCGTCATGTCGTTCCAAACCGGAACGCAGGGAACGCTGTTCGCGGAACTGTTCCCGCCCGAGATCCGATTTTCCGGTGCCTCCCTCGGCTACCAGATCTCCGCCATCATCGGTGGCTTCTCACCGATGGTCATGGTGCTGCTCATCAACGGCGACGCGTCCAACGCCTGGCGGGTCGGCGCCTTCCTCGCCGTCGCCGGAGCGATCGGGCTGCTCTGCCTCGTCGCGATCGTCCGGAAATACTCGTCACCCGACGTCCAGCAGGCGACTGCTCGCCAGTCCACCGTGGCGGTGTGAGGTGACGTGAGTGGCAAAGTGTGCTGACGCACGCTTTGCCACTCACCTGGGGTCAGCGGGACAGTCGGCGCTGCCTCGCGTTGGCGGCGCCGACGAGCGCGCGCAGTGCCTGCGGTGCCCGCTTCGCGGTGCGCAGGATGGCCTGGTCGATCATGCCCAGCTTCGGCGCGAGTCGCGGAACGGTCCGGGGCGCGTGGTCCGCGTCGGTGAGGGAGTAGAGGGGCCAGCGGTCGGGAACGCCCTTGAGGTCGTGTTCCCCGGCGTCGGCGAACCGCAGTCCCGAACCCACCACGAGATCGCGCACGGTACGGGACACCAGCACTTCCCCGGCGCGGGCCGTCGCTCCGATGCGCGCGCCGATGTGGACGGTCATCCCGCTGACGTCGGGACCGTTGCGCTCGACCTGCCCCGTGTGGACGCCGGCCCGCACCTCGAGCCCGAGCTCGGCGGCGCCGTCGACGACCGCCCGCGCGCACCGGACCGCGGACGCGGGACCGTCGAAGATGCTGAAGGTGCCGTCGCCGGCGACGTTGAGGAGCCGACCGCCCGCCTGCTCGACGTCGTCGCGGACCTGCCACTCGTGCGCGGCCCGGAGGTCGCGGTAAGCGGCGTCGCCGATCCGCGCGAGCACTTCGGTGGACCCGACGACGTCCGTGAACAGTACGGAGGCCAGGTACCGGCCCGCGTCGGATGCCGGGTGCCCACCGGTGGCCAACTGCTCGACATGGTCGATGATCGGCTTCCAAGCCTCCCCGAGCGACGCGCCGGGCGGCGACGGCGGCAACAGGTGGAAGCTGCCGCCCGGGATGCGGTCGGCGACGTACTGCGAGGCGGCCACCGGCACCGGACTGCCGGGGACCAGCAGCGCCCGCGCCGGGCATTGGATGGACGGCAACGTGTCGGAGTAGTCGAGCCGGAAGATCCACTCGAGATGGGCCTGTGCGACCGCAGGTGTCGCGGAACTGCGCTCGAGCATCGCCATCAGCCGACGGTTGAACGCCGAGTCCTCCTGGGGATCCCACAGGGGAACCGTGCTGCCCGACCCCCAGTTCCGGGCGGCCCCTCGCCACTCGTCGACGAAGTTGTCGCGTTCGGCGCCGGTCCAGCCGGAGGGGTCGTGGTCACCGCCCACGAGGCGTTCCGCGAACGGCTGGATCAGGACGACGCCGGTGACCCGTTCCGGTGAGCGGGCGGCGACGAGTGCGACGGCACCGCTCCCGCTGGCCACCCCGACCAGCACGGCCTGCCGCATCCCGACCTCGTCCATGATCGCGACGATGTCGTCGGCCTGCTGCTCGAGTGTGGGCAGGTGCTCGACCGGGTCGGACAGCCCCAGTCCCCGCTGCTGGAAGTACACCGTGCGGGCGAACGTGCTGCCCCGTTCCATCAGGTAGTGGATCTGCGGGTCCGTCCACATGAGGTCGAGGTGCATGTTGATCTCGAACAGCCACACCACGTCGCGTTCACCCGCGCCCACCACCTGGTACGCCAGCGCATGCCCGTCCCGCTGCACGTAACGGACGGCAGGTGGGTCCATTTCCCCAGCGTAAACGCATGTGAGTGGCAAAGTGTGCGTCCGCACACATTGCCACTCACCTGGGGATGGTGCCCAGCTCTCGGGCCCGCGCGATTGCGGAGGTCCGGGACTTGACGCCGAGTTTGCCGAAGATGTGGACGAGATGGGACTTCACGGTGGTCTCGGAGAGAAAGAGTTCCTTACCGATCTCCCGATTCGACCGTCCGGCAGCCACCAACGTCAGCACCTGGATCTCCCGTGGGCTGAGGCTGGTGGCAGGTCGGCGTACGCGGGTCATCAGTTTCGACGCCACGGCCGGGGAGAGGACGCTGTCGCCGGCCGACGCCGCGCGGACGGCGGCGAGGAGTTCGGGCGGGGGAGTGTCCTTCAGGAGATACCCGGCGGCGCCGGCCGCGACCGCGTCGAGGATGTCGGCGTCCGTGTCGTAGTTGGTGACGACCAGCACGTGCGGTGGGCTCGGCAGGGACCGCAGGTTCCGGGTGGCGTCCACACCCGAGGCGCCGGCGCCGAACCGGAGGTCCATGAGCACCAGGTCGACCGGAGTCGTCGCGCACAACGCCACGGCGGCGTCGGCGGTGGCAGCCTCGCCGACCACCTCGATGTCGTCCTCGTGCTCGAGGAGGGCGCGCAGGCCCGCGCGAACGATCGCGTGGTCGTCGGCGAGCAGCAGTCGGATCATGCGCCGACCTCGAGCGGGAACGACACCGCGACCGCGGTCAGTCCCGGTTCCGACTCCACCGACATCGACCCGTCGAGCAGCTCGACGCGTCGGCGAATCGAATTCAGCCCGAAAGCTTTCGACGGTTCACGGTCGAGGAGTTCGACATCGAAGCCGACGCCGTCGTCGACCACGTCCAATCGGACCGCGTCCTCGTAGTAGGTGAGCGTGATCGCCATCCGGGATGCGTGTGCGTGCCGGACCACGTTCGACACCGCGCCCTGTGCAATCCGCACCAACGCCGCCTCGACGGGCATCGGCAACCGCACCGGCTCCCCCTCGACCACGGCAATGGTGTCGAACGTGTCGCTCCTCGCCTGCGTGCAGATCCGCGCGAGCGCCTCCGCGAGTGACTGCCCGTCGAGGACGGCGGGTGTGAGATCGCCGATGAGCTGACGGGTTTCGGCGAGGCTGTCGGCGGCCGTCTCCCGCGCCAACCGGATGCGGTCCCGGGCGGGGTGGTCGGGGGCGGCACGTTCGACGGCGTGGAGCAGCATCTGAATGCTCGACAGATCCTGCGCGACGGTGTCGTGGATCTCGCGTGCGAGCCGCTCACGTTCGGCCAGGGAGCCGGCGGTACGTTCCTGCTCGGCGAGTTCGGCTCGGGTTCGGGTCAATTCGTCGATGAGGCGATCGCGCTCGACAGCCTCCCGGTACAACGCCCGGTAGCCGAGGCCGATCGCCACCGCGACGCACGCACCGATCACCGGACCGACGACACCGGCGACGCTCCAGCCGCGGTGCATTCCGGTACCCACGACCGCAACGACGGTCGCGGCTGCGACCGCCAGGACTCCCCAGCGTCGCGGCAGCAGATGCAGGTACAGGAAGAACAACCCGAACGCGAGATAGGCGGCGTCGGGGACGAGGACCATCAGCGCCACCCACAGAGCCGTCAGCGCTGCGAGCCACCACGGCCCGCGCAGACGACGGGTCGCTCCCGCCGCGTACACCGCGAGAAACGCCACCGACAGCACCACGATCGCCGGTGCCTGCGGTGCGTCCAGAAGGACGGCGCGCAAGATCACGACTGCAGTGAGCGCCGCGATCAGCGCATGCAGTCCCAGTTGGAGTCCCGCGAACACGGGAGTGAGAGGGGAGCGGTGCACCCCGCCCAGCTTATCGACGCGAGCGCACCAAGCATCCATCGAAAGTCGGAACGCGCACCCGACCTTCGACCACCCGAGAATTCCACCCCACGTGCGATGGAACCGTGTCGTGCCCGGGGCACGGTGAGTTCGGAGGCCGTGAGCGCCGCCCCGGCCCGCATCGACTGCGGCGTCGGTCGTGATCTGGAGAGGACCATCTGTGTTCGTCGCATCGAGAGACCTGCGTGCCGCGCGTGGTCGCTTCGCGCTGATATCCGTCGTCGTGGTGCTGATTGCGCTGCTCGTCACGTTTCTCAGCGGTCTCACGGCCGGACTGCGTCACCAGAACGTGTCCGTCGTGGAACGCATCGACGCCGAGTCGGTGGTCTTCGCCGCCTCCGACGACGGTCCGTCGTTCGACGAGTCCGCGCTGACGTCCGAGCAGGTGGCCGTCTGGCGGCGGAGTGCCGACTCGGTGCAGCCGATCGGCGTCGGACGAGGCTCGGCGTCGGCAGTCGGAGGTGCGGCGAAGGGGGTGGCACTGGTCGGCGCGGACAGCGGTGTGGGCGACCGTGCACCGTCCGCGCCGGGGACCGTGATCCTCGGGGCCGGCGCGGCGCGATCCCTCGGTGTCGGCGCCGGCGACAGTCTCACCGTCGGCGATGTCACGTTCGCCGTGACCGCGGTCCGCGGCGACGACTGGTACGGCCACAGCCCGGCCGTGTGGATGACGCTCGCCGACTGGCAGCACGCGAACCCACGTGGGGGCACGGCGACGGTGCTCGCGGTGTTCGGCGGGGACGACGCCACGAACGCCTTCGCGGGGACGAGCTCACGAAGTGTGGCCGACTCCTTCTCCGCCATCGGCTCCTATACCTCCGAGAACGGGTCGCTGACGTTGATGACGGTGATGCTGTTCGCGATCTCCGCGCTGGTGATCGGCGCGTTCTTCACGGTCTGGACCCTGCAGCGCACCCCCGATGTCGCGACGTTGAAGGCGCTCGGCGCGTCCACCGGGTCGCTCGTGCGGGATGCGCTCGGGCAGGCGCTCGTCGTCCTGCTCGCCGGCGTGGGTGTCGGTGCCGGGACGGCGGCGGTGGCCGGGTCGATGATCGGCGACGCCGTGCCGTTCGTGCTCGACATCTCCACCACTGTCCTGCCCGCCGCCGCCCTCGTCGGGCTGGGCCTCCTCGGCGCAGCGTTCGCGCTCCGCTTCCTGTTCACCACCGACCCCCTCACCGCCCTCGGGAGCACACGATGACCACCCCCGCCCTCACCCTCGACGCCGTCACCCTCACCTACCCCGACGGCGCGGGACGCGTCACCGCCCTCGACTCGGTGTCGCTGACCCTCGGCCGGGGTGAAATCGCCGCGATCACCGGTCCGTCCGGTTCCGGAAAGTCGACGCTCCTCGCGGTGGCGTCGACGCTGATCCGGCCCGACTCGGGCTCCGTCCGGCTGGGCACCACCGAACTCACCGCGTTGAGCCGGCGGGAGGCGTCCACGCTGCGCCGCGACCGGATCGGCATCGTGTTCCAGCAGTCCAATCTGGTGTCGTCGTTGACGGCCCTCGAACAATTGGAGGTGATGGCGCATCTCGGGCAGCGGATGTTCGTGCCGCGGCGGGCCGGGCGCGCGAAGGCTCGCGACCTGCTCGACGCCGTCGGCCTCGCAGACCACGCCGGGAAAAAGCCCGCACAGTTGTCGGGTGGGCAGCGGCAGCGGGTCAACCTGGCCCGGGCGCTGATGAACGATCCGTCGCTGCTGGTCGTCGACGAGCCGACCAGCGCGCTCGACCAGGAACGGGGTGCCGCGATCATGGATCTGATCCTCGGTGTGGTGCGAGAGCGCGAGGTCGCAACGCTGCTGGTGACACACGACCACACGCATCTGTGCAGAATGGATGCAGTCCACCGCGTCGTCGACGGCTCCCTCACCCGTGAGCACTTGTTAACCGCGGAAGGTTAAGAAGTACGCACAGGTGTGAATAACATGTTTCTTCCAAAGTCAAGGGTTGACGTTTCTCATGTGCGTGAGATTACATCTTAGTGGTAAGCCTTTGAGGGCTTAAGTAAATGCCTCGACCCGACCCTGAGGATGCTCATGACGACGGTATCGCCCGCCATGGCTGCCACAGCTGAGATGATCAGCGCCCGACTCGAACGCCTGCCGATGAGCAGGTGGCACATCAAGGCCCGCGTCATCGTCGGCGCCGTCACGTTCTTCGACGGCTTCGACCAGCTGATGATCGCGTACTCTCTCCCCGTTCTCATCCCCAAGTGGGGTCTGACCCCCGGCGACATCGCCTGGGTGATCGCCATCGGCGGCATCGGCATGCTCGTCGGCGCCCTCGCCGGCGGCTGGTTCGCCGACCGCGTCGGCCGGCTCAACGTCATCATTTTCTCGCTCGCGCTCTACGCCGTGATGAGCCTCGGCATGGCGTTCACCGACAGCCTGATGCTCTTCCTCGTCTTCCGATTCGTGCAGGGCATCGGCCTCGGCGCCGAGGTCCCGGTCGCGGCGAGCTACATCGGCGAGATCACCAAAGCCCACAAGCGCGGACGATTCGTGCTGCTCTACGAGGTGATCTTCCCGATCGGGCTCGTGATGTCCGCGATCGTGTCAGCGTGGGTGGTCCCGAACTACGGCTACAAGATCCTGTTCGCGCTCGGTGCGCTGCCCGTCGTGCTCCTGCCGCTGCTGTGGAAGCTGCCCGAGTCGCCGCGCTGGCTCGCGTCCCGCGGCCGCTACGAAGACGCGCACAATGCCATGACCCGCATCGAGAACGAGATCACCGAGAAGTACGGCAAGACGCTTCCGGCTCCGCAGCCGCTGCCCGCCGTCACCGTCGACAACCGCCGCGGCACCTTCGCGGAGGCCTTCCGGGGTATCTACCTGCGTCGAACCCTCATGCTCGCGGCGATCTGGGGCTGCGCCTACTTCGTCAACTACGGCATCGCGTCCTGGCTGCCGACGCTGTACCGATCCGCATTCGACGTCAGCGTCGACACCGCCCTGCACTACAGCATCGTCACCAGCGTCGCCGGCCTGATCGGCTGCATCCTCGTCGCGTTCCTCATCGACAATCTCGGACGCCGCATCTGCATCACCGCATCGATGGTCCTGTGCTCGTCGCTGCTGTTCCTGCTCGCCGCCTCCGGCGCCGACACCGCGACGAAGGTCCTGTTCTGGTCGGCCGGATCCGCGCTGTTCGTCTTCGCCGTCAACATGGCGCTCTACGTCTACACCGCGGAGCTGTACCCGACCCGGATGCGAGCCATCGGCTGCGCGATCGGCGGAGCGAGCGGACGCCTGGGCATCATCGTCGGCCCCCTCGCCGTCGGCGCCATCCTCGACGGGGGCGGCACACTCACTGTCGTCTTCGGAATGTTCGCCGCGGTCGCAATGATCGGTGCCCTCGTGGTCGGCTTCTTCGCCGTCGAAACCCGCGAAAAGACCCTCGAGGAGATCTCCCAGTGACCATCCTCGACACCGCGCCACAGACACTGCCGTTCGTCCCGGTCGCCGACCGGATCCTCGTCGCCGGGCAGTGGCGGCAGGCGAACGGCCTCGCGTTCGCGGTCACGGACCCGTCGAACGGCGAAACCCTGCAGGTGATCCACCAGGCCACCGCCGACGACGCGGACGAGGCGGTCCGGAGGGGCCGCGCCGCCGCCGACGACCCGGCGTGGCGCGCGCTGCTCCCGCACCAGCGGGCGAAGTACCTGCACCGCATCGCCGACGCCATCGAGGCGAACACGACCCGGCTCGCGCTGCTGCAGAGCTACAACACCGGCAAGACGGTCGCCGAGACCACCGCACTCGTCGGCAGCGCGGCCGGCACGTTCCGCTACTTCGCCGCCGTCCTCGAAACCGCGGACGACGACCTCACCACCCCGCGCGGCAACTTCCTCACGATGAGCGTTCTCGAGCCCATCGGCGTGGTCGGCGCCATCGCACCGTGGAACTCGCCGGTGGCCAGCGACGCGCAGAAGATCGCCCCCGCCCTGGCGGCAGGCAACGCCGTCGTCCTCAAGCCCGCCGAGTGGACGCCGCTGGTGTCGCTGGAACTGGCGCGGCTCATCGACGAATCGGGATTGCCGAAGGGCCTGCTGTCGGTGCTGCCGGGCAAGGGCTCGGTGGTCGGCGACGCCATCGTCACCCACCCCGGCGTCGGAAAGGTGACGTTCACCGGCGGCACCAACACCGGACGGTCCATCGCCCACGCGGCAGCCGACAAGCTGATGCCCGTGTCGCTCGAACTCGGCGGCAAGTCGCCGACGATCGTGCTGGACGACGCCGACCTCGACGCCGCCGTGAACGGCGTGATGTACGGGATCTTCTCGTCCACCGGGCAGAGCTGCATCGCCGGATCCCGGTTGTTCGTCGACCGCCGCATCTACGACGAATTCCTCGAGAAGCTGGTGGCCAAGACGCAGCGACTGCGACTCGGGCCCGGCCGCGACCCCGACACCCAGGTCGGGCCGATGGTCCACCGCAAGCACCGCGACAGCGTCGCCGCATACGTCGACCTCGCTCGCGAAGAGGGCGGACGAGTGCTGTGCGGCGGGGCGATCCCCGACGACGAACGGCTCCGCGACGGCGCGTACTACCTGCCGACGATCATCGACGGGCTCCCCAACAATTCGCGCACCTGCCAGGAGGAGATCTTCGGACCCGTCCTCGTGGTCCTGCCGTTCGACGGGGACGCGGATCTGGTTGCACAGGCCAATGATTCGGTGTTCGGTCTGGCGTCGGGAATCTGGACGGGCGACTACCGTCGTGCCTGGAAACTCGCCCGCCGACTCCAGGCCGGCACCGTGTGGATCAACACCTACAAGCAGTTCAGCATCTCGACGCCGTTCGGTGGCGTCAAGGAGAGCGGGCTCGGGGTGGAGAAGGGGCGCAGCGGTATCGCCGCCTACTCGCGGCAGAAGAGCATCTACTGGGGCCTCGACGAGGAACCCAACCCGTGGGCTGACTGAGCGACCCGCTCGTGGGCACATTGGGCGACCCGCTCGTGGGCACATTGAGCGACCCGCTCGTGGGCACATTGAGCGACCCGCTCGTGGGCACATTGAGCGACCCGCTCGTGGGCTGACTGAAGCTTGCTCGCCGAATGTCACACGGGTTCCGTCTGACTGACCCGCTGTCACATCGGCCCACGGGCAAGCTGACGTAGTAGGTCGTCCGGAAAGAAATTCCCATCAGCTCTGTACGACCTATTACTTTAGCGCTAAGATATTGAGACCTAAGCAACTGGAGGCATGCGATGAACCAACCCATAGCCCGGCTGCGGTGCCTGCGCTCCGTCGAACTGCGCACACAGGCCAGCATCGAATCCACCGACTTCTACTCGGAGGTGTGGGGACTGCGCGTGGTCGAGCAGGGCGCGGACGGTGCCTGGCTGCGGGGAACCGGTGAGCACCACCACGCGCTGCAACTCACCCAGGCCGAGCGGAACGGCCTCGGCCGCATCACGTTCGCCGTCGCCACGCCGGCCGAGGTCGACGAAGCCGCCCGCCGACTCGAAGTCCGCGGCGTCCCGATCGTCAGCGGCCCGGGACCGGTCGACGATCTCGGCGGCGGCTACGGCGTCAGCCTGGTCGACCCCGAGGGCCGCGTCGTCGAACTGCTCGCCGACGCGCTGGCGGTCCCGAAGCTCGGCCGCGAGGACGCCGTCCCGGTGGGCGTCACGCACGTCGTCCTCAACACCGTCGACATCGACGCCGCGGTGACGTTCTACTGCGACGTCCTGGGCATGCGGGTCTCCGACTGGTCCGAGCACCAGATGGCATTCCTGCGCTGCAACACGGACCATCACAGCATCGCGTTCAACCAGGCCGAGTGGACGTCGGTGAATCACGTCGCCTACGAGATGCCCACCGTCGACCACTTCATGCGCGGCATCGGCCGGCTGCGTCACCACGGCACCGTGCCGCTGTGGGGTCCGGGCAAGCACGGCCCCGGCGACAACACGTTCTCCTACTTCGCCGACCCGGCAGGGCTGGTGTGCGAGTACACGTCCGGCATCGCACAGGTCGACGAGGACCGGTGGCTGTGCAAGGTCTGGCGCCGGGTTCCCGAACTCTCCGACCTGTGGGGCACCGCGGGCCCGCCGTCCAAGCAGGTCCGCGACCACATGGCCGGCATCCCCGACCCCGGAGCGTTCGAGCGGTTCGACCTCGGGCGGGCGTCGTGACGCACGTCGTCGAATCCGGTTCCGGCCCCGCGCTGCTTATGCTGCACGGGATCGGTGGCAGCGCAGACAGTTTCGTTCCACAGTTCGACGAACTGTCGTCGTCGCTGCGACTGCTGGCCTGGGACGCTCCCGGCTACGGCCGCAGCGAAGACCCGGGCCGTCCGTTCGACCTCGACGACTACGCCGACGCCGCTGCCGACGTGATCCGCGACCGTTGCGGTGACGCGGGAGCGCACGTCCTGGGAATGTCGTGGGGCGGCGTGATCGCCACCCGGCTGGCGCTGCGCCACCCCGGGCTCGTGCGGAGTCTGCTGCTCGGCAGTTCCACCGTCGGCTCGGGAGCGGACGGCGACGCCGCCGGCCGGATGCGCGCCCGGGCCGCGACGCTCGAGCAGGACGGTGCGGAAGTCTTTGCCGCCGAACGGTCCCCGCGGCTGCTGTCCGGGACCGCGGGCGACGAGCTGACCGCGAAGGCCACGGCGATCATGGCGTCGTCGATCCGGCTGCCCGGCTACGGGTACGCCGCCGAGTCGATGGCGGCCACCGATCACACGGCCGATCTGCCGAAGATCGACATCCCCACACTCGTCCTCGGCGGAGACGAGGACAGGGTGACCGGCGTTCCCGCGAGTCAGGTTCTCGCCGGGGGAATTCCGGGCGCCGTGTTCGTCACCATCCGGGGTGCCGGACACCTCGCGAACCAGGAGCGCCCGGAGGCCTTCAACGCCTGGGTCGAATCCTTCATCCACATCACCGAACGCCTACGCAACCACCTCTAGAGAAGGAGCACGACATGACACTCGAATACGGCACCGCCGATCTGAAGGAATTCACCGACTCGCTGATCCTCACCCGTGGCTCCCGCCACGAGGACTGGGACACCCTGGGCTTCCAGGCCAAGGCCGGCGACCAGTTCAAGCGCGCGCAGATCCGCTACGTCGGCTCCGGCGCGACGGGTAACCACGAGAACGACAACCGCACCATCTCCTCGCGCGGATTCACGTTCTCCAACATGCTGCTTCCCCCCGGCGCCGAGGGCCCGGAGCACACCCACCACGACGCCGAGGAAGCCTTCTTCGTCCTCGAGGGCGAGGTGGAGGTCGGCGTCCACCGCGACGGCCAGGTGGAGAAGCGCACCCTCGGTTACCGCGACATGATCGTCGTCCCGGCCGGAGTTCCGCGCAGCCTGAAGAACAACGGCGACAAGGACGCTCTGTTCTGCGTCATCATCGGCGCGCAGAAGCCTCAGATCCCGACGTACCCCGAGACGTCGGCCATGCACGGCGTGACGCGGGACTGACCATGAGTCTCGACGGCCGCAGCATTCTCGTCACCGGGGCGGGGCGGGGTCTCGGCCTCGCCCTGGCCCGCCGGCTCGGCGAGGACGGCGCCACCCTGTGGCTCGCCGACATCCGCGAGGACTGGGGCGAGGACGCGGCGGCAAGCCTGCGCGCCGACGGCGTCAAGGCGCAGTTCGTCCGGGTCGATCTCCGCGACGCGGAGTCCGTCGACGCGATGGCGGCCACCGTCACCGCCGGCGGCCCGCTGTACGGCCTCGTCAACAATGCGGCCCTCGCGGACGGCGTGGGCGGCAAACCGATTCACGAACTCGACATCGACGAGTGGGACCGGGTGCTGGGCGTCAACCTGCGCGGCACGTTCCTCGTGAGCAGGGCGATCGTTCCCTCCATCATCGGGAACGGAGGCGGACGAGTCGTCACGATCGGCTCCGACGCCGCCCTGTACGGTTCGCCGCGTCTCGCGCACTACATCGCCTCCAAGGGTGGGGTGGCCGCGCTGACCCGCGCCATGTCCCGCGACCTCGGCCCGCACGGCATCACCGTCAACACCGTCTCGCCCGGTCTGACCGAAAGCGAATCGGCGCAGAAGGTTCCGGAGCATCGGCACGAGCTGTACCGCCTCAATCGCGCACTCGAGCGGCCACAGCAGCCGTCGGATCTCGTCGGCGCCGTCGCGTTCCTGATGGGACCCGAGGCGTCGTACATCACCGGCCAGCAACTCGTCGTCAACGGCGGATTCGTCCTGCACTAGAGAAGGGGACCACGTCGTGGACCTGCAACTGAAAGACCGCACCCACCTGGTGACCGGCGGAAGCTCGGGAGTCGGGCTCGCCACCGTCGCGATGCTGCTCGAGGAGGGTGCCAACGTCGTCACCTGCGCGCGCGACCGCGACCGGCTCGACTCCGTCATCGCACCGCTGCCCGGCAGCGACCGCGTCCTCACCGCGTCCTGCGACGTCCGGGACCCGGCCGCGGTCGCCGCGTTGGTCGACGCCGGTGTCGACCGATTCGGCGGCCTCGACGGTCTGGTCAACAACGCAGGCAAGTCCCGCATGGTCCCGCGCGGCGAGGCGACCCTCGACGACTGGCGCGACGAACTCGACCTCAAGTTCTCCAGCGTCCTCAACACCGTCGAGGCAGCCCTGCCACTGTTGCGCAAGTCCGGCGCCGCGTCCATCGTCAACATCTCGGCGGTGCTCGCACGTCAGCCCGAGCCGCGGCTGGTCACCACCAGCGCCGCCCGGGCCGGGCTGCTGAACCTCAGCAAGTCGCTGTCGCTCGAACTCGCCGCCGACGGCATCCGCGTCAACTCGGTGTCGCTCGGACTGGTCGACACCGGCCAGTGGCGGCGCCGTTACGAGGAATCCGGCACCGACGCCACATTCGCCGAATGGGAGGCGGAGATCGCCCAGGACCGCGGCATCGGCCTCGGCCGGTTCGGCCGCGCCGACGAGGTGGCCACCATGATCGTGACCCTGCTGTCCCCCCGCTCGTCCTACGTGACGGGCACCAGCCTCGACGTCTGCGGAGGCGTCGCGCGCTATGTCTGAGAGGAACACCATGTCTGTGGGTAATGGGGGCGACCTGCTCGTCCAGGTGCTGCGCGAGGCCGGTGTCGACACCGTCTTCGGCATCGTGAGCGTCCACAACCAGCCCCTGGTGCAGGCGGTCAGCACGCACCTGCGGTTCGTGCCGGTCCGGCACGAGGCCACCGCGGTCAGCGCGGCGGACGGGTACGCCCGGGCCACCGGCGGCCTCGGTTGCGCTCTCACGAGCACCGGCACCGGTGCCGGCAACGCGGCCGGCTCGCTGATCGAATCGCTCAGTGCCGGAACGTCGGTGCTGCACGTGACGGGCAACGTCGAGAGCCGGTACCTCGGCTCGGGTCGCGGATTCATCCACGAGACCAAGGATCAGCTGGGGATGCTGACGGCGACGTCGAAGCATGCCGCCACCATCCTCGACACCGACAGCGCCGGAAAGGTGTTGCGGGAAGGCGTCGCCGCCGCGCTCGCCGCGCCCGGCGGACCGTCGAGCATCGAATGGCCGATCGACCTCCAGTACGCGGAGCACGTCATCGACGTCGTCGAGCCGGTGTCGGAGTCGCCGCGCACGCCGGACGTCGACGAATTGGCCGTCGCCTTCGCCCTGCTGCAGTCGGCGAAACGCCCGGTGATCTGGGCGGGCGGCGGTGTCGCCACGGCCGGCGCCGAGCTGACCGAACTGGTGGAGCAGTGGGGAGTCCCGTTGCTCACCAGCAACTCCGGGCGCGGCGCCGTGCCCGAGGACCATCCGCTGTGCATCGGCAACTACGGCAACACCCCCGCGGGGCGCGAGCTCCTCCGGGACGCCGACCTGCTGCTGTCGCTGGGCACCCATTTCCGGTCCAACGAGACCGGCGACTACTCCATGCCCGTCCCCGCTGCACACGTGCAGGTGGACATCGATGCGGCCGCGGTCGGACGCGTCTACCCCGCGCAGGCCGGAGTCACCACCGACATCGCGATGTTCCTCCGGCAGCTGTCGGGCCTGGCGCCCGTCGACGTCGCCTGGACCGAACGTGCCCGCACCACCCGCGAACTCGTCCGCAGCAAGCAGCGCGCCGGACTCGGCGATCACGCCGTGCTGTGCGACGCCGTGCGTGCCGCGTTCCCACAGGATTCCGTGATCGCCCGCGACGTCACCATTGCGTCGAGTTCCTGGGGCAACCGGCTGCTGCCGATGTTCGACCCCAAGTCCAACGTCTTCCCCCGCGGCGGCGGCATCGGGCAGGGCCTGGGCATGGCCATCGGTTCCGCACTGGCCGACGAGACCCGGCCCACCCTGGCGCTCGTCGGCGACGGCGGCCTGGCCGTCCACTTCGGCGAGATCCTGACAATGGCGCAGGAGAAGCCGTGGCTGGTGCTGCTCGTGTTCAACGACGGCGGCTACGGTGTGCTGCGCAACATGCAGAAGGGCGGCGGCGAAGACACCTACGCCGTCGACCTCGTCACCCCCGACTTCCCGCTGCTGGCACAGTCCATCGGCGTGCCGTACCTGCGGATCGGTGGCGCCGCCGAGGCCCACGAGGTGCTCGCCGACGCCGTGTCGCGGCAGGCGCCGGTGATCGTCGAGGTCGATCTCGCCGCCTACGGCGACATGCCGGCACCGTTCACGCCGCCCGTCACGGTCCCCGGAAAGGCTGCACAGTGACCACGGTCGCCGTCTGCGGCGGCGGCATCGGCGGACTCGCCACGGCGATCGCCCTCCGTAAGTTCGGTCTCGACGTCACGGTCTACGAGCAGACGAGGCAGTTCGCCCGCGTCGGCGCCGACATCAACCTCACCCCCAACGCGGTCCGGGCTCTCGACGGACTCGGCATCGGCCCGGCGATCCGCGAATCGGCCGCCCGCCCGCAGTTCCGGATCAGCCGCACGTGGGACACGGGAGCCGAAACGTCCCGGCTGCCGATGGGGGAGAGCGCGGAACAACAATACGGCGCACCGCAGTTGACCATGCACCGGGGCGACCTCATGACCGCGCTCGAGAACCGGCTGCCGTCGGGTGTCGTCGAAATGGGTCGCCGGGTCAGCGGCGTCGCCGACGGCCGCATCGAGTTCACCGACGGCAGTACGGTTTCCGCCGACGTGATCGTCGGCGCCGACGGCATTCACTCCGCGGTCCGGACCGCTCTCCTCGGGCGGGAACAGCCGACGTTCACCGGGGTCGTGGCGTTCCGCGCCGTCGTCCCCACCGAACGCGTCGGCGAGTTGCCGAACCTCGACTGCTTCACCAAGTGGTGGGGGCCGAATCCGTCGACGCAGATCGTGACGTTCCCCCTCAACCAGGGCAAGGACATTTTCGTCTTCGCCACCTGCGGCCAGGAGGAGTGGACCGAGGAATCGTGGACCACACCCGGTTCCGTTACCGAACTGCGTGAGCTGTACCGCGACTTCCACCCCGAGGCACGAGCCCTGCTCGACGCCTGCGACGACGTCCTGAAATCGGCTCTCTACGTTCGTGACCCGCTGGCATCGTGGACCGACGGGCGCGCCGTGCTCCTCGGCGACGCGGCACATCCGATGATGCCGTTCATGGCGCAGGGCGCCGGCATGGCCATCGAAGACGCCGTCGTCCTGTCCCGCTGCCTGAGCCTGTTCGACGACCCCGCGGTCGCGCTGCAGGCTTACCAGGAGACGCGACTGCAGCGGACCTCGCGTATCCAGCGCGGCTCCCGGTCCAACGAGTGGCTGAAGGTCGCAGGCAACGGCGACTGGGTCTACGAATACGACGCCTGGCACGTGCCGCTGGAGTTGGCCGCGGCCCGAACGGACGCGTGAATGGAACCTGTCGGCCGACATCCGCTGTCGAGGCGGCGGGCGCTGGCCCTGCTGGGTTCCGCCGCCACTGCCGTCGCCGCGACGAGCTGCGCGTCCCACACCTCGGACGCGCAGCCGAGTGGTGCGACGCCACCGGACGCCTACGAGTTGACCGGTGACGTCGACGGCTACGCAACCACGCTGATCCTGCTCGGCACGGCGGCCGGACCCATCGCCGTGCCGGGGCGGAGCGGCACGTCCAGTGTGCTCGTCGTCGGCGACCGACCGTATCTGGTCGACGCGGGTCCGTGGTCGAGCCGAAAGCTGATCCAGGCCGGTATCGCCGCGGATTCGCTCGGTGGCGTCTTCGTCACGCACATGCACAGCGATCACATCGCCGATCTGTTCAACGTCTTCTGGCTGCCCGGCGGGACACCGTCCTACACATTCCGTAACGTGGTGCCGGTGTACGGCCCGGGCTCGGCGGGCAGACTGTCGGCACCGCGTGGCGGCCAGAGTATTCCGATCCAGAGTCCGGCGTCGCCGGCACCCGGACTCACCGATCTGTTCGCGGGCGTACTCGACGCATTCGCCTACGACATCAACATCCGCAACGTCGAAAAGGGCGCCCACTCCGATTACGGGCAGCGGCTGTCGCTGCACGATGTACTGCCACCGGAGTCGGCGGGTGCGTCCGCCGACAACACGGCGCCGGAGATGGAGCCGTTCCCGGTGTTCGAAGACGACCGGGTCCGGGTCACCGCGACACTGGTTCCGCACGGCCCGGTCTACCCCTCGCTGGCGTACCGGTTCGACACGGAGGACGGTGCGGTCACGTTCTCCGGCGACACCGCGAAGTCGCCGAACGTGGTTCGACTCGCCCGGGGATCCGACATCCTCGTCCACGAGGTGATCGACGTCGACTTCTACGCTCAGACTTCGGGTTCCGCACTGGTCGAGCACATGATCCAGGCGCACACCACCGCGCAGGATGTCGGGCGCGTCGCCACGGATGCGGATGTCCGTCAGGTGGTTCTCTCCCACATCGGGCCGGGCGACCCCCGGCAGGTCACCGACGACCAGTGGGAACGAGGCGTGAAGTCCACGTTCGCCGGCACCGTGACCGTCGGGCACGACCTCGTCCGGATCGGCGTCGGGCAACGCCGGTAGCGCCATCGCGTACCCGCAGGATCTTGCGCGCCGCCGCTGTCCCGAGAAGGCTTGTCCTCACGACACCGTGACGTGATCGGAGCCAGGGATGGACACCACGATTACCGAGATCGCTCCCGACATCTACCGGCTGTCCACGTATCTGGACGAGCCCAACCTGATCATGAACCAGTTCCTCGTCGACGGTGAGGAACCGCTGCTGTTCCACACCGGTCAGCGTGCGCTGTTCCCGTCCGTGTCCGCGGCGGTCGGTCGGCTGATTCCTCTCGACAGACTGCGGTGGATCACGTTCGGGCACGTGGAGGCCGACGAGTGCGGTGCGATGAACTCGTGGCTGGCGGCCGCGCCGAACGCCGAGGTCGCGCACGGGGCGATGGGTTGCTTCGTGCAGGTCAACGACCTCGCCGATCGCATGCCGCGTCCCCTGCAGTACGGCGACGTGATGGAGACGGGCACCAGGCGGGTCCGTCACCTCGACACTCCGCATGTTCCACACGGGTGGGATGCCGGGCTGGTTTTCGAGGAGACGACGCAGACGCTGTTCTGCGGTGACCTGTTCACCGCATTCGGGCATCATCCGCCTGCCACGGAGGAGGAGATCGTCGGCCCGGCCATCGCGGCGGAGGACATGGGGAACGCGACGTGCCTGTCACCGGCGCTCGGGCCCACGATCCGGGGACTCGCCGATCTGGAACCACTTCTGCTGGCGCCGATGCATGCGCCGGTGTTCACCGGTGACTGCGTGCAGAGTCTGCACGACCTCGCACAGGCGTACGAGGAGCGGCTCGCGGCCGAGACCGTGCGGTACCGCGAAGCGGAGTAGCTCGGCCTGTGTTCGACAGATTTCCCCTCAACTGTGGCGCACGATACATCTTAGTGCTAAATTATTGAGCACTAAGGAACTAAGCCTTCGGTTGAGCCTGGGAGTGAGCGATGACAACAGACGCAGACACCGTCCCCATGATGGTGCGTCAGATGCGGGTCGAGTCCGCGGGCGTGGTCTCGCTTCGCCTCGAACGACAGGACGGCGGCGCGGTCGACCAGTGGACGCCCGGCGCCCACCTGGATCTGCACCTGAACCGCGGGACCGTCCGCCAGTACTCCCTCTGCGGAGACCCGGACGACAAGACCGGGTACCGCGTCGCGATCCTCCACGAGGTGACCGGCCGAGGCGGCTCCCGGCACGTCCACGAGACGCTGCGGCCCGGCGACAGCCTGTCGGTGAGCGCGCCTCGCAACAACTTCGAACTCCTGCCGTCGCCGCGCTACGTGTTCATCGCCGGCGGCATCGGCATCACGCCGATCCTCGCGATGATCGGTGAAGCCGAACGCATGGGCGCCGAATGGGAACTGCACTACGGCGGCCGCGCCCGCGCGTCGATGGCGTTCCTCGACGAACTGTCCGGATACGGCGACCGCGTGCACGTCGTCACCGAGGAAACCGAGGGCATCCTCGACTTGGCTGACATCCTCGGTACCGCCCGCGAGGAGACGCTCGTCTACGCCTGCGGCCCCGAGGGACTGCTCGGCGCGGTCGAGGGGTTCGCCGGCTCCTGGCCGGACGGCACGATCCGGCTCGAGCGGTTCAAGGCGAAGGAGATCCCCGCCGACACCCTCGCCGGTGATCGCCCCGTCCGCGTGATCTGCGAACGATCCGGCATCTCGGCCACCGTCACCCCGGGCCGGACCATCCTCGACACCCTCGAGGAATCCGGCGTCGACGTCCCCAACTCCTGCCGCGAAGGCATCTGCGGGACGTGCGAAACCCGCGTCCTCGCCGGCACCCCCGACCACCGCGACTCCCTGCTCTCCAGCTCCGAGCAGGAGTCCGGCACCACCATCATGATCTGCGTTTCCCGCGCCCGCTCCGACGAGCTCGTGCTGGATCTCTAGAAGGGAAGAACCATGAGCCTGTATCTGCAACCACGCCAGTCCGGCACGGCACCCACCCCGTACGAACGGAAGCTGGCCGGTGCGATCGAAGAGGTCTTCGGCACCGGTGTGCACCACCTCGAAGGCCTGGTGAAGGGGTTGAACGCCCTCGGCATCCACAGTCCCGGCGGCGACGCCTGGACCACCGACACTTTCACGGACGAGATCCGACGGATGGGGGCCTGACATGGTGAACCGACTGCACAAGGCGGCACTCACCGGCGACGAGATCTTCGCGACCGGGATGCGCGACCAGTGGCACGCGGTGTGCCCGTCCGACTTCGTCGCGCGCGGCGACATGAAGAAGGTGCGCCGCCTCGGCGAGGACTGGCTGCTGTTCCGTCAGTCCGACGGCACCCTCCGCATGCTCGCCGACCGCTGCCCGCACCGCGGCGCCCCGCTGTCGCAGGGCCAGCACCTCGGCGATCGCGTCGCCTGCCAGTACCACGGCGTGCAGGTGGACGGCGGCGGCACCGTCGTCTCCGTCCCCGGAATGCCCGGCTGCAACCTAGAAGGCAAGCGGCTCGTCACCAGCCTCCCCGTGCAGGAAGTGGCCGGCGCCGTGCTCGCCTGGTTCGGCACCGACCCCGACGCCGAACCCGCGCCACTCGAACTGCCCGAGCGTCTCACCGACGACGGCATCTCGCACTTCCTCTGCTACGCGGAGTGGAAGGCGCCGTGGCGGTTCACGCTGGAGAACCTGCTCGACCCGATGCACGGAGCGTTCCTGCACCGCGAATCGCATTCGATGTTCGGCGGCGAGACGTCCGCGAAGTTCCGGATCCGCGAAACCGATCGCGGGTTCTTCTTCGAGAAGACCGACCAGCGGGGTGTGAACTTCGACTGGGTCGAATTCTGCCGGACCGGCATCGACTGGGTGGACCTCGAGATCCCGTACCCGCCGACCGCGGGCCCGGGTGGCTCGTTCGGCATCGTCGGCATGGGAACGCCGATCGACGCCGAGACCACCGCGGTGTTCTTCTGGCGGTACCGCCGCGTCGAGGGCTGGGAACGCGACGTCTGGCGGTTCCTGTACCGCACCAAGCTCGAGGAGCGGCACTGGGTGGTGCTCGAGCAGGACCGCACCATGCTCGAGGCGATGGCATTCGACGCGGACCAAGCGGAGAACCTGTACCAGCACGACCTCGGCGTCATCCGGCTCCGCCGGCTCTACCGGGCGCAGGCCGAGGCCCAGGCGAAGGCACTTCAGCAGGCGTAGGGTCGCGCGGGCTGACGTGAATGAAATGTCAACCAAGAATGTGTGACGGCCGACACGTCGGGCGCCGGCCGGGGTACGAGGAGGCGCGAGCGGTGCTTACGAACGGTGACGATCGAGGTCGGCTCGCGTTGGTCGAAGCGGCGGGGCGGTGCTTCGCCGAACTGGGATACGAGCGCACCTCCGAGGCGGTCATCGCCGCTGCCGCCGGGGTGTCGCAGGCCGAATTCTCCGCCCGGTTCGCGTCCCGGGACGACGCGTTCCGTGCCGTCGCCGCCGCGGTCTTCGACACGTTCGTCGAGGCTCAGCGCATCCCGGTCCCGCCGGACGCGGACCCGCGCACCGTCCTGCGCGCGGCCACCGCGGCGTTCATCGAGACCGTCTACAGCAGCGGACGCCTGTTCACGATGATCGAGGACCGCGCCGCCGTCGACCCCGTGATCGGGGAACAGCTCGAGGCGGCACACAACCGGATCCTCGGCCGGTACATCCGATTCATCGAACGGCTCAACCAGGCCGGAATCGCGACGCCGTGCGCCGAACCCGCCCAACTCGCCCGCAAACTGTCCGAGGCGCAGTGGACGGGTGCGGCGCGCCTGATCGGTGCATCGCAGGACGAGCAGCGACGCTTCATCGTGGAGATGACGGCGGCATCCGAACGGTTCATCGGATTCGGTGAGGTCGCCGATCTGACCTCCCGCGCGGCCAGCTGATCTATCCGCTCAGGCGGTGGGGGCCTGGTTCTCGACGATCGAGTGCTCGAGCTTGCGGAGCAATTCGGCCAACGCCGCCTGATCGTCCTTCGACATCCCGCTGAGGATCTGCGACTCGTTGGCGAAGTGGGCCTCCGCGACCTTCTCGATCACCCGCAGGCCCTCGTCGGTGAGTTGCGCGTGCACGATGCGGCGGTCCTCGGCGTCGCGCTCGCGCTGCACGAGTCCCGCCTTCTCGAGTCGGTCGACGCGCAGCGTGACACCGCCCGTGGTGACGAGGGCGGATTCCGCCAGCTGTCCGGACGTCATCCGGTACGGCGGACCCGAACGTCGGAGGGCGGCCAGGACGTCGAAGGACGCCATGTTGATACCGTGCTCCTCGAACACTGCGGCGAGGGACGACTGATAGCGCAGATACGAACGGTGCAGGCGGCCCAGCACTTTCAGCGGACTCACATCCAGGTCGGGCCACTGGTGGGCCCACTGGTCGACGATGTCGTCGACGGCATCGCGATCTGGAACGGGGCGTTGCGTCACCGGGCGCACCTCCTGAATCCTCGAGGGTCTCATCTGTTTAGTACCAAGGTATCGAACGAGCATAAGTGACGGTGACGCGCCGCGGGTCCCCGTCCATTTCTCGGAACGGGGACCCGCGGCGCTGCCGGACAGGTGCGCTGTCAGCGTCCCCCGACCGCCGCGACGGCGTCGATCTCGGCGATCGCGCCGTAGGGGAGGCTGCTGACCTCGAGGAACGTGCGCGCGGGGCGCGGTTCGTCGAAGATGCGCTCGAACTGGCGGTTCGCTTCCTCGCGCAACGACAGGTCGGTGACATAGTAGGTGAGCTTGACGACGTCCTTCAGCTGTCCGCCGACGGTGGCGAGGCGATCGACCATGCGGTCGACGGCGGCGTCGAGCGCCTCGGTGCGGCCGGGGACGGCGGTGCCCTCGGCATCGACGGACAGTGCGCCGGAGACGAACGCGAGTCCGCCTGCGACCACGGCCGGGCTGTAGGGGTGGTGGGCGGTGACTTCGGTGAGGGACATG
The DNA here is from genome assembly GCF_016772255.1 of Rhodococcus sp. 21391. NCBI lineage: Bacteria > Bacillati > Actinomycetota > Actinomycetes > Mycobacteriales > Nocardiaceae > Rhodococcus > Rhodococcus sp. 21391. Next base: position 6,424,981 of record NZ_CP063781.1, on the reverse strand, counting down.
GAGGCTCGCTTTCTCGGTGGGCTTCTCCGGTGATTATATCTTAGCGCTAAACTAATTGACAGTATTGTGCGAATGAAGCTCCGCCCGACGGGTACTCGACGCACATGTCACGCGCCACGAAGCCCTCGGCCGCACCGTTCGTGCCGGACACCGTCGACCTCGACGCGTTGTCCCACGCGGCGGACGGGTGCCACGGCTGCGATCTGTACCGCGACGCCGAGCACACCGTCTTCGGCGCGGGCAGGCGATCCGCGCGGATGATGCTCGTCGGCGAACAGCCGGGCGATCAAGAAGACCGCGCCGGTGAACCGTTCGTCGGCCCGGCGGGAAAGCTTCTGAACAAGGCGCTCGACGCGGCGGGCATCGACCGGAACCTCACGTATGTCACCAACGCGGTCAAACACTTCAAGTTCGTCCCCGCCGAACGCGGCAAGCGCCGAATCCACAAGAAGCCGAACCGCACCGAGATCGTCGCGTGCCGGCCGTGGCTGATCGCCGAACTGGCGGCGGTGCAGCCCGACGTCCTCGTGTGCCTCGGGGCCACCGCCGCGCAGGCGTTGCTCGGCCCGTCGTTCCGGCTCACCGAACACCGCGGAGAGTTACTGCACCTCGACGGCGAGGTGGACGTCGACGCGGATCCGGACGTCTTCGCGACGATCCACCCGTCCGCCGTGCTCCGCGGACCGTCGGAGGATCGGGACGACGCGTTCGACGCCCTCGTCGCCGATCTGACGAAGGCCGCCGCCGCCCTGTGATCAACCAGCCGAATGTCTGGCGCGACGGACCGCCGAGGACGAGATTGTCTTCATGACGAATTCCCACGCGAAACAGACCATGAAGGCAGTCTCCTACTCGTCCTACGGTGGTCCCGAAGTGCTCGAGACCCACGACGTGCCGGTGCCCGAGCCCACCGGCAACCAGGTGCGCCTCGTCATCCGGGCGGCCGGCGTGAACCCGATCGACTGGAAGCTGCGGTCGGGGTCGATGGCCGAGGTGATGTCGGTGCAGTTCCCGAAGATCCCGGGCAGCGAAGTGGCCGGCGTGGTCGACGCGGTCGGTCCGGAGGCGACCGGTGTGGTGGTCGGCGACGAGGTGTTCGGCTGGTCCGACACCGGCGGCTACGCCGAATACGCGCTCGCCTCGATCGTCGTGCCCAAGCCGAAAGGGTTGAGCTGGACGGACGCCGCCACTATTCCGGTCGCCGGCGAAGCCGCCACGCGTGGACTGCGGCTCCTGAAGCCGAAGTCCGGGGAGACGTTACTGGTGAACGGCGCGTCGGGTGCGGTGGGAACCATTGCGGCGCAATTGGCGCTGGATTCGGGTGTCACCGTGATCGGTACCGCGAGCGAGAAACACCACGATGCGTTGCGGGAGCTGGGCGTGACCCCCACGACATACGGTGAGGGGCTGGCGGACCGGGTCCGCGAACTCGCGCCGAACGGTGTCGACGCCGTCCTCGACGTCGGCTTCGGCGGACTCGAGGCGGCGATGGACCTGCGCGGGGGCACCGACCGGATCGTGACGCTGTCGGACGGTGCCGCGTTCGGGCTGGGAATCACCTTCTCGTCCGGCAACGCCGGCGACCGGAGCGCGGAGACGCTGCGCCGGCTGGGCGCCCTCGCCGCGGACGGGAAGCTGGCCCTCCCGCCGGCCCGCACGTTCCCCCTGACCGACGCGGCCGACGCTCAGCGCGCCGGCGAGAAGGGCGGCAGCCGCGGGAAGATCCTCTTGCGCTGACGCGCCCGTGAGTACTTATTAACCGCCGGACGTTAATCAGTACTCACGGGTCAGGCGGTGGTGGCGAGGGCGGCGGCGAGACCGAACGGAACGGCCATCACCACCACCTCCACGATCGCGCGCCGCAGGGACCCTTCGGCGCTGATCCGGTGTGCGGCGGCCTGCCCGACCCACGTTCGCCGCCACCACCAGCCGAGCCCGAGGAGCGCCGCCAACGCCACCGCCTTCGCGAGCACGATGCGGCCGTAACCGGTGTCGAACAGCGGCGTCACCCCACCCAGCCGGACCGCGGCATCGACGATCCCGGTCGCGGTCAGCAGCCACACGCACCGCCACGCGACGACGGAATACCGCGGCAGCCACGACGACCAGTCACCGCGCGACCGGAGCATCAGGCCGAGGGCTGCGAGGAGCCCGAACCACACCGCGGCGGCCAGTGCGTGGACGACGTCGAGGACCGAGCCGAGAACCTGTTGCGACATGTGTCCGGTGATCGGCCGGGCCACCAGGGCGAGGGCCGCGAGCACCAGAACGGGCACGGGGAGCCGGGCGTCGGTGCGGCGGAACGCGACGGCCGACCACGCGGTGGCCGCGGCCGTGCACACGAGAACGGCGAGGTCGACGCGTCCCGCGCTGATCTCGGTCACGTACGCGCCGAACCGTCCGACCGACAGCTCGGACAACCCCAGGGCGTCGGCCTCCGCCGCCGTCATCGACAGCAGCACCGCCTCGGCGAGCATCCACGCACCGGCGACCGCGGTCGACAACCGCCACAGCCGTTGGTCCCGCACGAGGGGACGGCTGTCCGCGCGACTCCACCAGCCCAGCGCGGCGAGTCCGAGCACCGCCGAACCGAGCACCAGGCACAGCGCCCGGACGGCGCTCGACGGGGACGGGTCTTCCGGTTGCGCCAACGCCCAACCGCACGCGACCCCGACGAGCGATGTGGGTACGGCGAACAGTAGCCAGGACTGTCGCGCCGTACCCACCGTGCTCAGTTCTCGCCGCGAGGCTTGCGGAGCGCGAACCACAGCCCGCCGCCGAACATGAGCACACCGGCAACGATGAACGGCCACAGCGGAACTCCGCCGCTGCCGGTTTCGCCCGAGCTGTCGGCCGCGGCGCCGGGCGTGCCCGACCCCTCCTGGGTGAGGGTGAACGTGCGGGTTCCGCTCACCGGATGCCCGTCGGCGGACGTGACGCGAAACGCGATGGTGTACACACCGGCCGGTCCCAGTTCGCCGAGTTCGGCGCTGACCGTGGGCCCCTCGACGGCCGGGTCACCTTTGGTCCACAGGTTGCCGTCGGGTCCCACCACGGTGAGGGACGCGAACGATTCCTGCAGCGCCTCGTTGAACGTGACGCTCACCCGTTCCGGGCCGGCCGCGATCTCCGCGCCGTTCTCGGGGGTGGAGCTGATCACGACGGAATGGGCGAGCGCGGTGCCTGCCCCGAGCATGCTCGCGAGCATGGTCAGCAGTCCGACCGCGATCACCTTCACCGACGTGAAGGTGGTGCGTCTTCTCATGAGCGACGGCTCCGGACCATGGCGCCGAGACCGAGGGCCGCGCCGAGTGCGCCCAGGATCAGGCCGATGCCGCCCAGCCAGCGGGCGGTGTCGTCGGTGCCGGACGCCGTCGTCTCGGTCTCCTCGGACGTCGTGGCGCCGCCCGCGTCGTGGCTGTGGTCTTCACCGCTCGCCGCGGCCAGCGTGAGCGTGGGTGCCGGCTTGTCGGGCTCCGCACCGTCGGCGCCGACCGCCTGATCCCAGTTGACGACCTCGCCGTCGCTGTACGTCTGGGCGGCCGCGAACGACACCTCGTCCTGCTCCGGCAGCGGTCCGGCGGACAGCTCGAACTGCTGGAACTGGCCGGGCGCGACACCGACACCGGGATCGGCGGTCCACGTCACGGACTTCGCGAGCTTGGACGTCGGGTCCTTCTCGACGACGGACGTCCACCCCGGCAGTGGGGTGGTGCGGGCCGATTTCAGGTCGGGGAGCGTGACGGTCAGCTTGGTGGTGGACGCCGTCTCGGATTCGGTGGGAACTCGGAAGGTCAGGACGGAGTAGCCGCCCTGTTCGGCGCCGGGGGCGACGACGGTGACGTGGGCGGCGGCGACACCGGCCGCGAGCAGCATGGCGCCGCCGGCCGCACCGGCCGTGAAAAGGGCACGGGAAAAGAGGGAATTCATCGAAGGTCCTTTTGAGGGTCTGAAGCGAGAAGAGGTGGGAGTCAGACCGGGACCGGGGGTCCGCGACGCGAAATGCTCGCGCGCAGCAGGGCGTCCACGGGATTCGCGGGACGCGCGGGGACGTGCGCCGTAGGCGCCGCCGAGACGGGCTGCGGTTCGCCGCGGAGTACCACCCGCCAGACGTGGACGAGGGGGCCGTACAGACGCTCGGCGTTCGCGATCAGCAGCGCGCAGATCACGGTGGCGGCCGCGTGCGCGGCCAGCATCGGCACGGCAGGGACCACCGAGTGCACGTGCGAGGTGAGTGTGAGAGCGAAGTGTCCGGCCACCTGGCCGACACCGAGGGCGCCCACCAGCGTGAGCGGGCCGTGGACGCGTGCGGGCAGTTGCGCGGTGACCGCGCCGACCCCGCTACACGTGACGAACAGCAGGGTCAGCGCCGCGGATTCGGGAAGGCCACCCCCGCCGATGCCGTGCGCGGCGACCGCGAGAGCGGCCACGAGCGCACCGACCGCCGAGCCCCGAAGGGTGGCGGTCGCGGCGGGGCGGGCGGGGGACATTGCGGTGGGTCGGGCGGTTCAGCGCACGCCGAGGCGGGCGAGGAGATCGGCTTCGACTCCGTCGAGTTCGGCTGAGATGGCGTGATGGGCGGCCTTGCGGCGGGCCTGCGGCATCTGCTCGGCCGCGCGGACCGCGGTGTTGAGGTCGCCGAGGCGGTCGCGGATGGCGGCGGCGAACTGCTGCGTCTCCGCGTCGTCCGGCTTCTGCCCGAGGATCTCCGTGGTGGAGCTTTCGGCGCCGGCGATGCGGGCGCTGAGCTTGGCGCCGTGCCCGGTGAAGTTCGCGAGCTGATCGATGTCGACGCCCAGGCGGTCGGCACGGCGGGCATCGATCTGCCCGCGCACGACCGTTGCGCCGCGGTAGGCGATCGGCAGCAGCACCGGCGTCAGCAGGCGTGCGACGCCGAGGTACTTGCGGACGGCGGCGACCGTGAAACCCTTCTGGGCGGCGGCCTTCTCTTCGGCCTTCAATGCAGCGATCTGAGCCTTCTCGACCTTCTTCAGCGACTTCAGTTCGGCAGCCTCGAGCTTGCGACCGGCACTGGCGGCCTGCTTGTCGCGCTTCCGTTCGTTCTTCGCGCTCAGCTTCGCCTCCACTCCAGCCTTGTGCTTGAGTGCCTTGGCTTCCGCCTTGCGGGTGGCTCGGGACTTACGTTTCTTCAACAACCCCATCGAAAAGACCCCTTTTCCTGGTGTTTCAGCGCAGCCCACGCTACCAACTGCATCCGGTGCTTCGGGATCAGCCTAGGGGAGCACATAATCTTCGTCATCGTGTGTTCCCATATCGGTCAGCAATCAGAACCCGACGCCTCTCCCGGAAAGGCGTCGGGGACGGTGATCGATGCCAGCGCACTGACGCGGTGCCGCCACCGGGTGCACCTCGATGCGGCGTTCCCCGAACAACTGGCGGCCGCGCCCGAGGACCCGGGTGTCCGCCAGCGTCAGGACGCCGCCGCCGCCAAGCGTGAAGACGTCCGGCGGATCCTCACCGAGCATGCACCGCAACGGTGGGTGCAGATCGACACCGAGCAGAGCCTGCGCCGGCGAGCCGAGGACACGGTGGCCGCGTGCGAGGCAGGCGCGGACCGCATCTGGGGAGCCGTGCTCCCGCTCGACCGGGACGCCGGCCGGCGGGCGCGCTGCGAGATCCTCATCCGTGACGAGGACCACGGCGGGTACATCCCCGTGATCGTCGTCAATCACAAGGTCACCGATCCCGGCGGCGGCGCGGTGACGTCGGACATGTTCGAGTGGCAACCGCGGGAGGACGCGTCGCGGAAGCCGCGCGGTCAGGTCCGCGACCAGATGCGCGTCGCGCAGGTGTACCGGATGCTCGAACGGTACGGGCTCGCGAGTCCGGCGCTGGTGGCGGGCGCGATCGGCTACGGCTCCGACGTCATCTTCGTGCACGACCTCACCACGATCCTCGACGACTACGACGAACGCTTCGCCGACCGGCTCGCCGTCGCCCGCGGGGAATCGGCGACCGTGCCGTCGAGGATCGGTGAATGCCGTTCCTGCCCGTGGTGGCCCGGGTGCGAGGAGCAGCTGACCCAGACACACGACGTGAGCCTGGTGGCCACCGGTTCGCGCGCCGACATGCTGCGCGACGCGGGCTGCCACACCATCGACGATCTCGCGGCGTGGGACCGCGAACCGCTCGAGGACTGGCCGCACGGCGCGTTCGAGGACGCCGTCGTCACTGCCAAGGCGTGGCTCGCGGGAGCGCCGCTGGTGCGACGGTTCCCCGAGATCCGGGTGACGCGCGCGGACGTCGAGGTCGACGTCGACATGGAGAGCTACCAGGAACACGGCGCTTACCTGTGGGGCACGCTGCTCAACGTGGACGGGGTGTCGGCGTACCGGCCGTTCGTCAGCTGGGACCCGGTGCCGACGCAGGACGAGGCGCGGTCGTTCGCCGAATTCTGGACGTGGCTGATGGCCGAGCGGGAAGCGGCGGCGCTGAGCGGCAGAACCTTCGCCGCGTACTGCTATTCGCGGTCCGCGGAGGACAAGTGGTTGCTGGACTCCGCCCGCCGGTTCGCCGGGGGGCCGGGCATCCCCACCGAGGCCGAGATCCGGGAATTCATCGACAGCCCACAATGGGTCGACATCTACCAGGCGATCAGCGACCAGTTCATCTGCCCGGGTGGCAAGGGACTCAAGAAGATCGCCCCGGTCGCCGGATTCCGGTGGCGCGACGCCGACGCCAGCGGTGAAGCGTCGATGAGCTGGTACCGCGAAGCCGTCGGCTACGACGGCGAACCCGACCTCACCCAGCGCGAACGACTGCTGCAATACAACGAGGACGACGTAATCGCGACGAAAGTACTGCGCGAATGGATGTCGGATCGGGCCGAGAAGGAGATCCCGCTCGCGTCCGACCTCTAGGCTGCAAGGCAGGGCCCGATTCGGTAGGGGTGGTCAGGTGGAGGTGCCGAAGACATCCACGACGCTGCGGTTCGCTCTGCTCCTCACCGCCGCGGGCGGCTTCCTCGACGCCTACACCTACATCAGTCGCGGCGGCGTCTTCGCGAACGCCCAGACCGGCAACGTCATCCTCATGGCCATCGACCTGTCGGAGCGTCACTTCCACGCCGCACGGGCCCACCTGTGGCCGATCCTCGCGTTCATCGTCGGTGTCGCGTTCGCGCATCTGCTCAAGGGCGAACTCGCCCACAGCGTCTTCGACCACCCGATCCGGATCGCCATGGTCGCGCAGATCGTCGTCCTCGTCGCGGTCGCGTTCGTCCCCGCAAACGTGCCCAACGCACTGGTCACCGTTCCGATCGCGTTCGTCGCGGCGATGCAGTTCGGACTGTTCCGCACCATCGGGTCGCTGTCGTACATCGCTGTCGCCACCACCGGCAACCTCATGCGTTTCACCGAATCGGCGTACGCCGGATTCATCGAGAAGGTCCCCGAATCGCGCCAGCACACCCGCGTGTACGCCGCCATCGTCAGCAGCTTCGCCGGTGGGGCCGTCGTCGGAGCGTTCGCCACTCGCTACTTCGGCGGATCCGCCGCCTGGATCCCCGCCGCCCTCCTGTGCGGAGCCCTCGTGCTGTTCTACATCGACGACAGGCGGCGCCGCCGCCTGTGAGCGGTTGACGAGTCCCTGGACTCGTCAGGCACGAACGGGCGGCGAAGCCGCGACGCCGAGGAAATAGGCGCCGACGATCTTCGGCGCGGACGTCTCGTAGAACCGGTCGAGGTCCTGGACGTCGAATCCGGCGTTCGTCACCAGGGTGGGAATGTCGCGGGTGAGGTGGCAACCACCGGCGACGGCCTTCTGGATCGGTTCGAGCCGGCGCTGCCACCGCTGGACGTTTGCGTCCGGGGCGAGACCGTGCTCGACGAAATGCAGTGTGCCGCCCGGTTTCAGGACACGCCGGACCTCCCGGAGTGCGGCGTCGGCGTCCGGGATGGTGCACATCGTCCAAGTGGACAGTGCGGTGTCGAAACTGTTGTCCGGGAAGGGGAGTGACTGGCCGTCCAGGCCGGACCGCTCGACCGGTGTCGTCGACGCCGCCAGCCGCTTGCGCGCCAGCTTCCAGCCGAGGTCGGCGGGGTCGACGGCGCTCACCGAGTCGACGGCGGCCGGGTAGAACGGGACGTTGAGACCCGACCCGAATCCGATTTCCACCACCCGTCCGTGCAGACCGGCGCAGACGCGTCGCCGCGTCGGCTCCGTGAACTTCATCCCGCAACTGATGTCGACGAGCCGCGGAACGATCCGGTCCGAGTAGAAACCCATGCCACCTCCCAGGGAAGGGCGCTTCGCGCCCCCGTGCGCCTTTGTGGTAGCTGGAGCAACCAGAAAGGCGCACGGGCGGCGGAGCCGCCTACCGCGGCGCCATGCGCAGAGCGCCGTCCATACGAATGGTCTCACCGTTGAGGTAGTCGTGTTCGATGATCATCTGAGCGAGCTGGGCGTATTCGGCGGGCTGACCGAGGCGCGAGGGGAACGGGACGCCGGCTTCGAGGCCCTTGCGGTATTCGTCGGTGACGCCGGCGAGCATCGGGGTGTCGATGATGCCGGGGGCGATGGTGTTGACGCGGATGCCGAACTGCGCGAGGTCGCGGGCGGCCGGGACGGTCATGCCGTGCACGCCGCCCTTGGATGCGGAGTACGCGATCTGGCCGATCTGGCCCTCGAACGCGGCGACGGACGCGGTGTTGATGATGACGCCGCGCTGCCCGGACTCGTCGACGGTGTCGGTCTTGGCGATGGCGTCCGCGGCGAGGCGCATCACATTGAACGTGCCGAGCAGGTTGACCGTGATGACGGTGCGGAACAGTTCGAGGTCGTGCGGGCCCTTCTTCGACAGGATGCGGCCGGCCCAGCCGACGCCGGCGCAGTTGACGACGATGCGCAGCGGCAGACCCGACTCGACGATCTTCTCGATCGCGGCCTGGACCTCGTCGCCGCTGGTGACGTCGGTGGCGAGGAGGGTCACGCCGTCGGGGACGTTGTCGCCGGCGCGCTCGATGGACTGCTGCAGGTCGAGTCCGAACACGGTAGCTCCGGCGTCGGCGAGACGCTTGGCAGTGGCGGCGCCGAGGCCCGAGGCCGCTCCGGTGACCAGTGCGGCGGTTCCCTGAATTTCCACAGTTCGCATCCTTACTTTCCCGGCGACCTCCGTTGGCCGACCCTGGTGACCTGCACCATAACGCCCGCTCGGTGTGACGGCAGAGGCGAGGGAAACGTCACGGGCCGGGGAGCGGGTAGTTTGTCTTCTCGCGCGGATCAGGGGACGCGCAGGACCGTAGGGGGACGGATGAGCGAGGACCGGCTCGAAGTGGACCGCGACGCGTTGGTGCGGTGCATCGCCGCGTGCGAGGTGTTGGCGGCCGACATGCAGGACCTGCGAGAACGAGCGCATCGTGAACTCGCGCCCGAGAGCTTCGGTCTCGGCGAAACCCATCTGCGGTCGGCGGCGGAACTGGCTGCGCGGTTCCGGGCGACGGCGATCGGCGGCCCGGGTGTCGCGGTCGAGAACTCGGCGGCCGGGACGTTCGCAGCGCACGAGCGTTACGCGCTGGACCTGAAGGCGACGTTCGAAGCGGCGCTCGCCCGGTACGACGAGCAGGACGCGGCGACGGCACACCGCCTCGAGCAACTCTGACTGCTCGAGTCAGTGAATGTACGCCTGCCAGTTCGGCGGAACCCGGGAGCCGGGGCCGGGGACGGTCTGGTCGATCGGACGATGGTGCGGCGGGGCGAGTTCGGGGCCTTCGAAGGCCGTCTCGGTGGCGTAGTTCCAGAACCAGTTCTCGCCCGGTTCGAAGCTCCGCACGACGGGGTGGCCGGTATCGGCGGCGTGCTTGGTGGCGTGCTGTTCGGGGGAGGAGTCGCAGCAACCGATGTGGCCGCACTGCGCGCAGCGGCGCAGGTGCACCCACCACCCGCCGGCGCTGTCGCACTCGGCGCATCCGTCTCCACTCGGCGGCACGCTCGGGTCGATTCCCTCCAGCTCACCCATCTGAGGCTCCTTCTGCTGCTGCGACTTCGGGTTCGATCGGAATACGGACCTGGAACCGGGTGTCGCCCGGCTCGGACTCCACACGCAGGTCGCCGCGGTGCTTCTTCACGACGATGCGCCACGAGATGTCGAGGCCGAGCCCGGTTCCCTCGCCCACCGGTTTCGTGGTGAAGAACGGCTCGAAGATGCGCGACCGGATCTCTTCGGGCACACCCGGTCCGGTGTCGGCGATCTCGATCAGGGCCATGTCGCCGTCGCGCCGGGTGCGGACGGTGAGGGTGCCGTGGCCGTCCATGGCGGCGACGGCGTTGTCGATGAGGTTCGTCCACACCTGGTTGAGTTCCGCGGCGTACGCCGGGATCTGCGGCAAGGTCGGGTCGTACTCCTTCACCACCGTGACGGAGTCGCCGATCTTGCGGCCGAGCATCACCAGCGAGCTGTCGAGCAGTTCCCGCAGATCGACGCGCTGGTACGGGGCGCGGTCCATCTGCGAGTACTGCTTCGCGGCGTTCACGAGCGTGGAGACCCGGGCGGTCGAGTCGGCGATCTCGTTCATCAGCAATTCGGTCTCGATGGTGTAGTTGAGCCAGCGGATCGCGCTCTCGACCATCGATTCGTCGTCGACACTGGCGACGATCCGCTCGAGCCACGGCACGTCGAGACCCGCCTGCACGAACGTGGGCGCCAGGTCCCAGCCCCCGGAGACGCCGTGGTCGTCGAACCAGTCGCCGAGTTCGTCCTCGCGGTCGGACGCTTCGAGCGGGGTCAGCGTCGGCGCCTTCGCGACCAGTTCGGCGGTCTCCTCCTGCAACCGGATCAACGTGGCCAGCGCCTGCCGGTCGTACACGCCCGAGGCGATCACGCTCAGCTTCTGCCGCATGTGCGACACCCGGTCGCGCAGCGACGCCGTCGCCCGGACCGCGGCGGCCGCCGGGTTGTTGAGTTCGTGCGTGAGCCCCGCCGACAGCGACCCCAGCGCGAGGAGGCGTTCCCGCTGATCGACGACCTGCTTCGCGTTCTGGTTGCCGAAGAACAGCCCCTCCAGCAGGTGCACGGCCATCGGGAACCACTCGCGCATCAGCTGCCCGAAACGGTCGGCGTCGAGGACGAAGAACCTCGACGGGGCGGTGACGCGCATCGACGCGGTGTACGTCTGGGGAGCGCGGTCACCGAGGTACGACTGCCAGGCCCCGGAGTACACGCCGCGCTGGGACGTCCGGCTGAACTCGATCTCCTCGCCGCCCGACAGCTTGCTCAGCACGAGCTCGCCTTCGATCAGCACGTAGAAGCACGTCGCGATCTCACCCTCCGCGAACACCGGGCCGGGTTCGATCAGCTCGACGTGCCCCTTCTCGCACAGCTGCTCGAGCTGGTGGTCGGTGAGCTTCTCGAAGAGGAACAACGTCCTCAGCTCGGGGGGATTGCACGGGAGTTGCGTCATGGTCTGCCCCTGGTCACGGTTGGCCGATGTAGCGGTGGACGAGCATCACGGCCATGGCGCCTTCCCCGACTGCCGACGCCACCCGCTTCGCCGATTCGGAGCGCACGTCACCCGCCGCGAAAATCCCCGGGACGCTCGTCTCGAGGTGGTGGGGGAGACGGTCGAGGGGCCATCCGCTCGGTGGTTTCCCGTCGACGACGAGGTCGGGTCCGGACACGACGAACCCGTTCTCGTCCCGCGCGACGACGCCGTCGAGCCACTCGGTCCGCGGGGCCGCGCCGATGAACAGGAACAGGAACCCGGCGTCGACGGTCTCCTCGTCGCCGGTCGCGTTGTTGCGCAGCCGGACCTTCTCGAGGTGACCCTCGCCCTCGACGCCGATCACCTCGGTGCACGGCCGGACGCGGATGCGAGGGTTCCGTTCGATCTGCTGGACGAGGTAGTACGACATCGAATCCTCGAGCGACTGCGCCCGCACGACGATGGTGACCGACCGGGCGCCCCGCGACAGGTAGACCGCCGCCTGTCCGGCGGAGTTGGCGCCGCCGACGATGTAGACGTCCTGGTCGGTGCAGCGGGCGGCCTCGGTGACGGCGGAACCGTAGTAGACGCCGCGACCGGTGAGGTCGTCGACTCCGGGCGCGGGATGACGCCGGTAGGAGACACCGGTGGCCAGGATCACCGTGTGCGCGTCGATGGTGTCACCGTCCGCGAAACGGACGGTCCGTGCCGATCCGTTGATCTCGAGAGCGAAGACGTCGCGGGTGGTGATCAGTTCGGCCCCGAACCGGGTGGCCTGCCTGCGGGCCCGCTCGGCGAGCTGCGCGCCGGACACGCCGTCGGGGAAACCGAGGTAGTTCTCGATGCGGGAACTCTGACCCGCCTGCCCACCGGTCGCGGTCCGTTCGACCAGGGCGGTGCGCAGACCCTCCGAGGCGCCGTACACGGCTGCGCCCAGGCCTGCCGGTCCGCCGCCGACGACGACGAGGTCGTAGAAGTTCTCCGACGGGTCGGTCCGGAGTCCGAGATGCCGCCCCAGTTCGGTGTCCGACGGCTCCACCAGGCATTCGCCGTCGGAGCAGATCACCACGGGCAGTCGCCGGCCGTCCTCGCCGGCGGCGTTGAGCAGCCGCCCGCCCTCCGGCTCGTCCGACATGTACCAGCGGTACGACAGCTGGTTGCGGGCCAGGAACTCGCGCACCTCCGAGGACCGCGCCGCCCAGCGATGACCCACGACCTTCGTCTCCTCGGCGGGGTGATGATCCGATGACGCCCACGCCTCGAGCAGGGCGTCGACCACCGGGTACAGCTTCTCCTCCGGCGGGTCCCACGGCTTGAGCAGGTAGTGGTCGAGGTCGATGACGTTGATCGCCTCGATGGCCGCGTCCGTGTCGGCGTAGGCCGTGAGCAGCACCCGCCGCGCGACCGGATACAGGTCCATCGCCTTCTCGAGGAACTCGATCCCGCTCATCGCCGGCATCCGGTAGTCCGCCAGGATCGCCGCGACGGGATCCCCGCGCAGCTTCATCTGCTTCATCGCGTCGAGTGCGGATTCGCCGGATTCGGCGCGGATGATCCGGTACTTCTCGCCGTATCGGCGCCGCAGATCGCGGGCGACGGCGCGCGACACACCGGGATCGTCGTCGACGGTGAGAATCGCAGGCTTGCCGCTCGCTACGGGATGGTTCACACACGCCCTCTCGTCCGTGAGAACTGCGAGGTACTCCAAGGCTTTCGAGTATTGCCCGAGGGGGCGTCTTTGTCGACCGGGCTCAGTCCTGGTGCTGCATCCGTTCGGGCTCTGCCGCGGCCCCGCGGCGGCGCCGTGACCACACTGCACGACTGGCGGCACCGGCCAGCGCCAGAACGACGACGGCGGCGCCGGCGATCGGGCCCGCCACGTTGCCGGGGAGCAGACCCTCGAGCAGCAACCAGATGCCGAACGCGAAGAACAGAACGGCCGCGCCGATGCGGATGACACTCTCGGGCAGATGCTTACCCAGCACGGCGCCGACGACGATGGCCAGGGCGTCGGCCGCGACCATGCCGACGGTTGAGCCGATCCACACCCCGATGGTGTCGTGGTCGGTGGCGAGCGTGATGGTGGCGAGCATGGTCTTGTCGCCGAGTTCGGCGAGGAAGAAGGCGGACGTGACGGCCAGGAACGCCGAGCGGGTAGCTCGGCCCGCCTTGAGTTGCTCGTCGTCGCTGAGATCGTCGCCGCGCAGCGTCCACGCACCGAAGATCAGGAAGGCCACACCACCGACGATGCTGATCGCCGCAGTCGGGAGCGCGACACCGAGGTAGTGGCCGACGGCGACGGACACCAGATGGACCACGGTGGTCGCGACGGTGATGCCGGCGATCACGACCCACCAGCGGTAGCGCAGGGCGAACGTCATCGCCATCAGCTGGGATTTGTCTCCCAGTTCGGCGACGAAGATCACGCCGAAGCTCAGCAGTGCGGCGGTCAGCACGGGCATCCTCCTCCAGTGGTCGGTCGGAGGATGACGGGTGGATTCCTCCGGCCTGGCAGACGCGGGTACGTCTGTCCGGCCGAAGGTCTCGCCCACCGGCGCCGGGTGATCCGGCGGCGGTTCGCCAGGCCGGGTCCGGTGCGGTGAAGCAACGAGCCAGTATGTCGACACAGGCGATTGGGGGCTACTCCCCTTCGATGTCCGTAACGCTAGCGTGACTTATTCGAAAAGGCAAAGGCGGCAATAAGTTTGGTACACCGACCGCAGAAACTTCGGGTACCCTCACGAGGCCAGCAGCATGGCCAAAACGGCAGTGTCGGGATCGCTGATCGGGTCGATGCCCACCCGGCTGACCATGGACGTCACCGTCCCGTCCGCCTCCGCCTCCACCCACGCCGCCCGGTGTTCCAACCCCAGGTGGGGGAGACCGGGGAGCAGGACGCAGCCCGACGCGGCGCCCACGCACTCCGGCAGCGACGGGGTCGTCTCGGACGGCGGGTGCAGCATCATCAGCGCCGGCGGCTGATGATCCGCAAAGCGACCGGGAGCGAGCGCGAACTCCCCGAGAACTGTGCCCTCGGCCACCACGAGGCCGACGGTCTCGGGCTCGGGCTCCTCGGGCAGGTCCTCGTGCGCGCCGAAGACGGTCGTGGTGTGGAGTAGCCCCGGAACACACGCCACCCGCACGGCGAGCGCGAGCAATTGGGCCCATTCCTTGGTGGTGTCGGGCCAGCGCCCGGAAATGACGAATCCCCGCAAGGTACCCGCGGCCTGGAAGGGCGAGATGCCGATGTAGCCGTCCCTGTTCATCTCTGCCTCCTCGGTGTGATGACACGCTGCGAACACGACTGGTTCTGCACACCTCGTTGGGTACTTGAAGAATGCGCCCGACAGTGCCTGGCACACAAGAGCAGGGGAGTGCTAACTGCCGCAGGTGAACACAGGTGTCGGTGCGGATGAACGGCATCTGACGGTCCGCCGTACAGAAAACTGCCAGCTTTACTGCAGGTTTACTCGAGGTGCGGCGGCTGAGGTGGGAGAGCCCACCGACGAAAGGCTGAAAGTATGGGATCGTCCGCGCCCGAACCGGAAGCGTCCGGATACCTGAAGACCGCCAGCGCGCTGCACGCGTTCAACAGATACGAGATCAAGTACCTCGCCCACGAGTCGGACGTTCCACGCCTTCGCGAAGCGCTCTCGGGGCACATGGCGTCCGACGAATTCTCGCCGGTGGGCGGATACCCTGTGACCAGCCTGTACTACGACACCCAGAATCTGCGCTTCTACTGGGAGAAGATCGAGGGCCTGAAGTTTCGCCGCAAACTGCGGGTGCGGCTGTACGGGCCTCCCGCGGAGGCCACCGGGGTGACCCCCGTCTACGTGGAGATCAAGCAGCGCGTCAATCGGGTCACCCAGAAACGCCGGATCCAGCTGCCGTACTCGCATGCGATGCGGTTGTGCGACGCAAGACAGCCGATCGACCACGACGTCTCGGCCGGGCCGTTCGTGAACGAGGTGACGACGCTCGTCGGCAACCTCGACCTATGTCCGACCGTCACCACCGGGTACCTGCGTGAAGCGTTCATCGGTACGGGGGCCGATGTGGGCCTGCGCGTCACGATCGACCATCGGGTGCACGGTCGCGACCGCGACTTCCACTTCGCGGCGCCCGCCGAGAACCGCTTCATCATTCCGCCGCACCTGTGCATCGTCGAGATCAAGGCCAACGAGCGGGTGCCCTACTGGGTCACCGATCTCACTGCGCGACTGGATATGTCGGTGGTCCGGGTTTCGAAGTACTGCCAGAGCGTGGAGGCCTTCGGGCTTGCGCCCCGATCCCGCATGCACATCCCCGACGAGCTCTTCCCGGCCCCGGCCGACCGTGGCCGCACCCTCGCGAAAACAGGAACCCTGTCATGAATTTCGATCTCCAGGATCTCAGTGGAACGTTCTCGACGTTCGACATCGTCGTCTCGCTCGCGTTGTCGTTCGTGTTGTCGGCGATCATCGGATACGTCTATCGCCTGACGCACAAGAACGTCTCCTACAGCCAGTCCTACGTCCAGACCCTCGTGATGGTCGGCATGGTGATCACCCTGATCATGCTGGTGGTGGGTTCCAACATCGCCCGCGCGTTCGCGCTCGTCGGCGCGCTGTCGGTGGTGCGATTCCGCAACGCGATCAAGGAAACTCGCGACGTCGGGTTCATCTTCCTGGTGATGGCCATCGGCATGACGACGGGCACCCGGTTCTACGTGCTGGCCGTCGCCGCCACCGTCGCGATCTGCCTCGTGCTCGTCCTGATGAGCCGGTTCAACATGTTCAAGCTGGACGTGCAGCGGCAGGTGGTGAAGGTGCAGGTTCCGCCCGAGTCGGGCTACACCGCCCTCGTGGAGGACGTGCTGATCGACTACACGAAGGAGTTCGAGTTGGTGAGCACGGAGTCGGTGCGGTCGGGTGCGCTCACCGAGCTGTACTACACGGCGCAGCTGAAGTCGGGCCGGAAACCGGCGGAACTCATCTCGGCGCTCAGTGGGGTCAACACCGGCCAGCGGGTCACCGTTCTCACCGGTTACGACCAAACCGACATCTGATGCGCCGCAGACTCGTTCACCGGCTGCCGATCCCGGTCCGCCGGCACTGGAAGATCCTCGCCGCCTTCCTCGCGTTCGTGGCGGTGACGGTCGGCGTGTTCGGTCAGGCCCGGGTGCGTCCGTACATCACCGGTGACACGACGGTGATCGCCTCCCGCATCACCGAGAACGTCGCCGGGTCGGTCGATTTCTTCGACGCGGGGACGGCACACGACGTGAGCATCGAGTTCTCGCAGTCCGATTACGACGACATGATCGCCGCCTACCGGGACGAGGGCGAGAAGAAGTGGATCACCGCCGACATCACGATCGACGGCACCCTCGTCACGGACGTCGGGGTGCGGCTGAAGGGCAACTCGACCCTGATGGGGCTCCGCGGCATCGGCGGTCCCGGTGGCGGGAAACGCGGTATCCCGGAAGGGATGGAACCTCCGGTGGGAACGGCGATGCCGGAGGGCAGGGGCGAAGGCGGGCCGGGCGGCATGGTCACGCTGTCGGCCGAGGACCCGGCGTCGCTGCCGCTGCTGATCAACTTCGACAAGTACGTGGCGGGGCGGGCGTACCAGGGGATGACACAGCTGTCGGTCCGGCCGGGTTCGCCAGTGCTGAACGAGGCGGTGTCACTGTCGTCGACCGCCGAATCCGGCCAGCCCACCCAGCGATATGCCTACACCACGTACTCCGTGAACGGGTCGCCGACGCAGACCCGGCTCGTTCTCGAGCACCCGGACGAGGGGTATGCGAACTCGTTGTTCGACAGCGACGGCGTCCTCTACAAGGCCGACGCCAACTCGAGTTTCACGTATCAGGGCGACGACCAGACCACCTACGCGGAGCAGTTCGACCAGATCAACGCGGAAGGCTCGCAGGATCTGCAGCCGATCATCTCGCTACTGAAATGGCTGGACGGTGCGTCCGACGAGCAGTTCGACGCCGAACTCGCCGACCGGGTGGACGTCGAATCCTTCGCCCGGTACGTCGCGACCCAGAATCTGCTGGTCAACAGCGACGACATGGCGGGCCCGGGCAAGAACTACTACCTCTGGTACGACCTCGAGACGAAGAAGATCTCCGTCGTGTCCTGGGATCTCAACCTCGCGCTGAGCGGCAACAGTGATGCGGGCCCGCACGACTCGATCGGGATGGGCGGCGGAGCCAGGCCGGGCGGTGCAGATCCAGGCGCCGCCGGGCCCGGTGGTGGCATGCCCGGCGGAGGTGGCGGGAACGCGCTGAAGGAGCGGTTCCTGGCCTCGGAGGCGTTTACGAGCGTCTACGAGGACGCGTACCGCGATCTCTACCGGCAACTGTTCGGCAGTGGCCGGGCGGTCGAGATCCTCGACGAGATCGCACGGGCCGTACCGCTGTCCGACGGGCTCGGCGCCGAGAAACTCACATCGGGAGTCGAGATCCTGCGTGCGCGGTTGCAGGCCCGCGCGGACGCGCTTGCCGCGAACGAGGTGATCGTCGCCGGGTAGAGGTCTCAGAGAATCCTCAGAATCGTCACAATCTGCCGCTACGAATGCCACCTATCCTCACCGGAATGACCTCTGAGCGCGCACGGAACTCCGCGAATCACGCCCGAACCGAGTCGACGCGAAAGGTCCTCACTTCGCGGCGCGTCGCCGCGGCCGCCCTGGCCGGCTTGGTGCTGGCGTCCGCGTCGGGACTCGGTTACCTGTTCCTCGGTGACAGCGCGGCAGACAGCCGGACCGTGGCGATCGTCAACACCGACGCCGGCGCGACCGTGGACGGAAAACCGGTGCGTGCGAGCGACACCCTGATCGACAAGCTCGAGGCGAACGAGGCCTTCGACTGGCAGGTGGTCGACGCGGACGCGGCGGCGGGCGGCGACTGGTTCGCCACGGTGACCGTGCCCGAGGACTTCAGCGAGGCGGTGTCCTCGGTGTGGGGCGCGAAGCCGCGGCAGGCGACCCTCGACCTCGACGTCGCAGGTTCCGACACCGGTGCGTCCGAGGAACTCTCCGGAGTGGTGTCCTCCCAGATCGGCGCGGACGGCATCACGGATCTGCTGGCGGACATGTCCTCGTCACGGACGCGGTTCCAGCAGGCGGGAATGACGGCCGGGTTCCTCGCAGCCGGGACGGCCGCGGCGGACGATGCGGCGCAACAGCTCACGGAGGGCGCCGACACTCTGCTCCCGTATCTCGAGACGGCGCGTTCCGGCTCGGTGCAGCTGCTGGGCGTCGCCGACCAGGTGGCGGGCGTGGTCGACCAGACGTCGGGGACGGCCAACGATCTCGCGGACCGGTTGAGCGCGCTGGGACTGACGCTGGGCGAGGCGAACGACAGCGCCACCCGGATGCGTACCAGAATCGACGAGGCGATCCGCGTTCTCGACGCCACTCCCGTTGAATCGGACGTGGTCTCGTCGCTCCGTCAGGTCAGTGCCGACCTCGGTCTCTTCTCCTCGCAGCTGGGTTCGGTGCCCGGTCTGCTGGGCGGAGGCGTCGGCCCCGACACGGATCTGGGCGAACTCGTCCGTGTCGCGATGGGTCAGTTGACCGAGGCCAGCAATCAGCTGAGCAGCGGGGCGCAGCAACTGAACGACGGCATCGTCCCGATCGCCGATCAGGCACCGGAGATGCTCGAAGGCGCCACCTCGCAGATCGTCGACGGGTTCGCAAAGCTGAAGACGTTGTCCGGGCAGCTGTCCACCGACCTCAACAACGGTGTCGCGGCGATGCCGGTGCGCACGGCGGCTCAGCAGAACCAGTTGGCGACGGTGCTCGCCGAACCGGTCGCAGTGACCCGCACACTGTCCGCGTCGTCGCCGATCCTCACCGCCGAGCACCTCGCCGTCGGGTTCGGGATCACGACCGTGCTGCTGGCGGGCGCCATCGTGTGGATGGGCTTGCGGCGCAGGGCCTGACCGTCAGCGGGCGTCCTGGATACGACGCCACGGCGTGGCCTGCTCGAGCTCGAACGCCAGCTCGAGCAGAGTCCGCTCGTCGCCGTGGTCGGCGGAGAAGTGCGACGCCAGCGGCAGGCCGCGAGACGTCTCGTGCATCGGCAGCGAGATGGCCGGTCCGCCCGACGCGTTGTTCAACGGCGTGAACGCCGTGTAGGCGATCAGCTTGTCGAACAACTCCTCGAAACTCTGTGTCGGCGAAAGATATCCGAGCTCCGGCGTCGTGTGGGCCAGGGTGGGCGACAGGATCACGTCGTACTTCTGGAAGATCTGCGCGTATTCACGGTACGTGCGCCGCAACCGGTAGAGCACCCGGGGAGTCTTCGCGATGTTCTTGCGGTACATCGCGGCGAGTCCGCGCGTCAGATTGTCCGTGGCGTCGCGGTCGAAGTCCGGTCCGAGCATCCGCTTGCCGTTGCTGGAGATGACGAACGACAGGAACCCCCAGTAGATGCAGAAGTCCTCGACGAACGAGGAGTTCACCGGCATCGGGCACTCCTCGACGTGATGCCCGAGGTCCGCCAGCAGATCAGCGGTCGCGTGGACCGACTTGCGGGTCTCGTCGTCCGTGCGGGACACGGTGACCGAGTCGACCACCACCCCGACCTTCAGCCGGGTGCTGCTCGGCCCCTCGACCAACCGGATGGGTGGCAGTGCCGGATTACGGTAGTAGCGTTCGGCGGCCGTCATCCACCGTGCGGTGTCCCGCACCGAGCGGGTGACGGCGCCCTGCGCGATGATCCGGATCGGCAGCGTCTTGTCCATGGCGTCGGGGACCGTCCGCCCGCGGGACGGTTTCAGGCCGACGAGCCCACACGCGGCCGCGGGTATGCGGATGGATCCGCCACCGTCGTTGGCGTGCGCGATCGGCACGACACCCGAAGCGACGAGTGCGGCCGAACCACCCGAGGATGCGCCCGGCGAGAACGCAAGATTCCACGGATTGTGCACGGCCTCGGCGTCCATGAACTCGGTGGACGCGCTGAACCCGAACTCGGGGAGCCGGCTCTTCCCCAGCGAGAGAACACCTGTGGACAGGTACTGCGTGACGAAGTCGCTGTCGACCCGGGCGGGCTGCGCGGCGAAGGCGACGCTGCCGTGCTGCGTGGGCAGGCCGGCGACGTCGACGTTGTCCTTGACGACGGTCGGCACTCCCGCGAAGACACCCTCGTGCGGGCGGTCCGCCTCCGTCAGAGCACGGTCGAAGTCGGCGAACGCCAGGGCGTTCAGGGCGGGTCCGACCGACTCGGCGCGCGCGATCGCCGCCTCTGTTACCTCGCGGACCGACACCTCCCCGGCGGCGATCCGTGCCGCGAGGCCGGTGGCGTCGAGGTCGCCGAGCGCGTCGTCACGGAAGGCGTGGACGACGGTGTCGTCCCGGGCGGGATTGCTGAACTCGGTCACTTCCGAAGCCTATTGGACGCTCGGCCTGCTCGGAAGGAATTCCGGACCCGAAACGAGCACGAGCGCACAGAAGCGCCGAGGACGGCGTTCTGTGCGCTCGGGAACGAGGAGTGTGACTAGCCGATGAGGCCGGCACCCTGGGTGCGGGCACGGTCGAAGCGCTCCTGTGCGTCCGCCCAGTTCACGATGTTCCACCAAGCCTTGACGTAGTCCGGCTTCACGTTCTGGTAGTCGAGGTAGAAGGCGTGCTCCCACATGTCGAGCATGACGACGGGAATGATCGCGGCGGTGATGTTGCCGTGCTGGTCCGTCATCTGCTCGATCACCAGGCGCTGGCCGATGGTGTCGTAGCCGAGCAGAGCCCATCCGGAGCCCTGGATGGTGGTAGCGACACCGGTGAAGTGGGCCTGGAACTTGTCGAAGGACCCGAACTGGTCGTCGATGGCGGCAGCCAGGTCGCCGGTGGGCTTGTCGCCGCCGTTCGGGGACAGGTTCTTCCAGAAGATGGAGTGGTTGGTGTGGCCACCGAGGTTGAAGGCGAGGTTGCGGGAGAGAAGGAGCGCCTTGTCGGCGATCGTGCCGTCCTCACGGGCCTCGGCCATCTTCTCGAGGGCGGTGTTGGCGGCCTTCACGTAGGTCGCGTGGTGCTTGTCGTGGTGCAGTTCCATGATCTTGCCGGAGATGTGCGGCTCGAGAGCTGCGTAGTCGTAGGGGAGTTCCGGCAGCGTGTATTCAGACACGAGGGTCCCTTCTTTGTGGGCGTGCGAGCCCTGATTCTTCCGGGTGCAGACTTCGTGTGATCACGCGTCACACACCCGCCTTCTCTAAACCGTTCTCGGGTATATACCCAATCTCATTGGTACACCCTCCGCAACACCGGGTCTCCCGGGGGCAATTCCCGCACAGGAAAGTTCGGGCACCCGAAAAAAGGCTGTCGCGGTGACACTGGATGTCGTGAGAATTCGTCCGAGCGGTGAACGGAACCTTAAGCTGACGCGATGCCTTCGCTGATAGTTGCAGATTCGCATGCGGCCGCGCCGCGTGTGGAGCTCACGGGCGCGAACCTGCTCCGATTTTTCGCAGTTCTGGCCGTGATCTACTCGCACATTTCGTTCTATCTGATCGACGACCTCGGAACCGGATGGTGGTTCATCGACGTCGTCTACCAAATCCTCATCGAGCGGGGCGGTCTCAACCAGCATCTGTCCTTTCTCGGGGTCGCCGTCTTCATGATGCTGACCGGGGTGTTGATCACCCGTTCGGCCATTCGTCACGAGCCCGGACAATTTCTGGTCAACCGGCTCGGACGAATCCTGCCCGCATTCTGGGTGGCCGTTCTCGCCGCGATCGTGCTGGTCCGCCTCGGCATCAACGGCATGTTCAGCGGCCAGGACGGGGTGTCGAATGTCGACGCCGCCCTGAGTTTCGTGCTCGGCGGTTTCTTCCTCAAACCCGAGGTGGCGGTTCTCGGGGTCACGTGGACCCTCGCCGTGCAGATCTTCTTCTACTTCGCCTGCGTGGCCGCGCGCCCCGTTCTGCGCACCCTGCCCATCGCGATGCCGATGGCCGGTGCCGCGCTCTGCGCGCTGATCCTGCTCTACAACCTGTACGCGCCGCAGCCGTACACGGTCCCGATGCTGTCCAAGATCGCCGCGACGCTGCCCGCCGTGTTCCTCGGGCAGATCATCTACCTCGGCTGGGCGCGGCTCGCGGACTGCCGGTGGGTCGTCGTCGCCGGTCTGGCCCAGGTCGAGGTCATCCGCCTCGCCACCGACTTCCGCGTGTACTGGGCGGGCGATCACTACCTCTGGACGTTCGCCGTCGTCACCGCGTGCGTCGTGCTGGTGGGCCGATACGACGGTCCCGCGGCGCACTGGGCCGTCGTGCGCTGGACCGCGACGCGCAGTTACGCGATCTACCTCGTCCACACGCTGATCCTCTACCGCGTGTACGAGCACACGGTCGGCTCGTTCGGCGAGACCGGGGCGGTGATCGCATTCCTCGTGGTGACGGCGCTGGTGTCGGAGGCGCTGTACCGGTGGGTGGAGGTCCCCGCCACGGGGTGGGTGACCGCGCGCGTCGAGCGGATGCGGGCGCACTCGGCGCTCGCCCAGGAGACCACTCCGGCACCGCGCGTAGCATCGAATCATGTCTTGGTACGACGAGCTTCTGGGTCGAGCAGCCGCTAAATCCGTGATGGTCACCGCCGAGGATGCCCTCCCCGGTCGCAGTCAGCCGATTCCCGTTCCGGCGACGCACTTCGTCAACGGTCACCCCCTGCAACCCCCGTTCCCCGAGGGCATGCAAACGGCGGTGCTGGGCATGGGATGTTTCTGGGGCGCGGAGAAGGAGTTCTGGCAACTCGACGGCGTCTACACCACCGCGGTGGGATACGCCGGCGGCTACACGCCCAACCCCACCTACGAGGAGACGTGCTCCGGTCGCACCGGACACACCGAGGTCGTGCTCGTGGTCTTCGATCCGAAGGTGATCTCGTACGCCGAGATCCTCAAGGAGTTCTGGGAGAACCACGACCCCACGCAGGGCATGCGTCAGGGCAACGACCAGGGAACGCAGTACCGTTCGGCCATCTACACGATCGACGAACAGCAGGTGGAGATCGCCGAGGCCACCGGTGAGGCGTTCGAGAAGAGGCTCGCCGAAGCCGGATACGGGGCGATCACCACGGAGATCGCCCCGCTCACGCAGTTCTACTACGCCGAGGACTACCACCAGCAGTACCTCGCGAAGAACCCCGGCGGTTACTGCCCCGTGCACGCCACCGGCGTCAGCTGCCCGGTCGGGCTGCTGAAGCAGCACGAGGTGCCGGCGCAGACCGACATCCTGCCGCCCTCGTAGCCCCCGGTCTCAACCGCGGGTCGCGGACCACGTGAGCACCGCGGACGCCGCGATGGCGCTGACGGTGCGCACGTGGTTCCACCCGGTCCATCCCGACACGTAGTCGCGCCAGTACGCCGCCGAGTCGGCCGCGGTGGGATCGATCGCGTCCAGCGCGTTGTTGTGCGGCACGTGGAAGACGACCGTCAGGGCGATTCCCACGAGATACAGCACGCAGGCGATTACCGCGTAGACGGCCGAACCGTCGTGCCGCACCACGCTGACGACCGCGAGCACGATCGATGTCAGTGCGGTGCCGAACAACGCGGTCATGAACCAGAAGTTCGGCGCCTCGCGGTTGATCGCCTGCATCGCCGCGATGCCCTGGGCCGGCTCCAGCCGACCGAGTCCGGTCATGATGAACGTGGAGAACGCGAACATCACGCCGCCCACCACGCCGGCGCCCACCGCCGTGATGATCGTCAGATAACGCTCCATGGTCAGACCCTCCAGACACCGGCCGCTGCTGCGGCGCGGACATAGTCGGTGAAGTCGCGGGGCGCGCGCCCCAGAGCGCGTTCCACCCCGTCGGTGAGTGATGCGTTGCGCCCGTCCAGCACTTCGTCGAACACGTAGGTGAGCAGGCCGATCGCGTCGGACGGTACCCCCTGCCCGGCGAGGGCCGTCGAATACTCTTCCGAAGTGACTGGTGTGTACCGGATTTCGCGACCCGTTGCCTCCGCGATCTCGGCGACGGCGTCACCGAACGACAACAACCGCGGTCCGGTCAGTTCATAGAGTTCGCCGGCGTGGCCCTCCCCGGTCAGTGCGGCGACGGCAATATCGGCGAGATCGTCGGCGTCGACGAAGGGTTCGAGCACGCGCTCATCGACGGGCAGTGCGAGGTCGCCCGCGAGCAGTGAGTCGAGCATGAAGCTCTCGCTGAAATTCTGGCTGAACCAACTGGACCGGAGGATCGTCCACTCCGCTCCCGCCTTGCGGATCGCGAGTTCGCTGCGCTCGGCCTCGGTTTCGCCGCGACCGGAGAGCAGGACGAGTCGCCGGGCGCCGTTCGCGACGGCCAGGCCCGCGAACTCCTCGACGACCTCCGCCGCTCCCGGCACCGCGAGATCCGGGTAGTAGGCGATGTACACCGAGGTGATTCCGTCCAGCGCCGGCCGCCACGTGTCCCTGTTCTCCCAGTCGAACGGGGGACGGCCGGAGCGGGAGCCGCCCCGAGCGGGTACGTCCGCGGCGGCGAGCCGGGTGAGGACGCGGCTGCCGACCTTGCCGGTGCCGGTGAGGACGAGTGTGTGCGGTGTCGTTGTCATGTCTTTCAGTCAAGACGGCGACGTCGAGACTTTCCATGGTTGAAACGCGCTGATCCATACGCGAGCGTCTACGCTGGATGTGTGGATCCCCTCGCCGGTCTCATCAGTGGTCCCCGTGCCGCAGGCGCGTTCGTGCTCCGCTCGATCATGGAACCGCCGTGGTCGCTGCAGATCGACGACCACGCGCCGCTCAGCCTCGTCGCGATGGGCCGGGGTGAAGCATGGATCCTCCCGCACACCGGCGAGCCGGTGCAGCTCACCGAGGGTGACGTCGCGATCGTCCGCGGACCCGAGCGCTACGTCGTCGCCGACCATCCGGACACCCCGCCGCACGTGATCATCAACCCCGACCAGAGCTGCACGACGCTCCGCGGGGAACCGCTCGCCGAGGCGATGGACCTCGGGGTGCGCACCTGGGGAAACAGTGCGGACGGCCGCACGGTGATGCTGACCGGGACGTACCAGACCCCGGGCGAGATCAGCATGCGACTGCTGACCGCGCTCCCGGAACTCGTCGTGCAGCGCCGCGCCGACTGGGACTCGCGGCTGGTCACCCTCATGCACGACGAAGTGGTGCGGGACGAACCCGGACAGGAAGCGGTGCTCGACCGTTTGCTCGACCTGCTGCTGATCGCGGTGCTGCGCGCCTGGTTCGCGCGGCCGGCGGCCGAGGCGCCGTCGTGGGTGCGGGCGCAGAGCGACCCGGTGGTCGGCAAGGCAATGCGCATCCTGCAGAACAACCCCTCCCGCCAGTGGACCGTGGAGTCGCTCGCCGCGGAAACCGGCCTGTCGCGGGCTGCCCTCGCGCGACGGTTCACGGACCTCGTCGGCGAACCGCCCATGACTTTCCTCGCCGGCTGGCGGCTGTCCCTGGCCGCGGATCTGCTCCGCGAACCCGACGCCACGGTCTCGTCCGTGGCCCAGCGCGTCGGGTACGGGAGCGGATTCGCGCTGAGTGCGGCGTTCAAACGCGTGCGCGGAGTGAGCCCCAAGCAGCATCGTGAGATGGCGGGGAGCAGATGAGTGTATTACGGCACAGTGCCCAAGGACACACCGGATCGACTTGATCTTGTTTGCCTTGCGTACGACCCTGGATGGTAGGGAATTGTCGGCGAGAGGACCGGATCCGGAATGTGGAACAACTCTCCAGCACGGGGGCTGCGTCAGCGGTCGGCCCGTCAGCGACACAACCCGCTACTCCGGCGCTCGGACCGGATCGAGAACATGCTCACCCTCGCGGTCGTGGTGCTCGCGTTCGCGATGCTGCCCCTGGCCATCCTCGTGGGTGCCCGGACCATCGACAGTCAGCTGACGCTGGCGGAGAAGCAGGTCGCGGACTACCGCACCGTCTCCGCCACCACGCTCGCCGACTCCACCGGCGTGTCCGTCACCTCCGACGTCGCACCGTCGGGCGTCGACACCGCCCCCGCCAAGTGGACGTGGGGTAACGAAACCCGCCACGCCGACATCACCGTCGACCCCGCGACGCCTTCAGGAACGAAGGAAGACATCTGGGTCAACGCCGACGGCAACCTCACCACCGAACCGATGTCGCCGTCCGCGGCACGAGTGGCCGGCGTGATCGCCGGGCTGTTCACCTGGTTCGCGGTGATGATGATCGCGCTGTCCGGCTTCCTCATCTGCCGGGCCTCGCTGAACCGCGCGCGCGACGCGCAGTGGGACCGCGACCTCCGCCAGTTCCTGGATTCGACCACCCGGCACTGAGCCTGCTCAGCTGATCGAGCCCCTGAACTCGACCGCCTGCTGCGCAGCCTGCGTGGTGACGGCGATGTCGGCGACAGGGTAGGCACTCGAAGAAAGGTCCGAATTTCGACGGGCCGTCCAAGACGTCGTTCGGGTCGTCCGCCTCGACGAGGGCGAATCCCCCGGTTCCGTCCAGGCGACCGAGGAAATGATGGAAGGTCGCCCCTTCCGCCGGCGTCCATCTCGCGAACACTTCCAGGCTCCGCCGCGCAGCTTCCTCGTTCTCGGCGGCGAACCCACCATTCACGGCCGTTCCGGTCGTACTTCGAGCATTCCACCGGTGGAAAGGGAACGGAATGTTGCTGAGCACGCCGAATGACGTCGTCGAACGGAGGAGTGATGGGCGCGGAGTCCCGACTACGTGATCTGGGGCTGGTGCTGCCCCGCGCCGTCCAGCTGCCACCGGGTGTGGAGTTGCCGTTCAGCTGGGTACGCGTGCACGGCCGCAGAGCGCTGGTGGTCGGTCACGGGCCGCTTGCCGAAGACGGCACACCCGCCGGACCGTTCGGGTCCGTTCCCGCCGACGTGTCGGCCGCCGACGCCACGCACTCCGCCCGGCTCACCGCCCTCGCGGTCCTGGCGGGGGTCCGTCGTGCCGTGGGCGATCTCAACCGCATCGATGCGTGGCTCACCGTCACGGGATTCGTCAACGCCGAGCCGGGCTACGAGCAGACCACCGCGGTGCTCAACGGGTTCTCCGAGGTGGTGCTCGACGTGTTCGGCCCGGACATCGGCGGCCACGCCCGGACGGCGATCGGGGTGGCCGCGCTGCCCCTCGATCTTCCGGTCGTCGTGGCCGCCGAACTCGAGCTTGCCTAGCTCAGTTGCGGAACGACCTCACTGGCGACCAGTTCCAGGTGGTCGAGGTCGCTCAGATCGAGGGTCTGCAGGTAGATCCGCTGCGACCCCGCCTCGGCATAGCGGCCGATCTTGTCGACGAGCTCGGCGGGCGACCCGGCGAGTCCGTTCTCCCGCAGCTCGCTCACCTCGCGTCCAATGCTCGTGGCGCGTTTCGCGATCTCCTCCTCGGTACGCCCGCAGCACAGGACGAGCGCGTTGGAGTACACCAACTCGGTGGGGTCGCGATCGATCGCCTTGCACGCGAGCCGGACCCGTTCGATCACGTCCCGCGTCTCGTCGACGGACTGGAACGGGACGTTGAACTCGTCCGCGTACTTCGCGGCCAGCGCGGGAGTCTTCCTCTTGCCGGTGCCGCCGATCAGGACGGGCGGACCCTGCGGCTGCCGCGGCTTCGGAAGTGCGGGCGAATCCTTGACCGTCACGTGCGTCCCGTCGTAGGAGAACGTCTCACCGAGCGGAGTGCGCCACAGCCCCGTGATCACGGCGAGGGACTCCTCGAGCCGCTCGAACCGCTCCTTCAACGGCGGGAACGGAATGCCGTACGCCTGGTGCTCCTCCTCGTACCAGCCGGCGCCGATGCCGAGGTCGACGCGGCCACCGCTCATCTGATCGACCTGCGCCACCGAGATCGCCAGCGGTCCGGGATAGCGGAACGTCGCGGACGTGACGAGGGTGCCGAGACGGATCGTGGACGTCTCGCGGGCGAGACCCGCCAGCGTGATCCACGCATCGGTCGGTCCGGGAAGACCCTCGGTGTTCATGGCGAGGTAGTGATCCGACCGGAAGAACGCGCCGTAGCCGAAACGTTCGGCGGCCTGCGCCACCGCCAGAAGATCGTCGTAGGTGGCACCCTGCTGGGGTTCGGTAAAGATTCGCAACTCCATGTGAACCACTCTGCCCGATCCGTGATCGGTACGCTGATTTCATGGCCAAGATCCCACTGAACCTGCCGAAACCGCTGGCCGACAAGCTGCCCGACGCGTTCGGAGGCTCCGGCGCCGGCGTGGTGCCGGTGGTGCGACTGCAGGGGATGATCGCGTCCGGGGGAGCGGGGTTCGGGCGGGCGCTGAGCGCGGAATCCGTCGAGGAACCGTTGCGACGCGCGTTCACCACGCACGGTGCCAAAGCGGTGGCGCTGTTGATCAACAGCCCCGGCGGGTCGCCGACGCAGAGCGAATACATCGCCGCCCGCATCCGTCAGCTCGCCACCGAACACGAACTGCCCGTGCTCGCGTTCTGCGAGGACGTCGTCGCGTCCGGCGGCTACTGGCTGGCCTGCGCGGCCGACGAGATCTACGCGACCGCCACGTCGGTGGTCGGCTCCGTCGGTGTCATCTCGGCGGGCTTCGGGTTCTCCGAACTGATCGACCGGCTGGGCATCGAACGGCGGCTGCACTCGGCCGGCGAGGCGAAGGCCCGCCTCGACCCGTTCTTCGCCGAGAAGTCCGAGGACGTGCAGTGGCTCGAACAGATCCAGGAAGGCATCCACGACGAGTTCCGCGACTGGGTGGTCGGCCGCCGGGGGGACAAGCTGAAGGCGGACGGGGCCGAGCTGTTCAACGGCGACGTCTGGCTGGGACGCCGCGCCGTCGAACTCGGCATCGTGGACGGGATCGGAACACTGCGCGAGGTGGTGGAGAAGCGGTTCCCCGACGCCACCCTCGAGATGACCGGGCCGCGCCGCTCCCTCTTCGCGAAGCTCGGGCTGCCCGCTGCCAGCTGGGACGACGTGGCCGCCGCGATCGTCGGCGCGGCCGGTGCCCGCGTCGCCTGGTCGCGGTACGGGCGGTAACTACTTCGGCACGACGACCCCGACCGGGCCCGCGCCGATACACAGCGACAGGTCCGGGGTCAGGGTGCTCACCCGCACGCTCTGCCCGCCGCCGGTGAGTCGCACGAACACCGAATTCGGGCCGCGGTGCACCGGCACCCGCACCGGGCTGCCGACCTCCATGGCGACGGCGATCTCACCGTCCGCGGTGGCCATGTAATTCAGCTGCGCAGTCCACTCCCAGCCGGTCAGCGGTCCGTCCAGGGGAAGCGGGACGAAACTGCGCTGGTCGACCAGGTGCCCGCAGTCCGGAACCGGTCCGGGATCGATCGCGCGCACCCACGTGACCTGGGCGTCGACCACCGAACCCGCGTCGTCGATCATCCGGAGGTCGGGGGTGCTGTCGGAGAACTCGGGGCGGTCGCGCAGCGGGGCGAAGACCCGGCTCACCAGGTTGTTCGGGTACGCCACCGGCAACAGCACCCAGATGGACGCAGGCTGCTGGAGGATCGGCGCGTCATCCCGTTCGGCGAGCGACGCACGCGCGGTCGCGAGGTACGCGGTGGTCGGGTTCTCCTCCCAACTGCGGGTGAACGTGTACGTCGACCACAGGCTGCTCGCGACGAACGCGACCACGGCGGCGACGGCCACCAGCGGCCGCACCCGGACCGGGTCGGCGCTTCGGCGGGGTGCACGGGCGATCACCGCGACGGCGATCGCGAGGATCACCGCGGTGTCCGTGTAGTAGCGCAGCGTCTGCGCGAGTTCGTAGGTGGTGTCCGCGCCCCAACGGGTGACGACCATCGCGGTCACCGACAGCAGGAAATACGCGGCCGTGAGGACCCACACCCAGCCGATGCGGCGCTTCAACCGGACCGTCGCGACGACCGCCGCGACGAGGACCACCCAGCCGACCACCTCCAGCGCCGTCGACGGGGAGGCCCACGGGGGACTCGGAATCCACCGATCCCACGTCCACGGCCCACCCACGAACGTGGGCAGCAGTCCGAGCGACGTGCCGTGGTGGAACAGTTCGAACGCGCGCGACGCACCCGCCCATTCCCACTGTGAGGCGACGGTGGAGAAGTAGAACGCCGCCCACACCGCGAGCACCGCCGCCGACGGGAGCCAGAGGGCCGCGCCTCGCCGCAGCGTCGACCGCACCGGCCGCTCCCGCTCGCCGACGTGCGCGAGCACAGCCACGGTCGCGAACGCCGCGAACGGGACCACGACGGACTTCTCGAAGAACAGCAGCGACGCGATCAGCACGAGCGTGCCCGACACCGCGTACCGCCGCCGCCCGGTGCGGCACAGTTCGAGGGCGTCGCGCGCCACCCAGGCCAGCGCGATCTGCAGGGGCAGTGCGTTGAGTGCCGCCGCCCACCAGGCGAACGCCGGGACGGTCAGCGGAGAGAACAGGTAGATCGCCAGCGGAACGAGCAGGACGGGTCGTGGACCGAGGATCGTGCGAAGTAACCGGAAGACCGCATACGACGCGACCGCCTGCAACGCGATCATCGTCAGCATCGGCAGGATCCACTGATACGGCGCCACCCGCGTCGCGATACCCGCCACCAGGAAGGCCCCGGGCATGAGATGACCGTCGTGGTCGTAGAGCAGCAGGTCGGCGGAGAGCAGCGGGAGGCTTCCGCCGCGTCCGGCGAGGATCAGATCGTCCCAGTAGAAGTCGCTGCGGGCGGCCACCCACGTCCGCATGAGCAGTTGCACCACGACGAGGGCGGCCGCCACCTGGAGGACACGGGCGGGCCCGAGGTGCCACCGCGATCCGACGTCGTCCGTCATCGTTTTCCGAGATTACAGATCGGGTGGAACCAAACCGCGCCGGGCTGCGTCAGATCCAGTGTCGGGACATTTTCGCCCGGCACAGGTGGGGGAGACGACGGCCGGTCCGGAGTTCTCGGGTCGCTTCGCGGGCGATCCGAACTGGAGGGGTAATTCCGGGCCGAGCCGTCGGTCACCGAGTCCGATTGTTCACCGAGCTGCGATGTCAAGTTCATCCACCGTTGTGGACCGTTCATCCGAAGCTGTCAACAATCGCGGATTAGCATGCGCTCTGACCTGTGTATGAGCATTACTCACACTGTCCATAACTGTGTATGAACCTGTGGAAACTGTGGATAACTCGGCATTTCTCGTGGTGCAGCTCACACATTCTCCCCAAAAAGGACGATTCGGTCGTGGGCTGCCCGCATTCGCGGGTCGTGACAGAATCGGCAATGTGAAGTGGGTGCGGAGGGCATGAGCGTCGTCGTTCAGGTGTGCGCGCGATGCGCGGCTCGGTGGCCGGTCCTCGGCTCCCCGGCGCAGTGGTGCCCGCGTTGCCACGGTGTGCTGCTCGCCCCCGTCCGCACCGACCAGCACCAACCACCCGCGAGCCGGGGGTTCCGCTGGATCGCGCGATCCCCGCTGCGGCGCAGCGGTCTCGCGGCCGAGGCGCCGACGGCCGGCCCCACCCCGCACTACACCGAGATCCCCCGCTGGGGACTCCACGATCACGTCGAATCACCCTCCGCGCGCCGCGACTGGCCGGAACTGCTCGCCGGCAAGACGGCCTCCTTCCTCACCCTCACCGCCGGTCTGTACGCGTTCGCCGTGATCGCCGAACTGGGCCGATACGCCGTCCTCCTCCGCAACCGGACCCGGCTGATCGATCCCACCCTGCTCGCCGTGTCCGACATCGCGGTGTTCCTCGGCCAGGCCGGCGGAATGCTTCTCGCACTGCTGTCGGGGATCGGCGGAGTGTGCTGGTTGCTGCGGATGCGGCGCCGCACGTTCGCCCGGGCCAAGACGTCCGACCCGCGCACCCCCACCGAGGTGATCGTCGGTTGCGCGGTGCCGGGCCTGAATCTGGTGATGCCGGGTGTGTACCTGCTCGAGGTGATCCGCCGCGACCCCCGCGCGGTCCTGCTCGTCCGTGCCTGGTGGAGCCTATGGGTCTTCGGGGCCGTGCTCGTCGTCTTCAACTGGTTCTGGCGCTCCAGGCCGGGTCTGCAGGCCATGGCGGACGGTGTCCTGCTGGCCGCCTTCACGGCGCTGGTCGCCTCCGCGACCGCCGTACTCGCACTGATGGTGCTCCGGCGGCTCGAGGGCCGGACACTGAAGGGGGCGAAGGAACCCGTCACCCGCTGGGTGATCGCCACCGGTCCGCCGCCGCAGACGGACGCGGAGAAGGCTGCCGAGAAGCCCGCGGAGAAGACGTCCGCGGCCGGCGACCGGGAAGCCGTCGCGCCGTGAGCCCCGACCGGCGCGGCCCCCTGGTGGTGGCGCACCGCGGCGCATCCGCGGCCATGCCGGAACACACACTCGCCGCGTACGAGCTGGCGCTGGAAGAGGGCGCGGAGGGGCTCGAATGCGACGTGCGGCTCACCCGGGACGGCCACCTCGTGTGCGTCCACGACCGCACCGTCGACCGGACATCCACCGGAGCCGGCGTCGTCAGCGAGATGACCCTCGAGGAGCTGGCGGAGTTCAATTACGGCACGGAAGACGAGCCCGCCGAACTCCTCGAGCTGAGCGCGCTGATCGCGCTCACCCTGGACTGGTCGGCGCGCCCGGTGAAACTCTTCATCGAAACCAAGCATCCCGTGCGGTTCGGTGGCCTGGTCGAGAGCAAGGTGCTCGCCGAACTGCAACGCTTCGGCATCGCCGCACCGCCGTCCGCCGACCACTCCCGCGCGGTCGTGATGTCGTTCTCCGCCGGAGCGGTGTGGCGGATCCGCCGGTCGGCGCCGATGCTCCCGACCGTGCTGCTCGGAGAATCCGCCCGGTACCTCGGTGGGGGAGCCGCGACCACCGTCGGCGCCACCGCGGTCGGTCCGTCGGTGAAGACGCTGCACGAACACCCGGACATGGTCGACAAGGCCGCCGCGGCGGGACGGGCGACGTACTGCTGGACCGTCGACAACCGCAGCGACGTCGAACTGTGCCGCGAACTCGGGGTCAGCTGGGTGGCCACCAACCACCCCGGCCGCACCAAGAAGTGGCTGGCGTCCTGACCGGACCGGCGTCGGCGTGTAGGTTTTGGCGTCGTGGCAAAGAAGAGCAAGAGAAACAGTGGTCCGAAGCCCGGTAGTGCCCGCGCCGAGAAGCTCGCGCAGCGGCAGGCGGAACGGGAGAGCGCCGCAGCGGCCGTGACCCGGCCGTTCGAAGGCCTCGCCGCCGAATGCGATCTGGTGGCGCTGCGCGAGTTCGTCCCGTCGGCGACCGCCCCGCTGCCCGTCAAGGATTCGTCCCGTCCGGTGACGCTTGCGACCGTGCTGCCCGGTGCCGTCGCGGCGCTGGTGCGCGACGAGGGAGACAGTGCCACCGGGTTCGTCGGTGTGCAGGTCCAGGCGCATTCCGCGGATCTCGGCGCCGATCTGGCCGCGTCCGTCGCCTGGGTCCGTGACGCCGCAGCCGGCGAATCGCTGACCTCCGCCAACCCTGGATCCGAGACCCCGGCACTGGCCGACGTGATCGACGCGGACGCACAGCTCGACATCACCGTGCACCAGGATTTCAACTGGTGGATCCCCGAAGGCGTGGAGCCGGCCCCCGAGGTCGCGACCACCGTGCAGCACGCGAATGCGGCGATCATGCCGTCCGCGCGAGTCGAGGCCGAAGGCGTCGTCGCGGCGTGGTGGGTGGATGCGGGCGAGAAGGCGCACATCCGCTGGGTGCGCCCGGAGAACGAGGACGATCTGATGCTGGCCCTGGCGCGCGTGCACGCGACCGGCGGCCTGCACCTCGGTGAGGGCTCGCGCTACGCCGGGTCGTTCCGGACGCATGGTCTGCTGGTCCCGGTGTTCGACCTGGACCGCGAAAAGCACGCGAACGAGTGGGCCGCCGCGACCGTCGAACTCGGTCAGCGACTGGCCGAAGCCCTCGCCGTCGACGCGCCGCTCACCACCGAGGAGCGACGCGCCCGCGACGGACTGCGTGGCCGTCAGGTCACGTTGCGTTAGGCCCTTCGGGCTCGTGCGCCTTTCTGGTTGCAACCACAACCAGAAAGGCGCACGGGCGGCGGAGCCGCCTAGATGGAACCGCCCGCTGCGTGCGGTGCCCCGGACGTGTCTGCGGGGCCGCTCATCTCGCGTGCGACGAACTCCTCCAGGTCGAACAGGTTGCTGCCCGCGCGGTCAGCGATGGTCAGCAGCGTCGTCATGGTGGCGACCTCCTCGACCTGCTCCTTGAGGAACCACTGCATGAACTGCTCGCCGAGGTAGTCGCCCTCTTCGCGGGCGGTGCTCGCCAATTGCACGATCTGCTCGGTGACCGTCTGCTCCTGCGTCAGGGCGAGGGCGATCGGCTCGCGAGCGTTCTCGAACTGGCCCTTCGCCGCGTCGACACCCGACAGTTCCACGGAGATGTCGCGGTCGAGGAAGTACTGGACGATCATCATGGCGTGGTTGCGCTCTTCGACGGCCTGCTTGTAAAAGTGCTTGGCCAACTGCGGCAGGTCCGCATTGTCGAAATAGATGGCAGTCGCGATGTACTGGTGTGACGCGTTGAATTCGTTGCGAATCTGATCGTGGAGCAGAGCGTGGAATTTCGTCTTGTGCGCGTCAGTGGAAGTCATGAAATGGATAATATCGCTGGTCAGAGCGGGTGTCATCCAAGTTGGACCTAATTTTGGAAAGCTTGCCCAAACTAAAGTCAACCTAATTTCGGCACCATTCCGATGTCATTTTCCTAACCTGAGCTGGCGGCGGATCCTCGACGGGAACGCGGCAAACCACGTCGGCGGGGCCTCGCCCGTGTATAAAATTCATAGCGTTCCGACGGTGCGGAGGGGCAGGCACATGTTGAGACGATCCGGTGCGTGGCTAGCGTTGATTCTCGGTGCCCTTTTCCTGGGGGCGGCGATTCCGGCCCCGGCGCAGGCCGAACCGCTGTATCCGTGGCCGGATCCCGACCCCTTCTATCTCGCTCCGCCCGACCTCGGGGTCCTTCGTCCCGGCGACGTCGTGCGGACGCGCCGGATCGACACCTGGATGTACGCGAACTCGGACGGGTGGCAGATCGCGTTCCGGTCGACGAATTCGACGGGACATCCGATCCTGGCCGTCACCACGGTTCTGCTTCCCCGCGGTGTCGCGAATCCTCCGCTCGTGTCGTATCAGGCCATCGTGAATTCGCTCGGAACCAAATGTGCTCCGTCGCGGTCGTTGTTCAACCTGGAACTGCAGGAGTCGCCGGGCCTGTATCTGGGTCTGCAACGCGGCTGGGCGGTCTCGGTGCCCGACCATCTCGGCCCGACCGGCGCCTACGGTGCCGCGAAACTCGGCGGCATGATCACCCTCGACAGTGTCCGGGCGGTGCAGCGGGTGGCCGAACTGGGGTTGTCGCACAGCCCCGTAGCGCTGGCCGGGTATTCGGGTGGGGGAATGGCCAGCGCGTGGGCCGCGGCGCTGGCCCCGAGTTATGCGCCGGAGCTGAAACTCGACGCGGTGGTGGCGGGCGGGATTCCCGCGGACCTCGAGCAAATGGCCCAGGGCCTGGGATTCAATCCGCACCCGGGGTTCGGGCTCGCGTTCGCTGCCGCGATCGGCTTGGAACGCGAATACCCGGAACAGCTACCGATTTCGTCGCAGCTGAACGCGACCGGACTGTGGCTGCGCGAGTGGATGTCGAACGAATGCCGCCGGTTCCTCCTGTTCCACGGCGCCTTCCGCAGCGCCGGGCAGCTGGCCGCGTCGACCAGCCTCATGGCGAGTTCGGGCGCGCACCAGGTGTTGCGCGACAACAGTCTGCGGTACTTCGAGGGTGTCCCGACCGCGCCGCTCTACCTATGGCACGGCACCCTCGACGGGCTGACACCGTTCGATTCGGTTGCCGAGACCGCGCACCGCTATTGCGCTGCCGGCGCCAGACTGACGTTCGTCCCGTACGAGATATCCGAGCACATGACGACGGCAGTGGTGGGCTTTCCGGACGCGTACGAATACGTGGCCGCGCGGTTCCGCGGCGAACCGGCGCCCACCCGCTGCTGACCCGGAAGGGTCAGACCCCGCCGCCCGCCCTCTTCGGCGCACCCGGCCGGACCGGCGAGTTCCCGCTCATCTCGCGGGCGATGAAATCCTCGATGTCGAACAGGTTGTCGCCGGCGCGTTCGACGATCGTGAGCAGGGTGTGCATGCTCGCGACCTCCTCGACCTGTTCCTCCAGGAACCACTGGATGAACCGCTCGCCGAGGTAGTCGCCGGTATCGCGGGCCGTTCGGGCGAGCTTGGTGATCTGTTCCGTGACGACGCGTTCCCGTTCCACCGCCAAGGCGACGGGGGCGCGTACCGAATCGAAATCGGTGACTACGTCGTCGATGCCGGGGACGGTCACGTGGAGGTTGTTGTCGATCAGGTACTGGATCATCATTAGCGCGTGGCCACGCTCCTCGGCGGCCTGCGAATAGAACCGGCGAGCCAGTTGCGGGAGATCGTGCGAGTCGAAATAGACGGCTACCGCGATGTACTGCTGGGATGCGGTGAACTCGTTGCGGATCTGCTGCAGCAGGAGGGCGTGGAACTCGGTGGGGGTCTTCGTCGCCGATTGAGACATGGGTGTCAGTTTACGGGCGTCGGTCACGGTCCGGTGGTGACCAGTTCGGCCGGGACCTGACGGTCGTTCGCCAGCGCATCGAAGAACTGCGACGCCCGGTCGTGATCCCAGAGCAGCACGTTCCCGGCGCCGTCGACGTCCTCGAAACCGCCCACGGGGACGGTGGTGGTGATCATGTCGCCGCGCACCGCCCAGGCGAGTGCGGCGAGGTGCCAGATGTGGTCGCTCTCGTCGACACGCAGCGATGCGGCGGTGTCGGTGACGAGCGGCCAGACGCGGAACGGGTTGAGCCACGTCGCGGGACTGGTGGCCTTCGACATCAACGCCGCCATGAACATCCGCTGATGGTTCATCCGGTCGATGTCGGCGAGCGCGGTCGCACGGCTGCGGACGAAGCCGAGGGCCTGCGCCCCCGTCAGTTCTTGGCAGCCGGGCGCGAGGTTGATCCCCGCGAGCGGATCGTCGATGGCGGTGTCCAGGCACATGTCGACGCCGCCGATCGCGTCGACGATGCCGGCGAAACCACCGAACCCGATCTCGGCGTAGTGGTCGATGTGCAGACCGGAGGCCTCCTCGACCGTCTGGGTCAGCAGTTGCGGACCACCGAACGCGAACGATGCGTTGATCTTGTCCTCGCCGTAGCCGGGGATCGACACGTACGAGTCGCGCGGAATGCTCACCATCGTCGCCGGGCCGCCGCCGCTGGGGACGTGCACCACGATGATGGTGTCGGTGCGGTCGGGGCCGCTGTTGCCGCCGGTCGACAGCTGCTGTTCCTGCTCGGGGGTCAGCCCGGTGCGGCTGTCCGATCCGACGAGCAGCCAGTTCGTGCCGGGGGTGTCGTCGATCCGGCCGGGGTAGTCGGCCAGCGCGTCGATCCGGTTCAGCGAACTGTCGAGGTAGTACGTCATGCCCGCGAGCGCCAGGACCAGCACCAGGAACAGGATGCCGATGCGCCGGCCCCAGTTCCGCTTGCGCTTGGGGCGTCGCTGCCCCGGGGGCTCCGGGGTCCGCGGCGGTGCGAGCGGCGGGGGTGGTGGCGTGCGAGGGGGACGCCG
Source organism: Rhodococcus sp. 21391 (assembly GCF_016772255.1). NCBI lineage: Bacteria > Bacillati > Actinomycetota > Actinomycetes > Mycobacteriales > Nocardiaceae > Rhodococcus > Rhodococcus sp. 21391. Next base: position 6,386,983 of record NZ_CP063781.1, on the reverse strand, counting down.
GTCGGGCACCCGAGGCGGCGGTGGCGGCGCGTCACGGTAGGGCTGCGGCGTCTGGGTGGGCGCGTAGCCGCGCGGTCCCTGCGGCGGCGCCGACCGGGACAACTGCGGTTCGGGGGCCTGCGACCACGCCTGCTGAGGCGGCGGGGCGCCGCGTCCGTCGCGGCGGATCACCTGGGTGCCCTCCGGCGGCGGCGCGGGGGGACCCTGCCGGGGAGCAGGATGTCGCGGGCGGGGCGCAGGAGGTCCCTGTTGCGGGGGACCCTGCGGTGGCACCCGCCGCGTCTGCGGAGGAACTCGCTGGTCAGGTGGTGGCATTCGGCGGTTCGGGGGCGGCGGCACCTGCTGCCCGCCCTGCGTCCGCCGGGGCGGACGGGGCGGCAGCGGAGGATAGGGGGCGTCGCCGGTCACCCGCACGACTTTACTGGTCCGGCCGGATTACGGAATCCAGCCGACGTGCCCGCGCAGGGCGGCGTAGCCGACGAACGCGATCGAATCGATGGTGGCGTGGGCGATCACGAGAGGCCACAACCGTCCAGTCTTCTGCCAGTACCGGCCGAACACCAGACCCATGGCGACGTTGCCCAGTCCGCCCCCGAAACCCTGGTAGAGGTGGTATGTCCCGCGGAGCACCGCCGACGCGAGCAGCGACGAATTCTCGCCCCACCCGAGTTGCCGCAGCCGGGTGATCAGATATGTGACGACGAGCACTTCCTCCGCGCCGGAGTTCGCGATCGCCCACAGGATCAGAGCAGGCAGCCGCCACCAGTGATCCCCGATGGTGCTGGGCACGACGGTGAGGTTGGCGCCGACCGCGCGGGCCAGCAGGTAGAAGCCGAGCCCGGGCAGACCGATCAGCGCGGCGAGCCCGACACCCTGCGTCGCGTCGGGACGCCAGCGGAATCGGCCGAGCCCGACGTCGCGCGGGCCGAGGCCGCTGCGCCACAGGAGGTACAGACCCAGCGCAGCCCACGCGAGAAGTTTCACGACGCCGAGCAATTGCCGGGCGACGTCGATGATCTGGTTCTCCGCGCGGGAGACATTGAGGGCGACGGCCTGATCGGCGAGGTTTCCGGGGGTCAGGAGCGATTCGGACAGTGACAGCAGTCCCGACAGTCCGCTCGTCCCGAACGTGACGAGCAGGACGATCGTGATCTCGATCCACAGGGCCCGCCGCTCGCTCCCGGTGGCCGGCGGAGCCGCCGGTTCGGGTGGGGCAGGCCGTATCCAGGAGGCGAGCGTTGCACGCGAGATCACGCGGCACACGCTAGCGTGCGCCGAACCGGAATGCCGATCAGCCGCGCGCGCGGAGTCCGTTCACGAACGGGCATCCGACCAGCAGCCGGATCGCCCTGCTCAGCGCGACGGCGTCGTCGACCGGCGCCGAGAACGGCATCCAGATGTCGCGATCGCCGTGGTCGTTCTCGACGCGCAGTCGCAGCCCGTACCGGTCGATGCCCAGGGGGCGGACACGTCCGCGTCGCATGTGGGGCGGCAGTTTGCGGGACAGCATGTCGATGAGGTCGCGGTGGTCCTCGTCGAGATGCTGGAGCCAGGCGGTCTCCATTTCCCAGAACGGGTCGGGCCGGGCGGCGAGCAGGTCGTCGAGGGCGACGGGTTCGGCGCCACTGGAATCGGCGACCACCGCCGATTCGAGGCGGAGCTGCAGCAGCGTCGCATCGTGCCCGACGTCGAGAAGTCCGGGGTGCGGATATTCGGACGCCACCTCGTCGGCCAGCGTCCGGGTGTGTGCCTCGCAGAGGGCGTGGAGGTTGCCGCGCAGCCAGACGAGCGACCGCACGGGCTCACGCAGCGCGAGCGGTGAGTTGTCGGTCAGCTCCAGCACGGCGGGGATTCCGCCGCCACCGGCGAGCCAGGACAACGTGGCGGCCGCCGATTCGGTGGGTACCGCGACGACGACGTCGCCGCTGGACCGCAGGTGGTGTACCGACGTGACGGTCGGTGCGCTGCCTTCGACGGCGAGTACCGCGTCCTGGGTCCGTGCGCACGAGCTACGCACACGCTCGGCGGTGGACGGACCGGTGGTCGTGACGGGCATGGAGCCTCCTTCAGGTTCCGCGATACTGAGGTAACCCTAACCTAATGTGGCCGAGTCGGCGATGGCAAGACCCCGAGACGATTCCGGTCCACGAGGTGGGCATTACGGTGGGGAGGTGGCAATACCTCTCACCCTCGGTGTCCCGCGATCCCGCGGACCGCAGTCGTTGCTCGCGGAACTTCTCAGCGGATCCCGGGACACGGGCCCGGCCGTCGGCGGCGCACTCGGACCGCGGGTGGTCCCGGCGTCCGCACTGCTCGACGCCGTCGGGACCGACGCCGGCCGCGTCATCGTGGGTCTCGACGTCGATCCCGCCGTTCTCCGCACCAGCGAGCAGGCCTCCTACGAGGCGGTCCGCTTCCACCTCGACTGCCCCGCGGACCAGCTCGGCGACGCGGTCGCGCTCCGGCTGCCGTCTCCGCTCGCGGTGTTCGTCACGGTCGACGGCAGCGACGACCTCGGTCTGGCCGAGTCGGCGCAGCAACTCGCGGACGCCGGCCGCATCCCGGGCCTCGCGAACGGGCACGCCATCGGCGAGGTCGCCGACTTCCTGGCCGTCCTCGCGCACGCGGACGTCGGGTACGTGGCGAGGGCCCGGGACACGGCGGAGGTGCTCGCGCTGCTGTCCGGGACGGTCGCGTCCCTTCGCGGCGACGACGTGCGGGCGGCGCTCGCGGCACCGGATCCGACGAGACTCACCTCGCTGATCCCCGAGGCCGCGGAGGCCGTCCGCGAGGTCCTGCTGGGGGTCGAGGTGCACGACCCGGCACTCGTGGCCCGTGAGCTGGCGGACGCGGGTCTGCGGTAAACATTCACCGTCAATGCGCCGGTCCGTCAAGGCTCGGTGCGTAATCTCGTAGGCGTGCCAAAGATCGCGTATTTCGGACCCTCGGGAACCTTCACGGAGATGGCGCTCGCCCAGCTCGAGGCCGCGGGTGCCTTCGACGGCCCGGTCGAGCGGGTAGCTGCGACGAGTCCGCCCGCCAGCCTGGCCAAGGTGCGCGACGGCGTCGTCGACGGTGCTGTCGTTCCCATCGAGAGCTCGGTCGAGGGGGCCGTGGTGCCCACCCTCGACTCGCTCGCGCTGGGCGACCGCTTGCAGATCGTGGCCGAGACCGAGCTCGACGTGGCGTTCACGATCCTCGGCGGGGCAGGCATCGAGCGGCTCGATCAGGTGCGCACCGTGCGGGCGTACCCGGTGGCGGCCGGTCAGGTGCGAATCTGGCTGGAGGAGAACTGCCCAGGCGCCGAACTCCAGACGGCGTCCTCCAACGCAGGCGCCGCCGAGGACGTGGCGAACGGCCTCGCCGACGCCGCCGTGTCCACCGCGCTCGCGGGCGAACGGCTCGGGCTGCGCAGCCTGGCCGACGGGGTGGCGGACGAGAAGAGCGCCCGCACCAGGTTCGTTCTCGTCACCGCCCCGACCCGGGTGCCCGCCCGCACCGGCGGTGACCGCACCTCGGCCGTGCTCGAACCCCACAACACCCCCGGCTCCCTCGTCGATGTGCTCTCCGAGTTCGCGACCCGCGGAATCGATCTCATCCGGATCGAATCGCGCCCGGTCCGCACCACCCCCGGCTTGTACCGCTTCTTCGTCGACTGCATCGGGCACATCGACGACCCGCTCGTCGCCGAGGCGTTCCGTGCGCTGCACCGCAAGTCGCACGTGCGGTTCCTCGGGTCCTGGCCCGCGGCGAACCCCAGCGGCCCGCCGCCGCCGTCCGACGGAGACGCAGCGGACTGGATCGAACGAATCCGTCAGGGAGAGAGGGAATCGTGAGCGGCAAGCTGATCCTGGTCCGGCACGGGCAGACCGAGGCTAACGTCGAGCGCAGGCTCGACACCCGGCTGCCCGGTGCCCGGCTGACACCCGAAGGGCTCTCCCAGGCCGAACGACTGGGCACCGACCTCGCCGCCAAGGCGACGGCCGCCCTCGTGTCCTCGCAGGCACTGCGCGCCCGGCAGACGGCGCGCTTCGTCGAACTCGCGTCGGGCATCGCCGTCCAGGTGAGGGAAGGCCTGCACGAGGCCCAGGCCGGTGAACTCGAGGACCGCAGCGACGAGGAGTCGCACAAGCTGTTCATGAAGACGTTCCACCTGTGGCACACCGGCGAGTTGGACGCCCGGGTTCCCGGCGGGGAATCCGCCCACGACATCCTCGAACGGTATGTGCCGGCCGTGGACGCCCTGCGTGAGCAATACCTCGACGACCCGGCGGAATCGGGTGACGTCGTGCTGGTCAGCCACGGCGCCGCCATCCGGCTCGTGGCGGCGCAACTCGCCGGGGTGCCCGGGCTGTTCGCCGCCAACAATCATCTGGCCAACACCCAGTCGGTGGAGCTGACACCGCTCGCGGGCGGCGGCTGGGAGTGCGTGCGCTGGGGAACCGTCGAGCCACCGTTCGAGCACCGGGTGATCCCCGGCGCGGACGACCCGATGGGGTGACGTCGTTGCGCGCACTGTGGGGTTGCGCGACGATGGAGGAAACCGTCCTCGAGGAGTGACGGCGGTGGATTGGTTCGTTGGTGATGACTATTCGCTCGGTCGGCTGCTCGTCACCGAGGGGCTCGCCGCGATCTATCTCGTCGCGTTCGTGGCCGCGAGAAACCAGTTCAGGCCGCTCGTCGGCAGCAACGGTATGCTGCCCGTCCCGAACTTTCTCCGCGCCGTCACGTTCGGACGTTCACCGAGCATCTTCCATTTCCACTACTCGGACCGATTCTTCGAGGCGGTCTGCTGGACCGGCGCCGCACTATCTCTCGCCGCGCTGCTCGGTCTGACGCAGGTCGTCCCGCTCGCAGCGTGCATGCTCGTGTGGTTCGCCCTGTGGGTGCTGTACCTCTCGATCGTCAACGTCTCCCAGATCTGGTACAGCTTCGGCTGGGAGTCGTTGCTGCTCGAGGCCGGTTTCCTCGCGATCTTCCTGGGCAACGCCTCGGTCGGTCCGCCGATACTCGTGCTGCTCGTGCTGAGGTGGTTGCTGTTCCGCCTCGAATTCGGGGCCGGGTTGATCAAGATGCGCGGCGACCGATGCTGGAAGGACCTCACCTGCCTGTACTACCACCACGAAACCCAGCCGATGCCCGGACCGTTCAGCTGGTACTTCCACCGGCTGCCGAAGCCGCTGCACAAGGTGGAGGTGCTCGGCAACCACTTCGCTCAGCTGGTGGTGCCGTTCGGGCTGTTCGCGCCGCAACCGGTCGCCGCCGTCGCCGCGACGATCATGATCGTCACCCAACTGTGGCTGGTGGCGAGCGGTAACTTCTCGTGGCTGAACTGGACGACCATCGTGCTGGGACTGTCCGTCATCCCGGACGACGTGTACGAGAAGGTGCTGCCGTTCGACGTCCCGGCCGCCGGCGACTCGGCGCCGATGCCCTTCGTCGTGCTGGTGATCGCGGTGACGGCACTCGTCGTCGTGTTGAGCTACTGGCCGATTCGCAACATGATCTCCCACGGCCAGCGCATGAATGCGTCGTTCAACAAGTGGCACTTCGTCAACACGTACGGCGCGTTCGGCAGCATCACCCGGGTGCGTTACGAGGTGATCGTGGAGGGCACGTCGGACGCGCATGCCAGTGTGCACTCCGTGTGGAAGGAGTACGGCTTCAAGGGAAAGCCGGGTGACGTCAACCGGCGACCGCGCCAGTTCGCGCCGTATCACCTGCGGCTCGATTGGTTGTTCTGGTTCACGGCGATCTCGCCCGGCTACGCCGAACCGTGGTTCCGGGGTTTCGTCGAGAGGCTGCTGCGCAACGATCGGGACACGCTGAAGTTGTTGCAGTACAACCCGTTCCCGGAGGAGCCGCCGAAACACGTGCGTGCGCGGATGTACCGGTACGAATTCACAACCTGGAAGGAGCGCCGCGAGACCGGCGCCTGGTGGAAGCGGCAACCGGTGTAGGTCAGCGGAGCCGGTCGGCCAGCGACTCCAGCGCCTGCCGCAGGCGCTGCGGGGTGCCGGGACTGAGCGACGACCACCCCACCCCGTGCGCGGAGACACTGGACGTGCCGACGATGCGTCCCGCCGACGTGTCGAAGACTGTGACAGGCCCGCCCACGGGGTCGTATCGTCCGTCGCCGTAGACGATTCCGACGATCTCGGCGTAGGTGGTGCAACCGGCCATCGCGTTGCCGAGGACGGTCGCGTCGACCGCGCTCACCCCGAGTGCGGTGAGGGCGGCGGCGAACGTCTTGCCGTCCCCGCCCTGATCGAAGGCTTCGCCGAGCTGGACCGTGGGTGCGTTGACGACGCCGACGTTCATCGGCTCTGCGGCCCCCAGCGCTCCGATCACGGGGGCGAAGATGTCGGCGCCCGCATCCTGGACGACGTACGTGTCGTCGGCGCGCAGGGCCAGCACCGAGAGGGCATCGCCCTGGGAGATGCACAGTCTCGAGATGCTGCCGTCGACGTACCAGCGAAGGGCGATCTCCCACAGAGGCCGGGCGAGAACCCGTAGGCGGTCGGCGAGTTCGGGGTGAACCCCACCGCCCGGGAGCAGGTCCCGGGCGGCGAGGGTGTCGACGGCGCCGCGGAACGCTGCGTCCCTGGCGTCGTATGTGTCGTACCGCGGGGTGGCGTCGAGCACCACCGGCAGCACGTCGAGTGCGAGCGTGTCGACGAGATAATCCATTTCGTCGAGGCTCAGGGTCACCGCCGGGAGGGTCGGTACGCCCGGCTGGGTGCCCAGGTCGATCACCGTCCGGACTCCCGGTGGTCGGGGTTCGCGCCGATCACCGACGGAATGACGGTGCGTCCGTCGGAGAAGTGCTCGAAGTTCTTCAGGTAGTCGGGGGTCTCCCGTTCGTCCTCGTCCTGCGAACCCACCCCGGCTGCGCCCGCTCCACGTCCGACCGTCATCGGTCCGCTGCCGGTGGCGCCGCGCGCCGCCGCAGCCGGGTTCACGTCGGCGCGAATGTCTCCGATCACCCCGCCGGGTGCGGTTGCCGGTGCGCCGGGCCGTGCGCCCTGGCCGCCGTCCGTCTTGCCCCAGCCCTCGGGCAGGGTCGCCCCGCCTGCGGTGCCCGCACCGATCGCACCGACCGAGGTGCGGGCTGCCGCCGCGCTGGTCGAGGCAGAGCCGCCGCCGTACGCGCCGCCGGACATCATCGGCGCACCGCCCACCATCGGGGTGACGCTGCCACCGGTGACCGCGGACAATGCCGCGCCACCGATGTTGCTCGCCGCCGACGTGGCGGTCGAGACGGTGGTGCCCGCGATGCTCCCGACCTGCGACGCGGCCGTGGTGACGGCCGGGTTCTGGCCGGCGGCCATCAGTGCGGCAGCGGCGGCACGCGTCGGATCGAATTCACCGTCGGACGGGATTTCGTCGAAGGTCCCGACCTCCTTCGAATCGGCCTTCGTGACGATACGAGGGGGCCGCCTGTACGTGCGTTTGAGTGCCAGGATGTTCGACGCGGCCTCGTATCCCTCCATCACGAGCCCGGCGCGAATGTCCATCGCGCGGTCCGCGGCTTCGGCGGCCGCGGCGGTGCCGTTGAGCGCCCCACCCGTCGTGTACGCGGTGGCCTTCGCGGTTTTCACTGCGACGATCTCGGGGATGCTGGGCATGATGAGTGCGGCGGTGGTGTAGGCGCCCGCTTCGAGCCCGGCCTTCGCTGCGGTGTCCGCGGCGAGTTCGGCACATTCGGCGGTCCACACCGTGAACGGCGTGATCTTGGCGAGCGCCGCGACCGCGGACACTCCCTGCCAGCCGGCCGCGAGTTCGGCCATCACGCGGACGAGTGTGAGGTTGGCGTCGACGAAGCTCGTGGACAGCGCCGTCCACGCCGCGCTCGCCACGCTGAGCGGCACCGGACCCGCGCCGGCGGCGAGGGTGGTCGAGTTGACGGTTGCCCCTCGGGGCAACCAGATGACACCTGTCAGTCCCATGGTCATATCTGATCTCCTGGTGGTCTCGAGGCGCCGGCCGTCACATGCCCGCAGCGAGCGACGCGCCGAGCGCGAGGTCCTCGGCGACATACAGCGCGGCCTGGGTGCGGAGTGTGTTCGCGGTCTCGCGCATCTCGAGAATGCCCTGGGCGACAGCGGGAGTGAACGTGTTGGCGACGGTATTGAAGTAACCAGCCGCGTGCAGCGAGACCTCTTCGCTCCCGGAGGGAAGCACGCGGATGGCCCCGGAGTTGAGAGCGACCGCGGTCTCGAGACGCGCGGCGAGCGCGTCGAGTTCCACGGCGGCGGCGACAAGAGCTTCAGGTGCGACGTGCAGAGCTGGCATGGCGTCGAACTCCTTCTTGACCTAGGCAGGCGGAAGGCAGTTGCCCCCCGGCAAACGAACTGCATGTGCAGCTGTCCCTACACACTTGGACGCTGCAACGCGCTCTTCGGTTCCCCCCGACCCGAGAAATTTCTTCTCGGGAAAACCGTTCATCCCCAGCCGAGCTCGTGCAAGCGATCTTCTTCTATCCCGAAGTAGTGCGCAACCTCGTGTATCACGGTGACGGCCACCTCGTGGACGACTTCCTCCTCCGAACTGCAAATTTCGAGGAGGGCGTCGCGGTAGACGGTAATCGTATCGGGCAGCGATCCGCCGTAATGGCTGTCCCGTTCCGTCAGCGCGATCCCGTGGTAGAGGCCCAGAAGATGCGGGTCCTCGTCGTTGCGGTCGTCGACGAGGACGACGACGTTGTCGATCGCGGACGCGAGCTGGGGTGGGATCAGATCGAGTGCGTCACCCACCAATTCCTCGAATCGGTCGGGCGTCATGCTCACCGCCACATCAGTTCCCGGGGACCGGCGCTGCGCCGGGAAGCGGTGTCGGAATCGACCTACCCTCCGGAACCGGCGGCGGCGGCACGGGCGCCGCGCCGTTGATGAGGATCTCGCCCTTCGCCGAACCGGTGATGGTCGAGAAGCCGCCGGCGTCGGTCTCCTTGCCCACCGAGCAGTTCACCCGCCTGCTGCCCGCGAGCCAACTGTCGAGTTCCAGGTTGTCCCAGAACAGCGTGAGCGTCTTGTTGCGCAGCGCGTCGGCGGAACCGAGGTACTCGTTGGCGGCCTGCGTGCACACGCCTTCGAGATACTTGTCCTGGTCTTCGACGGCCGGCATCGAGGAAGGGAACTGGGTGGCCAGGTCGACGACGGAGATCACTTCGAAGGCGTGGGGTTGCGCGCAGTCGACGGGATCGGTGGGCACGTTCTGGTTGATGCCGATGCAGGTGCCCGGATCCCAGATGTTGGATTGGTCCTGCTCGGCCACCTTGCCGGTGAACGGCAGCAACGTCCCTGCGGTGCTGGAGAATTGAAGGCCGCACCGCAGAGTGCGCTCGCCCGCCGCCCAACCGGAATCGCTGGGGAACATGAGACCCACGCTGAACTTGCCGTACGGATCGAACTTCGCGCCGAGGTAGGAGTCGACGGCGGGCACACAGTGTTCGTCGCGCAGCGCGGCGAACCGCAGCGCACCCGGGTAACGCGAACCCGGACCGAACTCGGCACCCGGATACACGCTGAGGTCCAGCGGCGCCGCCACCTCGAACCGGTGTTCCTCCGAGCAGTCGACCTTCGCGACGTCCTTCCGGTCTTCCTGCGGATCGTTCGACGGCGTCCAGTCGAGGCAGTCGCCTGCCACCGCCGAAGCGAACGCGTCGCCGTCCACCGAACTCGTCGCCTGCGGTCCGGAGCCGGCGGAGTGCGCGGGGAGGTTCTCGCTGCGGTTGAAACCGCCGGCGATCGCGAACGTGGCGATCGCCGCCACCACGGCACCTGCCGCGACGGCCGCGAGCGCGCGACGCGTCGTGGTCGCGGACATGCTGCGGGGAGCCTTCTCCGGTTGCCCGGCATTCTTCGGCTGGGGGTCGGCGCCGTTCGACTGATCTGAGGACATCGATTTCCATAATGCCTGTTCCGCTCGTGGAAGCAGAACAACTCCCGCAATCGGCTGGAACCTGGCGTAACTTCGACGACCATGAGTGACGATCCTCAGCACTCCGCCGAGCCGGTGGATCCTGAACTGCAAGAGCTCGCCGGGCGTGTGTTCGACACGGCACGATCCGGCGACGCCGTGTCCTTGGCCACGTACCTCGATGCGGGCGTCCCGGTGAACCTGGCCAATCAGAACGGCGACACTCTGGTGATGCTGGCCGCCTACCACGGTCACGCCGTGGCCGTTCAGGTCCTGATCGACCGCGGCGCCGACGTCGACCGGCTCAATGACAAGGGACAGTCCCCGCTGGCAGGGGCGCTGTTCAAGGGTGAGGACGCCGTGGTTCGGACCCTCGTCGCCGGTGGTGCCGACGCCACGGCCGGCCACCCGACCGCCGTCGACGCCGCCCGCATGTTCGGCCGCAAGGACCTTCTGAGCCTGCTGGAACCGAAACCGGAGTGAGCCGCTCCGCGGCGCCCGGTAGGGTTTGAAGCCGTGATTGACCTGAAGTTCCTCCGCGAGAACCCCGACGCCGTCCGCGAGTCGCAGCGCACCCGTGGCGAAGATCCCGCCCTGGTCGACGCATTGCTCGAGGCCGACGCGTCCCGGCGCGCCGCCGTTCTCGCCGGCGACAATCTGCGTGCCGAGCAGAAAGCGTTCGGCAAGAAGGTCGGGCAGGCGTCCCCGGAGGAGCGTCCGGCGTTGCTCGAGGGCTCCAAGGAACTCGCGGCCAAGGTCAAGCAGGCCGAGGCCGAGCAGCACGAGGCGCAGGCCGCGCTCGACGCCGCGCACCGGGCGATCTCCAACGTCGTCCAGGAAGGCGCCCCCGCGGGCGGCGAGGACGACTTCGTCACCCTCGAGACGGTCGGCGAGATTCCCACGTTCGACTTCGAACCCAAGGACCACCTCGAGCTGGGTGAGTCGCTGGGGCTGATCGACATGGAGCGCGGCGCGAAGGTCTCCGGTGCCCGCTTCTACTTCCTCACCGGCTTCGGCGCGATGCTGCAGCTGGGAATGCTGCAGCTGGCCGCGCAGAAGGCGATGGCCAACGGCTTCCAGATGATGATCCCGCCGGTGCTGGTGCGACCGGAGATCATGGCGGGAACCGGGTTCCTCGGCGCCCACGCGGACGAGATCTACCACCTCGCCGACGACGACCTGTACCTCGTCGGCACGTCCGAGGTCCCGTTGGCCGGGTACCACTCGGGCGAGATCCTCGACCTCGCCGACGGCCCCAAGCGGTACGCCGGCTGGTCGACGTGCTTCCGCCGCGAGGCCGGCAGCTACGGCAAGGACACCCGCGGCATCATCCGGGTCCACCAGTTCGACAAGGTGGAGATGTTCACCTACTGCAAGCCCGAGGACGCCGACGCGGAGCACCAGCGCCTGCTCGGGTGGGAGCGCGACATGCTCGCCGCCATCGACGTGCCCTACCGCGTGATCGACGTGGCCGGCGGCGACCTGGGGTCGTCGGCCGCCCGCAAGTTCGACTGCGAGGCCTGGGTGCCCACGCAGCAGGCATATCGCGAGCTCACCTCGACGTCCAACTGCACGACGTTCCAGGCGCGTCGTCTCGGTGTCCGGTACCGCGACGAGAACGGGAAGCCGCAGACGGCCGCGACCCTCAACGGCACCCTCGCCACCACCCGGTGGATCGTCGCCATCCTGGAGAACCACCAGCAGTCCGACGGCACGGTGCGGGTGCCCGAGGCGCTCGTGCCGTTCGTCGGGACGGATGTCCTGAAGCCATGAACGCAGGCGCAGGGCTTTTGGGAAGGCTACCCTTGCGCGAACGCCGAAATGATGTAACCCTTACCTAATCGAGTTGGTAAGGAGCTCCACATGTTCGTGTGCATCTGCAAGGCAGTGACGGAAGACGAAGTGCATGAGCACTGTGCTGCCGGAGCTGACAGTGCGGATGCCATCGGTGAGCGTTGCGGCGCCGGATGGGGATGCGGAACCTGCGTCGATCGGTTGAAGGAGATTCTGGAGCGGTCGGCCGCCGACAGCGTGGCCGCGTGACGAAACCGCAGCACAACTGAATCCCGCGATTCTCTACATCGCGGGATATTGCCGGTGGTACGTTCGCCTCAATCGGGGCGAACGGAGAAGTCATGCGCGGCGACGACGAAGTAATTGCTCTTCTCAACGAACAGTTGACCAGTGAGCTGACTGCGATCAACCAGTACTTTCTGCACTCCAAGATGCAAGCCAATTGGGGCTTCACCAAACTGGCGGACAAGACTCGGGCGGAGTCCATCGAGGAGATGAATCACGCCGAGATCCTCACCGACCGGATCCTGTTCCTCGAGGCGCTTCCGAACTATCAGAAGCTGCTGCCGCTGCGCATCGGGCAGGACCTGCGCGAGCAGTTCCATTCCGACCTCTCCATCGAAGTCGAGGTCGTCGAGCGCCTGCGTCCGGGAATCCAGATGTGTCGCGACAAGGGCGATGCCACGTCGGCGAAACTGCTCGAGACGATCCTCAAGGAAGAAGAGGATCACATCGACTATCTGGAGACGCAGATCGAACTGATGGACAAGATGGGCGACCAGCTCTACATGGCCCAGCTCGTCGATCAGCCGCCGACCGTCGGATAGTCGAAAACGGGGTGACACCCCCGGCGCGGAGTGCGAAACTGGGCGCGTGAGATATCCCGCCGCCCAGCCTTGACCCAGTTCGCAGCGTTCTCTCGCCGTCCGCGTGGTCGGCTACGTGTCCACGCGCGACCTCATCCCGCTCTACGGTCTGTACGACCTGCTGTTCGCCGACCACGGACTGAGCGTCGGTCAGATCTCGTCCCTGTTCGTCATCTGGTCGGTCGTGTCCTTCGTCGCCGAGGTGCCGTCCGGCGCATGGGCCGACACCGTGTCTCGACGTGGCCTCCTGGTGTTCGCGTCCGTGCTGTACACGGCCGGATTCAGCGTGTGGATCCTCGTGCCGTCGTACGCGGGATTCGCGGCCGGATTCGTGTTGTGGGGCATCAGCGGCGCCATCCAGTCGGGCACGTTCGAGGCGTTGCTGTACGACGAACTCGTGGCGCGAGGCGCCGCCGGTGACTTCGCGAGGTTGCTCGGCTACGCCAACTCCGGCGCCATGGTGTGCAACCTTCTCGCGACCCTGACGGCGGCGCCGCTCTACGTCCTCGGCGGATATCCGCTGGTCGGATGGGTCAGCGTCGGTGCGACCGTGGTCCACGGGGGGCTTCGCCCTGCTGCTGCCCGCGGCACCCAAGGTCGAGGAGGCCGACGAGACCCTCGACGTCGCGGACGAACGCCGGGGACTCGCGGCCCGGTACGCCGCGATGCTGCGGGCCGGCCTCGGCGAGGTGACGCGGGAGGCGGTGGTCCGGCGCGGAGTGCTGCTCTCGGCGGTGCTGATCGCGTTCCGGGCTTTCGACGAGTACTTCGGGCTCCTCGCCCGCGACGGTGGCACAGCGACGGCGTCCGTACCGCTGCTCGTCGCGATCACGGTGAGCGGTCAGGTGGTCGGCACAGCCCTCGCCGGACGCACGGCGTCGATGCGTGCCGTCACGTTGGGGCGGGCCGTCGCCGTTGCCGCGATCCTGCTCGGCGGGGGAGCGCTGCTCGGCGGTGTCCCCGGATTCCTCGCACTCGGCGTCGGCTACGGCATCCTCGGCAACGCGATGATCGTGTCGGAAGCGCGGGTGCAGGATGCGATCACCGGTCCCGCGCGCGCCACGGTCACGTCGGTGGCGGGACTGTTCGGTGAGGTGGCCGCGGTGCTGATCTACGCGGGCGTCGCCGTCGGGTCCCTGTTGCTGTCGGTCACGACGCTCGTCGCGGCGCTGGCCGTTCCCGTGCTGCTGTCGGCGGTCCTGGTGCGTCGGTGGCTGCCGCCGGTCCGCGCCGACGCCCCCACTGCCGGGTGAACGTACCCTTCGACGCCTCAGATGCGCCGAAGGGTACATTCGCCCGCCGGGATCAGAGCTTCGTGGACCGCAATTCGTGACCCTTGGACGTCTTGCAGCGGCCCGACTCGAGGTCCCACTGCCAGCCGTGCAGGTTGCAGGTGAGGTTGGTGCCGTCGACGACGCCGAACTTCGACAGGTCGGCCTTCAGGTGCGGGCAGCGACGCTGGATCTCGTACCCGCCGAGTTCGATCGACGCCGAGTCGTCGTGGGCCTCGGCGAACCAGCCGTCGGCGTACGCGATGCGCTCGTCGGTGAGGCACTTGAAGAACGTGTAAAGGAATTCGTTGTATCCGCCGACGCGCCACGCCTCGAAGCGGGTGGACAGGAAGATGGTGTTCACCCAGTCGGGCTCGTCGTCGCGCAGCACCGTGCGCACCAGTTCGGGGGCGATGCGGAAGCCGTAGCGGTATTTGCCGTCCTTCTCGCCGCGCGGACGGACGGTGCGCTGAGGGAAGTCGAGGACGACGGTCTCGTCGCCCATCACCAGGCCGACGGGGTAGCCGATGCCGTCGCAGATCAGGTCGGACTGCTTCATGATCGGCTCGAACTTCGCCTTGAGCGCCTCCAGCAGCGGCTCGCCCTCGGCGGGGGCCCACGTGGCCTTCTCGGCGGCGAGGACCGGCGCCATGCGCTTCGCCATGTCCTCGATGTAGGCGGCCTTGTCGGAGAAGATCTTGTCGACCTCGGCGTCCGGGATCGGGTGCGTGAGCGTCAGCTCGCCGCCCTTCAGATCCGCGGTGGACCCCGGGATCATCAGGATGCCGCCGTCGTTGCCGTGGATCCGCATCTGCTCGAGGAACGTGATCTGGTCGGGGAAGATGTTGCCCTCGTCACCCCGGTCGTCGTTCAGGTAGCGCAGGGCGTCGTCGAGGAACACCGGCGGTCCGGCGGACGGCACCACCCATGTGGCCGCGACCTGCTCGATGTAGCTGCGGCAGCGGTCCATGCCGCGCTGACGCTTCTGCTTGCCGAAGTTGGCCTTCGTCTTGGTGGGGATGTCGTAGACCATCGGGTACCAGATGGCGCCCGAGTACTGCAGCAGATGGATGTCGATCTTGCCGAACTCGTCGTGCAGGACGTCCATGTCGACGGGTCGTGCGTCGTTCATGTTGAAACACGTGGTCTCGCCGTCGGACACCACGAGACCCGAGTCGCCGATCGGACCGTCCGCAGGGGCGCGCAGCGCGATGATCATGACGTCGAGGCCACCCTTGGGGCCGGTGACCTTGTGCTTGACCGAATCCTCGGTCTCGAAGAACTTGTGGAAGCCCAGCGCCTCGAGTTCACGCTTGAGGTCCGGCACCGGGTAGTCGGGGAGCAGCACCGTCGCGTCCTTGTTGACGTGCTTGCTCAGGTTCTCCGGGTCGAAATGATCCTTGTGCAGGTGCGACACGTACAAGTAGTCGCAGTTGCCCAGGGCGTCCCAGTCGAGCTGGGTGTTGTCCGGGAACGGGAACCAGGACCCGAAGTACGCGGGGTTCACCCAGGGGTCGCACAGGATCGAGCCTGCCTCGGTCTGGATGTGGAATCCGGCGTGTCCGACGCTGGTGACCTGCACTGGTATGCCTCCTGGGAGCTGAGCGACTGTTCCAGAGTAGGCGTTCCCCCCAGGTGAGTGGCAATGCGCGCTCCAGCACACCATGCCACTCACGTGCGGTCAGGTCACTTCGCCCAGGCAGTAGCCGTCGGGGCCGATGGACAGCGTGAGCTGCCTGGTGTTCGTCACACCGGACACGTCGGTGACGGGTACGGACACTTCCAGGTAGTCGCCGCGGACCGGCGTGGCTGTCATCGCGTCGGCGGCGAACGCCGTCGTCCCGGCGAGGACGTCGGGGTCGAGTTGGAGCGGTGGCCTGCCGCCGGTGCCCGTGCCGGACGGGTCCCAGGGGCTGAAGCCGGGGCAGATCAGCGGGTAGGCGGTCTCGGTGTCGGCCCTGTTCACCGGCGCGCCCGACTCCCGAGACAGGAATCGGGTGACGGCGTACTCGGCGTCGGCGGGGGTGTAGAAGTCGACGGTCCCGGCGGGGTGGACGTGCGGGCAGGCGTAGCCGGACGCGATCTCGCTGCGTTTGACGGACACCGTGGTGCCGCCGCCGGTCCACGACACCGCGAACTGTCCGTCGACGCCGGGTTGCGCGAGGGCCCCGAGGATCGCGGACGTGTCGGCGTACTGGTCGGCGGCCTGGGCGGGCGGCAGCGTCCAGCATTTCGCGGGGACGGTGTCGGGTCGGGTGACCAGGTCGGTGGCCCAGGCGCGGACGGCGTCGACCGCTGCGGGGTTGCCGGGCACGTCGCCGACGATCACCTGCGGCACCGGGGCAGGCGGCGTGGTGGTCGTGGGCCCGGCGGCGGATGTGGGCGCGGAAACGGTATCGGCCGGAGGTTCCTCCGTCGGGATGCCGGACTGCGAATCGCACGCCACCCCCGCGCCGAGGATCACCGCGACGACCGGCGCGATGAGCGCCCTCCTGCCCCTGTCAGCCATCTCCAGCGCGCCCTTTCTCTCGACTCCCCACCGAAAGTCCGTCCCCGACGGCGGGCCAGATCGCGGATACCCGGCTACGCTAGCCGATTGTGGAACCCGTCTACCGAACCGTCATCGGCATCGCCCGCACCGTATTCGCCCTCGAGGGCCTGAAGTTCACGGTCGAGGGCGATCAGCACATTCCGTCGACGGGTGGGGCGGTGATCGCGATCAATCACACCGGCTACATGGACTTCACCTACGCCGGACTTCCGGCCCGCCGGGTGAAGCGGTACGTCCGCTTCATGGCGAAGAAGGAAGTGTTCGACAACAAGATCTCGGGCCCGATCATGCGCGCGCTCAAGCACATTCCGGTCGACCGGGCCGCCGGCGCGGATTCGTACAAGGCGGCCGTCGACTTCCTGCGCCGCGGCGAATTGGTGGGTGTGTACCCGGAGGCCACCATCAGCCGGAGCTTCGAGATCAAGGAATTCAAGTCGGGTGCCGCGCGCATGGCGATCGAGGCGAATGTGCCGATCATCCCGGTGGTCATCTGGGGGGCGCAGCGGGTGTGGACCAAGGGGTTCCCGAAGCGGCTGGGCCGCACGAACACTCCCATCTCGATCGCCGTCGGTGAGCCGATCCAGCCGTTCGAACCCGCGGCCGAGCTGACCGCGAAGCTGCATGCCACGATGACGACGATGCTCGCCGACCTCCAGCAGGGCTACGACCACCCGGCGGGCGAGTACTGGGTGCCCGCGCGCCTCGGTGGCAGCGCGCCGACACTCGACGAAGCGAACAAGATGGACGCCGCCGACGCCGAGGCGAAGGCACAGTCCCGTCGGGCCCGGGAGACCGGTAGCTAGAAGGTGGCGGTGGAGCCTGTCTACACGGCTGTCGAGTCGACGGCCAAGGCGTTGTCCCTTTTCCAGGGGTTGAGGATGACGCGAGTCGGCCTGGACAACATCCCCACCGAGGGTGGGGCGGTTCTCGCCGTCAATCACACCGGCTACCTGGACTTCGTCCAGCTGGCACTCGCGGTCGGTGCGGTGGACCGCAAACTGCGGCTCATGGCCAAGGCCGAACTCGCGCACAACAAGGTGATGGCGTTCCTGATGCGGGGGTGCGGGGTCATCCCGGTCGACCGGACCGCCGGCGCGGGCGCCTACCTCGCTGCGGTGGAGCGGCTGCGCGAGGGCGAACTGGTGGGTGTGTACCCGGAGGCGACCATCAGCCGGAGCTTCGAGATCAAGGAACTGAAGTCGGGTGCGGCGCGCATGGCGATCGACGCCCGGGTGCCGCTCGTGCCCGTCATCGTGTGGGGCGCTCAGCGGATCGCCACCAAGGGGCAGCCGAGACAACTTGGGCGGCATCGGTTCCCGGTGACCGTCGAGGTCGGCAGGCCGATCGAGCCGCGGGAACCGGCGGAGGCCCTCACCGAGACCCTGCACACGGAGATGGACGCCATCCTGCGCCGGGTGCAGGACGGATTCGACCATCCGGCGGGAGCGTACTGGGTGCCCCGGCGACTCGGCGGCAGCGCGCCGACCATCGAGGAGGCCACCGAGATGGACCGCCGCGAAGCCGAGGAACGGCGGGCCCGGTAACGGCCGCCCGGCGGCGCCGCGGACTCGGCAGGCAGAATAGCTGGGTGAGCCCAGACCGACCCAGCCTTGTAGCGTCCGATGTCGACGGCACCCTGATTGGGGAGGACGAGCGCATCAGTGCCCGCACCCGCGACGCCGTCGCGTCGGTGGTCGCGTCGGGAACCCCATTCGTGCTGGCCACCGGCCGGCCCCCGCGCTGGATCCATCCCGTGGTCGAGGGCCTCGGCTACGCGCCGCTCGCCGTCTGCGCGAACGGCGCCGTCATCTACGACAGCGACAGCGACCGCGTGCTCAGCGCCGCGACCCTCGACGTCGACACCCTCACGTGGCTGTCGGAGATCGCGCTCCGCGTGCTGCCCGGCGCCGGGCTCGCGGCGGAGCGTGTCGGGGTGAGCGCCCACGACGCCGCGACACCGCAGTTCGTGAGTTCCCCCGGCTACCAGCACGCCTGGCTCAACCCCGACAACACCGAGATGTCCGAGAACGAGGTCGTCGCGGCCCCCGCGGTGAAGCTGCTGATCCGGGTGCCGGAAATGTCCAGTCAGGCGATGGTCGACGCGCTGGCGCCGCACATCGGTCGCCGCGCGGACGTCACGTTCTCCACCGACAACGGGCTGATCGAACTGTCGGCGTCGGGAATCACGAAGGCGTCGGGTCTCGCGCTGGTGGCGGAACGACTCGGCGTGACGGCGTCGCACATCGTGGCCTTCGGTGACATGCCCAACGACATTCCGATGTTGAACCTCGCGGGCCGGGGTATCGCCGTCGAGAACGCGCACCCCGACGCCAAGGCCGCCGCCGACGAGGTGACGGCCACCAACTGGGACGACGGGGTCGCGAAAGTACTCGAGCGCTGGTGGTCCTGAGACCACCAGCGCCCGGGAGGGTGAAACCCGATCAGCCGGCCGGAACCGGTGCCGGTTCGACGGGAGCGGGAGCGGGCGCGGGAGCCGGTTCGGGTGCCGGAGCCGGAGCGGGCTCGGCCGGAGCGGGCGGAACCTGAGCCGGGTCCGCGGGCGGTGCGACGGGGGCCGCGGCATCGACCCGGGCACCGTTCTTGTAGGCCTCCGCGTAGGTGTCGTTGTAGGTCTTCAACACCTTGGTGACTATGCCGGTGATCTCGTTGAAGATCAGCGAACCGTTCTCGAAGTCGGTGCGCAGACCGCCCGGGATCGGGTACTCGTCACTGGTCGGCAGGCCCAGTTCGCCGTTGTCGGCTCCGAGGTTCTGCCACGTCTTGAAGATCTGTCCGAGGACCGCCCACACACCGCCGTTTGGCGAGGTGAAGATGGCGCCGTTGGCGAACTGTGCGCCCGAGTTACCGGCCTTGGCCTGCAGCAGTCCGGTGATGGCCTGGCCGAGCCGGCCGGTATCGCCGCCTTCCGCCACCCACTTCTGGGCGACCGGCGACGGGTCGGTGAGCCGCAGCAGTTCGTTGACCAGGGCGGGGATTCCGGCGCCGAGGCCGGCGCTGGCGTCCGTGCCGGGACCGCCGGACGGCGCCGGAGCCTCACCCGAGGGTGCGTCCGAAGCCAGCGACGCGTTGCCGCCGCCGAGGTTGGCCGCCGCGATCTGCCGGATCTCGTCCATATGTGAGTACGCCGCGTCTCCGGGGCAGGACGTGTTGCCGACGTCGCGGTGCGCGAAGATCACCGGGAGATCGACGGCCTCACCCTCCGCGTAGGGCGTGAATTCGGTGCCCTCGGAGTACATCGTCGTCTCACCGAGTGGGTCGAGTCCGGCCTTGCCGAGCTTCCAGCCCAGGAACTTGCCGACGGCGTCGAGGGTGACCTGCGGCGGATCCTCGGACGAGAAGTCGCCCATCATCGCGACTCCGGTGGTGTTCTCGTTGAACCCGCCGGCGTGCGCGCCCTGGACCGGACGGTCGAGACCGCCTGCGCGACCCTCGAAGATCTGGCCGTATTTGTCGACCAGTGCGTTGTATCCGATGTCGCACCAGCCGAGCGTCTGCGCGTGGTACGCGTAGATCGCCCGGACGATCTCGGCCGATTCGGCCTTCGAGTAGTCGTTGGCTCCCGCGGTGTGGTGCACGGTGGCGCCGCCGATGAAGTCGTCGTAATCGGGGTCCTGGCACCGGATGGACTCGTCGGCGCCCCACTGCTGGCGGCTGATGACCTTGGGACCGCCGCTGTCGAGGGGGCTCGCGATGTCGCCGAGCGTCGCGTCGCCGGGACCACTGCCCGGTTCGATGAGCACGGCCGTGACGTCGTCGGCGCCCGCGCGTGCCGGCTGCTGCCGCAACGGCGTGTTGACGGCGGCAGGGGTGTAACCGAGCGGTGCGGCCCCGTCCGCGGCGGGAGCAGGGGCTGCGGGTGCCGGGGCGGGAGCGGGCACCGCGTCGGGCGCGGGTGCGCCTGCCGGTGCCGGGATCGAGGTGGGGGTCAGGATCTGGATCGCCTTCGTCAGCCCGACGTAGACGGGTTCGGTGGCGACCTTGCCGTCCGACGCCGTCTTGTCCGTGCGACGCGTGTCGATCATGTCGGGGGAGACCCACTGTCCCCACGTTCCGTCGGCCTGCAGCGCCCGGACCTTCGACTCCGCGGACGCGAGGGTCTCGGAGGTGAGCGCCACCATGCTGAACGGGGTGTCGCGGGACAGTTCCTTGACGATCGTGCCGGGCTGCTGATCGGCCGGGGGCAGGATCGCGGGGTCGGAGACGTCGCCCGGGGCGGGGAGCTTCAGCGGGATCTGCAGGTTCGGGATCTGGAATCCGCCCGGGAGCTGCACGTTGCTGGGGATGTGGAGGTACGGCGGGATCTTCAGGTTCCGGAGGTCGCCGATGTTGACGTCGGGCAGGTTCAGCCCGGTCAGTTCCTTCATCGGAATCACGATGTCGGGAATCTGCGACAGCACGACCTGCGCGATCTCGGTGGACACTGCCGAGTTGGAGGTTTCGTTCGTGGATTTGACGTCGGAGGGTGCGCTACTGATGCCGTAGACCGCAACGGGACTTGCGACAGCCAGAGCGGCGACAGCCCCGAGGACAATCGAGGGCTTCGGTCGACGGTGCGGCAAGGGGGACTCTCCTCAGTTGTAGTTTCCTGCGAGCGACCTCGCGTGTCTGCAACTCGTGATGCTCATGTGACTGAAGAGACTGTTGTTGCTAACTCCAACCACTCTTGCCACACTAGTCACACAGGTCCATAACGCTCAACCTTACATTGAGACTTTATCCCGAATTTCTCGGACCCGCTGAGACGAGGTGCACGCCCCGTCTCAGCGCTCGTTGTTCAGCGATGAGGAGTGCAGTGATGGCGAAGACCGAATTCGGGGTTCGTGCAGGTAGACCTGCCTGGACCCGCAGGAGGCGGTACATCGCGGGCCCTCCAGCCCCGCGCGGATTCACGGCCAGACTTCTGCGCGCGTCGGCGCTCGGCATCGCACCCGTCCTCGTCGTCGGAGCCGTCACCGGCGTCGTCGTGCACGTGCGCTCCTCCGGCCAGGACGTCCGGGAAACCGTCGCCTCCGACACGCCGTACACGCTCTCCGGGCACGGCAACGGCCACGGCCGCGGGATGGGCCAGTGGGGCGCCTACGGATACGCGAAAGATCAGGGATGGGCGGCCGAGCGCATCCTCGGCCACTACTACGGCGGCACCACACTCGGCACCCTCGCCGACGCACAGATCAGCGTCCGGCTGCAGGCACGTGACGATCAGCCGCTCGACGTCTACTCCGACGCCGGCGCCGTCGTCGCCGGCAAGCCCGTCGGACCGGGAGAAGCCGTCCACCTCACACCGACCGCCGACGGCGGCGCCAACGTCGTGGTGACGCGCGGATGTGCCGGCGAGGTCCTGTGGCAGGACGCCACCGACCATCCGTGGGTGGACCCGGTCGACCTGACCCCGGACCGTCCCGCGAACGAGCACTTGAAGCTGTGCGCCGGTGACACCCCCTACCGCGGCGCGCTCGGGGTCGCGCTCGACGGCGCCGCCGTCCGCACCGTCAACGTCCTCGACATGGACGACTACCTCCTGGGCGTCGTGCCCGCCGAGGCGAAAGCCGGCTGGGCCGACACCGGTGGGGCCGAGGCGCTTCGGGCGCAGGCCGTCGCGGCCCGTTCCTACGCTGCCGCCGAGAACCGGGAAGAGTACGCGAAGACCTGCGACACCCAGAGCTGCCAGGTGTACGGGGGTTCCGCGAAGGAAGACCCGCGGACCACCGACGCCGTCCGTTCCACCAAGGGCACCATCCTGGCGAAGGACAACAAGCCCGTCGCCGCCGAATTCTCCTCGTCCACAGGCGGATACACCGCGGGCGGCGAGTTCCCGGCCGTCGAGGACCAGGGCGACACCGTGTCACCGAACCACGACTGGACGGTGACCCTCACCGCGGGCGACATCGCGTCCGCGTTCAACGTCGGAGACCTCGAATCGTTCGAGGTGGTCACCCGCAACAACTTCGGAGTCGACGGCGGACGCGTCACCGGTGTGAAGGTGGTCGGATCTTCGGGCACCGCCGAGGCGACGGGCGCCGAGGCGCGGTCGAAGCTGAAACTCAAGTCCGACTGGTTCACGGTCGGTGACGGGCTCGGCGTCCCCGCACCGCCTTCCGCCCCCGAACCCGAGTCCACCCTCGCGTCCGCGGGTGAGGACGAGGACACCGTCGGCACCACCGAGGGTTCGCCGATCGCCGAGAAGTACAAGGAACTCGGCGGCGTCAACAGCACGCTGGGAGCGCCGATCGGTCCCGAGATGATGCTGCCGTCGGAGGCGGGGAAGTTCCGGATGTACACCAACGGAACCATCATCTGGACCAAGAAGCTGGGCGCGCAGGTGATCGACGCCAGCGTGCTGCGCGAGTGGTTACCGACGGGCGGCAGTTAGGCCGGGCAGAGCGGACCGGTTCCCTCGAGCACGGCGAGCATCCCGTCGACGGACTCGCCCCAGCCGAAGTCCTCGGCCCGCCGCCGGGCCGACGCCCGGCGCGTGCGTGAGGGGATCGCGAGTATGCCGCTCACCGCTTCGGCGAACGCGGGACCCCGGTCCCTGGCCAGGGCGCCGCAGCCGGGTGTGATGATCTCGGCGAGCGCCGACGACTGTGACGCGACCACCGGGGTGCCCGCCGCGAGCGACTCGAGCGCCGACAGGCAGAACGTCTCGTGCGGTCCGGGCGCCAGCGACACGTCAGCCGACGCGAACAGCGACGCCAGGCGGCCCTTGTCGCTGATGAACCCGGTGAAGTGCACGGGGAGCCCGCGGGCCCGGTGCTGCAGCGCCTCACGCCGCGGGCCGTCGCCGGCAATGACCAGCCGGGCGTCGTGGCCCTGCCGCCGCAGCAGCCGGACGGCGTCGATGCTCCGTTCCACCTGTTTCTCCACCGACAGCCGGCCGCAGTGCAGAAGGAAACGTTGCGCCGGGTCGGCGAACGAGTCGCGCATCACCTGGTCGTGTTTGCCGGGATGGAACATCGTGAGGTCCACACCGAGCGGGACCCGGTGCAGATTGGGGGCCCCGATCCGGGTGAACTCCTCGCTCGCGAAGTCCGTCGTGCAGACGACGGCGTCGTAATTGCGGGCCATCCGGCGGTTCGCGACATCGGCCCAGCCGCGGGCCACGCGGCGCGGAGCGAGTTGGCCGAGCAGCCGGTCGAGGCGTTCGTGTGACACGACCACACTGCGCACCCCACGGGTGCGGGCCCAGCCCCCGAAACCGCGCAGAGTGAGCCGGTCGGACACCTCCAGGACGTCGGGTCGCAGACCGCTGACGACGTCGGCCACCCGCCGCGGATTGACCACGCGATAACCCCCGGTCGCGGGGATGGTGGGAGCAGACCGCGTGATCCGCAGGACCCCACTCGGCAGCAGCTCCTCGCAGTCGCGCTGACCTGGGACGACGAGGACCACCTCGTGCCCGCGTTCGACGTACCCCTGACCCCAGTTGTGGAGGGCGGTGCGTAGCCCACCCGACCGCGGTCCGTAGAAGTTCGCCAGCTGGACGATGCGCACCCGCTCATGAAGCGCGATCGCCGCGTCGGCGGGAACAACGAGGTCTGCAGAACCGGTGAATACAGGGAGAACTCCTCGTGCGTGCCGAGGAGGTCCTTGCCCCCCTTGGCCGCGCACGGGCGGCGGAGTCGCTTACCCTGGTTCATCGTGACCGCTGCAACCCCAGAGACAACCGCCCCTGGCCGGTACGACCTCATCGTCGTCGGCTCCGGATTTTTCGGACTGACCGTCGCCGAGCGTGCAGCAACACAGCTGGGTAAGCGTGTGCTGGTGCTCGACCGTCGTCATCACCTGGGCGGAAACGCCTATTCGGAGGCCGAGCCCGAGACCGGCATCGAGATCCACAAGTACGGAGCGCACCTGTTCCACACCTCGAACAAGAGGGTGTGGGACTACGTCACCCAGTTCACCGAATTCACGAACTACCAGCACCGCGTGTTCGCGCTGCACAAGGGGCAGGCGTACCAATTCCCGATGGGGCTGGGCCTGGTGTCGCAGTTCTTCGGGCGCTACTTCACCCCGGACGAGGCGCGGAAGCTGATCGCCGAGCAGTCCAGCGAGATCGACTCGGCGTCCGCGTCCAACTTGGAGGAGAAGGCGATCTCCCTGATCGGGCGGCCGCTGTACGAGGCGTTCGTGCGCGACTACACCGCCAAGCAGTGGCAGACGGACCCCAAGAACCTGCCCGCGGGCAACATCACCCGCCTGCCGGTGCGGTACACGTTCGACAACCGCTACTTCAACGACACGTACGAGGGCCTGCCCGTCGACGGCTACACCGCGTGGCTCGAGAACATGGCGAAGGACCCGAAGATCGAGGTCCGGCTCGAGACCGACTGGTTCGACGTCCGCGACGACCTGCGCGCCGAGAGCCCCGACGCCCCCGTCGTCTACACCGGCCCCCTCGACCGTTACTTCGACTACTCCGAGGGCGAGCTGGGCTGGCGCACCCTCGACTTCGAAACCGAGGTGCTCGAGACCGGCGACTTCCAGGGAACCCCGGTCATGAACTACAACGACGCCGACGTGCCCTTCACCCGGATCCACGAGTTCCGCCACTTCCACCCGGAGCGGGACTACCCGAAGGACAAGACGGTCATCATGCGGGAGTTCTCGCGGTTCGCGGAGAGCAAGGACGAGCCGTACTACCCGATCAACACTCCCGACGACCGCGCGATGCTCGCCGCCTACCGCGACCGCGCGAAGGAGGAGATGGCGTCGAACCAGGTTCTGTTCGGCGGCCGTCTCGGCACCTACCAGTACCTGGACATGCACATGGCGATCGCCAGCGCGCTGTCGATGTTCGACAACTCCCTGCGTCCGCACTTCGAATCCGGTGCGGCCCTGGTGGGGGATGCCGAATGAGCGCCCGACATCTGCTCGAATCCGAGAAGGTCACCGAGGACGCCCCGCTACTGGGCAAGTCGCTGCTGCAGCGGGTGATCCTGCCGCGTGCCGGCGAGCCGCTCGACGTCCGCACCCTCTACCTGGAGGAGGCGAAGACCAACAGTCGTCGCGCGCATTCGCTCTCGCGCACCTCGCTGTCGGTCGGCGCCGAGGCGGAGGCGTCGTTCTGCACCTACTTCAACGCGTTCCCGGCCAGCTACTGGCGCCGGTGGAGCACCCTGAACTCCGTGGTGCTGCGTCTCGAGCTGTCGGGGCACTGCCGCATCGACGTGTACCGCTCGAAGGCCGACTCGTCGCGCATCCACGTCGAAGGCCGCGAGTTCCAGGACGGTGACGCCGCGCTGGAGTTCGAGATCGAACTCGCCCCGTTCGAGGACGGCGGCTGGATCTGGTTCGACATCACCACCGACACCGAGGTCGTGCTCGAGAGCGCCGGCTGGTACGCGCCGGTCGACGCCCCCGGTGAGGCCACCGTCGCCGTCGGCATCCCCACGTTCAACCGGCCCACCGACTGCGTCAAGGCGCTGACGGCGCTGGCGTCCGACGAACTCGTCATGGACGTGGTCAAGGCCGTCATCATCCCGGACCAGGGCACCCGCAAGGTCAAGGACGAGCCCGGCTTCACGGAGGCGGCCGAAGCGCTCGGCGACCGGCTGGCCATCCACGACCAAGCGAACCTCGGCGGGTCCGGCGGCTACAGCCGGATCATGTACGAGGCGCTGAAGACCACCGATTGCCAGCACATCCTGTTCATGGACGACGACATCGAGATCGAACCCGACTCGATCCTGCGCGCGCTCGCGATGTCGCGGTTCGCGAAGACGCCGATGCTCGTCGGCGGGCAGATGTTGAACCTCCAGGAGCGCAGTCACCTGCACTCGATGGGCGAGGTCGTCGACCGCAGCATCTTCATGTGGACGGCCGCCCCGAACGTCGAGTACGACCACGACTTCTCCCGCTACCCGCTCAGCGACCGCGAGAACTCCCGGCTGCTGCACCGCCGGATCGACGTCGACTACAACGGCTGGTGGATGTGCATGATCCCGCGGCAGGCCGCCGAGGAACTCGGTCAGCCGCTGCCGCTGTTCATCAAATGGGACGACGCCGAATACGGCCTGCGTGCCCGGGATGCCGGCTACCCGACCGTGACCATGCCCGGTGCCGCGATCTGGCACATGGCGTGGAGCGACAAGGACGACGCCATCGACTGGCAGGCGTACTTCCACCTCCGTAACCGGCTCGTCGTCGCGGCCCTGCACATGCCGGGCAACGGCCGCGGACTCGTGATCAACACCGTCAAGGCTACGATCAAGCACCTGCTGTGCCTCGAGTACTCGACTGTCGCGATCCAGAACCAGGCCATCGCCGACTTCCTGCAGGGCCCCGAGCACATCTTCGAACTGCTCCCCACCGCGCTCGGCAACGTCCACGCGATGCGCAAGGAGTACCCGGACGCCGTCGTGCTGCCGTCGTCGACGAGCCTGCCGCTGCCCTCCGGTGAGGAAGTCGGCGCGGTCGGCCTGCCGACGAACCCGCTCGCGAAGATCGTGCGTCTCGGCAAGGGCCTTGTCCACAACGTGAAGCCCGCGCACGAGCAGCACCACGAGCGCCCCCAGCTCAACGTGCCCACCATCGACGCGCGGTGGTTCCTGCTGTCCCAGGTGGACGGCGTCACCGTCACCACCGCGGACGGGCGAGGAGTCGTCTACCGCAAGCGCAACCCCAAGCTGGCGCTCGCGCTGCTGAAGGAAGCGATCCGGCTGCGCCGTGAACTGGCCCAGCGGTTCCCCGAGCTCAAGCGCGAGTACCAGGACGCCGTTCCTGCCCTGACCAGCAAAGAGAGGTGGGAACGTGTCTTCGGCATCCAGTGAGATCCAGATCCTGCACACCGTCCAGTCGACGATCGCGAGCCGTCCCGGCGTCGTCTCGACCGCCCGGGGTATGTCGCACTTCGGTGAGCACGCCCTCGGGTGGGTGGCCGTCGCCGGCATCGGCGCGGCACTCGACAAGCCTCGCCGCCGGCAGTGGGCGGGAGTCGCGGTGGGTGCGGTCGGCGCCCACGCGGCCTCGATCGTGATCAAACGCATCGTCCGCCGCCCCCGGCCGAATGACCCGTCGATCCAGGTCAACGTGTCGACGCCCAGCAAATTGAGCTTCCCGTCGTCGCACGCGACGTCCACGACAGCGGCTGCCGTGCTGCTCGGCCGTCTCACCGGGCTACCCTTGCCTGCGTTGTTGGTACCGCCGATGCTGCTCTCCCGGCTCGTTCTGGGAGTGCACTACCCGACCGATGTGCTCGCCGGATCTGCCCTGGGGGCCGCCTCTGCGGTCGCGGTGCTGAAGGCCGAGCAGAAGTTTGGAGAGAAATGAGCGAGGAACCGGCCGTCGTCACCGGACCCCCGACATCCCTGGCGGCAGGCATCGTCAAGGCCGTCCGCCCGCGTCAGTGGGTCAAGAACGTCCTGGTCCTCGCAGCTCCCGTCGCCGCGGGCACGGCGACGGAATCCGACGTCCTGCTTCCCGTCGCACTCGCCTTCGTGGTGTTCTGCATGGCAGCGTCCGGCATCTACCTCGTCAACGACGCGATGGACGTCGAGGCGGACCGCGCGCACCCCACCAAGCGATTCCGCCCTATCGCGGCCGGTGTGCTGCCCGTCAACCTGGCGTTCGGCATGGCGGTCGTGCTGCTCGGCGGGTCCATCGCCCTGTCGTTCCTCGCCAACTGGCAGCTGGCGGTCGTGATGGCCGTCTACATCGGCATCCAGCTGGCCTACTGCTTCGGTCTCAAACATCAGGCCGTCCTCGACATCTGCATCGTCTCGTCCGGGTTCCTGCTGCGCGCCATCGCAGGCGGTGTGGCCGCCGAGATCGCGCTGTCGCAGTGGTTCCTGCTGGTCATGGCATTCGGTTCGCTGTTCATGGCGGCCGGTAAGCGATACGCCGAACTGCAGCTCGCCGAGCGCACCGGCGCGAAGATCCGCAAGTCCCTGGAGAACTACACCACGACGTATCTGCGTTTCGTGTGGACGCTCAGCGCCACCGCGGTCGTGCTCTGCTACGGACTGTGGGCGTTCCAGCAGGACGACCTGAAGGCCACCAACTGGTACGCCATCTCCATGGTGCCGTTCACCATCGCGATCCTGCGTTACGCCGTGGACGTCGACGGCGGCGAGGCGGGGGAGCCCGAGGAGATCGCGCTGGGCGACCGCGTGCTCCAACTCCTCGCGATTGCCTGGATCGGAGTGGTGGGTGTCGCTGTCTACCTCGTCTGACTTGGTAGGAGGCGCCGAGGACTCGGACGCCGCCGCGGAGCGGACCACCGAACGCCACCGGAAGGCCATCCTCTCGAGGGTGGTCTTCCTCGGGGGTGTGGCCATCTCGGCTCTCCTGATGTTCTGGGGTGCCTGGGAACGGCGATGGATTGCCGACGACGGTTTGATCGTGCTGCGCACGGTCCGCAACCTCCTCGCAGGCAACGGTCCGGTCTTCAACTCGGGTGAGCGTGTCGAGGCCAACACCAGCACCGCGTGGACGTACATCGTCTACGCGTTCAGCTGGCTCTCCCAGGCCCGGCTCGAATACGTCGTCCTGACGATCGCGCTGATCCTGTCCACGGCGGCGATCGTGCTCGCCATGTTCGGCACCGCGCGCCTGTACCGCGGTGGGTCCTTCGCCGGCGGCGGCACGCTGTTGCTGATGCCCGCCGGTGTGCTCGTGTACATCGCGGTGCCCCCGGCCCGCGACTTCGCGACGTCGGGTCTCGAAAGCTGCCTGGTCATCTTCTGGATCGCGCTGCTCTGGCTGCTGCTGGTCCGATGGAGTCAGGCCACCGCTCCGTCCACCACCTCGGTGCTCGTTCTCTCGTTCATCGCGGGCATGGGGCCCCTCGTGCGCCCCGAGCTGGCGATCCTGGGTGTGCTGTCGCTGGCCATGATCTTCCTCGCTCCCGGTCTCACCTGGGTGGTGCGGGTGGCGATGGTGTTCGTCGCCGGCATCGTTCCGGTGGGCTACCAGATCTGGCGCATGGGCTACTACGCCCTCCCGTACCCCAACACCGCGGTGTCGAAGGACGCAGGCGGCGCCAAGTGGTCGCAGGGTTTCGCCTACCTCTGGAATTTGCTCGGCCCGTACCTGCTGTGGCTACCGCTGGTCTTCCTGTTCGCCGGCGCCGTGATCGCCTGGCGCGGCCGGGACAAGTCCATCGAAGATGGTGTTCGTCACACAGAAGGAAATCGACTGACGCGCCTGCGCGGATGGCTGCGGACGCAGAATGCCGTCGTCGTGTTCATTCTCGCGAGCGGGCTGATCCTCGGTCTGTACTCGTTGCGCGTCGGCGGCGACTTCATGCACGGCCGCGTTCTTCTCCCCGTTCTGTTCTGTTTCATCGTTCCCGTCGCCGTAATTCCGGTGCGAATTCCGGACCGGGCGGCGTGGGGGCGTAATAGGGAATCGTCGATTTTCCTCGCAATGGCTTTCCTGTGGGCCGGCACCGTCGTGTGGGCGTTTTTCGCGTCGAACACGACGGGAATGCCGGAAGGTGTCGTTATCGGACGTTCCGGAATTGTCGACGAACGCGCCTTCTACGTTCTCAACACCGGTCATGCGCACCCGATTCGCGCGGACGATTATCTGGACTACCCGCGGATGCGCGCCATGGTGCAGACCATCTCGGACACCCCGGACGGCGGCCTGCTCATCCCGTCCGCCGATTACACGTACTGGTTCGTCGTTCCTCCGCCCCTTCCGATCCCGGACGGCGGCGCAGGCCACACGGTGTACTTCCTGAACCTCGGCATGACGAGCATGAACGTCGGTCTCGACGTGCGAGTGCTGGACCAGATGGGTCTCGCCTACCCGCTCGCGGCGCACACCGAGCGGTTGGACGACGGCCGTATCGGGCACGACAAGAACCTGTACCCCGACTGGGTCGTGGTGGACACGGGAATGATCGACAAGCACCCGTGGATGCCCGGATTCCTCGATGAGGAATGGGTGACCGAGGCGCGGGTCGCGCTCACGTGCCCCGAGACGCAGGACCTGCTGACGTCGTATCGGTCGGAACTGACGTGGCCGCGATTCAAGCAGAATTTCAAGGATGCGCTGCATTTCGCGAGTTATCGATTCGAACGAGTGCCCGCATATGAAATTCAGCGGTGCAATCTCGAGCCGCCGTTCCCGGAACCAGCCAAATAGGGCGAACCGGGCGGGGCGTGGGTCACCAGGGCGTCCCGGGTAGATCTCGATGTCGGAACATCAGATCTCGTTTGTGTAACGCTGGAACTGTCGGCGACGATGTACGTCGATGATGAGTCATCGTGACGGTGGTCTGGGAAGTTCCCTGGAAAGCGCTCCGTGAGCGTTTGTCAGGGAAGTTCGTGTGACATACAGTCCACCGAGCGCAGTGTGACTTGGAAGAGGTCCGCTGCCGACCCGGCTTCATGCCCGGGCCGGCAGGTCGCCTGTTCCCCGACGGAATCCGCCGGAGCCGCCCAGTGGCGGAGTCCGCAGACGAAGAGAGTGAGCAGTATTCATGCGTTTTGCCAGACCGAGGTTGTCTCAGCGCCTCAAGCAGCGTGCGATGGCCATCGGAGCCGTCGCACTGGTACTGCCTATGGGCGCAGGAATCGCTGGTGGAGCCGTCGCCGCAGCAGCACCAACGCACGCGGGTCCCGCCAAGACCGCGCCGGCCGGTGGCTACGAGGAACTGTGGGTTCCCTCTTCCATGGGACCGATCAAGGTCCAGGTCCAGTGGGCAGCCCGCGGCGGTAGCGCCGCGCTGTACCTGCTCGACGGACTGCGCGCCCGCAACGACCGCAACGCGTGGAGTTTCGAGACCAACGCGTTCGACCAGTACCGCAACGACAACGTGACCCTGGTCATGCCCGTCGGTGGCGAGTCCAGCTTCTACTCCGACTGGTACTCGGCGAGCAACTTCAACGGTCAGCCCGTCACGTACAAGTGGGAGACGTTCCTGACGCAGGAACTGCCCGACTTCCTGGCCAACTACGGTGTCTCGCGCACCAACAACGCCGTCCTCGGCCTGTCGATGGGTGGTAGTGCCGCCCTGACCCTCGCCGCGTACCACCGCGACCAGTTCAAGTTCGCCGGTTCGCTGTCCGGGTACCTGAACATCTCGGCTCCCGGCATGCGTGAGGCGATCCGCGTCGCGATGATCGACGCCGGCCGCTACAACGTCGACGCGATGTGGGGCCCGCCGTGGAACCCGGCGTGGCTGCGTAACGACCCGTTCGTGTTCGCCCCGCGTCTGAACGGCCTGTCGATGTTCATCTCGGCTGCCAGCGGTCTGCCCGGCGAGTTCGACCACCCGCGCGCTCCGATCGACTACTACAACACCGCCAACGGCATGGGCCTCGAGGCTCTCGCCCTGGCCAACACCCGCGCCTTCCAGGTGCGTCTGGCCACCCTCGGTGTGCCGGCCACCTTCGACTTCCCCGCCAACGGCACGCACTCGTGGCCGTACTGGGGTGCCGAGCTGTGGAAGGCACGCGGCCAGATCCTGGACACCCTGGGTGCCTGGTGATCTGACACCACCCTCGTGACGACTGCCGCCCCGCCTCACCGGCGGGGCGGCAGTCGTGCGCTCCGGAATGCGCGTCCTCGGCCGGAGGGGACGTGAGGGCAAACCCAGGATTCCCTTCCCCCGAGAGTGCACAACGGAACGTTTTGTCAGTAAGGTGATCCCGTCGAGACGCCACCCGCGCAGCGAGCGCTGCGCGGGTGGCGTCTGTACGTGAGATTTTCACGAGAGTTATCGAGAGGTTGCCGCGGCCGCGGCGCGAGACGGATCAAGCGGAGGGAAGACGAGTTCATGCGTGTTGGGGGTTCGACGAGAACAAGCGGATGGGCCAGGCGTACTGCCGCCGCAATTGCTCTGGCGGTCGCACTGCCGCTGGGCGTGACCATGGTGGGCGGCGGCGCAACCGCATCCGCCGCCTTCGACCCCGCCGCGCAGGACTTCTGGGTCGATTCCGCCATGGGCCCGATCAAGAGCCGCATCTGGCGGGCCGCCGACGGCAACACCAACCGGGTGGTCTACCTGCTCGACGGTCTGCGCGCGCAGGACGACCTGAGCGGCTGGGAGGTCAACACCGACGCGGGCCCGTTCCTCGCCTCGCAGAACATCAACGTCGTCCAGCCGGTCGGCGGGCAGTCCAGCTTCTACTCCGACTGGATTTCGAACTCGAACCTCAACGGCCAGAAGACCCCGTACAAGTGGGAGACGTTCCTCACGCAGGAACTTCGCGACGCACTGGCGAACCGCCTCGGGTTCCAGTCCACCCGTAACGGCGTCATCGGCCTGTCGATGGGTGGCAGCGCCGCCCTGACCCTCGCCGCCTACCACCCCGATCAGTTCAACTACGCGGGCTCGCTGTCCGGGTACCTGAACATCTCGGCTCCCGGCATGCGTGAGGCGATCCGCGTCGCGATGCTCGACGCCGGCCGCTACAACGTCGACGCGATGTGGGGCCCGCCGTGGAACCCGGCGTGGCTGCGTAACGACCCGTTCGTGTTCGCGAACAAGCTTCGCGACAACAACACCCGCCTGTGGGTGTCGGCCGCCAACGGCATCCCCGCCCCCGGCGGAGCCGCACCGACCGGATTCATGGACGTCTTCAACGCGAGCACCGGTGCGAGCCTCGAGGCGCTGTCGTTGGCGAACACCCGTGCCTTCCAGGTCAAGATGGCGACCCTCGGCGCGAAGAACGTCACCTACAGCTTCCCGCCCCGCGGCATCCACACGTGGCGTTACTGGCAGCAGCAGATCCACGATCTGGCGGGCGACCTCGGCAACACGATCGGGTAGCTCGGAAGTAACAATTGCACCAGCTGTAACAGCGCGGCACTCCCACTCGTCTGTCGTTTGCGTGTAGAAAGAACCGGAACGCGAGGCCGTGCTCCGTGTTGGCCTCGACGCGCAGAGAGAGAGTGAACGTCATGCGAGTAGGCCTGTTCAAGGCAGAACGTCAGCGTTCGTCGGCCGGAAATGTTCGAAGGCGGACGCTGGCCTCGCTTGCCGCTGTGCTCGTGGTGCCGGTGGCGGTCGGGTTCACCCAGACCGCCACCGTCTCGGCTGCGCCGGTCGCCGCGCAGGCTCCCGTGGCCACGCAGGCTCCGGGCGGCGCGACGATCCATCACGTCGACTGGCTCACCGACCGTCGCGTGGCGATCTGGATCAACTCTCCGTCGATGGGCGTGCCGATCCAGGTGCAGATGCTGCTTGCGCGCGACTGGAACTCGAAGCCCACGGAGAAGTTCCCGTCCGTCTACATGCTCGACGGTCTCCGCGCGCAGGACAACGAGAACGGCTGGACGCTCGAGACCGACGCCGAGTCGTTCTTCGCCGACAAGAACATCAACGTCGTCCTCCCGGTCGGCGGCCAGTCCAGCTTCTACTCCGACTGGGTGGCCCAGGACAACGGTCAGAACTATCAGTGGGAGACATTCCTCACGAAGGAACTGCCCCCGATCCTCGAAAGCGACTGGCGCACCACGCAGACACGCGGCGTCATCGGACTCTCGATGGGCGGCACGTCCGCGATGTTCCTTGCGGCCCGCAACCAGGGTTTCTTCACGTTCGCCGCGTCGCTGTCGGGCATGCTCACCACCACCGCGCTCGGGATGCCGCAGGCCGTCGCGTACGCGATGAGCGACGCAGGCGGATTCGACGCGGACGCGATGTGGGGACCCCCGACCAGTTCGGCGTGGGAGGAGCACGACCCCTACCTGCTGGCCGACAAGCTCAAGGGCGTCAGCCTGTACATCTCCAGCGGTAGCGGAACCACCGGCCCGTACGACCAGCCGTCCGGAATTCCGGGCGTCAGCACCAATTACGCGGGTATGGGCCTCGAGATCCTCTCTCGGCTCACGTCCCAGACCTTCGCGACCAAGCTGAACAAGCTGGGCATCCCGGCCCAGGTCAACTACCGGCCGTCCGGCACGCACTCGTGGCCGTACTGGCAGTTCGAGCTCCACCAGCTGTGGCCGCAGCTCGCCAGCGCCGTCGACGTCGAACCCGACAAGCCGGTATGCGCCACAGGCGGTTCCATCGCCGGGGTGGCCGGCGCGAACCCGTGGATCGGCGACTGCCTCACCCCCGAGTACAGCCTCGCGGGCGGCACGGTCCAGGACTTCCGCAACGGCCGGATCTTCGCCAAGTCCGACACCGGCGCGCAGCCGGTGGCCGGCGCCATCGGCGGCGTCTACCAGGCGACCGGTGGGCCGGGTGGGCCGCTCGGCTACCCGACGACGCCCGAACTGGCCACCCCCGACGGTCGCGGTCGCTTCAACCACTTCGAGCACGGGTCCGTCTACTGGTCGCCGCAGACCGGGGCGCACGCCGTCCGCGGCGCGATCCGCGACGAGTGGGCACGTCAGGGCTGGGAGGGCGGACCGCTCGGATACCCGGTGGCCGAGGAAGTTCCCACGCCCGGCAAGGACGGCGCGGTGCAGGGCTTCGAGATCGGCGCCATGTACTTCAGTCCCGCGAACGGAACACACCGCGTGCAGGGAATGATCATGGGCAAGTATGCCGAACTCGGTTACGAGGGCGGGTGGCTCGGCTTCCCGAAGACCAGTGAGATCGCCGTCAAGGACGGCGGCCGGTTCAACCAGTTCGAGGGCGGCAACATCTACTGGAGCCCGCTGTCGGGTGCGTGGGCTGTCGAGAACGGACCGATCTTCGACGCCTGGAAGAGCGCCGGCTACGAGGGCGGCCGGCTCGGCTTCCCGATCAGCGACAAGTTCGCCATCCCCGGCGGCGTCCAGCAGAATTTCCAGACCGGTTACGTCACAGTGATCGACAACAAGGCCGAGATTCACTGATGGCCGGATCGCAGTAGAAATCTCACTCGCAGCGGGCGGGGCCGGGTCCGGCGGACCAGGGTTCCGCCCGATCTGCGTCTGTACCCTGTCGAGAGACAACGACTTGGAAAGCAAGGACGGAAATAGATGCCGCAGCACTCACGTATCAGCACCACCTTCCGACGGGCGATCGCAGTAGGCGCGCTCGCCGTCGCAGCGAGCGGATTGTTGGTCGGGTGCGGTAGCGACGATTCCACGGCGACGTCGAACCCGTCCACCAGCGCCACGACGTCGGCTGCGGCGTCCAGTTCCGCCGAGAGCTCGGCGTCCGCCGCGCCCAGCGCGAGCGCCTCGGCCTCGGCCTCCGCGCCGGTGACGAGCCCGGGTGAGGCGGCGACGGCGCCGCCGGAGCAGCCCGAGGAAGTTCCGGGCGACTTCCCCGGCCCCAGCGAGGTCCCGGTCAGCGCCGAAGGTCAGAAGTTCCTCGACGCGCTGAAGGCCAAGGGCATCGAGCCGGCCGCCGACGGCACCATGGCCGTGAGCACCGCCGACTTCATCTGCCAGGCCAAGGCCGAAGGCAAGAGCGACGCCGAAGCGATGGTGTTCGTCACAGCGATGGTCGGCACCGAGGCGTCGGCTGCGGGTCAGGAACTGACCCAGGAGCAGGCGACGGCCAACGCCCAGACCTACATGGATGTCGCCCACGCGACCTACTGCAAGTAGACGCCGATGTCGTTGACCGGGCGCGGAACGCGGAAGAAGAAGAGCAGCCTCCTGCGCAAGCTGATGGTGCTGATCGTGATCCTGCTGGTGATTCTCCTCGCAGTGATCGCGCTCTGGTATCTCCTCGCAGGGCGGCTGCCCAAGCCGATCCCGACCCCGCCCGGTCCCGAGCGTCCCAACGCCCAGCCGGCGAGCTGCCCCGACGTCCAGGTGGTGGTCGTCCCGGGCACGTGGGAGTCCAGCCCGACGGACGACCCGTACAACCCGACTGCCAATCCGGCGTCGCTGATGCTCAACGTGTCGCGGCCGCTGCAGGAGCAGTTCGAGCCGTCGCGCGCCGACGTGTACACGGTTCCCTACGTCGCCCAGTTCTCCAACCCGATCGCCTTCCCGCCGGACGGGCAGCAGTCGTACAACAACAGCCGCGGCGCAGGCACGGCCGCCACCAACGACATCCTGATCCGTCGTCACGCCGAGTGCCCGCTGACCAGCTTCCTGCTCACCGGCTTCTCCCAGGGCGCCGTCATCGCCGGCGACGTCGCGTCGAGCATCGGTGCAGGTGACGGTCCTGTTCCGGCAGATCTCGTGCTGGGTGTCGGGCTCATCGCCGACGGCCGCCGCGACCCGGCCGCCGCCACGAATGTCGGCCAGCCCGTCACGGGGGTCGGAGCCGAACTGTCGTTGGCCGGTCTGCAGATCCCGGGTATCACAATGACCGGCCCGCGCCCCGGCGGTTTCGGTGATCTCACGGACCGGGCGGTCGAGATCTGCGCCCCGACGGACGGAATCTGCGACGCCCCGGCGCAGGCGTTGAAACCGAGCAACTGGATCGGAAGCGGACTGCGTCTACTCGAGTACAACAACAACCCGGTCCACGCGATGTACAACTCGTACGTCGTCGACGACTCCGGCACGACGGCCACGCAGTGGATCGCCGGATGGGCTGCCGAGAAGATAGAGGCCGCCCCGACCCCGGCACACAGTTGATTTTGTGGCGGGTGGGTTCACCGTGGTCGGTGAGCCGTGAAACGTCCCAAACAGATAGGCGAGACGCGTACTGGCCGGTAGTGTGCGTTTCCGTCACCGGTAGAGTGCTGCACTGTTGCGGCATCACCGGTGCCCGACCCCACCGATGTTCACGTCCTGAAACGCGGGCGTTTCACCACAGGAGAAGCTATTCATGAGTTCCGACGCCAGCTCGTTGCGTAAGTTCCGATTCGCAGCAGGCGGAGAGGGCAACGCGGACGAGGGCGGCGCGCGTCGGTTCGTCAAGCTCGCGCAGAAGGCCGAGGAACTCGGGTTCGACAGCTTCATGATCCCCGACCACCTGGGTAACCAGGTGGGACCGATCGCCGCTCTCGGCGCACTCGCGATCGCCACGGACAAGATCCGGCTCGGCACCGCCGTCCTCGCAAACGGCTTCCGGCACCCGGCGATCCTCGCCAAGGACGCCGCCACCATCGACGTGCTGTCGGGGGGCCGCCTCGAACTCGGCATCGGCGCCGGCTGGATGAAGGAAGAGTTCGACAAGGGCGGCATCGACTACGAGCGCCCGGGCATCCGGATCGCCAAGCTCGAGGAGACCCTGCAGATCCTCGACGTGCTGCTGCGCGGCCAGGAGTGCAACTTCGACGGCAAGTACTACCAGATCAAGGGCCTGACCGGCAGCCCGCGGCCGCGGCAGGGCCCGCGTCCCCCGATCGCCGTCGGCGGCGGCGGCCCCAAGATGCTGGCGCTCGCGGCCAAGTACGCCGACATCATCTCCGTGGCGACGCCCACCAGCAACGAAGGCAAGCTCCTGCTCTCGGGTGTCACGCTCGAGAAGACGATGGAGCGCGTCGACCGGATCCGGGAAGCTGCCGGTGACCGATTCGACGACATCGAACTGAACTGGACGATCACCACCATCGTCATCACCGACGACCGTGAGCAGACCGCCGAGATGGCGCTCGCCGCACTCGATCAGGGCTTCCCGCCCAACATCGAGGTCGACACCAAGCTGTCCGTCGAAGACATCCTGAGCTCGCCGTATCTCGCGATCGGAAGCTTCGAGGAGATCGCCGATCAGATACGCATGGTGCGAGAAAAGACGACAATGTCTTACGTCGGTGTGTTCCCCACACAGATGGATGCGTTCGCGCCGATCATCTCGCAACTGAAGGGCGAGTAGACGCAGCGTACCGAGGGCGGCGATGCCAATCTGTAACATATCGATGGTTTGGAATCGATGAACTTATTCGGGTGAGTGGCGTGTTACGTCATTCCCCACGAGTTGTACAAGATCCGATTCGGCGAAGGAAGTCTGGGGCGCAGTCATGCCGGTGGCATGCCTGTGTGATCGCTTCGGAGGAGATGGAATGAACGCGAAGTTCGATGATTTTATCGACGAGAAGGGCCAAATCAGGCTCGACTCGGGAAGCACGCTGGTCGACTACGTCCAGCGGCACACCCGGGAGAACTCGGACGAGCTGGCATACCGCTACATCGACTATTCGCGGGACAGAGACGGCGAAGCGCAAGAGCTGACCTGGGAACAGTTCGGCCACCGCCTGCGCGCCGTCGCTGCGCGCCTCCAGCAGGTCACCAAGCCCGGCGACCGTGTCGCCGTCCTGGCGCCGCAGGGTCTCGACTACGTCATCTCCTTCTTCGCCGCCATCCACGCCGGAACGATCTCGGTGCCGCTGTTCGACCCCGACGAACCCGGCCACACCGACCGTCTGCACGCCGTCCTCGGTGACTGCAAGCCTGCCGCCATCCTCACGGCCACCTCCTCCGCCGCGGGTGTTCGACAGTTCTTCCGGTCCCTCCCCGCCGCCGAACGCCCCCGCATCATCGCCGTCGACGCCATCCCCGACAGCGTCGGCGAGTCCTGGGTGCGCCCCGAGATCGATCTCGACGACATCGCGTACCTGCAGTACACGTCCGGTTCCACCCGTGTGCCCGCCGGTGTGGAGATCACGCACCGCGCCGTCGGCACGAACGCGCTGCAGATGGTCGACTCCATCGAGCTCAACGAGAACTCGCGTGGCGTCACGTGGCTGCCGCTGTTCCACGACATGGGCCTGCTGACCGTCATCCTGCCCGCCCTGGGCGGCAAATACATCACCATCATGAGCCCGCGCGCGTTCGTGCAGCGGCCGTACCGGTGGATCAAGGAACTGGCAGCGGTGTCCGACGGTGCGGGCACGTTCGCGGCCGCACCGAACTTCGCGTTCGAGCACGCGGCCGCCCGCGGTCTGCCGAAGAACGGTGAGAGCCTCGATCTGAGCAACGTGATCGGTCTCATCAACGGCAGCGAGCCGGTCACCACCTCGTCGATGCGCAAGTTCAACGAGGCATTCGCGCCGTACGGCCTGCCGAAGACGGCGATCAAGCCCTCGTACGGCATGGCCGAGGCCACCCTGTTCGTGTCCTCCACCCGGCACTCGGACGAGGCCCGCGTCATCTACGTCGATCGCGACGAGCTCAACGCAGGTCGCGTCGTGAAGGTGGACCAGGACGCCGAGAACGCCATCCCACAGGTGTCCTGCGGTTACGTCGCGCGCAGCCAGTGGGCCGCCATCGTCGACCCGGAGTCGCGCATCGAGCAGCCCGACGACCGGGTCGGAGAGATCTGGCTGCACGGCGAGAACATCGGCATCGGCTACTGGGGTCGCACCGACGAGACCGCCGAGACGTTCCACAACAAGCTCACCAACCGGCTCGCCGAGGGCAGCCACGCGGAGGGCACGCCCGAGGACGCCAACTGGATGCGGACCGGCGACTACGGCGTCTACATCGACGGCGAGCTGTTCATCACGGGCCGCGTCAAGGACCTCGTGATCGTCGACGGCCGCAACCATTACCCGCAGGACCTCGAGTACTCGGCGCAGGAGGCGAGCACCGCGCTCCGCCCCGGCTTCGTCGCCGCGTTCGCGGTCCCGGCCAACCAGCTGCCCGCCGTCGTGTTCGAGAACACACACTCGGGTCTGAACTACGACGCGGGCGACTCGTCCGAGCAGCTCGTGATCGTGGCCGAGCGCGCACCGGGTGCGGGCAAGGCCGACCCCCAGCCGATCGCCGACACGGTGCGGGCGGCGTTGTCGAGCAGGCACGGGGTCACCGCGCGCGACATCCTGCTGGTGCCCGCGGGCTCGATTCCTCGTACGTCGAGCGGCAAGATCGCCCGCCGCGCGTGCAAGGCGAGCTACATCGAAGGCACCCTGCGCGGCGGATACACGCAGACGGCCTTCCCCGATAGCGTTTCCGAATAGTCCACTTCCTGACGGGTAGCTTGGTGAGTTGATGGCTGAAAAAGATGATGACCGGACCAGCAGCACAGGTGACATGACGGTCGCGCAGCTGCGCGAGTGGCTGCGCAACTGGATTGCCGACGCAACCGGGCAACCGGTCGGTCAGATCACCGACGACCGCCCGATGGAAGAGTTCGGTCTGTCGTCTCGCGACGCCGTCGCGCTCAGCGGCGAGATCGAGGAACTGGTCGGCGTCACGCTCACCGCGACGGTCGCCTACCAGCACCCCACCATCGCGTCGCTGGCCACCCGCATCATCGAGGGCGAACCCGAGCAGCCCGACGACTCCGCCGACGCCGCGTACTACGCGTCGGTGCCGACGTCGGACGCGCACGACATCGCGATCGTGGGTCTGGCCTCCCGCTTCCCCGGCGCGGGTAAGACTCCCGCCGAGATGTGGCAGATGCTCGCGGAGGGCCGCGACGGCATCTCCGACCTGCCCGAGGGTCGATGGGAGGAGTTCACCTCCGACCCGCAGATCAAGGCGGCCGTCGAGAAGGCCAACACGCAGGGCGGCTACCTCGACGACGTGAAGACCTTCGACGCGGAGTTCTTCGCGATGTCCCCGCTGGAGGTCGCGAACGTCGACCCGCAGCAGCGCCTCGCGATGGAACTGACGTGGGAGGCCCTCGAGCACGCCCGCATCCCGGCCAGCGACCTCAAGGGTGAGCAGGTCGGTGTGTTCATCGGCAGCTCGGCCAACGACTACCAGTTGCTCGCGGTCAGCGACCCCGTCCACGCGCACCCGTATGCGCTGACCGGTACGTCGACGTCCATCGTCGCCAACCGGGTTTCCTACTTCTACGACTTCCGCGGACCGTCCATCGCCCTCGACACGGCGTGCTCGTCGTCGCTCGTCGCGGTGCACCAGGCGGTGCGCTCGCTGCGGTCCGGTGAGTCGGATCTCGCGCTCGCCGGTGGCGTCAACATGCTCGTCGCGCCGCCCGCCACGCTGGGCTTCGACCAGCTGGGTGTGATGGCCCCCAACGGCCGCATCAAGGCGTTCTCCTCCGACGCCGACGGCATGATCCGCGCCGAGGGCGGCGGCCTCGTCGTCCTCAAGCGTCTCGAGGACGCCGAGCGTGACGGCGACGAGGTCCTCGCCGTCATCGCCGGTAGCGCGGTCAACCAGGACGGCCGCTCC
The DNA here is from genome assembly GCF_016772255.1 of Rhodococcus sp. 21391. NCBI lineage: Bacteria > Bacillati > Actinomycetota > Actinomycetes > Mycobacteriales > Nocardiaceae > Rhodococcus > Rhodococcus sp. 21391. The sequence goes on along the minus strand of NZ_CP063781.1, from coordinate 6,345,680 downwards.
AACGGTCTCGCGGCCCCGAACCCCGACGCGCAGGCCGACGTCCTGCGGCACGCGTACCGGGACGCGGGCATCAACCCGGCCGGCGTCGACTACATCGAGGCGCACGGCACCGGCACCATCCTCGGCGACCCCATCGAGGCAGATGCGCTCGGACGCGTCGTCGGTCGTGGCCGCGCCGACGACAAGCCCGCGCTGCTCGGCTCGGCCAAGACCAACTTCGGTCACCTCGAGGCCGCCGCAGGTGCGGCGGGCCTGATCAAGGTCGTGCTGTCGATGCGGGAGGACACACTTCCGCCGACGCTGAACTTCGCCGGACCCAACCCGTACATCGCGTTCGACAAGGCGCACCTGCAGGTCATTCCCGAGGGTGCGGCGTGGCCGCGCTACACGGGCACGGCCGTCGCCGGTGTGTCCGGGTTCGGTTTCGGTGGCACCAACGCGCACGTCGTCGTGCGTGAGTACACCGGACCCGCCGCGGACGACGCGGCCGAGGTCACCGAGCCCGCTGTTCCCATCGAGGAATCGGTGTCCGAGGACGTCGAGCCGACGGTCGTGCTCGCGGTGTCCGGTGCGCTGCCGTCGCGTCGCCGCCGGGCCGCCGCGGATCTGGCCGACTGGCTGGAGACCGAAGAGGGCAGCACCACTCCGCTCGCCGATGTCGCGCGTGCTCTCGCCCGCCGCAACCACGGCCGCTCGCGCGCCGTCGTCCTGGCGAAGACCCGCTCCGAGGCTGTCACCGGGCTGCGCGCCATCGCCGCCGGGAAGCCCGGGCAGGGTGTGTTCTCGGCGGATTCGCCGTCGTCGAAGGGCGCCGTCTGGGTCCTGTCGGGCTTCGGTTCGCAGCACCGCAAGATGGCCAAGCAGCTCTACCTGGAGAACCCGGTCTTCGCCGCCGCCATCGACGAGGTCGACGCGCTGATCGAGGACGAGGCCGGCTACTCCATGAAGGAGAAGTTCCTCGACGACGCGATCGACTACGACGTCGAGACCTCCCAGGTCGGTATCTTCACCATCCAGATCGGTCTGGCGGCCCTGCTGCGTCACCACGGCGCCGAGCCCGAGGCCGTGGTCGGGCACTCGATGGGCGAGGCTGCCGCCGCGTACATCTCGGGTGGTCTGCCTCTCGAGGACGCGGTGCGGGTGATCTGCGCCCGGTCCCGCCTCATGGGCGAGGCCGAGGCCACGCTCGAGGGCGACGACATCCGTCTGATGGCGCTCGTCGAGTACAGCGCGTCCGAGATCGAGACCGTCCTCACCGACTTCCCGCACCTCGAGGTCTGCGTGTACGCGGCCCCGACGCACACCGTGATCGGTGGCCCCGAGCCCGAGGTCAACGCGATCGTCGCGCGCGCCGAGGGCGAGGAGAAAATGGCCCGCGTCCTCAAGACGAAGGGCGCCAGCCACACCTCCCAGGTGGATCCGCTGCTGGGCGAGCTGGCCGCGGAACTGGCGGGGATCGAGCCGACCAAGCTGAAGCTGGGCGTGTACTCCTCGGTCGACCAGGACACGTACTACCGCGCCGGCCACGAGCCGATCCACCGCGAGGAGTACTGGACCAAGGGTCTGCGCCACAGTGTGTACTTCACCAACGCCGTGCGCCTCGCCGTGGGCAACGGGCACACCACGTTCGTGGAGCTGGCGCCCAACCCGGTGGCCCTGATGTCGGTGGCCGCCACCGCGTTCGATGCCGGCCTGCACGACATGCAGCTCATCCAGACGCTCAAGCGCAAGGAGGACGAGCCGCTCGGTGTCCTCGCCGCGCTCGCGCAGCTGTACGTGCACGGGCACGCCGTCGACCTGTCGTCGCTGCTCCCCGAGGGCGACTTCGCGTCCGTTCCGCGTACCGCGTGGATCCGCAAGCCGTACTGGGTGGAGACCCGCATCGACTCCAGCGGCAACACCCGTGTCCCGGGTGCGCACGTGTCGCTGCCCGACGGCCGCCACGTGTGGGAGGTCCAGGCCGGCGCGGTCACCGACCTGCCCGCACTGGTCACCGCCGCCGCGTCGCAGGTGCTGTCGGACGTGACGCTCGCCGCGTCCGTCCTGCACGCCCACGCTCCCGCGGAGGGCACGCTCACCACCACGCTCAACCCGCATCCGGGTGGAGCGTCGCTGCAGGTGCACGCGAAGAGCGGCCCGAGTTTCACGCTGCTGTTCGATGCCGCCGTCACGTCCGGTGCGGCGTTGCCCGAGCCGGTCGTCGCGCCGCCGGTGCAGTCGACCTCCCCGGTGGAGGAGCTGCCCGAGGTCGTCGAGGACATCGGCGAGAAGTGGGACCCGAACGGTTCGCAGACCCTCGAAGACCGTCTCGCTCTGATCGTCGCCGAGTCCATGGGCTACGCCCCGGAAGACCTGCCCGCCGAGATCCCGCTCATCGAGCTGGGCCTCGACTCGCTGATGGCTGTCCGCATCAAGAACCGCGTCGAGTACGAGTTCGACATCCCGCAGTTGCAGTTGCAGGCGGTCCGGGACGCGAATCTGATGGAGGTCGGCAAGTACCTGCGTTACGCGGTCGAGAACCGCGAAGAGGTGCAGGCGCTGGCGGACAAGCAGAAGGCCGAGAAGGAAGCGGAGGCGGCCGCGGAGGCCGCGGAGGCCGACCGTGACTCGGAGGCCGCTCGTGAATCCGAGGGCGCCGCGTCTCCGCTCGACGCCGAAAACACGTCCGTGGAGGCCGAGGCCGAGGCGATCCTCGCCGCGACGCCGGTGCCGGAGACGGCCGCTGCTCCTGAGGCGGCCGCCGTGGACAGCAAGGAAGCGTTCGCCGACGCGACCGGTTCCGACGTTCCGCCCCGCGACGCCGCCGAGCGTCTGACGTTCGCCACGTGGGCCGTCGTCACCGGCGAGTCCGCGAAGGGCATCTTCAACACGCTGCCGATCCTGAACGACGAGACGGCGGAGAAGCTGGCGGCTCGGTTGTCGGAACGCGCGAACGGTGAGATCACGTTCGACGACGTTCTCGACTCCACCACCATCGAGGAACTCGCCAATGTGGTGCGCGGATTCCTCGAGGATTCCGGCAAGATCGACGGACTGGTCCGTGCGCTGCGGGCCCGCCCGGAAGGATCGGATGCCGTCCCCGTGTTCGTGTTCCACCCGGCCGGTGGTTCGACGGTCGCGTACGAGCCGTTGCTGAAGCGTCTGCCCGAGGGCACGCCGATGTACGGGTTCGAGCGCACCGAGGGTCCGATCGAGGTCCGCGCGGCGGAGTACCTGCCGCTGATCCGTGAGATCCAGGGTGACGGACCGTATGTGCTGTACGGCTGGTCGCTGGGCGGTGTGCTGGCCTACGCGGTGGCGAAGCTGCTGCGCGAGTCGGGCGCGGACGTCCGGATCGTCGGCCTGATCGACACGGTGATGGCCGGGGAGAAGGTCGAGGACACCCCCGACGAGATCCGTAAGCGCTGGCAGCGGTACGCCGCGTTCGCGAAGAAGACGTACAACGTGGACTACCCGCTGCCGTACGACAAGCTCGCTGCGGCGGAGAGCGACGAAGAGCAGATCAAGATCCTGACGGAACTGCTCAAGCTGAGTGGTACGAAGATTCCGGGTGGAATCATCGAGCACCAGCGCACGTCGTGGCTCGACAACCGGGCCATCCAGACCGCCGAGCTGGAGCAGTACGACGGCGACGTCGTCCTGTACATGGCCGACCGCTACCACGACGACGTGATGAACCTGGAGCCCGCGTTCAAGACCCGGAAGCCGGACGGCGGCTGGGGCGACGCGGTGAAGAACCTGGAGATCATCCACGTGGGCGGCGATCACATCCAGATCGTCGACGAGCCGTACATCGCGAAGGTCGGTGCCGACCTCACCAAGAAGCTGGCGGCGATCCAGGCCGCCGGAACCGGAGCGCATCAGTGACCACCACGACCGCAGAGAAGCTTGCCGAACTGCGCGAAAAGCTCGAAACGGCGAAGGAACCCGCGGGCGAACAGGCTATCGCCAAGCGCGCGAAGAAGGGTATTCCGAGCGCGCGCGAACGCATCGACATGCTGCTCGACCCGGGAAGTTTCATCGAGGTCGGCGGCCTGATGCGCCAGCCCGGTGATCCGGGTGCCCTGTACAGCGACGGCGTCGTCACGGGCCACGGGACCGTCGAGGGACGACCGGTCGCGGTGTTCTCGCACGATCAGACCGTGTTCGGCGGTTCCGTCGGCGAGATGTTCGGCCGCAAGGTCGCCGCGATCATGGAGTTCGCCGCCAAGATCGGCTGCCCCTGCGTCGGCATCAACGACTCGGGTGGTGCCCGGGTGCAGGACGCGGTGACGTCGCTGGCCTGGTACGCGGAGCTCGGCCGTCGGCAGGAACCGCTGTCGGGGATGTGCCCGCAGATCTCGATGATCCTGGGCAAGTGCGCGGGCGGCGCGGTCTACGCGCCGATCAACACCGACGTCCTGGTGGCCACCGAGGAGTCGTACATGTTCGTCACCGGGCCCGACGTGGTCCGGAAGATCACCGGTGAGGACGTCAGCCTGGAGGAACTCGGTGGCGCCCGGAACCAGGCGCAGTACGGCAACCTGCACCATGTGGCGGCCGACGAGAAGGCCGCGTTCGAGTGGGTGCGCAAGTACCTCAGCTTCCTGCCGTCGAGTTGCATGGAGAAGCCGCCGGTGATCAACCCGGGTCTCGAACCGGAGATCACGGACTCCGACCGCGACCTCGACACGTTCATCCCGGACGCCGACAACGCCGGCTACGACATGCACGACATCCTGCTGCGGATCTTCGACGACGGCGAGTTCCACGAGATCGGCGGGCAGGTGGCGCTGAACATCATCACCGGCTTCGCCCGCGTGGACGGGCGTACGGTCGGGGTGATCGCGAACCAGCCGCTGGTCGCGGCGGGCGCGCTGGACGCCCAGGCCTCGGACAAGGCCGCACATTTCATCCGTATCTGCGACGCCTTCGACATCCCGCTGGTGTTCGCGGTCGACACGCCCGGGTTCCTTCCCGGCCTCGAGCAGGAGCGGATCGGCGTCATCAAGCGTGGTGGCCGGTTCATCTTCGCGTTCGTGACGGCGACGGTCCCGAAGGTGACCGTCGTGATCCGCAAGGCGTACGGCGGCGCGTACGCCGTCATGGGCTCGAAGCAGCTGGGCGCCGACATCAACTTCGCGTGGCCGACCGCCCGCATCGCGGTGATGGGTGCGGAGGGTGCTGTCGACCTCATCGGGCGTAGGCAGATCGAGGCCGCGGGTGAGAACGCTCCCGCGGTTCGCAGGCAGCTGATCAACTTCTACAACGAGAACATCGCGACGCCGTACATCGCGGCAGAGCGTGGCTACATCGACGCCGTCATCGAGCCCGCCACCACTCGGCTCGAGATCCGCAAGGCGCTGACGATGCTGCGCGACAAGAAGGTGCAGCGCAACCCGCGCAAGCACGATCTGATGCCTCTGTAGGTCGCCATCGCGGCAGTAACTCATGCCGACCGCAGCTTCGGTTCGGTGTGGACGAACACCGGCGGCCGGGGGCGCGACGCCGCCCGCGTGTGCGCCGCGTGGAGGTCGGCGAGCACTGTCGCCGGGTCGGCCTGAATCTGCTTCGGCAGGTGCGTCACGACGATGATGCCCTCGCGCTGCATACGCGCCCGCCGCCTCATCGTCGCCTCGTGGAGTTCCGGCGAGAAGTGGTACTTCAGCGAGTCGATCTCCCAGGCGACGGCGACGTCGTCCAGCCAGCCGTCGGGACGGGCGATCCACAGCCCGGCGGCGGACAGGACGTCCACGTTGTGCCGCATCGGCGGAAGACCGCTCGTCGCATACACCTTCTGCGCGTGGACCTCGGCGACGGAATGCGCATCGTCGCTCAGTTCACGCAAGACCGCGCGGGGCAGGCGGCTTCCGCGGTCGCTGCCGTGCTCGAGTTCACGCACGAGGTCGTCGACAGTCACGTCGCCGCGCTGGATCCCGCCGGCGAGGAGCGCCCGACAGCTGTCGGCCTGAAGCGTGCGGCGTCCGGCGTCCAGGAGGCTGCGTGCCGGGGGAGCGAGGCGCAGGAGCCCCCGGTGGACCGGTGCGGGCATGCGCCACGTCCGCTCGACCTTCACGTACGCCCAGTCCCGGCGGTGCCGGGTGGACGGGATGAGCAGCAGCACGTCGTTCCGGGACGCCGACGAGGTGTAGCCGAACGCGGCGAGCGCGGCGTGACCGGACAGCAACGCGTCCGGACCGCCGTATTCGAGCGCCGCCAGATTGCGCTGCAGCGTCGTCGGCGGCCCGTTGTGCAGCAGGACGACGCCGGGGAGGATCCGCTGCCACGGACCGCCGTCGGCGCAGCGTGCGGAGATGGTGCCCTTCGCGACACCCAGCCGTTCCAGGGTGGCCGCGCGGACCACACCGTCGCGGCTGACGGCGGCTATCGCAGAGGGATCTTCGGCCCAGGTTCCTCGTCGCATGGGTCAGAGCATGCCGCGGGCGAATCGGACCGTCGCCGGAAAGCCCACGTCGGAAATTGCCCTGTGGATGGACGGAAGGTTGTGGACAACTCCGCGGGCGGCGGAGCCGTTTCGCTGTGTCGGCCCGCCCAGCGCGGCGCCCGATGTGACATTCGTTCAGTCAGAGTGAACGCGTGTGACATCGGGCGACGCAAGCAGAGCAGAAGCGAACAGGCAGGTCTACGGGCTGCTGTACACCCGCAGGGTGCCCGGCTTCCACAGTCCGGATCGGGTGGCGGTCTCGGTGTCGACCGTGGCCGCGGTGGCGTCCGGGTAGTACCGGTCGAAGCGCTCGAGGGAGCCCCAGTCGCGGCCCCAGTCGTCCCGCATGTAGGTGGGGATGGCGGTGGCGCTGGCGAGTAGTTCGGTGAAGCCGAGGGGGCCACCGTTCTCCGGGGACTGCCAGGTGTCGGTGGAGCTGACGGCCAGCGGACGGTCGGGGAGGATGCGGTAGTTCGGCATCTCCGCGACACCGTACTGGTGGTCGAACGGACGCTGGCACGGGAACTGGAGTCCGACGGCCCAGTCCAGCAGCACCGGCTGCGAGCTGCCGATCGTCGAGTTGAGGGTCTCGAGCTTCGGAACCCGCGGCGGGGTGAAGGCCAGCCACTGGTCGCCGGTGAGGTTGGGATCGTTGGCGACGATCCGCACGGAGTCGGCGTCGGGGGACAGTTCGCTGATCGGGACGCGCAGGTTGCGCCACGACGGCGCCGGCCCGATGTCCTTGGGCAGGTAGGTGCCCTGAGCCCGCACGGTGCCGTCGGGCTGACGCTTGCCGTATTCGAGGAGCAGTGACTGACCGTAGGTGAGGGCGCCGGTCGAGTCGACCGACCAGATGCGGCCCGCGGCGGACATGACGATCAGCGGGGCGTCGTCGCTGCGCTCGGGGAGTGCGTACCAGCTGGACGACAGCGTGGCCGGTTCCTGCACGCCTTCCTGGTAGCTGCCCATGACGGGTGTCGTGCCGGGGTCGAGTCCGAACGGCAGCTTGGCGGTGCTGCCGTTGACGCCGACGTTGCCGGTGCCGCCGCTGGTTCCCGCGCTCGATCCGGTCTCGAAGCTGGGCCCGACGCTCTGGTTGTCGGTGTTGCCCATGCCCTGCTTGACCTCGACGTAGTCGGCGGTCAGGTCGGACGGCACCCCGTTGGGGGAGAAGCCGACGGGGTTGGCGCCGCCGAGCGGGTCGGCGGGGTTCGCCAGCGGCTGCGCGGGATCGTTGAGGGGTGTGAGGTTGCCGCCGTTGGTGTCGCCTTCGACGAGGACGTCCTCGGCGAGTCCGCACGTCTGCCCGGTGAGGGAGTCGAAGTTCGACCGTGCCAGCGAGTACGCCGGGTACTGGGAGACGGCGCCCTTGAGGAGCGAGAGGACTTCGAACAGCACCATGATGCCGGCGATGACGGTGAGCGGGGCGGCCGCGAATTTCCTGATCCGCCTGCCCTTCTCGGTGTTGGCGCGGGCGGGTGGCGCGGCGAATCCCTCACGCAGGTACTGCCAGGCGGCCAGTGCGACGGCCAGCCCGAACAGGACGAGGAAGAACGTGTTGGACTGGCGGCCGCCGATGGAGACGGTCTTGTCGAACCACGGCACGCCGTAGCTCGAGACGTACCAGTAGCCGTTGATGCCCGCGAACGTCAGGGCCAGCATGAGGAGCAGGCCGGCGAGGAAGATCGTGCGGTTGCGGCGCGACCGCAGCGCGGACGCCGACACCGCGACGGCGGTGAGTGCGGCCAGGGAACCGGCGATGCCCGCGTACGCCCCGAAGTGGTGGGTCCACTTGGTGGGGTTGAACATCATGAAGAAGATCGTGCCGAATACGACACCGAGCAGACGCCACGACGGGCCGGTGGCGGCGCCGGGGATCCGCTTGCGGCGCAACAGGATGAACAGCGTCGTCAGCAGGCACAGGATCATCGTCAGGAACGCGAAGCGGCGAGCCACCGAACCGTCGACGGTCGGGACGAAGAGGTAGTAGTAGCGCAGGAAGTCCTTGTACCACTCGAGGTTCGGACCGATCAGGGTGCGGACCCGGGTGGCCTCCATCACCGCGGCGACGGTCTGGTCGGCGAACACCACGACCAGGACGATCGTGCCCGCGGCCGCGATCGGAGCCAGCAGCGGCAGCGTCCCCACCTGGCGGTGGCGCTTGACGACGATCCGGACGAGCGGACGGGCGCCGGCGAGCAGGGCGGCCACACACATCAGTCCCGTCGGGGCGGCCGCGAGCGTGAACGCGCCGATCAGCACGGCAACAGCCGCGGGGAGGAGACGTCCGGTCGCGATGGAACGCTCGATGGAGCACCACGTGAGCAGGGCGCCGAGCGCCACGATGGGCTCGGGCCGCAGGCCGTTGTTGTAGGGCAGCCAGAACGCGAGGAAGACGAGTCCGCCGGTCCACAGCGCGACCTTGTTGCGCCGGACGGACCGGCCGAGGCGGGGAGCGACCTCCCGGCTGATCACCATCCAGCACAGAATGCCGGCGATGAGGGCGGGCAGTCGCATGAACGGGCTGGCCGTCGAGATCTTGGCCATCGCGGCGAGGACGTCGTAGTACCAGCCGAACGGCGCCTCGGGGACACCGAACCAGCGGAAGTAGTTGGCCATGTAGCCGGCGTGGTCGGAGACCCGGGCCATGGTGAGCAGGTAGCCGTCGTCGGACGTGTTGGCGCCGATGAAGTGCCACAGCACCAGCGTGCCCACGACGATCGTGTCGAGTCCGGTGAATTTCCACCAGTGCGACGGCAGGAAGTTGCGGTGCCCGCGCCCGTCCGTGCCGTCGAGGCGGCCGAGGGCGACCAGGGCAATGGCCGTGGCGAGGAGGGCCACGATCATGGCGACGAGCTTGATCAGCGTGGGGCTCGACGAGAACCGGGAGTCCACGTTCATCGTGAACGACAGGCCCGCCGGCGCCGCCCCGTCACGGAGGTCGCTGAACACGCCCACCACCTGCGGGCGGAGGTCGCCGGTGAGGGAACCGGCGATCGGGTCACCGGTCGGAGTGGTCAGACCCACGAACTCGGCAGACGTCGCGTCGATGTTCGACGTGATGCGGATCTCGGTGCAGGCGCCCGACTGCACCTGTTCGCGCGGCGCCGTCGCGATGGTGACGTTGCGGTCGAGCACGTCCACGGACTTGTCCGACACCCGCACGAACATCGCGTTCAGTGCCGCACCCTCGCCCTGCGCGGGGGCCGTGGCCAGCAGGATTCCGCCCTGCGGGGGCAGCCCGGCCACCGCCGAACACGGGATCGCCGCCGACAGGTCGACCGGGACCTGCGACATCAGCGGCGCCTCGAGGTCGCCGACGACGCCGTTCTCCGGCCAGTTCACCGCTGCGGTGGTCTGCTGCACCGGCATGAACGGGGTGGCCACTGCCAGCACGAACCCGATGAGTCCGGTGACGATGGCGATCAGACGGGCGGTCCGGTACTCACTCCGCCGGTCCTGGCGAGCAGGTGGCGAAGTGGATTCGGCGTCGGAGACGGAAGTTGTCAGAGCGTCGGGCACGGTTGTCGATGGTATGTCAGGAACCTGAGTAGGCATATTGCCGCCTACCAGAGGGTAGGGACACGTCTAGTAGTAGCGCACCGGTCCGGGCGACCAGGTACCCGACCTGGTCACCTGTTCGGATTCGACCTGCGCGGGCGTCGCCGACTCGTCGAGCGATGTGTACCGCTCGAGCGAGCCCCAGTCGCGGTCCCAGTCGTTCGACAGGTAGGTGGCCAGGGTGCTCGCCGACAGCAGCTGGTCGGTCCAGCCCAGCGGGCCGCCGCCGAACTTGTCCTGCCAGGCATTGGTGGACTCGGCACCGATGCGGTCGGGGAGGACGCGCCACTGCGGGACCTCGGCGACGCCGTAGCGGTGGTCGAAGGGCCGCTGGCAGGGGAACGCGAGCCCGACGGCCCAGTCGAGGAGCACGGGGTCGCTGGAGCCGACGACGGTCTGCAGTGTCTGCATCGTCGGCACCCGGGGCGGCGTGACCGCCAGCCACTGGCCCGGGTCGGTGTCCGGGTCGTCCGCGACGAGCCGGACCGTGTTCGCCTCGGCGGGCAGCTGGTCGAGCGGCACACGCAGGTTGCGCCACGACGGGGACGGTCCGATGTCGATCGGGTCGGCGGTGCCGAGCGCGGTGACGGACCCGTCGGGACCGGTGACGCCGTACTCGACCTTCAGGCTCTGGCCGGGGGTGACGACGCCGTCCGCGTCGACCGACCGGATGCGTCCGGCGGCCGAGATGGTGAGGATCGGTGCGTCGTCGCTGCGGTCGGGCAGCCCGTACCAGCCGGTGGTGAGGGAGGCGGGCTTCTGCTCCCCGCCCTGCTGGTAGCTGCCGAGGACCGGGGTCCGGGCGGGGTCGAGGCCGAACGGCAGCGTCACGGTGCTGCCGTTGACTCCGGCGGTGGCCTCGGTGCCGCCACCGGTACCCGAGCTGGTGCCCGTCGTCGTCTCGTCGGTCTCGGTGTCGACGGTGTTCGCGCCGCCGGTGGCGATCTTCTCGGAGTCGGCGGTGAGGTCGTCGGCGATGCCGTTGGGGGTGAAGCCTTCCGCGGCGGTCGTGCCGAATGCGCCTGCGCCGTTCGGGTCGGTGACCGGGGTGAGCGGCTGCAGCAGGGCGGCGGTGGGGTCGGTCTCGACGAGGACCTCGTCGGCGAGCGCACACGAGTTGCCGGTCACCGACTCGATGTTGGCCTTCGCGATGGAGTACCCGGGGTACTGCGCGACGGCCCCCTTCAGCAGCGACAGCACCTCGAACAGGACGACGGCCCCGGCCGCGACGGTCAGCGGCGACGGCGCCAGCATCCGGGCACGCTTGCCGTTGGGTTTCCTGCCGTGCTCGTACGGTTCGCGGACGTGGTACCAGGCGGCGAGGAGCAGCGTGAGCACCGTGAGGCCCAGGAACAGCGTGGAGAAGCCCTTGCCCGCGATCATCGGCGGCTTGTCCCACCACGGGACGCCGTAGCTGGACACGTACCACCAGCCGTTGGAGCTGGTGAACGCGACCGCGAGGATGAACAGGACCCCCGCGGCGAACAGGGTGCGGTTCCGTTTGGAGCGGATGCTCGCGGCCCCCACCCCGACCGCCGCGAGCACCGCGACCGAGCCGGCAAGACCCGCGTACACACCGAAGTGGTGGGTCCACTTGGTGGGCGTGAACATCATCAGCAGCAGTGACGCGAACACGATGCCGAGGATGCGGCGGGACGGTCCGATCGCGGTCCCGGGCACCTTCCCCTTGCGCAGGATCAGCATCACGCAGACCACGACGCACAGCAGCATCACGAACACGCCGAATCGGCGGGCCAGCGAGCCGTCCGGCGAGATCCCCATGAGTGAATCCCAGCGCAGCCGCTCGTCGAACCAGGCCACGTTGGGGCCGAGGGCGGTGCGGACGCGCGTCGACTCGAGCACGGTCGCGAGTGTCTGATCCGCGAAGACCGCCACCATCACCACGGTTCCGGCGGCGAGGATCGGGAAGATCTGGGACGCGAATCCCACCCGGTGGCCCCGTGCGATCACGATCTGCAGGATCGGCCGCGCGCCCGCGATCAGGGCGGCGATACAGATCAGGCCCGACGGTCCGGCCGCGAGGGAGAACGCGGCGATGAGCACGGCGACGGCGCCGGGGAGGAGTCGTCCGGTGGCGATGGCGCGCTCGATCGAACACCACGTAAGGAGGGCGCCGAGCGCGATGACGGGTTCGGGGCGCAGCCCGTTGTCGTACGGCAACCAGAACGCGAGGAAGACCAGTCCGCCGGTCCAGAGGGCAGTTCTGTTGCGGCGCACGGCCACACCGAGGCGGGGAATGACCTCGCGGCTGATCACCATCCAGCAGAGGAGGGCGGCGAGGAGCGTCGGCAGTCGCATCCACATGCTCGCGGTGCTCACCTTCGCCAGCGCCGCGAGGAGTTCGTACGACCATCCGAACGGTGCCTCGGGGACGCCGAACCAGCGGAAGTAGTTGGCCATGTAGCCGGAATGCTCCGACACGCGGGCCATGCCGAGGAGGTAACCGTCGTCGGAGGTGTTGGCGCCGACCACGTGCCACAGCAGCAGCGTCCCGATCACGACCGCGTCGACACCGGTGAACTTCCACCAGTGCGCGGGCAGGAAGCGGCGCGCGCGGCGGCCGTCGATGCCGTCCACGCGGTGCAACGCGTACAGCGAAGTCAGTGTCGCGAGGACGCACACGATCATCGCCAGCAGTTTGAGCAGGGTGGGGCTGGACGAGAATCGGGAGTCGGGGTGGACGTGCACGTTCAAATCCGCCGGCGCCGCGCCCTGCAGGTCGGTGAACAGGCCGACCATCTGCGGGCGCTGATCGCCCTCGACGGAACCGGCGAGGGGTTCGGCGGTGCCGGTGATCTCGGCCGACGTCCGCTGATGGTCGGATGTGACGGTGAGGGCGGTGCAGCCGCGGAGGTCCGCGGCGTCCGCCGAGATCAGGGAGATGCCGCGAATCGTGACGTCGACCGTGCCGCCGGCGCCCCCCTTCACGACGAGACCGTTCTTCTCGAAGTCGGGCGCGCGATTCGGGAGGGTGGAGACGACGGTGCCGCCGTCGGGTCCGACTTGGGTGAACACCGAGCACGGCACGTTCACCTGCATGTCCAGCGGTGTGTACGAGACCAGCGGCGCCTCGACGCTGTTCAGGGTGCCGTCCTGCGGCCAGTCGATCGACGCGGCGTCCTGCTTCACCGGCAGGAACGGGGTGGCCAGCGCGAGCACGAACCCGATCAGGCCGGTGACGATCGCGACGAGCCGGGAAGTGCGGATGGTCCGAAGGTCAGGCGGCGGGGGTTGGGACGGCACAGAACGATGTTAGGCGATGGTGGCCCGCCGCCCGTGAGTACTTGTCAACGCCCGGACGTTAAGAAGTACTCACGGGACCGAAGGTCACGACCGCGGCGACGTCGTCGAGGGAGAGGTCGAGAACCCGGGCGACCGCAGCGATCGTGAAGAACGCGGGTGTCGCGATGCGCCCGGTCTCGATTTTGCGCAGGGTTTCGACGGAGATACCCGCGTCGAGTGCGACCGTGACCATGCTCATGTCTCCGCGCGCGGATCGCAGCAGCTCACCGAGCCTCTGTCCGCGTTCGAGTTCCTCTGCTGTCAACGGCACACGCACCATGTGTCATATAGTAATACCGGTATAGAAATTGGAAACAGTCGTGGAGGGTGTTGTGGTCGAGTTGAAGACGGCGGCCGAGGTGCAGGCGATGCGCGCGGCCGGCCGGGTGGTGGCCGACGCTCTGGCAGCCGTGCGCGAGGCGGCAGTGATCGGGGTGACGCTCCAGGGCCTCGATGCTGTGGCTGCCACTGTGATCCGCGACGCGGGGGCGGAGCCCGTGTTCCTGAACTATCACCCGAACTGGGCGCCCAGCCCGTTTCCCGGGGTCATCTGCGCGAGCGTGAACGATGCTGTGGTACACGGCATTCCTGGCGAGTATCGACTCCGCGACGGTGACCTCGTCAGCATCGACTGTGGCGCCAGGCTCGCCGGCTGGTGCGGGGACGCCGCCGTGAGCTTCGTCGTGGGAACGGCGGACCCGGCGGATGTGGCACTCGTCGAGGCCACCGAAGCCGCTCTCGCGCACGGCATTGCGGCCGCACGGCCGGGAAACCGGTTGGGAGACATCGGTGCCGCCATCGGGTTGTTCGCGCGCGGCGCGGGGTACGGGATGCTTGCCGACCACGGCGGGCACGGCATCGGCAGGCAGATGCACGAAGATCCGCACGTGCCCAACGAGGGACGTGTCGGGAAGGGAATGCTGCTGCGTCCGGGGATGGTGATCGCGATCGAACCCATGCTCATCGCCGACGGCACCGACGACTACCGGCACGAGGCAGACGGCTGGACGCTCCGCACGGCGACGGGCGCCCGTGCCGCGCACAGCGAGCACACCGTCGCGATCGGTACGGACGGACCGGAAGTGTTGACGCGGTAAGTCTTTCCTACGTCAGTGCTCGCACGTCCCACACCCACACGCCGTCGACCGGCTTCGCGGGCGCCCCGACGAGCTGCTGGACCGTCTCGCGCAGAACGCGATCGTTCTGGGTGTGCGGCAGGACCAGGACGTCGGCGTTCCAGAATTTCAGGTCCGTCAGTGCCTGGGCTTTCGTCGCCTCGTCGATGGCAGGCACCTGGCCGGACGATTGTGCGGACGCGAGCAGCAGCGCGGTGGGGCGATCGTCGGGCCCGTACTTTCCCTGGTCCTCGCTGCCGGCCGGGCCGACGAAATACCCTCCGGCGATGGGGAATGCAAGATCCTGCTCGGTCTGCCAGCGCAGCATCCGCGCGTTCTCCGGGGAGGGGAGCGGCACCGTGACGACCGAGCCCTCGGTGACGTACTCCCGCCACGTGCCGTCGGCAAAGAAACTTGGTGCGGTGTCGCGCTGCACGACGGCGAGCGGCGTGGGCGCCAGCGGAAGCAGCGCCACCGCGAGCCAGCCGACCCACAGCAGGGTGGTGGTCCGCTGGCCCTCGCGGGCGGACGCCAGGGCGCGGTCGGTGCCCAGCGCGAGCAGTAGGGCGGCGGCGGGCAGGCAGCCCATCGCGAAGCGCGATTCGAGAACGGACTCGAGGAGCGGCAGGTGTGAGATCAGCTTCCACGGCAGGGGAATTCCGGTGTCCCAGCCGCCGATCGTCAGCGACGTCCCGAGTGACAGGACGCCCATCACGGCGACGGTCGCGGTCGCGGCGCGGGCCAGCGGCATGCGCCACAGCCACAGGGCCGACAGGGCGAGGAGGATCAGTAGGGGCCAGCCGAAGTACGCGTTCTCCTCGGTGGCGTTCATACTGAACTCGGCGGACCCGGGCTCGCCTGCCAGCGAGGATGTCGGAAAGCTGGTGAACGCCTCGGTGTCGTTGCCGACCGGGCCGTGTTCGATCGCCCGGTAGTTGTCGGGTCCGAAGAACTGCCACCACAGGGGCACGGCGGCGATGGCCAGCGCGATGCCGCCGGCGATTGCGAATCCCGTGATGCTGCGCGTGGCCGCCGCGACTGCCGCTCGCGGGCGCGACGCCGCGAACGCGGCACCGAAGACCGCGAACGCCAGAGCGTAGATCAGCAGGGGTTCTTCGCCGAGGAAGATCTGATAGGCGATCAGCAGGCCCAGTACGATGCCGTCGCGAACCGGGCGCACCCCGCTGCCGAGCCTGATCACGGCCAGCGCGATGAAGGGCAGCAGGAACAGGGCGACGAAGTTGGGGTGCCCGTTGGTGTGCGAGATCAGGGCGGGGGCGAAACCGCACAGACCACCGCCGACGGCGGCCGCGAGTCGCGACGACACGACATGCCGCGAAAACACCCAATACCAGGCAATTGCCGTGCCCGACAGGCCAAGTGTGAGCGCGAGAGTGAAGGTGACGTTCGGTCCGAACAACAGCGTGATCGGCGCCAGCGGAATGCTGATGCCGAACATTGCCGTGTTGCCCATGAGGTTGACGCCCAGCGGGTAGTTCTGCAGGTCACTGGACAGCGGATTCTCCAGATGGACCAGTGAGCGTGCCGCGACCGCGAAGAACCATTCCCACATCGTCTGGTCCTGGCCGCTGCGCACCAGATAGCCGGTCCCGAGGTGTTTCCACTGGCGGGCCAACACGAATGCCGCGAGGCCGACGTAGAAGACGATCGCCGCGACGTCGGCCGGGTGCGGCCGGAGACGGGAGCGGAGAGGGCGAGCAGTGGTGCTGGTGCTCTCTGCCTGCCGAGTGGTCTCGACCTGGGTGAGTATCTCAGTCACGCAGCTGCGCCTCCGGTTCTCGGGTCGATGTCAATCGACCGAGGGTACCGGAGGTCGCTGAGAGCTTCCTGGGTTGCGATCGCGTGATTGTTGCGTGTATCACATCAAGTTGATTTGTGAACTTCTGATCAATACAGGGATATTCTCCTGCCCCACTGGTTACGCTCAGCATGCTTTTTCGTATCGGTTGCAGTGCACTCTGAATGGGGTCGGCATGACGGACATCAGCACATCTCGGTTTGGGTACAAACGGTTTACACGCTCGGTGGCAGTCGCAGGCATCGCCGCGCTCGCCATGGTCATGGGCAATGGCACCGCGTCGGCCGGCGTGGACAATTCCAGCTCCGTGATCGACGCACGAGGGAATCGCATCGAAGTCGTGCAGGGCGACACGCAGTATCAGGTCGTACCGCCGCTGGACGGCGTACCTACCAGCGTGGAGTTCTTCCACAACGGTTACGCGGGGGTCGCCATCACCGGGCCGAACGCGGAGGAGTTCAAGGGAACTCAGCTCACCGTCGGTTATCAGATCGGCTACCCGGTCTCCCTGGCCGGCGCGACTATCGTTCTCAATTCGCCCGGCCTCGGGTTCGCAATCGGGTCGAGCAACGGAATCAATCTGGGACTTGTCCCGGACTTCACGCTGGATTTGAACGCCGGGACCAACGCGGAACTCGCCGGTGACATCATTCCGTCGCAGGAACTCGACATCGACCTGGAGCCCGGTGGAATCACCACCGTTCCGCTCCTCGAGGGTCAGGAGTTCGACGGATCGGCGGCTGTGGTCAGGATGCAGGGAGTTCATGGCTCCATCTCCGGTGCTATCGGGCCGGTCACCATCCGTCCGTACGCCATGGCTGTGACGGAGAACGGTGACACCGTGATGACTTACGGCGTGCCGCAGAAGCTCAACTAGGCAGCCCGCCCGACAGGGTGCCTGACAGGGGTCGCCGGACTGATGTCCGGCGACCTTTGTCGACTGACATGGACGACGACGTCGCCGGTGATCCATACGGCGGCACCGAGTAAGGCGATCACGAAAAGCACCCAGTGCCCGACGTAAACACCGACGATCGCTCCGATCGTCACAGCGAGTCCGGCATGCACGACCACCTCACCGCCGGCGGTGCCGAGAAGATAGTCCTCGGCACCGCTACCGGCACGTCGCGGCTCCACTGCATCCGGCATGACCGCTCCTCGCGACGTCCCGACAATTCCCCTCGGGGCGCGGAAAATTCCCGCCTCCCTGATTGGGTGCGGGGTTCCCGCGAGGTGGGTGCGATAAACGTGAACAGACCGATCAGTTTCTTGTGACGACCACGAACGGCCCGGTCTCCGACACCGTGAATCGGGGGTCGTCGAACAGTTCCTTCGGGAACGTGACGGTGTAGCGGCGCACGTTGGGGTCGTTGGGATACACGTCCTCGGCGAGCCGCAGCGTGTACCCGTCGGGGCCCTGGCGGAACACGAACGCGTCGGGGGCGCGCCACGGCGCCGTGTCGAGTGCGGTCACCAGCTGGTCGGGCGTCTCGAGCTCGCTCCACTCCGAGATGGTCCGGGCGCGTCCGGCGAAGTCCGCCAGGGGATTCGAGTAGTGCGACGTCAGCGCCTGGAACCCGAGGTAGGGGTAGAAGCTGAGGAAACTGGTGTCGGCGGTGAGGACCACCGTGTCGTCGCGGACGCGGGGGACCTGCGTCTGGATCAGCTCGTCGACTGCCGCGTAGTGGGCGGCGGCGCCGGGTGGGCGCTGGTCGGCGCGTTCACCGTTGCCGTCGGTGTCGGTGTAGGCGACAGCGATGTCGGAGTCGAGGAACTTGGGGATGTTCTGGACGAACGACAGCGCGCCCAGCACCCCGATCACCAGGACCGCCCCTTTGACCCGCGGGTTGTCGCTGGTCGCGAGCACGAGCCATCCTGCGAATTCGACGAATCCGAAGACACCTGCCGCGCCGAGTAGGACGATCAGCACAGGCTCGAGCCGGAACGAGAGGAGGGTGCTGCCGAGCACGGTGAACGCCATCGACAGTAGCGACCACAGGTAGATGGCCACCACTCCGACGCCGAGTGCCTGCGCGCGCCGCGACGTCGACGCGCGGGCGACGAGCCAGATGGTGCCGAGCAGGCACAGTGCCCCAGTGAGGGAGAAGTGGATCATCGGCAGCGGCAGATGCGCGCCTGCCTCGGGCAGATAGTGCAGCGCTGTTCCCGACGCCGCCGGCGAACCGCCCACGACCTTCAGCAGATACGGCAACCAGACGGTCAGCGCGAGAAGGCCGGACACGGCGGCGATCACGATCAGCCGGACCAGCGGATCGATCGCCGCCCGCCACGACTTCTGGGCGCGAATCCGCAGGGTCGCGGCCAGCAGTGCGAGCAGGGTGATCGCGAAGGCGGCGAGTCCGAGATACAGCGTGTAGAACGTGGCGGCGAGGCCGAGGAACAGTCCGGTGCCGATCACGGCGCCCCAGCCGCCGCGACCGTCGATACGGTGCAGCCCGCCCCAGGCGAGGACGAGTGCGGGACCGATCAGCAGGGTGATGACGGCGCCGTACGGTTCGGGTGACCCGTAGGCCAGGACGAGTGCCGTGGTCGCAAGGGACACCACGATGGCCAGGTCGTGGCGGATCAGGTTGCTCCACAACACCAGTGCCACGACGGCTGCGACGGCGAGCGATCCGATGGCGTACGGCTTGAAGGCGTCCCAGCCGTCCATGCCGAGGAGGTTGGCGACGCGCCCGCCCACCCAGAACCATCCGGCGGGGTAGTACGGCGGCAGGTCGGCGTACGTCATGTCGCGCAGTGCCGCCGAGTCGGTCAGCCGCGTGAGGTATTCGGTGCGGAACTCCTGGTCGACGGAGACGCCGTGGAGATAGAGCTTGGTGGCCGCGAGAGGCAGGCCGAGGGTGACGGTCACGAACCCGGACAGGCTCGCCCACGACAGCAGCCGGGCGAACCGCGGAGCCCGGTGCAGTCGCACGAGCAGCACCGACACCGCGATTCCCGCGGTGGCCACGACCTGGCCGACCGTGGTGACGGCTTGAGTCACGTTGGACGAGTTGAACGCCGGCCATTGCACCCGCGCGAACGCGAACAGTCCGACCGCCGCCACCACTGCGGCCACGACGGCCCCCAGCAGCATTTCGACAGCTGTCGACAGGGACCGTCGGGCCGGTGCTACGTCTGCTTCCGTCACGAGGGCGAAGCTTAGATGGGCAGCTTCTTGAAGATCGGTCGCGGGATGTGCCGCAGGATCATCATCACGTAACGGAAGGCGCCCGGCGCCCACACGAGATCCTTGCCCTTCTCCGCCGACGTGACGGCGAGCTTGGCCACGTCCTCCTTGTTCACGGTGAGCGGGGCTTCCTTCACGTCCGCGGACATGCGGGTGCGGACCTGGCCGGGTCGGATGACGAGGACGCGCGGACCGAATTCACGCAGTGCCTCACCGAGTCCGAGGTAGAAGCCGTCGAGTCCGGCCTTGGTGGATCCGTACACGAAGTTGGAGCGCCGCACGCGCTCGCCTGCGGCGGACGACATGGCGATGATCTGGCCGAAGCCCTGTGCCTTCATCTTCTCGCCCACGAGCACGCCCACCGACACCGCGGCCGTGTAGTTGACCTCGGCGATCTGGACGGCCTTGCGCTGGTTCTGCCACAGTTCCTCGGCATCGCCGAGGAGGCCGAACGCGACGATGGCGACGTCGACGTCGCTCTTCGCCCACGCTTCGTCGATGACCTTCGGGTGGCTCTCGGTGTCGACGGCGTCGAAGTCGATGACGTCGACGGCGTTGGCGCCGGCCGCCTTCAGCTGGGCGACGGCGGCATCGCGACCGGGATCACCCGGCAGCGCGGCGAGGATCACCCGCATCGGCGCCTTCTTCAGGTACTCCTCGCAGATCGCGAGACCGATCTCGGAGGTGCCACCGAGCAGCAGGAGAGTCTGGGGGTTCCCGACAGCGTTGATCACTAGAGTTCCAACCTTCTGGACATATCGGAGGCGAAGACATTGGTGGGGTCGTACTTGCGGCGGGTGGCGATCCACTCGTCGATCCGCGGGTACATGGCGTGGAAGGTCTCGGCGGTGGTCCGCGAGTCCTTGGCCGTGTAGAGGCGGCCGCCGAACTTCAGGACCCGCTTGTCGAGTTCGGTGACGAACTCGTTCAGGCCGGGCTTGATGCGGAAGTCGACGCAGATGTTCCAGCCCGGGATCGGGAAGCTCAGCGGGGCCTGGTTGCCCTCGCCGAACAGCTTGAACACGTTGAGGAACGAGTAGTGCCCCGACTTCTGGATGTCGCGGATGATGGCCTTGAATTCCTCGACCGCGGTGGTCGGCACCACGAACTGGTACTGCAGGAATCCGTTGGATCCGTAGGCGCGGTTCCACTCACCGAACATGTCGAGCGGGTGGTAGAACTGCGTCAAGTTCTGAACCTTGTCGCGGTACGTGCCGGACTTCCGGAACCACAGCTCGCCGATCATCGAGAAGTTGAATTTGTTGGCGAGGCCGTTCGGGAAGACGTCCGGGAACGTCAGCAGCTGCGGGGCGTCGAACGCGAGGGGGTTCTTCTGCAGCTTGGCCGGCAACTGGTCGAGCTTCGCGAGCGAACCGCGGGAGATCGCGGCGCGACCCAGCTTCGGCGGCGCAGCGATGGCGTCGAACCAGGCGCTCGAGTACTCGTAGTTGGATTCGCTGCCGTCGCTGTGCAGCGCGATGGTCTCGTCGAGCGTCTGGGTGACGTCGCCGTCGGCGATGAAGTACGCCGTCTCGGTGGGCGTCATCTTGATGGTGGCCTTGAGGATGATGCCCGTCAGGCCCATGCCGCCGATCGTCGCCCAGAACAGCGCGCCCTTGGGGTCGTTGCGGCCGCCCTTCGGCGTCAGCGTCCGCACCTTGCCGTCGGCCGTGAGCAGGTCCAGGGACACCACGTGGTTGCCGAAGCTGCCGGCGCTGTGATGGTTCTTGCCGTGGATGTCGGAGCCGATGGCGCCGCCGATGGTGACCTGCCGGGTACCCGGCAGCACCGGAACCCACAGGCCGAACGGCAGGGCCGCCTTCATCAGCTGGTCCAGATTGACGCCGGCGTCGACCTCCACCAGGTGGGTGTCGCGGTCGATGCGGTGGATCCGGTTCAGCGCATTCATGTCGATGACCAGGCCACCGGCGTTCTGCGCCGGGTCGCCGTAGGAGCGGCCGAGGCCACGGGCGATCACCCCACGCTGCAGGTGAGCGGGCTTCGACTCGTTCTGCTCCGCGACCTGGGCAACCGCTCGCGCGATCACTTCCACGTCGGGAGTGGACAGCACCTGCGCGGTGGTGGGCGCGGTGCGTCCCCAGCCGGTGAGGGTGCGGGTCTGTGTGGGGAGCGCCTGGGTGGGCGTCTCTTCTGCTGTCGTGGACATCGAGGTAGAGGGTACCCGGAGGCCGGCCCCGCGGGCCCGTGCGTACTTATCCACCGCGGGCGGTCGACAAGTACTCACGGGGCGCTAGCCTCGTCGTCGTGTCAGAAACCCAGCCGAGTCACGAGCACGAACCGCACGTTCCGCTCCCCGTCGAGATCCCCGTCACCGAGAACATCGCGGACGACGCACTGGACCTGAAGACGCAGATCATCCGTTTCGTCCTGACCGGTGGATTGTCGGCCATCGTCGACTTCGGGCTGTACGTCCTGCTGTTGGAAGTGGTCGGGCTCCCCGTGAACGTGGCGAAGTCGATCAGCTTCATCGCGGGCACCACCACCGCGTACCTGATCAACCGCCGGTGGACGTTCAAGGCCGAACCGAGCCGCGCCCGCTTCGTGGCCGTCGTCGTCCTCTACGCGGTCACGTTCGCCGTGCAGGTGGGCCTCAACTGGGTGATGTACCACGCATTCCCCGACGAATGGTGGCGTCTGCCGCTCGCGTTCGTCATCGCCCAGGGCACGGCGACGGTCATCAATTTCGTCGTGCAGCGCGCGGTGATCTTCAAGATCCACTAGCGCCGCTGCCGGGCAACCACGCGGCAATGCCCCGGCGGGTGCTGCGATGACCCCGATTCGGGTGTTTCGGTAACGACTCAGCAACTTCTCTGGCGTGGCAGGTGTGTTCGGTCAGAATCGATCAATGCTGATTGTTCTCGATACCTCGGCCGTCACACGAGACGTGCGCTTCGAGACGTTCGTCCGCGACGCCCTCGACCACGGGAGCCGGGTGCTCGTGCCGCGCCTCGTCCTCGTCGAGGTCGCACACCGGTACCAGCGGGAATCGGTTGCGATGATCGACGCCCTCACCGTCCAGGCGCGGATGTACGACCGGCTCGGGCTCCGGGAGGACCTGTCGGTCTTCGTGGATTCCGCCCGGGCCAAGGCCGACGGGTACGTCGACTCGCTGGCCCGGCAGCTCGAGGCGATGGGCTGCGACGTGATCGAGCCGGCGCACGCGTCGCACCTCGAGATCGCCGGTCGCGAGTTGCAGCGTCGCCGCCCCTATGTGGACAAGAAGCGGCACGGCTACACCGCCACGGTGAACTGGCTGACGGTCCTGGACATCGCCGATCGCCGCCCGTCCGAGGACGTGGTGTGGGTCAGTGCGAACTCCCGGGCGTTCGGTAGCGGCGAGCCGTCGACGTGGCACGACGAGATCTGGGCCGAGCTGCAGGAACGTGATCTCGATCACCGGGTGCGGTGGGTGGTCGACCTGGACGACGTGGACGTTCGGGGAACCGGCCAGCCCCGCCGCGAACGGGTCTTCGAGCCGGTCGTCACGTCGCCGCCCGTGGCCGCCGTCGAGGCGCCACTCCCGCCTCGGGCGCCCCTCGCAGCCCTCGACCCCGTAGAACCTACGGCTCCGGCGGTGGCGCTGCCGCCCGTGCACGTGGCGCGACCCCGGGTGGCACCGCAGCGCATCCTGCCCTCGGGCAACGCGGACACCGGGGGACGCCGCGGCATCGGCAGGGTGATGGGCGGACGCAAGCGGAAGGTCACCGTCGTGGAGGAGCTCGACGACCTCGATTTCGGCTGAGCCGCCCGCCCGATGTCCCACATGGCACGCCCGCGATAACGATTCGGGCAAAGGGGATAACGACTTGGGGCCGAAGCCACCATGAGTGACACACGACCGCGGCGGGTACTCCAAGGTTGAAGTTACGTATCCGTCAAAGGCGACGGGTATCGGCAACCAGGGGAGAAGGCATGAAATCTGTGCCGAACGACCGCAAGCCGTCCGCGCCGCAGCGGAACGGGACACCGATCGTCCAATACCGTTCGGGCGCGAGGCTCGCGGGGCCGAGTATCGAATCCCAGGTTCTCTACCAGGCATGCAGGTGGTTTCTCCGGCCTGTGGTGCGGATGGCCCCGATCAACGAATCGGCGATCCGCAGGGCCGCGTTGCTGGACATGGCGGCGGGGATCCGTCCGGCTTCCGGTATCCGCCGCCAGAAGGTGCGACTGCCCGGATTCGACGCGGAGATCGTGCGCGCGCCCGGGGTGTCACCGGATCTCGGTGACGGCGTCGTCCTCTACCTGCACGGTGGCGGGTTCCTGTGCTGCGGGCTGAACACGCATCGGCCGGTGGTCGCGACGATCGCGAAGCTGACCCGGCTGCCGGTGATGCACGTCGGCTACCGGCAACTGCCCGACACGAACATCAGCGGTTCGGTCGACGACTGCCTGACGGCGTACAAGTGGTTGCTGGAGAACGGAGCCCGCGCGGGCGGGACGGTGTTCGCCGGTGACTCGGCGGGTGGGTTCCTCGTCTTCGCGACCGCGCTGAAGGCGCGCGAGGAGGGCGTCGATCTGCCCGCGGGCCTGGTCGGACTGTCGCCGCTGCTGGACCTGGATTGTGCCGACAAGCTGGTGCACGCCAACGCCGCCCGCGACGTGTTCGCGCCCGTGGAAGCGCTCGTCACCATCGGCAAGCTCGGCGGCGAGGTGGACGGCGTGCTCGACCCCGCGCTGTCGCCCGTGAACGGAGATCTCGAGGGTCTGCCGCCTGCCCTTCTGGTCGCTGCGGAAGGCGAGGTGCTGCGATCGGATTCGGAGCTGATGGCGTATCGGCTGAGCGCTGCGGGAGTTCCGACGACACTGCAGATCTGGGACGGCCAGGTGCACGCGTTCCCGGCGTTGTGGCCCGGTCTGCCGGAAAGCCGTGCGGTGCTTCGGCGTATCGCGCGTTTCGTCGCGACGCGTGTGCGGCCGGAGGACGGTGTCGCCCGGGACAAGACCGCCTGACTACCGCGGCGGGCCTTCCTCGAGCACGATCGTCGTCGATCGCTGTCGGCCGGTCTCGTCGAACCAGCGCACCGCGACCTCGTCGCCGGGGTGCCGCGCGATCATGCGTTCGCTGAGATCGTCCGAGGACCGGACGGGTGTTCCGTCGAATTCGGTGATGACGTCCCCGATCTCGATGCCAGCGTCGTCGGCGGGAGTGCCGATGCTGACCCAGAGCACCTCGGCGCCCCGAGCGTCGTCGGTGACGCTGATCCCGAGGAGAGGGGTGTCGCCGATGTGCACGGTGGCGGACGTGGTTCCGGCGCGGACCTGATCGACGATCGTCATCGCGGTGTCGATGGGCACCGCATACGATTTCGGCTGGGCGGGAGCGGGTTTCGCGGGGTCGGAGTCGGCGTTGCCCGCGGTGTTGACGCCGATGACGGCGGCGGTGGCGTCGACGAGGGGTCCGCCGGAGTCGCCGGGACGTACCGCCGCATCGATCTGGATCAGCCCGTTCAGCCGGTTCCGGGAACCGTCGGTGGAACTGCGGGCGGTGATCGTCTGCCCGACGTCGGTCACGAACCCGCGGGCCGCCACCGGAACTCCGCCTCCCTCCGCGTTACCCACCGCGGTCACCGGGTCACCGATGCCGACGGCGGTGTCCTTCGCGAGGGTCGCCACCGGGAGGTCGCCCGCGCCCTGGAGCCGGAGTACCGCGACGTCGCGCGAACTGTCGTACCCGAGGACCTCCGCGACGTACTCCGCGCCGTTGCCCGGGCTCACCGCGCTGATGTCGAGGGCGCCGTCGATCACGTGATGGTTGGTGAGGACGACACCGTCGGGGGTGAGCACGATCCCCGTTCCCGCGGTTTCGACGAGACCCGAATCCGCGACGAGCGTGACGATCGCCGGGATCACCGTGGCCTCGACCTCCGCCGGGGTCAGGACCACGGGCGGCGGCGGAGGAGGCGCGGCGGGCAGGGCGACCGTCGCCGCCGGCGGTCCTGGTTCGCGGACCGGTGGTGCGCTCAGCAGCAGGCTGCCGATCACCGCCGTGGCCACGGCGAGGACCGTTGCGGCGCGGGGCGTCGTCATGCCGGTTGTCGTCGTCGCGGAGTCGGTTCAGGACTGTTTCAGCGACCCCCAGCCGTGCCAGGTGTCGATCTCGATCCAGGCGCTGACCCGTTTCCGGTCTCGGACGGGGTACGGCTTGCCGGTGTAGTGCGTGGCGAGGCGGTCGATGTCGGCCAGTTCGCCGTCGTCGACGAATTCGGTCACCCGGCCCTGGACGCTGACGTGGGTGATCCAGTCGTCGGGGTCCATCGCGGTGAGGCTGACGCGGGGGTCGCCGCGCAGGTAGTCCAGGCGTCGGCGCCCGGCATCCATGTTGACCAGCACCTTGCCGTCCTCGAACAGGTACCAGGTGGCCACGGACACGGGCTGGCCGTCGGGTCGGACGCAGGCGATGGTGGCGTAATTGGGCCGAGCGAACATCTCGGCGGCTTTCGGTGTCAGAGGTGGCTTCGACATGTCCGAAAGATACTCCTGAGACCTTCGGCCCTGTGCGTGGTTGGCGAGTCCAGGCCCTTGTCAACCCCGCACGGGGCAGGCGGCCTAACGCCGGTCCCGGAACCGGGGTTCGCGCTTGTCCTTGCGTGCGGCGGTGGCCTCCTCGAAATTGTCGGTCAGCAGCCGCACGAGCAGCTGCCCGAGACCCTCCTGGTGGATGTGGGCTTCGAGTGAGGCGGCGTCGAGCCCGGACCACAGCGTGCGCTTCGTCAGTTCCAGGCCGGGCCGGGAGAACCTGGACATGCGCTCGGCGAGGTCGAAGCATTCGTCCAGGAGGTCCTCGCCGGGCACGCACCGCGACACGAGTCCGATCCGCTCGGCCTCGTCGGCGTGCACGTCCCGCCCGGACAGCATGATCTCGAACGCCCGGGACGAACCGATCGCCCGGGGCAGCAGGTAGCTCAGGCCCAGCTCGCTCGCGGTCAGGCCGTTGTTGATGCCCGCCGCCCGGAAGCAGGCGTCGTCCGCCGCGATCCGGATGTCGGAGGCGAGCGCCAGGCACAGGCCGCCGCCGATGGCCGCGCCGTTGACGGCGCTGATCACCGGCTGGTGCATCCGGCGCAGCGAGAGCACCACGTTGTCGAGCATCTCCATGGCCCGCAGGGCGACGGTCGGCGGGGTGAGGCCGTCGACGTGGGGGAGCGTGCCCGCGGATCTCTGGTCGGCGCCGGAGCAGAAGCCGCGGCCCGCGCCGGTGATCACCACCGCGCGCACCGCGTTGTCGTTGCTGATCTCCTCCAGTGCGTCGCGGAACGGGATCATCACGTCGAACGCCATCGCATTCATGCGTTCCGGGCGGTTGAGCGTCACCAGGGCGATGCCCGGCCGTGGATGGTCGACGACGACGAAGTTCACGCCCTCGATACTAGAACACGTTTCAATTCTCGGGATCGATTTGCGGTCGCGGACGCCCGGGGGCGACCGTGCGCGCGAGGATGCCCAGCGTCGCGCGCAGGGCGGTCTCGGAAATCACCGGGAAGATCCCGGACTCGCGCCACACCGGGTCGATGGACGACCAGTCGTAGAACGACGTCACCATCGTTCCCTCGTCGATCGGCTCGAGTCGGTAGCCGTACACGTGCCCGATCTGCGGCCGGATCTGCCCGAGGACCTTCCAGGAGATCTCCCGGTCGGGCACGAACGTCTCGATCGTCACCGTCACGTCGTAGAGACCGAGGTCGAAGTCGTTCAACGCGTCGCGGTCCATGTGCACGACGAACGTGTCGCCGGCCGCCGTGACGCGGTCCCCTTCCGCGGACATCAGCATTCCGGAACTGTCGATCGCCACATGTCCCTCGGGATCGCAGAGAAGGCCGAAGATCGTCGCCGGGTCCGCGGCGACAGCCCGCCGGACCTCCAACCGCTCGCCGGTGTCAGTTGTCATGTCCGCATCCTGCCACCCCATGTGAGTGCCATCGAGTGCTCGGGCACGCAAAAACACTCACATGGGGTAGGTGGGCAGCACTCCGGCGTCCATGGCCTGCTTCAGCGACGGTGCGGCCGAATCCTTCTCGGACAGCTGGAACGTCAGCGGGCTGCCGTCCCGGCCCACCGTTGGCCAGTCGATTCCCAGTTCGGGATCGAGTGGATGGAGGTCGTGGTCGAGGGCCGGGGTGTACTCGATCGAGCACAGGTACATCACGGTCGACGCGTCCTCGAGGGACAGGATCGCGTGGCCGACACCGGCCGGAAGGTAGACGGCACGGCGGTCGACGTCGTCGATGAGCACCGAATCCCACTGCCCGAACATCGGCGACCCGACCCGAAGGTCGACGATCACGTCGAGGAACGCACCCTTGACGCACGTGACGTATTTCGCCTGCCCGGGCGGGTTGTCGGTGAAGTGGATGCCGCGCAGGACACCGGCGGCGGACACCGAGCAGTTGGCCTGCGCGAGTTCGAGGCGGTGCCCGACGGCGGCCTCGAACTCCGAGCCCTTGAACCATTCGAGGAACACGCCGCGGTCGTCGCCGAACTGCCGCGGGGTGATCTCCCAGGCGCCCGGAACCTTCAGTTCCCGATACTCCACGTCACCAGTCCTTGCCGCGTTCGAGAAGTTCGAGGAGATAGTCGCCGTATCCCGACTTGCCGAGAGTCTCGGCGCGGGCACACAATTCGGCGTCGGTGATGAAACCGCGGCGCCACGCGACCTCTTCCGGGACGCCGATCTTCAGCCCCTGCCGGTGTTCGAGCGTGCGCACGAAGTTCGACGCCTCGAGCAGTGAATCGACGGTGCCGGTGTCGAGCCACGCGGTTCCGCGGGGAAGCACCTCGACCTGCAGCCGTCCGGCCTGCAGGTACGCCTGGTTGACGTCGGTGATCTCGTACTCGCCGCGGTCCGACGGCTTCAGATCGCGCGCGATCGAGACGACGTCGTTGTCGTAGAAGTACAGCCCGGGGATCGAGAAGTTCGACTTCGGGGTGGCGGGCTTCTCCTCGATGGACATCGCCCGGCCCGTGTCGTCGAATTCGACCACACCGTACGAACTGGGATCGGACACCCAGTAGGCGAACACTGCGCCGCCGTCGATGTTCTCGAAGCGGTTCAGCCGGGAACCGAGACCGGGGCCGTAGAAGATGTTGTCGCCGAGCACGAGGGACACGGACTCGTCGCCGATGTGGTCGGCACCGAGCACGAACGCCTGCGCCAGGCCGTTCGGTTCCTCTTGCACCTTGTACGTGAGGTTCACCCCGAACTGGGAGCCGTCGCCGAGGAGCCGGCGGAACTGCTCGGCATCGTGCGGGGTGGTGATGACGAGGATGTCCCGGATGTTGGCCAGCATCAGGGTGGAGAGCGGGTAGTAGATCATCGGCTTGTCGTACACCGGGACCAGTTGCTTGCTCACTCCGAGAGTGATCGGGTGCAATCGGGACCCGGTGCCCCCTGCCAGGATGATTCCGCGCATGTGCGCAGTGTTCCAGTGTTCGCGTCGGATAGAAACTCGGGCGCGCCACTAGGGTGGGTGCACATGAGGCTTCTCGTGACAGGCGGCGCCGGGTTCATCGGTGCGAACTTCGTGCACCAGACGGTCGCCGAGCGCCCGGACGCGCAGGTGACGGTGCTCGACGCGCTGACGTACGCCGGCAACCGGCAGTCGCTCGACCCGGTGGCCGACCGCATCGAGTTCGTGCACGGCGACGTGGCGGATTTCGCGCTGGTGGACCGTCTGGTCGCGGGCTCGGACGCGGTGGTCCACTTCGCCGCGGAATCGCACAACGACAATTCGCTGGCCGATCCGACGCCGTTCGTGCAGACGAACGTGATGGGCACGTTCTCGCTGTTGCAGGCCGTCCGCGCCCACGACGTCCGGTATCACCACATCTCCACCGACGAGGTGTACGGCGACCTCGAACTGGACGACCCCGAGCGCTTCACCGAGTCGACCCCGTACAACCCGTCGAGCCCGTACTCGGCCACCAAGGCGTCCAGCGACCTGTTGGTGCGGGCCTGGGCGCGGTCGTTCGGGGTGCGGGCCACCTTGTCGAACTGTTCCAACAACTACGGCCCGTACCAGCACGTCGAGAAGTTCATTCCGCGTCAGATCACCAACCTGATCGACGGGGTGCGCCCCCGTCTGTACGGCAGCGGGAAGAACGTGCGCGACTGGATCCACGTCGACGACCACAACGCGGCCGTCTGGACGATCCTGGAGAGGGGGAGTCTCGGTCAGACGTATCTGATCGGCGCGGACGGCGAGGTCGACAACCGGACCGTCGTCGGAACGCTGCTCGAACTGTTCGGCCGCGACGCCGACGACCTCGACTTCGTCACGGACCGCCCGGGCCACGACCTGCGCTATGCGATCGATTCGACGCGGCTGCGCACTGAACTGGGCTGGACGCCGCAGTACAAGGATTTCCGCAGCGGGCTCGAGGCCACCGTGCGCTGGTACCGCGACAACGAGTCGTGGTGGCGGGCGCAGAAGGAATCCGCGGAGAAGGCGTACGCGGCCTCGGAATCCGTCATCGGCTGACGGTTCCGCGGAACGCCCAGGCTCTCGCCGTCAGTGCGATGCGGCCTGCCTCGTCGCGCCTCGAGCGGGCATCGAGCAGGTCGCGAAGCTCGTCTCGGCGCACGGCGGACAGGGACGCGCAGTATCCGGGTGCCGGTCCCTGCCCGCCCAGAAACGGCCGCCAGAAATCGTCGAAGTCGGCGAACACGGTGGGTACGTCGAGCGGGTGCACCTCCGCCCCGGCCAGCCCCGCGGTGGACAGTGCATCGCGGAGCGGCTGCGGCCGGCAGAGCGGGAAGCGGACGCCCTCGTCGAGGTTCGCGGCCTTATCGTCGAGTGCGCGGGCGGTGTCCCAGAACGCGCGAATCATCTGCATTCCCTCGGCGTAGTCCCACACGTACCCGGCGACCGTCCCGCCGGTTCGCGTGACTCGGCGCATCTCGGCGAGCCCGTCGATCGGATGGGGAACGAAATTGAGGACGAGCCCGGACACCACGCGGTCGAACTCGCCGTCCTCGGCGGGGATGGATTCGGCGGTGCCCGACCGGACGTCGAAGCGGGGATCGTCCGCGCCCGCCCGAGCCGCCGCCGCGAAGGGCTGCGACGGTTCGACGCCGACCACCCGGGCCGGATCCGCCGTGCGGAGAACGGTGTGGGCGAGGGCGCCCGTCCCGCAACCCACGTCGCACCATGCGCCGCCCGGGCCGGCGGCCAGCCACCGCAGGAACTGCGTCGCGACCGGCCGGCTCCAGCGGCCGATGTAGCGCTCGTACGCGGGATCGATCTCCCAGGCGTCCGTCATCGCGATCTCCTCAGGACGGCTGCGGTACCCGGGAATCCTCGTGGACGAGGGCGTTGCGCAGCGAACGCGAACCGGCGATCGCGGCGACGAAGCCGGCGAGCACCTCGCACAGCGTGAACACCAGGCGAGACGCGAGGGCCAGCCCGAGCGCGACCCCGCTGTCCATGAACGGGGACAGAGCCGCGACGACGACGGCTTCGCGGACCCCGATGCCGGACGGCGCGACGACCACCAGCACGCCGACGCACATGCCGAGGGCGATCGCGCCGATGCACTGCACCAGGGTGCCCGCCTCGAATCCCGCCGAGCTCGACGCGAGGAACCACAGATGCACGCCGTAGAGGACCCAGCTGACGGCGCACCAGCCGAGGGCCAGCCCGATCTTGTGCATGGTCAGCTGCCGCTGCAGCGGGGCCCGCCGCAGGATCCGCAGGGCCAGGTTCACCAGCCGGGTGAGGACCGGTGGGTAGCAGCAGACGAGTGCGATCGGGACGAGAACGATCACCGCGACCGCCGCGACGGTGCTGATGTGGAACAGGGCGGGCAGCGCCAGCAGCCCGACGACCAGCGCCGACGTGATGCTCAGCCCGACGGTGACGAGGACGGCGACGAATCCGTTGGCCCGCGACACCCCGGCCCGGCGCACGAGCTCGGTCTGGAGAACGAACGCCCACACACTGCCCGGCAGATACTTGCCGAGCTGACCGACCAGGTAGCAGCGGGCGGCGTCGAAGGCGGGAATCGGGTGTTCGAGGGCGCCGAGCGCGTGCTGCCATGCGCGCACCGCCGCGCCCATGCCGAGGAAGACGAAGACCGCGGAGACGGCGAGCGCCCACCAGTCCAGCTGGGTGATCGTGTCCCTGACCTCGGCCCACTGCGATTTCACGGCGAACACGACGGCGACGACGATCACGAGGGTGACGAGGATCCGCAGCGCGTTCATCAGGACGGCGCGACCGCCGCGGTACGGGACGATCTCGGGATCGGCGTCCACGAGGACCACCCCCTCACCGGCAGTGCGCTGCGGCAGTGCAGCGTTCGTTTCCGACGATAGCAATCGGAGGGCGCCGGATCAGGAAACGAGCGGTTTCACCGCCAGCTCCCGCCACCAGGCGAACGTGTCGGCGAGCGACTTCGGGAGTTCCGCGTCGGCGTCGAGCCGCCCCGAGGCATACACCTTTGCCACCGCCGCGATGTCCCGGTCGGTGATCCCGGCGCGGCTCATGCCCACCCGGTTGGTGCCGCGTAGGGCGGCGGGGTTGCCGAACACCGTGGCGAACGGCGGAATGTCCTTGGCGACGACCGATCCCATTCCGACCATCGCCCGCGCACCGATCACCCGCCGCTGATGCACCACCGCGCTCATACCGAGGTTGACGCCGTCGCCTAGAGTCACGTGACCGCCGAGGGTGCTGGACGGCGAGAGGACGCAGTCGTCGCCGATCCGGACGTCGTGCTCGACGGACGTGTGGTTCATGACGAATCCGCCGCGCCCGATGGTCGTCGGCCGTTCGGCCCCCTGCTGGACGGCGCTCATCTCGCGGATCACGGTGCCCGCGCCGATCACGACACCCTGATGTGGACTGATCTCCGTCCACGTGCGGGGATGCGTCTTCCCTATCCACTCCGGCGGCGCCCCGAGCGTCGCGTGGGCGCCGATCCAGCAGTCGTCACCGATGTCGAGCGGGCCGGTGAGGACGGCATACGGTCCGATGCTCACCCGGGCCCCGATCGTGACGCCGTCGCCTATCACGACGGTCGGGTGGATCTCGCAGTTTTCACCGATGGTCATGAAAGTTGGCGATTCCTTCCAGGAGCCGTGCAGACCGTGGGAACCTTCAAGAGGGTGCAATCTGTGAAGACGGTGTGAACGCACGTCAATCTATCGGAGGAACCGTGATCGCGATCTCGAGTATCTCTTTCGGAGAGGACGTCGAGCGCGAGGTTCTCGACACCCTGCGATCCGGGATGGTCGCGCAGGGACCAAAGGTCGCGAGGTTCGAGGACGGGTTCGCCGAACTCGTCGGCACCCGGCACGCCGTTGCCGTCAACAGCGGCACCACCGCGCTGATCGCGGCGCTGCGGGTGCTGGATCTCCAACCGGGCGACGAGGTGCTCACCACCCCGTTCACGTTCGTGGCCACGCTCAACGCGATTCTCGACTCCGGCGCGACGGCCCGGTTCGCCGACATCGGGGCTGCCGATTTCGCGCTCGACCCCGACATCTTGTCGCAGTGCGTGAACGAGCGCACCCGGGTGCTGATGCCGGTGCATCTGTACGGGCAGACCGCGGACATGGGTGCGCTGATGCCGCTGGCCGAGACCCGGGGACTCGCCGTCGTCGAGGACGCCGCGCAGGCGCACGGTGCCACGTTCGACGGCAAGGGTGCGGGCAGTTTCGGGCTCGGCTGCTTCTCGTTCTACGCCACCAAGAATCTCACCACCGCCGAGGGCGGCATGGTCACGACGGACGACGACGCGGTGGCCGACCGGTTGCGGGTGCTGCGGAATCAGGGCATGCGACGCCGCTACGAGTACGAGATGGCGGGCCAGAACTTCCGGATGACGGATCTGCAGGCCAGTCTCGGGTTGCCGCAACTGGGTTCCTATCTACAGCAGGTGGAGTCGCGCCGGCGTAATGCCGAGGCGCTGCGGACCGGTCTGAAGGACGTCGAAGGTCTCGTTCTGCCTTCGGAACTCGCGGGCCGCGGACACGTGTGGCACCAGTTCACCGTGATCCTCGCACCCGATGCGCCGATCGACCGCGACACCCTCGCGCAGCGTCTGGGAGATCGGGGGGTCGGCAGCGGTGTCTACTACCCGAGAACCGTCTACGACTACGACTGCTACCGCGAGCATCCCCGGGTGATCATCTCGCCCACGCCGGTCGCGACGTCCGTGGCCCGCCGGTGCCTGAGCATTCCCGTCCACGCCGCGCTCTCCACCGACGACGTCGACCGGATCGTCGCCGCGGTGCGCGAGGCGATGGAGGCGTGATGACGTCCACGCGACCGCGGATCGCGCTCATCGGATCCGGCAGGATGGGTTCGCTGCACGCCCGCGTTCTCGCGCAGTCCTCGCTGTGTGACCTCGCCCTGCTCGTGGAACCGCGGGAGGAACACGGGCGGGAGGTCGCCGCACGGTTCGACACCGCATGGGCTGCGGATTTCGACGAACTGGACGGCATCGATGCGGCCGTCGTCGCGGCGACGACACCCGCCCACTACGAGTTGGCGGGCCGCGTCCTCGACCTCGGCAAGCCGGTGCTCGTCGAAAAGCCGCTCGCCGCAACGTACGAGGAGAGCACGGATCTGGTGAAACGTGCCGCCGCGACGGGTGTCCCGCTGATGTGCGGCCTGCTCGAGCGATTCAATCCGGCGGTCCGGACGGCCCGCGAATTCGCCGGTGACGTGTGGCAGGTCAACGGAATCCGGCACTCGCCGTTCGTCTCCCGCATCCCCACCGGCGTCGCGACCGACCTGCTGATCCACGACGTCGACCTCGCGATCGGTTTCGTCGGATCACCGCCCGTCGGCGTGAAGGCCGAATTCGGGTACTTCCACGACAGTTCGCGGCGCAACGAGGCCGAGGACTGCGCGGAGGCAGTGCTGCGTTTCGAATCCGGTGCGGTGGCCACCATCTCGGCCAGCCGGGTGAGTCAGCGGAAGGTCCGGCAGCTGTCGCTGCTGGAGCCGGACCGCCTGATCGAGATCGACCTCCTTCGCCGCGACATCACCATCTACCGGCACATCGACGACGACCTGCCCGCCGACCGCGACGGTTACAAGCAGCAGACGGTGATCGAGATCCCCACCCTCCGCTACAGCGACGAACCCCTCGCCGCCCAGCTCGCGCATTACGTCGGATTGATCGGCGGCGAGGGGGATGCCGATGCGGAGCGCGACTCGATACTGCCCGCGCATCGCGTGGTCCACGAGGCGACGGTGTCGGCTACCGGCTGAGCGCTCCGGCGACCGCCAGGCGGGTGTCTTCCGCGATGAGATCGGCGTTGATCGCTGCCGCGGCGCTCAGGCCGGCTCCGGCGGCGACGATCACCTGCGCCTTCGGGTCTGCGACGTTGCCTGCCACCCACACCCCCGGAACCGCGGTGGCACCGGTCGCGTCGGAGGCGACGGCGGTGCCGATCACGTGTCCGGCCATCTCCATCTCGGTGGTGTCCAGGCCGAGGCTAGTAAGGAAGTCGGCGCGGGCCCTGAACAGGGGCGGGACCACCACGGCGGTGAGGGAGAAGACCTGACCCGTGCGCAGCCGGACACCGGTCAGCCGGTCGTCCTGCACCTCGAGCCCGGCCACACCGCCGTCGATCACGGCGATACCGCGTGCGGCGAGTTGCTCGTACTCCTCGGCGGTGGGTTCGTCCGCGTCGTTCAGGAACAGCGTCACGTTCTCGGTCCACTGCCGCCACATCAGCGCCTGGTGCACCGCCAGCGGACTGCCGGCGAGGACGCCGACCGGCTGGTCTCGGACCTCCCAGCCGTGGCAGTACGGGCAGTGCAGGACGTCGCGTCCCCATTGCTCGGCCACCCCGGGGATGTCGGGGAGCACGTCGACGAGGCCGGTGGTCACGAGTAGTCTCCGCGCCCGCACGGTCGCGCCGTCGGCGAGTGTCACCCGGAACTGGCCGTCCCCGATCTTGTCTGCGGACGTGACGGTGCCGGTCACGATCTCGCCGCCGTACCCGGTGACCTCCTCGCGTCCGATGGCCAGTAGTTCGCCGGGAGGGGTGCCCTCTCGGCCGAGGTAGTTGTGAATGTGCCCGGCCGGTGCGTTGCGCGGGGCGCCCGCGTCGGTCACGAGCACCGAGCGGCGTGCCCGCGACAGGGCCAGTGCCCCGCCGAGTCCGGCCGCGCCGCCACCGACGACCACTACGTCGTAACTGTCTTCCATCGCGTTCTCCTTCGTTCGTCGACCTCGTGACGTCCACTGTCCGGGGAGGCCGCGATACTGGCAAGCAAGTTTGCCGCTGTGGCAACATGGTGGGTGTGAACGACGACGTATCCGATCTGGACGGCGTCCTCGACGCCGTGGGACCGCGGCTGAAAGCACTCCGGCAGCAGCGCGGTGCCACCCTCGCCCAGCTTTCCGAGTCCACCGGGATCTCGGTGAGCACCCTGTCGCGGCTCGAGTCCGGCCAGCGGAAACCCACCCTCGAGCTGATGCTCCTACTGGCCCGGGCTCACCAGCTGCCCCTGGACGAACTCGTCGACGCACCCGCCACCGGCGACCCCCGCGTCCATCTGCGACCCCTCGAGCGCAACGGCTCGACGATCATCCCGCTGACGCGTAGGCCCGGCGGGATCCAGGCGTTCAAGCACGTGATCCCACCGGGTGACCCGAAAGGCGTCCCGAACCTGCAGGTCCACGAGGGCTACGAATGGCTGTACGTCCTGTCCGGCCGGCTGCGACTGCTGCTCGGCGAACACGACGTGATCCTGACGCCGGGGGAGGTCGCGGAGTTCGACACCCACGTCCCGCATTGGTTCGGCAACCCCGGACCGCAACCGGCGGAGATCCTCAGCCTGTTCGGTCCCCAGGGCGAGCGGGCGCACGTCCGCACGGTCCCGCGGGGAACGGCAGCCGAGCGCGACCGTCGGTAGAATTCGTCCGGACCGGTGACGAGCGCTCCCTCCGAGGCGCAGGACGTGATGGGGAGGCCCCGTGCGACGCTGGATTCTCGGTGTTCCCGTAGCGGTCCTGATTCCGCTCCTCGCCGGCTGTTCCACGACTGTGGCACCGCCCGTCGCGCAACCGCAGCCGCAATCACCGCCCGCAGGTGCGACTCTCGTGGGCCTGGGGGATTCGATCCCTGCCGGTGACGGATGCCCCGGCTGCACGCCGTTCGTGGAACTGTTCGGCGATCAGCTGTCCGGCGACGACGCGCTGCCCGTCCAGGTGGCCGACCTGGGTGTCGGAGGCTGGACCAGCACCGACCTGCTCGACTCCCTCGAACCCGGCGAATACGACGCCGACGCCGTCCGCGACGCCGACCTCGTCACCGTCACGATCGGCGCCAACGACTTCTACGCCGAACTCGACGACTACCTGGACGGCGACTGCGGTGGCGACGACGGCCTCGGCTGCTTCGAACCCGTCCTCCCGCAGCTGCAGACCACGCTGACGTCCGTGCTCGACCGCATCGCCGAACTGCGGGCCGGTCAGCCGACCGCGGTGCTGGTCACCGGGTACTGGGACGTCTTCCCCGACGGCGACGTGGCCCGCGAGTTGTACGGCCCGCAGTTCCTCCGGGACAGCGCCGTGCTGACGTTGCGCGCCAACGACGTCATCTCGGAGGTCGCGGGTGCCGAGGGCGCCACCTACGTCGACCTGTTCACCACGTTCAAGGGGACATGGGGCGACGGCGACCCCACCGGACTGCTCGCCGACGACGGCGACCACCCGAACCAGATCGGCCACCAGCTGATCGCCGACGCGTTGTCGTCCGCGTCGGTCGCGGGATCCGGCTCCACGGAGGCGTCGGCGTTCACGTCGTCCGAGTGGTCGCCGCGCTGAGCCTGCGTCGGCGCACCACCGCATCGACGACGGACAAGATCAGCACCACGACCGTCGCTGCGCCGAATGCCGCTACGGACAGGTTCTGCCGCGGCGGCCGGAACGACACGACCAGTTCGTGATCACCCGGCGGCACCGACACCTCGAGCAGACCGTGCCACCCGGCGGTCGCGTCCACCGGCTCGCCGTCGACGGTGGCCGAGTAGCCCGGCCACGCGAGGCGCGCGAACCAGACGGTGCCGCCGCTGCCCGCCACCCGCACGGTCTCCGTCGCCGCGCTCGTGTCGGACGAGAGGACCCGGACGCCGTCGGACGCGAACGCCACGCGTCCGGGCAGGGGCAGCGGCCGGTCCCGCTGCAACACCGTCCGGGAGTCGCTGCGTTCGGTGACGTGCCAGCCGGGTGGGGGCGGTGTCGTCGCGACCTCGGGCACGAGCCCGTGCTCCACGACGAGCGTCGACACCCGGAGGTAGTCGATCAGCGGGATCGGGATGTCCGCGTTCACCGGCTGCCAGAGCGCCCCGTACACCCCGGGGCAGACGGCGCCGCGGTAGTCCATGCACAAGGCTTCCTGGAACTCGGTGAACCCGATACCGGTGTAGGCGTTGATGCTGCCCTCGACGGACGACGCCATGATCTCGTTGCCGAACAGGATCCGGCCGGCGGTGACGTCCTCGTGGGACGTGTCGCCCAGGTCGGCGAGTTGCAGCACGGTGCCCTGGTAGCGGTCCGTCTGCTCGGACAGCACCGATGTACTCGCCGGGTCGACGCGGCTGCCGCGCTCGACGTCGCGGGTCAGGGACCAGACCTGCGCGGCGGCCACCACCACGGTGCCCAGGACGAGGGCGGCGACGAGAGCATTCGGCCCCCGCGTGCGCCAGCCGGTGTACGCGAGCACGCACAGCGCCGCGACGAGCAGCGCGAACAGCGTGTGCCGCAGCGTCAGGGCGGGCGAGGACGAGAACGCCAGGTAGAAGCCCAGCGCGATCAGCACCGCCGACGCCGTCGCCCGGTGACGCACCCGGTCGCGCGCGATCCCCAGCGACAGCGCGAGCGCCAGGCCGATCACCACGCACAGGTACAGGTATTCGACGAGCCGGATCGGCCACCGGAACATCCCGACGTTCGACGGTCCGAAGGTGAAGAGGAAGTAGACGACCGCGATCACGGCCAGGCTGATCAGTGGTCGCCCGTGCGCGCGACGGAACTCCGCGGACGCGAACAGCGCGCGGATCCGTCCCCACGGAAGCCATGGCAGCACCGGCAGCACGAACCACGCGAGGTACAACGACGGAATCACCTCGACGGGACCCCCGAACGTCATGATCACGGGGAGATACGACGGGCTGCTCATTCCCGCGAGGCCGCCGATCTGCGGTTGCAGGAACGTGTCGTTGAAGATGCCGGTGCTGCCGGCGCGGGTGGTGACGTCGACACTGAGGAACAGCGGCAGGTACGTCACCAGCGCGGCGGTCCCCGCGCACGCGCCGGTGACGACGAGCACGAGCAACCGGAAGAACTGCCGCTCGACCAGCAGGCCGATCCCGATGCCGAGGAGTACGACGACGGCGCCGAGCGCGGCGTACGGGTTGCCCATGCTCACCGTCAGCGCACCGATCACGAAGGTGACCAGCGGGTTCGTGCGACCGCGGGAGAGGCGGAGCGCCGACCACCAGAACAGCGTCACCCACGCGACGGCCATCATCCCGGACGGCCAGCCCGCCGCCTCGTAGAACAGGGTGAAACCGCTGAACGGAATGGTCAGTCCGGCGAGGATCGCGGGACCGCGGCGGGCGCCGTATTCGCGGCACAGCAGATACGTCGCGAGGGCGAACAGCGCAAGGAACTCGGCCATGATCACGAACGCCGCGACGGACAGGTTCTCGAACTTCGCGGCCAGGACGTAGTTGGCCAGGTTGACCGGGTTGTACAGACCGTACGCGGCCTCGCCCGCGTAGTTTCCGCCGATCCAGGCGTCGGGATTGACGGTGAGCCACCGCCCGGCCAGGAGTTCCGTGCCGATCCGGTGCCAGGACGGGACGAACGATTCCAGCATGTCGCCGCCGTAGTAGAAGCGGTCGTACACGATCCGCGGAATCGTCGCGACGGCCACGGCAGCCACCGCGACCGCCAGTGCCACCATCCACTCGGGCATGCGGTGTATCGATCGGGTGAACGTCGAAGACACGGACGCGGAGGGTGCCACGGACTCCGAGCCTACGAGTTAGGCTGCGCCCGTGCGCCTTTTCGGTTGTTCCCACGACCAGAAAGGCGCACGTGCGCCGAAGGCGCTGTCGGTCGTCGTCCCGGCCTACAATTCCGCCGCCGTCATCGAGCAGACCGTCCACCGGGTCGCCGAACGACTGGCGGGCCACGACGTCGAGATCATTGTCGTGGAGAACGGATCCACCGACGACACCGTGGACATCTGCACCCGCCTCGCCGCGGACTGGACGCCCGGACGTGTGTCGCTCACCGTCCTGCGGAGCGAGAAGGGCATGGGCAACGCGTTGCGGACCGGAGCGGAGGCGAGTCGCGGCGCGCACGTGCTGCTGACCGCCGACGACCTGCCGTTCGGGTTCGACGACCTCGACGGCGCCGAGAAACTCGCCGCCGGCCACGACGGCCGGCTGCCCGAAGTCGTGATCGGTTCCAAGGCCCACCCCGACTCGCAGGTGCGGCGCGGCGCCCTCCGGGGCACCCTGACGTGGGGTTTCGCGGCGCTGCGTCGGGTGGTCCTCGGGATGCGCACCGGCGACCCTCAGGGCACCGTCCTGATGGACGGCGACCTGATGCGGGGACTGGTTCCCGACCTCGTCGAACCCGGATTCCTGTTCACTACCGAACTCGTCTACCTCGCGGAGCGGGCGGGCATCGTGCCGGTCGAGGTCCCGGTGCGTCTGAGCGACGACCACGACAGCCACGAAACCCGCATATCCAGGGCAGATGTGCTCGCGATGGGGGTGGGGCTGTTCCGGCTGCGGGCCCGTCACCGGGACGGAGGTCGCCTCGCATGGTCGGGGAGCGGGTCGCGAGGTTGATACCCTGCGAACCGAGAAGAGGATCGTGCCGTCGCCGTGGCGCGGTCCAGCCCACCTCTCGCGGGGAACAGTAGGAGCACTATGAACGAGTCTGCGTCGGTAGCACCTGTGGACGGGAGCACGGCCGCGGTACGGAGTGCTCTCACCGAGCATCGCGCACCCGACCGCCTCGTGGTGGCGCGAGGTCTCTTCACGGGACCGACCACCCGGGTCAAGGACGACCTGTACGCCAGGATCGTCAAGGGCCGTGCCCACCGCGAGCGCCACGTCGTGCACCTCGAGAAGGGTGCGACGGTCGACACCGACACCTACTTCGGCCGGTTCGCGGCCAGCTACTACCAGCGCTGGACCACGGTCACCGACGTGACCGTCGGGTTCCACCACGAGGCCGGCGGACGCGCCGTGGTGGCGCTGCGCGGCTCCGATTCGGGCGGAAACTCGCGCATCCTCGCGACGACGGAGATCGACGGCTCGGGCACGGCGACGCTGTCGGCGAAGCTGGACGCCTACCTCGACGGCGGCTCCCTGTGGGTGGAGTTCACCGCCGTCGACGGCCCCCTCGCGGTGAGCGAACTGGAGTGGACCGTCGCCGCGCCGTCGGTGATCCGGCCCGCCGCGATCGCGATCTGCACGTTCAACCGCGCCGACGACTGCGCCGAGACCGTCGCCGCCATCGCGAACGACTCGACGATGGCGTCCGGCATCGACGCCGTGTACGTGGTCGACCAGGGCAGCGACCACGTGTCGGACCGGGAGAAGTTCACCGAGGTCGCCGAGATCCTGGGCGACAAGCTCGTCTACCTGCGGCAGCCGAACCTCGGCGGGGCCGGCGGATTCACCCGCGGCATGTACGAGGTCTCGGGCATCAACGAGCATGCCAACCTGATCCTGATGGACGACGACATCCTGTGCGAGCCGGAGTCGATCCTGCGGATGAACGCATTCGCCAACGTCACCACCGAGCCGACGCTCGTCGGCGCGCAGATGCTGTACCTGATGAACCCGGAACACCTGCACGTCAGCGCAGAGGAAGCGGACCTGTCGAAGCTGAAGGCGGGCCGCTGGGCGGCCGGGTCGCGGCACGACATCAACCTGATCAAGAAGAAGCAGCACAAGCGCGTCGACGCCGGCTACAACGCGTGGTGGTCGTGTCTGATCCCCGCCGAGGTGGTCGCGCAGATCGGGCTCCCGCTGCCGATGTTCTTCCAGTGGGACGACATCGAGTACGGCATCCGCGCCCGCGCCGCCGGATTCGTCACGGTCACCCTGCCCAATGCCGGTGTGTGGCACGCGGACTTCCACTGGAAGGACCGCGACGACTGGGCCAAGTACTTCAGCATCCGCAACTCGCTGATCGCCGCCGCGCTGCACAGTGACTTCGACGCCAAGTCGCTGAGCAAGATGATGACGCGGGAGATCACCCAGTACCTCGTGTCGATGCAGTACGGGTTGGCGTACACCATGATTCGCGGGATCGAGGACTTCCTCGAGGGCCCGAAGGTGCTCGAGGACGGCGGTCAGGCCGTGCTGGCGTCGATCCGCGAGGAGCGCAAGCGGTTCCCCGAAACCGTCAAGCATCCCGCGTCGAACATTCCCGGGGTCCGCAACTCCGATCTCGTCACCCGGTACGCCGGTTTCGAGCCCGACAAGAGCAAGCTCGACCTCGTCCTCGCCAAGCGGGCCGCGAACCAGTGGCTCGGCCGCACCCAGCACGGTGTCGCGAGTATCCCTGTGGCGGAGGCGCACTGGTGGCACGTGTCGCTGTTCGACACCGCCGTCATCACCGACGCCTCCCAGTCCGGGGTGCGGGTGCGCCGCCGCGACAAGGAGACGGCCCGGGAGCTCACGGCCCGGACCGCGAAGCTGATGAAACGGTTCCGCGAGGATGCGGCGTCCACGCAGCGCCAGTACCGGGACGCGTTGCCGCAGCTCACCAGCCGGGAGAACTGGGCTCGCCTCTACGGTCAGTGACGTCGGCCGGACCGTTGCGGGCCCGCGATGTTCGCGGGCTGCTCCGGGATTCGTTCCTCGTCTTCGCTGTCGGTGTGGTGCTCGGCGCGGCGTGGAGTTGGCGTCCGTCGTTCTGGTACGACGAGGTCGCGACGCTGTACTCGAGTCAGCGGTCCCGGCCCGACCTGTCGAATCTGCTCGGCCACATCGATGCCGTGCACGGGCTGTACTACGTCGGGATGCACTACTGGTTCGCGGCGTTCGGTGCCTCCGAGTTCTCGGCGCGGTTCCCGAGCGCCCTGGCAACTGGCGCGGCGGGCGCAGGCGTGGTGGTGCTCGGTGCGCTGATCTCGACCAGGCGGGTGGCGGTGCTGTCCGGGATCCTGTTCGTGATCCTGCCCAGTGTCACGTGGGCGGCCGCGGAGGCGCGCGGGTACGCGGCCACGGCGGCGGCCGCGGTCTGGCTGACCCTGATTCTCCTTGCGGCACTGAGGTTCCGGCGCTGGTGGCTGTGGGCGCTGTACGCCGCCGGCCTGGCGGTGTCGATCGTGTTGTTCGTCTACCTGATCACCCTCGTTCCCGCGCACCTGCTGACGATCCTGCTGCTGCGCGAGGCCCGGCGGTCCTGGCTCGGTTGGACGTCGGGCACGGCCGCGGGGGCGGTGGTCGCGGCGCCGTTCGTGGCACTGGTGCGCCGGGAATCGGTCCAGGTGGCGTGGATCCCGCCGCTCGACGGGCACCTGCCCCGGGCCGTCGCCGAGTACCAGTGGTTCGTCGGCGCACCGTGGTTCGCGGTGCTGTTCGCCGTGCTGGTGGTGGCCGGGTCGGTGGCGCTGATGCGCGGTCACCGGCTGCCCCCGGTACTGTCCGTCGCGTTGCCGTGGATCGCGATGCCGATGGCGGCGCTGCTCGCGTATTCGCTCCTGCGCAGCCCGGTGTATCTCCCGCGGTACTTCACATTCACGACGCCCGCGGTGGCCCTCGTCGGCGGACTCTGCCTGGCCGCCCTCACCCGGAAGTGGTGGCAGTCCGCCGCGGTGATCGCGGTGTTCGCGGTGGCCGCATCGCCGAGCTACCTCGAACAGCGCGAGCAGTGGGCGAAACCCAGCGGCATGGACTTCAGCACCGTCAACGGTTTCGCCGGGGAACACCTCCGCCCCGGCGACTGCGTGCTGTTCGACAAGCCGGCCTGGAACCCCACGTCGCTGCGGCTCGTGAAGAATGTGCGGCCGGAGGCCTTCGACGGCACTCGCGACATCGGGCTCGGGACCACGGCCGCGAGCCGGGGGTCGCTGTGGGACGACGAACTCGCGGTCCCTGACCTTGTAAGCGCGCTCGACTCGTGCTCCGTGGTCTGGTTCTTCACCGACTACGAACGCGACACCGAGCGCATCATCCGGCACACGTCCAACGAGGTGTGGACGCTGCCGCCGTACCACTTCGAGGACACCGAGGCGTTCGCCGCTCTCGCGCGGTCCGGACTGCGGATCGACGAACGCGCGACGTTCAACGTCACGCAGGCGGTGAAGCTGGTGCGGTGATCCGCACGACCACCTGCTCGTGGTTCGCGGTGTAGCTCAGGTACTCGAAGCGGACGCCGGTGCGGTCGACGAACTCCGTCCAGGCCCGGTACTCGTGCTCCTGCCAGCCCGGGAAGTTGAAGAACTCGTCGAACACGATCACCGTGCCCGCGACCAGCCGCCGTTCGAGCCGGTCGAGCACCGACTTCGTGGACGAGTACAGGTCGGCGTCGAGATGCACGAACGACACCGGTCCCGGGTGTTCCTCTAGGAAGCCCGCCAGCGTGTCCTCGAACAGTCCGGGCACCAGCTGCGCGCCCCGCACGTGCGGCAGTTTCTGCTGCGCGAACTCCCCGGCCGGGAATCCGGTGCGCCAGGTCTGCGGCAGACCGGAGAACACGTCGAACCCGAACACCTCGTGCTCGGCGTCCTTCAACTGTTCGACGATGATCCGGAGCGTGGTGCCCGACGCCACCCCGAACTCGAGGGCCAGCCCCTCGACCTCCACCTGCGACAGTCCGTAGCGCAGTGTGTCCTGCGGATTCCAGAACACGGGCGCCTTCGGCATGTGCTCGAGCACGAACGCCGCGGCCTCGTTCGTGGCCCGCACGTCCAGCGCCTGCGTGATGTCGCGGCGGGCCTGCTGCTCGAGTTCGCCGAGCCGCTGCTGGACGTCGGAGATCTCCATGCGGGCATCGGACAGCTCGGACAGCACCCGCGCGAGTTCCTGGTTGGTCGCGCTCAGCTCGGCCAGGGTCTGGTCGTGCTGGTTCTCGGTGAGTTCGCGGGACCGCCGATCCGATTCGGCCACCACCTCGGACATGGCACGTTGAAGCTTGAGACGGGCCTTTCTCCGAAGATCGAACATATACCCATGTTGCCAGTCCGCATCCCGGCTCACCGCTCGAACCGGGATGCGGGTCGGGCGCCCGTGTCAGTGACCGCGACTGCGGTACATCTGACGTTGCCAGCGGGCGATGCTCTTCCACTCGCGTTCACGGTCGGCCCGGAGCCTCGCATCGGTGCGTGACGCGATCCAGCCGTTCTCCCGAATCAGCTTGCGGTAGCTGGCAAGCCTGCGCTCGGGCAGTGCGCCGCGCTCCACCGCGTCGAGTACCGCGCAGCCGGGTTCCGTCCCGTGCGAGCAGTCCGCGAACCGGCACTGCGCCGCGAACTCCTCTATCTCG
The DNA here is from genome assembly GCF_016772255.1 of Rhodococcus sp. 21391. Taxonomy (NCBI): domain Bacteria; kingdom Bacillati; phylum Actinomycetota; class Actinomycetes; order Mycobacteriales; family Nocardiaceae; genus Rhodococcus; species Rhodococcus sp. 21391. Next base: position 6,300,759 of record NZ_CP063781.1, on the reverse strand, counting down.
GGAAACGTCTTGTCGATACCGTCGGCAGCGTCCCACATGCCGACACCCCGCAGTCCCGGCGTGTCGATCAGGGCGCCCCCGGAGGGCAGCGGCAGGAGTTCACGGTGCGCCGTCGTATGACGTCCCTTGTGGTCGCCCTCGCGGACACGTCCGGTCGCGAGCACGTCTTCGCCGAGCAACGCGTTCGCGAGCGTCGACTTGCCCGCGCCGGACGGTCCGATGAGCGCGACCGTCCCGTCGATCACGGCGGTGAGGACGTCGATGCCGTCGCCCGTGTCGGCGCTCACCGCGAGCACCGTCGCACCTGGCGCCACCGCTGCCACCTCTGCGGTCGCGAGGGAAACATCCTGCACGGTATCGGATTTCGTGAGCGCGACCACCGGCTGGGCGCCGCTCTCCCACACCAGGGCCAGCAGGCGTTCGATGCGTCCGAGATCGAGGGCGGTGTCGAGTCCGGCGGCGATCACCACCGTGTCGACGTTGGCCGCGAGGAGCTGGCCCTCCGACCGGCCGGACGCGGACGCCCGGACGATCGCGCTGCGCCGCGGGAGCAGGTCGGCGACGGCGATCTCGTCGCCGTGACGGTGGAGCGTCACCCAGTCGCCGGTGCAGAGAGTGTGCTCGCCGGCGAGCGCGCGGACGAGGCCCGCGGGAGTGGCGACGTCGCAGCGACCGCGGTCCACGCGGATCACCCGCCCGGGCTCGCGACCGTCGGCCGGGTAGTTGTCGAAGGTGTCGGAAAGTGTGTCGTTCCAGCCGTAGGGCAGGAGTTGTCCAGGGTCGAACATGGTGGGTGTGATCCTCGGGTCGATGAGTGCCGACCGGACCACTGCACGGGTTCGGTCAGGCGAGAGGGAAGGGGGAGTGGACGCACACGGCGTCGACCGACGAGACAGTCATCGGACACTCACTCCTTCGCAACACGTCGAGATTCTCACACCGGAACCCCACGATGCTCCCACCCGGCTGAACCCGGACGCAACCGAATTACGGGCGCTCGAACCGCTCCTGGCGGCCCAGCTTCCGCAACCGCATCCACTCACGCAGACCCTGCGGATCACGCCTCGTGACGAGGAAGTACCACCCGAACCGCACCCATTCCTGCGGCAGCAGCTTCCGCATGCCCGGCTGGGACAGCAGGTAGCCGCGGTTGCGGTACGTGAAGAACCGTTTCGTCTCGTTGTCCGGGTACTGCGTGTGCATCCGGCCCCCGAGGATCGGCTTGAACTCCTCCGCGCCGTTCGGGTGCACGTACGCCGTCTGCAGGCACGTGCCGAACGGCAGCCCCGATCGCACCAGCCGGCGATGCACCTCCACCTCGTCGCCGCGGACGAACAGACGCAGGTCGGGAACGCCGACCGTGTCGATCGCCGACGCGCGGAACAGGGCGCCGTTGAACAGCGACGCGATGCCCGGCAGCAGGTCGGCAGAGTCGTCACCGTCCGCGAACAGTTCGGAACGCAGCCGTCGCCACTCCACACCGCGGCGCAGCGGGAACGCGAGACGGTCGGGGTCGTCGATGTCGCAGACCACCGGGGAGACCTCGGCCAGCCCGTGCCGCTGCGCGCAGTCGAGCAGCGTCTCCAGGACCTTCGGTCCCTCGGGCCGTCCGTCGTCGTCGGCGAGCCACACCCAGTCGGCGCCGAGCGAGAGGGCGTACAGGATCCCCAGCGCGAAGCCGCCCGCACCGCCCAGATTGTGCTGCGAACCGAGGTAGCTGACGGGAATCCCGGACGATTCGACGAGCTCACGCACGTCGTCCTCGGCGGCGTTGTCCACGACCACCAGGTGGTCCAGCGGACGCGTCTGCGAGCCGAGGACCTTCAGCGATTCCGCCAGCAGTTCGCGGCGCTTGTGGGTGACGACGACACCGACGATCCGCTCGGCAGCAGCGCTCACGCGGACTCCGCCTCGGCTTCCGCGGCCGTACGAACGGGACGCTCGTTCGATCTGTCGCTACGGGCGTCCCGTTCGCCCGAAGCGGTGAGCCCGGACTTCTCCCGGTCCAACTCGTAGATGACGTGGCGGACGTGGTCGGCGGCGTCGTCACCCTCGTACGCGCGGACGACGTCCTCGATGCCGCCCTGCTGCCGGATCTGGCCGTGGTCGATCCACATGGCCGTGTCGCACAGCTGGGCGAGGAACTCGTTGGAGTGGCTGGCGAACACCAGGATGCCGGACCGCTCCACCAGCGCCTGCAGACGCACGCGCGCCTTCTTCATGAACTCCGCGTCGACGGCACCGATGCCCTCGTCGAGCAGCAGGATCTCCGGGTCGATGCTGGTGACCACACCCATCGCGACGCGCACGCGCATACCGGTGGAGTACGTGCGCAGCGGCATCGACAGGTACTCGCCCAGCTCGGTGAACTCGGCGATCTCATCCATCTTCGCGAGCATCTGCTTGCGGGTCTGCCCGAGGAACAGCCCGCGGATGATGATGTTCTCGTATCCGGAGATCTCGGGGTCCATGCCCACACCGAGGTCGAAGACCGGGGCCACGCGGCCGCGGATGCTCGCGCTGCCGCGGGTGGGTTCGTAGATGCCGGACAGCAACCGCAACAGCGTCGACTTGCCGGCGCCGTTATGGCCGACCAGGCCGATCCGGTCGCCTTCCTTCAGCGACAGGTTGATGTCGCGCAGGGCCTCGACCACCACGACGTCCGAGTTGTTGCGCCCGATCGACCCTCCGGCCTTGCCGAGGAACGCCTTCTTCAGCGACCGGGACTTGGCGTCGAAGATCGGGAAGTCGACGCAGGCGTCCCGCGTCTCGATACTCACATGCTCTGTCATTACTTCTGACCCCTAAACCCAGTAGGGCACACGGGCCCGGTACCTGCGAAGCGCGAGGATGGCGGCGGCCCACCCGACGACAGTGATGGTCAGCACGATGTACCAGTGGTACGCCTGCTGATCCTGACCGATCATGGGCGCGCGCACGATGTCGAGGTAGTGGAACAGCGGGTTCAACTCGGCGAGCTTGACGCGCTCGGCGGCCTGCCCGCCCTGCGCCTCGAGACTCTGCGTCGTCCACATGATCGGAGTCAGCACGAACAGCAGCAGCGTCATGCTGCCGAGGATTGGCGCGATGTCCCGGTACCGGGTGGAGAAGATGCCGAACATGATCGACACCCACGCCGCATTGACGACGATCAGCGCGATCGCCGGGATCGCGGCCAGCGACATCCAGGTCAGGTGGCGCCACACCCCGAACGCGAACAGCATGACCACGTAGATCACGAGGTTGTGGGCGAACAGCAGCAGTTGCCGCCACACCAGCCGGTAGACGTGGACGCTCAGCGCCGACGGCAACTGTTTGATCAGCCCCTCGTTGGCGATGAACACCTCGGATCCCTCGAGGATGCTCGCGCTGATCAGGTTCCAGACGATCAGACCGACGGTGACATACGGCAGGAACTCGTCCAGCGGGATGTCGAGCAGGGCGGAGTACAGGATGCCCATCGCCGCGGCCTGCACACCGGTCGCGATCGTGATCCAGAACGGGCCGATCACCGACCGGCGGTAACGCTGCTTGATGTCCTGCCAGCCGAGGCTCAGCCACAGCTCGCGCTGAGCGAAGCCGTCCCTGAGGTCCTTGAACGCGCGACGGAAGGTCTGCGAGTCGGACGTCGGGAGCGGGCCGCCTGTGGCCTCGGTTTCGATAGCGGATGCTGACACGGGCACCGAGCCTACCGGGAGTCGAGTTCCATGCTGTTTCGCCCGTTGCTACAGGTACTGGCCGGTACCGCTCGACTGCGACCCCGGATCGTGATTGTGCGCCCCGTGCGGGTTGCCCATGCTGATGCCCGGAGGCAGTGCTCCCTGACGCATCTGTTCGAGCTGGGAGCGGGCCGCCATCTGCTGGGCGAACAGGGCCGTCTGGATGCCGTGGAACAGTCCTTCGAGCCACCCCACCAGCTGTGCCTGGGCGATGCGGAGTTCGGCGTCGGTGGGGACGGTGTCGTCGGTGAAGGGCAGGGTGAGGCGTTCGAGCTCGTCGCGCAGCTCGGGGGCGAGGCCCTGCTCGAGCTCGTGGATCGACGACTTGTGGATCTCCTTCAACCGGTTGCGGCTGGCGTCGTCGAGCGGTGCGGCGCGCACTTCCTCGAGGAGCTGTTTGATCATCGTGCCGATGCGCATGACCTTGGCCGGCTGCTCCACCATGTCGGCCACCGACTCCGTGCCGTTCCCGTTCGCGTCCGCGGCGGCGTCGGAGCCCTCGGGCTTGCTCGCGGCCTCGGCGACGGGGATGGCCATGGGCTGACCGTCGGGGCCGATCACGACGACGTGTTCATTCTCCGAGTTCGTCATGCCTCTATCTTGGCTGTTCCCGCTCGGCAGTGCGAAGGTGCGTCCAATTTGGGCCCATTCCACCTTTGTTGCACTCCACAACAATCGATGGCTGGCTTCGACCGTATTGACTTGGGGTCTTAGAGTGTCGGGCATGGCTTACGACGTTGCCCGCGTTCGGGGACTCATCCCCTCACTCGGCGACGGTTGGATCCATCTCGATCCGCAGGCCGGCATGCAGATTCCGGACGCGGTGTCGCGCACTGTCTCCACGGCCTTCCGGGCGTCTGCCTCTTCGTCGACCGGGCGACATGTGTCCAGCCGGCGCAGTGCGGCGGTACTCGATGCGGCCCGAGCAGCCGTCGCCGACCTGGTCGGAGGCGATCCCGCCGGGGTCGTGCTCGGACCCGACCGATCCGTTCTCCTCGCCTGGCTGGCGGAGTCGCTGAGCACGCGACTCGGCCTCGGAACCGGGCTGGTGCTCTCCCGCCTCGACGAGGAAGCGAACGTCGCCCCCTGGCTCAGAGTCGCCAGCCGCTACGGCGCCCAGGTGCGGTGGGCGGAGGTCGAGATCGAGACGTGCGAACTCCCCAGCTGGCAGTTCCAGGACCTCATCACCACCACGACGCGTCTCGTCGCACTCACCGCCGCATCCCCGATCGTCGGCTCGGCGCCCGACGTCCGTGTCGCCTCGGACCGCGTCCACGAAGTCGGGGGACTGATGGTCGTCGACGCGATCGGGGCCGCCCCTTACGCGCACGTCGACATCAACGAACTCGGAGCGGACGTCGTCGCCGTCGGCGCCACCTCCTGGGGCGGGCCGCAGGTCGGGGCACTCGTCTTCCGCGACCCCACCCTCCTCGACCGCATCCCCGCCGTGTCGCTCAACCCGTATGCGCGGGGTGTAGAACGTCTCGAGGTCGGGGTGCACCAGTTCGCGCTCCTCGCCGGCCTCACCACGTCTATCGACTTCCTCGCGAACCTCGACGAATCGGCCACCGGGTCCCGGCGCGAGAAGCTCGAGGCGTCCATCAGCTCGCTGCAGAACTACCAGGACACCCTGTTCGACCACCTCATGTCGTCGCTGAAGCGGCTACCGCAGGTGATGGTCATCGGGCGCTCGCCCAGCCGGGTTCCGACGCTCAGCTTCACCGTCGCCGGAGTCTCGGCCGACAAGGTGGCGTCGCATCTCGCCGACAAGCGCATCGCCACCGTCAGCGGCGTCCACGGCGGTTCCCGGTTGCTCGACGCGCTCGGCGTCAACGACGAGGGCGGCGCCGTCACCATCGGTCTCGCGCCGTACACCACCCGCTACGAGATCGACCAGCTCGTGAACGAGCTCGCCACCCTGGGCTGAGCTCGCCGCCCGCTGCTGCGCCCGATGTGACATTCGTTCCGATCGAGTGGACGAATGTCACATCGGGCGACGCACTTCGCCGTCAGTTCCGAGGGATCGTCAGGATCACCTTGCCGACGGTGTCCGCCGAGTCCAGCAGTTCGTGCCCGCGCGGCGCCTCGGTGATGGGTAGTTCGGCCGAGACGATGGGATGCACCGCGCCCTCCGCGATCAGCGGCCACAGCCGCTTGCGGACGTCGGCGACGATGTCGGCCTTGCCCTCGTGTCCCGTCTCGGCCCGCCCCCGCAGTCCGGCCGCCGTCACGTGGCCGCGCTTGGACAGCAACTTGCCGAGGTCCAGTTCTCCCTTGCGGCCACCCTGCATGCCGATGACGACGAGCCGGCCGTCGGCGGCGAGCACGTCGACGTTGCGGTCGAGGTACGAGCCGCCCATGTTGTCGAGGATCACATCGGCGCCGTGTCCGTCGGTCGCCTTGCGGATCTCGTCGACGAAATCGGCCTCGCGGTAGTTGACGAGGATGTCGGCGCCGAGTTCGCGGCAGCGCGCCAGCTTCTCCTCGGAGCCGGCGGTGACGGCCACGCGGGCACCCAGCGCGACGCCCACCTGGATGGCGTGCGTGCCGATGCCGCCGCCACCGCCGTGCACCAGCAGCACGTCGCCGCGGGACAGCCCGGCGCCCATCACGACGTTCGACCACACCGTGCACGCGACCTCCGGCAGTGACGCGGCGACGAGCAGGTCCACCCCTTCGGGCAACGGGAGAAGCTGCGACGCGGGGACGGCCACCTTCTCCGCGTATCCGCCGCCGGCCAGCAGTGCGCACACCTGGTCGCCGACGGACCACCCCGACACTCCCTCGCCGAGTTCGGCGATCGTGCCGGAACATTCGAGCCCGAGGACGTCGCTGGCTCCGGGCGGCGGGGGATAGAACCCCTGACGCTGCAACAGGTCGGCGCGGTTGACGGCCGTCGCGGCTACGTCGAGGAGGACGTGACCGGGTGGAAGTTCCGGGTCGGGCTGCTCCGTCCACTTCATGACTTCGGGGCCGCCCGGTTGGTCGATCGTGATCGCATACATGGGGACGACGCTAGCGAAATGCGTCGGCGCCCGGTGGATGTGACCGATCACAGCGGTCCCTCGGCGTTCCGGGGACCGCACGCTACTGGAAAGTAATGTCGCACTACTAGACTGTGAACCTGTGACAGCAGAAACCTCCGACGCCGAAGCCGCGACCAATTGGTTGACCCCGGCCGAGATGCGCGCCTGGCGCGGTTACATGGACGGCAACCAGCGGCTGATGGACGTCCTCAACCGGGATCTGCAGGAGAAACACGATCTGTCCCTCGCGGATTACCGCATTCTGGTGCTGCTGTCCGAGTCGCCGGACGGTTCGCTGCGCATGAGCGAGCTCGCGGACGGCGTCCTCTCCTCCCGCAGCCGCCTCACCCACCAGATCCGGCGGATGGAAGCGCAGGGCATGGTCACCCGCGACACCTGCCTCGAGGACGGCCGCGGGGTGCTCGCCGTCATCACCGACGAAGGTCGCGCCCGGCTGGCCGAAGCGGCCCCCACCCATGTGGCGGGGGTGCGGAGCAATCTCGTCGATCTGCTCACCAAGTCTCAGCTGAAGGTTCTCGCCGAGGTGTTCGAACGCGTCGACAAGGCCATCGGCGACCGCTGACCGGTTGCCCGCCTGCGCCTCCGTACCGATAAGATCGCCCACGGAAGCGTGGCAGAGCGGCCGAATGCACTCGCCTTGAAAGCGAGCGTCGTGAAAGCGACCGGGGGTTCAAATCCCTCCGCTTCCGCCAACGACCGGCGGCCCTGATCTGGTTTCCCTCCAGGTCAGGGCTGCTGTCGTATCGCTACTTCTTCCGGGGTTTCGGCTGCTTCGGCGGCAGTGCGCCGATCTCGGCGAGCGCCCGTTCCACCCACGGTGTGGCGCGGTCCGGGGTGCCGCGCCACCGGTCGGGCAGGGCCAGGTACTCGCGCATCGGCTTTTCGCCCGGACCGAACGAGCCGGCGCCGTCAGACGACGCCAGCTCGTCCCTTGCCTGCTCGGTGAGCAGCCGAACCCCGACTTTCGGTCCGAGGAGTCCGGCGAACATGTTGCCGTTGACGAAGGCACCCAGGTTGCCGAACATCGGCTTCACCTCGACGCCGGGGGCGTCGGGGATCAGCGACCGGAAGAACTGTTTGTCCTCCTCGGAGGGTGTGGGCATCTTCACGGTCTACTGTTCCTGACGTTCCTCGGGCGTCATGATGCTGAAGATCGCGCCCTGCGGGTCGGTGACGGCGGCCATGCGGCCGACGGTGGGGATGTCCATCGCTTCTTCGACGATCGTGCCGCCGAGTTCGACGGCCTTCGCGGCGCTGGCGTCGACGTCCTCGACGGCGAAGTACACCCGCCAGTGGTTCGGTGTGTCGGGTTTCATCGGCTCACCGCAGCCGCCGACCTGGTCGTCGCCCACCTCCAACAGTGTGTAGGTGTATTCCGGTCCCATCGACATCTTCGACGAGGTGATCCCGAAGACGCTGTTGTAGAACGCGAGCGCCTTGTCGACGTCGCCGGTGTTCAGTTCGTTCCACAGGCAGGCGCCCGGGTCGCCGACGAGGGTGGCGCCGATGTGCTTGTTCGCCTGCCACAATCCGACGGCCGCCCCGGTGGGGTCGGTGACGAAGGACATGCGGCCCGCTTCCCCCACGTCGAACGCCGGCATCAGAACCTGGCCGCCTGCGCCGGGGACTTTCGCGAGCGTCGCGTCGACGTCGTCGACTGCGATGTAGGTGTTCCAATTCGCCGGCGCCCCGGCCGCGACCGCGTCGGGTTGTAGTGGCGCAATGGCGGCGACGTTCTCGCCGCGCACGGTGGCCATCGAGTAGACGGGGCCTTCGGGCATCGGACGGTCGTCGTACTCCCAGCCGAGCAGTTCCGCATAGAACTCCTTGGCGGCGTCCTGATCGCTGGTTTGGAGGTCTACCCAGTCCGGTGTTCCCTGGGCGTATTCCGACTTGATGGGCATGACTGGACCTTTCCGTGTGAGGTGTCAGACGGCCGGGACGGGGCGGCGACCGGTGTAGGCGATGAGCCGGGTGATCGCGTCGCTGGTGTGTGGGGCGGGTACGGGGTCGTCGAACCCGACGGCCTTCCTGCCTTCGGGTGTGATGATCTTGTGTGTCAGCGACAGCACGTATTCGGCGAGAGGCTCGGATACGGCAACCTCACCTCCGGTCGCTGCCGCGAAATCCCAGGCGTGAACGAGGAATTCGATCGAGAGGATCCCCGCGGCGACGGTGGCGGGAGGGTTGTTCGTCCCGATCGTCACCGTGCCGTCCAGGCCGCGACTGCGCCACGCCTCCAGTGCGGGTTGGGCGAGGTCGGCAATTCTGGCCTCGACGGGTTTGCCCGGGTCGTCGTCGAACGTCGCGCCCGCGGCGCCACCGAGGGCCGTGATCGAACCGACGAGATGATCGGCGAGCTGCGAGACGGTGAACTCGGTGCACGCCGTCTGCTTGGACATGTCCTCGTCCGTGACGTCGCGAAGGACGCGCTGCACGACCGCCAATGTTGCCTCGGCACTGGACAGTTCGTCGAGTGGATCCGGTACGGCCGCCCAGTCGTCGGGTCCGGCGTCACTTTTCTGGGCGGCGGCGACGAGACGGTCGAGGTAGTGGTTCCAGCCCTCCGCGTGGCGGACGGCCTGTTCGTCGGTGAGCCCGTCGTGCACGAGTCGCACCTCGGTCCCGCCGGCGGTGGGGGTCAGAGTCACGGTCACGGTGGACGAGCCCGGGGGGAGTTCGTCGTCACCTTCCCATCCCCACGTGTACACCACCCGCTTGCCGGGGACGATCTCGCTGAACGTGCCCGCGGCGGAATGTCCGGGGACGACGGTCCACCGGTACTCGCCGCCGGCTTGCAGGTCGACGCGTGCCGCGACGGTCTGCCATCGCCGCAATCGTTCCGGTCGGGTGACGAGGTCGAACGTGGCGTCCGGGTCCAGCGGGACGACGACGGTCTTGTCGAATGGCATCAGCTGTCTCCTTTGGAAGCTGCTTCCTCGGTGGCGTCCGCGACGAGGCGGTCGAGTTCGTCGATCCAGAAGGAGTCGAACAACGTCCGGAGTTGAACGAGTCCCTGCGGGTCGAGCCGGTAGTACCTGAAGCGTCCATCCTTACGCGCAGTGACCAGCCCGGCCTCGGCGAGCACCCGGAGATGTTGCGAGATCGCCGACCGGCTCGCGGGGAAGTGTGCGGCGAGGTTGTTGACGGTCTGTTCACCTGATGTCAGCAGTTGCATGAGGCGTCTCCGGGTGGGCTCAGCTGCGACTTCCAACTGATCGAGCACGATCAATACGTTAGTCGTGACTAACGCGTTGTGCAATGGGTCTCGCCGCAGCGATCGTGAGGTGGGAGAATTCAGAGCGACGAGGGAGTGAGAAATGACAACGTCAAGCCCCTGGCCCACGATTCACGACGAACGCCGCGCACTGGTGGACGACCTCGAACCGCTGACCGATACCCAGTGGTCGACGCCGTCGCTCTGCGAACGGTGGACCGTGCGGGACGTGTTCGCGCACATGACGGCGACGGAGAAGATGACGCCGCCGAAGTTCGTCGGAAAACTCGTCGGGTCGGGATTCCGGATCAACACCATGTTCGAGAAGGACATCGCACACGAAGAGGAAGGAACACCAGCGGAGTCGCTCGACGAGTTCCGGGCGCACATGGGTGACTCCACGCATCCGCCCGGCCCGATCGACGCCATGCTGGGCGAGATGATCGTCCACGCCGAGGACATCCGCCGACCGCTCGGCATCGCACACGAGTACCCGATGGACGCGGTTATCCGAGTCGCCGACTTCTACAAGAACTCGAACCTGCTGATCGGGTCGAAGTCCCGGGTCGCGGGGCTCACGCTGCGGGCCACCGACACCGAGTGGTCCACCGGATCGGGGCCGGAGGTCTCCGGTCCGATGCTGGCGCTCGTGCTGGCGATGACAGGTCGTCGCGCCGCCCTCGACGAACTCAGCGGCGACGGTCTCGACCAGCTGAAGTCCGCCCTGCCGAAGTAACGGCCCGGCATCCACAGCCGCACCCCTTACTGCGTAGCCGCACCCGTATTCGGGCCCCAGAAGGGGTGCGGCTGCGTGAAACGGGTGCGGCTGTCGAGGCGGATGAGCCGGGACTACCAGGGGAAGTCCCTGCTCACAGGGTTGGAGGTGCCCAGCGGCCGAGCGCCTCCCCCCGACCCTCAACCCTGGTGACTACAACGTGATCACGCTGGAGCACACAGCTGTCACAAAACCTCTAAGCTCTTGTTGACCGGACGCATTTTGTACTGTGCAATCGGGGTCCACACAGTCCGGGGAAGAGGTATTTCTTTATGCGTCGCGAAGCATTGGCTGCCATCGGTCTGGCAGTGTCACTGACCCTCATGGGGCCGGCGTTCACTGCTGTGGCCGATCCGGTGCCTGCTCCGGTCGCGCCTCCGGGAAGTGGCGTCGCGAGCGTCGACAAGATCGTCCCGCTCACCGACACCCGTAGTGCCGTCTTCATCAATTCCCCCGCCATGGGCCGCGTCGTGCAGGTGCAGGTGCTGCATCCCGCTGGTGGCGGGTCGAGGCCGTCGCTGTACCTGCTCGACGGGGTCAGCGCAGGCGCCGAGTCGGATTTCCGGGAAAGCACCTGGACGCAGAAGACGGACGTGGTCCAGTTCTTCGCCGACAAGAAGGTCAACGTGGTGCTCCCGGTGGGCGGCACCGCCAGCTACTACACCGACTGGCAGCAGCCCGACCCCACGCTGGGTGTCAACAAGTGGGAGACGTTCCTGGCCGACGAACTCCCGCCGATCATCGACAAGAACTTCAGCGGCAACGGCGTCAACGCCGTCGCGGGTGTGTCGATGGGCGCGATGGGTGCCGCCAACCTCGTCACCCGGCACCCGCAGCTCTACCGCGGTCTCGCCGCCTACAGCGGATGCCTCGACAACACGCAACCCAGCTCGCGGGATTCGGTGCGGGGCACGGTGGCGTTCAAGGGCGGGAACCCGGCCAACATGTGGGGTCCCGACACCGATCCGGCCTGGACTGCGCACGACCCTTCGGTGAACGCCGAAGCCCTGCGCGGCAAGCAGATCTACATCTCGACGGGCAACGGGCTCCCCGGACCGTATGAGATCAGCGGAGACATCGCGTCCACGATCGCGGTGGGCGGTCCCCTCGAGGCCGCGGCGAACCTCTGCACGCAGACGTTCCAGCAGCGCCTGACCCACCTCGCGATTCCGGCGACGTTCATCTACCGCCACTTCGGCACGCATTCGTGGCCGTACTGGCAGGACGAACTGCGCACGTCGTGGCCCGTCCTGAAGAGCGCGCTCGGCGTCTGACCGCGTTCCTATCCGACCACGGTGATCCGGTCGGTGCTCGGCGGCGTCACCGGTGAAGTCGTCCCCAGATACGCCGTGAACGCGTCGAGGTCGCAGCCCGCGCGCACGGCTTCGGCGCGGGTGCGGAACGCATCGAAGCCGTCGCCGCCGTCGGCGAGGAACTTGTTGACGGCCACCCGGTAGGTGCCGTCGGGGACGACCGCGTCGCCGTTCACCCGGATGTCCGAGATGCGTTCGCCGACAGTCGCCGAACGATTCATGGTGTAGGTCAGCGAACTCGACGGGGCGAGGATCCGCTCCGTGATCGTGCCGTCTCCGCGCGGCTGGAACTGCTGCTCGAGGGCACGCTTCAGGGTCGTGCCGGTGACCGTCAGGACCTCGAGGGTGTTGCCGAAGGGTTGAGCGGCGTAGGTCTGCCCGTAGGTGACGGCGCCGTCCGGGCCGCGCAGCAGATCCTCGCGGAGTCCACCGGGGTTGGTGAGTGCCACCTGGGCGCCGTGCGCCGATCCGGCCACCAGCTGGGCGTCGGCGACGACGTTGCCGAGCGTGGACTCGCCGCTGCCGGTCTCGTCGCGGGTGAGGTCGCCCGTCACCGACGCCACGCGCGCCGCACCGATCTCGGAGGCCTGGGCGGCGGCGCCGTCGGCGAGCGCCTGGATGTCGGGGTCGGACGGGATGTCGTGGGTGACCACCTGATTGAACGCCGACGCGCGGTCGCGCAGGACGTCGCGGGTGGTGCGGTCGATCGACACGTCGACCACCGAGACGATCCGGCCGTGCGACGCGCCCTGCATCATGACGCGCGGGTTTCCCATCGGGTCGGGAAACGAGCAGTTGTACTGCTGGTGGCTGTCGGCCGTGAAGATGACGTCGACCTTCGGGGACGCCCGCAGCGCGAGGTCGCGCGCGGGTCCGGATGTCACCTCGCACGAGTTGGGGCCGTTGTCGGCGTCGGGTTCGGCTCCCTTGTGCATCAGCAGCGCGATGGCCCGCACGCCGAAGAATTCGAGGAGATCCGCGGTGCGGTCGACGGCGGCGAGTTCGTCCGTGAAGCGCAACCCGCCCACCCCCTCCGGGGTCACCATCGTCGCGGTGTCGGCGGGCATGGTCGCGATGACGCCTACCGGGATTCCCTCGACGTAGTTGACGGTGAACGGCAGGGTCGCGGGCGCGCCGTCGTCGAACTCCATGTTCGCCGCGAGGAGCGGGAAGTTCGCGCCCTCGAACGTGTTTCCGAACCGGCAGCCGTCGACGGGATGACAGCCACCGGTCTGCATCCGCCGGAACTCCGTGTACCCCTCGTCGAGTTCGTGATTGCCGATCGCGGACACGTCGACGCCCATCCTGTTGAGCAGCTGCACGGTCGGTTCGTCGTGGAACATCGCGGATTCGAGCGCGGACGACCCCCAGTTGTCACCCACCGAGTACAGCAGCGAATGGATCGCCTGGCCGCGCAGCTGGTCGACGTACGCGGCCAGGTAGGCGGCGCCGCCGGCCGGGACCAGCGAGCCGTCGGCGTGCTTCACCTGACTACGGATGCCGGGCGGCGGTTCGAGGCTGCCGTGGAGGTCGTTGAAGGCGAGGAGCCGGACGGAGACCGCCGCGTCCTGCGACTGCGCCGCCGACAGCCCCGACGTCACCGAGACCGTCAGCGTCGTCGCCAGTCCGGCCGCCAGCACGGCAGTGCGGAGCGCGGCGCGGCGACGCATGTATGGGCTCCCTTCGGCAAAACCTCACTGAGTCTGCCAACAGGGAGTCACGGGCGTTATACCCGTGGGTAACGTTTACGTCTCGAGCGTTACGCGCGGATCGCGACGTTCGCGATCGAGCGTGCCTCGGTGCTCGTCGCGAACGCGAGGAACGCGTCGTTCTCCGCGGGATCGCCGATCGTGATCCGCACGCCGTCGTCGCCGTACGGGCGCAACAGCACGCCGGCCTCGGCGCTGGCGGCGGCGAACGCCCCGGAGTGCGTGCCCAGCGGGAGGTAGACGAAGTTGGCGGCCGATTCGGGCACGTCGTACCCGGCGGCGAGCAGGGCGTCGCGCACCCGGATCCGCTCGGCGACGACGCCGTCCGTGCGTGCCAGCAGTTCTCCGGACGCGGCCAGCGACGCGATGGCGGCGGCCTGCGCGACGGCATTGACCGCGAACGCGATGTGCACCTTGGTCAGCGCGGTGACCACCGCGGGATCGGCGACCGCGTACCCCACGCGGATGCCGGCGAGGCCGTAGGCCTTGGAGAACGTGCGCAGCACCACCACGTTGGGGCGTCCGCGGAACAGTTCGATGCCGTCGGCGTCGGACCGGTTGTACTCGAAGTAGGCCTCGTCGAGGGCCACCAGAACGCCCGCGGGGACGGCGTCGAGGAACCGCTCGAGTTCGGCCTTCGTGAGCGTGTTGCCGGTGGGGTTGTTCGGGTTGCAGACGAAGATCAGCCGGGTGCGGTCGGTGATCGCGGCCAGCATCGCGTCGAGGTCGTGACCGTGGTCCGCGGTGAGCGGAACCTTGACGGGCGTCGCCCCGGCCACCTGCGTGACCACGGGATAGGCCTCGAACGACCGCCACGCGAAAATGACCTCGTCACCGTCGTTGCACGTGGCCTGCACCAACTCCTGGCACAGGCTCACCGAACCGCAACCCGCGGCGATGTTCTCCGTGGCCACCCCGAGGTGGTCGGCGAGCGCCGCGATCAGGGCGACATGGCCGTTGTCCGGGTATCGGTTGGCGTTGCCGGCGGCCTCCGCGATGGCATCGCGCACGCTCGGCAACGGCCCCAACGTGGTCTCGTTGCTCGCCAGCTTGATCGCGCCCGGAAAGTTCTTGCCGGGGATGTAGGCCGGAATCGTCTCGAGGTCTGCCCTGGTTCGCGGAGTCACCAGGCGATTATGCGCCTCCCGATCCACTGCGCCGACGCCCCCTTCGTGTCAAGGTAGGGGCATGTCGGGATTCTTCAGGGACAGTGCAGCCCTGCGGACGTCCGGAGACGCGCCGGAAAGCCCTCAGATGCGTGTTCCGCTCACCGCGGTCGAACCGGACGGTCCGGCGCGGGGCGGGATCGTGGTCCTGCACGAGTCGCGCACCTTCAGCGAACCTCTCCTCGATCTGATGCGCTCGCTCGCGATGGAGGGGTGGGTGACGGTAGCGCCGCACCTCTTCCACCGGGAATCGGCGCCGAGCGATGTCGAGGTGTTCGGCGACGCCCTGTTCGCCGACTTCGACGCCACCTTCGACTGGCTGATCGCGCGGGGCATCTACGCCGACTGTGTGGGCGTGCTGGGTTTCGACGACGCCGGAACCGCCGCCCTGCTGGTCGCCACCACGCGTCCCGTCGGCGCCGCCGTGAGTGTTGCCGCCCGCGGCATCGTCGAGCCGCTGTCGGAGGACGCGCCTGCGCTGGTGGACGCCGCACCCGACCTGAAGGCGCCGTGGCTCGGTCTGTACGGGGAGGACGATCCGTCCACGCCGCCCGATCAGGTCGAGCTGTTGCGCGACGCCACCGCCAAGTCGGACGTCGCGGGGCTCGTCGTGAGTTATGCGGGGCTCGCCCACCGGGCCGACGAACCGCCCCAGGTGCCCGACGGCAGAGACGACGACCCGGGCGCGCAGGCGATCGTCGACGCGCAGCGGCGGATCTTCGACTGGTTCGACAGTCACCTGCGATAAACCGGCCAGCCTTACGCTCTGACCAGCCGTTTTGCCTTTGTGGTGGAAAGGTGTGTAATCTTTCGCACCGGCGGTCCGAAGGGATCGGAACCACCCCAGGGAGGCGTGCCAGAGCGGCCGAATGGGACTCACTGCTAATGAGTTGTCCCTTTTACGAGGGACCGGAGGTTCAAATCCTCTCGCCTCCGCCACACCGGGCCTAGTCGGCCGGTGCAAGCTAGACAACTGAAGAACATGCGCCCGTAGCTCAACGGATAGAGCACTTGACTACGGATCAAGAGGTTAGGGGTTCGAATCCCTTCGGGCGCACAAAGAAACCCCGTCAACTGCAGTGGTGCAGATGGCGGGGTTTCTCTTTGCCGGGCGCACTAGCAGCAGGACGTGCCCGCGGCGGCCTTCTCCCCGTCCGCGGCGGTGCCGCAGCAGGTGGCCCCCTCGGTGTCGGCGTCGAGGTGCCGGGGGCTCGACCCGAATGTGTCGGAGTCGGCGAGCACGGTGTAGACCTCCCACTTCTCGCCGGCGGGGCCGGTGACCCACACCTTGTCCTGGGTCGCGAAGCAACAGGTGGTGCCGATCTCCTCGTCGGTGAAGAGGCCTTCCCCGGTCAGCCGTGCGATCTCCTCGTGCACCCGGGCGCTCGACTCGACCTCGACGCCGAGGTGGTTGATGGTGCCGCCCTCGCCGGGATTCTCGATCAGCACCAGCTTGAGGGGTGGCTGCGCGATGGCGAAGTTCGCGTAGCCCGGCTTCAGTTTCGCCGGTTGTGTACCGAACAGTTTCGAGTAGAACGTGACTGCTTCTTCCAGATTGTCGACATTGAGGGCGAGCTGGGCGCGGGACATGACAACCTCCACCTGTGGGACATATATCGAATTGCTTGCAATCACAGAATTCCACCTTTTTGACATATGTCAAGAAGGTGGGAGGATGGAGTCATGCCCAAGACGTTGCCGGTCGTAGATGTCTCCGCGCCGATCTGCTGCGCGCCCGTCTCGGCCGCCCCGATGACCGACGAGGCCGCTCTGCACCTCGCGCTACGCCTCAAGGCGCTGGCCGACCCGGTCCGCATCAAGCTGATGTCGATCCTGCTGACCGCGCGCGGCGGCGAGGTGTGCACGTGCGATCTCGCGACCGGCGTGGGCTTGTCCGAATCGACCGTCAGTCACCATCTCGGCCAGCTCAAGAAGGCGGGAATGGTCCAGCCCGTCCGCCGTGGCATGAACGTCTTCTACTGTGCGCGGCCGGACGCCCTCGACGCACTGCGGGTGGTCCTCGACCCCAACTGCTGCACCTGACGGCGACCCGGGACCGGTCACGACGTTCGCGTGCTCGATTCGAGACCGATCGTGGTGGTGGTCGAACCGAGACCGATCCGTGGCCAGCCTGCGGTGACCGCGATGAATCCCGACGTGGGTATCGCGTCCAGCCAGTAATGCGGTTCGGTGCGGTACTCGGGTGGCCCGCTCCGGCACGGCTTCGACGCCGCCGCCGGATGGTAGGGGTCGGCCTCGCCTTCGATGTCGTCGACCCGCGCCCGCACCGAGAGATAGGACCACCGAGTCGAGGGATCGTCCGGGTCGGACAGCGGGCGGGTCTCGAACTGCGCCAGCTCCGCAGGCCTGCCCGTCGCGGTCAGGGCCATCCGGAGGTGGAGGCCGTCCGGGAACGCCACGACCTCGAACAGTTCGAGCGTGAGGTGGTCTTCGGCCGTGAGGAGCAGGGGACCGTGCACCCGGTGTCCTCCGGTGGTGGGTGGTGCTACTGCCGGCCAACGCGGTCTGCGCATGACCCCTATGGTCCCACCGATCCGAATGCAGATGCAATGGTGGACAACGAAGTTCATGCCGTGTAGGGGCCGGTGCAGCCACAACCTCAGCGGGTGGGCGGGACGAACTCCGGCTGGTCGAGCAGTCGGAGCCAGGTTCCGTCCGGTTGCCTGCGGACGACCTGGGCCCGCGCGCCGGATCCGTCCGTGGGCGGGGTGGACGTGAGCGCGATGTCGTCACTGACCAGCGTGGGGAGCGGCGTCTCCGGTTCGAAGTGCGGCGCATTCGCGAGCACCGACTCCCACAGCTTCTGGATGGCTGCCCGGCCGACCGTCCGGCTGCCGGGCGGATACGCCATGACGGCGTTCTCCTCGTACAGGGCGGCGACTCCGGCCGCGTCGCCGGCATTGCTGCGCTCGACGAACAGTCGGGTGAGATCTTCGGGGTTCAGGGCCTTCTCGTAGTCGGACACGGGACTCCTTTCGTGGGTGAACTTGCTGTCACATCTCAGAATGGTTGCCCCGCAACCGGAAGTCCAACGGATAGTTTTGCTGGATACTAGAATCTTTGCTTATGGAACTGAGGCAGCTGGAGTACTTCGTCGCGGTCGCCGAAGAAGCGAACTTCACCCGTGCCGCCGAACGCGTCCACATCAGCCAATCGGGGATCAGTGCGCAGATCCGGCAGCTCGAGCACGACCTCGGCGCCACGCTGATCGACCGGTCGAGCCGGACCGCGACGCTTACGTCCGCGGGGGAGGCAGCGCTCGTGCACGCCCGCGAGGCGCTCGCGTCGGCCGAGTCGATGCGACAGGCTGTGGACGACGTCAACCAGCTGATCCGGGGCCGGCTCGTCGTCGGGATGGTCACCGCCTGCACGGTGAAGCCGCTGTTCGACGCGCTGTCCGCGTTTCACGTCGCGCACCCGGGGATCGAGATCACGCTGACCGAGGACAGTTCCGACCGCCTCGTCGAACGGGTCCGTGCCGGTGCCATCGATCTCGCTCTCGTCGGCACCGCGACCGCCCCGCCGGAAGGCCTGGACGCCTTCCCGATCATCAGCGAGGGGCTGGTCGCGGCCGTGCCACCCGGACACCCCCTGGCCGGGCGTTCGCGCGTCACCCTGGCCGAACTCGGCGACCATGCGATCGTATGTATGCCGACCGGAACGGGGATCCGGACGGTCTTCGACCAGGCGTGTGCGGCCGCAGGCCTCCGCCCCGACATCGCCCTGCAGGCGAGTGCGCCCGACGCCGTCGCGGACCTCGCGATCCGCGGGCTGGGGGTCGCGATCCTCAGCGAGTCGATGGCGACGGACTACCGAGGACGGTTGACGGCGGTCGCACTGGACGACGTGGACATCCCGGCCGTGCTCGCGCTGGTCTGGAAGAGCCTCGCGGGTCCCGCGCTCCGCGAACTCGTCCTGCACACCCGCCGCTCCTTCGGCGAGCTGCGGACCGAACCGGCCGCCGCGGTCGGCGGCTGAACCCTCACACCACCGCGGTCATCCCCCCGTCGATGAAGATCACCTGACCGTTGACATACCGGGATCCGTCCGACGCGCTCGGCCGACACCCCGTTGAGGACGATCGTGGCGCCCGCCTCGGCCAGGCCCCGCGCGAGGGCGTAGCCGATTCCCCGGCTCGAACCGGTGACCAGGGCGATGCGACCGGACAGATCGAAGAGATTCACAGCGCACGCACCGGGTTGGCCAGCGTGCCGATTCCGCCGAGCGTGATCTCGGCACGGTCACCCGGTTTGACCGGGCCGAGCGTGAACGGGCAACCGGTGAGCACGACGTCTCCCGGACCGAGGGTCAGATACCGGGTGAGATGGACCAGTTGCTCGGACACGTTCCAGGCCAGCTGCCGGGTGGACGCCTCGGCCACCGTCACGCCGTTGACGCGCACCGCGATCGGCACGTCTCCGGAGTCGAGATCCGTCTCGATCCACGGTCCCAGCGGGGTGAAACCGTCGCCGTGCTTGGCCTGGGTGAGCTTGTCGTCCAACGCTGTCTGTTCGACGGCGGTGACGTCGTTGCCGATCGTGTATCCGAGGATCGCGGACGGGACGTCCCCGGGGCGCAGGCGGCGGCAGGTGCGGCGGATGACGACGGTCAGCTCGCCCTCGACGTTCACCTGCCCGAGCCCTTCGTCGACCACGATCGGATCCTCGGGGCCGATCACCGTGCGCGTCGACTTCATGAACGCCTGCAACGGGAGGTCACGATCTCCGGGTGCGCCGTTGTGGGCCATCCCGAGCAGGACCCGCGGTTCGGCGGGCGCGAGCAGGCGTGCGCCGTCGAGGTCGTGTGCGGGTCCGGTGAACGTCAGGGTATCCGCGTACGGATCCGCCACCTCGTGCCAGCGACCGTCGCGCAGGCACACCGGCCGCGGTCCCGAGTCGGTGGCGATGCGGGCCAGTCTCATGCGTCGACCCGATCCTTCGACCCGGTGGTGACGGCATCCGGTCCGTGGACCGGGTCGGCCATCGCGTCCCAGGCGAGCCCGAGGTCGCGGCCACGGGTTTCGGGTGTCACGAACGTGGTGGCGAACGTGATGACGCTGAGGACCAGAACGTAGATCGCGAGCGGCACCCACGAGTTGTTCAGCAGCGACAGCAGCAGTGCGCCGACGAAGGGCGCGATGCCGCCGGCGAGGATGGCGCTCGTCTCCCTGGCGACCGCGACGCCGATGTAGCGGTGGCGATTGCCGAACAGCTCGGGCAGGGCCGCGCACTGCGCACCGAGCATCACGTTGACGCCGATCCCGTAGCTGACCGCGAGCGTCGCCACCACGAGAACCGGGTTGCCGAGTGAGAGCAGCCACCACGACGGGACCGCGAGGACGAGCTGCAGGGCCGCACCGAACCGGTACACCCGCATCCGGCCGAAGCGGTCCGACAGCGCGCCCGAGATCGGGATGACGAGCATGCCGAGGGCGGCGCCGCAGGCGATGGCGAGCGGTCCGATCGACTTGCTGACACCCACCACCGTCGTCACGTAGCTGATGCCGAGGGTCTGGAAGATGTACGAGCCGCCGTTCTCGGCCATCCGGAGGCCGATGCCGCGGAGCACGCTGGGCATCGAGCTGCCGATCAGCTCCCGGAACGGGCTCTCGCTGATCTGATCCTGCTTCTCCAGCTTGATGAACGTGGGACTCTCCTGCATGCGGAGCCGGATGAACACGGCGACCGCGATGAGGAAGACAGACGCCAGGAACGGCACCCGCCACACCCAGTCGAGGAGGAGTTCACGGTCGATCTGGCCGAGGATCGCGAAGACCCCGGAGGCCATCAGGGTGCCCACCATGATCCCGACGAAGGGGAGTGCGGAGAAGAATCCGCGTCGCGGGGTGGGCGAATACTCCGCCATCAGTGTCGTGGCACCGGCCTGCTCGGCGCCGGCGCCGAAGCCCTGCAGCAGTCGCAGCGCGACCAGCATGATCGGGGCCCAGATGCCGACCTGTGCGCCGGTGGGCAGGACGCCGATCAGCGTGCTCGCGCCGCCCATGATCGCGATCGTGATCATCAGGACGGCCTTGCGTCCGAGGCGGTCCCCGAGGGCGCCGAAGAACAGGCCGCCGACGGGACGGGCGAGGAAGCCGACGGCGTACGTGCCGAAACTGGCCATCAGCGCGGCCGACGCACCCATGGCGGGGAAGAACAGCTCGCCGAATATCAGCGCCGACGCCAGGCCGTACAGGGCGAAGTCGTAGTACTCGAGCGCGCTGCCGATGGAACTGGCGAGCGTCGCGCGTTTGAGGTTCGCGGCGTACTCCGGGTCGTCGGAGGCGCGCACCGGTCGGGTGGATTCACGGCCTTCCGGCATCTTCGAGTCTGCGCCTACTTGAGTCTTCGATTCTGGGGACATCTTCTGCTCCGTTGTGGGACGGGACCACGTCGAGCGCGGTCACAAACAGTTCGGTGTAGTGACCCAGGTCACTGGCGTGCCGAGGACGATACCGCGAAGACGACCATTTGTCATACATAACTGAAAGTGTTGACTGAATCACATGATTAGTGCACAGTTTTTGTTCTGAACATATGGTCAGAATCGGCCCGTATACGAAGGAATCTGCAGTGAGCGCACACGACTCGAAGCCACTCGACGGGCGACTCCGCGTCGTCGCCGCGACCCCCGTGAGCGAAGAGCTCATCAGTCTCGTCATTCGGGCGGAACCGCGCATCGACTTCATCCGCGAGCAGGATCTGCTGCCGCCCTCCCGATTCCCGGGTGATCACTCCGGCGATCCGTCGTTCTCCCGGACCGCGGAGCAGCAGAAGGCCTTCGACGACCTGGTCGATTCGGCGCAAGCCCTGTACGGCGTGCCCGACGAGACTCCCGCGGCGCTGACGAGGACGGCGGGCGTCAACCCCGGGCTCCGCTGGGTGCACACGATGCCCGCCGGCGGTGGGGCCCAGGTGAAGGCGGCCGGCCTCACCGACGAGCAACTCGCCCGCATCGCATTCAGCACCTCCGCCGGTGTGCACGCGGAGCCGTTGGCCGAGTTCGCCGTCTTCGGCCTGCTGGCCGGTGCCAAGACCCTCCCGCGCCTCCTCGCCCAGCAGTGCGACAAGGTGTGGAGCGGCCGCTGGGCCATGGGGACCGTGTCCGGGCAGCGCATCGTCATCGTCGGGCTCGGCAGCATCGGCCGCGCGACGGCACTGAAACTGAAGGCCCTCGGCGCCACTGTCGTCGGAACGAGCAGGCGCGACACCGCGATCGAGGGAGTCGACGAGATCGTGCACCCCGACCGGCTGGCCGATGTGGTCGGGGACGCGGACGGCATCGTCGTGACGCTTCCCGGAACCAGTGCCACCGAGGGCCTCGTCAGCGCAAAGGTATTCGGCGCGGTCAAGCCCGGCGTGACGGTGGTGAGCGTGGGCCGGGGCACCGTCGTCGACGAGGTCGCCATGACCGCGGCGATCGAGGACGGGCGGGTCGGATTCGCCGCGCTGGACGTCTTCGCGTCCGAGCCCCTGGCGTCGGACAGTCCGCTGTGGACTCACCCGAACGTGCTGGTCAGCCCGCACACCGCAGCGTTGAATCCCGCGGAGGATCGCCTCATCGCGGAACTGTTCGCGCGCAATGCCACCCGGTTCCTCGACGGCGAGGAACTGATCAACCGCGTCGACACCGTCGAGTTCTACTGACGATTCGGCGCTGCCGGCTGTGTGTCGGCGGCGCGCCGGCGGCGTTCATCCCTCACGGATGATGTCTCGTCGTCCAGGCTCTGTGAGGCTCGAACACAGTGCTGTGTCCGGGTGTTCGAGAGACGGGGTGATGCATGCCTTCCGTGGGCGCCTCGCTGTTCTGGATCGTCGCATGCGCCGTGATCGCCCCACTGCTCGCCGGGTTGTTTCCCCGGAAGCTGGTGCCCGAGGTGGTACTTCTCCTCGTCGCCGGGATCGTCATCGGCCCGCACGTCTTCGACCTGGCCGTCGAGGGCAGCGAGATCGAACTGCTGCGCGACCTCGGGCTGGGGCTGCTCTTCCTGCTGGCCGGGTACGAGATCGACACGGCCGAGATCACCGGCCGCGGCGGCAGGCGGGCCCTGCTGACGTGGCTGGTGTCGCTTGCCCTGGCGTTCGCGGTGGTGACGCTGCTGAGCCTCGTCCACGCGGTCGACGCCGGAACCGCGGTGGCCATTGCCATGACGTCGACGGCGCTCGGCACGCTGCTCCCGATCCTCCGGGACGCGGGCGCACTCGACACCCGGCTGGGCAGGACGATCCTCAATCACGGCGCGTTCGGCGAACTCGGGCCCGTCGTCGCCATGGCAGTTCTGCTCGGCTCCCGCGGGTCGGTGGCGTCCATCGTGGTCCTCGGACTGTTCACGGCCGCGGCGGTGCTGGTCGCGTTCATACCCGCCCGAGTGCGGCGGGAGGGTTCCCGGATCACCGCGATCATCCGGTCGGGATCGGAGACGACGTCGCAGACCACGGTCCGGCTGACCATGCTGCTTCTCGTCGCACTCACCGTGCTCGCGGCGTCGTTCGGTCTCGACACGATCCTCGGTGCCTTCGCGGCCGGGTTCATCCTGCGGCGGGCCACGCCCGAAGGTGACGAGACGCTCGAAACGAAGCTCGACGGCCTGGCGTTCGGGTTCCTGATCCCGATCTTCTTCGTGACGTCCGGCATGGCTATCGACGTCGCCGCGGTGGCGTCGGAACCCGGGGTCCTGATCGCGTTCGTCCTGCTGATCCTGCTGGTGCGGGCAGGCCCGGTCTACTTCGCCGGGAGATTCGACCGGGGCGCCGACGGCACGGATCCGCCCTTCACCGGCCGCGAACGCACCCAGCTGGCGCTGTACGCGGGAACGGGTCTGCCGCTGATCGTGGCCGTCACCGGAGTGGCCGTCGACTCCGGTGACATGACGTCCGCCAACGCCTCCGTGCTCGTCGCGGCAGGCGCGATCACCGTCCTCCTCTTCCCGCTCGCCGCATCGCTGCTGGCGTCGGGCCCCGAACCGTCGGCCGACACGGCGAGCCCACGCGGCGACCAGAACCCCGGGAGCAGACAGTGACTCGAACCGAAACGACGCAGGCGCCGGCCCGCGCCACGCTGATCCTCGCGACCCTCATCCTCGTCGCCGCCGTTGCCAACCTGAACCTGTCCGTCGCGAATGTCGCACTCCCCGACATCGGCCGCGCTTTCGACGCGAGTCAGACGCAGCTGAACCTCGTCGCCGTCGCGTACTCCCTCGGGCTCGCCGCGTCGGTTCTGTATCTGGGGGCCCTCGGCGATCGCTACGGCCGCAAGCAGATGCTGGTGCTCGGCATGGCGCTGTCGCTGCCGGCGTCGGCGATCGCGGGATTCGCGGGTAACTTCGAAATACTGTTCCTCGCACGTGTTCTCGGCGGTGTCTCCGCCGGGCTCGCGTTCCCCACCACCCTCGCGATCATCACGGCGCTATGGTCGGGACCGCCCCGGACCAAGGCGATCGCATTGTGGTCGGCCCTCGGTGGCGCAATCTCGTCGCTCGGGCCGATCGTGTCGGGCGCGCTGCTCGAGCACTTCCATTGGGGCTCGGTGTTCCTCGTGACCCTTCCGCTCGCCGGTCTCGCCCTCGTGGCCGCCATCCTGTGGGTGCCCGCCCACGTCAACGAGACGACCGATCCCGTCGACAATCTCGGCGGCATCATCTCCGTCGTCTTCATCGCCGCCCTCATCCTCGCGATCAATTTCGCGCCTGTGGACGGCGCCGGGGCGCTCGCCCTCGGTCTCGGGTTGATCGCCCTCGCCGCGGGAGCCGCGTTCTTCCTGCAGCAACGGCGGGCGGCGCACCCGCTGTTCGATCTGCACGTCGCCGCCCGCCCGACGTTCTGGGTCGCCGCCGTCGGCGGGGTGATCGTGTTCGGCGCGTTGATGGGTGCGATGTTCATCGGGCAGCAGTTCCTCCAGAACGTGCTCGGGTACTCCACGCTCGCCGCCGGTTCCGCGATCATCCCGGCCGCGGTCGCGATGGTCCTCGTCGCACCCCGCTCCGCGAAACTCGTCGAATCGCACGGCGCCCGGTTCACGCTGCTGCTCGGCTACCTGTTCGTCGTCCTCGGACTGCTTGTCGCGCTGGTGTGGTGGGACGAGGACGCGACCTTCTGGTGGGTGGCCCTCGCGTACGCGTTCGTGGGCATCGGCGTCGGGTTCGCGGGCACCCCGGCGTCGCGGTCGCTCACCGGTTCGGTGCCGGTGTCGCGGGCGGGCATGGCGTCCGGCACATCCGACCTGCAACGCGACCTCGGCGGCGCGATCATGCAGTCGATCCTCGGCGCGGTGCTCACCGCCGGCTACGCGAAGTCGCTGTCGGCGACGATCGCCTCGTCGCCGCACTCGAGCCAGATCACCCCGGAAACCCAAGCGGCGCTCACGAAGTCGTACTCCAGCGCCGAAGTGCTCGCGGAACGCTATCCGCAGTACGCCGAGCAGATCATCGCCGCCGCCCGCAACGCCTTCCTGGACGGCGACGATCGCGCGTACCTCGCCGCGATCCTGGTGGTGTGCGCGGGGGCCGTGGTGGTGTTCTTCTTCTTCCCGCACCGGGAGAAGGAGAAGCGGCTGCTGGCCGAATACGCGACCGAGAGAGCGCAGTAGGGCGAATGTACCGCCGGTCGCCTCAGAAGCGCCGAAAGGTACATTCGCCCGGCGGTCGCGGAGTAAATTCCCGAGAGGGGCACCTCGACGACGGGACGCACGATGACAGCTCAGGTCGTGACCAGGACGAATCGGCGACGAGGCCTCGTGGCGGCCGCCGCGGCATTGCTGCTGGTAGTGCCTGCGGCGTGCTCCGAGGACTCGTCCTCCACGGGCACCTCCGCTACCTCCACGACGACGCAGACGGGATCACCGAACGCCGGGGCGGATGCGCAGATCGACCCCGGTGTCGCGGACCGACTCGACGAGGCGATCGAGAAGACGATGTCGATGGCGGCGATTCCCGGCGCGATAGTGGGAGTGTGGGGGCCCGACGGCAACTACATGAAGGCGTTCGGTGTCGCCGACAAGACGACGGGCGCGCCGATGGAGACCGATTTCTATCACCGAATCGGCAGTGTGACAAAGACGTTCACGGTCACCGGTGTGCTGCAACTGGTCGACGAAGACAAGGTCGCGCTCGACGACCCGATCTCGAAGTACGTGGAGGGCGTGCCGCTGGGTGATCAGATCACGCTGCGCCAGCTCGCCCGGATGCAGAGCGGGCTGGCCAACTACTCGGCCAACGAGGACTTCCAGAAGGCGTTGCTCAGCGACCCGCAGGCGGCGTTCACCCCGCAACAACTGCTGGGTTACGCGTTCGCGCAGCCCGCGACGTTCCCGCCCGGGCAAGGATTCGAGTACTCCAACACGAACACGACCCTGCTCGGACTTGTCATCGAGAAGGTCAGCGGACTGCCGCTCCCGGAGTACGTGACGCAGAAGATCGTCCAGCCGCTGAAGATGGCGGGCACGAGCTTCCCCACCACCAACGCGTTCCCCGAACCGCACGCGCAGGGCTACACCGAGCAGACCTTGGACGACAAGGAAGCCGTGGCCACCAACTGGAATCCGTCCTGGGGATGGGCGGCGGGCGCGATGATTTCGACCCTCGACGACCTGCACATCTGGGCGCCGGCTCTCGCCACCGGCACCCTGCTGCAGCCGGCCACACAGGCGCAGCGGCTCGAGACGGTGAACGCACCGGGTCTGGCATCCGACGTGGGCTACGGCCTGGGCATCTTCGACGTCGCCGGCTGGATCGGGCACAACGGCAGCCTCCCCGGGTACCAGACTGTGTGCGTCTACCTGCCCGAGCAGGAAACCACCCTCGCGATCATGATCAACACCGACGTCCCCTATCAGGGCAGCGAACCCAGCACGGCGCTGGCGGGGGCCGTCACGGAGATCATCTCGCCGGAACACGTCTACAAGCTCAGCGCCGGAGTGCAGAATCCGGACGCGTCGTCCCCGGCCACGCCGACGCCCTCGGAGACCCCGGCAACGTCCTCGACGTCCGCCCCGCCGACCAGCTGACCCCATGTGAGTGGCAAAGCGTACGCGAGCACACTTCGCCACTCACATGCCCTCCCGCGGCGGTAGCGTGCAGGGCATGACGATTCTCGTGACGGGGGCAACCGGGAACATCGGCAGAATGCTCGTCGACCACCTGCTCGCGCGGGGTGCGACGGACGTCCGGGCCCTCACGAATCATCCTGACAAGGCGCAACTTCCGGACTCGGTCACCGTCGTCGAGGGATACCTCCGCAGACTCGCAAGCCTGCCCGCGGCGTTCGAGGGCGTCGATTCCCTGTACCTCGCACCGACTCCCGACACCGCCCCGGACGCGCTCGCCCTGGCGAAGCAGGCCGGAGTCCGGCACGTCGTCGACCTGTCCGGCCCCCACGACGGACACTGGGGTGACGTCGCACGGGCCGTCGAGGCGTCCGGCATCGAGTGGACACACCTGTGGCCCGGCGAGTTCATGGAGAACGCGGGAATCCTGGCACCGCAGATCGCCGCGGGAGACACCGTGCGTGAGCCGTACCCGACGGCGGCGAACGCGCCGATCGCCATGAACGACATCGCCGAGGTCGCGGCCGTCGCTCTCCTCGAGGACGGGCACGTCGGCGCGTCGTACGAACTCACCGGTCCCGAGACGATCACCCGCGACGACCTCGTCCGAGAACTCGGCGCCGCCCTCGGCCGGAACATCGAGTACCGGCAGGTGTCGCTGGACGAGGCCGTGGACGTCCTGACACCGGCGATGGGGGAGTACGCCCGCTGGTATCTGGAAGGGATGGCGAGTCTGGTCGACGCTCCCCAGGAGGCGAACCGGCTCGTCGAGCAACTCACCGGGCGCCCCGCGACCACCTTCGCGCAGTGGGCGTCGGCGCACGTCGACGAGTTCCGCTGAGGCCGCACCGGCCGAGTCAGCGGGTCGGGGTGAGCGCGATGACGGGGATCGGCCGATCCGTCTTCTTCTGATAGTCGCTGTACCGGCCGTGGTTGATCTCGTTCATCGTCGCCCACATCCGGTCGTAATCCGGGTCGCCCGGCAGAACCTTCCGCGCCGCCACGGTGATGTGGTCGCGGCCCACCTGGATCTCGCAGGTCGGCGCGGCCAGCACGTTGTGCATCCACGCGGGCGACGTGGGCGCACCACCCTTCGACGCGACGACCAGGAAGCGTGCGCCGTCGCGGCCGTACGTCAACGCGGACGTGCGCGGCTGCCCGGACTTCCGGCCGACACTGTGCAGCAGCAGGGTCGGCATCCCGAACAGCAACCGGTGCCCCACCCATCCTCCGCTGCGTTCGTAGACGAACTGGTGCAGCTGAAGGGCTTTCACGAACAGGTCGGCCACGGCGTCCTCGTCTCGGCACTCTGGTCTCGGCACTCGGAACAGATCGTGCCCACACAGTAGACCGTCGTCAGGCCCGGCGAACCGCGTGCAGAACGGTGTCGTGAACGGTGACGGGCCGGCCCTCGGGGTCGCGCGCCTCACGCGAGGGCGCCGCCGACACCAGGATCTCCCACTCCGCGGCGTCCAGTACGGCAGCGACCTGTTCCGGTGTGAACAGCATGTCGGGAACATTGGGCCGCCCGACGGACGTCTCCAGATCGGACGGGTGATGCCCGACGACGAGAAGCCGCCCACCGGGGCGGACCGCTCCGGCCAGGCGACGGTGCAGGGCCTCGCGGGCAGGTCCCGGTAGAGGCATGAAATGTGCCGACACCAGGTCGAATCGGCGGGCCGGTGGCTCCCACGACAGGATGTCGGCCTGCTCCCACTGTGGCCGCCGTTGCCAACGGCAACCGATTACGGGCTGGGGAACGTGTAGATGCGGCAACCGCTCATGTTCGCGGCCGACACGACGCCGTCGGCACGCGCAAAATCGCCCTTCGCGGAGAGGTTGTTGGCGAGGGCGGCCTGGTCGTCGCAGAAACTCTGATCCGACGGGTTGGCCGGGGGGTTGCTGATGTAGGTGTCACCCGGTGCAGCGACGGCAAAGGTCGCCGGACCGACGAGTGGGACGGCCGCTGCTGCAAACGCAATGGAGGCCGCCGCGACGATTCGGCGGATCATCATGCTCCTCCGAAGGTGGTCCGAATGGTTACCGATGAGACCATCCTGCACCGATCCGCCATCGGCGACCATACCCCTAGGGGTGGAAAATTCAACACCTCGACCTCCCGCCGTCAGCGAAGCAGTGGTCACTCGTCGGCCAGAGCTTCCTGGACCCTGTTCGCGGCGACCACCGGATTCTCGTGTTCCCAGATCCGCACCACCGTCCACCCGGCGTCGGTCAGCCTCGTGTCGGTGTCACGATCGCGGGTGACGTTCCCGGCGAGCTTCTCGGCCCACCACCGTGCGTTGTTCTTCGGGAACGTGGCGTGCTGCGGGCAGTTGTGCCAGAAGCACCCGTCCACGTACACGGCCACCTTCCGTCGCGGAAACACCAGGTCGGCGCGCCGCCGGACGCCCTTCATCGGCGCCCGGTCCACGTAGTACCGGACCCCGCGCCGGTGCAGTTCCCGGCGCAGTGCGAGTTCGGGCGCGGTGTCGCGACGCCGCTGCGCCCGCATCCGGGCACTGGTCGCGGGATCGGTGGCGGGCATCGCGGGTCCGTCCGCTACGCGGCGGCCTCGGGGAAGCCGCCCATGCGGTCGAGGTGGCTCTCGACGTCGTCGATGAACCCGGGAACGAAACGCAGATTGCCCATCCGCGCCCGCTTCAGGAAGCCGGCGGTCGCGCGCGCCGACAGCAGCCGGGTGTCCTCCAGGAATCCGCTGAGATCCTCGTACGGCTCCTGCACCGGCCACGTCGAGGTGTGGACCCGGAAGGCCTGACGATTGCTGCCCCACGCCGCCACCGGCCACGCGTCGCCGGGCTTCATCGGCGTCTCGATGCCCCGCTCGTAGTCCGCCGGCTCGAGCAGACGCCGACCGACCCACGACGCCATCCGCACACTCACCGCGTTGCCGACGAGCTTCCACCGATGACTGTTCCGCAGCCCGGGGACCAGCGCGGCGGGCGCCGTCCAGTCGGGGTCGAAGCCCTGCAGGCGTTCGGCGTCCACGAGTCCGGGCGTCACGATCTCGCCCGACGGCAGTCGCACGGCGGGCGGGCTCGCGATACCGACGGACGAACCGCCCTTCAGTGTGGGGACCGCGTTGACCGCCCACCCGAGACCGCGGGTGCCCTCGGTCCAATAGAAACCACACGGGAAGTCGGCATGGTCGTCGACGGGGCGTTCTCCGGCGTCCTCACCGAACAGCACCGCGCGGGGGTCCTCGGTGCGCGAGGCGAGCATCAGGACCCGCTGACGGCGCTGGGGGAGCCCGAACGCGCGCGCATCGACCACCCGGTACGCCCACGTGTAGCCGAGGTCCTCGAGGGCGTCCGTGATATGCCTCATAGCCGCACCGCGACCCAGTTGCAGCATGAACGGCACGTTCTCGATCAGGAGCCAGCGCGGACCCTTCTTCCGCTTCACCAAGCGGAACACCTCGTCGACGAGGCCGGAACGGGAACCCGTGATACCGGCGGTCCGGCCGGCCTGGGAGAGGTCCTGGCAAGGGAATCCCGCTGCGACGAGTTCGATGTCCTGGGGGAGGGAACGCAGCTTGGTGACGTCGGAATGCACAGGGACGTCGGTGAATCGGGTACGCAGAACCGCCTGGGCGCCCGGGTCGATCTCACAGAGCAGTTCGGTGTTCCAGCCGTGCTCTCTCAGACCCAACTCGAGCCCGCCGATACCGGCGAACAGGCCCACCATGCTCCCGGTTGACGTCACGGCACCCTTCCTCACGAACCAGTCACCCGAGAACGTTACTCGAGATCTGTGCCCGCTTTGACCAACGACCCGTGAGTACTTATTAACGGCGGGCGGTTAATAAGTACTCACGGGTGGCGAAGCCACATAGACTTCCTGTAGGTGGGAGCACAGGGAGGCGCCATGATCTCGGGTTTCCGGATCTCGGGTTTCCGGAACCGGCCGCACCTCCTGCGCGACGCCCAGGGCAGCGGCCTCGTCGAAGCGTTCGTCATCATCGGAATCGTCACGATCCTGCTCACCCGCGCCTACCTTCACCTCACCGGTTATCCGCAGGTCGGGGGTTCCTCGCTGCACATCGCGCACGTCCTGTGGGGCGGACTCGGCATGGTCGTGGCGCTGGTGACCGTGTTCTCGTTCCTGGGGATGAAACCGCGCGTCCTGGGCGTCGTGATCGGCGGCATCGGGTTCGGGTTGTTCCTCGACGAGATCGGCAAGTTCGTCACCAAGTCCAACGACTACTTCTATCGGCCGTCCGTCGCGATCATGTACGTGGTGATCGTCGTGTTGCTGCTGGTCAACCGGTCGCTGCACGACGTCCGGCCGCCGACCCCGACGGAGGACGTCGCCAACGCCGCCGCCATCGCACTGGGCGGCCTGGACCGCGGGCTGGACCGCGCACGCCGGGAGCAGGCGCTGGCGCAGCTGCGCCGGGCGGCCGCCGCCGGCGCGGACGAGGCGACGCTGACGTCGGTCCGGGATCTGCTCACCCACTGCCCGGACCGGAACGGCCGGACCGTGCCCACGGCCCGGGAGCTGGCCCGCCGCGCGACCCCCGCCTTCGCGAAGGGTCCCGGGATGCTCTGGACGGCGGCCGTGCTCCTCACCCTGTTCTCCACCCTGGGACTGCTCAGTGCGGTGATCACGCTCGACGACGACCTCCGCGGCGACGAGGGAACGGACATCACGACGGTCGGCCAGCTCACCGGGTCCGCGATCGCGTTCGTCCTGTGCTGGTCGGCCATCGTGCGACTGAGGAACGGGAAGCTGTGGCCGTTGCAGTTCCTGCGGGCCGCGGCCCTGGTTACGGTCCTGCTCACCGAGGTGTTCGACTTCGTCGCCCAGGAGTTCGGGGCGCTGTTGAACGTGGCGGTCGGACTCGGCGCCCTCGTCGTCTTCTCGTCGCGCATCGCGGTCACGGAACGAGCCCGGGCACTGAGTCTCGGCAACTCTGCTGCAACGAAACTCGGCCCGTTGCCACCCCGGGAGCCGTCGTCGCTTACCGTAGACAGGTGAGCATCCAAGCCTCCGGTGCCTCGACCTGGCCCGCAGTACTGACGTGGCGGGCGGACAACGCACCCCGAATGGAATCGGTGCGCGTCCAGCTCAACGGCGACCGCATCAAGGCAGCAGGACGGATCATCGGCGGCGAGTGCCCTGAGCATCCGGCGTTCAGCGCGTCCTACGACCTCGTCACGGACGAAAGCGGCGTCACCCGCCGGCTGTCGCTGCGGACGTCCGTCGCGGCCGGTGAACGGCAGATGTCGATCAGCCGGGACGAAGAGGGCACGTGGATGGTGGAGCACGGCGCCAACCACCAGCGGTCCACGTTCGACGGCGCCCTCGACGTCGACATGGTGCTCAGCCCGTTCTTCAACGCCCTGCCCATCCGGCGGTACGGACTGCACCTCGGGTCCGAGGACGTCGAGGTACCCGTCGTCTACGTGAACCTCCTGGACCTGCGGGTCGAGGGCGCGATCCTCACCTACAGCAGTGGTCCGGACGGCATCCACGTGCTGTCCCCGGTGTCGAGTTCCTCGGTGACCGTCGACCGCGACGGGTTCATCATCGACTACCCGGGCCTGGCCGAACGGATTTAGGCGCTCCGCACCCGTGCGCCTTTTTGGTAGCTCCGGCAACCAGAACGGCTCACAGGCGGCGGAGCCGCCCTCCCCGCCGACCCGCATCACGCATGTCGTCGATCCAGCCTGCGTGGCCGGGAACGATGCCGGTGATTTCCCACGTCTCCTGGTTGTCGTATGTCAGGCGAGCGGTGTGGCCGGCCTCGACGAGTGTCGCCGCCGACGACTGGTCCGCCAGTTCGGTCCGCGCGTCCTGCAGCAGTACCAGCGCCTCGTCCAGGGCGATCAGCAGGGCGTCCCGGTTGCCCTCGCACATGGCCCGGACGAGGCCGGGCGCGCTGCCAGCCACGCGGGTGCCGTCGCGGAACGAGCCGGCCGCCAGGCCCAGGGCGAGCGGTCCGCCGCGGGCACCGGTGATTGCGAGGGTCTCGGCCAGTAGGTGCGGCAGGTGCGAGATGCGCGCGACCGCCCGATCGTGTTCGGCGGACTCGGCGGGCACGACGACGGAACCGCAGTCCAACGCGAGTTGCGCGACCTGCGTCCAGATGGCGGGGTCGACGCCGTCGTCGGTGCCGACCACCCACACGGCTTCCCGGAACAGGTCGGCGCTGCCGACGCTCCACCCGGACGCCGACGTTCCCGCCATGGGGTGCCCGCCCACGTAGCGGTCGGCGAGGCCCTGACGGGCTGCCGCCGCCGCGACCTCCGCCTTGACGCTGACGACGTCGGTGATCGAGCAGTTCGGTGCGTACAGGGCGATCGCGGTGAGGGTGGCGGCGACGGCGGGCACGGGGACCGCGATCACGATCAGCGCCGACGCGGCCGACGCACGCTGGAGCACCGCGACCAGATCGGTGTCGGCGTCGAAGCCGTCCGCCCGGGCGGCGTCGACGGACGGCGCGGATCGGTTGTGACCCCACGCCTCGCGGCCCGCCCGGACCGCCGCACGCAGCAGTGAACCGCCGATCAAGCCCAGGCCGAGCACGCACACCGGAGGTGCGGAAGGGGTATCAGACACCCGAACAGGTTGGCACATTCGAGTGCGGACTTCATTTACCGGCACCCCGCGGGCTACCGTTGCGCTCATGGGTGCACAGCGCGCGGAAAACAACAGCGCCTCCTCGGATCGGTCAGAGGATCTGGAGGGCTTCGGTGTCGCGGTAGTACACGAGGACGGCCGGTGGAAGGTCAAGGCCCTCACTTCGGCTGCTCTGACCAGTCTCAGCGTCGCGGAGGAGGAGCTTCGGGCCCTTCGTAGCGCGGGCGCGTTCTTCGGTCTGCTGGACGTGGACGACGAATTCTTCGTCGTGCTTCGGCCTGCGCCGTCGGGAACGCGTCTGCTGCTGTCCGACGCCACCGCGGCCCTCGACTACGACATCGCCGCCGACGTCCTCGAGGCGCTCAACGTCGACGTCCCGGACATCGACCCGGACGAACTCGACGACATCGAGCCGTGGGAGGAAGGCGACCTGTCGTTGCTCGCGGACCTCGGTCTGCCCGAACCTGTTCTGGCTGTCATCACGTCCGAGACGGACCTGTATCCCGACGAGCAGCTCGGGATGATCGCGCAGCGGCTCGGGTTCACCACGGAGCTGGCCGGGGTTCTCGACAAGCTTCCCCGGTAGTTCCACGCGCCGTGACTCTTCAGGACGACGAGCGGATGATCCGCGCGGCGATCGAGGCGGCCCGGGCCGCCACCGACGCCGACGTGCCCGTGGGTGCGGTGGTGTTCGACGCCGACGGTGTCGAGGTGTCGCGGGCCGTGAACTCGCGGGAGGCGATGTCGGATCCGACGGCCCACGCGGAGATCATCGCGTTGCGGGCCGCTGCGCGGGTGTACGGCGACGGCTGGCGTCTCGAGGGGGCGACGCTCGCGGTGACGCTGGAGCCGTGCACGATGTGCGCGGGCGCGCTCGTGCTGGCCCGGATCTCCCGGGTCGTGTTCGGGGCGTGGGAGCCGAAGACCGGTGCCGTCGGCTCGTTGTGGGATGTGGTCCGCGACCGCCGCCTCACGCACCGCCCGCAGGTCAGGGGCGGTGTTCTCGAGGACGAATGCGCCGGCATCCTCGAAGACTTCTTCCGTGAACGGCGCTGACCGGTTTCAAACTCTTTCGTGGGGTACTCGACACAATGTGGCCGGGTCCGCATGACCCGTGCTTCTCTGGAGACAGGCGCTGACGAGGCGCCGCCGGACCCGTCCCCGGGTTCGAAATCGGATTCACGGAGGTATCTCGTGGGAATCGCAGACAAAGCTTCGAACAAGGCGGAAGACCTCAAGGGCCAGGCGAAGGAAGCCACCGGCAAAGCCACGGGCGATCCGGACCTGCGCGACGAGGGCAAGGCAGACCAGGCGTCCTCGGCGGTGAAGGATGCCGGCGAGAAGGCCAAGGACGCCGCCAAGAACCTCAAGGACAAGCTGACTTAAACGGTTTCACCTGGCGATTTCGGGCTCGGGCGCCACATCCGGTAAAGTCACCGGCGGTGGCGTGTCCGAGCGGCCTAAGGAGCACGCCTCGAAAGCGTGTGACGGGTAACCCCCGTCCGAGGGTTCAAATCCCTCCGCCACCGCCAGGGCTCCCCACCTGCACACGCAGGTGGGGAGCTTTTTGTATATCCGTGCCGGGGATGTTCGTTAGCGTGTCCTGGAGGGAAGGGGCAGGCGACATGCGCATCGACTCGACGGGCAGGACGGCACTGGTCACCGGATCGACGCAGGGCATCGGCGCCGCGATCGCAGCGGGTCTCGCCCGCTCCGGCGCACGGGTGGCGATCAACGGCCGCACCGAGAAGTCCGTGGGTGCGGCGATCGAGCGACTGCGGGCCGACGTCCCGGACGGCGAATTCGTTCCGGCGGCCGCCGACGTCACGACGGACGAGGGCGCGCGCCGGGTCCTGGAGATCGTTCCGGGCGTCGACATCCTCGTCAACAATCTGGGGATCTTCGGCTCACAGCCGGCCCTGGAGATCGACGACGACGAGTGGCGCCGCTACTTCGAGGTGAATGTGCTGTCCGCGATCCGGCTGACACGTCTGGTCCTGCCCGGCATGGTCGAACGGTCGTGGGGCCGGGTCCTCGACATCGCCAGTGACTCCGCGATCGTCATTCCCGCCGAGATGATCCATTACGGGATGTCGAAGACGGCACTGCTGGCGGTCTCGCGCGGCTTCGCGAAAGAGGCGGCGGGGACGGGGGTCACGGTCAACTCGGTTCTCGCCGGCCCCACCCACACGGGCGGTGTGGAGGATTTCGTCTACAGCCTGGTAGACACGGACCTGCCGTGGGAAGAGGCGCAGCGCGAGTTCATGAAGAAGTACCGGCCGCAGTCGTTGCTGCAGCGACTCATCGAGCCGGAGGAGATCGCGAACATGGTCGTCTACCTCAGTTCGGCGCAGGCGTCGGCGACCACCGGCGCGGCGGTGCGGGTGGACGGCGGCTACATCGATTCCATCGTCCCGTGACCGCCGTTCACAGCACTCTCGCAGGTCGTAGCGAGTGACATCCGTTGAAGCTGCAATTAGCGTGATCTCATGAAAAAGCTGTGGTGGTTGGTCGGCGCAGTTGTCATCGTCGTGATCGCGGTGCTGGTGGGACCGTGGTTCTACGGCCAATTCATCGCGGAGGACGACGCACCGGCGGCCTCGGTGTCGACCGAGGGCGCGGAGGCGGCCACCGGATCGGTCGACGGACAGTGGACCGTCACGCCGGGTCAGGGTTCCAACCAGACGGCGGCGGGGTACACCGTCCACGAGATCCTCAACGGCGCCAGCGTCACGGTGGTCGGGTCGACCGGAGACGCGACCGGCAACGCGACCGTCGAGGGCGAGAAACTCACCGCCGGCGAGGTGACCGTGCAGGTGGCGACGATCGCAACCGATCAGTCCCGCCGCGACAACCAGTTCCGCGGCAACGTGATGGACACCGGCACGTTCCCGACCGCCACGTTCACGGTCGATTCCCCGGTCGATCTGTCCGGGCTGCCTGCGGACGGTTCCGTGGGAACGGTCACGGCCCAGGGCACGCTGACCCTCAAGGGGCAGTCGCGTCCGGTGTCCGTCGACATCGACGTGCTGCGTTCCGGCGACGACCTCATCGCCTCGGGCAGTATCCCGGTGACCTGGACGGACTTCGGGGTGACGCCGCCGTCACTGGGCTTCGTGACCGTGGACGGCAACGGCACGGTCGACTTCCTGGTCAGCTTCGCGCGTTCCTGACGGCGCCCAGCCGGGCGGCCCGAACACGTAGCCGAGCTTGTCGCGCCACGACGATGCCCGGCGCCAGTCCCGGACGATGGCGGCGTATTCGCGGGTCTGCAGTTTCCAGATGTTGTAGGTGCCCACCGGTTTCGTGAGTCCGTAGGTGGGGCGGTGGGTTTCGGGTTGGAACGTGCCGAACATCCGGTCCCACACGATGAGGATGCCGGCGTAGTTGCGGTCGAGGTATTCGGGGTCGCAGCCGTGGTGGACGCGGTGATGAGAGGGGGTGTTGAACACGAACTCGATGGGCCGGGGCAGCGTGCCGATGCGCTCGGTGTGGACGAAGAATTGGTAGACGAGGTTCACGGAGAATCCGATGAACACCATCCACGGCGGAACGCCGATCAGCGGCAACGGAATCCACATCACGATCTCGGCGCTGTTGTTCCACTTCTGGCGGAGCGCGGTCGAGAAGTTGAAGTACTCGCTCGAATGGTGCGCCTGGTGGGTGGCCCAGATCAGGCGGATGCGGTGCGCCATCCGGTGATACGCGTAGAACAGCGCATCGACGCCGAGGATGAGGATCACCCACGTGTACCAGGCGTCCGCGGGTAGGTGCCACGGCGCGAGGTACACCCAGATGGCGGAGTACCCGATCAGGGCCAGCAGCTTCCAGAATGTGGTCGTCAGGATGGACACGGCGCCCATCGACACGCTCGCCCGCGCGTCTCGGCGCTCGTAGCCTCCGCGCACCGGGCGGGACCGTCCGTCGGGGTCGAACGTCGCGTCCTCGAGGTGCCGGGCCGCGAACCATTCGATGGCGAGGAACAGCACGAACGCCGGGATGGCCAGCGTCACCGGCTCGTGCAGGGGCGTCAGCAACGCCGAATTCCACGCCGACGTCACGGTCTCCCACATGCTGCTTCCTCCACAAGACGATCGTCCAGTTCAATGTACCTCGGAGTGACACGCATCACTATCCGCCTCGATTCGAAGAGGCAAACAAAGTGCTCATCGGGTGCGCACTTTTGCGGCGAAGAATGGATCCGTCAGCAAGAGCCGGATCAGTCGAAAGGACTCGTCATGTTGCGAGGACTCACCACCGTCAGCCTCTTCGCCGACGACATCCCGGCGGCCCGCGAGTGGTACAGCGCCGTGCTCGGCATCGCCCCGTACTTCCAACGCCCCGACTCCGAGAACCCTGCGTACATCGAATACCGGATCGGCGACTACCAGCATGAGCTCGGCATCATCGACCGTCGATACGCCCCGCACGGCGCCGCGGACGGCCCGTCTGGCGTGGTGGTGTTCTGGCACGTCGACGACGTGACCGCCGCCGTCGAGAAGCTGCTGTCGATGGGCGCGACAGAGCGCGAGCCGCGCACCGAACGTGAGTCGGGATTCGTCACCGCGTCCGTCGTGGACCCGTTCGGCAACATCCTCGGCGTCACGCACAACCCGCATTACCTGGACATTCTGGGTGCGCGCGGCGAAGCGTGAGTTGCCCGTTTTCATACTCGGATGGTAGGAATTCGGTGTGCACATCACCGCAAAGGTGGACTACGCCGTGCGGACGCTGATCGAACTGGCCGCTGCCGGGCCGTCCCCGTCCAAGGCCGAGTTCCTGGCACAGTCGCAGACCATTCCGCACAAGTTCCTCGAGGCCGTCCTCGCCGACCTCCGGCGCGGGGGACTGGTCAACAGCAGGCGCGGACCCGACGGCGGCTACTGGCTGGCCCGTCCCGCCGAGGACATCACGATCGCCGACGTCATCCGGACCGTCGAGGGTCCGCTCGCGTCGGTGCGGGGTGAGCGTCCCGAGGACGTCGACTACTGCGGGCCGGCCGCCAAACTGCAGGACGTGTGGATCGCGGTACGGGTGAACCTGCGGGCCGTGCTCGAGAACGTGAGCCTGGCGGACGTGGCGAACGAGCAGCTGCCGGGTTTCCTCACCACGCTGACATCCGATCCGGGGGCCTGGGAGCGTCGCACCCGTCCGGCTACGACGGCTGACGAGGGCGCAGCGCGCGGCTGATCGTCCGGCCGGCCGCACGCACCAGCGGGACCAGCGCGTTCAGTGACGCGTTCTCCGCCGAGACCACCAGCGACACGGCCGCGACCGCCGCTCCGGGACGCTCGAAGATCGGTGCCGCGACGGAGACCGCGTCCATGGTCACCTGGCGATCACTGATCGCGACCTCGGATCGGCGGATCTCGGCGAGCGTCCGCCGCAGCACGACGGGGTCGGTGACTGTCCGTTCGGTGAACTTCTCGATCGGCCCGCTCAGCACCTGCTCCTGCACGTCGGCGGGCATGTAGGCGAGCAGGGCCAGGCCGATGCCGGACGCCGTCAGCGGGAACCTGCCGCCCACGCGGGTCTGGACTGGCACGGCCTTCTGTCCGGCGATGCGTTCGACGAACACGACCTCGGTGCCCTCGGCGATGCCGAGCTGTACGTTCTCCCGCGTGATCTGCGACAGGTCCTCCATCACCGGCATCGCCAGTTCGCGCAGCATCGTGCCGCGCGGTGCGAGCGACGCGATCTCCCACAGCTTGAGCCCGACCGTGAAGCGGCCGCTGCTGTCACGTTCGAGGGCGCCCCATTCGATGAGGTCGCTGGTCAGCCGGTGCACGGTGCTCAGCGGGTACCCCGACTTCCGCGACAGATCGCTGAGGGTCAGCCGCGGGGACGCGGGGGTGAAGAGCTCGAGGAGCCGCAACGAGCGAATGGTCACCGATCCGGTGATCGCCATTGCTCGTTCTCCGTCTCACAGTTCCAGCGTCAGACGTGGACAGCTCGCACGCGAGACGCAGATCATCATGGTGTCGTTGGCGGCCTGCTCGTCCGCTGTGAGCAGGGAATCCCGGTGATCGACAGTACCGCCGAGCACGGCCGTCTCGCAGGTTCCGCAGGTCCCTTCCTCGCAGGACGACAGCACCTGGACGCCGGCGGCGGTGACGGCCTGCAGGATCGACTGCTCGGGTGCCACCGTGACGGTTTTGCCGCTCAGAGTCAGCTCCACCTCGAACCCCTCGGCGCGGACCGGCTCCTCGAGATCCTTGGCCGCGAAGCGCTCGATGTGCAGCGCGCCGGACGGCCAGCTGTCGCAGTGACCGGTGACGGCGTCGAGCAGCGGCGCGGGCCCGCAGCAGTACACGAGGGTGTTGGCCCGGACGTCGCCGAGCAGTCCCGGTAGGTCGATGAGGCCGTGCTCGTCCTCGGGGTGCACTACCACCCGGTCGCCGAACCGCTCGGCGAGTGCGTCGGCGAACGCCATCGAACTGCGGCTGCGCCCGCCGTAGACCAGGGTCCAGTCGGCGCCGGCGTTCTCCGCTGCGTGCGCCATGGTGAGGATCGGCGTGATCCCGATGCCGCCCGCGACGAACACGTACCGCGGTGACGGTGCGAGCTCGAAATGGTTCCGCGGTCCCCGGACCGTGACGCGGTCGCCCTCGCTCAGCTTGTCGTGCACGAACTGCGAACCGCCGCGCCCCATCGCCTCCCGCAGCACGGCGACGCGCCAGGTCCCGGTGTCGGCCGGGTCGCCGCACAGCGAGTACTGGCGGGTGAGCTCCGGCGTCAGCACCAGATCGATGTGCGCACCCGGCGTCCACGCGGGCAGGTCGGCGCCGGACGGGTCGCGGAACTCCAAGACGACGACGCCGTCGGCGCCGGTGGTCCTGGTGGTCAGCTCCAGCTCGAGCACGGGTTCGGGTGGGGTAGGCATGGCGGTTTCTCCGGGTCAGACGGGAACGGGAGCGGATTCCGGCGCCGCGGGCAGTGGCGTGGCGGGCACCGGCGGATCGGCGGGGTGGTGTCCCTCGGGGTGGGCGAGCAACCACTCCCAGAGGGTGGCGGGTTCTTCCGCGACGTGTCGCGCGCCGCAGTGGCACTCGCCCTCGAGCAGGTCCGAGCCCGGAAGCCAGACGATGCGCATCACGTTGGCGCCGCGGAGCATCCTGGTCGGTTCCACGGCTCAGCCCACCGCCGCTGCCGTGACGGCCTGCGGCGCGTCGACCAGCTTCTTCAGGATCCGGCGTGCACCGAGGCCACCGGCGTCGATGTTGATCGACAGCTCCTGGTAGCCGTCCTTTTCCGTGTCGAGCGCCTTCTGCAGGACGTTCAGCGCCACGACGTCCTGCATCACGACGGTCCGGTTGTTCTCCGCCAGGAACGTCGTGACGGCGTCGTCGCCGAGCGCGAAGTCGCGGGCCACGGCCCAGAAGTCGAGGGTGGAATTCTCCGTCGACGGGGTGATCGCGTACACGATCTCGCTGTGGAACGCGTGCGGGTCGGAGCCGTCGTCGCCGGGCAGCGGTGCGCCGATCGGGGCGATGCGGCTGTGCAGAAGGTACAGGCACGGCGGCGTGTACTCGATGTCCTGCCAGCGGGTGATGCGTCCCTCGATGCCGGTGGACTTCGAGTAGAACGGCGGGCACTCGGCGTCGTCCATGTGCCGGGACACGTAGATGACGTTCCGGTCCTCGTCGATCTCCGTGGTGATCGGGGTTTCCGCCACCTCGGGGGTGCCGATGTAGCCGCCGTGCAGGTACGTCTCGTGCGACAGGTCCATCAGGTTGTCGACGAGCAGGCCGTAGTTGCAGTCGATCGGTTCCATACCGCTGACCACGGTGTAGTCGGGGGAGTCCATCCACGGTGCGCGGGGGATGCGGGTGGGATCGCCCTGCTCGGGGTTTTGTGGGTCGACGATCCAGACCCACACGAACGAGTCCTGCTCGACCACCTGATACGACTTCAGCCGGGCGGTGCGGGGAACGCGCGCCTGGCCGGGCACGAACACGCAGCCGCCGTCGCTGCCGTAGGTGAATCCGTGGTAGCCGCAGACCACCTTGTCGCCGTCGAGCCGGCTCGGCGCCTCGGACAGCGGGTACCGGCGGTGCACGCACCGGTCGCTCATCGCGACGGCTTCGCC
Source organism: Rhodococcus sp. 21391 (assembly GCF_016772255.1). Classification (NCBI taxonomy): domain Bacteria; kingdom Bacillati; phylum Actinomycetota; class Actinomycetes; order Mycobacteriales; family Nocardiaceae; genus Rhodococcus; species Rhodococcus sp. 21391. Next base: position 6,259,061 of record NZ_CP063781.1, on the reverse strand, counting down.
GGCCTCGGTCCGCCAGAACAGGATCGGCTCCTCGCAGATGGTGCGCGAGAACAGCTCGCGTCCGACCTCACGGCCGTACGCTGCGACGTACCACTGGTTGCGGGCGATCGTGGACATGGGTGCCTCCGAAATATGCTGGGCTGCTGCGCTATTCGTGACGCCGGACTCGGTGAGGCGTCAGCGTCGTCTCCACCACTGTGCGGCACCGGAGGTGATCCACCACACTCGGTTTCCGAATGTCGGAAGGGTTTCGTCAGGGCTTGTGGACGAGGTAGGCGAACATCGTCACCGACATGTGGAAGTCGCCGCTGCGGGCGGCGGCGTTCAGCTGGTCCAGCAGCTCGGCGCTCTGCGCGCCGGTGATCGCCCCCGCGGCGATCGCGGCGGCCGTCATCATCTGGACGAGTGGGCCGGTCACATCGCCCGGATCCTGGATCAGCGCCTCCGTGCCGATGTCCTCGACGACGAGTCCGGCGGAGGTGAGCTGTCCCGGGAGCAGCCGTCCGGAGTGCGGGTTCGCGGTGTGCGACAGCATCACGTCCATGATCCGTTGCAGGATCTCGGGATCTCCGGGGTGCATGATCGCCGTGCCCCAGTCGCTGTCGACGATGACGCCGCGCCCGCCGGGCCGCAGCACGCGCGCCACTTCCGCCGCCGCGCGGTCCGGCTCGCTCAGGTGCTGGAACACCCGCTCGCACCGTACGACGTCGAGGCGGTTGTCGGGAAACGGCAGCGAGTAGGCGTCGCCGATCACGAACTGCGCGGCCGAGCCCTCCTCCTCGGTCCGCTCCCGTGCGAGGAGGGCCATGCCGGGATTGGGATCGAGTCCGATCGCGCGACCCGAGGCGGTGACCGCGGCGGCGAGTGCCCGCGTCTCCGATCCCGTGCCCGATCCGATGTCGAGGGCGCTCTCGCCCGGCTGCACGTGCAGGGCAGCGAGCGACCACTCGCGCAGTCGCCGGATTCCCGGGCGCGCGGCCTGCAGGTCGAGGACGGCGGCGAGTTGGTCCAGGGCGGCGCGGTCGATCTCGTCCGCCCGGAACGACAGCGGCGCCGTCGGATCGGACATGGATCCACCGTAACGCCGCGGTGACTCCCGGCACAGTGCTGCGCGGACTGTGGGCAAGAACATAAAAGTTGCACTGTCACGCAAATTTGCAGAGCTCTGCAAGTTCTGTACCGTCGGAGTAGTGATTTCGGAAATCGGACTGCGGGACCGCAAGAAGGCCGCCACGCGCGCAGCCCTCAGCGGCGCCGCCGCACGCCTGGCCCGCGCGCTGGGCATCGAATGCGTCACTGCCGACGCCATCGCGTCCGAGGCGGGAGTCTCGACTCGGACGTTCCACAACTACTTCTCCAGCAAGGAGGAGGCGGTACTCGCGCACTTCGAGCAGTCCGTCCACGACTGGGTGGACCTGCTCCGCGCCCGTCCCGAGGACGAGCCGATCTGGGATTCCCTCGAGCACGTGGTGGTCCAGATCGTCACCGATCCGGCGAAACCGCTCGAAGAAACCGCGGTGATGATGGAACTCGTCGAGACCAGCCCCGCGCTGCTCGCGAAGAAACTCGAAGTGCACCTGCGCGTCACCCGTCTGGTCGGTGAAGTGATCGCCGAACGCACGGGCACGAACATCGACACCGACCTCTACCCCAACCTGCTGCACCTGGCGGTCGGATCGGCGTGCAAGGCGTCGCTCGACCTGTGGATGAGCGGCAAGTCCGGCGCGAGCGGACCCGAGGAACTGGTCCGCGACGCCATGCGCCAACTCCGTCAGGGAATCCCGCAGCCGTAGCCGGCTGCCCCGAATCACTCTTCGTTCCACCGACTCAGAAGGAGCCTCTCGTGGCCACCTATCTCTATCGGATCGGCAGATTCGCCTACCGGCGAAAAGGTGCGGTCCTCAGCGTCTGGTTGGTGATCCTGGTCCTCATGGGCGTCGGGGCGGCAACACTGTCCGGGCCCACGAAGGACTCGTTCTCCATCCCGGGCACCCCCGCGCAGCAGGCGCAGGACCTGATGGCCGAACGGTTCCCCGAGGCCGCGGGCAGCGACCCGATGAACGCCGTCAGCGCGCGTTACGTGTTCGCCGCTCCCGAGGGGCAGACCCTCGAGAGCGAGCAGAGTCGGCAGGCGATGGACGCGGTGCTCGCCAAGGTGCGCGGCATCGACCAGGTCCAGGACGCCGCCAAGGTCGATCCCACCACCGCCTCGGGCGCCGACGCCGCGAAGGCGCTGGTCAACCCCGTCACGGCGAACGAGCAGCTCGTCGAGATGGCGAAGTCGTCCGCGGCCGACAAGGGAATCGGTGAAGAGGCCGCCGTCGCGAACGCGCAGGCGCTGTCCCCGCTCAACGCCGACAAGACCGTCGGCTACGTCGAGGTGCCGTTCAAGGGCAGCATGGGTGACGTCGACCAGGCTCTGCGCGACCAGATCTCGGCCGCTGCCGACGCCGGCCGCAACGCCGGACTGACCGTCGAGATCAGTGGTTCCGCCGCCAACGAAGCCGAACCGCCCGGTGGCGCCACCGAGCTCGTCGGTATCGGCGTGGCCGCTGTCGTGCTCGCACTGACGTTCGGTTCGCTGGTCGCCGCGGGCCTGCCGTTGATCACCGCGATCATCGGCATCATGATCGGCAGCCTCGGCATCACCGTCGCCACCGGCTTCACCGACCTCAGCTCGATGACACCCACGCTGGCCATCATGATCGGCCTGGCCGTCGCCATCGACTACTCGCTGTTCATCGTGTCCCGGTTCCGGCACGAACTCACCCTCACGGACGACCGCTCGGAAGCGGCCGGACGTGCCGTCGGCACCGCCGGTTCCGCCGTGGTATTCGCCGGTCTCACGGTGATCATCGCCCTGATCGCGCTGCGCGTCGTCGGGATCCCGTTCCTCTCCGACATGGGCGCGGCCGCCGCGTTCACGGTGTTCATCGCCGTCTCGATCGCGTTGACGCTCCTGCCCGCGATCCTCGGGCTGTTCGGGAAGAAGGCGTTCGCAGGCAAGATCCCGTTCCTCAGCAGTCGCGACCTCGAGGACGACGAGGGCAAGCCGAGCCTCGCCCTGCGGTACATCAGCGCCGTGGTCCGCCGTCCCGCGATTCCGCTGATCGCCGGAGTCGTGGTGCTCGTGGCTCTCGCCATCCCCGCGACCGGCCTGAGCCTGGCCCTGCCCAGCGAGGGCACCGGCGACCCCGCCACCAGCTCCCGGCAGGCCTACGACCTCGTGAGCGAAGGCTTCGGCCCCGGCAAGAACGGTCCGCTGCTCGTCGTCGTCGACGCCAAGGACGTCACCACCGGCACGCCGTCGGCGGCGTTCGGTGAGGTCGTGAAGACCATCACCGCGCAGGACGACGTGTCCAACGCGCAGGTCGTCGGCGTGAACAAGGCCGGTGACACCGCGCAGATCCTGGTGACGCCGAGCAGCGCTCCCAGCGATCCGGCGACGATGGACCTGGTGAACAACATCCGCGATGCGGAAGCAGGTCTGCACGATTCGATCGGTGTCAACTACGGCGTCACCGGGCAGACCGCGCTCGAAGGCGACGTGTCCGAGACGCTGCAGGACGCGCTGATCCCGTACCTCGCGGTGGTCGTGGGCCTGGCCTTCCTCCTGCTACTGCTCGTGTTCCGGTCGGTGCTCGTGCCGCTGACGGCCACGCTCGGCTTCCTCCTCAGCGTCGCGGCCACGTTCGGTGCCACGGTCGCGGTGTTCCAGGAGGGCTGGGGCGGCATCATCTCCAACCCGCAGCCGATCGTCAGCTTCATGCCGATCTTCCTGATTGGCGTCGTGTTCGGTCTCGCGATGGACTACCAGGTGTTCCTGGTGACCCGGATGCGGGAGGAATACGTCCACGGCGCGACCGCGAAGCAGGCCGTCACCGTCGGCTTCAACCACGGTGCCCGGGTGGTCAGCGCCGCCGCGGTCATCATGATCTCGGTGTTCGCGGCGTTCATCGCCGAGCCGAACTCGTTCATCAAGTCGATCGGCTTCGCCCTGGCGGCGGCCGTGTTCTTCGACGCCTTCGTCGTGCGCATGGTGATCATCCCGTCAGTGATGGCACTGCTCGGCGACAAGGCGTGGTGGCTGCCGAAGTGGCTGGACAAGATCCTGCCCAACGTCGACATCGAGGGCGAGAAGCTGAAGAAGGTCCTGCACGACGCGGACGAACCGCTGCAGCCCGTCCGGTAGGCGCTTCGCGCCCGTGCGCCTTTCTGGTAGTGCCTGCTACCGGAAAGGCGCACAAGGCCGTAGGCCTTCTGTTGGTAACCTTCGGACACAATGATGACCCGCCAGGATCGCTGCCCATGTTGAATGCCCTGCTCACCACGTACCTCCGCCCGTACAAGCGGGACCTCACGGCGGTCGTCCTGTTCCAGCTCGTCGCGACCGCGGCCGCCCTCTACCTGCCCAGTCTGAACGCCGATCTCATCGACAACGGCGTCACCAAGGGCGATACCGGGTACATCCTGTCCACGGGCCTCATGATGCTGCTCGTCACCGTCGTGCAGATCATCTGCTCGATCGGTTCCGTGTTCTTCGGCGCCCGTGCCGCAATGGGTTTCGGGCGCGACGTGCGCCGCGCCGTGATGCATCAGGTCGGGAGCTTCTCGTCCCGCGAATTCGGCCGCTTCGGCGCGCCGTCCCTGATCACCCGCAACACCAACGACGTGCAGCAGGTGCAGATGCTCGTCGTGATGAGCTGCACGATCCTGGTGATGGCGCCGATCATGTGCGTCGGCGGTGTCGTGATGTCGATTCGGGAGGACGCCGGGCTCGCCTGGATCCTGGCGGTCACCGTGCCGGTTCTCGCGCTGTCCATGGGGTTCGTGATCTCGCGGATGGTGCCCGCGTTCCGGGAGATGCAGACCCGTATCGACGGGGTCAACCGGGTGCTGCGTGAGCAGATCACCGGTATCCGCGTGGTGCGGGCGTTCGTCCGTGAGCGGTCCGAGGTGGCGCGGTTCGGCGACGCGAACGAGCAGCTCACCCAGACAGCCCTGCGGGTCGGCAGGCTGACGGCGGTGATGTTCCCCCTCGTGATGGTCATCGCGAACATCACCAGTGTCGCCGTCATCTGGTTCGGCGGTCACGAGATCAACAGCGGCACCATGCAGGTCGGCTCGCTGACCGCGATGCTCAGCTACATCATGCAGATCCTGATGTCGGTGATGATGGCGTCGTTCATCGCGATGATGGCCCCCCGCGCCACCGTCTGCGCCGAACGTATCGGCGAGGTGCTCGACACGAATTCCACCGTCGTGCCGCCGGTCGATGCGGTCACCGTGCTGGAGAACCCCGGTGTGGTGGAACTGCGCGACGCCCAGTTCAAGTTCCCCGGCGCCGACGAACCAGTGTTGCGTGACATCAGCTTCCGCGCCGAACCGGGCAAGACCACCGCGATCATCGGCGGCACCGGATCCGGTAAGACGACGCTGCTGTCGCTGATCCCGCGTCTCATCGACGCCACGTCGGGTTCGGTCACCGTGTCCGACACGGATGTGCGTCGCATCGACCTCGACGTCCTGCGGTCCGGAATCGGACTCGTTCCGCAGCGGCCGTACCTGTTCTCGGGCACCGTCGCCACCAACCTCCGGTACGGCAAGCCCGATGCCACCGACGACGAACTGTGGCGGGCTCTGGAGATCGCGCAGGCCGCCGATTTCGTCCGCGCGATGCCCGAGGGTCTCGACACCCCGATCTCGCAGGGCGGCACGACCGTGTCCGGCGGTCAGCGACAGCGACTCGCCATTGCGCGGGCACTGGTCCGTCGCCCGTCGATCTACCTGTTCGACGACTCCTTCTCCGCCCTCGACCTCACCACCGACGCCCGGCTGCGTGCGGCGCTCAAACCCGAAACTTCGGACGCGTGCGTCATCGTCGTCGCCCAACGTGTCTCGACGATCGTGGAGGCCGAGCAGATCGTGGTCCTCGAGGACGGCGCGGTGGTCGGGATCGGCACGCACGACCAACTGCTCGAGACGTGTCCGTGTTACGTCGAGATCGTCGAATCCCAACGATCGGTCCAGGAAGCACTATGAGCGATCGCGCAACCACCACCACTGCCGAAAGGCCCGCCGGCCCCCGTATTCCGGGACCGGTCGCTCCGGGTGCCCCGGGGTCCAAGCCGAACGACCTGTGGCCGTCCACCAAGCGGCTGCTGAGGCGGCTGCGTCCCCACCGGATCGCCGTCGGCATCGTTCTCCTGGTCGCCGCCGTGTCGGTGGTGCTCACCTCGATCGCGCCGCGCATGCTCGGTCAGGGCACGAACCTGATCTTCGACGGCATCATCGGCGCGCAGTTGCCCGCCGGGATGTCGAAGGATCAGGCCGTCGCCGCACTGCGGGCCGACGGGCAGAACACGTTCGCCGACATGGTGTCCGGCATGGCCGTCGTGCCCGGTGTCGGTATCGACTTCAGTGCGCTCGGCCGGGTGCTGGCGATCGTGCTGGCCCTGTACCTGGGGTCGTCGGTGTTCATGTGGCTGTCGGGTTTCCTGCTGAACATCATCGTGCAGGGCGTCGTGAAGAACCTGCGCGCCGAGGTCGAACGGAAGATCCACCGACTTCCGTTGCGCTACTTCGACTCCCACTCCCGCGGCGACCTGCTGAGCCGGGTCACCAACGACATCGACAACGTTTCGCAGTCGTTGCAGCAGACGATGAGCCAGCTGATCGTGTCGGCGATGACGGTGATCGGCATCCTCGTGATGATGATCGTCATCTCGCCGCTGCTCGCGTTGATCGCGGTGCTGACGGTGCCGCTGTCGATCCTCGTGACGGCGCAGATCGCGAAACGGTCCAAGACGCACTTCGTGTCGCAGTGGAAGTCGACGGGAGCGCTCAACTCTCACGTGGAGGAGGCGTACACGGGCCACGAACTGGTCACCGTGTTCGGCCGCAGCCGTGAGGTGGAGGCCCGCTTCGAGGAGCAGAACGAGGCGCTCTACCAGGCCAGCTACCGGGCCCAGTTCATCTCGGGTCTGATCATGCCCGCGATCATGTTCCTCGGAAACCTCAACTTCGTGGCCATCGCCGTGCTCGGCGGCATGCGGGTGGCGTCCGGCACGATGAGCCTCGGCGACGTGCAGGCGTTCATCCAGTACTCGCGCCAGTTCACCCAGCCCCTCACCCAGATCGGGGCGATGGTCAACCTCATGCAGTCGGGTGTGGCGTCCGCCGAGCGGGTGTTCGCCATCCTCGACGAGGACGAGGAGGAGCCCGACCTCACCGAAGCTCCCACACCGGCGGAGCCCCGTGATGCGGGTCGCGTCCATACGTTCGGCCGGGTGGAGTTCTCGGACGTGTCGTTCAGCTACTCGCCGGAGAAGCCGCTGATCGAGAACCTGTCGCTGGTGGCGGAACCCGGTCAGATGGTCGCCATCGTCGGACCCACCGGCGCCGGCAAGACCACACTCGTCAACCTGATCCTGCGGTTCTACGAACTCGACGGCGGCAAGATCCTCCTGGACGGCGTCGACATCGCCGAGATGTCGCGCGACGACCTGCGGTCCCGCATCGGCATGGTGCTGCAGGACGCGTGGCTGTTCGGCGGCACCATCCGCGACAACATCGCGTACGGACGTCCCGACGCCACCGAGGAGGAGATCCAGGCGGCCGCGCGGATCAGCTACGTCGACCGGTTCGTCCACTCGCTGCCCGACGGCTACGACACCGTCATCGACGAAGAGGGCAGCAACATCAGTGCCGGTGAGAAACAGCTGATCACCATTGCCCGCGCGTTCATCTCGCAGCCGTCGATCCTGATACTCGACGAGGCGACCAGTTCCGTCGACACCCGCACCGAGTTGCTGGTGCAGCACGCGACGGCGGTCCTGCGCAGCGATCGCACGAGTTTCGTGATCGCACACCGCTTGTCGACCATCCGCGACGCCGACCTCATCGTCGTCATGGAGGGCGGTCGCATCGTCGAGCAGGGCAGCCACGACGACCTGCTCCTCACCCGCGGCGCGTACTACCGCCTCTACAACAGCCAGTTCGTCGGCGCCGATGTCTGACGACCTGTGAGTACTTGTTAACCGCCGGCGGTTAACAAGTACTCACAGGCAGGCGGCGGCACCCCCGGCTTCGAAGGTGGCGGTGTCGCAGTAGGCGGCGCGGGGATAGTACGGACCCATCGTGGTGGCGGGGTCGGTGTGATTGTTCTGCGACGCCTGCACCGACTGCGGGTAGAAGGCGTCGGACGGCAGCATGTACCGCAGGAACAGCACCTTCTTCGCGACGTCGGTGGAGCCCCAGGGGAGGACGGTGACGGTCGGGTCGGACGCGGCGCGGGCGGGGACGTCCTGCGGTGCGGCGACGACGTACGTGTAGTTGCCTGCGCCGTCGGTGCGTGTCTGGAAGTCGGCGGCACACGCGACGACCGGGTACGGCGTGACCTGATCGTTCTGGCACATCGACCAGTACCGCACCTGCCGGCTGGGTGCCGTGACGGGTTGGCCGGCACGGGTGTCGGGGAACGTCGGCGCCCGGCCCTGCACGACGACGATGCGTCCGGGCTGGTACGTCAGCCCCGCCCCGACATATTTGTTGTCGCCGTTGGGAAACAGGCCCGACGTGCTCGCGGGGTTCACGAACGTCGCCTCGGGCACGTTGCCGGGGAACGCGCCGGACGCCGCGCCGGCGATGATCTGGTCGAATGCGGCCTCCGCGGCCTGTTCGAGTGGGCCGTTGTCGTAGGCGGAGGGATCGAATTCGGATCCGCAGGTCGGCACCGGCGACGTCCGGCCCCCGAACGTCAGTGTCACGTCGGGTAGTGGAACGCCGCCGGTCGGAGATGCCGGGTCGTCGGGCACGTACACCCGGATGATGAGGAAACCGACGGGTACCGACTGCGCGTCGGCCCCGGTGGGCAGGGCCTGAATCTGGTTGCGGGAGTGGTCGGCCGGGCCGGTCACGACCGTCGCGTGCCAGCGTTTCTGCGTGGCGGGCAGGGCGTCGGTGGCGGCGTCGGTGAACGGGTTTCCGCTGCCGGGGTCGGGTCCGATCTGGTTGTCGCGCAACGTGTCGACGGTGTCGAAGTTCGTCCCGTACGTGTTGAGTGAGAAGTAGCGGGCAGCCGGGTAACTGCCGCTGAGTTCGATGGTGTCACCCGGCCCCAACGCGTAGGGCAGCACCCAGTACGTCGCGTTGGCGTCGGGGAAGGCGACGTCGAGCACGGTCGAGTCGGACATGAACTGCCACGCGCACTGCGCGGTCGGTGGGGGCGCCGCGGACGCGAGGGAGGCGCCACCGGACCACAGCAGCAGAACCAGCACGGCGGCAACGACTTTCCCGGTCATAGCTGTCAGAACACCTCCCCGAACGCGGTCAGCTTGTCGATGCCCTCCCGGTCGATCTCTCCGGGCGTGTACCGGTTGATCAGCTGGATGTAGGCGAGGTACCGGGCCATCGCGTCGGCACCCTGCTGTGCGAACGCCGGGGGTAGCGGCGCGGCGAGCTGAGTCGGCAGGTACTGGGTCATCAGCTGGGCGGCCATGGCCGGACCGCGCGGGTCGTGATCGAAGGTGTTGTCGAGTTCCGCCCGGCCGCGTTCGGTGGCGTAGTCGTAGAACTCGTACTGGAACGAGGCCGGGTCGACGTAGGCGGTGGGTCCCAACCACTTCGAATACACCGCGACCTTCGCCTCGGGGGTGCGCAGCACGTAGATGTGGGTGGGGGAGTTGTTCCAGTTGACCCCCTGCGGTGCGTGTTCGTTGGTGGCGAGGACGACGTGGTCGCGACCGGCCGCGGCGTTGCTCCGCAGCAAGGGCAGGAGGTCGACGCGTTCGGCATAGGTGGCGAACAGGTCCCCGGACATCCAGTTCCGGTCGCCGTGACCGAGCGTCGCGAGCAGCGGCACCACGTCGACGCTCGACGTGAGCTGACCGCGCGGGGTGTCGGTGTCGCCGGTGAATCGTCCGGTCGGGTCGGCGACGATCAGCGGGATGTGGAACGCCTCGTCGTAGGCGGTGGACAGTTTGCCTGCGACGAAGCCGTGCGCCCCGGCGTATTCGCCGTGATCGGACGTCATGACGAAGACGGTGTTCGCCGCGACGTCTTCCGGCAGCGAGTTGATCACCGTGCCGATGTGGTGATCGACCATCGACAGCACGTTGGTGTAACTGTCCAGGGCCCGCTCCCAGTACGTGTACGGGGCGAACGCGATGTGTCGGTCGGGATCGGTGCCCTGACCGTAGGGCTGGAGGTAGTAGTTCGACAGATTCTGGATGTCGTCGGTGACGCCGCCCCACACCAGGGCCTGGAACTCCCGGGCGAACACCTGGGTGCTCGGTTTCGACTGCAGCGCCTTCTCGGGTTCCCAGTTGGGCGGCACGGACGGATAACCCAGCCGCGGAGGGTCGCTCTCGGCGGTGGTCACCGACCAGGCGCGGGCGGGGCTCAGCGGGGGAACGTTGTTCGCGTACAGCGACTGATACCGTTCCGCTTCCGTTCCGGCCCAGAAGAACTGCTGGTCGTGGGGATTGACGAAGCTCGCCGTGAGGCAGAACGGGCCGTCCCCGGGCATCCGCGTCGACAACCACGCCGCGGCCTGATCGGCGATGTGCCCGTCGAATTCGAATCCCTCACCGTTCATTCCGATGATGTCGGGCATCGTCAGTCCGTCGAACCCGTACTCCTCGAGGTAGCCGGGGGCGAGCCCGGAGTCCTCGTCGGGGGACGGCGACAGATGCCACTTCCCGACGTACGGCGTGACGTAGCCCGCCTGCCGCAGCAGTTTGCCGTACGTCGGAAAGTCCCTTCCCATCGCGGGCGACGGGACGGGGGAGGCCCGATTGCCGGTCCGCGTCTGCAGCATCCAGTTCTGCAGCGGATAGAGACCGGTGACGAAACACGCACGGCCGGGGCTGCATGCCACCCCGGCCGTGTAGTGCTGCGTGAATTTCACCCCGGGCGCCCACAGCGTGTAGAGGTTGGGCATGAACCGCTGCAGGAACTGGTCGGCAGTGGTGATTCCCGCGGGAAAGACCTGGGGAAACCGCATCTCGTCGACGACGATGAACACGATGTTGGGCTGCACGTAAGTGCTGGGCTGACGGTGCAGCGGCTTCTCCGACGCGTCCGCCCGACGGTCGAAGAGGCCCGACATCACGGTCACCCCGCCGGCGACCGCCGCACCCGAGAGAAACGTTCGCCTGTCGATCCGATGGCCGGCCTTCTCGTCGCTCATGGCGGTTCCTCCGGTCGAAGGGCTGGGATCGTCTCCCTGTCTGTACCCACTTTCGAACGAAGTAGTGATGTGTCGCCGGAAATGTCGCCCGTGATTGGATACACCCGTGAATGCCGTAGTCCCGACCCCGCCCGATCCGTTCTTCACCGTCGGCACCCGACTCGACGGGCAGCTGGGCCGCACCGGAACCATTCACACCCCGCACGGCGACATCGCGACGCCGTCGTTCGTGGCCGTCGGCACCAAGGCCACCGTCAAGGCGGTGCTGCCGGAGAGCATGAAGGAGCTGGGCGCGCAGTCGCTGCTCGCCAACGCGTACCACCTGTACCTGCAGCCCGGACCGGACATCGTCGACGAGGCCGGCGGTCTGGGCAAGTTCATGAACTGGGATGGCCCGACGTTCACCGACAGCGGCGGATTCCAGGTCATGTCGCTGGGCGTCGGGTTCAAGAAGGTCCTCGCGATGGAAGCCGTCGGGGTGCGCTCCGACGACGTCATCGCGAAGGGCAAGGAACGCCTCGCGACCGTCGACGACGACGGCGTCACGTTCAAATCGCATCTGGACGGGTCGCGGCACCGGTTCACCCCCGAGGTGTCGATGCAGATCCAGCACCAGCTCGGCGCCGACATCATGTTCGCGTTCGACGAGCTCACCACACTGCTGAACACCCGCAGATACCAGGAGCAGTCGGTGGAGCGGACGCAGGCGTGGGCGGTGCGCTGCATCGCCGAGCACGAGAAGCTGACCGCCGAGCGTTCCCATCGCCCGTACCAGGCGCTGTTCGGGGTCGTCCAGGGCGCGCAGTACGAGGACCTGCGGAGGCAGGCGTGCCGGGGGCTGGAGTCGATCACGGGGGAGAGTGGCCGCGGTTTCGACGGGTACGGCATCGGCGGGGCGCTCGAGAAGCAGAACCTGGGCACCATCGTCCGGTGGTGCAACGAGGAGCTTCCCGAGCACAAGCCGCGGCACATGCTCGGCATCAGCGAGCCGGACGACTTCTTCGTGGCCATCGAGAACGGCGCCGACACGTTCGACTGCGTGAATCCGTCGCGGGTCGCGCGCAACGCCGCGATCTACCACCCGGACGGCCGGTTCAACATCAACACCAGCCGCTTCCGTCGTGACTTCACGCCCATCGACGAGAACTGCGATTGCTACACCTGCGCGAATTACACCAGCGCCTACATTCACCATTTGTTCAAGGCGAAGGAAATGCTGGCGTCCACGCTGTGCACCATCCACAACGAACGCTTCACCGTCCGGTTGGTCGATCAGATCCGCGCCAGCATCGAAGGCGGCTACTTCGACGAGTTCAAGGCCGACACCCTGGGTCGCTTCTACCGCACGTGAGTGGGAAAGCGTCCTCGGGCACACTTTCCCACTCACGTGGGGGTCAGAGCTGGTAGGTGGGTTCGCGCTTCTTCACGTAGGCGATGACGCGGTACGTGATCGGCATGACCAGTACCTCGACGAGGGTCTTCCACAGGAAGCCGACGATCACGTAGTTGACGAAATCGCTCCACGTGCTGATGCCGATCGCGCCTGCGGCGATGGAGCAGAAGATCAGGGTGTCGGCGAACTCACCGACGATGGTGGAACCGATGAGCCGCGCCCACAGGTGCTTCTCCTTGGTGCGCTCCTTGATCAGGACCAGCGTCACCGAGTTCAGCATCTGCCCGACGAGGTAACCGGCCAGCCCGGCGAGCAGCAGACGCGGGTAGACGCCGACGACGGACCGCAGCGCTTCCTGGTTCTCGTAGAAGTCGGCGGACGGCAGCTCGATGAGGAGCCAGAAGCAGAACGCGGCCAGGATCAGGGCGCCGAAGCCCAGGTAGATCGCGCGACGGGTCGACTTGAACCCGTACACCTCGCTGAGGACGTCGCCGAGAATGTAGGCCAGCGGGAACAGGAAGAAGCCGCCGTCGGTGATGACGGGCAGGATCTGCAGCGGTCCGATGGTCAGCGACGAGTCGGCGAAGAATGCGACGCCCTTCGTCGCGCAGATATTCGAGATCAGCAGCGTCGCGGTGAAGAGGGCGACGAACGTGGGGTAGTACCCCCGGCTGACGTGCGCGAACGTCGCGTGGTCGTCTGGTTTGGTCTGCTGATCTGAGGCCGTCACGCCGCAATCCAAGCACCTGAACGGGGAAGGGCGCGAATCAGGAACGGGTGAACGTACCTTTTGTCCGATCTGACGCGACGAAAGGTACGTTCACCCGCACGGTAGGGAGTGGTTCGGACTAGCCCTGGACGACGCGCGTGCCGCCGGCTAGTTCGTCGTGCTTGCCCTGCTTGGTGGGGCTGCCGTTGATGGTCACCCCGATGACGATCGCGGCGACGACGCCGAGCAGTCCGAACAGGAACCCGAGGAGCGGGAACCCGCCGAGCGCGGACAGGACGTAGAAACCGTTCCTGGTCAGCGACTGCTGCTGGGTGGGGAGTCCGCCGTTCGGGCCCTCGACGCGCAGGCCGAGAATCTGCTTGCCCAGGGTCTGTCCCCTCGTCGTTTCGAGGAAGACGAAGTAGCCGACGGCGGCGGCCGCGGTGAGGATCGCGCCGAGGACGCTGCCCAGGAAGTTGCCCAGCACCAGCGCGAGGACGGTGCTGACCACGGCCATCGGGATGCCGACGATCAGGCCGTCGATCACCCGTGCGCCCAGGCGGGGAAGAAGTTCACCGGGGCGGGACGGGTCGAACCCGAAGTCCGGCTGCGCGAACGGCTGGGTGCCGAACTGCTGCGCCGAATCGAACTGCGGCGGTGCGCCGAACTGCTGTCCGTGCTGCTGCCCCGCCCCGTTGTAGTGCGGTTGCCCGTACTGCTGCCCGCCGAACGGCTGTTGTCCCTGGCCTGGATCGAATCCACCGGTAGTCATGTGTTCCCCCTCGAATCTCGAGTCCTGAATGTCTCGGATGACGCCTGAGCACCTTACGCAAGGGGTGGGAGTGACTCGAGTGACGGGAGTAGCAAAACGGGTGAGCGTACTTCCGTCCTCGTTGGACAGGAAGCACGCTCACCCGTGGGGAGCGGTCGGTCAGGCCGCGACGTAACGGCCGGTGAGCACGCGGTACGCGTAGGTCGACGCGATGATCGTGATCGGGATCGAGACGAGAAGTCCGACGCCGCAGAGGATTGCACCGACGATGTTGATGCCGACGAGGGCCAGGGCCAGCAGCAGCACCGGGCCGACGTTCTGCGAGATGACGCGGAAGCTCGACTTGATGCCGGTGATGGCGTCCTCGTTCTGATCGATGACGAACTGCAGCGTCCACCAGGTCAGGAAGATCACGATGAGACCCGGGATGATGAGCAGGACGAAACCGATGGTGGCGGCCACACCGATGATCACGCTGGCGATGATGATCGCCCCGACATTGGTGAACTGGAAGAACGAACCGAACGCCGGCTTGTTCCCGTCCACTTCGTGCAATGCGCCCCGCACCAGAGCCGCATTGATCAGGTAGCCGACGATGGTCGTGACGATCGTGCCGATGATGCGCCACACCGAGAACGCCGCGCTCATGTCGGACGACGTGCTGAAGCCGCCGAAGACGAGATTCAGCACGACCTGGATGATGGCGGCGATCAGCAGGATGCCGATCCAGATGAGCGCGTTGTCCTTGAACTTGTTCCAGCCGTAGCCGATCGCGTCGCCCACGGAGAACTGCCCCGGCGTCTGCCCGGGCGTGCCGTAATCCGACATCGGCGGGGGCGGCGGATATCCGCCGGGCGGCGGTCCCTGGGGCGGCGGCGGGTAATTGCCCTGCGGCGGCGGGTAATTTCCGCCGGGCGGTGGGTAATTACCGGGCGGTGGGTAGTTTCCGCCGGGCGGAGGCGGGTAGTTTCCGCCGGGCGGCGGTGGCGGATATCCGCCGGGCGGCGGTCCCTGCGGCGGCGGAGGGTAATTCCCCGGGGGCGGCGGATAACCACCGGGCGGCGGTGGAGGATTGCCCTGCGGGGGGTATCCGCCCTGGTCACCACCTTCAGGTTTGTCGTTAGGGTCGTATCCACCAGTCGTCATGTGATCCCCTCAGCAAGAGTTGAATGCTCGCGCGTGACAGTGCGAATAAACACTACGTGGACAATCCTTTACTCGCCTCCCTTTGGTCTGCTTCTTCTCCTGCGGTTTTGATGCTTTACGCTGGTTATCGTGACTAATTCCGGGGGATCGGACGATTCGAATCCGTACAACGGGCAAACACCACCCACTTACGGCGAGCCCGGCTTGCCGCGCGACGGATACGGGGTGGACGAATCCGGTTATCCCACGTATTCGGCGCCCACCGAGAAGTATCCCGACTATCAGCAGCCGGGCGCGTACGGGACGTCGCCGAATCCGTATGCCGCGCCGAATCGGAATCAGTACGGCGGCGACCAGTACGGGGCTCCGAACCAGCAGTACGGGACGCCCAACCCGTATGCCGCCCCGAATCAGTACAGCGCCCCCAACCAGTACGGCGGCGCACCCAATCAGTACGGGCCGCCGGGCCAGTACGGCGGTCCCGCCCCGCAGTACGGCGCACCGAACCCGTACGGCGCGCCTTACCCGCAGTCGCTGGGGACGAACGGTCTCGCGATCGCGTCGCTGATCACGTCGATCGTCGGTGGATGCTTCTACGGGGTCGGCTCCGTCGTAGGCATCATCCTCGGCATCATCGCGCTGGGCCAGATCAAGCAGTCCGGGCAGGAGGGCCGTGGGCTCGCGATCGCCGGTATCGCCATCGGCGGCGCCTATGTCGTCGGCTGGATCCTGTTCTTCGTGATCATGGTGATTGCGGCGGCGTCGGGAGCCTGACCACCCACGGTTCGCGGTGCAGGCGGGCCGGGTCGAACCGGTCGAGGAGTATCCCGAGATCCACGACCTCGCCCGGTTCCGCGAGCCCGAGCGACGTCGCCAGCACTCCGAGGACGTCGCTCGGGTTGCGTCCCAACGCTTTCTGGTCGGTGAGCGTGACGGCGCCGTCGCGTTTCGCGAGCCGTTTGCCGTCCTCGTTGAGTGCGAGGGCCACGTGCGCGTAGGTGGGGGCGGTCAACCCGAGCAGCCCGGCGAGGTATGCCTGACGGGGCGCGGACGAGAGCAGGTCGTCGCCGCGTACCACCTGATCGATTCCCTGGGCGGCGTCGTCGACGACCACCGCGAGGTTGTAGGCGGGTGTGCCGTCGCCGCGACGCAGCACGAGGTCGTCCACCATGCCGGAATAGCTGCCGTGCAGGACGTCATCGATGGTGAACGAGGTGACGCCGGCGCGCAGGCGCAGCGCGGGTGGTCGTCCGCCGGCGAGCCGGTCTGCGCGTTCGTCCGGTGTCAGGTTGCGGCACGTCCCCGGGTAGGCACCCTGCGGTGCGTGCGGCGCCGACGCCGCTTTCTGGATTTCTCTTCTCGTGCAGAAACACTCGTACGTGAGACCGGCGGCATGGAGTTCGGCGATGGCCGCGTCGTACCGCGACAGTCGGTGCGATTGCGAGACGACGTCGCCGTCCCAATCGAGGCCGAGTTTCGTGAGGTCGGCCAGTTGCCGGTCCCGGGCGCCCTCGCGGACGCGGTCGAGGTCTTCGACGCGCATGAGGAACCGTCGGCCGGTGGACCGGGCGAACAACCACGCCAGCACGGCCGTCCGCAGGTTGCCGAGGTGCAGGTCGCCGGACGGGCTGGGCGCGAACCGACCCGCGCCCGCCGCCCGATGTGACGGCGGTTCACTCTGACGAGACGGATGTGACATCGGCCGAGGGTCAGCTGGCCAGTTCGATCGACGACGACGGTACGACGTCGGCGCCCTGCAGAATCATGCCGATCTGAATGTCGAGGGCGTGCTCGAGGTACTCGGGCGGGTACAGCGCCGGACTGCCGATCGCATCGAGGGCGAGACCGTCGACGGTGGCGAGGAGAAGCGCCGCACGGGTTTCCGCCTCCGGGGTGCCGATCCCGATGAGCACGGCGGACAGTCCCGTCCGGATGGTGAACAGGGTCTTGCGCCGGATCTCGGCGAGCGACGGGGAGGTGGCGGCCCGGACGGCGAATGCCGCCATGACGTGCGCCTCCCGCGACCGCGCCTCGTCGAGCGGGAGCAACTGGGACATCGCGGCGAACAGGGCCCGGGCGGGATCCCCGCCGCGGTCGACCTCCGACAGTCGGGTGAGTAGTTTGTCGACGAGGGTTCGCAGGGCGAACGCGAACATCTCGTCCTTCGTGGAGAAGTGGTGCTGGACGGCTCCGATGGACACCCCCGCCCTCTTGGCGACCTCGCGCACGCTGGCGCCCTCGAGACCCGACTCGGCCGCGACGTCGAACAGGGCTGCGGCCAGGCGTTCGGGGCTGGTGGACGAGTATCGGCGTTCGCGCATGCCTCGAACATTACTGACGTATTGAATTAATACCTGCGTCAGGTGCGCGTGTTGCCGCGAGTGGCGGGTGTGACTTCGGCTATCGGCGGACGTACGTCAGGAAGATCATCCCGCTCTCGAACGCGCGGGACGCGGCCAGCCGGAACCGCTGCGGGCCGAATTCGCCGTCGAACAGGGGAATGCCGGTGCCGATCGCGACGGGGTTGAGCTTGATCCGGAGCTCGTCGATCTCGGGCTCCACGGCGGCGGCGAGCTTCCCGCCGCCGCACAGCCAGATGTCCTTGCCGTCCTCCCGCTTGAGTTCGCGCACCTTCTCGATCGGATCGCCCGCGACGATCTCGACGTCCGGGTCGGGCGACTCGGGGATCGTGGTCGAGAAGACGTACTGCCGCAGATGCGCGTACGGGCTGGTCACGCCGAGGTCGAGGGCGGGCTGGTAGGTGGCGCGGCCCATGAGCAGTGTGTCGAAATGGTTGTTGGGGGCGTCGATTCCCAGCGGTGCCCGCATGTGGGTCGGGACCGTCTCGGGGTACTCGACAATCATCACGGGCATGTGATCGCCGTCGATCTCGAAGATGGTGCCGGTGGGGTCCGAGCCGTCGGCGCCGGCGATGAATCCGTCGATGGTGGCGGCGGCGTAGTAGACGAGCTTTCGCATGTGAGTCCTCCCGAAGGCGATAACTACTCCATTTGTAGTACTATGTCTGCAGTGGTTGCAAGTCCCTTTTTTTGGAGGAGTGTCGATGGCGCAGAATCCGGAACGACGTGCGGCTCTCGTGAACGCGGCGATCGAAGTGCTTGCGCGAGAGGGTGCGCGCGGTCTCACCTTCCGCGCCGTCGACGTCGAGGCGAACGTCCCCAAAGGGACGGCCTCCAATTACTTCGCCAGCCGCGACGACCTGTTCGACCAGGTCGGCAAGCGGATTCATGAACGCATGGGCCCCGACCCCTCGGTGGTCGAGGAAAGCGGTCGCAAGCCGCAGAATCTCGAGCTCGCGATCGAGTACATGCAGGGATTGTTCGGCAGGATCACCCGCGATCGGACAGGCTATCTCGCGTTGCAGGAATTGCGACTCGAAGCGGTCCGGCGGCCCGAGTTGCGGACCACGCTGACGCGCACGATCTCCGAGAACCTGGAGCGCGACATCGGGTTTCACCTCGACTCGGGACTGCCCGGTGATCGCAGCACCGTGCTGATGCTGTACCTCGCGATGAATGCGCTCATCGTCGAGCACCTGACGCTGCCCGGCGTGCTCGACGGGGTCGACACGGAGCGCCTCGTCGCCGATCTCGTGACGCGTGCCGTCGCTACGCCGGACGCCTGAGCGCGTAGTCGTCCACGTACTCCTGGCCCGACAGTGTCATGAGGGCGTGCATCAGCTCGTCCGTCGCGGCCCGGACGACGTGCCGGTTGTCGCGTAGCTCGGCGAATCGGGAGAAGTCGAGTGGTTCGCCGACGGTCGCTGACACCGTGCCGAACCGCCACATCCTCGATCCGACGGGGTTGACCTGCCGTGTGCAGTGCATGGCGACGGGCACGACCGGGGCGCCCGTCGCGAGCGCGACCAGGGCAATTCCGGTCTTGCCCTTGTGGAGTCGACCGTCGGGCGACCGGGTGCCCTCGGGGTAGATTCCCCAGACCTTGCCGTCGTCCAGGATCTTCTCCGCGGTGTTCAGTGCGGATTCCGCCGCGGAGGCCCCGGATCGGTCGATCGGCACCTGGCCGGCCGCGGTGAAGAACCAGCGTTTCGCGCGACCCTTCGCGCCGCCCTCGGTGAAGTACTCGCTCTTGGCCACGAACGTGATGCGCCTGCGCACCATCAGGACGAGGAAGAACGAGTCGACGACGGTGAGGTGATTGCTCGCCAGGATCACCGGGCCCGACACCGGGATGTGGTGCGCGCCGTCGATCGTGGGCCGCCCGAAGATCCGCAGCACCGGTCCGATCAGCACGTACTTGAAGATCAGTACCACACGGTGAACTCCTGACTCGGGTGCCGCAGTGGAGTAGACGTTGTCTACTACCGTCATGATAGACACTGTCTACATGAGTGGAGAAGTGCAACCCCTGCGCGTGCGGCTGATCGACTGCGGGCGCGAATTGCTGGACGACGGCGGCATCGACGCCGTCGGGCTACGCGCCGTCGCCCGGCACGCGGGTGTCTCGCACGGCGCGCCGCGGCGGTACTTTCCCACCCACAAGGCGCTGCTCGCCGCGATCGCCGCGTCAGGATTCGCCGAGCTGTCCGAAGAACTCCGGTCGGCGATCGTGTCCGAGGCGGACCCCCTCGCACGCGTGCGGCGGACGGCACGGCAGTACCTCTCCTTCGCCGACACCCACCGCACCCTGTTCGAATTGATGTTCCGGCACGACCTGCTCGAGGGTTCGGGAGAGGACCTGCGGCACCACTCGAAACCCCTGTTCGAGACGGTCGTCGCACTCGTCGCGGACGCAGGCGCCGAGACCCCGCACGTGGTCGCGTTGAACCTGTGGACCCAGCTGCACGGGGTGGCGACCCTCCGCGCCACCCGCAGCATCGAGGTGATCGTCGGCGACTTCGACGTGGAGGCGTTCGTCGCGCAGCTGATCGACCTCCATCTCAGGGCGTAGGCAGGACGGCGCGCGGCAGGTCTGCCCGCAGTTCCACATCGGTGACGAAGTCCCCGTCGTCCGGCTGGTAGCGACGCTGCGGATCGAAGTCCTCCACCCGGAAGCTGTCCAGCGTGGGGGAGTGCGTCGTGACGGCGAGGGTTCCGCCGTCGAGATCGAACTGCAGGAGTCGCTGGAACCCGGTCTCGCGGCGGCTGTCCACCGTGAAGTACTGGTAGTCGGCGAGCAACTCCACGACCTTCCGGTCCGTGTCGCCCACCTTCCGGTCGGTGACCGTCGTCTGCCCGTCGACGTGCCCCGCGAGGACCAGGAAGACCGTCTCGAAGGGAACGACGAGCCGGTTCCAGATCTGCTGTCCCGCACTGCTACCGATGTCGCCGAACCCGCTCATCCGCAGCGAGCCGTCCTCGTCCAGGTAGTAGTGGCTGCCGATCACCACGTTGCGGTCCGGGTGGTCGGCGAGCACGTCCTCGGCCCACTGCAGCACGTGTTCGGGTGGGTTGTAGCCGATGTAGAGCATCAGGAATTTCGCGCCGGCGATGTCGAGCAGGTCGTAGTGCGCCGAATTGTCCGTGTCCGTGACGGATTCGCCCCAGTACGGCTGGTCGCGGTACCGCCACGGCCCGAAGAACTCGTTGTAGAGGGAGTGGTTCTTCTCGTGCTCGCCGGGAATGAGCCGTCCGCCGACGTTCCACAGGTTGTCGTGGTTGCCGGGCAGGACGCCGTAGGGAATGCCGGCCTCTTCGAGCGTCGCCATCGCCTTGTCCGCCACCTCGAACTCGGGCCGGGCGCGGGACTCGGGTGCGCCCGGACGTATCCAGCTCTGGACGAGGTCGCCGGTGTGCATGGAATAGGCGATCTTGCGTTCGGCGGCGTTTTCGGCGGTCCAGCGGGTCATGTCGAAGTACACCTCCGGCCGGTCCCGGGACACGTACTGGGTGTCGCTGATGTGCTGCAGCGCGAAGTCGTACGCGTTCGGGTCGGCGAACTGCTGATCGGCTGTCGCGTTGGCCTCGCGGAAACTCCGATCCCGTCGAGGGCCGTCGATGACGAGGATCTGAGCGGAGTCCTCGCCCGCGATCCGGGTGGTCAGGGTGACCGGACCGCCCGGTTCGGACGGCTGCGCCGTCGCGACCGGCTCACCCCAGCTCTGCCCCTCCTCGTCCCACACGTGCATTGCGAGGTCGTCGAGATTCATCGAACGCCCGTGCCAGGTCACGTCCGTGCCGGCGGACTCCGGGCCGAACCGGACCTCGTACCGCATGTACGGGTACTCGTCGAAGCGGTGGCTGGTGGCCGACCTACCGTTCGACTCGTCACCCGGAACCCGCTGTGAGGGAGCGGCGTCGCCGGTGATCCCGGCGAACATGACCGCGGACGCGAGGGGCGCCGAGGTGACGAGGCCACGCGCCGGCAGACCGGACGCGCCCCGGGGTTCGGGATCGGCCGCCGCGACCACGTCACCGCCGAGCAGCGCCGCGGCGAGTGACACCGCCGACAGTGCGGCGATCCTGCCCGGCACGCTCATGACCCGAGGTTACAAGCGCGACCGGGCAGGCGCTCGGGTCAGGCCTTGCGGCCGAGGAAGGCCAGGACCCTGGTCTGCTCGTCGGCGTCCGCCGGGACGTCCACGGCGGGGCCGCACACCCCGGCCGTGCGGATGCTTCCGCCCATCTGCTCGGCCACGCCGCCCACCCAGGTCAGGTCACCTGCGGGGATGGTCTCGTCGAGGCCGGTGGCCCGCGCCAGGTCCCAGCCGTGGACCACCAGGTCGAAGCAGTAGAAGCTGTCGATGGTCTTGCCGAGGTCGGTGCGGCCGAAGTGCCCGTCGTACTCGCGGCTCACGAGAGCCGGGTCGTTCAGGATCTCCTGCATGCCATCGCGCGTGGCCGCCCACGCGGCCACCGGGTCGTCGTCGACGGACGGCGGCTCCGGCAGTTCCAGATCGACGACGGTGACGATGTAGCGCTGCGTGTCGATCACGTGCCGCACGACGTCGCGGGCCGTCCAGCCGTCACACGGGGACGCGTCGTCCCAGCGTGCGGCGGGCACGGATTCGACGCGCTTCGTGAACTTCGCGGCGAGGTCGCGGTAGTGGGCTGCGGGGGTTTCGGTTGTCGAGGTCATGCTGCCGATTCTTCTCCCGTCCGGCGTCCGAGGGCTTGAACATTTCCGACATCGACGACAGATTCCGTTCCGTGCCAGTCGGGGGCCTCACTGGTGAGGAGGTCGGACGGGGTGAGCGAGGAGATCCGCCGGCATTCGCGCGACAGGTGCGCTTGGTCGCTGTAGCCGGCGGTGGCGGCGAGTTCGGCGAGTCCGGTCCGCGTCCCCGATTGCGCCAGCGCCATGAACCGTTGCAGCCGCAGGATTCCGCGGAGGGTCGCGGGCCCGTATCCGAACGCGTCGTTGCATCGCCGCTGCAGTTGCCGCTCGGTGACCGAGGCGGCGTCGGCGAGCGCGCCCACGTTCCACGAATGCCGGGCGAGCGCCTTCCGGACGGTGCCGATCAGAGGGTCGGCTTCCGGTCCGCGGTTTCGCCACGCGCGCACGGCGTTCTCGAACAGGGCGATGCGTTCCGCGTAGCCGGGAGCGTTGTCGAGCCGGTCGGTCAGTTTCCGTTCCCACGTGGACCCGAGCACGTCCCCGAGACCGACCCGGATGTTGCGGACCTCGGCCGCCGACGTCCGCAGCAGATGCGAGGCGGCACCGGGTCGGAAACGGACGCCGACGGATTCAGTGCCCGGCGGCAGCGCGAAAGACCAGGCCCTGGTTTCGGGACCGCACACGCGGATTCCCACACCCGGGATCCACAGGATGTCCATGCACGCGTCCGGCACCAGCAGATGCTCGCCCTGTGTCCGCGCGGACCACCCGCACACCAGGGTGCCGGTGAGGTCGGGCGACGGTGCGGTCGGCGTGTACCAGCCCATGCACAGGAGCCTAATCACGGATACCGACACGTGCGGGCCGGTCACATCGCCCGAAGTGCCCGCACCGGCACGCAACTCGAGGTGAACTGTATGCACGGGTCCGCAGAGGTTCCCCGAAGGCCCGCCACTTCGCCGTCACAGAGAACGAGGACTCCATGAGACGAACATGGGCGCTGGCAGCGATCGCCGCCGTCAGCCTGACCTTCTCGAGTTGCGCCTACGACAGCACCGATTCCGGCGACACGGGCGGCAACGCCCCGGTGTCGCCGACGCCGACGTCCCCGCCCGCCGCGCCCGGCACACCCGTCCTGAAGATGGGACCGACGACGCTCGGCGAGGTGATGGTCGACGACGGTGGCATGACGGTCTACGTGTACGACAAAGACGAGGTCGGCTCCGGCGCCAGTTCGTGCCGGGACACCTGCCTGCAGTCGTGGCCGCCGGTCACCTCCGTCACCGAGAACCCGACCGTGCAGGGGCTGCAGGACGTGGTCATCGACACCATCCCGGCGCCGGACGGCACCCATCAGCTGACCGTGAACGGCCGCCCCGTGTACCGCTACAAGGACGACAACGAACCCGGGGACGCATTCGGGCAGGCGGTCGGCAGCGTGTGGTGGACCCTCGACTCCGCAGGCAACCCGGTCACGACAACTGCGGGCGGCGAGTAGCGCGGTCGATCCTCAGGTGGACGGTGACGGTCAGCGCTGCCGACAGGACGGCAGCGAACCACAGGGCGTCCAGCCCGATCCAGTGGTGCGCGAGGGCGCCCGTCACCGCGCCCACCACCAGGCCGGCCCACAGCGCGAAATGTCGTAGCCACGCCCACCGCGGCCCACCGAACAGTGCCCCGGCCAGTCGATGTCCCATCTTCACGAGCGCGCCCGTCATGTAGGTGAGACCGATGGTCACCTCGCCGTCGCGCTGGAAGAAGGAGTTCTCGGCGCCCATCGCGAGCAGCATCGCGCCGACAGCTACCGTGCTCGCCCCGACGGTCGCGGCCACCGCGCCCGCGATCAGCAGTCCCGACACGACCGCGAGCACCGTCGTCCGGACGGGCAGGCGCCGTCGCTCGGACAGGTGCACGACCACGGCACCCAGGGCGCAGCCGAGGACGAACATACCGATCACCGCGGCAGCAGTCGCCGCGTGCGCCCACTCGGCGTCCGCGAACCCGACACTGAACCGGGTGAGATTGCCGCTCATGAACGCGACGAAGAACCCGCCGAGCGTGATGAATCCCAGCGCGTCGACGTAACCGGCCAGCGTGGACAGCACCACCGCCAGCGCGAGCGTCCGCTTGCTGTCGTCGATCGGCACACCCACATCAAACACCGCAGCCGACGGCAGTGGCCCCCGATCCGGAGATCGGGGGGCCACTGCGGCGTAGGTCAGGCGCTCACGACGCCTGGCTCAGGACGTCCCGAGGGCGGGTGCCAGCGTGTTGGCCCAGGACTCGTGCAAGCGGTCCTGCCAGTAGTTCCACGTGTGGAGACCGTCGTCGGTGATGTGGGTCTGCAGCTTGGCGCCAGCGCGCTGCACAGCGGGCACGAAAACCTTGCTGCTCAGACCGGAGGCCGTCTCGAGGGGGACCGTCTGCGAGAACTTCACCGGGTCGAACGAGGCGCTGTCCGGGTCGACGGTCGGATCGCTCGCCGTCGAGCCTGCGCCGGACGAGATGTAGACGGACTTGCCGCGCAGCGCGCCGACGTTGAGCAGCGGGTCGTTGCGAAGCCACGCAGCCGACGGCCAGAAGCCCCACATGTTCAGCGCGTTGCCGCCCATCTGGGCGACGGAGACCTGGATGCCCTGCGCGAAGCCGGGGGAGCTGGCCGTCGGGTATCCGCTGTAGGACGCGACCGCCTTGTAGAAGTCGGGGCGGTGCGTGGCGAGGTTCAACGCGGAGGTGCCGCTCATCGACAGACCCGCGACCGCGTTGTTCACCCCGTCGCTGCCGAATTGGGAAGCCATCACCGGGGGCAGCTCATTGGTCAGGAACGTCTCCCACTTGACGCGGCCGAGCTTCGGGTCGTCGCGCTGCCAGTCGGAGTAGAAGGTGCCGCCGCCGCCGAACGGGATGACCACGTTGACGTGCTTGCCGGCGAAGAAACTCTCCACGTCGGTCTCGATCAGCCAGCCGTTGTTGTCGTCCGGTGCCCGCAGACCGTCGAGCAGGTACAGGGTCGGCGCGGGACCACCGCCCGCGGCCTTGAGCACCTTGACGGGAATGTCCTTGTCCATCGACGGTGAATACACCGAGATCAGGGCCGAGTCGGCGTGGGCGACGCCTGTTCCGGCCAATACGGACACGAGGCCCGATGCCAACACTGCGACCAGGCCCACGATCAGTGCGCGGGTGCGACGAATCGCCATACGAATGTCCTTTTATCTCGAATCGACACACAGCACAGCGAACGCTGCACCGCCGACGATAACAGGAAGATAACGGGTTGCGCCTGCTGTGGCCAGGACTTTCGGATCCGACAGCCGGTCGGTCGTCGCTCGGAGACAGAAAAAAGAAACCCCTGCGAACCGCTTCTCAGCAGTTCACAGGGGTTCCTGTGGCGGAGGATAGGGGATTTGAACCCCTGAGGGCGTTAACCCAACCCGCGTTCCAGGCGAGCGCCATAGGCCACTAGGCGAATCCTCCGTGGAGGAGCATACCCAACGACGGCGGCTCACCGTTAAACGGCCAGGTAGCCGCCCGTTCTAGGCCCACTTCAGCTGGGTGAGGGCGTGCTCGGCGAGGGGGACGGACCGGTCGCAGGACGTGTCCGGGTTAGCGGTGGCGTCGAGACCGAATTTGGTCTCGATCGACAGGGTGCCCGCATCGGTCGTGATCTCGAGGATGCACTGGTATTTGCTCTCGGCGAGCGCGCGCCCCTCGAGTCCGCCGACGTCGATCGTGCGCAGCGGGTCGACCGGTTCCGGCGCGCTCGTCGTGGTGATCGTCACGGTGTTCAGCGCCTCGGGCTTACCCCACGTGCAGGCGCGACGTTCGGGACTGTCGGTGGCGGTGCCCTCGCCGGCGCCTGCCGTGAGAAGCGGTGCGAGCGTCGCATCGTCCGCGAGCGTGCACGGCTCGGCCGCGTCCCAGCTCACCGCGTCCGACGTGGCTGCGTCGTCGCTGCCTCCGCCGCATGCCGACAGTGCTGCCACGACGGCGGCGAGTGTCACCGCGTGTGCTGTCCTTCTGAGTTTCATCCCGATCCTTTGCCGACGGTGGCCGAATGCGGGGGCGACGGTAACACTGGCCGTGGTCAGAGGTGGCGCGTCGGGCGCGGGCCGGGGTGGATCCCGACCACGGCTCGGGGCCGTCTACACTCTGTGGTGGATCCCGCGCGGCGCGCATCCTGTGAACTCCCCCAGGGCCGGAAGGCAGCAAGGGTCAACGGGCTCTGCCGGGTGCGCGGGGTCCCCTATCTTTCGCATACCCGACCCACGACGTCGGTGAGAGGCCGCTCCTGATGACCAACCAGACCCAGATCGGGTTGATGAGCCATGAGGAACTACTTTCGGAGCACGAGCGCCAGACTGCGAGTTACGCGCAGCTGAAGACGGAGAAGCTCACGCTCGACCTCACTCGCGGCAAGCCCTCGCCCGAGCAGCTGGATCTGTCGGCGGCGCTGCTGACACTGCCCGGTGACGGCGACTTCCGCGACGGCAACGGCACCGACACCCGCAACTACGGCGGGCTCACCGGACTGCCGGAGCTGCGCGCCATCTTCGGTGAACTGCTCGGCATCCCCGTCGAGAACCTGCTCGCCGGCAACAACGCCAGCCTCGAGATCATGCATGACAACGTCGTGTTCGCCCTGCTGCACGGCACCCCCGACTCCCCGCGCCCGTGGTCGCAGGAGGAGAAGGTCAAGTTCCTGTGCCCGGCACCCGGTTACGACCGCCACTTCGGGATCACCGAGACCTACGGCATCGAGATGATCTCGGTGCCGATGCGCCCGGACGGCCCCGACGTCGGCGTCATCTCCGAGCTGGTGGCGAACGATCCGCAGATCAAGGGTCTGTGGGCCGTCCCCAACTACTCCAACCCGACGGGCGCGGTGTACTCGGAAGAGGTCACGCGGACGCTGGCGTCGATGCCGACCGCCGCCCCCGACTTCCGGCTGTTCTGGGACAACGCCTACGCCGTCCACCCGCTCGTCGGCGAGACGGCGCCGTCGCTGGACATCCTCGGGATGGCCGCGGAGGCGGGTAACCCCAACCGGCCGCTCGTGTTCGCGTCGACGTCGAAGATCACGTTCGCCGGTGCGGGCGTCAGCTTCTTCGGTTCCTCGACCGCGAACCTGGCCTGGTACCAGAAGTACCTCGGCAAGAAGAGCATCGGTCCCGACAAGCTGAACCAGTTGCGGCACCTTCGGTTCTTCGGTGACGCCGAGGGCGTGCGCGCCCACATGGAGAAGCACCGCGAGATCCTGGCGCCGAAGTTCGCGCTCGTCCTGAAGATCCTCGAGGATCGTCTCGGGGCGTCGAAGGTGGCGTCGTGGACGGAGCCGAAGGGCGGATACTTCATCAGCCTGGACGTCGTCGAGGGCACCGCGAAGCGCGTCATCGCTCTGGCGAAGGACGCGGGGATCGCGCTCACCGCCGCCGGATCGGCGTTCCCGTACGGCGTCGACCCCGAGGACAAGAACATCCGGCTCGCGCCGAGCTTCCCCTCGATGGAGGACCTGGACAAGTCGATGAACGGTGTCGCGACGTGCGTGCTGCTCGCGGCCACCGAATCGCGTCTGGACCTGCCGAAGTCCTAGCAGACGACGTCCGGCCGCTCACCCTTCCCAGGTGAGCGGCCGGACGTGTCTCTACATCCTGGCGTAGCGCGCCATCACGAAGCTGTACAGCCCGTACGCGGCGATGCCCAGTCCGGCGAGGACCAGGAGGAACTGCCCGAACGGCGCCGAGCCCAGGGTCTTCACCGCGCCGTCGAGGCCGGTGGCCTTGGACGGGTCGGCGTTGACGACCGCCACGATCACCAGCACGCCCGCGCCCGCGATGACGAGGCCCTTGGCCACGTAGCCGACCACTCCGAGGGGCTCGACGAGCTTCGACGGGGTGCCCTTCAGGTCGTCCAGGAAGTTCTTCGACGCCCCCTTGTAGATGTGGTAGCCGCCGATCGCGATGGCGACGAGACCCACCACCACGAGAAGAATCTTGCCTCCCCCGGACTCCATGAGGCGTGCACTCATTCCGGCGTTCTGCTGACCGCTCGATTTCCCGCCGCCGCTCGCGAACTGGTATGCCGAGAAGGCGAACGCGAAGTAGACGACGGCGAGGCCGAACGCCTTCGCGCGGTCCAGCAGGGACGTGTCGTCGCCGTCGCCCCCGGATTTCTCGGTGACGTGGGGGCCGAGGACGGTCTCGGCGAGCCGCCACAGCGCCATCGCGATGAACGCGACCATCGCCACCCACAGCACGAACCGGCCACCGGGTTTGGCGGCCAGGGCGCCGAGGGCCCCGGACTGATCGGCGTTGCCGCCGGTGCCGAACGCCAGCTGAATGATGATGTACGCGATCAGCAGGTGGACGAAACCGCTCATCACGTGGCCGGCGCGCGCGACCCGTTCGAAAGTGTTGCTGTCGGTTGCCCTGTCGACGGCGCGGCTCATCCCGTTGGCTCGATTCGTTTCGTTCTGGGCCATCGGGTGTCCTTCGGGTTGTGCGAACGGACCGGAGTCCCTGTGACGTAGAGGTACCCGATATGGGCCGCGCCGACACGGGATGAGCGTTATCGCACTGTGTTCGTGACCCGGTCGATCAGGTTGGACGCGCTGTAGCAGTCGAGGCGGAAGCTGTCCTTCCCGAGCCCGATCACCTGCTTCTTCTCCACGGACGGCGTCTCCCGCAGCGTCGGATCGGCGAGGAACCTGTCGGCGTCCGCTGCTTCACCGATCACGATGAACGTGGTGTTGCCGGGCACCGCTCGCGGCAGGTTCTCCTGCCCGGCCGGCACGACGTCCTTGCGGCCGGCCATGATGCCCTTGTCGGCGGCGGTGAGGTCGGACGGCAGCTCGGCAAGCGAGAACCCGAGGCGTTCCAGCAGGATGCCCTGCGCCGATTCGGCGGTGAAGATCCGCGACTCCTCCGGCGAGTTGTACGCGAGCACATTCACCGGGTTCGCCGCAGCGACCTTGCCGCCCAGCGCCGACTTGGCGTCGTCGAGCTGCTGGTCGAACTTCGCGACGAGGGCGTCGGCCTGTGCCTCGGTCCCGATGGCCGCGGCGATCTGTCCGCTGAGGTCCTGCCACGACTTGTCGTCGTATCGCAGCACCACGACGGGCGCGATCTGCCTCAACGTGTCCACCTGATCGAGCGCCGAGTCGCCGCCGGTGGCGGACACGAAGATGAGGTCCGGATCGGCGGTCAGTGATCATCTCGACGTTGGGTTCTCCCCGGTACAGCGTGTCGACGCCGCGCTCGGCGGCGATGGCCGCCCACTGCGTGAACAGACCGTTCTCGTCGGTCACGTCGCTGGCTCTCTGCGCGCCGGTGCCGATCAGGGGAGCGTCGAGGGCGAGCAGTGAGCCGGTGAGGGTGACGCTGGTGGACACGATCCGCTCGGGCTGCTGTTCGAGCGTGATGCTGCCGGTCTCATCGGTGACGGTGCGCGGGCCAGCTCTGGTCGGACGCGGCGGTGGTGCCGGTGGTCGCGGCGTCGGAATCGGAATCGGGATCGGGATCGGACGAGCACGCGGCAGCGCCGATCCCCACGGCGAGGACAGCGACGGCTGCCAGTGAGCGACGAAGTTTCACGGTAAGACCTTCTTTCGCACGGGTAAGCAAACTGATTTAGGCTAGCTTTACCTACATTCAAACGGGGAAGTGGATGCTGCAACGAGTGCCGGGACCCGAGCGTCGCGTCGTACGCGTACGGTCTATCGACGATCTGACGCGTGACGGCGTCCCCGCGTTCTGGGACCGTCTCGCCGCCGCGGGCAGTCCCCTGATCGAACCGGACGGGGCAGACCCCGGCTGTGTGATCGCGACGTTCTGCTGGCGGGATCCGGACGGCGACGAGCACACGTCGCGCACGCGGCACGTCTACCTCGACGCCAACGGAATCACCGACCGCTCCCGCCTGGAACGGGCCGCGCTGTCGCGGCTACCCGGCACCGACCTCTGGTCCCTGTCGATCGAGGTCCCCGAGACGTGGCGCGGTGCTTACCGTTTCATCCCCCGCGCGGAATCGTTGACGGTTCCCGGCGACACCCCGGGCTGGCAGTGGTGGCGGAGCCTGCTCGCAGACGCGCAGTCCGACCCGTTCAACCCACTGCCGACGCAGGTGGTGCACACCGGCGACAGCTCCGAGGCGGTGATGCCGGCGGCACCCGCCCAGCTCTGGTGGACGGACCGGCCCGGCCGCGGCGCGCTCCACGAGACGACGTTCACGCTGTCGGGCACGCGACGGTCGGTGTGGGTCTACGAACCGCCCGGACTCACCGCCCCGTCGTGGTGATGCTGGACGGCCGGACGTGGGCGGTCGATCCGCCGATCGGGGGCGCCGTCGACGCGCTCGGACGTACGGGGCACCGGGTTCCGCTCGTCGTGATGGTCGACAGTGTCGGACCCGAACTGCGATCCGAGGAACTGGGCTGCAGTGCCGCGTTTGCATCCGGTCTCGCCGGTGAACTGCTTCCGTGGCTGCGGCGGGAATGGAGTGCCACCGACGATCCCGCGTCGACAATCTTGGCCGGCTGCAGCCTGGGCGGACTGACAGCGTGCCACCTCGCGCTGACGGCCCCGCAGGTGTTCGGGTGGGCCGTCAGCCTGTCCGGATCGTTCTGGTGGCCCGGCTCGTGGCCGGGAGTTCCGTTCCAGCACCGCGTCCGCGGCGTGGCCCCGTCGAACAGCCGGTTCAGCGTGGAGGTCGGGACACTCGAATGGATGCTCGTCGAACCCAACCGCGAGGTGCGCGACCTCTTGGCCGGCACCGGCCACGACGTGCGATACCGCGAGTTCTGCGGGGGCCACGACGTCCTGCACTGGGGCGACGGTCTGATCGCCGGCGTGGCCTCGATGCTGGAGCGTACCGACCGGTAATGCAGTGATGTGGATAACTCTGTGAATAAACCGCGCGTCGAGGTGAAGGGCGCACCCGCCCGATCGTGGGATGGCAGGATCAGAGCATGGCACGCACGCTGAATCTGGTAGGGGATCCGGACGCCGACGCACTTCTGGCGAGTGATCCGCTGGCGTTGCTCATCGGGATGTTGCTCGATCAGCAGGTTCCGATGGAGACGGCGTTCGCGGGTCCGAAGAAGCTGGACGACCGGATCGGCGGCCTCGAGGTGCACCGCATCGCGGAGATGGATCCGGAAGAGTTCGCGGCCGTCTGCTCACAGACTCCGGCGGTCCACCGGTTTCCCGGATCGATGGCCACCCGCATCCAGTCGCTGTGCGCGTTCCTCGTCGAGAACTACGACGGCAGCGTCGAGGCGTTGTGGACCAGCGGCGATCCCGACGGCAAAGAGGTCCTGAAACGGCTGAAGGCGCTGCCGGGTTACGGCGATCAGAAGGCGCGCATCTTCCTGGCACTGCTCGGCAAGCAGATCGGTGTGGAGCCGAAGGGCTGGCGGGAGGCCGCAGGCGACTACGGCACCGAGGGAGCCCGGCGGTCGATCGCGGACGTCGTGGACGACAAGAGCCTCCACGAGGTCCGCGACTTCAAGAAGGCCGCGAAGGCCGAGGCGAAGAAGGCTGCGGCAGCGAAGAAGAAGTAGCCGCCGCTACTCGGGATCGGACGGCTTCTGCTTTCGCTCGGCGTCCAGGTGCCGCCGGCGTTCGGCCTCGTGCATCCACGGGAAGACGCTGTTGCCCTGACCGCCGCCGCCCGGACCGTGCCCGAGCACACCGTGTTCGTACGCCGATTCGGCGTGCAACGCGAGGTCGATGCCGGACGACTCGTCCTCCGCGCTCACCCGGAACCCGAAGATTCGGTCGATCAGTTTGCCCAGCGCGTACGTCACGCCGAACGCGTACAGGGCGACGACCACCACGGCCAGCAATTGCTTGCCGAGTTGCGCGAACCCGCCCCCGTAGAAAAGGCCTTCCGGTCCGTCGGTCATGACCTCGGTGGCCAGCAGTCCGATCAGGAGGGTGCCGACGATGCCACCCATCAGGTGGACACCCACGACGTCGAGCGAGTCGTCGTACCCGAGGCGGAACTTCCAGCCGACGGCGAACGAGCAGACCACACCGGCGACGGCGCCGACGGCCAGCGCCCCGACCATGCTGACGGTGCCGCAGGACGGGGTGATCGCGACCAGACCGGCGACGACGCCGGACGCCGCACCGAACGTGGTGGGGTGGCCGTCCCGCTTCTGCTCGACGAGGAGCCAGCCGAGCAGGCCCGTGCACCCGGCGACGAGGGTGTTGAGGAAGATCGCGGCGGCCGTGCCGTCGGCGGCGAGCGCCGAGCCGGCGTTGAAACCGAACCAGCCGAACCAGAGCAGGCCGACGCCCAGCAGCACCAGCGGAAGGTTGTGGGGGCGCATCGACTCGGACCGGAATCCGAGGCGCGGGCCCAGGACCAGCGCCAGCGCCAGGCCCGACGCGCCGGACACGATCTCGACGACCAGTCCGCCCGCGTAGTCGAGGGCGCCGAACTGCGCGATCCAGCCCTGAGGGTTCCACACCCAGTGCGCGACGGGTGCGTAGACGACGAGGGCCCAGACGGGCACGAAGATCATCCAGGCCGAGAACTTGGCCCGGTCGGCGATCGCGCCGCTGATCAGCGCGGCGGTGATGATCGCGAACGTCAGCTGGAACGTGGCGAACAGGATCTCGGGGACCTGCCCGTGGACGGTGGTCGGGTCGATGCCCACCATCCCCAGGTGCTCCAGCCCGCCGATCAGTCCACCGCCGATGTCGTCGCCGAAGATGAGGGAGTATCCGGCCACCAGCCACACGACCGTGACCAGGGCGATCGACACGAAGCTCATCATGATCATGTTCAGTACGCCGGTGGAACGGACCATCCCGCCGTAGAACAGGGCGAGGCCCGGCGTCATCAGAAGGACCAGCGCGGTACTGATCAGAAGCCAGGCGGTTGCTCCGGCGTCGATTGCAGGCACGACATTCTCCTCACACACCGGGACGAAACCCGGCGCGGAAAGTCACGATGACCGCGAGCGGTTTCGACTGTGCTGCCGCTGCGTTGCGAACGTGTTACACAATGCGGTCAGGTTCGGACTTTTGCTTGTGAGTAGCGCCCCGAGCGGGTGCTGAGCGGGCGCTTCGACCACCCGGCCCGGACTGTCGGGGACCGCCGGTAGTCTTTCCGCGTGGCCCTGTACCGGAAGTACCGACCCGCATCCTTCGCCGAGGTGGTGGGGCAGGAGCACGTCACCGAACCACTGAGCACCGCTCTCGACGCCGGACGGATCAACCACGCGTATCTGTTCTCCGGTCCCCGCGGCTGTGGCAAGACGTCGTCTGCCCGCATCCTGGCCCGATCGCTGAACTGCGTCGAGGGTCCGACCTCGACGCCGTGCGGCCAGTGCCCCTCGTGCGTGGCGCTCGGCCCCGGCGGATCGGGCAACCTCGACGTCACCGAACTCGACGCGGCCAGCCACGGTGGCGTCGACGACACCCGTGAGCTGCGTGACCGCGCGTTCTACGCGCCCGCCGAGTCGCGGTACCGGGTGTTCATCGTTGACGAGGCCCACATGGTCACCACGGCCGGTTTCAACGCGCTCCTCAAGATCGTCGAGGAGCCGCCGGAGCACCTCATCTTCATCTTCGCCACCACCGAACCCGAGAAGGTGCTGCCGACCATCCGTTCGCGCACCCATCACTACCCGTTCCGGTTGCTCGCGCCGGCGACGATGCGCGGGTTGCTGGAGAAGATCTGCCACCAGGAGAGTGTGCCGGTCGCCGACCCGGTGTATCCGCTGGTCATCCGCGCGGGTGGCGGTTCGCCGCGTGACTCGCTGAGCATCCTCGATCAGCTGCTCGCCGGAGCCGGCGACGAGGGCGTCACCTACCCGCGCGCGCTCGCGCTGCTCGGCGTCACCGACGTCGCGCTCATCGACGACGCCGTGGACGCGCTCGCCACCGGTGATGGTGCAGCGCTGTTCGGAACGGTCGACCGCGTCATGGACGCAGGCCACGATCCGCGCCGGTTCGCCGTCGACCTGCTCGAGCGCCTGCGCGACCTCATCCTGATGCAGGCGGTGCCCGACGCCGCCGAACGTGGCCTGGTCGACGCGCCCGGCGACGTGCTCGAGCACATGCGCGCTCAGGTCCAGCGAATCGGTCCCGCCACGCTCACCCGCCTTGCCGAGGTGATGCACGCGGGCCTCGGTGAGATGCGCGGCGCCACGGCCCCCCGCCTGCTGCTCGAAGTGATGTGCGCCCGGATGCTGCTGCCCTCGGCGTCCGATGCGGAGTCCGCGGTGCTGCAGCGACTCGAACGCGTCGAACGCGGACTTCCGCCCGCCGGGTCGGCGCCGGCCGTCGACGCGGCCGAGCGGCCCACGGCGGCTCCTGCGCGCGCGCCGCAACCGCCTGCCGAGCCGGAACCGGAACCGAAGTTCCAGCGACCGTCCATGCGCCAGGCCGCGGCAGCCACCGTGCCCCCGCCGCCCGAGCCGGAACCCGAACCCATGCCGCGGCCGGTTCCGGAACCCGCGCCGACACCCGTTCCCGAACCGGAGCCGCAGCCCGAGCCGACGCCTGTCCCCGAACCGACGCCCGCGCCCGAACCGGCCCCTGTTCCCGCACCCGGGCCCGAGCCGGTCCCCGCGCCGGCGCCCGCTCCCGTCCCGGAACCCGAACCGACTCCTGCACCGGAACCGACTCCCGAACCGGAACCGGAGCCGCCGCTCGCCCCCGAGGTGGAGGCGGAGCCCGCCGCATCGGCCGGTCCGGATGCTGCCGCGCTGCGAGAGTCCTGGAACTCGCTGCGCGAGAAGGTGAGTCAGCGGAACAAGATCCTGCCCGCCATGTTGTCGGCCGCGACGGTGCACGACGTTCAGGGCAACCGCCTGATCCTGGCGCACCCCGTCCCCAACCTGGGCGCTCGCATCGCGTCACCGCACAACGCCCAGGTGATCACCGAGGTGCTCACCGAGATGTTCGGCGGCACCTGGGAAGTGGAGTATCAGGCCGGTGCTCCGACGGCGCCGCCCCCACCGGTCGCGAAGGCCGCTGCAGCGCCGGCGAAGCCGGCAGGCGCACCGCGATTCTCCCGGCCCAGCCAGGAGAAGACTGCGCAGCGTCCGCCGCAGCAGCCGTCCGACACGCAGCGCTCCGACTCGGGTCCGGGTGCGGGTCAGGCACGTCCGTCGTCCGAGCCGGACGACGACATTCCGCCGCCGGAGGCACCCGACTACCCGGACGATCCCGGGCCGATCGACTACGAGGCTTCGGCGACGACGCCGCCCGTCTCCACACCCGAGGACGAGGAAGAGATGTTCGCGGAGGCGGCGGAACCCGCCGACCCCGCGACTCGCCGCGACCCGGAAGACGTGGCGTTCGAACTGCTCAAGGACATGCTCGGGGCCAAGAAGCTCGAGGGCTGACCCGACGGGGCAGTCGTCGCCGGTCCCGAAACGTCGGGACATCCGCCCCTGGTGCCCGGGACGCCGGGTGGCCGATTCTCGTCCCATGAGCACAGTGAATGTTCCAGACGGCGTGCAGAACGAGGTCCCGGCGCCCGGGCGACCGCGAGCTGGCCGGTGGTGGGCCTACGTCGGGATCCTCGCCGGCGTGGCCGGAATCGTCGGCATCCAGGCGAGCATGTCGATCGACGCGGTCTACGCGAAGGCGTCGGCCGGTGACCCGGTCGCCATCATGAACGGCCTCGCCGGACAGCGCACGGGGATCCTCGTCATGCACGTGTCGATCATGACCGCGGCGCTGCTGATCCTCGTGTTCGCCGCCGGGCTGTCCCAGCGGCTGCGAGCCGCATTGCCCGCCGAGAGCATCCTGCCGTCGGTCGCGGCGTTCGGTCTGGTCCTGACGTCGGCGGCGTGCCTGCTGGGGACCGGCCTGACCACCGAGCTGGTGTTCGGTCTCGGTGACAACGAACAGCTGGTGCCGGAGTTCGCGGTGGTCGGCGGCCACTGGATGGGCACCATCCCGTGGCTGTGGGCGGGCGCGGGTGTCAGCGCGGTGGCGGTGGCCGTCGCACTGCTGCGCGGACAGGCGGGCCCACGGTGGATCGGCTGGGTCAGCCTGGTCCTGGGCCTGGTGACGGCCGTCATCGGCGTCTCGCCGCTGCAGTACCTCGCCGGGTTCACCGGACCGCTGTGGGTGCTGGTGAGCGCGATCGGATTCGGCTTCGCCGACACCGTGCGCGATTAGGGGCGATACTCGTTCGCATCATGGTGAAGCAGAAGGACACTCGAATGACCGAGGGGTCGGCAGGTACGGGCGGTGCGCCCGTACCTGCTGCTGTCATGGCGGTATCCGCGTGGATTCTGGTCGTCCTGTCCGTGGTGGCGTTCGTCCGGGCCGATCCGGGCATCGATTCGAATCAGCTGTTCTTCCTGGTGGACGTCGTCGGGGCGGCGGTCTACGGAACCGTGGCGGGCGTCGTCCTCGCGCGGCGGGTGCACCCCGTGCCGATCATCATGGGGCTCACCGCGATCGGCGTGGGTCTCGCTGCGCTGAGCTACAGCTGTTCGCAACTCGCGGTCGTGCGTCCCGGGCTGCCGTGGGTCGACGTGCTGTCGCCGCTGCAGAACACGGCGTGGATTCCCGGGACGCTCAGCCTGTTCCTGATAGTGCCGTGGCTGATCCGCGACCACCCGCTGGGCGTCGGCGCGAAACTCGGCGTCCTCGCGGGTATCGCCGCCACGGCCTGGTACTTCTGGTCCCGCACGTTCACGGAGATCCCCGCGGTGTGGGTGATCGTGCCCGTTCTCGTCGTCGGCTCCGCGGCGGCAGCGGACTGCGGGTGGCGGTGGCGGCACGGCCCACCCGACGAGCGTGTCGGGCTCGGATGGATGTGCCTCGGCACGGCGCTGATGACCGCCGCGTACATTCCGTTGGCCCTGCCCGCGTCGCTGCCAGGACTGTGGGTGCTCAACCCGTTGGTGCACTTGGCTGTTCAGGCGTTCTATCCGGTCGCGATCCTGGTGTGCATCCTGCGCCAGCGCATGTGGGGGCTGAATCTCGCCGTCAGCCGCGCGACGGTGGCCGGCACGCTCACCGTCCTGCTGCTGGTGCTCTACGTGGTGGTGGCCACGGTCGTGACGGCGCTGCTGCCCGAGGGCGATTCGGTGGGCGCGCAGGTGGTCGCGGCGGGTGTCGTCGCCGTCGCGGTGCAGCCGGTGCGGCTGTGGCTGCAGCGGCGGGTGCACCGCCTCGTCTACGGCGAGGGCGTGGATCCGGCTCGGGCCGTCCGGACCCTGGGCCGGCAATTCGGCAGTGCCGAGACCCCGGAACAACTCCTGGAGGGTCTCGCTGCCGGCGTGGGCGTCGCGTTGCGGCTCGAATCGGTGTCCGTGCGGCGGACCAGCGGGGTTGCCGCGGTGTGGGGTTCGGCGACGGGGCACGCCGAGTCGGTGGAGCTGGTCCACCGGGGTGCGGTGCTGGGGACGATGGTCGTGACGGCGCCGCCGGGGGAGTCGCTGGGGGCGCGCACCCGCCGGTCGCTCACCGAGCTGTCGGCGGTGGTGACGGCCGGTCTCGTGGTGCTGCAGTCGGCGGAGAACCTGCAGGAGGCGCGACGCCGGCTGGCGTCCGTGCGACTGGAGGAGCGGCAGATGATTCGCCGCGAACTGCACGACGGGCTGGGTCCGTCGCTGGCGGGTATCCGACTCGGCCTGCAAGGCGCCCGGAACCTGCTCGGCTCGGATCCGGCTGCCGCCGCGGAACTCATCGGCGCATTGCAGGAGCAACTCGACCATCAGGTGGAGGGCGTCCGGCAGCTGTCCCGCAGCATGTTCCCGCCGGTGCTCGACGAGCTCGGATTGGTCCCGGCACTGCACGAACTGGCAGCCAACCAGTCGCGCAGCGGATTCCGGCTGCGGGTGCAGGCCGATCCGCCGCCGAGGCTGGGTGCGGAGATCAGCGCCGCCGCGTACGGGATCGTCGTCGAGGCCGTCACCAACGCGCGCAGGCACAGCGGCGCCGACGGCTGCCGGGTCGACGCCACGTTCGCGCGGGAGATGCTCACGGTCGTCATCCACGACGACGGGTGCGGGTTCGATCCGACCGGGGGCGGCGGCGTCGGGACCCGGTCGATGCGCGAGCGGGCCCACGAACTCGGTGGCACGCTCCACATCGAATCCGCCCGTCCGACAGGCACGGTGGTCACGGCCCGGTTACCGTTGACCGCATCATGAGCGCAGGCACCACGAATTCCACCACCTCGTCCATCCGGGTCGCCGTCGTCGACGACCACCCGGTGTTCCGGCTGGGGATGGTCGCGTTGCTGTCGACGCTGGACGGCATGGAGGTGGCCGCGCAGGCCAGCTCCGTCGCGGAGGCGCTCGACGTCGTCGACGGCGACGTCGACGTGGTGCTGATGGACCTCGAACTCGGGGACGGTTCGGGGGTGGACGCCACCCGGCGGCTCGTCGAGCGGCACCCCGCACTGCGGGTGCTCGTGGTGACCATGCACGAGGACGACGAGTCGCTGGTCGCGTCGGTGCGTGCCGGGGCTCGAGGCTACCTGGTGAAGGGGGCCGATCCGGGGGAGGTCGAACGGGCGGTCCGGGCGGTCGCCAACGGTGAGGTGATCCTCGGCGCCGCGGTGGCGGCGCGCGCGATGAGCTTCATGGCCGCCTCCCGCAGGGTGGGTCCCACGGTGTTTCCCGAGCTGACCGACCGGGAGCGTGAGGTCCTCGACCTCGTTGCCCGCGGCTACGACAACGCGAGCATTTCGCGGCGGCTCGTGCTGAGCCCGAAGACGGTGCGCAACCACGTGTCGAACGTGCTGGCCAAACTCGGTGTGCCCGACCGTCCCGCCGCGATCGTCCGGGCGCGGGACGCGGGTCTCGGCCTCGACGCCTGAACTCGCGAGGTCACACTGCCGCGGTCGACGTCGTCGGCACGAACCGGATGCCCGGGCCGGTGTCGTCCGTGTTGGTCGCGGTCGGTCCGGAGCCGGGGGCCGCTACCCGCACCTCGGGGATCCGCCGCGGCGACGGGCCGAGCGGTGGCGTGTCCCGCCACACCGGCTGTGCTTCCTGCAGTTCCAGGACGATGGAGATCAGCGACGCCTCGGACCACGGAACCCCGCCC
Organism: Rhodococcus sp. 21391; assembly: GCF_016772255.1. Classification (NCBI taxonomy): domain Bacteria; kingdom Bacillati; phylum Actinomycetota; class Actinomycetes; order Mycobacteriales; family Nocardiaceae; genus Rhodococcus; species Rhodococcus sp. 21391. The sequence continues at coordinate 6,219,776 of NZ_CP063781.1, read as the reverse complement.
AGTTGCACCCCGAACGGAATGCCGGTGGCCGCGGACCGGCCCACCGGGGTGCAGACGACCGGTGCTCCCGTGTAGTTGGCCCAGAAGTAGTTTTCCCGCGCACCGGCGAACACGCTCGAATCGGAGAGTGCGTCGCGCCGCACCCCGTCGGTGAGGGCGCCGGGACGCAGAATCGCATCCAGCCGGTGCTCGGCGAACATCCGGTTGTAGTCGTGCTGGAAGCGCAGGCGTGCGCGTTCGAGAGCGAAGTAGTCCGCGACAGGCAGGGCGAGGCTCGCCATCGCCGCGGTCGCGGCGAGCGCCGACTCCGGACCGTACGCCGGGAGCCGGTCCGCGAACTGCCGGTGATACGAGCCGAACTCGGCATAATCTCCGCTCAGCAGCCCCTTCGGGACGTCGGGCACGGTCACGTCGACGACCTCGCCGCCCAGCGCGCGGACGAGGTCGAGGAAGCCGGAGAACAGGGCCCCGATCGGGCCGGGTAGCTCGTCGGCGACACCGCGCGGCAACCCGAAGCGCGTACCGGACAGTGGGCGTGACCCACCCGCGGCGGCCAGCGGGTAACCCTCCGCGGGAACGTCCGGACCCACCGACGTGCTGGGATCGTCGACGTCGACGCCCGCCATGTGGCTCAGGAGCAGCGACGCGTCGGCGACACTGCGGCCCATCGGGCCGGTGTGATCGCGCGTCCAGGTCAGTGGAATCACCCCGCTGGTGCTGCACCGGCCGAACGTCGGTTTGATCGACGTGATCCCGCACGCGCTCGCAGGGATGCGCAACGACCCGCCGGTGTCGGTTCCCAGCGCACAGGGCGCGAACCGTGCGGTGAGGGCGGCGGCGCTCCCACCGGACGAGCCACCCGGCGAGTACTCGACGTCCCACGGGTTCCCCACCTGCGGGGTCGCCGTTCCGATGGCGAACTCGTGGGTGTGCGCGTGGCCCATAAGCACCATGCCCGCGTCGCGCAGCTGCCGCCACACCCCGGAATCGCGGGCGGCGATGTTGCCCTCGAGGACGCCGCTCGACGCCGTCACGGGCAGCCCGGCCACCGCGTACAGGTCCTTCAGTGCGATCGGCAATCCGCAGACCAGCGGCGCGGACCCTGCCGCCAGCCGATGCGCGGCCGACTCCGCGGCCTCGTACGCCTGCTCGAGATAGAGCCGGATCCACGCCCCGATGCCGCCGTCGTGCGCGGCGCTGCGTGCCAGGCACGCGTCGAGCAGTTCGCGCGGATGCAGCGCCCGGGACTGCAACAGCGACGCGGCCTCGACCGCACTGAGGAGAGCCGGATCGGACGCGGTGATCGCGGCGGGAGACGGCAGTCGGAGAGCCGGGTTCGCGGACGCTGCGGCACGCCCCAGCCCGGCAACGGTCACCGCACCCGCGGTCGCGGCGCCGAACAGTTGCCGACGGGACAGTCGGGTGGTCACAGCGTGTTCTCCTCCGCTCGGATCGGGTCGAGCGCCGCGTCACTACAGCACGAAAGGTCGGGCCGGGCAGGGTGGAGACCGGCCGATCGTGATCGCCTGGGTCACGATCCAGGATCGCTTCGGTCCTTCCTTCCGTTTTGCAACACGTTCTAAGGTGGACGTGCCGGGGTATGCCCCGTGCAGAGCGCCGTGTGCACGGTCGGCGTCGACGCAGATAAGGAAGGAACACTCCACAGTGACCACAGAGGCATTCATTTATGAAGCCATCCGCACCCCGCGTGGCCGCGGAAAGAAGACCGGTTCGCTGCACTCGGTCAAGCCGATCTCGCTGGTCACCGGCCTGATCGACGAGCTCCGCGCCCGCTTCCCCGACCTCGACGAGGATCGCATCTCGGACCTGATCCTCGGCGTCGTCACCCCGGTCGGCGACCAGGGCATGGACATCGCGCGCGTCGCGGTCAACGACGCCGGACTGCCCGACACCGTCGGTGGCGTCCAGCTGAACCGGTTCTGCGCATCCGGCCTCGAGGCCGTCAACACCGCCGCGCAGAAGGTGCGCTCCGGCTGGGACGAACTGGTCATCGCCGGTGGCGTCGAGTCGATGTCCCGCGTGCCGATGGGCTCCGACGGTGGACCGTGGGCGCTCGACCCGGCCACCAACTACGACAACTACTTCGTTCCCCAGGGTGTGGGCGCCGACCTGATCGCCACCATCGAGGGCTTCTCCCGCGAGGACGTCGACGCGTACGCCGTCCGCTCGCAGGACCTCGCCGCGAAGGCGTGGACGGGCGGTTACTTCGCCAAGTCCGTCGTCCCGGTCAAGGACATCAACGGCCTCACCGTCCTCGATCAGGACGAGCACATGCGTCCCGGCACCACACTCGAGAACCTCGCGGGCCTCAACCCGTCGTTCGCCGGCGTCGGCGAGATGGGCGGCTTCGATGCCGTGTCGCTGCAGAAGTACCACTGGGTCGAGAAGATCAACCACGTCCACCACGGCGGCAACAGCTCCGGCATCGTCGACGGCGCCGCACTGGTCCTCGTCGGATCCGAGCGGGCGGGCAAGGACATGAGCCTGACCCCGCGCGCCCGCGTCGTCGCGACGGCCACCAGCGGTGCCGACTCCACGATCATGCTTACCGGCCCGACCCCGGCCTCGAAGAAGGTGCTCGCCGCCGCCGGTCTGACCGTCGACGACATCGACCTGTTCGAGATCAACGAGGCATTCGCGTCCGTCGTGCTCAAGTTCCAAAAGGACCTGAACATCCCCGACGAGAAGCTCAACGTCAACGGCGGTGCCATCGCGATGGGTCACCCGCTCGGAGCCACCGGCGCCATGATCACCGGCACCATGATCGACGAGCTCGAACGCCGCAACGCCCGGTACGCCCTCATCACCTTGTGCATCGGCGGCGGTATGGGCGTCGCCACCATCATCGAGCGCGTCTGACCGCCCGGACCATCAGGAGACTTGAAGCAGTGAGCGAGCAGAACATCATCAACTGGGAGCAGGACGCCGACGGCATCGTCGTGCTCACCATCGACGATCCCAACCAGGGCGCGAACACCATGAACGACGCCTACATCTCCTCGATGAAGGCGACCGTCGACCGCCTCGTCGACGAGAAGGACTCCATCACCGGTGTCGTCATCACGTCCGGCAAGAAGACGTTCTTCGCCGGCGGCGACCTGAAGAACATGATCAAGGTCGGCCCGGAGAACGCCGACGAGATCTACAGCCACAGCGTCGCGATCAAGTCAGACCTGCGCCGACTCGAGACGCTCGGCAAGCCCGTCGTCGCCGCCATCAACGGTGCCGCGCTCGGTGGCGGACTCGAGATCGCCCTGGCCACGCATCACCGCGTCGCCGCGGACGTGAAGGGCGTCAAGATCGGCTTGCCCGAGGTCACCCTCGGCCTGCTGCCCGGTGGTGGCGGCGTCGTGCGCACCGTCCGCATGCTCGGCCTGCAGAACGCGCTCATGCAGGTGCTGCTCCAGGGGCAGCAGCGTGGACCGGTGCAGGCCAAGGAGGTCGGACTGATCGACGAGGTCGTGTCCTCGGTCGAGGAGCTGGTGCCCGCCGCGAAGGCGTGGATCAAGGCCAACCCCGAGGGCGGCGTCCAGCCGTGGGACAAGAAGGGCTACCGGATCCCCGGCGGCACCCCGTCCACCCCGGCGTTCGCAGCCAACCTGCCCGCGTTCCCCGCGAACCTGCGCAAGCAGCTCAAGGGTGCTCCCATGCCGGCACCGCGCGCCATCATGGCCGCCGCCGTCGAGGGTTCGCAGGTCGACATCGACAACGCGCTCCTCATCGAGGCCCGCTACTTCACGTCGCTGGTCACCGGCCAGGTCGCGAAGAACATGATCCAGGCGTTCTTCTTCGACCTGCAGGCCATCAACTCCGGCGCCTCCCGCCCCGAGGGCATCGAGAAGACCCCGATCACCAAGGTCGGTGTGCTCGGTGCCGGAATGATGGGCGCGGGCATCGCCTACGTGTCCGCGAAGGCCGGCTTCGACGTCGTCCTCAAGGACGTCACCATCGAGGCCGCCAACAAGGGCAAGGCGTACTCCGAGGGCATCGAGGCCAAGGCCCTCTCGCGTGGCAAGACCACCGAGGAGAAGTCGAAGACGCTGCTCGACCGCATCACGCCGACCGCCGACCCCGCCGACTTCGCCGGTGTCGACTTCGTCATCGAGGCCGTGTTCGAGTCGCAGGACCTGAAGCACAAGGTGTTCCAGGAGATCGAGGACATCGTCGAGCCGACGGCCCTGCTCGGCTCGAACACGTCGACCCTGCCGATCACCGGCCTGGCGACGGGTGTGAAGCGTCAAGAGGACTTCATCGGAATCCACTTCTTCTCCCCCGTCGACAAGATGCCGCTCGTCGAAATCATCCGCGGCGAGAAGACGTCCGACGAAGCCCTCGCGCGCGTCTTCGACTACGTGCAGGCCATCCGCAAGACGCCGATCGTCGTCAACGACTCGCGTGGCTTCTTCACCTCGCGCGTCATCGGCACGTTCATCAACGAGGCCATCGCCATGCTGGCGGAGGGCATCGAGCCCGCCACCATCGAGCAGGCAGGCATGCAGGCCGGCTACCCCGCGGCACCGCTGCAGCTGTCCGACGAGCTGAACCTCACGCTGATGCAGAAGATCCGCAAGGAAACCGCGGAAGCTGCGAAGGCCGAAGGCAAGGAACTGCCCGCCGATCCGGCAGGCGACGTCATCAACACGATGGTCGACAAGTTCGACCGCAAGGGCAAGCTCGGCGGCGCCGGCTTCTACGACTACGCCGACGGCAAGCGCACCGGCCTGTGGTCCGGTCTCCGGGAGAACTTCGGTTCCAAGGAACTCGAGGTGCCGTTCCAGGATCTCATCGAGCGCATGCTGTTCATCGAGGCCATCGAGACGCAGAAGTGCTTCGACGAAGGCGTGCTCCTCACCACCGCCGACGCCAACATCGGCTCCATCATGGGTATCGGCTTCCCCGCCTGGACCGGCGGTGTGTCGCAGTACATTCAGGGCTACGAAGGCGGCCAGGCCGGCTTCGTCAAGCGCGCTGAAGAACTCGCCGCCAAGTACGGCGAGCGCTTCACCCCGCCGGCGTCGCTGAAGTAGCAGGGCGGCTCCGCCGCCCGTGCGCCTTTTTGGTAGCTGTAACAACCAAAAAGGCGCACGGGTCGGGTTATCCACAACTTCGCGGTTATCCACAGGTAGCGTGGATAACCGCGTTTTTGTCGGCATCGGAGTCGGACGCGCATCGCACGATGCGCCGTATGACCGACATCGATCTCCACGACTTTCAGCGCCTGGTCGACACCCAGTTCGGGATCGTCACACAGTCCCAACTCGAGCCGTTCGGCTTCTCCCGGGGGAGGGTTCGTCATCTCCTGGACTCGGGGCAGTGGCGCCGTGTCCTCCAAGGCGTCTATGCCGTCACCAACGGCCCGTTGACCCGGGACATGATCCTGTCCGCCGCACTCCTCTACGGCGGCGGCCATTCGATGCTCAGCCACATCACCGCCGCCGAGGAATGGGGGATGGTCCCTCGCCGCGACGGCGAACCGATCCACATCACGGTGCCGTACGGGAAATCGTCGCGGTGCCAGAGCGAGACGGGCATGCGTCCGTCGCGTAAGCCGGGCAATCCGATCGCACTGTCCTCACCGCTGCATCCCGGTGTCGTGGTGCACCGGTCGAGGGCGCACGATTACATAGCCGTCGACACGGATCCGCCTCGGACGACGCGAGCGGACACTGCGCTCGACCTCGCGATCGCCGAGCCCACGGCACGGGACGCCTACACCCGGCTCATCGCGCTCGTGACCAATGCCCGGATCCCACTGCGCGACATCCGGCGACGCATGGAGGAGCGACGACCACGTCGGTACCGCAAGACGCTCGTGGATGCGGTGCTCGAATACCGCTGCGCCACCGACGTCGAGGACGCGCACGGGCTCCCACGGGCGCGGCGGCAATCACCCGTGGTCGTGGACGGGCGCACCCTTTTCGAGGACTGCGACTACTCCGACAATGGTGTGCCGCTCATCGTGCGCCTCGACGGTCGCCGCGCGCACGCCATGGCGGAGGTCGCGTTCCGGGACCGTCGACGCGACAACGCCGCGGAACTGCAGGGGCGCCCACGACTCGTCTACGGATTCGACGAGGTGACGAAGAATCCGTGTGAAGTGGCCCGTGAAGTGGAGACCGTGCTCGTGCGGGAGGGGTGGATCAGGCCCGGCGAGAGGCCCTGCCCGGCCTGCGCGCCCTTCTGGTTGCTCTAGCTACCAAAAAGGCGCACGGGCGGCGGAGCCGCCTACTTCCACCACGGACGCAGCGGCACATGCGCCTCGCCCTTGGGGCCGAGCTTGACGGCGAGGACCTGGTGCAGCTGAACGACGTTGCGTTCGAAGCCCAGTCGCGACCCGGCCATGTAGAGACCCCACACACGTGCGGTGCCTTCGCCGACCTCGGCGACGCAGGCGTCCCAGTTGTCGACGAGGTTCTGGCACCAGCCGGCGAGGGTGAGTGCGTAGTGCTCGCGCAGATTCTCCTCGTGCCGCACCTCGAGTCCGACGTTCTGGATCTCGGAGATGATGCGTCCGGAGCCGGTGAGTTCGCCGTCGGGGAAGACGTACCGGTCGATGAAGCCGCCCGCGCGTGCCTGACTCTGGTTGTCGGGCCGGGTGATGCAGTGGTTCAGCAGCCGACCGCCCTCGCGGAGCTTGCTCTGCAGCAGGCCGAAATAGGCGGGGTAGTTGCCGACGCCGATGTGCTCGGTCAGGCCGATCGAGGAGATGGCGTCGAATCCGGTCTCGGGGACGTCGCGGTAGTCGGAGAACCGGACCTCGGCGAGGTCGGACAGTCCTTCTTCGGCGATGGCCTTCTGTGCCCATTCGGCCTGTTCGCGGGACAGGGTGGCGCCGATGACCTTGACGCCGCGGCGGGCGGCGTACCGGACCATCGATCCCCAGCCGCAGCCGATGTCGAGCAGTCGGTCGCCGGGCTGGAGGCCGAGCTTCTCGAAGACGAGGCGGTACTTGTTGTCCTGTGCCTCTTCGAGGGTCTGCTCGGCGTTCTCGTAGCAGGCGCACGTGTACGTCATGGACGGGCCGAGGACATACTCGTAGAAGGTGTTCGAGACGTCGTAGTGGTGGTGGATGACTTCGGCGTCGCGGGACTTGGAGTGCCGCAACCCTTCCGCGACTCGACGCCACCGCGGGAGATGCTCCTGCGGGGGAGGGGCGATGGGGCGCAGCAGATCCCAGCCGAGCGAGCGCGTGATGGCGGCGAGCGTGAGCGCGGACGGACGGCGGAAGTGCAGTTCGTCGCCCATCACGCGGAGGATTTCGTACGGGTCGCCGGGGTGGACGCCGCGGGCCTCGAGGTCGCCGGACACGTAGGCCCGGGCCATGCCGAGGTCGCCGGGGGCGGTCGCCAGGTAGGTGGTGCCCCGGGTCGTCTTGAGGTGGAGACCGTAGGGGGCGTCCTTCGGGCCGGCGGCGCTGCCGTCGTAGGCGGAGAACCGCAGGGGGAGCATGCCGTCGGACAGAGTTTCGAGAATCTCTGCGATGGTCAGCTTGTGGTCTTGGGAGCGTGAAGCTTTCAGAGTTGTCATCGACGTTGCACCGCCTTGGAGAAAAGGTCCAGTAATCGTGATTTTGGGTCGTAGCGTTTTTTCAGTTCCGTGTATCGATCGCCGCCGTAGTAGAGGCGTTCGAAATCTTCGCGTGAATAGTACGAATCGGAGTAGAGGGACTTGTGTCCGTCGAAGTCACTGACCTTGTCTTCGATCAGCCGATTCGCGGCCCCCTCGGGTCGGCCCGGAACGATGGGCACCGATGACCAGAATCCGATGTTCACGTACGTGCGTTTCGGTTCGAGGGGGTACAGGGGCCAGGGGCGTTGCGAGGACGCGCCGGCGGGGGCAGGTTCCCGCAACCGCAACGGGCAGAGCCACAGCGGTTCGATCGGGATTTCGTCGAGGAACCAGCGGACGAAGTCCGCGGTGCGCTCGATGGGCACTTCGACGTCCTGCACGACGCGTTCGCGTGGCGGGTTGCCCTTGCGCTTCTCGAGTCGGTCGCCGATGTCGTACTTGTGGTCGAGGGCGATGAGCTTCCAGTAGAAGCTGCTGCGGAGGAGGTTCTTCGGCCACAGCCGGCGGATGGTGGGGTTCTGGGCGCCGAAGGCGCGCGAGCACCAGAACCAGTCGGTGTCCCAGCGCCACAGGTAGTCTCGGATGGTCAGTTTGTCCGTTTTGGGGTGGTTCACGGAACTGTGCTGGATGGACCGGTAGAAGATGTTCTGCCCGGTGTAGTCGCTGACGGGGCCGCCCTCGTCGGTCTGATGGCCCAGCGTCAGGTAACTCTCGGACGCGGTGAACACGACGCCGTCCAGATAGTCGACGGGGATGCCGTCGTGGACGCGCTCGGTGACGATGCGATCCATCGCCGACTGCAGCTCGTCCAGGGAATCGAAACGCAGATGCCGCAGTGCCACATACCGTTTGACGGGCTCGAGCTGAATGCGCAGTCGTGTGGAATAGCCGAGGGTTCCGTAGGAGTTGGGGAACCCCCAGAACAGGTCGGAGTTCTCGCCTTCCGGTCTCGCGGTGACGATGTCGCCGCTGCCGGTCAGCACGTCGATCTCGAGGACCGATTCGTGGGGGAGCCCGTTGCGGAACGACGTCGACTCGATGCCGAGGCCGGTGACCGCGCCGCCGAGCGTGATGGTCTTGAGCTGCGGAACCACCAGCGGCGCCAGCCCGTACGGCAGGGTGGCGTCCACCAGGTCTTCGTACGTGCACATTCCGGCGACATCCGCGGTTCGGGCCTGCTCGTCGACCGAGATGACTCCGCCGAGGCCGGAGACGTCGAGGCCGGGTGCGCTGGTCTGGGCCCGCGCCCGGAACAGGTTGGACGTCTTCTTCGCGAGTCGCACGGTGGCGTCCGTGGGAATCGCGCGGTAGGACGCGAGAAGTCGTTCGACGCCGGCGCGGTGAGCGTCAATCCCGGTGACGGGCAGAGTGCGATGCGCACGGAAGGGGCGTCCACCCTCCCGCATGCTTTTCAGTAGTTCAACCGAAGAGGCAGCCACACCCTGACGCTATCCCTCTCCGCGGGTTCAGGCCACGCATATCGGCGCGGTCGACCGAAGATTCACACAAATGTCTCATCAATGTGCGGGTCGTGACCACGTCGAAGTGAGCTACCTCACAATAGATTGCCACGTCATCGCCCGGACTCGCGGACGGAAGGCAGGATGAGAGGAGGAAGCAGTTTCGTACAAATCGTACAAGAGGAGTCAGAACAGTGGGCCAGGTCAGCGCGAGCAGTTCGATTACCGTCGCAGCCACACCGGAGAAGGCGCTCGCGGCCTTGACGGACTACGAGACGGTGCGTCCGCGCATCCTCTCGGAGCAGTACCTGGACTACCGCGTCCTCGAGGGCGGGCAGGGCGGCGGCACCGTCGCGCAGTGGACGTTGAAGGCCACCGAGAAGCGGTCCCGCGACATCAAGGCCACGGTCACCGTGGCGGGCAACACGATCACCGAGACGGACGCGAACTCGTCGCTCGTCACCACCTGGGTCGTCGCCCCGAGCGGCAGCGGTTCGACGGTCACCACGACCACCGAGTGGAAGGGTGCGGGCGGCATCGGGGGCTTCTTCGAGAAGACGTTCGCCCCGCTGGGTCTGAAGAAGATCCAGGGGCAGGTGCTGGCGAACCTCGAGCGCGAACTCGCCTGACGCGACGCCGGTTCGCTCCGGTGCCGTCGTGGTGAGTCCCACGACGGCGTCGGCGCCGGACCGCGCCGACGGTCACGGTCTACGCTGGCAGGGGAAACAGCAGAAAGGACCACGTCAGTGCAACCAGGTGGACAACCCGACATGTCGCAGCTCCTCGCGCAGGCACAGCAGATGCAGCAGCAGCTGATGGCCGCTCAGCAGGAGATGGCCGAGGCCGAGGTCACCGGGCAGGCCGGTGGCGGACTCGTGACCGCGACGGTCAAGGGGACAGGTGAAGTGGTCGGTCTGAAGATCGATCCGAAGGTCGTCGATCCCGACGATGTGGAGACTCTGCAGGACCTCGTGATCGGTGCGATCGAGGACGCGTCGAACAAGGCGCAGGAGATCGCGGCGCAGAAACTCGGTCCGCTCGCGGGTGGATTCGGTGGGGGAGGCCTGCCCGGTCTCCCCGGTTTCTAGAGGCGCGGCGTGTACGAAGGTCCGGTTCAGGATCTGATCGACGAGCTCGGCAAGCTGCCTGGCGTCGGGCCGAAGAGCGCACAGCGCATCGCGTTCCACCTGCTCAGCGTCGAGCCGCCGGAGATCGACCGGCTCAAGAATGCGCTGCAGCGGGTGCGCGACGGCGTCCAGTTCTGTGTGGTGTGCGGCACGGTCTCCGACAAGGAGCATTGCCGCATCTGCGCCGATCCGCGCCGTGACCGCACGGTGATCTGTGTGGTCGAGGAGCCGAAGGACGTCCAGGCCGTCGAGCGCACGCGCGAGTTCAAGGGTCGCTATCACGTTCTGGGCGGCGCGCTGGATCCGCTGTCCGGGGTGGGTCCCGATCAGCTCCGTATCCGGGAGTTGCTCGCGCGCATCGGCAATCAGGAGGACGGCGTCGACGTCTCCGAGGTGATCATCGCGACCGACCCCAACACCGAGGGGGAGGCCACTGCGACGTATCTGGTGCGGATGCTGCGGGACTTCCCCGGGCTGACGGTCAGCAGGCTCGCGTCGGGTCTGCCGATGGGCGGCGACCTCGAGTTCGCCGACGAGCTCACGCTGGGCAGGGCGTTGTCGGGGAGACGCACGCTGTGACGTCGGATCCGGGCACTGCCGCGCCGGTGAAGCGGACGGCCGAGCAGTCGCGGTCGCTGATCGTCGACGCGGCGGGGCGGGCGTTCGCGACACGTCCGTATCGGGAGATCACGCTCAAGGACATCGCCGAGGACGCCGGGGTCAGCGCACCGCTGATCATCAAGTACTTCGGGTCGAAGGAGCAGCTGTTCGACGCGCTCGTCGATTTCCGCGCCGCCGCGGAGATCGTGTTCAGCGGTCCGCTGGACGGTCTCGGTGAGCGGATGGTGTCGATGTTCGCGCGGCCGCTCGAACCGTACAAGCCCCTGTCGTTGAACATTCTGTTCATGAGCGGGCCGAGCGAGGAGAGCAGCCGCAAGCTCCGCGCCAACTATTCGGCGCAGATGATCGACGCGCTGGCCGAACGACTACCCGGGCCGAATGCCCGGCTGCGCGCCGAACTGGTGATGTCGATGCTGACGGGTCTCGCCGTCATGCGTCGCAAGATGATGCAGGAGCACGCGACAGGCACCCCGGAAGAGGTGGTGGCGCACTATGCCCCGCTGGTGCAGGAGTTGCTCGACGGCTGAGGGCGGATTGTCCGGCTTGCGGGGTAAATGGTTGTTCACCTAATCTGGTGAACAACCATTTACCAGTTGTGCAAGGGGTGACGCTTGACGATCTCGTTGCCGCGCCCACTGTCGGCGCTCGCGGATCAGCCGGTCGCTCCGCCGGACTCTGCCGGCGGATCGCGTTACCTCTTCCCGATTCTCGCGTTCGCGGGCGTGTTCCAGGCCGTCCTGCAAACGGTCATGGTTCCCCTCCTGCCCAGCATGCCGACGTTCACCGGCGCGAGTCAGACGTCGGTGTCCTGGCTGATCACCACCACCCTCCTGGTCGGCGCGGTCGTCACCCCGATCTTCGGCAGGCTCGCCGACATGTTCGGCAAGAAGCGGATGCTTCTCGTCGCCTTCGTCTTCATGACGCTCGGCGCGTTGATCTGCGCCGTGACGTCCGACATCGCGTTCCTGATTTTCGCGCGAGGATTGCAGGGGGCAGGCGCCGCCGTCATCCCGGTCGGAATCTCGATCCTCCGCGACGAATTGCCGCGGGAGAAGGTCAACGGCGCGATCGCCATGATGAGCTCGACCCTCGGGATCGGCACGGCGCTCGGACTGCCGTTCGCGGCGTCCGTCGCCGAGTACTCCAACTGGCACGTCCTCTTCTGGGTCATCGCGGGAATCGGGCTCGCGGTCACCATGGCCGCGGTGCTGTTCATTCGCGAGTCCGAGGCGCGGTCGGGTGGGCGGTTCGACGGTGTCGGTGCCGTCGGTCTGACCGCCGCCCTCGTCTGCCTGCTCGTCCCGATCACCCAGGGCAGCTCGTGGGGCTGGGGAAGTCCCGCGGTGCTGGGCATGTTCGCGTCCGCGGTGTTCCTGTTCGCGTTGTGGGGACATCAGCAGCTGCGCAACCGGAACCCGCTCGTGGACCTGCGGGTGTCGGCGCGACGGTCGGTGCTGCTGCCGCACGTGACGGCGCTTCTCGTCGGGTTCGCGTTCTACGGAAACGCTCTCATCACCACACAGCTGCTGCAGGCGCCCCGCGGAGACGCCGGCTACGGCCTGACGATCCTCCAGGCCGCGGTGTGCCAGCTGCCGACGAGTCTGTCGATGATCGTCTTCGCGCAGGTCGGCGCCCGGGTGTCCGAGCGCTACGGGTCGAAGGTGACGATCCTGTCGGGCGCGATCTGTCTCGTCCTCGGCTACGCGCTGCACACCGTGCCGCACAAGGAGTTGTGGATGGTGATCGCGGCGCTCGGTGTCGCGGCCGTCGGCACCGCGCTGGTGTACAGCACGCTGCCGATGCTGATCGTCCGGGCTGTGCCGTCCACGCAGATGGCCGCGGCCAACGGCGTCAACGTCCTGCTGCGGACGATGGGTACCACCATGTGCAGCGCGGTGGTCGCGACGGTTTTGGCGGCGAGCATGGTGGGCGGTGTCGCCTCGGCCGCCGGTTTCTCGATCGCCTACGGGGTGTGCGCGGTGCTGGCGGTACTGGTGTTCGCGGTGTCCCTGGCCCTGCCGGGGCACGATCGGATGAAGAAAAGTCCGATAGAGCCTCTTGTGACGTAGGTCACTCACGTGTATCGTCAGTGATGCGGATCGAGGAAATGTACCTGTGAGCAGAGAAAACTCGAGAAGCAGAGATCCGGCCGAGAATGCAGAAGCATTCCCGGCCGAACCCCTGTCTGGGGTCTTTACTCCTCCATCGATTCCGCGATCTGCTTGATGGTGGCCAGCCGGCGATCCCACTCGGCGCCGATTCGTTCCAGCGTCCGCGCCGTCCTGTTGAGCTCGGCGCCCAGCGCGCGGTAGCGGATCTCGCGGCCCACCTTCACCGACTCCACCAGTCCGCAGGCCTGCAGCGCATTCAGATGCTTCGCGATGGCCTGCCTCGACACCGGAAGCCGGGTGGCGAGCGACGACGCCGACTGGTCGGCCCGCCCGAGTTCGGTGAGGATCTCCCAGCGGGTCTCGTCGGACAGCGCCGCGAACACCGAGGCCAATTCGGCGTACGTGCCCCCTGTCATGCCTTCACGCCGTGCAGGTACGCGACCAGTTCGTCGAGTTCGGCGTGCCAGCCCTGGACGTTGCCCTCGCGGGCCCGCTTCTGGTCGGCGACGTCGCGGTCGAGGGTGTCGAACCCGGTCTCGACGACGGTCAGTTCGGTGCCTGCCGCGTGCTCGGACAGCGTGAACCGCACCAGCGTGGAGTTGCCGATCACCGGGTCTGCTTCCATGTCGGCTGCCCAGCGGAAGCCGAACGCGTTCGGTTCGTCGAGCTCCGTGACGACGGCGCGGGCGGTGCCGTGCTCGTCCCAGGTGAAGGCGGCCTTGCCGCCGACGCTGAGGTCGAGCGACGTGCGCTGCCCGAACCACTGGCTGATCTTGTCGGGATCCGTGATCGCCGCCCACACCGCCGATCTCGGGGCGTTCACGACAACGGTCCGGGTGATGCTGCTCGATGCGTCCATGGTGGGCCACCTTTTCGACGACGGTTGATGTGCAACTCCATGGTTGCACTCTTTCCGCCGTTCTGCAACCCTTCGGTTGCGCTCGGCAGGCGAGTGCCGATGTGTACCCCGATGCGCATTGGCGCTCACAGGGTTTATCCACAGGCTGTGGAAAAAATGGTGGGAAGGGGCGGTTCCTGTCGGGGCGGGCCGACACCGTTCCGGGCATGGAACACGACTCATGGCAGTCCATTCTCGACGCCCAGGACGGCGTCGTCACCACGGCACAGCTCCGGGCGCACGGCGTCAGTGCCACCGCACTCCGGCATCGTGTGGTGTCCGGCCAGTGGCTGCGGGTGCTGCCGCGCGTCATCGCGGTCAACAACGGTCCGCTCACCCGTCCGATGGCCCTATCCGCCGCACTCCTGTACGGCGGCCGGGCGATCCTGAGTCACCGGACCGCGGCCGAGGAATGGGGACTGCTCCGCGTCGACGACCCGTCGGCACCGGTCCACATCACTGTCCCCTACAACTGCTCGGCGGTGAATCAGGGGCCGACGGTCCGCTCACCCGGCAGTCGGCGCCCGACCTCGGTCGGCAACGCACTCGTTCATGGTGGCGTCGTGGTCCATCGGTCTCGCGCGTTCGAGCACATCTCGGTCCCGTTCCGTCGGCCACGGACATCGTTGGCCGACACGGTGATCGACCTCGCGGTGTCCGAGGCCACCCCGCGGGAGGCGGCCCTCCGGTTCATCGAGGCCGCCACAAGTGGCAAGGTCCACGTCGAGGTGCTCCGGCGAAAACTCGAGGTCCGGCGTCCACACCGGTATGCGACCGACATCGCCGACGCCGTGATGCTGCTCGGCGACGGCGTTCAATCGGCCCTCGAACACCGCTACGCACTCGACGTCGAACGGGCGCACGGGCTGCCGAGCGGGAAACGTCAGATGCCGCACGTCGTGGACGGCCGGATTCTGTACGAGGACGTCGATTACAGCCCCATGGGTGTGCCGCTGATCGTCCGGCTCGACGGGCAGAAGTATCACAGCGCGCAACAGTCCCGTTTCCGTGACCGTCGGCGCGACAACGCGGCGGAGCTGGCCGACCGTCCACGGCTGGTCTACGGGTGGGATGAGACGACCCGCGACCCCTGCGGGGTATTCGAGGAAGTGCGCCGGGTGTTGGTCCGCGAAGGATGGGCCGATATGTCGCGCCGCTGTCCAGCCTGCCCACGTGAGTGAGAAAGAGTGCCCCGCCACTCCTTCTCACTCACCTGCGGAGGTGAGTGCGAAAGAGTGCGGGACGACGCTTTGCCACTCACGTGCTCAGACGCGCAGGCGCTCCCGGCGCAACTGCTCGACCTCGGGCAGGTCGAGGGGCGCGAGTTCGTCGACGCCCAGCGCCCGCTTCAGGAGCAGGTCGGCGAGTTCGGGGTTGCGGGCGAGCGCGGGTCCGTGCATGTACGTGCCGATCACGGAACCCTGGACGACGCCTTCGAGCCCGTCCCCGACGCCGTTGCCGACGCCGTGCGTGACCCGGGCCAGGCCGCGGGCGTCGGAGCCGAGTGTGGTTCCGCCGCGGTGGTTTTCGAACCCAGTGAGCGGCTGCGTCAGCCCGTCCATCCGTGGTGCCGTGATCACTTCACCGATGGAACGCGTCGCCTGCGGGGACGTGGTGACGTCGAGCATCGAGACGCCGTCGACGCGTTCGCCGCTCGACGTCTCGTACCAGTTGCCGAGCACCTGGATCGCGGCACAGATCGCCAGGACGGGGGCGCCGCGTTCGGCGGCCTTCTGCAGTCCGGGGTACTTGGCGAGGTGCCGGGTGGCGAGGCGCTGGGCCGAGTCCTCGGCCCCACCGAGCGTGTAGACGTCGAGGGACTCCGGGACCGGATCGTTCAGCGTGATCTCGACGATCTCCGCGTCGTATCCGCGCATGCGCAGTCGCTGCCGGAGGATCAGGGCGTTGCCGCCGTCGCCGTAGGTGCCCATCACGTCGGGCAGCACCAGGCCGATGCGTACGGTCGAGTCAGGCATTGCGCGCCTCCTTCGCGATAGCGGTGTTCAGGTCGCGGAAGGCGGTGTAGTTGGCGAGCACCTCGACGCGTCCGGGCGGGCAGGACGCGATGGCCCGCAACGGGTTCGGGTCGAGCGTGTGCTCGACGCCGGCGTACGTGAGGCGGACGGCCAGGTCGGTGCCGCGTTCGCCGGCGGCCACCACCTTGACGCCCTCGAAGTGCTCGAACCGCACGTCCCACAGCCAGGACAGGTCTTCGCCGTCGGGAACCTGCCCGTTGACGGCGATCACGAGTCCGTCGACGGTGGGGTCGATCATCGACAGCGCTTCCTGCCAGCCGGCGGGGTTCTTGGCGAGCAGCATGTGCACGGAGTGCGACCCGACCTCGACGGTGCTGTAGCGGCCCGCGACCTCCTGGACGGTGGCCGCCGCGGCGACGGCGTCCTCCGCCTTCGCGCCCATCGCAACGGCCGCAGCGACGGCCTGTGCGGCGTTGCCGCGGTTGGCGCGTCCGGGTAGGGCGAGGGTCATCGGGATCTTCAGGCCGTCGGGCCCGTACAGGTTTTCGTCGTCCAACCACCAGTCGGGGGTCGGGCGCGCGAAGTCGGAACCCGTGCTGCGCCAGTGCGAGCCCTCCCACACGATGGGTTCGCCGGTGCGCGGACAGCTGGCGGCGTCGCTGGCCCATCCGCCCCCGGCAGCGACCCAGACGACGTTCTTCGCGTCGTAGGCCACCGAGGTGACGAGGACGTCGTCGCAGTTGGCGATCACGACGGCCTCCGGGTGCGCGGCGACGCAGGCGCGGAGTTTGCGTTCGATCATGTTGATCTCGCCGACCCGGTCGAGCTGGTCGCGGCTGAGGTTGAGCAGAACCAGGGCCTCGGGGTTGACGGCGTCGCTGACGTGTGGGACGTGGAGCTCGTCGACCTCGAGGGCGGCGAGGGGCGCGTGGACGCGGGTGCTGAGCGCCGCGACGATGCCGGCGTCCATATTGGCGCCGTCGGCCTGCGTCGCGACCTCACCGAGGGTGGAGAGCGCCGCCGCCGTCATCCGGGTGGTGGTGGACTTGCCGTTGGTGCCGGTGATCACCGCGGTGCGCCGGCCGGCGCCGAGCTGCTCCATCAGGGTTGGGTCGATCTTCAGGGCGATCAGTCCGCCGATCATCGAGCCCTTGCCCCGGCCCGCCTTCTGCGACGCCCAGGAGGCCGCCGCCGCTGCGCGCAGGGCGAGCTTGCCGCGCGTCGTGATCCCAGTTCCAGTACTCACTCCGCGAGTTTTGCACAGGGTCCGGTCAGACGCCGACTCGCGCGGGGGCACGTGAGCGCGAAAGTGTGCTCGGACGCACCCTGCCGCGCACCTGGGTGGCGGCGGCACCGGCGATGACGACGGCCCCGCCGATCAGCGACAGGATGCTCGGCTCCTCGTGCAGCACCAGCCAGGACGCCCCGATCCCGACGATGGGAACCAGCAGGGAGAACGGCGCGACCATTCCGGCGGGGTAGCGGCTGAGCAGCGCCGTCCACAGGCCCGAGCCCGCGACCGTGCCGAGGATCACGATGTAGGCGAGGCCTGCGAGCGCGAGCGGGCCGTTGCCGTCCAGTGACGACGTCAGGGAGTCCCAGCCCGCCGACGGACCCTCGACGCCGAACGACAGCGCCAGCATCGGCAGCGGCGGAATGACGCACATCCACAGCATCAGGCGCATCGGCTGATCCGACGCGGCCTTGCGGTTGCCGATGTTGCCCAGCGCCCACGACAGTCCCGCGAGCAGCGTCAGGGCCACCGGCAGCAGCGCGGCGTGCTGGGCGCGGTCCCAGCCGATGACTGTCATCCCGGCCATCGCCACCAACAGTCCGCACACCTGCGTCGGCCGCAGTCGCTCCCGCAGCAGGACCGCGCCGAGGACCACGGTGAACGGCGCCGAGGACTGCAGGACCAGCGACGCCAGCCCGGTGGGCATGCCGACGTGCATGGCCCAGAACAGGAAGGCGAACTGGCCGACGCCGAACCCCAGGCCGTACACCAGCAGCCACTTCAGCGGGACCTGCGGCCGGGGAACGAACAGGATCACCGGGATCGCGATGACGAAGAATCGCAGCGCGGCGAAGAAGAACGGTGGGAAGTGATCGAGGCCCGCGCGAATGGCGAGGAAGTTGAGCCCCCACAGGACGACGACGGTGAGTCCGAGCAGCCGGTCGCGGGAGGTCATGCCTTCCATCGTGAGGGCCGGAAACAATCAGGACAAGCGCATTAAAGTGCATCATCGATGTAGTTTTGCTACATGGATGCGACCCGGTTGCGCGTGCTGCGCGAGCTGGCGGACCGCGGCACGGTGGCGGCGACCGCGCAGGCGTTGTCGATGACGCCGTCGGCGGTGTCGCAGCAGCTCAAGATCCTCTCGCGGGAGGCCGGGGTGACCCTGCTCGAACCCGCCGGCCGCCGGTTGCGGCTCACCGATGCCGGTCAGGCGCTCGTCGTCCGCGCCGACGACGTCGTGGCCGCCCTGGACCGTGCGGCGGCGGAGATGAGCGCCTACCGCGGTTCGCCGCGCGGCCGCGTGCGGGTGGCGCTGTTCCCGTCCGGTGCCGCGCTGCTGCTTCCCGGACTGCTGGACGCGCTCGAAGGCAGTGGGGTGGACGTGCAGGCGCGCGACGAGGACCTGCCCGCCGCCGCGGTGCCCACCCTGCTCGCCGATTACGACGTGGTGCTGACGCATCGCGACGAGCGGGCCCCGGACTCGTCCTCGCCGCGGGTGTCGGCCGAACCGCTGATGCGCGAACCCATCGACCTCATCCTGCCGCCCGGCCATCCGCTCGCCGGACAGGATGCGGTTCGCCCGGACCAGTTGGCGGACGAGAGGTGGATCAGTGTGCGCGGCGGTTTCCCTGTCGACGACGTGCTGATGTCGGTGGCCGCCGCGACCGGGGTGCAGCCGCATGTGGTGATGCGCATCAACGACTTCCGGGTCATCGAGGAACTCGTCGCCGGCGGTCACGGCGTGGCCCTGCTGGCCCGCCATGCGGTGACGAGCCGCACGGTGGTGCAGCTGCCGCTCGCCGGGGTGCGCGCGGCCCGGATCTACGAACTGGCCCGGCGGCCGGCAGCCGACGACGTTCCCGCGGTGGCCACGGTGCTGCAGGCGTTCCGGGATGTCGCGGCACGGGTGCGGGACTGACCCCCGACAGCACGAAGGCCCGCACCGGGGCGGGCCTTCGACGGTGACGGTGCGGGGTCAGGCCAGCGCCTTGGCTTTCAGCGTCTCGTACTCCTGCTGAGTGATGGTGCCTGCATCGAGCAGTGCCTTCGCGTCCGCGATCTGCTCGGCCGAAGACTTGCCCGCGACGGAACGGATGTAGCTGTCCTGCGCCTGCTTCACCTCCTGCGCGGCCGCCATCGACCGCTGGGCCATGCCGTCGCTCTTGACGATGAGGTACACGAGCGCGGTCAGCAGCGGGATGAAGAACAGGAAGATGATCCAGATGGCCTTCGCCCAGCCCGACGTCTTATGGTCGCGGAACAGGTCGGTGATGATGGAGAACAACAGGATCAGGTAGGCCACGAAGCCGAACGTGACGATGATCACCCAGAGAAAGTCCCAGAAAGAGTCCATTGCAGCGCTCCATTCACAGTCGAATTCACTCTGCGCCGACTATCGCACCGGGCCGGGGCGCCCGCGTCATCCGAAACAGGTGAAATGTGGCCGGTGCCGACCCCGCCCGCGGTCGCGAAACGCCGAACGGCCGCGACACCGGTAGGTGCCGCGGCCGTTCGGGTAGGGACTACTTGCCTGCTTCGACCGCCCGGCGCATGCCGCGCTCGACCGCACCGATGATGTACGGACGCAGCTCGACGGCCGGGATGACGGCGTCGACGGAGCCGACCCGCTGTGCCCGCTGGATGTTGTGCACAGCCTCGAACTCGGCCGCGACCTCACCGAGCTTCTCGTTGCGCACCGCAGCCTGCTGGGCCGCCAGCTCCACCCGCAGGTGAGCCTGCTGGGCGTCGTTCTGGGCGCCCGCCAGGTTGGCTTCGAGCTCCCGGATCGACGGGTCGGCGGCCACCCGAGAGTTGACCTCGCGGGTGAACACCACGGCCGCGGCGGGGGCACCACCGAGGACCGAGGCGAACGAACCCTCGACCGCCAGCACCTCCATGTTGTCGTTCAGTGCTCCGGAGAACACCACGAACGCGCCACCGTGGTAGCGGGAGACGACGCAGAACACGATCGGGCCGTCGAAATTGACGATGGCGCGGCCGATCTCGGCGCCGTACTCGAGCTGGATGTGCCGCAGCGAGTCCGGGGAACCGTCGAAGCCGGACAGGTTGGCCAGCACGACGAGCGGACGGCTGCCGCTGGCGGCGTTGATCGCCCGGGCCGTCTTCTTCGACGACTGCGGGAACAGCGTTCCCGCAGTCCACTGGTCGGGACCGTTGGCCGGCGACCATCCCTTACGGGCGATGGCCCGCGACTCGATGCCGATGACGCTCACCGGGTAACCGCCGAGGTGCGCGTCGAACACGACGGACGTGTCGGCGTCCGCCATGTCGGCCCACCGCTCCAGCACCGCGTGGTCCTGGTCGACGAGTGAACGCATCACCGTGCGAATGTCGAACGGCTTCTTGCGTTCCGGGTTCGTCTCCGCGGAGAAGATGTCGCCGACCGTGGTGAAGTCGCTGGACGGGTGGATGTGCGGGAAGGACCGCACGTCGCGCCCGATCGGGTCGCTGGTCTGCGCCCGGCGCGGGAAGCGTTCTCCGGCAACGACGTACGCGTGGTCGTAGTGTGCGAACAGGATCTCGCACGCGGCGGGCAGGTTCGGCGCCCAGTACTGCGCCTCACCGTTCGGGCCCATCACGCGGTCGTAACCGCCGATGCCGAAGTTGTCCTCGGCCGAGACGCCACCCGAGTAGTCGAGCGAGTTCTTACCGGTGAGCACCATGGCACTGTCCGGCGTCATGACGAGGATGCCCTTGGTGTGCATCAGCATCGTGGCTTCGGCGTTCCAGTACGGCTGCGCACCGACGTTGATGCCGGCCACGATCACGTTGACCTCGCCACCGTTCTGCGTGAACGTGATGAGGCGACGCAGGCCGCGGGACACCCAGTCCATGTTCTCGGTGCCACTGTCCATGGAGATCGTCGCGCCGGACGACAGCGCGAACCACTCGACCGGGACACCCAGCTTCTCGGCCAGGTCGACACCGGCGACGAGGCGGGCGCACTCGGCTTCCGCGACGGTGCCCAGTGCCTTCGTCGGGTCACCGAAGAGCGCGACGCGGGTCATTCCCTCGGGATGCCGGTCGGTGCGGGCCGTGACCAGACCGACGACGAGGCCGGCCTTGTTCTGACCGTACGGACGCTCGACGGGAACAAGCTGGCCCGTCTCGTCCAGGTCGTGCTCGACGAAGCTGCCGTCACGGCCGGTGAGCAGCGGGATCAGCTCGTACGGGTAGACGGTGCCGCGGGCACGTGAGCTGCGGACCTTCTGCGTGTACGCGTCGAGCGGCTGCAGCGGCTCGGTCGGCGGCTCGGTGACCTTGACGACCACGCCGGCACCGGTGCGGTAGGAGAAGCGCAGAGCCTTCTCCCGCGACTCCGTGCCGGGCTCGCCCTGGAGCCGGGCGATCACGGTGATCTCCTCGAGTCCGGCGCCCGCGGTGAGCGGTGCCGCGACCCGGGCGAACGCCTCGAGGTCCTCGACCGGGACGTCGATCTTCGGCCACACGTACAGCACGACGCGGTTGGCGTCGAGCTTGCGCTTGCTGCCGCGCGTGGCCTGCGCCCGGCGGATGCCGTCGAGGCACGACTGCAGCACGCGCTCCGCAGCGGGAACACCGATGACCTGGCCGTCTTCGTTGCGGACCGGCGTGATGTCGCGGATCTCGGCGAGCGCGATGAGGCGTTCGTCGGTGGGGTTGTCGCGCGAGACCAGGTTGAACAGGAACGTGTCGGCGACCGCGGGGAGGCGGGTGCCGTCGAAGTTCTTCAGGCGCCACAGGTCGAGTCGCTGGCCGGTGAGCGGGTGCATGTCCCGGATCAGCGTCTCTTCCGCCAGGACACCTGCGTCGTCCGGGCGGTACGTGAACTTGCGGACGTCTATGTCGGTTCCGCCGAAGACGGACACCGTGACCCGGCGGCAGGTCGCGGCCAGCGGCAGCGCCGCCAGCGCCTTCCGCAGGTCCTCGGACATCGTGTTCGGGTCGGCGGGCGGTGCGGTCCACGACAGGTAGAGGTCGAGGACGAGGTTGGCGGGGTTCTCCGCGGCGACGGCACCGATCTCGTCGAGCGCACCGGGCAGTTCGGCGTACTCGGCGACGGCCGACACCAGGTTGAGGCGCTCGCCGAGCAGGTCGAAGTTGCCGGTGACGAAACGCCGTCCGTTGCGGTCGAAGGACGTGACGTCCTCGAGCGTGCGGATGTCGTAGTAGCGACGGGTGACGACCTCGAGCAGCGGCCCGACGGTCGTGCTCTTGCGTGCGATCCGCTGCCCGAGGAGCTCGGTCAGCGACTGCGGGGTGGCGACCAGGGCCTCGAGGCGTTCCTGGTAGTCGGCGGCGTCGGGACGCTCGGCGAGGTACTCGAGGCTGCCACGGACACCGTCGTAGACCTGCTCGCGGGCCTTGCGGATCTGCGGCTCGTCGAAGAACCGGAACCGCACGTTGCGGGCGACGTTTCCGATCACCGGGTACCGGACCTGGGTGGCGATGATCAGCCGGTCCAGGACCTCACCGAGTCCGCTGGGTGCGCGGCCGGGAGCGTTGCCGTCGTTCAGCCACCGATCGAGCAGTGCGGCGATGACGGGAACCTGGTTGTCCATGCGCTGCTGCGCGAGGAACAGACGGTAGACCGCCTCCTCCAGCTCGGCGGTGCGCTCGAGGTCGGTGACGTCGTAGTGACGCAGCGCCCGCGACAGCCGGGTCGTGAACGACTCGGGCAGGCCTTCGAGTTCGACGTCGAGGGTGTGGAGGTAGGTGTGGAAGTGCTCGCGCGGGCTGTGGACGCGCTCGTCACCGTCCTCCTCGGCGGCGGTCGGACGGTTACGTCCGATCTCGCAGATATCCGCGAACGTGTTCAGTAGAGCGAGCTCTGCCTGCACGAGATCCGGGTCGCCCGCGATCTCGGCGCGCAGCTTCTCGTAATCGGCGAGGAGCACTCCGGCGCGCTTCGCGCTGACGTCGTAACCGGTGAGCAGTGCGGCGAGTGCGTCGATCTGCTCGAGGGCGTCGGCCCGGGTGTTCCCGTGCGAAGCGGGGGCACCGAGATCGAACTGGACGCGAGGCGACTTCGGAGCGGTGGACTCCTCCGAGCTCTCCTCGACGCGCAGCAGTGCCGTTCCGGCGTCGACCTGGGAGTTGACCATGGCGAGAACTTCCCGCACCCGGCCTGCGACGGGAGCGCGGACCGCGGTCTCCATCTTCATGCTCTCGAGGACGACCAGCGTGGCGCCGACCTCGACCTCGTCGCCGACGGACACAGGCACCGCGACCACGACTGCGGGAGCCGGTGCGCGGACGACGCCGGCCTCGTCCTGGCTGATCTGGTGGCTGATGCCGTCGACCTCGACGAGGTACTGGGCGCGGCCTGCGACCGAGACGACGTGGTGGCGGCGGTCGCCGATCACCAGGCGGCTCTCGAACTCGCTGAGCCGGTCGACCTCGACCTCGGTCTCGGGGGCGTCCCCGTCGACGCGGTAGCTGTGGGCGCCGACCTGCGTGACGGTGAGCCCATAGGCCTGGCCCTGGTAGCTGAGCTCCACCTTGCGGCCGATGGCGTGGCCGGCGCGGGGCCGTCCACCCCGAGCGGACGACAGGAACGCCTCACGCTCGAGCTTCTCCTCGGCGTCGTAGATGTCGATGGCGGCGGCG
Source organism: Rhodococcus sp. 21391 (assembly GCF_016772255.1). Lineage (NCBI taxonomy): Bacteria > Bacillati > Actinomycetota > Actinomycetes > Mycobacteriales > Nocardiaceae > Rhodococcus > Rhodococcus sp. 21391. Next base: position 6,196,147 of record NZ_CP063781.1, on the reverse strand, counting down.
ATCAGGGCGACATCCGCGGTCCGGGACGGGACGTTGGACGTGCCTGCGTCGGTGCGGTCCAGCCAGCCGGTGTCCGCGGACGCCGAGATGACCTCTTCGCGGTCCAGCAGGTCCAGCAGGAACGACTTGGTGGTGGTGCCGCCCTGCAGCACGACCGTGGTCTCGCGGAGAGCGGTGCGCAGACGCGCGAGCGCCTCGGAGCGGTCGCGACCCCAGGCGATGACCTTGGCGACCATCGAGTCGTAGTCGGGCGGGATGACGTCGCCCTGGGCGATACCGGTGTCGACGCGGAGGCCGCTGCCGAGCGGGAACTTGAGCAGCTGCACGGCGCCGGGCGCGGGAGCGAAGCCGTTGGCGGCGTCCTCCGCGTTGAGGCGGGCCTCGACGGCGTGACCGAACTCGGGCGGGCAGTCGCCGACCAGCGGCTCACCGCTGGCGACGAGGATCTGCAGCTTCACCAGGTCGATGCCCGTGGTGGCCTCGGTGATGGGGTGCTCGACCTGGAGGCGGGTGTTGACCTCGAGGAACGTGAACGTCTTCTGCTCGGGCTGGTACAGGTACTCGACCGTGCCGGCGCCGCGGTAGCCGGCGGCGCGCACGAGCTCTGCGGAGACGGTGCGCAGGTGGTTGGACTGGTCGGAGGTGAGGAGCGGCGAGCTGGACTCCTCGATGACCTTCTGGTTCTTGCGCTGGATGGAGCAGTCGCGCACACCGGGAGCCCAGACGTTGCCGAAGTTGTCGGCAATCACCTGTACCTCGACGTGGCGTGCGTCGGTGACCAGTCGTTCGATGAACACGACGGGGTCGCCGAAGGACCGCTGGGCCTCACCCTGGGTGCGTTCGAGCGCGAGTTCGAGTTCGTCCTCCGACCACACCTTGCGGATACCGCGGCCACCACCACCGGAGCGGGCCTTGATGATGAGCGGGTAGCCGATGGCCTGGGCGTGACGGCGGGCGTCGGCGCGGGTGGCGACGGGGCCGCCGCTCCACGGCGCGACCGGGACCTCCACCTTCTCGGCGAGGAGTTTGGCCTCGACCTTGTCGCCCAGCAGGCGCATCGATTCGGCGGGCGGGCCGATGAACGTGATGCCGAGCTGCTCGCAGACCTCGACGAACGCGGGATCCTCGGCGACGAAGCCCCAGCCGACCCACACGGCGTCGGCCTTGCTCTCGCGCAGCGCGCGGGCCAGCTCGGCGTGATCGAGGTAGGCGGTGCCGGTCTTGACTGTGCGCAAGCACACACCTTCGTCGGCCTGCCGAACGAACATCGCGCGGCGTTCTGCCTCCGTGTGGAGTGCGATCGTGCGGATGCCGTAGTTGTGCTCGGCGTTCAGTTCGCGCACCGCACGAATCAGGCGGACCGCCGCTTCGCCGCGGTTGACTATCGCTATTCGCTTGAACATCTGTTATCGCTCCGTTTCCGTAAAACTCATTGATCCGCAGAGTGTTTCGATGGCCAAGGCCATGTCCGCCGAGGACTGGGTGCCGCCTTCGCGGACACGTGCACCCCTGCACAACCCACTTGACTACCTCCAGGGGCGTCCCGAACGCGATCGTCGGACCTGCGCCATTGCGGGACCGATGCTCGGGGAATGCGAGCATAACGTCGAAAATTTGTACCCGCGCGTAACTTCTGCGAGGCGCCGATCTGCTTGTCAAGCGTTCAAGGACTTGCGTGTCGACGCTACGAGGGAGTAATGCGGCCGGAATTCCGCCGAACTGGGCGTCCTCCGGAGAGGTATCTGCAACCCGTTGTCACAGAGTCGTTTTCGTCCGGTTCCCCGAGAAGCTCTTGGGGAAGGGAACTTTCACGCAGAAGTTACTGGCGGTTCACCTTCGGATCGGCACCCGCCGATTCGGTCGCGTGCGCCACCGCGCCCCGCACTCCGACGTGTGCCTCGCGGTGCATCCGGTCGACCATGTGCGGATAGTGCAGTTCGAACGCGGGCCGCTCGGAGCGGATGCGCGGCAGCTCGGTGAAGTTGTGCCGCGGAGGCGGGCACGTCGTCGCCCACTCCAGGGAGTTGCCGAACCCCCACGGATCGTCCACCGTGACCACCTCGCCGTAGCGGTAGCTCTTGAAGACGTTCCAGACGAACGGCACGGTCGACGCGCCCAGGACGAACGCGAACACCGTGGAGACCGAGTTGAGGACGGTGAAGCCGTCCGAGGGCAGGTAGTCGGCGTAGCGGCGCGGCATCCCCTCGGCGCCGAGCCAGTGCTGGACGAGGAACGTGCCGTGGAAACCGGTGAACGTGGTCCAAAAATGCCATTTGCCGAGACGCTCGTCGAGCATGCGGCCCGTCATCTTCGGGAACCAGAAGTAGATGCCTGCGTACGTGGCGAAGACTATCGTCCCGAACAGCACGTAGTGGAAGTGGGCGATCACGAAGTAGCTGTCGGTGACGTGGAAGTCCAGCGGGGGACTCGCGAGGATGACACCGGTGAGGCCGCCGAAGATGAACGTGATGAGGAAGCCGAGCGAGAACAGCATGGGGGTCTCGAACGTCAGCTGCCCCTTCCACATGGTGCCGATCCAGTTGAAGATCTTCACCCCGGTGGGTACCGCGATCAGGAACGTCATGAAGGAGAAGAACGGCAGCAGCACCGCGCCCGTCGCGTACATGTGGTGCGCCCACACGGCGATCGAGAGGGCGGCGATGGCGATCGTCGCGTAGACGAGCCCGCTGTATCCGAAGAGCGGCTTGCGGCTGAAGACCGGGAAGATCTCCGACACGATGCCGAAGAACGGCAACGCGACGATGTACACCTCCGGATGGCCGAAGAACCAGAACAGGTGCTGCCACAGCAGCACGCCGCCGGTGGCCGGGTCGTACAGATTGCCGCCCAGATGGCGGTCGACGAACAGCCCCATCAGCGCTGCGGTGAGGATCGGGAACGCCACCAGGATCAGGATGCTGGTGATGAAGATGTTCCACGTGAAGATCGGCATCCGGAACATGATCATGCCCGGGGCTCGCAGGCAGATGACGGTCGTGATCATGTTGACCCCGCCGAGGATGGTGCCGAGACCGGACAGCGCCAGCCCCATGATCCACAGATCGGCGCCGACGCCCGGCGCATGCAGCGCGCTCGTCAGCGGCGAGTACGCCGTCCAGCCGAAGTCCGCGGCGCCACCCGGAGTGATGAAACCCGCGATCGCGATGGTGCCGCCGAACAGGAACGCCCAGTAACTGAACGCGTTGAGGCGGGGAAACGCGACGTCGGGGGCGCCGATCTGCAGCGGCAGGATGTAGTTGGCGAACCCGAACACGATCGGCGTCGCGTACAGCAGCAGCATGATCGTGCCGTGCATCGTGAACAGCTGGTTGTACTGCTCGTTCGACAGGAACTGCAGACCCGGAACGGCGAGCTCGCCGCGGATCAACAGCGCCATCAGACCGCCGGCCATGAAGAAGACGAACGACGTGATCAGGTACAGAATCCCCAGATCCTTGGGATCCGTCGTTGTGATCATCTTGTAGAAGAAGCTGCCCTTGGGGCGGCGCCGGGCCGGATACGGACGGACCGGAAGATGCTGTTGAAATGCCAGATTCACGACGCCCCCCGAAGGGTCCGAGGCGGTTCGGGTCCGGTGTGGACTCCGTTACCAGGGTAGTCACCCGAAGCCCGGAGGGAGCCGCTTTCCGTGGCCGGAAACGACGCTGCCGCAGGTGCGCGTGGTGCGCGCCTGCGGCAGCGAGGGTCGGGAAGCGGTCAGTGCGCCCGGTTGACCGCCGAGACGACGGCGCGCAGCGACGCGGTGGTGATCGACGTCGCGATGCCGACACCCCAGACCACGGTGTTCCGTCCGTCGGGAGCGGTCACCGCGCACTCGACGTACGCGGCCGCCTGGGCGTCGTCACCGGCCGACATGGCGTGCTCGGAGTAGTCGAGCACACGCACGTCGAAGTCGATGGTGGCGAGCGCGTCGACGAACGCGGCGAGCGGGCCGTTGCCCGAACCCGAGATCTCGTGCTCCTTGCCGTCGACCTTCACGGTCGCGGTGATGGAGTCGGTGCCGCCGTCCTCCTCGGACGCCGTGACCTTCTGCTTCATCCGCTCGAGCGGCGTGATCGGAGCCAGGTACTCCTCGTGGAAGACGTCCCACATCTCCTTGGGCGACACCTCGCCGCCCTCGCCGTCGGTGATCCGCTGGACGGCCTGCGAGAACTCGATCTGCAGGCGACGCGGCAGCACCAACCCGTGATCGGCCTTCATGATGTACGCGACGCCGCCCTTGCCGGACTGCGAGTTGACGCGGATCACGGCCTCGTAGGTGCGGCCCACGTCCTTGGGGTCGATCGGCAGGTAGGGAACCGCCCACAGGATGTCGTCGACGTCCGCGTCCTGCGAGTCGGCGTCGAACTTCATGGCGTCGAGACCCTTGTTGATCGCGTCCTGGTGGCTGCCCGAGAACGCGGTGTACACGAGGTCGCCGCCGTACGGGTGACGCTCGTGGACGGGCAGCTGGTTGCAGTACTCGACGGTGCGGCGGATCTCGTCGATATTCGAGAAGTCGATCTGCGGGTCGACGCCCCGGGTGAACATGTTGAGGCCGAGCGTGACCAGGCAGACGTTGCCGGTGCGCTCACCGTTGCCGAACAGGCAGCCCTCGATGCGGTCGGCGCCTGCCTGGTAGCCCAGCTCGGCGGCGGCCACGCCGGTGCCGCGGTCGTTATGGGGGTGCAGCGACAGGATGACCGAGTCGCGGCGGGCCAGGTTGCGGTGCATCCACTCGATGGAGTCGGCGTACACGTTGGGCGTCGCCATCTCGACGGTGGCGGGCAGGTTCAGGATCACCGGGTTCTCCGGCGTCGGCTGCAGCACCTCGGTGACGGCGTCGCACACCTCCTTGGCGTACTCGAGTTCCGTGCCGGTGTACGACTCGGGGGAGTACTCCCAGCGCCACTGCGTGTCGGGGTACTTCTTCGCCTCTTCGAGGGCCAGGGTCGCCGCGTCGGTCGCGATCTTCTTGATCACGTCGCGCTCGGCCTTGAACACCACCCGCCGCTGCAGGATGGACGTCGAGTTGTAGAAGTGGACGATCACCTTGTTCGCGCCCTCACAGGCCTCGAACGTGCGCTTGATCAGTTCCGGCCGGGACTGCGTGAGCACCTGGATGGTGACGTCGTCCGGAATCGCTCCGTCTTCGATGATCTCGCGGACGAAGTCGAAGTCCGTCTGGCTCGCCGACGGGAAGCCGACCTCGATCTCCTTGTAGCCCATCCGCACCAGCAGTTCGAACATGCGGCGCTTGCGGGCGGGGCTCATCGGGTCGATCAGCGCCTGGTTGCCGTCACGGAGGTCGACCGCGCACCACTGCGGCGCACGGTCGATGATCTTGTCGGGCCACGAGCGGTCCGGCAGCGACACGGGCTCCACTTCTTCGGAGAAGGAGCGGTAGCGGAACGTTGGCATCGACGAATTCTTCTGCGTGTTCCACTCCGGCTGATCGGAGGGAGCAGGCTTGGAAGGCGGCGTGATGGTGCGCGTTCCGGAGGTAAAGGCGTCAGCGGGGGACATGGGATTGATCTCCAGGTTCGATGTGGACTTTCTGAGTCCAACGGCTGTGTCGACCGGCGCACGAGAAACCCCGCGACGGGAAGCCAGTCTGGATCAGACCCCGTCGCGGCAACCAAGGAGGAGTGCGCGCTGCATACTCAGCACTGTACTCCGGGCACCATCGTTCGCGTGCCGGGGTTCGAAGTCCGAGTGAGGAGACAGCGGTGGGCCGCAGCGCGACAGTGGTAACACCGCTGGTCGCCGCACTTTTTGCGGCACTGCTCGCGTCGTGCGCCGGGGTGGTCGAGGGAGCGCCGAGCGTCGCCGGGGTCGGCGAGCCGATCTACGGCCTGCCCGTGAGCGACCACAGCCGCGTCGAGTTGGCCGTCGCCGCCGGGGCCCGCGACATCGCGCCGTGCGGACTGCTCGACCAAAATCTCGTCGCCTCGCTCGGGCAGGTCACTGCATTCGGGCCCGTCGGCGATCTGTCCACCTGCCACGCCGAGTTGGTGCCTCCCCGCGGCACACCCGCCAACCCCGTCTGGGTCGAGGTGACGGTGGGCGAACGCGAACCCACGGAGGACACCGGTGCCGGCGAGGTGACGTCGGGAATCGAGGTGCGTCCCGCGGTCGGCACGCTCCCCGGCACGTGCACCCTCTACTTCTCGCTGCCGCCGGTTCCGGGAGTGCCGGACGACGACACCGCCCCGGGGCGATGGGGGCACGTGTCGTATCTCGACGGGGCAGGCGGAACGGGTGACTCCGCCGGCGGCGACGACTGCGCCGAGGCCCGCACGGTCCTCGGATCAGTCGCCGGCAGGCTGCGCACCCCGGCGCCGGTGCGTTCGGATATTCCTCTCGCGCAGCAGGATCCGTGCCGGGTGGTCGAGAAGATGTCCGGACGGGGCGTCGAGACGTTCTCTCCGGGTAGCCGTCCCTACGAATGTCTCCTGACGCTCCGCGGCGGCGACGCGGCATCCGTGCAACTGGCGCTGTCGCCCGAACCGTCGCAGACCGGCGGCCCCGAAGAGGTCGAACTCGACGGCAAGACGTTCACGTACTTCCGGGACGCACTCGAATGTCACTACTACTTCTACCCGGGTGCGGTGTTCGACACGAACCTGCCGTCGAGTCCGGTGAGCGAACGGGACAAACGCAGCAATCGGCTGACCGCGTCCGTGGCGGCATCCGCGCCTAGCTGCGACGACGCGGAAACGCTGGTGCTCGCCGCAGCCGAAATGTTCGACTACTGACATGAACACACAGGTCGATGTCGCCCGGGCCTATCTGGACGCGTTGCTCAGCCACGACGGCAACACGGTGCCCATCGAGCCGCGGGCCGTGCGCTACGAGATGGGGCTGAAGACGGCATTCTCCGGAAATCACCTGCGCCGAAGCCTGTCCGGCGGCCCCCAGTACCGGGTGATCCGGGCGATCCGCGACTGCGTGTGGACGGTCGACGGCGACGACGTCACCGTCGACTACCTCCTCGACGCCGGACTGTTCGGCCGCACCCTCGTGACGGTCCGGGTGATCGAGACGTTCCAAATCCCGCAGGACGACCTACGGATCCACCGCATCGACGCGAAGATCCGGCGCCCCTGAGCTTGGCGCCGAATCGTCTGTAGCGCATTGTCTTCCGCACGTGAGTGGCATTGTGTGCCCCGCCACGCTTTGCCACTCACATGGGGTCAGTCGAGCGTTTCGTGCGCCGCGGGAACGGAACCCAGGCGGCCGGCCTGGAAGTCCTCGAACGCCTGCAGCACCTCGGCCTTGGTGTTCATGACGAACGGTCCGGCCATCGCGACGGGCTCGCGGATCGGCTTGCCGCCGAGGAGGAACACCTCGAAGGACTTGGTCCGCGAATCCTGTGTGTCAGCCGCGGCGATCGTGAGGGTGTCACCGCGTCCGTAGACGGCCGTCTGGCCCATGCGGATCGGACGACGTTCCGAACCGACGAGCCCCTCGCCCGCGAGGACGTAGGCGAGCGCGTTGAACTCGGGGTTCCACGGCAGCGTCAGACTCGCACCCGGTGCGATCGTCGCGTGGACGAGGCTGATCGGCGTGTACGTGGACCCGGGGCCGTGGTGTCCGTCCACGTCACCGGCGATCACCCGAACGAGAGCGCCGCCGTCGGACGAGGACAGCAGGGCCACCTTCTGGCCGGTGATGTCCTGGTAGCGGGGCGCGGCCATCTTGTTGTCGCGCGGCAGGTTCACCCACAACTGGACGCCGTGGAACAGGCCACCGCTCATCACCAGGTGCTCGGGCGGGGTCTCGATGTGCAGGATGCCGCCGCCCGCGGTCATCCACTGGGTGTCGCCGCCACCGATGGTGCCGCCGCCGCCGTTGGAATCCTGGTGCTCCATGATGCCGTCGATCATGTAGGTGACGGTCTCGAAGCCGCGGTGCGGATGCCACGGGGTGCCCTTGGGTTCCCCGGGTGCGTAGTCGACCTCGCCCATCTGGTCCATGTGGATGAACGGGTCGAGGGCCGTCAGGTCGATGCCGGCGAACGCGCGGCGAACCGGGAAGCCTTCGCCCTCGTAGCCGACGGGTGCGGTGGTGAGCGAACGGACCGGGCGGTCGACGGCGCCGGGAGCGGGTGCGTCGATACGCGGCAGGGCAAGGATGTTGTCGACCGTCACGGCAGGCATGGGGTGTCTCCTCGTACTTAGGTAATTGATTGTTCAACTACTTCATGGTGTGTAACACCCGCTGCGTCCAGGTATTCCCACAGGGGCGGCTCCGCCGCCCGTGCCCCTTTTTGGTAGCTGCAACAACCAGAAAGGCGCACGGGCGCGAAGCGCGTACTAGTTGAGGACGTTCTCGTGATCGGGGCAGTACCGCGTGATCGCGCCGATGATGTACGGGTAGACGCCGTCGTTGGTGAGCATCGGCGTCCACTCCTCACGCACCTGATCGAGGGGCTTGCCTGCGTCGAGGGCGGTGCAGATCTCACCGGCCTGATGGACCGCGAGGTCGTCGTCGGTGACGGTCTGGTTGTTCGCGCGCAGGTAGGCCAGGTAGTCGGCGGCCGTCTGCGGGTCGTCGGCGACCGAGAACACGCGGCTGCCGGGGGCGGTGGCGGCGGTCGTCCTCGCCGCCACGGAAGCCGAGGCGGACGTCGTCTCGGAGGCGGCGGTGTCGCTGTCGCCACCGCAGGCGGTGAGGATTGCCGCGGAGCAGACGGTGAGGGCGGTCAGAGCAAGGGTGCGGCGCATGGGGCGTGTGATTCCTTTCGAGGCCTGTGACGGCGACGATCGTATCGCCTGCGGGGCCGGTGTTCCCGGCGGCGATCACCCGCACTGTTTCGGGTCAGAGACCGCGATCGATGAGGTCGAGGATCTCCTCACTCGTCGCGGCGTGAATCTTGTCGACCGCGGCCGCATGCGCATCGTCGGACGTGCCGACCTCGGCCAACAGGCTTCCGAGGCGCTGCGCGATCGCCGACCGTGCCTCGCTGTCCTCGCCGAGTTCGGCGATCGTCGCGCGCAACCGGTCGACGTCGGCGAGAGCAACGGACATCGGATCCGGGACGAGTTCCGAGCGCAGGAACTCGGCGACCGCGCGCGGACTCGGGTGGTCGAACACCATGGTCGGCGGCAACCGCAGCCCCGTGGCGGCACCGAGATGGTTGCGGAGCGCAACCGCCGCCAGTGAATCGAAGCCGAGTTCCTTGAACGCCTGGTCGGGGTCCACCGAGTCCGACGCGTCGTAGCCGAGCACCGTGGCGGCTCCGCCCCGCACCAGATCGAGCATCAGGTGCCGCTGTTCGGGGATCGACCGGTCGGCGAGGCGCTGCGCCCAATCCGAGGGCCCGGACCCGCTCGCACCGGTCACGACCGCGTCCGACCCCGCGGCGTGCGGGCGCGATTCCCGGATCAGGCCACGCAGCGGGGCGGGAACGTACGGTGCGGCCGAACCGGAGTGGTCGAACCGTGCGGCCGCGACCGTGGGTGCACCGGCGGCCAGCGCGCTGTCGAAGAGGGCCAGGCCGTCGGCCGCGGGCATCGGAATCATTCCGCTGAGGCGGGCTCGGGCGAGGTCGATCGCACCGAGGTTGTCGGTCATGGCGCTCGGTGCCGCCCACATGCCCCACGCGATCGAGAGCCCGGGCAGCCCGAGGGCGTGGCGGTGATGGGCGAGGGCGTCGAGGAACATGTTCGCGGCCGCGTAGTTCGCCTGCCCGGGGGCCCCGAGGATGCCGGCGAGCGACGAGAACATGACGAACGCCCGGACGTCGGTGTCCGCGGTCAGCCGGTGCAGGTTCCAGGCCGCATCGACCTTCGGTCGCAGGACCGCGTCGAGCCGCTCGGGGGTGAGCGACGCGAGGGTGCCGTCGTCGATCACGCCGGCCGCGTGGATCACCGCCGTGAGCGGGTGTTCGGGCGGTATCCCGGCCAGCAGCGCGGCGACCCCCGACTCGTCCGCGGTATCGCAGGCAACGATGCTCACCTCGGCACCCAGACCGCGCAGTTCGCTGCGCAGTTCGTCGCTGCCCTCGGCGTCGGGTCCGTGCCGGCTGGTCAGCAGCACGTGCCGTGCCCCGTGCTCGGTCACCAGGTGCCGGGCTACGAGAGATCCCACCGTGCCGGTGCCGCCGGTGACCAGAACGGTGCCGTCGGGATCGAACGGTGTCGGTTCGTCGACGGCGGGCATGCGCCGCAACCGAGGTGCGCGCAAGGTGCCGTTCCGGGCCGCCAATTGCGGTTCCCCGCTCTCCAGTGCCGACGTGATCGCGGCCTCGGCGTCCGATGCGTCGTCCAGGTCGATCAGTACGAACCGGTCCGGGTTCTCGTTCTGTGCGGAGCCGACGAGACCCCACACCGCCGCGGCCGCGAGGTCGGGACGAGCGTCGTGGTCCTGCCCGTCGTCGGTCGCCATGGCGTTGCGTGTCACGATCACGAGCGGGTTGTCGGCGACAGCCTCGTCGTCGAGCCACTCCTGGAGCAGTCGCAATACCCGCGCGCATAGGTCGTGGGTCGCGTCCGGACCGTGGTCGCCCTCGGTCGCACACCCGACCAGCACCGTCCACGGACGCAGGTCGTCGCCGTCCGGCCTGGACTCCATCGCGGTGCGCAGCGCCTCCAGGTCGGGATAGCGCGGGAACGTCGAGCCGACACCCGGGTCGCCGAACCCCTCGGCGCCGAGGACCACCGCCGGACCGGGGGCCCGTTCGGACGTGGCCACCTCCACCGGGATCCAGGCGGCCCGGTGCAGTCGCAGGGCCGCCGACCGGCCTGCGTCCTGCCCGTCGCCCGTCCTCTGCGTCACCCGCAGCGCGTCGACGGTCAGCACCGGCTCGCCCGCGGGGTCGACGGCGGCAACGCGGTACCGTCCGTCCTCGCCGGCGGTGAACCGGGCGGTCATCGCCTCTGCGCCGACGGTGTGCAGACGGATCCCCGACCAGGTCAGCGGCCAGCCGTCCCACCCGAGGAGGGGTTCGATCGCGGCCTGCAGCAGTTCCGGGTGAATACCGAAACCACTCGTGTCGGTGCCTTCGTCGAGGCGCACCTCGGTCTCGGTGTCGCCCGGGTCCTGCTGCGGCACACCGGCGGCAGGGCCGACGACGTCGTCGATCGTCGCCGAAGCGTTCCGAATCCAGCTGTCCGGGCCGTCGGTGTCACCCGACTTCGACGTGATCGTGACGGTGCGAGCGCCGTCGGTGCCGGGCGGCGACACCAGCACGCGAATCGAGGCCAGTCCCGACGACGGGAGGACGAGCGGGTGGTGCAGGGTGAGTTCGTCGATGTGGTCGAGACCGACGCGGTGGGCCGCGTGCAGGGCGAGTTCGACCGGCACCGCAGGCAACAACGTCTTCGCTTCGACGGTCGACGGCTGGTCGCCGTCGTCGATCGTCGGTGGCACGAGCCATGGATCCCGGTGCAGGGACAGCTGTCCGGTGAACAGGGTCGCGTCGTCGTCGAGCGTCACCGCGGCACCGAGCAGCGGATGATCGGCCGGGGTCAGACCCAGCTCGGTCGGGTCGCCGGTATGTCGGGTGGTCGCCGTCGGCCAGTAGGAGCGGCGTTGGAATGCGTAGGTGGGCAGGGCCACCCGGCGGCGACCGGGCAGCACCCGATCCCAGTCGATGGTGGCGCCCTGCACGTAGGCGGCGGCGACCGCCTCGATGATCCCGTGTGCTTCGTCTCCGCGTCCGGGCAGCGTGGCGATCGTGTTCGGGACGACCTCGGCGGCGAGCGCCGCCAGGGCCGCGCCGGGACCGACTTCGACGAGGCGGGTGACGCCGAGTTCGTCGAGGGCGCAGACGCCGTCGTGGAAACGCACCGCGTGCCGGATGTGCCGGGTCCAGTAGTCCGGGGCCATGAGTTCCTCGGCGGTGGCGACGCGCCCGGTGACGTTGGAGACGACCGGAATCTTCGGCGGCTGCGCCGTCAGCCTCGACACCACGGCGGCGAACTGGTCGAGGATGGGGTCCATCAGGGTCGAATGGAAGGCCCGCTCGACCCGGAGGCTCGTGGTCTTCAGACCGGCGGCGGACAGTTCGGAGGCGACGGCCTGCACGTCGCGTTCGGCGCCGGCGAGAACGACGGATTCGGCGCCGTTGACGGCCGCGAGATCGACGCGCCCGTCGATCCGCGGCAGGATGTCCTCCTCGCGTGCCCGTACGGCGATCATCAGACCCGGTTTGGTCGACTGCATCAACCGCCCACGGTCACCCACCAGAGCGGCGGCATCGGGCAGGCTGAACACTCCCGCGACGTGTGCCGCGGTGATCTCGCCGATCGAATGGCCGATCAGGTAGTCGGGAGTGATGTCCCAGTCCCGCAGCAGCCGATAGAGCGCGACCTCGATGGCGAACAGTGCCGGTTGGGTGTATTCGGTGCTGTCGAGCTTCGCGCCGCCGCCGTCGGACTCGTCCCAGATCACTTGCCGTACCGGGGTTTCCACGTGCTCGTCGAGTGCGGAGCAGACCTCGTCCAGTGCCCTCGCGAACACCGGGTACGTCTCGTAGAGGCCGCGGCCCATCCCGATGCGCTGCGCACCCTGGCCGGTGAACATGAAGGCCGTCTTGCCGCGGGCGCTCGTGCCGGTGACGACGTTGCCGCCGGGTCGCCCCGTGACGATGCGGGCGAGGCCGTCGCGCAGGTCGGCCAGTGTTTCTCCGATCACCGCGGCGCGGTGGGTGAATCCGGATCGGGTGGTGGCCAGTGAGTAGGCGAGGTCGGCCGGATCCGGGAGTTCGGACTCGTCCGTGTCGAGAAACTCCGCCAACCGGGTGGCCTGCGCCCGCAGCGCATCCCCGGTCTTTCCGGAGATCACCCAGACCAGCGGCGACGCCGACGGAGAGACCCCCGGCGCCGTGTCCTCGGGCGGCTGTTCGAGGATCATGTGCGAGTTGGTGCCGCTGATACCGAACGACGAGACGGCCGCCCGCCGGGGTCGTCCGGTCTCCGGCCAGGCAACCGATTCGGCGAGCAGCGAGACCTCGCCTGCGGTCCAGTCGACGTGCCGGGTGGGGACGTCGCCGTGCAGGCTGGGTGGCAGCATCCCGTGCCGCATCGCCATCACCATCTTGATCACGCCCGCGACGCCCGCCGCCGCCTGGGAGTGGCCGATGTTCGACTTGACGGAACCGAGCCACAGCGGCCGGCCCTCCCGGCCCTGCCCGTACGCGGCCAGCAGTGCCTGCGCCTCGATCGGGTCGCCGAGCGTGGTGCCGGTGCCGTGTGCCTCCACGGCGTCGATGTCGGCCGGGCCGAGCGCGGCGTCGGCCAGCGCCTGGCGGATGACCCGTTCCTGGGACGGCCCGTTCGGGGCGGTCAATCCGTTGGACGCTCCGTCCTGATTGACCGCCGATCCGCGGATGATCGCCAGCACCCGGTGGCCGTTGCGCCGGGCGTCGCTGAGCCGCTCCAGCACCACCATTCCCGCGCCCTCGCTGAGCCCGGTGCCGTCGGCGCGGTCGGAGAACGGCTTGCAGCGTCCGTCCGAGGCGAGCCCGCGCTGGCGGCTGAACTCGATCAGCACACCGGGTGTGGACATCACCGTCGCGCCGCCGGCCAGCGCCAGCGCGCATTCCCCGTCGCGGAGCGCCCGCGCCGCCAGATGCATGGCCACCAGCGACGACGAGCAGGCCGTGTCCACGGTGACCGCGGGACCGGTGAAGCCGAGGGAGTAGGAGATCCGGCCGGACGCCACGCTGTTGCTCGTCCCGGTCATCAGATAGCCCTCGGCGTCGACGTTGCGCTGAGTCATCAGGTGGAAGCCGTAGTCGCCGCCCATCAGCCCGACGTACACGCCGGTGTCGGTGAGGCCGGGCGCGGTCGGCCGGATTCCCGCCTGCTCCAAGGCTTCCCAGGCGCTCTCGAGAAGCAGCCGGTGCTGCGGGTCCATCGCGATCGCCTCGCGCGGGCTGATCCCGAAGAACGCGGCGTCGAATTCGTCTGCGTCGTAGAGGAACCCGCCCTCCTTCATGTACGTGGTGCCGGCCCGGTTGGGGTCGGGGTCGTACACCTCGTCGAGATTCCAGCCCCGGTTGTGGGGGTAAGCGCCCACGGCGTTGCGGCCGTCCCGGACGAGCCGCCACAGGTCCTCCGGGCAGTACACCTTGCCCGGGTATCGGCACGCCATTCCCACGATCACGATCGGGTCGTCGTCCCTGCGGGCACGCGTCGGCCCGGCCGGCTGCGGAGCCGTATCGTCGCCGAGCAGGCGCGCCACCAGCTCCTGGGTCAGCGCGTCCGCGGTGGGATGGTCGAACACCACAGTCGCGGCCAGTCGCACACCGGTGGCGGTCGCCAGCTGATTGCGCAGTTGCACCGCGGTCAGCGAGTCGAAACCGAGTTGTTTGAAGGCACGTTCCGGGTCGATCGCCTCCTTGCCTTCGTGACCCAGCACGGCCGCCACGTGGGTGGTGACGACGTCGAGCACGCGGCTGTGCCGCTCGGCGGGGTCCAGCGCCCGCAACTCCTCGGCCAGACCGGTCGGGGAATCGGCGGCAGCGGCGCGGCGACGGCGGACGCCGAGCACCCGGCGCAGGATCGGCGGCAGCGACTCACCGTCGGATCGGGAGGCCCTCGTCGAGAGCCGTATCGGCACGATCAACGGACGGTTCACGGCAAGGGCAGCGTCGAACAGGGCCAGACCCGACTCCGGACTGATGGTGTCGATGCCACTGCGCTGCAATCGGTCGAGGTCGGCCGCATTCAGATGGGACGTCATGCCGCTGGGCCGGTCCCACAGTCCCCAGGCCATGGACGTCGCGGGCAGCCCGCGGGCGCGGCGGTGCTGCGCGAGTGCGTCGAGGAAGACATTCGCCGCCGCATAGTTCGCCTGGCCTGCGCCGCCGAGCACACCCGCCGCGGAGGAGAACAGCACGAACGCGGACAAGTCCCGGTCCCGGGTGAGTTCGTGCAGATGCCAGGCACCGTCCACCTTGGGACGAAGGACGGCGTGCAACTGGTGTTCGGTCAGGGTGGCGGCGGTGGCGTCCTCGAGCACTCCGGCGGCGTGGATCACGCCGGACAGGTCGGGAATGCCGGCAAGGAGAGCGGCCACCGCGGCGCGGTCGGCCACGTCGCAGGCGACAGCGTTGACCTCCGCCCCCGACTCCGCGAACTCGGCACGCAGTCCGGCCGCACCCTCGGGATCGAGCGCGTGCCGTCCGGTCAGCAGCAGCCGGCGCACCCCGTGCCGCGCGACGAGGTGGCGGGCGATCAGTCTGCCGATGGTTCCCGTGCCGCCGGTGATCAGGACTGTGCCGTCCGGGCCGAAGATCGCGGGTACCGGTTCGGGTGCCGCCGCAACGGGTGTCACCGCGGCGAGCATGGGCGCCAGCAGTACGCCGTCCCGGATGGCCAGCTGAGGCTCGTTGCAGGCCAGGGCCATGGAGATCAACGAAGGGTCACCGGCGTGTGCGTCCAGGTCCACCAGGGTGATGCGGTCCGGGTGCTCGTTCTGCACCGCGCCGATCAGTCCCCACGCGGGGGCGGCGGAGACGTCGTCGACGGGATCGTCGTCGCGGACCGCCACCGCGAGCCTCGTCGTGACCAGCAGGCGAGTCTCGGCCAGGCGATCGTCGCGGAGCCAGGACTGGACCGCCCGCAACGTCGCCTCCGCGGCGGCGTGCGCCCGAGCCGGCGTGTCCGGTTCGTCGCCCGGTTCGCGGTCGAGCCACAGCACGCGACCCGCCGGATCACCGCCGGCAAGCGCCTCCTCGAGCGGCATCAGGTCTGCCGGAGCGGTGCTGGACGCACCCACCGGCATCCACTCCACGCGGTAGAGGCTGTCTCGCACCCCGGCGGCAGGCACGCCCGCATCCCCGAGCGGCCGCAGCGCCAGCGATTCGGCGGTCAGCACCGGACTGCCGGCCGCGTCGTACGCGAAGATCCGGTAGCGCTCGGGTCCGGTCGTGGTGACGTGCACGCGCAAGGCGGTGGCGCCCACGGCGTGCAGTTGCACCTTGTCCCAGGCGAACGGCAGCCGGACACCGGAGTCTGCGGCTCCCAGCGCAATCACGTGCAGCGCCGCGTCGAGCACCGCCGGATGGATCCCGTATCCCGCGACCGCCGCAGCCGGGTCCTCTCCGCTCAGCCGCACCTCGCCGTACAGGTCGTCGCCGCGCCGCCACGCCGCGCGGAGACCACGGAAGGCCGGGCCGTACTCGTAGCCGGCCTCGTCGAGCACGTCGTACAGGCCTCGAACGTCGATCGGCGTGGCATCGGCGGGCGGCCAGGGCTGTTCGGGGGAGTCGGCGGTGTCCACGGCCGCCGCGAGCGTGCCGGTGGCGTGCCGGGTCCACGGGGTGTCCTGCGCGGCATCGGCAGGCCGGGAGTGCACCGACACCGTGGTTCGACCCGCCTCACCGTCGGCGAGCACGCTCACCTGCAATGCCACCTCACCCTCGGCGGGGATCACCAGGGGTGCCTCGATGGCGAGTTCCTCGAGCCGGCCGCACCCCACGCGGTTCCCCGCGTGCAGGGCGAGCTCCACGAAAGCCGTTCCCGGCAGAATGACGGTGCCGCTGACGCCGTGGTCGCTCAGCCATGGAAGGCGTTGTGGCGACAGCAGACCCGTGAACACCGCGCCCCGGCCGTCGCCGAGCTCGACCGACGCGGCGAGCATCGGGTGTCCACCCGTTTCCATGCCCGTCGACGCGAAATCGCCCTGTGGAACCGGACTTTCCAGCCAGTAGCGGCGGTGCTGGAAGGCGTACGTGGGGAGGTCCACCCACTGCTGCCGATCGTCGTGTCGAGCCCAGCGCACCCGATCCCACTCGACGTGCAGCCCGTGCACCTGTGCCTCGGCGAGTGCGGCGGTGAACTGGCGGAGGCCCGCGCGGTCGCGCCGGATGGTGCCGATGGCGCGGCCGGCGACACCCGCCGCGTCGAGGGTTTCCTGCAACGGCACGGTGAGGACGGGGTGGCTGCACGACTCGACGAACAGTCGATACCCGTCCGCGGCCAGTGATCTCGTCGCTTGCTCGAACCGGACCGTCCGTCGCAGATTCCGGTACCAGTAGTCCGCCTCCAATGCGGTGCCGTCCAGCACACCACCGGTCACCGACGAGTAGAACGGAATTCGCGACCGGCGGGGAGTGATGGAGGCGAGGACGTCGAGAATGGGTTCCCGCAGAACGGAGACGTCCGCGCAATGCGACGCGTATTCCACCGCGATCCGCCTGGCCTGGACGCCGTCGCCCTGCAACTGCCCGACCAGGAGGTCGAGGGCGTCGACGGGTCCGGAGATCACCGTCGCGGACGGCCCGTTGATCGCCGCGACCTCGACGGCGCCGGCCCAGGGCTGAATCTTTTCCCGCACGATGTCCGCCGGCAGAGCCACCGAGGCCATTCCCCCGCCCCGCCGGGCCGACGCGCCGATCACCCTGCTGCGCGCGGCCACGACGAGTGCCGCGTCCGGAAGGCTCAGCGCACCCGCGACATACGCGGCCGCGATCTCGCCTTGTGAATGTCCGACGACGGCCGCCGGTTCGACGCCGTGGGAGCGCCACAGCTCCGCGAGACCGACCATCATCGCGAACAACGCCGGTTGCACCACGTCGACCCGGTCCAGCGCCGCGGGATCGCGGTCGCGCAGCACGTCCAGCAGCGAGAAGTTGGTGTACGGGGCCAGCGCGTCGGCGCACTCCCGCACGGTGTCGGCGAACACCGGCGACGTGTCCAGTAGCTCGGTGGCCATGCCCACCCACTGCGAACCCTGGCCGGGGAAGACGAACACCGGCCGGTCGCCCGCTTCCAACGCCACACCGGTGACGACGTCGGCGCTGGGCGCACCTCGGCCGAGTGCGTCGAGGCCGCTCAGCAGACTCTGGGGCCGTGCGCCGATCACGGCGGCGCGGTGATCGAACGCGGCACGGGAACCCAGTAGTGTGCCTGCCACCGTGGCGGGCGTCAGCTCGGGGTGCTCGGTGACGTAGTCGCGCAGCCGTTCGGCCTGGGCGCGCAGCGCGGGCTCGGTGTGGCCCGAAAGGAACCAGGCCACGACTTCGTCCGGGGGAGTAGCTGATTCGGAAGTAGTCGGCTCGACCGGTGGGGACTCCTCCAGGACGACGTGCGCGTTGGTGCCGCTGATGCCGAACGACGAGACCGCCGCCCGCCGGGGCCGATCGGACCCCGGCCACTCCCGGTTCTCGGTGAGCAACGACACCGAACCGGCGGACCAGTCGACGTGCGGGGTCGGCCGGTCGACGTGCAGCGTCTTCGGCAGGACACCGTGCCGCATCGCCATGATCATCTTGATCACCCCGGCCACGCCGGCGGCCGCCTGGGTGTGCCCGAGGTTCGACTTCACCGAGCCGAGCCACAGCGGCCGGTCGGCGGGGCGGTCGCGGCCGTAGCCGGCCAGCAGGGCGGACGCCTCGATCGGATCGCCCAGTTTCGTGCCGGTCCCGTGCGCCTCGACCACGTCGACATCGCCCGGGCCGAGTCCCGCATTGGCCAGCGCCTGCGCGATCACCCGCTCCTGAGCCTGCCTGTTCGGGGCGGTCAGGCCGTTGCTGGCGCCGTCCTGATTCACCGCACTGCCGCGGATGACGGCCAGTATCCGGCGGCCCTTGCGCTCTGCGTCGGACAGGCGTTCCAACGCGACCATCCCCGCACCTTCACCCCACGCCGTTCCGTCCGCAGCAGCCGAGAATGCCTTGCACCGGCCGTCCCGGGCCAGTCCTCGCTGGCGGCTGAACTCCACGAACACCGCGGGGGTCGCCATGACGGTCGCCCCGCCCGCCAGCGCCAGTTCGCACTCGCCGCTGCGCAGCGCCTGCATGGCGAGGTGGATGGACACCAGCGACGACGAGCACGCGGTGTCCACCGTGATCGCGGGTCCGTTCAGGCCGAAGCTGTAGGCCACGCGACCGGACGCGACGCTCATGGCGTTGCCGGTGATGAAGTACCCCTCAAGGTCCTCGGGCGGCATGCCGCCCGCCCGCGCCGCGTAGTCAATGCCGGACAGCCCCGTGAAGACGCCGACCTGGCGGCCGTGCACCGACCGCGGATCGATGCCGGCGTGTTCGAACGTCTCCCAGCTCGTCTCGAGGAGAAGTCGCTGCTGCGGGTCCATCGCCAGCGCCTCGCGCGGCGAGATGCCGAAGACCTCGGGGTCGAACCCCGCCGGGTCGTCGAGGAAGCTGCCCTGCACCGTGTATGTCTTGCCGGCCTGCTCGGCCGTCGGATCGTAGAGGTCCGCCAGGCCCCAGCCCCGGTCCTCGGGGAACCCGGCGACGGTGTCGGTGCCGGACTCCACCAGGCGCCACAGGTCCTGCGGCGACCGCACCCCGCCGGGGAACCGGCAGCCCATCCCGATGACGGCGATCGGTTCACGGCTCACACCCTCGACCTCGCGCAGCTTCTCCCGCGCTTGGTAGAGCTCCGCGGTGACTCGCTTCAGATAGTCGAGGAGCTTCGCCTGATCGGCCATATCGGGGTCCTATCCGAGATCCGCCTCCAGTAGCGCGGAAACCTCGATTGTATCCGCCACCACCATGCGGAGGCAGCGGTCCGAGCATCACCTTCGATCGATCTGCCTGGTCAATTCGGGCAGGTCACATGGGATACCCGCCGCTGCTCCGGTCCACACCACTTCCGGTTATTCGGATGCCCGGCGACCGCTGAGGGAGGTAGTGTGGCGACTCCGAGCAGGTTCCGTATCGAGGAGGTGAGACCTGTGTCCGTTCGTTCAGTTCGGGTGCTCTCACTCCGCGACCGCGCGGTCGTACCGACATAAGGTGACCGGGAGAGCGCCCATCGGCATTCCGGAAGGCTCTCCCATGTCAGTGTCTCTCTCACCGTCCCTCGAATTCGTTCTCGTCACGAGGCTTCGCGCCGCCGGCTGTGTGTTCGCCGAGGACGAGGCCCGCTTGATCGTCTCCGCGGCCCGGACGTCCGACGAACTCGCGTCGATGCTGGACCGCCGCGTCGCGGGCGTCCCCCTCGAACACGTCCTCGGCTGGGCCGAATTCTGCGGGCTCCGGATCGCGGTCGATCCGCGGGTGTTCGTGCCGCGCCGCCGCACCGCGTTCCTCGTCGAGCAGGCCGCCGCCCTCGCGTGCCCGCGCGCTGTCGTGGTCGACCTGTGTTGCGGTTCGGGCGCGGTGGGGGCCGCGCTCGCCGAGACGCTGGGGGACGGCATCGAGTTGTATGCGGTGGACATCGACCCCGCCGCGGTCCGGTGCGCGCGACGCAACGTCCCAGACCCCGGCCGGGTGTTCGAGGGCGACCTGTACGAACCGTTGCCCACCACGCTGAGGGGAAGCGTCGACGTCCTGGTCGCGAACGCACCGTACGTGCCCACCGACGCGATCCGGTTGATGCCGCCGGAGGCCAGGTTCCACGAACCGCGGGTCTCGCTCGACGGCGGCGCGGACGGACTCGACATCCAGCGGCGGGTGGCCCTCGGGGCGCGCGACTGGCTCGCGCCGGGCGGTCATCTACTGATCGAGACCAGTGCGAGCCAGGCCGCGCTCACCGCCGAAGCTTTCGCCGAGGCCGGGTTGATCACCCGGATCGAGATCTCGGAAGACATGGACGCCACCGTCGTGGTCGGCGCCAACCCCAGGTGAGTGCCGAAGCGTCCCGGGGCACGCTTTGTCACTCACATGCGGGTGGCTGCTCACTTTCGATCCGCACGCAGCAGTACCCGTCGGCGGGTGCCAGTGTGGCGCGGCGATCCTCGCATCCCGCGCCGTCGAGCAGTCCGGAGAGCAGCGCGAGGTTCATTCCGCACACCATGTCGGTGTGCTGCCGGGCGAGCGTGTCGAACGGGCAGTTGACCAGGACGATGGTGCCGTCGCTACGGCGCGGTTCGTAACCGCACGTCGCGAGCGCCGCGAGCAGATCGTCGTCCGTGCAGCCGGTGTCGGCGCCGAGGCCGCGCCCGAAGTCGTGGGCACGCGCGGAGAGGGCCGCCCGCGGTGATGCGCCGGTGGCCTCCGCGTCCTCGATCGCCCGGGCGAACAACTCCCCGGCGAGCGCGTAAGCCCGCGCGGGCAGGTGTACCGAGAATTCACGGTCGGATCGTCGGTAGAGCTTGGCGGGCCGCCCCGCGCCCGGACCCGACCGCCCCCCGCGCCGCGCGAACTCGACGGCCAGTAGCCCCTCGTCGGCCAGCTTCTCGAGATGGAACGCGGACGTCGAGCGGGCTAGTCCCAGCGCCTCGGCGACGTCGTCGCGGCTGACCGGCGTCGTCTGCGTGCGCACGTGGTCGTACACCCGCCTGCGCACCGGCTCGTCGAGGGAGGAGACGGCCGAGACGTCCGAGCGTGGAGTGTCACCCATGGACCCATTGTAAAACCGAGAACCGTTGACTTAATTGCGCGAGAAATTCTATAGTGAATGCACATAGTTTTTAGAAGGAGTCGTCATGGCTACCAACACACCCCACGAGGTCAGCCACGGTTCGCACACCCTGGCCGACCCCGGCTATCAGGCCTTTCTCGTGCTGCGCACGGTCTTCACCGTGGCGCCGATCGTGTTCGGGCTGGACAAGTTCACGAACTGGCTCACCGACTGGCCGGCCTACCTCGCGCCGTGGATCGACGGCATCCTGCCGGGAACCGCGCAGCAGGGCATGTACGCCGTCGGCGTGATCGAAGTGATCGCAGGAATCCTCGTCGCCGTGGCGCCGCGGATCGGCGCCTGGGTCGTCGCGGCCTGGCTGGCCGGAATCATCGTCAACCTGGTCACGCTGTCCGGGTACTACGACGTCGCACTGCGCGACTTCGGGTTGCTCGCCGGTGCCGTCGCTCTCGGCCTGCTCGCCGCGGAGTACGGGCGCCCGCTCCACCGCCCCCACACCTGATCGGTACCGCGCACCGCACGTGAGATGCACCTCATCGACTGTTTCGAGTGACTCGACCGCTCGTAGTCTGTGTGGTCGTGTCGGTAGGTGCGCAGGACCAGGGAACCGGGTCTCGGGATCACGGTGTGCCGATCCCTGCGCCGGCCCCGGCACGCTCGTTGCTCCTGGGGGTACCCAAACAGGGTCGGCGCTGGCCGGGCGTGGTCCGCGCCGCGGTGGGCGTGTGCCTGCCCGCGCTGGCGGGCGTCGCGCTCGGACACTCTGCGGTCGCCGCGACGGCGACGCTGGGAGCCTTCGCCGTCGTCTACGGCGAGGGCAGGGCGTACCGGGTGCGGTGGCGGGTGGTCTCGATCGCCGCCGCCGTGATGGTGCTCCTCGCCGGTGTCGGCGCCGCGGTCGGCGCGCTCGTTCACGACGCGACCGCGGCGGGCGGTTCCCCGCTGTGGGGGATGGCGCTCGTCCTCACGATGACCGTCGTCGTGGCCGTCTGCGCCTTCGTCGTCGACGGGTTGCGGCTCGGGGCGCCCGGTGCCTTCCTTCCACTGCTCACGGTGGAGATCTCGTCCGCGCTGCCCGCCCTCGGTGTCTCCGTTTCGGAGGTGACGTCCTGGGCGGCGGCCGGTGCGGCGTCGGCGTTGCTCGTGTCGATGTCGGGGCTGCTTGCGCGTCCACGCACCCCCGAGCGGGCCGCGGTCGCGACCGCGGTCGCCGCGGTCGACGCCGCACTCGCCGACTCGCCCGCACCGAATGCCCGCCGGGACGCGGTGCGGTCGCTGCACGCCGCCTGGCAGTGCCTCCACGACGCGGCCCTCGTCGGCCGCGATCATCCGCTCACCCGCACGTTGCGTGCGGCTCACCTGCGGTGCGCCGCCGTGGTCGACGGCCACGACGCGGACCACGCCTCCGACGAAGACGACCTGCGGCCGCAGGTCCCGCTGCCCAGGCCGTCGATCCGCTACCGGCTCGCGCGGGCGGCACATTTCCGGGGCCGGTCCTGGACGATCGTCGCGCGACTGCTGGTCGCGTGCCCCGCTGCCGGTCTCCTGGCGCTGGGTCTCGGTGTCGCCCGCCCCGACTGGGCGGTGATCACCGCGGCGATGATCCTGCACCAGGGCCCGGACCGGGTGCTGGGGACGTACCGCGGGCTGCACCGGTTCTTCGGAACGGTGCTCGGACTCGCTCTGTTCGCAGCGCTGGCGACGCTCGACCTGTCGCCGGCCGCGCTGGTACTCGTCGTGGCGCTCCTGATGGCGGGGACGGAAGCCTTCCTCGTCCGCAACTACGGCCTGGCGATGGTGTTCATCACCCCGCTCGCGTTGGTTCTCGGCGGTCTCGGAACGCACGTCGACCTCGTCGCCGTCACCCGGGACCGGCTTCTCGAGACCGTCCTCGGCGTGGCGGTGGCGCTCCTCGTGCTGTGGGCCGTGCTTCCGGGTTCGTACCGGCGGATCCTGCGCGACGCGGACGAGCAGGTGGCCGGGACGATCGGGCGGCTCGGAGATGCGCGGGAACCGGCTGCCGTCGCGGAACTCTGCCGCGATCTCGAGTTCGATCTGCACAGTTCCACCACCGCCGCGATCACCGCCGCCCACACCGACCCGGCGTGGACCCTCGACCGGTGGCCCGAGCACCACCACCTCCACGAGCTCGGCTACCGAATCCTCACCCGGCACTTCGGACCTCGTCTTTAGCCGGTCGGCACCGGATCCCCGCTGTTAGGGTTCGGTGATGGGTCCTGTGACGGGAATCGGAACGGCAATTCGGGCCTCGTTGGCCGCGGCTCTCTGCGTCGGCATGCTGGCCGCGTGCGCGTCGGACGAGGAACCGCAGAGCGATCCGGCGGCCACCTGTGCGGACGTTCCCAACGGCACCCCGATCGCCAAGGCACCGCCGCCCCCCGGCCCGGCGCCGACCACCCAGAACCTCGCGACCAACCCCGAGATCGCCACCGTGTACCGCTCCGGGATGGTGCCGGTGACCACCGCGTCGTACGCGGTCTCCACCGCCAATCCCGTGTCGACGCAAGCCGCGTGCGAGGTGTTGCGGGACGGGGGCACGGCCGCCGACGCGCTGATCGTGGCCCAGACCGTTCTCGGGCTCGTCGAACCGCAGTCCTCCGGAATCGGGGGTGGGGCGTTCCTGCTCTACTACGACGCCGGGCAGAAGAGCGTCGAGGCGTACGACGGTCGCGAGGTCGCGCCGATGGCGGCGACGGAGAACTACCTGCGCTGGATCAGCGACACCGACCGCACCGAGCCCAAGCCCGACGCCCGGGCGAGCGGGCGGTCCATCGGGGTTCCCGGGGTGGTGCGGATGCTCGAGCTGGCGCACCGCGAACACGGCCGGGACCAGTGGCGGGAACTGTTCGACCCGGCCATCTCGCTCGCGGACCAGGGGCTCGAGATCAGCCCCCGGATGGCCGGGCAGATCGCCGAGTCCGCACCCGATCTGGCGCTCGACGAGCCGTCGAAGGCGTACTTCCTCAACCCGGACGGCAGCCCCAAGCCGGCGGGCACGAAGCTGACGAACCCGGCCATGGCCAAGACGCTCGGTGCGATCGCGGCGGGCGGTGCCGACGCCTTCTACACCGGGGCCATCGCCCAGGGCATCGTCGATGCGACGGCGACGGCGTCGGGCGGGCGCACCCCCGGACAGATGACTCTCGGTGACCTCGCGAACTACCAGGCGAAGAAGCGGACGGCGCTGTGCACGCCGTATCGGGACCACGAGATCTGCGGCATGCCCAACCCGTCGTCCGGCGGGACGGCGGTCGCGGCGACGCTCGGCATCCTGGAGAACTTCGACCTGTCGGAGTACGGGCCCACGAACCTCGACGACAACGGCGGGAAGCCGACGGCGGAGGCCGTGCATCTCATCTCCGAGGCGGAGCGACTGGCGTACGCCGACCGGGACAAGTACGTTGCGGACTCCGATTTCGTTCCGCTGCCGGGCAATTCCCTCGACACGCTGCTGAACGAGGACTACCTGAAGCAGCGGGCCGACCTCATCGACCCCGGCAAGAGCATGGGCACCGCGCAACCCGGAAACTTCGGTCCGGTCCCGCTCGGTGTGCAGCCGCAGGACAAGGAACACGGCACCAGCCACATCTCGATCGCCGACCAGTACGGCAACGTCGCGTCGATGACGACGACGGTGGAATCGGCGTTCGGCTCGTTCCACATGACGGACGGCTTCGTTCTCGACAATCAGCTCACCGACTTCTCGGCCCAGCCCGTCGGGCCGGACGGGACGCCGCTCGCCAACCGCGTCGAACCGGGTAAGCGGCCCCGCAGTTCGATGGCGCCGACGCTCGTCTTCGACCGCAGCAGCGACGGGTCGCTGGGGGACGTCCAGTACGTGACGGGGTCTCCGGGCGGTTCGGTGATCATCCAGTTCGTCGTGAAAACGCTCGTGGGAATGTTGGATTGGGGTCTGAACCCGCAGCAGGCGGTGTCGGCGGTCGACTTCGGGGCCGCCAACACCCCGGTCACCGGCGTCGGCGGGGAGCATCCGAACATCAACGCGGTCAACGACGGCGCCGACGACCCGTTGATCGTGCAGTTGCGGGCAATGGGTCACCAGGTGTCGGTCGCACCGCAGTCCAGTGGGCTCAGTGCGCTGCAGCGTCAGGACTCGGGGTGGGTCGGCGGCGCGGACCCACGACGGGAGGGCGCGGTGATGGGTGACGGTACGGGTTAACGCACCGCCACCGCAGGAATCACGCCTGTTCGATGAGCGGGGCCACCTTGGTGCCGAGCAGTTCGATCGCGCGCATCACCTTGTCGTGGGGCAGCGGCCCGACGCTGGGGTGCAGCATGAACCGTTCGATGCCCAGGGTGTCTCGCATGCCGACGATCTTCTCGGCCACCTGTTCGGGGTTGCCGAGCACGAGCGAACCGCCGGGTCCGCGCAGACCGTCGAATGCCTGCGGGTTCATCGGTGCCCACCCGCGTTCGCGTCCGAGGCCGGTCATGGCCGCGGCGTACGACGGGTAGAACTCCGATACCGCCCGGTCCTCGGTGTCCGCGACGTAACCGTGCGCGTGGACGGCGATGGGCTGCGGTTCGTGCCCACCCTCCGACACCGCACGGCGGTGCAGGTCGGCCAGCGGTGCGAATCGGGCGGGTCGTCCGCCGATGATCGCGAGCGCCATCGGCAGGCCGAGCAGTCCGGCGCGAGCCACCGACTCGGGATTGCCACCCACCCCGACCCAGATGGGAAGGGGACGTTCGGGCCGCGGGTAGACGGACTGGTCCGTCAGCGCCGCCCGGTGCCGTCCCGACCAGTTCACGGTCTCCGAGTCGCGGAGGGCGAGTAGCAGGCCGAGTTTCTCGACGAACAACTCGTCGTAGTCGGCCAGGTCGTAACCGAAGAGCGGGAACGATTCGGTGAACGAGCCGCGACCGGCCATCACCTCGGCGCGCCCGTCGGAGATCAGGTCGAGGGTGGCGAATTCCTCGAACACCCGTACCGGGTCGTCGGAGCTCAGGACGGTGACCGCACTGGTCAATGCGATGCGGGACGTCCGGGCGGCAGCGGCCGACAGCACGACCGCGGGTGCCGACGCGGCGAAGTCCGCGCGGTGGTGCTCACCGACGCCGTACACGTCGAGGCCGACCTGCTCGGCCAGGACGACCTCTTCGAACAGATCCTTCAGACGCTGCCGCGGCGACACCACCCCGGACCCGCCGGAACCGACCTCCGCGAACGTCGTCAACCCGAGTTCCATCGCACACCCTCGCTCTAGATAGTTGAATCATCAATTAGGCGGTGTAGCTGCGTGGGTGGAAGGGATATTCCGTCCGATGATTCAGACCCGGGTGGGCGGGGAACCCGACGACCATGGCGAAATACCGAGTGATCGATCCCCAGGGCAGTGTCGTCGAAACGAAGGAGATTCCGAGCGCCGGTGACGCGCACGCGTGGTTCGTCGACGTTCGCGCGGACAATTCCGAACTCGGATGGCGGATGGAAGTCGACGAGGACGGCACCTGGGCGTTCTTCGACGACACCGAGGGTGCCACGGAGAAACAGAAATAGAGGCACATCGTGCTCGCCAGCGACCCACGGAAAGTGGGCGTCGAGGAGGAATTCCACCTCATCGATCTGAAGACCCGGCGCCTGACCACCCGCGCGCCGGAGTTGCTGGCACGACTTCCCGACAACGTGTACGTCGACGAACTCCAGCAGTGCGTCGTCGAGGTCAACAGTGGTGTGTACGCCGACCTCGACGGCCTGCGGAACGATCTGGAGCGACACCGCAGGCTGCTCGTCGACGCGGCCGAGGATCTCGGCATCGGCGTAGCGGCCGCGGGCTCGGTGCCGCTGGCGTTGCCCGCCGAGATGCACGTGACGGGAACGCAGCGCTACGGGCGCATGCTCGCCGACTATCAGGTGCTCGCCCGCGAGCAGCTGATCTGCGGCACGCAGGTTCACGTCGACCTGCCCGATCGTGACGAGGCCGTGCAGGTCGCGCACCGCGTTGCTCCGCACATGCCCGTCCTCCTCGCGCTCAGCGCGAGTTCCCCGTTCCGGTCCGACGGCGCGGACACCGGCTATGCCAGCGCGCGCACACTACTGTGGCTGCGCTGGCCCAGCACGGGTCCGGCCGCACCCGTCTCCTCGGCAGCCGAATACAGCGCCCTGATCGACGACCTGGTCGCCAGCGGGGTGATCAGCGATCCCGGCATGGCGTATTTCGACGTCCGGCCGTCGGTGAAGCTTCCGACCCTGGAGTTGCGGGTGTGCGACAGCTGCCCGCGACTGGACACGGTCCTGCTCGTCGCCGCCCTGTTCCGTGCGCTCGTGGAACGCGAGGTGGAGGGATTGCGCGCCGGGAGGAAGGGCGTCGAGGTACTCCCGACCCTGACGAGGGCGGCGCTGTGGCGGGCGGCCCGGTCGGGGTTGGAGGAGGAACTCGTCGACGTGACGGTTCCGCAGGCACGTCCTGCGTCGGAACTCGTCGGCGACTTCGTGAATTCGCTGCGCCCCCAGCTCGAGAAGACCGGTGACTGGGACCGCGTGGTGGGGTTGTCCGCCGAGGCTACCGCCCACGGGAGTTCCGCCGCCCGGCAACGTCAGGCGCTCGGTCGCCGAGGCCGGCTCACCGACGTGGTGGATCTGCTGCTGGCGGAGACGGCGGGCCGCACCGAGCATCTCCCCGACGTGGAGGTGCCGCCGCCGCGCGAACCCGGCCCGAAGTCGACCGGGGCGGGCCGGACCCGGAGATATTGGAGCGCGAGGTTCTGGGACCGCGGCGACACCGCCGACATGACCTGGACGGAGTCGACGGAGCTCGACGAGAAGAAGCTCGTCGAGTGGCGCCGCGACCTGCACGCGCATCCAGAACTGTCGTTCGAGGAACGCCGGACCACCGGAGTGGTGCGCGATCATCTCGTCGGTCTCGGGCTCGAACCCGTCCTGATGCCCGGCGGAACCGGCCTGTGGTGCGACGTCGGTCCGGAGACGGGCGAGTGCATCGCGCTGCGGGCCGACCTCGACGCGCTGCCGGTCGCCGAGACAACCGGTCTCCCGTTCGAGTCGAGGGTGCCCGGAGTGTCACACGCGTGCGGTCACGACGCCCATACGACGATGCTGATGGGCGCGGCATCCGTCCTGACGAAATACCCGCCGCCGACCCGCGTCCGTCTCGTCTTCCAGCCGGCGGAGGAGACCACCCCCGGCGGGGCGGTCGACACGATCGCCGCGGGCACACTCGACGGGGTGTCGAAAATCTTTGCACTGCACTGCGACCCGCACCTCGAGGTCGGCAAACTGTCCACCCGGACGGGGCCGATCACGTCGTCCAACGACTCCGTCACGGTGCGGTTGTGGTCGGCGGGCGGCCACACCGCCCGACCTCACCTGACCGGCGATCTGATCCACGCGACCGCCGTCCTGGTGACCGGACTGGCGTCCGTACTCGACCGCCGGATCGACGCCCGCACCGCGACCGTCCTCACCTGGGGGAAGGTGGCCGCCGGGCAGGTCGCGAACTCCGTGCCCGAATCGGGTGAACTGGTGGGCACCCTGCGCAGCGCGTCCCGCGAGACGTGGGCATCGCTCGAACCGCTGGTCACGGACACGATCTGTCACCTGCTCGCGCCGTACAACGTGCGGTACGAACTCTCCTACCTGCAGGGCGTCCCGCCCGTCGTCAACGATCCCGACTGCACCGCCGACCTCCGGGAGGCGATCGAATCGGTCGTCGGCTTCGACCACCTGGCCGAGGCACATCAGTCCAGCGGCGGCGAGGATTTCGCGTGGTACCTCGAGAAGGTTCCGGGCGCGATGGCCAGACTCGGCGTGTGGGACGGGATCGGCACCCGGCAAGAGCTTCACCAGCCGGGGTTCAACCTCGACGAACGCGCCATGATCCACGGGGTCCGGACGCTGGTCGCGCTCACCCGGCTCGAAGACCAGTCCGGGTGACCGCGGCGTCAGGCCGGTTTGGCGGCGGCATCCGCCAGTTTCGGCACCAGTGCCTCGACGGCGTACGGGAGGCTGAGGACGTTCCAGATGAGGACGTCGACGTCGACGATGTCGAGAACTGCTCCTTGCTGCTGGTGAACGCGTCCCGATCGCCTGCGAGTTGTGCGATCTGCTCCGGGACGACGAACCCGAGCGACGTCATCAGACGTGAGCGCGGGTCGTTCGGGGAGCGGACGTAGAACGTTCGCCTCGTACGCGAATCGGCCTCACCGGTGAACTGTCCGCGGTTGAAGACTTCGGGGTGCGTCCCGCCGCGCGCGTCCTGGGTCCAGGCCCACGTGGCGTCGGCCAGGCCGACCCCGGCACTCACGGTCAGGAACTTGCGGTGGTCGAGCGTTCGCATCCACGTACCTCCCTGTAGGTGAGGCTGACCTACAGGGAGTGGCCCCGGCCGTGCATCTGCGGCGGAAACGGGGGAGTCGGCTCGGGAATCGGAGGTGTCGGCGGAGGTCCCGGAGGTCCCGGCGGTTCCGGCTGTGGTCCGGGCTCGGGAGGTGCAGGTTCGGGGCCCGGCTCGGGCGGAAACGGGTGAGGCGGTGTCGGCGTCGGCGGCACCGGAGGAGGGCCTGGATCCGGCGGCACCGGCTCCGGGTCCGGCACGGGATTGCCGAGCTCGTCGTGGGCACTCGTCATCAACTGACCACCTTCCGATCGGCTGATTGAGTGGTACCCGGAACGGGCATCCCGCAATCACGGGCCGAGCTGTGGCCGCCCGGGAACAAAACGCGGGATCGGTGCGTTGTCTAGCAACCGTGCCCCGCAAGTGTGGAATTTCACGACACGGGGAACATGAGCCAAAGGGAGGAAGTCATGGCAACCGACTACGACGCACCACGGGTTACCGTCGACGACGAACTCGCCGCGGACTCGCTCGAAGAATTGAAGACACGGAGGAACGACTCGCAGTCGTCCGTCGTCGACGTCGAGGAGACCGACACGGCGGAGTCTTTCGAACTGCCCGGCGCCGACCTGTCCGGTGAGGAACTCACGGTCCGCGTCGTCCCGAAAAGGGCCGACGAATTCACTTGCAGCAGTTGCTTCCTGGTCCATCATCGGTCGCGTCTCGCGTCCGAAGAGGGCGGACAGCTGATTTGCCGCGATTGCGCATAGGAGGCCCGAGTGGCGGAGGTCAGTAGAACGTTCACCGTCGCCGCACCGCTCGAGAAAGTCGTCGCGTACCTGCGCGACTTCGCGAACACCACGGCCTGGGATCCCGGGACCGACAAGTGCGAGCAGACCACCCCCGGCCCGGTGGCGGTGGGCACGGAATGGCACAACGTGTCGTCGTTCTTCGGACGCACCACCGAACTCACCTACCGCATGACCCGCGACGACCCCGATCACGTCGTCTTCGAAGGTCGCAACAAGACCGCAGTCACGTCGGACGATCTGGCGTTCGAGAGGGTGGACGACGCCTCCACGTCGATCACCTACCGCGCGCAACTCCACTTCACCGGCCTGGCGCGATTCGCCGACCCCGTCGCCCGCCTCGCATTCGAGGTGCTCGCGGCCAAGACCGTCAAACAGATGACCGGGGTTCTCGAAGCGAGGTAAGCGGTACCACGATTCACCAGCGCCCTCACTCTCGACGAGTGAGGGCGCTTCGTCCCCTCGGATCAGGGTATGATCCGGTCCTCGTGATCCGAAAAGATCCGCCGCACACTGTGTTTGCGGGTGACCGGGTCGAAACTGCGCGTGGGTATCCAGACCGCGAAGTACATCGCCCGGACCAGCCACACACCGATCCACGAGACGCGTGCCTGCTTCGTCAACCCGTGGGCGCGCAGCGTGCGGGGGAGTGATGCCGTGTACTCGAAATACGACTTGCGAGACGACAGCATCCGCCGGCCGGACACCTGTACCTTCATCCCGGGCAGCATTGCGATCTTGAGCGCTACGTGGCGCTCATCCACCCACAGTTCGACTCCCTGGCGGCGGCAGTGGGGGCATCGACCTCGACCGTGTGACCGGTGCGCGCCTAGGCGCCCCGCACCGGTGATGCGGGGCGCCGCTGCATGTCGGGGGCGATCAGCTGAGGTGATGCACCTCCTGCAGCCCGTAGACCGGTGTCGGGATCTCCTCGTGCCGGGCCTTGAGCTGCAGAGCGAGATACAGCGAGTAGTGCCGCGACTGGTGCAGGTTGCCGCCGTGGAACCACAGCGCTTCCTGCTGGGTCGGCTTCCACATGTTGCGCTGCTCGCCCTCCCACGGTCCGGGGTCCTTGGTGGTGTCGGAGCCGAGGCCCCAGCACTTTCCGACCTTGTCGGCCACTTCCTGACCCATGAGGTCGGCGGCCCAGCCGTTCATGGACCCGTAGCCGGTGGCGTAGACGACGAGGTCGGCCGGCAGTTCCGTCCCGTCGGTGAGAACCACGGCGTCCTCGGTGAGATGGTCGACCTGTCCGGACACGAGGTGGATGCTGCCGTCGGCGACGAGGTCGGACGCGCCGACGTCGATGTAGTAGCCGGACCCACGGCGCAGGTACTTCATGAACAGACCGGACCCGTCGTCACCGAAATCGAGCTTGAATCCGGCCTTTTCCAGTCGGTCGTAGAAGTCCCTGTCCCGTTCGGCGATCTTCTGATAGATCGGGATCTGGAACTCGTGCATGATCTTGTACGGCAGCGACGCGAACGTGAGGTCGGCCTTCTCCGTCGTCATTCCCGCCGCGACAGCGCGCTCCGAGTAGAGGTCGCCGAGGCCGAGATCCATCAGGGACTCCGACTTCACGATGTGCGTGGACGACCGCTGCAGCATCGTCACGTCGGCGCCGTTCTCGAAGAGCGCCTTGCAGATGTCGTGAGCCGAGTTGTTGGCTCCCACGACGACGACGCGCTTCCCCACGTAGGCGTCCGGACCGGGGTGCTGACTCGAATGGTGCTGCTCGCCCCGGAAGACGTCCTGGCCCGGGAACGACGGGACGTTCGGCTTGCCCGACATGCCGGTGGCGAGCACCAGCTGCTTCGGGTGGAGTACCACGTCCTCGCCGTCGCGGTCGAGGACGACGGTCCACTCCTTGGTCTCCTCGTCGAACGTCGCGGATGTGCAGGTGGTGGACGACCAGTACGGAATTTCCATCACCTTGGTGTACATCTCGAGCCAGTCGCCGATCTTGTCCTTCGGCGCGAAGACCGGCCAGTTGTCCGGGAACGGCATGTAGGGCAGGTGGTCGTACCAGACCGGGTCGTGCAGGCACAGCGACTTGTAGCGGTTGCGCCACTGGTCGCCGGGGCGTTCGTTCTTGTCCACGACGATGGCCGGGACCCCGAGTTGGCGCAGCCGCGCGCCGAGCGCGATGCCGCCCTGGCCACCGCCGATCACGAGAACGTACGGCTGGCGGGTGTAACCGAGTTCCCGCTCCTCGATCTCCCGTTTCTCCGTCCAGCTCAGGGTGTCGCCGCCGGAGCCGTGAACTGCACCCTTGACGCGGTTCCGTCCCCGGCGTTCCTCGTGGCCCTTCAACTCCTGCAGTGTGGTGAGGAAGGTCCACGCCTCGTCATCCTTCAGGCGCAGGTGTCCCTTGCCCCGGCCCGTCGCGGTCTCGAATTCGATCCACGCCGAGGTGACGCCGTCGGCCTCGTCCGGTGTCTCGGTGGTGCGGAAGTTGACGGGGTCGGTGTCGTCCAGGCGTGCGTGCAGCATCGCGGCGACGGCGTCGCGTCCCTCGACCGTCTTGAGGTTCCAGGTGAACGCCACCAGGTCGCGCCAGAAGCTGTCGACTGCGAACATGCCCGCGGCGCGGTCGACATCGCGCGCGGCGAGAGCGGATTCGAAGCTCGCCAACCACAGGTCGACTCGTTCCTGAGGTGTCAGGGACGTCTGCACCGCAGTCGGCTGGACCGTCTGTGTCATGTACCTCTCCTTCGCTTGGTATGTGACATACAGCACACTCCGGAGTGGGGCGGGCGGCAAGCGTTGCATCGTGTTGCAATCCCGCCCGTGAGTACTTGTCAACGTCCCGCGGTTGATAAGTACTCACGGGGTGAATGTCGAAATCCGTGGTGGCCCGTTCGACGTACTGTGTGAGTCCACGGCAAGAAGGCCTGGACCGACCACAATCGAGGAGGAAATCATGCGGGTCATGGTGATGATCGAGGGTGCAGGTGCCGACGAAGACAAGATCGCCCCGACCGAGGAAATGCTGGCCGCGATGGGCGCGTACAACGAGGAATTGGTGAACGCGGGCATCATGCTCGACGGCCAGGGTCTGAAGCCGACCAGCGCAGGCGCGCGGGTGGTGTTCGAGGGCGGCACGACGTCGGTGGTCGACGGCCCGTTCACCGAGTCGAAGGAGATCATCGCGGGCTACTGGATCTGGGAGGTGCGATCCCTCGAAGAGGCGATCGAGTGGGTCAAGAAGTGCCCCGCCGACCCCGGCACCGGAATGCGCCAGCTGATCGAGGTGCGGCCGATCTTCGAGTCGGAGGACTTCGGGGACGAGTTCACTCCGGAGCTGCGGGAGAAGGAAGAGGCACTCGCGGCGCGGATCCGCGAGCAGCACCCGAACGGCTGAGTCCGGTGGACGTCCAGCGCACGGTCGAGGCGGTGTGGCGCATGGAGTCGCCGCGCCTCATCGCGTCGCTCACCCGCCTCGTCCGTGACATCGGGATCGCCGAGGAGATCGCTCAGGACGCGTTTGTACTCGCGCTCGAACAGTGGCCGGAGCAGGGCGTTCCCGACAAACCGGGTGCGTGGCTGACGGCCACGGCCAAGCACAAGGCGATCGATCGCATTCGCCGTGAACGGTCGCGGCAGTCGAAATATGCGGAGATCGCCGTCGATCCGTCCGCGCAACCGCCGAGCGCCCTGCCCGCGCCGGACGCCGTCGACGGCGTGGAGGACGACCTGCTGGCTCTGGTTTTCGTGGCGTGTCATCCGGTGCTTCCCCGGGAATCGCGTGTGGCACTGACCCTTCGACTGGTCGGGGGTTTGCGCACCGACGAGATTGCGCGGGCGTTCCTGGTCCCCTCGGCGACGATGGGGCAGCGGATCAGCAGGGCCAAGCGGACGCTGTCGGAGGCGAAGGTCCCATTCGAAGTGCCCGCACGCGAGGAACTTCCGGCACGGTTGTCGGAGGTGCTCGAGGTGGTCTATCTGGTGTTCAACGAGGGGTACTCCGCCACGTCGGGTGAGGACTGGATTCGGCGTGACCTCGCGTCGGAGGCGATGCGGCTCGCCCGTGTCCTCGCCGGCCTGCTGCCCCGGGAACCGGAGGTGCACGGACTGGTGGCGCTCACCGAGTTGCAGGCGTCACGGTTCGCCGCCCGGGTGGGTCCCGACGGTGAGCCGGTCCTGCTGCAGGATCAGGACCGGTCGCGGTGGGACCGAACCCTTCTGACACACGGCAATGCCGCGCTGGAACGGGCTGTCGGGCTCGGCCGCCCGCTCGGCCCCTACTCGCTGCAGGCCGCGATCGCCGGGTGTCATGCCCGGGCGCCACGTTTCGAGGCCACCGACTGGGAGGCGATCGTCGCCCTGTACGACGCGCTGGCGCAGGTGGCGCCGTCGCCGGTGGTGGAACTCAATCGTGCGGTGGCGTTGCTGCATTCGGACGGACCCGAGGCGGCGCTCGCTGCTCTCGACGCCGTACGGGACGACCCTCGGCTGGCGCGCCACCACCTCTACGGCGCCGTGCGGGGCGAAGTCCTCGAACGCCTCGGTCGTTACGACGAGGCGGCCCGGACGCTCGAGGACGCCGCGGCGACCGCACCCACCCACCGTGAACGGAACCTCCTCATGGCCCGTGCCGCCGCCGCGTCGGAGCACGCCGAGCCGTGAGTCTCGACCGTTGATTCACGATTTCCTGAATACAGAAATCGATGTACGGTCAGACCCATGGAGACACGGGTCCACCGGGACGCCCTCGCGCGTTTCGGGTACGCGCTGTCGGACACCACCCGCACACAGATTCTGCTGAGCCTGCGGTCCGGGCCCGGGTATCCGTCGGAGTTGGCCGAGAAGATCGGGGTGTCCCGACAGATCCTGTCGAATCATCTGTCGTGCCTGCGTGGCTGCGGTCTGGTCGCCGCGGTGCCGGAGGGAAGGTGGAGCCGGTACGAACTCGCCGACCCGCGGATCGGACGTGCCCTCGACGACCTGCTCGGCCTGGTGCTCGCGGTCGATCCGTCCTGCTGCCCGGACGCGGAGACCGAAGGCTGTTGCTGATGGCGTCCGAACCCGGCATGCCCACCAGGCCGTCCGGCGAACGCAGGCAGGTCCTGTCCCGCCGGATCAGGTTCTTCGTGGCCGCGACGATCACCTACAACGTGATCGAAGCGATCGTGGCACTCACCGAGGGTGCGCGGGTGTCGTCGACGGCGTTGATCGGGTTCGGCCTGGATTCGGTGATCGAGGTGTCGTCGGCGGCCGCGGTCGCGTGGCAGTTCGCGGGACGCGATCCCGAGTCGCGGGAGAAGGTCGCGCTGCGCGTCATCGCGTTCTCGTTCTTCGGGCTCGCCGCGTACGTGAGCGTCGACGCGGTGCGGTCACTGCTGGGGGTCGGCGAAGCGCAGCACTCGACGGTCGGAATCGTGCTGGCCGCAGCGAGTCTGGTCGTGATGCCGGTCCTGTCGTGGGCGCAGCGGCGGGCCGGTCGTGAACTCGGTTCCCTGTCTGCGGTGGCGGATTCCAAGCAGACCCTGTTGTGCACGTACCTGTCCGCGGTGCTGCTGGTCGGGTTGCTGCTCAACAGCACCCTCGGCTGGTCGTGGGCCGATCCGATCGCCGGCCTGGTGATCGCGGTCATCGCGGTGAAGGAAGGCGTCGACGCGTGGAAGGGCGACACCTGCTGCCCCGCGCCGGCCGGTGCTCGCGCCGCGGATCAGGATCCCGGCTGCGACTGCTGCGACTTGTGATCGCCGAACGGCTCGTCGCGTTCGCGGACGGCCTCACGGAATCCGGCTGTGGCCGAGCGTAATTGGAACGCATATCCCTCGCGGGTGTGCCGGGACATGCCGTCGAAGACGGTGCTCACCATCGTCGAATTCGCGACGCCCTGCGCCAGCAGCGCGCTGTTCAGTGCGAGTTTCACCATCATCAGCTGATTGACGGGCATCCTCGCGATCCGCTCGACGAGGTCCTCGGTGCGCCGGTCGAGTTCCTCCGCAGGCGCCGACTCCACCGCGAGACCCCACTCGGCAGCCTGCCGTCCCGTGATGCAGTCGCCGGTGAGGAGGAGTCGCTTCGCCCGCTGGTCGCCGAGGCGGTGCGCCCACATGCCCGCGGCAGGCACACCCCACACCCGGGTCGGGGGATAGCCGATCTTCGTGTCGTCCGCGGCGACGATCTGGTCGCAGTACAGCGCGATGTCGGTGCCGCCGGCCACGCAGAATCCGTGGATCTTCGCGACCGTCGGCTTGTTCGCGTGGAGCAGGCTCGCGAAGCCGCGGTTGAACCGGCTCATCATCGCGTAGTCGGCCATCGGATCCCAGTTGCCGAACGGATTGTGGTTGCGCGCCTGCACGATCGGATCGAGCACGGTGCCCGTCGTGCGGTCCGGCCCCTCGCCGGGGTGGCCGCCGTGTTCGGCGAAGATGCCCAGGTCGTATCCGCCGCAGAATCCCTTTCCGCGCCCCGCCAGCAGGATCACGTGGACGCGGGGATCGAGGTCGGCGCGTTCCACGGTGGCGGCGAGCTCCAGAGGAGTGTCGGTGGTGATCGCGTTGCCGTGGTCGGGACGGTTGAACGTGATCCGGGCGATGCGTCCGGTCACCTCGTAGGTGAGGGTCCGATACTCCGCCGGGGCGTCCGGCCGATCCGGTTCTCGACCCGCGAACAGGGAGTCGTCGCCCTCGTCCCAGCCGTCGCGCCAGGCCGCCGGACGGGTGCCGGCGTGTTCGTCGTGGCCGGTCACGACCCCACCTTGGGTGTGGCGCGGTCGATGATGGCGGCGGTGTCGACGCCGGTCGGCAGCGTCCCGAACACGGTGCCCCAGTCGCCGGACAGCCGGCTGACGCAGAACGCGTCGGCCACCGCCGGATGCCCGTGGCGGATCAGCAGCGAACCCTGCAGGGCGAGCGCCATGTCGCCGACGACCCGCCGCGCCCGGTGCTCGAGCGTGTCGACGTCGCCGAAACTTGCCTTCAGATCCGCGACGGCGGCGTCGAGTCGCGCGTCGGCTCCCGCGGTGGAATCGAGTTCGTCGAAGAAGACCTGAAGTGTCTCCGGCTGTTTCGCCATCGCACGCAGGGTGTCCAGGGCGGCGACGTTGCCGGAGCCTTCCCACACCGACAGCAGGGGAGCCTCCCGGTACAGTCGCGGCATCCGTGATTCCTCCACGTACCCGTTGCCGCCCAGGCATTCCAGGGCCTCGGCGGCGTGGATCGGGCCGCGTTTGCAGACGAAGTACTTGCTGACCGCCAGCGAGATGCGACGCAGGGTGTTCGCGTGCTCGTCGCCCGCGGTCGCGCGGTCGGTGAGCGCGGCCAGCCACAGGGCGACGGTCGTGGCCGCCTCCGACTCGACGGCGAGGTCGGCGAGCACGTTCCGCATCAGCGGCTGATCCACCAGGTGAGCGCCGAATGCGCTGCGGTGCACGGCGTGGTGCGCGGCCTGTGCGGTGCCGGCACGCATGCCGGTGGCCGTGCCGATGGTGCAGTCGAGGCGGGTCATGTTGACCATCTCGATGATCGTCCGCACGCCGCGGCCTTCCTCGCCGACCAGCCACGCCACGGCCTCGTCGTACTCGACCTCGCTGCTGGCGTTGGAATGGTTGCCGAGTTTGTCCTTGAGTCGCTGCAGGTGCATCCGGTTGCGGGTGCCGTCCGGCAACACCCGGGGGAGGAAGAAACACGACAGTCCGCCGGGGGCCTGCGCCAGCACGAGGAACACGTCGGACATCGGCGCCGACGTGAACCACTTGTGCCCGGTCAGGACGTAACTGCCGTCGGACTGCGGCACGGCGCGGGTGGTGCCCGCGCGGACGTCGGAGCCGCCCTGCTTCTCCGTCATCGACATCCCGGCGATCAGCCCGGCCTTCGTCAGTGGAGGGTGCAGCGCCGGATCGTAGACCCGGGCGGTGAGCAACGGTTCGTACTGTTCCGCCAGCTCACGGTTGTGGCGCAGGGCGGGGACGACGGCGTACGTCATGGAGATCGGGCAGCCGTGACCGGCGTCGACCTGGCCCCACACCGCCATCTTCGCGGCCCGGACCAGGTGGGCGCGCGGGTTGGGGTCGGCCCACGGCGCGCCGTGCAGGCCCATCTCGACGGCAGTAGTCATCAATTGGTGGTACGCGGGGTCGTACTCCACCTCGTCGATGCGGTTGCCGTAGCGGTCGTGGGTGCGCAGGAGGGGAGGGTGCGCCTCGGCGAGATCGCCCCAGCGCTGCGCCTCCTCGCTGCCGGCGAGGCGGCCGACGTCGTGTAGTTCCTCGAGCGCGTCGTGGGCGCCCTCGCGTTGCAGCACGTCGAGGATCGGTGCGTAATCGGCCGCGTCGAAGTTGATCAGCGGCGGCACCTGGTTGACGACCTCGTGTGTGGCACTCATGTCGGGCTCCCGAGGGATCGAAGGGTGAAGGTGAGCAGGGCGGGGATGATCGCGCCGTCGGCGGCACCGCGGGCCAGGGGCAGAATCAGCGCTTCACCGATGGCGCCGACGATGCAGGCGGCGGTCACCGACGCGTCCTGTTCCGGGATCTCCCCGGCCTCGACAGCGGCGGCGATCGCGACCGCGAGGGCGTTGCGGAACGACTCGCGGAACAGGAGGCGTTCGGTGTCGACCTGCGGGTCGACGGGTTCGACGAGCAGCGCGTAGGCCAGGGTGGGTGCGCGCAGCGCGCGTTCGGCGAACGTGCCGACGGAGGCGGATACCGCGGCGACGCAGCGGCCCTCGGCGCCCCGGGCGG
This sequence comes from Rhodococcus sp. 21391, assembly GCF_016772255.1. Taxonomy (NCBI): domain Bacteria; kingdom Bacillati; phylum Actinomycetota; class Actinomycetes; order Mycobacteriales; family Nocardiaceae; genus Rhodococcus; species Rhodococcus sp. 21391. The sequence goes on along the minus strand of NZ_CP063781.1, from coordinate 6,157,026 downwards.
CGTTGCCGGATTCGACGGCGGCGCTCACCTCGCGACTGCAGACGATGCGGAAGACGTCCGCGAACAGTTCGCCCTTGTTCGCGAAGTGCCGGTAGACGGTGCCGGTGCCGACCCCTGCCTCGGCCGCGACCGCGGAGATCGAGCACCCGGCGTATCCGTGGCGGGCGATCAGCCCGATCGCGGAATCGATGAGGGTGGTGCGGAGCGCGTCCAGGCGTTCCTGGACGGCGGGTGTGCGCCGGTAGGCCATATTCAAGGAGTGAACACCCGTTCCGTTCTTCCGTCAAGAGTGCTAGCGTCGGCTGCACCAGCGAGGAAAGGCGCACTCGATGACTTCCGACGTGGTACTCGTCCGCAAGGACGGCCCGGTCACGACCATCAGCCTGAACCGGCCCGAAGTCCGCAATGCCGTCGACCGGCCCACCGCCGACGCGCTCGCCCACGCCTTCCGCGCATTCGACGCGGACGAGGACGCGTCCATCGCGGTGCTCCACGGTGAGGGTGGAACATTCTGTGCGGGAGCGGATCTCAAGTCGATCAGTTCCGGGAACGGGAACCGGGTCGCACCCGACGGTGACGCCCCGATGGGGATCTCCCGGATGCGGTTGTCCAAACCGGTGATCGCCGCGATCGACGGGCACGCGGTGGCAGGCGGGCTCGAACTGGCGCTGTGGGCCGACCTGCGGGTCGCTGGCGCGGACGCCGTCCTCGGAGTGTTCTGCCGCCGCTGGGGCGTGCCGCTCATCGACGGCGGAACCGTCCGCCTGCCGAGGCTCATCGGGGAGAGTCGCGCGATGGACCTCGTCCTCACCGGCCGGCCCGTCGACGCCGACGAAGCCCTGAGCATCGGGCTGATCAACCGGAAGGTCGCGGCCGGGGAGGCCCTCACCGCGGCTCGGCAGCTGGCCGCCGAGATCGCCGGTCTGCCTCAGGTGTGCCTGCGGCAGGACCGGTTGTCGCTGCTCGAGCAGTCGGGGCTCACCGAGGATCAGGCCCTGCTGAACGAATTCCGGCACGGTGCAATCTCTCTGGCCAACGGAACGGTCGAGGGTGCCGCACGCTTCGCTGCCGGGGCAGGCAGGCACGGTGATGCTGCGCCCGTGAGTACTTATTAACCAAGGGCGGTTAATAAGTACTCACGGGCGATAGCATTGTGCGCGTGGATGACTGGTCGGACGAGCGGTCCTCACCCGCGAACACGCTGCCGCCGGGGACGCCGGGTGCCTCCTGGCGACGAGTGCGGTTCCGGCGCGCGGTGTGGTGTGCGTACCTGCTCGCGCTGGCCGTCACGATCTACACGCTGGGGCTCCCCACCGACCGCATCTACCAGGCGACGTGGATCGTCGCCGGCCTCGTCGCCTTCACGATAGATCGGCCGTGGCAGGACCATCTGCGCGTCGTGCGGGACTGGTTGCCGCTCATCGCCGCTCTCGTCGTGTACGACCTCAGCCGGGGGTTTGCCCACGAACTCGGGATGCCGGTGCGGGCGGAGGAACTGGTGTCCGTGGAGACCTGGCTGTTCGGCGGCACGATCCCCACGGTGTGGTTGCAGGAGAATCTGCTGTCCCCGACGGGTGAGCTGCCGGGGTGGACTCTGCTCACGGGAATCGTCTACACCAGCCACTTCATCGTTCCGTGGGTCGTCGCGGCCGTCTTCTACGTGTACTCGCGCGACCTGTGGTCGGGGTACATGCGGCGGGTGCTGTTGTTGTCGTATCTCGGCCTGGTCACCTACATCCTGCTTCCATCCGTTCCGCCGTGGCTGGCCGCCGAGGGGGACGTGATCTCGGGCAGCGTGGGCCGCGTCGCCGGTTTCGGATTCGGTGTGGTCCCCACGGATGTCAGCACACGGTGGCTGGAGGCGCAGAGCAACCCCGTCGCCGCGCTGCCGTCCCTGCACGCGGCGTTCGCCCTGCTCGTGGCCGTCGCTCTCTGGCCGTTCACGAAGAACCTGTGGTCGCGGGCGCTGCTGGTCGCCTACCCGCTCGCCATGGCGTTCGTATTGGTTTACGGCGGCGAGCACTACGTGGTGGACGTGCTGGTGGGATGGGCGTACCTGGGCCTGGCGGTCCTGCTGGCGCGGGCGTGGGAATCCCGCACGACGGTATGGCCCGGCCGGGCCGTCACCGCCGGCCGCCCGCGGCGTCGCTGGTGACCGACACCTCGTCGAACATGGGCTGGAGGAAAGGCAGGATGCGGCCTACGATCGCCTCGTTGTACGCGACCGGTTGCTGATTCGGATTCGCGTGGCCGGTCCCGTCGAGCTTCGCCACCAGCAGCGCGCCGTCGGTCCCGCCGGACTGTTCGACGAGGATCTTCTGCGTGTAGTCGACGTCGACCACCTGGTCCTTCCACCCCGCGCGGGGACGCACGAAGACGATCCCGGGCCGCGGCTTGTCGTCCGTCTCCACCGCCAGCGACTGCAGGTTGTCGATCGCACCGGACGCGACGATGGTCTTGAACTGCGATTCGATCAGCCCGTTGCTCGCCACGTCCTCCGACAGGACCTTCTCGGTGAGGACCTCGTCGACGACGTCGCGGAATTCGTCGACGTCGACGTGCGGATACCAGTCCGACTTCGTGTCGAGGAACCTGCTCTGCCGGGCCGCGGTCTCCACCAGCAGGCGCAGCGTCCGGCTCTCCCGCGCGCCGGGGAGCCAGCCGATCCACCGCAGCATGTCCTCGCCGCTGTCGCGGCTCCCGGCCCGGACGGCGTGCAGGTCCACCGGGGTGCAGTCGAGTACCACTCCGATGAGGTTGGCGTCCGTGTCCTCGTAGATGTGCTGCGCGACCTCCAGCGCGACGACGCCGCCCATGCTGTGCCCGGACAGGACGATGTTGTCGATGCCCTCGTCGGCCGCGCGGGTGGCGATCAGTTCGCTGATCACCTTGGTGTCGATGCCGCCGTTGTCGTACTGGACCGCCCATACCCGCCCGATGCGGTCGTACGAGGACAGGGTGCGGGCCGTGTCGGTGGCATCCTTGTTGCCCAGCCCGACCAGGTCGACGACGGCGGTGTCGTGGTCTGCGGGCGACTGCGCGTCGTACACCTCGTGGATCTGTGGCTGGGTGAGTGCGAGTCGCTCGCGTTCGGGTTGCACGTCGTGAACCCAGTACTGGCCGCCGGCCAGGAGCAGGGGGACGGTCCCGAGCGCGATCGCGGCGAGGAGGCGCCGGGTGCGACCGAATTTCTGCCACTGGTGACCGAGCCGTGTCGCGTGCAGACGCGCCTTGCGGCGATCGTTGCTCCAGTCGGCCACGGTGGACGGATGGCGTGTCATTCTCTCCGACATCCACTCCGATGGTACGCGCGGGGACGGAGGGGTCAGGTGGCATGGAAGTTACGGTGCGTTACAGCAGTTGGACATTCGCCAGTTTCCAGCCGCCGCCCTCGTGGTGACCGTCTGGTCGAGGAACACCAGGACTTCGGCGGCGTCCTGATCGCCGCTGGCCAGCCCGGCCTGCACGATCTGGGCGGACGACGTGGCCTGGTACTGGACGATCATGTCCCGCAGGTTCGACGCCACTTGCGAATACTGTCCGGCGAATGCGCCGACGGAGTTGCTCTTGACCAGCGACAGGTTGGTAAGACCATCGCCGACCGCACCACCCACGACGTCTACAAGCTGGTGGCGCCCAAGTTCGACTTCCTGCTCCCTGCTCACCACACCGCACGAGGCGCTGAACCATGCCATCACCGGCTACGCCGAAGTAGTCGCCGAGCACCCGAACGTCTTCCGCTTCCTGGCAGACGGCGAGCTGAAACAGGACGGCGCGGGATCAGCCCTGTCCCTCGACGTCGAGCGCGACCTCACCGACCGGCTGGCCGACGAAGTACCCGGTGTCCGGCTTTCCGGAGTCTTTCGACGACTCGAGCCACAGGTCGGTGGTCGAGACCATGATCCCGACCGCGGCGCGGGCGGTGAACCGGACGTCGGAGACTTCGGCGGACACGGACTCGAAGATCGTCGACGCGACCCCGGCCAGCCATCGGATCGAACTCGATCCCACCGAACCTCTCTGCCTCGCACTTGCCCGCATCAACGCCCCGTGAGTACTTATCAACCTCCCGTGGTTAATAAGTACTCACGGCGGAAGCGGCTGGACTCCGGACAGAGGGCGGCGACCGGGGCGACGTCGGCCGCGTAGTCGACGTCGCGGAGCGTCGGCAGCGACAGCACCTCGGCGCCCGCCGCGAGGAGCGCCTCCCGGGTGAGGCGTCCGGTGTCCGGACTCGACGTGGGAACCAGGCGGATCGCCTCCGCCGCCACGGCGTCGGGCACTCCGAGGATCCACCACCCGCCGTCCTCCGCGAGTCCGAGGACGCATCGGCCCTTCCTCTCGGTGAGCAGGTCCGCCGATTCCGCGAGCAGTCCCGCCGTCACCTGCGGTGTGTCCGTGCCGATCTGGAGGACCGGCAGGCCGAACGCGTCGAACGTGTCGGTGTGGGCGTTCACCAATCGCTCCGCGAAATCCTCACCCCGTTGCGGCAGCACCGTGAAACGGTCGAGCGCCGACGTGATGTCGGTGCCCCGGACCGCCCGGCCGAGGTCGCCGGTCATCGCCACCACCCGCCGCGCGGCACCCGCACCGGTGACGGCGTCCAGGGTGTCCAGCAGTGAGGCGGCGGCGAGGTCGGCGGCCCGGGCGTCGCCGACGTCCCGCGCGAGCCGGGTCTTCGCGAACCCGGGCACCGGCGCCTTCGCGACCACGAGCACCGATACGTCGAGAGTCACCCGATCACCTTCCAGAAGTCGTGGACGGCGACGACGGTGCCCTTCAGCGAACCCGACACCTTCGACGCGCCGGCGGTGCGCGGGTGGTACGTGATGTCACGCTCCACGACCCGCCAGTGGGCGCGGCCGGCGAGCACCAGTAGCTGCAGCGGGTAGCCCGACCTGCGGTCGTCGACGCCCAACTCGAGGAGGTCCTGTCTGCGCACGGCTCTCATCGCCCCGAGGTCGTGGATCGGCAGGCCGTACCGGCGCCGGAGTCGTGCGGCGAGGACGGCGTTGCCGATCCTGCTGTGCAGCGGCCACGTCCCGCGCCGATCGGCCCGCCGCCGCCCCACGGCGAGATCGGCTCCCGAGTCCAGCGCGGCGACCAGCCGGGGGAGTTCACCCGGGTCCATCGAGCCGTCGCCGTCCAGCACGCAGACCACCGGTGTTCGCGCCGCCAGCACCCCGGCGTGCACGGCCGAACCGTATCCCGGGACCTGCTCCCGCACCACCGACGCACCGTGCGCGCCGGCGACGGCGGCCGTGTCGTCGGTGGAGTTGTTGTCCACCACCACCGTCCGGTAGTCGCGGGGCACCGCGGCCAGCACTCCGGGCAGGGAACCGGCCTCGTTCATGCACGGGATCACGACGGTGACGTCCCGTGCACGGATCGGTGAGCGCTCAGACACGGGGAGGTCCCGCCGGCGCCGCGTCCCTCAGGGGTGCGTGCGCGAACGCCGCGATCCCCTCGGCGGGCATGATCCGCGCCCGGAACCCCAGCCGCTCCCGGGCCAGCCGGGGGTCGGCGACGATGTGCCGCACGTCGCCGGGACGGTACTCGCCGGTGACGACGGGTTCGGGGCCACCGTACGAACGCGCGAGCGTCGCGGCCACCTCGCCGATCGTGATCGGTTGTCCCGAGCACACATTGAACGCCGAGAATCCGGTCAGCGCCGCCTCGACCGCGGCCACGTTCGCCGCCGCGACGTCGTGGACGTGCACGAAATCCCGCGTCTGCCTGCCGTCCTCGAACACGTGCGGTGGGTCGCCGTTCTCGAGGGCGGAACGGAACATCGCGGCCACGCCGGAGTACGGGGTGTTGCGCGGCATGCGCTCGCCGTACACGTTGTGATAGCGCAGAGCGGTCACGGAACCGCCGGTGGCCAGTGCCCAGGCGAGCGCATAGTTCTCCTGCGCGACCTTGCCTGCGGCGTAGAGACTCCGCGGCCGCAGTGGCGAGTTCTCCTCCACGAGTGCCCACCTCAGGCGCTCTCCGGTATCGGGATCCGTCTCGTCGAAGATCCCCGCTGCCAGGTCCTTCTCCCGGCGGGCGGCCGGTTCCACGAACTCGCCGCGCCCGTTGCGGTACCGGCCTTCTCCGTAGACGACCATCGACGACGCGAGTATCAGCTTCTCGCAACCCGACTCGTGCATCGCGGCGAGCAACGTCGCGGTGCCGAGATCGTTGTGGCTGGCGTAGGCCGGGGCATCGCTCACATCCACACCGGCACCGACGACGGCCGCCTGATGGCACACGACGTCCACACCCCGCAGCAGTTCGATCAGAGCGGGAAGGTCGCGGACGTCGGCGCGTCGCACACCGTCCGGCGGCTCGACGTCGGCACCGTGCGCGGAGGGGAGCAGCGCATCCACGGCCACGACGTCGTGGCCGGCTCCGGTCAGCGCGGCGCGGACGTGACTGCCGATGAATCCGGCCGCACCCGTGAGCAGTACGCGTGTTCCCGTCATGGCAGCTCGATCGGCAGTGTCACACCCTCGTGGACGCGGCAGGCTTCGCAGGCGCCCTCGGGCGCGGCGGCGATCGCGGACCGCACCAGCTTCTTCAGCGACCCGAGATTGCGCTGGAACTCGGTGAACACGTCTACGGCGCGTACACCGCCGCCGGCCTCGATCCCCGCATCGAGGTCGGTGACCAAAGCGATGGTGGCGTAGCACATCTCGAGTTCTCGGGCGAGGACCGCCTCGGGGTGGCCCGTCATGTTGACGAGGGTCCAGCCCTGCCGGGCGAACCACAGGCTCTCCGCCCTGGTCGAGAAGCGCGGTCCCTCGACCACCACCAGCACACCGCCCTCCACGGTGCCCGGCCGGGCGGCGGCCTTGCGCAGGTCCGAGCAGTACGGGTCGGCGAACTGCACGTGCACGCCGCCTCCGTCGAAGTACGTCTGGGTGCGCCCGCTGGTGCGATCGACCAACTGGTCGGGCACGACCATCGAGCCCGGTCCGAGGTCCGGGGTGAGGCTGCCGGCGGCGCAGGGGGCGAACACCTGCCGCACGCCCAGCGTGCGCAGCGCCCACAGGTTGGCGCGGTAGGGGATGGTGTGGGGCGCGAATTCGTGCCGGGCGCCGTGGCGGGGGAGGAACGCCACCTGCCTGCCCTCCACGTCGCCGACCGTGATCGGGGCGCTGGGGCGGCCGTACGGAGTGTCGATCGTGACTTCCGCGGCGTCCTCGTCGAAGAACGAGTAGAAGCCGCTCCCGCCGATCACGGCGACGTCCGCGCGGGCCGGTTCGCGTGCACTCATTGCGGTCATGCAGTCAATCCTGCGTCGTTATGCTGGGCGCGAGTGCGACTTTCGCCGAAGGAGATGACGTCATCGGATCCCCGCAGCGCGCCGAGGAGCGGAATTTTCCGTACCGCGACGTCGTGGGCGCCGCGCTCGCCCTGATCCTGGTGGTGGTCGCGTTCGTCGTCCCGCGCCTGGGAAACGAGACCATCACCCCCATCGTCAACCGCACCGCGGAGAGCGTGCGGGACTTCGCGGACGCCGCGCCGCTGTTCGGGTTCCGCGACGTGCACTTCGGGTGGGGGACGCCGGTCGCCGTCGCCGTCGCGGCGGCGGTCGTGATGTGGGGGCCGGGCCTGGCACAGACGCTGGCGTGGCGTCGCCTCACGGTGGGAGTGTGGCTCGTTTCCGCCCTGTGGTCGATGGCGCTCGCGCTGGTCGACGGCTGGCAGCGCGGCTTCGCCGGGCGCCTGACCTCCACCGACGAGTATCTCCACGAGGTCCCTCGTGTCACGGACATCCCCGCGACGCTGCGCGGTTTCGCGGGGCGGATCCTGGACCTGCAGGCCGATTCGTGGACCACCCACGTGTCCGGCCATCCGCCCGGTGCGCTCCTGACGTTCGTCTGGCTCGACCGGATCGGACTCGACGGCGGTGCCTGGGCGTCCGCGCTGTGCGTCGCGGTCGGATCCAGCGCCGGGGCCGCGGTGATCGTCGCCATCCGTGCGCTCGGCGACGAGGCCATGGCCCGCCGCGCGGCCCCATTCCTCGTCCTCGCACCCGCCGCGATCTGGGTGGCGGTGTCGGCGGACGCACTGTTCGCCGGTGTGGTGGCGTGGGGGATCGCCCTGCTGGCCCTGTCGGCGACTCGGGCCGTCCCGGTCCCCGCCCTCGTCGCGGTGGCGGCGGGCGTGCTGCTCGGGTTCGGTGTCTACCTCAGTTACGGGCTCACGCTGATGGCGATTCCGGCGGTCGCCGTCCTGGTGATCGCGCGCACGGCCCGCCCGCTGGTCGGCGCGCTGGTCGGTGCGCTCGCGGTGGCGGCTGTGTTCACGCGGTACGGATTCTGGTGGTTCGACGGCTACCAACTGGTGCAGGAACGGTATTACCAGGGCATCGCGTCGGATCGTCCCTTCGCCTACTGGGGCTGGGCCAACTTCGCGTCGCTCGTCTGCGCGGTGGGGTTGGCGGTGCCCGCCGCGCTGCCCCGGGCGTTCGCCTGGTCGCGGGTGCGGGCGCTGTCGCCGGTTCCCCTCCTCGTACTCTCCGCGCTGCTGGCGGTGGTGATCGCCGACCTGAGCGCGTTGAGCAAGGCGGAGACCGAGCGGATCTGGTTGCCGTTCGCAGTGTGGCTTCTCGCCGCCCCCGCACTCCTGCCGCGCGGAAGCCATCGGTTCTGGCTCGCGGTGCAGGCCGCCGGTGCGCTGGCCGTCAACCATCTTCTGTTCACGAACTGGTGACGGCCGGCGCATCCGAGGTGCCGTTCGGGGGCAGACGGTCACTTGGTCGCGATCGTGATGGTGGCGATTCCGACCAGCAGCCCCGGCTTCACGGCGTCGGTCTTAAATGTCTCGTTCAGCAGTCCGGCCGCGTCCTCCGAGATCTTGACCTCGGTACCCTGCAGGATCGCGGTGTCGTTCGGTCCTGTCTGCAGCGGCTTCAACGTGCGGCCGTTGAGATCGAACAGCACCGCATCGGCGGCCGCGGGCGCACCGTTGACGCTCACGTCGCCGGTGAGCAGCGACGTGCCCGGGTCGATCGCGAAATCGGTGAGTTCGACGACGGTGCCGGGTGCCGCCAGCGACAATCCACTGCCGTCGTGCATGATCTCGCCCTGTACGTAGGGATCGACCGTGCCCGGCTCCCAGTACTTGACGTTGCCGCCGGTGATCGGAAAGCTGACCGATCCGTCGGCGAGGGCCGCCGTACCCACCACTCCGGGAGTGAGGCCGAGCGTCGTCAGGGCTCCGGTGAAGCCTGAATCCAGTGCGACAGCGGTACTCACCCCGGTCAGGTTGTCGACCTGGGCGACGGGTTCGGGTTGCGTGGCTGCTGCTGCGCTCACATTCGACGACGCATTCGAATCGTTGCTCGAGCACGCCGCGAGCGGGGTCAGGGCGAGGGCGCCGATGGCCGCTGCTACGAGTGCTTTTCGATAGTTCGACATGATGATCAAACAACCTTTCCGGAGGAAGGGGTGGTGGGTGGATGTTCACTAGGTATTCGGTGCGACTTCGCCGTCGGATGGGAGTTCTTACGCCCATTCCATCCGCACGAAGTACCGATTGGCGTGCTGCAGAACATCGATCACGCTCAGTCCGGCGGCGCGTGCGACCCCGGACATCGCGGCGACACTCACACTCGCCCAGGCGAACCACTCGCCGGCGAGATGCTCCGTCTCCCAGCGCAGTAGTTCGTGACGAACTCCTGTCGTGGTCGGCGGATCCACCTCGGCGATCACAATTCCGTATGGTTGCAACAATTCTCGCGCGCGACGCAGTATCCGCACCGGCTCTCCGCCGATGCCGATGTTGCCGTCGGCGAGCAGCACCCGGTCCCAGTGCCCGGACCGTGGAAGCGGCGCGAAGATGTCCCGGTGCAGCGCGAGTCCACCGCGGCGGATCGTGAGTTGCACTGCCGTGAAGGACGAATCGACGCCCAGAGCCGCGACGCCGGCCGACACGAGCGCCGCGGTGAGGCGCCCCGGTCCGCAGCCGAGATCCACGGTGGCGCCGTGACAGCCGGTGAGCATCACCCGGTCCGCGATCCGATCGGAGAGGGAGGATGCATCCCCGCCCATCCACCGGCCCACCGGCAGGGGGCGACGCGTTCCCCGTACGTCGCGCACCCAGCACGGGAGTCCCGCCGACGCGCGCCGCATCAGAAGGTCCGTGGACACGTCGGCTCTCCTCATGAGCCGCTCACCGTGTCACCGTCCTTGCGGGACAGCGCGAGTCGGGTGGCGTACGCGACGGCGGACACCGCGAAGAACGTTGCGGTGAGCAGCAGCCAGCGGTCGAGGAACGGTTCCTGCGTCAGCCCCGTCGCAGCGAGATACGCGTCGGCACCCTGCTCGATGATTCCCGGCAGGAACAGCAGCAGCGTCAGCCCGGACGCGAGCGCCGGTACGCGAATATAGTTGAGCGCCGAAACCGTCTGCGGTCGTGACGTTCTCCTGCCCCGCAACGCGTTCAGCCCGGACGTCAGGGACCGGTCCGCGAGCGCGTACAGAGGGAACAGCACGAGGTCGTGGGCGATCACGGCGCCGAGGAACCACACGGCGATCGACTTCCACCACACGTCCTGATTCCACAGATTCTGCGGACCGACCACCGCCACCGCATAGCCGGCGAGGGCGAACGTGAACAGCACCGCCAGCAAATGCAGCGGGTTGGCTCCGTAGAAGCGGGCAAATCGGCGCATCTCACGCCTCCCGGAATTCGATGGCCTGCACCCATTTGGTGTTGTGGACGCCGGGCAGGGCGGGAACGATGATCCGGGCGGGGTAGCCGTGGTCGAGGGACAGGTCCGCGCCGTTGACCTCGAGGGCGAGCAGGGCGTCGGCGTCGCGCACCTGATCGGACGTCAGTACCGCCTGGTTGAACGCCCCGGACCGTTCCAGCGACGTCACCTTCGCCGACGTGAACGCCGTCACCCCGGCGGCGTCCGCGAGGTCACGCAGTCGTACGCCCGTCCACGTCTCGGTGGTGGACCATCCTTCGACGCACGCGATCGGAAGGGACGCGGTGTGCGGCGGCATCGCGCGCAGTTGACTTCGGCTCAGCTGCACGGGTTCCGCGCCACCCGTCACCGAGAGCCGCCAGGTGTCGCCGATCTGCTCCGGGGTGATCTGCGCGGCCGCGGCGGTGCGGTTGATCTGAAAGTCGTTGGGACCGTCGCCGTACGAGCGGCCGCGGGGGAGGAGTAGCGCGGCGCTGCGCAGGAACCCGCCGGTGGTCTGCCCGACCGACAGGACGGCGACCAGGGCGGCGCCGCCACCGACCAGGGCGAGGGCGCCGCGGCGGCTGATCGTGGGCGGGGTGGGGTCTTCGGCCACGAGGCCGTTCTCGTCCGGCGGTTCGGGGCGCGTGTCCGCGCGGGACGTGCGCAGCACTTCCCGGAACGACCGGGAACGCAGCGACCTCACCATCAACGGCACCTTCAGGATCGTGTGCGTCACGAACCCGGCAATGAAGACCCACGCGCCCCAGTAGTGCGCCGTGTAGAAGTCGAAGCCGAAGATGTAGTCGTATTGAATGTTCAGGACCCCGGTGATGATCTCGAACAGCGCACCGCCCACCAGGGCGATCAGCGACAGACGTTCGAGCGCCTGCGCCGGCGACCGCACCGGCGGAAACACGAACAGTTTGGGGATCACCGACCACAGCTTGGCGAGCACGATCGGCACCAGGATCAGTCCGAGCCCGACGTGCAGCCCCTGGGTGAGCCGGTACAACCACGACGGCCGGGTGGGCCACGCGAAGTACGGAAGGTGCAACCACCCGACGTCGCCGGGACGGGCCTGCCCGAACTGCGGACCGTACGCGATGTACGAGAGCAGTCCCGTGACGATGACGACCGGAAGTCCGATGAGCAGGACGAGGCCGAATACCGAGGTCAGCCACGGTCCGCGCAGTGGACTGCGTAATCGTGGGCCGCGAGAGTTGTCGGTCATGGTGTGTCAATCCCTCCGGCTCGATCATCTCGGGCCTCAGAGGTAATTCGGTGCCGCCACCGTGCAGGACTGCTTCGCCCGTGAGTACTTGTCAACCGCCGGACGTTGACAAGTACTCACGGGTGCGAAGCACCTCCGTGGCGGATCTCGTCGCGGGGCTGGTCGTACCGGACCATCTCGTATCCGATCATCGCGACCAGGACCGCGGTGAGCACGCCCAGGGTGGCGAGGGCCGGGATGTGCCAGACGACGGGGAGCAGCGCGATCAGCACGACCGCTGTCACGACGCGCGGCACGGTGACCGACCTCGTCGCGTACGCCTTGAACGCGACCAGCGCGAGGAGGTACAGCGCCGCGCCGCCGAACAGTGCGATCAGCGGCCAGCCGTACAGCGGGTCGGTGAGCCGGTGATGGTTGCCGTCGCCGACGTACGACAGGATCTTCTTCAGGCCGAGCGACAGCATCACGATCCCGATCACCATCGGCAGGTGTAGGAAGCTGTAGCAGTTGCGGGCGATCCTGATCTGACGCGCACCGGTCGCCTCCTCGAAGGCGTGCTCGACGGCCAGCGACGTCACGTCGAAGTACGACCACCACAGCAGCCCCGACACCGCCAGTCCCAGCAGCGAGGCGACGATGATCGCCCAGGAGATCGGCAGGCTCGCCACACCGATGCCGATCGACACGATCGACTCGCCGAGCGCGACGATGATGATGAGGCCGTGCCGTTCGGCGAAGTGGCTCACCGACCGCAACCGCCAGTTGGTGCCGCCGATCAGTGTGCCGAGGTAGTCGCCGGCGAGGGCGAGGATCCACATCACCGTCTGCGCGGTGCCGGTGAGTTGCGACGCGATGAGCAGGAACACGGTGCCGGTGATCATGCTCGGTGCGAAGCGCAGCACCTGACCGCGCAGCTGGGGGTCGGTGCGGCTGATCACCCAGAACATCACCAGGTGCAGCAGGCGGACGACGAAGTACCCGAGGGCGAAGATGACGGGGCCGTCGAGTCCGCCGGCCAGGTCGTCGAACGCCTCGGGGATCGTCAGGGCCGTGATGAACATGGCGCTCATCGCGCCGAACATCACCACCCGCACGATGCCCTCGTCGGCGCGCACGAGGTTGCAGAGCCAGGCGTACCCCACCCAGCTCCACCACAGGACGGCCATCACCAGTGCGCCGCGCAGTAGGTTCACCCCGGTGGGGTCCTCGGCCATCAGGTCGGTGACGCGGGTGAGCGCGAAGACGAAGACGAGGTCGAAGAACAGCTCGAGCGGCGATACCGACGCTCGCTCTTCGACGAGACGGGGACGCAAACGATGAGCAAAAGTCACGTGGAGAATGCTGCCACCGGACAGCGACGCGGGAAAGTCCTACGAACGGCGGCGACCCGTGGGGGCGGCCGCAGCCTTTCGTTCGGGCGTACCGACGGGGTGCGGGGGATCCGCGCGGTTGAGAACAACGCCGTTGTGACGAGCAGTGCGGTGACGGAGTACGCCCCCGGAGCGCCTCGAGTCGCGCGCCGGAATTGATGTCGAGGACGCCCTGGGCGGTGGTTTCGGGGACCGACGCCTCCTCCAGGGCCGCGGCCAATTGTGTGTCGGGTGAACCCACCACGGTGGGATCACGGAAAGCCCGTGAGAGGGCCTCGAACCGGATTATGCTCGGACGATGGCCGGAATTCTCGTGGGAGATCCCGGACTACCGTGACCGAGCCCGGATCCGGGGTGGCATCTGCGGATCCGGTTGGCATGCACGAAGAGAGGTTTCCGGTGAACGATATCGATCCGGAGGATAGCGGACCCATTGATTATCTCGTGGTGGAGTTCCCTGCCGACCGACGACCGGACGGATCAGCGTTGGCGATCCTCCGCGAACTCGTCGAGCAGGGCACCGTGCGGGTACTCGACCTGGTGTTCCTTCGCAAGGAAACGGACGGCTCCGTCGTGGCGATCGACGTCGTCGACGTCGGACTCGTGGGCGATATAGACGTGTCGCTCTTCGCCGAGGCCTCGACCGGCCTGCTCGACCTGACGGACATCGCCGACGCCGGATCCGTGCTCGAGCCAGGTGCTTCGGCTGCGGTACTGGTCTACGAGAACAGTTGGGCCGCACCGCTCGCAACCGCCCTGCGTCGCACCGGAGCGCAACTCGTGGCGTCGGGCCGCATCCCTGTACAGGGCATCCTTGCGTCACTCGACGCTCTTGAAGCCAGAAACTGAAACCGAGGACAACACCATGCCTGGACTTCTCCGCGGGATCGCCCGCACCGCCGTCATCGCCGGAACCGCGACGTCCGTGTCGAATCGAGTGTCTCGACGTCAGGGCCAGCGGTGGGCGGCGAAAGAGCAACCGCAGCAGCAACCGCAGCAGCAACCGCAAGCACCGCAGAACGAGGCCCCGGCCTACTCCGAGGCACCCCCGCCGCAGGCCGCCCCCACCCCCTCCGCGGGAGGAGGGAGCGTCGACCGGATAGCCGCTCTGAAGGATCTCGGAGAACTCCGAGCGCAAGGTGTGCTCACCGAAGCCGAATTCAACGCCGAGAAGGCGAAGATCCTGGCGTCCTAGGACGACCGCGGCAGTCTCCTACTTCATCCACGGCATGGAAGGTACTCCGTCGAGAATCGTCGTCGCGGCCATCTCCGGGGTGTGGAGGGCGAGCCGCTTGTCGAAGAACTCCGCGAAGGTCTGCGCGTCCTTGTCCTCGGCGACAGTGGCGTTCCGGGCGACGGCGGTCTTGATGCCACCGGGATGCACGCACGTCACCTGGACGGGGTGCTTGGCGATCAGCATCTCCTGACGCAGCGACTCGGTGAAGCCGCGGACGGCGAACTTCGCGGCGTTGTAGGCGCTCTGGCCGGGCACTGCGATCAGCCCGAACAGGCTCGAGATGTTGACGATGTGTCCGTCGCCGGACGCGATCAGATGCGGCAGAAAGGCTTTGGTCCCGTTGACGACGCCCCCGAAGTCGATGTCCATGATCCGCTCGATGTCCTTGAAGTCGGACTTCTCGACGCTGCCGTTGTAGGCGATGCCGGCGTTGTTGTGGATCTGGTGGACCGTGCCGACGTGTGCGACGACGTCGTCCGCGTAGGCAAGCACCGCTTCCCGTTCGGCGACGTCGAGCTTGGCGCCGTACTTCGCGAGATCGAGGGCGAGGGCCCGGCCGATGCCGGATCCTGCTCCGGTGATGACGGCGACTTTGCCGTCGAACGTACTCAGGTGGATGCAACCTGTGCTGTGTCGGGGTGAATCTTCAGGACGTGCCGGCGCAGTGACGCGCCGAGGTCGTTGACCGCCTCGCGTGCCTCGGCGAGGAGGCTGACCTGGAGGTGGAAGTCGTGCCAGAGGTCGTCGAACCGGCGATGGTGGAGGACGCCCGCCGCAGCGCCGACGGCTGCTTCGATCTTGTCCGCGTCGACGGAGATCGGATCGTCGCCGGCCGTGTGCACGACGATCGGCGGCAGACCCGTCATGTCGCCGTACACCGGGGAGATCCCCGGTGATCGCGGATCGTGGTGTCCGGCATAGCGCGGGGCCCATTCCGCCGTCATGGACGGAAGGATGAGGGGATCGCGCAGCACCGGGCGCGTCCTGTCGACGTCGATCGCGAGGTCGGCCCACGGGCAGATCAGGCCAAGCGCGGCCGGGGCGGGGAAGCCACGATCACGCAATGTCATCGCGAGCGCCAGCGTCAGTCCGCCGCCGGCGGAATCACCCGCGACGACGGTGCTGTTCGGGTCGAGTCCGTCGTCGAGTAGCCGGGAGTAGACCGCGACCATTTCCTCGAGCGCAATCGGGTAGCGGGATTCCGGTGAGCGTGAGTAGTCGGGGATCACCGCGGCCGTCCCGGCGGCTGCGGCGAGGTGCGCGACCAGGCCGCGGTACCCCTTCGCGCTCCCGAGGGCGTAGCCGCCGCCGTGGAGGTAGATCAGCGTCCCGCGGGTGGTGTGCGCCGGCCGCACCCGGACGACGGGGACACCGGCGACCGTGTCGCGCTCGAACCGGGTGCCGCGAGGCGGGCGCGCG
Source organism: Rhodococcus sp. 21391 (assembly GCF_016772255.1). NCBI lineage: Bacteria > Bacillati > Actinomycetota > Actinomycetes > Mycobacteriales > Nocardiaceae > Rhodococcus > Rhodococcus sp. 21391. Next base: position 6,141,082 of record NZ_CP063781.1, on the reverse strand, counting down.
GCGGCCGTCACCGTCTCGACCATGAGGCGCTTCGTCCCGACGGGCACGCGGTGGGACGCAAACAGCGGTCGTGCGCTGCGCAGACAGGTCCGGATGACACCTCGGTCGATGTTCCTCATGCCGGCGCCCCGAACTGCAGCAGCCCGTCGTGAACCGGGTCTTCGAGGAGCATCGTGGAGTCCTTCTCGTAGTGCATGAGAACCTTCCACGGCTCTTTGGACCCCTGGCGGGGCATGACATCCTTGCCGCGCTGCACGTACCCGGACTGCAACTGGTCGAGCATGCCGATGTCCATCGCGGAGTTCTCCATGTCGCGGGGCGTCGCGACGGTGTGACCGCTCTCGTCCATGTACCGGAGCAGCCGGCACAGGTAGGCGCCTGCGATGTCGGACTTCAGGGTCCACGGCGCGTTGGTGTAGCCGAAAACCCAGGCCAGGTTCGGGATTCCCTCGACGAGCACACCTTTGTAGGTCATCTGCCCGTGCAGCGGGCGGGGCTGCCCGTCCACGGACAGTTCCATTCCGCCGAGCATCTGGATCTTCAGGCCGGTGGCGGTGACGACGACGTCCGCCTCCAGTTCCCGTCCCGACTTCAGCAGGATGCCCTTCTCGGTGAACGTGTCGATGTGGTCGGTGACGATCGACGCGTCGCCGGACGACAGCGCGGTGAAGAGGTCCGCGTCCGGCACCGCGCAGAGGCGCTCGTCCCACGGCATGTAGTTCGGCGTGAAGTGGCTCATGTCGAATCCTGGGCCGAGACGTCGTCGAACCTGCCAGAGCAGGAATCGCCGCATCTGCCGGGGCCACCGCCGGCATGCCAGGTAGAGCCCGCGCTGGAGGGCGATGTTGCGCTTGCGTCCGAACGCGTACACCCACTTGGCGGGGAGGAATCGGCCCAGTACCTCGGAGATCTTGTCGAGTGCGGGTATCGAGAAGATGTACGACGGTGAGCGTTGCAGCATGGTCACGTGCTCTGCATCGCCGGCCATCGACGGGACCAGGGTAACGGCGGTGGCGCCGCTTCCGATCACGACGACCTTCTTACCTGTGTAGTCGAGGTCCTCCGGCCACTGCTGTGGGTGGACGCACCGGCCCTGGAACCGGTCCGTACCCGGGAAGCCCGGCAGGTGGCCGGCGTCGTAGTCGTAGTAGCCGGTGCAGCTGACCAGGTACCCGCAGGTGAAGGTGTGAATGTCGCCGGTTGCCTCGTGCAGGGCCGTCACGGTCCAGCGTTCCTCGGCCGTCGACCAGTCGGCCTCGACGATCTTCAGGCCGTAACGAATCTTGTCCTGGACGCCGAACTCCCGCGCGGTATCAGCGATGTACTGGCGGATCGACGCACCATCCGCGAGCACCTTCGAGTCGTGCCACGGCCGGAACTTGTAGCCGAACGTGAACATGTCGGAGTCGGACCGAATACCGGGGTAGCGGAACAGATCCCACGTCCCGCCCAGCTGCTCGCGGCGCTCCAGCACGGCGATGGTCTTGTGGGGGAACTCGGCTGCCACCTGGCAGGCCGTTCCGATGCCGGACAGTCCGGCACCGATGATCAGAACGTCGAAATGTGTCGTGCTCATGGCTTCCTCGCGCTTCTGCCTGCTGGGTTTGCAGGATGGGGTACAAACAGAATGACTGTGGGCCACGTCACAGGTCTTGACACTTCCGGACATGCTTTTAGCATTTCCCGACACCGCTTCCGGCGAGAGGGGAGTTGATCCCGTGGGAAGTCTGATCCGGGCCACGAACCTCTGGGGATGCGGCGACCTGATCCGGGAGCTGGACGCCGACCCGGAGTCGTTCCTCGCGCGCTTCCACATCCCCCCGGGAGTCGAGCGCGAGGAGGACGCGTTCGTGTCGTTCGAGGCGGTCGTGCACGTGCTGGAGGCCGGCGCCGCCGACCTCGGCTGCCCGGACTTCGGGCTCCGGCTCTCACATTGGCAGGGCTTGGACATCCTCGGGCCCGTCGCCGTGATCGCGCGGAACGCGCAGACCGTGCACGGCGCGTTCGAGGCGATCGCCCGCTACTTCTACGTGCATTCGCCCGCCCTGAAGCTGACCATCCGGCCGCGCACCGCAGGTGACGTCCGGTTCGTCTACGAGATGACGGAACCGTCCATGCCCTATCTGCCTCAGGGGTACGAGCTGGCCATGGCCAACGGCGTCCGCATTCTGCGGCTGCTGGGCGGACCGGACGCGCGTCCCTCGACGATCTCGTTCGTGCACGACCAACTCGGGTCGGACGCCGCCTACCGGGATGCGCTGGACTGCCCCGTCCTGTTCGGACAGTCGTGGTGCGGGTTCGAACTGCCCCGCGCCCTGGCGGACCGGCGGATCGACAGCGCAGATCCGGAGACCCGGCGCATTGCCACGAAATACCTGGAATCCCACTACCTGCCGAGCACCGCGGCGCTGTCCGAACGGGTGGCGGAGCTGGCCCGGCGCCTGCTGCCCACCGGTCATTGCAGCGCCGAGGCCATCGCCGACCAACTGTCGATGCATCCGCGCACGCTGCAACGACGTCTGGCCGAGGAGGGTGTGCGATGCCAGGACCTCATTGAACGGGAGCGTCGCGACCAGGCGGCGAGATACCTCGCCGAACCGGGATTCCATCTCGGCCAGATCGCCGGACTGCTCGGCTACACCGAACAGAGCACCCTCAACCGTTCCTGCAGGCGGTGGTTCGGGAAGACGCCGAGGCAGTACCGGGCCGACCTGCACCCGTGAGTACTTGTTAACGTCGGGCGGTTAACAAGTACTCACGGGCGGCGGAGCCGCATTACTTGACGCCACCGGCGGTCAGGCCGGACACGATGCGGCGCTGCAACAGCAGCACGATGATGACGAGCGGGATGGTCACGACCGTCCCCGCTGCCATCACGGACGTGAACGGCTCCTCGTGCGGCTTGCTTCCCGCGAACTGCGCGATGGCGACGGTGGCCGGCTGGGTCACGTCGTTGGACAGCTGACTGGAGATCAGGTACTCGTTCCACGACGCGATGAACGCGAGGATCGCGGTGGTGAACAGTCCCGGTGCGGCCAAAGGCAGCAACACCATTCGGAATGCCTGCCGCCTGCTGGCCCCGTCGATCCGGGCTGCCTCCTCGAGTTCCCACGGCAACTCCTTGAAGAACGCCGTGAGGGTGTAGATGGTGAGGGGCAGCACGAACGAGATGTTCGGGATGATCAAAGCCTGGTACGTGCCGAACCAGCCCATCGACGTGAACAGCTGGAACAGGGGCGTCAGGACGGCGACACCCGGGAACATCGACGCCGCCAAGATGATTCCGAGGACGACGTGCTTTCCCCGGAACTGCAGTCGCGCCAGTGCGTACGCGGTGCCGATGCCGACGATCAGGCCGATCGCGGTGGTCACGGCGCCGATGATCGTGCTGTTGACGAGCGCCCTGGCGAAGTGGTTGCCGGCCTCCGTCGAGAACACGCTCGCGAAATTCTCCAGCGTGACGTGGGTGGGCCACGGCGTGGTGTCGAACGTGTAGTCGGAGTGGCGGAAGGCGGTGACCACCATCCAATAGACGGGGGCCAGACCCCAGATGACGATCACCGCCAGGCCGAGGTAGGTGCGGATGGATGCGAGCGACGGTCCCCGGCGCCGGCGTACCACCGCGGGCCGGGACATCCCCGGTGTGACGACTGCTGTGGACATGGATCAGGCCTTTCGCTGCTGCTCTTGGGTGTCGATCACGTTGACGCCCATCACCTTCACCAGTACGTAGGCGACGGCGAAGATGAACAGGAACGTGATCGTGGAGAGGGCGGACGCGCTGTTGAAACCCTGGCGCATCTGGTCGATCACCAGGATCGACAGGGTGGTGGTGGCCGTGCCGTCGCCGCCACCGCCGCCGGTGAGGATCGCCGGGAGGTCGTAGATCCGTAGGACGTCGAGCACCCGGAAGAGGACCGCCACCAGAATGGCCGGCTTGATGAGCGGCAACGTGATCGACCGGAACCGCTGCCAGACATTCGCGCCGTCCATTCGCGCCGCCTCGTACACCTCGGCGGGCACCATCTGCAGTCCGGCGAGGATCAGCAACGCCACGAACGGTGTCGTCTTCCAGGCGTCGGCGATCACGACGGCGAACCGGGCAGGCCACGTGTCACCGGTCCACAGGATCTCCGTGCCGAGCAACTTGTTGGCGATGCCGTCGTACGCGAAGACGAAGTACCACAGCTTCGCGGTGACGGCGGTCGGGATGGCCCACGCCACGAGGATGCTGGTACGTAGCAGTGCCCGACCGCGGAACGCCCGGTTCATGATGGTGGCGAACCACAGTCCCAGCGCGACCTCGATGGCGACCGTGACGACGGTGAAGAACACGGTGACCCACACCGACTGCCAGAACAGCGATCCCAGCGTGCCGCCGGGGCAGGACACGGATGCTCCGGTCGTGTCGGTGCACTGCTGGAACAGCCAGTGCGTGTAGTTCGACAGTCCCGCGAAACCCTGGTCGACGAACTTGCCGGTGGCGGGATCGATCGTCGGGTCCTTGAACAGCGACATCACCATGGCGCTGACCACCGGGTACAGAACGACGATGCCTAGCAGGATCATGGTCGGCAGGATCAGGAACATCGCCGCCCTGCTGCGCCCCTTCGGCGGTCGCGCGGGCACCGGTTCGCCGGATCTCGCGCCGCCCCGGTGTGGGGGAGCGGCTGTCTTCTCGAGTGAGAGTTCGTGAACGGTCATCGGCTGTCTCCTCTAGGACCCGGCCGCGGCGATCGCGGACTGGATGTCGGCGGCGGCCTGGTCCACCGTCTTCTCGCCTTTGATCGCGGCGTAGGCGTTGTTCTGCACGGCCCGGGTGACCGCGGGATAGAACGGGGTGACCGGCCGGGTCACGGCGTTCTCGATCGACGTCTTCAACGTGGGAAGGTACGGGTATTGCTCGACCAGTTCCGGGTCGTCGTAGACGTCGGCGCGGACGGGGGCGAGCGATCCCTGCGAGAGGAAGAACGCCTGCGACTTCTTCTCCAGGAAGAACTTCAGGAAGTCCGAGGCGGTGGCCTTGTGCTCGGAGTACACGTTGATCGCGGCGCTGTGCCCGCCGAGAGTCGAGTGACCGGGTCCGCTCTTCCCCGGCAGCGGCACCACCCCGAACTTGCCCGACACCGCGGAACTGCCCTGTCCGTCCATCAGGCTGTACGCGTACGGCCAGTTGCGCATGAACAGCAGATCGCCGCTCTGGAATGCCTGCCGTGCCTGTTCCTCTTGGAACGTGACGGACTCGCGGGGGATCGCACCCGAACGGTAGGCGTCGACGAGCGATTGCAGCCCCGCCTTGGCTTCCGGGGTATTCATCGTCGGGGTCACGCCGTCCGGGCCGAGGATCGACCCGCCTGCCGTGTTGATGGCCTCGGACGCGTTGACGGTCAGCCCCTCATACTTGGCGTACTGTCCGGCGTAGCAGCCGATTCCGGCGAGCCGCGCCGTCCCGCACGCGCCGATGAGCTCGTCCCAGGTGGCGGGTGGATGATCCATCAGGTCGGTGCGGTAGTAGAGCAGGGCACCGTCACTGGTCTGCGGAGCCGCGTACAGGACGTCCCCGTACGTGGCCCCCTCGACCGTCGCGGGTAGCAGGCCGGACGTGTCGATCGCCATCGGACCCTCGAGTGGTTGCAGCCACCCGCGGGCCGCGAATTCGGCGGTCCACACGACGTCGACGACGGTGACGTCGTATCCGGAGTCGCGGGACTGGAAGTGCTGCACCAGGTCCTCGTGCTGCTGGTCCGCCTGGTCGGACTGCTCCTTGAACGTCACCTCCTCCCCGGGATGGGTGGCGTTCCACTCGTCGATCAGCGGCCGGACGACGTTGGAGTTGTCCTTGCCCTGCACGTAGGTGATGGGCCCGCGGCCGTCGAGGTTCTCCTTCTCCGCCTGCGCGGCGGCGTCGATGCCCTGATCGGCGCAGGACGTCGCCGCGAACAGGACGCCGACGGCCACCGCGCAGGTGGCGACGCGCTTCATCGTGATTCACCCGCGCCCGGTTCCGACAGCCACACGGCAGCGTCGGACGGGAGAACTCCGCCGGTGATGCCGGCGACCGAACCGAGCACCACGGCCAGTCCTTCGGGGAGTGCGACCGGTTCGGTACCGGTGTTCACCCAGCACTGCACCGCGCCGCGGGCGAACGCGAGCACGTCGCGGGGTGTGTCGAGCCACTCGACGGGATGCGGGGTGTCGAAGAAGTCGCGGCGCAGTTCCAGCGCCTCGCGGTACAGCGTGAGGAACGACTCGGGGTGGCCGGCCTGCGCTTCCGCGGTGTGCGGGGCCCAGTGTTCCGGCTGCGGAAGCCATGTGTCCTCCTCCGCGTCGAACGGGGAGAAGCCGTACGGCACCGCGTCGTTCGACCACGGGATCGGAACCCGGCAGCCGTCCCGGCCGCAGTCGGTGAAGCCGGTCTGGAACCACGTCGGATCCTGACGGGCCTCGTCGGGAAGGTCCTCGACCTCTTCCAGTCCGAGTTCCTCACCCTGGTAGATGTATGCGGTGCCCGGCAACGCCAGCTGCAGCAGCGCGGCGGCGCGGGCACGACGCCTGCCGAGTTCGTGGTTCGGCTCCTCGAGCGCCCAGCGGGCCCGCTCCCAGTCGGTTTCGACCAGGTGGTCGGGCTGTGAGCGGGAGTAACGGGTGACGGTGCGGGGAACGTCGTGGTTGGAGAGCACCCACGTGGCGGGTGCGCCGACGGTGGCCGCTTGTTCGAGCGCGTCGTCGATCACGGCGCGGATGCTCGCGGAACGCCACGGGGCGCGCAGGAAGTCGAACTGGAACGCGGTGTGCAGCTCGTCGGGGCGCAGGTAGCGGGCCAGGCGGTCGTTGCCGGGCACCCAGGCCTCGGCGACGAAGACGCGGTCGGCGTAGGCGTTGGCAACGGCGCGCCAGCCCCGGTACACCTCGTGGACGGCATCCTGATCCCACGCGGGGTGGGGGTCGGTGTGCTGCGAACCGGGAAGGCGCTCACCGGCATCGGGGAGTGCGGGGTCCTTGGCCAGGCCGTGGGCGACGTCGATCCGGAACCCGTCGACGCCCTTGTCGAACCAGAAGCGCAGGATGTCCTCGAACTCCGCACGGACCTCGGGGTGCTCCCAGTTGAGGTCGGGCTGGGCGGGGGCGAACAGGTGCAGGTACCACTCGCCGGTGTCCAGGCGGCTCCATGCGGGACCGCCGAACGCGCTCTGCCAGTCGTTGGGCGGCTCGTCGCCAGCCGGGCCGCGGCCGGGGCGGAAGATGTAGCGGTCGCGGGCTCCGGGCTCGTCGCGGAGGGCGGCCTCGAACCAGCGGTGCTCGCTGGAGGTGTGGTTGGGCACGATGTCGAGAATCACGCGGATTCCCAGTTCGTGGGCCTCGGCGATGAACGCCTCACCCTCCGCGAGCGTGCCGTACGACGGCTCGATGTCGCGGAAGTCGGCCACGTCGTAGCCGGCGTCCGCCATCGGCGACGGGTACCAGGGATTGATCCATACGGCGTCGATGCCGAGGTCGGCGAGGTAGGGCAGCTTGGAACGCAGGCCGGTGAGGTCGCCGACGCCGTCGCCGTTCCCGTCGGCGAAGCTGCGTATGTAGACCTGGTAGACGACGGCTGTCTTCCACCAGGCTTCGGGGTGCCGGCTCGCGACGGTGGTTGCGGTCGACTCCGCGGACTGGGTCATCGAATCTCCTCGGTGCGGGGATGGGATGGGGGAATGTGATGCGTAAACGTTTGCGTAAAGAGCGTGAGGCACGTCACAGGTGGCTGTCAACTCGAGCCGGGTGATTTCTTTTGCGCACTACAGCGGCATGGATTCTGTGAGGAATCTACGCAAATATTTGCGTTGCTCGCTTACTGTGGGAACGTGATCCCCAAGCAGTCCGTCAACATGGCCGACGTCGCGCGCCGCACCGGAGTCTCGATCGCCACCGTCTCGCGTGCGTTGCGCGGCGAGCGGGGTGTCTCCGAAGCGACGCGACTGCGAATCCAGAGGGTCGCGGACGAGTTGGCGTACGTCATCTCACCCGAGGCGTCGAAGCTGTCGGGGGGCGCGACCGGGCGGGTGGCCGTCGTGGTGCCGTGGATCGACGCCTGGTTCTATTCGCGGATTCTCGCCGGCATCGAACATGAACTCCGCGCCGCGGATCTGGACGTGCTGCTGTACTGCCTCGAGGAGTCGTCCCAGCGCGAATCGTTCTTCGAACGGCTTCCCTTGCGCCGCAAGGTTGATGCCGTCATCGCCGTGGCGTTTCCGCTGACCGGGCCGGAGCGGGCGCGGCTCGAGGAGATGGATGTGACCGTGGTCGTCATCGGCGCGCACGCCGGCGAGTTCCCGTCCGTCCGGATCGACGACGAACTGGCCGCGCGCCAGGCCGTCGGGCACCTGATCAGAATCGGCCACACCCGGATCGGCATGATCCGCACCGTGGACCCGGAAGGCCAGTACTGGGAGGGCGACATCGCCCGGGTGGCGGGTTTCCACGCCGCCCTCGCCGACGCCGGACTCGACGACGACTGCACCGTCACCGTTCCCTGGGGAATCGAGGGCGGCGAGCGCGGCATGGAACTACTGCTCAGCCGCGCCGAGGTGCCCACCGCGGTGTTCTGTCATTCCGACGAGGTCGCCGTCGGAGCGTTGCGCACGCTGCGACGTGCGGGTATCCCCGTTCCGGCCGGGATGTCGGTGATCGGGATCGACGATCACCCGACGGCCGAGCTGGCCGACCTGACCACGGTGCGGCAGCCGGTCGGAGAGCAAGGGGCGGCGGCCGGCCGGGCGGTCGTGGAACTGCTCAGCGGCAGGGAACCGGCGGAACGGGCGGTCGTGCTCCCGACCCACCTGGTGGTCAGGGGCTCGACCGCCCGTCCTCCGGAACTCTGACGTCAGCGCACCAGGCGCTCGCCCGCCGTGTCGGTGGCGAAGAGGTGCGCATGGGCCTCGTCGACGCGGACGTGCACGACCTGGCCCTTCTCGGGTGGGTTGCGCCAGTCGACCCGCGCGACCAGGTTCTCGGTCCGCCCGCCCACGGTGGTGCGGCCGAACACGAACGCCTCGGAGCCGAGTTCCTCGACGACGTCGATCTCGAGTTTCAGTCCGCCGGAGTCGGCGATCTCGACGTGCTCGGGCCGGATCCCGAAGATCACCTCGCGCCCGCCCGTCGCGGTCAGGACGTCGCGGGGGACGGGGACCAGCTGGTCGCCGATCCGCACCCCGCCGTCGGTGACGGGGACGGTGAACAGGTTCATCGACGGTGAACCCATGAAACCGGCGACGAAGACGTTCGCGGGCCGGCGGTAGAGCTCGCGCGGGGACGCGCACTGCTGCAGCACCCCGCCCTTGAGGACGGCGACCCGGTCGCCCATCGTCATGGCCTCGACCTGGTCGTGGGTGACGTAGACGGTGGTGGTGCCGAGGCGGCGCTGGAGCTGGGCGATCTGGGTGCGGGTCTGCACCCGCAGTTTCGCGTCGAGGTTCGACAGCGGTTCGTCCATCAGGAACACCTGGGGTTGCCGGACGATGGCGCGGCCCATCGCGACTCGCTGTCGCTGGCCGCCGGAGAGGGCCTTGGGTTTGCGGTCCAGGTAGTCGCCGAGGTCGAGCATGTCGGCGGCCTCCCCGACGCGCGTGCGGATCTCGGTCTTGTCGGTGCCGGCGAGTTTGAGGGCGAAGCCCATGTTCTCCGCGACGGTCATGTGTGGGTAGAGCGCGTAGTTCTGGAAGACCATCGCGATGTCGCGGTCCTTGGGTTCGGCGTGCGTGACGTCGCGGCCGCCGATCAGGATCTGGCCGCCGTCGACGTCCTCGAGTCCGGCGAGCATCCGCAGCGAGGTGGATTTGCCGCAGCCGGACGGGCCGACGAGGACGAGGAATTCGCCGTCCTCGATATGCAGGTCGAGTTGATCGACCGCCGGGACGTCCGAGCCGGGAAAGAGCCTGGTCGCGCCGTCATAAGTGATTGTTGCCATGAGAAATGAATCCCTCCACCGGCAGGAACGTGCCGGACGATCCGAGTGTTAGGGGTATGTCGGCAGACGCCGACGAGGAAGAACTATGGCCTAGATCACAGTGCTTGTCCACTTGGAGATGGCCGGGCTTTGTTCTCGAAAAGACGGAAGTGTGTATTGATGAAAATCCAAAGGTCCTCTACTGTCAGCGTGACACCCCTCACTCGCAGATTTGAAGAGGACACGAGACATGGCTCTGACAATTGGCATCGACGTGGGTGGCACGAAGATCGCAGCCGGCGTGGTCGACACCGACGGAGTCATCCACCGGATGGTGCGTCGTGACACCCCGTCCCACGATGCGCGGGGGGTCGAGAACGCGATCGCCGAACTCGTTCGCGAACTGGCGGCCACGCACCCCGTGCAAGCGGTCGGTATCGGCGCGGCCGGCTTCGTGGCCGCCGATCTCAGCACCGTGCTCTTCGCCCCGAACCTGGCCTGGCGCAACGAGCCCCTGGGCGAGGTCGTCCAGGCCTCCTGCGGACTGCCGACGGTGGTCGAGAACGACGCCAACGCCGCGGCATGGGGCGAGGCGCGCTTCGGGGCCGGGCGGACGGGGCAGACCGTCGTCGTGCTCACGGTCGGAACCGGCATCGGCGGCGGCATCGTCGTCGACGGCGTTCTCCATCGCGGCAAGTTCGGTGTGGCAGCGGAATTCGGGCATCTCAACGTCGAACCGCACGGTCGCCGCTGCGGTTGCGGTAACCACGGCTGCTGGGAGCGTTACGCCAGTGGGCGGGCACTGGTCCGCGAAGCGCAGGATCTCGCGAACGTCTCGCCCGGTTTCGCCGCCGATCTCCTCGCCCGCGCCGGCGGAAGGGCGGACGCCATCACCGGCCTGCACATCACCGCGGCCGCGCAGGAGGGTGACCCCGCCGCACTCGAGTGTTTCCGGGTGATCGGTTCCTGGCTGGGGCACGGCATGGCGGACATCGCCGCGTTCTTCGACCCCGACCTGTTCATCATCGGCGGGGGAGTGTGCGAGGCGGGCGAACTCCTGCGCGGTCCCGCCGCCGCCGCGTTCGAGAACCGTCTCACCGGACGCGCACACCGACCGGTCGCCGAGGTGCGACTGGCTGAACTCGGCGCGAACGTCGGCATCGTCGGCGCCGCCGATCTGGCCCGGGAACGAGTTCTCGGGCTCGCACACAACGGCTCACGAGTATCTGGAGGAGTGAAATGTCCAATCGGTTGAGTCTTCCCATTCCGGTCGCCGAGGTGTGGGACTGGCAGAGGGACGCCGCATGCCGCGGCTACGAGTCGTCCACATTCTTCCACCCCGACCGCGAACGTGGCCGGGCACGCGCGATGCGGGACTTCCGCGCCAAGATGATCTGCCGCGGATGCCCCGTGCTGGTGCAGTGCCGCGAGCACGCGCTCAGTGTCGGTGAACCGTACGGTATCTGGGGTGGACTCTCCGCGAACGAGCGCGAAGAACTCCTCGCCAATCACCAGGGCCGGGTGGACGAGGCCGTGGCGGAATCCTTCGGCTTCGATCTGGCGCGCCAGGCCTGAGCGCGAGCGGTCAGCTGCCCGCCGGCAGCATGACCACTCTGCTGTTGTCGGTGTCCGCGACGTACACGTCGCCTCGGCTCGACACGGCGATCCCCTCCGGCTGATCCAGCCCGGAGAACGGGAGAACCTCCTGCTCGTCCGAACCGGCGGCCAGCCGCAGAATGCGATTGTGGTTCTGATCGATGGCGTACACGGTTCCCTCGTCGTCGACCGCGACACCCCCGACGCTCTGGAGGTCGGTGAAGGGCAGAAAGCTCTGGGCATGGGTGGCGGCGTTCCACGTGAGAACCTTGTTGGGCGTGCCGACGTAGAGATCCCCGTGTTCATTGACGGCGACGGCGAACGGGCCGATCACCGTCAGCGGCACCGCGACGGGAGCCGCGGTGACGTCGCGCAGGGCCATCACCCGATTATTCAGCGTATCGGCGACATACAGCGTGGCGTCCGGTCCGAGTGCGATTCCGAACGGCTGGTTCAGGCCGCCGAACGGCATCGGTACCTGGGTGCTGCCGTGCAGCATCGTCACGGTATTGGTCACGAGGTCGGAGACGTACACATCGCCGGACGTACTGACCGCCACTCCCTGCGGAACCTCGAGTCCGGTGAAGGGAAGAACTGTCTGCTCATACGTCCCGGCGCTCACTTTCAGGACCTGTTTGGCCGCACTGTCCGCGATGTACAGGTCCCCGGTGCCCGAGACCGCGAGCCCGGCCGGACCCTGCAGATCGGTCAGCGGGAGCACGACCTGCGCGCTCGTCGACTCCTCGCCCGGCCAGGCGACGTAGGCGACAGCGGCGACGACGAGGACGCCCAGAAGCGCGGCGAGCAGCCAGCGCTTCCGTCGGCGCGAGCCCCCGACCGTTGTCGGTTTCGTGGGCGCCGCACCCCGTTCGGTGTCGGGGCGGGTCACGTCCGGACCGCTCGCGCGGGTGGTCGCGGCGGGGTCGACCAGGGCAGCAGGCCGGGTCACGTGGCCGGGCCCGGCCCACTCGATCGCCCGGATGGCATCGCTGAACTCACGACAGGTCGAGTAGCGCGCTTCGCGGTTCTTGGCCATGGCGCGCGCAACGACCGCATCGACACCGGCGGGCAGCCCGGGGCGAACCACGCTCGGCTGGGGAATCGGACCGCTCAGATGGCCGTGCATCACCGAGGACGCGGTGTTGCCGGGGTACGGCGGTTCGTTGGTGAGCAGGTGGAAGAAGGTGCAGCCCAACGCGTAGATGTCGACGCGGTGGTCGAGTTTCTCGCCCTCGATCTGCTCGGGCGCGGCGTAGTGCAGGGTCGCCACCAACATCCCGGTGCGGGTCAGCTGATGTGTTTCGTCGAGGGCTTTGGCGGTGCCGAAGTCGGTGAGCAGTACACGTTCGGGATCACCCGGCGCGAGCAGAATGTTCGCCGGCTTCACGTCGCGGTGCAGAATCCCGGCCTCGTGGGCGTGGTCGAGTGCTCTCCCCGTCTCGCTGACGATGTGCACGGCGCGCTCGACGTCCAGGGCGCCGGAACCGAGCGCTTTCCTGGCGTCGGTGCCGGGAACGTACTGCATCGCGATCCACAACCTGCCGCCTTCACGGCCACGGTCGTGGACGGTGACGATGTTGGGATGGTCGAGATGCGCGGCGTGGTCTGCTTCCGACTCGAAACGTGACCGGACGTAGTCGTCGTTCGTCCACGACGCGTCGAGCAGCTTGAGCGCGATCTTGCGCGGCAGGTTGGGATGCTGGGCGAGGTAGACGGTGCCCATGCCGCCTCGTCCCAGAACCCGTTCGATCACGTAGCCGGCAAACACCGTGCCCGGTTCGAACTCGCCGCTCACATCGGCTTCACCGCCTCCCGGGACCCTCCAACCATTGAACCCCGACGCCGGGTCAGTCCGGTAGCCGCCGCATCTCGATGACGGTCAGTCCCAGCGCGTCGAAGCGCGCCAGCATGCCACGGAGATCTGTCGGGCTGTCGACCGGACCGTAGAGTGTGGTGTCGCCGGTCGTGACGTCTGAGACGTCCAACTCGGGGAACGCGGCCAGCACCCGATCGGACAGGGCGCCGCTGATCAGGAAGGCGTACCTGACCTTGCCGGGCCAGTTCGATTCAGGACGCACCACGGCGGGCTCCTTCATTCGCATCGTCGTTCCAGAACTCGGTCAGCCGTAGATTTCAGGGTGACCGACAGAACGGCAACGCGCCTCACCCGCAAGTGGTGAACCGGCTCAGAGAAGGCCGTTGTGTTGCGCCGCGGCGATGGCGTCGCGGCGGGAGGTGACGCCGAGTTTGCGGTAGATCCCGCGCAGATGGGTCTTCACGGTGTTCACCGACACGCACAGATCTGCCGCGATCTGCTCGGCGGTCCGCCACGACGGAAGCTCCACGAGGAGTTCCAGTTCGCGGGGAGTCAACATGTCGGACGCAGCGCTCTCCGACCGCGGGAACGACGCCCGGAGCCTCTCCGCGAAGGGTTCGAGGACACCGAACCGGCCGGTGCTCCGCACCAGAAGTTCTCGGATCTGCGGTCCGCAGTCGTGGAACGGACGCAACGCCGACTGCGGCTCCGCGAGACGCAACGCCTCGGTCAGTGCGTTGTGGGCACGTGAATCATGTTTGCGGGCAAGCGCGATCGATGCGTCCACGAGCCACACCGCAATCAGATTGGTACCCGCCGCACACTCCAGTTCACCGTCCAGGACGGGTTGGAGCGTCTTGCGGGCCAAGTCGAGGCGGTGGAGATGCAGATGGATGATGGCCTCGACGAGGGCTGTGTCGCCGGTGGGCCCGAGGAGAGCGTGCGTCTCGGTCGCCAGTTCGTGCGCCCACCCGGTCTCGCCGGCAGACAGATACGCGTACTGGATGGCAGGCAACAACACCGCCCGGACCCCCGGCGGCACCGTCAACGAGGACGACACGGGGCTCTCCGCGTGCAGTGTCGTCACCGAATTGTGCCGGTATCCGGACTCGTCGAGACCGAACAGGGTGGCGGCACCGTCGGCGAAGCCCGCGGTCCCGGTGTTCGCCCGACGCAGCGCCTCGGCGGATTCGGCGGCGAGACGGGCGGCATCGGGGTCCATCCGGAGGTAGCGGCACCAGGAGTCGATGAGCTTGGTCAAGTGGAATGTCGGATCGCTCGTTGCCGAATGCGTTCGACCGATCGTGAGTGCCTCCTCCGCCCGCGCGGATGCTCGCACGACGTCCCCCCGCGACATCGCGACGGCGCCGAGAGACCCCAGGCAGTACATGACGCCCAGCGTCGCATCGCCGAGGCGAGCGTGAGCCAACGACTTCTCGAGCACGACCTCCGACTCGTCGTTCCGCCCGAGGAACAGCAGCGCACGCCCTTCCTGGAGCAGGACGAACGCGTCGAGATCGGGATCGCCGCTCGATCCGACACCCACGCTGCGCAGCCGGTTCAGGGCGGTCTCGATGTCGCCGGTGCCGATCGCAGTCTGCACCCGGAGCGATTCGCGGAGCAGCAGGTGTAACCGGGACTCGGCGGCACCGTCCACCAGCAACCCCGACCGTCTGCGGTCGAGAAGTTCGAGGGTGGACGTGGCCACCGCGATGTTGCCCGACGCGAGCGCCGCGGCGGCGCGGATGAGCCGCGCAGACGGGTGGTCCTGCGAAGATCGGGGTGCCCGCGCGAGAAGCCGGCAGACGGCCTCACCATGACCTCCGACGATCAGGGCCAGCGAAGTCCGGGCGAGCAGCGCCACGATCTCGTCGTGATCACCGGAGTTCACCGCGTGTTCGAGCGCGAGCAGCGCGTCCCCGAATTCGTCGTGCCAGTGGGCGGCCGTCAATTCGAGGTGCTCGACTTCGACGTGGCCGATCCGGCTGATCTCCGCCCGCAGATAACTCCGCAGCAGCGGGTGGTAGCGATAGTGCGTGGGGCTGTCCGTGATTCGGCTGATCAGAAAATTGTGGTGCTCGAGCCAGTCGATGTTGCCGTGAGCATCCGTGCGGCCCGTGAGTTTCTCCGCGAGTTCGACGGTGAACGAGGCCGGGACGGACGTGCGCAGGAGGAACTCGCGCATCTCGTCGGTCTGGCCGGCGAGGACCTCCTCGATGAGATAGTCGGCAACGGCCCGGCGGTCGCCCGTGAACTCGGCGATCAGTCGGCTCGGATCCGGGTGTCCTTCCAAAGACATTCCCGCCAAGCGGATTCCGGCCGCCCAACCCTCCGTGCGATCCATCAGCGCGTCGAGATCGGCCGGACTCAGCACGACGTCGTGCTCGTCGAGCATCTCGGCCGCCTCGGCGGACGTGAACGCGAGCGCCTTCGCCGTGAGTGTGAACAGCTTGCCGTCCAGGCGAAGTCGCTGCAGAGCGAGCGGCGGCTCGAATCGCCCGATGATGACCGTCCGCAACATCGGAGGTTGCCAGCGCATGAACGACTCGAGGTCGGTGAGTACGTCGGTGTCGCGGAGGAGGTGGGCGTCGTCGATGACCATCCAGATGTTCTCGCCGAGTTCGTGCAACGCGGCCGACAAGTGCGCGCCGACGTCCGGCGCCTCGGAATCGAGCCCGGCGCAAGCCTTCTGCAGGCGAGGATTTCCGGTGTCGCTGAGTGAGCGGAGGATGGCACGGTGGACGACGTCGAGGTCGTTGTGCCGCTCCTCGATCGTGAGCCAGGCAATGGTCGGAGCGTCGGCGGCGGCGAGCACCTCCCGTGCCCAGTCGGCCACGGCCCGCGTCTTGCCCGACCCGGCCGGTGCACAGACGAGCGCAACCGGGCAGGGGTGGGCGTCGTCGGTGAGCGCTTCGGTGAGCATGGTGTGCAGGCGGGTCCGGGTAACCGTCCGACCCCCTGCACTCGAAGGTATTCGAGTACTCAGATGAAATTCCCCGAGAGGTGCTGCCGTCACGCCGACCCCCAATTCTCGCTGCACCGAGAAACGATCTTCGACAAACGCCAATCCCCGACGCCGTAGGCCGGTGCGACGATTTTAGCGAGAATGCGTTGTTTTGTGTGGGTGAACGTGTTTTACCGAACGGCAACGCCACGCTTTCGTGATGTCGTTCGGACTACTTCGTCATCGCGATCGTGCGCCCGATTCGGAGTCCGTCACTTCGCGGTGACCTGAGAAAATTGGCCAAAGCCGCGTTGCAGGCGTGAGCCTGCGGAAGCATCCGCCACGCGTCAACGAAGGTGGACAGCATGCACACAGGTGGTGCCGGCCGCGGACCCACCCGATCACCACCTCGACACGTTGCGGGCCGAGGTGCGAGCGTTCCTGCGCGAGCAGATCGACGCCGGCGTGTTCACACCCGGTGTGGACACGTGACTCACCCGGTGGAACCCGGACTTCACGAAGGCCCTCGCGGCCCGCGGCTGGCTGGGCATGACGATCCCGGCGGAGTACGGCGGGCAGGGCCGCACGTTCATGGAGCGGTTCGTCGTCACCGAAGAATTGCTGGCCGTCGGCGCGAGTGGGTCGCGGACCGGCAGGTCGCACCGTCGCTGCTCGCCTACGGCACCGAGGAACAGAAGCAGCGTTTCCTCCCCGGAATCGCCACCGGCGAGATCAGCTGGGCGATCGGAATGAGCGAACCGGAATCGGGCTCCGACCTCGCGAGTGTCCGCACGAAAGCGGACCGGGTGGACGGTGGCTGGCGGATCACTGGGACCAAATTGTGGACGTCCGGCGCCCACCGGGCCGACGCCTTCTTCGCGCTCGCGCGGTCGGCTCCGCTCGACCCGGCGCAGCGCCACGCCGGGCTCAGCCAATTCATCGTTCTGCTGGACTCCCCGGGTGTGCAGATCAGGCCGATCCTCTCGATGTCGGGCGACCACCATTTCAACGAGGTGATCCTCGACGAGGTGTTCGTGCCCGACGAGTTGGTGCTCGGCCGCATCGGCGAAGGCTGGAAGCAGGTCACGTCCGAGCTCAGGTTCGAGGGCAGTGGTCCGGAACGTTTCATGTCCACGTTCTCGATCCTCGCCGCAATGGCCGAGGAAATTCGGGAGGGACGGCAACCGGCCGATGCCCGCATCGGAGCGCTTGTCGCCCGGACCTTCGGCCTCCATTACATGTCCCGCGCGGTGTCGGAGGCACTGGGGCGTGGTGACGACGCCGAGCTCGGCGCCTCGGTGGTGAAGGTCCTCGGCACCAAAACCGAAGGTGACATCGCCGACCTCGTCGAGGAACTGGCCGGCGAACCGGAGGCAGGCGACGACCACTTCGCCGAACTGGTCCGTGCCGGCGTGATGCAGCGCCCCGGATTCACCCTGCGAGGCGGTACGAGTGAGATTCTGCGCGGCGTCATCGCGCGGGGATTGGGGATGCGCTGATGACCGGACCGGCAACCGACACCGAGATGCGGGAGTTCGCACGCATGCTCGGCCAGGTCTTCGCCACAGATCGGCGGGTCCCGGGCGAGGCTCGGGAATTCGATCGAGAGTTGTGGTCGACGCTCGCCGAACTCGGCCTCACGAGGCTCACCGGCCCCGAATCCGAGGGTGGCAGCGACGCCGGGTGGACGGAGTCGGCGTACCTGCTCGCGGCCGCCGGCGCCGTTGATCTCCCGATCGCCGAGAACGATCTGCTCGCGGGTTGGCTGCTCGGCAGGTCCGGTTGCCCGACCGCGACTTCCGGCCCCGCCGTGGTCCGCACCGCAGCCGTGCTGGATGCCGACGGCACCGCGCGGCACGTCCCGTGGGCGCGTTCGGCGGATGCGCTGGTGGCCGTGTGGGAGGCGGACGTCACGTGGCGGGTCGCCGAATTCGCCCGCTCCGATGTCGAGGTGACGGAGGCGGCCAACCTCGCGTCGATGCCCCGGGACCACGTCCGGGTCGACGTCTCCGCACAGCAGGGCACGCCGGTGCCCGCCGACGTCGTGACCGAGTTCCTCCGGCGCGGCGCCCTGGCTCGGGCGCTCGCGATGGCCGGGACCATGTGACGCGTCCTGGCCCTCGTCGTCGAGCACACCTCGGCGCGCACGCAGTTCGGTCGCGCGGTGGGCAAATTCCAGGCGGAGCGCCTACGGCGTGACGATCGGGAACGCGCTGTCGGGTGGGTCGACGAGTTCCGTGAGGACCAAGAGCTTCGACGGGTCACCCGTCACCTCTACGCCCTCGAGTCCCTTGCCGGCGAACAGTCCGACCAACTGCATTTTCGTCAGGGTCAGCGAGACGTCCGGTTGCGTCGCGGTCCTCGGCGACAGCGTCTGGATGAGTGCACCGTTGGACAGCGTCGTCCGGTAGTGCGCTTCGGGTTCGGTGAAGTGCCACTCCGCGACGAGGGTCTTGTCCCAGGCTCGCGGGCCGTTGATGCGGAGGGCGACGGAGTCGAAGATCTGCTCGATCGTCAGGGCGCTCAGCATGTCCGCGCCGAGTTCGGTAATGGGAGGCGGAACGATGCCGCCGCGCAATTCGAGTGCGCCGGTGAGGTAGAAGTTGCGCCACGTCGCGTTCTCCGAGCCGAACCCGAGTTGCTCGTAGGTGCGGGCGAGTAGTTCTTTCGCGTCGCTGTCCGACGAGTCGGCGAACACCGCATGCTTGAGGAGTTCGGCGGCGAACCGGAAGTCGCCGTCGTCGAAATACCGTTGCGCCTTGGCCCGGACCTCGTCCTGGCCGCCCATGCATTCGACGTACCGTGTCGCGACGTTCTCCGGCGTGTGCTGCCACAGCGACGTCGGGTTGCCGTCGAACCAGCCCATGTAGCGCTGGTAGATCGCTTTGACGTTGTGGCTGACGGAGCCGTAGTAACCACGTGTGTGCCAGGCTGATTCGAGGGCGGGAGGCATCGGGAAATTCTCCGCGATCTCGAGTCCCGTCAGCCCGGAGTTGAGCATCCGCAGGGTCTGATCGTGCAGATACTGGTACAGGTCGCGCTGCTCCGACAGGTATTTCACCACCCGGTCGCGACCCCACGTCGGCCAGTGGTGGGAGGCGAACGCGACGTCGTAGCCGCCGTCGAACATCTCGATCGCCTGATCGAGGTACCGCGACCAGGCGCGGGGGTCCCGGACCAGCGCGCCCCGCAGGGTGAGGAGATTGTGCAGATTGTGTGTGGCGTTCTCCGCCATGCACAGTGCCCGGTGGTCCGGGAACAGGAAGTTCATCTCGGCGGGCGCCTCCGTTCCCGGCGTCACCTGGAAGATGATCCGGATGCCGTCGACGGTCTCCTCCTGACCGGTGTGGGTGATGTCGACGGTCGGTGGGATCAGTCCGGGGACACCCGATGACACGTTGGTGCCGAGGCCGGCGCCGACGTGACCGCGCGGCCCCTTGGGGAGCAACGCGCCATACATGTAGGTGGCGCGGCGTCCCATAGCGGTTCCGGCGTAGACGTTTTCGGCCACCGCGTGTTCGAGGAACCCTTCGGGGGCGAGGATCGGGACGTCGCCGCGACCGTCCGGGAGAACGCCGACGACGCCGCCGAAGTGATCGATGTGGGAGTGCGTGTAGATCACTCCGGTGACGGGCCGATCGCCACGGTTCTTCCGGTACAGCGCGAGCGCGGCGGCCGCGGTTTCCTGCGAGATCAGCGGGTCGATCACCAGGATGCCCGTCTCGCCCTCGACGATCGTCATGTTGGACAGATCGATACCGCGAAGCTGGTAGATGCCCTCGGTGACCTCGTACAGGCCGTCCTTCGCGCACAGTTGCGACTGACGCCAGAGGCTCGGGTCGGCGGTGTCCGGGCAGTCGCCGTTCAGGAACGAATACTCCTGCATGTCCCACACCACGCGACCGTCCCCATCCGTGACGGTGCGGGGGTCGAGACGGTCGACGAAGCCGCGGTCGGCGTCCTCGAAATCGGTGGTGTCCGAGAAATCGGGTGTCATGATTCTTCCTTCTCGTGTCGCGGTCGGGCGGGGGCAGGGACCGGGGCAGGGGGAGCGGGAGCGCTGCTGAGGATCGTGTTGACCCACCGCGTGGACGGGTCGATGTCGATCAGCAGCGCCTTCGCCATCAGTGTCAGCGGGATGGCCAGAATCGCGCCGAGAGGCCCGAGGATCCACGTCCAGAGCACCAGTGACAGGAACGTGAACGTCACGGACAGGCCCACCGCGTCGCCGACGAACTTCGGCTGGATCACGGACTGGATGATGACGTTGATGACGCTGTACAGGACGATGACGACGAGCATCAGTTCCGGACCACCCTGCAGCAGCGCCAGCAGTGCCGGTGGAACGAGCCCGAGGACGAAACCGACGTTCGGGATGTAGTTGGTGATGAACGACAGCAGTCCCCACAGGATCGGCAACGGAATCCCCAGCGCCCACAGTGCCCCGGTGTCGATGACGGCGACGATCAGCCCGAAGACGGTGGACACGATCAGGTACTTGCGGGTGCCGACCGAGAACGCGGAGAGGGCGGTGGCGATGTCGGGGCGCATCCGCGTCACGATGCGCATCCGCGAACCGTAGGTGCTTCCGTCCACCGCCATGAACAGCAGGAGGGCGAGGATGAACAGCAGATTCGAGAAGATGCCCAGCATGGCCTGCAGGATCCCCTCCACGAGACCGAACACCTTGCTGTAATCCACCTGGGAGAGCAAGGTCTGGGCGTCGGCGGAGTTCACGCCGTTACTGTTCAGAAAGCTCTGGGCGCTGTCGATGAGGGCCGTGAAGTCGTCCGCGTACTCCGGTAGAAGCGTGGCGAGCTGGGCGACCGACAGGGCCAGCGACAGCACGAGGACGAGGATGATGCCGTTGACGACCAGGATCGCCGCGATCGTCGCGAGCCATCCCGGGACACGCTTCCGGTGAAGCCATTCGGGCAGCGGGTGAACCGCGACGGTCAGCATGAGAGCAAGGAAGATCGGCCCGACGATCGACGCAGCCACCCGGATTCCCGCCACGGTGACGACGAGCGCGGCCAGCCCGAGAATCACGATCAGCCCCCGCGGCATCGACCACTGAGAAGCCGGCGCCGTGCCGGATACGTCCTGCGGATCGGTCATCGCGTTTCCCTTCGCAACAATCGGCCGGCCAACCGGGATGCCCCGAATCGACTCTTGCACCCGGCCGATGACGACACATCATCCGTTGCAGATGAGGATCACCCGGTGCGGATGATGCCGATGCCATCGCGAAGTCGCACGATTCGACTGTTCGAGCACATCCTTTCGAGAAGGGCAGGACATGACGACACATCCGGAGTCCAGGACCAACAGCCCTGTCAAACAGGGTTTTGCCGCGGGAACGTCGCTGGCAGCGGCGATATTGCTGCTGACCGTCGGCGTGATCTCCTTTTTCCAGGGCATCGCCGCAGTCGCCTCCGACGACCTGCTGGTCATCGGCGTCGAGTACACCTACCAGTTCGACACCACCGCGTGGGGATGGATCCACATCGTTCTCGGCGTCGTTCTGGTCATCAGCGCGATCGGCCTCATGACGGGCGCCACCTGGGCCCGTGTCGTGGCCGTCTGCATCGCCGCGCTGTCGATCCTCGCGAACTTCCTCTGGCTGCCCTACTACCCGCTGTGGTCGATTCTGATCATCGCGCTCGACGTCGTCGTGATCTGGGCGGTCACCACCTGGGACACCGCCAGGGACTAGGACGATGACGACGTGGTGAGCTCCGCGACCGGCACCTGGCCGGTATTCGGCTCGCTGCAGGAGTATCGGAAAGGATGGGTCAGGCCCGACGTGATCGCGGGCCTGACCGTGTGGGCCGTGCTGGTCCCGGAGGCCCTGGCCTACGCGACCATCGCGGGAGTTCCCCCTGTCGTCGGTCTGTACGCGGCGATACCCGCCCTGATTCTTTACGCGGCGGCCGGCAGTTCCCG
Source organism: Rhodococcus sp. 21391 (assembly GCF_016772255.1). NCBI lineage: Bacteria > Bacillati > Actinomycetota > Actinomycetes > Mycobacteriales > Nocardiaceae > Rhodococcus > Rhodococcus sp. 21391. Next base: position 6,118,852 of record NZ_CP063781.1, on the reverse strand, counting down.
GCATCTGGTGGTCGGGCCGATGTCGGCGACGGCCGCCCTGTCGGCTGCCATCGTCGCGCCGCTCGCCGGGGCGGACGGCGGCAAGTACGCCGCCCTGACAGCAGTGCTGGCGATTGCCACCGGCATCGCCGGGCTGCTGGCGGGGCTCCTCCGTCTGGGCTTCATCGCGTCGTTCATCTCGGAGCCGGTGCTGAAGGGCTTCATCGTCGGGCTGGCTCTGACCATCATCATCGGGCAGGTTCCTGCCCTCTTCGGCGTGGAGAAGGAGCACGGCAACTTCTTCGAACAGGCCTGGGGAGTCGTCACCCACCTGGGCGACATCGACTGGGGCACACTCGCCGTCGGCGTCCTCAGTCTCGTCGTGGTTCTCGGATTCAAGCGGTGGCTGCCGCTCGTCCCCGGTTCGCTGCTGGCCGTCCTCCTCGGGATCGCCGCGGTCGCCGTGTTCGGTTTGGACGGTCGAGGTGTCGACATCGTCGGTCACATCGACTCCGGTCTGCCGTCGGTGGGACTGCCGGACGGTGTCGGATTCGACGACTACATCGACCTTCTCGGCCCCGCAGTGGGCGTGCTGCTCATCGGGTTCGCGGAAGGGCTCGGTGCCGCGAAGACGTACGCCGCGAAAGAGGGCTACGAGGTGGACGCCAACCGGGAACTCCTCGGCCTCGGCACAGCCAATCTCGGCTCCGGGCTGTGCTCGGGAATGGTGGTGAACGGGAGCCTCTCCAAGACGGCGGTCAACGGCGGGGCCGGTGCCAAATCGCAGGTCAGCGGTCTCGTCGTCGCGGTCCTCACCGTGGTGACCCTGCTGTTCCTCACCGGACTGTTCGAGAAACTCCCCGAGGCGACGCTCGCCGCGGTGGTCATCGCCGCCGTCATCGAACTCGTGGACATCTCCGCGCTGCGCCGTCTCTACGGGGTGTGGACCGAAAGACTCGGCAGCATCTACGGATACGCCGCGCGTGCCGATTTCGCGGCCGCCCTCGCCGCGATGGTGGGCGTGCTCCTGTTCGACACCCTGCCCGGACTCGTCATCGGCATCGGCGTGTCGATGCTGTTGCTGCTCTACCGGGCGTCGCGTCCCCACGTCGCGGCGCTCGCGAAGGAAGGGTCGCTGTGGGTGGACGCCGAGCGTCACCCCGACCTCCCGACCACACCGCACGTGGTCGTGGTGCGAGTCGAGGCGGGACTGTTCTTCGCGAACGCCGATCACGTCAAGGACCGCATCGAGGACCTGTGCACCGACGACACGCGAGTGGTGGTCCTCGACGCCGAGACGTCGCCGTTCATCGACGTCAGTGCCGCGCAGATGCTCGTGCAGTTGCGGGATGTGCTCGCGCGCCGGGGAATCGAGCTACGCGTGGCGCGGGACATCGGGCAGTTCCGGGACGCGATTCGACACTCGGGTTCGGACTCGACCCCCGTCGACCTCTATCCGACCGTGCGTGAGGCACTCGCGGAACCGGACCGACAGTAGGCGCGGCGGCGGAGCCGCCCATGACAGGAGACAGTAGTGAGTGGAGAATTGCAGGAACTCGCCGCGAAGGCGTGGGTGTACGGATTTCCGCTGGTGTTCGACCTCGACCAGGTGAACCGCTTCGTGTCGGAGGGGATGGGGAGCCTCGACGCGGGACCCTTCAACACCTTCAGCCACGCGCGCACACTCCGGGGCCGCAGGACACGTTCGTCTCGGTCAACAACGACACCATCTACTCGATCGCCCAGACCGATCTCGGCCACGGACCGCAATTGCTGCGAGTGCCGGACGCCGGTGGCGCGTACTACGTGCTGCAATTCGTCGATGCGTGGACCGACAACTTCGCGTACGTCGGCAAACGCGCGACGGGTACTGCGGCCGGCCGTTTCCTGCTGACCGGCCCCGGGTGGTCCGGTGAGGTCCCCGACGGCGCGACGCAGATCGCGTTCCCGACCGCGGTGGGCACCGTTATCGGCCGCTGGGCCTGCGACGGTGAGGCAGACCTGGAGCGGGTGAAGCGACTGCAGTCGGCCCTGACCTTGGAACCCGTCGGCGACCAGGAACCGGCGGAGGGCCTGCCGATACCCGACCCGAACGTCCCCGAGGAACTTCAATTCTGGGAGAAGCTGCGGGTGTACTCGCAGGCGTACCCTCCTTCCGCGCAGGACCTCGTCGCGCAGCAGGCGTTCGCTCCGCTCGGGTTGCTCGAGACCGGGCCGTCGCCGTACCTCGAGGCGCCGCCGGACCTCGCGTCCGTGCTCACGGCCGGAGCCGAGGCCGGGCGCCAATCGCTGACGACCGCGCTGAAATCGGGCGCAGGTAGCGAGGTGGTCAACGGCTGGCAGTTGATGTACCACGCCTTCGACTACAACGACGACTACTTCGAGATCGGCACCCTCGACTCACCCGAGTGGCGCATCGAGGACCGCTCGAAGGCGCTGGGACTGCGGGCCGGCGCCGCGATGGCGGGACTGTGGGGAAACCACGGCTACGAGGCCGCGTACGCGCCGATCTACCACGACAGCGAAGGCAACGAACTGTCCGGCGAACACACCTACACACTCACGTTCGCGCCGACCCCGCCGGTCGACGCGTTCTGGTCTATCACCATGTACGACCTTCCGGAGTTCTACCTCGTCGACAATCCGATCGACCGCTATTCGATCGGTGACCGCACGCCGGGACTGGTGTTCGCGGACGACGGTTCGCTGACCATCACGCTCAGCGCCGTCGCCCCGACCGATCCGGTCGCCCGCGCCAACTGGTTGCCGACACCGGCAGTCGGGTTCCGGCCGATGCTTCGGATGTACAGCCCGAAGCCGGAGGTGTTCGACGGAACGTTCGAGATCCCACCTTTCGTGAGGACCAGGTGATCAGGGGGCGCTGGTGAGCGATCCGATCCGGCTGCTCGTTCCCGACATGATCGGTCTGGTTCACGGCGTCCCTTCCTCTCTCCGATGATTCCGAGTCGGCGGTAGTGTTCGTGCCGATTCGAGGGGGATCGAGTGAAGAAGGTTGCCGCGGCGCTCCTGTGCGCCGTGTTCACGTCCGGATGTGCGCACAGCGTGTCGGGGACTGCGGGGGCGTCGCCGCTGCAGGAACTGACGCCGGAGCAGCAACGGCAGGTCCACGTCGAGGACGCACTCCGCCACGCCGATCCGTGCGGACTGCTCGACGAGGCAGTGCTGCGGGGCGCCGGGACAGTCCAGCAGTACGGGTCCGCCGTCCAACTGCCGTTGTGTTCGGCGCTGATGGTCCGGCCCGGCGGCGCGACCACGTACGTGGAGTTGTCCCTGCTGCCGTCGATGCTGTCCGACGCGGCGCTGACCGGGCCGGACGCGGTCGACGGCGTGACCGTCTATCGAGGCGCGGGCGCCGATCCGACCCGCGGGACGTGCGAGCGCGTCTTCCGGTTGAACCTCGGAACCGACCAGGAGCAGGAGGGGCGGCAGCTGGCGAGCGTCCGCGCCGGAACCGTCGCCGGCCAGGACGCCTGCCCGCTCGCCGACGCGGTGCTCGGCTCGGCGATCGACAGGATGCGGTCGGGACTGCCCGCTCGCGACCCGACGTCCCCGCGTCAGGTGGCGCTCGCGGTCCACGACCCGTGCGAAGTGCTCGACGTGCTGGGGACCACAGCGGGCGGACTTGTCGTCGATCCGGAAGCACCGCCCACCCCGTTCGACTGCGTCCTGTTTCCGAACCCGAATCGGGTGCCCGGGAGCGAGGTGACCGTGTCGTTCACGATGTCGCCGGTCAAGGAAAACCGACCACCCGTTGCCGCCGAGCCGGAGACAGTCGGCGACCGATGCCGGTGGACGAGCCCGATGGGTGAGCCGATCGACGTCACACGGCCCGGAGCGGTAGTCGACGAGTTCACCCGAAGGCTCGGTCACGCGGGTGCAGTCGTCACTGTTCACGGGCCGAACTGCGCGGCCGTGGCGAGGGTCGCGGACGCCGCGAACACGGCGTTCGGATAGGCGGCCGAACGGACTCACCCGGGATCAGATTGGACTCCGCCGGTAAGCTCGACAGCTGGACCAGTACAGATTCATCGACCTGGAGGTAGAAACGCGTGGCTCTCGTCGTCCAGAAGTACGGCGGATCCTCGGTGGCAACCGCCGAGAGAATCCGACGAGTGGCTGAACGGATCGTCGAGACCAAGAAGGCCGGCAACGATGTCGTCGTCGTGGTTTCAGCGATGGGGGACACCACTGATGAGCTGCTCGATCTGGCTCAGCAGGTGTGCCCAGCCCCACCCGCCCGCGAAATGGACATGCTGCTGACCTCCGGTGAGCGCATTTCCAATTCTCTCGTCGCAATGGCAATCCATTCGCTCGGTGCGGAGGCCCGTTCGTTCACGGGCTCGCAGGCGGGCGTCATCACCACCGGTGCTCACGGCAACGCCAAGATCATCGACGTCACACCGGGCCGCGTCCGGGATGCGCTCGACGAGGGCTCGATCGTCCTCGTCGCCGGATTCCAGGGCGTCAGCCAGGACAGCAAGGACGTGACGACCCTCGGGCGCGGCGGTTCGGACACCACCGCGGTGGCCCTCGCAGCGGCCCTCGAGGCCGACGTCTGCGAGATCTACACCGACGTCGACGGCATCTTCACCGCCGACCCGCGCATCGTTCCCGACGCGCAGCGTCTCGAGACGGTGTCGTTCGAAGAGATGCTCGAGCTCGCGGCGTGCGGCGCGAAGGTGCTCATGCTCCGCTGCGTCGAGTACGCCCGCCGATACAACGTGCCTGTGCACGTCCGTTCGTCATACACGACCAAGCCGGGCACCATCGTGTCCGGATCGATGGAGGACATCCCCGTGGAAGAGGCAATCATCACCGGAGTCGCGCACGATCGCGGCGAGTCCAAGATCACCGTCGTCGGCCTGCCCGACACCCCGGGTTACGCCGCGCAGGTCTTCCGCGCGGTGGCCGAGGCGGAGATCAACATCGACATGGTGTTGCAGAACATCTCGAAGGTCGAAACCGGCAAGACCGACATCACGTTCACGCTGCCCACCGCCGACGGCCCGCGCGCCGTCGAGAAGCTGACCAAGCTGCAGGGCGAGATCGGCTTCACGCAGGTGCTGTTCGACGACCACATCGGCAAGGTGTCGCTGGTCGGCGCCGGCATGAAGAGCCACCCGGGCGTCACCGCGACGTTCTGTGAGGCTCTCGCGAAGGCCGGTGTCAACATCGACCTCATCTCCACGTCGGAGATCCGCATCTCGGTGCTCGTCAAGGACGTGGAGCTGGACAAGGCCGTGAAGGCTATCCACGATGCATTCGAGCTCGGCGGCGACGAAGAAGCTGTCGTGCACGCAGGAACGGGACGGTAGATCATGACCACCATCGCTGTCGTCGGTGCGACCGGACAGGTCGGCATCGTCATGCGCACCCTCCTCGAGGAACGGAACTTCCCCGCGGACAAGGTGCGGTTCTTCGCCTCCGCGCGGTCGGCGGGCAAGAAGCTGCCGTTCCGCGGCGAGGAGATCGTCGTCGAGGACGCATCCGCGACGTCCGACGAGGACCTGAAGGGCATCGACATCGCCCTGTTCTCGGCCGGTGCGACGCTCTCTCGTGAGCAGGCCCCGCGGTTCGCCGCGGCAGGCGCCACGGTCGTCGACAACTCGTCGGCGTTCCGCAAGGACCCCGACGTGCCGCTGGTCGTCAGCGAGGTCAACCCGGAGCAGGCGAAGAACCCGCCGAAGGGCATCATCGCCAACCCCAACTGCACCACGATGGCCGCGATGCCGGTGCTGAAGGTTCTGCACGACGAGGCCGGTCTGCAGCGTCTCATCGTGTCGAGCTACCAGGCCGTGTCGGGCAGCGGCATCGCCGGTGTCGAGGAGTTGGTGGGCCAGGCCCGCGCCGTCATCGACGACGCGGAGAAGCTGGTGCACGACGGCAGCGCCGTCGACTTCCCGGCCCCGAACAAGTACGTCGCACCGATCGCGTTCAACGTCCTGCCGCTGGCCGGCTCGATCGTCGACGACGGCAGCGGTGAGACGGACGAGGACCAGAAGCTCCGCAACGAGAGCCGCAAGATCCTCGGCCTGCCCGACCTGCTGGTGTCGGGCACGTGTGTCCGCGTCCCCGTGATCACGGGCCACTCGCTGTCGATCAACGCCGAATTCGAGCGTCCGCTGTCGGTGGAGCGTGCGCAGGAGCTCCTGTCGACGGCTCCCGGTGTGCAACTCGTGGACGTCCCCACCCCGCTCCAGGCCGCGGGCAGCGACCCGTCGCTGGTCGGGCGTATCCGTCAGGATCCGGGTGTCCCCGAGGGTCGCGGTCTGGCACTGTTCGTGTCCGGCGACAACCTGCGTAAGGGTGCCGCCCTCAACACCATTCAGATCGCCGAACTGCTGGTCTGATCTCCCCCCACGTGAGTGGCAAGGTGTGCTTCCGCACGCTTTGCCACTCACGTCTGTTTGTGCGGGTGGATACTGGGCCGATGAGAGTCGTCGGTGCTGCGGTGGCGGCGGTTCTGTTGCTGCTCACCGGTGCGGGCGAGGCGTCCGCGCATCCGGGAATCCTGCTGTCGCAGGAAGAACTTCCACCGGCCGCGGTCCCCACCCAGGCAGGCGACAGCGTCCGGGTCCGCTACTCGACGCTGCGCACCGCGACCGCGGCCGGTGAGTCGACCGGATCGATCTTCCTGCCCCGTGGTGATCCACCCGACGGCGGCTGGCCGGTGGTCTCCTACGCACACGGCACGGTCGGGATCGCCGACCAGTGCGCACCGTCGGTCGCCGGGTTCAACTACGTCGAACTGCCCGCGATCGAACAGTGGCTCGCCGCCGGGTACGCCGTCGTGGCAACGGATTACGCGGGAATCGGCACGGCCGGTGTGAATGCCTACCTCGACGGTCCTGCGGCTGCCGCGAACGCCGTCGACATCGTCCTGACCGCACACGACGTCTACGGCGACGTGCTCAGCGACCGGTGGATCGTCACGGGACTGTCGCAGGGCGGGCACGCGACCTACTTCGCCGCCCACGAGGCCGCCGCCCGGGCACCCGCGCTCGACTATCGGGGTGCCGTCGCCGTGGCGGCGCCGACACACCTCGAACAGCTCTTCCCGGCCGCGGGTCCCGCGATTCCGGCACTGCCGACGACCGGAATCGTGAACTACGCGTTGCTGACCCTCGCCGGCATCGACGACCAGCGGCCCGAGGTCGACATCCGGCGGTATCTGTCGCCGAAGGGAATCGAATTGATGGAGCTGGCGAAGGTGACGTGCAGCCGGGAACTCGGCCGGTACCTGCTCGCCCATCCCACTTCGGTCGGCGACCTGTTCGCGGCGCCCTTGTGGAACGAGCAGTTCCGGGAGCTGTTCCGGGAGATGCAGCAGGTGCCCGTCGACGGCTTCGACCGCCCTCTGCGGGTGGTGCACAGTCTGTCCGACACGTCGGTGCCGATTCCGTTGACGTGGGTGCAGCTCGCCGAGACGCAGCAGCACGGCGTGAACGTCGAATACCAGCAACTCGTCGCCGAGAACCACCGCGAATCATTGATGGCCTCCATGCCGGAGTCCCTCGCGTTCGCGGCGCGCGTGCTGTCCCCCAGGTGAGTGGCAACGCGTACCCGAGCACACTTTGCCACTCACCTGGGTTCACCCGACACGTGCGAGGCGGAGACGACGCCCCCACCCTACGGTTCGGACATGGGCTCAGTCATCGGAGAACTGTTACCGCTCGCGGTAGGTGTCGCGATCTCGCCGATCCCGATCATCGCCGTCATCCTGATGCTGCTGTCGAAGCGTGCGGGCGGTGCGAGCGCGGGCTTCGGTGTCGGCTGGATACTGGGCATCCTCGTCGCGACGGGCATCTTCATGCTCCTCGCCGGCAGCATCGACACGTCCGACTCCGAAGGTCCCTCCGCGACAGCGTCCTGGGTGAAGGTAATTCTCGGTGTGCTGCTGCTCCTGCTCGCGGGACGGCAGTGGAGAAGCCGCAACGCCCACGCGGAGCCACCGAAGTGGATGCAGGCCATCGACGACCTGAACTTCGTGAAATCCACCGGACTCGGATTTGCGCTGGCGGCAATCAATCCCAAGAACCTGCTGCTCTGCGTGTCCGCGGGCGTCGGGATCGGCACGGCCGGCGTGAACGGCAGCGAGCAGGTGGTGGCCCTGATCGTGTACACCGTGCTGGCCGGATCGACCGTCCTCGTCCCGGTGATCGCCTACGCCGTCGCCGCAGACAAGATGCGGGGGACCCTCGACAATCTCAAGGTCTGGCTCCAGGCCAACAACGCCGCGGTGATGAGCGTGCTGCTACTCGTGATGGGCGCCGTCGTCCTGGGCAAGGGTTTCGGCGGCTTGTTCTGACGCGACGGCGTCCGGTCCGCGCAGGTAATGACCGACGTAGCCCTCGTCGAGCGCGATGGCCTTGACGATCACCGCGGAACCCACGATGACGACGGAGAAGACGAACAGCCAGCTGATCGCGGTGAACACCAGGCCGAGCGGCCCGAATTGGTGTTGCGCGGCGGCGGTGATCCGGGGCAGGACGAGACGTCCGCCGACGTGGAGAGCGGTGAGCGCGGCGGCGGTCAGCGCGCCCGTCGCCCAGAGCACGCGACCCTTGAGGGTGCCTATCGTCAACAGGTACGGGCTGAGGGTCCACACTGCCATCCACACCGCGAACTCCCCGGCGACGGCGAGAGGTGGCCCGATGAATCGGATGCTCGTAAGCTCGCTGGCCACGCCGATCGCCGTCCCCGACAGCGCAACGGCGAACAGGACGACGAGCCACCGCCAGGCGTCTCGGAGATTGATCGACGGGACGTTCCAGATCTTTCCGTAGATCCGGGCGAGGGCCCTCGCGAAGGACGTACCGCTGATCGCGATCATCAGCAGACCGACGACCCCGAACGCGGCGAAGGAGGCGTCGGTGGTGTCGACGGTGCCGGACGTGGACGTCAGTTCCGTGGGGTCGAAGCCGAACTGGGTCTTGATGGTACGTGCGGTCACGTTCCAACTGCTCAGCGTCGACGCCGCAATCATCACGGGCAGCACCGACGTGAAGATCCTGGCGGCGAGCGTCATCGACCGGTCGACGAGTTCGATCTCGATCAGCCCGTCGATGACGCGCCGAACGGTACGGCCGGGAGGTGTGCCCTGCAACCAGCCGTTGGCCGTTTCGGTGCGCGCGGCCAGAGCTTCCCTGGCCAGCGCCACAGACAGTTTCGTCGACCGCACACCTCGAGCGAACACCGTTCGGGCCCGCTTGTCATCATCCGCGTCAGGTGAGAACGCCCGTCACGGGCGGATGATGCACCGGAACCCGATATGGCACGTCGACGTCTCCTCGGTGTCACCCTGCCGGGCCGAGGGTCGGTAGCGCAGGCAGTAGTTGGGCGCGCAGAGATGCGAGCCGCCCTTGATCACGCGGCGCGCGTAGGGCTCGTCCGGGTTCTCGGCGCGTGCCGTGTCGACTCTCGGGTTGGTCGGAATGCAGCAGGAACTGGTGGGTGCGACGTTCTTCCCGCTCTCGGAGTGATCCACCGTGAAGTAGTCGGTGGTCCATTCCCACACGTTGCCGGCCATGTCACTGAGGTCGTAACCGTTGGGCCGGAAATGGCCGACCGGCGACGTCCCGGCGTAGCCGTCCTCGAGGAGGTTCTCCCACGGGAACCGTCCCTGCCAGACGTTCCCGCCGGGCCTGCCGCCCGGTTCGTGCTCCTCGCCCCACACGAATGGCTTCCGGTCCAGGCCGCCGCGGGCCGCGAACTCCCATTCGGCCTCGGTCGGCAGGTCCTTGCCGGCCCACTCCGCGTAGGCGCGGGCGTCGAACCACGACACGTGCGTGACGGGATGGCGTTCGCGTCCGCCGACGTTGCTGCCCGGACCCTCGGGGTGCCGCCAGTCCGCGCCCGGGGTGAACGACCACCAGCGGGTGTAATCGTCGAGCGGGACGGGTCCCGGTGTCGGGATGAACACCAGCGAACCGGGCACGAGCAGAGCCGGATCCGCGCCCGGGTACTGCGCGGGGTCGGGGGCGATCTCGGCGGTCGTGACGTGACCGGTGTCCTTCACGAATCGCCGGAACTCGGCGACGGTGACCTGGTGCGTGTCCATCCAGAACCCGTCGACGGTCACCTGGTGGACGGGCCGTTCCTCGGGGTAGAAGTCCTCCGAACCCATCCAGAAGGTGCCCCCGGGGATCCACGCCATGTTCTTCGGAGCTGCACCAGTCATGGGGTCAGACTGGCACGACGACGGCCGCCGTGCGAAGGGACGTCCCGTAAACCCGGTGAGAGGGGCAACGGTTGCGGTACCGTCGGCTACTCGATTCACAATGTTGTTCTCACCGTGCAGGGGGCTCCTCCGAATGGATGGACGGATTCCGCGTAGGTCGTTCGTTCGTGGACTGGCGCTAACGGCCGGGCTGGGGACGGTCGGGGTGGGATCGGCGAGCGCGTACCCGTTCGGGATCGATCCGCTGCGGCCGTTCGTCTTCTCCTCGCCGCCGCTCCAGCCGTTCCGGGAACAGTTGCCTCCGTTGCCGATGGTGGGTGGGAGCTCCGTCGAGGTGCACGCGAACAGCACGACGCACGTGTTCCATCCCGACCTGCCGGCGTCCCCGGCGCTCGGCTACGGCGGCATGGACTACCTGGGCCCGACGATCGAAGCCCACGTCGGCGAACGGACCTCACTGACCTACCGCAACGACATCGCGAGCAACCCCCTCGCCGCCGACGTCGACACGCGGATCCACGGCGTGAGCGAGCAGGACCGCACCCAGGTGCCGACGTCGCTGCACCTGCACGGCGGACGGACGCCCCCCGAGTTCGACGGACACCCCGAGGACACGATGCGGCCCGGGCAGGGGATGGTGCACGAGTTCCCGAACCGGCAGGAGGCCTGCGCGCTCTGGTATCACGACCACGCGATGGGCGTCACCCGGCTCAACATCTACGCCGGGCTGGCAGGCATGTACCTGCTGCGCGACGAGTACGACACCGGTGGGACCGGCAACCCGCTCGGTCTGCCCTCGGGGGAGTTCGAACTTCCGCTGGTGTTGCAGGACAAGAACTTCACCGACGACGGACGGCAGAGTGTCCGGTCCAACCCGCTGAACCCGCAGGGCAGCTGGGAGGCAGCCACACCCGGTGACGTGGGGGTGGTGAACGGCAAGGTGTGGCCGGAAATGTCGGTGGCACGGGGCCTGTACCGCCTGCGGATGGTGAACGCCGCATCGTTCAGCGTGTGGAATCTGTTCTTCGAGAACCGGATGAGGTTCTGGGTGATCGGCGCCGAGGGCGGGCTGCTCGACGCGCCGGTCGCCACCGAGCACGTCCGGCTCGGACCCGGCGAGCGGGTGGACCTCCTCGTCGACTTCGGGACCCTCGCACCCGGCACGACGGTGGAACTGCGTAACGACGAGCCGATTCCGGCGCAGGTCGCGCAGCGCGGGGTGCAGATCATGCCGCGGTTCTGCCGGTTCCGGGTGGGGACCGCCGCCGGGTTCACCGGTGGCGTGCCGGAGACTTTGCGGGGCGCGAGCCGTGGTCTCGCCGTCCTCCCGCCCGTCGCGCGGCCGTCGGTGGTGCGCAACGTGTCGGTGATGCAGCTCGCGCAGGGTCTCGGTCAGCCGTCGCCGCTGATGTCGCTGAACAACCTGCGTTACACGACCGATGACATCGAGATGCCCCGGCAGGGGACGGTCGAGCAGTGGAACATCGTCAACGTCACGCCCGAACCGCATCCGATCCACCTGCATCTGGTGACGTTCCGGGTGGTCGGGCGGCAGGCGATCGACACGAACGCGTTGATGCAGGCCGTCCCGGTGCCCGCGGTAGGGATGCGGTGGACGCCGTCGGCGGACCCGTTCGTGCTCGGGCCGAAACTGGCGCCCCAGGTGTGGGAGTCGGGGTTCAAGGACACGGTGATCGCGGACGCGAACTCGATCACCCGGATCGTCGTCCGGTTCCCGACCGCCGACGAACTCGGCTTCGACCCGGACGCCACGTTCGGGATGTCGGCGCACACGATGGATCACTCCGAAGGCGGCCACGGCCACATGGAGCAGTCGTCGCATCCCCTGCAGGGCTACGTGTGGCACTGCCACATGCTCGATCACGAGGACCACGACATGATGCTGCGGTACCGCCTGGTGCCCTAGGCCCGTGAGTACTTATTAACCGCCGGACGTTAATAAATGCTCACGGGCGCGTAGCGCAAACTTAAAAGCAGTCTGGACTGTTTTCTTTTTTCCGCCTACAGTGCTAGGTGTGACACCTGACACAGAAGTAGTCAAGCCGGCCCGCACGCAGGCCGAGCGGACCGCGGCGATGCGCACGAAGCTGCTCGACGCGGCCGTAGACTCCCTGGTCGAGCTCGGGTACGCCCGCACCACCACGCAGGGCATCGCCCGTCGGGCGGGGGTGTCGCGCGGCGCGCAGCTGCACCATTTCCCGACCAAGGAGTCGCTGGTGGTGGCCGCCGTGGAACATCTCGTGGACAAGCGGCTGCAGGAGATCCTCGCCGCCGAAGTGGACGCAGGTCGGGGCGTCGAAGTGCTCGCCGACGCCTTCTCCGGCCCGCTGTTCTATGCGGCCCTCGAGCTGTGGGTGGCCGCCCGCACCGACCCGGCGCTGTACGGGGCGACAGTTCCGCTCGAGCGGAAGGTCAACGACGCTCTGCGCCGCGGGTCGGCGGCGGTGTTCGGCGATCGGTTCGACGCCGACGCCATCGAGCTCACTATCGAATTGGTTCGCGGTCTGGCGGTGTCGGCACTGTTCCGCACCCCCGAGGCCGAACAGTCACTACGCGCGCGGCTGTTGCCCGTGTGGGAATCGAAGGTGGAGAAGTCGTGAATCTTCCGCAGCACGTACACACCCTCATCGTGGGGGCAGGTTTCGCCGGTATGGGACTGGCGGCGCGCATCCTGCAGACGCAGCCGCAGGCCGACGTCCTGATCATCGAGCGCGGCGACGACGTCGGCGGCACGTGGCGAGACAACACCTACCCCGGGTGTGCGTGCGACGTTCCGACGTCGCTGTACTCGTATTCGTTCGCGCCGAGCGCCGACTGGAGTCACACGTTCGCCCGCCAACCCGAGATCCACCGTTACCTGAAGAAGGTCGCGGCCGACACCGGTGTCCGGTCCCGGGTGGTGACCGATTGTGAACTGCAGGAAGCGCACTGGGACGATGGCGAGACCATCTGGACCGTCCGGACGAGCCGCGGAACGCTGACCGCCGATGTCGTGGTGGTCGCGACCGGTGCGCTGTCGACGCCCAGCGTCCCGGACATGCCGGGGCTGGAGACGTTCGGCGGCACCACGTTCCATTCGGCGACGTGGAACCATGACCACGACCTCACCGGTGAGCGCGTGGCCGTGATCGGCACCGGTGCGTCTGCGGTGCAGTTCGTCCCGGAGATCGCGCCCGCGGCCGAGCATCTCACCGTGTTCCAGCGCACGCCCGCCTGGGTGATCCCGCGCCTCGACCGCGAACTGTCCGGCTCCGAGAAGGCCCTCTACCGGCGACTGCCGTTGGTGCAGAAGGCTGTCCGTGGGTCCGTGTACAGCTTCCGCGAGGCCCTGGGTGGTGTGCTCGCGCACGCGACCGGGCTGCTGCCGGTGTTCGAAATGGTAGCCAAGGTGCACCTGCGCAGGCAGGTGCGCGATCCCGAACTGCGCCGCAAGCTCACGCCGAACTTCACGATCGGCTGCAAGCGGATGCTGCTGTCGAACGACTGGCTCCGGACCCTCGACCGTCCCGACGTCACGCTCGTAGACGCGGGACTCGCCGCGGTCACGCCGGACGGCGTGGTCGACGCGGTGGGGGGCGTGCACAAGGTCGACACCATCATCTTCGCGACCGGCTTCACGCCGACGGAACCGCCTGTGGCGCACGCGTTGCGCGGTGCGAACGGCCGCACGCTCGCCGAGCACTGGGACGGGAGCCCGAGCGCGTACAAGGGGACCACCGTCGCCGGGTTCCCCAACCTGTTCCTGATGTACGGTCCCAACACCAACCTCGGGCACAGCTCCATCGTCTACATGCTCGAATCGCAGTCCGCGTACATCGCCGACGCATTGAACACGATGCACCACAGCGGCATCACCGCCTTCGAGGTCACCGAGGAGGCGCAGCGCCGGTACAACACCCGCATCCAGTCCGACCTGCAGTCCACCGTCTGGAACAAGGGCGGCTGCTCGAGCTGGTACTACGACTCCGAGGGACGGAACTCCGTCCAGTGGCCGACCTTCACCTGGAAGTTCCGCTCCCAGCTGCAGCGCTTCGACCAGGAAAACTACGTCTCACGACGCAGGGCCGCGAAGGAGACCGTCGCGTGACGCACTACGACGTGATCGTGGTCGGCTCCGGTTTCGGTGGCAGCGTCGCGGCGCTCCGGCTCACCGAGAAAGGCTACCGGGTCGGTGTTCTCGAAGCGGGCAGACGTTTCGCCGACGACGAGCTGCCCGAGACGAGCTGGCGGCTGCGGCGCTACCTGTGGGCGCCGTGGCTGGGTTGCTACGGCGTGCAACGGATCCACCTCCTCCCCGACGTCCTGGTCATGGCCGGGGCGGGCGTCGGGGGCGGATCGCTGAACTACGCGAACACCCTCTACCAGCCGCCGCGCCGCTTCTTCGAGGACAAGCAGTGGGCGCACATCACCGACTGGCAGTCGGAGCTGGCCCCGTATTACGAGCAGGCGAAACGGATGCTGGGCGTGACGACCAATCCGTCGTTCACCCCCGCCGACGCCGTCATGCGCGAGGTGGCTGAGGAGATGGGCGCCGGTGAGACGTTCACGTCCACACCGGTGGGCGTCTTCTTCGGCGAACCAGGGTCGCGGGTGGCCGATCCGTTCTTCGGCGGAGTGGGACCCGAGCGCACGGGGTGCACCGAGTGCGGCAGTTGCATGACGGGTTGCCGGGTGGGCGCGAAGAACACGCTCGTCAAGAATTACCTCCACCTCGCCGAGAAGGCGGGCGCCCGGGTGCATCCGCTGACGACGGTGAAGGCGTTGCACCCCCGGGCGGGCGGCGGTTACGAGCTGCGGACCCGCCGCACCGACGGAATCCGCAAGCGGGAGCACACGTTCACCGCCGACCAAGTGGTGGTCGCCGCGGGAACGTACGGCACCGCCCGGCTGCTGCTGGCGATGAAGGAATCCGGTGCGCTGCCGCGGTTGTCGCCGCGGCTGGGATCGGTGGTGCGCACCAACTCCGAGGCGGTCCTCGCGGCCACGGCGAAGAACCGCGCCACCGACTTCACGAAGGGTGTGGCCATCACGTCCTCGTTCCACCCGGACGATCACACCCACATCGAACCCGTCCGGTACGGCAAGGGCAGCAACGCGATCGGACTGTTGCAGACGGTCCTCAGCGACGGCGGCGGCAGAACGCCGCGGCTGCTGAAAACGGTGGGCGTCGCGTTGCGTCGCCCCGGGGCGTTCGTGCGCAGCCTCTCAGTACGGCACTGGTCGGAGCGCACCGTGATCGCGCTCGTCATGCAGACCGACGACAATTCGCTCGAACTGGCCAAGGGGAAAGGCCGCCTCGGCCGCGCGGTGACCAGCCGGCCCGGACCCGGAGATCCACCACCTGAATGGATCCCGCAGGGTCACACGGCCATCCGCAAGGTGGCCGAGCGGATCGGGGGAGACCCCGGCGGTTCGTTCGCCGACGTCGTGAACATTCCGATGACCGCGCATTTCCTCGGGGGTTGCACCATCGGGGACTCCCCGGACACCGGTGTCGTCGACCCCTACCTGCGGGCGTACGGACACGACGGCCTGCACGTGGCGGACGGTTCCGTGGTGAGCGCGAATCTCGGGGTCAACCCGTCGCTGACCATCACCGCCCAGGCCGAGCGTGCATTCGCGTTGTGGCCCAACAAGGGTGAGGTCGATGCCCGGCCCGAACCGGGCAAGCCATACGTACGTATCGAACCGTCGCCGCCCCGGAGTCCGGTGGTGCCCGCCGATGCGCCGGGTGCGCTGCGGCTCCCGCTGACGGTCGCAACCCGAAGGGAGACAGTCGATGTGGAGCGTGCCTGAATCGACCACCCAGCGCACCGACTGGCCCGAGAGCGCGTCGCCCCCGTGGCCGGCGGGAGTCCGCGCGACGCTGTGGTGGCATCGCAGCACTGCGGCCGCCCGCGCGCTCGGACCCGACGGCGCCACCGTGCCGTTGACCCTGGCGATGATGGTCGACTACCTGGACTCGCCGGTCGGCCCCTACCGGGAAATCCTCGCGAGTCCGGTGCTCCGCGCGCCCGGTCGTCGCATCGGCGTCCTGCCCCGCATGGCGGTCCCGTTCATCGCCGTGGATTCGGAACCCTCCGTACACGGCGGACGGGTGCACTGGAGCCTGCCGAAGGTGCCGGCCGAGTTCGACGGCGACGTGCACGGCGACTTCGAGGCGTCGTCCGACGCGTGGCGCGTCACCACGAACACTCGGCCGCGCGGCCCGCGACTACCGATCGTCGGAGCGCTGGGGTTCGCGCAACCCGGCGACCGGGGCCTCGTGACGGCATCCGCACGACTGCGGGGCCATTTCCGATATGCCCGCGTGGACGTGGCGGCCGAAGGTCCCACCCTCGGTGACTGGCTGACGCCCGGCACACACCACGGCATCGTGATCACGGACGGCCGGATGACCACCGGACCCGCGCAACTCCGCTGACTCGATCAGGCAGGTCGCGGTCCGATGTCCGCCACCACGCCGGCGAGACGGGGCAGCACGGTGTCGCGCCAGCCCGGACCCATCCGCTCGAACGCGTCGCGGCTGCGCTTGTCGTCGAGGTCGAAGCCGGAGTGGTCGAGGAACAGGCGGGTGCCCGCACCCTCGGGAACGAGGCGCCAGACCAGCGTCCAGTTCTCGGTGAACGTGTAGACGAAGCGCCGCTCGGGTTCGACCTCGACCACCTCGCAGGGAACGGCGCCCCAGCCGGGCATCTCGAGGTGGAACCGATGCCCGACCGTGGCGGCGATGTCGCCCGCGGCCCACCAGCGGGCGAGCAGTTCCGGCTCGGTGAGGGCGCGCCACACCTTGGCGGGCGGCGCGGCGATGAACTGATCGACGGAGATCTTGGTGGTGGTGCGGTCGGTCACGAGTCCTCCTCGAGGAAGTCGGCGAGTGTGCGCAAGCGGCCACGCCAGAACCGCTCGAACGGGTGTAGCCAGTCGCCGACGTCGGCGAGCGGCTCGGCGGTCAGGTGGTAGTGCCGTTGCCGTCCGGACGGTTCGTCGCGGACGAGTCCGGCCCGGCGCAGGACCTGTAGGTGCTCTGCCACCGCGGGCCGGCTGAGGTCGAACCGGCCGGCGAGGTCTCCGGCGGTGAGGGGGCCGTCCACCAGGATTTCCAGCAGGCGCCGTCGCACGGGGTTGGCGAGGGCGATGAAGACGTCGTCGTCGGGCACGCCGCGACTTTATGTCGGAGATTTCCGACATGTCAAGAATTTTCGACGCATCCTTTTCTTGACTAATTCCAAAAAGGCGCGATACTGGAACACATGCGACACGACACGGATCCCAAAGCGCAGCTGCGCGAGGTGGGCCTGCGTGTCACTGCGCCACGTGTTGCAGTGTTGAATGCGGTTGCCGTACGCCCGCATTCCGACGTCGACGACATTGCGGCCGTAGTTCGTGAAGAGCTGGGATCGGTCTCCACCCAGGCGGTATACGACGTCCTCAAGGCGTGCACCGCCGCCGGCCTGCTTAGACGTATCGAGCCCGCGGGATCGCCCGCGAGGTTCGAAACCCGTACCGGAGACAACCACCACCACCTCGTGTGCCGCAGCTGCGGGACCGTCGTGGACGTGGACTGCGCCGTCGGTGAGGCTCCGTGCCTCGACCCTTCGCAGGCCCACGGTTTCGAGATCGACGAGGCCGAGGTCGTCTTCTGGGGGCTCTGCTCGCAGTGCCAGACCGGCGCGCAGAGCGGAACCGGGTCGGCAGCAGCCCTGTCCTGACCCCGTCCGTCCCCACCGCTACACCCTCACCCGATGCAACCTGGAGGCTTTGCCATGCCTGAAACACAGCGCGCCACCACCAACAACTTCGGAATTCCCGTCGCCAGCGACAACGAATCCCTCACCGCGGGCACACAGGGCCCCATCCTGCTGCACGACCACTACCTGATCGAGAAGCTCGCCCAGTTCAATCGTGAGCGTGTCCCGGAGCGCGTCGTCCACGCCAAGGGCGGCGGTGCGTTCGGCGAACTGGTCGTCACCCACGACGTGAGCCGCTACACGAAGGCCGCTCTGTTCCAGCCCGGCGCCAGGACCGAGTCGCTCGTGCGCTTCTCCACCGTCGCCGGCGAGCAGGGCAGCCCCGACACCTGGCGTGACCCGCGCGGATTCGCCGTCAAGTTCTACACCGAGGACGGCAACTACGACCTCGTCGGCAACAACACGCCCGTCTTCTTCATCAAGGACCCGATCAAGTTCCCCGACTTCATCCACTCGCAGAAGCGACTGCCGGGATCCGGTCTGCGCGACCACAACATGCAGTGGGACTTCTGGACGCTGCGGCCCGAGTCCGCGCACCAGGTGACCTGGCTGATGGGTGACCGCGGAATCCCGAAGACGTGGCGTCACATGGACGGTTTCGGCTCGCACACGTACCAGTGGGTCAACGCCGACGGCGAGCGGTTCTGGGTCAAGTACCACTTCAAGACCGATCAGGGCATCGAGTTCCTCACGCAGGACGAGGCCGACACCCTCGCCGGCAACGACCCCGATCATCACCGCGCCGACCTGTACGACACGATCGCCCGCGGCGAGTTCCCCAGCTGGACGCTGAAGGTTCAGGTCATGCCCGTCGACGAGGCCGAGGGGTACCGGTTCAACCCGTTCGACCTCACCAAGGTGTGGTCGCAGAAGGACTACCCGCTGATCGAGGTCGGCAAGTGGACCCTCAACCGTAACCCGGACAACTTCTTCGCCCAGATCGAGCAGGCCTCGTTCGAGCCGTCGAATGTCGTTCCGGGAATCGGCTTCTCGCCCGACAAGATGCTGCTGGGACGGGTCTTCTCCTACGCGGACGCGCACCGGTACCGCATCGGCGCCAACTACGCGCAGCTGCCGGTCAACGCGCCGAAGAACCAGGTGAACTCGTACTCGCAGGACGGTGCGATGCGGTACGCCACCAATTCGCCCGAGACCCCGGTGTACGCGCCGAACTCGTATGGCGGCCCGCACGCCGACGCGTCGCTCGCCGGCGACGAGGGCCTGTGGGCGTTCGACGGCGAGTCCGTGCGAGCCGGCTACATCGAGCACGCCGAAGACGGCGATTTCACGCAGGCGGGCACGCTCGTCCGTGAGGTCCTGAGCGACGACGAACGCGACCGCCTGGTGAACAACATCGTCGGCCACGCGCTCGGCGGTGTCAGCGAACCGGTTCTGCTGCGGGTCTTCGACTACTGGAAGAGCGTCGACCCCGACCTGGGCAAGCGAGTGGAAATCGGTGTCCGGGAAGGGCAGAGCCAGAACTGATGTCGTTGGTGGGGCAGGCTCAGAGCAGGCCCCACCAATAGATCAGTACGGCGAGAACGAACACGATCACAGTTTCCACGACGACCCTCCTCCGCCCGACTGCACGCAGTGCACTTCCATCATCCACCTCGAGCGGGGACGGACGCCACTGCGCTTCGCGCCCGTGAGTACTTCTCAACCGCCCGTGGTTGAGAAGTACTCACAGGGGTGTGACGGGTGTGTCGGATGTTGTTGCTAGGTTGGGCGGTGTCAGGACACCGGCTCGGATGACCGTGTCCCGAGTCGGGGTCGAAAGGTGCTGTCTTCCATGGTGATGGGTCCCACCCATGCAATGTCCGGTGCGGCTGTCGGTCTGGCGGTGGCAGATCTGCTGCCTCTCGACTGGGGTGGGCCCACCTCGACCGCCGAGACCTTCACGTTCGCGGCGGTGTGCGCCGGAGCGGCGCTTCTCCCGGACCTGGACACGAGCCAGTCCACGGTCTCGCGCTCGTTCGGTCCGGTCAGTAACGTCGTCGCGAAGGGCGTCGATGCGGTGTCGCTGGGGTTCTACACCGTCACCAAAGGCAAACGCGACGGCAAGCGGCGGGGCGGGCACCGCACGCTCACCCACACGGCCCTGTTTGCCGTGGGTATCGGGGCCGGGGTGTCCGCGCTGGTCGTCCAGTTCGGCAAGCCCGCCATCATCGCGACGCTGTTCGTCTGCCTCGGGCTCGCGCTCCGCGGGCTGGCCGGAGAGCTGGCCAAAGAAAAAGGCTGGCTGGCGGTTTCGGCGGTCGCGGCGGTGCTGTCCGCGCTCACCTGGCAGTCGTATCCCACCGAGGCCGGTTCCACCGGACTCGGAGTCGCGGTGGCCCTCGGCTGCGCCACCCACTGCCTCGGGGACGCCATCACCAAGGAGGGCGTCCCCTTTCTTGCGCCGTTCCTCACGCTCGGGAAGGAACGGTGGTGGGAGTTCCGGCTCCCGTCGTTCCTGTCCATCCGGGCAGGCGGGCCCTTCGAGAAGGTCGTGCTCGGGCCCGCCCTCACGGTGGCGGTAGGACTCATGGTCATCTGGGCCATCGACGGTGCGCCGCAGGCAATCTACGACGCGTTCATGCCCGCCCCGCAGTGACTCAGGCCGCGAGCATGTTCTCGAGATCGTCGAGGACGATCATCGCCCCGGTGGGCCCCAGCGCGAGGAACCAGGTCTCGTCGCTCACGGGCACGGCCTTGCCGTCCTTCACCGCCTGCATCTGATTCCACAGCGGACCGCCGACCACGGTCGACTCGTCGGTGGTCTCGGGCGCGCCGTAGCTGGAGTAGAAGATCCGGTCGGCGTTCGCCTCACCGATCGTCTCCTGGCTCACCTCGACGGCAAGTTCGTCGACGTTCTGCACCGTCGGACGCGGAAGTCCGACGTCCCTCAGGATGACGCCGATGAACGACAGGTTGCCGTACAGGCGGATCTTGCCGGACATGAACCGGACCAGCGAGATCGTCGGCTCGCCCGTGATGGACTCCCGGACCTCGTCGGCGCGGGTCTGATAGGCGTTGAGCACCTCCTCCGCCTTGGTCTCCTCACCGAGGGCGTCGGCGACCAGCAGGAAGTTCTCCTTCCACGGGAAACCGGGGCGGATGCCGAACACGGTCGGCGCGATGGACGACAGCTGCGGGTACAGCTTGTCGGCGCGCAGCTTGCTGCCCAGGATCAGATCGGGCTGCAGAGCGGAGATCGCCTCGAGGTTCAGGTTGTTGGTGGTCCCGACGTCCGGCACCCCGGCCAGCTTGTCGGCGAGGTAGGACGGCTGACCGGCAGCGCTCTCCGGGCTGGCCAGTCCGACGGGTGTGATTCCCAGGGAGAGCACGTCGTCCAGCTCACCGCCGTCGAGGACGATCACCCGTTCGGGCTTCTTCTCGATGACGGTCTCGCCGAGGGCGTGGGTGATGGTCCGAGGAAAGACGCCCGGTTCGGCGTCGGTGCCGAGCTTGGCGGTCTCGGCGTCCGCCGTGGCGAACTGGCGGCCGCCGGTGGCGACGTCGGCGTTGCCGGCGGACGACCCGGTGTCGGTGGTGCTGCAGGCGGCGAGAAAGACGGTGGCCAGGGCGACCAGCCCGGCGCGTACGTAGACCCTCGAAGACATGAGGTGAGGCTAGCCTGAGGTTTCGGACCGATGGTCGCGGGGTCGCCGCAAACGGAAACACCCCACCATGCAGAAGAGGCCCTGGCCGGCGAACCGGTCAAGGCCTCTTCTCGGTGTCTCACACTGTCGGGGTGGCGGGATTTGAACCCACGACCTCTTCGTCCCGAACGAAGCGCGCTACCAAGCTGCGCCACACCCCGTGTTGAACCTCGGCTAGCTTACATTACCCAACCAGTCACCATTAAATCCCCTGGTCAGTTGCGTATAACGGTGCTCTCCGACGACTCGGCGCGACCCCGCGCGGCGTCGGCGTCCGAGCCACCGCGCTGAGCCGGAACCAACGTCAGGAGCGTCGCCTCGGGGCGGCAGCAGAAGCGGGCGGGCGCCCACGGCGACGTCCCGATTCCCGCGGACACGTGCAGCTGGGTGTGTGCACCCCACTTGGACGGACCCTTCACCCGTGAACGGTCGATGTCGCAGTTGGTGACCAGCGCGCCGTAGAACGGCAGGCACAGCTGACCGCCGTGCGTGTGGCCCGCCAGCACGAGGTCGTAGCCGTCGTCCGCGAACCGGTCGAGCACCCGCGGTTCGGGCGAGTGGGTGATGCCCAGCCGGAGATCGGCCAGCGGATTGGGCGGACCGGCGATCGTGTCGTACCGGTCGCGCTTGAGGTGCGGATCGTCGACTCCGGCCGACGCGATCCGGACACCCGACACCTCGAGGTCGCGGCGGACGTGCGTGACGTCGAACCAGCCGCGCTCGGTGAACGCGGCCCGCAGGTCGCCCCACGGCAGCGGCTCGCCGAGGACGCGCTTGTGTTCCTTGCGGAAGTACTTGAGCGGGTTCTTCGGCTTGGGCGCGAAGTAGTCGTTGCTGCCGAAGACGAACAGTCCGGGCCGGGCGAGCAGATTCCCCAGTGCCTGGACCACTGCGGGCACCGCCCGCTGGTGCGACAGGTTGTCGCCGGTGTTCACGACGAGGTCGGGGTCGAGGTTGTCCAGTTCCCGCAGCCAGTTCTGTTTCAGCCGCTGTCCGGGCATCATGTGCAGGTCGCTGATGTGCAGCACGCGGAGCGTCGACGACCCGGGTTGGAGTACCGGCATAGTGACCTCGCGCAGCGCGAACGCATTGCGCTCGATGAGCGAGGCGTAGCCGATGCCGAGGGCGGCGGCACCCGCCGTACCCAGGGCGGCGCGGGTCAGGTTGGCACGGAACTCGTCAGACACTCTTCCAGGATACTGATGAGCGCAATCGAGATGCAGTGGACGAATCGGGGCGCGTAGCGTTTCGCCCATGCCAGATTCACTGAAAGCAAGACTGCGCTCCGACATGACGGCCGCCATGAAGGCCAAGGATTCGCTGCGCACCGCCACCATCCGCATGCTGATGGCCGCCGTGCAGACCGAAGAGGTCTCCGGCAAGGAAGCTCGCGAGCTCACCGACGACGAGGTGCTGAAGGTCCTCGCGAAGGAGTCGAAGAAGCGCGGCGAGTCCGCCGAGATCTACACCGAGAACGGTCGAGGTGAGCTGGCAGCGCAGGAGCGGGCCGAGGCGCAGATCATCGACGAGTACCTCCCGACGCCGCTGACCGACGCGGAACTGGTCGACGTCGTCGACACCGCGATCGCTCAGGTGGCCGAGGAGATCGGTGAGCGTCCCGGCATGCGTCAGATGGGGCAGGTCATGAAGGCCGCCGGCGCACTCGCGGGCGGCAAAGCCGACGGTTCGCGGCTCTCGCACGCGGTGAAGTCCCGCCTCTGACTTCCCGAGGTGAGTGGGAAAGCGTGCGTCGCCACACCTTCCCACTCACCGATGGTTACCGGGGTATGGGCGGCAACTGGATCGGCGGCAGGCCGGGCAGCTGGATGGGCGGAACGGGGATCCCCTGAGCCGGCGCCTGCGGAGGAGCGGCCTTCACCGATCCGTCGCTGACGTAGATCGTGATGGTCGACCCCGGAATGGCCGAACCGGACGGCGATGCGCTCGTGACCGTCCCCTTGGCCGCCTGCGACGCGGTGGTGACCGCGTTCACGGTGAACCCCGCACCCTGCAGACGGGACGTCGCGGCCGACTGGCTCAGGCCGGTGACGTCCGGAACCTGACCGTTCTGCGAACCCCGCGCGTATTTCTGGTCGACCGGCGGCAGCGTCGTCGGCCCGAAGTTGTTGGCGATGGGGTTCATCGCCGCGTACCAGGTCCGCGCCGGTTCGTTTCCACCGAACAGGTTGCCGTCGCCACACGGCCTCAGCGGGGCCGAACAGATCTCACCCGGTGTCGGCGAGTCGCCGAACACGTAGACGGCGGCGGCGAAGTTGTTGGTGAATCCGAGGAAGCCCGAGGACATGTGGGATTCCGTGGTACCCGTCTTACCTGCCATCGGCAGCGTCCAGCCGACGCTGCCCGCCGCCCCGGCGGACGTGCCACCGGGCTTGTCGTCCTTGCTCATGGCGTTGGTGAGCGTGTCCGCGAGGCCGGGTTCGACCACCTGCTCGCAGGCCTGCTGGGTGACCGAGACGGGCTTGCCTTCACGGTCGAACACCGAATCGATGGGGGTGGGCGGGCACCACTTGCCGTGCGAGGCGAGCGTCGCCGCGACATTCGACAGTTCCAGCGGATTGATCCACGTGGGACCGAGGGTGAACGAACCCAGGTTCTGATCCTTCTGGAAGTCGGCCATGCTGCGGTCGTCGAATCCCGACGTGCCGGGCTGGGCGTACGAGCGCAGACCCAGCCGCACCGCCATGTCGACGGTGGGGGCGACGCCGGTCGCCTGGATCAGCTTGACGAACGCGGTGTTGGGGGACTGCGCCAGGGCGTCCGTCACCGACAGTGCCGCCGGGTACTTGCCTGCGTTCTCGACGCAGTACGTGGACGCGGGGCAGCCTCGTGCACCACCGCTACCCATGCCCCGGGCCTCGAACCGCCCGGGCACGTCCAGGATGGCGTTCGTGCCGAGGCCCTTCTCCATCGCGGCGGCCGTCGTAAAGATCTTGAAGATCGACCCGGCGCCGTGACCGGCCAGTGAGTACGGCTGCGCCTGCACGGTCTCGTTGGCGTTCGCGTCGAGGCCGTAGGTGCGGCTGCTGCCCATCGCGAGGATCCGGTGCGAATCCTGGCCGGGCTGGACCACGTTCATGACGTTCGCGATGCCGTCGAGCCCCGGGCTGGCGTTCGCGCTGAGTGCCGCCTTCGTCGACGCCTGGACCGCGGGGTCGAGCGTCGTCTTGATCAGGTAGCCGCCCTTGTCGATCTGCTCGCGGCTGATGCCGGCGTTGGCCAGGTACTGCAGGGCGTAGTCGCAGAAGAAGCCGCGGTCGCCGGCCGCGATGCACCCGCGGGGCAGCCGGTTGGGCTCGGGCAGCACGCCGAGGGGCGTCTCCTTGAGCTGCCGGAGTTCGGCGGCGCGCTCGGGAATGTTCGAGATCATCGTGTCGAGAACCACGTTGCGTCGTTCGAGGACGCCATCGGGATTCGTGTACGGGTTCAGAGCCGAACTCGACTGCACCATGCCCGCGAGCATCGCGGACTGCTGCGTGTTCAGTTCGGACGCGTCGATGCCGAAGTAGGTCTGTGCGGCGTCCTGGATGCCGAACGAGGCGTTGCCGAACGGAACCAGGTTGAGGTAGCGGGTGAGGATCTCGTCCTTGGTGAGTTCCTTGTCGAGGGTCAGCGCCATCCGGATCTCGCGGATCTTGCGGGCGGGCGTCGTCTCGATCGCCGCCCGGCGTTCGGCGTCGGTCTTGGCAACGACGAGCAGCTGGTAATTCTTCACATACTGCTGGTCGAGGGTGGACGCGCCCTGCTGCACCTCACCGCTCGTGGTGTTGGTCAGGAAGGCGCGCATCGTGCCCTGCCAGTCGACGCCCTTGTGCTCGGGGAACCGGCGGTCCTCGACGGAGACGATGGCGAGCTTCATCTCGTTGGAGATCTTTTCGCTGGGCACTTCGAAGCGCCGCTGGTCGTACAGCCACGCGATGGGATTGCCCGCCGAGTCCACCATCGTCGAGACCGCGGGAACCGTTCCTTCGACCAGTTCCGCGGAGACGTTGTCGACGGTGTCAGCCGCCCTGTTGGAGGCGTAACCGAACCCGCCGGCGAGCGGAAACATCACGCCGGCGAGGAGCACTCCTGCCAAGGCGGAGGATCCCGCGAGCTTCCCCACTGTTTTTGCAATCGACACGATCTACAGAGTACGTGGGGTCTGCGGGTGCGCTGGTTGGGCGCGGAATTCGGCCAGGAAAATGCCCTGAGCACGGGGTATGGACGGGCGTACCAAAAAAGCATGTTCTTCGTCTTGCGCGTTGCGGTTTCTTTACCTAAATTGTTGGAACAGTGTGATGGAGATAACACCCCATCGCTTATGTGGTGCAGCCTCGGCGTGCTAGGTGCTGGGTTGCGCAGACTCGAAGAGGGGAAACGAATGCACATGACCACCCCAACCAGCCGTCTGGACGTCGAGCAAGCAGAAGCGCGAATCGCCTGGGTCACCCAGGCCCGTTGCCGGGAAGTCGATCCCGATCAACTCTTTGTACGCGGCGCAGCACAGCGCAAGGCCGCAACCATTTGCCGGCATTGCCCGGTCCTGATGCAGTGCGGAGCCGATGCTCTCGACAATCGTGTCGAGTTCGGCGTGTGGGGTGGCATGACGGAACGTCAGCGCCGGGCGTTGCTCAAGCAGCACCCCGAGGTGGAATCATGGTCCGATTTCTTCGAAGCTCAGCGGCAGCACCAGTCCGCTGTCTGACGTTCGGTATCTGATTCGCAGACAGGCAAGACACCGGCGGTGACCGGTTCTCCGGCAGAGCTGATCAGCTCGTGCGGGTGAGCTGGTCACCTACCGCTCTCAAGGCCTCGAGGTCCGACACCTCGAACGGCAGCGAGGGCACGCCGACGATCGGTACCCGTGGGTGGGCGGCCGTGAACCGGCTCAGCAGTTGGACCTCACGCTTGGCGATCACCGCCCGATGGGCGTGGATCCGCAGTACAGCAGTGGTGAGGGGGTCTTGGTCCCCGAGTTGGTCGGCAGCAGTGACCGCGTGATCGGCCGGCAGGGAACTGAGAGTGGGGTGCGTCCGATTCAGGATGAGACCCGCGAGCGGCATCTCGTCGCCCGCGAGCCGGTCGACGAAGAACGCCGCCTCCCGCAGTGCATCAGGCTCCGCTGCCGCGATCACCAGAAACTTCGTGCCCGGCTGCCGGAGCAATTCGTAAGTGCGCGTGGCTCTTTCCCGGAAACCGCCGAACATCGAGTCCAGTGACTGCACGAAACTCGAGGCGTCCGACAGCATCTGACTGCCCACGATGGTGGAGACGCCACGCAGTGCCAGGCCCATCGCCCCGGTGACGAGCCGGGTGAGACCGCGACCCGGCGCGGTGAGCAACCGGATCATGCGCCCGTCGAGGAATGCGCCCAGGCGCTGGGGTGCGTCGAGGAAGTCCAGGGCGTTGCGGGACGGCGGGGTGTCGACGATCACCAGGTCCCATTTGTCGCTGGACGCGAGCTGCCCCAGCTTCTCCATCGCCATGTACTCCTGCGTGCCCGAGAACGAGGTGGCGACGGTCTGATAGAAGGGGTTCGCGAGAATCTGCTCCGCCTTCTCGGGTGTGGAGTGCTCGATCACCATCTCGTCGAACGTGCGACGCATGTTGAGCATCATGGCGTGCAGTTCGCCCGTCGCGCCCGGTCCGAGTTGCACGGGCTGCGGTGAGTTGTCGAGTTCCGCGACGCCCAGTGCCTGCGCGAGCCGGCGCGCCGGGTCGATGGTCAGCACGACCACTTTTCGGCCCTGCTCCGCCGCGCGCAGTGCCAGCGATGCGGCCGTGGTGGTCTTGCCGACGCCACCCGCGCCACAGCACACGACGATCCGCGTGGCCCTGTTCTCCAGAATTCCCGCGACGTCGAGAGCGGCAGCGGTGTGGCGACGCTCGTGTTCAGTTGTCTGGGTCATCGGACACCCTGTTCCGTCAGATATTCGGCGAGTTCGTACAGCCCACCCAGGTCGACACCGTCGGCGAGGGACGGCAGGTGCAACCGCGCCCCGTCCACTTCGCTGAGCGCTCCGGCACTCTCCTCCTGTGCTTCGAGGACGGACGCGTGCTCGATCGTCTCGGTGAGCAACCCGGCGAAATCGTCGTCGTCGAGGGTAATCCCGCATTTCTGCAGTCCGGACCGGATGGCCTCGGCATCGATACGGCCCTTCGCGGCGTCGGCCAGCGTCCCGGCGGGCAGGAACTGCGGGCTGGTGCGGTTCACCACGATGGTGCCCAGCCGCAGATCGGCGCGGACCAGTTCCTCTGCGGCGTCGGTGGTCTCCTGAACCGGAAGCGCCTCGAGCAGCGTCACGAGGTGGACGACGGTCTCGTCCGAATGCAGCAGGCGCACCACGCCCTCACTCTGCGAACGCACCGGTCCGCCCTTCGCGAGGTCCGCCATCGCCTTCGTCACGTCGAGGAAATTGCCGATCCGCCCGGTCGGCGGCGCATCGACGACGACGGCGTCGTACACCCGCTTGCCGGACTTGTCGGTGCGCACCACACATTCCTTGATCTTGCCGGTCAGCAGCACGTCCCGAAGCCCCGGCGCGATGGTGGTGGCGAACTCGATGGCACCGAACTTGCGCATCGCACGCCCGGCGAAGCCGAGGTTGTAGAACATCTCGAGATATTCGAGGAACGCGGTCTCGATGTCGATGGCCAGCGCCATGACCTCCCCGCCGCCCTCGGCGGCCGCGACTTTCGTCTCCTGCGGCGGCAACGGGGGCACGTCGAAGAGCTGGGCGATCCCCTGCCGGCCCTCGACTTCCACCAGCAACACGCGACGCCCACCCTCGGCCAGCGCGAGAGCCAACGCGGCGGCCACCGTGGACTTTCCGGTGCCGCCCTTTCCGGAGACGAAGTGCAGCCGGGCCCGCGCAGCCTTCTCGGGCCACGTCGGGGTGAGCTGGTCTGGGGATGCAACCACGGGTCGAGCCTATAAGTCTGGGAGCCGGGATGTGCGGGGGATAGGCTCACCGGCATGAGTGAATTGACTTCCTGGGAGTACGCCACCGTTCCGCTGCTCACACATGCGACCAAGCAGATCCTCGACCAGTGGGGCACCGACGGCTGGGAACTGGTGACGGTTCTGCCCGGGCCCACCGGTGAGCAGCACGTCGCGTACCTGAAGCGTCCGAAGGGCTGACGGCCGTGGCAGAGACACAGAACTGGTCGGCCCGCCTCGCCGAACTCGGCATCACGCTGCCGTCCGTCGTTCCGCCGGTGGCCGCCTACGTGCCCGCCGTGCGCACCGGCAACTACGTCTACACGTCGGGCCAGCTGCCGATCGTGGAGGGCAACCTGACGATCGCAGGCAAGCTCGGTGCCGGCGTGTCGGACGACGACGCCAAGGCCGCGGCCCGGGCGTGCGCACTCAACGCGCTGGCGGCGGTCGACGCGCTCGTCGGCATCGACTCGCTGGTGCGGATCGTGAAGGTCGTCGGATTCGTCGCGTCCGCCGAGGGTTTCACCGGTCAGCCCGGTGTTGTGAACGGCGCTTCCGAATTTCTCGGTGAGGTGTTCGGGGACGCGGGCGCCCACGCGCGTTCGGCCGTCGGCGTCGCGGAATTGCCGCTCGGCGCACCCGTCGAGGTGGAACTGATCGCCGAAGTGCGGCCGGAGTCGTAGTGCCATGACGCTTGCCCATCCGGCCTACGCCCAGGTGCGGGAGGTCACCCCGATCGTCTCGGTCATGCTCGAGAACAATCCCGGCATGATGACGCTCGACGGAACCAACACGTGGATTCTTCGTGCGCCGGGCGGGGACGAGTGTGTGGTGGTCGATCCGGGTGACGCCGACGAGGAGCATCTCGCCCGCGTCGCGGCACTCGGACCGGTCGCGCTGACGCTGATCACGCACCGTCATTTCGACCACACCGGGGGAGTGCAGCGGTTCTTCGAACTGACCGGTGCGCCCGTGCGTTCGGTGGATCCCGAATTCCTTCGGGGCGGCGGCGAAACCCTCGTGGACGGCGAGACCATCGACGTCGCGGGGCTCACCCTCACGGTGATCGCCACGCCCGGGCACACGAAGGATTCGGTGTCCTTCGCCGTGGAAGGTGAGGGCACCGTCCTCACCGGCGACACGATCCTCGGCCGCGGCACCACTGTGCTCGACGACACGGACGGCGACCTCGGCGACTACCTGTCGTCGCTGCGCCGCCTGCTGGACCTCGGAACCGGACACCGGGTGATGCCCGGCCACGGACCCGAACTGCCCGAACTGAACGTCGTCGCGCAGCAGTACCTCGATCATCGCGAGGAGCGACTCGACCAGGTGCGGGCCGCGCTCGGCGAACTCGGCGGCACCCCCTCCGTCCGCGAGGTGGTCGAGCACGTCTACTCCGACGTCGACCCGAAGTTGTGGCCGGTGGCGGAGAAGTCCGTCAACGTGCAGCTCGCCCACCTGCGCAGCCTCGACTAGTCACTGAAACGACTGCGGCCACCCCCTCGCTGTGAGGGGGTGGCCGCAGTCGTAGGTGCCGGGACTACCGCGCGCGACGTGCCAGGCGCTCGGAGTCGGAGATCAGCACGCTCTTGCCTTCGAGGCGCAGCCATCCGCGGTGAGCGAAGTCGGCGAGCGCCTTGTTGACGGTCTCACGGGAAGCGCCGACGAGCTGGGCGATCTCTTCCTGCGTGAGGTCGTGGGTGACGCGCAGCGAGCCCGCCTCCTGGGTGCCGAAACGCTGCGCGAGCTGCAGCAGCGCCTTGGCGACACGACCGGGGACGTCCGTGAAGATGAGGTCGGCCAGGTTGTTGTTGGTGCGACGCAGACGGCGCGCGAGCACCCGCAGGAGCTGTTCGGCGATCTCGGGGCGGTGGTCGATCCACGCCTTGAGTGCTTCGCGGTCCATGCTGACCGCGCGGACCTCGGTAACCGTCGTGGCGGTGGACGTACGCGGACCCGGGTCGAAGATGGACAGCTCACCGAACATGTCGGACGGGCCCATGATCGTCAGCAGGTTTTCACGGCCGTCCGGCGAGCGGCGGCCGATCTTCACCTTGCCCGAAACGATGATGTACAGGCGGTCACCGGGCTCACCTTCGTTGAAGATGACATGTCCGCGGGGGAAGTCGACAGGCTGCAGCTGCTTGGTCAGCGCCGCTACCGCTGAGGGCTCGACTCCTTGGAAGATGCCGGCTCTTGCCAGGACGTCGTCCACGTGGGCTCCTTGGGAATATTGTTCGTCTGTATGCATATTGTGCGCGATTTGCTGCATGTCGACGATGCCCCGGTGATCCGCGGCGTGTCGCTGTGCAACAGGTACGGCTCTGAAGTCTACGTTGAGACGGCTCGGTCTGAGTGACCGATACCACGGAAGTCGCAAAAGTTAACCGGGGGATGCGTCCTTCGGTGTGCTGATTCGGGGGCTGCCCAGCGCTCAGCTGGCGCGCCGCGAGCCCACTTCGGTGACGGCGGCGTCGTCGGATTCGAAGCCCGACCGACCCTTGCGACGTCGATGGAAGCGTGCCAATGCGTGGGGGAAACCTTCGTGGGCCAGGGTGACCACTTCGTCGTGACTTGCCTGGTCGAGGAACTCTTCCACCTCTTGCTGACGAACCGTGAGCCGGCGGAGTCTGAACTCCACCCGCTCCATTGCCAGCGCAAACAGCATCAGCAGCACTGGGAAGAGGACCACAGCGAGACCTTGCATACCGGGAAGTAAACACTGGAAATGTCTCAGAAGCGACACAGCGGCGATTCGGATCGGTCGGGTATCCGTAGAGTTGTTCCCGTGCATGCGACCCCCAGCGACGGCTCCGAAGTGCGTGGACGCACCCGTTCGCGGGCCGCGAAACAGGACGAAACCCGGATCGGACTCGTCCGGCGCGCCCGGAGAATGAACCGGCGGCTCGCCGAGGCCTTCCCGCACGTCTACTGCGAGCTCGACTTCACCACCCCACTCGACCTCGCCGTCGCGACCATCCTCTCCGCGCAGTGCACTGACGTGCGGGTGAACATGGTGACGCCGGCGCTGTTCGCCCGCTATCCCGACGCCAAGGCGTACGCGGAGGCCGAACGCACCGAACTCGAGGAATACATCCGGTCCACGGGCTTCTACCGCAACAAGACGAACTCACTGATCGGGCTGGGGCAGGCTCTGCTCGAACGCTTCGACGGCGAGGTCCCCGGCAATCTGAAGGACCTCGTGACGCTGCCCGGGATCGGCCGGAAGACGGCCAACGTGATCCTCGGCAACGCGTTCGATGTGCCGGGAATCACCGTCGACACCCACTTCGGGAGGCTCGTCCGACGCTGGAAATGGACCGAGGAGGAAGACCCGGTCAAGGTCGAGCATGCGGTCGGCGCGCTGATCGAGCGCAAGGAGTGGACGCTGCTCTCGCACCGCGTGATCTTCCACGGCAGGCGCGTCTGCCACGCCCGCAAGCCCGCCTGCGGGGTGTGTGTGCTCGCCAAGGACTGTCCGTCGTACGGGCTCGGCCCGGTCGACCCGGACGTCGCCGCCGAACTGGTTCGTGGACCGGAGACGGAGCATCTGCTGCGTCTGGCCGGCAGGTGAGGGTAGATACGGGTGTCTAGCGCAGCGCGGTGGAGTCTGGCCGCCCTCGTGGTCGTGGTGGCTCTCGTCGTCGCGATCTGGCCGCGGGGTGACGACGCGGAGGCGCCGTCGTACCAGGACCGGTTCGGTTCGGGTGGCCGTACCCCGACGGCGGTGAGCGCCGATCCCGACGCGCTCGCGGCACTGAGGACGCAGGCGGGTCTGGAATCGTGCCCGGCCTCGACGGCCACGTCCGAGCCTTCGCCGGGTTCGGTGCTGTCCGGCATCACACTGGAATGCGTGGCCGACGGCAGCCAGGTGGATCTGGCCGCCGCGCTCGGTGGTAAGCCGGCGTTGCTGAATCTGTGGGCCTACTGGTGCGGCCCCTGCGCCGAGGAGCTGCCCTATATGCAGCAGTTTTCGGATCGTGCGGGTGACGCGGTTACCGTGCTTACGGTGCACACCGATCCCAACGAGTCCAGCGCGCTGTCCCGGCTCGTCGACTACTCCGTCACGCTGCCCGGTGTGCAGGACGGCGACGGGCGCGTCCGCGTCGCGGTCGGAGCCCCGCCTGTCCTGCCCGTCTCGGTGCTGATCCGGCCCGACGGCACGGTGGCGAAGGTTCTGCCGCAGCCGTTCCGCAGCGTCGACGAGATCGCGGACGCCGTCGAACAGAACCTGGGGGTGGCGGCATGACGAACTCCGTGGACGGTGTCGCCGTTCCGCCGTGGCTGCGCCGGGTCGTGCACCGGACCCCGGCCGACCCGCACAAGATCAACCCCGTCCTCGATCGGCGCGCACCCCGCGGCGCGACCACCCGTGAGGCGGCGGTGCTCGTGTTGTTCGGCGGCCCCGTCGAGGCGGACCCGCTGATGTCGGGAGGTCTGCCCGCCGACGCGGACATCCTGCTCACCCAGCGTGCGTCCACGATGCGTCAGCACAGTGGTCAGGTGGCGTTCCCCGGGGGCGCCAGCGATCCCGGCGACGAGGGGCCCATCGCTACCGCGCTGCGGGAGGCCCAGGAGGAGACGGGACTCGACCCGTCCGGTGTCCGCCCGCTCGCCGTGCTCGAGGAAATCTTCATCCCGCCGTCCGGCTTCGACGTCACTCCCGTCCTCGCGTACTGGGAGAAGCCCAGCGAGGTCGGCGTGGTCGATCCCGCAGAGGCGGAACGTGTCGCCCGGGTCCCCGTGCACACCCTGATCGATCCGCGAAACCGGTTCCAGGTGCGGCACCCGGCCGGATACCAGGGTCCCGCGTTCGCCGTCGACGGCATGCTCGTGTGGGGTTTCACGGCCGGCATCCTGGCCGCCCTGTTCGCGGTCTCCGGCTGGGAACAGGAGTGGGACCGCCACGACATCCGCGACCTCGACACCGTCCTCGCCGAACTCGACAACGATCTCGACGACGACCATCTGACCCACGGTCACGGCCGGCCGGCGGCCGAGCGATGACGGGCTCGCACTGGATCGACCTGGCGATTGTGCTGATCGCCTTCGTCGCCGCGACGTCCGGCTGGCGGCAGGGCGCGGTGGCGTCGGTGCTCGCCTTCATCGGGGTCGTACTCGGTGCGGTGGCGGGCATCCTGATCGCCCCACACGTGCTCGTGCACGTGGACGAGGGCCGCGGCCGCGTGCTGGCCGGTATCGCCCTGATCGTGGTGTTGGTGATCATCGGCGAAGTGGCGGGCATGGTCCTCGGGCGCGCCGCGCGGGGAAGTATGCACAGTCCGGTCGCGCGGTCCGTCGACAGCGTGATCGGCGCCTGCGTGCAGGCCGTCGCGGTGTTCGTCGCGGCGTGGCTGCTGGCGATCCCGCTCACGTCCTCGTCCCAGCCTCAGCTGGCGGCGGCGGTGCGCGGGTCGAGCGTCCTCGAAACTGTCGACAACATCGCGCCCGCCTGGATGCGGCAACTGCCCACCGAGTTCACTGCCCTGCTCGACACGTCCGGGCTTCCCGACGTCATCGGCCCGTTCGGGCGTACCCCCATCACGACCGTCGACCCGCCGGACGCCAGCGTCCTGGAGAGCCCCGTCGCGTCCTCGCTGCAGTCGAGCGTGCTGCGGATCCGGGGTGTGGCCCCGAGTTGTCAGCGGGCGCTCGAGGGATCCGGATTCGTCGTGGCGCCCGACCGGGTGATGACCAACGCCCACGTGGTCGCGGGAACGGCGGGCATCGTCGTCGACACGGCGAACGGGCCGATGGACGCCGAGGTCGTGCTGTTCGACCCGTCCGCCGACGTCGCGGTGCTCGAGGTGCCCGGACTGGACGCCCCCGTCCTGAACTTCGCGCCCGAGCCGGCCCGGACCGGCGACAACGCCCTGGTGCTCGGCTACCCGGGCGGCGGGCCGTACACCGCCAGCGCCGCGCGGATCCGGGAGATCCTGGACCTCAGTGGTCCCGACATCTACCGGGCGGGAACGGTCCAGCGTGAGGTGTACACGGTCCGCGGTTCCATCCGGCAGGGGAACTCGGGCGGACCGCTCGTCGACAGCGACGGCCGGGTGCTCGGGGTGGTCTTCGGTGCCGCCGTCGACAACAGCGACACCGGGTTCGTGCTCACCGCCGCCGAGGTATCGCGTCAGCTGCAGGCGGCGTCCGGGGCGTCCGTCGCCGTGGACACCGGGGCGTGCATCCTCTGACCGTCGGTCAGACGGTGCGGGGTGCGACGAGGTCCAGCAGGGCGGCGTTGACCCGTTCCGGGGCTTCCCAGTGCGCGTAGTGGCCGACACCGGGGACCGTTTGCATCTGCTGGGTGGGTGCGAAGCGGTGACTGCGGCGCACGGTGTCCGCGAGCACGTACGGGTCGAGGTCGCCGTGGAGGTGCAGGACCGGGATCCGCAGCGTCTGATCCATCGACGCCATGAACCGCCTGCCGTCCGGGCGGAACTGGCTGCGGAACGCCCACCGCTGATACTCCAGGGTGCAGTGCGCGGTCCCGGGAATCTGAATCGCCGAGCGCATCCGTGACATCACGACGTCGAACTCCGGGTTCTCCGTCCAGGCGGGTCCGGAGCGTTCGCGGATCAACCGTTCGACCTCCGACCCGTTGTCGCGGGTGAGGCGACGTTCGGGACGCCACGGCACCTGGCAGGAGACGAACGAGGGCAGCAGGGCCTTGCGCTGGTAGCGGTCGTGGAGGACGGCCTGCTTGAGCGCGACCGGATGCGGCGAGCTGACCAGTGCGATCGACCGGACGAGGCGAGCGTGGAGGACGGCCGTCGCCCAGCAGACGAGGCCGCCGTCGGCGTGCCCGACGAGGGTGGCCTCGCCGTAGCCCATCGCCCGGATGAGGCCGGCGATGTCGCCGGCCAGCGTCCACCCGTCGTAGCCGCGCGGCGGTTTGTCGGAATCGCCGTAGCC
Source organism: Rhodococcus sp. 21391 (assembly GCF_016772255.1). Lineage (NCBI taxonomy): Bacteria > Bacillati > Actinomycetota > Actinomycetes > Mycobacteriales > Nocardiaceae > Rhodococcus > Rhodococcus sp. 21391. The sequence goes on along the minus strand of NZ_CP063781.1, from coordinate 6,083,398 downwards.
GCGCAGGTCCACGGCGACGGCCCGGTACCCCTCCGCGGACAGCGCGGTCAGCTGATGGCGCCACGACCACCAGAAGTCCGCGAATCCGTGCAGCAGGACGACGAGCGGCGCATCCGGGGCGGATGCGCCGACCTCGACGGTGTGGAAGCGGATTCCGTTGGCATGGATGTCGCGATGAATCCAGGGGCCGTCGAAACGGACGGTAGACGGATCGGGTGGTGCCACAGGAGCGAGTTACCGCGCGTGACGTCCGCTGGACGACGCGAGATGGGCTTCCGCGTCCGAGTACGACGTCGGGAGCACCGTCTTGGCCTGCTTCAGCGAGTCGATGGTCTTCTCCGGTGCGCGGAGTTTGCGTACCCGCAGATATCCGAGCAGTGCGAGGACCGCCGTCACCACGACCATGATCAGGAAGACGATCAGGAACGCCAGCCAGCGGGCGATCCACACGTCGAGGAGTTCGGCGAGGAAGAAGAAGAAGAAAAACGAGCTGAACAGCAGCACGGTGAACGCGAGGATGAAGAACAGGCTGCCCTGCAGGCCCTTCTTGACCTCACCGGTGACCTCGGCCTTCGCGAGCTCGACCTCGGCGCGGACCAGGGTGGACACCTGCGCGGTCGCATGCTTGACCAGCGTGCCGAGGCTCGCCTCGCCGGGTGTCTGAGCGTCCACGTCCGTGAGCGGGATCGACGACACCGTGTTCGGCACCCCGTCTCCCGTGTATCGCGGGCTGTCTCCCTTGCCGTGAGTGATGCTCACTTGTCGACCCCTCCAGGTAGCTCTTGCACTTCCGAGTCATCCTTCCGGGCCGCATGGACCCGACCGCGTCGCCACAGTAACGCTGATCCGATCAGCGACGCTGTCAACGATGTCACGAGCACCGCGACCTTAGCTATTTCGGCCTCGCTGCCGTCACCGATTCCCGCAAGCGCGAGATCCGCTACGAGAAGGCTAACGGTGAACCCGATCGCACCGAGCACTGAGAGGGCAAACATGTCCCGGAATCCCAGTGCTCGCGGCTTCTTCGCGATACCCAGGCGGATCGCGAGCCACGAGATGCCGAAGATGCCGACGGTCTTGCCGACGAGGAGCCCCGCGATCACGGACTGCGAGATCGGGTTGGTGAACAACTGCCCGAGGAGCTCGCTGCTCAGGGCCACGCCGGACGCGAACAGGGCGAACAGCGGGACACAGACGCCCGCCGACAGCGGCTGGATGCGGTGCTCGAGGCGGGCGCCCGGGGATTCTCTCTCGCCGGGGTCGCGCCGGACCCGGGTGAGGAGGCCGAGCGCGACACCGGCGAGTGTGGCGTGGATTCCGGCGTCGTGCATGCAGAACCAGGTGAGCAGTGCGAGTGGAACGTAGAGCAGTGGGGTGGTGATGCGCCGGTGCTGGGCGAACGCGTAGACGGCCAGGCACACGGCGGCGCCCAGCAGCCACAGCAGGGCGATCGAGCTGGTGAACAGGACCGCGATGAGCACGATCGCGAGCAGGTCGTCGACGACGGCCAGGCTGAGCAGGAACACCCGGGCGCTGGCCGGGATGCGAGACCCGGTCAGCGCCAGCACACCCAGTGCGAACGCGATGTCGGTGGCAACCGGGATCGCCCAGCCCCGTTCCATGCCGGGCGTGCCGGCGCCGATCGTCGCGGCGATGATCGCGGGCACGACCACACCGCCGCAGGCCGCGATGATCGGGAGCAGGGCACGTTTTCGGTCGGCGAGTTCGCCCACCACCATTTCCCGCTTCAATTCGAGGCCGGCGACGAAGAAGAAGACCGCCAGCAGCCCGTCCTGTGCCCACGTCCCGACCGTCAGGTTCAGGTGGAGTGCCTCCGGGCCGATCTGCCAGTCGCGCAGTGCGAAGTACGAATCCGAGACGGGGGAGTTCGCCCACACGAGGGCGACCGCCGCGGCGACGAGCAGGATCGAACCGCCGACCGTCTCGGTGCGGAGGTAGCGGGAGAGTTCGGAGCGGAGGGGCTGGGTCACCGGGGGCGCTCGCTTTCGATGTGGTCCGGGTACGGCAAATGCTCTGCCGACCAGACTTCCCGGCGCACCGAGAAGAGCCTATCCAATTTGCCAAGCGAAAGACACGGGGTGTTCAATTCCTAAGGAATGGACGCTCGTCCCAATAGTTGAAATAGCATCGTGCAGGAGTAAGTCGAGTGAGCAGTGCCGTCGATACGTCGAAGCCAGAACCGGACGGCGGGGCCACCGTCGCCGGCGTACCCAGAAGCCGGATCGTCGTCGCGAGCATGGTGGGAACATCCATCGAGTTCTACGACTTCTACATCTATGCCACCGCGGCCGTGTCGGTGTTCCCGCACCTGTTCTTCCCCAAGGGAAACGGCACCACCGCCCTGCTGGCGTCCCTCGCCACGTTCGGTCTGGCCTTCGTCGCCCGGCCGCTCGGCTCGATCCTGTTCGGCCACTTCGGCGACCGCATCGGACGCAAGACGACGCTCGTCGGCTCACTGCTCACCATGGGTATCGCCACGTTCGTGATCGGCCTGCTGCCGACATACCACCAGATCGGCCTCGTCGCGCCCGCACTGCTGGCGTTGATGCGGTTCTGTCAGGGTCTGGGACTAGGCGGTGAGTGGAGTGGCGCGGCGTTGCTCGCGACCGAGACCGCGCAGAAGGGCAAGCGGGCCTGGGCCGCCATGTGGCCGCAGCTCGGCGCACCCATCGGGTTCTTCCTCGCCAACGGTCTGTTCCTGATCATCACGCTGTTCCTGGCCCACGACAACAGCAGCCCCGACCTGGACGGCGCGTTCCTCACCTGGGGCTGGCGTATCCCGTTCCTGCTCAGCGCGATCATGGTGATGATCGGCCTGTATGTGCGGCTGAAGCTCGAGGAGACGCCCGTGTTCGCCCGCGCCGTCGCGCGGGGCGAGAAGGTGAAGACCCCGCTGGCCGAGGTGTTCAAGACCAGCTGGCGTCAGCTGATCATCGGCACGTTCGTCATGCTCGCCACGTACACGCTCTTCTACATCATGACCACCTGGGTGCTCAGTTACGGCACCGGCAAGACTCCCGCCCAGGGCGGCACCGGAGCCGGCTTCCACTACACCGACTTCCTCGTCCTCCAGCTGATCGCGGTCCTGTTCTTCGCGGCCGCCGTCCCCGTGTCGGGGTGGCTGGCCGACCGCTTCGGTCGCCGCATCACGCTGCTCACCATCACCGGGTTCATCATGGTCTTCGGGCTCACGTTCGGCGTGATGCTGAACCAGGAGGGCATGGGCAACGCCCGCATGCTCGTATTCCTGGCCATCGGAATGTTGTTGATGGGCATGACCTTCGGTCCGATGAGCGCCGTTCTGCCCGAGCTGTTCCCGACCAACGTGCGCTACACGGGTTCGGGGATCGCCTACAACACCGCCAGCATCCTCGGTGCCGCGGTCGCGCCGTTCATCGCCACCTGGCTCGCCACGTCGTACGGCGTCGGCTGGGTGGGCATCTACCTGCTGATCGCCGCCGCGCTCACGTTCGTGGCACTGCTCGTCATGCGCGAGACCCGCGACCAGTCCCTCGACGACGTAGGGGCATAGCCCCCGTGCGCCTTTCTGGTTGTTCCAACTACCAGAAAGGCGCACGGGCTACGCCTATAGTTCTTGCATGGCGAGAGCCGTGCTGCTGTCCAGGACGGCCCGGATCCGGCTGCCGAAGCAGGATCTGTGGTCGTTCCTCGCCGATACCGATCGGCTCAACCGCAACATCGATCTGTCACCGGTGCACTTCGCTCCGATGCTGGACCGGCGGCGCAAGGGACACTTTTCGGCGGAGACCCGTTCGTACGGGCGGCGGGTGCGGTACGAGGAGTTCCCGTTCGAGTGGATCGAGGGCCGCTTCTACCAGGTCCTTCGTCGGTTCTCTCGCGGTCCGCTCGCGGAGGTCTCCACGGGTGTCCGGCTTCGCCCGGTCGCCGACGAGACCGACGTCGAGGTGTTCGCCCGGATCGTCCCGCGGACCTGGTTCGGGTCGATCGTGGCGCGAACCCTGCTGGCGCGCACGGGAATACGGAAGACGGTGGCGCTCGCACGCGCGTTGGAACTCCACGTTCGCGACCCGCAGACGCATGCCGTGCCCGCGCTGCCGCCGCCGGAGCGACTCGACGCCGGCCGGCTGGAACTCCGCACAGCACAGCTGTCTCGATCGCACGATGCCCCGAATCTCATCGGGCGCTTGGCATCCCACCTGCGGACCGCCTCCGACCTGGAGGTGACGGGCATGCGGCCGTTCGAGCTGGCGGACCGCTGGGGTGTCGATCGGATGCAGCTGCTGTACGTCTTCCTCCACGCCGCGGACTGTGGACTGCTGGACCTGAGCTGGAGCGTGCTGTGCCCCGTCTGCCGGACCGTCCGTGAGGACGCCGGCCAGATGTCACAGTTGGCGAGCCGCGTCCACTGCGACACGTGCGACATCGCCTTCGACACCGACCTGGCGCGGTCGGTGGAGATCCGCTTCGACGTCAACCCGGCCGTTCGCCGGGCGGAACGGGCCCGGTACTGCATCGGTGGTCCGGCGAATTCGCCGTCGGCGGTGGCTCAGCTGCGGCTCGAGCCGGGTGAGCAGCGTTCCGAGCGGATCGAACTCGACCCGGGGTGGCTGCGGCTCCGGTGCTATCAGGTGGGCTCCCCGGTGGCCTGCGAGGTCGGCCAGGCCGGTGGAACGCTGCGGGTCGAGTGCGGGCCCGGCGAACTCCGGGTGCGGAGTTCACCCGCCACCGACGGAGCGATCCGGCTGGAGGTCGCCAACCGGCTCCCCGGCGAAGCGCTGGTGGTGGTCGAGCGGGAGCGGTGGAAGGACGCCGCGGCGACCGGCGCGCTCGTCACGTCGCTCGACGGTTTCCAGGACCTGTTCCCGGACCAGGGGGTAGCGCCCGGCGACGAGATCGGGATCGCGAACCTGGCGGTGCTGTTCACGGATCTGAGCGGCTCGACAGCCCTGTACGAGCGCATCGGGGACGTCCGGGCGTTCGCGTTCGTGCAGAGCCATTTCCGCTACCTGCGTGACGCCGTGGTGCGCGAGAACGGCGGCGTCGTGAAGCAGATGGGCGACGCGGTCATGGCGACGTTCGCGGACGCGCGGGAGGCCTGGTCGGCGGCGGCGTCGATGCAGTCCGGCTGGGACGACTTCCGTCGCGGGCACCTCGGCGGCGACGATTCGGTGGCGTTGAAAGTCGGGCTGCACCAGGGGCCCGCGGTGATGATCGACAACGACGGCCGGATCGACTACTTCGGCGCGACCGTCAACCTGGCGGCGCGGGTGCAGGGTTGTGCGGCGGGCGGCGACATCGTCCTGTCCCGGGCTGTTCACGACGACCCCGAGGTGGCACCGCTGCTGGCGGAATCGGACTACCGGTGCGACGTTTTCACGACCGGTCTGAAGGGAATCGGCGAGGAGCAGACGCTGTGGCGGCTTCGCCGCCCGTGAGTGGTTGACGAGTGCAGGGACTCGTCAACCACTCACGGGGCGCGGGGCGCCCTACTTGCCGCGGATCGCGTCGAAGACCTTGGGGTCGACGAGCGTGGAGGTGTCGCCGAGGTCGCGGCCTTCGGCGATGTCCTTGAGCAGGCGTCGCATGATCTTGCCGGACCTGGTCTTGGGAAGTTCGGGGACGATCGTGATCTGGCGGGGCTTGGCGATCGGGCTGATCTCCCGGGATACTTCGGCCTTGAGTTCGGCGATGAGGGTGTCGCCGGTGTTCTCGACGCCTTCCCGGAGGATGACGAACGCGACGATGCCCTGGCCGGTGGTGTCGTCGGCGGCGCCGACGACGGCGGCCTCGGCGACACCGTGGTGCCCGACGAGGGCGGATTCGACCTCGGAGGTGGAGATGCGGTGCCCGGAGACGTTCATGACGTCGTCCACGCGCCCGAGCACCCACAGGGCGCCGTCCTCGTCGTACTTGGCGCCGTCGCCGGCGAAGTACCAGCCCTGCTCGGGGTAGCGGGACCAGTAGGTTTCGCGGTAGCGGTCCATGTCGCCCCAGATGCCGCGGAGCATCGCCGGCCACGGCTTGTCGAGCACGAGGTAGCCGGAGCCGCCGGCGCCGAGTTCGTTGGCGTCGTCGTCGACGATCTTCGCGGAGATGCCGGGCAGCGGTGCCATCGCGGATCCGGGCTTGGTGGCGGTGATCCCGGGAAGCGGGGAGATCATGATGGCGCCGGTCTCGGTCTGCCACCAGGTGTCGACGATCGGTGCCGTGTTCCCGCCGATCACCTCGCGGAACCACTTCCAGGCCTCGGGGTTGATCGGTTCGCCGACCGAGCCGAGGAGCCGGATCGAGGACAGGTCGTGGGCGTCGGGAATGTCCCTGCCCCACTTCATGAAGGTGCGCACCAGGGTGGGTGCGGTGTAGTAGATGCTGACGCCGTATTTCTCGATGATCTGGAAGTGGCGGTGCTCGTCGGGGGAGTTCGGGGTGCCCTCGTAGACCACCTGGGTGACACCGTTCGAGAGTGGCCCGTAGACGATGTAGCTGTGGCCGGTGACCCAGCCGATGTCGGCGGTGCACCAGTACACGTCCTGCCCGGCCTTGTGGTCGAACACGTTGTGGTGGGTGTACGACGCCTGGGTGAGGTAACCGCCCGAGGTGTGGATGATGCCCTTGGGCTTTCCGGTGGTGCCGGAGGTGTACAAGATGAACAGCGGGTGCTCGGAGTCGAACGGCTGCGCCTGATGGGTGTCGGACGCCTTTTCGACGGTCTCGTGCCACCACAGGTCACGACCCTCGGTGGTGTCGACGTCGATCCCGGTGCGCTTGACGACGAGCACGTTCTTGACGGATGCGGCGCCGTCCACGGCTTCGTCGACGGCGGGCTTGAGGGGTGCGGCCTGGCCGCGGCGCCACTGTCCGTCGACGGTGACGACGAGCTTGGCTTCGGCGTCGTCGATGCGGGAGCGCAGGGCGCTGGCGGAGAAGCCGGCGAACACCACCGAGTGGGTCAGGCCGAGGCGGGCACAGGCGAGCATGGTGACGATGGCCTCGGGGATCATCGGCATGTAGATCGCGACGCGGTCGCCGGCGACGAGTCCGAGGTCTGTGAAGGTGTTGGCGGCCTTGCTGACTTCGGCGAGCAGGTCGTGGTAGGTCAGGTCGCGGGTGTCGCCCGGTTCGCCTTCGAAGTGGATGGCGACGCGGTCGCCGTTGCCGGCGAGGACGTGGCGGTCGACGCAGTTATAGGCGACGTTGAGCCGTCCGTTCACGAACCACTTCGCGACGGGCGCGTCGGACCAGTCGAGAACCTCGGAGAAGGGGGCGTGCCAGTGCAGGCGCTCGGCCTGCTTCGCCCAGAATGCGAGACGGTCTTCGTCGGCGGCAGCCTGGAGGTCGGGGCCGGCGTTCGCCGTTGCGGTGAACTCGGGGCTCGGCGGATACACCTGCGGGACGGAATCAGAATGTTCCGACTTCTCCGTCGCTCCGCTCGCCTGTGCTGCACTGGTCATTGTGGCCCGGCCTTCTTTCCAGTCTCGAATTCGGCACTTCTAGCACGTGTGAGGGTAGTCACATGGTCTCCCGAGCGCACCGTTGCAGAGGGTTGCATGCCCATATTCTGCGACGATCGGTCGGCTGGACGCGACGGACGGCGATCGGGTGCGACGAGTGGATACCCCTGCGCCGACGATGTGTCGATCAGGTGCCGATTGCACGAGTTTCGCCCGTCGTGGCTACACAGATTGAAACCTTGACTTATCGTCATCCCATCATCCGGGCTGCGCCCGGAGCCGCTGCCCGGAACCACGCAGATCTGGGAGGAACGCTTTGCGCATCACACGTGTGGCAACCGCCGTTGTGGCGGTCGGCCTGGCAGCAGGGATGCTGTCCGCCTGCTCGTCCGGTGATTCGACGAGCGGGGGTGGTAGCGGAATCGTCAACGCCTGGGCAAGTGAACCGCAGAATCCGTTGATTCCCACCAATACGAGCGAGAATCAGGGCGGCCGCGTCGTCGACTCACTGTTCGCGGGCCTCGTTTCCTACGACTCCGACGGCGGGGTGAACAACGAGGTCGCCGAGTCGGTCGAGACGACGGACGGCAAGAACTTCACCGTGAAGCTGAAGGACGGCTGGACGTTCACGGACGGCACGCCGGTCACGGCGGCCTCGTTCGTCGACGCCTGGAATTACGGCGCGCTGTCCACGAATGCGCAGATTCAGGCGTCCTTCTTCGACCCGATCCAGGGCTACGACGAGGTGGCTGCAGAGAACCCGACGGTGCAGACCATGTCGGGACTGAAGGTGGTCGACGACTCCACGTTCACGATCGAACTGAAGCAGCCCGAGTCGGCCTTCCCGGACCGCCTCGGGTTCGCCGCGTACTACCCGTTGCCTGCGGTGGCGTACCAGGACATGGCGGCGTTCGGTGAGAATCCCGTCGGCAACGGTCCGTACATGATGTCCGGCCCCGGAGCGTGGCAGCACAACGTCCGGATCGACACCGTCGTGAACCCCGACTACAACGGCAACCGTAAGCCGAAGAACGCCGGCGTCGACTTCGTCATGTACAACAGCCTCGACACGGCGTACACGGATCTGCTCGCGGGCAACGTCGACGTCCTCGACCAGGTGCCGCCGAGCGCGGTCACGACGTTCGAGACCGACCTGCCGGGCCGCACCGTGAACCAGCCGTCCGCGACCATCGAGACGTTCACGATCCCGGGCCGGCTGCCGCACTTCAGCGGTGAGGAGGGCACGCTGCGCCGCCAGGCCATCTCGATGGCGATCAACCGCGACCAGATCACCCAGCAGATCTACAACAACACCCGCACCCCCGCGCTCGACTTCACCAGCCCCGCCATCGAGGGCTGGTCGGATTCGCTCGTCGGCAACGGCAACCTGAAGTACGACCCGGAGACGGCGAAGCGGCTGTGGGCCCAGGCCGACGCCATCGCCCTGTGGTCGGGCAGTTTCGAGATCGCGTACAACGGCGACGGCGGCCACAAGGAATGGGTCGACGCCACCGCCAACAACATCCGCAACACCCTCGGTATCGACGCGAAGGGCAAGGAGTACCCCACGTTCGCGCAGATCCGCACCGAGGCCACCAACCGCACCATCCCGAGCGCGTTCCGTTCGGGGTGGCAGGGCGACTACCCGCAGCAGTACGGCTTCCTCGCGCAGAACTACCAAACCGGTGGCAGCTCCAACGACGGCGACTACTCGAACCCCGAGTTCGACCGGCTTCTGCGTGCCTCCGCGGGTGAGGTCGATCCCGGCAAGGCCCAGGAACTGTTGAACCAGGCGCAGGAAGTGCTCTTGCGCGACCTGCCTGCCGTCCCGACGTGGTACCGCAACGCCGCCAGCGGCTGGTCGGAGAACGTGTCGAACGTGGTCATCGACTGGAAGGGCATCCCGATGTACTCCGACATCGAGAAGAACTGACGCACCGGAGATTCTTCGACGACGGGTGGGGCCGCGAGCTGTCAGTTCGCGGCCCCGCTCGGGAGTACGAGCCGAGGCTACGGATTCCTGACGTCACTGCTCCCGACGAATAGGAGGTGATCCGATGCTCTGGTACGTCGGTCGCCGTTTGCTCCAGATGATCCCGGTGTTCCTCGGGGCCACGTTCCTGATCTACGCGATGGTGTTCCTGCTGCCCGGAGACCCGATTGCCGCGCTGGCCGGCGACAAGGCACTCAGCCCCGCGGTGGCGGCCCAACTCCGTGAGCGATACCACCTCGACGAGCCGTTCCTGACGCAGTACCTCCTGTATCTGAAGGGCATCTTCACCCTCGACTTCGGTACGTCCTTCTCCGGCCGCCCCGTCAGTGAGGTTCTGGCGCAGGCATTCCCGATCACCATCAAGTTGTCCCTGATGGCGCTCGCCATCGAGGGGATCTTCGGGATCGGCTTCGGCCTGTGGGCCGGACTCCGCAAGGGCGGCATCTTCGACAGTTCCGTCCTCCTCGTGAGCCTGGTGATCATCGCGATCCCGATCTTCGTCATCGGCTTCCTGGCCCAATTCTTCGTCGGCGTGAAATGGGGGTTGGTGCCGCCGACGGTCGGGGGCAACACCAGTTTCAAGAATCTGCTGCTGCCCGCGTTCGTCCTCGGGTCGGTGTCGTTCGCGTACGTACTCCGGCTCACCCGGACGTCGGTCGCCGAGAACCTCACCGCCGACTACGTGAGAACCGCGACGGCCAAGGGTCTTTCGCGGCGCCGCGTGGTGCAGGTGCACGTGCTGCGGAATTCGCTGATCCCGGTGGTCACGTTCCTCGGCGCCGACCTCGCGACCCTGATGGGCGGCGCGATCGTCACGGAGGGCATCTTCAACATCAACGGTGTCGGCGGCACGATCTATCAGGCGGTCACCCGCGGTGAGGCGCCGACGGTGGTGTCCTTCGTGACGGTGCTGATCGTCATCTATCTGCTCGCCAACCTGCTCGTCGACCTCCTGTACGCCGCGCTCGACCCGAGGATTCGCTATGTCTGAGAAAGTGGAGAACGAGTCGCCTCGGACGGGCGACCGGAAGACCCGTCAGGCGCATTTCGTGGCACCCGAAGAAGTGGCGGCGCCGGGAGAGACCGACGCCGTCCACATCGACCAGCCGCCGACGAGCATGTGGTCGGATGCGTGGCGGGACCTCCGCAAACGTCCGCTGTTCCTGGTCGCCACGGTGATCATCGTCGTGGTGATCGCCGTGGCAGGCTTCCCCGGTCTGTTCACCGGCACCGACCCCAGGTTCTGCGATCTCGCGTTCAGCATGCAGGGTCCGTCGGCGGGGCACTGGTTCGGATTCGACAAGCAGGGTTGCGACATCTATTCCCGCACGATCTACGGGGCCCGGGCGTCGGTGCTGGTGGGTGTCGGTGTCACGTCGATCGTGCTCGTCGTGGGCGTGGTGTTCGGTGCGGTCGCCGGGTTCTACGGCGGCTGGGCAGACTCGCTGCTGTCCCGGATCGCCGACATCTTCTTCGGTATCCCGCTCATCCTCGCCGCGATCGTCCTGATGCAGCTGTTCGCCGACCGCACCATCTGGACGCTGATCGTCGTCCTGGCGCTGTTCGGGTGGCCTCAGATGGCGAGAATTGCTCGTGGCTCGGTGATCTCGGCGAAGAACAACGACTACGTGATGGCGTCGCGGGCGCTCGGTGTGTCGAACGTGCGCACCCTCGTCCGGCACGTGCTGCCGAACTCCCTCGCCCCGATCATCGTGATCGCGACAATCTCGCTCGGCACCTACATCGTGGCCGAGGCGACGCTGTCGTTCCTGGGCATCGGGCTGCCGTCCACCGAGATCTCGTGGGGCGGAGACATCAGCACGGCCCAGGTCACGCTGCGTCAGGGGTCACCGATCCTGTTCTACCCGGCAACCGCGCTGGCGATCACGGTGCTCGGTTTCATCATGATGGGCGACGCTCTGCGGGACGCGCTCGATCCCAAGGCCCGGAAGAGGTGAGCGCGGTGCCCACGAACGAATCGGCCGGACCGCAGAATTCGGCCGACGAGGTGCCGTTGCTCGAGATCCGGGACCTGGAGGTGTCGTTCCAGTCGCATTCCGGGCTCGTGCCCGCGGTGCGCGGTGTCAGCCTCACGGTGTATCCGGGGCAGACGGTGGCGATCGTCGGTGAGTCCGGTTCGGGTAAGTCCACGACCGCGCACGCGATCATCAACCTGCTGCCCGGGACCGGCAAGGTGACCGGCGGTCAGATCCTGTTCGAGGGGCAGGACCTCGCGGAGGCGTCCGAGCGCGAGTTCGTCGCGCTGCGCGGTCAGAAGATCGGGCTCGTCCCGCAGGACCCGATGTCCAACCTCAACCCGGTGTGGAAGGTCGGCTTCCAGATTGAGGAGGCGTTGGAAGCCAACGGGATCGGGAAGGGGAAGGCCGCGAAGGCGCGTGCCGCCGAGCTGCTCGAGGAGGCCGGACTCGCCGACGCCGAGGACCGCCTGGGCCAGTATCCGCACGAGTTCTCCGGCGGCATGCGCCAGCGCGCCCTCATCGCAATCGGGCTGTCGGCCCGCCCGCAACTGCTGATCGCGGACGAGCCCACGTCGGCCCTCGATGTCACGGTCCAACGCCAGATCCTCGACCATCTCGACGGTCTCACCAACGAGCTGGGCACCGCGGTCCTGCTCATCACCCACGACCTCGGCCTGGCCGCCGAGCGGGCCGAGCACCTGATCGTCATGAGCAAGGGGCGGGTGGTCGAGGCCGGGCCGGCGCTGGAGATCCTGCAGCGGCCACGCCACCCGTACACCCGGAAGTTGGTGGCGGCGGCGCCGTCGCTGGCGTCGCAACGCCGGAGTTCTTCGCTGGCCCGGGCGGACGTCCGGGAGCACGCCCTCGAGGTGGTCGGCGAGGCCGAACAGCACGGCGAGATCGGCGTCGAGTTCGGCAAGGCCACCGACGACGTGGTCGTGGCCACCGGGCTGACCAAGGTGTTCAAGCTCCGGCACGGGCTGCGGAAGTCCACCGACTTCACCGCCGTCGACGACGTTTCGTTCGCGGTCCGCCGCGGGACGACCACGGCCATCGTCGGCGAGTCGGGGTCGGGTAAGTCGACGGTCGCGCAGATGGTCCTCGGGCTTCTTGCGCCGTCGTCGGGGAATGTCGTGTTCGACGGCAAGGACGTCGCGACGCTGGACCGCCGGGAGACGCTCGCGTTCCGTCGCCGGGTGCAGCCGATCTTCCAGAATCCGTACGGCACGCTCGACCCGATGTACTCGATCTTCCGCACCGTCGAGGAGCCTCTGCGCACCCACAAGGTGGGGACGAAGGCGGAGCGGGAAGCGCGGGTACGCGACCTGCTGGACAAGGTGGCGCTGCCGGCTTCGGTGATGCGGAGGTTCCCGAACGAGCTGTCCGGTGGCCAGCGGCAGCGGGTGGCGATCGCCCGGGCGCTGGCGCTGCAGCCGGAGATGGTGGTGTGCGACGAGGCGGTGTCGGCGCTCGACGTGCTGGTCCAGGATCAGATCCTGACCCTGCTGAACGACCTGCAGGCAGAGCTGGGGTTGACGTACCTGTTCATCACCCACGACCTGGCGGTGGTGCGGCAGATCGCCGACGACGTGCTCGTCATGTCCACCGGCGCGATCGTGGAGAAAGCGACCACGGACGAGGTCTTCACGTCCCCGCGGGAGGAGTACACGCGGAAGCTGCTGGATGCGATTCCCGGCGGATCGATCCGGCTCGGCGCCTGACGCGGGACCGCGCCGGGTAGCGTTCCGGTACGTGAGCGACCCGTTGCAGCCCCTCGTCGACCTTCCCGGCGTCCGCGAAGCCGCGGACCGTGCGCGCGACGCGCTCGGTGCGGTTCACCGTCACAAGACCAACCGGCGCGGCTGGCCGACCACGGCGGCCGAGGCGGCGGTCCGGGCGGCCCGCGCCTCGGCGTCGCTGGACGGCGGCAGCACCGAGTTACCCGCGCCCGGCGAGGCCGGCGACCCGATTCTGTCGGGGGCGTTGCGGGTCGGGCAGGCCCTCGACGGTGACGCCCTCACTCTTCTGCAGTCCACCTGGCAGCGGGCACCCCTGCAAGCGCTCGCGCGGCTGCATCTGCTGGCCGCGGCCGATCTCGTGGAGGATCAGGAATCGCTCGGCAGGCCGCGTGCCGGGTCCGGCGTCGCGGAGCGGCTCGACGGTCTCGCCCAGCTCGTGACGGGGGGAACGGCTGCGCCCGCGCCGGTACTGGCGGCCGTCGTGCACGGGGAATTGTTGACGCTGAAGCCGTTCGGAGTCGGCGACGGTATCGTCGCGCGCGCCGCGTCACGTCTGGTTTCCGTGGCGAGCGGGCTCGATCCGCACAACCTCGGGGTCCCGGAGGTCAGCTGGTTGCGGCGGCAGCAGGCGTACCGCAACGGGGCTGCCGCGTTCGCGTCGGGCGAGCCGGAGGGTGTCGGCAGTTGGGTCGTCCTCTGCTGCGGCGCTCTGGAGGCCGGAGCGCGGGAGGCCACGTCGATCGCGGAGGCCGCAGCGAGTTAGCCGAAATATCCTGCGCTACAAGAAGTTCCCGAACATGTGAAACGGGCGGCGCTGCCGACTGCTGTCGACTTCGCCGCCCGTTAGCACGGACAACCGGTTACCAAGCGTGCAATGTGGGTTGTGTGGGTGGCCTCGGCGAGAGTCCGAATATCGTCGGGTCGTCCTTGCAACCTGTGCAGGGTCCTTGCCGGTGAAGACTCGAGTCTCGCAGGCCCACAACGCTTCTGCCCTTATAGTGGCTTATGCTTCGCGTGGGTACCTAGTGCCCGTGCTGGGAATCCTGGTCGGGAGATCGATCCTTCTCTTCTGGGTCGACCTTGGCCTTCCGTTCTTCCGTAACTCCTTTGTACCCCGTGACCCCCCTCACAGCAAGTATCAAATTCGGTTTGTGACCGTGTCGCGGGTTGCGGCGGTCAGCGCTTGCGGCGCAACACTCCATACGTGAATGCGCCCGCGACCAGGGCCCCGACGCTCACCGCCGCCGTGGTCGCGACGGTGGTGGCGGACGGCGCCTGGAGCCGTGCCCGGAGGGAGACCGGATTCGAGAAAGTCAATATGGGCCAACCGTTTCCGGCCGCGGCCTTCCGCAACGCCCGGTCCGGGTTGACCGCAGTCGGGTGGCCGACCGCGGTCAGCATCGGGAGATCGGTCACGGAGTCGGAGTAGGCGTAGCATGCCGACAGGTCGTAGTGGTATTCGTCGGCCAGTTGCCGCATCGCGTCCACTTTGCCTTCGCCGTAGCAGTAGAACTCCACCTCGCCCGTGTAGAGCCCGTCCGCGACCGCCATGCGGGTGGCAGTGCTGCGCGTGGCTCCGAGCGCTTCGGCGATCGGCGCCACCACCTCCTCGCCCGACGCCGAGACCACGACGACGTCGTGGCCGCGCAGCTTGTGGTCTGCGATGAGGTCGGCGGCCTCGGCGAACACCAGGGGGTCCACGATGTCGTGGAGGGTTTCGGCGACCACGGACCGGACCTGGTCCACGTTCCAGCCCGCGCACATGCTCGTGAGGTAGGCGCGCATCCGCTCCATCTGATCGTGGTCCGCGCCCGACAGCAGGAACAGGAACTGCGCGTAACTGCTCTTGAGGACCGATCGGCGGTTGATCAGGCCCTGGTCGAAGAACGGTCTGCTGAACGCGAGGGTGCTGGATTTCGCGATGATCGTCTTGTCGAGGTCGAAGAATGCGGCAACCCGACCTGTCTCGGTGTGTCGACCTGTCTTGGCACTGCTCTGTGGCTTCGCGGTCACAATTCCCAAGGATATGCGGACTTCGGGTCGGGTGGGGGTTCGTATGAACGGCCTGAGGAAGGGTCTTTCGGCACTATCGACACGACGGAACGTTCAACAGTTGAACTTGCAAATACTGATCGGGGGAGGTGTAGTATTGCTGATGTCCGGATTTGATCCGGGCGATGTTCAGCCCGACCCCCGGGGCTGAACACTGACGACCCTCGCCTCCTCCCCCCCTGGCGAGGGTCGTCCTCTGTCTGCGGCAGGGCTGCCGCCTCTCTCGGATCGGTACAAAAATTGGTGCGGTAGTACCGGTTTTTATCCACAGGGCCGAAGTTGTCCACAGTTCGAGCCGAGCCCCTTCTGGCGGTCGCCGGCAGCGGGCACGCTCGCTGCATGGACGCAGAAGGCGGGGGTGAAGTGCTGGTTCTGGTCGACGACCCGGCGCTGTTGCACAGCATCAGGCGCGTGGCGGCAGCGGCCGACCGGGCACTGAACGAGGTCGACGTCACCGACGCCCGGCACGTCTGGGGGAGTGCCCCGATCGTCGTGCTCGACGCACGCGCAGCCGCCGCGTGCCGCAACCGGCTCCCACGCCGGCGCCGTGTGGTGCTGCTGTGCGACGGGCCGCCGGGCATCGACGAGTGGCGGATCGCGACCGCGGTCGGTGCGGAACACGTGCTCGCGGTGCCCGAGGACGAGTCGGCGCTGGTCGCGGTGCTCGGCGAACAACCTCAGCGTCCCGAGGCGGATGGCACCGTCGTCGCCGTCGTCGGCGGATGTGGCGGGGCGGGTGCCTCCACGCTGGCCGCGGCGACAGCCCTCGCCGCGGCGTCGCGACCGCGGCCCACGCTTCTGCTCGACACCGACTCGTGGGGCTCCGGACTCGACGTCCTGTTGGGCATCGAGGACGTGCCCGGACTGCGGTGGTCGGGTCTGTCGATCGAGGGTGGCCGGATCTCCTCGGGCGCGCTGAGGGACGCACTCCCCGCCCGTGGCGAGTGGCTGCGGGTGCTCGCCTGCAGCAGGACGGGGCACGGCGCCGGCCCGACGGCGGCCGCGGTCCGTGCGGTCACCGATGCCGGCCGCCATGCGGGCGATCTGGTCGTGTGCGACGTGTCCCGGTTCCCCGGCCCGGCCACGGAGACCGTCCTCGAACTCGCCGATCTGGTGGTCCTCGTCGTGCCCGCCACCGTCCGGGCCTGCATCGCCGCGGGAAAGGTGGCGCAGTGGATCACCGAGAGGAACCCCAACCAGGGACTCGTGGTTCGCGGCCCGGCACCCGGCGGGCTCCGCGGCGCCGACGTGGCGGAGGTTCTCGACCTGCCGCTGATTGCGTCGATGCGCGCCGAGCGCGCGCTCACCGGAATGCTCGAACACGGCGGCCTCAGGCCGGGCCGGCGCTCCCCGCTGGGCGCCGCGGCCGAGGCGGTCCTCGACACGGTCGGCAGCAGACCGCGGTCGCGGGAGTGGGCGGCATGAGTTCCCTCGTCACCCCCGACCTCCTCGACCGGGTGCGCGAACGTCTCGCGCACACGTCCGGCGAGCCGACACCGGCCACGGTCGCCGCTGCCATCCGCACCGAGTCCGGTGGCGTGCTCGGCGACACCGACCTGCTCGGGGCGCTGCGGGTGCTCATGACCGAACTCACCGGCGCCGGCCCGCTCGAGTCGTTGCTGACGGAACCCGGAGTCGCGGACGTGCTCGTCACCGCGCCCGACCGCGTGTGGGTCGACCGAGGCCGCGGCCTCGAACGCGCGGCTGTCCGGTTCACCGACGAGACGGCGGTGCGCAGGCTCGCGCAACGTCTCGCGCTGTCTGCCGGACGCCGCCTCGACGACGCGCAGCCGTGGGTCGACGGAAGACTGCGGGACGTCGGAAACGGCTCGTTCGGTGTGCGGCTGCATGCCGTCCTCGCTCCCGTGGCTCAGGGCGGCACCTGCCTGTCGCTGCGGGTGCTGCGCCCAGCCACCCAGGGGCTCGGGGCGCTCGTCGCGAGCGGTGCCGTGGCGGAGGCGGCCCACGACCTGCTGGTGACGATCGTGCACGCGCGGCTCGCCTTCCTGGTCACCGGCGGTACCGGCGCAGGCAAGACCACGCTGCTGGCCGCGTTGCTGGGTGCGGTGGACCCGGCGGAACGGATCGTGTGCGTGGAGGACGCCGCGGAACTGGCACCGACGCACCCGCACGTGGTCCGGCTCGTGGCTCGGGCACCCAACGTCGAGGGCGTGGGTGAGGTGACGGTCCGGGACCTCGTCCGTCAATCCCTGCGGATGCGCCCCGATCGGATCGTCGTCGGCGAGGTTCGCGGCGCCGAGGTCGTCGACCTGCTGACGGCGCTCAACACGGGTCACGACGGCGGTGCCGGGACGGTGCATGCCAACTCGCCCGAGGAGGTTCCGGCGCGGCTCGAAGCGCTTGCGGCACTGGGTGGAATGGACCGCTCGGCGTTGCACAGTCAGCTGGCCGCCGCGGTCCAGGTGGTTCTGCACGTCCACCGGGCTTCGAGCGGGGCGCGGCGGCTGACGCAGATCGGCGTCGTCACTCGCGACGAGTACGGGCACGTCACGACCGTGCCCGCCTGGAACCACGACACGGGTGAGGGTCCGGCGGTGGACCGGCTCCGCCACTTGTGTTCTCGTCGTGGACCGCAGGATTCGGGGACGGAGGTGCCGTCGTGATCGCCGGTCTGGTGGTGCTCGCCTGCGCAGTGCTGACTGTGCCGTCCGCGAGGTCGCGGCCGCGGTTGCTCGCGGTCACGGGCAGGGAAGGCCCCCGTCGCCGGTTGCGTCTGCCCTGGGTGGTTCCGGCGGCGCTCGCCGGTATCCCGATCGTGTACGAACTGGGCGGACTGTGGGCGGTCCTCGCCGCGACGATCGTCTGTGCAACAGTGCGTTTCAGATCGGTGCGACGCAGTGCGGCGAAAGCGAAGGACGCCGATCTGCGTGTCGTACTGTCGAGTCTCGAGGTGGTGACGGCGGAACTTCGGGTGGGCGCCCATCCGGCCGCCGCATGCCAGACGGCGGCCGACGAAGCGGCAGGCAGTGTGTCGGCGGCATTCCGGGCCGCGTCGGCGCGCTCGCGGCTCGGAGGATCGGCCGCCGACGGGTTCCGGATCGCGGATTCCCGCGTCGGTACCGAGTTGGGGCGGATCGCCGAAATCTGGGCGGTGGCCGACGCGCACGGTCTCGCACTGGCGGAACTGCTCGAAGCGGCACGGACGGACCTGTTGGGACGCAGTCGCTTCCGTCAGCGAACGGAGGCGTCGCTGGCCGGGGCGAGGGCGACGGCGACCGTACTGGCCGGGCTGCCGCTCCTGGGTGTCGGTCTCGGTCAGATGATGGGGGCGGCCCCTCTGACGGTGCTGTTCGGAGGCGGTGTGGGTGGCATCCTGTTGCTGCTCGGTGCGGGGCTGGTGTGCGCGGGCCTGTTGTGGACCGACCGGATCACCGGACGGGTGACGGGATGATCTGGTGTGCGGTACTTCTCCTCGCCTGCGCCGTGCTGGTGCTGCCCGCACCCAGATCGCCGGTGCAGCGACTGCGCGCCGACGGCGTCGGCCCGGGTGATGCGGCGTCCGCGGTGGACGAGGGCGCGCGCCGCGAGGACCCGCTCGCGATCGCCGCGGCCTTCGACCTGCTGGCAGCGTGCCTGCGCGCCGGACTGCCCGTCGCGACCGCGGCGCAGGCCGTGTCGCGGTCGGCGCCCGCGCCGTTGTCGGAATCGCTTCGCCGCGCCGCGGACCTGCTGTCGCTGGGGGCGGATGCGGCGACCGCATGGGAGGCGGCGGCGTCGGACCCCGCCACCGAATCCCTTGCCCGCATGGCGCGCCGGTCGGCCGCATCGGGATCGTCGCTCGCCGGTTCCATGACGGAGCTCGCCGCCGACGGCCGAGTCCAGGTCGAACACCTGGCGGCGGCGTCGGCCGAACGCGCGGGCGTGCTCATCAGCGGTCCTCTCGGGCTGTGCTTTCTTCCGGCATTCCTCTGTCTCGGCATCATCCCGGTCGTCGTCGGGCTGGCCTCGCGGGTGCTGGACGGCGGGCTGTTGTGACACATCGACACTTCCGGCGCAGAACCGCTGCGCCGGACACTCTGAAGGGGGAACACCATGGAACACGGAATCCGGGCGCTGGCGGGAGTTCGGGCGTTGGCGGAAGGTCGGGCACTGACCACCCGCTTGATTCTGCTCGCGACGGACGAGGACGGAATGTCGACGGCGGAGTACGCCATCGGCACCATCGCGGCCGCGGCCTTTGGCGCCGTGCTGTATTCGGTCGTCACCGGCGACAGCATCGTTACGGCGTTGACGAACATCATCGACAAAGCGCTGAACACCGCGGTGTGATGAGTGCTGCCGAGAACCTGCGCCGGTCGGAGGCCGGCGGCGTGACGGTCGAGGCGGCCATCGCGATTGCATCGATCGTGGCGGTGGTCGTGCTGTGTGTCGGCGCGATCACCGCCGCGACACTGCACGTCCGGTGTGTCGACTCGGCCCGCGAGGCAGCACGGCTTGCTGCCCGTGGAGATCGCGAGTCGGCGATCTCCACGGCGGCGAGAGTGGCACCCGACGGCGCCGACGTGTCGGTCCGGACCGAGGGGGAGTTCGTCGTCGCGACCGTGCGGGCACGCAGTCCACTCCTTCCGCTCGTGAACATCTTCGCGGAGGCGGTGGCGGCTCTCGAACCCACTGTGCGCGGGTGGAGCGGAGGAGGGCCGTGAGTTCGGGGGCCACCGACGACCGCGGGTCCGCGACCGTGACGGCGTGCTGTGCGCTCGCGGCGCTGGTAATGGTCACGGCGATGCTGGTGCACGTCGGCTCGGCGGTGTCGGTGCGGCACCGGGCGCAGTCCGCCGCAGATCTGGCCGCCCTCGCCGCGGCCGTCGGGCTGGACCGCGGCACCGACGCGGCGTGTGCCGCGGCCCGGGAAGTCGCGGGGCGCATGCGTACCGAAGTCGTGTCCTGTGAGGTCGACGACTGGGACGTCGAGGTCGCGGTCACCGCACCGGTGCTTCTGTCCTCGCTGGGTTTCCGGGATGCCCGCGCCGTGGCGAGGGCAGGTCCCGCGGAGTGACGTCGAAGCGAGGAGGCGGG
The DNA here is from genome assembly GCF_016772255.1 of Rhodococcus sp. 21391. Lineage (NCBI taxonomy): Bacteria > Bacillati > Actinomycetota > Actinomycetes > Mycobacteriales > Nocardiaceae > Rhodococcus > Rhodococcus sp. 21391. The sequence goes on along the minus strand of NZ_CP063781.1, from coordinate 6,063,144 downwards.
CCGGTGACGCGCATCACGCCAGCGTGTGGGAGGTTTCAAAAATTATGACCAGATTCGGAATAATCCCCCGCTCAGGAAGTATTGGACGGCATGGATCCTGTGATGCGAGTCTCACTGATGCGAGCTGGTTTTCATCCATACCACTCCCTTTGGCGAGAGAGGGCATCACATGACCACGGCACCACCGAAGCGGACCGAGGCCGAGACAAAGGCGCGGAGGGCGGGCATCGCCTCGTTCATCGGCACCACGATCGAGTGGTACGACTTCTACATCTACGGCACCGCGTCGGCGCTGGTCTTCGGTCAGGTGTTCTTTTCCGACACCCTGCCGGCGGGCATGGGCACGCTGCTCGCGTTCGTCACCCTGTGGGCCGGGTTCCTCGCCCGTCCCATCGGCGGCATCGTCTTCGGCCATCTCGGCGACAAGATCGGTCGAAAGAACACGCTGGTCATCACACTCATGATGATGGGCACCGCCACCGTCGGAATCGGACTCCTGCCCTCCTACGCGCAGATCGGAATATGGGCGCCCGCCGCCCTGGTGTTCCTCCGGGTCGTTCAGGGCGTGGCAGTGGGGGGTGAATGGGGCGGGGCGGTCCTGATCGCCAGTGAGAACGCACCCAAGGGGAAGGGGATTCTGTACTCGGCGTTCGCCCAGCAGGGGTCGCCCGCCGGAAACCTCCTGGCGACGATGGCGTTCTTCCTGCTCTCCGCCATGCCCACCCCGGCGTTCGTGCTCTACGGCTGGCGCATCCCGTTCCTGATCTCCGCGGCCCTGGTGATCGTCGGCATGATCATCCGTCTCAAGCTCGAAGAGTCGGACGCGATGAAGACCGTGCTGAAGCGCAAGAAGACCGTCGCACTGCCGATCGGTGAGGTGCTGCGCAAGCATTGGGTCCTCGTCCTCCTCGGTGCAGGCGCGCTGCCCCTGGCCCAGGTGACGTACTTCAAGAACACCTTCGCGTTGTCCTGGGCCACCAGCGAACTCGGCTACGACCGGGGCACGTTCCTCGGCGCCATCGCCATCGCCCTCGTGGTCCAGTTCATCGTGCAGCCGTTCGGCGCCGTCCTGGTGTCCCGGATCGACATGCGGAAAGCCATGTGCATCATGGTGATTCCCGAGTTCGTCCTGATGCCGGCAATGTTCTTCGCGATCCGGACCGAGAACTTCGCCATTGCCGTCGTCGTGATGTGCCTCGCGACCATTCCGCACTCGATGTTCTACGGCGCCATCGCCGGAGTGCTCGCGCGTGCCTTCCCCGCCAACATCCGCTACACCGGTCTTTCCGCGGCCTACCAGCTGTGTTCGCTGGTCGTCGGCGGCGGCACCCCGGTGCTGGCGCAGTGGATGCTCAACTCGTCCGGAAACATCGTCGGCGTTGCATTCGTGTCGGCCGGCTATGCCGCCGTCTCCCTGGTCTGCACCCTGTTGTTGCTGAACCGGACCGGATTCGACGCGCGCCGGTTGTCGACCGCGGAGCAATCCGACGCGGACGAACTGCAGCTCGACATCGCTGAGGAGGATGCGGTGGACACCGCTCCGAGTGCAGGGCAGGCCCGTGCGGCAGCCCACACCTGACCGCGCAGGTTATTCCGGAGTGGGCAATGCCTCCTCGGACAGCCTGAGGACTTCCCGCAAGGCGGCGTTGTCGTCGTCCGCTCGCCACGCGATCCGGAGCTGCAGGGTGCTGGGACCGCCGACCAGGGGGAGGAACACGACATCCGGGTTGTTCACGTTCTCGGCCACGGAGGAGACGGTCAACGCGCAGCCGACCTCCGCGGACACCAACGCCATCAGCGCCATCGAGTCCGGCGCGCTCTGCACGATCCGGGGCGTGAAACCGGCGTCGTGGGCCGCCCTCTGCAGGGAGTCACGCAGCGCCGATCCGGGATCGGCGGGCAGCGTCACCCAGGGCTCGGTGGCCAGTTCCTCGATGCGAACGCCGTCCCTGCCTGCGAGCGGGTGGTCGGTGGGCAGGGCCACCACGAAGTCCTCGTTGAGGATGACGCGGGACGCGATGCCCGGCGGGGTGAAGATCCACCGGACCAGACCGATGTCGAGGGTTCCGTCGAGAAGCTTGTTCAGTGCTTCGCTCGCGAAAGCGGAACTGTCCAGGACGAATTCGATACCCGGGTGGGTGTGCCGGACGAGTTTCGCCCACCGCCCGATGAGCAGGTGGGACGAGACTCCGGCGAAGCCGATGCGGACCCGGCCGACCTGTCCGCGCCCGGCGGCGGCGACGGCGATCTCCGCGAGCCGGCAGGCGTCCAGGATCTCGCGTGCCGGGCCGAGCAGTGCCTCACCGGCGGAGGTCAGCCGGACGTTCCGCGTGTTTCTTTCGAAAAGAGTTGCCCCGAGCTGCTTTTCCAGTCGCCGAATCGTGCGGCTCAGCGGCGGCTGGGCCGAGTGCAGGCGCTGTGCGGCGCGGCCGAAGTGCAACTCCTCGGCGACCGCGAGAAAGGCAGTGATCTGAGAAATCTCCACGGGAGAACTATTGCAGTTCCGGCAACAGATTTGTCAACACTATTGAGTCAAACGGTGGTAATCCGGTGGGGAAGGTCCCGAGGCGACGTCCCGTCGTTCCGGAGAAGGGCATGGCGATGAGCAAAGTGGTCAGCATGGCGGAAGCCATAGGAACGTACGTCGAAGACGGCATGACCGTGTGCCTCGAGGGCTTCTCGCATCTCATCTCGTTCGCGGCTGCGCACGAGATCATCCGGCAGCAGCGGCAGAACCTCACGCTGTGCCGGATGACTCCCGACATCGTGTCGGATCAACTCGTGGCTGCCGGTTGTGTCACCAAGCTCGTGGCCTCGTTCTTCGCGAGCGGATCCGCCGGATCCCTCCACGAGTTGCGACGCCGTATCGAGCACCACGATCCGGTGGCCCTCGAGGTCGAGGAGTACAGCCACTACGGAATGGTCTGCCGCTATCAGGCGGGCGCCGCGCGCCTCCCGTTCTTTCCGCTGCGCTCCTATGCCGGAAGCGACCTTCCGCGGCTCAATCCCCGAATTCGGCTCGTCGACGATCCCTACGGGGAGGGCACCGTGTACGTCGTGCCTCCGCTGAACCCGGACGTCACCATCGTTCACGCGCAGCGCGCCGACCGTCACGGCAACGTGCAGATCTGGGGTATCTCCGGGGTGCAGCAGGAAGCGGTGTACGCCGCGGGGAAGGCGATCGTGGTCGTCGAGGAGATCGTCGACGACGAGGTCGTCCGCTCCGACCCCAGTCGTACACTGATCCCTTCTCACGCGGTCGATGCCGTCGTCGTCTGTCCGCGCGGGGCGCATCCGTCCTACGTGCAGGGCTACTACGACCGGGACTGCGCGTTCTACCGACGCTGGACCGCGATCAGCAAGGACTCCGCACTCCTGCAGGCGTGGCTGAAGGAGTGGATCCACGGCACCGCGAATCACGACGAGTACCTGGACAAACTCGGCGGCGACTACTGGAACGACCTCGCCGTCGAGCCGCGATTCTCCGAACCAGTCGACTACGGGAGCCGGAAATGACCACAGCACCAGTCGGAGCGATCTCGGCGACCGAGGTCATCGTGTCCGTTGCCGCCCGCGAACTCGCCGGGAAGGGGCGCGTCTTCGCCGGCGTCGGACTCCCGACGCTCGCCGTCGATCTGGCCAAGCGGACCAGCAACCCGGACGTCGAACTGATCTACGAATCGGGAGTGTGCGGCGCGCACCCCTCCGCGATGGCCGAGGGCATCGCCGACTCGGTCGTCGTGTCGGGCGCGGAGTCGGTGGTGTCGATGTCGGCGTTGTTCGGTTACGTGCTGCAGGGCGGCAACGTCGACGTCGGATTTCTCGGCGCGGCCCAGATCGACCGGTACGGGAGCCTCAACACCAGCATCATCGGAGACTGGGACAAGCCGACGGTCCGGTTGCCCGGTGCCGGTGGCGCCGTGGAGATCATGCCCAACGCCGGCGAGATCTTCGTGGTGATGCGGCGACACGATCCGAGCGCTTTCCCCGCGGAACTCGACTTCTGCACGTCGCCGAGTCCCGTCCGGGCCCGGGCGGCAGGTGACGGGATCATGCCTCGGGGCCGAGGGGTGACGAAGGTGTTCACGAACCTCGGGGTGCTGTCGCGGCAGGGTCCGTTCGACGAACTCGAGCTGGTCAGCGTGCACGAGGGGGTCACTGTCGACGACGTGCGAGCCCAGACCGGCTGGGAGCTGAAGGTCGCGGACGATCTCACGGTCACCGCCCCGCCGACCAGCGAGGAGATTCACCTGCTCCGCGATGTGATCGACAAGGTTCGGCTGTATCTGCGCTGACCGGGAGACCGTCAGCCGAGCGAGGCCAGAACCGCCGTGAGGACCCGGATCGCGCCGTCCTTGTCGAGGGGATCGTTGCCGTTTCCGCACTTCGGTGAGTACACGCAGGACGGGCACCCCGAGGTGCATTCGCACGATTCGATCGCCTCGCGGGTCGCGCCGAGCCATCGGGTGAGTTCGGCGTGACCTCGGTCGGCGAATCCTGCGCCGCCTGCGTGACCGTCGTAGACGAACACGGTGGGAAGTCCGGTGTCGGCGTGCAACGCGGTCGAGACGCCGCCGATATCGCCTCGATCGCACACCGCGACGAGAGGCAGGAGGCCGATCGCGGCATGTTCGGCGGCGTGGAGCGAACCGGGCACGCGTTCGGCCGGAACACCCGCCTGCACCAGAAGTTCCGGGGTGATCGTGTACATCACCGCACGGGTGGGGAGGGTCTGCCTCGGCATGTCCAGTTCGACCGCGTCGAGAACCTCGCCCGAAGACAGTCGTCGGAGGTATCCGATCACCTGATGGGTCACCTCGACCTCGACGAGCGCGACCTCGACGTCGCCGAACTGCTTCTGCTCGAGAACGGAGGTGACCGTGATCTCGGTGGTCTCGCGGGCCGAGGTCGTCCAGTCGGGGTCCTCCGCGTGCACCAGGGCGAGTCCCTGGTCGAGATCGAGTTCGTCGACGACGTACGACTCACCCTGATGGATGTGGACGGCGCCGGGATGCGCCGTGGCGGGGGCGCGGCCGGTGTCGACGGTTCCGAGCATGCGTCCGGATTCTGATACGACAATTGCCACCTGGGTACCGATTCCACCCCGGATATCCACTGCGCCATGAGGATTTGTGCCGGCGGTGACGAACCAGCCGTGGGCGCGCCGACGGATCAGGCCCTGCTCCGCCAGCTTTCCGAGGATGTCGATCGCCCCGAACGCCTCGGCCTCGGCGTCGGACAGTGGTAGTTCCATTGCCGCGCAGAGCAACTGCGGGCCGAGGACGTAGGGATTGCTCGGGTCCGTGACGGTCGCCTCGACGGGCTTGTCGAGCAGCGCGGACGGGTGGTGGACGAGGTAGGTGTCGAGGGGATCGTCACGCGCGACCAGGACTACGAGCGAACCTTCGCCGCGTCGGCCGGAGCGGCCTCCTTGTTGCCAGAACGACGCCACCGTGCCGGGGAACCCGGCGACCACGACGGCGTCGAGGCCGGCGATGTCGACGCCGAGCTCGAGCGCATTCGTCGTCGCCGCTCCCAGCAGCGTGCCGTCGGCGAGCGCGGTCTCGAGCTCACGCCGATCCTCGGCGAGGTACCCGGCTCGATACGACGCGACCCGGGCCGAGAGTTCGGGATCGATCTCCCCGAGTAGGCGTTTGGTCGCCATCGCGGTCAGCTCCGCGCCCCGGCGGGAGCGCACGAAGGTGAGCGTGCGGGCCCCTTCAACCATCAGGTCGGCCATGATGCGCGCGGCCTCCGAACCGGCGGGCCGTCGTACGGGGCTTCCGTTCTCTCCGGTGACCTCCCGCATGAGCGGGGGTTCCCACAGCGCGACCGTCCGGGGGCCGTGTGGTGAACCGTCTTCCACGACCTCGGCGCAGGGCGCTCCGATCAGCCGCGACGCCGCCGCCCCGGGATCCGCCGTGGTGGCGGACGCGAGGACGAAGACGGGATCGGCGCCGTACCGGGCCGCGATGCGCCGGAGCCGCCGCAGTACGAGCGCGACATTCGAGCCGAAGACACCACGGTAGGAGTGGCATTCGTCGATCACCACGTAGGCCAGATTGCGGAAGAAATGCGCCCATCGTTGATGGGTCCGGAGGAGGGAGATGTGCAGCATGTCGGGGTTCGTGAAGAGCCACCGCGAGTTCTCCCTCGCCCAGTGCCGCACCTCGAGTGGGGTGTCGCCGTCGAACACGCACGGGCACACGCTCCGGAGGTCGTCCCCGGCATCCAGGACTTCCGAGTCTATGAGCGAGGTCACGGCCCGCAGCTGGTCTGCGCCCAGCGCCTTGGTCGGGGAGAGGTAGAGGGCGGTCGCCCGCGGATCCGTTGCCAGAGTGGTGAGTACCGGAAGCTGGTAGGCCAGCGACTTGCCCGAGGCGGTGCCGGTCGACACCACGACGTTCGTCCCGTGACGGGCCAGGTCGGCGGCGGCGGCCTGATGGGTCCAGGGGCGGGGGATCCCGTTCTCCTGCATGGCCCGGACGACGCTCGGGTGCGCCCACGCCGGCCATTCCGACAGCTGAGAAGTCCGGGCAGGCATTTCCGCGGCGAAAGTGAGCGGGTTTTCGTCTCGGGGAACTCCCTCGAGGACTCGGTTCAGTAGCGCTCGGCCGTATGTTTCGCCCGTATTTCCACTGTCGTCACGTGGTGAAAACGGTGTGCTCACTGATGTCTCCGGGCTGTCGTAGGGGACGGGCGAGTAGCTTCCACACCGCCACGACCTGCGCATTTGATGATAACGAGTGCCTCTCCAGGGCTGTCGCCCGGGGTGTCGCGACCCCCTCATGAATCCGCTGTAACGTGCCTGTTCGCTACAAGATCAACTTTTTGTGTGAATTGTTCGGATTTCGACTGTTGCGTTCGCGGAGTTCATGGTTGACTACAACTGGTCGCAGCTTCTGTGTTCGTAGGCTTGAAAGAGTGAACGTTCGCAGGATCGATGTTGCGAACGCGGTGCTCTGCTTTTCCTGAGGGGGAAATCTAGTAGTACAGCGGTCGGAACCGGCCCGGCGGACTGTATGTGCTGTCCGCCGAATCCGGTGTTAGAAAGAGAAGGAAAAGCATGGCACAGGGCACTGTGAAGTGGTTCAACGCGGAAAAGGGCTTCGGCTTCATCGCACCCGAAGACGGCTCCGCTGACGTCTTCGTTCACTACTCCGAGATCCAGGGCAGCGGCTTCCGCACCCTTGAGGAGAACCAGCGCGTGGAGTTCGAGGTCGGCCAGGGCACCAAGGGCCCCCAGGCTACCGGCGTTCGCGCAGTCTGATTCTGCCGTTCACATTCGTGAACACGTAAATCAGACAGGCGGGGTCCCCGTGACCGCGTCTGATTCGTCCCCCATCGCCTGAGGCGGTGGGGGACGAGTCGTTTTCACGGCAACGGTGCCGTGGCATAAGGGGGTACTTCAGTGAGCCAGCTCTCCTTCTTCTCCGCGGAGGCGATGCCGCCGGCAGTCACCGATCTGTGCGGTCTTCTCGCCGCGACGGGTCAGGTGGTCACATCGGCCGGGCGTGCGCGCATCTCGATCGTGGTCGACGCCCAGTGGCGGGCCCAGGCGATTGCGGAGTTGATCGCCCAGGCCGGACTCGAGGTCGAGATCACGCGCAGCGACGAGGGCAGCCCGCTGGTCCGCACCGCCTCGGTCGTCGACTTGCGGCCGCTCGCGGACCAGTGGACGAGGGGAGCGGTCAAGGCCGTGCCCTCCGGCTGGGTGCCGTCGGGGCGTCAGTTGAGGGTGTGGGCTCTCGCGTCGGGCAGGAGCGAAGCGGAGGGGGAACGGTTCGTCCTCGGACTCGATCCGCACGCCCCGGATACCCACGCGCCGTTGGCTCAGGCATTGATGAGAGCGGGCATCGCGCCGACGCTGATCGGCACCCGGGGCTCCGGTCCGGGGCTCCGAATCTCGGGTCGGCGTAGGCTCGGCAGACTCGTCGAGAGCATCGGTGAGGCGCCCGGAAATTTGGACGACCGTACCGGTTGGCCCCACGTGTAGAGCCGCGTAGACGGTACTGATCTGCGAGGATGGGTTCCGGGTATGTCACTCTAGTAATAGGCGAACCGGGTATAAAAGGGTTTGTCTGCACAACTGTCGAGTGGCAGCGATCGACTTCAGGAAGGCTCGGGCTACAGGTGGCTAAAGGGGACAACGGCAGTGCACAGGGTGCGGCGGGAGCGTCCGGCCAGCCTCGCCGCCTCGTGATCGTCGAGTCGCCGACCAAGGCCCGCAAGATCGCCCCGTACCTCGGAAAGAACTATGTCGTCGAGGCTTCGGTCGGCCACATCCGCGACCTTCCGCGCGGAGCCGCAGACGTCCCGGCCAAGTACAAGGGTGAGTCGTGGGCTCGGCTCGGCGTCAACGTCGACCATGATTTCGAACCGCTCTACGTGGTCAGTCCGGAGAAGAAGTCCAAGGTCACGGAGCTGAAGAGCCTGCTCAAGGACGCCGACGAACTCTTCCTCGCCACCGACCCCGACCGCGAGGGCGAAGCGATCGCCTGGCACCTCCTCGAGACGCTCAAGCCGAAGATCCCGGTTCGCCGGATGGTCTTCCATGAGATCACAGAGCCGGCCATCCGAGCCGCGGCCGAGGACACCCGCGAACTCGACAACGACCTGGTCGATGCGCAGGAGACACGCCGCATCCTCGACCGTCTGTACGGCTACGAGGTCAGCCCCGTGCTGTGGAAGAAGGTCATGCCGAGGCTGTCGGCGGGCCGCGTGCAGTCCGTCGCCACCCGCGTCATCGTGCAGCGTGAACGCGAGCGGATGGCGTTCCGCTCGGCGTCCTACTGGGACATCTCCGCCACCCTCGACGCCGGCGCCGAGGCCAGCCCCCGCAGTTTCGGGGCGCGTCTGGTGAGCGTCGACGGCTCCCGGGTGGCCACCGGCCGCGACTTCGGCGCGGACGGCCAGCTGAAGACGAGCACCGTCACGGTTCTGGACGAGGCACGGGCGCAGCGTCTGGCCGAGTCCCTCGCCGGTGTCGACCTCACCGTCTCCTCCGCCGAGAGCAAGCCGTACACCCGCAAGCCGTACGCGCCGTTCATGACGTCGACGCTGCAGCAGGAGGCGGGCCGCAAGCTCCGCTTCACGTCCGAGCGGACCATGCGCATCGCGCAGCGGCTGTACGAGAACGGCTACATCACCTACATGCGTACCGACTCGACGACGCTGTCGTCGTCGGCGATCGCTGCCGCCCGCGCGCAGGCCACCGAGTTGTACGGCGCCGAGTACGTGCACGACACACCGCGCCAGTACACGCGGAAGGTCAAGAACGCGCAGGAGGCGCACGAGGCCATCCGCCCGGCCGGTGACGTGTTCCAGACCCCTGGTCAGCTGCACTCCCGCCTCGACACCGACGAGTTCCGCCTGTACGAGCTGATCTGGCAGCGGACCGTCGCGTCGCAGATGGCGGACGCGCGGGGTACGACGCTGACCCTGCGGATCACCGGAACCGCGGGCACCGGCGAGGAGTGCACCTTCTCCGCGTCGGGACGCACCATCACGTTCGCCGGATTCCTGAAGGCCTACGTGGAGAGTGTCGACGAGGAGGCCGGCGGCCAGTCCGACGACGCCGAGTCGCGCCTGCCGGTGCTCGTCGAGGGCCAGGCGGTCACCGCCACCAAGCTCGATCCCGACGGCCACACCACCAACCCGCCCGCCCGCTACACCGAGGCGAGCCTGATCAAGACCCTCGAAGAGCTGGGCATCGGCCGCCCGTCCACCTATTCGTCGATCATCAAGACCATTCTCGATCGCGGATACGTCTACAAGCGCGGCAGCGCGCTGGTCCCGTCGTGGGTCGCGTTCGCCGTCATCGGCCTCCTCGAGATGCACTTCGGGCGGTTGGTCGACTTCGACTTCACCGCCGGGATGGAAGACGACCTCGACGCGATCGCCGGTGGCCGGGAACAGCGCGGCAACTGGCTGAGTAGTTTCTACTTCGGCGGCGATCACGGCGCCGAGGGCTCGGTTGCCCGTGAGGGCGGCCTGAAGAAGATGGTCGGCGTCAACCTCGAGGAGATCGACGCTCGCGAGGTCAACTCGATCAGGCTCTTCGACGACGCCGAGGGCCGCGAAGTGCACGTCCGCGTCGGACGGTTCGGTCCGTACCTCGAGCGGATGGTCCAGAACCCGGACGACCCCGACGGCGACCTCATCTCGCAGCGGGCCAACCTGCCCGACGACCTTCCGCCGGACGAGCTGACACCGGAGTACGCGGAGAAGCTGTTCTCGACCCCGCAGGAGGGTCGCAAGCTGGGCGTCGACCCGCTGACCGGACACGAGATCGTGGCGAAGGAGGGCCGCTTCGGCCCCTACGTCACCGAGATCCTTCCCGAGCCGGAACCGGAGCCCGAACCTGCCGTGGTGCCGGTGCCCGACGAATCGGGCGACGGGACGACCAAGACCAAGACGGCCGCCAAGAAGGCGCCGGCGAAGAAGGCAGCGAAGAAGGCCACGGGTCCGAAGCCGCGGACGGGTTCGCTGCTCAAGTCGATGGACCTGGCGACGGTGACTCTCGACGACGCCCTCAAGCTGCTGTCGCTGCCGCGTGTGGTGGGTGTCGATCCGGAGTCGAAGGAAGAGATCACCGCGCAGAACGGTCGCTACGGCCCGTACCTGAAGAAGGGGACGGATTCGCGGTCCCTCGCCACCGAGGACCAGATGTTCACGGTGACCCTCGACGAGGCTCTGAAGATCTACGCGGAGCCCAAGCGTCGCGGACGTCAGGCCGCCGCCACCCCGCCGCTGCGTGAGCTGGGTGTCGACTCGGTCAGCGAGAAGCCGATGGTGATCAAGGACGGCCGGTTCGGGCCGTACGTGACCGACGGTGAAACCAACGCCAGCCTCCGCAAGGGCGACGAGGTGGAGTCCATCACCGACGCTCGCGCTTCGGAACTGCTGGCGGATAGGCGTGCCCGCGGTCCCGTCAAGAAGAAGGCCGCCGCGAAGAAGGCACCCGCCAAGAAGGCTGCAAAGAAGACCGCCGCCAAGAAGGCGCCGGCCAAGAAGGCGGCCTCGAAGAAGGCAGCGGACAAGAAGGCGTGAGCCGGTATCTCGGGCCGGTCGGGTTGTCGCACGAGCCGGTTAGGCTGGCGCGGTGACGGTATTCGACCGGTTGGTGGGCCAGGAGGACGTCGAGGCCGAGCTGACGGCCGCGGCGACTGCCGCCCGTCGTGGAGTCGGTGCGATGGGCTCCTCGATGACGCATTCGTGGCTGTTCACCGGCCCGCCCGGATCGGGTAGGTCGGTGGCCGCGCAGTGTTTCGCCGCCGCACTCCAATGCACCAGCGACGGCGTTCCCGGCTGCGGCGTCTGCCACGCCTGCACCACCGCGATGGCCGGTACCCACGGCGACGTCCGGCAAGTCGTCCCCGAGGGCCTGAGCATCAGCGTCAAGGAGATGCGTGCCATCGTGCAGACGGCTGCTCGCCGGCCGAGCACCGGGCGTTGGCAGATCGTGGTCGTCGAGGACGCGGACCGGCTCACCGAGGGTGCGGCCAACGCTCTCCTGAAAGTGGTGGAGGAGCCGCCGGATCGCACCGTGTTCCTGTTGTGTGCGCCCTCCGTCGACCCGCAGGACATCTCCGTGACGCTGCGGTCGCGCTGCCGGCACATCCATCTCGTGACCCCGTCGGCCGACTCCATAGCCAAGGTCCTGCGCGAGCGGGACGGCCTGGATCCCGCCGATGCACAACTGGCGGCCTCGATCAGCGGCGGTCACGTCGGGCGAGCCCGGCGTCTCGCGACGGATCTGAACGCCAAGGTGCGTCGTAAGGACGCTTTGGATCTCGCTGTCGCGGCACTGCGGCCCGCTACCGCGTTCGCTGCGGCGGAGGAACTGGTGCGTTCCGCCGACGCAGAGGCGAAGGAGATGAGCGCGGCCAGGGACGAGCAGGAGACCGAGGAGTTGCGCACGGCTCTGGGGGCGGGCGGCACCGGTAAGGGTGCTGCCGGAGCCCTGCGAGGCTCGGCCGGCGTGCTGAAGGATCTCGAGAAGCGCCAGAAGTCCCGGGCCACTCGCACGGGCCGTGACGCACTCGATCGTGCACTGATCGATCTGGCCGGTCTCTATCGCGACGCGCTCGCCGTCGCATGGAAATCGAACGCGGCCGCGAACCACCCGGACATGGCGGATCGCGCGGCCGACCTCGCCTCGCGAACAACCCCGGAAGGCCTTCTGAAGTGCATCGAAGCGGTTCTCGAGTGCCGCGAGGCGATCACCGTCAACGTCAAACCGCAGTGGGCTGTCGATGCCATGGTGGCCACTCTCGGCGACGCGTTCAGGGAGCCGTTTTCGCATACTCGGGGTTGAGGCGCTAGACTCGCCACCGCCGAAAGGCACCGCTGCCTTAGCTCAGTCGGTAGAGCATTTCACTCGTAATGAAAAGGTCGAGAGTTCGATTCTCTCAGGCAGCTCAGCGGTCCTCTGGCCCTTCCCGATCAGTCGGGAAGGGCCAGAGTCGTCTCCGGGGTCGGGACACCTCCGCCGTGTCGGATATGTACAAGAAGTTCGGGATCGCTCCCGCGATGCTGGGGCGACTCACTTCTCCGTCCCGGAAGGCACACCATGTCCACTCGTCATGCCGCCAGCACGTTCGACGTCAGTGATTTCAGCCCGCGGGACGGGTCTCCGTCCGTCGCCACCGGCGTCACCCCGGGCGACATCGAGATGGTGAAGAACTTCTCCGGCGATATCGAGGGCCGGTCGGTCACCAGATTCGTCGGCGGTCTCACCGAGGATCAGAGTGCGGGCGCCTACGCGGCGTGGGAGAGCTTCGAAGGTTCGATCGACGGTGTCGCCGGCTCCTTCGCCTTCCTGCACATGCAGGTGCTGTCGGACAGCACGGTCGAGGCAATGGCGCTGCACATCGTGCCGAGCAGCGGTACCGGAGGCTTGGCGGGACTTGCCGGTGCGGGTGGGATTCGCGTCGACGAGGACGGCACCCACCGTCTGTGGCCGGACTACTTGCTTCCCGACTGACTGTCGGCACCGGAGACCGGAAGAATCGTGAACACTGGACACGTGGACACCCAGAGCGGAACTCCGACGACGCCGGCGGTCGGTCTCCGTGCACTCGATGCGCCCGCCGCTGTGGCCGCCGGCGCCGTTGTCGCCGCCGCGATCCTCCACTTCCGGGATCCGCACGAGCCCGGTTCGTACGGCTTCTGTCCGGTCTACGCCCTGACCGGGTGGTGGTGCCCGGCCTGTGGTGGGTTGAGGGCGGTGCACGACCTCACCAACCTCGACATCGGCGCGGCTGTGGCCGGCAATGTTCTGATCGTCCCGTTCATCGCGGTGATGGTCTTCGCCTGGATCGGATGGGCACGTCGCCGTTGGCGAGGACGACGCGATCGCACGATCGTGTTCGGGCCGCGAGTGACAGTCGGTGTGCTCATATTCCTTGCGGCGTTTACCGTCACCAGGAACACATCTTGGGGAAGCTGGCTCGCGCCGGTCTGACACCTGGTCGCCGCGGGCACGAAACAGAGAGTCGGTTCACAGATGGCAATGCAGGTCTTTTCGTTGATCGCGATCCTGGGCGCGCTGATCGTCCTCATTCCGACCGCGCTGCGAGTCTTCGGCAAGAGCGACAACGTGAAGGCGCCGGACGAGACCGAGGAATGAGTTCGGTGCACTCTCGACAACCCACCGCCGCGCGGTCATGATTTCGATATGAGCGATTCGCTGAAGGACCGGGTGCGCGAGAAGCTGTTGCGCCAGCTGGCCGAGGACGGGGGGCACCCAGTCCAGGAGGCGGAGGGGGACGATCCACGATTGGTTTCCATCGACGCCGACCTCGCGGCTTTGGAGCAGGCCTCGGACGGTGATGTGGTGATCGAGGAGCTGGCTGCGAAGTACTGGGTGCCCTGAATCGGCGTTTCGCAGCGTTGACCTGGCGATTTGGTGTTCTCGTTTCCCTTCGCGTAACTTATTCCAGGTCAGAGCGACACGGACACCGACCCCGGCCGGAAGGCGGGGACACGAGGTTGGACGCAGGCGCCTGGTAAATCGGAAGTTCACCGTCGTGTACGGTGATGCTTCCATCCCGGTTAGATTCTGATCAGCGTCTCGGCTTGCGCCGGTGAGGCTGGTAGGATAAGATGGAACGGTTGCCCCGGAGCGGCCGAAGTTGCGACTTCGGTAGTGATGGTGTGTGCGTGTTCTTTGAGAACTCAACAGTGTGTCGATGAATGTCAGTGCCAAATGTTTTTGGTACTCCGCATCACGGATGATCAACTGGCCCTTGTGGTTTGGTTGTGAGTTGTGGTGTGGGTATTTGCTGGCTCTTCTCCTTCTTCCGTCGGAGGGGGGTCAGTGTTTGAAATGCTAGTTTGAGTTTTTGATTGCTAGTGATTTGACTCGATGTCTATGACTGATTAGAGACTCCTTTTGGGGGTTTCGAAATCTAGAGTCTTCAACGGAGAGTTTGATCCTGGCTCAGGACGAACGCTGGCGGCGTGCTTAACACATGCAAGTCGAGCGGTAAGGCCCTTCGGGGTACACGAGCGGCGAACGGGTGAGTAACACGTGGGTGATCTGCCCTGCACTTCGGGATAAGCCTGGGAAACTGGGTCTAATACCGGATATGACCTTCGGCTGCATGGCTGAGGGTGGAAAGGTTTACTGGTGCAGGATGGGCCCGCGGCCTATCAGCTTGTTGGTGGGGTAATGGCCTACCAAGGCGACGACGGGTAGCCGACCTGAGAGGGTGACCGGCCACACTGGGACTGAGACACGGCCCAGACTCCTACGGGAGGCAGCAGTGGGGAATATTGCACAATGGGCGAAAGCCTGATGCAGCGACGCCGCGTGAGGGATGACGGCCTTCGGGTTGTAAACCTCTTTCAGCAGGGACGAAGCGAAAGTGACGGTACCTGCAGAAGAAGCACCGGCCAACTACGTGCCAGCAGCCGCGGTAATACGTAGGGTGCAAGCGTTGTCCGGAATTACTGGGCGTAAAGAGCTCGTAGGCGGTTTGTCGCGTCGTCTGTGAAAACTCGAGGCTCAACCTCGAGCTTGCAGGCGATACGGGCAGACTTGAGTACTGCAGGGGAGACTGGAATTCCTGGTGTAGCGGTGAAATGCGCAGATATCAGGAGGAACACCGGTGGCGAAGGCGGGTCTCTGGGCAGTAACTGACGCTGAGGAGCGAAAGCGTGGGTAGCGAACAGGATTAGATACCCTGGTAGTCCACGCCGTAAACGGTGGGCGCTAGGTGTGGGTTTCCTTCCACGGGATCCGTGCCGTAGCTAACGCATTAAGCGCCCCGCCTGGGGAGTACGGCCGCAAGGCTAAAACTCAAAGGAATTGACGGGGGCCCGCACAAGCGGCGGAGCATGTGGATTAATTCGATGCAACGCGAAGAACCTTACCTGGGTTTGACATATACCGGAAAGCCGTAGAGATACGGCCCCCCTTGTGGTCGGTATACAGGTGGTGCATGGCTGTCGTCAGCTCGTGTCGTGAGATGTTGGGTTAAGTCCCGCAACGAGCGCAACCCTTGTCTTATGTTGCCAGCACGTAATGGTGGGGACTCGTAAGAGACTGCCGGGGTCAACTCGGAGGAAGGTGGGGACGACGTCAAGTCATCATGCCCCTTATGTCCAGGGCTTCACACATGCTACAATGGCCAGTACAGAGGGCTGCGAGACCGTGAGGTGGAGCGAATCCCTTAAAGCTGGTCTCAGTTCGGATCGGGGTCTGCAACTCGACCCCGTGAAGTCGGAGTCGCTAGTAATCGCAGATCAGCAACGCTGCGGTGAATACGTTCCCGGGCCTTGTACACACCGCCCGTCACGTCATGAAAGTCGGTAACACCCGAAGCCGGTGGCCTAACCCCTTGTGGGAGGGAGCCGTCGAAGGTGGGATCGGCGATTGGGACGAAGTCGTAACAAGGTAGCCGTACCGGAAGGTGCGGCTGGATCACCTCCTTTCTAAGGAGCACATCTCCAGACGTGTACCACTGAACAGTCAGTGGATGATGTTCTGGCAGAGACTGTTTCGTTCCCACATGTGGAACGGCAGACGCTCATGGGTGGAACACTGACAAACATTCTTTTCACTACTGCCGGCCCGAGTGCCGGTGGGAGAAGAGTTATATCGATGCACTGTTGGGTCCTGAGAGAACACGTGAGTGTTTTTTCTAGGCAAAAACGATCCGGTTCGAATGTCAGGCAGACCGCATCATTTCGGTGGTGGGCATGGTGCTGATGGGAGTTCGAGCGGGGTGTGTTGTTTGAGAACTGCACAGTGGACGCGAGCATCTTTGTTGTAAGTAATGAAGAGCGTACGGTGGATGCCTTGGCACCAGGAGCCGATGAAGGACGTAGGAGGCTGCGATAAGCCTCGGGGAGCTGTCAACCGAGCTGAGATCCGAGGATGTCCGAATGGGGAAACCCAGCACGAGTGATGTCGTGTTACCCGCACCTGAATATATAGGGTGTGTGGAGGGAACGTGGGGAAGTGAAACATCTCAGTACCCACAGGAAGAGAAAACAATAGTGATTCCGTGAGTAGTGGCGAGCGAAAGCGGAAGAGGCTAAACCATGGATGTGTGATAGCCGGCAGGTGTTGCATTCGTGGGGTTGTGGGGTTCATCTTGTCAATGCTGCCGTGTTGGCCGACAGTAAGAAATCATTGTGTTAGTGGAAGTGGTCTGGAACGGCCTGTCGTAGAGGGTGAGAGTCCCGTACACGAAAACATGATGACTGTCGTGATGGAAACCCAAGTAGCACCGGGCCCGTGAAATCTGGTGTGAATCTGTCGGGACCACCCGATAAGCCTGAATACTCCCTGGTGACCGATAGCGGACTAGTACCGTGAGGGAAAGGTGAAAAGTACCCCGGGAGGGGAGTGAAATAGTACCTGAAACCGTGCGCTTACAATCCGTCAAAGCCTTTGCACACTTCGGTGTGGGGGGTGATGGCGTGCCTTTTGAAGAATGAGCCTGCGAGTTAGTGGCATGTCGCGAGGTTAACCCGTGTGGGGTAGCCGTAGCGAAAGCGAGTCCGAATAGGGCGTCCGTAGTGGCATGTTCTAGACCCGAAGCGGAGTGATCTACCCATGGCCAGGTTGAAGCGACGGTAAGACGTCGTGGAGGACCGAACCCACTTAGGTTGAAAACTGAGGGGATGAGCTGTGGGTAGGGGTGAAAGGCCAATCAAACTCCGTGATAGCTGGTTCTCCCCGAAATGCATTTAGGTGCAGCGTCGCGTGTTTCTCACCGGAGGTAGAGCTACTGGATGGTCTAGGGGGCCCACAAGCTTACCGAAATCAGCCAAACTCCGAATGCCGGTGAGTGAGAGCGCGGCAGTGAGACTGCGGGCGATAAGGTTCGTAGTCGAGAGGGAAACAGCCCAGATCGCCAGCTAAGGTCCCTAAGCGTGTACTAAGTGGAAAAGGATGTGGGGTCGCGAAGACAACCAGGAGGTTGGCTTAGAAGCAGCCACCCTTGAAAGAGTGCGTAATAGCTCACTGGTCAAGTGATCCTGCGCCGACAATGTAGCGGGGCTCAAGTACACCACCGAAGCTGCGGCATTCACACAATGCACCCCCTTGATTCTGCGGAGTCTTGGGCAGTGGTGTGGATGGGTAGGGGAGCGTCGTGTGGCCATGGAAGCGGCAGGGTGACCTAGCCGTGGAGGCCACACGAGTGAGAATGCAGGCATGAGTAGCGAAAGACGAGTGAGAAACTCGTCCGCCGAATGACCAAGGGTTCCTGGGCCAGGTTAATCCGCCCAGGGTGAGTCGGGACCTAAGACGAGGCCGACAGGCGTAGCCGATGGACAACGGGTTGATATTCCCGTACCCGTGTGAACGCGCCCCTGGTGAATCAGTGATACTAACCATCCTGAAGCGTCCTTACGCCCCTTCGGGGGCCCTGGATGTGGATGCATGGGACCTGATCTGGTAGTAGCCAAGCGATGGGGTGACGCAGGAAGGTAGCTGAGCCAGTCAGTGGTAATACTGGTGTAAGCCTGTAGGGCGAATGGTAGGCAAATCCGCCATTCACACAGCCTGAGAGGTGACGCATAGCCGAATGAGGCGAATTCAGTGATCCTATGCTGCCGAGAAAAGCCTCTAGCGAGCTTTCACACGGCCCGTACCCCAAACCGACACAGGTGGTCAGGTAGAGAATACTAAGGCGATCGAGATAACTATGGTTAAGGAACTCGGCAAAATGCCCCCGTAACTTCGGGAGAAGGGGGGCCTCGTCCGGTGATCACTCTTGCAGTGTGAGCTGGGTGGGGCCGCAGAGACCAGTGAGAAGCGACTGTTTACTAAAAACACAGGTCCGTGCGAAGTCGTAAGACGATGTATACGGACTGACGCCTGCCCGGTGCTGGAAGGTTAAGAGGACCGGTTAGCCAGCAATGGCGAAGCTGAGAATTTAAGCCCCAGTAAACGGCGGTGGTAACTATAACCATCCTAAGGTAGCGAAATTCCTTGTCGGGTAAGTTCCGACCTGCACGAATGGCGTAACGACTTCTCAGCTGTCTCAACCATAGACTCGGCGAAATTGCATTACGAGTAAAGATGCTCGTTACGCGCGGCAGGACGAAAAGACCCCGGGACCTTCACTACAGCTTGGTATTGGTGTTCGGTTCGGTTTGTGTAGGATAGGTGGGAGACTGTGAAGCGCTCACGCCAGTGAGTGTGGAGTCGTTGTTGAAATACCACTCTGATCGTATTGGACCTCTAACCTCGGACCATGATCTGGTTCAGGGACAGTGCCTGGTGGGTAGTTTAACTGGGGCGGTTGCCTCCCAAAATGTAACGGAGGCGCCCAAAGGTTCCCTCAGCCTGGTTGGCAATCAGGTGTCGAGTGCAAGTGCACAAGGGAGCTTGACTGTGAGACTGACAGGTCGAGCAGGGACGAAAGTCGGGACTAGTGATCCGGCACCGGCAAGTGGAAGCGGTGTCGCTCAACGGATAAAAGGTACCCCGGGGATAACAGGCTGATCTTCCCCAAGAGTCCATATCGACGGGATGGTTTGGCACCTCGATGTCGGCTCGTCGCATCCTGGGGCTGGAGTAGGTCCCAAGGGTTGGGCTGTTCGCCCATTAAAGCGGCACGCGAGCTGGGTTTAGAACGTCGTGAGACAGTTCGGTCTCTATCCGCCGCGCGCGTTAGAAACTTGAGGAAGGCTGTCCCTAGTACGAGAGGACCGGGACGGACGAACCTCTGGTGTGCCAGTTGTTCCACCAGGAGCACCGCTGGTTAGCTACGTTCGGAAGGGATAACCGCTGAAAGCATCTAAGCGGGAAGCCTGTTCCAAGATGAGGTTTCTCACCCCCTCGAGGGGGTAAGGCCCCCGGCAGACCACCGGGTTGATAGGCCAGAACTGGAAGCCAGGTAACTGGTGCAGGTGACTGGTACTAATAGGCCGAGGACTTACCACAAAGAAGCTACGCGTCCACTGTGCAGTATCTGAAACAACACACACGTTTCAGAACAGAAGAAAGAAGAACACCACCAACGTTTGTTGTGTGTGTCTTCGCTGATGTTCCGTGTGACAGTTTCATAGAGTTACGGCGGCCATAGCGGAGGGGAAACGCCCGGTCCCATTCCGAACCCGGAAGCTAAGCCCTCCAGCGCCGATGGTACTGCACCCGACAGGGTGTGGGAGAGTAGGACACCGCCGAACATCCGTTACCGAAAGCCCCCCAACCATGTTGGGGGGCTTTCGGCATTCCCGGAGATATTCGCCGACCGCCATTTGATAACGCTGCGGTAACGTCCCCCCGGTTCCCCTATGGTAGGTCCTTCGCCTGCGTAACGTGGCCCGGGCAGATCCGTTGGGGTCGTGCCGTGCGGTGCGCGTCCTCCCGGATCACCCGAGGTGACGAAGGGAATCTGTGGTGACGAGCACGATGTCGAAACAACGTCCGGCGGTCAGAGCGGCTGTCGCCTTCGCAGGCATGATGGTGGCTGCCGGCTCCCTGGCGGGGTGCACGAAGACCGACACGACCAGCGGCGGATCGCTCCTCCAGCAACTGCAGGACAGCGGAACGGTCACCGTCGGCTTCGCCGGCGAGGCGCCGTACAGCTTCGAGCAGGACGGCCAGTTGACCGGCGCCACCGTGGCCCTGCACCGCGAAATCTTCAAGAACCTGGGCATCGACAACGTCGAGGGCGTGAGCACCGACTTCGGAGCGCTCATACCCGGACTGCAGGCCCGCCGGTTCGACGTCGTCAGCGCGGGTATGTCGATCCTGCCGCAGCGGTGCGAGCAGGCAGCGTTCAGCGAGCCCGAGTTCAACTACACCACCGCGCTGATGGTGCCCAAGGGCAATCCCGCGAACCTCACCGACATGCAGTCGGTGCAGCAGAGCGGGGTGCGGATGGCCGCGATGACCGGGGCGATCGAATCGGACTATGCGCAGCAGCTCGGAATCGATGCAATGCAGGTGGCGTCGCCGCAGGATGGAATGGACGCCGTCGCCAACGGGCGAGCCGATGTCTTTGCGCTCACCGGGATCTCGCTGAACTGGCTGGCGAAAAACAACCCGCAGGCCCCGGTCGACGTGACCAGCTCCTTCGTCGCCGAGATCGACGGGGTACCCCAGGTCGGTGCCGGCGGCACGGTCTTCCGTAAGGAGGACACCGAGTTGCGCGACGCCTACAACGCCGAGCTGGCCAAGATCACCTCTGACAAGGACAAGTACCTGTCCATCGTCGGACCGTTCGGATTCACCGCGGAGGAACTGCCCGATCCGAACCTCACCACTGCCAAACTCTGCGGCGGGGCCGGCTGATCGTCGTAGAGGTCTGCTGCCTGTGAAGGAGAACATCGATGCCTTCCTGGATGCGTGGCCGAGCATCCAGGAAGGCATCGTCGTCACGCTCCAACTGACTGCGGGAGGCGCCCTCCTCGCGTTCGTCCTCGCGCTCGGGCTCGGACTGGCTGCGCGTGCGCACAACATCGTGATCAGGGGATCGGCTCGCGCCTTCATCGAATTCTTCCGGGGCACTTCGTTGTTGGTGCAGCTCTTCTGGTTGTTCTACGTGGTTCCGCTGTTCGGTTATCTCATCGACCCGGTGCTCTGCGGGATCCTCGCGCTCGGGCTGAACTACGGCGCCTACGGAGCCGAGGTGGTGCGCGGCGCGATCAACTCGGTGCCGCAATCGCAATGGGAGGCGGCGACGGCGCTGGACTTCAGTCACTGGCAGCGGCTGCGCCGGGTGGTCTTCCCACAGGCCTGGGCGGAGATGATTCCTCCGTTGACCAATCTCCTGATCCAACTCCTGAAGGGAACGGCGCTCGCGAGCTATATCCTTCTGCAGGACTTGACCTTCGAGATCGACCAACTCCGGCAGACGACCGGAAATACGCTCTTCGCGTTCGGCGTCGGACTCGTCATCTACTTCGTCATCGGCTACGTGCTGACACTGGTGATGAACGCGCTGGAGGTGCGGGCGAAGAATCGCCTTGGCACGGGACCGTCCCTACGGGAGATCTTCAGCCTCGCGCCCACCGATCCACGGGGACTGGAGGCCGCGAAGCAATGAGCGTCCAGTGGAGTTGGGACCGAGCGTTCGAGGCTCTGCCCGTGCTGCTCGAGGGTTTCAAGATCACCCTCATCGCCACCGTTCTCAGTTTCCTGATCTCTGTCGTTCTCGGTCTCGTCATCGCCTTGATCCGGCAGGCCGCGCCGCGATGGGTGAGTGTCCCGGTCCGCGCGATCAGTGAATTCATCCGGCTGACGCCGCTCGTCGTGCAACTGCTGTTCGTGTACTACACGTTCACGGGACTGTCGCCGCTGCAGATCGGTGTCGTCGTACTCGGAATCCACTATTCGACGTATATGGCCGAGGTGTACCGGGCGGGTATCGAAGCGGTGCCCGTCGGCCAGTGGGAGGCCGCGCGGGCGCTGTCGATCGCGCCCACTCGGACGTGGCGGGCGATCATCCTGCCGCAGGCCATCCGTCGCGTCGTCCCCGCGCTGGGCAACTACGCGGTGTCGATGTTCAAGGACACCCCGTTCCTGTTCGCCATCACCGTGGTGGAGATGGTGACGGCCGCGCAGCAGTTCGGCGCCCGGCATTTCCAGTACCTCGAACCGTTGACCCTGGCGGGTGTGATCTTTCTCGTCGCCAGCTACCCGACGTCCCTGCTCATACGGCGATTGGAGAGACGTCTTGCCCGATGACGCGAGCACAGCAACCCCGATGATCCGATTCGACGACGTCGTGAAGCAGTTCGGCGACCACGTCGTGCTCGACCACCTGGATTTCCAGGTCGCGCGCGGCGACCGGGTGACCCTGATCGGTCCGAGCGGATCGGGGAAGACGACGATCCTGCGGCTGCTCATGACCCTCGAGAAGGTGAACGACGGCGTCATCTGGGTGGACGGGACACCGTTGACGCACGAGCAGAAGGGAAGCAAACTCGTGCCGGCGTCGGAGAAGTACGTGCGCCGGATCCGACGCCGGATCGGCATGGTCTTCCAGCAGTTCAACCTGTTCCCCAACATGAACGTGATCGAGAACATCACCGAAGCACCGATCCACGTTCTCGGACTCGACAAGGCCGCGGCCGTGCAGCGGGCTCGCGAGTTGCTGAAGACGGTCGGGCTCTCGGACAAGGAGACCGCGCATCCGACGCAACTGTCCGGTGGCCAGCAGCAGCGGGTCGCGATCGCGAGGGCACTGGCCATGGACCCCGACATTCTGCTGCTCGACGAGGTCACGTCGGCACTGGATCCGGAATTGGTGGCGGACGTCCTCGACGTGCTGAGGAACGTCGCGCGCACCACCGACATCACCATGCTGATCGTCACGCACGAGATGCAGTTCGCGCGGGACGTGTCGAACCGGGTGATGATGTTCGACGCCGGACGGATCGTGGAGGAAGGCGACCCGGCGACGATCTTCACCGCGCCCAAGAACGAGCGCACCAAGACCTTCCTGAAGGCCGTGCTGGCCGACTGATACTCGGCTAGCTCGAACTGGTCGCGAGTTCCGTCTCCTTGGCTGCGGTGCGTCGGGCCAGCCGGCCCGCCATCCACGCGCACACCAGCAACTGCAGTTGGTGGAACAGCATGAGCGGCAGCACGATCAGGCCGATCGGCTGGCTCGCAAAGAGGACGGTGGCCATCGGAAGACCGGTGGCGAGGCTCTTCTTCGACCCGCAGAACGTGATCGTGATCTGATCGGCCCGGTCGAAACCGAGTCGCTTCGACCCGAACCAGGTGACGGACAGGACGATCGCGAGCAGCACCGCGCACACTGCGAGCAGAGCCAGGAGCCGGCCGACGGACAACGTGCCCCAGATTCCCTCGTTCATTCCCTCACTGAATGCGACGTAGACGACCAGCAGAATCGATCCCCGGTCGACGAGCTTGAGCGGTGCGCCGTGCTTCTTCACCCAGGGGCCGATCCACCGCCGCACTGCCTGGCCGGCGAGGAACGGGAGCAGGAGCATGACGAGGATGCCGATCGCGGAGGACGCGTCGAAGCCTGCCCCCTCACTCGTCATCAGCAATGCCACGAGGAGTGGGGTGACGAAGATGCCGAGGATGTTGGAGAACGAGGCGCTGACGATGGCGCCGGGCACGTTGCCTCGGGCGATCGACACGAAGGCGATCGACGACTGGACGGTCGACGGCAGCAGGCAGACGTAGAGGAGGCCCAGGTACAGCGGTTGGGTCAGGATCGTCGGGACCAGCACGCGCGCAGCGATTCCGAGTAGCGGGAAGATCACGAACGTCGCCGCGAGGATGGTGACGTGCAGACGCCAGTGACGCAGGCCGTGCAGCGCCTCCTGCGTGGAGAGTCGGGCGCCGTAGAGGAAGAACAGAATTCCGACGGCCACCTTCGTGGCCCAGGTGAACGCGGTCAGGGCCGTGCCGTCCGCGGGGATCAGGCTGGCGATCCCGACGGTGATCAGGATGCCGAGAATGAACGGATCGAGTCTTCTGAGCAGCGGGATCTTCGTCAGCATGGTTCGACCGTATGGAACACGCGGATATTTCGAAAGGCGATAGTCGCGTTTACTGTAATGCCGAACCGTGATAACAATGGGTAATGTTCGATCCGGTTCATCTGCGGAGCTTTCTCGCGGTCGCGCGCACCCGGAGTTTCACCGCCGCGGCCCGGCGACTGAACCTGCGGCAGTCGACGGTCAGCCAGCACGTCGGAAAGCTGGAGCTGGCAGCCGGGCGCCGCCTGTTTCTGCGGGACACGCATTCGGTCGAGCTGACCGCGGACGGCTCGGTGATGGTGGGTTTCGCGACGTCGATACTCGAGCGGCACTCGGACGCCGAGCGCTACTTCACGCAATCCGGTGTGCGAGGACGCGTCCGGTTCGGGGCGTCCGAAGATCTGGTTCTGCACGAGCTTCCTCGGATTCTGGGCGAGTTCCGTCGCAGCCATCCGTTGGTGGATCTCGAACTCACGGTGGCCTTGAGCGAAGTGTTGTTCCGGCAACTGCACGAAGGCCGGCTGGACCTGGTCTTCGGGAAGCGTCGCAGAGGAGACCGGCACGGCGAACTGGTGTGGACCGACCGGCTGGCGTTCTTCGCGGCACCCGACTTCGTTCCGGATGCAGAGGGGCCGGTGCCGCTGGTGACGTATCCGCCGCCGTCGATCACGAGGGAAGCGGCGCTCGACGTCCTGGAGAAATCGGGGCGCGGCGCGCGGGTGGTCTGTGTGACCGACAGTTTGAACGGGTTGCGGGCTGCCTGTCTTGCGGGTCTCGGCGTCGTGTTCCATGCCGAGACGCTGCCGCCGGCGGGGCTGGCGCCGGTGCGGATGCGCTCGCGCGACGAATGGGGGCCCGACGTCGACGTCGAATTCGTGCTGGAGGCCCGCCGGAGTGTTCTCAGCGAACCGGAGCAGGCGCTGCGTGCCGCCATCCTCGAGAATGCGGATCGACTGCGCGCGTGACCTCGGCGGGGTAACCGCCCCACCGAGGCCGTCGAGCCGTCAGAAGATGAGCACGGACAGCGCGGTGGACAGCACCAGGCCGGACACCACGGGCACGAAACACTTCCGGGCGAGTTCGAGGACGGGCACACGGGCGAAGCCGGCCACCGCGATCAACGACGACCAGGCGACGAGCGTTCCGCCGCCGGACCAGATGTTCCCCATCTGACCGATCGCCGCCAGGGTTGCCGGATCCATCCCGACAGCGGGCCCGAGCGCGCCCGCGAGCGAACCGGTGAGCGGCAGCCCGGTGAATCCGGAGCCCTCGAGGCCCGCGATCATTCCGATGGCGAGAATGCCGAACGACGTGACGAACACGTTCTGCGGCAGGTGGGACTGCGCGGCGTTCACCAGGTCGAAGAGCAGCGTCGGACCGGTCACGTCCGCGGGAAGTCCCAGAATGGCGGCGGAGAAGTCACCGTTGCCGATGAAGAAGAATCCGGCGATCGGGATCACGATGCCCATGGCCTTGAACGCGAAGACCAGGCCGTCGATCAGATGCTCGGACGTCGTCTCGAGGAAACCCCTCTTGTCGTTGGTCGCGGCAGCGGCGAACAGGATGAGCGCGGCGATGCCGCCGACCATCGCCGCCGCGTCGCCGCCCTTGAGATCGGGCACCAGAGCGGTGAACTTGCCGACCATGAGGTAGACGATGAATGCCAGGTATGCGGTGGGCACGAGTACTGCGAAAGTCTTTGCGGCACGGATGCTCTTGAACGTGTCGTCGATGACCTGCCGGGCGGAAGCCGTGACGGGTTCGGCGAGGACGGCCGTCGTCGTCGGGAGAGCGGCACTCGTCGCCGCTTCGGCCGGTGCGCGATCGATCGCGCCGCCGGTGGGGGTCGCACCGCCCTCGGGGGCGTCGCCGCCTGGCTTGCCGAAGTCGCTCTCCGCGCGTGACTCCCAGTCGGTGAGCAGTTCCGGTGCGGGGCGGCGCATGTGCCTGCGCTGCGTGAAGTAGGCGATGAGGAGCGCGGTGAGACCGACGATCAGGGACATCACCAGGGCGCGGTCCGCGACGACGTCCGGATCGACTCCCGCCGACTTCGCCGACAGACCCGGCGCCACCTTGATGATGTAGTCGGACGACAGCGCCATGCCCTGCCCGCAGATCGCGATTGCCATGCCGACCGCCATCGGGGGGAGGCCGGCGCGGATGGCGACGGGGATGAGGACGGCTCCGATCAACGGAACCGCGGGGGTGGGCCAGAAGAACAGCGAGATCGTGTAGGTGACGACGGCCAGGACGATGAAGCTGCTGGTGCCGCCGCGCATGACGCGCCGGAACGGGGCAACCATCAACCGGTCGGCTCCCATCTGCCGGAGGGCGCCGAGCATCGCCGTCACCAACGAGATGATCAGGAAGATGTTGAACAGCTCGCGGGCGGCGACGAGGCTCGCGTTGAAAATCGACGCGAGACCGGTGACGAGGCTGTCGGAGAACACGAAGGCGGTCAGGAACGTGCCGATGACGGCGGGGACGACGATGTTCTTCCGCATGAGCATCGTCCCGAGGATGACGATGATTCCTCCGAGATACACCCAATGTGCGGCGGTGAGACTTACATCCACGGTGCGCCCCTTCGAAATAGGTACAGACTAGTGGCACTAGTCACAGTGCAGTGATACTGCGCGGGGCGTTTTCCAGGGTCAACGTCCAGAGTGCACATCGATAACCAGCGTATTTGTGCATTGTGCCCGGCATTTTTCGCCGGGATTGCTTGTTGTCACGCGCAAGTAAAGGAATGCTCGGCAGAGGCCATTTCACGGAATCCAGTGTTCATAATTAGGTTTGCCTAACCAAATTTGGGTGGGCGGAGTGCGGCAAGGGTTTCCGGCGAGAACTGGCAACGCCGGAACGCGAATTCTCGGATGAAAGTGGACTCTATGAACACGGCGGTCGGTCAGGCTCAGACTGCAACCGCGGGGGACGAACGCGGACCCGGCACGTCGCCCGCACTGGCGGCGCTGCTCGCCGGAACGTTCGTCGGCACGGTCAGCAACAACATCGTCAACGTCCCGTTGAACGCGATCCTCACGGACTTCGATGCCGGCCTCGGCAGCGGCATCTTCGTCGTCGTCGGATTCCTCCTCACCTTCGCGGCGACGATGCCGCTGGCCGGGTGGATCGGGGACCGGTTCGGTCGCCGACGCGTGTACTGCGCCGCCCTGCTGGGAACCGCGGTCTGTTCGCTCGGCGCGGCGCTCGCGCCCTCCCTGCCCGTGCTCGTGATCTGGCGGTCGCTCGGCGGGATCGCCGCGGCCGCGTTCGCGCCTGCGGTCATGGGCCTGATCGCGTGGCTGTTCGGGCCCGCGCGGCGGGCGCGTGCCGTCGGCGCCTGGGCGGCGGTGAACGGGATCGGTCAGGCCGTCGGTCCGTCGATGGGCGGAATCGTCAGCGACTGGTGGGGCTGGCGGTGGGCTTTCGTGCCACTGGTGCCGGTCGCGCTGATCGGGTTCGCCGCAACCCTCCGCTACATCCCGCGCTACCCAGGCAAGAAGATGCGGCTCGACGTGATCGGGGCGTTCACCGTCACGCTCGGAGCGGTCCTGCTGATCCTCGGCCTCACGACCGTCTCGATGGAGCAGGTTCCCGTCTGGGTCAGCATCGCGACGATCGGCGGCGGAGCCGTCGTCGCGGCGGGGTTCGTGGTCCATTGCCGGCGGGCGGCGAACCCGTTCGTGCCCATCGACCTGGTGATCGAATCGCGGTTCCTGCGTAGCGCTCTCGCCGCCTTCACCCAGATGTTCGCGCTGGGCGCGCTGTTGCTTGCGCTTCCGCTCTACCTGACGGGCTCGGGCAGTTCCACCACACAGGCGGGGCTGATGCTCTTCGTGCTGCCGGTCGTCATGACGTGCGTGGCGCCGGTCGTCGGGCGTCTCGTCGACAGGATCGGGGCCCGGGTGGTGATGCGGTCCGGCCTGGTGGTGTTGATCAGTAGTCAAGTCGCACTGGCGATCACGTTGTCCGCCGATGTCCGGAACCCGATCGCCGTCGGCGCCGTGCTCGTCGTCGCCGGAGTGGGGATCGGCATGGTCCAGACGCCCGCCGCGGCCGGTTCGACCCGATCGCCCGCGGGGGCCGTCGGAACCGGTCTGGGACTGTTCAACCTCATCCGCTTCGGTGGCTCGGCGGTGGGCGCCGCCTGGGTGGGCGTGGCCGCGCACCTGGCGGCCGATCCGTACGGACTGCTGTTCGCCGTGGCGGCACTCGTCGTGCTCGCCGGACTCGCCGGGACGTTCGCAGGCGAGAACCCGGCGGCCGTCTGAGGGCTAGCGGGTCACGATCTCGTGGTTGACGGTGTCCTGCACCTGGGAGAGCAGATCGAGACGGAGGGCCAGCCACAGCGTGAACTGGTTCTCGGGTTCCCGGATGTCCATGCCGATGAGCCGTGACGTGCGATCGAGCTTGGCGATCATCGTGTTCCGGTGGATCCGGAGACGCCGCGCGGCCGCGTTGATGTTGCCGCCCTCCTCGAGGTAGGCGAACAACAACTCCTCGGTGTCGGCCTGCGAACTCGACGCCCGGAGGGGACCGAGGACGTCACGGATGAGCCGTCGGCTCTCGTCGGTGTCGGTCGCGCGGGCGAGCACACTGAACCCGCGCAGGTCGTTGTACGCCACCGAACCGGACAGCCCGAGCCGCTGGGCGATGCCCAGAGTGATGCGGGCTTCGCGGTAGCTTTCCCCGATACCGCGGGCGCCCGCCGCGGGACGTCCGTGGGCCACCGGGATCCGCTGACCCAAACGGGTTTCGAGATCGAGCGACATGGCGTGCGCGTACTCGCTGATCTCGGATTCGACGCCGGGTGTGTCGACGGAAGTCAACGAGCGGATCACCACGAGCACGTCGCCGATGACGGTGACGTGGGAACGTACGCCCGGACGTGGGAGGACGCCGGCGGCGTACCGTGCCAGCCGGACCATGCTCGCGCCGGGCCGTCCCGACGCCCGGTCGACGAGGCCGGGCGCGACGAACACGATGTAGTGCAGGTCCAGATCGATCTCGTGCAGCGCGGCCCGGGTGCGCAGGTCGTGGTCGTTGGCGAAGTTGCCGTGCACCAGAGCCTGGACGAAGTCGCCGCGGGCCCGCTCCTCGGCCTCGTCCACGCTCCGCTGCCGGAGCATCTCGGTGCCGATGATCGTCCCGGCCTGTTCGACGACCACCCGGTGCTGTGCGATGTCGTGCCTGCGGGGGTTCGCCCCGGGCACGACGACCACGATCCAGCCCTCGTAGCGGCCGGCCAGCTGCATGGCCCCGGCGACTGCCGTCGTGGGCGCGAACAGTCCGTCCGGATGCTCCAGGCGGAGCACGTGAACGTTGTGCATTCGTGCCGGTGGTGATTCCTCGAGCCGCGGCAGGGCGTCCGCGAGAGCCTCCAGCAGGGCGACGGTGCCCGTGTCCTCGGTGTCCGGGAGGCCCGCGTGGGCGAGGAGCCGCCCCCGGACGTCCAGGGCGACGGCGACGTCCGAGGTCAGCGTCGCCACCTCGCGGATCAGCATCGGCAGGCCCGCTCCGCGGTGCAGCAACCCTGCGAGCGACTGGTGCACGGTGAGGGCATAGCGCATCACGTGCGCTTCCTGGGTGAGTGCGCGCTCGGCGAGAAGCCGGTTGAGTGCGGTGAAACCGACGGGAAATCCCAGCTCCACGACCGTGAGTCCGGTCGGCCAGACCGTGCCCGCGGGCGCCGACCCGTCGACGAGAAGGACCCCGGCTCCCCGTGCCACCAGCGATTCGAGTTCACGTCCGTGCGCGGACAGGGTTTCCGGCCGGGTGTACACAGCGACCTCGGCGAGGGAATCGGGCCGGCTCATCACCTCACCCCACGGCAGGCACCACGTCACCGGGCCGCTCGGGGCGTCCGTGCCGGACAGCAGCCGGGCCGACGCGAGCAGGGGCTCTTCCAGGAGGCCGCGTAACGACAGTCGTTCGTCCTCCGCGTTCGGTGTCGTGGTGTCGTCCACTACGGACCCTCCTCGGGTGGCATCGAAAAGTGCAGTATGGCGGAGCGCGCACCTGCACTGCCTATGCACTATGCCCTGATTTCGCCGAGATTGCCGGATATTTTGACCATGGTTCCGCCGGTGATGACGGTGATAGAAATCGGTGCATCACTTCCTCCCGAATACGCAACGGAGAAGACAATGCATCAGGTTCACCGAATCACCCTCGACGACGCACTCCCACTGCTCGCCGCGGGACGCGCGAAGGCCGAGGAAATCGGCGTCAAGCAGACCCTGTGCGTCTGCGACGACGGCGGCAACGTGCTCGCCCTGCACCGACTGCCGGGAGCGCGCCTCACCGGCGTGGACATCGCGATCGCCAAAGCGTTCACCGCTGCCGGCCACGAACGGGCAACGCACCTGTTCAACGAGGCTCCCGACGGTCCGGCGTTGCCCGGGAACGAGGCATTCGGCATCAGCCAGATGCTGCCGGGCAAGTTCGCGGTGTTCGTCGGTGGATTTCCCCTCGTCTTCGACGGCCAGATCGTCGGCGGCATAGGCATCAGCGGCGGAAACGGCAAGCAGGACAAGGCAGTCGGAGCGGCGATGCTGGCCGAGTTCGAAGCCCTCGCCGCAGTACCCAGCTGAATGGACACGATGTGCCGACAATGTGCACATCGAAACCCTTCCAACGCAGTCACTTCGACCGTGGTCGGGCAGGCCGTGAGTCGATAACGTCGAATTCACTCCAGTCGGAGCATCCCCAACCATTCTCATACTCGAGGAAGACGAGGCACATCATGACCGAACTTCTAGGCAGGGACGATTTCCGCGCAGCTCTGGAGAACGCCATCAAGGGCCGCGAGGCGAAGAACGCCTCGTTCAGCAAGGCGTGGGCCGAGGGCAAGCTCGAGAAGCACCATTTCGCGCGGTGGGCGGAGAACCACTACCACTACGTCGGCCCCTTCGCCGACTACCTCGCGAACATCTACTCGAACACCCCCGACACCTTCACCAATGCAAAGGATTTCACCCTCCAGAACATGTACGAGGAGGAACTGGCCGACATCCGGCACACCGACCTCCTCATCAAGTTCGCCGAGGCGTGCGGCACCACGAAGGAACGTGTCGAGGATCCGTCGAACATGAACGCGATCACCCGTGGTCTGCAGTCCTGGTGCTACGCGGTCTCGCAGCGTGAGCACTTCGTCGTGGCCACCGCCGCGCTCGTCGTCGGACTCGAGTCGCAGGTACCGAGCATCTACAAGAAGCAGATCATCCCTCTGCGTGAGGTGTACGGGTTCACCGAGGACGAGATCGAATTCTTCGACCTGCACATCACGTCGGACGTCGTGCACGGTGAGCGTGGATACCAGATCGTGCTCGACCACGCGGATACCCCGCAACTGCAGCAGCGTTGCCTGCAACTCGTGCAGTGGGGAGCCGAGATGCGCTTCTCGTACACGAAGGGACTCTACGACACGTACGTGGCGACCGACCTCGAGCTCGCGACCGCCTGACCGTGCGAAGGGAGGGGCCCACATCGGGCCCCTCCGGACGCAGGCATCTCGCCCGACAGGAGAGAACGATGGAGACGAACTGGACCCGGCTGGTCACCGTGCGTGAGCTCGGCCGCCGCCGGAAGCTTCGCGTCGAGGTCGGGGACACCGCGGTCGCCCTGTTCCAGGCCGACGACCGGATCTACGCCTTTCGTGATCTGTGCATCCATCAGGATCGGTCACTGGCGAAAGGCACCCTGCTGCACGGGCGGGTCATCTGCCCGGGCCACCAGTGGGCGTTCGACCTCGACACCGGCTACGAGGAAGACCAGGACCTGTGCCAGCCGACCTACGCGGTGAAGGTCGAGGACGACGTCGTCTACGTGGATCTCACCCGCAGCCCCGATTACGCCGAGACCGCGACTTCGCCCGCCGAAGTCGACTGAGAGAGCGAGTGACCCCATGACGTTGAACACCATCGTCACCATCGGCGCCGGTCAGACCGCTGCCGTCGCGGCGCGCACCCTGCGGCGCCGAGGGTTCGACGGCAGGATCCTCCTCGTCGGCGACGAGCCGCACGCGCCGTATCAGCGCCCACCACTGTCCAAGGAATTCCTTGCCGGGCAGGAGGATCGCGAGTCGTTGATGCTGCTTCCCGACGCGTGGCGAGAGAAACAGAACGTCGAACTCCTCACCGGCACGACGGTGACCCGGATCGACCCGAGCGGCGGATCGGTCGACCTGTCCGACGGGCGGAGCATCGCGGCCGATGCCGTGCTCGTCGCGACCGGCGGCAGACCGCGCACGATGCCGGTGAACGGGCCTGCGTCCGAACGGGTGCACTACCTGAGGACGATCGACGACGCCGAACGGCTCGCCGCCCACCTTCGTCCCGGCATCGGCCTGGTCCTGATCGGCGGAGGCTTCGTCGGGCTCGAAATTGCCGCCACTGCACAGGCTCTGGGAGCCGAGGTGACCGTTCTCGAGGCGGACGCGGTGCCACTCGCCCGAATCCTCGGAGCCGAGATGGGCGACGTCTGCACGCGATTGCAGCGGGAGAACGGAGTCACCGTCCGCGCCGGCGTCCGGGTCGACACCGTGACGACCCGGTCGGACGGCGTGCTCATCGCCCTCCAGGGCGGCGAGGTGCTTCAGGCCGACGTCGTGGTGGTGGGCATCGGGATCGTCCCCAACGTCGAGGTCGCACAGGCCTCCGGACTGGCCGTCGACGGCGGGATCCTCGTGGATGCACAGGGGCGGACATCGATTCCACACGTCTACGCCGCCGGCGACGTGGCAGCGCGATTCTCCGACGCGGCAGGCAGGCACGTTCGCGTCGAACACTTCGACAACGCGAGCAAGCAGGGGGCGGCGACCGCGAACCTCATGCTCGGACGCGTCGGGGTGGTGGACCCCGCGCACTGGTTCTGGTCCGACCAGTTCGGCAAGAACATCCAGTTCACCGGCACCGCCCGCTACACCGACCTGGTCTTCCGCGGCAGCGCCGACGGCGGCGAGTTCACCGCCTTCTATCTGGACAGCGGTGTTGTGCGCGGCGCCTTCGCACTCGACCGCGGCGACGAGATCAGCGCGGCCAGAGAATTGATCGGCCGGTCGATCGCGCCGGGCCGGTTAGCGGATCAGGACGTCGACCTGTTCGACCTGATGGACGACGACGAGGAATTGGTGACTGTGTCATGATCGAAGGACTCAATCTCATTGACGGGCAGTGGGTCCCGTCGTCTTCCGGAGCGACGTTCGAGCGGCGCAATCCCGCGGATCACGACGACGTGATCGGCATGTTCCCGGATTCGACCGAGGCGGACGTGGATGCCGCCGTCAGCGCGCTGGCCAAGGTGGCGCCGCAGTGGGCCGCGACGCCCCCGGAACGCCGCGCGGCGATCCTGGAGGCCGCGGCCGCACACCTCGAGGCGCGGGCAGGCGAACTCGTCGACGAACTCGTCCGCGAGGAGGGCAAGACCCTGGCCGAGGCGACCATGGAAGTCGGCCGCACACCGATGAACCTGCGCTTCTACGCCGGTGAAGCGCTCCGCACCACCGGCAGTACGTACCCCACCCCGGGTGAGGGACTCGTCATCACCCTGCGCGAACCCGTCGGAATCGTCGGGGCGATCACCCCTTGGAACTTCCCGCTCAACATTCCGTCGCGCAAACTCGGACCGGCGCTGGCCGCAGGAAACGTCGTGGTGTTCAAACCGTCCGAACTCACGCCGCTGATGGGACAGCGACTGGTCGAGGCGCTGCTGGCCGGGGGACTTCCGGCCGGCGCCCTCGCCCTCGTCCAGGGTTCCGGTCGTGCCGGTGCCGCGGTCGCGGCGGACGAACGCGTCGATGCCGTGACGTTCACGGGATCCACTCACGTGGGCCGTGCGATCCATGCGGCAGTGGGTCCGTCTCGCCGCAGTCAGCTCGAGATGGGCGGCAAGAACCCTGTAGTGGTCCTGGGCGACGCCGACGTGGACAAGGCGGCCGCACTGATCGTCAAGGGCGCCTTCGGCTTGTCCGGGCAGGCGTGCACGGGCACCAGCCGGGTGATCGCGGTGGACGCGATCCACGACCGGTTGCTGGACCGCGTGGTGGAACTCGCCGAAGGGATCACCGTCGGCCCGGGCGCAGACCCGGGTGTGGGCATGGGGGCTCTCGCGAGCGCGGGACAGCTCTCGAAGTTCCTCGAGTACGTGCAGATTGGCCGCGACGAAGGCGCCGAACTGGTCTGTGGCGGAGTAAGTCTCGACAGTGGGAACGGTTATTTCGCCGTCCCGACCGTGTTCGCCGGTGGCAGCCCCGACATGCGGGTGGTCACGGAAGAAGTGTTCGGGCCACTGCTGGTCTTCCTGCGGGCGTCCGGCTTCGACGAGGCGGTCGCACTCGCGAACGACACGGAATTCGGGCTCAGCGCGGGAATCGTCACCAACGACGTGACCAAGGCACTCGCGTTCGCGGGCCGTTCCGAATCGGGTCTGGTGAAGATCAATCAGCCCACCACCGGCATGAGCATGAACGCGCCGTTCGGTGGTTACAAGGCGTCGAGCACGCAAACCCACAAGGAACAGGCGGGCGAGTCGATGATGCAGTTCTACCAAGCCGAAAAGACCGTCTACCTCAGCCCTTCGGTCTGAGACCTACCTGTCGACAGAGGGAGAAGACCATGGAATTCACTCGCGTTGCGCGCTCCGGACAGGTTTCCGAAGGCATCGTGCGCCGCTTCTTCGCCGGCGACCACGAATTCGCCGTGGCCCGCCTGAACGGGAAGGCCTACGCCACCTCCAACTACTGCACGCACCTGGACTGCCTGCTCTCGTCCGGGAAACTCGTCGACGACGGCATCGGATGCTCCTGCCACGGAAGCGTATTCGATCTGGAGACCGGGGAACCCGTGTGCCCACCGGCGACGGTGGCGATCAAGACCTACCCGGTCGAGGAACGTGACGGCGAGATCTTCGTCGGCATCGACCCCGACGACACCAGTTCCATCCCGCGCCGGCGGGCCGCGCGGGGGTGCATGAAGTGAACCCTCGACCGTCCACCCTCTCCGCCGACGGCATGGTCTCGTCCAGTCATCCCGCGGCGAGCACGGTAGGTGCCCGCGTACTGGCCGACGGAGGCAACGCCATCGACGCGACGCTGGCCATGGCCGCGATGACCTGGCTGACGTTGCCGGGGCAATGCGGGATCGGCGGTGACGCGTTCGCCGTCGTCCGCGAACGGGACGGATCGGTGTGGACGGTCGGGGGCAGCGGCTTCGGACCCGACGGCGGTGACGTGGACTTCTACACCGAACGGGGGCTGCGGTCGATTCCCCTCGACGGGGCACTGGCGGTGGCGGTTCCCGGGGCGCCGGCCGCCCTCGGCGCGTTGCACGCGGGTGGCGCCACGCGCTCGCTGACGGACCTCTGGGCGCCGGCGGTGCGCGCAGCGGAGAAGGGGCTTCCCTGCTCGGCCAAGACTCGCGACGACGTTCGAGAAGCGCAGACCGCGATCGCCGCCGACCCCGGACTGCGCGCGGTGTATCTCCCCGGCGGACGGTTGCCACAGGTCGGGGAGCTGCTGCCGCAGCGCGACCTCGCCCGGTCCATTCGTGCGCTCGCGCGCGACGTGCACGGTTTCTACACCGGTTCGTTCGCTCGGCAGGCTGTCGAGGCGCTCGGCGCCGGTGGGGCGCCGTTCGGCGGGGACGAGTGGGCGGCAGGCGCCGACGTGCGACCGGAGGCCGCGATCAGCGGGAACTACGCCGGTGCTGTCGTTCACCAAACACCCCTGCCCACCCCCGGATGGATGGTGCTCCAACAGGCGGCGCTGAACGACGGCGTCGTCGGCTTCTCCCCGTGGCTCACCGCTCCGGCCGTCGATCGCATGGCGAGAGCAGCCCGTCTGGCCTTCGAGGATCGGTTCGCGACGTGCGGTGCCGGCAACGACGGGTGGAAGGCCGTGCTCGAGCCGGCCGCGATCGGAGCGGCGAAGGACCGGCTGGACGGCCGTCGGGCGTCGTCGGGCGCCTTCAGCGTCAGCGCCGGAGACACCACCTCGACCGTCGCGGTGGACTGCGACGGACGCGCCGTCAGCTTCATCCACTCGCTCGCCTTCACGTTCGGCGCCAAGATGACCGTCCCCGGCACCGGAGTGGTGCTGAACAACCGATACGGCCGCGGCGCCTATCTGATCCCGGGGCATCCCAACGCCGCGGCGCCGCGGCGTAAACCGCTGCACACCCTCAACGCGTGGGTGATCACCGATACGTCCGGGAATCTCCTGCACGTCGGAAACACCCCGGGCGGGGACGGGCAGGTGCAATGGAACATGCAACTGATCTCGCACCTGCTCGATCACGGGCTCGACCCCGCGGAGGCCGTCGCGGCACCCCGCTTCACCGTCTTCCCCGGCAGTGACGCCGATGTGGTCGGTCGCCCGGCGGAACTGCGCTGCGAGTCCCGCATTCCGGAGGAGGTGCGCACCGAGTTGGAGCGCCTGGGTCACGACGTCGCACTGCAGGGTCCGTGGGCCGCCGGTGGAAGCGCGCAGATCATCACCCTCGACGCAGCGCGTGGCCTGCTGTCCGGCGCCGCCGACCCCCGCCAGGAAGGAATAGCACTCGGTGTCTGAGCAGGAACCCCTCGCCGCCGCCCCACGGCCACAGGGCCGCTACATTCCGGCCGTCGTGCACGACGGGATCGCGTACAGCGCCGGCATGACGCCACGCCGCGACGGGGTGCTGACGGTTACCGGCATCGTCGGACGCGACCTGGACATCCCGCGGGCCCGGGAGGCGGCCGGGGTCGCGGCGAGAAACGCGATCGCCGCCGTCGCCGCGGCTGTCGGCGGAACGGCGGCCATCTCCCGGTGCCTTCGCATGAGCGTCTTCGTCGCGTGTACCCCGGACTTCCGCGAACTGTCCGCGGTGGCCGACGGCGCGTCCGACGTGCTGGTCGAATGCCTGGGACTCGACGCGCTGCCGGTGCGCAGCGCGATCGGCGTGTACGCCCTGCCGTCCGGCGCCCCCGTGGAGATAGAGCTCACAGTGGCTGTCCGCGCATAGACCCGCACCCGGCTCCGGAGTATAAATACATCTTGTGTCTATGTTGTATTCCGCCGCGGAGCAGGCCTATCGCGAGGTCAAGGAGCTCATCCTGTCGGGCGGTCTTCCCGGCGGTGAGCTGATCAGCGAGGGCGAGATCGCCGGACGCATGGGGCTCAGCCGTACCCCGGTGCGCGAAGCCTTTCTCCGGCTCGAGTCCGAGGGCTGGATGCGGCTGTACCCGAAGCGGGGCGCGCTCATCGTGCCCGTCGCGGACGGCGAGGCGGAACACGTGGTCGACGCTCGCCAGCTCGTCGAGACGCACAGCGTCCGGGTGCTGGCCGACCAGCCCCACGCCCGCGAACTCCTCATCGCCCGCCTGCGCGAGAACCTCGTGGAGCAGCGGGAGATCGCCGAGCGCGGCGACGTCGCCGCCTTCAGCGCCGCCGACGCCGACTTCCATCGGATGATCGTCGAGGCGGGCGAGAATCCGCTGCTCGCGACGTTCTACTCCAGCATCCGCGAGCGTCAGCGCCGCATGACGGCACACTCGATCACCCGTGACCCGGGACAGCTGCCCAGGATCATCGCCGACCACGAGCAGCTGACCGAACTCGTCGAAGCGGGGGACGCCGCCGGGTTCGACGCCGCGGTGCTCGTCCACATGCGCCAGGTCCACGCCCTCAACCCGAGAGGAGTTGCGCGATGACCGTCGTCCGCGAATCCCCGATGGAGGTGCCGGAGGCCCTCGCGTCGCCGCGCGCCTGGCTGCTGGTGGCCGCGACCATGTTCGCGGTCGCGTGGGGCGGCAACGAATTCACGCCGCTGCTCGGCATGTACCGCGCCGATCACGGCTTCTCGCCGGTCACGGTCGATCTGTTCCTGTTCGCCTACGTTGTCGGGATCGTGCCCGCCCTGCTCCTCGGCGGACCACTCTCCGACCGGCTGGGACGGCGGCCGATCCTGCTCCCGGCACCGTTCCTGACGATCGCCGGTTCCACGCTCCTGGCCCTCGGCGCCGATTCCGCGGCGATGCTCATCGTCGGCCGCGTCCTGTGCGGTATCGCGCTCGGCCTCGGCATGGCCGTCGGCGGCAGCTGGGTGAAGCAACTGTCCTCCGCGCCGTGGGATCCCGCGGCCACGGACGGTGCCGGTGCGCGACGGGCAGCGATGAGTCTGACCGGCGGATTCGGCCTCGGCGCGGGCGTCGCCGGCGTCCTCGCGCAGTGGGCGCCACTGCCGAGTGTCCTGTCCTACGTCGTGCACAGCGCGATCGCCGTCGCCGCTGCCGTCGCCCTGTGGCGGGCCCCCGAGACACGGGCAGCCCAGCCGGTGTCCGAACGAGTCTCGCTCGCCCGCGACCTCGCGATCCCGTCCGCCGCCCACAAGCGATTCCTGTTCGTGATCGCACCGCTCGCACCCTGGGTGTTCGGTACGGCGGCCGCCGCCTACGCGGTGCTGCCGTCGCTGATGTCCGGGAACACCGGTGGGCTGCCGCTCGCGTTCTCGGCGCTCATGTGCATGGTCGGCCTCGGGGCGGGATTCGCGATCCAGGCACTCGGCCGCAAGATCGACACCCCCCGCAACGCGCGTGCCGTCGTGGTGTCACTCGTCGTCGTCCTCGCCGGAATGGGCGTCGCCGCCATCGCCGCGTCGGCGCTGACCGTTCCGCTCGCGCTCGCCGCCGCCGTCGTGCTCGGCTGCGGATACGGCATGGCCATGGTGTCGGGACTGCAGGAGATTCAGCGGATCGCGGGACCGGACGACCTGGCCGGACTGACCGCCGTCTTCTACTCGCTCACGTACCTGGGATTCGGGACGCCCGCCGTGATGGCCTACCTGTCCGAGACGTTCCCGGCGGTGACGTACCCGAGAATATTCGTCTTCGGCGCGGTCGCGGCCGCGGGCTGTCTCGCGCTCGCCCTCACGAAGTGGCGCGCGCACCTGCCGCACCCGGAGTGAGCGCAGCTCACATCGGCGGCAGAGTCTTCTCGCCGAGCCAGGAATCCCACAGCCGGCGCAGCGGCTCGTCGGTGTAGTGGGTGGCCAGGTCGGTGAACTGCTCGCTCGTGACGGTGGAGTGGCGATGGGCCAGCGTCCACTGCCGCAGCAACCCGAAGAACTTGTCGTCGCCGAGCGTGCGTCGCAAGGCGTGGAGTGTGAGAGCGCCGCGCTTGTAGACGCGGTCGTCGAACATCAGCTGCGGTCCCGGATCGGCGATCACCAGATCCTGTGGTTTGCGGGCCAGGCCCTGATGTGCCTGCAAGGCGAGCTGATGCGCGGAATGTCCACCGGAATTCTCCGACCAGATCCACTCCGCGTAACAGGCGAAGCCTTCGTGCAGCCAGATGTCCCGCCACTGGCCGAGCGTCAGGCTGTTGCCGAACCACTGATGGGCCAGTTCGTGCGCCACCAGACGTTCGGACCAGCGCCGGCCGGTGCAATGGTTGGCGCCGAAAATCGACAGTCCCTGCGCCTCGAGCGGGATCTCCAACTCGTCGTCCGTCACGACCACCGTGTAATCCGCGAACGGGTAGGGGCCGAACAACCGGGAGAACACGTCCATCATCTGAGGCTGCCGGCCGAAGTCCACGTCGAACGTCGGACGCAGCCGCGGCGGATGGACGGCGAACATGGGCACACCGCCGGAACCGAGGCTCCGGCGTTCGTACGGTCCGATCTGGATGGTGGCCAGGTAGCTCGCCATCGGCTCGGTCTGCTCGTACACCCACGTCGTCTGGCTGGCCCGGGTCTGCTTGCTGACCAGCGCACCGTTGGCCACCGTGAAATACGGCGAATCGGTCGTGATCGCGATGCGGTAACTCGCCTTCGAACTCGGGTGGTCGTCGCACGGGAACCAGGACGCCGCCCCGTTGGGCTGACTGGCGACGAGCGCGCCCTCGGACAGCTCCTCCCAGCCGACCTCACCCCACACACTGCGGATCGGTTTCGGCGAACCCCCGTATTGGACTGTGAGCACGAGGGCGCCGCCCGCGGGGATCGCCTGCGCGGGCGTGACGATCAGCTTGCCGTTCCGGTGCAACCACTTCGTGTTGCGGGAACCGTTGGCCGCGACCTTCGTGACGTGCAGGTTGGACGCCAGATCCAGGGCGAACCGGGAGCGGGCCTCCGTGGTGACCGCGGTGATCGTGGCCTTGCCTGCCAGCCGGTTGCTGTGAACCTTGTAGGTGAGGTCGAGTTCGTACCGGGACACCCGGTATCCGCGGTTTCCGTTCTGGGGGAGGTACGGGTCGACCGGCTCGTCGATCCCCTTG
This sequence comes from Rhodococcus sp. 21391, assembly GCF_016772255.1. Taxonomy (NCBI): domain Bacteria; kingdom Bacillati; phylum Actinomycetota; class Actinomycetes; order Mycobacteriales; family Nocardiaceae; genus Rhodococcus; species Rhodococcus sp. 21391. Next base: position 6,022,955 of record NZ_CP063781.1, on the reverse strand, counting down.
TCGGACTTCACGTGGCCGCCCAAGGGGCGATCGGGTTTCCCTGCCACCGCGTGGACGGCGGCACGGTGTCGCCGCGCATGACGAGTGAGGCCGGGCCGACCGTGGCGCCTTCGCCGATCCGGGCGGCGGGCAACGCGACACAGTGCGGGCCGAGGGTGGCGCCGGCTCCGAGGATGACGGTGTCCATGGACATGATCCGATCATGGAACAGGTGAGTCTGCACGACACACCCCCGTTCCACGGTCGCGCCGTCGCCCAACGTCACGAGATCCGCCTCGGGGAGCCAATAGGTTTCACACCACACACCCTTGCCGATGGTGGCTCCGAGACCCCGCAACCAGACGTTGAGGACGGCGGTGCCCGTGGCGGCACGGGCGAACCAGGGTGCGGCGACGGTCTCCACGAAGGCGTCCGACACCTCGTTCCGCCACACGAACGAACTCCACAGCGGGTGTTCGATCTTCCCGATCCGACCCACCACCAGCCACTTCGCGATCACGGAGATCAGCCCGGCGACCGCGCCCGCGACGAGGAGGACGACACCGCTGGCCAGCGCTGCGAGCCAGAAGCCGATGTGGTGAGCCATCACCTGCAGCGCGAACAGCACACCGAGGCCGATTCCGAACGTCACCGTCACCGGGATGAGGCGGCACGTCTCCACGACCGCGCGGGCGATCTTGAGCCGGACCGGGGGACGGAACGTGCGGGAGGCGTCGGTGTCGCCGGGCGCCCTGCGGAGACGGACCGGGGGACTGCCCAGCCAGGAGGAACCGGATTTCGCCTTCGACGGCGTGGCCGAGAGCACAGCGACGAGACCGTTCTTGGGCACGCGCCGACCCGGACCGGTCATCCCGGAGTTGCCGAGGAAGGCGCGCTTGCCGACCTTCGCGTGTTCGATGTGCATCCAGCCGCCGCCGAGTTCGTAACTCGCGATCATCGTGTCGTCGGCGAGGAATGCGCCATCCGCCACGGTGGTGAACTTCGGCAGCATGAGGACGGTCGACGCTTCGACGTTCTTGCCGATCCGGGCGCCGAGCAACCGCAGCCATCCCGGCGTCAGGAGGCTCGCATACAGCGGGAACAGGAACGTGCGGGCGGAGTCCATGAGTCGTTCGGTGGCCCACACCTGCCAGCCGATGCGACTGCGGACCGGGTGGTAACCCTCACGCAGCCCGATGGACAGCAGCCGGACGGACACGACCGTGAGGAGGGCGAATACGGCGAGGCTGACGAGCGTCGCGACGGGAAGGACCACCAGCGACTGGAGTACGGCGGATCCGATCGTGCCGGCGTCGCGGATCCACCAGCCGATGACCACGATGCCGGCGACGAGGGCGAAGATCGGCAGTCCGGCGATGAGCATCGACGTCACGCCGAACGCGGGAACCCAGTACGCCGCGCGGCGCGGGGTCTCCTCGGGCCACGGGTGGACGGCCTTGCCGACCTTGACCGCCGGTGAACCGGCCCAGTGCTGATTGGCCTTGACGCGTCCGAACACGGCGGAACCTGCCTCGACTTCGGCGTTTCGCCCGATGGTGGCGCCGGGAATCAGCGTGGACCGGGCGCCCACCGACGCACCCGGACCGATCTTGATCGCACCGATGTGGACGACGTCGCCGTCCACCCAGTGCCCGGACAGGTCGACCTCGGGTTCGATGGAGCAACCGTCGCCGAGCTCGAGCATGCCGGTGACCGGCGGCAGCGTGTGCAGGTCTACGCCCTTGCCGACCGTGGCGCCGAGCGCCCGCGCGTAGTAGAGCATCCACGGCGCGCCAGACAGGTTCGCGGCGCCGCTGGCCTCGGTCAGGCGCAGCGCCACCCACAGTCGCAGGTGTTCGCTGCCGCCTCGGGGATACGTTCCCGGCTCGAGTCCGCGCAGCAGGATCCGTGAGCCGATCACGGAGATCGCCATCCGGCCGACTGGGCTGATGAACGCGAAGAACGCGAGCAGAATCCACCACCACGACACCGTGGGCGCCCACGACACCGTCGTGAACCACGAGAAGGCGTTGTTCGCGATGGCCAGCCACGTGACCCACTGCAGGCCAGTGAGCGTGGTGAGCGGAACCGTGGCCGCGATCTGCGCGAGCTGGCTCCGACGCGGAGTCGGTGTGACGATGCGGGGTTCGGCGGCGTCGATCGGCGCCAGCTCGTCGAGGTATTCCGCGAGCGAACCGAGCCGCGGATGGTCGTAGAGTTGCGCGACCGTCACTTCGGGGAACCGTTCGCGCAGTGCCGTGACCAGCTGGGCCGCCGAGAGGGATCCGCCGCCGAGCTCGAAGAAGTCGTCGTCGGGGCCCGTGATCTCGGCGCCGAGAATCGCCGTCCACAGCCCCGCGACCCAGGCCTGCGTGCCTTCGAGACCCAGTTTCTCCGCGGCGTCGTCGATACCTGGCGGGGGCCAGGGCAGGGCGTTCCGGTCGACCTTGCCGGACGTGCGGGTGGGCAGTTCGTCGACCAGGACCAACCGGGGGACCAGCGCCGCCGGCAGTTGCTCGGTGAGCGCGGTGTGCGCCGCCTTGAGGTCGAAGTCGGGGTTGGTGCTGGCCAGATAGCCGACGAGGATCTGGTGACCGGCTCCGGTCCTGCGCACGGCCGCGGCGGCGCCGCCGACCCCGGGAAGGTTCTGCAGGGCGTTGTCGACCTCGCCCAGTTCGATCCGCCTGCCACCGAGTTTCACCTGATCGTCTGCGCGGCCCTGGAACAGGAGTCCGCGGCGGTCGAGGCGGACGAGGTCGCCACTGCGATACGCGCGATCCCAGCCGAGTGTCGGCATCGGTGCGTACTTTTCGGCGTCCTTCTGCGGGTCGAGGTACCGGGCCAGACCGACACCGCCGATGACCAGTTCGCCCACGTCGCCCTCGGGGACGGGTTCACCGGTTGCGTCGACCACCGCGAGGTCCCAGCCGTCGAGCGGGAGGCCGATACTGACCGGACTCTTGCCGTCCATCAGGGCGCCGCACGCCACGACGGTCGCCTCGGTGGGCCCGTACGTGTTCCACACCTCGCGTCCGTCGACGGCGAGACGCTCCGCCAGCTCCGGTGGGCAAGCCTCGCCGCCGAAGATCAGCAGGCGCACGGCCTCGAGGGCCTCGGCGGGCCACAGCGACGCGAGGGTCGGCACCGTCGAGACGATGCTGACATCGCGCGCGACGAGCCACGGGCCGAGGTCCATGCCGCTGCGCACCAGGGACCGGGGCGCGGGAACGAGGCAGGCGCCGTGACGCCACGCGAGCCACATCTCCTCGCAGGACGCGTCGAACGCGACCGACAGTCCGGCCAGCACCCGATCGCCGGGCCGGATCGGGTCTTCCTGAAGGAACATCCGGGCTTCGGCATCCACGAACGCCGCCGCATTGCGATGGTTCACCGCGACACCCTTGGGGGTGCCGGTGGAACCGGAGGTGAAGATGATCCAGGCGTCGTCGTCGACGGTCGGCGGACGGGCGCTCGGCGACTCGGCCCTGTCGGGGGCGGTACCCGCGGTGATCCCGGTGCCGGTCATCACGCACCGGACCTGCGCCTCGCCGAACACGAGTTCGGCGCGTTCCTCGGGGTCGTCCGCGTCGACCGGCACGTAGGCGGCGCCGACGGCGAGCGTCGCGAGGATCGCGACGTAGAGCGAGCAGGACCCGGATGGCATTCGGATTCCGACGCGATCGCCGGCCCCGACTCCTGATTCGGCCAGGACCTCCGCGGTCTGCCGGATCTCCTCGAGCAGTTCCTGGTAGGTGAGCGACGTCGAGCCGTCGTCGATCGCCGGGGCTTCGGGGTTCGCCTCGGCCGTCGCGAACAGGATGTCGACGAGAGTGCGCGGCGCCGGTGCGAATTCACGGCGGAGGAATTCCCGGGGTATACGGAGCGACAGGTCCGAATCCGTCGGCGACTGGAGAGACAATCCAGAATTCCTTCTCTGAGGGTGGTGATGCGTACGGCTCGTTATCTCACGATCAAGTGGCCAGATGGTGAACAGTTGGTGGTCGGTAGGGCTTCGTCGTCCATTCTTCACCCGCAGGTGCCGGTTCTCTCGCCGCACGTGTCGAAGTTCGCCCCGCTACTTCGTCGTCTGGTCAGAAGGAGCACCCGAGTTCCTTCTTTTCGAGGAAGGATGACCTCATGTACTACCTGGCATTGCTGGCGGACGAGAAGAACGCCACCGAATGGGCACCGGACAGTCCGGAGTTCGCGGCGGCCGTTGCACGCCACGAGGCGTTCGCGGAGAGAGCGGGCTCCGCGATCGTCGGAGGTGGTGCCCTGTACCCGAGCGCGGAGGCGGCGACCATCCGGAACGAGGACGGCCGCGCGCTGATCACGGACGGTCCGTTCGCGGAGACCGCGGAGGTGGTCGGCGGTTTCTACGTTCTCGAGGGACCGGACTTGGACGAGGTGCTCAATGTCGCGCGGCACATTCCCGAGGCGATCATCGAGTTGTGGCCGATGTTCGAGTGGATGCCCGTGACCGATCAGAAAGGTTGCTGGATGGCGCTGCTGCGCGAACCGGTGGCGGCGGCGGTGGCGCCGGGCACACCCCAGTGGGACGAGGGAATGGCCGAGCACGAGAAGTTCGGTCGGCTCGCCGGGTCCGCGGTGCGTGGCGGAGGAGCCCTCTATCCGCCGGACTCCGCGACGACGATCCGCGTTCGGGACGGGGAACTTCTTCTCACCGACGGCCCCTTCGCCGAGACAGCCGAGGTCGCGAACGGCCTGTACGTGCTCGCAGCCGACGACCGGGAGAGTGCGATCGCGTTGTCGGCGAAGATTCCGGTGACGCCGAAGGGCTGCATCGAACTCCGGCAGATCGTCGACTACGCCGAGTAATGGACGGCGACACGCTGAGCCGCGTCTTCCGGGAGGAGTCCGGTCGGGCGCTGGCCACCGTGGCACGGATGGTCGGCGACCTGTCCCTCGCGGAAGACGCGGTGCAGGAGGCGTTCGCCGAGGCGATCCGCAGCTGGCCGGAGGCGGGCCTGCCGAAGAACCCTGGAGCCTGGATCACGACCGTCGCCCGCAACCGGGCACTGGACCGGCTGCGCCGGGAGTCGTTGCGCGGCGACAAGGAGCACGATGCGGCGCGGCTCGTTCCCCCTCCGGACGAGGAAGAGGTGTGGCCGGTGCGTGACGATCAGTTGCGGCTCATGTTCACGTGCTGCCATCCCGCGCTGTCCCCGGAGTCGCAGGTCGCATTGACTCTCCGCCTGGTGGCCGGGTTGAGGCCCGCGGAGATCGCCCGGTTGTTCCTCGCCCCGGAACCGACCGTGTCCCAACGGCTCAGCCGTGCGAAGTCGAAGATCCGGACGGCCGGTATCCCGTTCCTGGTCCCGCCCGACCATCTGCTGCCCGAGCGCACCCCGCAAGTGCTCGCCTGCATTTATCTGGTGTTCACCGAGGGCTATTCGGCGACGTCCGGCGACACCGCGATCCGGGACGAACTCTGCGAGGAGGCGCTGCGGCTCGGCCGGTTGCTGTGCGAGCTGATGCCGGACGAGGGTGAGGCGTGGGCGCTGATGGCGCTCATGCTGTTTCACGACAGCAGGCGCGCTCAGCGAACTGACGTCGTGGGTGATCTCATCCCCCTCGAGGAGCAGGACCGTCGGCGCTGGGACCGGGCGAAGATCGAGGAAGGTGTCGTGTGCCTGCGGGCCGCACGGCGCAGGGGAGGGGGTCCGTACGGCGCGCAGGCCACGATCGCGGCCGCCCACGCGACGGCGCCGAACTGGGCAGCCACCGATTGGAACGCCGTCGTCGCGGGATACGACGAACTCGGCACGTACGGTGGCTCGCCCGCTGTTCGTCTCAATCGTGCTGTCGCAGTGAGCTTCCGCGACGGCCCCGACGCCGGCCTCGCAGAGTTGGACGCGCTCGCCGGGGAGCCGAGGCTGGCGCGGACGCACACCGTGCACGCGACCCGCGCCGACCTGCTGCGCCGAGCGGGCAGGCCCGCGGAGGCGAGTGCGGAGTACCGCGCCGCGATCGGCCTGGCGGCGAACGAACCGACCCGGCGATTCCTGGCGAGGCGGCTCGCGGAAGTGGACCGCGAGAACAGTGCCCGCTAGATCCGCCCGCGAGGCTGGTGCTGGGTGATGCAGTGGATGCCGCCGCCCCGCGCGAAGATCTGCCGGGCATCGACCGTGACGACGCGGCGACCGGGGTAGACGCTCGACAGGATGTCGCGGGCGAGGGCATCGTGAGGGTCGTCGAAGCCACACGCGATGACGCCGCCGTTGACGACGAGATGATTGATGTAGCTGTAGTCGACCCAGCCCTCCTCGTCATGCAGGACCGTCGGGGCCGGTACCTCGACGATCCGCCACGGCGCACCGGAACGGTCACGGCTGTCGGACAGAACTTTCAGGATCTCGGCGGACACTTCGTGGTCGGGGTGGGATCGGTCGCGCTGGGAGTGCACGAGGGCCACCCCGGGTGCGGGCAGCGCCGCGACGATGTCGACGTGCCCCTTGGTGCCGAACTTCTCGGAATCTCGCGTGAGGCCGCGGGGGAGCCAGACGACGTGCTCGGCGCCGATCGTGCGCGCGAGTTCCGCCTCGACTCCCGCCGCGTCCAGGCCGGGGTTGCGCAGCGGGTCCAGTTGCACGGTCTCGGTGACGAGCACGGTTCCGCGACCGTCGACCTGGATCCCGCCGCCCTCGTTGACCATCGTCGACGGGACCGGCCGCGCACCGGACCACCGGGTGACGGCCGCGCCGATCGACCGGTCGCGATCCCAGGTCGCCCACTCCTGTTGTCCCCAGCCGTTGAACGTCCAGTCGACGGCACCGAGTCGGTCGTCCTCGTCGAGGACGAACGTGGGTCCGATGTCGCGCATCCAGGCGTCGTCGAGGGGAGCCTCGACCACATCGATGTCCGCGGACAGGTACTGCCGGGCGACGTCCCGATCCGCCGGATCGACGACCATGGTGACCGGTTCGAATTCGGCGATCGTGTGGGCGACTGCCGTCCACGCGGTTCGCGCCTCGTGCGCGTCGTCCGCGGTCGCGGTCATCGAGGCCCCGAGGGGCGGGAACGCCATCCACACCCGTTCCTGCGGTTCGGTCTCGCTCGGCATCCGCCAGGTCATGACCGGGTCTCCGAGGCCGATACCGTCGTCGGAAGTCCGTAGGGGTGCTCGTGGTCCACGGAATCCGTCAGCCGGGTGTAGGTGTCCGGTCTGCGGGTGGTCAGGAACGGGAAGAGATCGAGCCAGTCCTTCCGCTGATCGAGGTCGAGATCGGCCACCAGGACCGCTTCCTCGTCGCGGGGAGCCGACACGAGCACGCGGCCGTATGGGTCGGAGATGAACGAGGAACCGTAGAAGTCGATGCCGCCCTCGTTGCCGCAGCGGTTCGGGACCACCATGAATGTGCCATTGGTGATGCCGTTTCCGACGATCACGTGCTGCCAGATCGGCTGGGTGTCGAAGGACGGGGCGCTCGGCTCCGACCCGATCGCCGTGGGGTAGACGAGGATCTCGGCGCCGCCGAGCGAATACATCCGCGCGACTTCGGGGAACCACTCGTCCCAGCACGTCGGCAAACCGAGTGCGGCACCGCCCAGTTCGGCCGGGCGGTAGACGGGGTAGGCGTCGTCGGCGGGACCGCCGCGGAAGTAGGTGTCCTCGTAGTAGCCGGCGCTGACGGGGATGTGGAGCTTGCGGGTGCGGGAGAGCAATTCGCCGGACGGGGCGACGAGGATGGCGGTGTTGAAACCGAGACCGTCCGGGCCGTCGGCTCGTTCGTAGAGGGAAGCGTGGACGCAGACGCCGTGCCGGGCAGCGGCGGCGGCCGCGAAACTGTACGTGGGTCCGGTCGTGAGGTTCTCGGCGTCGCGGCCGGGGGTCCCGGTCCCGCGGGTGTCGGCGGGGTACTTCGACAACGTGAGTTCCGGCAGGAACACCACCTCGGCGCCGAGTGCGGCGGCCTCACCGATCGCGTCGGTCAATTCGGTGCGCAGTGCGTCCGCATCGGGACGCCAGCGGTGCTGCACCAGCCCGACCCGCAGCGGCGTGCGGGCGGATTCGGTGAAGCGCGCCGGTGAGGACGGTGCGGGCAGTGCGGTGATCGTGCGAATGGTCATCGTTATTCCTTCGGTCTGGATGTGACGGGAGTGTCGGGAGTGTGGGGGGCGGGCTCGGACATCACGACGTCGATCGCGCCGAGCAGATGGGAGCGGGCGTCCTCGGTGGAGATCTCCTTGCAGAGCCACCGCCCGGACAGGCCCTCGACGAGGGCGGTCATCGTGACCGCGGTGGCCTGGGGGTCGAGCGAGCGGGAGATCTCGCCGGTGACCTGCGCCTGCGTGATCGCGTCGGCGATCTCCGACACCCACGCCGCGGTGGTCCGTGCGAGGGGCTCCCGCAGCGCCTCCTCGTACACCGCGGAGGCGCGTAACTCGTTCCAGGCCAACGAGTTCTCCACGACCTCGGGGCGGTCCTGGATCTCGCCGAGGAGGGAGCGGGTGAGCCGGTCGCGAGCGGAGTCGCCGGATCCCTCACCCTCGCTGCGGTACGCGCGGGCACGGTCGTTGATGTAGTTCAGGGCGGCCTCGAGGAGGCCGATGCGATCCTTGAAGTGGTAGTACAGCAGTCCCGGCGACACGCCCGCGACCTCCGCGACATCGTTGACGCGAAGCCCGCGGATACCTCGTTGGGCAATGGCCGTCGCGCTGGCCTTCAGAATTGCATCGCGTCGCTCGCTCATCGGTGAATCTCCTTCGGTTCGTGCCGTCCTAGGACGTCGGCGCCTCGACCGGGGCCACGTGTTCGGGCCACAGTCGCAGCGCGACGAGGTAGCCGGCCACGGCGATGGCCGACGATCCGACAAGACTGACATCGACACCGTGCGCAATGTCGGCAAGGGGCCCGGAGTACAGCGACGTGTCGACGGCGAGGACGCCGAACACGGATCCGGCCGCCCACGGGATGACGGCGCGCAGATTCCAGCCGCCGGTGAACCAGTAGCGCCCGCCCTTGCGGCCCAGGTTGAAGACCTGGAGGTCGACCGCGTCGTACTGCCCTCGCCTCGCAACGAGGAAGCCGGCGACGTTGATGGCCACCCACGGCGCGGCGAAACCGTTGAGCACCAGGGTCATCGCGGTGATCGAATCGACGGCATCGACGACGAACACGCCGATGTAGAGCAGGGCAACAGCGAGCGCCGACGTGATCAGCGTGGTGTGGACTCGGCGCAACCGGGGGATCAGCGCTTCCAGATCGAGGCCGCTGGCGTAGACGTTGAGGACGCCCTGCCCGAGTCCTCCCGCGAGGGCGACGAGGACGATCGGCAGCACGTACCAACCGGGCGCCTCCGCTACCAGGTCGGCAACGTAGGAGTCGCTCAGCGTGGTGAAGGTCGACGCGGTGAACGATCCGAAAGCCGCGGTCAGGAACAGCCCGAAGAAGATGCCTGCCATGGTGGCCGCGACGATCGAACGGTCGCCGAACCGCACCCGGGAGATCCGCCTGCTGTAGTCGCCGAGCGTCGGGGCATACGACAGCGGCCCGCCGACCGAAAGGACCACGGCCAGAATCCAGGTGGGCCAGAATCCGCCGAGGAGATAGTCGCCGCTGCTCGCCCCGCCGACGAAGCGACCACCGAACGCGAACACACCGAGCAGGAGCAGCGCGGCGACGACGGGCAGCACGAACTTTTGGAGCGCGACCACCGTGCCGTGCCCGAACAGGGCGACGGCTACGATCTCGGCGGCGATGATGCCGTAGCCGAGGGCGAGCATGCCGTTGTCGACCGGTGTACCGAGTAGGCGGTGGGCGGCGGCGATCAGCGCGTCACCCGAGGTCCAGACCGCGATCGCGGCGTACGCGAGGGCGAAGAGCAATGTGAGCCCCGAGCCGATCATCCGTCCGCTCACCCCGAAGTGCGCACCACTCGACACGGTGTTGTTCGTGCCGGTGCGCGGGCCCAGGAGCGACAAGGGGGCGATGAGGAGCGTGCCGAGCCCGATGCCGACCGCGCTGGCCGCGATCGCGCTGCCGAACCCGAGTCCGAACGTGATGGGGAGCCAGCCGAACACGATCACCGAGAACGCCAGGTTGCCGCCGAAGAACACGGCGAGCATGTTGAGCGGTCGCGAATCGCGTTCCGATTCGGGGATGTATTCCACGCCGATCGTCTCGACGTGTCCGAAGCGGTCCTCCGGCGGGGAGGGGGCGGTGTCGTCGAGGGGCGTCGTCGGGTCGAGATTCGTGGACACTGCGGACCTCACATTCCGGGGCGGAGGTGACTGTCATCACGTCCTGGTGGGTACCGAAGATATTCCAAACTGAAAATTCAGTCAAGACCTGCAAGTGACGTGCGCCACCGAGGGTGGCTCGGAGTTTGCGCTGCTACGACGACCGGATTAGATATATATGTGACCGCTTGTCTCATGTATCCCTCTGTCATCGGAGTGTCTGTGTCTGCCGCCGCCATCAACAGTCGTTTCGCGAACCGGTGCCGGCTCGCCGCAGCGGGGACGGCGTTCGGGCGACGCGACATCGAGGGTGGACGGTGAGGTCGCCGCTCGTCCGGTGGCAGCTGATCGGCTTCGTTCTCGTGGCCCTCATGGGCCTCGTCTACGTGGGTGCCAACTACGTGCGCCTGGGCAATCTCCTCGGGTTCGGCGAATACACCGTGCACCTCGAATCGGAGACGTCGGGCGGCATCTTCACCAACGCGGAAGTCACGTACCGCGGCGTGCCGGTCGGCCGCGTCGGGGGCATGTCCCTGACCGCGGACGGCGTCGTCGTCGAACTGAGGATCGACACGAGCGCGCCCGGCATTCCCGCCTCCGCGAAAGCCGTCGTGGCCAACAGGTCGGCGATCGGCGAGCAGTACGTCGACCTTCAGCCCGCCACCGATCGCGGGCCGTACCTGACGGACGGATCCCGTATCGCCGCCGCCGACACGTCGACGCCGGTTCCCGTCGAAGAATTGCTCGCCAGCACACAGGGATTGACGGAATCCGTGCCGATCGACGCGCTCCACACCGTCGTGACGGAACTCGGCACGGCGTTCGACGGCAAGGGCGAAGACCTTCGGTCGCTCGCGGATTCGTTGTCCGGGCTGTCGGCGTCGGGCGCCGAATCGCTCGATCGGACAGTGGCTTTGGTGCGCGACGGCCGCACCGTCTTGGGAACGCAGTCCGAACAGTCGTCGGCGATCAAGGATTTCAGTGCCGGCCTGGACTCGCTCGCGGATCGGCTGCGCAGCAGCGACCCGGACGTCCGGCGGCTGATCGACAACGGAAATCCGGCGAGCGATCAACTAGGGCAACTCGTCTCGGAGGCCGGGCCGGGTGCCACGACGAACCTTGCCAACCTGTCCGCCACGGCGAAGGCGATCTCGGTGCAGGCCACCGCCCTGCAGACGCTGTTCGTGTATCTGCCCGGTGTGGCGGCCGCGTCTTCGACCATTGCGCCCGACGACGGAACCGTTCACCTGGGCCTGGTGGCAGAGACCAACAATCCGCCGTCGTGCACCGTCGGCTACGAGGGTACCCAGGCGATCCTCCAGGAGATGAAGCGGAACGACCCGAACTTCGACGACACGCAGCAGGACTTCCCGCAGAACACCGCCGCATCCTGCGAAGCTCCGCAGGGCAGTCTCACCGGTGTCCGGAGCGCGAACCGGATCGTGTTCGGAGACCCCGCCACCGTACAGCCGTGGGACTCCACCCCCAAGAAGGATCCGAACAAGTTGGACCTCAACCCGATTGCCAATCAGCTCGCCCCGCTCCTCGGGGTGACCCCCAACTGACGCGAGTTCTCGCCCCGGATCCCGGACGCTCCCGGATTTCGGGTTGACAACTGCGCGTCGATCCTGCAATCTTCGAAACAGGTCACGAGTACCAGCGTCAAGCCCCGGCTTGCTGGTCGGCAACCCTCCACCGCGGCGGGGTGCTCCGGGTGACGACCAGGCTGAGGTCCATACCGGACCCGGCAAGCGCGGACTCCGAGAGGGCACTGACCCTGCGACGAGTCCCTGACTACGAGGGATGTCGTGATGACTGCTGTATTGACCGCTGACGTGTGTGTTGCCCCCCTGGCCCAGGTTTCTGGCTCCGACCTGCGGGTTCCGCTCGTTCAAGGTGGGGACTGCGCCTACGTCAACTTCGACTACGCCGCCAGCGCGCCGGCGTTGGCGCAGGTGACCGATCGAATCGGGGCGCTGCTTCCGACGTACTCCAGCGTGCATCGCGGCGCCGGCTACGCGTCGCGGGTGTCGACCGAGTGCTACGAGAAGGCGCGCGACTCGGTGGCCCGGTTCGTCGGAGCGGGCGACGACCAGGTGGTGGTCTTCACCCGGAACACGACCGACTCGCTGAATCTGCTCGCCGGCTGCGTCCCCGGCAGCACCGTGGTCCTCGACATCGAGCACCACGCGAACCTGCTGCCGTGGAAGAACTCTCGCGTCGTGCGGGCGGCGGACACGCTGGACGAGACCGTCCGCCTGCTCGTCGCCGAACTGTGCTCCAAGCCCACCGCCCTGCTCGCGGTGACGGGAGCGTCCAACGTGACGGGCGAGGTGCTGCCGATCGCAGCCCTCGCCGAGGTGGCGCATCGTTGCGGCGCAAGGATTCTCGTCGACGCCGCTCAGCTCGCGCCGCACCGCCGCATCGACGTCGAGGAGTGGGGCGTCGACTACCTCGCCTTCTCCGGGCACAAGCTGTATGCACCCTTCGGCGCCGGCGTGCTGGTCGGCCGCCGGGACTGGCTGGACGCCGCCGAGCCCTACCTCGCAGGCGGCGGCGCGGTCCGGAACGTGACCGTCGAATCCACCCAGTGGGCGCCCGCCCCTGCCCGGCACGAGGCGGGAACCCCCAACGTGCTCGGCGCGGCGGCGCTCGCCGCCGCGTGCGATGCGCTGTCCGAGCTGGACTTCGGCACGGTGGCCGAACACGAGGCGGCGCTCACCCGCCGCCTCCTCGACGGCCTCGGCTCCGTCGACGGCCTGGAGTTCCTGCGGCTGTGGTCGGACGCCCCCGACACCGTGGGGATCGTGACGTTCACGATCGACGGGTTCGAACCCGGAGAGATCGCCGCCTACCTCTCCGCCGAACACGGAATCGGAGTTCGCGACGGGCGGTTCTGCGCCCATCCGCTGCTGGGACGCCTCGGCCGGCCCGACGGCGCCGTGCGGGTGAGTGTGGGTCTCGGAAGCTGCTCCGAGGACGTGGATCGGCTGGTCGACGCGGTGCGCACGCTGGTGGCGGGGCGCAGGAGCTGGACCTACGCCAAGGAGAGCGGCCAGTGGAATCCGGTGCCGGAGACGCGTTTTTCGCGAGACGCGCTAGTATGACCGCATGGCATCGCAGGCTGGGAGCACAATGATTGCTCACTGGTGCCGTCGGCATGTCGATCTGTGCCGAACCGCCTCGGGTATGTGTTCGAGCTGACCGTTCTTCCAGCTCCGTTTCATTCACACGTCATTCCCGAGGAACCCCTATGTCTCGAGACAATGCCTTCGTATCCCGTCCCCTTCGCGTCGCCGTCGAACTGACCGGCTCCGGCCACCACCCGGCGGCCGAGGGTGCCCCGGGCACGCGGCCGATCAACGGCGCGGACTACTGGGTGGACCTGACCGCCGACTCGACGGATCAGCTCGACCTCACGTCGTTCCCGCCGAACGTCGTCCGGATCCGGGCGTCCGATCTGCGTGAGGCGCAGCAGGAACGCGCGCGGATCCGCGCCGAACTCGTCGCCGACGGTCGCGACCCCGACAGCGTCACCGTCCTGGTGGACCTCGAGGTCCTCATCGCCGGAGAGGCCCGCGCCGCGCGCAAGGAGCTGGCCCTCCTCGACAGCGCACTGGATGCACCGCGTGCTCCGGTGTCGTTGCAGTACATCGGAACTCCGGTCGGCCTCGCCGGGCTCATCGCCGACATCCAGGCGGCCGGCGTCGCCGACGGTGTGACCGTGCTGCCGCTGTCGCTGCCCAGGGTTCTGGCGCAGCTCGTCGACGGCACGCTCCCGTGGCTGGAGGAGCGAGGTCTCGTCACCTCCGCCGCCGCCGTCGACGAAGCACTGCGTCGTTTCGACCTCCCCCTCCGCGAGCGGGTACTGGCATCGTGACCAGGTCAGTTGCCGTTGTTCGCTGAACCGAGCGGAGTGGGCCGGTAGTACCGGCCCTCGTGGTACAGCAGGGGAGCCGAGGCGGAATCGTCGTCTGCCTCGGCATGGACGCGGGTGACGAGGCCGATGACGAGCGTGTGATCGCCGACGGGAATCAGCTGGTCCACGATGACCCGCAACCAGCTGGGAGTTCCGTGGAGGACCGGTTCGCCGGTGTCGAGTCGCGCCCAGAGCGACTCGTCGGCGAACCGCTGGTCGGCGCTTCGGGAGAATCGCTGAGCTAGGTGCTGCTGGTGTTCCCCGAGCAGGTGGATCACCAGCGAATCCGCGGAATGAAGTGCATCGATGCTGGACGACGTGTTCGCGATGTTGAACGACACTAACGGCGGGTCCAGTGAGACCGAGGAGAACGAGGACGCCGTGAAGCCGACCGGGCCGGACCCCGAATCGAGGGTCACGATGGTGACGCCCGCCGGGTGACGACGCAGGGCTGCGCGGTAATCCTCGGCGCAGATTCCGGGGGCGAGTCGATGGTCGCGGGGGAGGTCCGAACCATCGACGGTTTCGGCGTTCTCGGCTCTGTCGGACAAATCATTCTCCGGGTCGGCCCGTGCGGGCACTGTGTCATTCTCGTTCACGAGATCTGACGTCAACTATAGGGGCGTGAACAGCCCGGGATTCAGTCGACGTCGATCGCCAGGCCCGCGGTGATCCGCACCAACTCCGAGAACGACGTGCGGAAGACCGTGTCCGGGTGCCCGGCGGCCGCCCACAGTTCCGCGTACCGCGACAGGGCGTTGTCGACATACGTCGGAAGGTTCGTGGGATGTCCGAGCGGCGCGATACCCCCGATCGGCTGGCCGGTGGCGATCCGAACCATGTCGAGGGGCGCCCGGGTCAGATTTCCCTGCAGTCGTTTGCCCGTGTTCGCCAGATCCACCTCGTGCGCCCCCGACACGAGGAGCAGGATCGGGTCGTCGTCCAGGAGGAACACCAGCGACTTGGTGATGGCCCCGATATCGACCCCCAGAGACTCCGCCGCCTCGGCCGCGGAGTGGGTGGAGTCGGGCTGGGTCACGATCACCCCATGGTGCCCTCGCGCGATCAGCGTCTCGGCGACATGCGCGGCGTGGGGGTGCAGGGGCGTCGGCATGAACCAAGAGTAGGTCCATTCCCCCGGTACGACATCAAGAAGCGTCGTCCGACACGACATCGGAACGGGGCGTAGTCGATTCCGGCTTCCGGAGGCGCCGGGCGGTGAACCCGAACAGCAGTCCGAGCCCGACCGCCGAGTAGAGCGCGAGGGCGAGCGCGGGCTGTCCCAGCCCCACGTCGTCGAAGTACACGATGCTGCGAATTCCCTCGGTGCCGGCGCCCGGGGTGATCCAGCGTCCGATGGCCGCGTAGAAGGCGGGGATGACGTTCGAACCGAACGCCCCGCCGGCGCTGGGATTGCCCAGAATGACGAAGACGGCGATCGCGAGGGGGACGGCGAGGATGCCGACCGAGGCGCGCAACCCCAGCGTGAACACGGCGGTGCCGAAGACGACGCCTGTTCCGAGTAGCCACAGCGGGAACCAGTGTCCTGCGAACGTGCCGAGCACGTGAGTGGTGATCAGGGCGCCGAGGGCGCCGGACAGCACGGCGTACCCGAACAGGACAGCCGTGTGCGCGGACGCCTGACGCAAGGTCCGCGGGGCGCCGATGAACAGGCCGATCGCCGCCGCGAGCAGGTATCCGCCGACCACCCAGCCGACCGCCAGATAGAAGCCGGAGAGTCCACGGTTGTCGTGCGCGCCGACCGGAATTTCGTCGCGGACCGTGAACTGGCGACCCTGACTGTTCTCCACCTGGGTGAAGACCGATTCGAGCGCGCTGGAGATGGAGCTGCCGCCCGCGCTCGCGGTGATCAGGGTGTCGGGGCCGACGGGGTTCATGACGAACGCGCCCTGGATCTCGCGGTCGTGGAGGAGCCGCCGGGCTTCCGCGGTGTCCGAGACGACACGGGCGCGCAGCGGCCTGCCGTCGATCGCGTCGAGCCGGTCGGCGACCTGCTGGTCCGTGCCTGCGGGCAGTCCCTCCGCTGCGACGACACCGATCTCGATGTCGCGGGGCGTGGGCTGATGGAACGCGGCCACGTAGCTGAGGATGAAGCCGAGTTGGAGGAGCAGAACGCCGAAGACCAGCGCGACCATCACCTTGGGCGCGCCGTACTTCGACACCGGACTGTCGTGGTGCACGGGAGCCGGGGTGGGGGATTCGCTGTCGGTCATGGTCATCGGACGTCCTCGATCCTTGTCGATACCGTGGGTATTGAATACCCTAGGTATCGTGACTGAAGATCGTCAACGGGACAGTCGTCACACCGAATGGGCGCCCACGACGCGTCCCGGTCGTGATGTTGTGCGTCAGCGCCTCCTCGACGCGGCGGCGGAGGAATTCGCGGAACGGGGCTTCAGCGCGGCCCGGCTAGCCGAGGTGGCCCGCCGGGCGGGGTTCACCAAGGGGGCGGTCTATTCGAACTTCGACTCGAAGCAGGACCTGTTCGCCGAACTCTTCGCGGCGCGCTCACTCGAACTGGCGGGACGGGTCCTCGCCGAGATCGCCGGCATGAACCCCTCGGACGCCGCGGGCAAAGGGGGCGAGGCCGTCGCGTCGTGGATGGTCCGCGAACCGGGCTGGTCACTGCTGGTGCTCGAATTCGGTGTGCTCGCCGCACGCGACCCGCAGATCGCCCAGGCCTACCTGCGGGAGCGGCGGCAATTGCGCGGAAGGCTCGTCGAATTGATCGGCGAGCGCGCGCGGGAGTGGGGGGTCGACGACACGTTCGACGTCCGCACCACGGCCATCTCGCTGATGGCCCTCATCTCCGGCCTCGTGCTCGAACACTCCGTCGACCCCGAGGAAGTGGATCAGTCGACGATGGGCGCCGCGGTCACCGCGCTGTTCGCGGGCGCCGTCGCCAGGGCCGGACTGACCTGATCTCAGGCGGTCCGCGCGACGACCCCGTCGAGGAAGCCGTCGATGTGGGCCCACGTGGAGTCCTTGGCCTTCGGGCCCGCGACGAGCCCGAGGTGGCTGCCCGGCGCGGACTCGAACCGCACCGACGGAGAACCGGTGAGCACGTCCGTCGCCGCCCGGACCGACAGGATCGGCGCGATGACGTCCTCGGTGCCACCGATCGCGAGAACCGGCACCGCGAGATCGGCCAGCGCGATCGCGCCGTTCCGGGTCTGGAAACTCCCCGCGGCGAGCGCGTTCCCGAGGATCAGCTCGGTGCAGACCTGGCGGAAGAACCGCGCGGGATAACCCGGCATGTCGGCCATGAACCGGTCTATGGACTCCATGCGTGCCAGGGTCTCGGTGTCGTGCAGGTTCCTGGCGATGAACCACGGCTTGGTGAGCTCGCGCTGAAGTGCCGTGAAACGGTAGCTCGCCTGGACCAGCGGCGCGGGCAGTCCGCCCATCGCCCGCGTCGCGGTGGTGAGGGGGCGGTCGCCGGTGAACCGGCCGACCATCCGCAGCGGCGCGATCATGGTCACCGACTCGTAGTCGATCGGCGTGCCGATCGCCGTCACCGAACCGATCGGCAGATAGTTCCGGCCCGCGGCCGTGAGCAGCGACATCGTTCCCCCGAGGCTCCAGCCGATCAGGTCGACGGGTGCACCGTCGTGGAGTCGGGACACGCGGTCGACCGCCGCCGGGATGAAGTCGTCGATCCAGTCCTCGAACCCCAGGCCGCGGTCGGAGTAACCCATCGTGCCGTAGTCGACGAGATACGCCGCCTTGCCCGAACCGACGAGGTGCGCGGCCAGGCTCTGGCCCGGCCGGAGGTCGAAGCAGTGTGCGGGCGCCGCGAGCGGGGGCACGAGGAGGACGGGTCGGCCGCCGTCGGTCTCGGTGCTGTCGAACCGGTACAGGTCCTGATGGGGCGCCTCGTGGATGCGCGTCGACGGGGTTCGCTGGACCGGTGCGATTCCGCCGCCGAAGGACAGTCGCCAGGCGTTGCGGGTCAGCGCGTTCAGCGTCGGGTTCCAGGCGATGTCGAGCACGGATTTCCTCTCGTGGCGGCGCAGATCCTCCAGGTATCTGTGACGTCAACATACAGGTAATCTCGCGGTCGTCCGTCAGCGGGACGCAAGCAGAACCCGCAACACCGTCGCCGGCCGGAGCAGCGTCCCCGGACGGTCGAGAAGATGCGTCACCCGGAGGAACGCGGACCCCACGGCCGGGTCGACGGACGCCGCCCGATCGAGCCGGGACGTGTACGCATTGACCAACCGCACCCGCGCCGACCGCCGACCGGGTACCGCCGGGATCCGGAGGTCGTTGTCGACGGTGAGCGTCCACGCGGCATCGATACACCGGTTCGCCCCGCGGAGGAACCGGTGAGCGAGATGCGCGCGCCCCGACCGCAGGCAGTCCCGCAGGATCGTCGCCTCCACCGCGGCGACGCTCATGCCCTGGCCGTAGATCGGGTTGAACGAGCAGATGGCGTCCGCGAACGGCAGATAATTCGACGGCAGATCGTCCGCGGAATAGTGCCGCCGGACGGTCGTCGGGATCCGGTAACGCACCCCGTCGTCCACCGGCTCGGCCGTGCGCAGTGCCTCGTACATGTCCGGGGCGGGGAACGACTTCACGAAGTCGAGGAAGCCGTCCGGATCCAGCGGCGGCACATCGTCCCCGTACCCGGCGAGAGTGACGATCCAGGTGCCGTTCTCCTGCACGCCCATGAAACCGCTGCGCGGACTGGACGGTCCCGGCGCCATCCCGATGCCGGAATCCCCGTCCAGATGCGGCGGGTCGAGCCGGAAGTGCCTCGTCGCGTAGCTGACGTCCACGGCCAGCTGCGACTCGGCCGGCGGCGCGAAACCCAGCTCGCCGAGCCGGGCGACAGTCTGCGAACTGCGGCCGGACGAGTCCACGACGAGATCGGTCCCGACGACCTCCGGCGGGACGCCGCCGCGGTGCTGCACGGTCACGGCGGTCACCCGCCCGCCGTCGACGGTGAGACCCGTGACGTCGGAACGGTCCAGTATTCGCACATTCGGCAGCGCCTCAACCCGCCTGCGCATCTGCCACTCGACGAGCGGTCTGCTCGCGAGAATGCCGGGGACCCACTGATCTCGCGGGCCATCCGGTGTCCGTCGACGATCCACCGGATGTCGCCCAGCGCGTCGCCCGCGGTGGCGCCGAGGGCCAGGAGCTCGGACACGAACCCCGGGAGGAGGTCCTCCATTGCGGCCTGCCCGCCGGCGAGAAGGGCGTGCACGTGCCGGGCCTGCGGCACGCACCTGCGCGCGGTCGCCGTGTCGGGCAGGATGTCGCGGTCGAGGACGACGACGCTCCGGAACGTTCCGGCGAGAGCCGCCGCGGCAAGTAGTCCCCCCATTCCGGCGCCGACGACTACGGCGTCGCCGGCCGGGATCGTCCGGTGCGTCATGGCGGCTGTCCGTTCACAAGACGGTGCAGAGACCTCCAGGGTATTTCGCGTGACGTCGAAGAGCGGTGGTTACTCTTGAGTAATGACCGAACAGAAGACCTGGAATGCGTTCACCGTCGAGCGCAGGGATCACGTCGCGCAGGTGACGCTCATCGGACCCGGAAAGGGCAACGCGATGGGCCCGGATTTCTGGAGCGAGCTCCCCGAGATCTTCGGTGAACTCGACACCGATCCGGACGTGCGGGCCGTGGTGATCGCCGGCTCCGGCAAGAACTTCTCCTTCGGTCTCGACCTGCCCGCCATGAGCGGCAGCTTCGGTTCCGTCCTCGCCGACAAGGCGCAGGCCGGCCCGCGTACCGCGTTCCACGACATGATCAAGCGGATGCAGTCCGGCATCAACGCGGTCGCCGACTGCCGCAAACCGGTGGTCGCGGCCATCCAGGGCTGGTGCATCGGCGGTGGCGTCGACCTGATCTCCGCGTGCGACATCCGGTACGCCAGCACCGACGCGAAGTTCAGCATCCGTGAGGTCAAGGTCGCGATCGTCGCCGACATGGGCAGCTTCGCCAGACTGCCCGCCATCATCGGCGACGGTCATCTGCGGGAACTCGCGCTCACCGGCAAGGACATCGACTCCGGGCGCGCCGAGAAGATCGGTCTCGTCAACGGCGTCTTCGCGGACGCCGACGCCGTCCTCGTCGCCGCGCACGAGACCGCGGCCGAGATCGCGGCGAACCCGCCGCTCGTCGTCCACGGCATCAAGGACGTCCTCGACCACTCCCGCGCGGCCGCCGTCGACGACAGCCTGCGCTACGTCGCCGCATGGAACGCCGCGTTCCTGCCGTCGCAGGACCTGACCGAGGCGATCACTGCCGTCTTCGAGAAGCGCGCCCCTGAATTCACGGGCGAATAGTCGGTCGCAGAGCCTTATCCGCAGGTAAAGCTCAGTCCATCAGTTGCCCGAAACCTCGCTGCGCTCGCATACTTGCCGACTACAAGTAAACGACGGCGCAGCGAGGAAACAGTGTCGAATTCGGTCGAAACGCCGGTGGCTTACACCCACCGGCAGATCCTGGCTGTACTCAGTGGGTTGATGCTCGGCATGTTCCTCGCCGCGCTCGACCAGACGATCGTGGCGACGGCGATCCGCACCATCGCCGACGACCTCGACGGATACTCGCTGCAGGCGTGGGCAACCACCGCATACCTCGTCACCGCCACCCTGGCGACGCCGCTCTACGGCAAACTGTCCGACATCTACGGCCGCAAGCCGTTCTTCATGTTCGCGATCACGGTGTTCGTGATCGGCTCGGTCCTGTGCACGTTCTCGACGTCGATGTACATGCTCGCGGCCTTCCGTGCGGTCCAGGGACTCGGCGCCGGTGGTCTGTTCTCGTTGGCGCTCACCATCATCGGCGACATCGTCTCCCCGCGTGAACGGGCCAAGTACCAGGGCTACTTCCTGGCCGTGTTCGGCACGTCCAGCGTCCTCGGGCCGGTCCTCGGCGGAGTGTTCGCCGGACAGGACGAGCTCCTCGGAATCGACGGCTGGCGTTGGGTTTTCCTCGTCAACGTGCCGGTGGGACTCGTCGCGCTCACGGTCGTCTCCCGGGTGCTGCACCTGCCGCGACGACCGAGCGGAAGCCGGCGGATCGACTGGTGGGGTGCGATCGCCCTCGCGGTCGGCGTGGTGCCGTTGCTCGTCGTCGCCGAACAGGGGCACAGCTGGGGATGGGGAAGTTCGAAGTCGTTGGCGTGTTACGTGATCGGCGTCATCGGCGTGCTCGCCTTCGTGGCGGTGGAACTGGCGATGAAGGATGACGCACTCATCCCGATGCGCTTCTTCCGCAACAGCACTTTCGCGCTCGGCGTCGTGATCAGCCTCGTCGTGGGCGCCGTCATGTTCGGCGGCATCACCCTGCTACCCCAGTACCTGCAGGTGGTGAAGGGCTCGAGCCCCACCCTCGCCGGGTTCCAGATCCTGCCGATGGTCCTCGGACTCATGGCCGGCTCGGTGGTCAGCGGTCAGATGATCTCGCGGACCGGACGGTACCGATACTTCCCGATCCTGGGTACCGCCCTGATCGCAGTCGGCGCGTACCTGCTGCACACGCTGGCCGCCGACACCCCGATGCCCGTCGTGATGGTGTTCATGCTGATCCTCGGACTCGGTCTCGGAAACCTGATGCAGCCCCTCACCCTCGCCATTCAGAACGCGCTGCCCCCACAGGACATGGGAGTGTCGACCGGAGCGGCCACGTTCTTCCGGCAGATCGGCGGCACCGCCGGCGTCGCGATCTTCCTGTCGATCCTCTTCTCCCGCCTCACCCCGGCCATCGGCGAGCGGGTGACGGCCGCCGCAGGCACATCCGACTTCCGTCGAGCCGTGGTCGCCGCCGCGCAGAGCAACGACCCCGCCGAGGCCGGCATGGGCCAGGGAATGCTCAGCCCCGACCACGCCGGCGTCAGCGGAGTCCTCACGGACAGTTCGGTGATCGGGAAACTCGACGATGTGCTGGCCCTGCCCTTCCGCGAAGGATTCGCCGACGCCATCGGATCGGTCTTCCTCAGCGTGTCGATGCTCGCCGTCGTCGCCTTCGTCCTCACCGTGCTGTGGAAGGAAGTACCGCTCCGCAGCGAGTCCGGACTCCAGGCCGCAGCGCG
Organism: Rhodococcus sp. 21391; assembly: GCF_016772255.1. NCBI lineage: Bacteria > Bacillati > Actinomycetota > Actinomycetes > Mycobacteriales > Nocardiaceae > Rhodococcus > Rhodococcus sp. 21391. Next base: position 6,000,783 of record NZ_CP063781.1, on the reverse strand, counting down.
GGGAGAAGCGGAGGAGTGAGACGACAACGGCGCCCACCCCCGCGGGGGATGGACGCCGTTACCGTGAACGTCGAGAGGTTCAGTGCCAGACGATTCGCCGCCGGCTCAGTGCCAGACGATTCGCCGCCGGCTCAGTGCCAGACGATTCGCCGCCGGCTCAGTGCCAGACGATTCGCCGCCGGCTCAGTGCCAGACGATTCGCCGCCGGCTCAGTGCCAGACGATTCGCCGCCGGCTCAGTGCCCGCCGTTGTCCTTCAGACGCTTGAGCGAAGCCTCGACCTCGGCCTTCGCCTCGGCGAGCCCGACCCAGTCGGCTGCCTCGACGTGCTTGCCCGGCTCGAGGTCCTTGTAGTGGACGAAGAAGTGCTTGATGGCGTCCAGCTCGAACTGCGGGACGTCGCCGATGTCCTGGATGTGGTCCCACCGCGGGTCGCCGGCCGGCACACACAGCACCTTGTCGTCGCCGCCGGCCTCGTCGACCATCTTGAACATGCCGACGGGACGTGCCTCGACGATGACGCCGGGGAACACGGACTCGGGGAGCAGGACCAGCGCGTCCAGCGGATCGCCGTCCTCGCCGAGGGTGTTCTCGATGAAGCCGTAGTCGGCCGGGTAGCCGAACGCGGTGTAGAGGTAGCGGTCCAGCTTCACGCGACCGGTCACGTGGTCGACCTCGTACTTGTTTCGCTGACCCTTGGGGATCTCGATGGTGACGTCGAACTCCACGCCGATTCCTCGCTGTCGTGTCGATGATGATTCGGGGAGAGGATATCGGGTCGAGGATAAGGTTGGTTGTCTGACCACCCACGAATCACAGTGAAGACGGAGGCGCGTTGCCGGGCCAGGGAAAGAAGAAGATGGGCTCGTTGGCGGGACGCCACCGTCGGAACATGCGAATTCTGTTCGCGTCGGTCGTCGTCGTGGTGCTCGCGATGGCGGCTGTTCTGGTGGTCGCGGTGACCGCGCACAACGCGTCGGCGGGCCGCGGTGAACTGACGATTGCGCCTGAACCTGCACCGATCACGGCGGCCCCGCAGGTCACGCCGGTGCCGGACGACGCGCCGATGCCGACGGCGCAGGGGATCGCCGCCGCGGTCGGTCCGGCCGCCGCGAACCCCGACCTCGGCAAGTTCAGCGGAACGGTCGCCGACGCGGTCACCGGTCAGGTCCTGTGGAGCGTCAACCCGCAGACCCCGATGACCCCGGCGTCGACCACCAAGGTCCTCACCGCGGGATCCGCGCTGCTGGCGCTGCCGTCCGACCGTCGGGTGACGACGAAGGTGGTGCAGGGCGCGACTCCCGGCGAGATCGTCCTCGTCGCCGGTGGTGATCCCACTCTCACCGCGAAGCCGGTCGGGGAGAACGGCTACTACCCGGGTGCGGCGCACATCTCGCAGCTGGTCGATCAGGTCCGGAACGCGGGCATCCAGGTGACGAGCATCGTGGTCGACACCAGCATCTACTCGGGCGACACCATGGCGCAGGGATGGTTCCCGACGGACGTCGGCGCCGGATTCATCACCCCCACCGAACCGATCATGCTCGACGGTGGACGGGCCGACCCGCTCGTGGACGAGTCGCCGCGCAGTTCGACACCCGCGCTCGACGCCGGGCGGACGCTCGCCGGTGCGCTCGGCATCGCCCCGTCGGCGGTCACGTCGGGGGTCGCGGCGCCCGGTGCGGCTACCGTGGCGAGTGTGCAGTCGGCGCCGCTGCGCGACCGGTTGCGGCAGATGATGGAACACTCGGACAATGTGCTTGCCGAAGCGATCGGGCGGGAGGTTGCCATGAATGCCGGCGCGGAAGCATCGTTCGAGGGCGCCGTCGCGACCATCGGCCAGACGCTGACCGCGGCAGGATTCGATCTGTCGGGGTTCACCCTGCACGACGCGAGCGGGTTGTCCGTCGACGACCGCATCGCGCCGCACACGCTCGACCAGGTCCTCACGGCGGCCGCGGGCGACGGCAATCCCGCCCTGCGGCCCATGCTCGACTACCTGCCGGTGGCCGGTGCGACGGGCAGCCTGTCGGACCGCTACGCGTCGGGGAACCGCACGGGTGCCGGTTGGGTGCGGGCGAAGACCGGCACTCTGTCCACGGCCAGCGCGCTCGCCGGCTACGTGGTGGACCAGAACGGGCGGGTGCTGACGTTCGCGCTGATGTCGAACGACCGCCCTCCGGAGGTCAGCCGTCCCGCACTCGACGCACTTGCGGCTGCGCTCCGCACGTGCGGGTGCCAGTGATGGCCGCCGAGGGAAATGCCTTCAGTGGTGCCGTCGACTGGAAGCTCGCAGCCAGGACGGGGGTGAAACTCGCGCGCAGCGGACCGGTGACGTCGCGGTACACGGCCGAAACCGTGGTCGCGGAACTGGCCGACGCGTCGATGCGCGCGGAACTGCCCGTCCGGGAAGTCACCGGTCTCGCCGACGGACTTCCGGTGCCGACCGCCCAGATCCTCGACCGGGCCGGGTGGATCCACGCTGCCGCGCATTCGATGTCGCAACTCACCGGCGGCGACGCCGCTCCCGGCATGCTGGTCGGCAAACCGGCGGGCCTTCAGGCCGGGGCGATGCTCGCGTACCTGTCGTCGGCGATCCTCGGCCAGTACGACCCGTTCACCGGCGACAACGGAACCCTGCTGCTGGTGGCTCCCAACGTGGTGTCGGTCGAGCGGACGTTGCGGGTGCGGCCCAGCGACTTCCGGCTCTGGGTGTGCCTCCACGAGGTGACGCACCGGGTGCAGTTCTCGTCCTCACCGTGGCTCACCGGGTACATGCAGGCGTCGGTGGAGACGCTCGGATCCGCCGAGGACGAGTCGGTCACCGACATGGTCGGCCGGTTGTCCTCCGCGCTGCGCGCCCGTGGGCGCACGGAGCCGGACGAGTCGGGCGCACCGGGAGGCATCGTCGGGCTGCTGCGCGCCACCCAGGCGGAGCCGCAGCGTGAGGCCCTCGACCGTCTGCTGGTACTCGGCACCCTCCTCGAGGGACATGCGGACCACGTGATGGACGCCGTCGGCCCCGCAGTCGTGCCGTCGGTGGCAGCGATCCGGGCGGCGTTCGATCAGCGTCGCCGACGCAAGAGCAACCCGGTGCAGCGTCTCATCCGGGCGCTGCTCGGAATGGACGCCAAGATGGCGCAATACGTGCGCGGCAAGGCGTTCGTCGACGCCGTCGTGGACAAGGTCGGGATGGACCGGTTCAACGTCGTGTGGACCGGCCCCGACACGTTGCCCCGGCTCGCGGAGATCGACGCGCCGGACGCCTGGGTGTCCCGGGTACTGGGCTGATTCGAGAAGGGCTGAGCCGGTGACGCTGCTTCCCGAGGAGCCGGCGATCCTCGAGGTTCGTCACGCCGTGCGGCGCTGGATCGCCGCGCACGCCCCGGACGGTGAGATCGCGGTCGCGTTGTCGGGTGGCGCCGACTCACTGGCGCTGACCGCGGCGGCCGTCGCGGAGGCGCGTTCGGTGCGTGCCCTCGTCGTCGATCATCGGCTGCAGCCGGGGTCGGCCGACGTGGCCGACGAGGCCGCGGCCCGTGCCCGAGCGCTCGGCTGCGCGTCCGCCGAGGTGCTCTCCGTCGATGTGACCGGGTCGGGCGGGCTCGAGGCGGCGGCCCGGCAGGCCCGTTACCGCGCCCTCGACTCGGCGCGCGGAACCCGCCCGGTGCTGCTGGGACACACCCTCGACGACCAGGCCGAAACAGTGTTGCTGGGGTTGTCGCGGGGTTCGGGTGGTCGATCCATCTGGGGGATGAGCCCGTACGACAGCCCGTGGGGTAGACCGCTGCTGGACGTGCGCCGCGCGGTGACCCGGCAGGCCTGCGTGGAACTGGGACTCAGCCCGCACGAGGATCCGCACAACGCCTCGCCCGACTTCGTGCGGGTGCGGCTGCGCACCGAGGTGCTCCCGCTGCTCGAGGACGTCCTGGGCGGCGGCGTCGCCGGGGCCCTCGCCCGCACCGGGGAACACCTGCGCGAGGAAGGGGCGGTCCTCGACGCGATGGCCGCCGAGACCGAAGCGAAAGTCGTGGTGGACGGCGAAATCGACGCGGCCGTGCTCGTTCTGTCGGCGCCACCCGTCCGCAGGCGGGTACTGCGCAGCTGGCTACTCGCGGCCGGTGCGCGCGGTCTCGGAGACACGCAACTGCGGGCCGTGGACGACCTCGTCGCACGGTGGCGGGGACAGGGACAGGTGGCGATCGGGGGCGGAACACCGGACGCGAGGTTGGTGGTCCGCCGACGACGTGGCAGGCTGAACGTCGGATTGGACGACCGACGAAGGGTTTGATCGCGTGTACGAAGGCGACATCGCATCGGTACTGATCTCCGAGGACGAGATTCGTCGACGTACCGTCGAACTGGCCGAGGAGATCGCCAAGCGCTACCCGGAGGGCGCCCCGGAAGGGGATCTGCTCCTGGTGGGTGTCCTCAAGGGCGCCATCTTCTTCATGACCGACTTCGCGCGGGCCCTCCCCATCCCCACCCAGATGGAGTTCATGGCCGTCAGCTCCTACGGGTCGTCCACGTCGTCCTCCGGCGTCGTGCGCATCCTCAAGGACCTCGACAAGGACATCGCCGGCCGGCACGTGCTGATCGTCGAGGACATCATCGACTCCGGTCTGACGCTGTCCTGGCTGATGCGCAACCTGTCGAGCCGCAACCCGGCGTCCCTCGAGGTCGTCACGCTGCTGCGCAAGCCCGACGCCATCAAGGTCGACGTCAACGTCGCGAACGTGGGCTTCGACATCCCCAACGAATTCGTCGTCGGGTACGGCCTCGACTACGCCGAGCGGTACCGCGACCTGCCGTACATCGGGACCCTCGAGCCTTCCGTCTACGGCGGCTGATCTCCGCGCTGCTCGTCAGCGGACGGGTTCGTGCGACACGGCGAGCTCCAGCGCCCGCAGGTCCTGCTCCAGCTGCCGGAACAGCCAGTACACGCCGACGAACGCGAAGATGCCGCCGACGCACAGGATGCGGACCGCGATGATCACCAGTGTGATCTCGTCGGGTGACAGGAACGTCACCCCGGCCACGCCGGCCAGCGGAACCGAAGCGGCCACCGCGAGATACAGCGTGCTCCGGCGGTCGAGGCCCCGCAGTTTGTGCGCGTCGGCGCTGCTGGCGATGTCCTGCGGCAGCAGGGTCGGGTAGATGCAGCGCACCGCGAAGAACGCGACCACGAAGAACGGGTACGCCACCGACACGGCACCGCACACGATCAGTGATGCGATGAAGTGCACGTACGCGCCCGGCGGAACGTTCCCCGCCGCGAGTTGCAGGGAAATCGGATAGGCGATGCCCGCGATGACCCACAACCCGAACACCACCAGCACGACGCGGTCGCCGAGCAGCAGGGTGTCGGTGCGGGCCCGGGCCAGTGTCTGGCGGTCGTACGTTTTCCCCTTGCGCAGACCACGCGGAACGAGCAGCGGATATCGGCACCAGTAGAGCAGCATGATCGCGCCCAGCGGGAACGCAATCGAATTGATCACCAATTGGATCGATTCGAACGAGTGCTGGGCCTCCGGCGTCAGATTGCTGATGATCAGCATCTTGTTGTGGTGGTAGTTGTAGGCGCCGGCGAGAGCGTTCGGCACCGCGATACCGATCACCAGAATCGGGAGCGCGAAGCGGCGCAGCCGCATGCGCCAACTGTTCGGCGGCGGATCGACGAGGTCGCGGGCCCTGGGATTCAGGCACAGGTCGAATTGCTGGGCCAGTTCGGCACCGGACGACCACCGGTCCTCCGGCTTCGGTGCCAGACACGTCAGGAGTACCCGTCGCAGCGACGGCGGGCAGTCGTAGGGCAACTGGTCGAGGAACTCCGGGTCGATGTCGCGGCTGCGGCGGTCCAGCATCGCTTCGAGTGCGACGAGCGACTCGCTCGACACGTCCTCGTCCTCGAACGGACGCCGCCCGCACATCAACTCCCACAACATCACGCCGAGCGCGAAGATGTCGCTGCGGGTGTCGAGGTCCGCCGCCGTCCCGGGCATACCGCGGTGACACGCCTCGAGTTGCTCGGGGGACATGTAGGCCAGGGACCCGCCGAAGTAGGCCAGCGGTGACGCGCCAGTGACGGTGTCGCTGAAACTGATGTTGAAATCGGCGAGCTTCGGCACCCCCTCCGCCGTGAGCAGGATGTTGGCGGGCTTGATGTCGCGGTGCAGGACGCCGCGCTTGCCGGCGTAGTCGAGGGCGTCCGCCAGTCGCCGCCCCAGCCACGCGATCGTCTCCGGCCAGGTCAGCGATGCGATCTCGTCCCGCACACTCGAGTCGGTGGGCCTGATCTCGCCCTTCTCCCGCATCTCCTCGTCGACCACTTCCAGCAGCAGGCTGCCCGTCCGGTCCTGTTCCGGGGTGACGCGTACGCGGCGCAGAACCCGCAGCAGGGTGCCGCCCGGCAGGTACTGCATGTAGAGAAGGCGCAGTTGGCGGTCCTCGAGCAACCGCTGGTCGAACACGCGCACGATGTAGTTGTGGTCGAGCTGGGCGAGGGTCTGCGGCTCGTTCCCCTTGTCGTGCGAGATCTTCACCGCGACGAGTCGCTGCATCGACCGCTGCCGTGCCAGGAACACGCGGCCGAACGCGCCGCTGCCCAGGCCCATCAGCAGATCGAAGTCGTCGACCTGCTGTCCGACCTCGACATCGTCGAGCGCCGCATTGCCCGGCGGCGTGGTGATGAGGGTGTCCGGCTGCCGGGCAGTCACGGTCGGACCGGCGGCCGCGGTTTGTTCGGCGGCCGCGGTTTGTTCGGCGGCGGCGGTCTGCTCGGCGGTCATGGTCCGTGCGGACATGGTTTGCTCAGCAACCACCGTCGACGGTCCGGCCGCGACTGTCGCTTCGCTGCTCTCGTGTTCGGAGTTCGTGACTCCGACGGTCCGTTCGGCAGAGTCCGATCCAGCGGCCGATCCGTCTCTGCCCGACCCGTTTCCTCTGGTCATTGCACATCGAGGGTTCTACTGGGCGGGTTCTCTGGGCACATCGAGGTTGTCTGGAGCGGTGTGAAGAGTCCCATCCAGGGACAAGCGAATGGTAACCCCGCAGACCTACTGTATCCAGCGCGAATACTCGAAACGACTGCTTCCCTGCACCATATACTCGGGTGATGGGGGACTCCCCGTTCACCTCAGCCGTCGTCGTCGCCGAGCAGGTTCGCTCGGGCGTCTCGAGCCCGATGGAGCATGTCGAGGCCGCGCTCGCGGCCATCGACGAGCGTGAACCGAAGATTCAGGCGTTCGTCACGGTCCTCGCCGAACAGGCCCGAGCCGACGCCCTCGCCCTCTCTCACCGGCCGGATCTGTCCACGCTTCCGCTGGCAGGAGTGCCGGTCGCGATCAAGGACGTCATTTCCGTGGCCGGACTGCCGATGCGCGAGGGATCGGGTGCGACCAGTGCCGAACCGAAGGTTTCCGATCACCCGGTCGTCGCGCGACTGCGGGCGGCGGGAGCGGTGGTCGTCGGCCTGACCACCCTCCCCGAACTGGCGGTGTGGGGAACCACCGACGCGCCCGGCCACATCACCCGCAATCCGTGGAATCCGTCGCGGACCTGCGGGGGTTCGTCCGGGGGAGCGGCCGCCGCCGTGGCCGCGGGGATGGTGCCCCTGGCCCACGGGACCGACGGTCTGGGGTCGATCCGCATCCCCTCGGCGAACTGCGGAGTGTTCGGTATCAAACCGGGCAGGGGAGTGGTGCCGTCCGAACTCGGCGCCACCTCGTGGTTCGGGATGGCCGAGAACGGGCCCATTGCCACGACCGTCGACGACGCCGCTCTCATGCTGTCCGTCCTCGCCGACCGGCCCGAACTCGCGCGGATCGGCGCGTCGGAACCACTGCGGATCGCGGTGGCGGCAGGGTCGCCGACATTCCTGGCCACGGTCGATCCGCAGTGGCGGGATGCGGCCGTGCGCGCGGGCAGGGAACTGACCGGCTCGGGCCATGACGTCGAGCCTGCGACGTTGCCGTACCCGGTCAACCTGCTTCCCGTTCTCGCCCGCTGGACCGCGGGAACGGCCGCCGACGCGAAGGGGCTCGATCTGCGGCTACTGCAGCCGCGGACCCGCAGGCACGTCGCGGTGGGGCGCGCGCTGGGCCGGTTCGTCCGCCCCGAGCAGGTGGGCAGGCTCGAAGATTCGCTGCGCGCATTCTTCGAGAACTACGACGTGGTGATCACACCTGCTCTCGCGCAGCCGCCGCTCGCGGCGACGACGTGGAGCGAGCGGTCGTGGCTGTCGAACATCGTGGCCAACGTGCGGTACGCCCCGCTCAGCGCGCTGTGGAATCTCGTCGGGTGGCCTGCGGCGAGTGTGCCCGTCGGCACGCACTCACACTCGGGCACACCGCTGGCCGTGCAGATCGCGGCACCGCCCGGAGGAGAGGCCAGGATCCTGGCCCTGGCCGCTCACATCGAACGGGTGGGCGGCGGCTGGCCGAGGGTCGCGCCCGCGCGGTGAACTCCCGCACATTCGGACCCGGATCGAGTCCGAGGGAACCGATGGGCAATCGCATGCGTTGAAAGAAAGAGACCGCTCCCAACGGCGGTTGGCTGCTACCTGGAGTCGCCGGGGTGCCTTCGCGGTAACCTGGTTTGTCCGGTTGGCAGCCGGAAGGCGCACCCGGAAGACCCGCACTCTCGAAAGGACCGGCCATCTCGGCCGACCTGTATGAACCGTAAGACTGTGTTTCGAAACCTGGCGATAGTTGCCGGCATCCTGCTGGTGATCTACGCCTTCAGCTACTTCGGCAACGACACGCGCGGATTCAAGGGTGTCGACACCTCCGTGGCGATCGCGCAGCTCGACGCGAACAACGTCGACAAGGCGCAGATCGACGACCGGGAGCAGCAGGTCCGCCTGTGGCTGAAGGACGGCAACGACGCGACCGACGGCAAGACCGAGATCCTCGCGAAGTATCCGGCGTCGGCGTCCGAGCAGATCTTCAACGAGATCTCCGACAAGGGCCTGCAGAGCTACAACACCACGGTCACGCAGGAGAGCTGGCTCACATCGATCCTGCTGTTCGTCCTGCCGATGGTGATCCTGCTCGGCATCTTCTTCTTCGTGATGAGCCGCATGCAGGGCGGTGGTCGCGGCGGCGTCATGGGCTTCGGCAAGTCGAAGGCCAAGCAGCTCAACAAGGACATGCCGAAGACCACGTTCGCCGACGTCGCGGGTGCGGACGAGGCCGTCGAAGAGCTGTACGAGATCAAGGACTTCCTGCAGAACCCGATGCGCTACCAGTCGCTGGGAGCGAAGATCCCGCGCGGTGTGCTGCTGTACGGGCCGCCCGGAACCGGTAAGACCCTCCTCGCCCGAGCGGTGGCAGGCGAGGCCGGTGTCCCGTTCTTCACGATCTCCGGTTCGGACTTCGTCGAGATGTTCGTCGGTGTGGGTGCGTCCCGTGTGCGCGACATGTTCGACCAGGCCAAGCAGAACAGCCCCTGCATCATCTTCGTCGACGAGATCGACGCCGTCGGACGCCAGCGTGGCGCGGGCCTCGGTGGCGGACACGACGAGCGCGAGCAGACCCTCAACCAGTTGCTGGTCGAGATGGACGGTTTCGGTGACCGCACCGGCGTCATCCTCATCGCCGCCACCAACCGCCCCGATATCCTGGACCCGGCGTTGCTGCGTCCGGGCCGCTTCGACCGGCAGATCCCGGTCGGCGCCCCCGACCTCGCCGGTCGTCGCGCCATCCTGAAGGTTCACTCGCAGGGCAAGCCGATCGACCAGCACGCCGACCTCGAGGGCCTGGCCAAGCGCACCGTCGGAATGTCGGGGGCCGATCTGGCCAACGTCATCAACGAGGCCGCGCTGCTCACCGCCCGCGAGAACGGCACCGTCATCACGGAGGCTGCGCTCGAGGAATCCGTCGACCGTGTCGTCGGCGGCCCGCGCCGCAAGAGCCGCATCATCAGCGAGCACGAGAAGAAGATCACCGCGTACCACGAGGGTGGACACACGCTCGCCGCGTGGGCGATGCCCGACATCGAGCCCGTCTACAAGGTCACCATCCTCGCCCGCGGCCGCACCGGCGGTCACGCGATGACGGTGCCCGAGGACGACAAGGGCCTGATGACGCGGTCCGAGATGATCGCTCGACTCGTCATGGCGATGGGTGGCCGCGCGGCCGAGGAACTCGTGTTCCACGAGCCGACCACCGGTGCGTCCTCCGACATCGACATGGCGACGAAGATCGCCCGGTCGATGGTCACCGAGTACGGCATGAGCGCCAAGCTGGGTGCGGTGCGGTACGGCCAGGAGGGCGGAGACCCGTTCCTGGGCCGATCGATGGGGCAGCAGTCCGACTACTCCCACGAGGTCGCACGCGAGATCGACGAAGAGGTCCGCAACCTCATCGAGGCCGCGCACACCGAGGCGTGGGCGATCCTCAACGAGTACCGCGACGTGCTGGACATCCTGGCCACCGAGCTGCTCGAACGTGAGACGCTCACCCGCAAGGATCTCGAGAAGATCTTCCACAGCGTCGAGAAGCGCCCGCGCATCACCGCGTTCAACGACTTCGGCCACCGGACCCCGTCCGACAAGCCGCCGGTCAAGACGCCGCGAGAACTCGCCGTCGAGCGCGGCGAGCCGTGGCCCCAGCAGCCCGAGCCGGTGTTCGCCCAGCAGCAGTCGCAGCAGGCTCCGCAGCAGCAGTACCCGCAGCCGGCACCCGCCAACGGCTACTCGCAGCCGGCACCGGCCAGGCCGCAGGGTGGGATGACGCAGCCGCGTCCGGACTACGGCGCCCCCGCGGGTTGGTCGGCTCCGGGCTGGCCGCCTCGCGATCCGGGCAACCAGAATCCGGAGGGCCAGTACTCCGGAAACCAGGGTCCGGGGAACCAGTGGAACCCACCGCACGAGCAGCGTGGCACCGGCGACGACGACGCGCAGACGAGGGCCTGGAAAGGACCGGACGGATCGAACTGATCCGCCCGACACTAGGCTGTTGCTTCGGGACGATCGGTCCCGGTACTGGAGGAGTTTCGGTTGTCGGTGAATCATCTCGGTAGTGAGCCCGTGGCACTCGAGACAGGCCGGGTGTTCGATCAGCCGCGTGCCGAAGCTGCGGTGCGCGAACTGCTGATCGCGATCGGTGAAAACCCGGACCGTCCCGGACTCCGGGATACGCCCGCCCGCGTGGCGCGGTCGTACCGCGAGGTCTTCGCGGGCCTCTACACCGACCCGGACACCGTGCTGAACACGACGTTCGACGAGGGGCACCAGGAGCTGGTGCTCGTTCGCGACATTCCGCTGTACTCCACGTGTGAGCACCATCTCGTGTCGTTCCACGGGGTCGCTCACGTCGGGTACATCCCCGGTAAGACGGGCAAGGTGACCGGCCTGTCGAAGCTGGCGCGCGTGGTCGACCTGTACGCCAAGCGTCCGCAGGTGCAGGAGCGTCTGACCAGCCAGATCGCCGACGCTGTCATGCGCAAGCTCGACCCGCGCGGTGCGATCGTGGTCATCGAGGCCGAGCACCTGTGCATGGCGATGCGGGGGATCCGCAAGCCTGGTGCGAGTACCACCACCTCCGCGGTGCGTGGTCTGCTCCAGTCCAGCGCGGCCTCACGTTCCGAGGCTCTGGACCTTATTCTGCGGAAGTGACCGTGATCGAGTTGCCCGCGCCAGGCCGAACCGTGGTGATGGGCGTCCTGAACGTCACCACCGATTCCTTTTCCGACGGCGGACGTTTCCTCGATCGTGACGCGGCGCTCGCGCGCGGTCTGGAACTGAAGCGTCTCGGCGTCGACATCGTCGACGTCGGCGGCGAGTCCACCCGGCCGGGCGCGGCGCGGGTCGATCCCGACGTCGAAGCCGGTCGCGTCGCACCTGTGATCGCGGACCTGGTGGGCGAGGGCATCTGCGTCAGCGTGGACACGATGCGGGCGTCGGTCGCGGAGGTCGCGATCGAGGCGGGTGCGTCGATCATCAACGACGTCGCCGGTGGCCGTGCGGATGCGGCGATGGCCTCGGTCGTCGCGGACGCCGGAGTGCCGTGGATTCTGATGCACTGGCGTTCGGCTGCCGACTACGTGCACCGCGGCACCGCCGACCATTACGAGGACGTGGTCCGTGAGGTCCGGGACGAACTGATGACCCAGGTCGACCTGGCCGTGAAGGCCGGGGTGGATCCGGGTTCCCTGGTGCTGGATCCGGGTCTCGGTTTCGCGAAGAACGCCGACCACAACTGGGCTCTGCTGAAGGCGCTGCCCGAGTTCAACGCGCTGGGATTCCCTGTCCTGATCGGCGCGTCCCGCAAGCGGTTCCTGGGTTCGCTGCTGGCGGATGCGGACGGGGAACCGCGCCCGCCCGCCGGCCGGGAGATCGCGACCGCCGTCGTCTCGGCGCTCGCCGCCACCCACGGAGCGTGGGGAGTGCGCGTGCACGACGCGCAGGGTTCCCTCGACGCCATCGCGGTCGCCGAGGCCTGGGCAAAGGGTGCAGTCGGACGTGAGTGATCGAATCGAGTTGCGCGGCTTGAAGGTTCGTGGCAATCACGGCGTCTTCGAACACGAGAAGCGGGACGGTCAGGACTTCTACGTCGATATCACCGTCTGGATGGACCTCGCCCCCGCCGCCGCATCGGACGACCTCGACGACACCCTCGACTACGGCGGACTGGCCGAGCGCGCGGCCGCGATCGTCGCGGGACCCTCACGGGACCTCATCGAGACCGTCGCCGCGGAGATCGCGGACGGGGTGATGACCGACCCTCGCGTCCGGCGCACCGAGGTGGTGTTGCACAAGCCGTCCGCGCCGATCCCGCTGACCTTCGCGGATGTCGCGGTGGTCGCGCACAGGTCGCGGCCATGAGTCGCGCGGTGTTGTCGATCGGGTCGAACGTCGGTGACAGCCTTGCCCATCTGCAGTCCGTTCTCGACGGTCTGGGTGGCGCGGTCGTGGCGGTCTCTCCGGTGTATTCGACGGCGCCGTGGGGCGGTGTCGAGCAGCAGGACTTCCTCAACGCGGTCCTCGTCGTCGACGATCCCGCTCTCGACGGTTACGGCTGGCTGCGGCGCGGGCAGGAACTGGAGGTTGCCGCCGACCGGGTGCGGATCGAGCGGTGGGGCCCGCGCACGCTCGACGTCGACGTCGTCACGTGCGACGACGTCCGCAGCGACGACCCGGAACTGACGTTGCCGCACCCGCGAGCGCACGAGCGTGCGTTCGTGCTGATTCCGTGGCTGGACGTCGAACCCGACGCCGTGCTGCCGGTCGACGGGACGACGACCCGGGTGGAGGCGCTGCTGCCACTTCTGGGCGACGAGGAACGCGCCGGTGTGCACCGGACGCAGCTCGTTCTGGACCGGCGGTCGCGATGAAGCCGGAACCGGCGGGCACGATGAAACCCACCCGGATCTGGGATCTGCTGTTCCTGGCCGCCCTCGCCGTCGCCGCCACCTGGATTCTGGTCCGTGTGTTCTACGGCTCGTTTCCGCCGATTCCCGTGTACGCCGGGGCGTCGCTGTATCCGGTCGCGCTGATCGAGGTCGTGCTCGCGTTCATGGTGCGATCCCGGGTCAGCAACCATCAGGTGGGCGACGGACCGCGTCAGCTGCACCCGATCACCGCCGCCCGGGTGGCGGCGCTCGCCAAGGCGTCCGCGCTCGTCGGTGCCGCGACGGCCGGGGTGTGGGGCGGCTTCTTGCTGTACCTGCTTCCGCAGCGTTCGGTGCTCCGGGCCGCGGGCTCGGACACTCCCGGCGCGTGGGTGGGCCTCGTCGCCGCACTGGCCCTCGTCGGCGCGGCACTATGGCTGGAACACTGCTGCCGCACCCCCGACGACCCCTCGGACGAGCCGGCGCATTGAGGACATGGAGGATCGCCGCAGGTCCGATGGAATGCGCGGTGCACCCTTCGCGGCCAAGTACCCTGGCACCATGACGAATCCTGGTCGCCTCAAGTCTGCGCGCCGCAACAAGCGCAGCGCGAGCCAGATGATCGTTGCGGGGTTGCTCGCCCTCGCGGTGATCGCGTCCCTCTTCCTGATCTTCAGCGACAGCGTCCAACTCCTGCGAGTGGGCCTGGTCGCCGCGCTGTGGGCTGCCACGGTCGGTGCCATCGCCATGACGAAGTACCGGCGCGAGTCGGCGCTCGACAAGGCGAAGGTCAACGACCTGCAGACCGTCTACGAGTTGCAGCTCGAGCGGGAGATCTCGGCACGGCGCGAATACGAGCTCACCGTCGAGAAGCGGGTGCGCAGCGAGGTGCGCGCCGACGCCGAAGAACTCGCCGCGCTGCGTGCCGAACTCTCGTCGCTCCGCAAGAACCTCGAGGCCCTGTTCGACGGCGCGATGCCGACCGAACGGATCGCGCTGCGGGCGGATTCGACTCGTGTGCAGGAACTCGCAGGCGGGTCGTACAGCAGCTATCAGCCTGCTGCGTCGGGCCTGTACATCCCGGGAGCAGGGCATGCCGCCGGGGCCGGGCATCAGAGCGGTTCCGCCCAGTCTTCTCACCACTTCGCGAATCCGGACGACGATCCGGTCACCGCCGAGACGTCCATCGTGGAACCCGCCTACGCCGGACACACCGAACCCGAGATCGAGGTCGAACCGGAACCGGAGCCCGAGCCGGTTGCCGAGACCCGGCCGGCACCCGAGCCGGAGCCTGTCGCCCCGGTCGAGCCCGAATCGGTCCCCGAGCCCGACTCAGAGGCAGAGGCAGAGGCAGAGCCCGAAGCGCGGCAGGGCCGCCGTCGGGCGCCCGAGGCCGACGAACCGTCGGGTGCGCACTCGAACGGGCTGTCCGTCGCCGAGATCATGGCCAACATGCAGTCGGCATCCGGGACCGGCCAGAGCACCGGCGGCCGGCGTCGCCGGGCCGAGTAAGGCCGGACGCGCCCGAGGATCAACCCGCATCGTGTGAGGCATATATCACTCTGCCGGCGCATGGCGGGGTGCGTTCGAGCCGGGCTATCCTCACCCTGGAACGTCTGGTACCCGCCGAGCGGGACTGGAACGAACGAGAGGACGAAGGTGACCTCTTTCGGGATCACTAATGGCCCTGCGCCTGCGAGGTTGACGGTAGGAATCGTCTCCGCCGGCCGGGTCGGTACAGCAATCGGTGCCGCGTTGGAGCGGGCAGGTCACGTCGTCGTCGCCTGCTCGGCTGTCTCCGACGCGTCACGTCACCGGGCACGGACCCGGCTCCCCGAGACCGAGATTCTGCCGGTGGCCGAGGTCGCGGCCCGCTCCGAACTGCTCATTCTCGCCGTCCCCGACGCCGAACTGCCGTCACTGATCGCGGGGCTGGCCTCCACCCGTGCGGTGCCGAGTCGCGCGATCGTGGCGCACACCTCCGGCGCGAACGGCATCGGGATCCTCGACCCCCTCACCGAGCAGGGCGTCGTTCCGCTCGCGATTCACCCCGCGATGACGTTCACCGGGCACGACGAGGACACCGTCCGTCTCGCGTCCGCCTGTTTCGGCATCACCGCCGCCGACGACATCGGTTACGCGATCGCACAGTCGCTGGTCCTCGAGATCGGCGGCGAGCCCGTCCGGGTCCGCGAGGACATGCGACCGCTGTACCACGCCGCTCTCGCGCACGGCAGCAACCACCTGGTGACGCTCGTCGTCGACGCCGTGGCCGCGCTGCGCGTCGCCCTCGAAGGCCAGGAACTGCTCGGCCAGGAGTTGATCGGCGACGATCCGAACGGCCTGGCCGAACGAGTCCTCCAACCGCTGCTCTCCGCGGCGCTCGACAACGCCCTGCGGCGCGGACCGTCGGCACTGACCGGGCCGGTCGCGCGGGGTGATTCGGAAGCGGTGGCCACGCATCTGCGGGTACTCGAAGAGGTCGATCCGCGGATCGCGGCCGGCTACCGTGCCCTGTCGCTGAGGTCGGCGCAACGCGCCGGCGCGACACCTGAACTGCTGGAAATCCTGGAAGACCGGAGGTGAGTTCTGTGAGCGATCTGCAGGGCGGATACAAGCGCGGCGAACTGACCGTGCACCACGACCCGAACGTGCTGACCCGGGTCTCGAAGGCGCTCCGCGGTGTCGGCCGCCAGGTCGCGCTCGTGCCGACGATGGGAGCCCTCCACACGGGTCACCTGGAACTGGTGCGGCAGGCCAAGCTCACCGGCGCGGTGGTGATCGTCTCGATCTTCGTCAACCCGTTGCAGTTCGGCGCCGGTGAAGACCTCGACGCCTACCCGCGCACCCTCGACGCCGATCTCGAACTGCTGCGCGAGGCCGGAGTCGAGCTGGCGTTCGTGCCCACCGCAGCCACCATGTACCCGGTAGGACCGCGGACCACGATCCATCCCGGACCGCTGGGTGCCGAGCTGGAGGGCGCGTCTCGGCCGACGCACTTCGCGGGCATGCTCACCGTCGTCGCCAAGCTGCTGCAGATCGCGGCGCCGAACGTCGCGTATTTCGGTGAGAAGGACTACCAGCAGCTGACGCTGATCCGGCAGATGGTGACCGACCTGAACTTCGATGTCCGAATCTTCGGCGTGCCCACGGTGCGTGAACACGACGGTCTGGCACTGTCCTCGCGCAACCGCTACCTCGACGAGGCGCAGCGCACCGCGGCGACGGCACTGTCCGCGGCGCTCATCGCCGGCGCCCACGCCGCGGCCGGTGGCGCCGAGGCGATCCTGGCCACCGCGCGCGAGGTGCTGGCCTCCGTCCCGGAGGTGGAGGTCGACTACCTCGAAGTGCGGGGCGTCGATCTCGGCCCCGCCCCCGAACGAGGCGACGGCCGGCTGCTCGTCGCCGCCAAGCTCGGAACCACCCGATTGATCGACAACGTCGGTGTCGCCGTCGGCACCGGTTTCCTCGAACGCGACGCCGAACCACCGTCGGGCGCGGCCACAGACGAACTTCTTTCCCGCTAGAAGAGTAAGGACCGGAACATGTTTCGCACCATGATGAAGTCGAAGATCCACCGCGCCACCGTCACTCACGCCGACCTGCACTACGTGGGCTCGGTGACGGTCGACCAGGATCTGATGGACGCCGCCGACCTTCTCGAGGGCGAGCAGGTGTGCATCGTCGACATCGACAACGGCGCGCGGCTCGAAACCTATGTGATCGCCGGCGAGCGGGGAAGTGGCGTCATCGGGATCAACGGTGCGGCAGCGCATCTGGTCAAGCCCGGCGACCTCGTCATCCTCATCGCCTACGGTGTCATGAACGAGCAGGAGGTGCGCGACTACGAGCCGCGCGTCGTGTTTGTCGACGCCGCCAACTCGCCGATCGAGCTCGGTGCCGACCCGGCGCACGCGCCGGAGGGCTCCGGTCTCATCACCCCGCGCATGCTGTCGACGCTCGACGCCGAGCGCGAATCCAGTTTGGTGTAACCCATGCTCCTCACCGTCGACGTCCGGAACACGAACATCGTTCTCGGACTGTTCACCGGTACCGGTGAACACTCGAAGTTGGTGCAGGACTGGCGGATGCGCACCGACGCGAGGATGACGGCCGACGAGCTGGCCCTCATCTTCCGGGGGCTCCTCGGCGCGCACACCGATCAGATCACCGGTGTGTCCGCGCTGTCGACGGTGCCGTCGGTGCTGCGGGAGATCCGCGTGATGCTGACGCGGTACTGGGGGCACGTCCCGCACGTGCTGGTGGAACCCGGGGTGCGAACCGGTGTTCCGCTGCTCGTCGACAACCCCAAGGAGGTGGGCGCCGACCGGATCGTGAACAGTCTTGCGGCGCATCACCTCTACGACGCACCGTGCATCGTGGTCGACTTCGGGACGTCCACGTGCGTCGACGTCGTGTCCGCCAAGGGCGAGTTCCTCGGCGGCGCCATCGCGCCGGGCCTCGAGATCTCCTCGGACGCACTCGCGTCGCAGTCGGCGGCTCTGCGCAAGGTCGAACTGGTGCGTCCCCGCTCCGTCGTCGGCAAGAACACCGTCGAGTGCATGCAGTCGGGTGCGGTGTTCGGTTTCGCCGGGCTCGTCGACGGGCTGGTCCGCCGCGTGCGCAAGGAACTGCCCGCCTTCTCCGGTTCCGACGTGGTGGTGATCGCGACCGGTGACCGCGCGCCGCTGATCATGCCCGAGACGGAAACCGTCGACGAGCACGAACCGGATCTCACGCTCGAAGGGCTGCGCCTGGTCTACGAGCGGAATCAGGCTCGCCGAGGGGCGCGTCGCAGCCCGCTCGAGTGACGGGTTCCCTCTTCGCGGAAGTTATGTCAGAATGGTCCCCGTGAATCTCTGCACGAGTGCTCAGGAGTGTTGTCGAGGCTGAACGCCGCCTTGACCAATTCACACTTCTGGGAGTCTCTCTCGTGCTCGCAACGTATTCTTCTGCATCTGTACCCACCCGTCTTCGCCCGGCTGACCTGCTGCGCATCACCGACCAGGGTGCTTCCGAGGTCCTCGACGGCCGCCACGACGTCCTGCTCCCGCAGAGCTGGCCCACCCACGAGCGCTGGTCGACCCGGCTCTACTCGGACGACGACGTCGACGTCTGGCTGATCAGCTGGGTTCCCGACCTGAACACCGAATTGCACGACCACGCAGGCTCTTTCGGCGCGCTCACCGTTCTCAGCGGCGCGTTGTCCGAGTTCCGTTGGGCGGGTGACCGTCTGCGTCACCGCACTCTCGAGGCAGGCGATCAGGCCTCGTTCCCGCTCGGCTGGGTCCACGACGTCGTGCGGGCGCCGGACGCACCCGGGGCGGAGGTGGTGACGCCGACGCTGAGCGTGCACGCCTACTCGCCGCCGCTATCGGCCATGTCCTATTACGAGGTCACCGACCACGGCACGCTGCGCCGTACCCGGACCGAGCTCACCGATCTCCCCGAGGGTGGTTCGAAGTGAACATCGACCAGATGCTCGAAGAGGCCCGCACCCAGATCGACCGCATGTACGCATTCGAGCTGCCCGAGGCCGTGGCGCGCGGCGCGATCGTGGTGGACATCCGCCCGCAGGCGCAGCGAGCGATCGAGGGAACGCTTCCCGGTGCGCTCGCGATCGAACGCAACGTTCTCGAGTGGCGTTGCGATCCCACCAGCTCGGCGCACCTGGCGCTGGCAGTGGACCACGACGTCGAGTGGATCATCGTCTGCTCCGAGGGCTACACGTCGAGTCTCGCCGCGGCGGCGCTGCAGCAGCTGGGTCTGCACAAGGCGACCGATCTCGTCGGCGGGTACAAGGCGATCAAGGCGGCGGGACTGCTGGGCTCGCTCATCGCCACGCAGCACTGCGTGCGGGAGCTGGCCACCGTCTCGGCTCACGCATGACACTGACGGCGAGCCGTCGCATGACACTGACGGCGAGCCGTCGGTTGACGCTGACCTCGAAATAGGGGCACGGTCGGCTGTCGATTAGGCTGGTGACCCGTGAGTGAAGTAGCAGCCCAGCCAGTCGACGACACCCCCGAGCAGCTTCGGATCCGCCAGGAGAAGCGTGAGCGCATCCTCGCGGAGGGACGCGAGGCCTACCCGGTGTCGGTGGCGCGCACCCACTCGCTGGCGGAGATCCGGGCCAAGTACCCGGAACTCGAGCCCGACACGGCCACCGGTGACCAGGTCGGCGTCGTCGGCCGGGTGATCTTCGTGCGCAACACGGGCAAGTTGTGCTTCGCGACGCTGCAGGAAGGCGACGGCACCCAGCTGCAGGCGATGATCAGTCTCGCCGCGGTCGGGGAGGACGCTCTGGCCTCGTGGAAGGCCGATGTCGACCTCGGTGACTTCGTGTTCGTGCACGGTGAGGTGATCAGTTCGCGTCGCGGTGAGCTGAGCGTCATGGCCGATTCGTGGCAGATCGCGTCCAAGTCGCTCCGGCCGCTGCCGGTAGCGCACAAGGAGATGAACGAGGAGTCGCGGGTCCGGCAGCGCTACGCCGATCTGATCGTGCGCTCCGAGGCGCGGGAGAATGCGCGTAAGCGGGTGGCTGTCGTCCGTGAGCTCCGGAACGCGCTCGAGCGTCGCGGGTTCCTCGAGGTCGAGACGCCGATGCTGCAGACGGTGGCGGGTGGCGCGGCGGCCCGTCCCTTCATCACGCGTTCCAATGCCCTCGATATCGATCTCTACCTCCGTATCGCGCCCGAACTGTTCCTGAAGCGGTGCGTCGTCGGCGGTATCGAGAAGGTCTTCGAGATCAACCGGAATTTCCGCAACGAGGGTGTCGACTCGACGCACTCGCCGGAATTCGCGATGCTCGAGACGTACGAGGCGTACGGCACGTACGACGATTCCGCCGTCATGATCCGCGAACTCGTCCAGGAAGTGGCGCAGGCCGCTTTCGGTTCGCAGGTCGTCACTCTCGCCGACGGCACCGAATACGACTTCAGTGGTGAATGGAAGACCCTCGAGATGTACCCGTCGCTGTCGCAGGCGATCGGTGTCGAGGTCACTCCGTATAGCACCGTCGAGGAATTACTGGCGCTCGCCGAGAAGGTAGGCCTGGAGGTCCCCAAGGACAAGGGGTACGGGCACGGAAAGCTCGTCGAGGAACTGTGGGAGCACCAGTGTGGCGACCAGTTGTTCGAGCCGACGTTCGTCCGTGATTTCCCGGTCGAGACGTCGCCGCTGACTCGTGACCACCGCAGCAAGGCCGGGGTGACCGAGAAGTGGGACCTCTACATCCGCGGGTTCGAGTTGGCCACGGGCTATTCGGAATTGGTCGATCCGGTCATCCAGCGTGAGCGGTTCGTCGATCAGGCGCGTCTCGCGTCGGCCGGCGACGACGAGGCGATGGCCCTCGACGAAGAATTCCTCGCCGCAATGGAGCAGGGAATGCCGCCGACTACCGGTACCGGAATGGGAATCGACCGTCTGCTCATGGCTTTGACGGGATTGGGAATCCGCGAAACAATCCTCTTTCCCATTGTTCGTCCTTCTACTCGCTGATTCACCAGGGTGAATTCGCGCGGATAAATTCGATCCATTCCTCGTATTCCGAATCGGAAGAACAGGGGTATGGTTACCTCCGGGTCGTAGCTCACGTTGACGATGAGACGTCGCTTCATTCGAGAGGAATTTCATCCCATGGCTAAGAAGGTCACTGTCACCCTGATCGACGATGTCGATCAGGAGGCGTCTGCCGACGAGACGGTCGAGTTCGGACTCGACGGTGTTCAGTACGAGATCGACCTTTCCTCGGAGAATGCGGCGAAATTGCGCGAGCAGCTCGACGTGTGGGTTTCCCACGCGCGCAAGGTGAGCTCGCGCAAGCGCGGCAAGACCGTGGCGGCTCCGGCCGCCACCAAGTCCCGAGTTTCGGTCGATCGGGAACAGAGCGCCGCTATCCGGGAATGGGCGCGCAAGAACAACAAAAAGGTTTCTGCGCGCGGGCGTATCTCCGCGGAAATTATCGACGCCTACAACAAGGCGAACTGAAAGTTAGCTGGGGACCGAATTCGCTGATTCGCTCCGCGACGTGACCTGGACTGTTACCGTCCCGCACTGATCCGTTAATCGGGAAGTTCGGGGGGTAGCTGTGCGGCGCTGCGTGACCGTTTCAGGGATTCTGTTCCTGGCGTTCGTGATGTGGTCCGGGGTGGCGTCCGCAGCGCCGACCTATCCGGTGCCGGATTCCTTCCTCGCCGGAGTGCCCCTCGAATTGGGAAATCCGGGCGGTTCGGCCCCGGGTTCGAACGACTGGTCCTGCGTGCCGAGTGACGCGCATCCCGAACCGGTGGTCCTCGTCCACGGGACGGGAGGCGCGCGCCAGACCAACTGGGCGGTGTACGCACCGCTTCTCGCCAACGAGGGCTACTGCGTGTATTCCCTCACCTACGGCAACTTCCCCGAACTGCCGTGGCCGCTCGATGCGATCGGCGGGATGACTCCCATCGACACCGGTACCGCTCAGATCGCCACGTTCGTCGATCAGGTGCTGTCGAGCACGGGGGCCTCGAAAGTCGATCTCGTCGGACATTCACAGGGCACCCTGCAGGCGAACAACTACGTGAAGTTCTTCGGCGGCGCAGACAAGGTCTCGAAGATCGTGTCACTGGCACCGCCGTGGCACGGAACGTACGGCAACGATCAGATCAGCGTCGGGCGGTCCATGCGGGCGCTCGGCATCGACGACGAGGTGGCGGCGGGTTTCCCCGTCTGTGGGGCCTGCCTCGAGATGTTCCAGGGGTCCGCGTTCATCGACCGCATGCGGGCGGACGGGGTCTACGTCCCCGGCATCGAGTACACGAACATCGCCACCCGCTACGACGAACTGGTCGTCCCGTACACGAGCGGCATCGAGGCGGGCCCGAACACCACGAACATCGTCGTCCAGGACGGTTGCGAGCAGGACTACTCCGACCACGTCGCCGTCGCCGGTTCGGCACGGGCCGCCGGATTCGTGCTGAACGCGCTGGATCCCGCCCACCCGCGCGACGTGCCGTGCCGTTTCGTCACCCCGGTCGCGGGGTAGCCCTTTCCCGCCTCGTCGCCGGTTACCGGGGGGTCTTGAGCAACCCGCTGGGTATCGCGGCCGACGCCGGAGGAAAGGTATGGGTGGCGAACTCACAGCTCATCGACATACCCTGTCCGGACACGCAGGTCTCGCTTCCTTCGGGGAACGGGTCGCGAACTTCGCGGGCAAGAGGTTGTCGCATTTCTGCGACACCACGGTCACGACGTACCCGCAGGGTCCCGTCCAGGTACGTCTGGATGGTGAACAACTGGAAAGAAGTGTCCATTCGAGCCAGTCCCGGCGGCTACGAAATGGTGGTCCACATCGGCATCGCGGAGCCTGTTCGCTCCAGGCGTACAGCGAACGGGAAACTATTGCCGGAGCTGGGGCGTTAAATACGGGTAAGCAGGCCTGCTCGTCCATCTAAAGGGGTGGAGGGGCAGCAGGTCGATCGGCAGCCAACTAGAGTAATAGCTGGGGTCGTGGAACCTTCGTCGGTTCGGGGCTTCGGCCCTCGGAGCAGGCGCTGGCGATCTGCTTGTAGTGCCGGAGCGAAACGCGGCGAACAGGGACGAGACACCCGGTCTCGTGACTGCACGTCGGAAAGTGTGAGGGAGAGCGATGTTCGAGAGGTTCACCGATCGCGCACGGCGCGTTGTTGTCCTGGCTCAAGAAGAAGCCAGGATGCTCAACCACAACTACATCGGTACGGAGCACATCCTGCTCGGCCTCATTCACGAGGGCGAAGGTGTCGCTGCCAAGTCGCTGGAGTCGTTGGGCATCTCCCTCGAAGGAGTGCGCAGCCAGGTCGAGGAGATCATCGGCCAGGGCCAGCAGGCCCCGTCCGGCCACATCCCCTTCACCCCGCGTGCCAAAAAAGTCCTGGAGCTCAGCCTGCGCGAGGCACTGCAGCTCGGACACAACTACATCGGTACGGAGCACATCCTGCTCGGCCTCATCCGCGAGGGTGAAGGCGTCGCAGCGCAGGTGCTGGTCAAGCTCGGTGCCGACCTCAACCGGGTGCGTCAGCAGGTGATCCAGCTGCTCTCCGGCTACCAGGGCAAGGAGCCGGCCGAGGCCGGCGGCACTCGCGGCGAGGCGGGCACCCCGTCCACGTCGCTGGTGCTCGACCAGTTCGGTCGCAACCTCACCCAGGCCGCCCTCGAAGGCAAGCTCGACCCCGTCATCGGCCGCTCGAAGGAAATCGAGCGCGTCATGCAGGTGCTGTCGCGCCGTACCAAGAACAACCCGGTGCTGATCGGCGAGCCCGGTGTCGGTAAGACCGCCGTCGTCGAGGGTCTCGCTCAGGCCATCGTCAACGGCGAGGTCCCCGAGACGCTCAAGGACAAGCAGCTGTACACGCTCGACCTCGGGTCGCTCGTGGCCGGCAGCCGTTACCGCGGTGACTTCGAAGAGCGCCTGAAGAAGGTCCTCAAGGAGATCAACACCCGCGGCGACATCATCCTGTTCATCGACGAGCTGCACACCCTCGTGGGTGCAGGCGCGGCCGAGGGCGCCATCGACGCGGCCTCGATCCTCAAGCCGAAGCTCGCCCGCGGTGAGCTGCAGACCATCGGTGCCACCACCCTCGACGAGTACCGCAAGTACATCGAGAAGGATGCCGCACTCGAGCGCCGCTTCCAGCCGGTGCAGGTCGGCGAGCCGACGGTGGAACACACCATCGAGATCCTCAAGGGTCTTCGCGACCGTTACGAGGCGCACCACCGCGTGTCCATCACGGACGGTGCACTCGTCGCCGCGGCCACCCTGGCCGATCGCTACATCAACGACCGCTTCCTGCCGGACAAGGCCATCGACCTCATCGACGAGGCCGGAGCCCGGATGCGCATCCGCCGGATGACCGCACCGCCGGACCTCCGCGAGTTCGACGACAAGATCGCCGACGCCCGCCGTGAGAAGGAGTCCGCGATCGATGCGCAGGACTTCGAGAAGGCCGCGAACCTGCGCGACAAGGAGAAGACCCTCGTCGCTCAGCGTGCGGAGCGGGAGAAGCAGTGGCGTTCCGGTGACCTGGACGTCATCGCCGAGGTCGACGACGAGCAGATCGCCGAGGTCCTGGGTAACTGGACCGGTATCCCCGTGTTCAAGCTCACCGAGGAGGAGACCACGCGTCTGCTCCGCATGGAGGAGGAGCTGCACAAGCGGATCATCGGTCAGGAAGACGCGGTCAAGGCTGTCGCCAAGGCCATCCGTCGTACCCGTGCCGGCCTGAAGGACCCGAAGCGTCCGTCCGGTTCGTTCATCTTCGCCGGCCCGTCCGGTGTCGGTAAGACCGAGCTGGCCAAGTCGCTCGCCAACTTCCTGTTCGGTGAGGACGACGCTCTCATCCAGATCGACATGGGTGAGTTCCACGACCGCTTCACCGCGTCGCGGCTGTTCGGTGCCCCTCCCGGCTACGTCGGCTACGAAGAGGGCGGCCAGCTCACCGAGAAGGTGCGCCGCAAGCCGTTCAGCGTGGTGCTGTTCGACGAGATCGAGAAGGCACACCAGGAGATCTACAACACGCTCCTGCAGGTGCTCGAAGACGGCCGTCTCACCGACGGTCAGGGCCGGACCGTGGACTTCAAGAACACGGTGCTCATCTTCACCTCGAACCTCGGTACCTCGGACATCTCCAAGGCTGTGGGTCTCGGCTTCACGTCCGGTAAGGGCGACGAGTCGAACTACGAGCGGATGAAGCTCAAGGTCCACGACGAGCTGAAGAAGCACTTCCGTCCCGAGTTCCTCAACCGCATCGACGACATCGTCGTCTTCCACCAGCTCACCACCGAGCAGATCGTTCAGATGGTGGACCTGATGGTGGCACGCGTCGAGGTGGCCTTGAAGAACAAGGACATGACGATGGAGGTCACCGACAAGGCCAAGTCGCTGCTGGCCAAGCGTGGCTTCGATCCGGTCCTGGGTGCGCGGCCGCTGCGTCGCACCATCCAGCGCGAGATCGAGGACCAGCTGTCGGAGAAGATTCTCTTCGGCGAGGTCGGCCCCGGTCAGATCGTGTACGTCGACGTCGAGAACTGGGACGGCGAAGGCGCGGGCGAGGATGCGAAGTTCACGTTCCGCGGCGAGACGAAGCCGGTCACGGTCCCCGACGAGGTTCCGGTCGACCTGGCCAAGTCGGGCGCAGCCGACTCGGAGTAGACAGGCAGTAGTCGAACGACAACGGGCCGCCGGTGGTTTTCCACCGGCGGCCCGTTCGTGTGCGCGGGGTCAGATGCTCTTGCGTCCCGACCAGTTGGCGAGGCGCTCGGTGGGACCGGCGGTGGGGTGCGGCTCGACCACGTCCGCGAACGGCACGTGCCCGCCGCGCGTCTCCGCCGGGATCGCGTGCCGTGCGACGGCGAGCATGGCCTCGGCGAGTTCCGGGCGGGTTTCGGAGGGTTGGCTGGTGGCGACGGCCAGGTCCCATCCGTGCACGAGGGTCTCGTTGATGTAGCCCCAGATGGCGGCACGGCCGGGGACCGTGCCCCACGGCGCCGTCACCGTCGCGTCGAGCCGGCTGTCGTCGGTCCAGACGGGCCACATGCGATCCGTGGCGGACCGGTAGGCGTCCGCGTAGCCGTCGCCGGGGTAGTCGGTGACGACGAGCGGAACGGTGCTCGGGTCACCGCCCTCACCGATCACGCGCGCACGCTCCACGGTGGCGACCAGGTGGCCGAGCAGGGTGCGGACGTCGAAGTCGGCGCACGGAGTGGATGCCGTCAGCTGGTCCTCGCGGACTTTCTCGATGAGGCCGGTCGTCCAGGTAAGGGCTTCGCGGTACAGGGGCCGGGGATCTGTCGTGTTCGTCATGAGGCAACTATTGCCGCAAAACATGACATCTTCTGTCATGTATTTCTGACAGACTTTTCCCATGCGCGCCGACCGCCTGCTTTCGCTCGTCCTCCTGCTCCGCAACCGCGGGCGAATGTCGGCGTCGGCGCTGGCCCGCGAACTCGAGGTGTCCCCGCGCACCGTGCTGCGGGACATCGACGCATTGTCGACGGCGGGGATACCGGTGTACGCCGAACGCGGCCGTGACGGCGGCTTCGAGTTGCTGCCGGGATTCACCACCGACCTCACAGGCCTGACTGTCGACGAGGCCAAGGCCCTGCTGGCGGCCGGCTCGGCGGTGACGTCGGAATCACTGGGCATGGCGCCGGCGTTCGCGTCGGCGATGCGCAAGGTGGTGGCGGCGATGCCGGACGCGCACCGGGCCGCGGCGACGAAGGTGGCGGAGCGGGTGTTCGTCACCCAGGGAACGTGGCTGTCCGATCCGGAACCGGTCGACGATCACCTCGGGCTGATCCAGCAGGCGGTTTTCGTGGGCCGGCGGCTGAGCATCCTCTACCCGTCGCGGGGCATCGATGCGGTGTGGCGCGTCATCGACCCGCAGGGCCTCATCCATGCGGCGGGACGGTGGTATCTGGTGGCGACGGACGCCGGCCGCGACCGGACGTACCGGCTCGAGCGGATCGAGGACGTCCGCGAACTCGACGAGCCGGCGCAGAGATCGGCCGACATCGACCTCGCCGCGATCTGGGAGCGTCGCCGTTCGGCGTTCCGGGCGCGCGGGACACCGGTGGTCGCCGATGTTCTCGTGCACCGTGAGCGTCGCGACGACCTGGTGGAGCGTGCCTATGCCGTCCGATCCGAGCAGTCGGTCGACGGCGATCGACTGCGCCTGGAAGTGGTGTTCGGCGACGACTCCCACGCACGCGGGGTTCTGTGGGCGTTCGGGGAGGACGCGGAAGTGCTGGCACCGGACGCTCTGCGGGCCGCCCTGCGTTCCCGCGCGCTGCGGATGGCCGCCCGGTACGAGTAGGTTCGACACGTAAACCGAAGAACCACGAGAGGATGTGGCATGCCGACACGTACCGCACGGACCGCTTGGAACGGATCGCTCGAACAGGGAAGCGGCCAGGTGGAACTCACCAGTTCCGGTGTCGCGACGTTCGACGTCTCGTTCCCCAAGCGGGCGGCCGAAGAGGCGGGGGGAACCACCAGCCCGGAGGAGCTGATCGCCGCGGCGCATTCCTCCTGCTACGCGATGCAGCTGTCCGCACTCATCGCAGAGGCAGGCGGCACCCCGCAGAGCCTCGAGGTGAAGGCGGATGTCTCACTCGGACCGGACAACCCGGGTTTCAAGCTCACCGGCATCAAGCTGACGGTCCGCGGCGAGGTGGACGGTCTCGACGCCGACGGCTTCGCGAAGGCCGCTCAGGCCGCCAAGGAGTCGTGCCCCGTGAGCAAGGCGCTCACCGGAGTCGAGATCACGCTGGACGCGGCACTCGAGTCCTGAGTGCGGCCGGCTACTGACGGTTGAACCGTGCCCGCACTTCCTCCATCTTCGCCTGGAGTTCGTCCGGGCTGATGACGCCCTTGTCCATCAACGCGTGAGCGGTGGCGACGACGGACCGGGAGCGGACGGGGAAGTCGCGGTAGACGGTTTCGCCCAGCTGGTCCTCGGTGTGGCGCCTGTCGAGATTGTCCCAGGCGCCACGCCAGGACAGGCATTCCGCGGTGGCCTGCATGCTCGATTCCCACGGGTCGGGCTTGCGGTCGAGGTCCGGCAGCGTCACGTCGTCGCGGGTCGTCTCCGGCGTCAGCGTGTTCAGGATGACGTCGTATGCCTTGTCCGTCATCATCGCGCGGTTCCTCCGTTGTCCGAGGGTGGTGTGGTCGCGGTCCAATCGACCTGTGGGACGGCAACACCGATCATGGTGTCGCGGGTGACGATCGACGCCAGTTGTTCCTCGCTCCACCCCTCGGTGCCCTCGGGGCGCATCGGCATCACCATGAACCGTGATTTCTGGTTCGAATCATGCACGCGCACTTCGACATCCGACGGGAAGTGCAAGCCGAACTCCGCGATTACCTCGCGGGGCCAGCGCACCAACCGGCGGCGATAGTTGGGGGTGCGGTACCAGTCCGGAGACATACCGAGAACGGGCCGCGGATAGCACGAACACAACGTGCAGACGATGACGTTGTGGACCTTCGGGGTGTTCTCCAGCACGTAGAAGTACGTGTAGTCGCTCGGCGTGCCCGATCCGGTCGGGTCGCGCCAGTCGATCCCCACTTCTTTGCAGGTTTCGGTGCCGTCGGCCAGCAGCCGCTTCTTGAATTCCGGGTCGACCCACGCTTTCGCGACCAATTTCGAACCACCCGAGGGCCCTACCGATTCGGCCCATTCGGAGAAGCGGCGGTGATCCTCCCGGGAGAACAGTCCGTGTTCGATGGACAGTTCCCGAATGGCGGTCTCCAGGATCTCGAACTCGCTGACCTCCTCCGAGGCCTGGATCGGGGCGTGATCGTCGTGCGAATGCGTCATGTGTCCGCCTCTCCTGCCGGCTCGAGCCAGCGCTCGGAGCACTCGGTTTCCAACGTGTCGATCTCGAATCCGGTGTAGCGGGGCCAGAGGTCGGTCTGCCGGAAGCGGACGACGTAGAACGGCTCGGTCCGGCCGTCTTCCACGCGACCCCACGCCTCGTCCTCGGGGATCACCCACTCCGGGCGGTGCTCGACGACGACTCCGGTGCGCCCGCGGATGAATGCCTGGGTTCGGGTGTGGAACATCGAGGTCGCGTCCTTGACGGTGACCCGGTCGCCGATCTCGAACTTCGTCATGACTGGCCTCCGGTCGCGTTCCCGCCACCCGACCGAGCCCGGACCTCGTCGATCTTGGCGGAGAGTTCGTCGGGCGTGATCAGGCCCTTGTTGATGAGCGTCTTGGCGGCCACCGTGATCCACCGCGCGTAGTACGGCAACCCGAAGTACAGCGTTGCGCCCAGATCGTTCTCGGCGCGGCGGCGCTCCTCGGAGTTCCACACACCGCGCCATCCGAGGCATTCGCACGTCACGTATGTACTCATCTCCCAGTCCTCTTCGACCTTCTCCTCGTACTTGACGGGAAGGGCGGCCTGGCCGCCGACGTCGTGGAGAACGTGTCGCAACGCGTCGAACGCGGAATTGGACAGGTAATACGGCGAATCCATCTCTGCGTGATGGATCGGGCCGTACTCCGCGACCCTGTTCGCCTGTGCTTCGAAATCTGCTGGAGAGTTCATCGCGTGCTCCGGTGGTGGTGGAACTAGTGACAGGGAACTCCCAGGAGATGGCGGCCGTCGTGCATCAATTCGTGCAGGTACATGCCACTTCGGGAGATCGCACCCTGGTCGAATCCGACCAGGTAGAGGGTGAGCAGGGCGAGCAGGACGACTCCGACGGCGATCAACACGATTCCGAGTGACTCGACGGACTTGCTCGGTGAAGAGACGTAAACCATGGCTACTCCTGGAGGAGTTCGGGTTCCGCAACTGTCGGCCGTCGATTGTCCGGGCATCGCGACGAGCGCCCCTTGCTCAGCGGCACGATCGATACGACGTTACTCTCGCCGCGTCGATTCCATCACCGTACCGTTCGGTCGAATCCGGCGTGCGGAAATGCAGCGCGGCGAACCAAGACAAACACCGTGTCGAACCCGGCGGAACAGAATGCACCGGCGATTCGTTCCACTGAACTGTGACGACACAGCAGAACACCGACGGCGACATCGAGATCGAGATCTGGTCCGACGTCGCCTGCCCCTGGTGCTACATCGGCAAGCACCGTTTCCTGTCGGCCCTCGCGGAGTTCGAGGGGCGCGACCGGGTGAACGTGGTGTGGCGGTCGTATCAGCTGTCGCCGGAGACGCCGGTGGGGGAGCGGCGCAGCGAACTCGACGCCCTGGTGGAGAGCAAGGGCATGCCTGCCGAGCAGGTCCGTCAGATGTTCGGACACGTTGCGCGCACGGCGGCCGGCGAGGGGCTGAGTCTCGACTTCGACACCGTGATCGCCGCCAACACCTTCGACGCCCACCGGTTGATCCACCTGGCGGGCGACGAGCGAGATGCCGTGGTAGAGGAACTGTTCCGCGCCCACTTCGGTGCGGGAGCCGTGATCGACGATCGCGAGGTGCTCGTCGAGATCGCGTCGCGGGCCGGGCTCGACGCCGACACCGTCCGCGCCGAACTCGAATCCGATGCCGGTGCGGACGCGGTCCGCGCCGACCTCGAGACCGCCCGTCGACTGCAGGTGTCGGCGGTGCCGTTCTTCGTCGCCAACCGCCGCGTCGCCGTGTCCGGCGCGCAGCCGAAGGACGTGTTCCTGCAGCTTCTGACGCAGGCGGGCGCGGCGCCGGTGAACTAGCGGCGCGTGAAGTACCGGTTGGCGTCGGGCCGGAACATGAGTGCCACCGCCGCGATCACCGCCACGAGATGGGTGAGCCGGGCGGTCGCGATCACCGCGGCGTCGAGCGTCAGACCCGCGACGGCGGACATCGGGTCGTTGCCGGCCGACAGCCAGGCGAGCGGCTCCATCACGAGCGAAGCGACGCCGAAGACGCCGAGACCGATCGCGAGAGTGTTCCGCGCCCACGCCCTGCCACTGCGGAATCGGGTCATGACGAACAGCACCGCGCCGTATACGACGACGCGGACCGCGAGTTGTCCGGCGAGGCTGCCGACGTCGGCGTCCGGGCCCTCCAATGCCGTCGATGTGTGCGCGATGGCCTCGACCACGCCGGCGAACAGGGCGAGTCCGAGCAGCCAGTACGCGCGCTCGACCGCCTGCGGGACCGAGGGTGCAGTACGAGTGGTCATGTCCCCATGCTGGTATCGGCGACGTCGCGGCACATCACCCCACGGAGTGGAGTTCACCCCTACCCGGGTATCGATGCGACGTGCTTGCCATCACCCCGGACGAGGGGGCACATTGAAAAGCACGTCGTCGGCAGGGAGGCGCTGTGCGCGAGCAGACACGACCCGGAGATGCATGGCCGGCGTTGAAGGTGGACGACTGGACGTCGACGCGGGACACCCTGCACATGTGGACGCAGATAGTCGGGAAGATCCGCTTGGCCCACGCACCGTTGATCAACCACTGGTGGCAGGTTCCGCTGTACGTGAGCCCCCGCGGTCTCACGACGTCGACAGTCCCGTACGGCACCGAGTGCTTCGACATCGAATTCGACTTCGCCGACCATCGACTGGTGATCCGCACGAGTACGGGCGGCACCGGGACGGTTGCCCTCGAACCGAAGTCGGTGTCCGATTTCTATGCGGAGACGATGGCCACGCTGGCCGAACTGGGTGTGGCGACGACGATTCTGGCCCGGCCCAACGAGGTGGACCCCGCCGTCCCGTTCGCGGAGGATAATCAGCACTGTTCGTACGACGGTGAGTCGGTGCATCAGTTCTGGCGGCAGCTCGTGCAGGCGGACCGCGTCCTGCACGAGTTCCGTTCCCATTTCATCGGGAAGGTCAGTCCGGTGCACTTCTTCTGGGGTGCGCTCGACCTGGCCTGCACCCGGTTCTCCGGGCGAACCGCACCGACTCATCCTGGGGGAGCACCGAACTGCGGAGACTGGGTGATGGTCGAGGGCTACTCGCACGAGCTGAGCAGCTGCGGTTTCTGGCCCGGTGGTGGCGTCGAAGGCGCGTTCTACGCGTACGCCTACCCGGAACCGGACGGATTCGCCGACTACCCGGTCGGGCCCGACGGAGCCTTCTACAGCACGGAGAACGGACAGTTCCTGCTGCCGTACGAGACCGTCCGAAACGCAGACGATCCCGATGCCGCACTGCTGAAGTTCCTGCACAGCACGTACGACGCGGCGGCCGAGCGGGGTGGCTGGGACCGGGCCGCCCTGGAGGCGGACCCGGCCCGATGGGACGAATCCCGCTGACGCCCTGACAGGTGGGTCAGGCGACGTTCGCCGACGCGGGCGTCGTGGCCCGGGTGGCACGCTCCGTGAGGAACGCGAATGCCAGTCCGAGAACCAGCCACAACGTGGCCTGCGTCGCGAGTGACGACAGGCGGAACTGCCACAGCAGCACTGCGGGGAAGTCGCTGCCCACTTCATTGACGGTGGGCAGCACGAGGTAGCCGATGGTCACCACCACGAGGAAGGCGAGAACCGGCGCCGCGATTCGCAGCGACAGGAATTCCTGCGCTGCGACGGCCTTCGCCGCGAAGACGGAGGCCACCACCGCGAGCAGACCCAGCACGACTGCGGCGAGCCACAGCCAGGTGCGCTGAGTGATCGTTTCGGGGTCTCCGACAGCCGGTGGGTTGGCGGGGTACTTGAAGAACGGCACCGCCTCGATTGCCAACCAGCCCAATGTGGCCAATGTCAGACCGAGCAATGGTCCCGACAGCGTCGTCACTCGACGTGCGTAATTCGCGACGACGGCGAAGATCGCTCCCAGAGCCAGGCCCGCGAGGGACGTGGCGAGGAACAACCCGAAGCGCTGTCCGTCACGGCTGACCAGTGCCTCTTCCTCGTCGTGCGAGTGCCCGGCCGGCTCGGCCGCCTGAGTGGCATCGTGCGAGTGGACTTCGGCTTCGGCGGCGCTGTTCGACTCTTCGATCGCGATGGCCGCATCGATGTGCGACTCACCGAGGACGAACGCGACGCCACCGGCCAGGATGCCTGCGATCAGGCCGGCCAGCAGGCCGCGGATGAGGAGTTTCGCGAAGGAATCGGTCAGTGGCATGGCAGACCCAGGAGGTGGCGGCCGTCGTGCATCAGTTCATGCATGTACATGCCACTGCGCGAAATCGCGCCCTGGTCGAAACCAACGAGGTAGAGAGCGAGCATCGCGAACAGAACGATCGCGAAAGAGATGACGGCGAGACGGGTCGTGTCGACCGACGAGCCGGGTGCGTAGGCGAGTGCCATAGTTCCTCCTGGGATTTCGCGTCCCCTAGGTCCAGGCGATGGCCGCAGTATCTGGCTGTCGAGGTGGCTCCCGTGAAGGACTACTCCGATTTACAGTGGCGCGACCGCTCCGGGATTGCACCGGATTCCTGCCGAACCATCGCTTTGTCCTGCGAACTTTTGCACCCGGCGGGCCGTCGTGTCAATCCTCCCGCTCGGCCCCGTCTCTCAGCCCTTGTTCGCTGCCGCGACGTCGAGAACGACCTCGAACTCGAGCAGCGAAGCTCCGGACGCCACCGGCTTCTTCTGCTCACCCGCGTGTGCTTCCCGGGCCGGACCGTCGCGCCACGCCGCGAATGCCTCTTCGCTCTCCCACTGGGTGACGACGAAGTAGCGGTTCTCGCCCTTGACGGGGCGCAGAAGCTGGAATCCGAGGAAGCCGGGGGAGTTCTCCACGGCGTGCGCGCGCGCTGCGAAGCGCTTCTCGAGTTCGGGGCCCGCACCCTCGGGGATTTCGATTGCGTTGATCTTCACCACTGCCATGCGGGCGAGATTACTCCGCTAGCGTCGGAGGGGTGGTGGGTGAGAGTGCGTTGCACGACGAGGGTGGGACGGGACAGCCGATTCTGCTGTTGCACGGGCTGATGGGCAGCGCCCGGACGTGGGGCCGGCACGTGCCGTGGTTGCGCGAGCACGGCCACGTCTTCACGTTCGACGCCGCAGGTCACGGCAGGCCCGCACCGTCGCGGTTGACGACGGAAGCGTTCGTGGAAGACCTGGCCGCCGCGGTCGCGCCCTTCACCGAGCCGTGGGTGGTGATCGGGCACTCGATGGGCGCCCTGCACGCGTGGTGCCTGGCGGCCGAACACCCCGAGAAGGTATCGGCGCTCGTGCTCGAAGACATGGCCCCCGACTTCCGGGGCCGGACCGCCGCGGACTGGGCGGCGATGATCTCGAACTGGCCGCAGCCGTTCGCGACCCGGGAAGACCTGTTCGAGTTCTTCGGTCCGGTTGCCGGACAGTACTTCCTGGACTCGTTCGAGAAGCGCGCCGACGGCTGGTACCTGCACGGGGACGTCGACACGTTCCGCGACATCTCCGAGGAGTGGGGTGGCAGGCACTTCTGGGACCAGTGGGCATCGATCACGGTTCCGGCCCTGCTGATCGAGGGGGAGTTCACGATCACCCCAGACGGTCAGATGCGGACCATGGCGGAGCGGCATCCCGGCGCCGAGTACGTCCGCATCGAGCGGGCCGGGCACCTCGTCCACGACGACCAGCCGGAGCAGTACCGGAAAGTGGTCGAGGCATTCCTCGACGGGCTGGGCTGAGAGCTACCTCGTCTGCTGCGCAGGAGAGTGTGTTCGTTTTTTTCGCTTTATGGTCGAGATATGGTCGCTCTGATGAACCACACGGTGTTGCCGCCGGGCGCCGACGATCGGGGCCTTCTCACCGCGTTGAAGTATGTTATCGCTGGTCAGGATGATGTGACGATCTCGACTCCGGAGGGTTCGGCGCCGTTGCCGGACAGTGTCCGGGGGCTGCTCGTCGACGCGGTCACGGCTCTGGATCGGGGGCAGGCGGTGACGGTGGAGCCGCATCGGACGGTGTTGACGGCGCAGGAGGCCGCGGAACTGCTGGGCATTACCCGGCCGACGTTGGTGCGCTTGCTGGAGGCCGGGAAGATTCCGTACTCGTCGCCGGGCAGGCACCGGCGGGTGGAGTTGGCGGACGTGCTGGCCTTTCGACAACACGAGCGCGCGACGCGGTCAGGTGTTCGAGGAGATGGCGCACGAGGAAACCCCAGACCCCGGCGACGCCGCTGACGGCTTCGTCTCGACCCGCTGATCGAGGGGCAGGGCAACCGTGGCTGCCTGTCGGGTAGTTCTCGACGCGTGCGTCCGGCTTCCGCAGCTGACCGACGAGCAGATCGACTCGTTGCCGCCCGAGGTGCGGCAGACGTACCGGCAGCTTCGTGCGGTGGGTCCGGCCGAACTGGTGCGGTTTCTCGGGCATACAGATCTGGTGAATGCGGCGTGGGCATTCCTGATGCCGGTGTGTGTGGACGGGGATCTGCTGTCGGTATGGCCGAACGTGGATCCCGACTTCCGGGCGGTACTGGCGCAGAAGTGGGTGCGTGCAACCACTATCAGATGACTGTTGACGGTGGGATGGTGAGGCGGTTGAGGCGGCCCTTGCCGGGCCGCCGGATCATCCGCTGTGGGTGCATTTCGAGCGCGTGCATGTGCGGTCGTTCGGGGCGATGCTGCCAGATCCGGCGACGTGGGGAATCGGTTCAGCCACCAGGATGGTCGCCCCGGGGTCGAGGCGCTCTACGTACTCGACGCCTCGGCGCTGGAGGGCGGTCTGTGGCAGCCGAACGATCCCCGGTACGTGTGCCCGGTCCTCATGCATCTCGTCGACGGGCGTTGGCTGGTGCGAAATCTGGGGTCGGAGTCGGACCCTGCGACTACCACCTGAACCTACGTCGGTGCGGGCGGGGGGTGAATGGTTGCCAGCCCCTGGGTATCTATCGCGCGTTGCGGTAAAACCTCACGCTGGTTGAACGGCAGTCCGGGAGTTCCACGTATTGCTGTACTCCACGACCTATTCGAAGGCGCACAATGTATTTCGACTTCCGTGACAAGCCCGACCGTCTCTGTGTCAAAGAAATGGTTCATGGCTACAACATATCCAGCTGCTTGTTCGTAGCCGTCGAGCTGGAGCTCGCCGATCTGCTGGCGGCGGGCCCAATGGCGCTTGCCGACCTCGCCCAACGAAGCGGCACTGATCCCGATGCGCTGAAGCGGATCCTCCGCCTACTCATGAGCGCGGGGATCTTCTCCGTGGACGAGCAGGACAGATGCGCACTCACGCCGCGAGCCGAATTCTTGCGCAGGGACAATCCGGAATCGATCGCAAGCGAGGTGGAGCTCTTTGCCGGCGCAGAAACGTACCTGGCCTGGAGCGAGCTGCTCCAATGCGCACGTACGGGACAAACAGGATTCGGCCAGTTCTTCGGCAAATCCCTCTTCGACTACCTGGCCGAGCACCCCGACTCCGCCCAGCGCTTCCATCTGGGCTGGCACGAGATCTCGATCCGCGCCGGTCTCGAGACCGCGGAAGCGATCGATTTCACGGACAATCGGCACGTCGTCGATGTCGGCGGTGGCTACGGCATCGTGACCGCCCAGCTGTTGCGCAAATACGATCATCTGCGGGGCACGATTTACGATCTGGAGTTCTCGCTGGCCAGGGCCGGTCACACCTTGCGGGAATATGGCGTCGATGAGCGGTGTGGCATTGTGCCCGGCGACGGTTTCACAGAGGTGCCTGGCGGGGGCGACGTCCACCTGCTCAAGAGCGTTCTTCACACGATGAACGACGACGACTCGGTACGCGTCCTCACCAATTGCGCGAACGCACTCGAGCCCGGCGGCAGGATCCTGGTCCTGGAGCGGGTGATCAGCGGGGACGGCGGATACGTCTGGGGAAATGTGGTGGACGTCGCCATGCTGGTCATGACGGGCGGCCGGGAGCGCACGATTCAGGACTACGCGCGCCTATACGAGCGCGCAGGCCTCGAACTCACCGGCAGTACGCTCCTGCCCTGCGGCTTCAGCGCAATCGAGGGCCGGAAGTGAGACCGGCCGGACGAGCGCGACCTCCGGGAATCAGCGGACCTCGAGGAGCTGGGTCGGCATGGCTCACATTTTGATCGTCGGCGGACATGACGAGACTTTCCGAAGGATCGAAGATCTACCGGTCGAGCTGTCTGTGTTTCAGAATTCCGAATCGGTCACCGCGCGGCAGGCCAGGCGTGCCCACCGGCTGTGCGTATTCGACTACCGCAACCAGGCAGAGGCGCTCAGCATGGCGCAGGAGCTGCACGAGGTTGAACCCGTCGATGCCGTCGTGTCATTCACCGAGCACGGCCTCATGCCGGCCGCCGTGATCAAAGAGGCATTGGGCATCAAGGGCAATGCGCGGGAAGCCGTCCGGTTGACCCGCGACAAGATCGCCATGCGCGAGCACCTGGCCGGCCGTGATCTCGGAGCTGTGCTGACCCGAAGCTGCGATTCGGCCTCCGAGGTACGGAGCTTTCTTCGGTCAGTGGGCGGCCCGATCATCGTCAAGCCGGCTGAAGGCGCCGGCAGCTCCGGTGTTCTTCGCGTCTCCAGCCTTGACCAGGTCGAATCCGCATTCGCCTGCTCTCGCGGCGAGTACCCCGGGCCGACGCTCGTCGAAGAGTTCATCGACGGCCCCGAATACAGCGTCGAATCCTTCACCACGGATGGCCGGCACGACATCATCGCGGTGACCGCAAAAACCACCACCGGCCCGCCACGGTATATCGAAACCGGTCATCTGATGCCGGCCGTGCTCGCGGCATCGGCCCTTGCCGAGCTCCGCGGTCTCGTCACCGATTTCCTCAGTTCGATCGGTCATTCCTTCGGGCCGGCTCATACCGAAGTGCGTATCGGTTCGGCCGGGCCACGGATCATCGAGGGCAATACCCGTCCTGGAGGCGATTTCATTTGGGAGCTGGTGCACCGTGCGATGGGTCGCGATCTGGTCCGGGAGTCGATCTGTCATCTTGCCGGGCTGCCGCCGCAATCGCGAGCACCCGGGCGCGGTGCAGGCTGCGTCGCATTCTTTGGTTACGAGAATGTGGTGATCGAACGCGTGCAGGGCATCGAAGCCGCGCGTCAGGCCGAGGGGGTCATCCGGTTGCAGTGTTCTCTCGAACCAGGGCAACACCTCGGTCCGCTGCGGTCCTCTGCGGATCGTCAAGGTGTCATAGTCGCGGTCGGCACTGATCTCGTGGACGCCGAGCGCCGGTTGGCTGAGGCGCAGGCTCGGATTCGGGTGGAGACGAGCGTCTACGTAGATCTCGTACTATCTGCCACTGGTGTGGCTGATGGTTGACATGTACGTGTGTCACGGCTACCCGCATCACCGTGTGGTGGTGTGGGTTGGACCGTGTCCCACACCGACGCTTCGGGTGCAGGAACATGCTAAGTCGGAGTCACCCCCGCCCGCGGTGTCACGGTGCGGAGGCTGCGGCGGACCCGGCGATGCCGCGGCCGACGCGGTGTCGGACTGGTCTTGTCCCGGGACTTTCGGACTGGCGCGTGCTCGGCGACCCGGACCGCGGGCAGCTGCCCCCGCCGCCGGGTCACCTTGTTTCTACCGAGCAGCGCGCGTTTGGCCAGGTTCACCCCGGCAATCTGGTCGCGGTTGCCGCCGACCAGGCAGCGGGAACACCACGCGGTGTGATACCGCCGGGGCGGGT
The DNA here is from genome assembly GCF_016772255.1 of Rhodococcus sp. 21391. Lineage (NCBI taxonomy): Bacteria > Bacillati > Actinomycetota > Actinomycetes > Mycobacteriales > Nocardiaceae > Rhodococcus > Rhodococcus sp. 21391. The sequence goes on along the minus strand of NZ_CP063781.1, from coordinate 5,962,450 downwards.
GAGCGGTTCGTCGCACCCCGGACACTGTGCCGAGGATCCGCGGGCGGGCACCGTGACCACCGCGACACCCACACCCGCGGCGGTGTGCGTGAGGGCGGCGGTCGCTTTACGGCGGGCGGACTGCGCGGCCCGGTTGTTGTTTGACTCGTCCGTGTCCGCGGGTCTCGAGGGTGGTGAGGTCCTCGACCGCGATCACCTGCGCACCCGCGGTGGCGGCGTAGTCGGTGACCTGGCGGGCGAAGTGGAATCCCAGTTCCCGGTTGATCTTGCCCCGTTTGACGCCCACCGCAGTCCGATGCTCGTTGAGGACGGCGATCTTCCCCTCGAGTTGGGCGCGGACCTCGGGTTCGGCGGCGACGGCCAGCCGCGTCAACCGGGCCGCCTTGCGGTGCAGCATCTGGCCTTCGGTCTGTAGGCGGGCCAGTTTGATTCCGAGGCCGCGGTCGTCGTACGTCCAGCCCCGGTAATCCGACGACAACCCGGCCGGGCCGTCAGCGGTGATGGCGGCGGCGCCGAGTGTGGACGGGGACCAGTCGACCCCGACCGCGACCGTGCTGGCCATCAGATCGGCGGCGGAGACGAGTCGGTCGCGGCGCACCGCAACAACAGACCCCGGCGGTCGAGGACGAGGGTCGGCAGATGCCAGTCGGTGATCGCCCGGCCGTGCAGGTGTGCGGGGATGGCCGCGGTCGGCCGGACCCGCCGCCACTGCGCCCGCCCCGCCGGGGCCGAGCAGGTCGGCAGCTTCACCGTCAACACCAACTCACGCCCGGCCGCGGTGATCTGCGCGAGCTGCCGATCCGCGGCAGAGAGTCGGGCCGTGGCGGCGACCTGCGGTGGTCCCTGGACGTCGGTGATCCGCAACCGCGCCGACTGCGCCCCGTCGGTGCAGCGGGCACGGGCGACGAGCTGACGCCGCACACCCCGGGCGAAACCCGCCGGCACCCAGTCCGCGGCGGCGGTGGGCGGGGCTATTCGGCCGGTGGCCGGGTCGAACCGCTCAGACAGCGCCGTGATCGCGGTGTCCCGGTAGGCGAGGGTCCGCAGGGACGCCATCACCTGCGCCGTCACCACCCTGCTCACCCGCGACGGCACGTAGATTCCGTCCGGGTAGTGCGGGTTCCAGCCGAGGCGGGTGGCGGTGACATGCCCCTGCGCGGGCAGCCTGCGATCCTGCCGGTCCACCCCGGCCGCGAGCACGTCGAACATGACCGGCTGCCACAGCCGTGAGGTCAACTCGGCGCCGGCCGCCGCGATCAGGTCGAGCAGCCACCCCACCCGGGTGTCGGCGTCGTCGAGGCCGATCCGGTCACCGGACACGTCGTCGGTTACCCCCCTCCCCACCGCCCTGACGTCATCTATCAACCCCCAACACCGATGTGCCGCCTTACCTCTCGCGGCACCTCGACTGTAACGCCGACCACCGACAAGTACCGTCCGATCCAACGCCACCGGCGAACCGGGTCGATCAACCTCGCCACACCGTCTGCGTCTGCACCACCGTGAGCCGGCCACGGGTATGCCGTCGAGCATCCGGGCGCGCACCGGACCCTGCTTCTCGCGGCTCGGATCGCGATCATCCGCAGACACAATACATGTCATCTAAAGCGGGTCTCCCGCAGCAGCTTTCCTGATCGGCCGACGACCCTCGTGCCCTGCCGAGCCCGACACCCCGCAATGCAGCTTCCACCATCTCCGCCGTCGCTGCTGCACCTTCCGGGCGGCGACCTTGCGCACCCAATGACCGACAACCCACGTATTTCGCAGCGTCACCAATTCGCGGTGAACAGACAAATACGAGAATCTGATAGATAGCTTTAGATAAATTGACAACAGCTGACAGCCCGCTCCCGCACTGACCGGGCAGATTCACGTTCTGCCCGGTCAGCCAGGTGTGGGGCATTGCGTGGGCTGCTCAATCGGTACGACTTGCACGGTCGTCAGGATTTCGCGAATGAGTGAGGTCACTTCAGAGCTCGACCGGCCGGCGACGATGCCGCTGACGGGCAATTCGAAATCGAAATAGCTCACGGTCTCCGGAAGAGAAGCGCCCGCATCCAGCTCCTTCCATCGAACAACGTCTGGGTGGGCCTGAAACCGTTCTCCACCCGATATCGCGCAGTACCGCGACGGAAGCAGGTGACCCGGGAACATGAAATCCCCGTAGACCGTACTGCTCGCCGTACTTTCGAACCACCGTTTCAGTGGATTGATTTCGAGAGGTGACCAATCGAGGTTGCAGGCCAAACCGGCCGCGACCAAGTCGATGCCTGTGGCAAGCCGGAATGTCTCCTTGATATGTCCGCCGCCAGGGCGGGCCCCGACCTCCAGGAAAACCATTCCATCTGCGGCCTCGATCATTTCGAGATGGAATGGGCCATTGTCGATACCCACGGCCCGAAGGTACTCGACCGCTACCTTGCAACGCCCACCGTCGTCGTCGACTTGAATCGATCCCTGCGGAACTCCCTGGGCAAACTCGAGGCAAGTGCCCAGATATCTGCTGGCGACGATCGCCACCGGCGCACCGGCAAGCATCACGCCATCGAAGTGGAAGATCGGCCCCTCCACATATTCTTCGAGCTGGAAGCGTTCCGGATCCCAGTCCTCCAGACCCGTAGGGTGGTTGAGAATCGCAGTGCCGGCGTCAGCGTAGGTGGCGAAAACGAAAACATCCTTGCTGGCGGTTCCATCGAGTGGTTTGAGCACCGTCTTCCCAGCCCAGGGAGTGACATCGGCGGACGAAGCGGTGAGCGCCTCATCGCAGCGAACAAATCTGGGCACGCGAAGTCCGCATCCTGCGACTGCGGCTTTCATCGCTACCTTGTCGTTCACGATATGGACCTGCTCCGGTGATACTCCTTCTATTCCGAGGCTCCGTCTTATCTGCGCTGCCTCCATCATCTCGTACTGGGAGACGCTGATGACTCGGTCGAAGGCATCGTCGGGGGAGAACAGGGTGCGAACTTCCTCGGCCAGACCTGCTCGACCCGGGCGTTCAACCCTCGTGCAAGGAAGGTCGGGCGGCACGGTCGCAAGTTGCGCGCTCGAGCCCACGTAGACGACATCGTGAATTCCATGATCGATTACACGATGGTATTCGATGAAGGAATACGGAACGCGATGGAGAATGAGCAGTTTCATTCAGAAGACCCCACTGGATGGAATATCGTTCGGCGAAATGGACTTTCACCTTCCAGTACTATCCCGGGCCGACGGCCGTGAAACTAGGAACCCTGGGGGGAAGGATGACCCACCTTGCTCGGTCGTCATCGGATCGCGGACCGGCCGTTGGTCAAGTGCTGATACTCGGTTGCAATCGCATCGACCACTGCGGACTTCGCATACCGGATCTCGTCGATGCCGGAAACCTCCATGATTTCGATCGCAGTCCCGCACAGAAATGCGGCGTCGAACGATCCGATCTCGCCGTAGGCGATGTCGCGTTCCGTTACCGAGAGCTTCAGTCGCGGACACAGTTCATCGATTATCACCCTTCGGGTAATCCCGTCGAGGGCCAATTCGGCAGTCGGCGTGAACAATGCGTTTCCCTTGACGAAGAACACGTTCGAGCCGCTCGACTCGCACACAGCGTCGGCTGTCGAGAGGAAGAGCACATCATCGTAGCCGTCGGCCCGCCCGCGGTGGCTCAAGTAGCTCAACGCATAGGTAGACGACGTTTTCGCCTGATACGGGTGGCACGAGGCGGGTGCACGCCGCCACGTTGCCGTCGAGAGCCGATATTGCTCCGCGGCCGAATTCGAAGGAAAGGGCAGGGCAAACAGGACCACCTTGCTGGAAGAGCCCTGCGCCTTGAAACTCACATCGGTGTCGTCATAGAAGACCAAGCACTTGATGTACGCATCGGCCAGATCGTTGGCCCTCACCAATTCGTGGCAGGCGTCGGCCAAGTCCGCATTCGAATAGTGCACGGTGTGCCCGAACAACTCGGCGGACCGCCGCAACCTCGCTATGTGGTCGTCGCATTTGAAGATGCTGCCGCCGTACGTGCGGATACCGTCGAACACCGACGTGGCATACGACAACCCATGGGTGGCAGGTGACAGAATCACCTCGTCGAATCGCACGCATCTTCCATCTGACCAGGCTATTTCGCTGATCATCTCAGTCTCCATGTCGCGATCTCGCGTAGTCCTGCATCGCAGTTATACGCTGTGTGTTGACCGGAATCAGCCAGTTGTCCAGGTCGACAATGTGAATTGCGCCCACCCGGACCTTCGCGTCGATGGCGCCTCGGCCGAGACAGACGTCCGCGAAACCCAGCCGATCCGCGAAACGATACATTTGGTAGTAGTCGGCGATATACAGATTCAACCCACGCGGAATTCGGTCATGGTCCAGTCCCCGAACGATTTTCGTAAATACACCACGGTGATCGTCGGCGTAGCTCAGTGATCCGGCCAACGGAGTATTCGAATACTTGTCGTAGTCCAGCTTCACGAAGTATTTCTCACCTTCGGACGAGCGTGCCAGCATACGCAGCACATCGCTCGTATAGAGGTTCTTGGCGTGTCCGTACTTGGCCACATTCAAGGCCTGAAGGCAGGCGAAATCGCGCAGGACCCGATTGTCTTCTGCCACGTCCGAGAGACGGTGTATCTCGGTTGTGCACGCCGCTTCGGCCTTCCTCGTGAGCCTGACGATTGATTTGTATTGGCTGGGTCCTACCGCGGTTCGCAGGGCGAGGTCCACACTTCGCGAAGACCGGAAGAATGCCGCCTTCATGAATGGAACTGCAATGACGTCGGCGCGCCGACGGCGATCGGATCTGCGAAGGGAGGGGACCAACAACCAGTCGGCGGTTGACGCCAGGCTCGACAACTCCGCCAATGTCCGATCGTCGGGCTCGTCGCACACGGGCATGTAGAAGTATCCGGGTGCGACGTACGCTCGCTCGTGATGCAGGGCGTCATTGCTGCTCACGCTGCCCTGGAGTACCGCGTTCCAGTGCGCGATGTTCCTCAGCGGAAGTTGTGGCCGTGGAACGTTGTGACTTTTACAGAACGCATCGCGTTGGGGCAGCCATTCCATGGTCTTCCTCCTTTCCATTCCACTTCCGATCGGCTGTCGTGTGCGACTGGCCGGAATTCTCGAGGAGGCGTCGCTCGCCGTTGAAGTGGAAGACTCGGTTGGCAAGTTCGGTCAGCCCGGGATTGTGCGTGATGATGAAGAAGAGCGTGTCCGGCAAGGCAGAGATCACGGCCTGCAATATCGAGAGCTCCGCTGTTGTACTCAACTCGGAAGTCGCTTCGTCGAGAATTGCGACCGCCGGGCGATTGATCAACAGGTCGAGGAGCGCCAGCCGCTGCAGTTCCGTCTTGCTCAGATTCAACTGACCCGTGGCAGGGACGGGCTCGTCGAATCCGGACGGTAGTCGCCCGACGACGTCTGCCACGTCGAGATAGTCGACGACGCGAGCCAATTCGAGCGGTAACGGGCTGTTGAAGTGTTCGATCAATCTGCCTGGCTTGAAGATCGGACTCGACGTCAGGAGGAGGATGTCTTCGGCGTGGGAATTCGAGACGTATCCCGTCGTCCGGCCCAATGTCGAGAGGACGCCTGTTGTCGGCTGCAGACTGCCCACAACCAGCTTCGCAAATGTCGACTTACCGACCCCGCTCGGGCCCATGACGACCACGACGTCTCGGCTGGCAAAGGACTCGGAAAGCTCTTCCAGTAGCACCGCCCCGGTGTGCGGCGCGATGTACGTTACCTCCGAAAACGATACGAGCGCTGCGTCTTCAACTGCTGAGCCGGTCCAGCACGGCCCCGGGCCGGTCGGAGGCGTGAGGAGACGATCCGCGCTGTCGAGAACCTGTCTGAGGTCCACCAGACAACGGCCCACTCGGGCGAAAACAGCGATGAGGCTGTACGAGAGACTGAGCGCGAGAACACCGCTGAGGCCGGGTCCGCCGCCGGCCTGGACAAACACGGTTGAACCGACGACGACCGACAGGAAGAGCACACCCATCAAATCGAGCTTGTAATTGAACCAGCGGCGCGCGCCCGCATTGTCCATCGAAGCGAAGGCGCGATTCATCAAACTCTTGTTCAGCCAATTGACGAGGGCCGAGTTGTCGCGTGCCAAGTCGAATCTCGCTGAGCTCCAGGTAATGGCCTCGACCCGCTCCAACACGGTCGACGTCGTACCGATCTCTCTATCGTTGAAGTCCTGCAGTCGCCTTCCCGATCGCTTCGAACTGTGCCAGTAGGCGAAGCACATCCCGACAAGGGGCAGCAGGACGAAAATGTTCTTGCTCAATACGAACGCGGCGGTCGTGAGCAGCAATGTAACCGCACCCAGCGTATTCAGAAGTACTTCTGGCAGAAGCTCGTCGATACGTCGTTGATCCCAAGTCAGTTTGCTCTGATAGTCCTGATCGAACTCGTCGAAGGCCGTCCTGGAGGGCTTTGGACTCATGACGGTCGAGAAGTAATTCCGGCATTTTCGGGATGCCGCCACGATGCTGCGTTTGACTATGAACAGGGAGGTGAAAATCGACAGGAGGGCCCCGGCGGACAGTGCGGCGATGAGGGTTGTCGCTGCTGTCCGTGCATTCGTGGTCGAAATTCCGCTGGCAGCTGTGTAGTCGCCGACAATCGTCAGAACGTCGCGGCACGCAAACAGGACGCATGCGACAACCGCGACCTTCGCGACGCCCAGGCTCATCAGACTGCGGCGTGACGAAGTCGAGAACTCCGCTCGGTCCACGCCCTCGGGACGGCGAGCGACCGACCGATCCTCTCGAGCGAGATGCCTTGTGCGTTCTCGAGCAGGATTCGCCGCACCTGGTGTGAGGTTTCGCATCACCTCCACGACTTCACCTCCGGCCACTACCCATATCTCGTCTGCAGCATCTTTTTCATCCGGCTTGTCCGTTGCATAAATGACCGTAGTGTCGTGCCACGGCCCGCGCAGGAGGGAGGCCAACAGCCCATTCGCCAGGTCGTCGTCCAGCCCTGCTGTGGGCTGATCCAGGTAAACGAACTTCGGTTCGGCCAATATTGCCCGTGCCAGTTCCAGCCGCTTCCCTTGCCCGCGGGACACGTTCCAGCCCTCGGTCCGGTCGCGTGACTTGCTCGAGAGGTAGTCGCCGTAGAAGGTTCCGGGAAGTCGGGACAGTGTCAAGGCTCGACGGGCCTCGTCGTCGGTGAATTCGCTTCGATAGAGACACAAATTCTCGTAGAGCCCGCCAGGGAATATCCACGGTTCATCCGGTACGAAGAACGTTTTGCTGTTCACCTGGCTGCTGTGGCGTGCACCGATTTTCAGAACGGATGTCTTGCCACTGCCTGCGGCGCCGACGACGGCGATGTGCTTCGCCGTTGTTGCCGGTAGGCGCGTTGCGGTCGCATCGGTGTCGAGCGAGTGCGGACTGGATAGATACTTCGCAACGTTGGTGTGCCCGACGATCCCCTGGGACAGACTCTGAACAATGAAGGGGATATTGTTGGCGACGGATTTCAAGCCTCCGACCAGCGCCATTGTGGACAACAGGCCTGCTGGATCGACGTAACCAACGTGGGCCAGCTGGGTAAACACCGCGGCAAGCATGGCAACGATCGGAGTGAGTGTCGATATGAGGTTGATCCGCGCGATGAGGCGCGCCGCTTTCAGGAGCGCGCGCTCCTCGCCATCTCGCTTGTCGGCATAGCGCCGAAATAGTTCGTCGTTCCAGTTCTTGAGCCACGCGAGCAGGCGATTGTTCAGCGAAAACATGCCGACTTCGATGCGATCTGCCGCCGTCAGCGACAGTGCAGCGTGCGCGGCATTCAATTGTTTGGCGTTCCAGTAGATCACCGCGGAACTGGCGAGAATCACCGACAGTGCCGCCAGAGCGCTCAGTCCCAACGCCACGAAGAAGTACGCGGAGGTAAAGGTGATGGTTGCGAGTGCCAGAATGATGAAAATAAATCCCGACCAAGCATTTTCGACGCGTGCTGCCTCCCGGTCCAGAAGCGTGACCAGGTCGGCCGGTTGGTCGGAAGGGGCAATGCTGCGTTTCTTGTGCAGCAGCCTTTGTTCGATGTATGTGCGGGCTCCGATGCCTACCACGTCGGCTTGCATGAAGGTGTGATTCAATGCAAGCCACGCCAAGTAGGTCAGCACGATGCAGGTGATACCAAGCGTGAGGTTCGTCGTGAGTGCTGAATCGCCGGTGACGAGGTGCTGGATCAGCGATTTCAGCGTGATCGCAGCACCAAAGGCGCATCCTGCATTGACCGCGATGGCCACGAGCCCGAGCATGATGTCACGACGAAGTCCGCCGAAGACGTCTCTGCTCAGCCGCTCGCCTCGGGGCGCGTTCACGCTGTCCCGCTGCGCCGCGTCACACCACCGCTGCCATCTGGCAAGGTGCGAGGCGTCGGGCACAGGGTCGAGTCGAGCTCGGGGTTTGGGAACCTCGAACCAGACGACTTTCCTGAGGACGCTCAGCATGTGGAGTACGTGGGGACCGCCGTGTCGGCCAGGGCGATCGACGCGATTCTGTCGCACAATTGCGTGATCATCTTCCATCCCTCGGCGAGTGCTTCGCGGAGTTCTCGAATCTCGGCCGGCGTTGCGCGATCGAGCAGATCGATCCCCATACTCACGTGCTGGCCGTCGTCTTCTCCGTGTTCTTGGAAGTGCGGAATTGCCGGAAACGCTCGCGCCGCTTCCCGGTGCCAGATTTCGCCACTACCTTCAAGCACCACATGCATCAGCAGAGTGCGCACCATGTCGCTCCGGTACAGCATTTGATGCCTGAACCACTCCATTGTCGATACGAACGTCTCATCGGTGACCGGCGCGTGCGCTGATCCCCGTTGGTTGCGCAGGTTGTCGTTATGGCCCAGTTCCTCGACCAGATGGTCGAGCGCCACCTGCTTGTGCGCCGTATCGGTAGTCATCGCGACACGCAGGTGCAGCAGGTCCTGAAACACGTCCGACCAGGTCTGCTGGCAGTCGAGAAGCCGTTCCCGAACGTGGGGGTCGTCGAACGAGGGGTCATCGATCAGCCGCAACAGGCTGCTGGTACCAAATTGCTGCAGGTACTTCTCGTTGTCCGCCAGGAGCACAGCCGCCCGATTCGGTACCTCGCCTGCAAACACCGCGTTGGGCTTCGCGGCGTCCTCGTAGAGTGCCTTGCCGTTGAACTGGATCGAGAGCGCCCAGAAACCGTCCCGGGTTCCTTCGAAGCCGTGCCAGGAGTCGCCGGGGACGAGGATCATGTCTCCGGCACCGACCTCCTGCTCAGCACCGCCCATCGTTCGTCCGGAACCCTCGCAGATCAGGATCAGACTGGGCTCCGGGTGCTTGTGCACCGCCAGCACCTCACCGCACTCCAACCTGACCCAGCTGATCGCCAAATTGCTGGAAGCAGGAATGAATTGCGCCAACTGAGGGTGTTGGCTGAATATCTTGACGACACCCAGGTTGTGGACGCTCCCGCCGACAACGGCTTCGTTGATCGTCTCGAGTGCGCTTCTGGCGATTATGTGCATAGAATTCTTCCTTCTGTGGGATCGACCTGCCTCGAGTTCTGTATCGCTCCCAATCCTGGGCACGTGCCTGCGGGCGGAACAGGCACCCCAGGGTTGAAAACGTCACCCCCCCAGCGGAAAGGGTGTCGAGAAGTCTCCCTAGGGTGTCTATCCGCATTCGCCACGCGTCGTCGAAGCTAGCTGAACACCGCAGTACGGATGAGAGGCGAGTTTCGCATTGATTTCCGAAACGCTGCTCGAAGCCGAGCAGAAATTTGTTCGTTCCGGCGTGATCGGCGTCGGAGGCGCGTGCCTTCAGGCTGCTGAAGCGACGACCGATGAATTGTCTGGACGCAATATCGAGAATGCGCTCCGACAATGGGAGGCGGGACACGCGGAGTTTCCCCATGCGGCTGTCGCGGCCCATTTTCAGACGGTCGGGCGTAACGGGGTCCGGCCCCACCTGGTCGCCATGCTGCAAAACTTCCATGACAACAACCGTGCGCATCATGTTCTCGGTGCCTGGCTACCGATGACGTTCGATGCTCAGAATGGCGACTATCTGTCATATGTCGGGCTCGACTATTTCGACCAGGTCGTCCGGTCCGATGACGCGCAGCGCGTGGACGCATTCGTTGCTGCCGCGGCCATGGACCTCGCGTTGCTGGAGGCGCGAGCACTCGGGAGGTCGGCACACGCCCCCCAGGTGGTCCGGACGCGCGCAGTGACACGGGTCGTGACCCAACTCGACAGGCTCGCACCCGATTTCTCGCTCGATTCTTCCGTCGCTGCGGCTGGTCTTGCGGCGCTGGCTCAGCCGGGCGCCGACTACAGTTCGTTTGCTTCACACGCCGCGCCGGCGCTGAACGGTGTCCCCGAAGAGATCGGAAGTGCAGTTCGGCTAACGTTGTTGCCGACGACGCGCCTGCACGACGAGCAGATGTTCATCCGCTGCATCCAGATCTTCGAAGGTCTGTATCGGCAAGTTGCGACAGCGATTTCGATGGCGATCCGTGACCTGCGCCATGGTCTGGCCGCAGTGGCAAAGAGTCGCCTCGACGGGGCATCGATCCGCCTCGAAGCGGTGCCTGCGCTCTTCCGGGTTCTCACGACGATGCCGGTTGACGCCTTCTCGATTATTCGCGGCTTCACCCATGGGCGGAGCGCGGTGCAGTCGCGCGCGTTTCGTGAAGTGGAGTTCGCCTGCGCTCCACTCGATCCCCGTGACTTCGAACATATTGGGAAGATCGATGTCGGGGACACTACGTTGCAGGACATGTATCTCTCGATGCGGAAGACGCATCCGGATGCACACGTTCTCGAGGAGGCGATGCGGCGCCTGGACCGTGCGTGGGTTGCGATGAAGCGCGGCCACTGGGGCATCACCCTGAAAGTCATCGGAACGGTACCTGGCACCGGCGGTACGGCAGGCGCGTCGTATTTGAAAGATGCTGCGATGATGTCACTCTTCCCGCGGCTGTCCGAGGTGGCGTGAACATGAGCGATGTCAACCACCGAGTGAGAAGACAAATTATGGGATACATCGTGTCCCAATCTATTTCAGCCGTCTGCGAACTGGGTGTGCCCGACCGATTGGCGGACGGTGCGTGCTTGCTCGGCGATCTCGCGGCGAGTGTGGGCGCCGACGCCGACGCACTCGGTCGATTCCTGCGGGTCCTCGTCGCGGAAGGCTTGTTTGCGGAAGTCGGTGGAGGGCGATTTGCGTTGACGGAGGCCGGTGAGCTTCTGCGGGCAGACGCTCCGGGCTCGCTTCGTCACTTGGTCGGCTTGATGTCGAACGAGGCCTACCTCGTGTGGGGGCACGCAGCGCATTCGATCCGGACGGGGAAGGAATCGTTTTCAGCGGCGTTCGGAAAGCCGTACTTCGAATGGTTGTCCGAGAATCCGTCGGCAGCCGATGAGTTCGCACGGGGCCAAGCAGGGCTGGTCGAGTTGCGTTTGCTGCCTTTGCTCGACCACGACTGGTCTGACGTGGGAACGGTCGTCGACGTCGGTGGCGGGACCGGCGCGCTGATCACCCGGTTGCTCGATCGGCACGCGCATCTACGCGGTATCTTGTTCGATCTGCCTCATGTGGTCGCGGAAGCGCCGTCGACGTTTGGTTCGGCGGGCATCGGTGAACGAACGACAGTCGTGGGCGGAAGCTTCTTCGACGACGTCCCAGGCAATGGTGACGTGTACGTGCTGTCTCAGATTCTCCACGACTGGGATGACGCGTCCGCCGGCAAGATCCTCAGCAGTTGCCGGCAAGCGATCCCGCCAGGTGGACGATTGATGATTGTCGAGCAGGTCCTGCCGGAATCGGCGACAACCCACCCCATGGCTCTGCTGGATCTCCACATGCTGGTTCTCCTGGGAGGTCGCGAGCGCACGATCACCGAATGGCGCCGACTGTTGACCGACCACGGATTCACGCTGGCTTCGATCACGCAAGGTCCCCGGTCATCCGTCATCGAAGCGGTTCCGGTGTGAGCTAGCTGCCCTCGCCCGCGAGGGCGAAGAGTCCGTCGTCGGTCTGTTCGACGAGGCCGTCGATCAGCAGGGAGTGGAGGGCGCGGTCGCGTTGGCCCGGATCGCCCGGCCACACCTGGTCGAGCCGCACGCGTTCGACCGGGGCGGAGCTCTCGCGGAGTACGGCCATGAGTTTGCCGCGCACCTGACGGTCGGTGCCGGCGAACTTCTGGACCTTCCGGCGCTCACCGGTGTGCGCGGGACGTCCGGCATCCACCCAGGCGCAGCTGGGCAGCGGGCAGTCAGCGCATTCGGGGGAGCGGGCGGTGCACACGGTGGCCCCCAGTTCCATGATGGCCGCGGAGAACGTGGCGGCCCGCGCCCGGGTGCGGGGGAGCAGCGCGGACACGTCGGCGAGGTCACGCGTGGTCGAGGGATTTCCCGGCTCGGCGCGTCCGTGCACGGCCCTGGCGACCACCCGCCGGACGTTCGTGTCGACGACGGGGACGCGCTGTCCGTAGGCGAAGCAGGCGACGGCCCGCGCGGTGTAGGCACCGATGCCGGGCAGGCCGAGGAGGGTGTCGACGTCGTTCGGAACCACGTCGCCGTGCTCGGCGGCCAGTACTGCGGCGCACTCGTGTAGTCGCAGCGCGCGGCGCGGGTAGCCGAGCTTGCCCCACGCGCGCAGTACGTCGGCCTGACTCGACGCGGCCATGCGGGAGGGGACGGGCCAGCGCTGCACCCATTCTTCCCAGATCGGGGCCACCCGGACGACGGGCGTCTGCTGCAGCATGATCTCGCTCATCAGGATGTGCCAGGCGGTGACGCCGTCGCGGCGCCACGGCAGATCCCGGGCCTGTACGTCGTACCAGTTGATCAGCGCGGAGGAGTCAACGGCCACTTCGTCCTCACAAGTCCCTTCGTTCACGGGGGAAACGGATTTTCCGCGGTTGTCACATTCCCGTCGCGACGGTGCGACACGCCCGGTGCACAATGGTCCCATGCCTAATTCCAACCCCGTGTCCGCGTGGAAGGCCCTGCGTCAGGGTAACGACAGATTCGTGAGCGGTACCTCGCTCCATCCCAGCCAGGGCATCGCCGATCGCGCGAAGCTCGTCGGCGGCCAGCACCCCACGGCCGTCCTGTTCGGATGCGGAGACTCCCGCGTCGCCGCCGAGATCATCTTCGATCAGGGTCTGGGCGACATGTTCGTCGTCCGCACCGCCGGTCACGTGATCGACGACGCCGTGCTCGGGTCCATCGAGTACGCCGTCGGCGTGTTGAACGTGCCGCTCATCGTCGTGCTCGGTCACGACAGCTGCGGTGCCGTCAAGGCGACGCTCGACGCTCTCGACGACGGCAACGTGCCGCCCGGGTTCATCCGCAGCATCGTGGAACGTGTCGCGCCGTCGATCCTCATGGGACGCCGTGAGGGCCTCACTACCGTCGACGAACTCGAGGGCCGCCACGTGGTGGAGACCGGGGCGCTGCTCATGCAGCGGTCGCGCATCATCGCGGAGAAGGTGGAGAGCGGCGCGTGCGCCATCGCGGGTGTCACGTACAAGCTGTCCGACGGCCGCACCCACCTGCAGGGTGCCGTCGGGGACATCGGTGAGCTCACGGACTGACCGCGACACGCCGCACCCGCTGAGCCGTTGCCGCGCGACGCCGAACTACCGTTGACGTCGTGCTGGAACCGAATGGACCGTTGCCCCCCGAGATTTACTGGCGCCGCAGGGCGCTGGCGATCGGGGGCGCCATCGTCGTGTTGCTGCTCGTGGTGTGGTTGATCAACTCGCTACGTGGTGGCGGTGACTCCGAGACGGATCCGGCGGCAGCGAGTTCCTCGTTGACCACTCCTGTGTCGATTTCCCCGACAGCCTCGGGTTCGTCCACGTCCAGCGGCGGTTCGGGCGGTTCCGGTGGCGGCGGCGGTGGCGCCGCTGCCGCCGGCGGCGAGGCCTCCTCGGGCACGTCCGGTTCATCCGGGGCGTCGAGCAGCGGTGCCTCGAGCAGCGCGGCTCCCAGCGGCCAGCCGGTCGCCGCGGGACAGTGCCCGGACCAGTCGCTGGCCATCAAGGTGGCCGCCGACAAGCCGACGTACCTGGCGGGTGAGGAGCCGAGCTTCACGACGGTCGTCACCAACATCGGCACCACACCGTGCGAACGTGATCTGGGCAGCAGCCTCCAGCAGGTGCTCGTCTACACGATCGACGGTGCCGTGCGGCTGTGGTCCAACATCGACTGCTTCCCGCAGTCCGCGGCCGACGTGCGCACCCTCGCGCCCGGCGAGCAGGCTCAGTTCACCGTGAAGTGGTCGGCCAAGACCTCCGCCCCCGACTGCCTGACGCAACCGGAACCCCAGCGTGATCCGGTGGGGCCCGGTGCGTACACCGTGGTCGGCCAGCTCGGTCAGCTCCGCAGCGCGCCGGAGCCGTTCAACCTCAGCTGATCCTCGGTGCGGGGTCGAGGCGCGAGCGCTGATCGAATTCCTTGTCGAGGTCGGTGTGCTCGGGGTCGGCGAGCAGCGCCGCGAGGAGGATGCGGGCCTGACCTGCTCTGAGGTCGGTGGAGAACAGTGCACCCGCCGAGACGAGGTCGTGCCCGCCGCCCCCACCGCCGTACGTGGCGGAGGTCGGGCCCTGCGGCACCCGGGTGGTGACCACGACCGGGATCCCTGCGGTCGCGCAGTCCCGGACCGCCTCGACGATCGCCGGGTTCGCGTTCCCGGATCCGAGCCCGTCGAGCACCAGTCCCTGGGCCCCGGCGGCCCGGCACGCGTCGATCTGGACGCGGTCGGCCCCCGGATAGGCAGCGACGATGTCGACGCGGGTTCCGGAGATCGGATGCCACGGCAGCGGATCGAGACTTCGCCGCGGGGTGACACCGGCGGGGTGGACGGACCGGAACGCGTCGAGTGACGTCGTGTCGACCTTCCGCGTTCCCGCCGCCCGGTGCAGGGCGCTTCCGAACGCGATGAGGACACCCGCCCCGCGCAGAGCGGGGTCCGATCCCGCGGCGACCGCGTCGGCCAGATTGGCCTGGGCATCGGATTCCGGGTGGTCGAACGTGCGCTGCGCACCCGTGAACACCACCGGCCGCGGGTCGGCGTGGTGGAGGTCGACCAGGTACGCGGTCTCCTCCATGGTGTCGGTTCCGTGGAGCACGACCACCGCGTCGAGTTCGGGATCGCGCAGTTCCGCGGTGACGGCGTCGCGGACCCGGTCCATGTCGGCGAACGTCATGCTCGAACTGTCCTTCGACATCACGTCGACGACACGGACTTCCGTCCCGGTCCACGCACTGCCCAGCAGATCCAGGCCTGCGACCACCGGTCTGCTGACACCCTGCCCGTCCCGCCTGCTGGCGATGGTGCCTCCGGTGGTGACGACGGCGACTTTCGGCACTGTTTGTCCTTTCTCGCTAAACGGTCGGGCGGTCCGAGGACAGGGTGCGGATGCGGTTCCGCGCGGCGAACCAGCCGATCACCAACAGCGGGGCGATGATCGCGATGGACCCGACGGTCCAGGTTCCCACGGGGCGATCGAACGCCATCAGTATGACGACGCACGCGAGGAAGGCCAGGGTCAGGAGCCCGGTGTAGGGGGCGCCGAACATCCGGAAACCGGGCCGGGCGAGTTTCCCTTCCTTGGCGAATTTCCACAGTTTCAGCTGGCACAGCACGATCACGGCCCAGGCGCTGATGATCCCGAGCGCAGCGAGGTTCAGGACGATCTCGAACGCTTGCGCGGGAACGACGGCGTTGAGTCCGACGCCGAGCAGGATGACGAATCCGGTGAGGGCGATGCCGCCGTAGGGCACTCCTGCCTTGTTCATCCGGGCGGCGAACGAGGGCGCCGATCCGGCCATGGCCATCGAGTGCAGTATTCGGCCGGTGGAGTACAGGCCCGCGTTGAGTGAGGACAGCGCGGCCGTGAGCACCACGAGGTTCATGATCGCGTCGGCGCCCTGCACATTGATGGAGCCGAAGAACGTGACGAACGGGCTCTCGCCGGCGTGGTACTCGGTGTAGGGGAGCAGCAGCGACAGCAGCAGGACGGATCCGACGTAGAAGACGAGGATCCGGATGATGACAGTGTTGATCGCCTTGGGGATGACCTTCTGTGGGTTCTTCGTCTCGCCCGCAGTGGTTCCCACGAGTTCGATCGAGGCGTAGGCGAAGACGACGCCCTGGATCACCACGACGGCGGGCAGGATTCCGTTGGGGAAGAGTCCGCCGTTGTCGGTGATCATGCTGAAGCCCGACGAATGTCCTTCGATCGGCGTTCCGAACAGCACGAAGTAGATGCCGAAGCCGAGGAACGCGGCGAGGGCGACGACCTTGATGAGGGCGAACCAGAACTCCAGTTCACCGAACACCTTGACGGAGACGAGATTCAGGCCGAGGACCAGTACGACCGCGGCGAGGGCGAAGACCCATTGGTCGACGTTCCCGAGCGGTGCCCAGTACTTCTTGAAGAAGTTCATGTACAGCGCGACTGCGGTGACGTCGACGACGGCGGTCATCGCCCAGTTCATCCAGTACAGCCAGCCCGCGGCGAAGGCCATCTTCTCGCCGAAGAATTCCCGCGAGTACGACACGAACGACCCGGAGGTGGGTCGGTGCATCACGAGTTCGCCCAGGGCCCGCAGGATCAGGAAGGCGAAGAACCCGCAGAGGGCATAGACGAGGACGAGTGCGGGGCCTGCCTGGTGGAGGCGTCCGCCCGCGCCCATGAACAAGCCGGTGCCGATCGCTCCGCCGATCGCGATCATCTGGATCTGTCTGGGGCCGAGCGCTTTCCGGTAGCCGAGGTCTTCCTCGACGAAGATGTCGACGCCGGAGGTGTCGTCCTTCTCGATCGTCACGAGACCACCTCCGCGGCAGCGGCGACGGGTGTCTGCCGTGGCGAACCGGACGCTCTCAAGTTGGCGAGATGCTCGGGGCTGAGGAGGCGGTCGAGTTCGTCACGGTCGAGCAGACCGGCCTCGATCACGAGGTCGGCGACCCGGCGGCCGGAGACCAGCGCTTCCTGCGCGATCCGGGTCGAGGCGGTGTAACCGATGTACGGGTTGAGCGCGGTGACGAGTCCGATGGAGTCCTCGACCCGGGCACGCAGCAGATCGGTGTTGGCCGTGATGCCGAGTACGCAGCGGTCGGCCAGGATCCGGCAGGCGGCGCCGAGGTGGCGCATCCCCTCGGACAGGGAGTGCACGATGATCGGTTCGAACGCATTGAGCTGGAGCTGGCCGGATTCGGCGGCCATCGTGATGGTGACGTCGTTGCCGATGACCTCGTAGGCCACCTGGTTGAGGACTTCCGGGATCACCGGATTGACCTTGCCGGGCATGATCGACGAACCAGCTTGTACCGGTGGGAGATTGATCTCGTTCAGGCCCGCGCGCGGTCCCGACGACAGCAGGCGGAGGTCGTTGCACACCTTCGACAACTTGACCGCGATCCGCTTGAGCACGCCCGAGAGGTGGACGAACTGACCGACGTCCTGTGTTGCCTCGACCAGGTCCGTGGCCAGGACGAGGGGGAATCCGGTGAGTTCCCGCAGCGTGTCGCACGCTGCCTCGGCGTAGCCGGCGGGTGCGTTCAGGCCCGTGCCGATCGCGGTGGCGCCGAGATTGATCTCGTGGACGAGGAGAGCGGCCTCGTCGAGGCGGGTGCGGTCCTCGTCGATCATCACGGAGTACGTGGCGAATTCCTGGCCGAGCGTCATCGGTACCGCGTCCTGGAGTTGGGTGCGCCCCATCTTCACGGTGTCGGCGAACTCGACCGCCTTCGTCGCGAAGGCCTCCTGCAGGACGCGCATCGCGTCCAGCAGGTCGTCGATCGCGAAGATCGTCGCGATGTTGACCGCGCTGGGGTAGACGTCGTTGGTCGACTGGCTGAGGTTCACATGCTCGTTGGGGTGGAGCTCCGCGTACTCCCCGCGCCCGTGTCCGAGGATCTCGAGTGCCCGGTTGGCGATCACCTCGTTGGCGTTCATGTTGGTCGACGTCCCGGCGCCGCCCTGGATGACGTCGACGACGAACTGCTCGTGCCAGCGGCCGTCGACGATCTCCCGGCACGCCTGCCCGATAGCGTCGGCTCGGCGGTGATCGAGGATCCCGAGTTTCTCGTTGGCGGTTGCCGCGGCCCATTTGACGTAGGCGAGCCCGCGAATCAGATACGGGTTGGTGGAGATCGGCCGGCCGGTGATGGGGAAGTTCTCCACGGCCCGCAGCGTGTGGATTCCCCAGTAGGAATCCGCAGGCACTTGGCGGTCGCCGAGCAGATCGTGTTCTGTTCGCGTTTCGAGCACTTGATCATTCCTCACGGGGATTCGCGCGAGCCGTTGCTCTGCACGGATGCGGCGGATGGAGTCTGCTGCTCGAAGAGGGTAGATTTCTCGGTCGAGCCACCCGGCTATCCACCTGCCAGGCTGTCAGACAGGTGCAATTGTTACCGCGCTCACTCGCAGGCGTCAACCCCCGGCAGTGCCTCGTATTGACGTTGTCGCCGGGTCGTGAGCAGAATATCCACATGAACCTGTCGGACAGCTGGGCAGCCAGGCGCCCCGTCACGGCCCGGGTCAGTGCCGCGGAGGCGGTCCTCGCGGACCTTCGTGCCGCGATCACGTCGGGTGAGCTGACGGTCGGCGAACGACTTCCCTCCGAAGCGTCCCTCGCCGCGCGGCACGGGGTCAGCCGGTCGGTGATCCGGGAGGCCCTGCGGTCCTGCCATGCGCTCGGGCTCACGGAGACGAAGTCGGGCCTCGGAACGTTCGTCGTCAGCGATTCGATCGCTCGTGACCTCGACTTCGGGAACTACGCGGCCAACGAGCTCGTGGAGGCGCGTCCGCACGTGGAGATTCCCGCCGCCGGATGGGCGGCGCAGCGGCACACCGCCGAAGACCTGGCCGCCCTGCGCGGCCTCGTGGACCAGATGCGGGACGAGGACGATCCCCTCGTGTGGGTGTCCCTGGATGCGCAGTTCCACGCGTTCATCGCCAGGACGAGCCGGAACCGCGTGTTCGAATCCGTGATCGTCGATATTCGCGAGGCCCTCACCCGGCAGTCCGAGACGCTGAATCTCGTTGCGGGGCGGCAGCAGAAGTCGAACGACGAGCACGACCGGATCGTGGAGGGCATCGCCTCCAAGAGTTACGACAAGGCCGCCCGCGCCATGGCCGAACACCTGGATGCCGTCCGGATCGCACTGGAATCCGTGGTCGGAGAAGCCTGCCCGGACCACCGACAGTAAGGACGAGAACCATTCTCACAACGACTCCCCTCGACGCTCGGCACGCGAGGTCATGGTTGCTGGTATCTGCCTCGCGGACCGAGGATTTCGACCTCGCCGAACGCAGCGACGCCGACGCCGTCATCCTCGATCTGGAGGACGGTGTGGTCACCGCGGAACGCTCCGATGCCCGGCGGTCGGTCGCCGCGTGGCTGTCCGGTGGCGGCGCCGCCTGGGTCCGGATCAACGCCGCGACCACCGAAGACTGGTCGGCCGACGTGGACGCGCTCCGCGGCCTCCCCGGGTTGCAGGGTGTCATGCTGGCGAAAAGTGAATCGGGGCAACAGGTCCGGGACACCGCTGCCCGGCTCGGCGGTGCGGTTCCGGTGCTCGCCCTCGTCGAGTCCGCGCGGGGAATCGAGTTTGCGTTCGAGATCGCCTGCGAGCCGGCGACACTGCGATTGGCGTTCGGCAGTGGCGATTTCCGGCGGGACACCGGCGCGAGCGCAGAGCCGGACGCGCTCGCCTACGCCCGGGGACGCCTCGTCGTCGCGAGCGGCGCCGCCGGTATCGCGGCACCCGTCGACGGACCGACTCTGGTCGACGACCAGCGCACCCGGATCGCGGATCTGGGCGTCACGCGGTCGATGGGAATGTCCGGAAAACTGTGCATGAAGGCCGCGCACACGGGCGACGTCAACCGCGAGCTGAGCCCGTCCGCCGCGGACGCGGCCTGGGCGGACGAGGTGATCGACCGTCTCGGCGTCGACGGTTCGGGTGTCCGGAGTGGCAGCGACCGCCCGCAACTCGCGCGTGCACTGACCATCCGCACCCGCCTGGACGCGCTGCGGCTGTCCTACTAGTCGTCCGGACCGGAGATCTAGTCGTACGGGCCCGAGATCGATGTCTCGGCGAGCCGGGACAGTCCCTCGCGGATGTGCCGGGCCCACAGCCCGCCGATCCCCTCCACCGACTGCAGATCGGCGGCCGTCGCGGCCAGCAGTGACTGCAGCGTCCCGAACGAGCCGACGAGCCGGTGAATCTGGTTGAACTGCAGTCGGGGAACGCGGGTGAGGACGCGGTAGCCGCGAGGACTCATCGGCGCCTCGAGCGCTTCGATGGTGCCCGGGTAGCCGAATGCCCGGGCCAACGTCGTGAGGTCGAGAAGGTCTGCGTCCGTGATCCTGTCGAGCGCGGAGAGCGACTTCTCGACGTCCTCCGCGGGCGCCGGGCCGGTGCCGGCCAGGTAGTCGCGCACGATGAGTTCCCTCGCCACGTCGTTGTCGCCGACGAGTTCCTCGAGTTGCAGTGCGAGCTGACGTCCGTCCGTGCCGAGCTCGAGCACGTCCTGCTCGATCTCGACGGACACGCGCCGCACCATCTCCAGTCGCTGCACCACCGTCAGGGCGTCGCGGAGCGTGACGAAATCCTCGATCTCGACCACCGACAGCTGGCGGGTCACCTCGTCGAGCCGCGCCTTGTACCGCTCGAGGGTGGCCACCGCTTGATTGGCACGCGACAGGATCGTGGCGGACCCGTCGATGACGTGCCGGATGCCGCCGACGTACACGCTGACGATGCTCATCGACTGGCTGACCGACACCACGGGGTACCCGGTCTGCATGGCCGTCCGCTCGGCGGCACGGTGACGCGTGCCGGACTCGACGGTCGGGATCTTGTGGTCGGGGACCAGCTGGACGTTGGCGCGCACGATGCGGGACCCGTCGGTGGACAGAACCACGGCGCCGTCCATCTTCGACAGCTCACGCAGGCGGGTCGGCGCGAACTCCACGTCGAGCTCGAAGCCGCCGTCGCAGATCTCTTCCATCTGCTCGTCGTAACCGAGGACGATCAGGGCGCCCGTGCGACCGCGCAGAATGCGCTCCAGGCCGTCGCGGAGTGCCGTTCCGGGAGCCAGCCGGGCTATCGTTTCGCGCAGCGCAGACGACGACTCGGCATCGTTCATCGCGCAATACTCCCGCTGAGGTAGACGTCACTTGTCGGGGCCCGCCGCGGAAACACGTCCGGACCCGCGTTTAGATTACCTATCCATGAGTAGTACCTGGACTTTGCCCGACGACCTGACCCTGCCCGCACCGGTCGGCAGCTTCCCCGCTGCAGGTCAGCCCGTGCCGCAGCACTGGTCACGGTGCTTCGGGTGCGGCGACCAGTCGCCTGCCGGGATGTCGATGAGCTTCACGGCCGGGGAAGGGCTCGACGTGTGGGGCCGGCTCGAGGTGGCTCCTCGCTACCAGGGCGGTCCGGGAGTGATCCACGGCGGCATCCTCTCGACCGCGTTCGACGAGGCGCTGGGCATGGTGTGCCGATCGATCGTCGACGGGCCGGTGGTGACGGGTCATCTGGAGATCGACTTCGCCAAGCCCATCCCGCTGGGTTCCGTCCTCGAATTCCACGCGCGCATCGACGGGTCGATCCGCCGCAAGGTGTACGCGAGCGCCGAGGCGCGCATCGTCGAGGGGCCGACGGCCGATCCCGACGTGGTCGTGGCGACGTCGCGGGGGCTGTTCCTCACCGTGACGGCCGAGCACTTCGAGAAGACCAAGGACTTCGTCGACGGTGTGCCGGAGCGCCCCTTCGGCACGTCGTCGATCTGAGCGTCACCGCGATCCGAGCGTCACCGCAGTGACGCGATGGCTGCCCCCAGGTTTCCGACCTCGGTGACCTTCATGCCCTTCGGGGCCGCCCCGGAGTCGAGGGGAACGATCGCGCGGGTGAATCCGAGACGGTAGGCCTCGGCGAGCCTGCGCCCGACGCCGGGTACCCGGCGAACCTCGCCGGCCAGTCCCACTTCGCCGAGGATCACCAGTCCGTCGGGAACGGGCTTGTCCTTCACGGCGGACGCGACGGCGAGCGCCAACGCGAGATCGGCGGAGGGCTCGGTCATCCGCATTCCGCCGACGGTGGCCGCGTAGACGTCGTTCTTCGCGATCGGCACCCCGCACCGGCGGTCGAGCACGGCCAGCACCATGGCCACGCGGGCGCTGTCGAGTCCGCTCACGGCACGCCGGGGTGCGGGCATGGACGTGGCGGCCACGAGGGCCTGCACCTCACCGAGGAGGGGCCGTTTGCCGTCCATCATGACGGTGACGGCGGTTCCGGGAACGGCCTCGGCACGGTGATGGAGAAACAGTCCGGACGGGTCGCTGATGCCGGCGATGCCGTCTTCCCGCAGTTCGAAGCAGCCGACCTCGTCGGCAGCGCCGAAACGGTTCTTGACGCCGCGCACCATCCGCAGCGTGGAGTGCTTGTCGCCCTCGAAGTGCAGCACGACGTCGACGAGATGCTCGAGCGACCGCGGTCCGGCGACCGCACCGTCCTTGGTGACGTGGCCGATGAGGAGCACCGGCACGCCGCTGGCCTTCGCGAGGGAGGTGAGGGCGCTGGTGACGGCCTTCACCTGGGTGACTCCGCCGACCACGCCGTCGACGTCCGCGGCCAGCATGGTCTGCACGGAGTCGACGATCAGCAGGGTGGGACGCACCTGCTCCACGTGGCCGAGGATGGTCGCGAGGTCGGATTCGGCGGCGAGATAGACCCGCTCGTGGACGGCGCCAGTGCGGTCGGCACGCAGCCGCACCTGTCCGGCGGATTCCTCGCCGGTGACGTAGAGGGAGCGGTCGTCCGGGCCGCGGCGGGCCCACTGGTGGACCACCTCGAGGAGCAGGGTCGACTTGCCGACGCCGGGTTCGCCGGCGAGGAGAACGACGGATCCGGGTACCACACCGCCGCCGAGGACACGGTCGAGTTCGTCGATGCCGGTGGGCTTGGCGCGGGTGGACGTGCTGTCGATCCGCGTGATCGGTGTTGCCGGGGTGGACGGAAGTACCGCTCCGGCCCCGGCTTTCGCGAGCGAGGCACCGGGGCGGCTGGCGACGGACGCGACGATCGGGGCCTCGTCCATCGATCCCCAGCTACCGCACTCGGGGCACCGGCCGACCCATTTGGGAACGGTGCACTGGCACGACGAGCAGCGGAAGCTGGTTTTGAGTTTGGCCACCGGGCCAGCCTAGGTATCGGGTCCGACAGCGGACCCGGTCCGGCTGTTAGTGTCCGCCGCCCTCGGCTTCGGATCCGGGGGACGTGTCGGAGACGTGGCGCTCGGTCTCGGGGCCCGCGTCGACGGGAACGGACACGGTGACGTCTCCGGCCTTCTCGAACGCGAACGTGACGGGGAAGGTGAGGCCCGGGCGGACGCCTTCCTTCAGGCCGTCCAGGGTGACGAGGACGACGTCGGTCGGTGCGTCGGCGCTTTCGTCCGTCTGGCCGGCGGCGTCGGCGCTCGCTTCGGC
The DNA here is from genome assembly GCF_016772255.1 of Rhodococcus sp. 21391. Classification (NCBI taxonomy): domain Bacteria; kingdom Bacillati; phylum Actinomycetota; class Actinomycetes; order Mycobacteriales; family Nocardiaceae; genus Rhodococcus; species Rhodococcus sp. 21391. Next base: position 5,938,948 of record NZ_CP063781.1, on the reverse strand, counting down.
GTCCTCGCCCGGCTGGCCGGCGACGAGCGCGGTCTGCGGCGCGATCTCGAGGCCGCCCGCCTTGTCGCCGAGGGTGACGGACTGCGCGAAGTCGGTGCTGATCCGGGTCAGCTTGTCCGGGGTGTCCTCGTTGTTGTTGATCGCGGTGAACGCGAGGACGGCGGTGCCGCCCGGCTCGAGGCTGTACTCGGCGGAGTTGGGGTAGACCACGTGCACGTTGCGCAGGGCGATCGACCCGACGTCCGCGCTGTTGCCGTTGACCGCGGCGACCTGACTCGACGTCTGAGTGATCTGGCCCGCGCTGCAGGCGGACAGCACGAGTGCTGCGCCGGCAGCGAGAGCGACGGCGGTAGCGACTCGGCGAGTCGACTTGTCGAGAGCAGTCACGAGTTGTCCTCCGGTGTCAGGTTCGCACTTCAACTAGGCAGAGTAGTAGTTCGTCCGCGTGGCCTGCTCGCTGGGTACTCACAATGGTTGTCTGCGTGCGGTTTCGGCGCTGGAGAACCGCCCGATCGGGGTGTCCGGAATGCACGTATCGGGGACCCTGTCAACCCCTACGGTCAGGCCATGATGCCCCTGACCTGCACCGTTGATGAGACCAGGTTCCGGACACGTGTTAAACTCGAATGATCGAAAGGGGCACGGGACAGATGATTTTTAAGGTCGGAGACACCGTCGTATACCCCCATCACGGTGCGGCGCTGATCGAAGCTATTGAAACCCGCACCATCAAGGGTGAGCAGAAGGAATATCTCGTTCTCAAGGTTGCTCAGGGCGATCTCACCGTACGGGTTCCCGCAGACAACGCAGAGTACGTGGGCGTACGCGACGTCGTCGGCCAGGAAGGTCTCGACAAGGTCTTCCAGGTACTGCGGGCACCGCACACCGAAGAACCCACCAACTGGTCGCGCCGCTACAAGGCGAATCTTGAAAAGCTCGCGTCAGGTGACGTCAACAAGGTCGCCGAGGTCGTTCGGGACCTGTGGCGTCGTGAGCAGGATCGCGGCCTGTCCGCAGGAGAGAAGCGCATGCTCGCGAAGGCGCGGCAGATTCTTGTCGGCGAACTCGCACTGGCCGAAGGCACCGACAGCGACAAGGCCGAGACCATCCTCGACGAGGTCCTCGCGGCCGCGTCCTAGACAGTCGCGATACCCACAGTGGCCGAGGGAAATGGTCCTGTAGTCGCACTGGTTCCCGCCGCAGGTCAGGGAGTGCGTTTGGGCGAGAACAAGCCCAAGGCATTCGTTGATCTGGGTGGGACGACCATGCTTACACGCGCGGTCGACGGGCTCCTGCAGTCGGGGGCTGTCGACCGCGTCGTCGTGATCGTTCCGGAGGAGCTCGTCGAGTCGACGCGAACCCTCCTCCCCGGTGAAGTCACCGTCGTGGCCGGCGGAAGCGAGCGGACCGATTCGGTTCGCGCCGGACTCGCCGTCGCGGACGACGCCGAATACGTGCTCGTGCACGACGCCGCCCGAGCGCTCACACCACCGTCGCTCATCGCGCGGGTGGTCGCGGAGCTGCGGTGCGGCCGCAGCGCCGTCATCCCGGTCCTCCCGGTGGCGGACACCATCAAGACCGTCGACGTTCTCGGTGCGGTCACCGGCACCCCCGAGCGGTCCGAACTGCGGGCCGTGCAGACGCCGCAGGGTTTCACCGCGGAACTGCTCCGGCGCGCCTACGACGCCGCCGACGGCATCGCCACGGACGACGCCGGACTGGTGGAGCGCCTCGGGGAACGGGTCCGCAGCATCGTAGGAGAACCCACAGCATTCAAGATCACCACGCCGCTGGACCTCGTGCTGGCCCGCGCGCTGGTGGAAGAGGGAGCGCACTAGTGCGAGTCGGAATCGGGACGGACGTCCACCCGATCGAGCAGGGACGGCCGTGCTGGATGGCCGGCCTGCTCTTCGAGGACGAGAACGGCTGCGCAGGACATTCCGACGGCGACGTGGCCGTTCACGCACTCTGCGACGCCCTGCTCTCCGCCGCCGGACTCGGCGATCTCGGCTCCGTCTTCGGAACCGGCAGGCCCGAATGGTCCGGGGTGAGCGGTGCCGCGATGCTCGCCGAGGTACGCCGCCTCCTCGAAGAAGACGACTTCGGTGTCGCCAACGCCGCGGTCCAGGTGATCGGGAACCGGCCGAAGATCGGCCCGCGCAGAAACGAGGCGCAGAAGGTGCTCAGCGACATTTTGGGCGCGCCGGTTTCGGTGTCCGCGACCACCACGGACGGGCTCGGCCTCACCGGGCGCGGCGAGGGGATCGCCGCCATGGCCACCGCGTTGGTCATTCCCGATCGAAGCGCCAGGTAGGATCGCTGGTCGTGACCCTGCGCCTATTCGACACCGAGACGCGGGCCATGCGTGACTTCGTTCCGCTGGCCCCTGGACACGCATCGGTGTACCTGTGTGGCGCCACGGTGCAGGGCGACCCCCATATCGGCCACGTACGCAGCGGCGTCGCATTCGACGTGCTGCGACGCTGGCTGCTCGCCCACGACTACGACGTGGCGTTCGTCCGCAACGTCACGGACATCGAAGACAAGATCCTGAACAAGGCCGCGGAGGCGGGCAGGCCGTGGTGGGAGTGGGCCGCCACGTTCGAGCGGTCCTTCACGTGGGCCTATCAGCAGCTGGGTGTGCTGCCGCCGTCCGTCGAGCCGCGAGCCACCGGCCACATCACGCAGATGGTCGAGATGATGCAGCGCCTCATCGACAACGGCCACGCGTACGCCGCGGGCGGGGACGTCTACTTCGACGTCCGCAGCTACCCCCGGTACGGCAGCCTGTCCGGGCACAAGCTCGACGACGTGCACCAGGGCGAGAGTGCCGGCGAATGCAAGCGTGATCCCCGCGACTTCACGCTGTGGAAGGCGGAGAAGCCGGGCGAGCCGTCGTGGCCGACGCCGTGGGGCCGGGGCCGGCCGGGCTGGCACCTCGAGTGCTCGGCGATGGCCGAGTTCTATCTCGGGGCGGCGTTCGACATCCACTGCGGTGGCCTGGACCTGGTGTTCCCGCACCACGAGAACGAGATCGCGCAGGCCAAGTGCTCCGGCGACGACTTCGCGCAGTACTGGCTGCACAACGGCTGGGTCACCATGGGTGGCGAGAAGATGTCGAAGTCGCTCGGCAACGTTCTCTCGGTGCCGAACGTGTTGAAAAAGGTTCGGCCGCAAGAGCTTCGCTACTACCTGGGCAGTGCCCACTACCGGTCGATGCTCGAGTACTCCGACACCGCGCTCGACGAGGGGGCCGCGGCGTTCCGCCGGATCGAGTCGTTCGTCATGCGCACGCAGGAGCGTGCCGGTGAGGTGCCGGTCGGTCGGTGGACGGAGGCATTCGCTCGCGCGCTCGACGACGACCTCGCCGTCCCCGCCGCGCTCGCCGAGGTGCACGGCAAGGTCCGCGAGGGCAACATCGCCCTCGACGGCGGAGATCTCGAGGGTGCGCGCGAGATCGCGTCGCAGGTCCGGGCCATGCTCGGAATCCTCGGCGTCGACCCGCTGGACGAGCACTGGACTCAGGAGACCGCGGATGCGTCCGCGGCAACCGATGCCCTGGACGTTCTGGTCCGGGCCGAACTCGAGCGCAGGCAGAGTGCCCGCGCCGAGAAGAACTGGGCTGTGGCCGACGAGGTGCGTGACCGTCTCATCCGGGCGGGCATCGAGGTCACCGATACCCCCAACGGGCCCGAGTGGTCTCTCAAGGCAGGACAGTAGTAATGGCTGGAAATTCGAGTAGGCGCGGAGCCATCCGCAAGGCCGGTACCAAGAAGGGGCAGGTCGCCGGTTCCGGTGGCCAGCGCCGCAAGGGACTGGAAGGCCGCGGCGCCACCCCGCCCGCGGAAGCCCGCACCAAGCACCCCGCCGCCAAGCGCGCCGCCCGCGCGGCCAGGGAAGCCGACAAGCAGCCCGGCCGCGGTCGTCAGACCGCCGGACGCAAGGTGCTCGACGGCCCCGAGAACGTGCTGGGCCGCAACCCCGTCGTCGAGTGCCTGCGCGCCGGCGTCCCCGCGACCGCGCTGTACGTCGCGGTCGGGACCGAGAGCGACGATCGCCTGAAGGAATCCGTTCAGCGGGCTGCCGACGCGGGCATCTCCATCCTCGAGGTTCCCCGGACCGATCTCGACCGGCTCAGCGCCAACGGCATGCACCAGGGCATCGCGTTGCAGGTGCCCCCGTACCGTTACGCGCACCCCGACGACCTGATCGCGGAAGCCCGCAAGCATCAGGAGGCGCCGCTGCTCGTGGCCCTCGACAACATCACCGATCCCCGCAACCTCGGTGCCGTCGTGCGTTCGGTGGCCGCGTTCGGTGGTCACGGTGTGGTGATCCCGGAGCGCCGCAGTGCGTCGGTCACCGCGGTCGCGTGGCGGACGAGCGCCGGCGCGGCAGCCCGCCTGCCGATCGCCCGCGCCACCAACCTCACTCGCACACTGAAGGATTGGGCGTCCAAGGGCGTCCAGGTGGTTGGTCTCGATGCGGGTGGCGATACCACCCTCGACGAGTTCGATGGCAGCGGCCCCGTGGTGGTCGTGGTCGGCTCGGAGGGCAAGGGACTGTCGCGCCTGGTCCGCGAGAACTGCGACGCCATCCTCAGCATTCCGATGGCGGGCCCCGTCGAATCGCTCAACGCGTCCGTCGCCGCGGGTGTCGTGCTCGCCGACATCGCCCGTCGTCGCCGCGGCTAGGCTCCCCGACCCGCGAACAGCAGGTCGTCGTCGGGCAAGCCCGCACGGTCGGTAGCGGGCTGAGGGTGCCGCTTCAACACTGTCGGCACCTACCGTAGACCTACAGTGTTGACACGCTGCTACCAGCGGCGTTCACTGAGGTCATCAGTGACCGCGAGGTTGGAGGCCGGTCATGGCAATCACCGATATCAAGGAATACGCGCACCTCACCCAGCAGGACGTCGAGGCGCTCGGATTCGAACTCGACGCACTACGCCGCGACGTCGCGGAGTCCCTCGGGGCGACGGATGCGACGTACATCCGCCGCACCATCGCGTTCCAGCGCGTGCTCGACGGACTCGCCCGACTGATGATCCACGGCAGCCGGTCGTCCACGGGCGTGGTCCTCGGGACGACGGCACTGGGTGTGGCCAAGAGCGTCGAGAACATGGAGATCGGCCACAACGTCTCGCGCGGGCAGTGGGACTGGATGAACGATCCCGAGATCCACTCGAGCACCTGGGAGTGGGATCAGGTGGGTCCGTCGTCGCAGTGGAAGTATGCGCACAACTTCCGTCACCACAAGTACACCAACGTGCTCGGGATGGACGATGACGTCGGGTTCGGCGTCATGCGCGTCACTCGTGATCAGGAATGGCGTCCGATCCACCTGCTACAGCCGATTCAGAATCTTCTGCTCGCGGCGTCGTTCGAATGGGGCATCGCGCTCCACGATCTGCTTCCGCCCAGTGCCGAAGACAAGGCGAGCCGGCGTCTGCGTCCACCGGTGCGAGATCTGCTCGGCAAGATCGCGCGGCAGATGGGCAAGGACTACGTGCTGTTCCCCGTTCTCAGCGGGCGGCGGTGGCGACGAACGCTGAAGGCGAATCTCGTTGCCAACCTGCTGCGGAACGTGTGGTCGTACGTCGTGATCTTCTGCGGGCACTTCCCCGACGGAGCCGAAAAGTTCACGCTTGCGGAACTCGAGGACGAAAGCCGGGCCGAGTGGTATCTCCGCCAGATGCTCGGCACCGCGAACTTCCGGGCCGGCGCCGTCATGGCCTTCATGAGCGGCAACCTGTGCTATCAGATCGAGCACCATCTCTTCCCTGACATTCCCAGCAATCGGTACGCCGAGATCTCGACCGCGGTGCGCGGCCTGTGCGAGAAGTACGACCTGCCGTACACCACCGGTTCGCTTGCGCGGCAATACCTTCTGACGCTGCGGACCATTCACAAACTGGCGCTGCCCAACCGATTCCTCCGGGCGACGTCGGACGACGCGCCGGAGACGGCCTCGGAAGTGAAGTTCCGTGGGCGGGCGGCGGTCGGGGCCGATCCCGTGACCGGACGGCTTCGCGGGCTCCGAACCGCGCTGGCAGCGAGGTAGGGCGTCACCGCGGAATGGTCGGCGCCACCATCCGGTGGAAGCGGACCCGGTGCCCGGGCCGCAACTGCGCAGCCACCGGCAAATCGGCCTCGGCGACCACGGCGATCACCGGATAGCCGCCGGTCACCGGATGATCGGCCAGGAACAGGATGGGCTGACCGTTGGGCGGCACCTGCAGCGCCCCCGCCACCATGGCCTCGCTCGGCATCTCCTCCGTCACCGCGCGGTGCAACGGTCCCGGACCCTCGAGTCGTGCCCCCACGCGATTGGTGTCGGAGCTGACCGTCCACGTCTCGCGGAGAAGGGCCTCGACGGACGCGGGGGTGAACCAGTCGTCCCGCGGTCCGAGCCGGACGCGCATCATCAGCGGATCCTCGGGGGCGACCGGTGGGGGGATGATCTCGTCCGCAGGCCAGTCGCCGGCATCCGCACCGACCAACAGCCGATCCCCCTCGGCGACGGGATCGGGGCCGATCCCCGACAGAGTGTCGGTGGACCGGCTCCCCATCACCGCGGGCACGTCGAAACCTCCGCGCACCGCGACATAGCTGCGGAGTCCTTCCGATGCGAACGCGATCTCCAGCAGGTCGCCGGTGTTCAGGTGCAGCATCGTGTAGGCGGGCCGGGGTTCGGAATTGACGGTGACGGGGTTCTGGGCGCCCGTGACGGCGACAGAGACGGTCCCGGCCGCACGTACCGCGAGCCCACCGAGCGTGACCTCCAACGTGGCTGCGCCGGAATGGTTGCCCACCAACCGGTTTGCGCTGTCGTGCGCGTCCCGGTCAGCGGCACCCGACTCGCCGACGCCGATCGACGCGTAACCGGGGCGGCCCCGATCCTGCACGGTGGTGAAGGGTCCGGTGCGCACGACCTCGAGCCAAGCCATCGTTCGATTGTCCCGCAACCGCAGGTCTGCTGGATACGCTCTCGTCGGATCAATCGTTCAGGAGACTGCGGTGTAGCTGTGCGCGGCAGCGACTTCGGCGGACAGCAGCTGTCCGTCGTGGGTGGACAGGCCGTCGGCGAGTCCGGGGACGGTCGCGGTGGCCTCTTTCCAGCCCTTGTCGGCAAGGGCGGCGACGTAGAGGAGGGTGGCGTTGGTGAGGGCGTAGGTGGAGGTGCGGGGGACGGCGCCGGGCATGTTGGCGACGCAGTAGAAGACGGAGTCGTGGACCTGGTAGGTGGGTTCGGCGTGGGTGGTGGGACGTGAGTCCTCGAAGCAGCCGCCCTGGTCGATGGCGATGTCGACGAGGACCGAGCCGGGCTTCATCCGCGAGACGAGGTTGTTGGAGACGAGGGTGGGGGCCTTGGCGCCGGGGACGAGGACGGCGCCGATGACCAGGTCGGCGCCCTCGACGGCCTGTTCGAGTTCGAGGCTGTTGGAGGTGATGGTCTTGACCTGGCCGTGGTAGAGGGCGTCGATGTCGCGGAGGCGGGCGATGGACAGGTCGAGGACGGTGACGTCGGCGTGCATGCCGTGGGCGATGGCGGTGGCGTTGCGGCCGGAGACGCCGGCGCCGATGACGACGACCTTGGCCGGGCGCACGCCGGGGACGCCGCCCATCAGGACGCCGCGGCGCCGCCCTGGCGCATGAGGTGGTAGGCGCCGGCCTGTGGGGCGAGTCGTCCGGCGACCTCGCTCATCGGGGCGAGCAGGGGGAGGGAGCCGTCGGTGCCGATGACGGTTTCGTAGGCGATGGCGGTGGTCTTGGACGCGAGCAGGGCGTCGGTGCAGTCCTTGGAGGCGGCGAGGTGCAGGTAGGTGAAGAGCACCTGGTCCTGGCGCAGGCGGGTGTATTCGTCGGCGATGGGTTCTTTGACCTTCAGGAGCAGGTCGGCGGTGTCCCATACCTGGTCGGCGGCCTGGAGGATGTGGGCGCCTGCGGCTTTGAAGTCCTCATCCGCGAAGGAGGAGCCGATGCCGGCTTCGGCTTCGATGATCACCTCGTGGCCGCGTTCGGTGAGTTCGTGGACACCGGCGGGGGTGATGGCCACCCGGTATTCGTGGTTCTTGATTTCGCGGGGGATGCCGATCTTCATGAGAGCTCCGTGCTGTCGGAAATTCGATTGGTAGGTGCCAATGGTGAAGAAAGCGTCCCCTCATGCCAATAGTCGTGAAGATAATTCTCCATATTGGGGTACTGGCTCGCGACTATTCGAATGCCGACACCCTGATCCGGTCGTCGTCGAAGGATGTTCGGAGTGTGGCTCCGCCCCGTGAGTACTTATTAACCGCCCGCCGTTAACAAGTACTCACGGGTGGCGGAGCCGCAGGATCAGCATGGCCGTGTGCAGCGACGTCCGGGACTCGGCGTCGTCCAGGTCGACACCGAGCAGGCGCTGGATCGTGGCCAGTTTCGCGTAGAGCGTGGGGCGAGAGAGGTGACGTTGTTTCGCGAGTTCCGTCTTGTTGCCACCGAGTTCGAGGAAGCTGCGCAGGACGTCGACGCTGTCGCCGCCGTGTCGGGCCTGATGCTCCAGCAGGCCGCGGAGTTCGGTCTCGGCGAATGCCTGCACCCGCGGATCGGTCCGGATGAGGGCGAGCAGACCGCGCAACCGGATGTCGGCTGCTCGGTGAAAGACCTTGTCGCCCGGTGGCAACGACAGCGCGACCTCGGCGATGTGAGCCGATTCCGTCAGGCCGCCCGCGGCGTCCAGGAGCCGGGTCGATTCGGGACCGACGCCGATCGTGCAGTGGAGGACGCCGTCGAGCCGGGTGAGCGCGGCACGGATCGCCGCACAGAGTTCGGGTAGCGCGTCGGGTGTCGACTCCGGCGGATGGGACAGGAGTAGGTCGATCTGTCCGGCGCGGGTGTTCGCGGTGAGTGCGGTTTGCCGCGACGTCCGGACCGCGTGGCGGACGGCGTCCAGCATGTTCACTCGGCGTCGCTGCGCGAGAACCTGGTCGGCGCTGGCGGTTTCGCTGACCCGGACCGTCATCGGCAGGTAGGTCAGTGCCGGCCGGAGGCCGAGCGCGTGGGCGCGCGCCGTCGCCTCGGCCTCGTCCTGGATGCGTCCGCGGCGGAGTTCGTCGATGAGCCCGCTCTGGGCCTGCTGCTCGAGCGCGGTCCGGTCCTGCTCGACCATGCGGTTCAGTGCGAGCGCCTGCGCGGCACGCTCGAGGGCCATCCGCGCCCGACCTTCGGCGACGGGGCGAGGGGCGACGAGTCGTCCCCACTCCTGCCGATGCGCGCCGACGGGCGTCGTCGTCCACGACTCCGGGCCGTCGATCGCGGTCTGATGCGATACGGGCGTCAGCCGCGACCGACGTTCCCACTCGGCGAGGAGATCCGCCGCCGTGGTTCCCTGCGCCGCGAAGGCCAGCACCTGCCGGTTGAGGTCCTCGAGCACGATCGGGGCGCCGAGCATTCCGGCCGCGGCGTCGACGATCTCACCGAGCGATGCCCGCTTCATGCTCAGGTCGGTGAAGACCTCATGCACGTGCCGGGCGAACGCGACCTCGTCGTACTGCTCCGCGACGATCGATCGGTGCACTTCCTCGGTGACCTCGACGAACCGGATCTGGCGATGCAGTGCGATGACGGGGAACGACAGTCTGTCGGCGGCGCGCGCCACCCCTTCCGGCACAGTGTCGACGTGGACGCCGAGTTCGACGACGAGTCCGGCCGCGCCCGCCGCGGCCAGTCCCTCCAGGTACGCCACGCTCGACGAGTCGTCCGCGAGCGGCCGGCCGGTGGTGAGGACGAGTTCGCCACCCTGGAGGAGGTTCGACAAATCGGGTAGATCGCTGACGTGCACCCAACGCACCGGCCTGTCGAGCGGTCCGCCGCCGATCACCTCGGGTGTTCCCGCCTGTACGACCGGGAGCGCCAGGATGTCGACGATGGTGGGCTGCATTTACGCAGTGTAAAGCAGAGGTCGGATTTCCTTACAGATCGTCGGGCTCCGGGCGTTCGTTGACGGACCAGAGTGAAGTCATCGCATTTCGCGCGGAGTTTCCGCGTATCGGCTCTCTCGGTAAGGACACCCATGACACACAGCGATGGCGCAGCGCAGACCCGGACCATCTCGCACTCCGCCGAAGGCCGGACCATATCGCACTCCGCCGAAGGCCGGACCATATCGCACTCCGCCGAAGGCCGGACCATATCGCACTCCGCCGAAGGCCGGACCATATCGCACTCCGCCGAAGGCCGGACCATATCGCACTGGTTCGACAACAAGACGTTCACCGGGACCAGCGGCAACACCGCGCCCGTGACGAATCCGGCGACCGGTGCCGTCACCGGTCAGGTCGCCCTCGCCAGCGTCGAGGATGCCCGCGCCGTGATCGACGCCGCCGCCGCCGCGTTCCCCGCCTGGCGCGACACCTCCCTCGCCAAACGCACCCAGGTGATCTTCAACTTCCGGGAACTGCTCAATGCCCGCAAGGGCGAGTTGGCGGAGATCATCACCGCCGAGCACGGCAAGGTCGTCTCCGACGCATTGGGTGAGGTCTCCCGCGGCCAGGAAGTCGTCGAATTCGCCTGCGGCATCGCGCACCTGCTCAAGGGCGGCATGACCGAAAACGCCTCCACCAACATCGACGTCACCTCCCTCCGCCAGCCCGTCGGCCCGGTCGCGATCATCTCCCCGTTCAACTTCCCCGCCATGGTCCCGATGTGGTTCTTCCCCATCGCCATCGCCGCCGGCAACACCGTCGTCCTCAAACCGTCCGAGAAGGACCCCACCGCCGCGATCTGGATGGCCGAACTCTGGGCCGAAGCCGGCCTGCCCGCCGGGGTGTTCAACGTCCTGCAGGGCGACAAGACCGCCGTCGACGAACTCCTCACCCACCCCGCCATCAAGGCCATCAGCTTCGTCGGCTCCACCCCCATCGCCCAATACGTCTACGCCACCGGCACCGCCCACGGCAAACGCGTCCAAGCCCTCGGTGGGGCGAAGAACCACGCCATCGTCCTGCCCGACGCCGACCTCGACCTCGCCGCCGACGCCATGGTCAACGCCGGCTTCGGCTCCGCCGGCGAACGCTGCATGGCCATCAGCGCCCTGGTCGCGGTCGGCGACATCGCCGACGAACTCGTCGCCAAGATCAAGGACCGCACCGACACATTGAAGATCGGCGACGGCACCCTCGATTCCGACATGGGACCGCTGGTAACGAAGGTGCACCGCGACAAGGTCGCCTCCTACATCGACGCCGGCGAAAACGACGGGGCCACGATCGTCGTCGACGGCCGACAGGTACAGGCAAATGGCGGCACGGACGGGTTCTGGCTCGGCCCAACCCTGATCGACCACGTCACCACCGACATGAGCGTGTACACCGACGAAATCTTCGGACCCGTCCTCTCCGTGATCCGGGTCGAGTCCTACGACGAGGCCCTGGAACTGGTGAACTCGAGCCCGTTCGGCAACGGCACCGCCATCTTCACCAACGACGGCGGCGCCGCCCGACGGTTCCAGAACGAGGTCGAGGTCGGCATGGTCGGCATCAACGTCCCCATCCCCGTCCCCATGGCGTACTACTCCTTCGGCGGCTGGAAGAACTCCCTCTTCGGCGACACCCACGCCCACGGCACCGAAGGCGTGCACTTCTTCACCCGCGGCAAGGTCGTCACCACCCGCTGGCTCGACCCCAGCCACGGCGGACTCAACCTCGGCTTCCCCCAGAACAACTGAGCCGGAAAGGACCTACGGTCATGACGACGACAGTCTCCCAGGAACTTTTGCCTACCGGTCAGTCTCTCGACGCGGCCCGTGTCGAAGGGGAGCGCGCGTATGTCCTCGACCGGGCGCACGTGTTCCACTCGTGGTCCGCGCAGGAGCAGATCACCCCGATGACGATCCTCGCGTCCGAGGGTTCGTATGTGTGGGACGGCGCCGGGAACCGCATGCTCGACTTCTCTTCCCAGCTCGTCAACACGAACATCGGGCACCAGCACCCCAAAGTCGTTGCCGCCATACAGGACCAGGCCGCGAAGCTGTGCACCATCGCACCGCAGTACGTGAACGACGCCCGCTCCGAGGCCGCGCGACTTATCGCCGAGCGGACCCCGGGTGACCTGAACAAGGTGCTCTTCACCAACGGCGGCGCCGACGCCAACGAGCATGCGGTGCGCATGGCTCGGCTGCACACCGGCCGCTACAAGGTGCTGTCGCGGTACCGCTCGTACCACGGCGGCACCGACACCGCGATCAACCTCACCGGCGATCCGCGCCGGTGGCCCAACGACTACGGCAACAGCGGAGTCGTCCACTTCCCCGGACCGTTCCTGTACCGGTCGCAGTTCCACTCGGAGAACGAGCAGCAGGAAACCGAGCGCGCGCTCGAGCACCTCGACCAGCTGATCCGCCTCGAGGGGCCGGACTCGATTGCAGCGATCGTGCTCGAATCGGTTCCCGGGACCGCGGGGATCATGGTGCCCCCGCCCGGCTACATGGCAGGTGTCCGCGAAATCTGCGACCGCTACGGCATCGTGTTCATCGCCGACGAGGTGATGTCCGGTTTCGGCCGGACCGGAAAGTGGTTCGCGATCGACCATTTCGGTGTCGTTCCCGACCTGATCACGTTCGCGAAGGGGGTCAACTCCGGGTACGTCCCGCTCGGTGGTGTCGCGATCAGCGAGAAGATCGCGGCGACGTTCGCCAACCGGCCGTACCCCGGCGGGCTTACCTATTCGGGACATCCGCTCGCCACTGCAGCCGCAGCCGCGACGATCAACGCGATGGAGGACGAGGGGATCGTCGAGAACGCGGCCCGGACCGGCAGCGAGATCCTCGGTCCCGGACTGCGTGGCCTGGCCGACCGGCACCCGTCGATCGGCGAAGTCCGCGGACTCGGCGTGTTCTGGGCGATCGAACTCGTCGCCGACCGTGCCACGAAGGAACCGCTCGCTCCGTACGGCACCTCCAGTCCGGCGATGAACGAGGTGATCGCGGCGTGCAAGGCAGGAGGATTGCTGCCGTTTGCCAACTTCAATCGCATTCACGCCGTGCCTCCGTGCACCGTCACCGAGGCCGAGGCCCGCGAAGGACTCGCGATCCTCGACACGGTTCTCGACATCGCGGACGCGCACCGCAACTCCTGACACACCCCGTCTGCCGGCACACGCGTGTCCCGACACTCGATCCGTCCCGCGGTCAATGGCGCCCGCGGGGCGGATCTTTCTCGTTTTCCACGACAACACACGGCGCCCGGATCTCAACGGAGAGAATCTATGAGCTCGACCACGTCCACGGTCGCACTGCCCCCGCCGGAAGGCTATGTCGAAGAACAGGATCGGCCGCCGGCTCCATCGTCGGGGGAGCCCGGAGATGCGCCGGACTCCCGCATTCTGCTGTGGGAGAGTACGAACCGATGGCGCTTCGCGCCCGTGAGTACTTATTAACGTCGGGCGGTTAATAAGTACTCACGGGCGCGAAGCGCACGACGACGCCGGGGCGCAGCAGGGCGGGGGGAGTGCGTTCGGCATCCCAGATCGGTTCGTCGGTGGTGCCGATGAGTTGCCACCCGCCGGGCGAGCTGCGGGGATAGATTCCCGTGAACTCCCCGCCCAGAGCCACGGTCCCGGCGGGGACGGACGTCCGAGGCGTCGACCGGCGCGGCACGTGCAGTTCGGGTGCGCCGCCGGTGAGGTAACCGAAACCCGGTGCGAAGCCGCAGAACGCCACCGTCCACGGAGTTCCGGTGTGTGCAGCGACGACGCCGTCGACACCGAGACCGGTCAGCTCGGCCACGTCCTCCAAGTCGGGACCGTCATAGCGCACGTCTATCCGGATCTCGTCGGGCGCATCCTCGGTGACCGTCGCCTCCGATTCCGTGGTCCGCACCCACTTGGCAACGCGGTCGCGGCTGGTCGCGCCGTGGTCGAACCGCACCAGGATGGTGCGCGCCGCCGGAATCACCTCCACGACCCCGGGTGGCCGAGAGCCGTCCAGCGCACGAAAATGCGTGAGCACGGTGCCGAGATCCTCGAACTCGGCGAGGACCGCGCTTTCTCCGACGTCGAGGATGCGCATCACACGAACGGCTCCACCGTGATGCCCTCGGTGTCGAGCAACGACCGGATGGCGGTGGCCATCTCGACGGCTGCGGGCGTATCGCCGTGGACGCAGACGGATTCGGCGGTGACCGCGAGGACCGTGCCGTCGACCGCTTCGAGGGTGTGATCGACGACGAGCCTGAGGACCCGTTCGGCCACCACCGCGGGATCGTGCAGGACGGCCCCGTCCGTCGTGCGCGGCACCAGTGTCCCCTCGGGTGTGTACGCGCGGTCGGCGAACGCCTCGGTGACCGTCCGCAGTCCGGCCTTCTCGGCCTCCTCGAGGAACGCCGAACCGGGCAGGCCGAGGACGGGCAGCGTCTCGTCGTACGCGCTGACCGCCGCGACCACCGCGCGGGCCTGCTCGCGGTGGTGGACGATCGCGTTGTACAGCGCGCCGTGCGGTTTCACGTACGCCACCGCCGAGCCGGAAACCTGGGCGAGACCGTCGAGGGCGCCGATCTGATAGACGACGTCGGCCGTCAGGTCGCGTGGGGCGATGTCGATGAACCGGCGTCCGAACCCGGCGAGGTCGTGGTAGCCCACCTGGGCGCCGATCCGGACTGTCAGCGCGGACGCCGCCGAACAGGTGGACAGAAGCGTCGCGGGATCGCCCGCATGAAACCCGCACGCCACGTTGGCGCTGGTCACGAGCTTCAGCATCGCCAGGTCGTCGCCGAGGGTCCAGGCGCCGTAGCTCTCGCCGAGGTCGCTGTTCAGATCGATTGCCGGCACATATTCGATACTAGGGTTCCGAGTGCCGTCTTGTAGATTCTCTCGCGGGGGCGGGCGGAACCGGTGAGGGTCCTGCTGCGTCAGAACAATTGACCGTGCGTGGTGGACTGCACCATCGGAGGGGGAAACGCGACCGACCCGGCATACATCAAGGATCCCGAGAACTTTCACTCGGACCAGTGGGATCACGCGAGGATTGCCAGCGCCGTCGACGGCATGAATGTCGAGCACGTGAGCGGCATCGCACGAGCCTGGACCGAACTGGGGACGACGGCCCACGATGCGATCGTCGAGTTCAGCGACGCGATCAAGAAGGCGATCAACGAGAGTTGGCACGGTGCTGCCGCATCGGCGGCCTACGGAGAGACCGAGCGGTACTCGACCTCCGCGCCGCAGGCGCAGGAACAACTTCACGGAGTGGCGGACGCGCTGACGCCGCTGGCGGAGACGGTCGCGTCGCTTCGGTCGCAGGTTCCCGAAACCATCGGCACCGGACTGTGGGACAAGTTGACGCCCTGGGACACGGACACCGAGGACGAGTACTACCGGCGCGACGGCGAAGCGCGCGAGAAGATGGCCACGATCTACAACCCCGGACTCGCGACCTCGGACGGCAACGTCCCGTCGTTCACGAAGCCGGAGAGCATCGTCGACGTTCCTTCAGGTCCGGGCGGGCCCGGTGTCGACTACGCGAGCGGCACCCCGAGTTCGAGCGATCGCTTCGGCGGACCGATCACCGGGCAGCCGAATACCGGCGACGCTCCCGTCAGCGACCCGTCCGCCGAGCCTGGTGTGGACGGCGCACCTGCTGCGGACGGCACGCAGCAGAATGCAGCAACCGCGCCGTCGGCTGCCACTACACCGGCGACGACGGCCCCGGCCTCGGTGACGGGGGATCAGGCACAAGGGCGGTCGGGCATGCCTTCCAGCGCCGATACATCCTCGGGTGCCGGCCTGCGATCCGCAGGTGTGGGTGGGGGTTCCGGTGGCGGCGGACTGGGAGTCGGCGGACTCGGCGGTGGTGTCGGCGCCGGGAATCAGCCGGGGGCCGTGGCCCGGCCCGGCACCGCACCCGGGGTCGCGGGGGTCAACGCCGGAGGTCGCGCGGGTGCCGGAATGCGGGGTACCGGCCCGATTGGTGGGGGAATGATGGGCGGAGGAGCCGGCAGGGGCGGCGGCGAGGACAAGGAACACAAGACGCCCGACTACCTGATCACCCTCGACAACGGTAACGAGTTGATCGGCAAACTGCCCCTCGTCTCACCGCCGGTGATCGGCGCATGAACATGCGCAATCGGCGGCTGCGTCCCGAACTGTTCGACGCACTGTGGGCCGGCACCGGGCAGGATCGCACCCCGTACCCGCTCCGGATCGTGAGCGCGCACCCCGGGCTCAATGCATATGTCGCCGAGCAGAACCGGCTACGCGAGGCCTTCGCTGGAGCCGAGCACGACGATGTGAGGTCGGCGTTGGGCGTGCTCGCCGAACCCGAGGTGTATGTCGAGGTCTCAGGTGCAACCGCCGACGAGACCCCGATCCGCATCATCGGTGCGCAACACCGGCAGTGGGTGGTGATCGCTTCGCAACTCCCCGGCCGGGCACCGCAGATCGGTGGCGACGTGGTGATCGGCGCCGGTGCGGCCGGGCGACTGGGCGCCCAACTGATCGGGCTGATCCCGCAGAACGCCGCCGGCCGGCGCCGGTTCCAGCGGCGGGACGCGGAGGACGCCCACTTCTCCCAGGGAATCCTGCAGGAGGTCAACCGGGTGGCCCCCGCCCCGCGACTCGAATCTGCCGTGCAGAAGGGCTACGCGGGCCGCGGGAAGATCCGGGTCTGCCGCGGCCCCCGCTACGGCAGCGGCAGGGACGTCGGCGTCATGCAATGGATCGACATCGCCGGCGACGGACGCTACGTGATCGGACCGCACGATCCCGCCGCCGCGCACCCGGCAGGCCCCGAACAGCTCGTATCGTCGCTCGACACCCTGATCACGGTCGGTACGACTCCCCGAGCAGGTTCGGTCGGTGCCCGCGGTTGGTAGATTGCCACGCGCCGGCGATTGCACAGGTGGGGACACAGCAGGACACACGGAGGGGACACCGACATGGCGGGGCCAGAAGCACCGGAAGCCGGATGGAAGGCTTTCACCGAGAACGTCGTCGGGGGAGGCAGGCTCGAACTCGACCCCGCCGGCATAGAGCAGTGCATCAAGCTGTGCCAGGAGCATGCGGAGTTGATGGGCGACTTGGCTGACAACGCCCGTCAGAAACTTCGCGCAGCTGATCTGGGAATTGGAGAGCAGGACATCGACTCGGCGAAGCAACTGGCACGAAAATTCGACGAGAAGGCCATCGGAGGCGGCGACATCGAGTTCTCGAACACGGCGGTGGGCCTATTCGGTGCGCACCAAACGTATGCGAAGGACATGAAGTCGATGTTCGAGGCTGTCCTTGCGCGCTACAACGAGCAGGATGCGGTCATCGCATCGAGTCTGGGTTCGGTCGGAGGGGACTTGTGAAGAGTCGGTCCGGCGGAATCGCCTTCGTAATCGGCCTCGTGAGTATTGGCGCGGTTGCAGGCTGTTCAACTCCAGTAGATGGCGCAGCTGCGCAAGAACCGGCGAAGGCGATTGCGTTCCACCCATGTGACGGTCTCACCCAGGAGGCACTCCAAGCGGCGCAGATCGACGTGCGCCCAGGATCGCGGCTTTCGGACGAGGAGGCGAATCGTTCATGCTCATTCCGATCACGCAATCCTGACTACGGCGTTGTCATTTCAGCGCTTGCTGAAACCGCCAGCAGCCTCGAGTCGAGCGACCGCTTCGACGTCCTGAGCGAGACCGAGATCGGCGGGCGGCGTGCTCTGGTGTCGGATTTCCGCGGCGGCAGTGCGTGCACGGTGTCTGTGGCGATCGAGCCGGGGATTCTCGAGTTCATGATCGGGTACAGCGAGTTGGAGGATTTCACAACAGTCGACGCGGCGTGCGATCAGGCGACGAGGGTGGCGACGACGTTGGCGCCTTATTTCCCCGACCACTTGTAGGGCGGCTCAGTGCGTGTGTGCGTGGGTGGGGGTGATGCGTCCGGCGTTCTTGCGTCGTGAGGATCCGCTGAGCCGGCACACGAGGTAGATGACGAACGAGATCGTGGTGACGAAGCTCGATACGGGCACTCCGGGTGCGAGGGACAGCAGGATGCCGCCGACGGCGGCGAGTTCGGCGAACACGATCGACAGGATCGTGGCCTTCAGTGGGCTGGCGGTGACGTAGGCGGCGGCCGCGGCGGGGGTGATGAGCAGCGCCATCACCAGCAGCGCCCCGACGATCTGGACGCCGAGGGCGGCTGTGATGCCGACGAGGACGGCGAACACGATCGACAGCGCACGCACCGGGACGCCGCGGGCCTCGGCGACGTCGGGGTCGGTGCTCGCGAAGAGGAGGGGGCGGTAGATCAGGCCGAGGACCCCGATGACCAGCACGGCGCAGAGCAGCAGCAGCTGGAGGCCGCTGTCTCCGGGTGCCACGATCTGGCCGATCAGCAGGGAGAAGCTGGTGCCGGTGCGCCCTTGGTACGACCAGATGAACAGCACCGACAGACCGAGCCCGAACGCCATGATCACGCCGATCACGGAGTCGCGGTCGCGGGCCTTCGCGCCGAGCAGCCCGAACAGGACCGCTGCGACCACCGACCCGGCGATGGCGCCGGCCCCGACGCTGACGCCGATGAGCAGGGCCGCCGACGCGCCGGTCAGCGACAGCTCGCTCGTGCCGTGCACGGCGAACGACATCTGCCTGCTCACGATCAGCGGTCCGATCGCTCCTGCCAGCAGGCCGAGGATGGCGCCGGCGATCAACGCTTGCTGGACGAAGTCGTACTGCAGGAGGTCGACGGTGGCCGAGACGTCGAACATGCGTGACATCGCGTCGGTGAATTTGTTGCTCATGCGTGCCCCTCGTCCGTGTGGTGCACACCCTCTCCGGGGCGGAGGCCGCCCGCGCTGCCGAGCGCGTCGATGGCGTCGCCGGTGCCGATCACGACGAGGCGGCCGCGTACGCGCAGCACCTCGACGTCGGTGCGGTACAGCTCGGACAGCACCTCCGACGTCATGACCTCTTCGGGTCTGCCGATGCGGAACTGTCCGTCGACGAGGTAGAGCACGCGGTCGACGAGGGGGAGAATCGGGTTGATCTCGTGGGTGACGAACAGCACCGCGGTGTCGTGGGTGCGGCGCCGCCGGTCGATGAGTCCCGACACGAGATTCTGGTTGGCCAGGTCGAGGCTGAGCAGCGGCTCGTCGCACAGCAGGATCTGGGGGTTGCCGACGAGGGCCTGCGCGATACGCAGTCGTTGCTGCTCACCGCCGGACATGGAACCGATCGGGGCGTCCGCGTAGTTCTGGGCGCCGACTTCGGCGACGGCCGCGTCGACGATGGCCCGGCGCCGGCCTCGCCGGAGGATGCCGGTTCCCCACTGGTGGCCGTCGACGCCGAGCCCGACGAGGTCGCGGCCCCGCAGCGGCAGCCCGTCGTCGAGCGACTTCTGCTGGGGGATGTACCCGACGTGCGAATTGCCCTTCCGCGCCGGGGATCCGGCGATGCGCGCGGTGCCGGAGCTGAGGGCGAGCTGGCCGAGCAGCACCTTCAGCAGCGACGTCTTGCCCGACCCGTTGGGTCCGAGGACGGCGACGAATTCGCCGGGTTCCACGGTGAGGTCGAGGTTCTGCCAGAGTGTGCGTTCGCCGAAGGACAGTCGCGCCCCTGTCAATTCCAGTGCGGGGACGTGACCGTTGCCGGCGTTCTTCGAAGTGGGTTCTGTCACAAGCCGATCAGTTCTATTGCAGAGCCGCAGCAAGCGACTCGGCGGTGTTGGTCTGCCACTGAATGTAGTCCAGGCCTTCGGGCAGGGTTTCGGTCACCTCGACGACGGGGATGCCCGCCGACTCGGCCGTGGCCCGCACGTCCTGGGTGACCCGGTCCTGCGTCTGCACGTTGTAGACGAGGGCCTGCACCTGCTTGTCGGTGAGCAGCTGTCGCGTCGCGGCGATGGCGGCGGGTGCGGGGTCGTTGCCGTTCTCGATGGCGCTCGTGAAGTCGGGCGGGGTGACGTCCTTCAGGCCCGCGGACTGCAGCAGGTAGTAGGCGATCGGTTCGGTCTGGGCGACGGGTGCGTCTTTGTGCGCTGCCGCGATGCCGTCGGTGATCGCGGAGATCTGCTCGAGCTGGCCGTGGAAGGTGGCGGCGTTGGCCTGGTAGGCGTCGGCGTTGTCGGGGTCGAGTTGGCCGAGCTTGTCCGCGATGGACTGCGCGGTGGCGTCGACGGTGTCGACGTCGAACCACACGTGTTCGTTCACGTCGCCGTGGTCGTGGCCCTCGGGCGAGTCACCGCCGTCCGAGTGCTCGTCCTCGCCCGCGTGCGCGCCGCCCTCGAGGAGGTCGAACGCGTTGACCGTGAGCTGGTCGCTGTTGCCGGTGCCGATGATGTCGTCGACGAAGTGGTCGTACCCGCCGCCGTTGTACACGATAAGGGAGGCGTCGGTGAGCTCGGCGGCGTCGGTGGGGCTCGCCTCGAACGAGTGCGGGTCGGACGACGGTTCGGTGATGATCGAGGTGACGTCCACCTTGTCGCCGGCGACGGCCTGCGCGACGCTGCCCCACACGTTCGTCGACGCGACGACCGTCAGTGTGCCGTCGCCGGTCGTGTCGGAGCCGCATGCGGTGAGGGTGAGGGCCGCGGCGAACGACAGCCCGACGGCCGCCGTGGCGGCACGAAAACCTGAGGAAGCGCGCACAGAAAACTCCTGACCGAAGACGAACGCTAAACGCTATTGGAAACCGTTACCGTTGCACTTTAGCGGATAGGTCCTGGTAGTGCACTTTCGGTGCAGCCCCGACGCGCCCGAACGCGGGCCAGGTACTAACGTCCCCCTATGCCCAGGTCTCGACAGCCTCGTCGCCAAGCCACGCTGGCGTCGCTCGCGGCCGAGCTCAATATTTCGCGAACGACGGTGTCCAACGCTTACAACCGGCCGGATCAACTCTCCGCGGAACTGCGCGACCGGGTGCTGCAGGCGGCGAAGCGCCGCGGCTACCCCGGCCCCGACCCGGTGGCCCGATCCCTGCGCACCCGCAAGGCCGGTGCCGTCGGACTGCTGCTCACCGAGGCCCTCAGCTACTCCTTCCGCGACCCCGCCGCGATGAGCTTTCTGTCCGGACTGGCCGAGTCGTGCGAGGCCGCCGGGCAGGGTCTGCTCCTGATTCCGGCGGGCCCGGGTCGGGAGGAGGCGGACGCCGCCGCGGTCGTGCAGCAGGCGGGCGTCGACGGGTTCGTCGTGTACTCGGTGGCGGACGACGACCCGTACCTCGCGGCGGTGTGCGAGCGTCACCTGCCGATGGTCGTGTGCGATCAGCCCCGGGAGATCCCGGGTGCGTCGCTCGTCGGCATCGACGACCGCGGCGCGATGCGGGGCCTCGCCGACTATCTGATCGGGCTCGGCCACCGCGACATCGGCGTGCTGAGCATGAGGCTGGGGCGTGACCGCTCGGACGGGGTCGCCGATGCCGAGCGTTTGCGGTCACCGAACTTCCACGTCCAGCGCGAACGCATCGAGGGAGTGCGCGACGCCATGTCCGACGCCGGCCTGGACCCTCGGACGCTGACCGTCGTCGAGCGGTTCGAGCACACCGGCAAGTCGGGGCACGCCGCTGCCGCGCAGGCACTCGGTGTGAATCCGCGGATCACCGCACTCGTGTGCACCACCGACGTCCTCGCGCTCGGCGCGCTGGACTGGGCGCGCTGGCAGGGCATCGACGTGCCCGGCAGGCTGTCGATCACCGGATTCGACGGAGTCGACGACGCACTGCGCGAGGGGCTGACCACCGTCCGGCAACCCCAGGAGGAGAAGGGTCGCCGGGCAGGCGCCCTGCTCATGTCCCCGTCGCACTCCGGCGTCGCGACCGTCGAGATGCTCGAGACCGAACTGCTGCGGGGTTCGACGGCCGGGCCCGTCAAGCGCTGACCCGGCCCTCCCATACGCGCTAGGCCAGGAGCTGAGCGCAGCGCAGCAGTCCCAGGTGGCTGTACGCCTGGGGGTGGTTGCCCAGCGACCGCTCGGCCACGGGGTCGTACTCCTCGCTGAGCAGTCCGGTCGGCCCGGCGGCGTCGACCAGTTGCGCGAACAACGCCTCCGCCTGCGACCGCTGACCGATCAGCAGGTACGCCTCGACCAGCCACGCAGCGCAGAGGTGGAACCCACCCTCGGTGCCGGGCAGTCCGTCGTCGTGGTGGTACCGGTACACGGTCGAACCGCTGCGCAATTCCGCCTCGGTGGCCGTGACGGTGGCGGCGAACTTCTCGTCGGACGGGTCGATCAGCCCCGACAGCCCGATGTACAGGGTGGCGGCGTCGAGGTCGGTGCCGTCGTAGGCGGCGGTGAACGAGCGGACCTCGTCCTTCCAGCCCTTCTCGCGCACCTCCTCGGCGATCTTGTCGCGCAACGGCGTCCAGCCGGGCTCGACGTCGCGGCCGAAGTGCTCGGCCAACGCCACCGCGCGGTCGACGGTGACCCAGCCCATCACCTTGGAGTACACGTGGTGACGCGGGTTGTCGCGGATCTCCCAGATGCCGTGATCGGGTTCGAACCAGCGACGTTCGACGGCCTCGACCATCGCGCAGACCAGTTCCCAGTCGCGGTCGTTGAGCGCCACCTCGACGCCCTGCTTCTCGCGGGCGTGGGACAGGTCGTGGATGAGCTCGACGATGGGTCCGAACACGTCGAGTTGCACCTGCTGGTTGGCCGCGTTACCGATGCGCACCGGCCGCGAGCCCGCATAGCCGGGCAGCGAGTCGATGACGGCCTCGGGCGGCAGACCGCCACCGTGCAGCGTATAGAGGGGGTGCAGGCGTTCGGGGCCGGGCAGCGTCTCGAGGACGTCGTGCACCCAGTCGAGGTAGCCCTCGGCCTCGCTGAGGGAACCGAGACTGACGAGCGCGGACGCGGTGAGCGCCGCGTCACGCAGCCAGCAGTAGCGGTAGTCCCAGTTGCGGACGCCGCCGATCTCCTCGGGCAACGAGGTGGTGGCGGCCGCCATGATCGCTCCGGAGTCGACGTGCACCAGGCCGCGGAGGGTGAGCGCGGAGCGCTTCATCAGGTCAGGTTTGAGCGTGGGCAGGGTGAGGCTCTTCGCCCAGTCCGACCAGTACGATTCGGCCAGTGCGCGGCGCTCCTCCTCGGGCGTCTCCGACGGTCCGAGTTCTTCGGTGCCGCACCGCAATTCCAGGACGACATCGCCGCCGGACGGGTCGACGACAGCATGCGCGGTCTGCTGGTTGCCGTCGGACGTGACGTTCCACTGCACGCCGGGGGAGCGCAGCACGATCGGCTCGTTGGTGCCGTGCACCCGCAGTCCCTCGGAGACCGCCTCGAGGATGACCTGGCCCTGCCCGAACTCGGGCCGCGGTGCGAACGTCACGACGGCGGCGGCCTGCCCGCTGATCACCCGGGTCAGGTCGGTGCGGCCCTGGCGGACGTCGTGCGGCAGGTAGTCGGTGACGGACAGGCTGGCCCACCGTGTCTGCACGGTCATGGTGCTGTCGATGTACCGCTGGCTCAGCGGCAGCGCACTCCGGTGCGGGCCGACGCTGAAGTGGCCGGCTTCCGGTCCGCCGAGCAGATGCGCGAACACGGACGCCGAGTCGGGTTCGGGATGACACAGCCAGGTGAGGGTCGCGTCGGGGGTGACGAGGGCGACGGTCCGCGGGCTGGCGAGCATGGTGAGGCGCTCGATCGGCGGGGCGTGTGCCCCGGACAGCCAGGTGCGGCGCTCGTCGAGCAGGAACGCGAGGGCCGTGGCCACGTCCTCGGTGGTCGACACCCGGAATTCGGCGAGGCTTTCGCCGGGGCCCACCTTCACGCCGAGGTCGGGGCCCTGTAGGCGGGCGAACGCCTTCTCGTCGGTGACGTCGTCGCCGACGAAGACGGCTGCCGTCGCACCGTCCTGGTGGCGGATCAGGTCGAGTGCATGGCCCTTGTCGGTGGCGACGACGGCCAGTTCGATGACGGACTTGCCCTCGGTGACCTGCACACCCACCCGCTGTCCGGCGTCGGCGCGCACCGCGGCCAGGGCCAGGGCGCCTTCCTCCGCATCGGCGTTGCGGACGTGGAGGGCGACGCTCGCGGGCTTCGCTTCCACCGACGTGCCGGCGTGCAGCGTGGCGATCCGGGTGAGTTCCTCGGTGATCTCACCGAGAAGTTTCTTGGCGTCGGCGTCGATCGCATGGATGAACCCGATGTCGAATTCCGAGCCGTGGCTGCCGACCAGTTGAACCTCGGCGGGCAGCCGTGACAGCGCCGCGAGGTCCTTGAGTGCTCGGCCCGAGATCACGGCCGCCGTCGTTCCGGCGAGGCTGGCCAGGGCGCGGAGAGCGCGCACCGATTCGGCGTGGGGGAACGCCTTCTCGGGGTCGGAGACGATGGGGGCCATCGTGCCGTCGTAATCGGAAGCGACGAGCAGGCGAGGGGTCCGCGCAACCCGCGAGAGGGCACGACGAAGTTCGATGGGCAGATCATGGGCGCTCACATGTTCAAATCTAGGGGATGTGACGGCTGTGAGCGCGTTGTCGGTCGGGGCTGTGCCCCGATCGCGTCCTATTCGGGTCTGCGGCTTCCGTCACCGAGCAGCAGTTCGACGGTGAGTTCGAGGCGATTCGCGACATCGGTCGCGGACGAGCGGCGGGTGAGCCAGGCCACCAGGTTCGACAGCCACACGTCGGAGATGACGCGGGCGACGGCCAACTGGTCTTCGGTGGGCTCGGTGTCCGTCATCGCGCGGGCGAACAGACGGTCCATCAGCTTACCCACCTGATCGACCTCGGCGGCGGCGGACGCGTCGGCGAACATGAAGGCGCGCGTCATGGCCTCGGTCAGCAGTGGATCGCGCTGCATGGCCCGGGTGATCTGGCTGAGGATCAGCTGCATCCGCTCGAGCGGGTTCCGGCCCGGCGGGTTCTTTCCCCGCGAGTCGATTCGCTCGAACTCGCGGGCGAGCGCCGACACCAGCAGGTGCACCTTGGACGGGAAGTAGCGGTACAGCGTCCCCACGGCGACGTCGGCGCGTTCGGCGACGGCCCGCATCTGCACGGCTTCGTATCCGCCCTTGGAGGCCAGGGCCAGGGTCGCGTCGAGGATCCGCTTGCGCCGTTCCTTCTGCGCGTTGGAACTGAGATCGTCCTCGCCCAGCGTCGCCGCAGCGACCGTCGTGGACCGTGATCGAGAGCTGGTCGTCATTACCTGTTTTCCTTCGCGCCTTGACTCATGGCCAGGTGTCATATTAGAACACGTTCTAGACGAATGTGTCATTCAGGAGAGGCGGATACCCGTTGTGACAATCGCCACCACCAAGGAACAGAGGGCTGCAGCGGGTTCGATCCAGGCTTGGGCGCGGTCCACGGACCCGCTGGTCACAGTACGGCAAGGACCAGCAGATTCGTGGCGGACGTCGTGGCAGTCCTTCGCCTCGCTCGGAATTTTCTCGGTCGCCGTGCCCGACGCGGTCGGTGGGTCGGGAGCGGAGATCGTCGATCTCGCCGCGATGCTCGAACAGGCCGCGACCGAACTCGTCCCGGGTCCTGTTCTCTCGACCGCTCTCGCCACGCTCGTCGTCGGCCGCAGCTCCGGCGCCGCCGCGAAACGGTGGTCCGAGGACCTGGCCGACGGCGCGATGCCGTGCGCGGTGGCCCTCGGCAGCAACTCCCCGGTGAACGCGACGCTCGGGGCCGACGGCGGGCTGACGCTCACCGGCGATGCGAGCTTCGCGATCGGCGGTGACACGGGGGTGTCCGTGCTGCTGCCTGCCGACGCGGGCGACGGCGTCGTGTGGTGTCTGGTCGACGGTGAATCCGACGGCCTGGACATCACGGTCGCCGACACGATCGACAAGAGCCGCCCGCTCGCGCGGGTGCGGTGCGATCGTGTGGCGGTCGCGGCCGACCGGGTGCTCGCGGGGGTGCCGGACGGGCTCGTGCCCGACCTCGCCGCGACCCTCGCCGCGGCGGAGGCGTCCGGGATCGCGGCCTGGTGTCTGCGAACGGCGGTGGAGTACGCCAAGATCCGCGAGCAGTTCGGCAAACCGATCGGATCGTTCCAGGCGATCAAGCATCTGTGCGCGGAGATGCTGTGCCGCGTCGAACAGTCCGGTGCGGCGGCGTGGGATGCGGCCGTGGCGGCGGAGGACGCGTGGGACGCGGACGGCGGCGAGCTGCCGATCGCGGCCGCGGTCGCGGCGTCGGTCACGCTCGACGCCGCCGTCGAGACCGCCAAGGACTGCATCCAGGTGCTCGGCGGGATCGGCTTCACCTGGGAACATGACGCGCACTTCTACCTGCGCCGGGCGACGTCGCTGCGGCAGCTGCTCGGCGGCTCCGCCCGCTGGCGGGCGCGGGTCACGGAACTGACGCGGGCCGGTGCTCGCAGGCACCTGTCGATCGACCTGACCGGGCTCGACGACGAGCGGGCGCAGATCCGCGCCGAGATCGCCGAGCTGGTGGCGCGCCCGGAGTCGGAGCGACGCGCGGCCCTCGCGGAATCGGGCTACCTGGCCCCGCACTGGCCCGCGCCCTACGGGCGGGGTGCACGGGCCGCGGAGCAGATCCTGATCGAGGAGGAACTGGCGGCCACCGGGGTCGGCAGACCCGACCTCGTGATCGGCTGGTGGGCCGTTCCGACGATCCTCGAGCACGGCAGCGCCGAGCAGATCGGGCGTTTCGCGACCCCCACGCTGCGCGGCGAGATCATCTGGTGCCAGCTGTTCAGCGAACCCGGCGCCGGCTCCGACCTCGCGGCGCTCCGGACGTCCGCGGAGAAGGTGGACGGCGGGTGGCGGCTGAACGGTCAGAAGGTGTGGACGTCGAGGGCGCAGGAAGCGGACTGGGCGATCTGCCTGGCCCGCACCGACGGGGACGCGCCCAAGCACAAGGGCATCAGCTACTTCCTCGTCGACATGACGAGCCCCGGCATCACCATCTCGCCGCTGCGCGAGATCACCGGCGACGCCCTGTTCAACGAGGTGTATCTCGAGGACGTGTTCGTGCCGGACGAGCTGGTGGTCGGGAATCTCGGCGACGGCTGGAAACTGGCCCGCACCACGCTGGCGAACGAGCGGGTGGCGATGGGTGGAGGCTCCTCGCTCGGTGCGGCGATGGAGAAACTGCTCGCGCTCGCGGGGGACGGCGACCCGGTGACCGACGACCAGCTCGGGCATCTCATCGGCAATGCGCTCGTCGGCTCGCAGCTCGAACTGCGCACCACCCTCCGGCAGCTGGACGGTCAGGATCCCGGATCCGAATCGAGTGTCCGCAAGCTGGTCGGTGTCCGCCAGCGGCAGGCGGTCGCGGAATTGGCGATGGAACTCGGTGGCGCGGACGGCTGGGTGGAGGGTCCGTTGGCGCGAGAGTTCCTCAACACGCGGTGCCTGTCCATCGCGGGCGGAACGACGCAGATCCTCCTGACGGTCGCGGCCGAACGGATTCTCGGGCTGCCGCGGGGCTGAGCCGCGTCGCGATGGTCTTTCGCGGGGTCCGGGATGGTGATACAACTAGAACACGTTCTAAATTGAAAGTGGGATTGTCAGCGTGGACTTCACTCGAGACGAAACCCAGGAGGCCGTGGCCCAGGTCGCGGCCGGACTGCTGGCCCGCGACCTCGACGGCGACGCCCTCTGGGCCGCTTTCGCCGACGCCGACCTGCTGACCCTCGCACTGCCGGAACGTCTCGGCGGCGAAGGGCTCTCGGTCACCGACGTCGGTGCGCTGCTCACCGAGGTCGGGCGGAAGGCGGCGCAGGTCCCGGCCCTCGCAACGCTCGGATTCGGTGTGCTGCCCATCGTCACGCTGGGCGACGACGCGCAACAGGACGCACTGCTCACCGGTCTCGCCGACGGCCGCACGTTCACCGCGGCGCTCGCCGAACCCGGGGCGCAGTTTCCGGCACGGCCTTCGGTGACCGCGGTCGCGGACGGTGACGGCTACTCCGTCACCGGGCGTGTGCTCGCGGTTCCGTTCGCCGAGCGGGCGCACCGGATCCTCGTGCCCACGGACACCGGGGTGGTGCTGGTGGACCCGGGCGCGGACGGCGTCACGCTCACGCCGACACCCTCGGCGTCGGGGAGCGCCGAATTCGCGATCGCATTCGACGGCGCGCGGGGCGAACTGCTCGCGGCCGGCAACGACGCGGTGCAGACGCTGTACCGCATCGCCCTGGCGTCGATCGGGGCGGTCGCGGACGGACTGCTCTCGGGCGCAACGGTTCTGGCAGGCGAGCACCTCGCGACGCGCCACCAGTTCGGTAAGCCGCTCGCCACGTTCCAGGCCGTGTCGCAGCAGATCGCCGACGTCTACGTCACGTCCCGCACCCTCCACGTGTCGGCGCTCGCGGCGTCGTGGCGCGTGTCCGAAGGCCTGGACGCCCAGGACGATCTGGACGTGATGGCGTACTGGATCGCCGCCGAAGTGCCTGCCGCCATGCAGGTTCTGCACCACTTGCACGGCGGGATCGGCGTCGACGTCACGTATCCGCTGCACCGCTACTACTCGACCGCCAAAGACCTGGCCCGCCTCGTGGGCGGCGCCTCGTACCGACTCGACCTCGTGGGGGCCCGGTGTTCATCGATCTGACCGACGAGCAGCGTGAGCTGCAAGCGGAACTGAGGCGCTACTTCTCCGGGCTGATCTCGCCGGCCGAGGCCGAGGTGATGCGCACGGAGCGCCACGGCAGCACCTACCGCGAGGTCATCCGCCGGATGGGCAAGGACGGCTGGCTCGGTGTGGGCTGGCCGGTGGAGTTCGGGGGCCGCGGCTTCGGCGAGATCGAGCAGCAGATCTTCGTCAACGAGGCGACCCGCGCCGACGTGCCGCTGCCCGCGGTCACGTTGCAGACGGTGGGTCCGACGCTGCAGAAGTACGGGACCGAGGAGCAGAAGCGCAAATTCCTTCCCGCGATCCTGGCCGGTGAGGTGCACTTCGCGATCGGGTACACCGAACCGGACGCGGGCACCGACCTCGCGGCGCTGCGGACCACGGCGGTGCGCGTGGGTGACGAGTACGTCGTCAACGGGCAGAAGATTTTCACCACCGGCGGTCACGACGCCGACTACCTGTGGCTCGCCGTCCGCACGGGCTCGGCGGATTCGCGTCACCGCGGCATCTCCATCCTGATCATGGACACCAAGGACCCGGGCTACAGCTGGACGCCGATCATCACGTGCGACGGTGCGCATCACGTCAACGCCACCTACTACTCCGACGTCCGGGTTCCCGCGGACATGCTGGTCGGTGAGGAGAATCAGGGCTGGCGACTGATCACCACCCAGCTCAACCACGAACGCGTCATGCTCGGACCGGCAGGCCGGGTGGGAGGTCTCTACGACCGCATCCGCAACTGGGCGGTCGCGCACGAACTGCTCGACGAGCCGGACGTACGTCGCGCGCTCGGCGAGATCCACGCGACGTTCCGCCTCAACGAACTACTCAACTGGCAGGTGGCGTCGAGTGAGGCGGACGCCGTCGACATCGCCGACGCGTCCGCGACGAAAGTGTTCGCCACCGAACGTATTCAGCGCATCGGCCGGCTCGTCGAGGAGATCGTCGGACGCTACGGCGACCCGTCCGAGCCGGAGACCGCCGACCTCATGAGGTGGCTCGACATGCAGGTGAAGCGCAACCTCGTCATCACGTTCGGTGGCGGTGTCAACGAGGTGATGCGCGAGCTGATCGCGACAGCCGGTCTGAAACTTCCCCGAGTCCCTCGATAGGAGCGCCGCGCGAAATGAGTTCCGAACAGATTCTCGCTGCCGCAGAAGAGGTCCGGTCGGCGGGCCCGAGCGCTCCCCGCCCCGGGCGGGACCCGATCAACCTGCCGATGATCCGCAACTGGGTGGAGGCGATCGGCGACAGGAATCCGATCTACGTCGACGAGGCGGCGGCGCGGGCAGCCGGACACGACGCCATCGTGGCCCCGCCCGCGATGGCGCAGGTGTGGACGATGCAGGGGCTGAACGCGGTTCGGCAACCCGACGACCCGCTCGGGCGCATGACGACGATCCTCGACGAGGCCGGGTTCACGTCCGTCGTCGCCACCAACTGCGATCAGATCTACCACCGCTACCTCAAGGTCGGCGAGGAGGTCACCATCACCACGACCCTCGAGGATCTCGTGGGTCCGAAGAAGACGGGCCTCGGTGAGGGGTGGTTCTTCACCACCCGCAGCCTGTGGCGGGTCGCGAACGGCGACGGCACCGGCGAGGTCGTGGCCGAGATGCTGTTCCGCATCCTGAAGTTCGCCCCGAAACCCGCTGAACCGGTGGCACCTTCGGCGAACGGTCGGGGCGCGTCCTTCGACGATCTGGACCCCGCCAAGTTGATGCGGCCCAGCGCCTCGCAGGACACCCAGTTCTTCTGGGACGGGGTTGCCGCGCACGAGTTGCGGATCCAGCAGCGGGAGGACGGATCGCTGCAGCACCCGCCGGTGCCCGCGCTGTGGAAGGACAAGGCGGAGACGACGGACTACGTCGTCGCGTCGGGCCGCGGGACGGTGTTCAGTTACGTGGTCCACCACGCGCCGAAGGTCCCGGGACGCTCGCTGCCGTTCGTGGTGGCGCTGGTCGAACTGGAGGAAGGCGTCCGCATGCTCGGTGAGCTGCGCGGTGTCGACCCCGCCGAGGTGACGGTCGGGATGCCGGTGGAGGCGATCTACCTCGACTTCCCGGGTGACGAAGAGACGGGCGGCACGCCGTGGACCCTGTACGCGTGGCAGCGCGGAGCGAAGGAGCAGTCATGACGTCCACACTCGATGTCGCGGTGGGAACGACGCTTCCGGAATTGACGGTGACCGGCGACCCGACGTTCGTCGTTTCGGCCGCGCTGGCGACACGCGATTTCCAGGACGTCCACCACGACCGCGACCTGGCGCAGCAACGCGGGTCGAAGGACATCTTCGTCAACATCCTCACCGACACGGGTCTGGTGCAGCGGTTCGTCACCGACTGGGCGGGACCGAACGCGGTGATCAAGTCGATCGCGTTGCGTCTCGGGGTTCCGTGGTACGCGTACGACACCCTCACCCTGAGCGGCACGGTGGCGTCGGTGGACGACGGCGTCGTCATGCTGGACGTCGTCGGGAAGAACGGTCTCGGCGACCACATCACGTCGAAGGTGACCCTCGTCCTGGACGGACGCACGAACGGAGCGGGTGCATGAGTGGGTTGTCGGGCAAGGCTGTCATCGCCGGGATCGGCGCCACCGACTTCTCGAAGAACTCGGGCCGGAGCGAATTGCGGCTGGCGGCAGAGGCAGTTACTGCGGCGCTGGACGACGCCGGGCTGACCCCCGCGGACGTCGACGGCCTGACGTCCTTCACGATGGACACCAACACCGAAGCGGCCGTGGCCCGTTCGGTCGGCATTCCGGACCTGAAGTTCTTCAGCCGCATCCACTACGGCGGGGGCGCGGCGTGCGCGACCGTGCAGCAGGCGGCGATGGCCGTGGCCACCGGTGTCACCGACGTGGTGGTGGCGTACCGGGCGTTCAACGAGCGGTCGGGGATGCGGTTCGGGCAGGTGAACTCCGGTCTGGTGCAGCAGGTGAACTCGTCGGGTACCGACAACGCGTTCTCCTACCCGCACGGCCTGTCGACGCCGGCGGCGTTCGTCGCGATGGTCGCCCAGCGATACATGCACGAATACGGCGCTACGAGCGAGGATTTCGGACGGGTCGCGGTCACCGACCGCAAGCACGCCGCCACCAATCCGAACGCCTTCTTCTACGGCAAGCCGATCACCCTCGAGGACCACCAGAACTCCCGGTTCATCGCCGAGCCTCTGCACCTGCTCGACTGCTGCCAGGAGTCCGACGGCGGCATCGCGATCGTCGTCACGTCGCCGGAGCGGGCGAAGGACCTGAAGCAGAAACCGGCCGTGATCGCCGCGGCAGCTCAGGGGAGCGGCAGCGACCAGTACATCATGACCAGCTACTACCGCCCGGAGCTCGCGGGTCTGCCCGAGATGGAGTTGGTCGGGAGGCAGCTGTGGGATCAGGCCGGGCTCGGACCGCAGGACATGGATCTGGCCATCCTCTACGACCACTTCACACCATACGTATTGATGCAGCTCGAAGAACTCGGCTTCTGCGGCCGCGGTGAGGCCAAGGACTTCATCGCCGACGGTGCCATCGACCTCGACGGCAGTCTGCCGCTCAACACCCACGGAGGCCAGCTCGGCGAGGCCTACATCCACGGGATGAACGGCATCGCCGAGGGTGTGCGTCAGATCCGTGGCACGTCCGTGAACCAGGTCTCAGGCGTGCAGAACGTCCTCGTCACCGCCGGGACCGGTGTGCCTACGTCAGGGTTGGTGCTGACCGCCTGAGTCCGGCCCGAGTCTGTCTGCGCGCAATGTGTTTCGCGACATACCCGGCGTCCCTGCCCACTCCGCCGGTGAGCATCGAGGCGAACGCCTGCAGGAACGGCAGCCCCACGAAATACAGTCCGGGATGGTCCGGTGAGACTCCGCGGGACTGCTCGGGCCAGCCGTCGGATCCGGTGACGGGGATCTGGATCCACGACGTGTCCTTGCGGAACCCGGTGCACCAGATGACGTTGCGGACGTCGAGTGCGGTGCCGTCGTCGAGGACCGGTCTGCCGTCGTGGACGCCGGTGACCTTCGCGGGGAAGTGCTCCACACGGGCGGCGGCCAGGTCGGCTCGCTTGACCCGCAGGAGTGGTCCGCCCCCCGAGCGGACGTGGGTGCGCATCTTCCGGCCGACGGGTGTGCGTTCCGTCAGAACGTGATTGGCCATGAACCACATGATCGGGATCGCGATGTGGGCGAGGCGTCCCTCGAGGTCGAACGGGACCTCCCCGCGGACCGGCCCGCAGATCGTGGTGCGATGCGAACGGGAGACTTCCAGCGCGATGTCCGCGCCGGAGTGGCTGCACCCGACCACCAGCACCGGCCCGTCCTGCAGTTGGGACGGATTGCGGTAGTCGCTCGAATGCAGTTGCCGGATCCGGGGGTCGAGACGCTCGGCGAGATCCGGGAGGACCGGGGACTGCCAGGTTCCGGAGGCGACGACGACGTTGTCGGCCTCGAATCGGTCCGTCCCGGCGGTGACGACGTAGCGGTCGCCGACACGGGACAGGCCGTCGACGGTGGTGCCGGTCCGGATCGGCAGCGCGAATCGCGCCGCGTAGGCCTCGAAGTAGTCGGCGACCTCGTCCTTACCGGGCCAGGACCAACCCCGGGCGGGAATTCCCCAGCCGGGCAGACCGTCGTACCGGGCGGGACTGTAGAGCCGGAGCGAGTCGAACCGCTCCCGCCACACGTCCCCGACGCGGTCGTGAGCGTCGAGGATCACGAACCGCTGCCCGCATCTTGTGAGGTGGTAACCGGTCGCGAGGCCGGCCTGTCCGGCGCCGATCACGATCGTGTCGAAGCGTTCTGTGGACATCGTCTGTCTTCTTCCCTCGGGTGATCGGTGGTCATGCTCAACGCTATGACCGGGCCGATTACGACGCGTCGGGAGAATCGCGCAGATATGTACGACCGTATGGGTACTTTCATGCAGACGGCCCGACGAGGCGATGCTCGTAGGCATATGCCGTGGCCGCGGAGCGCGACGAGATCCCCAGCTTGACGAAGATGTTGCTCAGGTGCCGCGCGACCGTCTTCTCACTGAGGAACAGTTCCGTCGCCACCGCCCGGTTGCTCTTGCCCGCCGCCACGAGGCGGAGCACGCACACCTCACGCGGGGTCAGGGGAGTGGCGGCCGTCGGGTCGGGGCGGAACTCTGCCCGCAGTCGTTCGAGGTCCGGGAGGGCACCCAGTTGCCGGTAGGTGGCGGACGCGAGGTCGTGCTCCATCTGCGCGGTGTCGTCGTCACCCAGGTCGCGGCACACCAGCGCGACCGACTCCCGGACCCGCGCGCACTCGTAGGGCGCGCCGATGTCCTGCCAACGCCGCCACGCGTCGCGCAGAACGGTCAGTGCGTCGCTGCCCCGTCCTTCGGCGTGCAGCATCGATCCCGACGCCTGCGCGGACAGTGCGCACAGGTAGGGGATCGCGAACCGTGTTGCGATCGAGTCGAGTTCGTCGGCGGCGGTGCGAGCGGCCGAGACGTCGCCGGCGGCGAGCAGGATGTCCACGCAGGCGGGCAGCAGCCGGGCGCGTTCCACGGCGCCGGTGGACTCGTCCACCGCACAGCGGATCGAGGCGACCGCGCTGCCGACCCGCCCCTGCGCCATCCGCAGCAGCGCGAGCCCGGGCTGCGGTCGCCTGCCCCAGCGGTTCGCCTCCAGGAACAACTTCTCGGCCTGGGCGACCTCGCCGCGCAGGCGGTGGAGGTCGGCCATCACGTAGGCGGCGGACCCGGCCGCGGCGTGCGAGGCGAGCCGCTCGTGTGCCCGCCGTGCCGAGTCCATCGCCGTGGGCCAATCGCCCTGCAGTTGCAGGATCTCGGCGCGGTGGACGAGGCACTGACCGCGGTAGGGGACGAGGTCGGGTTGCGAAGAGCACCACTCCTCCAGCGCCACAGTCCATTCCCTGGACCGGCGGAGATCGCAGATGTTCTGGCACTGCTCGATCACGGCGCAGTACACGATCCCCGCCACCACCGGGGACACCTCGTCGGACGTCACCCCGACCATCGCCTCGTCGAACGCGGACACCGCGTCGGCAACGTCCCCCAGCAGGACGAGCGAATGGCCGGTGCCCAGCACCCCGAGCGTCGTCAGATCCGGGTCGGCGAACCGGGTGCCCGCCTCCGTGATCGCACGGAAGATGTCGTGGGCGGCCTTGCCGTCGCCGGCGTCGATCCGTTGCAGTCCCTGCGGCACCAGCAGGTAGCCCCGCTCGGCGCAATCGACGCCCGCGGTGTCCAGCAGTCGCTGGGCCTTGCCCAGCCAGCCGCCGCCGCGCGCCTGCTCGCCCCGCATGATCAGGACGAACGAGAGCCAGAACGCGCACCGCGCGGAGCGCACCGGTCGACCCACGCGGGCCCACTCGTGCACCGCCCGTTCCCACCATTCGGTGCTGGCGTCGTCCTCACCGAGCAGGTAGGCGGCGGTGGCGACCAGTTCGAGGTCGTCACCGGACAGCGGGGTCTGCCGGTCGGCGCCCGACAGTCGTGCGTAGGTGTCGCGCCAGTGCCGTCGTTCGAAGGCCGCACGGCCCGTCCGGAGTTCCGACGTCGCGTCGGACATCACTGTCTCCTGCCGAAGATCTGCGCGCTGACCTGCTCGGATTTTCAGACTACCGCCGCACCGGGCCCGCCGGGAACGTCGAATATTCCCTGCAACCTGTCGGTGCCTCGAGTCACACTGGGGTCCACACGCCAACGGATGGGAACTTCTGATGGTCGATGCGATAACGGCAGAGGGTCTGGTCAAGAAGTACGGCAAGGTCACAGCGCTGGACGGGGTCGACCTCGCGGTCCCGTCGGGAACGGTGATGGCACTGCTCGGCCCGAACGGCGCAGGCAAGACGACGGCGGTGCGGGTCTTCACCACACTTCTCGTCCCGGACGCCGGCCGGGCGGAGGTGGCCGGTCTCGACGTCGTCCACGACGCGCGGGTGCTCCGATCCCGGATCGGCGCGTCCGGGCAGTATGCGGCGGTCGACGAGTACCTCACCGGTTTCGAGAACCTCGAGATGGTCGGGCGGCTCTACCACCTCGGGGGCAAACGCAGTAAGGCGCGCGCCCGTGAACTGCTCGAACAGTTCGATCTGGTCGAGGCGGGAGATCGTCCCGTGAAGGGCTACTCGGGTGGCATGCGCCGGCGTCTCGATCTCGCGGGAGCGCTCGTGGCCGAGCCGGAAGTGTTGTTCCTGGACGAACCGACCACCGGGCTCGACCCCCGCGCCCGGCTGGCGCTCTGGGACGTCATCGACAATCTCGTCGCCAGGGGCACCACGCTTCTCCTGACCACCCAGTACATGGAAGAGGCCGAGCGCCTCGCCGACCAGATCGCAGTGATCGACCACGGTTCGGTCATCGCCCGCGGAACCGCCGACGAATTGAAGGACCGCGTGGGCGGTGAGCGCATCGAGCTGAGCGTCCGGGAGGGCATCGAGCTCTCCGTCGTGCGCGACGAACTGGCGTCACTCGCCGCAGGCGACATCCTGGTCGAAGAAAACGTCCGCCGGGTGACGGTGCCGGTGACCGGCGGTGCGGACGCCCTCGTCGAGGCGCTGGGCCGCCTCTCCACTCGAGGAGTGAAGGTGTTCGACGTCGGCCTGCGCAGACCGACCCTGGACGACGTCTTCCTCACCCTGACCGGACACGAAGCCGAAGAGGAGCACATCTCATGAGCGCCCCACAGACGGCGTCCGTGCACACCGCACTCGCGGACGGGCTCACGATCGCCAAGCGCAACATGATCAAGATCAAGCGCGTCCCCGACCTCATCGTGTTCACCACGTTGTCGCCGATCATGTTCGTGCTGCTGTTCGCCTACGTGTTCGGCAGTGCCATCCAGGTTCCCGGGATGTCCTACCGGGAATTCCTGATTGCCGGGATCTTCACGCAGACAGTCATCTTCGGGGCCACGTGGACGGGTCTCGGGATGGTCGAGGATCTGCAGAAGGGGATCATCGACCGGTTCCGGTCACTGCCGATGGCCCCGTCCGCCGTGCTCCTCGGCCGCACCTCCACCGACGTCCTGATCAACATCGTCAGCCTCGTCGTGATGTCGCTGACCGGCCTGATCATCGGGTGGCGCATCCACTCGAGCCTCGGCGAAGCGCTGCTCGGCTACCTGCTCCTGCTGTTGTTCGCCTACGCGCTGTCCTGGGTGATGGCGGTGGTCGGTTTGTGGATCCGAACACCGGAAGTGTTCAACAACGCCAGCTTCATCGTGATCTTCCCGCTCTCGTTCATCGCGAACACGTTCGTCGAGACCACCAACCTGCCCGGTCCGCTGAAGGTGATCGCGGAATGGAATCCGGTGTCCGCGGTGACGCAGGCCGTGCGGGAACTGTTCGGAAACACCAACCCGGACATGACCGTTCCCGACGCGTGGCCGTTGCAGCACCCGATCATCGCCTCACTGGCATGGTCGGCGGTGCTGCTGGTGATCTTCGTGCCGTTCGCGATCCGGCGGTACAAGAAGGCGGTCAGCCGCTGAAGGTACCGAACCAACGGGACGCCCGTTGCGTCAGATCGAACGAGCGTCCCGTTCGTCTCGGGGGCTAGCGGAGTTCGCGCGGCGAATCGACGTCGCGGCCCGACCCCAGGTCGGAGCAGTCGACGGCCTCGGCGCCGTGTGTCCCGAGGTATTTCCGCGCACCGGAGTCTCCGGTGAGGCTGCGCCGCAGCGGAAGCCAGTGGTCGCGGCCGATCAGCACGGGGTGGCCCGGACGGCCGGCGTAGTGAGCCTGACGGAGCGCCGAGCGCGCGTCGCCGGGCGGCACCGACGCCACCCGCCGGATTGCGTCGACACCGAGGTCGGGGAGATCGACGAGGGTGATGACGACGGCATCGACGTCGTCGAACGTTGCCGCGACCTCCAGCCCCCGGCGCAGGGAGGCCGACAGCCCCGACTTCCAGTCCTCCGCGATCCCGACGGTGACGGGGACGCCGCCCGGCAGTAGGTCCTCGGCCTCCTCGGCGCGGGCCCCGAGCACCACGACGGTCGGCCCGCATCCGGCCTCCGACAGCACTCGCACGCCGCGCACGAGCCACGGTTCACCGTCCGCGCCGACGACAAGTGCCTTGGGCATGCCCATGCGCGAACCGGCCCCGGCGGCGAGCAGCACGCCCCCGATCGTCATCGTGGTCTCACCGGTCCGCGCTGCATGCGTTCAACTTACTTTTCCTCGGCGAAGTTCGCGTCGACGCGCTGGTAGAGGTAGTCCTCGGCGGTGATGTCGGGGTACTTGCCCGCCGGCCCAGCGATGACGACGTCGCGGTCGATCCATGCTTCGCTCCCACGTCGCGACGTGCACCGTAGACTGGCCGGTGGCCTCGACACGCCAACAGTCGGAACGGACGGACACATGGTGGATCCGAACAGAGTCGGCGAACCTTCCCGGCAGGAGTTC
This sequence comes from Rhodococcus sp. 21391, assembly GCF_016772255.1. Lineage (NCBI taxonomy): Bacteria > Bacillati > Actinomycetota > Actinomycetes > Mycobacteriales > Nocardiaceae > Rhodococcus > Rhodococcus sp. 21391. The sequence goes on along the minus strand of NZ_CP063781.1, from coordinate 5,901,066 downwards.
GCGCAGCAATGGGGCGGCTCCGGCAGCGTCGTCGACATCGACGGTCCCGTCCACTGGGTCGAATACGGTGCCGACACCGGATCGCTTCCGGTGGTCATGGTTCACGGCCTCGGCGGCTCGCATCTCAACTGGGTCCGGATCGCACCGGTCCTCGCGGAGCGCACCCGGGTGCTCACCGTGGATCTCCCCGGATTCGGGCTCAGTCCGTCCGGGCATCGCCGGACGGGGGTCGGCGCCAACGCCAAGGTGCTGCATCGCTTCCTCCGGGACGTCGTCGGTGGTCCCGTGATCTTGATGGGCAACTCGATGGGCGGCATGATCTCGCTGTTCGAGGCGGCGGCGCACCCCGAGACGGTTTCGGCGCTGGTTCTCGTCGACCCCGCACTCCCTGTCGCGCAACGGATCCCGGACCCCCGGATCGCCGCGCAGTTTGCGATGTACTTCACGCCGTTCGTGGGGGAGCGGTTCCTGCAGTACTCGAGCAGGAAGTTGACGGACCGGCAGTTGGTCGCACGGATGATCGACCTGTGCTTCGCCGAGCCGAGCCGGGCGTCGGAAGATTCCCTCGACGCCGCAGCGGCTCTCGCGGGATACCGGCGCGGGCTGCCGTCCGAGGATGCTGCGTTCCTTCAGGCCAGCCGGTCGCTGATGCGCGTTCTGGCGCGCCCGCGCCGATACCTCGACACCATGCAGTCGATCGCACAACCCGTTCTCCTGCTCCACGGGGACCGCGACCGTCTGGTTCCGGTCGCGGCGGCGCGCAAGGTGGCGACGGCAAACCCGCGGTGGGACAGCGTGATTCTCGCGAACGTGGGGCACACCCCGCAGCTCGAGGTTCCCGACATGATGCTCGACCACGTGCACGCGTGGGTCGACCGGCACGGACTGATCGACGCCTAGGCTTCGGCCGACCCGCGGGACCCGGCGATCGACTGCGCCAGCGCGCGGAACAGATGGGTGAGTTCGGGTCTCGTCGCCGTTCCGCTCCGGACGACCCCGCACACCGGGATGCGCAGCCGGTCGTGCGCCTCGCGCAGGAAGCTCAGCCCGCGGCGGGGAGTCGCGTCGGCCGTGTCGGCGTACAGCACGGTCCACGACCGCGGGGTCGTGAGGACGTCGAGGGTGGCGGTGTGGTCGCTGGGGATCGACGGTCCGAGCATGACCCGCTGCCCGACCTGCCGGAACGCGTCCTCGACGACGGTGTGGATCAGGATCTGACTGCTGCGGGGCGGGAGCAGCAGGGGGTACGGCGCCAGTTCGCTCAGGTCGACGGTCGAGACCCCCGCCAGCGGGTGTTTGCTCGACGTCACGATCACCAGGTCCTCGAGCCCGAATTCCACGGTTTCGAGCCCTGGCCGGTCGACCCCGCCGCGGATCAGCGCGAGATCGGCGTCCCCCGACGCGACGGCGGTCATCCGGTCGGTGAAGTCCTTGATGACGAATTCGATGTCGAGCTGTGGGAAGTCTTCGCGGACAAGCGATATCGCCTCAAGGCTCTGCGTCGCGAAGCTCATGCTCGCGCTGATGCGGAGCCGGTTGCGGGGATCGAGTCCCACCGACAGCGCGCGGGCCTCGAGGCCCATCATCTCGGCCGCGATGGGCATCAATCGTTCGCCGGCAGCGGTCAGCCGCGTGGCGCGCGTCGACCGCTCCAGGAGGGTGGTGCCCAACTCGTGTTCGAGCTTGGCGATCTGGTGACTGATCGCCGACTGGGAGATGAAGCAGCGTTGTGCCGCGCGCGAGAAACTGCCCTCCTCGCCGACCGCGAGGAAGTAGCGAAGCTGTCGGAACTCCATGGCCTGAGGTTACGTCCTTCCGTGAAGACTTATGAGCGATCGAGATAACACAATTTCGATTTCCCCAGCTTACTGGCGATTAACAATGGTCGATCCCTAATGTGGAGCTCATACGCGGCGCTAAGTAGACGCCAGAAGCAGTAGGAGGTTTTCGGTGGATCGCACACAGGTCGTCATCGTGGGATCGGGATTCGGCGCCCTCGCGGCGGCGAAGAAGCTCGGCAAGGCAGGCACGCCGTTCGTGCTGATTTCCGAGACCACCGAGCATCTGTTCCAGCCCCTTCTGTACCAGGTCGCCACCGGTGTCATCTCGCCCGGCGAGATCGCCCCGTCCATCCGCGCGATCCTCGCCAAGTACCCCAGCGGCGACGTCCGGCTCGGCCGCGTCATCGACGTCGACCCGGACAAGAAGCAGGTCGTCTACGAGGCCGGCGGGGTGAGCCACACGATCGGTTACGACAGCCTGATCGCCGCGACGGGCGCCCGGCAGGCCTACTTCGGCCACGACGAGTTCGCCGAGGTCACGTACGCGCTCAAGACCGTCGCCGACGCCGACCGGCTGCGCCGGCAGATCGTCCGCTGCTTCGAGGAGGCGCACACCACCTCCGACCCGGAGCGTCGCCGCGACCTGCTGCACTTCATCGTGATCGGTGCCGGTCCGACCGGTGTCGAACTGGCAGGTCAGATCAAGGAACTGGCGGGCCGCTACTTCGAGAAGTCGCTCCGCGACATCACGTCCGAAGACGTCACCGTCACGCTCGTCGAGGGTGCGGGGGAGACGCTGCCCGTGTTCGGCGGCAAGCTCAGCAAGTACACCCAGGATTCGCTCGAACGCGCCGGTGTCGAGGTGGTGCTGGGCACGATGGTGACCGACATCGACGAACACGGCGCCACCCTGTCGTCGCCGAGCACCGGCTTCGAGAAGCGCCTCACGGCGGACACGATCATCTGGTCGGCAGGCATCCAGGCCAACGACTTCGCGGCGGTGCTCGCGGAACGAACCGGCTGTGAGACCGGCCGCGGCGGCCGTCTGCTGGTCGACGAGGACCTCACGGTGGGCCGCTACGACGACGTCTACGCGATCGGCGACATGGCGTCGCTGAACAACCTGCCCGCCCAGTCGCCGTTCGCGATGCAGGGTGGCCGGCACGTCGCGGCCATCATCACCGGGAAACGCGCCCTCGGAACGCCGTTCACGTACCGCGACAAGGGCAGCATGGCGATCATCAACCGGTTCCGTGCGATCACCCGTGTCGGCAAGGTCGAGCTGACCGGTGTGCTCGCCTGGTTCCTGTGGCTCGCCGTGCACCTCGTCTACCTGGTCGGATTCCGCAACCGGTACGTCGCGGTGATGTCGTGGTGCGGTTCGTTCCTCGGCCACCGGCGCCCGCACTTCCACTACGCGCAGGAAATCGAACCTGCCGAGCTGCGCGAGCAGCGGGAGGACGCGGCAGCCTAGCCTGGGTCCATGACCGTCACGAGCGCTGGAGTACTCCTGTATCGCACCGACGATGCGGGGGTGCTCCAGTTGTGGATCGTGCACATGGGCGGTCCGTTCTGGGCGCGCAAGGACGAGGCGGCGTGGTCGATCCCCAAGGGCGAATACGCCGAGGGCGAGGATCCCTACGTGGCCGCACTGCGCGAGTTCGAGGAAGAGATCGGTGCGCCGCCGCCGGCAGTCGAGTACGAGTTGCTCGGCGAATTCCGGCAGCCCTCACGCAAGCTGATCACCGTCTACGCGGCGGAGGTGAGCGAGGACGTCACGTTCGTCGAGAGCAACACGTTCGAGCTGGAGTGGCCGCCGCGGTCGGGGAAGTTTCAGCAGTTCCCCGAGGTCGACGATGCCCGCTGGTTCCCGGCGAGCGTCGCCGAGACGAAGCTGGTCAAGGGGCAGCGTCCGATAGTAAGAGCCTTGCGCCTTCGCCGCCCGTGAGTACTTATTAACCGCGGGACGTTAATAAGTACTCACGGGCGCGGGAGCGCACGCCAGACGGCGGCCGGGGTCATCGGGATCCGACGAAGACGAGCACCGGTGGCGTCCGCGATCGCGTTGGCCAGAGCGGGGGCGACCGGGTTGTACGGGGACTCGCTCATCGACTTGGCGCCGTGCGGGCCCAGTTCGTCGTAGGTGTCCGCGAAGTAGACCTCGGTGTCCGGCACGTCTACGAGCTGCGGGATGTGGTAATTCCGGAGCTGCGGGTTGAGCACCGTCCCGGCGCCGTCGAGGAGGATCTCCTCGTACAGTGCGCTGCCGATCGCCTGCGCGACGCCGCCCTCGACCTGCCCGCGGCACTGCTGCGGGTTGAGGACCGTGCCGGCATCCGCCGCCTGGATGGACTGTAGGATCCGGACCTCCCCGGTGACGGTGTCGACCGCCACCCGGAACGCGTGCACGTTGAAGACCACCGAGCGGGGGGTGCCGTCGTGCCTGCCCTCGGCGCGGATCGGTCCCTCGGGCACCAGCTTGTCGAGCTCGACGACCCGTCCGGCGACCTCTACCGCGTCGGGTGTCAGCGCGCAGTCGGCGTCCTCGGCGGCACCCGTGACGCGGCGGGCGACCTCGAACAGCTGTTCCCGCATTCGGGTTCCCGCAAGATGTACCGCCTTCCCCGCGACCACCGTGCCTGCCGAACCGAATGCGCCGGTGTCGTGCCCGGCGACGTCGGTGTCGGATTGCAGCACGGTGATCCGGTCGGCGGTGGTGCCCAGCGCGGACGCGGCGAGCTGGGCGTGCACGGTGGTGGTGCCGTTGCCGAACTCCGCGGTGCCCACCCGAAGTTCGTACCGGCCGCCCTCGACGAGGGTGCAGGACACGTCCGCGAAGTGCCCCCGCGGCGGAATGGTCGCGATCATGGACGCCGCCATGCCCTCACCGACCCGCCACTGCGGGCCGTCCGGCGGGCGCACGTCGTTGCCGCGGCGCAGTGCGGCCTCCGCCAGGTCGAGGCACTGGTCGAGCCCGTAGCTGCCGTACGTGAGGTCGCCGTGCTCCACCTCGAAGTCGACGAAGTCGTCACCCGGAACGACCACGTTGCGGCGGCGCAGTTCGAACGGATCGATGCCCAGCTGCGTCGCCAGCTGATCGAGCGCGGATTCCACCGCGAAGATGACCTGGCCCAGACCATAGCCGCGGAACGCCCCGGACGGCAGGTTATTGGTGTAGAGGGCCTGGGCGTCCACCCGCTTGTTCGGCGACCGGTACAGCGCAACGGATTCGCTGCAGCCGTGGAACATCACGCCCACCGAATGGTTTCCGTATGCCCCGGCGTCCGAGAGCACGTCGACGGCGAGCGCCGTCAGCTTTCCGTCGCCGTCGGCGCCGGCCTTCACCGACACCCGCATGGGATGCCGGCACGGGGCGATCGTGAACTGGTCGGAGCGGGTGAACTCGTACTGCACCGGTCTGCCGGTGCGCAGAACGGCGAGGGCGACGAGATCCTCCACCAGCATTTCCTGCTTGGCGCCGAAGCCGCCCCCGACGCGGGCGGTGAACACCCGGACCTGTGAGCGGTCGAGCGAGAACAGGTGGGCGAGTTCGTCGCGGACGAGGAAGGGCACCTGGGTACTGCTGCGGAGGGTGAGCCGCCCGTCGGAGTCGAGCCAGCCGATGGCCGAGTGGGTTTCGAGATGCGCATGCTGCACGCGTTGCGTCTGCCACGTGCCCTCCACCACGGCACCCGTGTCCCGCGCCACCGCGAGTCCGCCGGCGAGGTCGCCGACTTCGCCGTGGACCTCGGCCACCAGGTTCCGGGACGGGTCCGCGATCCGGGAATCGGCGCCCTTGTCACCGTGCAGCAGGGGTGCACCGGGACGGCGTGCCAGGTCGGGATCGAAGACCGGTTCCAGCACTTCGTACTCCACGTCGATCAGTTCCACTGCGCGCCGGGCGATGTCGACGGAGTCCGCGACGACGGCCGCGACACGCTGCCCCCGGAACCGGAGGATCGTGTCGAATACGTAGGTGTCGTCGGGGTCGTCGGTGCGGAACTCGTGGCGGGCCGTGGAGAAGGCGACGTCGGGACTGTCCCGGTGGGTGAGCACCGCGTGGACGCCGGGCAGCGTCTCCGCGGCGGACGTGTCGAGTCGGGTGATGCGGGCGTGCGCGTGCGGGCTGCCGAGGATCTGGAGGTGGGTCAGCCCCTCGACGGCCAGGTCGAGGGTGTAGGGCTCGGCGCCGCACACCACCCGGGCGGCGGCAGGCGCGGGAATGGAGCGGCCGAACGACTCACCGGCACTGTCTGATTCGGTGGTGCACACGCCGCCGACGGCGTCGCGAATGGCGCGATAGCCGGTACAGCGGCACAGATTCCCCTTCAGTGAGCGCGGCAGGTCGGCGCGTTGTTCGGAGTCGAGCGCGGACGCGGTCACCACAATTCCGGGTGTGCAGAACCCGCACTGGAAGCCGGCCGCATCGACGAACTGCTGCTGCACGGGATGGAGTCGATCGGGACCGCCGAGACCGGCCGCCGTGGTCACCTCGCGGTTCTCGGCGCGATGAGCCGGCACCACACACGAATGCACCGGGGCGCCGTCGAGCAGTACGGAACAGGCGCCGCAATCGCCGGCGTCGCAGCCCTTCTTGACCGCGAACAGCTGCTGCTCCCGCAGGAAGGTGCGCAGGCACTGACCGGGCCGTGGGTCGGCATCCACCGACTGTCCGTCGACCGTCAATTTCATTCCAGCTCCCTCCTGATCTCCTCGGCGAGGACTCCCGTGACGTGACGACGCCAGTCTGCGGCGCCGTGTGCGTCGGTCAGGTAGTCGTCGGGGGAGATCCGTTCCGACAGAGACGCGCTCAACACGTCGGGGCCGGGAACGGTGGGGAAGCGGAGGACGAACGGGCGGACGGTCGACGCGGTGACGGTCAGCGCGAAACCGTCCGCGTCGACACGCCCGGTTAGCAGGGCGCCGGACCGTCCGAGCGGCGAGTACGCGATCTTGCGCAGCGACGTGCGGCCCCGCAATGCGGTGGCGGGAAGGTGGATGCTGCGGATCAGGTCACCGGCTCCGAGTACCGTGCGACCGGCATCGGTGACGAATCGGTCGACCGGGACTCGGCGTTCACCCCCGTCGGCGGTCCAGAGCAGGAGTTCGGCGTCGAGGGTGCAGCACAGCGTGATCATGGCCCCGGCCGGGAGCGCCAGCGCGAGGTTGCCGCCGACGGACGCGGTGTGCCAGATCTTCCACGACGCGACGAGAGACTCGGCGCACGGCCGGAACAGGCTCGTCGCCGTCCACTCGGCGGGAAGCGGTGCATTGCAGAGATTCTCGATGGTGCACGTCGCGGCAAGCTCGAGTCCGTCGTCGTGGACGGTGATCGCAGGCCAGTCGAGGGTGGTCAGGTCCACCAGCCGGGTGACCGTCGGCTGCGGTTCCGAGTACAGCCAGGTGCCGCCCGCCAGGAACGCCGTTCCGGGTTCCGGGGCGGGTAGGTCGTCACGGCTGCGTGGGGCCGAGAGTTCCGTCACGAACGACAGATCCATCGACTCATCCCGCCTTGCGCACCAGGGCCCGGTGGGCCTGCTCGACCTCCGCGGCGACGTTCTCCTCGTTCACGGTGATCACTCTCCCACGCTCGACGACCGCTCGCCCGTTCACCAGAAGTAACTCCAGCGGCGGTGTGACTCCGAGCACCAGCGCGGCCACCGGATCGGTGATGCCGGAATGTGCGAGGGTGTCGACCCGCCACAGTGCGAGATCGCCCAGTTTGCCAGGCTCGAGGGAGCCCAGTTCGTCCTCCCTGCCCAGGACCCGGGCCCCGCCGCGCGTGGCGAGTTCGAGGGCGGTGCGCACCGTCATCTCGCCCGGGCCGCCGCGGGCCCGCGCGAACAGCACGGCGTGCCGGGCCTCCTCGAGCATGTTGCATGCCTCGTTGCTGGCGGCGCCGTCGACGCCGAGCCCCAGCGGAACCCCCGCCGCGTGGAGATCCTTGGCGCGGGCGATCCCGGCGCCGAGGCGCGCATTGGACGTGGGGCAGTGGGCTGCCCCGGTTCCGGTGTCTGCCATCGCGGCGATCGCGACGTCGTCCAGGTGGACGGCATGCGCGTACCAGACGTCGGGGCCCACCCAGCCGAGTTGCTCCATGTATTGCACCGGGGTGCAGCCGAACCGCTCGTGGCAGAAGTCGTGCTCGTCAAGGGTTTCCGCGAGATGAGTGTGAAGCCGCACGCCTGTGGAACGGGCGAGGGCCGCGGCCTCGGTCAGGAGGTCGCCGGTGACGGAGAACGGGGAGCAGGGCGCCACCGCGATCCTCAGCATCGAGTCGGGAGCCGGGTCGTGCCAGCGGTCGATGACGTCCTGGGTGCCCTTCAGGACGTCCTCGAGACGCTCCACCACCGAATCCGGTGGCAGTCCGCCCTGACTGTGGCCGAGGTCCATCGACCCTCGGCTGGGGTGGAACCGGAGCCCGACGGTCTGCGCTGCCTCGATCTCGGCGCCGAAGACGTCGCCGCCGTCGCGCGGCACGACGTAGTGGTGGTCCGTCGTGGTCGTGCATCCGTGCTTCGCCAGCCAGGCGAGACCGCCGGTGGCCGCGGTCCGGACGGCGTCGGCGTCGATGCCCGCCCAGATCGGGTACAGGGTGGTCAGCCAGCCGAACAGGGTGTCGTCGGCGGCGAGCCCGCGGGTGATCCACTGGTACAGGTGATGGTGGGTGTTCACCAGCCCGGGGGTGAGCAGGCAACCCCGTCCGTCGACCACCCGAGCGCCGTCGATCACCGGCGCGGGACCGGCACCGACGTCGACGATGCGGTTGCCCCGCACGACGACGTAACCGTCCGGGTACTCGGTGCCCGCCGCGTCGACAGTGGCGACGTGCGCACCGGAGACGACGACGGTGGCCGGGCCGGCGGACATCAGCTGAGCCAGCCCGCGTACGCCGACCACGCGGGTCCGGCGTCCGGAGCGTCGGACCGCTGCACCGTCGCCTGGATCAGGCCGCACGGGCGGTCGGCGGCGTGGAATACCTCGTTGTCGTTCTCCACCCCGAAGCGGGCGAGATCGTGGGCGAAGTGGTGCTTGTTGGGCGCGGACAGGCGCACTTCCGCGAGCACGGGGTAGCGCTCGAGGATCGCCTTGCCGATCTCGTACAACGTCTGCTGCAGGGCGAGCGAGTGGACGGTCGCGAACGTCGCGACGATCTGCTTCTTGATGCCGGCGTAGACACCGTTCCAGTCGACGTCGGTGGTGACGAACCGCCATTGCACGACAAGCGAAGTCGCCATCACCCGGTCGTGGGTCTCCTCGAGAATCGTGTACTCGTCCTTCAGGAATCCGAAGAACTCGCTGCCCGTGGACTTGAGGATCACCAGATCCTTCAGCCCGCCGACCACCCACGTACCGTCGGCGTCGACGGTGATCGCCGCGGTGCGCACCTCCTCACCCTTGCGCACCCAGGTGTGGTCGTGCTCCGCTCCGTCGACCACCGCGCGCTGCCAGGCGTATTCCTCGATCTCGATGCGGGCGCCCTCGACCGGGGCCACGTCGTCCACGAAATGTCGTGCCAGCGTCAGCCCGTACTCCTCGATGGAGTCGAGGCCCTTCTCCTTCGCGTAGGAGTACGCCGTCTGCTTCTGAGTGTCGGTGGGCAGCACCGAACTCTGGTCGCCGGCGAGATGCGCGGCCGAGAAGTCGCCGCGTAGGCAGGTCGACACGCTCACGTCCCGGATCTCGTGCCGGGGGGTGTCGCGGTAGATCCGCACGATGCGGTTCTCGGCTTTGCCGTACTGGTTGTCGCCCAGGACGATGGCGCCGGTGAGGTCGGTCATTGTTCAGCTCCCGCGGTAGGTGGAATAGGCGAAGGGGGACAACAGCAACGGGACGTGGTAACCGCGCTGCGGGTCGTCGAGGACGAACGTGACGCACACCTCCGGGTAGAACGTCTCCTGGCCGCGGGCGGCGAAGTACTCGCCGGTCTCGAAGACCAGCGAATAGGTGGCCGCGATCAGACCCTCCGGCGCGATTTCGGCGATCCGGCCGTCCGAATCCGTCGCCGCGCTCGCAATGACGTCGCCCTCAGATGACAGCAGACGGACGTGCATCCCGGCCGCGGGTGTGCCGCCGGTGGCGTCGAGCACGTGGGTGCTGAGGATCTTGGACATCAGTGTGCCGTGTCTCCGATCTCGCCGAGAAGGCGTTCGAGGCGTATCCGGTTGATGGCGGCCAGTTCGGTCCGCAGGATCTTGCGCTCCGTGGCGCTGTCGTTGCCGAGGCGGTCGCGCAGCACGCCCAGCAGTTCGTGCGCCGACCGACCGGACGCGCACACCAGGTAGACGTGCCCGAACTTCTGCTCGTACTCCTCGTTCCCGGCCCGCAGGCGCGCGCGGACGTCGTCGTCGGCGGCGGCGACCGCCGACTGTTCGCGAGCGGACGACGGGTTGTCCGCCCGGTCGCCGATCCTCGGGTGGCCGGCCAGGGCCGCGTCGATCTCGGACTCCGTCAGGTCGCCGAGCACGTTCTCGGCGGCGGTGTACAGCGCGTCGGCGGACGGAAACGGACGGCCGGCGGCCATCCGCTGCGCCCACACCGTCGACGAGCAGCACTGCACGAGCAGATCGACGGCCCGCGCGTCGCTCAGTGCGTTGAACGCGATCAGGCCGGGCGGTTCGGTCATGAGGGCTCCTCGCTCGTGCGCCTTTTCGGTACCTCTGGCTACCACTATGGCGCACCGGTGGCGGTCAATTCGGCGATAAGCCCCCAGAAGTCGTCGACGGCGCAGGCGAGTCCCTCGATCGGACCCGCCCGTCACTAAGGGGAGATGGGGGGCCGTCGAAAGGCTCAGGCGCGGGCGGCAACCTGCGGCTCCTCGGAGGTCGGGGGAACGGGGCCGGCTGCGATGACGGGTGCGGAGGCGGCGCGGGCGGCGGCGCCGATCCGGGTGTGGTTGAATAGCAGGTTCAGGGAGAACGCGGAGATGGCGGCGAGTGTGATGCCGCTGCCGAGCAGGATCTGGGCGGACGAGTTGAAGTGCTCGAACATGCCCTCGGCGAACTCGGGGAGCAGGCCGACGCCCACCGACACCGCGACGATGGTGGTGTTGATCCGGTCGCTGAGATCCACCTTGCGGAGCGTGTTCATCCCCACCACCGCGACCGTCGAGAACAGGATGATGCCGACACCGCCGACGACCGGCGCGGGCAAGGCGGCGACGACGGTACCCATCTTCGGGATCAGTCCGAGGACGATCAGGATCGCACCGCTGGTGGCCGTCACGTACCGGCTGTGGACGCGGGTGGTGGCGACGGCTCCGACGTTCTGCGTGAAGATCGTGTCGACGAACGCGTTGAAGATGCCGCCGAGTACGCCGGACATTGCATCGCCGACGAGGCCGCGGGCCACATCGCCCTTGGCGAGGGGCTTTCCGGTGATCTCGCCGAGGGCCAGCATGCTCGCCGTCGACTCCGCGAACACCACGGCCATCACGATGCTCATCGCCACCACCGCCGTGATCGGGAACTCCGGTGCCCCGAAGTGGAACGGAGCGGTGATGCCGAACCAGGGGCTGCCGGAGACGCCGCCCAGGTCGATCAGGCCCATCGGAACCGCGACGAGCGTGCCGATCACGAGGGCGAGGAGCACGCCGAGCTGGGTCCAGATCCCGCGGCCGAGGCAGAGGAAGGCGATCGCGACGAGCACGACCACACCGGCGAGCATGATGTTGCCGGGATCCGCGAAAGTGTCTGCCGTCGGATCATTTCCGACGATGAGGCCGGCGGCGACGCCGATCAGGGAGATGCCGACGACGGTGAGGACGACCCCGGTGACCAGCGGTGGGAAGAACCGGATCAGCCGCGCGAAGGGTACGGCGAGGGCGAGTCCGACGAGGCCGCCTGCGAGCATCGAGCCGTACACCGCCTGAAGCCCGTATTCCTTGGCGATGAGGATCATCGGAGTCAGCCCGGCGAACGTGGCACCACAGACGATCGGTAACCGTGCGCCGGCCAGCTTACCCACCCCGAGGCTCTGGATCATCGTGATGATGCCGGCGATCAGAAGGTCGGCGCTGATCAGCAACGCGACGGTGGACTTGTCGAGTCCTACTGCGGCACCGAAGACCAACGGGACGGTGATGCAGCCGGTGTACATGATGAGCACGTGCTGCAGACCGAAGGCCGCTTGCCGCACCAAGGGCAGGCGCTGGTCGACTGCGTGGAAGGACATGGGTCGATCTCCGTCCGAGTGAAGGGTGCGTTCGAGTTCACGTTCTATTGAGCACGCCAAACTTTTCTCAGCAGGGTCAATTTCGTTTCGTCCGTGTTATCAGTCGCGGTTTCCGCGAAACACAGTGCTAGCGTTCGCCTCATGGACGAGGACCAACGCACGCTGGCCGTCGCCATCGGCGCGGCGATCAGGTCGGCCCGGCGTGACGCGGGACTGACCCTGCGCGACGTGGCGGCCAAAACGGGACTGTCGCAGCCGTTCCTGAGTCAGGCGGAGAACGGCCACTCGGTGCCGAGCGTCATGAATCTGCACCGGGTGGCCCAGGTGCTGGGAACCACGGCGCACGCCCTGCTCGAACAGGGTGCGCGCACGCCCACCAGCCTCGTGCGCAGCCGGGAAGGCAGGCGATTCGCGTTGTCGGACGGCGCCGTGCTGCGGTTCTGCTCCACGGGCGTGCGCGCGATGGAACCGAATGAAGTGACGGCGCAACCGGTTTCGCAGGCCGGCGAACACACCGAACACGCAGGCGAGGAGTTCATCTACGTCATCGACGGCAGCATTCGGGTGGAGGTCGGCGTCGAGGAGAGTTACGTGCTCGACCGGGGAGACACGCTGTACTACCCGGCCACCGTGCCGCACCGGTGGTTCAACGACGCCGCGGAACCGGCGCGGTTCCTCATCACGAGCACCCCGCCGTCCTTCTGACCGTCAGCGACCGAAACCCTCGAGCAGTCCGGTGTACTTCTTGGGCAGGGGAGCCGCGAATTCTCCGTGCGCGCCGGTCCGCAATCCGAGCGTCACGAGGGACTGCACAATGAGGGTGGCCGCCGCCACGCCGTCGACGACCGGCACCCCGAGTTCCGCCGAGATGACGGCGCACAGGTCCGCCATGCCCGCGCACCCCAGCACGATAGCGTCCGAACCGTCCTCGTCGCGGGCGACCCGGCAGGCCTCGGTGATCACCTTCACCGCATCCGGGTCGCGGTCGAGGTCGAGCACGGCGATCTCGCACGCGTGCACCCCGAGGCAGAACCGTTGCATTCCATACCGTTCGGCCAGTTCCCAGGCCCGGCCCCGGGTACGTCCCAGGGTCGTGACGACGCTGAAGCCACGGCCGAGGAAGCTCGCAGCGTGCATGGCCGCCTCCGCGATCCCGAGCACGGGCCCGGAGGCCAGTTCGCGAGCCGCGTCGAGGCCCGGGTCGCCGAAGCAGGCGATCACGTAGCCGTCCACCCCGGCCTCCTCGCCGCGCGCGATCTCCTCGAGAAGCCCGGGGACACTGAGTGCTTCGTCGTAGTGACTTTCGATCGAAGCGGGACCCATCTGCGGGCTCACCGCCTCGACGAGCGTCCCCGGCCCCGCGACGGAGCGGGCGCAGTCGCCGATCTTGTCGGTCATCGACTGGGTGGTGTTGGGATTGATGATCTTGATGTGCACGTTCGTCGACCTATGCTTCGATCGGCGCTGTGCGATGCGCACGACGGGCACCGGTGGACAACCCGAGGTAGCAGACGAATCCGACACCCATGCCGAGGAACCACGAGTACTGGGCCGCCCCCGCCATGCCCCACACGTCGAGTCCGAACGGCTGGGCCTTGAGGATTACGGGAATCATCGCGACCAGGGCTCCGATGACGGTGGAGATGATCGCAGCGGGGTTGTAACCCTTCTTGTACCAGTATGTTCCGCCCTCGGACATGGTGAACATGTCGTCCAGGATCACTCGCTGCCTGCGCACCAGGTAGTAGTCCGCGATGAGGATTCCGAACAGCGGTCCGATGAACGCCCCCAGCGTCTCGAGCGTGTAGTGGATCACCTCGGGATTGTTGTACAGGTTCCACGGTGTGATCAGGACGGATCCGACGGCGGCGATCATTCCGCCCGTACGCCAGCTGATGCGCTGCGGGCTGACGTGCGAGAAGTCGAATGCCGGGGAGACGAAGTTGGCGACGATGTTGATACCGATGGTGGCGACGATGAAGGTGAGGAGGCCGAGGACGACGGCGAACAGGTTGTCCATCTGCGCGACCGTCTCGACGGGGTCGGTGATCAGGCGGCCGTACACGGGCAGGGTCGCTGAGGCGGTGACGACGGTGAGGATCGAGAAGAACAGGAAGTTCACCGGGAGGCCGAGGAAGTTGCCGCGTTTGACCGCGCCGAACGTCTTGCCGTACCGGGAGAAGTCGCCGAAGTTGAGCATCGGGCCCGAGAAGTACGACACGACAAGGGCGATCGCGCCCAGCACCACGGGCACAGCCGACCAGCCGGTGTAGTTCACCTCGCCGAGGTTCAGGCTGATGTTCGACCATCCGGCCTCGCTGATCAGGTAGATCGCGAGCATCAGCATCACCACGTAGACCGCGGGACCGCAGAAGTCGATGAACTTGCGGATGCTCTCCATGCCACGCCAGAAGACCAGCGCCTGCAGCACCCACATCGTCATGAACCCGGCCCAGCCGAGCGCCGACAGTCCGAGGAATCCGTGCTCGTGCACGTCCGCCCAGGGCGCCAGACCCGGCCAGATCTTCAGGCCGAGGATCACGAACGCGTGCGACGCCAGGTACGTCTGGATTCCGTACCAGGCCACCGCGATGAGGCCGCGGATGATGGCCGGGACGTTGGCGCCGAGAACACCGAAGGCGCTGCGGCACATGACCGGGTAGGGGACGCCGGTGACCTGGCTGGGTTTGGCCACCAGGTTCGCGAACACGTTGACGATCGCGATGCCGACCACCAGCGCGACGAGGACCTGCCAGCTGGTCAGTCCGAGCGCGAACAGGCTGCCCGCGGTGACATAGCCGCCGACGCTGTGCACGTCGGACATCCAGAACGCGAAGATGTTGTACGACGACCACGACTGCGTCTTCAGCGGCGCGAGATCGTCGTTGGTGAGTCTCGGGTGATAGCCGGGCTTGATCAACCCGGCGCCGGCCAGGTGTGCACCGGGGACGGTTTCCCCCTCGTTGGACGGTGCTGTCTGAGTCATCGTTTCGCTCCCTGGTGCAGTACGGACACGACTGCGTCGACGTAAGGGTGCCTCGGTGAAAAGCACACCACCGAAGTGCTGGGAGCAAAAGTAGTTTTCGGATATTTCCTGGTTGTGACGGCGAAGATATATTCTCGCCGGCGCACGGTCCGAGCCGAGAATATATCTTGCCGGACGGCCTACCCAGGCGTGTCCCGGAAGATTCCGGTGTCGGTGGGGAGGGCGGCGATTACCGTGTCGAGTTGTTCGTTGTGCCGGTCGGTGGCCGCCTTCAATGCCGCGGCGTCGCGGGCGAGGAACGCCGCCAGCATGTCCCGGTGCCCGAGGTGAAGTTGCAGCCGCGCCGGCGTCCCCACCTGCGACATCGGCTGCACGGGCTCGGTGATGTTCCACGCCGACTCGAACATGTGCAGCAGTCGCTGCATCCGGCACGGCGATGCCAGGGCGAGGTGGAAGTTACGGCTCTCCCGGTGGTACGCGGTCAGGTCGTCCTCGAGAACCGAGCGGTCGAGTGCCGCGTACGTCGCCCTGGCGCGTGCGTCGTCGGCCTCGTCGGCGAGGGTGATCGCCACGGAGTGCGCCGCCGACTCGAGGACACCCCGCACCAGGTAGAGCTCCTCGAGTTCGTCGACGGTCAGCCGGGCGACCGTGTACCCGGCGTTGGCCCGGTGGTCGACGAGACCTTCGCCGATCAGCGTCTTCAGCGACTCGCGGATCGGGATGCGGCTGACGCCGAAGTGCTCGGCCACCTCGTCCACCGGGATCGGGGTGCCCGGCGGGGCCCCGCCGCTGAGGATCACCCGGCGCAACTCCTCCAGGATCACGGTCTGCGAGCTGCCGGGATCCCGGTTGGCCAGGTTCGTGACCAGCACCGATGGTCGTCGCGGGGGCATCGGGTCGTCCTCAGGCGGGGTGTACGGCGCGCCAGTGGCGGGCGATCTCGATGCGCCGGGCGACCCACACGTCGTCGTGGGACTGCACGTGATCGAGGAACCGCTCCAGCGCCGCGGTGCGGGCGGGCCGTCCGACGATGCGGCAGTGCAGACCCACGGACAGCATCTTCGGCGCCCCGGCCGTTCCCTCCGCGTACAGGACGTCGAAGGCGTCCCGCAGGTGCGCGAAGAACTGCTCGCCGCTCGGGAAACCGCCGGGCGACGCGAACCGCATGTCGTTGGTGTCGAGGGTGTACGGCACCACCAGGTGGTCGACGAGGCCCTTTCCGGGGGCGTCGACCTTCACCCAGTAGGGGAGGTCGTCGGCGTACGAATCGGAGTCGTACTCGAAGCCGCCGTGCTCGACGACCAGCTGCCGGGTGAGCGGGGAGTCGCGGCCGGTGTACCAGCCGAGCGGGGCCTCGCCGGTGAGGTCGCGCAGGATCTCCACCGCCTCGGCCAGGTCCTTGCGTTCGGTGTCCTCGTCGGAGAGCTGGTACGACTTCCACCACAGACCGTGGCAGGCGATCTCGTGACCGAGTTCGCGAAAGGCGCTGACGGCCTCCGGGTTCCGCTGCATCGCCTTGGCGACCGCGAAGATCGTGAGCGGTAGCCCTCGTCGCTCGAATGCCCGGAGCACGCGCCACAGTCCGGCGCGGGATCCGTATTCGTAGATCGATTCCATGCTCATGTGCCGGTTCGGGAACGGTTGGGCCCCGACCATCTCGGACAGGAACGTCTCCGATGCCTCGTCGCCGTGGAGCACGTTGTTCTCGGCGCCCTCCTCGTAGTTGAGGACGAACTGGACGGCGATCTTCGCGCCGCCCGGCCACTGCGGATCGGGTGGGTGCTGCCCGTATCCGACCAGGTCACGGGGGTAGCTGGAGTCGAAAGCGTGGGTCATGATTCCAAGCCTGCCCGACCCGCCTCGGTCGGGGAACCCCACAGGCGCAACCGCGCCGTGCCGCCGTCCCGTTCGCGGACGCTCGCCTCGCCCGGGGGCGGACTGTGGAAGCTGGGCGCGGTCAAGGTGTTCGGGGTCACGGGTGCGGCTACCTCCTGATCGGGCGTGGGGGCAAGTGTAGGGCGTCGAAGTGGGTGTTGCGGGCGGTCCTCGTGCGCGGGAAGGTGCTCAGCTCCCCGGAACCACCGCCCGGGTGAGGAGGTCGCGCAGTGTGTCCACCGTGCATCCGGGGGCTTGCGCGCGGACCGCGTCCTCGTCGAACGCGCCGCACGCCAGTCCCCGCAGGATCACCGTCGCGAGCGCCTGGGCGGTGGCCGGTTCGTCCATCACCCCGCCGCCCTGGCGGTCGAGGTAGGCCTGCACCCGGGTGGCGGCGGCGGGTAGCGCGGCGCGGTAGAAGTCGAACGTCGCGAGCCAGCGGGTGATCAGATGCCCGGGATGCATGTCCCATCCCTGGTAGTACCCGCGTTCGAGCGAACGGGTGACGAGCCGGTAGTGCCGGGCCAGCGCGGCGTGGATCTCCTCGTCGCTGCCCTGCGGGATGACCTGGGTGGATCCGTCGCACACCCACACCCCGGTCTGGGCCGCCGCCACCAGCATCACGGACTTGGCGTGGTCGGCCACCGGATGCTCGAGCGACTGGAACCGCGACGCGATTCCGCAGGCCGCGCTGTAGTCGTAAGTGCCGTAGTGCAATCCGGTGCAGCGTCCGTCCGCGAGGTGGATGGCCTTCGCGACGGTCACGGTGCCGTCCGGTCCGAGCACGGCCTGGGGGCTCTCGATCTGCAACTCGAAGCGCAGCGACCTGTCGGGGAGCCCGTACGCGCGCTCGAGTTCCTCGCACAACGCGACGACGGC
This sequence comes from Rhodococcus sp. 21391, assembly GCF_016772255.1. Lineage (NCBI taxonomy): Bacteria > Bacillati > Actinomycetota > Actinomycetes > Mycobacteriales > Nocardiaceae > Rhodococcus > Rhodococcus sp. 21391. The sequence goes on along the minus strand of NZ_CP063781.1, from coordinate 5,883,372 downwards.
GGTGACCTGCTGGGCCGCACGCAGTTTCGGCACCGTGAACACGAAGCCGTCGGGAACCCCACCCGCGCCTTCGAGGACGAGTTCGAGCGTCCGGATCCCGCGGCGGCGCTCGTGCGGGGCCAGGCCCTTCGCGCGGATGCCCAGCGACCGCGGGCCGGACGGGTCCGAGGAGAGCAGTCGCAGCGTGCGTCCCGCCTCCAGTGCGGCAGCGTCCTCGACGTCGTCGCTCCGCCAGCCGAAGCCGTCCTCGAAATCGATCCGCAGATCCATGATCGGACGGTGCTCGAGCATCGCGCGGACGTCGGGAAGCGCACCGGTCGTTCCGATTTCGGACAGCGCCTCCGTGTGCCTGTCCAGCAGTTCGACAGCCTGCTCACCCCACACCCTCGGGGTGTCGGGTCCGGCGTCCGCCGCACTCACGTAGACGGTGTGGACGGGCTGCGGTTGCTGCCGATCACCCGGAAAGGCGTCCGCGAGGTCGGTGTCGACGGGGTCGAGGAGTGCGTCGACGCGGTCGAAACCGCTGTCGGGGACACGGCTGAGGTACTGGGGGTTCACGCCACGATCTTGGCAGAAACGCAGGATTCTCGTCGTCCACACCCCGCCGGGTGGTCTTCGTTCAGGCCGTCGCACCGCGCAGATACGACTCGACGGCGCGGGCCAGCTGCCGCACGCTGCGATCGGTCCCTGGCTCGATGCCGTCGAGTGACCGGGCTCCCACGAAACGGTCGAAGACCAGGCCTTCGACGACGCTGACGAAGTCCGCGCCCGCGTTCTCGGGGTCGGCGACGCCGAGAGCGTCGAACAATTCGGTGGCGCGGGCACGGGAGAACAGGCACGTCGCGAGGAGTGCGTGCAGGTCGTCGTCACCGGACAGTTCGACGGTCAGCGCGTGCCGCGCGACGACGTCGTCGTGGCGGGTGCGCAGCAGCCGGTCCAGCGACCGGGCCACGCCCTCGGCGACGGAGGCGAGGTCGAGTGGTGGGGCCGTCGTGGTCGCGAATTCCTGCCGCGAGCGGTCGGCGAGCCGGCGCACGGCGGATTCGATCAGGGCTCGCCGGGTGCGGAAGTAGTAGGACGTGGACCCGCCCGGGAGATCCAGTGCACGGTCGACGGCCCGATGCGTCAGCGCGCGCATGCCCTCCCGCGCGATGATCGTGATCGCCGCGTCGGCTATCCGCTCACGCCGCTCGGGCACGGTGTCTGCCTCCTCACATCGGCTTGTCGCCCGAGACTCTACATTCGTAGTGTTTCCACTGTGGATGTAGAGGTTCTGTTGGACGACGCGCAGCGCGCGGCCGCGGCCGTCCTGCACGAGACCGCCGAGGGGCTGGAGCAGGGGCGGCTCGGAGTTCGCGGCGTGTACCTGTGGGGACCCGTCGGACGTGGCAAAACGTGGTTGATGGACCGCTTCTACGGGTCGGCGGAGGTCCCGAAGCGGCGCGTGCACTTCCACTCGTTCTTCCGCCGGCTCCACGCCGACGCGCACACGCTGGATTCCATCGACCTCGCGATCGATGCGGCACTCGGGGACGTCCGGCTGCTGTGCTTCGACGAGTTCCACCTGCACGACGTCGGGGACGCGATGCTGGTCGCGCGACTGCTGAAGGTCCTGTTTACCCGCGGGATCACGCTGGTGGCGACGTCGAACTATCCACCGGAGGGGCTGCTTCCGAATCCGCTGTTCCATCACCTGTTCGCGCCGTCGATCGCCGTGCTGGAACAGAATCTGACCGTCGTGCGGGTGGCCGGACCCGTCGACTACCGCACCGTGGCCACGGCGGACGGCGGGTTCGCTGCCGGACGTTTCGTCCGAACTTCCGACACGGAGCCTCCGGCACTGTCCGAGCGCGTCGCCCTGACCGTCGGGACCCGCACGGTGACGGCCTCCGCGGTGCGGGACCGCGCGGTCTGGTTCGAGTTCGCGGTGCTGTGCGGCACCCCGACCGCACCCGCCGACTATCTCGAACTGTCGGAGCGGTTCGGATGCTGGGCGATCACCGGTGTGCCCCGACTGCGGGAGACCGGCGCGGAGACCGTGCGGCGGTTCGCGAACGTCGTCGACGTGCTGTACGACCGGGGGACTTCGCTGACCCTGGTGGCCGAAGCATCGTGGGACGAGGTGTTCGCCGGACTCGACGGCACCCTCGACGTCGACCGGCTGGTGAGCAGGCTGTCGACGCTGAGCCGGTGACCACCGAGGCAGACCCGTGCGTGGGTCGGCCCCGGTGAATCGATCAGACGTACCGGCTGTATGCGGGGAGGTCCAGCTGGCCGTTGCCGGACAATCCGATGACCACGACCTCCGGTTCGGTGACGGTTCGGGCGTGCGCGATAGCCGCGGCCACGCCGTGCGTCGATTCCGGAGCGGGGATGATGCCCTCGGCGCGGGCGAAGAGCAGGCCCGCGGCGAGTGCGTCGTCCTGTTCGATCGCGGTCGCCTCCATCAGCCCGAGGGCGACGGCGTGCGAGACCATCGGCGACATGCCGTGGTACCGCAGGCCACCCGCGTGGATGGCGGGCGGAACGAAATCGTTGCCCAGCGTGTACATCTTCAACAGCGGCGTCAGGCCGGCGACGTCGCCGAAGTCGTAGCGGTATTCGCCCTGCGTCAGCGATGGGCACGCCGCAGGCTCGCAGGCGACGAGACGGGTGGTGGTGCCCTCGCGGAGATTGCGACCCAGGAACGGGAAGGTCAGGCCCGCGAGATTGGAACCACCGCCGGCGCAACCGAATACCGTGTGCGCGACAGGCTCACCCGCCTCCTCCAGCTGGACCATCGCTTCCTGGCCGATCACGGTCTGGTGGAGCATGACGTGGTTGAGGACGCTGCCCAGCGAGTAGTGCGCGTCGGGGTTGTTGGCGGCCACCTCGACGGCCTCGCTGATCGCCATGCCCAGCGAACCGGTGGTGTCGGGATGCTCGGCCAGGATCGCCCGCCCGGCTTCGGTGAGGTCGGACGGAGACGGATGACAGATGCCGCCGTAGGCCTCCATCTGGAGTCGGCGGTACGGCTTGGCGTCGAACGAGGCGCGAACCTGCCAGACCTCCACCTCGAGGCCGAGCAGGGCGCCGGCGAACGACAGCGACGCGCCCCACTGGCCCGCACCGGTCTCGGTGGTGAGCTTGGTGGTCCCCTCGAGCGCGTTGTAATAGGCCTGTGCCACAGCCGTGTTCGGCTTGTGCGATCCGACCGGGCTGACACCCTCGTATTTGTAGTAGATCCGTGCCGGTGTGCCGAGCACTCGCTCGAGCCGGTGTGCGCGCACCAGCGGCGACGGGCGCCACATGCCGTAGATCTCGCGGACCGTTTCGGGGATCTCGATGTACCGTTCCGTCGCGACCTCCTGTTCGATCAGGCTCGCGGGGAACAGCGGTGCCAGGTCCTCCGGTCCCAGTGGCTCACGTGTGCCGGGATGCAGGTGCGGCGGAACGGGTTCCGGAAGATCGGCGGCAAGGTTGTACCAGTGCGTGGGTACGGCCGAGGGAACCGAAACCCCCAGAGGTTCCAGCGATCGAGCCAGTTCGGCTCCGGTTACCGGGGACGTGGTCAAGTAACTCTCCTTCGTGGATGGATACGTCCCGAACATGCTGCGCTGTCCGCCGCCCCGAACGGGTGATTTTCCCGGTCCGCGCGTGTCACGATGGAGGGGCAACTCGGGAGTGAGGATGCCGGACCGTCGCGTGCGAAGCAGGGTCGTCCACACGGTCGCCCTGCTGGCGGCCGTCGTGACGGTCACCCTTGCGGTCCGGGTGGTCCCCGCGCCCGACACCCCCGCGACACCGTCGGAGCCGGGCGCAGGTGCGACGCGCGCCCTGGTCATCCTCTCGGCGATCGCCATCGTCGTCGCGGCGGCGGCGCTGGCGTCCGCCCTTCGCAGCGGCCGGCCGCGGGTCGCCCCCGATCCGCCGCCGGCAGGGCTCACCGGAAACACCGGCTCCTCGGTCTCGCGTCGGCACATTCTCGGATGGGCGGCGTTCGCCTCGCTCCTCGTGGCCGCGGCGTTCCTCCTCGGGTCCGTCGGTGGAGACGAACCACTCGACCGTCAACCGTCGCCGGCGAGCCCGGCCGCCGACGACGGGGCCGGCCGTACCGACGAGGCCGTGCCCACCGAGACTCGTCCGCCGCCCGACCTGGTGGACGAGACCCGCGAGGATCTGACGGAATTGTGGACCGCTGCAGCGATTGCCGGTCCGATACTGGTGACCGTGCTGATCCTCGGCACCGTGGCCCGGCGCCCCCTCCGGGCCCGGGTCGGCGCCTGGACCGCGGCGAGTTCCCCCGACGGTCCGGCTGCCTCGCAGTCGCTGGCCCGGGCAGCGGAGGAAGGTCTCGCCGTGGTCGTGGCCCCGAGTCTGCCGCCGCGCGAGGCCATCATCGCCAGTTACGCCGCCATGGAAGATGCCCTGCGCGAGGCGCCGGGCGCCGAACCGCGGGAGTCGGACACCCCGTCCGAAGTGCTGGCTCGCGCAGTGCAACTCGGAGCGCTGCGCTTCGAGGCGGCGGCGCCGCTGGTGCGGCTGTTCTCCGAGGCACGGTTCAGCCTGCATCCGATGGGCGAACAGCACCGCGACGAGGCCGCCGATCTGCTCCGGCGTGTGCTCGACGACCTGGGGAGCGACGCGTGCTCGCCGTCGCGGTAGCCGGTGTCGGGGCCGTGCTGGCCGTGGAGGTTCCGCTGGTGGCCGCCGGCCGGTACAGTGCGGCCGTGCTGGTCGCGGGAGCGGTGACCGCGCTGGTGCTCTTCGAGATTCGACGACGCATGGCACCCGTCGACGTCGACGACCAGCCCCCGGGAATGGAGGCGGAACGGGCCGAGGCGACGGCCCGCTGGATGGCGCGGACGGAATCATTGATCAGCTGGGCGGACGGTACGCGCGGCGACTGGGATCACCATCTGCGTCCGCTCCTGGCGCGTGAGTTCCAGCAGTCCACCGGACAGCGGCAGGGACCCGACCCCGCCGACACCGCAGCCGCGGGTGAGGTGTTCTTCGGCGACTTGTGGCAGTGGGTCGATCCCGAGTGCGTGCGGCGCTCCGACAGGGCCGCACCCGGTCCGGGCCGGGACGTGCTCGACCGGATCCTGCAACGGCTGGAGCAGCTGTGACGATGCCTGCCGAGGTCACCACCGCGCGCGCCCACGCGGTGCTGGCGGAGGTCGAACGGGCGGTGGTCGGCAAGCACGACGAACTCACGTCGATCCTGCTCGCGGTACTCGCCGGCGGGCACGTGCTCATCGAGGATCTGCCCGGGCTCGGAAAGACTTTGGTGGCACGATCGTTCGCTGCCGCGCTCGGGCTCGACTTCACGCGGGTCCAGTTCACCCCCGACCTGCTGCCCGCCGACCTGCTCGGCGCCACCATCTACGACATGCCGTCGGGTCGCTTCGAATTTCGTCCGGGCCCGATCTTCACCAACCTGCTTCTCGCCGACGAGATCAACCGCACCCCGCCCAAGACCCAGGCCGCGCTGCTCGAGGCGATGGCGGAGGGGCAGGTCAGCGTCGACGGCACCACCCGGATCCTGCCGCGTCCCTTCATCGTGCTCGCCACCGACAATCCCATCGAGTACGAGGGCACCTACCCGCTGCCCGAGGCGCAGCTGGACCGGTTCGCGCTCCGCCTGCGACTGGGGTACCTCACCGAGACCGACGAGCACGAGATGCTGCGCCGGCGGCTCGACCGGGGATCCGCCGCCGTCGTCGTCGAGCAGGTGGTCGATGCGGCCGACCTCCTGGCGATGCGCGAATCGCTCGAGCAGGTCAGTGTTCATCACGACGTCCTCGGGTATGTCGTCGCGCTCGCGAACGCCACCCGGCATCACCCGCAGGTCGAGGTCGGGGCCAGCCCCCGCGCGGAACTCGACCTCGTACAGCTGGCACGGGCGCGCGCCCTGCTCTCGGGCCGCGACTTCGTCATTCCCGAGGACATCAAAGCCCTGGCCGTTCCCGCTGTCGCGCACCGCATCAGCCTGCGACCGGAGATGTGGGTGCGCCGCATCCGCAGCGACGACGTCCTCGCGGAACTGCTGCGCCGTCTCCCCGCGCCGAGGGCCCGATGACGGAGCACCAGTTGACGTGGCGGGCATCGCCGGCAGCCCTCGCACTGACGACCTGCGCCGCTGTGGCACTGACGGCGGGTGTCATGGGGCGGTGGTGGGAACTGATCGTGTTCGCCGCCCCGATGCTGGGAGCGCTCGGCGCGGTGACGTGGTTGCCCCGTCCGGCCACCGGCGTCCGCGTCGAGGCGTCGGCGCGCACGCTGCGGTGTTTCGAATCCGAGTCCGTGCACTTCTCGGTGGACGTGACGGCGTGCGGTGGTGCGGCGGAACTCGAGGTGGCACCGGCGCCGTCCGACGGCTACACGGTCGAGCAGGTCGGCGACGGCGACTACGTGGTGTCGGCGGACCGGTGGGGCCGGTACGAACCCGCACTGACGGTCACGGCACGTGCCGGCGGCGGCCTGCTCACCGCCTCCCTCCCGGTTCCGGTCACCGAACTGCGGGTGTTCCCGTTGGCGCCGCCCATGCCGACTCCGTTGCCCCACGCCACACTTCCGGACCGCATCGGCGCGCACCGCACCCGCCGATTCGGCTCGGGCGTCGAGTTCGGGGACATCCGGCCGCACGCGCCGGGGGATCCGTTGCGCAGCGTCAACTGGCCGGTGAGCGCCCGGCGCGGCCGGTTGCACGTCACCGAACGGATCATGGACCGCGCCGCGGACGTCGTGGCCGTCCTCGACACCACCCCGCAGGCGCCGGGACCGGCGTCGGAGAGCCTGCACCGGACCGTGCGCGGCGCGACACAGGTGGTGCAGACGGCCCTGCAGCGCGGCGACCGGGCCGGGGTCGTCGTCCACGGGCTCCGGCTGCGATGGCTCGGCGCCGACATCGGACGCAGGCAGTTCTACCGAATCCTCGACACGGTGCTCGACTCCGACGCCGGCGCCGCCGAAGGCACACTCGTCCCGCGGGTCGCGTTGCCGCCGAGGGCCGTGGTCATCGCGTTCTCCACCATGTTGGACACCAACTTCGCGCTGTCGCTGCTGGAGCTGAGGCGGCGCGGTCACGTCGTCGTGGCCGTCGACGTGCTCCACGGCCCGCCGTTCGAGTACGAACTCGATCCGATGACCGGCAGGATGTGGCGGCTCGAGCGGCGGAACATGTACCGGAACATGGGCGTTCTCGGGGTCCCGGTGGTGGCGTGGGACGACGATTCCGCACTGGATCTGGCGCTGGCCCTCGCCGATCGTGCCCGCCGGCCGTCGGGGGCACTCCGATGAGATGGATTGCGGTGGTCGTGGTACAGGCGGCGCTGGTCGCCCTCGTCCTGGGCAACGCGTCCGCGTTCGCGGCGGCCGCCGCGGGTGTCGGGGCGACGGGACTGCTGCTCGTCGCGTACACCGGTCTCGCACCGGGAATCTCGACGCTGCTGGTGGGCGCGGTCGTCACCGGCGTCGCGGCGTCTCTGGCAGCGGCACTGCCGGACGGGCCGGCATGGGTGTCCCTGCTCGGGCCGGTTGCGGCGGTGGTGCTGTTCCTCGTCGCGGTGTGGCCGTACGTCGCCCGGCGCACGCCCACGACCGAGGATCAGAACCGGCGGATGCTGTAGATGTGGAACTGCGACAGCGGCGCCAGACCCACGGGCACGCCGCGCCCGTACGCATTGAAGACCTGACCGAAGCCGGCGTAGATACCGATGTGCGACGCGTCCGGGTTGAGCACCACGATGTCGCCGGGAGCCAGCGCCCACAGCGGAATGGGTGCGCCGACCTCGGCCTGCTCCCACGTGGTGCGTGGCAGATTCACCCCCGCCTGCCGGAATGCCCACTGCACCAGCCCCGAGCAGTCCCACGCGTCCGGACCCGTCCCACCCCACAGATAGGGCTTGCCCGTCTGGGTCGTCGCGGCCGCGAGCGCGGCCAGCCCGGTCGGGGTGGGAATGGGTGTCGGGAGAACGGACGAACCCATCGAACTGCCGCCGGTGCTGCCGCTGTCGGAACTGCCCGCCACCGGTGCGGCGTTCGCGGGAAGAGCAACGAGGGCGGTCGCACAGAACGCGAGAGCACCGGCAACGGCAGCGCGTCGCACGGGACGGAGATGTCTGCGCTGGGACACGAGGTCCCCCCTTTGTTCGCTACTGCTCGTGGAGAGCCGTGGAACCGCCCCGACCATCGGTTGACACGTCTCGATGAGGTCACGGAAAGCGTACAAAGTGTTGCGGCATCATGCCTGATAATTGCGAATATCCGTCCGAACTGGGCGGATTCGGTCAAGTTTCGGTGACTGTCACCCCTGGGCCAGGGTCAGCACCACGTCTGCCAGGGCCGGAGCATGATCGCGCTCGGGAACCGTGGCCGAGATGAGGAGCCGGCCCTCGTCCCGCCAGATCCGCGTGTGCAGCGTCTCGCCGGGAAAAACCACCCCCGCGAACCGGACTCGGAACCCCGCGACCTGCGACGCGTCCGAGTCGAGCACCGCGTCCACGGCCGCTTTGCACACCATCCCGTACGTGCACAGGCCGTGCAGAATCGGGGCGGGAAACCCTGCGGCGGAAGCGAACTTCGGGTCGGAATGCAGGGGGTTGCGGTCGCCGCACATCCGGTACATCAGCGCCTGCTGCGGAAGGACGGGGGTGTCGACCTCGACGTCGGCAGGCCGGTCGGGCAACTCGACGGACTGGGACGGTCCGCGCTCACCCCCGAAACCGCCTTCGCCGCGGGCGAAGATGGACGACCGCCCGGTCCACAGGGGAGTGCCGTCGAGGTCGGTGGTCGTCGATTCCTGCACGATGACGGCGGCCTTGCCCTTGTCCCACACTTCGGCGATTCGGGTGGTGGTGCGGGCCTTGCCCTCCGGGGGAATCGGCTGGTGCACGGTCACTTCCTGGCTGCCGTGCACCACGTTGGCGAGGTCGATCTCGACTCCCGGGAACGACACACGCGGGGCCTCGGTCGCGTGGAAATTCGCGGCCACCGTGGCGAACGTGGGGAGCACCTGCGGCTTCCCGTCGGTGAGGTACCGCAACTCCTTCTCGTCGAGCGGACGGGATCCGGCACCGAGAGCGAGGTGGTAGTGCTGCACGTCGGAACTGGTCCAGGAGAACTTCTGAACGGGCAGTTCGGCTCCGATGGCGATGTTCGGATCAATGGGCATTGGTGGTGTCTCCGGTGAGTGACGTCGGGGAATCGGCCTGGGAGAACTTGTCGAGGATATCGAGAACCGCGAGATAGCCGAACGTCATCGCCGGGCCGATGGTCGCGCCGGGGCCTGCGTAGGTGTGGCCCATCACCGGGCCGCTGGCATTGCCCACCGCATAGAGGTTCTCGATCGTGCTGCCGTCCTCCCGCAGCACGCGGGCGTTGCGGTCGGTGCGGAGACCGCCCTTGGTGCCGAGGTCGCCGGGGACCATTTTGACGGCGAAGAACGGCGCCTTCTCGAGCGCCCCGAGGCTCGGATTGGGCTTGTTGCGGGGATCCCCGTAGTAGTGGTCGTAACCGCTCTCACCACGGCCGAAGTCCTCGTCCTTGCCGTTCCGGGCGAAAGTGTTGAAACGCGAGACCGTTTCGGTGAGTGCGTCGACCGGCACGCCGATCTTCCCGGCCAGCTCGGCGACGGTGCCCGCCTTGACGATCACACCGGCCTTCAGCCAGCGACCCGGGAACGGGGAGCGCGGGGTGACTCCGGCGAACGCGTACCGGTCGCGGTAACGCTGGTCGAGGACGAGCCAGCACGGCACGTTTTCGCCCGGTCCGTCACCCTGCCCGTGCGTGCCGCCGTACATCGCGTGCGTCGCCTCGACGTACGGCGCGGATTCGTTGACGAAGCGCTTGCCGGATTCGTTGATCATGATGCAGCCGGGCAGGCTCCGTTCGGACAGCGCGAACCACGGGCCGCCGGTCAGCGGGATGGACGGTCCCCACCAGGCGTCTTCCATCAGATCGAGCGCGGCGCCGAGCTTTTCGCCCGCCCAGATGCCGTCGCCCGTGTTGGCCTTCGCGCCGACGGTCCATTCGGTGCCGATCGGTGCCCGCTGATACTTCTTGCGGGCCTCGTCGTTGTGCTCGAAGCCACCCGAGGCGATCACGACGCCGCGGCGCGCCCGGAACACCTGCGGCTGTCCGTCGACCGTGGCGTTGACGCCCTTGACCACGCCGTCCTCCACGTACAGGTCGGTGAGCGGGGTGTCGAGCAGGATCGGGACACCGGCGGCCTTCAGTCCGGCCTGCAGTCCGGCGACGAGCGCCTGACCGCGGACGAGCAGGCGCTTCCCGGTGAGCTTGGCGCCGAGGAATCGGAGCCCGACCCGGGCGGCGCGCAGCGGGCCGCGCGGGTTGCGCATCAGCAGGTTCAGCCAGCGGTAATCGGCTTGGGTGATCACGAAATTCGACGGTGCCTTGACGTAATCGGGTTCGAGCTTCGCGAGGTCGGCGCCGAGTTTCCTGCCGTCGAACGGTGTCGGTTCGACGGACCGTCCGCCGAGCCGTCCGCCGGGGGCCTCGGGGTAGTAGTCGGAGTATTCGGGCACCCACTGCAGTTTCAGTGGGCTGTTCTTCAGCACGAACGACAGCATCTCGGGGCCGCGGTCGATGTAGGCGTCGATCCGGTCCTTCGGGACGACGTCGCCGATGATGCTGTGCAGGTAGGTCCGAGCGGCGTCCGTGGTGTCCTCGACTCCCGCGGCGATCAGCGCCTCGTTGTTCGGGATCCACACGCCACCGCCGGAGCGGGCGGTGGAGCCGCCGAAGTGCGGCGCCTTTTCGAGGATGACGACGCTGAGTCCCTTGTGGGCCGCGGTGAGGGCCGCGGTCATTCCACCGGCACCGCTACCGACGACCACGATGTCGTATTCGTGCTTGCTCATGTAGAACACGTTATAGAATGATGGGGTTGTCAGTCCATCCTTTCTGCCAGGAAGTATTACTGACGACAACAAACAAGAACGAAACACGTTGCAGTGGAAACCGGTGGGCGTGCGCACGCAAACGAACTTCAGGGAAGGTCCTCAACCATGCTCTCGACCCAACTACGCACCGAGTTGGCGAATCAGCTCGACGCCGCGGAACGGGGCCGCGCTCCCATCGGCCCCCTGACCGCGGACCATCCCGACATCGACGTCGTCGACGCCTACGAGATCCAGCTGATCAACATCCGCCGCCGGCTGCAGGACGGAGCAAAGGTCGTCGGGCACAAGGTCGGCCTGTCGTCCCTCGCCATGCAGCAGATGATGGGCGTCGACGAACCCGACTACGGCCACCTGCTCGCCGACATGGAGGTCTTCGAGGACCAGCCCGTCGACACGGCGCGGTTCTGCTTCCCGCGCGTCGAGGTCGAGGTCGCGTTCGTGCTGGGCGCCGACCTCCCCGGCGCAGGCTGCACCGAGCAGGACGTCCTGGACGCCACCGTGGCGTTCGCGCCGTCCATCGAGCTGATCGACAGCCGGATCACCGATTGGAAGATCACACTGCCGGACACGATCGCGGACAACGCGTCGTCCGCCGGTTTCGTGCTCGGCAAGAACCGGGTGCGGCCCGCGGACATCGACATCACGGCCATCGACGCCGTCCTGACGAGCAACGGCGAGACCAAGGCCGAGGGACGCAGCGACGCCGTCCTCGGCAACCCGGTGACGGCCGTCGCCTGGCTCGCGCAGAAGGTCGAGAGCTTCGGCGTCCGGCTGAAGGCCGGCGACATCGTGCTGCCCGGATCGTGCACCCGCGCCATCGACGCGCATCCGGGCGATCACTTCCGCGCCGAGTTCAGTGGGCTCGGCTCCGTATCCCTGCAGTTCAAGTAGGAGTGTGTTCATGACCAAGGCAAGTGTGGCGATCGTCGGTTCGGGCAACATCAGCACCGACCTGCTCTACAAGCTGCAGCGATCCGAGTGGCTCGAACCCCGGTGGATGATCGGGATCGACCCCGAGAGCGAGGGCCTGGCACGGGCCCGCAAGATGGGACTGGAGACGTCGGCCGAGGGTGTCGACTGGTTGCTGAACCAGCCGGAGAAACCCGATCTCGTCTTCGAGGCCACGTCCGCGTACGTGCATCGGGAGGCAGCACCGCGGTACGAGGCCGCCGGCATCCGGGCCGTCGACCTGACACCCGCCGCCGTCGGACCCGCCGTGGTCCCGCCGGCGAACCTGCGCGAACACCTCGGCGCCCCCAACGTCAACATGATCACGTGCGGAGGACAGGCCACGATCCCGATCGTGTACGCCGTCTCCCGCGTCGTCGACGTGCCGTACGCCGAGATCGTCGCGTCGGTGGCATCCGTCTCCGCGGGCCCGGGCACCCGCGCCAACATCGACGAGTTCACCAAGACCACCAGCCGCGGCATCGAAACCATCGGCGGAGCGCAGCGCGGCAAGGCCATCATCATCCTCAACCCGGCCGACCCGCCGATGATCATGCGGGACACGATCTTCTGCGCGATACCCGAGGACGCCGACCGCGCCGCCATCACCGATTCCATCCACCGCGTCATCGCGGACATCCAGCAGTACGTCCCCGGCTACCGGCTGCTCAACGAACCGCAATTCGACGACCCGAGCGTCGTGTCGGGCGGGCAGGCGACGGTCACGACGTTCGTCGAGGTCGAGGGTGCAGGCGACTTCCTGCCCCCGTACGCGGGCAACCTCGACATCATGACCGCAGCGGCAACCAAGGTGGGCGAGGAGATCGCCCAGAAGCTCCTGAGTGTGGAGGCATGAGCACTATGGTCCAATTCGACGGGGCGAGCGGAGCGACGGGAAATATGCGCAGCAGTTGGGACATCCGCGTCACCGACACCTCACTGCGGGACGGTTCGCACCACAAGCGGCACCAATTCACCGGTGAGGAGGTCCGGGCCATCGTCGGTGCGCTCGACAACGCCGGGGTCCCGGTCATCGAGGTGACGCACGGCGACGGACTCGGTGGGTCCTCGTTCAACTACGGGTTCTCCAAGGTCCCGGAGCAGGAACTCATCTCGATCGCCGTCGACACGGCGAAGAACGCGAAGATCGCCTTCCTCATGCTGCCGGGGCTCGGCATCAAGGACGACATCATCGTCGCCCAGGACAACGGCGCCTCGATTTGCCGCATCGCCACGCACTGCACCGAGGCGGACGTGTCCATCCAGCACTTCGGGCTGGCCCGCGACCGCGGTCTCGAGACCGTCGGCTTCCTGATGATGGCGCATTCGATCGCACCGGAAAAGCTCGCCAAGCAGGCCCGCATCATGGCCGACGCGGGCTGCCAGTGCGTGTACGTCGTCGACTCCGCAGGCGCGCTCGTGCTCGAGCAGGTGTCGGACCGCGTCGAGGCGCTGGTGCAGGAACTCGGCTCGGACGCACAGGTGGGTTTCCACGGTCACGAGAACCTCGGACTCGGTGTGGCCAACTCGATCGCCGCCGTCCGGGCGGGTGCCAAGCAGATCGACGGCAGCACACGACGATTCGGCGCCGGTGCCGGTAACGCGCCGGTCGAGGCGTTTGTCGGCGTGTGCGACAAGATCGGTATCAAGACGGGGATCGACTTCTTCGCGATCGCCGACGCCGCCGAGGACGTGGTGCGTCCGGCGATGCCCGCCGAATGCCTCCTCGACCGTCAGGCGCTGATGATGGGCTACGCCGGCGTCTACTCGAGCTTCCTCAAGCACGCCGAACGCCAGGCCGAACGGTACGGCGTTTCGTCCGCCGAACTCCTCGTCCGCGCCGGCAAGCGCAAGCTCGTCGGCGGCCAGGAAGATCAGCTCATCGACATCGCCCTCGAACTGCAGCGCGAGCGCCTGTGAGTACTTATCAACGTCCCGCGGTTAATAAGTACTCACGGGTCAGCGGGCGGTCTCCCACAGCCCGACGACGTTGCCCTCGGAGTCGGTGAAGTATGCGGCGAATCCCATGTTCCCGACCGGGGTCCTGCCGGTGACGGTCTTGCCACCGAGGGATTCGATCCGTTCGAGGGCGGATTCGATGCTCTCGACGTCGACGGTGACCACGGGAGAGGTCACCTCCCCGCGCTGCATCATGCCGCCGTTGATGTAACCCGGTTCGTCGGGCATGCCGCTCTCACCGACGGGTCCGGTGGTGACCATGCTGTAGTCCATGTCGGGGATCTCGGCGATGGCCCACCCGAATGCGTCCCGATAGAACGCTCGTGCGCGGTCACCGTCGTCGAAGGGGATCTCGAAGTGCACGATTCGGCCTGTCATGGCGCGCCTCCGGCTCGGCTGGAACCGCCGGATCCGACGGCACATCCAGCCTAAGCGCCCAATGTGACATTCGTGCAGCCTGACTGCACGAATGTCACATCGGGCGACGCATCCGCCGCAGCGGTACCGACGACTATTCGACGCGATCCCGCACGTCGATGAACCCCTCCATCACCGCGTGGTTGATGCTGTCCCACAGTCGCGGGCACCCCTCGCGGAGCGCGGTGGACTGTCCCTCGCCGACGGCGTCCCGGAACGTCGGGCACGTCTTCGCAGGGTCGTCCGTCCACTGGACGCTCGTGTGCTTGAGGCTGTTCTTGCGCACCAGCACACAGGTTCCGCACGTACGGCACTCGACTTCGTTCATGCCGTCGTCGAGGTAATTGGCCTTGTCGGCCAACGTTTGCGCATGAATGGCCTCGAGCCGAGCAGGCTGCCCGGCGAAGTCGGGAGCTTTGGCCCATTCGGTCGAGGCACTCATGATCAGACCTGCGCTTCCTTGCTTTCGGACGGCTCCGCAGTCGTGCTTTCGGACCGCTCCGCGGCCTCGCGTTCGGCCTTCTGACGGGCCAGGTTCTCCTCGACCTCGTGCTGCCAGGCTTCGTTGGCCTTGGTGGTGTCGACCTCGAACTCGAAGCGCTGCGTCATCTTGTCGGTGACGTCGGCGACGTCGACGTAGAACTGGTCGTACCAGCGTCGCAGCTGGTAGACCGGACCGTCCTCGTCGCAGAGCAGGGGGTTGTCGATCTTGGTCTTGTTCTTCCAGATCTCGACGTCCTGCAGGAATCCCTCGGCGATGCCCTCGGTGAACTTCGCGGCCAGCTTGTCGGCGGTGTCGTCGTCGATGCCGGTCGGCTTCTTGACGGTGACGCCGTACTGGAGCATGAACGAATTGTTCGTCACCGGATAGTGGCAGTTGATCAGGACGCTCTCGACCTCGTACCCGCCGTAGCTGTTCCACAGCGGATTGATCATGTAGGACGGCCCGTAGTACGCGGCCTCGGAGCGCAGCAGCGATTCCATGCCGTACTGCGTCGCCATCCCGACGTCCGGGCGACCCTTCGTGTTGAGGTACTGCGTTGCGATGTGGCCTTCGAAGACGTTCTTGAAATACGTCGGGAACGCGTAGTGAATGTAGAAGAAGTGCGCCATGTCGACCACGTTGTCGATGATCTCGCGGCAGTTGGACCCTTCGATCAGCATCGAGCTCCAGGTCCAGTCGGTCCATTCGTCGCTGTAGGCGCCCTCGATGCGGGGGATGGTCACGTTCTCCGGCGGGGGATTGCCCTCCGGGTCGTTCCAGACGAACAGCTGGCCGTTCTGCTCGAGGGTGAGCCACGCCCGGGTGCGGGCGATCGGGGGAACCCGGCGTGCGTAGGGAATGCTGGTGCACTTGCCGTTGCCGCCCCAGCGCCAGTCGTGGAACGGGCAGGCCACGGAGTCGCCCTTCACGGTGCCCTGCGACAGGTCGCCGCCCATGTGCCGGCAATACGCGTCCAGAACCTTCAGTTCGCCCTTGCTGTCGGCGAAGACGACGAGTTTGGTGCCGAATGCCTCGATCGAATGCGGTTTGCCGTCCTTGAACGTCTTGGTCAAACCGAGGCAGTGCCAACCACGCGCGAAGCGGGTCTGGACCGTGCCCACATCGATCTCGCGAATCTGCGCCATTGTGCCCTCACATCCCTTCATGCTGTTAGTAGAACACGTTATAGAACTTCGACACGATCCGCCAGATTTTCGGGGGCTTTCTTCCAGACCCGGGCCGTCAAACAGCACCTTTACCGGTATCTCGACATAAATGGGAACGTGTTCTAGTCTCAGAAGATAAGTGAACCATCGAACGAGACAGGAGCGTCCTGTGGGTGACCATGACAGTCACGAGGTGATGCAGCGGCTCGACGCACTACTGCCGACGCTGCGAGAGCGTGCGCAGGAGACCGAGGATCTACGTCGTATCCCCGACGATTCCATGAAGGCGCTCCAGGAGACCGGATTCTTCCGGTTGCTCCAGCCCGAACAATGGGGTGGCTACCAGGCGGATCCGGTGCTGTTCTACTCCGCGGTGCGGAAGATCGCGAGCGCCTGCGGTTCCACCGGCTGGGTCTCGTCGATCATCGGTGTCCACAACTGGCATCTCGCGCTGTTCTCGCAGCAGGCTCAGGAAGACGTGTGGGGCAACGACACCGACGTCCGCATCTCGTCCTCGTATGCGCCGATGGGCGCCGGCCAGGTCGTCGACGGCGGCTACACGGTCAACGGTGCCTGGGCCTGGTCGTCCGGCTGTGATCACGCCAGCTGGGCGGTGCTCGGTGGGCCCGTCATCAAGGACGGCCGCCCGGTCGACTTCGTCAGCTTCCTGATTCCGCGCGAGGACTACCGGATCGACGACGTGTGGAATGTGGTGGGACTTCGCGGAACCGGCAGCAACACCGTGGTGGTGGAGGACGTGTTCGTTCCGACGCACCGCGTTCTCAGCTTCAAGGCGATGAGCAACCTCACCGCTCCCGGGCTCGAGCGCAACACCGCGCCCGTCTACAAGATGCCCTGGGGGACAATCCATCCCACCACCATCTCCGCGCCGATCGTCGGGATGGCCTACGGCGCCTACGACGCGCACGTCGAACATCAGGGCAAGCGCGTCCGCGCAGCGTTCGCCGGTGAGAAGGCGAAAGACGACCCGTTCGCCAAGGTTCGCATCGCCGAGGCCTCGAGTGACATCGACGCCGCCTGGCGCCAGCTGTCGGGGAACGTCGCCGACGAATACGCGCTGCTCGTCGCGGGTGAAGAAGTGCCGTTCGAGCTGCGGCTGCGGGCACGCCGCGACCAGGTGCGCGCCACGGGCCGCGCCATTTCGTCCATCGACAAACTGTTCGAGAGTTCGGGGGCCACCGCGCTGGCCAACGGCACGCCGCTGCAGCGTTTCTGGCGGGACGCGCACGCCGGACGCGTCCACGCGGCCAACGATCCCGAGCGCGCCTATGTCATGTACGGCACAGGCGAATTCGGTCTGCCCATCACCGACACGATGGTCTAGGAGAACACGTGACGACTACCGAAGAGGCCCTCACGTTCGAGTCCACCTCGAAGTTCGCCCAGGTCCGGCCCGACCTGAAGTTGCACTACCACGAGGCCGGGGTCGGCAACGACACCACGATCGTGCTGCTGCACGGCGGCGGGCCGGGCGCTTCGTCGTGGTCGAACTTCGCCAGGAACATCCCGGTTCTCGCCGAGAAGTTCCACGTGCTCGCCGTCGACCAGCCGGGCTACGGGTTGTCGGACAAGCCGACCGAGCACCCGCAGTACTTCGTGCACAGCGCGTCCGCGTTGAAGGATCTGCTCGACACCCTCGACATCGGCGGGCGTGTCCACCTGCTCGGCAACTCCCTCGGTGGCGGTGCCGCAGTGCGTTTCGCGTTGGACTACCCGGACCGCGCGGGCCGGTTGGTGCTCATGGGCCCGGGCGGACTCAGCGTCAACCTGTTCGCCCCGGACCCGACCGAGGGCGTCAAGAACCTCGGCAAGTTCGGCTACCAACCCACCCGGGAGAACCTCGAGTCGTTCCTGCGCATCATGGTGTTCGACCAGAAGTTGATCACCGACGAACTGATCGACGAACGCTTCGCCGCGGCGAGTGCACCCGAGTCGCTCGCCGCCGCCAAGGCGATGGGAAAGTCGTTCTCCTCGGCCGACTTCGAGCTGGGAATGCTGTGGCGCGAGGCGTACAAGCTGCGCCAGCGGGTGCTGCTGATCTGGGGGCGCGAAGACCGGGTCAACCCGCTCGACGGGGCGCTGGTGGCGCTGAAGATGATTCCGCGGGCGCAGTTGCACGTCTTCGGCGGGTGCGGCCACTGGGCGCAGCTGGAGAAGTTCGACGAGTTCAACCGTCTGGCAACCGATTTCCTTCTGGACGGGGGTAAGTGATGAGTATTCGTTCACTGGCATACATGCGCATCGAGGCCACCGACATGGCCGCGTGGCGCGAATACGGTTTCAAGGTGCTCGGCATGGTCGAGGGCAAGGGCTCCGACCCGGACGCCCTGTATCTGCGGATGGACGACTTCCCGGCTCGCCTCGTGATCTTCCCCGGGGAGCAGGACCGGCTGTCGGTGTCGGGGTGGGAGACAGCCAATGCCGCGGAGTTGCAGGAAGTCCGCGACAACCTGTCGGCGGCCGGCGTCGCATTCAAAGAGGGGACGGCCGAGCAGCTGCAGGACCGCAGGGTCGACGAGCTGATCACGTTCGAGGACCCGTCGGGCAACACGCTCGAGGCGTTCCACGGCGCGGCCCTGGAGCATCGCCGGGTGGTCAGCCCGTACGGGCACAAGTTCGTCACCGGTGAGCAGGGCCTCGGACACGTCGTCCTTTCGACCACGGACGACGAGGCGTCGCTGCGCTTCTACCGCGACGTCCTCGGTTTCCGCCTGCGCGATTCGATGCGGTTGCCCCCGCAGATGGTCGGGCGGCCGGCGGACGGCAAGCCGGCGTGGTTGCGGTTCTTCGGCTGCAACCCGCGGCACCACAGCCTCGCGTTCCTGCCGATGCCCACGCCCAGCGGCATCGTGCACCTGATGATCGAGGTCGAGAACTCCGACGACGTCGGATTGTGCCTCGACCGCGCGCTCCGCAAGAAGGTCAAGATGTCGGCCACCCTCGGCCGCCACGTCAACGACCTGATGCTGTCGTTCTACATGAAGACTCCCGGCGGCTTCGACATCGAGTTCGGTTGCGAGGGACGTCAGGTGGAGGACGAGAGCTGGATCGCGAGGGAGAGCACGGCCGTCAGCCTGTGGGGTCACGACTTCAGCGTCGGGATGCAACCGTGAGCGAGGTGACCGGGGACGGGGCCGTCGCGGCCGAGGCGATCGATCCGCGACGGTTCCGGACGGTGCTCGGCCAGTTCTGCACCGGCGTCACCATCATCACGACGATCGACGACGGCGTACCAGTGGGGTTCGCGTGCCAGTCGTTCGCCGCGCTGTCGCTCGAACCCCCGCTCGTGCTGTTCTGCCCGACCAAGACGTCGCGGTCGTGGGCGGCGATCGAGCGCAGCGGCATCTTCTGTGTCAACGTGCTCGCGGAGGAACAACAGTCGACGTGCGCCCGTTTCGGTTCCCGGGACCAGGACAAGTTCGCCGGGATCGACTGGACGGAGTCGCCGCTGGGCTCGCCGATCCTCACCGGCTCGCTCGCCCACATCGACTGCTCGCTCGAGAGCGTGCACGACGGCGGCGACCACTGGGTCGCGTTCGGCCGGGTCTCCTCCCTGAGCGAGATCAGGGAGGAGCGACCGTTGCTGTTCTACCGAGGGCAGTACACGGGCATCGAACCGGACAAGACCGTGCCTGCGCCGTGGCGCGACGACCTCGAGGCGTTCCTTACGACGTCGTCGGAAGACACCTGGCTCTAGTTCCTAGACGGCGACACCGATGTATTTCGTCTCGAGGAATTCGTCGATGCCGGTGGTCCCGCCTTCGCGTCCGAGTCCGGATTCCTTCACGCCGCCGAACGGCGCGGCCGGGTTCGACACCACACCCTGGTTGAGCCCGACCATGCCCGACTCCAGCGCCTCGCACACACGGATGCCGCGCTTGAGGCTCTCGGTGTACACGTAGGCCACCAGCCCGTACGGGGTGTCGTTGGCCCGTGCGACGGCCTCGGCCTCGGTCTCGAACGTGCTGATCGCGGCCACCGGTCCGAAGATCTCGTTGTGGCACATCTCGGCGTCGTCGGGCACACCCGTCAGGACCGTCGCCGGGTAGAAGTTGCCCGGCCGGTCGAGTGCCTCGCCGCCGGTGAGCACCGAGGCGCCGCGGTCGATCGCGTCCGCGACGAGACTGCTCACCTTCGCGACGGCAGCCTCGTCGATCAGCGGTCCGACGACGACGCCGTCCTCGGTGCCGCGCCCGACGGGCAGGGCCTCCATTCGTTGCGTGAGTTTGCGGGTGAATTCCTCGGCGACCGAACTGTGCACGAGGATTCGGTTGGCAGCCGTGCAGGCCTGGCCGATGTTGCGCATCTTCGCCGCCATGGCCCCGTCGACGGCGTCGTCGAGATTCGCGTCGTCGAAGACGAGGAAGGGCGCGTTGCCGCCGAGTTCCATGGACGTGCGCATGACCGTGTGGGCGCACAGTTCGAGCAGATGCTTCCCGACCTTGGTCGAACCGGTGAACGAGAGCTTGCGGGCCCTGCCGTCGAGGATGAGGGGGGTGATCACCTCGTCGGGGCTGGACGTGGTGACGACGTTGACGACGCCGTCCGGCAGCCCGGCCTCGGTGAGGATGTCGGCGAGCGCCAGGATCGACAGCGGCGTCTGGGCTGCCGGCTTGATGACGGACGTGCACCCGGCGGCGATCGCGGGCCCGATCTTGCGGGTGCCCATCGCCATCGGGAAGTTCCACGGGGTGATGAGCAGGCTCGGCCCCACGGGCTGGCGGGTCACGAGGAACCGCGACCCGCCGCCGGGCGCCGTCATGTAGCCGCCGTCGATGCGGACGGCCTCCTCGGCGAACCAGCGGAAGAACTCTGCGGCGTAGGCGATTTCGCCCCGCGCCTCGGTGAGTGGCTTGCCCATCTCGAGCGTCATGACCAGCGCGAGCCGGTCGACGTTCTCGAGCAGCAGCCGGTGCGCGTTCATGAGGATGGTGCTGCGTTCGCGGGGGGTCGTGGCCGCCCACGACGGTTGCGCCGCCACCGCCGCGTCGAGCGCCTCGCGGGCCTCCGCGGCGTCGGCGTCGGCGACCGTGCACAGGATCTGTCCGGTGGACGGGTCGTGGACCGGCATGGTGCGTGCGCTGTCGCGCCACTTGCCGCCGATGAACAGGCCGGTCTGCACCGATGCGATTGCTGCTTCCTCGAGCATGATTTTTCCCCGTTCTCCATTGCCGAAGGGACGGTCCCCATGTTATACAGATTGTCAACAATCTGACAATGCACTTGCCGACATCCGCCGGCATCTACGCGTGGGAGGGTTCTCGTGACTCGGCTATCTCCACTGCTCGCTCAGGCCACACCCGTAACGGTCGATCACGGTGAAGGTTGCTACCTCTACGGCACCGACGGCAGGCGCTATCTCGACTTCACCGCGGGCATCGGCGTCACCAGTACCGGGCACTGCCACCCGCACGTCGTGGAGGCCGCACGCAGGCAGGTCGGGTCCCTGATCCACGGCCAGTACACGACGGTCATGCACCAGCCGATGCTCGAGCTGGTCGATCGACTGGGATCGGTGCTGCCCGCGGGCCTCGACTCGCTGTTCTTCGCGAACTCAGGAAGTGAGGCGGTGGAGGCGTCGCTACGACTGTCGCGGCAGGCGACCGGCCGCCCCAACGTGATCGTCTTCCACGGCGGATTCCACGGACGCACGGTCGCGACGGCGACGATGACCACGTCCGGCACCCGATTCTCCGCCGGCTTCAGCCCGTTGATGGGCGGCGTGCACGTGGCACCGTTCCCCAACGCCTACCGCTACGGCTGGTCCGAGGAGGAGGCGACCGCGTTCGCGCTGAAGGAACTCGACTACATCTTCGCGACGCTCACCGCGCCGAACGAGACGGCGGCGTTCGTCGTCGAGCCCGTTCTCGGTGAGGGCGGGTACGTGCCCGGCAACACCGCGTTCTTCCAAGGGCTCCGCGAGCGCGCCGACCGGTACGGCATCCTGCTCGTCATCGACGAGATCCAGACCGGTTTCGGCCGCACCGGCAAGTTCTTCGGGCACCAGCACTTCGACGTCCGGCCCGACATCATCACCATCGCCAAGGGTCTGGCCAGCGGCTTCCCGCTGTCGGGCATCGCGGCGTCCGAGGAGCTCATGGCCAAGGGCTGGCCGGGGTCGCAGGGTGGAACGTACGGCGGCAATGCCGTGTCCTGCGCGGCCGCGGTCGCGACGCTCGAGGTGATCGAGAAGGAAGATCTCGTGGCCAACGCCGCCGCGCGGGGTGTCCAGTTGCTCGACGGTGCGCGCACGCGCGCCATCGACGGGATCGGCGACGTCCGTGGCCTCGGACTGCTCGTGGGCAGCGAGTTCACGGCCGCCGACGGCAGCGCGGACCGTGCGAAAGCGGCTGCGGCGCAGCAACTGGCCGCGAAGAAGGGGCTGCTGCTCTTGACCTGCGGCGCCCACATGAACGTGGTACGGATGATTCCACCGCTCATCGTGACGACGGAACAGATCGAGGACGCCCTGAAGATCTGGTCCGAAGTACTCGACGAAGTGTGACAAGCACCCGTGAGTACTTGTTAACCGCGGGCGGTTAACAAGTACTCACGGCTCCGAAGGAGGACCTGTGGCTCGCTACATCACCATCAGCCTGGACAAGCGCGGCGTGACCTGCCGTGCCCGGCTTCTCGACGAGGACGCACCACTCACCTGCGACGCGGTGTGGGACGTGCTCCCGCAGAGCGGCGACGCGTACCACGCCAAGTACGCGCGCAACGAGGTGTACACGCTGATCCCGCGGATCACCGCGGCACCGCGGCGGGAAAATCCCACCGTCACACCGATTCCCGGTGACGTGTGCCTGTTCGACTTCGAGCCCTGGGAAATCGGCAACTCCGCCTACGGGTACGAGCCGGGCTCCGAGGCGCACGCCGCGCAGGGCGCCACCGACCTCGCGATCTTCTACGGCCGCAACAATCTCCTGCTCAACGGCGACGTCGGCTGGGTGCCCGGCAACGTGTTCGCCGCCATCGAGGAGGGACTGCCGGAATTGGCGGCCGCGTGCAACGACCTGTGGATGCGCGGCGTCGAAGGCGAGACGATGAGCTTCGCGCGAGCCTGACGTCGGGACCGGTCCAGCGTGTGCGCGATGGCCCTCGACGGGCGCCGGATCGTCCACCACCATCGGACGATATGAAGCTCGACATCTATCAGATCGACGCATTCGCCGCCGGACCCTTCGAGGGCAACCCGGCGGCGGTCATGCCGCTGACCGACTGGCTGGAAGATTCGGTGCTTCAGCAACTCGCCGAAGAAAACAACCTGTCCGAGACGGCGTTCTACACCGCCGGGCTTCCCGCGGACGCGGGGCCCCACGACCCGGAACATCCGGCGTATCACCTGCGGTGGTTCACCCCTGCCGTCGAGGTGGACCTGTGCGGTCATGCCACCCTCGCGACCGCCGCGCAGATCTTCGAGGACGTACACCCGGACGCCGACCGCATCCAGTTCTGGACGCGCAGCGGTTGGCTGCACGTCGACCGTGGACCGGACGCGACGCTGGTGATGGATTTCCCGGCCGAGCCGCCGGTGCCGACCGCGGCCGATCCCCGGATCGTCGCGGCACTCGGCATTCCGGTGCGGGAGTGCCTGAAGGCCACCGACCTCGTGTTCGTCGCCGAATCCGAACACGACATCGTGTCGATGGCACCCGACTTCGCCGTTTTCAGCCCGCTGAAGGTGCGCGGAATCGTCGTCACCGCGGCATCCGACGTCGAGGGACTCGACTTCGTGTCGCGATGGTTCGGCGCCGCGGCCGGCGTGCAGGAGGATCCGGTAACGGGGTCCGCGCACTCGCAGATCGCACCGTACTGGGCTGACGTCCTGGGCCGAAACAGCCTTGTCGGACGCCAACTGTCGGCGCGGGGAGGAACCGTTCACTGCGAGGTGCGCGGCGACCGCGTCCACCTGTCCGGGGCGTATCGGCGGTACCTCCGGGGCACCGTCGAGTTCTAGCGCTAGCTGAAGACCTCCGAATACAGCGTCTCGATCTGGCCGGCGGTGGGGACGACCGGATTGTTGCCGGGCGATCCGGACGCCAGCGCCTGCTCTGCCATCAACGGAATGAGGCCGTCCCAGGCGTCGCGGTCGATCCCGTAGGCGAGCGGCGTCGGAACCTTCAGGTCGTGACACAGCGTGCTCAGGGTCTCGACGAGGAACTGCGCGGCGACGGAATCGCCTGCCGATTCGGGTGCAGCGCCGAACGCTCGCGCGCAGTCGGCGTAGCGGCTCTCCGCTCCGTTCACGGAGAACGCCGTGATCGCGGGAAGCAGCATGGCATTCGACAGTCCGTGTGCGACATGAAAATGCGCACCGATCGGCCTGCTCATCCCGTGCACCAGCGCCACGCTCGAGTTGGAGAACGCCATACCGGCCTGCATGGACGCGACCATCATCGCTTCTCTCGCGGTGCGGTCTTCACCGTCGGCGTACGCGGTGCCGATGTGCTTGCCGATGGTGCGGATCGCGGACAGCGCGAGTCCGTCGGTGAACGGCTGGGCCTTCTTGCT
The DNA here is from genome assembly GCF_016772255.1 of Rhodococcus sp. 21391. NCBI lineage: Bacteria > Bacillati > Actinomycetota > Actinomycetes > Mycobacteriales > Nocardiaceae > Rhodococcus > Rhodococcus sp. 21391. The sequence continues at coordinate 5,858,959 of NZ_CP063781.1, read as the reverse complement.
GACGTACGCCTCGATGGCGTGGGTGAGCGCATCGATTCCGGTGTCGGCGGTCAACCGCGGCGGCATCGACATCGTGAGTTCGAAATCCACGATCGCGGCGATCGGCAGGAAGGAGAGTCCCGGACACAGCATCTTCTCGTCGGAAGCGCTGTCACTGATGACGGTGAATTGCGTCGCCTCCGAGCCGCTTCCGGCGGTGGTCGGTATCGCGATGATCGGCAGCGCCTTCCCGGCGTACACGTGGGGTGCCTTGTACGACCGCATCTGGCCGCCGTTCGCGGACAGCACTGCCAATGCCTTCGCGGTGTCCATCGGACTACCGCCGCCGAACCCGATCACCGAATCCGCGTTGTGCTCGGCGACGATCCTCAGCCCCTCCTCCAGAGAATCGGTGGTGGGGTCGGGCACGGTGCCGGAGAACAGTGCCGGCTCCTTGCCCGCGGACCTGAGGAGGCTCATGATCCGGTCGGCCGCGCCGGTGCCGGTCAGATAGGAGTCGGTGACGAGAACCGGTCTCTGCAAGCCAAGTTGGTCGACAACCGAGCCGATCTCGTCGACTGCTCCGGCCCCGATCCTGGCGAAACGGGGGAGTGAGAGGTGTGCGGTCATGGGAGAGGTTCCTTAGTTGTTCTGGGGGAAGCCGAGGTTGAGGCCGCCGTGGCTGGGGTCGAGCCAGCGGGTGGTGACGACCTTGCCGCGGGTGAAGAAGTGGACGCCTTCGGTGCCGTGCGCGTGGGTGTCGCCGAACAGCGAGTTCTTCCAGCCACCGAAGCTGTAGTACGCCATCGGGACGGGGATGGGGACGTTGATGCCGACCATGCCGACCTCGACCTCGTTCTGGAACCGTCGGGCGGCGCCGCCGTCGTTGGTGAAGATGGCGGTGCCGTTCCCGAACGGGCTGGAGTTCACCAGTTCCAGGGCGTCGTCGTAGGACTCGACCCGGATCACGGAGAGGACGGGTCCGAAGATTTCGTCGGTGTACACGCTCATGTCGGTGGTGACGTGGTCGATCAGGGTTGGGCCGAGCCAGAACCCGTCCGTGCCGCCATTTGCCTGCACGGTGCGCCCGTCGACGACGATCGTGGCCCCGTCGTTTTCGCCGGCGTCGATGTAGGAGGCGACCTTGTCGCGGTGCACCTTCGTTACCAGCGGTCCCATGTCGGAATCGAGGGTGCCGTCGCCGATCTTCAATGTGTCGGTGCGGTCCTTGATCTTGGCGACGAGTTCGTCGGCGATGTCGCCGACCGCGACCAGGGCGCTGATGGCCATGCAGCGTTCGCCGGCGGAGCCGAAGCCGGCGTTGACCATGGCGTCGGCGGCGAGGTCGAGGTCGGCGTCGGGCAGGACGATGGCGTGGTTCTTCGCCCCACCGAGGGCTTGGACGCGTTTGCCGTGGGCGGTGCCGGTGGCGTAGACGTATTGGGCGATGGGGGTGGAGCCGACGAAGCTGATGGCCTTGATGGCGGGGTGGGTGAGGAGTTCGTCGACGGCGGTCTTGTCGCCCTGCAGGACGTTGAACACCCCGGCGGGCAGGCCGGCTTCGGCCCAGAGTTCGGCCATCCAGATCGCGGCGGTGGGGTCCTTCTCGGACGGTTTGAGGACGACGGTGTTGCCGGCGGCGATGGCGATGGGGAAGAACCACATCGGGACCATGGCGGGGAAGTTGAACGGGGAGATGATCGCGACCGGGCCGACGGGCTGGCGGAGGGAGGTGACGTCGATGTTGGTGGAGGCGTTTTCGGTCATGCCGCCCTTGAGCAGGTGCGCGATGCCGCAGGCGAATTCGACGACTTCCTGGCCGCGGGAGACCTCACCCAATGCGTCGGAGACGACCTTGCCGTGCTCGGCGGTGATGATCTCCGCCAACTCGCCCTTGCGGGCATTGAGCAGTTCCCGGAAGTTGAAGATCACCTGGGTGCGTTTGGCGAGGGAGGTGTCGCGCCAGGCGGGGAACGCGGCGGCGGCGGCGTCGATCACGGCGCGGGCGTCCTCGACGCTGGCGAGGGCGACCTGACCGGTGACGGCACCGGTCGCCGGATTCGTGACCGGGGCGGTATCGACACGCGTTCCGGGGTAAGACTTGTTGTTGAGCCAATGCGAGATAACGGCCATGGGGTTCACTCCTGGGAAAGGTGGGGTGCCCACGAGTCTGCTGGGCAACAATGCCTGCGTCAACGAGTAAAATGGCACTTCGGACTGCACTTTTGCACAGGGATGAGGGCGATGTTCACCGCAGACAACATGCGTTACCTCCTGGAGTTGTCGAGAACCGGCCGCCTCGCCGATGCGGCGAAGCGGCTCGGTGTCGATCACACGACCGTCTCGCGGAGAATCACCCGGCTCGAGAAAGACACGGGCACGAGACTTTTCGATCGTGGCGTGTCGGGGTGGCAGCTCACCGAAGCGGGCCGGCGACTGGTTCCCCACGCAGAGGCGGTGGAATCCGCGGTGCTCGCCGCTCTCGACGAAACGTCGTCCCTGGGTGGGCTGACGGGCACCGTCCGCATCATCACTCCCGACGGTTTCGGGTCGTTCGTGCTGGTGCCGGGGTTGGCCGCTCTGCGGTCCGAGCACCCCGGTCTGTTCACCGAACTCGTCACGTCGACCACCCACGACCTGCTGACCGGGCGCGACTTCGACATCGCGGTCACCCTCGAGCGTCCGTCGCCGCGGTCCGTCGTGGTCCGCAAACTGGCCGAGTACGACCTCCGTCTGTACGCGTCACGGGGCTACCTGGACCAACACGACCCCATCTCGTCGCTCGAGGATCTCCGGCACCACACGCTCATCTGGTACGTGGATGCATTCCTGGATGTCGAACCGCTGCGTATCCTCGACTCGCTGATTCCGGATTTCCAGGCACAGATCCAGACCAACAACATCGCGGGCCACTACCAGGCCGTGAAGCACGGAGTGGGGATCGCGCCGCTGCCGAGCTACATCGGGGCGCTGGACGAGGATCTCGTGCCGGTTCTCCGCGACGACTTCATTGCGCACCGCACCTACTGGTTGGTGGTACCGCGGGAATTGACGCGACTCGCGCGGGTGAAGGCGATCACCGAGGCGCTCTACTCCATCGTCGACGGCAATCCCGAACTGCGAGGCGAAGTAGGGTAACTCACTGCTCCGCGGGAACGGGTCCGGAGCTCTCGCGGACGATGAGCTCGGTGGGGAGTGTGATTTCCCGTCCAGCTCCGCCGCCGATGATGTCGAGCAGCAGTTGCGCGGCCTCGCGGCCCTTCTCGACGAGCGGTTGCCGGACCGTCGTGAGTCCGGCGGCCCGGGCCGCGGGGATGTCGTCGAAACCGACCACCGACAGATCCTGCGGCACCCGGAGTCCACGTTCCTGTGCGACGTCGATGGCCGCGAGGGCCAGCAGGTCGGAGGCTGCGATGACGGCGGTCACGGGACCGGCATCGAGCAGTGTCTCGACGGCGGTGCGGGACAGTTCGTAGTCGAACCCGCCTGCTTCGACGACCACGGCGGACGACCACGGCACCGTGAATGTGCGGCAGGCGGACGCGTATCCGGCGAGGCGTTCCTTCATCACGTGGTCTCGTGCGGCCCTGATGCGGGCGGCGTCGACGGGCCCACCCTTGCCGTCGGGGACGAGCCGGTCGACGAGAAACCCGACACGCCGGTGCCCGAGCGACAGAACGTGCTCCGCGATTTCCTTGGCGGCCTGCCGATCCCGGATCCCGACGCGCGGCAGTCCGCCAGGGTTGGGGCCGTCGATCACGACTATCGGCAGCCGGCGGCTCATCGCCGTCTGCATTCCGGGGTGGCCGTCCGGCATCGCATACGCGAGGAATCCGTCCACCGCGCCCCGCACGAGCACGCCGGATCCCTCGGCCACCCGGGTCGACTCGAGTGGGCAGGGCAGTAACGTCAGCGCGACCTCGGCGAGTTCACCGACCTCCGATATGCCCTTCAGCAACTGCGAGGTGGCCGGATCGTCGAATGCGTAGCGCAGCGAGTCGGTGATCATCAGCCCCAGCGCACCGACCTGTCCGGTGCGGAGATTGCGGCCCGCGGGGTTGGGGCCAGCGTACCCGAGTTCCGCAGCCACCTGGAATATGTGGGCGCGCCGGGCTGCCGACAGCTTGTGGGGCTGGTTGTACGCGTACGAGACCGCGGCCTGCGACACGCCTGCCGCTCGGGCGACGTCGTGCATCGTGGTCACGAATGCCGATCCTCTCCGTCGCACGGTTACCGAGCCCAGCCTATCGGCCGGACTGCGCGTGTCTCCCGGGTGTCAGCTCGCTCTGGCGACAACAGCGTCATCGTCGTCCTCACCCGGGTCGAGGAGAACGAGTTTGCCCATGACGTTGCGTGCCACCACCTGTTGGTCGGTGACCGTCATCTGTCCCCGCCACGACCCGAGGAAGGTCCACGTCCACGACATGAGCGTGGACAGCCGGCTCCGGAACCCGACGACGTAGACGACGTGGACGGCCAGCCACAGGATCCACGCCAGAAATCCTGCGAGTTCGATGCCCCCGACCTTCACGACCGCGTTGAACCTCGAGATCGTCGCCATCGACCCCTTGTCCCGGTATCGGAACGGAACGCGGTCGGGTGACGTTGCGCGCCCGCCGGCATCGGCTGCGATTTGCCGCGCCGCGTAGCGGCCACCCTGGATCGCGACCTGCGCAACCCCGGGAAGGCGGTCGCGCGCCATCATGTCGCCGATCACGAACACCTCGCGGTGTCCCGGCACCGTCAGGTCCTCGCGGACGGCGATCCGCCCGGCCCGGTCGAGTTCGGCCCCCGACTGCTCGGCAAGCTGCCTGGCCAGCGGGCTGGCTTCCACGCCCGCCGACCACACCTTGCACGCGGATTCGATGCGGACGGTCTCGCCTCGCCCGTCCTTGATCGTCACGCCGTCCGCGTCGACGTCGGTGACGGCCGCCCCGAGCCGCACCTCGACACCGATCTTCTCGAGACGCTTGGCCGCGGCGGACCCGAGCCGGTCGCCGAACGGCGGCAACACCGCGGACGCGGCGTCGAGCAGGACGATCTGGGCGTCGCAGGTGTCGATGTTCCGGTACGCGCCGAGGAGGGTTCGGTGCGCCAGTTCGGCTATCTGACCTGCCATTTCCACCCCGGTGGGTCCTGCGCCGACCACCACGAACGTCAGGAGGCGGGCGCGCTCCTCCGGGTCGGTGGACAGTTCGGCGCGTTCGAACGCGCCCAGGATCCGGCCGCGGAGTTCGAGCGCGTCGTCGATGGTCTTCATGCCGGGGGCGTGTTCGGCGAAGTGGTCGTTACCGAAATACGACTGCCGGGCTCCGGCCGAGACGATCAGACTGTCGTACTCGGTGGTGGTCGTTCTGCCCTGGTGGGTCGAGGTGATCCTGCGCGCGGCCAGGTCGATGTCGGTGACGTCCCCCAGCATCACCGAGGCGTTCGACTGCTTCTTCAGCACCATCCGGGTCGACGGTGCGATCTCTCCCTCGGACAGGATTCCGGTCGCCACCTGGAACAGCAGCGGCTGGAACAGGTGGTGGCTGGTGCGGTCGACGACGAGCACGTCGACGTCGGCGCGGCGCAACGCCTTCGCCGCGAACAGGCCGCCGAATCCGGAACCGATGATCACCACGCGATGACGTGCCTCGGTGCGGGCAGGAGTATTCATGACACGCTCTTCCCGGATCGCGCGTATCGCCATCCGCAGTACTGGTAGGGGTGAAGCGTGCCGCCCGACACACGGGGTGTCGGGCGGCACGATGGACACGACGCACCGGAGACTCGAATGTCGGTTCAGGACCCAGCGTGTCGCGAGATCACCTGCAGGACCGGCGACGCCGTTGTCAGCTGCCCTGGATGCGGGTGATCAGATCTGTGAGGTAGGTGTAGCTCTTCTTCGCGGCGTCGAGGCCACCGCACTCGACCGACAGGACGACGTCGTGGTCGGCGTCGTGCAGGGTCGTCACGATGCGTTCCCAGTCGATGACGCCGTCGCCGCAGGCGCAGCCGAGCATGCCGCGGACCTTGCCGCGCAGCCGCTTCGCGTCCTCGATGCCGATGTCCTTGGCGTGCAGGTGCGTGACGCCACCGACGATCTGCTCGAGCCACTCGTGCGGGTCGTTCTCACTGAGGTAGCTGTTGCCGGTGTCGAGGTTGATCGTCAGTGCCGGGCTGTCGATCAGCGTCATGATCTTCTCGAGCCGCTCCGGGGTCGCGGTGTACTCGCCGTGCGTCTCGATCGCGATCTTGATGCCGCGCGGTTCGGCCACCTTCGCCGCCTCCTGCAGCGTGTACCGCATCAGTGTGTAGTTCTCCGCCTCGGTGGTCCACGTCGGCAGCGGCCCGTCGTCGACCATGATCATCGGGGACCCGACCTCGGCCGCGTAGCGGATCGACTGCTTCAGATAGTCGACGCTGACGTCCGGCTTGGCCAGCGGTGCATGACTGGACAGCGAGGAGATGGTCAGCCCGCGTGATTCGGCGGCGTCCCGCATGATCAGCGGGTCGTCGAGCATCGACCGGGTGTGGAAGTACCCGGCCGTGCTCAGCAACTCGCGGCCCCAGTAGACCATCGGCTCGACGTACTTGTAGCCGATCGCCGCGGCCCGGTCCATGGCCCAATCGAACGACCCGTTCTCGAAGCGGGCGAACTCCAGATTCAGGCCAAGTTTGATCTGTCCCATGCCGGTCTCCGATCAGAATCCGCGTTGCGCGACGTAGTCGTCGCGAACCTCGCCGTGGTACGCGGGAACGGTGATGTCCCACCAGCCGGTCGGATGCATTTCCGTCCACGGCAGCTCGTGGGCGCTCATCGCCTCGATGATCACCGGGCCCGGCGTCGCGAACGCGCGCTCGATGGCGTCGGCCAGCTTCTCCGGGTCCTCGACGCGCTCGGCGCTGCAGCCGAGTGACTGCGCGAACCGGGTGATGTCGGCGAAATACGGTGTCCCGTCGAGGTTCTTCCACCCGGAGATGATTTCGCGTTCTTCACCGAACAGGCTGATCTGGAGGTCCTTGATCGCCTCCCAGCCGCCGTTGTTGAGTACGACGATCACGAGCGGCACCCCGAGCATCGCGGCGGTCGCGATCTCGGTGCCGGTCTGGAGGAAGCTGCCGTCGCCGACCATTGCCAGGACCGGGGTGTCCGGGGCGCCGATCTGCGCACCGATCGCGGCGGGCACACCGAACCCGATGCCGGAGAAGCCGCCGGCCACGATGTTGGTCTTCGGGCCGTAGATCGGGAACTCGTTGAACGCCTGGTTCGCCGGGTTGGACGAATCGGTGACCAGAATGCCTTCGCGCGGAAGGGCCTTGCGGATCTCGACCATCGCCCGTGAGTTGGTCATCGGCAGGTAGTCGGTGGTCCGCATCGGCCGCAGGTGCTCTTCCCACTGCGCCTTGAGGTCCTGCAGTTCGGCGAAGTAGTCGGTGTTGCGGTAGTCGAGGGCAGGCCCGAGGTCGGCGAGCACGTCGCGCAGCGCGGCGAGGGACGTTTTCGCGTCACCGACGACGCCGACCTCGACCGGGTAGTTGCGGCCGATCTCGAAGCCGTCGATGTCGATCTGCACGAGCTTGGTGTTCGGGATGTCGAACGTGACGCCGGGACGGTACGACGACGTGATGCGGTCGCTGAACCGGCAGCCGACGGCGAGGATCACGTCGGCTGCGCGGGTCACGCCGTTGCCGGGAATCGAACCCATGTCGCCGCACGGCCACGCGTAGAGGTCGTGGTCGGCGGGGAACGCGCCCTTGCCCTGGAACGAATGCGTCACCGGTGCGCCGAGGTGCTCGGCGACGGCCATCAACTCGGCGGCGGCCTCGGCGTGGATGACGCCGCCGCCGGCCACGATGACGGGACGTTTCGCACCGGCCAGCAGGCGTGCGGCCTCGGCGATCACGGCCGGGTCACCGGTTGCGCGGGTGGCGGGACGGCGGGCACCGGTGTCGGGGGTGTAGTCGCCGTACTCGGCCTGCAGGTCCTGCGGGATGTCGACGAGCACGGGTCCGCGCCTGCCCTCGTGCATGGTGTTGAACGCCTGAGCGAGCGCCACCGGAAGCTGTTCGAGGCGGCTGGGCTGCCACCAGCGCTTGACCACCGGTTCCACCATGCGGGGAAAGTTGTTGCCGTGCGGGCGGTCGATCTCCTGGAGCACCCCGCGGTTCTCCATGTAGGTGTGCACGGCACCGGTGATCAGGAGCATCGGCATCGAGTCGGCGAAGGCCGTCGCGAGTCCGGTGAGGGTGTTGGTGGCGCCCGGCCCGATGGAGGTACAGATCGCGGCGATCTTGCCGGAGGCCCGGTAGTAGCCGTCGGCCATGTGAGCGGCACCCTGTTCGTGCATGGCCGGCACCAGTTCGATCTCGTCGGCTCGGTCGACGAACGCGTCGAGGAGGGCGGTGTTGCCGTGTCCGGGGATCGCGAAGACCTTCTCGACTCCCTCGCGGATGAGGAAGTCGACGACCATCTGTCCGCCGGTGAATTTCTGTGTTGTCATCGAAGAGGCTTTCTGGGTGTGGTGGGGGCGACGCGTCACAGGGACGCGGACTGGGCCGGGGTGTCGTGGGAACGGGTCTTGCCGATTCGGTCGGCGATGCTCTCGGCGACGCGGAAGGCATTGGCCGCGATGGACAGGGCAGGGTTCATCACGGGCAGGGACGGGAAGAAGGACGAGTCGACGACGTACAGGTTGTCGACGTCGTGGGCGCGGCAGTCGGCGTCGAGCACGGAGGTCGCGGGGTCGGTTCCGGCCCGCACGGTGCCGGCCTGGTGGGAGTTGACCTCGATGCCGGTGCCCTGGCTGAAGACGAACGGATAGCCGATCTTCCGGAGGATCTTCCGCACCTCGCGGACGAGTACCTCGTGGGCGCGAGTGTTGTTGGGGGTCCACGCGATCTGGATGTTGCCGTCGTCGGTGAGGGTGACGCGGTTGTCCGGATCCGGCAGATCCTCGGTGAACAGCCACCAGTCCATGCTGCGCGCGGTGGCCTGACTCAGCGCCCACTTGGGGATCAGCGGTCGTTGGCCCTTGATCATCTCGCCCTGCAACTTGCCGATGAGTTGCACGTGTCCCAGCGGGTAGGGGTGGTCCGCGGTGCCGTGAGTGTAGAAATCGTTGATGTACAACGTCTTCTGGAACTCGGACGTGTTCTTCTTCAGCGGGTTGATGCCGACCATGATGGAGTTGTTGTGCACCATGTAGTTTCGTCCGACCATGCCGGAGGAGTTGGCGAGACCGTCCGGGTGTGCGGCGTTCGCCGACCGCAGCAGCAGCGCCGCGGAGTTGACGGCGCCACAGGACACCACCACGGTGCGTGCGTCGACGACGACTTCGGTGCCGCGGTGCCGGAGTCGTACGCCGGTGGCCTGTTTGCCGGTCTCGTCGGTGAGGACGCGCTCGGCGTACGCGTTGGTCAGCAGTTCCACCGAGCCGGACGCGACGGCCGGGCGGACGCACCGCACATCCGCGTCCGACTTCGCCAGCACCCGGCAGGGGAACCCGTCGCAGGTCTGACAGCGGATACATCCGCCGCCGTCCCGCAGATCGATGCCCAGTGGGATGTTCGACGGCGTGTACCCGAGGCGCCGCAGTGCGTCGGCCGCCTCCTGCACCGGTGGCTCGTGTCCGATCGCCGGGTAGGGGAAGGGTTCGTCACGGGGGAGCGTGGGGTCGTCGGTGTGATCGCCGTGGACCCGGTACACCTGTTCTGCCCGTGCGTAATACGGCGCGAAGTCGTCGTACGAGAAGGGCCACTCGGGAGATTTGCCGTCCTCGTGTTGCGTCGACTGGAAGTCTTCACGACGGAACCGGACGAGCGACGAGCCGTACAGCTTGGTGTTCCCGCCGACGTAGTAGTACGTGCCCGGACTGAACGGCCTGCCCTCGGTGTCGTACCACTGCTCGGCGTTCGCGTACCGGTGTCCCTCGAAAACTTCCCGGGGGTCCCAGTTCTGCTCTTCCTGCGGCAGGAAGTCGCCGCGCTCGATCAGAAGCACATCGACTCCCGAGTCCGCGAGCGCGTAAGCGAGCGTTCCGCCGCCCATTCCGCTGCCGACGATGACGACGTCGTAGCTGTGTTTGCTCGGGCCTGTGGGCTCCCCCACGGATGCGTCACTCATGGGTCCTGCTCCTCGGTCGTAGAGAGTGGTGTCAACGTCCTGCCGGGCGGGTCGACGCGAACCGGCAATCGGTGAAGTGGTTATACGTATAACTAAAGGCTAGCGGCAGTGTGGTGGATGTCAACCCCACCCGAGCAGCTCATCCCGGCGGGGGATGAGCTGCTCGTCGCCGTCAGGGCACGAGCGGTCGAGTGAGGTTCTCCGGCCGCAACACGTCGTCGAGTTGCTCCCGGCTGAGCAGACCCCGTTCGAGCACGAGCGCGGCGACGGTGCGCCCGGTCGCGAGGGCGTCGGCGGCGATCGCGGTGGCCGCGGTGTACCCGATGTGCGGGTTGAGGGCGGTGACGACGCCGATGGACGCGTCCACCATGTTCTTCAGGTGGTCAATGTTCGCGCCGATGTCGACCACGCAGCGCTCCCGCAGGACGGTGCATCCGCGAGTGAGCAATTCGATCGTCTCGAACAGGCTGTGCGCGATGACCGGCTCGAAGGCATTGAGCTGAAGCTGCCCGCCCTCGGCCGCCATCGTCACGGTCAGGTCGTTGCCGACGACCCGGAAGGCGATCTGGTTCACGACCTCCGGGATCACCGGGTTCACCTTCCCCGGCATGATCGACGACCCCGCCTGCACGGGCGGCAATGTGATCTCACCGAAGCCGGCGCGCGGCCCCGACGACAGGAGCCGGAGGTCGTTGCAGATCTTGGACAGCTTCACCGCGGTGCGCTTGAGGACCCCGGACAGCTGGACGAACGCCCCGACGTCCTGCGTGGCTTCGATCAGGTCGGACGCCGTCGTCACCTCGATCCCGGTGATCGCGGCAAGGTGCTCGCGCACGCGCCACGCGTACTCGTGGTGCGCGTTGAGGCCGGTCCCGATCGCCGTTCCACCCAGATTGATCTCGGAGATGAGCGTTGCCGCCTCCCCGAGCCGCTGAGAATCCTCGTCGATCATGAGAGCGAACGTCGCGATCTCCTGGCCGAGGGTCATCGGAACCGCATCCTGCAACTGGGTGCGGCCGACCTTGAGGACGTCGGAGAACTCCGTCGACTTCACCGCGAATGCCGCAGCCAAGTCCTGCATGGCCGCCCGCAGCCTGGTCAGGGCGGTTTGCAGGCCGGCCTTGATCGCGGTGGGGTAGACGTCGTTCGTGCTCTGGCTCATGTTCACGTGCTCGAGCGGATGCAGATACTCGTAGCGGCCGCGCCGGTGGCCGAGCAATTCCAGGGCCCGGTTGGCCACCACCTCGTTCGCGTTCATGTTCGTCGACGTGCCGGCGCCGCCCTGGATGACGTCCACGACGAACTGGTCGCGCAGCGCGCCGGCCCGGATCTCCTCGCAGGCCGCCACGATGGCGTCCGCTTCGCGCCGCGGCAGCAGGCCGAGGCCGGCATTGGTCTGCGCCGCCGCCTGCTTGACGGACGCCAGCGCCGACACGAGGTCGGGATGGCTGGCCAGCGGAATGCCGGTGATCGGGAAGTTCTCCGTCGCCCGCAGCGTGTGGATGCCGTAGTAGGCGTCGTCGGGGACCTCGCGGTCGCCGAGGAGGTCGTGTTCGATGCGGGTCATCGTTCGGACGTCACCCGGGTCGGGAGGTCGCCCCACGGGAGCGGGGCGTTGCCGAACTTGGCGGCGCGAAGGTCGCCGGAGCGGGCGTGTCCCTCGAACTTCTCCAGACGCGACAGGCGGCCGCACACCTCGCCGAGCTTCGCGCTGCTGCCGAGGTCGCGCACCTCCTGATAGGTGAGCGTCTTGAGGAACTTGCCCACCCACAGACCGCCCGTGTAGCGGGCCGCACCGAGCGTCGGGAGGACGTGGTTGGTGCCGATCAGCTTGTCGCCGTAGGGAACACACGTTCCTTCGCCGAGGAACAGGGCGCCGTAGTTCCGCATGGAGGTCAGGGCCTGACGGGGGTCCTCGGTGAGGATCTGGACGTGCTCCGACGCGAAGACGTCGGCGAGCCGGTACGCCTCGTCGAGGGTGTCCACCACGTGGATCTGGCCGTGATCACGCCACGCGGGGCCGGCGATGGCGTTGGTGACCAAGCCGGGGAGCAGGGCGTCGATATGATCGATCACCGCTCGTCCCACGGACTCCGACGTGGTGATCAGCACGCACGGCGAATCCGGGCCGTGCTCGGCCTGGCTCAGCAGATCGACGGCGATGGTGAACGGGTCGGCCAGGTGATCGGCGACGATGAGTGTTTCGGTCGGTCCGGCGAAGAGGTCGATCCCGACCTCCCCGAACAGCTGGCGCTTCGCCTCGGCCACGTAGGCGTTGCCGGGGCCGGTGAGGATGGACACCGGGTCGATGGTCTCGGTGCCCAGCGCGAGTGCGGCGACGGCTTGCACGCCGCCGAGGACGAAGATCTCGTCGGCGCCGGCGAGGTGCATCGCCGCGACACTGATCTGCGGCGGCTCCCCGGCATTCGGAGGCGTCGTCGCGGCGACGCGTTCGACGCCCGCAACCTTCGCGGTGAGGACCGTCATGTGCGCGGACGCGGTCAGCGGGTAGCGCCCGCCGGGTACGTAGGCGGCAGCCGCGTCGATCGGGACGTTGCGGTGCCCGAGGAACACACCCGGGAGGGTCTCGACCTCGAGGTCCTGGATGGAGTCCCGCTGCGCCTGGGCGAAGTCCCGAATCTGGCGCTGCGCGAATCGCAGATCGTCGAGGACGGTCTCGGGAACGGACTTCACGATCTCCGCGACCCGGTCCTCGCTCAGCCGGAACGATTCGGGGGACCAGCCGTCGAACTTCTCGGAGTACTTCCGGACGGCGTCGTCGCCGTTCGCGCGGACATCGGCGATGACGGCGGCGACGGTGTCGACCACGGCGGGGTTGCTCGCCCGCTGCGCTGGTTCACCGACGGCGGCCTTGAGAACGAATGACATGGGATGCTTCCTTCGGATGAGCGAGGGACTGGATCTGTTGTCACTCAGCATCGCGGTGCCGCACACGTTTCCGACAGTTGCATTGTGGGAACTAATTGCGTCGGTTCATGCACGTTCTGTGTACCATTGAGCATGGTTTTCACCGTCGCCGACGCTCTCGACATCGATCTCCTGAAAGACGCGGGAGCCCGTGTCCTGACCGGATCGGGCAGCCTCGACCGTGAGGTCCGCTGGGTGCATTCCTCGGAGATCTCGGATATCGCCCGCTTCCTCCGGGGTGGAGAATTGCTCCTGACCGCCGGGCTCGGAATGGGCAGCACGGACGCCCTTCAACAGGTGTTCGTGCGCGCAGCCGCTCATGCCGGGGCCGCGGCGCTCGTCATCGAGGAGTCGGGGCGGATGTTCGACCGCGTACCGGATGCAGTAGTCGCCGAAGGGCAGGCCTGCGGCCTGCCGATCATCGCCCTCGCCCGCGAGGTGTCGTTCGCCGGCGTCTCGTCGCAGGTACACGAGATCCTGACCGGCAAGCGCCTGCAGGAGCTCACCCACGAACGGGAAGTCGAGTCCACTTTCTCGAACCTCCTCCTGGACGGCGCCGATTACCTCTCGATCGTGCAGATGCTGGCCGAACTCACCGACGGCACGGTGGTGCTCGAGAACATCGCGCATCGCGTGATGGCGTACGTCGGCGAATTCGACGAGGAAGCCGGCATCGAGGGCTGGGACCGGCACGCGCGGGGCCTCCACAGCGACGACAGCGGATGCGTCCGCAGGCCGGTCCTGATGCGCGGTCAGCCGTGGGGCTGGATTCACGTCTTCACCGACCGGCCCGCGACCGAACGGGCCACCGCGGCCTTCGCGACCGAGCGTGCCGCCGCGGCCGTCGCGATCTCGTTGCTGACCGACCGCAGCCGGGAAGCGAGGGACGATCAGCGGAGCACGGCATTGATCACGCGACTGCTGATCGGGGATCTCTCCGGGTCCGAATTCGTCGACCAGGCAGGAAGACTCGGATATCAGCTCGGTTCGGGGCCGATCGTCGTCGTCATCGCGAACAAGGATGCCCGCGACGAGTCGTCCGGTCCGCGGGCCGGCCGTCAGATCGACACGGGTGCGATCAGCGCCGACATGGGCGACTACGTCGTGGCCGTGGCGGCGGAGTCCGGCCGAACCCGCGCCGAGCTCACGGGCCTGCTCGGGAAAATGGAGCACGGCGGCGGCATGAGCCGCGCGGTGCCCGCATCGATGCTGCAGGTCGCGGTCACGCAGGCGAAGAGTGCCGCCGCGGTGTCGCGCTCCCTGCCTGCCTCACCCATGCTGCACTTCGACGACCTCGGCGTCGAACGTCTGCTCGTGACGTTGGCGCAGGGTCCCGAACTCGCCAGCTTCGTCGAGGACGAACTCGGCCCACTGCTCACGAAGGATGCGCAGTCCACGACCCCGCTGTTGCCGACACTGCGCGCCTTCCTCTCCGTCGACGGCCGCAAGACCGAAGCGGCCGAGAAACTCTTCATCCAGCGCCGGACCTTGTACAACCGGCTCGACCGCATTGCCGCGATCCTGGGCAAATCCCTGGACGACGCCGCCACTCGCCAGAGCCTGCTGCTCGCGGTGAAGGGGCTGGATCTGCTCGAGGGGTCGTCCATCGTGGCTCGACGGAGTGGGCGACCATGATTCGGAGCGGGCGACCATGATTACGGAGCGGGCGGCCATGACACGGTCGGCGCCGGCTTCTCATTCTGTGCAGTCTGCGCGTAGGAGGTACACGGTCTGTACCTGTTGTGCGGCGCGTCACCTTCGTAATGTTTTCCTCGAGATTCCGGCCATCCAGTCGGCGTTGATCGAAAGTTCACGCACTCGCTACTCGCTGAACGGATGCCTACCCCCGTAGGCGCCCGCGGCGATCCGAGACCTACCGCAAGGACGAAATCATGGCAACACATGGAGCAGGCACCGCTCCCGTGCTCGACCATACACGCGTGCGTAAGGCGCGAATCGCAACATTCTTCGGCTTCTTCCAGCTGGGCGCCGTGATGTTGATGTGGTCGACGAGCACCACCTCGTTGCGTAGTCACCTCGGATGGGAAGGCGACGGCGGCGACTCCCAGTTCGGCCTCCTCGCACTGTCGATCGGCATCGGCGCCGCTGTCGGCTGCTTCGCCATCGGCCCCTTCATCGACCGGTACGGTCCGAGAAACACGGCCATGCCCACGATGGTCGTCTACCCCCTCTGTTACATCCCCCTCGCGTTCCTCGACGGACTGGTCGGAGCGATGGTGATCGGCGTGCTCATCGGTCTGCTCCGCGGTGCCTTCGACACGGCGTTCAACACCCACGGTGTGCAGGTCGAGCGGTACTACGGGCGACCCATCATGTCCGCGTTCCACGCCGCCTACCCGGCGGGTGGCTTCGTTCTCGGACTCGTCGGCAGTGCTCTGGCGCGGCACTTCACCGACAGCCCGGCCGTCGCCTACATCTCGATCGGCGTGGTCCTGTCGGTACTCGGTGTCGTCTTCGGCAAATGGCTTCTCTCGCTCGACGAGTTGCTGCCTCCTGACCAGGACGAGATTCCGGGCGCCGCCGACCCCGCGCACCCGGGGAAGCGTTCGGCCACCACGGCAACGCTTCTCGTGATGATCGGATTCGGTGTGCTCCTGCTCGGATCGATGTTGAGCGAGGGCGCGGTGCTGGACTGGGGTCAGGAATTCGTTCGCCGCGCGGTCGGCACCACGGCGGGCCTGGCAGCGACGGCTGTCACGCTCTACTCGGGAGCGCAGTTCGTCGGCCGGTTGTTCGGCGACAAGCTGGCCGAATACTTCGGCGCTCGACTCATCGTCGGTGCGAGCGGTGTCATCGGCGCCGCCGGAGCGCTTCTCGCGATGCTGGGCGGGTCGGCGCCGCTCGCCCTCACCGGCTTCGTGCTGCTGGGACTCGGCCTGGCGTGCATGGCGCCGCTCATGCTGTCGGCGGCCGGGCGACGCGATCCCGAGAACGCGGGGCGGAACATCGGTCTGGTCAACGCGATCGGCTACGTGGGCATGCTCGTCGGGCCGGCCGCGATCACCGTCGTCGTCGACAACCTCGGTATCGAATGGATGCCGCTTCTGCCGGCCATCCTTCTCGCGCTGATCGCGATCGGCGGTCCGGCGCTGATGCGCCTGGTGCCGCGCTACCACAAGCCGGCATCGGAGACGAGCAGGCACGAGGTCGCGACCGGGTAGGTCGTCCGGCACTTCCGGTTCCTGCGGTCCGGTACCTCTTCCGAGGTGCCGGACCGCCTTTCGTGCCGCTACCCGGTGATACGATTAACCATTCCCCGACGCGAACAGGAGACAGCTGTGCCTACCGAGAGTCCGCCGTTGAAGCGCGGTGAGCGTGGCTGGAAAGCAGCAACTTTCGTCATCTTCGTCGGAACGGGGATCACCTATGCGTCCTGGGTGACCCGCACCCCGGCCATTCGCTCGTCTCTGGGAGTCGACACAGGCGACATGGGTCTGATCATTCTCGGATTGTCGATCGGATCGATGGCGGGGCTCCTGCTCGCCGGTCCCGTCGTCGCCCGGATCGGTGCCCGTAACGTCATCGCGGCCGCGGCCGCGGCCACGGTCGCGAGCCTCGGCCTGTTCACGGTGTGACTCGGTTCGGGTGTCGCGATCGCGGCCCTGGTCGGTCTGGGACTCGCCTGCACCGGTGCGGGATTCGGCATGTGCGAGGTGGCCCTCAACGTCGAGGGTGCAGCGATCGAGAAGCGCATGGGACGCAGCTTTCTTCCGTCGCTGCGCGGTGCGTTCAGTCTCGGAACGCTCGCCGGCGCGGGCCTCGGGGCGGTCGCCGAACTGCTAGATGTTCCGGTGCCGGTGCATCTCGGGGTGCTGGCCGTCGTGGTCCTCGTGACGAGCGTGAGCGTCGTGGCGCTGCTACCTCCGGCTACCGGACGAGAGGCCGGGCGCACGCGCCGTCGATCCGGCACGTCCGGCGGTCCGACCATCTGGCGGGACACCCGGATCGTTCTCCTAGGCCTGATCGCGCTGGGCATGGCGTTCGCGGAAGGCAGCGCCAACGATTGGCTGCCGCTGGGAATCGTCGACGGGTACGGCGTCAGGTCGGCCACCGGCGCCGCGTTCTACGTCGTGTTCGTGGCCGCGATACGTCGGGCCGCCTACTCGGCGGGCGCGTCGTCGACCGGTACGGCCGCTCTGCGACCGTCCGCTGGTCCGCGGCGCTCGCGGTGGCGGGGGTCCTGATCGTGATCCTGGCGGGGAACCTGGTTCTCGCCGCGCTCGGCTGTGCGTTGTGGGGTGTCGGTGTCGCCCTTGGATTTCCGCTCGCACTGTCCGCGGCGGCCGACTCGGGTGCCGACGCCGCGCGACGCGTCAGCGCGGTGTCGACGCTCGGGTACATGGCGTTTCTGGTCGGGCCGCCGCTCCTCGGGCTGCTCGGTGAGCAGTTCGGGCTCCTGCAGGCCTTCTGCGTCGTCCTGGCCGGCGCCGTCCTCGCCGGGTTGGTGGCGAGTGCGGCCGGGGAAACCCGCGAGACGGAGGATTCTCCGCCCGCCGAGGAGCGGATCGGCTCGAGGTGATCACGCGTTCGCCCGGCCTCTGAGAACGAGGCCGGGCGAACCGTGATGTGATCACATCACACTGCGGCAGAAGCGATGTGGGGTGCCACGCGCAGCGCGTTGGCCGCGATGGTCAGCGCGGGGTTGAGCGCCGCCGACGAAGGGAAGAACGATCCGTCCACGACCCACAGGTTGTCGACGTCGTGACTGCGGCAGTGCGGGTCGAGGACACTCGCCGCCGGATCGGTACCCGCGACCGCGGTTCCGCACATGTGCGAGTTCGTCGCGATCCCCATTCGCTCGGTGAGGATGATCGGATACCCCGCCTTGCGGACTGCCGCGGAGACGCGGCGAACCAGTTCACTGTGCGGCGCAGTGTTGTTGGGTGTCCAGTCGACGATGATCCTGTCGCCGTCGATCCGGACCCGGTTGTTCCGCGTCGGCAGATCCTCGGTGGTGAGGTAGATGTCGAGGCTGCGATTCACCACCGCCTTCAGCGCCCACAGCGGAGCCCAGGGCCGCGCCCCCTTCACGTGCGCGGCCTGCAGTTTGCCGAGCATCTGCAGATTGCCGAGCGGGTACTCGTTGTTCGGGCCCGCGACGTACCAGTCGTTGATTCCCAGCGTCTTCTGCCACGCAGTCGTGTTCTTGTGGAAGGGGTTGACGCCCATGAAGAACGTGCTGTTGTGCACCATGTAGTTCCGGCCCAGCAGCCCCGACGAGTTGCCGAGGCCATCCGGATTCCGCTCGTCGGCCGAGCGGAGCAACAGTGCCGCGGTGTTGACCGCCCCTGCCGAGACCACGAACTGGTTGGCTGTGATCCGGATCGTGCGACCACGGAACTCGGCCTCCGCGGCGACGATTCGCGTGCCCTTCGCATCGGTGAGCAGACGCGTCACCTTCGCTTCGGTGAGCAGGCGCACCCGGTCCGACTCGAGCGCGGGCCGCAACGCACGGTTCTCCGCCTCACTCTTGTGATCGGTCTGCGACGGGGTGCCGTCCGATGCCGTCGACTGCCTGCGATGCTCCTGCGTGGTCAGGTTCATGCCGTTCGGTGTGTGGAACGGATGCAGTCCCTGCTGGCGGAGGGAGGACGCGAATCGCTCGATCGTCGGCTCGTGCGGCAACGGTGGCAACGGGTACGGAGACGACCGTGGTGGTTCCGTCGGATCCTCGCCGTCGATGCCGTGCACCTGGTAGAGGCGCTCCGCCTCGGCATAGAACGGTTCGAGATCGGCGTAGCTGAACGGCCACTTCGGTGAGATGCCGTCGTAGTGCTGCGTCTCCTCGAAATCCGTGACGCGGAAGCGGGGGAGGCTGCCGCCGTAGAACTTGGTGTTGCCTCCCACCCAGTAGTACACGCCGGGCTGGAACGGCTCACCATTGCTGCCGTCGAACCACGGTTCCGCGGTCTTGTACCGGCCCATGAGGAACATTTCCGCGGCCTGCGAGTTCTCCACCTCGCGGGGGAGGAATCGCCCGCGCTCGACGACCAGGACGTCGACGTCCCGATCGCGGAGCGCCCACGCCAGCGTCGAGCCACCCATCCCGGATCCGACGACTACGACATCGGCGGTGACCGTGTCGGAATCGCCCACATCGACCACGGCGCCCTCGCGCAGCGGTGAATACGCGTCGATCTGATCGTGTCCCGACGTTCTCACAGGTGCTGTTCCTTGGCTCGGGTCGCCCAGTACTCGTCCTGACGCTCGTCCTCGATGTACGCGGGAACGGGGAAGTCCCACCAACCGGGAACCCACGGTCCCGCGGCATCGCGATCGGTCGGGATCTCGATCAGCGCAGGCGCTTTCGAGTCGAAGGCCTTCCGGTAGGTGCTCTCGAGGTCGGCCGGGTCGTCCACCCGGAACGATTCGAGGCCGAACGACTGGCCGAGCGCCTTGAAGTCGGGGCTGTACGGAGTGCCGTCGGGGCGATTGAACTCGGTGCCGATGTGCCGGCTGGTCTGCTTGCGCTGCCCACCGCGGATGGACATGAAGCCCGCGTTGTCCTGGACCACGAAGACCACCGGAATGTCGTGCTGCACGCAGACACCGATCTCCTGCGACGTCATGAGGAAGTCGCCGTCGCCGAGCACACACGCCACCTGCCGGTCGGGGGCGGCGAGCTTGGCCCCGATCGCGGCGGGCACGGCCCAGCCCATGGACGAGAATCCGCCGGACGTCAGGTGGGTGCGCGGGTGATACACCGGGAACGTCTGCTTCACGGCGCCCTGGGTGTTGCCGGAGCCGGCGACGATGATGCCATCCCGTTCCATCACCGACCGCAGGCCGCCGAGGGGGCGCTGGGAGGTGAACGGGAAGCGGTCGGAATCGCGACGGCCGGCGAGCTTGGCCTCCCACTCCGTCTTCAGCTGCTCGAGTTCGGCGAGGTATTCGGACCGGTTGGCGCTGCTGCGGGGGAGGGAGGCGACGATCGCGGCGACGGTCGGCTTGGCGTCGGCGACGATGCCGACCTCGGCCGGGTAGTTCTTGCCGATCTCGTGCGGATCGATGTCGATGTGGATGAGCTTGGCGGGCGGAATCGAGAACGTGACTCCCTGCGCGTAGCTGGAGGAGGACCAGTCGGTGAACCGGCATCCGATGGAGATCACCACGTCGGCGCGAGAGGCGACGGCGTTGCCCACGATCGTTCCGGTCTGGCCGACGCTGCCGGCGAACAGCGCGTGATCCTCGGGGAACGCGCCCTTGCCGTTCCACGTGGTGACCACGGGGATCTGCCACGCCTCGGCGAGGGCGAGCACTTCGCCGGCCGAGTCGGACGTGATGGCGCCGCCGCCGACGACGATCACCGGCCGGCGTGAGTCACGGAGCACGTCGACGGCCTTGTCGATCGCCAGCGGGTCGGGCTGCTGGAGACCGACCGGCAGCCGTCGTGCGAGGTCGTGAAGGGAGACGTCGGCGGCCTCGGCCTGCACGTCCATCGGCACCTCGATGTGTGCAGGCCCCGGCCGACCGGTCAGCATGGTGCTGAACGCGCGGTGCATGATGAACGGCAGTTCCTCCACGCGGGTGGCGACCCAGCTGCGCTTCGACACTGCGTCGGTGACCTGCGGAAAGCCGTTGTCTGTGTGCCGCTCGAGTTCCTGGAGCAGGCCGCGCCCGCGCATGTGGGTGGGCGGCCCGCCGGTGATGCACAGCAGGCTCGTCGAGTCGCTGTACGCGGTCGCGAGACCGAGCACGGTGTTCGCCGCGCCCGCCCCGATCGACGCCACCGCGGCCATCGGCTTACCGGACACCCGGTAGTACCCGTCCGCGAGGTGCGTGGCGCTCTGCTCGTGGTAGACCTGGATGAACGGGATCTCGGACCCCTTCTCCAGGAATGCATCGGTGAGCGACCAGATGCCGTGGCCCGGAATGCCCGTGACGTACTCGACGCCGTACTGCTTCAGGACCTGGGCGACCACCTGCCCGCCGGTCAATTTCGCCATGATCGTGTCTCCTTGCTGTGTCAGTTCGCTACGCGGGCGGCGTAGCGCAGTCCCTGCTTGGTCAGTCGGCGCACGTTCGGCTCCGACAGGTCGGCCGGCGTGTGGCCGATCGAGTGGTAGAAGACCCGGCCGGCGCCCCACTGGCGCACCCACGCCACCGGGCTGCGCAGTCCCTCCAGCCAGGGCAGGTGCTCGCCGCTGAACTCGGTCTCCGCGAGTACCCGGTTGTTCGGGTCGACGTGCATGTAGTACTGCTCGGACGCCACGGCGAAGTCCTCGACACCGGCGGTCACCTCGTGCTCGCGGTCGGTGATGCTCACCTTGTACGGCTGTGGGAAAGACTCTCCCGCAGGATGTTCGACGAAGTCGCCGCCGAGGAGGAAGTGGTACTTCAGACTCGCCCGGAACGCGGCGGCGGCGCCGTGCCACGCCGCGACCCCGGTTCCTGCCGCGACGGCGTCGAGCAGGTTCTTCTCCTGTGAGTCGCTCAGGTCTTCGGTGGTGAGCGCGTTGTTCCAGCCGAGCACGATCAGGTCGTATCCGGTCAGGTCGCGATCGAGGGTGAAGATGTCCTGCGACTCCTCGACCTGGTAGTTCAACTCGGAAAACAGTTCGCGTGCCCATGCGGCGATGTCGTACGGATGGTGGCCGGGCCAGCCGCCGTAGAGGTAGAGGGCCTTGGTCATGAGTGCTCCCATGGATGGTGAAACCGGAATAGTGAAACGATTAACTTATGGTGGTGAATCGTATCACCGGCTGGAGCGCTGTCAATGGGTGATGTCGAGGGGAACGTGGAGAGCGTCCAGACGCGGACTAGGATCGGTCCCATTGTGCGCTCCGGTGCGCAACGGCCGGGTGTGGCCGATGATCGCCGACGAGGGAGTACCACTTGGTCACGATGAAGGACGTCGCCCGGGCGGCCGGAGTATCGGTCGCCACCGTCTCCTACGCCTTCAGTAAATCGTCGAAGGTCTCTGCGACACAACGGGAACGCATCTATTCCGTCGCCGCGGGACTCGGCTACGCCGGCCCGAACATCGCCGGGAGCAGTCTGCGGTCGGGGCGGATCGGCGCGGTCGGCGTGATCGTGCCCGACTCCCCGGTGCAGGCGCTCGAGGATCCGTCCGTGACCCTGCTGATGAAGGGCATCGCGGAAATCGGGAACTCGGCCGACATCGCCCTCACCCTGTTTCCGGCCTCGCGCGGTGGATCCCCGGATTCACCACCGAACTCGCTGGTTCTCCGTGGCCTCGTGGACGGTGTGGTCATCCACAACGTCCCCGACGGTCATCCTCTGGTCGAAGCGATCATCGCGCGCGGTATCCCGGCCGTCGTGGTCGATTCGCCGCGAAGCGCGGGACTCCCGTTCGTGGCCATCGACGACCGGCACGGCGCCTACCTGCAGATGGACCACATCCTGAGCCTGGGCCATCGACGCATCGGGATCATCGTCGACAAGCTCGGCCAGGATTCCGACTGCCGGATGGTCACGGCGGACGACGTCGAAGCGGCGACCGAACGCAACGCGCGGGAGCGCCTCGCCGGTTACTTCGCCGCGGCCCGCGACCACCACCTCCCGGTGGAGGAACTGTCGATCGTCGTGGCGGGCAACATCGATCGCGCCGCCGGTGCCGAGGCCACCCGGATCCTGCTCGACGCCGCTCAGCCGACCGCCCTCGTGGCGACGTCCGACGTGCACGCGGTGGCGGCGTGGCAGGTGTTACGTGAGCGCGGACTCGCCGTGCCCGACGACATGTCCGTCATCGGATTCGACGACGCACCCGTTGCAGAACTACTCGGTCTCAGCACAATTC
The DNA here is from genome assembly GCF_016772255.1 of Rhodococcus sp. 21391. Lineage (NCBI taxonomy): Bacteria > Bacillati > Actinomycetota > Actinomycetes > Mycobacteriales > Nocardiaceae > Rhodococcus > Rhodococcus sp. 21391. Next base: position 5,836,163 of record NZ_CP063781.1, on the reverse strand, counting down.
ATCAACCGATAGTCGAGAAGGGCCGCGCGGCCGCGACGATCCTGCTCGATCGACTGGGTGGCGGCACCCGCACGCGATCGTTGATGAAGACGTCACTGGTCGTCCGCGCCAGCACCGCGCCGCCGCGCGAATCCAGTACCGCGCCGCCGCGCGAATGATGGCGATGCCCCGCGACGGGCGGGCGTCATCCCTCATGATGGATCGATGACGACTGCGGTGCCGCGACTGGGCGTGACGTTCATCCCGACGATCGAACCCGAGAGGTTGAAAGACTTCGCGCGGATCGCCGAGGACAGTGGCCTCGACGAGATCTGGTTGTGGGAAGACTGTTTCAAGGAGAGCGGCGTGGCTTCGGCCGCCGCCGCACTGGCATGGACGGAGCGAATCCACGTCGGTGTCGGGTTGATGCCCGTACCGTTGCGCAACGTCGCGCTCACCGCGATGGAGATCGCCACGCTCACCCGGTTGTTTCCCGGACGAGTGATCGCGGGCGTCGGACACGGGGTGCAGAGGTGGATGGAACAGGTGGGCGCGCGGGTGGCGTCACCGATGACGCTCCTCGAGGAGTATGCGGTGGCGCTGCGGGCACTGCTGGACGGTGAGTCGGTGAGCACGGACGGCCGGTATGTCCGGCTCGATCGTGTGAAACTCGACTGGCCTCCCACCGAACGGGTTCCGTTGATGCTCGGCGGCGAGGGGCCCAAGTCGATTCGCCTCGCGGCACGTCTGGGTGACGGGAACCTCGTCACCTCTGCGGTCGGTGACGACGACATCCGCAGGACCCGCGACCTGATCGTCGAGGAGATCGGCGACGAACGGGCGTCGTCGCATCGCATGGTCGTCCCGAAGATCGCCGCCACCGGCGAGGGTGCGCGACAACGGGTGGACGAGGAACTGGCGCGGTGGGAGAAGCCGGCCGACACCGGAATAGGGGTCGCGGGTGACGCGAACACCATCGCCGAGGAGGTGCGAAGGCTTGCGCGCCTGGGCGCGACGTCGGTGGCCTTCGCACCGACCGAGGACGAACCGGACCTGCTGGGATTCGTCGAGTTCCTCGGCCGCGGCGTCAAGCCCCTGCTCCCCACGTGAGTGGGAAAGAGTGCCCGGGCACACTTTCCCACTCACGTGCGGGTCAGTTGCCGGTCGGCCAGGTGTCGGACAGGGTGTAGCCGGTCGGGAACGGGTCGGCGGGGTCGAGTCCGACCTGGCTGAGTTCGGTGATGTACGCCTGGCCGCTCACGCGGGGAACCACGGCGTCATACGTTCCGACCTTCGTCAGTCTGTCAATCCGGCTCTCGAAGCGACTGCCGATCACCGATTCGTGCACGAACTTCTCCCCGACCTCGATGAGGCCCTTCGCCTTCAGCACCGCCAGTCGGGCGGACGTGCCGGTGCCGCAGGGCGAGCGGTCGAGCCGGCCGGGGGAGACCACCACGGCATTCCGGGCGGTCAGCACCCCGTCGGTGCGTGAGAGCGGGCCGACGAACTCGGTCTGGGTGATTCCGGCGAACTCGGGATTGGTCGGGTGCACCGCGGGGATCTGCTCGGCGGCGGCGGTCTTGAGCTTCTGCCCGAGGTCGCAGATCTCGCGCGCCTCGTCGGGTTGCAACTTCAATCCCAGCTGGTCGGCGTCGGCGAGCACGTAGGCCATGCCACCCCACGCGACGTCGACGGTGAGGGTGCCGTAGCCGTCGAGTTCGAGCGGCACCCCGACCTCGTAGGCGAATGCGGGCTGATTTTCGAACTCGACGCTCGTCACCTTGCCGTTCTCGCAGGTGCAGCGAATGCGGATGAGCCCGGCGGGCGCTTCCAGCACGATGTCGGTGACCGGTTCGACCATGGGAATCATGCCGGTCTCCAGCAGTGCGGTGGCGACACACATGGTGTTGCTGCCCGACATGGCGGGGTATTCCGTGGACTCGGCGATGACGTAACCCATCTGCGCTTCGGGGTCCGTCGCGGGGACGACGAAGTTGACGCACTGGGTCACCGAGCCCCGCGGCTCGTGGAGCAGAAGCTGCCGGAGATCGTCGCGATGCTCACGGAAGTACTTCATCTTGTCGAAGACCGTGGCGCCGGGGACATCGCCGATTCCGCCGGTGACGACGTTGTTGATCTCGCCACCCACATGACACTTCACTACGTTGACTACTCGACTCCAGCGCACGATCTTCCTCCGTGTGTTCGTCTGCGTTGCGGTGCCCGGTTCCACCCTGCCAGGGCTCGACTTCTCTGCGCCTGCCGGCGAGAGGCGAGGCCGGCAGCGGGGGTGATTGCTGCCGGCCTCTGCGCACGTGTCGGGGAAGGGTCACTCCGTGATGAACGCGCGCGGTCTTCTTGGCGGTGACTAGCGGGCGTAGGTGAGTCCGGTCTCGGCGATGAGCTTGGTGAGCTCTTCCTTCTTGTCCGCGGGCAGCTCACCGTACGGTGCGCGGGGCACTCCGAGGTCCACGCCGACGGCCTGCGCGGCGGCCTTGGTGGCCACGGCGTAACCCTCCTTGCCGAGGAAGTCGAGGACGTTCCACAGCCGCTTGAAGATTTCGAGGGCCTCGGTGTACTTGCCGGCCTTGGCGAGTTCGTAGATCGCGACGCACTCCTTGGGCGCGAAGTTGGGCGCACCCCAGATGGAACCGGCGGCACCGGCGGAGAAGGCGGGCAGCACGATCGTGTCCCAGCCGACGAAGGTGTCGATGGCGTCGCCGAGGTTGAAGATGAGGTCGAAGGCTTGCTCGATCGATCCGGACGTGTCCTTGATGTACTTGACGGCGTCCGTGCGTTCGAGCAGTTCCCGGTAGAACGGTCGGTCGAGGTTCATCCCCGTGACACCCGGCAGGTTGTACGCGATCACCGGGATGTTCGCCGCTTCGCCGACGATGGCGAAGTACTCGATGACCTCGTGGCGCGTGGGGGCCTCGTAGAAGGGCTGCACCAGCAGGACGGCGTCGGCGCCCGCGTCGGCCGCGTGCCGGGACAGCTCGATGGCCTCCGCGGTGCGGGTGGAGCCGGTCTGCGGTGCTACGGGCACGCGGCCGGCGGCCTGGTCGATGACGACCGTGTTGACGAACTTGCGCTCGTCGAGCGTGAGAGCTGCGAACTCTCCGGTGCTGCCGCCGGGGACCAGGCCGTGCAGTCCGTTCTCGATCAGGAAGTCGACGTGGTTGCGCAGTGCGCCCTCGTCGACGGAGCCGTCCTGGGCGAAGGGAGTGGAGACGGCGGCGAAGATGCCACCCAGCTTCTTGGTCATGTCGTGTCCTTGTTCGGTGGTGGTGGTCGATGCCCGTTGTGGGGTCCTCGACTGGTGAACTTCCGGGAACTGCTCTGGCCTTCGACAATTGTCAGATTGCCGATTGTCGACAAGAGAACGATCTCAAATCTAAGGTCGATCCGCGGTGGTGTCAAGGGATCGGCCGGGGTTCTTCGGCGGCTATTCGCCCACGGTGATGGGATCGCGGCGGAGCGGCTCCGCCTCCACCCTCGCATCGACTTTCCGGCCGGCGGTTTCGTGCAGCGTCGCCGCCGCCACAATGGCCATCACGCCCGTCACGATCAGAATGACCGACGGTGACAACGGACTGCCGGTTGTGGCGATCAGATAGGTCGCCACATACGGTGCGGTGCCGCCGAAGACTGCGACCGAGATGTTGAATCCGATCGAGAATCCTGCGTACCGAACACGACTCGGGAAGATCTCCACCATCGCTGCGCCCGACGCGGACATGAACATGGCGAGGCAGATCCCCATCGCGGCGTGCGCGACGACGATTGCGGGGACCTTCCCCGTCGCGAACACCAAGAACGCGGGATAGACGATCAGCGTGCTCGAGACGGCGCCGAGGATGATCACGGGTTTGCGACCGTAGCGGTCCGAGATGCGGGCGAACACGAAGATGGCGACCGCCGCCGAGCACAGGCAGGTGACCGTCGACGCGGAGGCCAGACCGAACGAGAATCCCACCTCCGACTGCAGATACGTCTCCATGTAGACGAAGATGAAGTAGAAAGCCGCGGCCTGCAGCGCAATACAACCGACCACCTGCAGGATCTGCCGGCGACTGGTCGCGAGGGCGTCCTTGACCGGGGACTCGCTGACTTCACCCGAGGCCTGAAGTCGTTCGAATTCCGCTGTGTCGCTGAGCTTCAGGCGAATGTAGAGCCCGACCAGTCCGAGCGGTCCCGCGATGAGGAAGGGGATGCGCCAGCCCCACTCGAACATCGCTGCCTCGCTCAGTGCGGCGTTGAGGCCGAGGATGAGGACCGAGGCCGCCGCGTTGGCGAGATAGCTGGAGCAGTGCCAGAAGCTGACGGTGCGCGCCCGCCTGCCGCGTTTCGCGGATTCGACGAGGAACGTCGCCGCACCGCCGGGTTCGCCGCCGGCAGCGAAGCCCTGGATGATCCGCAGCGTCACGAGTAGGGCCGGGGCTGCGAGGCCGATGGTCGCGTATCCCGGCAGCAGGCCGACCGCGAACGTCGACAGCGACATCAGAATGATCACCGTCGCCAGGATCTTCTTGCGCCCGACCTTGTCTCCGAGCCGTCCGAAGACGAAGCCGCCGATCGGGTTCATCAGGAACGCGACCCCGAATGCGGCGAACGTCGCCAGCAGGCTCGTTGCCGGGTTCTCGGAGGGAAAGAAGACCCTGCCGAGCAGGACGGCGAGAAATCCGTATGCCGCGAAGTCGAACCAGGTGATGAAGTTTCCGATCGCGGCGGCCGTGATGGCCCGCCGCATCTCGGGACCGTGCAAACCGCCCTGTACTTCCGTCAAGTGTCTTCCGATCGATCGAAGTTTATTGTCGACAATCTGTGTGCGGGGTAGTGCTGAACGAGAGTGCGTGTCGGGGTTGTGCTCAGTTGCAGCGGGAGGGAATGAATTCCCCGACCGCATTGGGCGTGGTTCCCCGACGAGGTGCGTTGGCCAGTCCGACGGTCACGGGCCCCAGTGCCGGGTCGACGGCGTCCATGATCGACCACGGCACCCGGAAGACCCGTCCCGGTGAGGCGGCCCAGGGCAATAGCGTGGTCGCGACGACGCGACCCCGCTGCGAGACAGTCACCTTCGGGAACCAGACCAGCTGATCGGTCCACAGCAGCAGGCGCTGTCGTGGTGGTGCCGGGTCACCCGCCCGGAGCACTCCGGGGGAAACCCAGCGGAACGGTGGGGCCGCGAGGATGCGCACGGCGACCGCACCCGGATCGATCGCTTCGCCGGCGTCGAGGAACGCGGCCACCCGGTCTGCGACGAACGTGCCGTCGAGGGCAGCGATGTCGGCGGTGTCGACCGGGTGCAGGACGTTGCCCGCGGCGAAGACACCCGGCCGGCTGGTCCGCAGAGCGGTGTCGACCAGCGGTCCCTTCGTTCCGGGGTCGATGGCGATACCCGCCGAGCGCGCGAGTTCGTGATCCGGGATCCAGTCGCCGGTGAAGACGACCGTGTCGCATTCGACGATCTCGCGTGCGCGGGTGTCGAGATTCTCGATCTCTACCGCCTCCAGATTCCCGCGACCGATGATCCGCACGACGCGGGTGCGGGCGGCGATCGGGAGCCGGAACAGTGCCTTGCCGGCAATGTTGAAGGCGGCGTAGGACTCCGGCGACGGATACTGCGTCGTCATGAGCACGGTCCTGCATCCGGCGTGCTTCAGCGTCATGACCGCGGACCAGCTCACGAGTTCGCCGCCGACGACCACCGCACGTGTTCCGACACGTCCGTGGTGCAGGTGCACGATGTTCTGCAGCTGTCCGGTGGTGTAGACCCCGGAGGGTCTGTCGCCGGGAATCATGCGGGCCGGACGGGCACGCTCGCGGGCACCGGTGGCCAGGACGAGCGCCCTGGACTCGATGCGGAGGAGACCCGCGGGTGAGGTGACGTCGAGCGCGCCGTCGGGATGCACCGCCGTCACCATCGCATTCGGCATGATGTCGGCGCTCGCGGACTTCGCCTCCCGCACCAGGCGTTCGGCGTAGGCGGGGCCGCCGATGAACGTGTGCATGTCGCGGATGCCGTAGCCGGGGTGATCGCAATGCCGCGGGATCCCCCCCGCGCGGCTTTCGCGGTCCAGGACAAGAGCCTGGCGCCCGTGGACCTTTCCGAGTTGCGTGGCCGCGGCCAACCCGGCGGGACCCGCGCCGACGATGGCGACATCGGCGGTCACCACGGTGCGTGAGGTGTCGGGAGCGCTCATCGGACGGCTTCCTTCCGGGTCTCGGTCGCTTCGGGCGAACCGGCGGGGCATTGGTGTGCATCGACGAGCGACCCGACCTCGGCGCCGCAGAAGAAGCCCTGGCACCGGCCGTTCATCGCCCGGGTGCGGCGACGGAGCCCTTCGAGTCCGGCCGGGGGGATCAGCGACTGGTACGCGTCGCGGATCTCACCCGCCGTGACGCGCTCGCAGAAGCAGACGACCCTGCCGTATTCACTGTCACGCGCTATGAGTTCGGCGTCCTGGTACGGGCGCGTGAATGCTTCGCCGATGTTCGGCATCCGGGGTGGTGGTGGCAATTCGGTGCGTGCGCCGTCGAGAACGCCTGCCTTGGTGAGCAGTTCGCCGACGTACTCGGCCACCGCCATACCGGACGTCAGTCCGGTCGAGCGGATTCCGCCGACCAGGACGTAGCGCTGATCGTGGTCGACCTCGACGAGGTAGTCACCGCAGTCGGTGGCGGCACGGAGTCCGGCGTACGTGGCGGTGACCTCCTCCTCGAGCAGGCGCGGCATCAGCGTGCCGCCCTTACCCAGCAGGAACTCGAAGCCGGCCTCCGACGTCGCCGTCGCGGAACGGTCGGTGAGGTCTTTCGCAGTGGGCCCGAGCATCACGTTCCCGTAGATCGTCGGGCTGACCAGAACACCCTTGCCGCGCGATGTCGGGACGGGGAGCACAATTTTGTCGATCAACGGCCGCGCGAGCTTGTCGTAGACGAGCAATTCGCCGCGCCGTGGGGTGACGTGGAATCGGTCGTAGCCGAATTCCTTGTCGATGTAGTCGGCTCCCAACCCGGCGGCGTTGATCACCCACCGCGCGCTGATGTCGCCGCTCGACGTGTGCAGGATCGTCCGCTCGGGCTGGACGGTCACGGACTCCGCACGGGTTCGCGTCCGCAGTGTCACCCCGCGGGCGACGGCATCGGTGGCCAGCGCGAGGTTGGTGGTCCAGGTGCAGATGATCGACTCGTCGGGGACGGTGAGCCCGCCGAGCGCGCCGTCACCGAGCGCGGGCACGAGTCGGTAGACCTCGTCGGCGTCGATGATGTCGCAGTGGGTGTAGCCGTTGTCGGCTGCCTTGTCACGCAGGCCCGGCAGTGCCGCCAGTTCCTCGTCGTTCCATGCGACGAGGATGGCACCCGACCGTTCGACGGGAATCCCGGTCTGCTGTGCGTATTCGGAGAGCAGCGTGTAGCCGCGGCTCACCATGCGGGATTCGAGCGTGCCCGGCTTCGCGTCGAATCCGGTGTGCAGGATCGCCGTGTTCGCCTTGCTCGTCCCGTCGCCCACGTCGTCCCGCGCCTCGACGAGTGCCACGGTGTGGTGGTATCCGGCCAGGTCCCGCGCGATCGCCGAGCCGACGATGCCCGCACCGAGCACGACGAAATCGTAGTCGGGGGGCGGAGGGGTGTCAGTCATCGCTTTTCTCCTGTGGCAGCGCCGCTCGTGCGGCCGTCCGCCAGTGGTGTCGGAATTCTGCCGCGCGGTCGACCGACCACCGCGGCTCGTAGGTGGTCGCCGGTTCCCAGTCGGCTACCGCGTCCTCCAGGGACAGGTCGGGGTTCAGTGACAATCTGGCGCAGGCCGCCGCACCGAGAGCGGTGGCGTGGGACGACGGATAGACGTCGAGGGGCATCTGGGTCAGATCGGCCGTGGCCTGCATGAGGCGGCGGGACCGAGTGAGCCCGCCGTCCACCCGCAGCCGGGTGAGGGGAGCGCCCACGTCACCTTCGACGGCAGACACCAGCTCTGCCGTCTGCGCCGCCAGCCCCTCGAGGACGGCGGCCACCAACTGGGACCGGTCGGTGGACAACGTCATCCCGGAGAACGACGCCGTCGCGTCCGGCCGCCACCAGGGCGCGGCGAGACCGGCCAGCGCGGGCACGAAATACGTTCCACCGGAATCGTGTGCGGCCACACTGTCGAGGTCGCGCGCCGACTCGATCAAGCCGAGGTCCTGGATCCACCGGATGGCGGAGGCGGCGGTGTAGGCCTGGCCGTCGACGCAGTACGACGTCTTCCCGCGCACGTTCCACGCGACGCACGACGCCAACCCGGCGGCCGAGCGGACCGGGAGCGTGCCGGTGTTGGCCAGCAGGAACGCCCCGGTGCCGAACGTGCACTTGGCGGTGCCCGCGTCGAAGCACCGCTCCGCCAGGAGAGCCGCCTGCTGGTCGACGACGAGACCGCCCACGGCAGCGCCGGATCCGAAGACATCCGTGGTTCCCACGACGACGTCGTTGGCGACGATGGCAGGCATCCGCTCGGCGGAGAGCTCGAACAGATCGAGAAGCTGCGGATCCCACGCGACCGTGTCGAGGTCGGTGAGCAGCGAGCGGCTGGCGGTGGCGGAATCCGTGACGAACTCCCCGGTCAGGTAGTGCACGATCCACGTGTCCGTCGTGGTGACCACACCCGATGCGGTGGCGTTCTGTCGTAACCACTGCATCTTCGGCGCCGAGAAATACGGATCGAGCACGAGGCCCGTCCGCTGTTCGACCCACGACTTGGACTCGGACTTGTCGCGGCACAGCTGGTCCGACCGGCGGTCCTGCCACACCACGGCCTGGCTGAGCGGGCGGCCGGTGTCCGGGTCCCACACCAGGACGGTCTCACCCTGGTTGGCGAGGGTCACGGCGGACACGGGCACACCCGCTTTCGCGACCGCGCTCCGTCCCGCTTCGAGGACCGAGCCCAGCAGTTCCATCGGGTCCTGCTCCACGCCGCCCGCGGCGAGATATGCCGGACGGACCGGTGTTTCGGCGATCGCGAGGACGTCGCCGTCCTCGGAGACGACGACAGCCTTCGTGCCGGACGTGCCCTGGTCGATGGCAAGGACTGTCACGCGCGCTTCCTTTCGAATCGGATGGGTGGACCAGATCTAGTCGGTCCGAGTGCGAAAATCGAACTCGTATCTCGCGGTCGTGTCGTCGACCCGCCACACGTCGACGTTGCCGTCCCACAGCGTCACCAACCAGCACTCGCGCCCGCGCGACGGCACGACCATGGTGGCGTGCGCCCAGGGCGACGCCGTACCGCTGCGCAGGTCGATCCGCCGGATGGCTCGTCCGACCGCGTCTTCCGGCGCTGCCGGCTCCCACGTCGCCCACGCGGTGTCGTGGCGGCTCGGCGCCGTCACGCCAGGCTCACGATGACGTGCTTGAGCCGGGTGAATTCCTCGAGTCCGGCCGCGCCGCCCTCTTTGCCGTAGCCCGAGCCCTTGAAGCCGCCGAGCGGTCCTTCCGGGCCGACCGCCATGTGGTTGTTGACCCACACGACCCCGGACTCGATCGCGTTGACGTTCCGCAGCGCTCGGCCGATGTCGCGGGTCCAGACCGACGCGGCGAGTCCCTGCTCGACCGCATTGGCCTTCTCCAGGGCGTCCGCCTCGTCCGTGAATGTCTGGACCGTCGCCACCGGTCCGAAGATCTCTTCCTGCACCAGCTGATCGTCCTGCTGCAGACCGTCGATGAGGGTGGCCTCGTAGAAGTAGCCGGGACCGTCGACGATCCTGCCGCCGGTCACGACCCGTGCGTGGTCAGGCCTGCCGTCGACGAGCTCTGCCACGCGGGCGCGCTGGCCCTCCGAGATGAGAGGTCCGAGAACCGTCGAACTGTCGGCAGCATCACCGATCCGGGCCGCGCTCAGGCTTTCGGCGAGCGCCGCGACGAACGTGTCGTGGATGGTCTCACTCACCAGCAGCCGGGTTGCCGACATGCACTCCTGGCCGGCGTTGAACAGGATGCCGTTGGTGATGATCGGGAGTGCGGCCTCGAGGTCGACGTCGTCGTAGACGACGACGGGAGCGTTCCCGCCCAGCTCGAGCACCAGCCGTTTGGGCGTGGCACCCGCAGCCTCGGCGATCCGCTGTCCGGCGGACGTCGAACCGGTGAAGGAGACGAGGTTGACGTCGGGGTGACGAACGAGAGCGTCCCCGACCACACTGCCCTTGCCGTGCACGACATTGAGAACACCCGCGGGCAGCAGCTGTTGCGCGAGCTCCGCGAACCGGGTGGTGGCCAGCGGGGTCAGCTCGGCCGGCTTGACGACCACGGTGTTGCCGGCGACCAGTGCGGGGGCCAGCTTCCAGACCGCCTGCCAGAGAGGGAAATTCCACGGCGTGATTCCAAGGACGACGCCCAGGGGTTCGCGCCGGACGAAGCTGGTGTTGCCGGCGGTGAATTCGCCGGCGGCCTGCGCGGACAACGCCCGGCCCGCGCCGGCGAAGTGCCGGAACGCCGCGACGATGCCCGGAAGTTCGTCACCCTTCGCCGCCGTCGTCGGCTTGCCGGCGTCGAGGGTCTCGAGGTCGGCGAGTTCGTCCAGGTTCGCCTCGAGGAGGTTGGCGAGGTCGTGCAGAATCTGCGAGCGCTCGCCGGGTGTCTTCGCGGCCCAGGCGGGGAAGGCTGCGCGGGCCGCATCGACGGCGCGGTAGCCGTCCTCGACGGTCGATTCCTGGAGTTCGGCGACGACCTCGCCGGTGGACGGGTTGCGGACCTGTCGCACCTGCTCGGAGGATCCGGCCACGGCCTTGCCGTCGATGATGTTGGTGACGGAACGAAGCGTGGATGACATGAAGTTCCTTTCGAATGTGGGTCGGTTGTCAGGGAAGTGGGCTGTCAGAGGTGTCCGGCCTGGGTGTCGATGGACTTACCGCGCCTGCTCTTGGGGATCAGCATGTAGATGACGGCGCCCGACGCGATGACCAGCAGCATGCCGAGGCCGACATGAGTGGGGTCGGAGTAGATCAGGAGTGCGCAGAGCACGACCGACCAGGCGATCGCCAGGATGAAGATGACCGGGCTGACGATGCCGTAGTGCCACGGGTGGGATGGCAACTTGCGCTTGATCAGTCCGTAGAAGCCGACGACGACCACGACACCGTAGGCCATTCCCCAGGCGAGTGCCGTCATCGCTGCGAGCACGGACAGCAGCGAGGACCACAGTGCGAACACCACGGAGATCGCGAAGATCGTGAGGGTCGCGTTGATCGGGATCCGCTGGGCACTGACCTTGCGCAGCCAGGAGGCCGCGGGGATCTGGCCGTCGCGTGCCTGCGACCACAGGACGCGAATACCGGTGAGCTGCAACATAACCAGGGCGGCGAACAGGGCGACGATCGCGACCGCTTCGAAGATGTTCGCGAACGCGGTGCCGACCGCGGTGTCGAGGATCAGCTTGACCGGGGTGGTGCTCTCCATGACCGCCGGGAGGTCCTGGATGGCGAGCATGATCAACGCGACCATGAAGATGCCGACGACGTAGGAGGAGACGTTGGCCATCACCGATGCCATCGGCGCCTTCCGGGCGGCGTCCTTGGTCTCCTCGGAGGCGTTTCCGGTCGCGTCGAACGACGAGATCGCATATGCGGGAAGGATCATCGCGAGAAGGAAGGTGACGAACCAGTTGCCGCCGGTGGTCGTTCCGCCGGACTCGCTCAGGAACGACAGCGGCTGGGTCGGATGCTTCACGATCAGCAGCACGGCTACCAGTGCGACGACGCAGAGTACTTCCGCCACCACGCCGATGTTGTTGAGCACGGCAGCGACCTTGACCCCGGCGATGTTGATGACGGTGCCGAGCACGATCAGGCCGAGCGCCCACGGGAGGGCGTCGGTGTTGTCCTCGAACGTGACGCCGAACCAGCCGGCGACGAAGGGTGCGATGCTCACGGCGACGGTGGTGACCGCGACGGTGTGCGCGATCAGCAGCCACCATCCGGTTTGCCAGGCCAGCCAGGGCTTCCCGGTGATCCGCCCGGTGATCTGGTACACGCCGCCGGCCAGTGGGTAGGCCGAGACGAGCTGCGCGACCGCGAGTCCCACGGTGAACACCTGCAGGCCGCCGCCGACGAGGAACGACCAGAATGACGCGGGCCCGAAGAAGCCGAAGCCGACGATCAGGGTCGTGAAGATTCCGGAGGCGATCGCGATCGAGGTGAACTGGACTCCGAAGGCGGAGAACAGCCCCAGCGTTCGGTTGAGCTCCTGCTTGTAGCCGAGCTTCTCCAGATAGGCGGAATCGGTGTCCGCTCCGGAATCGAGGAGTGGGCGATCGGGCTCGGTGGGCGGTTGAGTGGACACCGGGGGCTCTTCCGGGGTTATGGCCATCGTGACCTCGCTGGTCTCTGTCGCGGGTATCTCGGCGGGGGATGTGCCGAGACGAGGTTCGGTTTGTCGTGGAATAAGGCGAAAGGTTGCTCGCGCTTGTTCTACTGTCGACAATCTACCACAAATTGGTGTGACCTCAATCACCAGTTGTTTCGGCTGGATTACCTTTGCATCAACCGCGCCCGAGGCGACGGTCGCCGGCACTCAGATCCACGAGGGAGCGCGCGGTGTCGTGCCCGAGGCGCTCGAGCCGGGACGCCAGGGCGAGGAACACCTGTGCCGTGGTGACGGCGTCGCCCAGTGCGTGGTGGGGATCGACGACGGGCAGGCCGAGCGTGTCGGCCAGCCATTCCAGGTTCGGCTCGCACAGGTGCTGTCGCGGCGCCACGCCGACAGCACGGGCGAGGGCAGCGGTGTCCACGACCGTCGGCCGGAACTTCAGCCCGCTGTCACGGAAGGCGCGGGAGAGGAAGGCCGTCTCGACCCACGCCGCGTGCGCGACGAGGACACGGTCGGTGAGGAGATGTCGCAGGACGCCGACGGCCTCGGTCAACGGTGGGGCATCGGCGACGTCCGCCTCCCGGAGAGTGTGGACGGCCACGGCCTCCGGGCGAATGTCGCACTCGGGGTGGACCAGTCCGTAGACGCTCTCCGCCATGACGATGCGACCGTGCCGGACCACGACGGCCCCGTAGGACACGATGGTGTCCCGCACGAGATCCAGTCCGGTCGTCTCCAGATCGACGACCGCGAACTCGGCATCGCGCCACGGGCACGACACAGTGTCGAGGCGGCGGAACCTCCGGTGTGCCCTCATGGAAGGCGCGCCACCCATTCACTTTCCAGCCGGTTCTGAACCTCGGCCACCGCGCGGAACGATTCACGCAGATACCGGCGGGTGAGCGTGTCCAGTTGGTTGGGCGCGACCCACGTCGTCGCGACCGTGCTGCCTTTGATGGCCTCGATCTCGCGGCCCAGAATCAATCCGTACACGTACTCGAACGCGCGCACGAGCGTCTCGGTTTCGTCCGCGGTGAGCAGAGCGGCGGCCTCGCCGCGCCGCAACCGGGTGAGGGTGGAGCCGCGATCGTCCCCGGTGACGACGGCGATCCACCGGCCCAGGGAGGCGATCGGCACGAGTCCGCCCGCCTTGAGGTCGAGGTGGCCGCGGTTGGCGCCGGAGTGCTCGACGACGAAGTTGCGCACGAACCCGACCGGAGGCCGCCGGGACGTGGTGAAACGCAGCAGGGCCGACAGATACTCGCGGCTGCGGGTGGTCGCGAGCATGGCGTCGGACACCGAACGTCCGAGTGACATCCCGCTGACGGGTCTGCTGTCGGCGATCATCGACGACAGCAGCAGAGCGTTCTTCTGGGTGGGATTCGTGATCCACGACGTCGCGGCGGCGACCGCGTCGGTGCGGGAGCGCGCGAACAGCGGGTTGGTCGCGTTGGCGCCGTCGGCGCAGCGGGGCAGGCCGCAGCGTTCCATGTTGTCCAGGACGCGCCCGGCCCAGTTCTGCAACTTCCGGGCGGGGGAGTCCGTCCCGGGCAGGTCTTCCCAGACCAGGCCGGTGTCGACGTCCGACTTGGGGAGGGGTTCGCGCCGGGCCACCGACCCGAGAAGCAGCCAGGACGTCCGGTGGGGAACGTGGTCGGCGCCGACGTCGGTCAGCTCGACGAGCCGCCTGATGATCGCGTCGATCACCGCGGACATCAGTCCCGCGACGTGCATGACGGACGTGCCGGTGTCGTACAACTCGACCCAGGTTCCGGGGAGCAGGGCCGCCGCGGCCGCCAGGTCCTCCACTGTGGTCGCGTCGTCGATCGCCCGGCGAACGACGAGGGGATTGCGCACTTCGGTCGACGCGACGTCGACGACGCGGAGAATCCCCACCGGTCTGTCACCGGTGCCGGTCACGACCAGGTGGTGCACCCCCGACTCGACCATCGTCAGGAACGCATCGCCCACGAGCGTCTCGGCGGGGACGGACCGGGCGGGGAACGAGGCGATGACCGAGGCCGGGCTGTGCGCGTCGACGTGCCCGTCGGCGAACGCCCGCCGAAAGTCGTTGTCGGTGACGATGCCGATCGCGCCGCCCCGGTCCATCAGCGCGTACGACTGGCCGGCCTCGGTGATCACGGACGCGGCCTCGCTCACGGTCGCATCGGCGGGGCACCAGACGACGGGACGCATCTGATGCCGGGCCGCCCGCACCGCCGGATCGACCAAACCGGAGCGGGCCAATCGTTCCCGCGTGACGAGGGTGCCGTAGTGCCCGAACTGGAGTCGCTGCGGGTGCCGCAGCACCGGCCGCGGGTCGGGGAAGCGGTAGCAGAGTGTGTCTTCGGAGGCGCGGATCGCGAGAGGCGGAGGCAAGCCGGACAGCACCGAGATCTGCCCGAACGTTTCGCCGGGGCCGAGAAGATCGACGACCCGGCCGCGGTCGATCACCTCGACCTCCCCGGTGCGGACTACGAAGAAATGATCGAGTGGGGCCGCGCCTGCCTCGACGATTTGTGCGCCGGCGGCGAAGTACTCGACCTCCACCGTCCGAGCCAGGGCCTCGAGGTCGGCGGAGTCCAGCTCGTCGTAGGGCGGCTGACGGCCGAGAAAATCGACGTACTCACGCATTCGACGGTTGAGAACCGTCGACTGGAGCGGTTGCGGCCGGGGCGGCGTCGGTCGAACCGTGGACGTGCCGGTCGATCTCGCGGGTGATCGCCTCGAGGTCGCCGGTATCGATGATGGTGAGCAGGCGCTCGTGTTCGGCGACGACGTCGTGGAGATCGGGGAACGACTGGTGATCCGCCGAGAGGAACAACTGGAGCTGGGATTCCCAGCTGCGCCACAGGTCCAGCAGGAGGCCGTGCTCGGACAGTTCGTAGATCACCCGATGGAAGCTCATGTGCGCGTCGATAGTCCGGGTCAGGTCACCGTCGTCGGCGCCCCGGGCCATGTCCTGGAGGGTCCGGACGATCTTGGTCCGGCCTGCCCCCGACAGGCGTGGCAGTGCCAACTCGATCGCGTAGGGCTCGAGCCGTTTGCGCAGGCTGGCGATCTCGGCCATCCCTTTCGCGCTGACCTCGGCGACGAACGCACCCTTGTACGCAATCTTCACCACGAGGCCTTCGTCGGCGAGGATGCTCAGCGCCTCCCGCAGCGGCGCCCGGCTCACGCCCAGGTCGGCGGCGATGTGTGCCTCGCGGAGCTGACTGCCGGGGGCCAGGGTGCCGTCGAGGATCGCCGTGCGCAGGACGCCCGCGACCGTGCCCGGCGTGGTGCGCTGATGGATCCGCCCGAGGGAGATGTCGCCGTCCTCGCGCCGACCCACAGTCGATCCCGGTGGACGATTCGGTGACAGAGTCATCGGGTTGTCCTTTCTGATGGTGGTTGATTCGACGTTGACCACGCCGGGAGCCTCTTGTCGACAATAGATCACCAGTGCGGAGCGGGGGAGCGTCCGAGCCGGCTACTCGCCGTTCGCGGACACGTAGAAGTGGCCCCGTTCGAGCACCGGATCGAGTATCCCGGTTTCCAGTTCGTTGGCCGCGTCCTCGAATCCGGCGGCGTCCCGGTGCTGCCCGGGGTACCCGATCAGCGCTTTGACCTGGGGGGTCATGAAGTAGGCGCCGGCGAGGATCGAGGACAGCGGATCGAACGTGAACTTGTCTTCGGCCCACATCCGCTCGAGCTCCGCGCGCAGGTCGTCACCGTGCAGACCGGCTGCCTGGTCGACCGCGGAGAGGACCGCGTCGAAGACGTCGGCCCGGGCGGCGAGCGCCAGATTCAGGTAGCGGAGGTACCCGTCGGCGTCGCTGGCGGCGGGATTCTCACCGGACGCGGGGATCAGACAGTCCGCGATCCGCAGCAGCGTGGTCAGTTCGGAGTCCGTGAGCGGCCGCGGCGGTGCCGTGTGCCTGCCCGGTACCGACAGCCGCCGTTTCGGCGCCGAATGCAGGTCGAGGGATGTGGTGCTCATTCCGATGCCTTCCGCGCGTTGACGTCTTCGACGACCTTCTTGCCCACCCGCAGGGCGAGCGCGCTGATCGTGCAGGTGGGGTTGGCGGAGCCGGACGTGACGAAGATGCTGCCGTCCGCGATGTAGAGGTTGTCGACATCGTGGGCCCGGCCGTGCGAATCGACCACGGACGTCGCCGGGTCGTCGCCCATCCGGGCCGTCCCGAGGAGGTGTCCTGGCTGGTCGACCCACAATTCCTGCGTGAAGATCTGCTTCGCGCCCGCAGCCTCGTGGAGTTCGACCATGCGGTCGACGGTGTACTTCAGGATCTTGCGGGTGTTCTCGCTGACGCGGTACTCGACCTTCGGTGCCGGCAGGCCGTCGGCATCGAACTCCTCGGTGGAGAGGGTGACCCGGTTGTGTTCCTCGGGCAGATCCTCCACGTTGGCCGCCCACAGGATTCCGTTGGACGCCGCGCGCGCGACATCGTGGATGGCCGGTCCCCACAGGTCGTCGAAGTCGAGTTGCCGGTGGGTCTCGATCGTGTTCAGCGGGCCCGGAGTCGGGAGGGCGTGCAGCTTGGCGCCGCGGACGAATCCGCGGGAGGTGTCCGTGTCGTAGAACTGCATGGAGTGAATGAGCTGCCCGGCCGGCCCGCGCCAGCTCTCCAGGTTGTCCTCGTAGTACCCGATGGCGGTGCAGTTGGGATGCAGCATGAGGTTCCGGCCCACCTGGCCCGAGGAATTCGCCAGGCCGTCCGGATGCTTCTCGTCGGCCGACAGCAGCAGGAGTCGCGGTGTTCCGATGCCGTTCGCGCAGACGATCACTGCCCGGGCCGGCTGGAAATGGACGGCGCCGGTGCGGTCCACCCATTCGGCGCCTGCCGCGCGGCCGTCGTCGCCGGTGACGATCCGGCGGACACGCGCACCGGTCTCCACGCGGGCGCCGGCCTGCTGCGCCTGCGGCATGTAGATCAAGTCGAACGAGGCCTTCGCGCCCTGCGGACAGCCCCATTCGCAGACGCCCCAGCGACCGCACTGCTCGAGTGTCTTGTTCTTCTGGCTGGGAATCGCGTTGGTGCCCGGCCACCAGTGCCAGCCGAGCTTGTTCGCGGCTTCGGCCGCTTTCATGCCGGGCTTGCCCAACGGGTGTGGCGGCAACGGGTATTCGAGCCCGTCGGGGTAGGCGGTGTCGCCGTCGAGTCCGGAGACGCCGATGAATTCGTCGACCTCGTCGTGGTACGGCTTGAGGTCGTCGTAACTGATCGGCCAGTCGTCCGCGACGCCGTCGAGCGTCTTGACCCGGAAGTCCGAGGGCAGCAGCCGTGGCCATTCGGCGCCGTAGAAGATGGAACTTCCCCCGACGGCGTTGAACATCACGGGCCACATGTCGGATTCCGTCACGTCGACGGGGTAGTCGGACGGCAGGGCACGGACATTCGGATCGTGCGCCCAGTCGTGCTGGATGAGCAGTTCCCATTCGGGGTGGTTGGCGGGGAAGTCGCTGGGGTTGACCCAGTCACCCTGCTCGAGGCAGAGGGTGCTCAGTCCCGCCGTGGCAGCAGTGTGCGTGACCACCGCGCCGGACGGACCCGCGCCGATCACCAACACGTCGACAACGTCGTGCTGGGTGACATCGGTGTCAGTGGAAGTCATCGGGGTCGACCTCATTTCGTCTAATTGTCGACATTGCGTCAATGGTGATGGGAGTCACGTCGGCTGTCAAATGGGATTGCGGTGGGAGCCCGAGGCGGCAGGGCTCCCACCGCAAGAGTGGGTGATCAGGCCCCGGCGAGAACGCCGCCGTCGACGACGAATGCCGTTCCGGTGATGGCGGTGGAGTGGTCCGACAGCAGGAAGGCGACGGAGTGTGCGATCTCGAGGGGAAGGATGGCGCGGCCGATCGGCTGGAAGTCGGGGAGCCCGGCCTCGAGTTCCTCGCGGCCGCCGAGTGCCGTGTAGTGCGGCACGTTCAGCGGGGTGTCGACGAAGCCCGGGCAGAGGGTGTTGGCGCGGACGCCCTGCGCGCCGAAGTCCAGGGCGATGGCCTTGGTCAACGTGAGCACGGCGCCCTTGCTTGCCGTGTACGTCGTCAGCAGTTTCTCGGCGCCGATCGAGTTGATGGAACCGAAGTTGACGATCGACCCGCCGCCCACCTTCAGCAGCTCGGGAATCGCGTACTTCGACCCCAGAAACACGCCCTTCACATTGACGTCGAACGTCTTCTGGAAGTCCTCGACCGACGCATCCAGAATGGTGCCGGGCTTCAGGATGCCGGCATTGTTGACGATGCCGTCGAGCTTGCCGAACCTCGCCACCGTGAAGTCGACAAGGTCCTTGACTTGCTCTTCTTCGGTGACATCGACGACGCGGCCGATCAGGCGATCGTCGTCGACCTTCAGCTGGGGAAGGCTGGACTCGGAGTGCACGGTGGCGACCACCTGTGCCCCCTCGTCGTGGAGATGCAACGCCGTGGCGAGGCCGATTCCTCCGCCTGCGCCCGTAACGATGACTGTCTTACCCTGCAGCAGCTGGCCCATGGTGTTCTCCCTCGAGGGTCATGTGGATGTGGAAGCGCGTAGACGCGGAAGCGATTGACTCTTTGTCGACAATCGACCAGGAAAGTGTGCTCCCTCTCCGGACGATCGGTCAAGCGTTGGATCTGGATTCGTCCAGCGCTTGACCTCCGGGCGGGAGCGTCTTAGATTTCTAGTCGATTGTCGACCAGAGCACATTCTGTGCCCGGTGCGCTGCGCCGCACACCTCACGCACTCGATCGAAGGACGAATCCCATGGCACCCAAAACCCGATTGCTGCACGAACGCCTGGCCGCCGTCGTGAGCCAGCTCCGGCACGGCGAGATGATCTACGTCGCGGACGCGGGAAGCGGCACGTCTTCGGCGAGCCTCGTTCCACTGTCGCCGCAGGTCGAGACGATCGATCTCGGCATCGCACCGGGATTGCCGTCGGTCGGGGATCTGCTGTCGGTGCTGTGCGAGGTGGGGGATTTCGAAGCAGCCATCGTCACCGAGGACATGGTGACCGCCAACCCCGAAGCCCGTAAGTTCGTCTCGGCACTGGTAGGGGAGGAGAACGTCCACGAACTGCGGTACCTACCCGAGTTCTACAACCTCCGCGACCGGGTGAAGGTCTTCGTCCAGACCGGCGACTACTCGGTGCACGGCAACGTCGTTCTCGTCGCGGGCTACCCGAGCCCGCCGATTCCGCTGAACTGGCTCACGTCCCCGACCTGGTTCGAGGACCTGCCGACCGCACCGCCGTCGACCGATCCGGGAAGTCCGGAGATCTGACATGCCCTTCTTCGACGGTGTCAGGAACAAGGTCTACTACCGGCATTGGGAAGCTTCGCAGCCCTGGGCACGGATCCTGCTCCTGCACGGATTCGGTGAACACTCCGGTCACTATCACCGGCTCGCGGGGCAGCTGAACTCGGCCGGTCTGGACGTGTGGGCGCCCGATCACCTCGGTCACGGTCACACCGGCGGACCGGCAGGGCTCTTCCCCTCGGTGGACGAACTCGCCTCCAATGCAGGAGTTCTCGTCGACATCATGGCCGGCGACGGGCCCGACCTGCCGGTGGTCGTCCTGGGCCACTCGCTCGGCGCACTGACCGGCGCCCTCCTCTCGGTTCGCACACCGTCCCTGCGCACCGGATTGATCATGACGGGAGCGCCCCTGTGGGGTCTGCCGCGTGAGGCGCAGGGCCGGACGGACCTCGTCATGGCGAAGGACCGGTCGTACCTCGACGCACTCGAGAACGATCCGCTCGGCTTCGACACGGCTCCCGCCGAACCGAACCTCTGGCAGGCGCTCACCGTGGCCGGAGGAAAAGTGCGGGCGTGTCTGCCCGCGGTGACCATGCCGATCCTGTTGGTCAACGGCGAATTCGACGCCTTCGCAACGCCCGACCGCGCCGCCGAATTCGCGCGAGAACTGCAGCACGGACAGAGCGTCGTCATCCCCGGCGGCTACCACGACATTCCGAACGACGTCGCCCACCGGGCGGTCGCGTCGCTGATGATCGAGGCGCTCTCGGGATGGTGCCGGACCGTGCATCCACTCCCGGCGGGTTCTCGATGAGCACACCCTGTACCGGGGCCTCCGCCCCACGAATCACGAGGAACCCATGAGGAAGATCTTTCTGGCCTGCCCCTACAGCCATGCCGATCCGGCGGTGACACACGAGCGGTTTCTCGCCAGCAACGAAGTAGCGGGTTACATCGTCGAATCCGGCCATGCGGTGTTCAGTCAGGTGTCGATGTCTCATCCCGTCAACCTGACTTTCATCGGAAAGGACAACACAGCGATCGGCACGATGTGGGGGCCCGTCGACCGGGTGTTCATGGACGCGATGGAGGAATTGATCATCCTCGACCTCCCCGGATGGGATCGGAGTTCCGGCATCAGACGCGAGATCGAGTTCTTCGAGAGCCGGGACAGGCGGGTGAGCCTGTGGTCCGAGGCCTCCGCCGAGTTCGTCGCACCCGAAAGTTCCGCGGTCCGCTGACAGTCATCCAACTCCGCATGCCGGGCGGTCGTTTCCGTGGGACGGTGGACGGGTAGCCGACCGGTGCGGCGGAGCAGACGAGATGACGACGGAGGACCATGAACCCCGAGATCCATCACGAGCCCAGCGAGATCAGCTACGACGAGCAGTTCTACCCGGCGCGCCCGCGGCCGTTGAAACCGTCGGTCCGCCGTGCGACCAGGGTCGATGCGCAGACGGGTGAGCCCGTGCCGGACAACCCGAATTATGTGGAGTGGCTGATCAATCAGTCGATCCTGCACGATGCGAAGTTGATCGCGGAGCAGCTGTCCGGCAAGGGCAGCATGTGGCAGAACCCGTATGCCGACCCGAATCCGCGCGCCGCGGTGGAGCGGGGATCGGTGTGGTTCACGGCGTACCCGATTTCGATCATCACGGCACCGGGCGCGAGTTTCCTGAGTTCGCTCGGCGACGAGTCCCTGTGGCAGGCGTTCTCCGAGATCGGGGTGACGGCCGTCCACACGGGGCCGGTGAAGCAGGCAGGCGGGATCAACGGGTGGCGGGCCACGCCGTCGGTGGACGGCCATTTCGATCGCATCAGCATGCAGATCGACTCGGCCTTCGGGACCGAGGAGGAGTTCCGCAAGCTCTGCGTCGTCGCCGCAGCATACGACGGCATCGTCATCGACGACATCGTCCCCGGTCACACCGGCAAGGGCGCCGACTTCCGGCTCGCCGAGATGGCGTACGCCGACTACCCCGGCATCTATCACATGGTGGAGATCGAACAACAGGATTGGCACCTGCTTCCCCGCGTGCCGGAAGGCCGGGACTCGGTCAACATCGACGCCGACACCGAGGCGCAACTCGCCCGGGCCGGGTACATCATCGGTCAACTCCAGCGCGTCATCTTCTACGAACTCGGTGTCAAGGAAACCAACTGGAGTGTCACCCCCGTCGTGAAGGGGGTGGACGGCATCGAGCGCAGGTGGGTGTACCTGCACTATTTCAAGGCCGGGCAGCCCTCCATCAATTGGCTGGATCCGTCGTTCGCGGGCATGCGCCTCGTCATCGGGGACGCCTGCCACTCCATCGCGGACCTCGGTGCGGGCGCTCTTCGACTGGACGCCAACGGATTCCTCGGGGTCGAACGCCGGACCGAAGGACTGCCCGGCTGGTCGGAAGGGCATCCACTGTCGGAGGCGGCGAATCATCTGATCGCCAGCATCGTGCGGAAGATGGGGGGATTCACGTTCCAGGAACTGAACCTCACCATCGACGACATCAAGGCGATGGGCACGACCGGCGCCGACCTGTCCTACGACTTCATCAATCGCCCCGCCTACCATCACGCCCTCGTCATGGGGAACACCGAATTTCTCCGGCTCACCATGAACCTCGCCCGCGATCACGGTGTGGACGCCGCGTCGCTCGTCCATGCGCTGCAGAATCACGACGAGCTGACGTTCGAGCTGGTCCACTTCGCGACGCTGCACAAGGACGACGAGTTCGCGTACGGCGGTGAGTCGGTCACGGGGTCCGATCTCGGTGATCGCATCCGTAAGGATCTGTGCGAGCGGCTCACCGGGCGCTGGGCCCCGTACAACCGCACGTTCACGACCAACGGGATCGCCTGCACGACCGCCAGCGTCATCACCGCTGCGCTCGGAATCCGTGACCTCGACAGGATGGATGCCGCCGACATCGACACGGTGAAACAGGCGCATCTGCTCCTGGCCATGTTCAACGCGCTCCAGCCCGGTGTCTTCGCCCTGTCGGGCTGGGATCTGTGCGGGCTGCTTCCCGTGCCGTCCGAGGAGGTCGCCGACCTTCTCGCCGAAGGGGACACCCGCTGGATCAACCGCGGCGCGCACGACCTGATGGGGGTCAATCCCGAAGCGGCCCGGTCGGAGTCGGGCATCCCCCGGGGCACCAGCCTGTACGGGAGTCTGCCGGTGCAACTGCAGGATCCGGCGTCCTTCGCTCGCGGTCTCGCCCGCATCATCGACGTCCGTAACCGGTTCGGCATCGCCACCGCGGTTCAGCTCGACGTGCCCACGGTGTCGCACAAGGGGCTGCTCGTCATGGTCCACGAACTGGCGGACTCGAGTCTCGAAGTCACGGTTCTCAATTTCACGTCCGAGGAGATCGCCGCGACCGTGCAGTCCCAGTTCCTGCCGGCCGGATCGCCTGCGGTCAACCTGTTCACCGACGAACAGATCGGCACCGTCGACGAACTCCACAGCTTCCCGATCTCCCTCGCGCCCTATGAGGGAGTTCCTGTCGTCGTGCGGCCGGGCAGGGCGGACGACGCGGGCTGAATCCGGGTACGATTCGGGCTCCCTGTTGCCCTGGAGCTCGACCTCGGCGAAGACTGATCTCATGGCCCGCACTCAGAGCGACGCCGAGTTCCACCAGCTACGGACTCCACGGGCCGCGGCCGTCGCCGGTGTCGTCTTCGGTGTCCTGTTCGCCTCCAGCATCGTTCTGCTGCGTAGCGCGCTGCCCGGCGCAGCCGCGACCCCGTGGTTACACCACCAACGGCAGATCACGGCAGCCCTGATACTCGCACCCTTCGCGGGCATCGCGTTCCTGTGGTTCATCGGTGTCATCCGCGACCGGCTCGGGGACCTCGAAGACCGATTCTTCTCGACCGTCTTCCTCGGCAGTGGGTTGCTGTTTCTCGCCATGACGTTCGTGTCCACGGCAATCGCAGGCGGGCTCCTCGCCGTGTCCCGGCTCTCCGGCGTTCCGCAGAACGACCTCGTCTTCTTCGGCCGCGAAGTGATGTTGCATGTGAACAACGTCTACGGGGTTCGCATGGCCGGGGTGTTCATGATTTCGCTGGGAACCATCTGGCTGCGCACCGGACTGATGCCGCGATGGCTGGCTGTCAGCACCTACCTGCTGTCACTCACCCTGCTGGTGGTCGTGAGTTTCAGTCTCTGGGTGACGTTGGTCTTCCCGGCGTGGGTGATGGTGATCAGCGTGTACATCCTCACCGTGGATCGACCGCCATCGATTCCCCCGGACTGACGGCCGGTACTCGGACACGAGGTTCTCACCCGGTGCGGGTGATGTGGCGCGGGCGCACCGCGAGCAACGTCAGGACTGCGATTCCCCCGATGATGCGAGGAGAGACAGATGACGGACGCGAAACCCAACATCCTGGTCATTTGGGGCGACGACATCGGTATCACCAATCTCAGCTGCTACAGCGACGGACTGATGGGGTACCGGACGCCGAACATCGACCGTCTCGCCGACGAGGGCATGAAGTTCACCGACTCCTACGGTGAGCAGAGTTGCACGGCGGGTCGCGCGTCGTTCATCACGGGGCAGAGCGTGTACCGCACCGGCATGAGCAAGGTGGGGATCCCGGGAGTCGACGTCGGATTGTCGCCCGAGGACCCCACCATCGCCGAACTGCTCAAGCCCCTCGGATACGCCACCGGACAGTTCGGGAAGAACCATCTCGGCGATCTGAACAAGTATCTGCCGACCGCTCACGGGTTCGACGAGTTCTTCGGCAACCTCTATCACCTCAACGCGGAGGAAGAACCCGAACTGCCGGACTATCCCAGCGCGCAGGACTATCCCAAATTGCACGAGGTGATGATGCCGCGCGGTGTGCTCCATTGCTGGGCCACCGAGGAGGACGCGGGTGAGGTCGATCCGCGGTACGGGCCGCTCGGGAAGCAACGCATCGAGGACACCGGGCCGCTGAGCAAGAAGCGGATGGAGACCATCGACGACGAGACGGTAGCGGCGGCAATCGACTTCATCACGCGGCAGAAGGAAGCGGAGACACCGTTCTTCGTGTGGATGAACACCACGCACATGCACCTGCGCACGCACACGAAGCCGGAAAGCGTCGGCCAGGCCGGGCACTGGCAGTCGCCGTACCACGACACGATGGTCGATCACGACAAGCATGTCGGCCAACTGCTCGACGCGGTCGACGAGCTCGGTCTCGCCGAGAACACCATCGTCATCTACAGCACCGACAACGGTCCCCACGCGAACACCTGGCCGGACGGCGCGACCACCCCGTTCCGCAGTGAGAAGGACACCAACTGGGAGGGCGCGTTCCGCGTCCCCGAGGTGATCCGCTGGCCGGGCAAGATCCCAGCCGGCGCGGTGTCCAACGAGATCGTTCAGCACCATGACTGGCTTCCCACCTTCCTCGCCGCCGCGGGTGCACCCGAGGTCGTGGAGCAACTGAAGACCGGGCACACGATCGGCGAGAAGACGTTCAAGGTGCACATCGACGGCTACAACCTGCTCCCGTACCTCACCGGTGAGGTCGAGACGTCCCCGCGCCGGGGAATGGTCTACTTCTCCGACGACTGCGACGTGCTGGGCATCCGGTTCGACAACTGGAAGATCGTGTTCATGGAGCAGCGGGCGCAGGGCACCCTCGGCCTGTGGGCGGAGCCGTTCACCCAACTGCGGTTGCCGAAACTGTTCAACCTGCGCACCGATCCGTTCGAGCGGGCCGACATCACGTCGAACACCTATTGGGACTGGTTCCTCGACCACGACTACATCGCCATCTACGGAACCTTCATCACGACCCAGTTCCTCGAGACGTTCAAGGAGTTCCCCCCGAGGCAGGAGCCGGCGAGCTTCACGATCGACCACGCGGTGGCGAAGTTGCACACTTTCCTGGCGAAAGACTGACCGACGTGGGGGCCGGGCTGGGTGGGTTCTGGGCGGACGGATCGACGCGGTCCGCGATCGAGGACTTCGTCGCACGGGTGACGTCGGCGGGCGGACCGGACTTCGTCGAGCCCGCCGACCGGGTGGCCGTGTTCGACAACGACGGCACACTCTGGTGCGAGAAGCCGATGCCCATCCAGCTCGACTTCACCATCCGGCGCTTCGCCGAGATGGCCGCGAAGAATCCCGGCCTCCAGCAGACGCAACCGTGGAAGGCGGCCCATGAGCACGACCTTCAGTGGCTCGGTGCGGCGATGGTCAAGCACTATCAGGGCGACGACGGCGACCTGAAACTGTTGATGGGCGCAGTCACCGAAGCATTCGATTCGATCACAGTCGAGAATTACGACGCAAGGGTGCGGGCCTTCTTCGACGACGCGGATCACCCGACGCTCGGCCGCCCGTACGCCGACTGCGGATACGCGCCGATGGTCGAGTTGCTGCGCTATCTCGAGGCGAACGGATTCACGGTCTACATCGCGTCCGGTGGTGACCGGGACTTCATGCGCCCGGTCGCCGAAGGGCTCTACGGGATTCCGCCGGAACGCGTCATCGGCAGTGCCCTCGGCCTCTCGTACCGTGAAGGGGCGGACACGAGCGACCTGCTCTACAAGGCCGCGATGGACTTCTTCGACGACGGGCCGGAGAAACCGGTCCGAATCTGGAGCCGGATCGGGCGACGGCCGATCCTGTCGGTCGGCAACTCCAACGGCGACCTGCCGATGCTCGCGTTCTCCGGGCTACCCGACCGCCCGGCGCTTCGGGTGCTGATCCTGCACGACGACGCCGACCGCGAATTCGACTATGTCGCCGGCGCGGAGCAGGCCCTCGAACACGCACGAGGAATGAACTGGACCGTGGTAAGCATGAAGAACGATTGGACGAGCATCTTCTCGCCGGCCGTCACCTGATCAGGCAGAAGGGAAGGCGTGTTGGATACCCAGACCGTCTCCGAAGTCCGGCACATCCCTGCTCACACCTTCACGATGGGCTCGGATCGGCACTATCCGGAAGAAAGTCCGGCGCATCGAGTCGCGATCGACGCCTTCGCCATCGAGGCCCACCAGGTCACCACCGCGCAGTACGCCGCGTTCGTCCGAGACACCGGTTATGTGACCGTCGCGGAGCGGCCGCTGGACCCCGCCGACTTCCCCGGCGCTCCCGCCGAGAACCTGCAACCGGGATCGATGGTGTTCACCCCCACTCGGGGCCCGGTCGATCTCCGTCACCTCAGTCAGTGGTGGACCTGGACTGTTGGCGCATCCTGGCGCCACCCCACGGGACCCGCGTCGACGATCACCGGCCGCGAACAGCATCCCGTCGTCCACGTCGCCCACGAGGATGCGGCAGCGTACGCGCAGTGGGCGGGGCGGTCCCTGCCCACCGAGGCGCAATGGGAGGCCGCAGCGCGCGGCGGACTCGACCACGCCGAATTCACCTGGGGTGACGCCCCCGAGAGCGAATCCCCTCCGCTGGCGAACTACTGGCACGGGGAGTTCCCGTGGCGCGCGGACCCTGGGTACGGCACCACGACCGCCGTCGGTAGCTATCCGCCCAACGAATACGGTCTGTTCGACATGGCGGGAAACGTGTGGGAATGGACCGCCGACTGGTACTCGGATCGCCACGCCGACACAGCGGAGTCGTGCTGCGCGCCACGCAATCCGCGTGGTCCCGACATGTCGGAGAGCTTCGACCCCCGCCAACCCCAGTTCCGGGTGCCCCGGCGGGTGATCAAGGGCGGATCGTTCCTGTGCGCCGACAGCTACTGCCGGCGGTACCGGCCCGCTGCACGGCGGCCGCAGATGGTCGACACCGGGATGAGCCACATCGGATTCCGCTGCGTCACGGCTTACCCGGATCAGATCAGGACCACCACAGCGAGTAGCGCGAGCACTGTGACGACGCTGGACGTGACGACGGCGGCGAACGTTGCCGGCGCAAACTCCCCGGATTCGAGCTGCCGGCTGATGACCCGGTAGCGGACGGTGCCGTAGGCGGATACCAGCAGCCCCGCGGCGATCAGGATGAATCCGGCAGCCACGGCGTGACCGCCGCGATTCGGCGCGAATTTCGCCACCGCCACACCGAGCGCGGCGACGCTGATACCGGTGCGATGCCAGGCGAGGTAGGTTCGCTCGTTCGCCAGATGGTCGCGCGCGGTGCTTCCCTCGTTCGGCTGCGTGGGGCCGAAGATGTTGCGACTCATGTGCCGCTACCCAGGAAGCCGATCTCCGACAGGCGCGACTGGAACCCTGACTCGCCGCCGGACAGTCCCGAGATCCAGACGAGGACCCGGTCGGTGGGTGCGGGCGTCCGGGCCACGATCTGGGTGACCCCGTCGCCGAGCGTGGCGGCGCCGATCACCTGGGTGCGATCGATGGTCGCCCACGCGACGGGCACGGTCCGGATCTCGACCGTGGTGCCCGGTGTCGGGGAGTCGATCAAGACGGTCCGCAGATCGACGGGCCCGGGAAACGACACGATCAGACCGACTCCCCGCTTCGTCGCCGACAGTTGCTGCGGGTAGCGGTCGGTCGCCCAGGATGTCGCGGGGTTCGCGTCGACGGCGAGGGAGGCAGTGACACCGTTGTCGGGGAAGCGCAGAGGGGAGTAGACGGCCGCGGACGACGGGGTGAGCGGTGTCTGAAGGGGGCCCGGAACCGGCGCGATCTGACTGAGCATGCTGTCTGCGACGGCGGCCGGGGGAGCGTCCGACGAGGTGAATGTGGCACCCGCCGCCCACCCGGCGGCGCCGAGCGCGACGACCAGGGCGAGTGCGCCGCTCAACGCGGGAAGTGGCGCGTTCGGTCGGGCGGCCCGGTTGGCGGGTGCCGGGCGGGCTCTCTTCGTGGTCGCAGCGAATGCGGATGCCGAGCGAGCCCGCGCGTCCGCCAAGATGCGGTCCAGGGCGTCGACGACTGCCTGTGCGGTGGCCATCCCGGGTCGTCGAGCGAGGGCGTTCATGGCCACGTCGGACAGACGTCGTGGAATCGCGGGCCGCACACGATGCGGCGGGACGACGGAACCGTCACCACGCCTGCCTGCCGGGGGCAGTCCGGCTGCCCGGGTCTCGCCGGACGAGGACAGCGGCCACGTACCGAGCAACAGGGCGTACAGCAGCGCCCCGAGTCCCGCGACGTCGTCGGCCGCCCTACCGTCGGCGAGAGTGGCGGGGAAGGCGAGGACCGCGAGTCCATCCCGGGAGATCCGCACCCGGTTGGGATGATCGAGTGAGATGCGGGCACCGAAATGGTGAGCGTCTGCGGTCGCGGCGGCGAGGTCCCGCACGGTGCGAGCGGCATCCAACGGCCGCGGAACCGTGCGCGCGACATCCGCGACACGCCACCCGGGCGTCCATTCCGCGACCACGGCGATCCGGTTACCGACCGCCGCGATGTCGTAGACCTGCGCGATCCGCCCCTCGTGGCTGAAGCTGGTTCCGGTGGTGTTCCGGCAGAACCGCACCACCGGATCCGGGAGCGTATCGGTGGCGCGGACGTGTGCCGAGTCGACGAGGCTGAGCGAGACGTCCCGGCGCAGTTCGGTGTCGTGTGCGTGCCACCACTGCACCCAGTCGGGGCCGGCGAACCGGCCGAGGAGGCGGTATCGGGTGGCGACGAGCATGCCCGGGGCGAGCGGATCCGGGTCCTGCGGCGAATGCGGCGGGACCCCGGACACCGGCGTCGCTGTCATCTACCCTCCCGGGCTCTCCCCGACCCCGAAAATCCCTGTCGGGCAACTCTCGCCCGGGCAGCAGGGCAGACGTTCGCGCCGCACCGGGCCTAGTGCTGATCATCCTCGGATGCAGCGCGAAACGTGTGCTTTTCGGTCGACCTAGCCGAGGACGTGCTCCGCATATCGCGCGACCGCGAGTACGAGGTCGTCAGAGTGACGGGGGCCGATGATCTGCAGACCCACCGGCAGACCCGCAGCGGTGCGGCCTACCGGGATGCTGATCGCCGGCTGCTGCGTCAGGTTGAACGGGTAGGTGAACGGGGTCCACTGCGGCCAGCTGGTGAAGTCGCTGCCCGGCGGGACGTCGAAACCTGCCTCGAAAGCCGGAATCGGGACGGTGGGTGTGAGCAGGACGTTGTGCGTCAGGTGGAATTTGCCCATCGTGATGCCGATGTCCGCGGCGACCGCGCGAGCGTCGAGATAGTCGACGGCGCTGAACTTCTCGCCCCGCTCCCAGATCTTGCCGAGCCCCGGGTCGACCTTGTCGCGCGCACCCTCCGGGAAGTTCTTCAACATGGCCGCGGCCCCGGACGCCCACAGCAGCTCGAAGGCCTCGATCGGATCACTGAAGCCGGGGTCGGCGGTGGTGACCGGCAGACCCGCGGCGTCGAGGGCCTGCACGGCTCGGTCGACGATCGCCCGGACCTCCGGATCGACGGTCACATAGCCGAGCGTGGGGGAGTACGCGACGCCGAGTCCGACCACGTCGCGGCCGATCTCGCCGCGGAAGGTGGTCGGGAACGGGGCGAGCGATGTCGGGTCGCGCGGGTCGGGCAGCGACAGGATGTCCATCAGCAGTGCCGCATCCTCGACCGTGCGGGTGAGGGGGCCGGCATGCGCCAGCGGTCCGAACGGGCTCGCCGGGAACAGCGGGATGCGACCGTGGGTGGGTTTGAACCCGACGACGCCGCAGAACGAGGCGGGGATGCGCACACTGCCGCCGCCGTCCGTGCCGACGGAGCAGGGACCGAGACCCGCCGCGACCGCCGCGGCGCTGCCGCCCGAAGATCCACCGGCCGTCTTGGTCGGGTCGGCAGGGTTGCGGGTGATCCCGCACAGGGCGCTGTCGGTCACGGCCTTCCAGGCGATCTCGGGGGTCGTGGTCTTGCCGAGGAACACCATGCCGTCCTCGCGGAGCCGGGCGGCCACGGGACTGTCGACGTTCCACGGCTGGTCCTCGTCGACGGCCTGTGAACCCCGGAGTGTCGGCCAGCCGTCGGTGAGGAAGATGTCCTTGATCGAGATCGGAACGCCGTCGAGCAGTCCCTTGGAATAGCCGGTGTTCCAGCGCTCCTCGGACTTCCGGGCCTGCGCGAGCGCCCGCTCCTCGTCGACGAGGCAGTAGGAATTGATGGTGCGGTCGCGTTCGGTGATGGCGTCGAGCATCGCCTGCGTCGCTTCCACCGGCGAAAGTTCTCCGGACGAGTAGGCCGTGACCAGTTCGACGGCGGTCATGTCGGTGGGATTCATGAGAACTCCTTCAGCC
The DNA here is from genome assembly GCF_016772255.1 of Rhodococcus sp. 21391. Classification (NCBI taxonomy): domain Bacteria; kingdom Bacillati; phylum Actinomycetota; class Actinomycetes; order Mycobacteriales; family Nocardiaceae; genus Rhodococcus; species Rhodococcus sp. 21391. Next base: position 5,805,441 of record NZ_CP063781.1, on the reverse strand, counting down.
TGGACGTTCGGGCCCTGTCTTCATCGGCTCGGTACGTACCCGAGGTGCTTGTCAACTACGTTCTCGAGCGGGTACCCCGTAACCCAGCGTTCGAAATTGTCGGTGAACACGGTAACGAGGTCATCTCGCCAGCCGGCGAAGTCGCCCGAATTGTGGGGTGTGATCGAGACGTTCGGCATGTCCCAGAGTGGATGGCCGGAGGGGAGCGGTTCCGTGTCGAACACGTCGAGCGCGGCGCCCGCGATCGTCCCCGCGCGGAGCGCGGTGACGAGGTCGTCGGTGCGGACGAGCTCACCGCGTCCGACGTTGACGAACCGGGCGTCCGGCTTCATCGCGGCGAACGTCGAGTCGCGGAACAGGTGGCGGGTCTGCTCGGTGAGCGGTGCCACAGCGATCACGTAGTCGGCGGCGGCGAGCTGCTTCGGGAGATCTTCCGTTGCGGTGACCGACCCGAAGTCGGGATCGGCGTTGCGTGCGGTGCGACCGGATCCGCTGACCTTCATCCCCGCCGCGCGGAGAAGCCGGGCGATCGCGCGGCCGATGGGACCGGTGCCGACGATCAGGGCGGTGCGGCCCGCAATCCGCTCGGATTCCCGGTGCTGCCACGTGTGGGACTGCTGCAGGCGGAGCGAGCCCGGCAGGTCCTTCGCGAACGAGAGGACCTGGGCGAGCACGTACTCGGCGATCGCCCCGTCGAACACGCCCCGTGAGTTGGTGATCGTGACGTCGCTGTCGCGGGCCTCGGGGAACATGACGGGATCGACGCCGGCCGCGGCGATGTGCAGCCACTGCAGGGAGCCGGCGGCGTGCCAGGCTCCGGGCACCGCGTCGGTGAGGAAGTCGTAGAGGAACAGCACGTCGGCGCCGTCGAGGGCATCGCTCAGCCCCGCCTTGCCGGTATAGCGAACGTCGGCACGGGCCGCGACGGGTGCCATGAGTTCGTCGCTCGGCAGGACGTGGGCATGTAGCACCGCGACGATCGGGTTCCGACTCACGTTGACACCGTATGAGTAACTCGTATGATTGTCAACAATCTGAAAATGCTCGGGCGCGGCCGAAACGAAGGTGAGGCCTGGTGTTGGAACTGAACATTCCCGAATTCGAGGGGCCTATCGCGCAACGGGGAATCGGCATCATCGCCCCGTTCGACCTGGCGCTCGAACGAGAACTGTGGCGATGGGCTCCCCTCGAGGTGAGCCTCCATTTGGCGCGCACGCCGTACGAACCCGTGCCCGTCAGTCTGGAGATGGCCGAACTCGTGTCCGAGCGAAGACACCTCATGGCGGCGACGCGCGACGTCCTGCACGTCGAGCCCGAGGTCGTGGCCTATCTGTGCACGTCGGGAAGCTTCATCAAGGGGCTCGAATACGAGCGAACCCTGTGCGACGCGATCTGCGAGGCAGGCGCCCAGCACGCGATCACCACGTCCGGCGCGCTGGTCGAGGCGATCGAACACCTCGAGCTGAGCAGGCTGTCGGTGATCACGCCCTACGACGCCCCCCTGACCGAACGGCTGCATGCGTTCCTGCACGAGGCGGGCACCGAGGTGGTTCGCTCCGATCACCTCGGGCTCGGCGGCGGCATCTGGAAGGTCAACTACCGCACGATCGCCGAGCGGATCATCGCCGCGGACGACCCCAGGTCGGAGGCGATCTTCGTCAGCTGTACGAATCTGCCGACCTACGACGTCATCGCCCCGCTCGAGCAGGAACTCGGCAAACCGGTCCTCACCGCCAACCAGCTCACGATCTGGGCCTGTCTCGGCCGGATGAAACTCCCCATGACGGGCCCCGGCAAGTGGCTCCGCAACGTCTTCTGACATCACCCCTCACGACTCGGAAAGAGGAGAACGCATGACGAGCACGCCGACCCCCACAGTGGGATTCATCTACCCCGATCACGCCGCCGAGGACGACTACCCCTTCGCCGCGGAGATGCTCGGAGTGGATCTGCCGGTCGTGCACATCTACGGCACCGACCTGCACGCCGTGCCCGAACTGCTCGACCTCGGGAGCCCGGAGAAGCTCGCAGGCGGGGCCGCGCTCCTCGCCGAGGAGAAGCCGGACGCCGTCGTGTGGGCGTGCACCTCGGGCAGCTTCGTCTACGGCCCCGACGGGGCGAAGCAGCAGGCCGAGACGCTCGCCGCGGCCACCGGTGTACCCACGTCCAGCACCAGTTTCGCGTTCGTCCACGCCCTGCACGCGCTGGGGATCACCCGCGTCGCGGTGGCCGCCAGCTACCCGGAGGACGTCGCGAAGCTGTTCGTCGAGTTCCTCGCCGCCGCCGGCATCGAGGTGCTGTCGATGTCGAGTGCAGGAATCGACACCGCGGCCGAGGTCGGTCTGCTCAGCCCGGAATCCGTGGTGCAACTCGCGGTGGAGAACGACCACCCGGACGCCGAAGCCCTGCTCATCCCCGACACGGCCATGAGGACGCTGGGTGCGCTGAGTACTCTCGAGCAGCGCCTCGGCAAGCCGGTCCTCACGGCAAACCAGGTGACCATCTGGGAAGGCCTGCGTCTTGCGGGCCACACGGCGGTGAACCCGTCGTTAGGAACCTTGTTCGAGAAAGGCAACAGTCATGGCTCTGACTGACCTGGAACCCGTCAGTCGTCAATCGACTGCCGAATTCATCGCGGACCGCCTGCGGATCGCCATCATGAAGGGGGCGCTCGAACCCGGTGCACAGCTGGGCGAGGCGGAACTGGCCGCGCATTTCCAGGTCTCGCGCGGACCCCTGCGCGAAGCCATGCAGAGGCTCGTGTCCGAGGGCATACTGCACAGCATCCGTCATCGCGGGATCTTCGTGACGGAGCTGACCCTCGACGACGTCGTGGACGTGTACCGCAGCCGCTCGGTCATCGAGCGCGGGGCGCTCGAAATGATTCTCGACGACGGCCGCCGGGAAGCCACGTACCTGGCGCTCGAACCCACCGTGCTCGTGATGCAGGCCGCGGCCGAGCGCGGCGACGCCGCCGCCGTCTCGGACGCCGACCAGCAGTTCCATCAGATCCTGGTGGAGAGTTCGGAGAGCCCCCGGCTCATTCGGGCGGCGCGGACACTGCTGATCGAGACCCGGATGTGCCTGGGTGCGTTGCAGACCACCTACGACGACATCCGCGAGCAGGCGCAGGAACACGCGACCCTGCGCGAGGCGATCCGATCGGGTACAGCTGGAGAGGTGCAGAAGCTGCTCGCCGAACACCTGGACGACGCCGTCCAGCGGCTCCGCGCCGACCAGAAGACCCTGTCGTCGTAGCGACAGTCAAGTAGAGGGTAAGTGCCGAGGAGGGACAATGACCCAGGTAGCTGAGGTTCAGGGACACACCAACCGCCACGATCGCTACCCGACTCGGATCGCCGCCGAGCCGTCCATGCTCCCACGGAGCGAACCCGCAGTGTGGGGCAGACCCGCCGACGGGCCGTTCGATTCGTCGGCACTTGCCGGACACGAGTCGCGCGGCTTCACGATCATCGACAACTTTCTGAACGCGGGCGACGTGATGTCGTGCCGGGAGGAACTCGACCGGCTGTCCCGGGACCCGGCGATGCGCGACAGCGGGCGCGTCATCACCGAACGCGGCACCGACGAGGTTCGTTCGGTCTTCGATGTGCACCGGCGCAGCGACGCGGTCGCCGCGCTGATCCGCGACAGCAGGATTCTCGACCGCGCGCGGCAACTCCTCGGCTCCGACGTCTACATCCATCAGAGCCGGATCAACTCGATGCCCGGTTTCAAGGGCACCGGCTTCTACTGGCACTCGGATTTCGAGACCTGGCACGCCGAGGACGGTCTTCCCGTCCCGCGCGCCGTCAGCTGCTCGATCACGCTCACCGAGAACTACCCGTTCAACGGGTCGTTGATGGTGATGCCCGGTTCGCACAAGCAATTCGTCCAGTGCGTCGGCGCCACCCCCGACGACAACTACACGTCGTCCCTCGTCGCGCAGGAGGTCGGGGTTCCGCGTCGCGAGGACGTGACGCGGATGGCGGCGGAGTTCGGGATCGACCAGTTCACCGGTGCCGCAGGCACCGCGCTGTGGTTCGACTCGAACGTCATGCACGGGTCGGGCAACAACATCACGCCCTACCCGCGGTCGAACCTGTTCCTCGTGTTCAACAGTGTCGAGAACACCCTCGTCGAGCCGTTCGCCGCGCCTCGTCCGCGGCCGGAGTACATCGCGTCACGCGACTTCACCCCCCTGTCCTGACGTGAGTGGCAAGGAGTGCTCCGGCACGCCTTGGCACTCACCTATGCGGGGAACTCGTGCAGGGCTCGGGCGAGGTGGGCGAGCTCGGGAATGTCGGCGGCCCGGTCGAGCGCCGCCTCCAGCGTGGCGTCGTGAGTGGGACGAGCCTCGTCCAGCGCGGCCCGGCCGGCCGGTGTGAGCTCGGTGTAGATGCCGCGGCGGTCGTCGTCGCACAGAATGCGGGTGAGCAGTCCGCGGTTCTCCAGACGGTTCACGAGCCTGGTCGTGGCGCTGCTGCTCAACGCCGCCGCGCGGGCGAGTTGCGCCATGCGCATGTGCCAGCCGTCCTGGCGGCTGAGGGCGTCGAGCACCGTGTACTCGACCACCGAGAGATCGTGCCCGCGCTGTAGGGCGCGCTCGAGCTCCGCCTCGAGCAACCCGTGCAGGGCCGCGAGCGTGCGCCATCCCTGCGACCGGATCTCGACGGCGTCGTCAGCGACTGCCATGGGCCACCTCCTGTGGATACGACTGCAAGGTCAGAATACCAGCTTGCGCACATAGCAGGCGTGTGCAACTATTTATGGCGCGCCTGCAACTAATGCAGACGCGGTATTCGAGCTAGCGCTCTTATCTCCCAGTCTGTACGAAAGGAGTGGCTGCGATGCCACTGGGTCTGCTCGCCCTCGCAATGGGCGGCTTCGGGATCGGTCTCACCGAATTCGTCATCATGGGATTGCTGCCGGAGGTGTCGGCTGATTTCCAGGTGAGCGAGTCTGTGGCCGGCTACCTCATCTCCGGCTACGCCCTCTCCGTCGCCATCGGGGCGATCGTCATCACCGCGGCCGTCACCCGCTTCGACCGCAAACGCGTACTCCAGGCGCTGATGGTGCTGTTCATCGGCGGCAACCTGCTGTCGGCGCTGGCCCCGACGTATCAGGTCATGATGGGCGGACGCGTCCTCGCAGCCCTGTGCCACGGCGCGTTCTTCGGCATCGGCTCGGTCCTCGCCGCCGACCTCGTGCCTGCGAGCAAGCGGGCAGGCGCGATCGCGACGATGTTCGCGGGACTGACCATCGCCAACGTTCTCGGCGTCCCGTTCGGCACGTTCCTCGGCCAGCAGTTCGGCTGGCGCTCCACGTTCTGGGCCATCACCGTCATCGGCGTCGTGGCGCTGATCGGCATCGCAACGCTGGTGCCGTCCGTGTCCCGTCCGGCGGACGCACCGGAATCCGGCGGTCTGCGCACCGAACTGCAGGCCTTCCGGTCTCCGCAGGTGTGGTTCTCGATCGCCGTCACCATCCTCGGATTCGGCGGCATGTTCGGTGCGTTCACGTACATCGCGTTCACCCTCACCGAGGTCGGCGAATTCGCGTCGACCAGCGTCCCGTGGCTCCTCGTGCTCTTCGGCGGCGGTCTGTTCGTCGGCAACGTCCTCGGTGGCCGGGCCGCCGACAAGGCACTCACCCGCACGCTGATCACGATCCTCGCTGTGCTCACCGTTGTGCTCGTCGTGTTCGCGCTCACCGCGGGGAGCAAGCCGATGACGATCGTGGCCCTGTTCTTCATGGGCGCCTTCGGTTTCGCTACCGTCCCCGGGCTGCAGATGCGGATCATGAACTACGCGGCACAGGCGCCGACGATGGCGTCCGGCGCGAACATCGCCGCCTTCAACGTGGGCAATGCACTCGGGGCCTGGCTCGGCGGCATCACCATCGCCGCGGGACTCGGCTTCACGTCGCCGATCTGGATGGGTGCCGCACTGACCGTGGGGGCGCTCGCCGTTCTCGTCCTCGCCACCGCCCTCGACCGTCGGTCGAAAGATGAGTCGGTGGAGGAGGGTCCGGCGGTGGTGTCGGTCTAGCGTCAGCGCGGCGGCGTCGCGTCGCCCGCTGCGCGCGTGACGGTGGCGATCGTGTTGTCGTTCTGGCTGGTGGCGTAGGCCTTCGTGCCGTCGGCGGAGACCGCGACGCCACCAGCGCTGCCGCCGACGGCGAGCGACGTCACCTCGGCGTTGGTGCCCGGATCGAAGACCGTGACGGACCCACCCTCGGAGTCGATGACGTACAGCGTGTTTCCGTCCCCGGTCACCGCGGCGCCGCCCATTATCCCGTCGACGCCGAACGTGGCGGTCACCGTGTTGGTGGCGGCGTCGATCACCGACATCTCCGCGCCGCTCCGCACGTAGGCCCGGTCGTTCGTCGCCGTCACGGCACTGGGGTGGGAGGCGACGGGAATCGTGTCTACGACGGTCGTCGTGGCCGTGTCGATCACCGTCACCGTGTTGTCGGAGGAGTTGGTGACGTACACGTGCGTGCCGTTGGCCGCGAGCTGGATGGGGAAGGCGCCGACCGGAACCGTGGCGGTCACCGTGTTCGTGGCGGTGTCGATCACGGAGACGGTGCTCTCGACGCCGTTCGTGACGTAGGCGTGGGCCCCGTCGGCGGATACCGCGACCGCCAAGGCGAATTCGCCGACCGGGATCGTGGCCGCCACCGTGTTGGTGGCGGTATCGATCACGGACACCGTCCGGTCTGCGGTGTTCACGACGAACACCCGCGCACCGTTCGGGGTGACGGCGATCCCGGTGGGTCCGCCGCCCACCGGGACGGTGGCGGTGACGGCGTTCGTTGCGGTGTCGATGACGGAGACGCTGTTGGCCCCGGAGTTCGTGGCGTACGTGACGGCACCGTTCGGTGCGACCGCCACCTGCATCGGCGTCAGCCCGACGGGAACGGTGGCGGTGACGGCGTACGTCGGCGCCGCGCCGGCGGTGGTGGCCAGGAGGCCGAGCGTGGCGATGCCGATCGTCAGGACAGTCGAAGTGCGCGCGAACATCACCGTCGTAGTGTCTCCCGCACCCAGGCCGTCGTCGGGGATGTCCGCAAGATCACGTGGCAGGGTCGGCGAGTCCCCCCGAGTTCGCGGTCTCGCGTGTTCGCTGTGCCAGCTCGCTGAGGCGGCGAGCGCGGGCGATCTCGGCCGGCGTGAACGGCTCGTCCACCGGCCGCACGAAGACGAGCGGCTCACCCTCGCCCGACGGGATCGCGACGGACGCCGCCGTGGCCGGATGGTCGCTCACGAGCGAATCGACATACTGGGCGCCGAGCAGCTCCGCGATCGACAGGGGCAGTTCGGACGGATCGGCCGCCACCCGCGACGCCAACGTCAGCGCCTTCGTCTGGCCGTCGATGAGCGCGAGCGCCGAAGCCGGCCAGATGCCCACACTGCGGCCGCCCCCGGCCCGGACGGCATGCGACAGCGCCTCCGGTGACGTCTCCCGGCCCGCCCCGACGATCAACTCGTCGAGCGAACCGCCGTCCAGGTGATGGACGTGCACGGTCAGGATGTTGGCATCCAGCTTCGCGAGGTTGCGGGCCAGCGACTCGAGCTGTCCCGGTTGGTCGCTCACCCGGGCACGGATACGCCAGAGTGACTGCCCGGTCGAGAGATGGCCGTGCCTGCCGTCGGGCGGACCGTGCAGCCAGCCACCGAGCAGTCTCATCGCCGACGGCTCCACCACCCAGATCACCAACACGGTGGTGCTGACGGTCAGGACCGTGACGGTCATCAGATAGGAGACGTGGAAATGAATGACCAAGGCATGGAGCACTAGTTCGACGGGAAAGACGGCGCACAGTTTCGCGAGCGCCAGGCGGAGACGGCGGGGGTGCGGAAGCCGACCGCACGCCTCGCACGCGTTGACATGAACTCCGGGTTCTCTCGCGGCATCGTTCATGCACCCACTGTCGTCCGGAAGTATTGCCGAGTAGTTTCATCGCACGGTCGGTGGTGTGACGGGTGATCGTGAAATGCGTTGGGGTGCAACGTCGATGTGGTGGGCGAGACACCGGGGCGGCGCTTGTGAGCGGGGGCACTCTCCGGGGTCGCCGATACGCGCGTGGACATGGTGACGCCGCTGCCGCCGGGGACTGGCACCCGGCAGCAGCGGCGTGATTCGGAGCGCTCAGCGCAGTGATTCGGAGCGCTCAGCGCAGTGCGGCGGCGTCGCTCAGGTCCGTTCCCCGGGTCTCCGGGGCCATGAGGAAGCTGACGAGTGCTCCCACCGCGGCTATGCCCGCGGCGATGTACATCGTTGCGGAGAGTCCGAGGTTGGACAGCGCCCACGGGGTGGCGAAGGTGCCGATCGCCGCGCCGATCCGGCTGATCCCCGTGCAGAGGCCGACCGCAGTGGCCCGTACCTCGGTGGGGAACAGTTCGTTGGGGTAGATCCATTCGAGGATGGAGGGCCCGCCGTTGAAGAGTGCGTAGATCGCGAATGCGAATGCGATCACCCACAGGCCTGCGTCCGGCTTGATCGCGAGGAAGAGCAATCCGAGACCGGAGAGGACGAACCCCCAGATCAAGATCGGCCGGCGACCGAGCCGATCGACGAGCAGCAGCGCGACGACATTGCCGATGAGGAAGAACAGGTTGATGAGCCCGTAGCCGATGTGGGCCAGATTTCCGGAACCGAGGTTGAAGAGCTCGAGGATCTGCGGCCCGAACGCGTAGATGGCGAACAGGGTCACGATCGTGCACGTCCAGAAGATCGAAATGAAGACGACCCGCCGCAGGTACCCTCCGCGCATCAGTCCGCGAATCGATGTGGTCCCTTCCTCGTCGGGCAGATCGTCCAGAGTCGCATCGTTTCCGATCGTCTTCCGCAACACCGTCAGCGCCTCCGCGGAACGTCCCTTGCTGAGAAGCCAGCGCGGCGACTCGGGGATGCTCGTGCGCGCGATCACGATCAGGGTGGCGGGAACCGCCGAGGACAGCAGCATCCACTTCCATCCATCGGGATGGCTGAGCAGAAGGTAACCCACGAACGCGGCGGTGGTAGCGCCCACGAACCACATGGCGTTCAGGCCGCCGACGAGTTTGGCGCGCCAGGCCTTCGGTGCGAACTCCGTCACGAGGGCGGTGGCGATGGGGTAGTCGGCGCCGACCGCGATGCCGATGATCAAGCGCAGGATGAACAGTTGCATTTCGTCCGCCGCGAAGAATTGCAGGACCGAGCAGACGATGATCACGATCAGGTCGATGGTGTACATCAACTTTCGGCCGATCCGATCGGTCACTGCGCCGAACACGGCACCGCCGAGGAAGACGCCGATGAGAGCCGAAGACCCGATGAGGCCGGCCCACAGTGCGCTCATGTCCCATTGCGCCTGGATCTGAACCATGGCGATGCCGATGATGCTGAGGATGTAGCCGTCGAGAAAGGGTCCGCCCGAGGAGAAGAGGGCGAGTTTGGCGTGAAAGCCGTTGAGCCTGGCGTTGTCCAGTGTGACGCCCGATCGGGCGGTGACGGTGGTGTCGAGGTTCATCTGAGGAATCCCATCGGGGGTGTGGGCTTGAGGGTCGGTCCCCACGTGATGTGGTTGCTGCCACATTAGGAAGTGAATCGGCGGCGCGGAATTACCAGTCTCCTACCAATTCATGCTTCGCGCTTATCAATTCGTTGATATACGGCGGCAACCGCGTCGATTTCGATTCTCTTGCTGCCGCGGAAGCGCGCGACCTCCACGGTTGTCCGTGGCGGTAGTGGAATCCCTTCCAGCCGGTCGAGATACGCGGCGTTGTATTCGTCGAACTCCGCGAGATCCGCCAGGTACACGGTGGTCTTCAGGAGCGTGTGCAGCCCGCCACCCGAGGCCAGGAGCGTCGCTTCCAGGTTGTCCAGTGCGACCTTCACCTGATCTCCGATCGCGGCCGGGGTCTGTCCGTCCGCGGTGGTGGGGATCTGCCCGCAGGCCCAGATGGTGCCGGCGAACACTGCGGCTCTCGAATACGGTCGTTCGGTGCCGCGCGGATGTGCGACGAGTTCACGCTGGTCAGTCATGGTTTGCCTCCGGAACGAGGAATCGCCTGCCGAGCGCGTAGGCCCGCGACCACTTCGCAGTGTCGACGAAGACGCCGTAGGAGACGGCATGGCGGTATCGCGTCTCGCGTTCGACCGCGGTGTGGACGGGACGGGACGCGTCCGTGGCGTGTGGTGCGGTCAGGACGAGCGTGCCTCCACCGTATTCGTCGTGGACTGTCACGTCGGATTCGAGCGCCGTTGGGACAGCGATGTCGCGGTACATGTCGCCGGCTGCTGTCACGACTGTCGCATTCGTGTGCCGCCCGCGGTCATCGAGAGTGACCAGCCGCAGCGTCGTGCCGGAACGGGACGCAGCGCGCAGGGCGTACCAGTCGACTGCCTCGTGGTCGTCGATCCGGGACACCAGAACCGGTCGTGATTGCGACAGCGCGAGGTCGACCGCGAGGGGTCCCGACAGCAGACCGCTCCGGGGCGAGTGGTCGACGATGTCGACGGCGGAATTTCTCGACAGCGACACACCGGCGGGAGTCCTCGTCGAATCGAGCCGGTCCAGCGTTTCCAGGAGAGTGTCGATCCCGGTACGCGCGTGGAGTTGCATCGCCGTCACGGTGTCGGCCGCGGCGGCGGCCTCGCCGGAGCTGACCCCGGTGGCGTACAGCGCGCGGAAAGCGGTCTCGCGAACCTCTCGCACCGCCAACCTGATTCGGTTGTTCATGGTGGGGAGCGCGTCCTGCTCGGATGTGTGAGTGAGCATGTCGGTCATCGGCGTTCCTGTGTCTGCTGCAGGCCAGGGAAGACTTCGTCGAATATCCGCAGCCAGTTCTCACCGAGAATTTTCGCGACGGTCTCGTCGGCGAGTCCGACCTCCTGCAGGCACTCGGTGAGAACCGGGAAGTCGGACGGGCCCGAAAACCAGTTCGGCCACATGGGCCACTCGGGTTCGACAGGATTCTGGCTGGGCGGTCGCCAGCGACCGTTGCGCAGCCACGCGACGTAGTCCTCCGACCAGTTTCGGGTGCAGTCACTCCCGATCGCGACGTGGTCGGGTCCGATCTGGTCCACGAGTCGCGCGACCATGACCGCGAAGTCGGAACTGGAGGTGGCTTCCCCTCCGAGGACGTTGGGGTAGAGGCAGCAGCCGATCACGCCGCCGCGGGCGGCCAGCGCATCGATGACCTCGTCCGGCTTGTTGCGGGGGCTGTCGACGAACCAGGTCGGGTTCGAATGGGTTATCGCGACGGGCTTTTCGGATGCGTCGATCGCATCCAGGCAGGTGCGGTTACCGACGTGGGAGAGATCGACGAGCATCCCCACCCGGTTCATTTCGGCGACCATGATTCGTCCGAACGCGGTGAGTCCCGAATCGTGCTCGTCGTAGCAGGCGCCGCCCGCCAGGTTCTGAATGTTGTAGGTGAGTTGCGCGACACGAACGCCCAAGCGATGGAAGATCTCCACCATCCGGTAGTCGTCTCCGAAAGGCGAGGAGTTCTGGAACCCGAGGAGTACTGCGATCCGGTTGTCCCGCTTCGCAGCGCGAATATCTTCGGAGGTCTCCGCGAGGGTGACGATGTCCTTGTTGTCGGCGGCGAGTTGATACCACTGCGCGACGGCGCCGAGGGTGTCGGTCGGCCCGTCCCACACCGCGCAGGTGGCGTTCACACCCGTGACGCCACCGGCTCGGAGTTCCTCGAGGACCTTCCGATCCCAGTTGTTGATCTGAAGTCCGTCCACCACCAGCAGGTCGGAGTGGGTGAGCGTGTGCACTAGGAATCCTTTCGCGGCTTGCGGGTGAAGATCCAGTCGTCGTCGACTCCGGCGGCGACGTCGTCGGCCCGTGGGGCTCCCGAGTAGAGGGTCACGCGGAGCCAGTCGGTCGATTGCGGGCTGTAGTTGTCCATTCCGTACATCGCCAGTTGGAATCTCTGCAGATTCAGGGGAAGGAACTTCTCGGCGAGCAGGTTGTCGTGTGCTTCCGAATACGGGACATCGGCGAGCGTCTGGACTCGGGCGACGATGCCGCGGTGCCATGGATGCTCGACGAGAAAGGCGGCGACGGACGCTTCGCCATGTGCCGCCGCGAGATCCCGGTCCAGAGAGGCGACGGACCGGGCGATGTCGATCGGATGCTCGACGTTCTCACCGGGATCGATGCCCCTGCGTCCGCGACGCGGCTCCTCGTTGTTCTCCGAGGAGAACCAGAAATGGGCCAGTTCGTCGGGATCGTCGAAGTCGAAGCGCCGCACCCACCCGTAGCGGTCTCGGAGGGCGGAGCGCAACTGGGTGCAGGTCTGCGCGGGATCGACGTCCTGCCGCTGATCGCAGCACAGCAACTCCTCGACCTCGGCGTCGAGTTGAGGATGTACCTCGACGATCACGCTGTCCACGACGGCGCGGACCTCGGGACCGATTGTCGCCGCGTGCTCGTGGAGCGTCCGCCACGCATGGGTCGTGGCCTCCCCGCCGATCGTCCCGCTGTCGACGTACTCGGCCAACATGGCCCGGAGCGGTTCGAGTCGGGAGGAGAGTTCGCCGCACGGTACGAAGGGTGCAGTCGCCAGGTCTGCGCGTTCGCGGAAGTAATGGGTGGCTCGCTCGAGCAGGTCAGCGGCAGTGTGGATGCGTCGATCGGCGGGCGTGGTCGCCTGTGCCAGCGCGTGGGCGAGTGGGAGTTCCCGCGTGGCACACCAGGCGTCGAGCACGTGTGGGTGGTTGATCACGTAGGGCACCATGCCGAGACCTGTTGCGTTGCCCAGCCCGAGGTAGCGTCGCCAGTCTCCGGACAGCCGCACCGACAGAGGGTTTCGAGCGCGGGCACAGTGCTCGACGAGGTCGTAACTTAGCTCGCGCAACAGCCAGGCGGTCAGCATGTGTGCCCGGTAGGGCAGACACAAGGGATGGTCGGCGTCGAGCCGATCGAAATCTGCGAGCCCGAACTTTCCGTTGCTGTAGAACGCGGTGCTCCGCAGAATGTAGGCGGCATCGCCCATGGTCGTGATGTCCGGTTGGTTGCCCTCGGAGAGGCGGTCGACGACGTAGTCGAAGAATCGGGCACTGCGGTTCGCCCGCGTCCAGATGAGAGTGCCGTCGTCCGCCCGGCCTTCTTCCTGACGCGGTACCTGCACCCGCAATGCGTTCATCCGGCTCTCGGTCAGCGGTCCCTCGATCAGGGCGCCGGTGACGTCCCAGGCCTTGGCGATGACACGATCGGTTCGATCGCTCTCGGTGAGGGTCGTCGAGAACACGACGAATCGCACCTCGTGTGAACCGATGACGACGCGGTACACGATCTCGCCGCGGCCGGCGCCGTCGACGTCCCACCGCTCGCGTTCCACCCGCCAGCGCTGCGCGGCCGCCGTTCGGAGGAAGGACCGGGCGAAGCTGTGACGGGTGTAGCGTGCCGCTCCCATGTCGGCCGGGTCCAAGACCTGTTCGGGCGATCGCGCCAGGGTCTGCGTCCGGCGGAGCGTGTCGGTCGGCCTCATGCGTCGCTCCTCGGCGTTCCGGTGCGGGCGTAGGCGATCTTGCTCCACGTGAAGAACTCGGCGCTGGTTGCCGCATTCTGCTCTCGGGGAGCAGGGAAGGACGAGTCCTTGAGTCCGCCGAAGGGAGCGTGGAGTTCGGACCCGGTGTTGGGGGCGTTGACTTTGATCAGTCCTGCTTCGAGGTCACGAATGCAGCGACGAACGGCGCGCTCGTCACAGGTGAACACCGCGGCGGTGAGGCCGAAGGGCGTGCCGTTCGCGATGGTGACGGCCTCGTCGAGGTCTTTCGCGCGCAACACCGTGGTCACCGGGCCGAACACCTCCTCTCGGCAGATGGTCAATTCGGTTCTTCCGGTGAGCAGCGTGGGGGCGACGAACGCGGCACCGGAGGTGGGGAGCGGTGCACGCGCCAGCAATTCGGCGCCCTCGGACAGCGCCTGGTCGACCGCGGCCGTTACCTCCTTTGCCGCGCGGGGGGAGACGAGCGGGCCGATCTGCGACTCGGGTGCCAGTCCGTCGCCGACCACCAGTTCCTCGACACGGGCGACGAGCTCGGGAACGAGTGCGTCGTAGGCATCGCCGACCGCGATGATCCTTCTCGTCGCCGTACACTTCTGACCGGTGCTTCCCATGGCACCGGCGATCAACACGGCAGCTGCGTCGTGCGGATCGACGTCGGGGAGCACTATTGCGGCGTTGTGGCCACCGAGCTCCATCTGGACCTTCGCGCCGCGGGGCACGGCGGCAGCCTGGATCGACCTGCCCACCGGTACCGACCCGGTGAAGGTGACTCCGGAGACCTCTTCCCGGGCAACCAGTTCGGCGCCGATCGGGCCGGGACCCAGGATCATGTTGAGGACACCAGCCGGGACACCCGCTGCGGCAAGGACTTCGGCGAAGGCCGCGGCCACCGCAACGGTGTCGCTGGCGGGTTTCCAGACGACCGTATTGCCCCACAGAAGTGCAGGCGCCAGTTTCCAGGCCGGGATCTGGAGCGGGAAGTTCCACGGGGTGATGGCGGCGACCACGCCGAGCGGCCGGCGGACCGTCCGAATCACCTCGTCGGGATGAGAAGAAGGGTAGGTGGCGCCGTCGGCGTTCCTCGCCTGCGCTGCGTGGTAGTGGAGAGTCTCGACGGTGGCCCCGACTTCGGCGCGCGATTCGGGGAGGGTCTTGCCCTGCTCTCGGGTCATCAGCTCCGCGATCTCGTCCGCACGCTCGGCCAGGATCTCGGCGGCCCGGCGCAGGACCAGTCCGCGGGCGATGATCCCGCGGTCGTCCCACTCCCGCCGAGCCGACACTGCAGCGGACACCGCTGCGTCGAGGAGACGGGTGTCGGCCTGGTGGTATTCGGCAACGGTGCTCTCGTCGGACGGGTTCGTCGTCGTGGTGACCGGACCTTCCCCGTCCACCCAGTCACCGCCGATCAGGTGGCGTAGATAATTGTCCGTGTCCGGCGCGGTGACGTGGTGCTCCACTGCTGACTCCTCGATGGCATGGTGATTCGGTGCCCTCAACGCTAGGCCGGGCACACACCGTGCAGAAGTACCTATTGTCAACCGACTGATAAGTTGCAAGTATCAATCGCGTGGAACTGCGGCAGCTTCGATACTTCGTCACGGTGGCCGAGGAGATGAACTTCAGGCGCGCTGCGGAACGCCTGCACATCGCACAGCCGGCGCTCAGTCAGCAGATCAGCAAGTTCGAGAAGGAACTGCGAACCACTCTGTTCGAGAGAACCACGCGACGCGTCGAGCTGACCGACGCGGGCCGGGTGCTCCTGGACGAGGGCAGACGCGTCCTTGCGGAAGCCGAGCATGCACTGGCGGCAGTGGAGCAGGTCGCGCACGGTGAGGTCGGGCTGCTCCGCATCGGATTCGTCAGTTCCGCCGCGTTGAGGATCGTTCCCGCCACGGTGCTCGTCCTGCAGAAGGCGTGGCCCGGAGTCCAGGTCGAACTGTCCGAGTCGACGACCGACCGTCAGCTGTCCGGGATCGCCGACGGAATTCTCGACATCGGACTTGTGCGGGAAGTCGACCGCGCGGAGGGCATCGTGGTGCGCCCGCTGACCCGCGAACCGCTACTGGTCGCGATGCACTCGTCGCATCCCTTCGCGAACCGGACGTCGGTGCGGCTCGTCGAATTGCGCGACGAGCGGTTTCTCACCTTTCCGCGAGGCCAGGTTTCGCGACTCTACGACCACATCGCCGCCCTGTGCCACCACGCGGGCTTCCGGTTGGAGGCCGCCCAGGAGGCAGTGCAGTTTCCCACCCTCCTCGGGTTGGTTGCCGCGAACACGGGCGTCACCATCGTCCCCGCCAGTCTGAGGGCCCTGCACCTACCGGACCTGCGGTACGTTGCGCTCTCCGATCCGCAGGCGGCGTCGACCGTCTCGGTCGCGTATCGCGCCGACAGGCAACAGGTCCCGGCGATCCGGCACTTCCTCGACGTCGCATCGTCCCTCGACCTGACGGACGAAACCCGGTAGGTGCGCAGACCCGGTGGCTAACCGACCTCGAATTCGTTCGACGTCCCGGTGAACGCGGTGATCGTGCCCGCCGCGTCGCGGCTGTTGCCGAAGTGCTGCACACGGTAGCGTCCGGCGGGGGTTCCGTCCGGGACGTCCCACGTGATGCGCGCGACCGACTGGTTCGGCCCGGTGCGCGTCCAGCGGAACTTGGTGGACCAGTCGCCGTCGTCGGCGTGACGCACCCAGTCGTCGCCGCCGCGGCGCTGGATCTCGAGGAACGTGCCACGTCGGCGCGGGTCGTTCCGGGGGTGGCCGGTGACGAACTCGGCCGCGATCTGTTCGCCCGCCGACGCTTTCGCGGCGGGCTGGGTCAGCACGTCGCCGAAGACGCGGCCTGCGGGCGGCTCGTCGCGGTCGATGCCCGGACCGAGGTAGGGCTGGAACCGCGACAGGTCGCGGGGTGCCGGGCCGCGGGGAACGTCGCGACCGGTGCGCAAAGCACCCGCAAGCGCCGCGAATCCCTGCTGGTACGCGGGCAGTGTGTATCGGCCGAACAGGGTCGAGCCGCCCTCGTACTGCTGCGCGTCGTACTCCTGCGGGGTGGTGCAGTAACTCGCGTACGAGTTGGCGTAACCCTGGAAGATCACGTTCTCCAGCGGGACGTCGAGTCTGTCGGCGACGGTGCGGCGGATCCGCAGCCCGGACACGATCGTGAATTCCGCTGGGCCGCCCACGACGTACACGCCGCCGATGCGGAGGATCTGAATCTTCAGCACGTGCGGAACCCACCCGTCGGGTGGCAGCAGGCCGACGGCCACCAGCACGAGTTTCGGGGCCTGCGCATCCTGCAGCCACTGCGGGATCGGCGCGTCCATCCCACCGAGTGCGTCGACGAGCGGATTGGTGGTGCCCTCCGGGAAGATCGGGATGGCGGGACCGTCCTCGGTGCTGCCCGCGCTCATGGCGGCCCCGACACACGCGGGGGACGTCCGGTATGTGCGGCCGTCGGGGGTGAATTCGCCGCCGACCTCCTGATTGGCCATGTCGAGGTACATGATTCGGCTGTCCACGCCGCCGGTGAGGGTCTCCGACGCCGACACCCAGGCCGTCCGTGCGGCCGCGACCTGCCGCTGCCCGATGACGCGGGTGTTCTCGAACTCGTCGTCGGTGGGACCGCGGCCGGGCCGGAGATCGAGGTTGGGGGACATGTCGCCGGTGTTCGTCTGCGGGAACGCGGCGACGAAATGCGGCTTCTGGTCGTCGAGGTAACGGACACCCTCGTGGTCGTGCTCCCAGAAGTAGGCGGCCGCGCCCTTGTTGTCACCGGAGATCAGATGGTTCGTGTCGGTGAGCGAAGCGCCGTGGGTCGGGAACCAGTTGATCGCCCCGACGTCTCTGCCGCCCTGCGTGATTCGCAGGACCCGCATCGACGTGTCGATGCCCAGGGGATAGTAGTCCCGGTCCTCGGCGGGGTTGCGGTCGAAGGCGATCCGCGAACGGTTGACGCTGGCATCGGTGAGTTCGCTGCGGCCGTACGACACCGAACCGGGGGCGAGGGAATCGTGCGCGGCGGTGATCGCCTCGACGATGCCACCGACCTCGGCGTCGAACACCTGACGGTTGTGGCCGAGCACGGCGAGGTTGTAGGCGTAGTCGTGGGACGCGCCGCCGCACGCCGCGTGGGAGTGCACCGCCGTGAGCATGACGTTCCGCTCGGTGTACAGGTCGCCGTGGAGTTCCGCGAGCCGGGCGAGTACGGCGTCGTGCACGGACTGGAAGATCATGCACACGTCGACGCACACGTAGACCACGCGCTGCCTGTCGGGCTCGGCGAACACGAACGCCCGCGCACGGGTCCGCTGATGCAGTCCCTCGGCGCGCTGCTCGAAACTGGAGTACCCCATCATCCCGACGTCGGCGACCGGCCCGGTGGCGTCGGAAATGCCGACACCGACGAGGAATTCGCCGTCGCCGTCGGTCGCGGGTTCTGCGGCCGCCGTCCCGGAACCGAGCGCGGCGAACGCCGGAGTCAGGGCCGCCCCCGCGAGCACGCTGCGTCGTCTGATCTGCACTACCGATCGTCCTTTCGGCGGCCGCCCCCCGGGGGTGCCACGAATTGGTCAAGCGTCCAGAACCGTAGCCGGTATTGGACCCCAGTTCGGTAATCGGCGCAACCCCCATGTGAGTGGCGAAGCGTGCGCGGGCACGCTTCGCCACTCACGTGCGGTCAGACGGGCCGCGCGTCCCCGAACGTCATCTTCAATTCGGGGATCGAGGACGTGAGGAGTGCCCGTTTCGGAAGTCCCAGCGACCGCAATTCGTCCGCGATCGGGTGGCTGCCCAGTTTCAGCTCCGCGCCTCCGGGCCGGGAGCGGACCCCGGTCGGGTTCATGTCCCAGGTGGTGAACCGGGTGAGTTCGTCGAGGTGCGAATAGGCGGCGAGCGACGTGCCGGTCCCCGAACCCGGCACCGCGATGCCCGGTTTGACGCTCAACTGGGCGATCAACCGGCCGTCCCGGCTCACCGAACCGCGCTTGACGGAACCGGTGTGGTCGACGTCGAAATCGGCCAGGACCTTCGGGAAGCCCCAGATGCCGCGACCGGCGGCCAGGGTGAAGTCGCCGTCGACGGGCAGTTGATGGATCAGCGCCCCGGCCCGGCCCTGGGCCAGCGCCTTCAGGTCCCGGCGGACCGAGGTGCCGTCGGCCCGATGGTCGCGGACGAGGAACGCCACCCCGAATTCGTTGTACGGGCCGAGGTCGCCGTCCACGTAGTCGACGAACACGAGCACGCAGATGCCGCGTCCGGGCCGGAACTGCAGGATCTCCAGTCCGGAGGAGTCGATCAGCGACTGGGCGGCGGCGGTCGGCACCGAATACATCGCCATGAACGCCGACGCGGCCCGGATCTGCACGGGCATGTCGACCTGCTTGCCGAGAACCTGATGCGACGTCACGGCGCGACCACCCCGCGCAGACCGTCGGCGCCGAACATGGGCTCGAACATCGACGTGAAGTCGGGCCCGCGACGCAACATTTGGCCGCCGTCGACGTTGATGATCTGCCCCGTGATCCAGGTGGAGTCGGGGCCGAGGAGGAACTTGGCGAGCGCGGCGATGTCGGTGACCTCGCCGACCCGTGCGATCGGGGTGTTGGCCATGTAGTCGTCGAGGACGGGTCCGCCGTCGGTGATGAGCGCGACGAGGTCGGTGCGGGTCAGGCCGGGGCGGATGCAGTTGACGCGGACGTTGCTGGCCCCGAGTTCGTCGGCGGCGAGTTGCGTCAGGTTGTCGACTCCCGCCTTGGACGGACCGTACGCGCCGAACCAGCGGTGGGTGTTGCTGCTCGCGATCGAGGAGATGGTGACGATGGAACCGCCGCCCCCGGCGACGAGCGCCCGGGCGGAATGCTTGATCGTCAGCATGGTGCCGGTGAGGTTCAGGTCCACGGTCCGCCGCCACGCGTCGACGTCCAGCTGGGTCACCGGTCCCACCGTTTCGTTCCCGCCTGCGCACGTGACGACGCCGTCGAGTTGCCCGGTGCGCTCGCTCGCCTTGGCGACCGCGCGGATGACGTCGTCCTCGTTCGTGACGTCGGCGGTGATCGTGTCGACCGTCCCCGCGGGATTGTCGGCGGTGATCTGCTCCGCTGCACGCGTCAGTTTCTCTTCGCTGCGACCGCAGATCGTGACGTGGACGCCCTCGGCCGCCAGGGCGGTGGCGACGCCCAGTCCGATACCACTGCCGCCGCCGGTGACGAGTACGGACGTCTTCGCGAGCCCGCTGCTGCCGTCGTTGGTAACCACGTCCACCTCCAGGTAATAGAACTCGTGTCAATTCTCGAGCCGAGGATCCTTGAAACTCGCCGCTATACCACTGCGTCATAGTAAGAACACGTTCTATTATTAGGGCACGATTGGCGGGATTCAATGCTGAGGAGTACCTCGATGACGGACAGACCGCAGTTCGATCTGATCGACGGACGGTTCTACTCGGGCGAGCTCGGCGACCCGCGGCAGGCCTACGCATGGATGCGCGCCCACCAACCGGTGTATCGCGCGGACGGGATTCTCGGCGCCGCATCGTACGAGGCCGTCCTGGCGGCCGAACGCAATCCGGAGTTGTTCTCCAACGCGGGCGGAATCCGGCCCGGGGTAGGCCCGCTGCCGCAGATGATCGACATGGACGACCCGCAGCACCTGCAGCATCGCCGACTCGTCAACGCCGGCTTCACCCGCAAGCAGGTGGAAGCGAAGATCGACCGGATCCGGGAGATCTGCGATCACCTCATCGACGCCGCGCGCGACAAGGACGAAGTGGACTTCGTGCGCGACCTGGCCGCGCCGCTCCCCATGGCCGTCGTCGGCGACATGCTCGGCGTGCGGCCCGAGGAACGCGACACGTTCCTGCAATGGTCCGACGACCTGATGAACGCCCTCGGCAGCAACGCCACCCCGGAGGAACTTCAGGCACAGGCCAACGCGTACCTGGCATTCAACGAATTCACGCTCCGCACCATCGAGGAGCGGCGGCAGAATCCGACGGACGACCTCACCAGCATCCTCGTGCACAGCGAGATCGACGGGCACCGGCTCAGCGACCCGGACATCATCGGCGAAACCCTGCTGATCCTGATCGGCGGCGACGAGACCACCCGGCACGTCCTCAGCGGCGGCATGGAACAACTGATGCGTCACCCCGACCAGCAACAGCGTCTCGTGAACGACCCCGACGGTATTCCGGCGGCCGTCGAGGAGATGCTGCGCTGGTCGTCGCCGATCAAGAACATGTGCCGCACGGTCACCCGCGACGTCGAATTCTTCGGAACCGATCTGCGCCAGGGCGAGAAAATGATGCTGCTGTTCGAATCCGCCAACTTCGACGAGTCGGTGTTCGAGCATCCCGAGGTGTTCGACATCGAACGGTCGCCGAACCCGCACGTCGCGTTCGGTTTCGGCACCCACTTCTGCCTCGGCAACCAACTCGCCCGGCTCGAAGCGAAGATCATGTTCGAGCAACTGCTGTCGCGGCTGCCGGGCATGGTGCTCGTCGACGACGGCCCGCTGCGGCGTCGTCCTGCCAACTTCGTGTCCGGGCTCGAGGAGATGCCGGTGAAGCTCTAGGCGCTCCGCGCCCGTGCGCCTTTTTGGTTGCTGGAACAGCCAAAAAAGCGCACGGCCGGCGAAGCCGCCTACTCCGGTGCGTCGATGTTCAACTCGTCCGGGTGGGCGCCGACACGGGTGCCGTCGTCCATCGTCTCGATCTCGCTGAGGTCCTGCTCGCTGAGCTCGAAATCGAACACGTCGATGTTTTCGCGGATCCGCGACTCGTGGACCGACTTGGGGATGACGATCAGCCCGCTCTGCAGGTGCCAGCGGATCAGCACCTGCGCGGCGCTCTTGCTGTGCCGGTCGCCGATGCGGGTGATGATCGGGTCGGTGAGCAGCGTGTTCGGCTTCGAGTCGTCACCCCACCCCGAGTTGCTGGTGCCACCGAGCGGGCTCCACGACTCGACGGCGATGCCGTGTTCGACGGCGAACGTCCGGATCTCCTGCTGCGCCAGATGCGGGTGCAACTCCACCTGATCGACCGCCGGAACGACACCGCCCCGGTCGATCAGCAACTGCAGGTGACGCGGTTCGAAATTGCACACACCGATCGCCTTCGCGCGACCGGACTCGGCGATCTTCTCCAGCGCATCCCACGTGCGGAGGATGCGGTCGTCGTCCTGCAGCGGCCAATGGATCAGGTACAGGTCGACATAATCGACGCCGAGTCGTCCGAGGCTGGCGTCGAACGCCTTCAACGCCGGTTCGTAGCCCTGATCCGCGTTCCACAACTTGGTGGTGAGAAAGATGTCTTCGCGGGCGACACCCGAATTCGCGATGCCGCGTCCCACACCCTCCTCGTTGCCGTATGCGGCGGCGGTGTCGATGTGCCGGTAGCCCGCCTCGTCCAGGGCGAAGCCGACGGCGTGTTCGGTCTCGTCGTTGTCCGCCTGCCAGACTCCCAAGCCGAGCTGCGGGAGGATGGTTCCGGAATTCAGCACGATGCTGGGTACTCGAGGACTCATGCTGTCCAGGCTATCGACTGCGGTGGGGTCGTGAGGGGTACATGCGCCGCCTGGCATCATGCGGAGGTGACGCAAATTCGGCTGTTGGCGACGGACCTCGACGGCACCCTGCTGCGGTCGGACCGCACGATCTCCCCGCGCACCGCGCAGGCCATGGAAGATGCGCGACTGTCGGGGGTCGAGGTGGTGTGGGCAACGGCCCGCGCCCGGCATTCGGTGCACGAGCTGGCGCAGTCGTGCGGATTCCGCGGCAAGGCGATCTGCGCGAACGGGGCGGTGGTCCTCGATCTGGCCGACGGAACCCCGGTGATCACGGCGACGACGACCATCGCGATGGCGTCGGCCGCGGCGGCGATGGACCGGGTGCGGACGTTGGTGCCCGGTGTCGTGTTCGCGAACATCGGCCCGACGCGCTTCGTCGCAGAACCGGCGTACGCGGCGTTGTGCGAGTTCGCCGACCACCACCGGCACCCGCACGAGATGACTTTGTCGGAACTGCTGCCCGACATCGACGAGCCGATGGTGAAGATCGTTGCCCGGCACCCGGAGGTTCCCAGCGCGGAGCTGTACCGGGCGGCGGTGGCGGCCGGGGTCGACGGCGTCGAGCTGACGCACTCCGGCGCGCCGTACGTCGAGATGGCGGCGTCCGGCGTGTCCAAGGCGAGTGCGCTCGCCGAGCTCTGCGCGGTCGACGGGATCTCGACGGAGGAGGTCGCCGTGGCCGGGGACGCCATCAACGACGTCCCGATGCTGACGTGGGCGGGCACGGCACTCTGCCCGTCCAACGCGCTGCCGGAAGTCCTCGCCCTCGCCGACCACGTCCTGCCCAGCAACGATGAAGACGGGGTCGCGAGCTACTTGGAGGGGCTGCGCCCGTGAGCCTTTTTGGTCGTTCCAGCTACCAGAAAGGCGCACGGGCGGCGGAGCCGCCTACAGCCCGGCGGTGGTGGCGAGCTCGGGCAGGTACTCGCGCGGCTGCCCGAAGAGCTGTGCACTCCCGTGCGCACGTTTGAAGTACAGCTGCGCGTCGTGTTCCCACGTGATCGCGATGCCGCCGTGCAACTGGATGGCCTCCGCCGCGACGTGCTGCAGCGCCTCCGAGCAGTACACCTTCGCGATGACGGCGTCCTCGTGCGTCCCCGACAGCGCCGCGGCGTACGACATGGACCGGGCCGTCTCGACGAGGGCGTACATGTCGGCCATGCGGTGCTTGAGCGCCTGGAACGACCCGATCGCCCGGCCGAACTGCTTGCGCGACTTCGCGTACTCGACCGTCTGCTCCAGCGCCGCGGACGCCGCGCCCACCTGTTCCGCCGACAACGCGACCAGTGCGACCGTGCGCACCTGGTCGACGAGGTCGGTGGGGGAGACGAGCCTGCGCGCCGCGACGCCGTCGAAGATCACCTCCGACAGCGGACGCGTCGGATCCATCGCCGGGACGCGACGACGCGTCACGCCGTCCGCCGCCGTGTCGACCTCGAACAGGCCTTCGGACGTGAGAACCAACAGCACGTCCGCGACGTCACCGCCGAGCACGTACGACGCCGTCCCCGACAGCGCCTCGCCCGACGAAGTGACCCCGAAACCGGACCAGCCGTCCGCACCCGCCCAGCACAGCGCGGCCACCGAACCCGCCGCGATGCCGGGCAGCAGTCGGGCGCACGCGTCGTCGTCCCCCGACAGCATCAGCGCCTGCGCGGCCAGCACGGCGCTGCCCAGCATCGGCGACGGCGTCAGCGTGCGGCCCAGTTCTTCCTGCACCACATGCACTTCCAGCAGCGACGCCCCCACGCCGTCGTACTTCTCCGGAACGGCGAGGGCGGCGACGCCGATCTGCTCGCACAACGTGGACCACAGGGCGTCGTCGTAACCGTGGTCGGTGGTGATCGCCCGGCGGACGGCGGCGGAGTCGGAGTGCTTACCCAGCAGATCCCGGACCGACGACCGGAGCGCCGCCCGCTCCTCGTTGTCGAAACTCATGACGCCTCCACAAGCGAGTCGACGACGCGGCCACGGTGAAACGCCGGCGTGCCCCAGGCCGTGACCAGTGCCCGGACCTTGGTGAGCCACTTCGACAGGTCGTGTTCCTGCGTGTAGCCGATGGCGCCGTGCACCTGCAGCGCCACCCGCGCCGCCCGGTACGCGGCATCCCCGCACGCCACCTTCGCCGCCGAGACGTCCCGGGAACTGTCGACGGACCCGTCCCGCACCGACAGCGCCGC
Organism: Rhodococcus sp. 21391; assembly: GCF_016772255.1. Lineage (NCBI taxonomy): Bacteria > Bacillati > Actinomycetota > Actinomycetes > Mycobacteriales > Nocardiaceae > Rhodococcus > Rhodococcus sp. 21391. The sequence continues at coordinate 5,781,183 of NZ_CP063781.1, read as the reverse complement.
ACCGTGCAGCAACGGCCGCGACATCTCCAGCCCGACCGCGACCTCGGCCAGATGATGTTTGATGGCCTGGAACTGTCCGATCACCTTGCCGAACTGCTTGCGCTGCTTGGCGTAGTCGGTGGTGACGTCGAGCAGGGTCTGCCCGAGTCCCTGCAACTGGGCGGCGATGGCCAACGCCCCGAGGTCGAACGCGGGCCCGAAGTCGACGTCGCCGAGGGCGACCCCGGCGGTGAGGGGGAACAGCCGTCGCGACTGATCCACCGAGTTCTGCACCACCCCGGCCTGTCCGAGGCTCACCGTCGCACCATCGACGAGCAGGACCAGATCGGCGGAGTCCGCATCGACGGCGAACGGCACGTGCGGGGCCGCCGCGACCGTGGCGAGTGAACCGGATGCCAACGCCGCCAACCGGTCCGGGGCCACCTGCGCGAGCAGCACCGGCACGACCGCGACGGTCTCGGCCACGGGGCCGGGAACGGCATGGCGGCCGAGTTGTTCGACGGCCACGACGAGGTCGACGGCGTCGGCGCCCAGTCCGTCGTGCTCGTCCGCGATGAGCAGTCCGTTGACGCCGGTCTCGGCAAGGCGCTGCCATACCTTCAGACCCGGACCCGTGTCACCGGTGTTCCACGACCGGATCACCGCCGGCATGTCCGCCTTCGACAGCAGGGCGTCGATGCTGGACGCGAAGTCCTGATGGGAGGAGTCGAGTGTGAATCTCATCGATCCGCCTTCGGTAGGCCGAGCAGCCGCTCGGCGATCACGTTCTTCTGAATCTCGTTGGTGCCGGCATAGATCGGACCGGACAGGGAGAACAGGTAACCGTCCATCCAGTTGTCCGCGAGCTCCGCCGAGGCGCCCTGCAGTTCGAGTGCGGTCTCGTGGGTGGCGATGTCCCACTCCGACCAGAACACCTTGTTGATCGACGATTCGGCGCCCAGCTGCCCGCCGTCGGCGAGCCGGGTGACGGTGCCGAACGTGTTCAGCTGGTAGGCGCGGGCGCCGATCCAGGCGTCGGCGACCTTGTTTCGCAGGGCCGCGTCGTCGGTGCGGCCGCTGTCCCGGAACAGTTCGACCAGCCGGTCGACCGTCGCGAGGAAACGGCCCGGGCTGCGCAGCGACAGTCCGCGTTCGTTGGACGCGGTGCTCATCGCCACGCGCCAGCCTTCGTTCACGCCGCCGATCACTCCGGACTCGCCGGGGTTCGCGGGGTCGTCCGGGACGAAGACGTCCTCGAGGAAGATCTCCGCGAAACCGGGCTCGCCGTCCAGCTGATCGATCGGGCGCACGGTCACACCCTTCGAGCGCAGGTCGAACATGAAATACGTGATGCCCTTGTGCCGCTGGGCGTCCGGGTCGGACCGGAACAGCCCGAAACCCCAGTCCGCGAAGCTCGCCCGCGAACTCCACGTCTTCTGCCCGTTCAGCACCCAGCCGCCGTCGACGCGCCGGGCGGTGGAACGGAGCGACGCGAGGTCGCTACCCGACTCCGGCTCCGACCAGGCCTGCGCCCAGATGTCGTCGGCGCGGGCCATCCGCGGCATGATGCGGGCCAACTGCTCGGCGTTCGCGTGCTCGAACAGTGTCGGGGCGAGCAGGAAGATGCCGTTCTGGCTGACGCGCCCGGGCGCACCCGAGCGGTAGTATTCCTCCTCGAACACCACCCATTCCAGGAGCGACGCGTCCCGTCCGCCCAGTTCCTCCGGCCACGACACCACCGACAGCCGGGCGTCGGCGAGAGTGCGTTCCCACTCGCGGTGCGCCTCGAAACCCTCGGCGGTATCCATCGACGGCAGCGGCTCGGCGGGAACGTTGTCGCGCAGGAAGGTCCGCACCTCCTCGCGGAAGGCGACGGTGGCGTCGTCGAACTCGAGATCCACTTACTTCGCCCCTTCGTTCGAGTTGCGCGCACTGGCCGCCATCGACTTGGCGTCCATGCCGCCGAGCGGATCGGTGTCGATCTCGGCGTTGTGCGCGTGCGCGAAGTGGTGGAGACCGAAGACGGAGTCCATGCCGTTCCGCATGCCCATCTGGTCCTCGCACTGGTTGACGGCCTTCTTGGTGAGCGCGAGCCCGAACCGGGGCATGGCGGCGATGCGTCCGGCGATCGCGAGCGTCTCCTGCTCCAGGTCCTCGCGGGGCACGACGCGGTTGACCATGCCCACCTCGTAGGCGCGCTGCGCGGTGAACCGGTCGCCGGTGAAGAGGATTTCCTTCGCGAACCGCGGTCCGAGCATCCACGGGTGCGCGAAGTACTCGACCCCCGGAATGCCCATACGTACGACCGGATCGGAGAAGAAAGCGTCGTCCGACGCCACGATGAGGTCGCACACCCACGCCAACATCAGACCGCCGGCGATGCAGGCGCCCTGGATCATCGCGATGGTCGGCTTCGGGATCTCGCGCCAGCGACGGCACATCCCGAGATAGACCTCCATCTCGCGGGCGAACCGCTGGTCGCCACCCGGCTTGTCGACGTGGTCCCACCACATCACGGCCTTGTTGTCGTAATGCACGTGATGGTCCCGGCCCGGGGTGCCGATGTCGTGCCCGGCGCTGAAGTGCTTGCCGTTGCCGGCGAGGACGATCACCTTCACGTCGTCGTCCTCGACCGCCCGCTCGAACGCGGCGTCGAGGGCGTACGTCATCACCGAGTTCTGGGCGTTGCGGTAGTCGGGGCGGTTGAGCGTCACGAATGCGACACCGTCACGCACCTCATAGGTGACGACGTCACCCTCGTCCGGAACCGTCATTTCTTCTCCTCACGCAGAACGTTTTTCATGACCTTCCCGGAGGGATTCCGGGGGAGGGAGTCCACGAAGCGCACCGACCGGGGCACCTTGAAGTTGGCGAGTCGCTCCTTGCAGAACGCGACCACGTCGTCCTCGGCGAGCGTCGAGCCCGGCTTGGCGACCACGTAGGCCCGCCCGACCTCGCCCATGCGCTGGTCGGGAACGCCGATGACGGCAGACTCCGCGACGCCGTCGAGTCGGGCAAGAGCGTTCTCCACCTCAGCGGGATACACGTTGAAACCGCCGGAGATGTACATGTCCTTGAGGCGGTCGGTGATGTCGACGTAACCGCGGTCGTCCAGGGTCCCGACGTCGCCGGTGTGCAACCAGCCGTCCGCATCGATGGTTTTGGCGGTCGATTCGGGGTCGTCGAGGTAACCGAGCATCACGTTCTCGCCGCGGACCAGGATCTCGCCCTGGTCGCCGATCCGGACCTCCATCCCGGGGATGGCGCGACCCGAAGTGGTCGAGACTGTCACCGGGTCGTCGTCGGTCCGGCACATCGTGACCACCACCGCCTCCGTCTGACCGTAGGCGGTGAGGACGGCGTCGAAGCTCAGCTCCGACTGCATCCGTTCCACCAGGGCGACCGGAACCGCGGCCGCGCCCGTGATCGCGACCCGCAGGCTGGACAGGTCATACTTCGGGCGGTCCGGGTGGTCGAGGATCGATTGGAAGATCGTCGGGGCGCCGGGGAGCACGGTGATCTGCTCGTCGTGCACGGTCGCCATCACCTTCGGAACGTCGAACACCGCCATCGGGACTACCGTCGCCCCGTTCAGCAGGCACACTAGGAACCCCGCCTTGTACCCGAAGGTGTGGAAGAACGGGTTGATGATCAGGTAGTTGTCGTCGGAGGTCACCTCGGCGCACTCGCCCCACGCCTGCGCGATGCCCACCGACTGCCGGTGCGCACTCATCACGCCCTTGCTGCGGCCCGTCGTGCCCGACGTGAACATGACGTCGGAGACGTCGTCGGGGGAGACGGCGGCCGCGCGGGCGTCGGCCTCGGCGCGCGTGTCCTCGTCGGCGAGGGCGAGGAAGTCGTCGAAGTCGAAGACGCCGGGAACCTCGACGTCGCCGCCGTCGACCGGAACCCGGACGACGGTCGGCAGGTCGAGGGTGCTCGACTCGTCGCGCAGCGCCGCATACCGGTCGGTGCCGAGGAATTTGCCCGCGACCACCAGTGCGGTGGTCTTGGTTCGCTCGAGAATGTCGAGGGCCTCGGTGGCCGTGTACCGGGTGTTGATCGGGACGAGAGTCGCGCCGGCGTAGTGGATGCCGAGCGCCGCGACCACCCAGTGATACGTGTTGGGCGACCACACCGCGACGTGATCGCCGGGGCGCACGTCCTGTGAGCTGAGTGCTGCGGCGAAATCGCGGACACGGTCGTGCAGTTGTGTGAAGGTCAGACGGACGTCGCCGTCCGCCACGGCTGTGAGCTCGCCGAATTCGCGTGCGGCCCGTTTCAGGGCGGACGGGGTGGTTGTCGGTTGTTCGGTCACTGGGCTCCCTACCTACCTAGCAAGTGCTTGGTAGGTTATCTTACAGACGTGGACCAGAGCGAGAGCCCGGACGGGCTGATCACCGACGACGACTTTGCGCAGACCGTCAGGACGTGGCTGAACGACAACCTCACCGGCGACTTCGCCCGGCTGAAAGGCAAAGGCGGCCCCGGCAGCGAGCACGAGTTCTTCGAGGAACGGCTCGCCTGGGACCGTCATCTCGCCGCAGCGGGATGGACCTGCCTCGGCTGGCCGACAGAGCACGGCGGGCGCGGAGCCACGCTGGCACAACAGGTGGTGTTCCATCAGGAGTATGCGAAGTCGGGGGCGCCGGCGCGAGTCAGCCATGTCGGCGAGGAACTGCTCGGGCCGACGCTCATCGCCTTCGGCACCGAGGAGCAGAAGCACCGCTTCCTTCCCGGGATCAACACCGTGACCGAACTGTGGGCGCAGGGCTACTCCGAGCCGGGCGCCGGTTCCGACCTCGCGAACGTATCCACCACCGCCCGCCTCGACGGTGACAAGTGGGTGATCAACGGGCAGAAGGTGTGGACGTCCCTCGCGCACGTCGCCCAGTGGGCGTTCGTCCTCTGCCGTACCGAACCGGGATCCAAGCGGCACCAGGGCCTGAGCTTCCTGCTCGTCCCGCTCGACCAGCCCGGCGTCACGGTCCGGCCCATCCAGCAGTTGACCGGCACGTCCGAGTTCAATGAGGTGTTCTTCGACGACGCCGTCACCGACGCGGATCTGGTGGTCGGGGAACCGGGCGACGGCTGGCGGGTCGCGATGGGTCTGCTCACCTTCGAGCGCGGCGTGTCCACGCTCGGCCAGCAGATCGGTTTCGCCCGCGAACTGCAGGGCGTCGTCGACCTCGCGAAAGCCAACGGTGCGGCGACCGACCCCAACATCCGCGAGAAGATCGCCCGCGCGTGGGTCGGGCTGCGGGTGATGCGGGCACACGCCCTGCGCACCCTGGAGGCGGTCGACGCCGGGACGTCCGGCGCGGAGGCGTCCGTCGCGAAGCTGCTCTGGGCCAACTGGCACCGCGACCTCGGACAGCTGGCCATGGAAGTGCAGGGCGCGGCGTCGCTGCTCGCCCCGGCTGATCCGGCGTCCGACGTCACGGACCCCGAACACCTGGAACTGGGCGATTGGCAGCGACTGTTCCTGTTCACCCGCGCCGACACCATCTACGGCGGATCCAACGAGATCCAGCGCAACATCATCTCCGAGCGCGTGCTCGGACTTCCCCGAGAGGCCCGTTCATGACTACTACTCCGCTCGCCACCGCGCCCGTCGAGACTCCGGGTCACGACCTGTTGAAAGGCAAGAAGGTCGTCGTCACCGCCGCGGCGGGCACCGGCATCGGATTCGCGTCCGCGCGACGCGCCCTGCTCGAGGGCGCCGACGTGCTGGTGTCCGACTGGCACGAGCGTCGACTCCTCGAGACCAAGGAGAAACTGGCCGCCGAGTTCCCCGGTCAGGCGGTCGAAGCGCTGACGTGTGACGTGTCCAGCACGGAGCAGGTGGACGCTCTGATCTCCGGCGCCGCCGACGCGCTGGGCAGGATCGACGTGCTCGTCAACAACGCCGGACTCGGCGGCGAGACCCCGCTCGTCGACATGACGGACGAGGAGTGGGACCGCGTCCTCGACATCACCCTGAACGGAACGTTCCGGGCCACCCGCGCCGCACTGCGCTACTTCAAGGAGGCCCCGCACAACGGCGTACTGGTCAACAACGCGTCCGTCCTCGGGTGGCGGGCGCAGCACTCGCAGGCGCACTACGCGGCCGCGAAGGCCGGCGTCATGGCGCTGACCCGGTGCAGCGCGATCGAGGCCGCCGAGTACGGCGTCCGGATCAACGCCGTCGCGCCGTCCATCGCGAGGCACGCCTTCCTCGCGAAGGTGACCAGCGAGGAACTCCTCGACAAGCTGGCGTCCGACGAGGCGTTCGGCCGCGCCGCCGAGGTGTGGGAAATCGCCGCCACCATCGCCATGCTCGCCAGCGACTACACCACCTACCTCACCGGTGAGGTCGTGTCGGTCTCGTCGCAGAGGGCGTAGCCGCCCGTGCGCCTTTTCGGTAGCTCGAGCAACCAGAAAGGCGCACGGGGCCGAAGGCCCTAACAAGCGCTTGGTTGATAGGATGTGACGATGACGCCACCCCCCGCCGACGACACGTCCGGCAAGTCCGGACGCCGGACCGAACTCCTCGACATCGCGGCCACCCTGTTCGCCGAACGCGGCCTGCGGGCCACCACCGTGCGCGACATCGCCGACGCCGCGGGCATCCTGTCGGGCAGCCTGTACCACCACTTCGACTCGAAGGAGTCGATGGTCGACGAGATCCTACGGGGCTTCCTCGACGACCTGTTCGGCAAGTACCGCGAGATCGTCGCGTCCGGACTCGACAGTCGCGCCACCCTCGAAGCGCTGGTCACCACGTCCTACGAGGCGATCGACGCGTCGCATTCCGCGGTCGCGATCTACCAGGACGAGGTGAAGCACCTCGTCGCCAACGAGCGCTTCGCGTACCTGTCCGAACTGAACACCGAATTCCGCGAGCTGTGGATGGGTGTGCTCGAGGCGGGTGTGAAGGACGGCAGCTTCCGGTCCGACATCGACGTCGAGCTCGCCTTCCGATTCCTCCGCGACACCGCCTGGGTCGCCGTCCGCTGGTACCGGCCCGGCGGCTCGGTCACGGTCGACACCGTCGCCAAGCAATATCTCTCGATCGTCCTCGACGGACTTGCGAGTCCCCGTAACTGACTAGGAGTTTCACATGACCGAGGCCTACATCGTCGACGCCGTTCGCACACCGATCGGCAAGAAGAACGGTGGCCTGTCCGGCGTGCACCCCGCCGACCTGGGTGCGCACGTCATCAAGGCCCTCGTCGAGCGCACGGGCATCGACCCGGCCGGTGTCGACGACGTCGTCTTCGGTTGCGTCGACGCGATCGGCGGGCAGGCGGGCAACATCGCCCGCACCGCGTGGCTGGCCGCCGGCTACCCGGAAGAAGTCCCGGGGGTCACCGTCGACCGGCAGTGCGGGTCCAGTCAGCAGGCCGTGCACTTCGGTGCGCAGGCGATCCTGAGCGGCACCGCCGACCTGATCGTCGCCGGCGGGGTGCAGAACATGAGCCAGATCCCGATCGCCTCGGCGATGGTGGTCGGTCAGCAGTACGGATTCGACACCCCCTTCGGCGGATCGACGGGCTGGACGGAACGCTACGGCGACCAGGAAGTGTCGCAGTTCAACGGCGCCGAACTGATCGCGGACAAGTGGGACATCAGCCGCGAGGAACTCGAGCGCTGGGCGCTGCAGAGCCACCAGCGGGCGCGGACGGCCATCGCCGAGGGTCGCTTCGACCGCGAGATCGTCCCGTTCGGTGACGTGACGACGGACGAGGGTCCCCGCGAGACCAGCCTCGAGAAGATGGCCGCCTTGAAGACCCTCACCGACGGGGGACGCCTCACGGCCGCGGTCGCGAGCCAGATCTCCGACGGCGCGAGCGCGGTGCTGCTGGCCTCACCGGAAGCGGTCGAGAGGTACGGCCTGACTCCCCGTGCCCGCATCCACCACCTCAGCGCCCGGGGCGCCGACCCGATCTTCATGCTCAGCGCCCCGATCCCGGCCACGCGTTACGCGCTGGAGAAGACGGGTCTGAGCATCGACGATATCGACCTGGTCGAGATCAACGAGGCCTTCGCGCCGGTCGTCCTCGCGTGGATCAAGGAGATCGGCGCCGACCCGGCGAAGGTCAACGTCAACGGCGGCGCGATCGCCCTCGGCCACCCCCTCGGCGCGACCGGCACGAAGCTGATGGCCACCCTCCTCAACGAACTCGAGCGCACCGGCGGCCGCTACGGTCTGCAGACCATCTGCGAGGGCGGCGGCACAGCCAACGCCACCCTCATCGAACGCCTGTGAGTACTTGTTAACCGCGGGCGGTTAACAAGTACTCACAGGTCAGGTGCGGGCATGACCGGCGATGTCCTCCGTGAAGGCCCGCATCATCTCGGCGGTGAGGGTGGGACGCACCGTGCCGATCACGTCCAGATAGTCCTGGGTGCCGGCATGGCAGCGTCCACCCGAGTCGACGCTGCACTCGAAGGTCGCCTGCGCCACGGTCCGTGCCGCGTGCGCGACATCGGCGGGCGTGTAGCCCTCGGTCGCGGCGACGAGGGCGGACACGTCGACCTGCTCGTTGCCGAGATAGCGCTCCCACAGGGCGTGTCTGGCCTCCGCGTCGGGTGCGCCGATCGGCAGCACGTAGTCGAAACGTCCGTGTCGAAGGAACGCATCATCCAGTGCTCGAACGGAATTGGTGGCGCACACCAGTAACCGTCCGCTGCGTTCACGGAAGTTGACGATCGACTTCAGCAGTTCGTTCACAACCCCGACGGACTGCGCCCCGGGCCGGCGCCGCACCGCCACCTCCTCCACCTCGTCGATGAAGACGACGACGTGCTCGAGTTCGCCCATCGACGCGAACGCCTCCCCGAGGCCGGCGGCGAGACCGCTCTCGGCGGCCGCGAGCCGCGACGGGAACAGTTCGACGAACGGCCAGCCGAGCCGGCTGGCGATGGCACGCGCGAACGTCGTCTTCCCGGTTCCCGGAGGCCCGAACAGCACCACCGCGCGGGGTGCTGCCACCCCGTGGTCGGCGGCCAGCGCCGGCCGTGACAGTGGGAGCACGATCTTGCGTTCGATGAGCGATTTCTCCCGGGTCATGCCGGCGACCTGTTTCCACAGTCCGGCGGGCGGTACCGCACCGCCGAGCGTCGCCAGAAGCCCGGCCGTGCGGGGTGACACCGTTCCGAGCTTCTCGTAGTACGTGACTCCGGTGCGGGCCGTGAATCCGGAATTGGTCAGCGCCGTCGCACCGGTCTCCCCTTCGGGGAGGAGGGCGGTCACCCGTCGCACTCCTCTGGCGAGGAGCCGGTGCTCGAGCTGCGACAACAGGGCGCTGCCGAGCCCCTGCCCACGCCATTCGGGATCGAGGGAGATCCGCATGACCCAGGCGCGGTCCTCGTCGACGCGAGCGACCGCCGTCCCGATGATGTGCCCGTCCCTCGTCGCGACGACCGCGGGGTGACGATTCAGCAGACTCCCGACCACGTCCGAGAGCGCGAACAGGGGCAGTTGGTCCGTGGTGGTGGAACTGCTGTCCATGCGCACGACAGCCTCGAGATCCTCCGGTTCGAAGTCTCGGATGGTCCAGGCGTCCATGCGCCCTCCCTGAAGTGGATGGCGGATTCCTCAGACTACGTCTGCCGTGAGTACTTATTAACCGCCCGCGGTTAATAAGTACTCACGGGCGGGAAGCGCTACGCTCGAATCCACAGGTGACGAGTCCTGAACGGGGCCGTGATGCACGAGTTGGCAATCACCCAGAGCGTCGTCGACGCCGTCTGCGAGACCGCCGCGGGACGGACGGTCCACAGTGTGCGCGTGCAGGTGGGGGCGTTGACGGCTGTGGTCGCCGATTCGATGCAGTTCTGTTTCGAACTGGTCACCGAAGGGACCGTCGCGCACGGTGCCCGTCTCGACATCGACCACACCCCGGGCGGTGCGCACTGCCGTGAGTGCGGCGCGGACTTCGCGCTCACGGACCTGGTGTTGCTGTGCCCGTGCGGAAGTGCGGACGTGGAGGTCACGTCGGGTCGGGAACTACGAATCCTCTCGATGGAAGTGAGCTGACGCAAAATGTGTGCCACCTGTGGATGCGGAGACGAGACCGGAACCAGGATCACGGTGCCCCACGAGCACCCGCACGACCACGATCATTCGCACGACCACGACCACGACCACCCCCACACTCACGAACACCCCCACGAGCACGCGACCGAGACGGTGACCCTCGAGCAGAAGGTGCTGGCGAAGAACGACCTCACGGCGGAGCGCAACCGGGGTTGGCTGGCCGGACGTGGGGTGCTCGCGCTGAACGTGATGAGTTCGCCGGGGTCGGGGAAGACGACGCTGCTCGAACGCACCATCGCCGACATCGGTGGGCAGCGGCGCGTCTCGGTGGTGGAGGGTGATCAGGAGACGATGCTCGATGCCAACCGAATCAAGGCGACGGGATGTTCTGTGGTGCAGGTGAACACGGGCGCCGGGTGTCATCTCGACGCCGAGATGATGCGGGACGCGCTGACCGCTCTCGACCCCGAACCGAACTCGCTGCTGTTCATCGAGAACGTGGGGAACCTCGTCTGTCCGGCACTGTTCGATCTCGGTGAGAAGAGCAGGGTGGTGGTGATCTCGGTGACCGAGGGGACGGACAAGCCGCTCAAGTATCCGCACATGTTCGCGGCGGCGAACCTGGTGATCGTGAACAAGGCGGACCTGTTGCCGTACGTGGACTTCGACGTCGATCTCTGCACGAAATACGCCCGGTCCGTGAACCCCGACCTGCAGATGATCACGTTGTCGGCGACGACGGGCCAGGGCATTGCGCAGTGGTACGACTGGATTGCGAAGCAATGACGCCCCTACACGACCGGGCGGAGCCGCGCGGTGCGACGCGCCGAGGACCGTTGACATCCGCTCGGCGGCGGAGCTAAATAAATATCAGCGCCACACAGGTGGGCCGACGGTCGACTCCGGTGGCGACAGGAGTTGTGTTCACTCCGGAAAGCGACCTGATATGCCGACACAGGAAGCAATCAACGCCGAGGACACCCTGATTCACGTGCTGTGGATCAATGCGGGACTCAGTTGCGACGGCGATTCGGTGGCCTTGACGGCTGCGACGCAGCCCAGTGTCGAGGAGATTGCTCTGGGAGCCCTGCCGGGCCTGCCCAAAGTGGCCGTTCACTGGCCGCTGATCGACTTCGAGAACGGCCCCGAGGGCGGCGCCGACGACTTCCTGGAGTGGTTCTGGAAGGCGGATCGCGGCGAGCTCGAACCGTTCGTCCTGGTGGTGGAGGGTTCCATCCCGAACGAGCAACTTCACGACGAGGGGTACTGGTGCGGTTTCGGCAACAATCCCGAGACCGGTCAGCCGGTGACGACGAGTGAATGGCTCGATCGTCTCGCTCCGAAGGCGACGGCGATCGTCGCGGCCGGGACGTGCGCCACGTACGGCGGTATCCACGCGATGGCGGGTAATCCGACCGGTGCGATGGGCGTTCCCGACTATCTCGGCTGGGATTGGAAGTCGAAGGCGGGCATCCCCATCGTCTGCGTTCCCGGCTGCCCGATCCAACCGGACAATCTGTCGGAGACGCTGACGTATCTCCTCTACATGGCCACCGAGCAGGCGCCCATGATCCCGCTCGACGACGCCTTGCGCCCGCAATGGCTGTTCGGTGCCACGGTGCACGAGGGCTGCGACCGCGCCGGCTACTACGAGCAGGGTGATTTCGCCACCGAGTACGGCTCACCCAAGTGCATCGTGAAGCTGGGGTGCTGGGGTCCCGTCGTCAAGTGCAACGTCCCGAAGCGGGGCTGGATCAACGGTGTCGGTGGGTGCCCGAACGTGGGCGGTATCTGCATCGGGTGCACGATGCCGGGCTTCCCGGACAAGTTCATGCCGTTCATGGATGAACCCCCGGGCGGCAAGATCTCCACCGCGGCGTCCGGACTGTACGGATCCGCCATTCGGAGTCTCCGCAAGATCACCAAGACCACCTTGGACAAAGAGCCGCACTGGCGCAGTCGCGGTACGAAACTGACCACGGGCGCCACACGCACCTGGTAGTCCCGCTCGGGGTCTCGGGCGGTAGTCCGCCGGCCTCGAACACTGAGAGGTACGTCGATGACAACGATCATTCCGGAACCTTCGCACAAGTCGGAATCCGACGGCCTGGTCGAGATGGCGTGGGATCCGATCACGCGCATCGTGGGCAGCCTGGGTATCTACACGAAGATCGACTTCAAGCAGAAGGAAGTGGTGGAGTGCCACAGCACCTCGTCGATCTTCCGAGGCTATTCGATCTTCATGAAGGGTAAGGACCCGCGCGATGCCCACTTCATCACGAGCCGCATCTGCGGTATCTGTGGTGACAACCATGCGACGTGTTCGTGTTACACCCAGAACATGGCTTACGGCGTGCAGCCGCCGCACATCGGCGAGTGGATCGTCAACCTCGGCGAGGCCGCAGAATACATGTTCGACCACAACATCTTTCAGGAGAACCTCGTCGGTGTGGACTTCTGCGAGAAGATGGTCTCCGAGACCAATCCGGGAGTGCTCGCGCAGGCCGAGAAGACCGAGGCGCCGCACGCCGGCGAGCACGGCTACAAGACCATCGCCGACATCATGCGTTCGCTCAACCCGTTCACCGGTGAGTTCTATCGGGAGGCGTTGCAGGTCAGCCGATGGACGCGAGAGATGTTCTGCCTCATGGAAGGTCGGCACGTCCATCCGTCCACCCTGTATCCGGGTGGCGTGGGTACGGTCGCGACGATCCAGTTGATGACCGACTACACGACGCGTCTGATGCGCTACGTGGAGTTCATGAAGAAGGTCGTCCCCATGCACGACGACCTGTTCGACTTCTTCTACGAGGCGATGCCCGGCTACGAGAAGGTCGGCCTGCGCCGGACTCTCCTCGGCTGCTGGGGGTCCTTCCAGGATCCCGCGGTGTGCAACTTCTCCTACAAGGACATGGAGAAGTGGGGACGGGCAATGTTCGTGACCCCCGGCATCGTGGTGGACGGAAAACTGGTCACGACGTCCCTCGTCGACATCAATCTGGGTATCCGAATCCTGCTGGGCAGTTCGTATTACGACGACTGGACCGATCAGGAGATGTTCGTGAAGAACGATCCGCTCGGGAACCCGGTCGACCGCAGGCACCCGTGGAACCAGCACACCAACCCGCACCCGCAGAAACGTGACATGGAGGACAAGTACAGCTGGGTGATGTCGCCGCGGTGGTTCGACGGCACCGATCACCTCGCGCTGGACACCGGCGGCGGGCCGCTGGCCCGGCTCTGGAGTACCGCCCTCGCCGGCCTCGTCGACATCGGGTACGTGCAGTCGACCGGTCACAGCGTGAAGATCAACCTGCCGAAGACCGCGCTGAAGGGCCCGGTCGAGTTCGAGTGGAAGATCCCGCAGTACGGCAGCAACACGATCGAGCGTGACCGGGCGCGGACCTACTTCCAGGCGTACGCGGCGGCGTGTGCGCTGCACTTCGCGGAGAAGGCGCTCGCCGAGATCCGGGCCGGGCACACGAAGACGTGGGAGAAGTTCGAGGTCCCCGACGAGGGAATCGGCTGCGGCTTCACGGAGGCGGTGCGCGGAGTCCTGTCGCACCACATGGTGATTCGCGACGGCAAGATCGCGAACTACCACCCGTATCCGCCGACGCCGTGGAACGCCAACCCCCGCGACAGCTTCGGTACGCCGGGGCCGTACGAGGACGCGGTGCAGGGTCAGCCGATCTTCGAGGAGAACGACCGGGAGCATTTCAAGGGCATCGACATCATGCGGACCGTCCGCAGTTTCGATCCCTGCCTGCCCTGCGGTGTGCACATGTATCTCGGTGAGGGAAAGACGCTGGAGAAGCTGCATTCTCCCACCCAGTCCGTGACCGGTGAGTGACGGGGTACGCATGGAGAGTGGCGGATCGGAGACGTGGGGGAGTGACGAAGTAGGAGACGACCCCGATCGGTGGCGGACAGCCGGCGAGAGGATCGACAGCCTGTTGGACGCGAGTTCGACAGGTGGCTCGGTGGCACGTGATCGCGCCGAGCAACTGGTCCGCGAGGTGGTCGAACTCTACGGCGCCGGGTTGCAGCGCGTCCTCCAGATCATCGGTGACCGCGACGACGACCTCGTCGAACGACTGGCCGCCGACGAACTCGTCGCGAGCCTTCTGCTGGTGAACGGGCTCCATCCGCACGACGTCGAGACGAGGGTCGCCACCGCACTCGACAGTGTGCGCCCCTATCTGGGGTCCCACGGCGGTGACGTCGAACTGCTCGGTGTGGTGAACGGTGTGGTGCGGCTTCGGCTGACCGGCAGTTGTCAAAGCTGCCCGTCCTCGGCGGTGACGTTGGAACTCGCCGTCAAGGACGCCGTGCTGGCGGCGGCACCGGAGACCGTGGACATCGAGGTGGTGGGTGCCACCCCCGCGGCCGGCTCCGGGCTGATTGCCGCGGAATCGTTGTTCTCCCATGTTCATCCGAACGGAACGGACGGGTCGAGTGGCACGGGGACGTGGATCTCGGTGCCCGAACTCGAGGACCTCGCGCCCGGGGAGGTGGCCGGGTTCGCCGTCGCCGGGCTCCCGATTCTGGTGTGCCGGATCGGGGAGCAGTTGTTCGCCTACCGCGACCGCTGCGCCGCCTGCACTAACTCGCTGGCCGGGGCCACGCTGCAACGAAAGGCGGGCGGGCAGGTGGGGGACGCGGTGCTGCGCTGTCCGTCGTGCCGGGCGCACTTCGACCCGCGCCGGGCAGGACTCCGTCTGGACGGTGACGCGGACGCCGAGACGCTGTCGCCGCTTCCGGTCCTCGTGCGTGACGGCGTCGTCTCCGTCGCGGTGCCCGCCGCGGAGGTGGCGTGATGAGCCCGTCGGGGAACGGACTGCGCATCCTGCAGCGCATCGCGTCCGAGCGACCCAAACCGGTGGTCGGCGAACGGTGCGACATGTGCGCCGTGCCGATCGCCGACGCCCATCAGCACGTCGTGAACGTCCAGGACCGGCAACTGATGTGCGTGTGCCGCGGGTGCTACCTGTTGTTCACCGACGAGAGCGCTGAACTGCGTTTCCGGGCCGTCCCGGAACGCTACCTGTCGTTTCCCGACTTCGAACTCGCACCGGGTCGCTGGGACGAACTGGAGATCCCCGTCGGGCTCGCCTTCGTGTTCCGGAACTCGCTGCTGGCCAAGACCGTCGCGTTCTATCCCGGTCCGGCAGGTGCCACCGAATCGGAGCTGCCACTCGACGCCTGGGACGGCGTTCTCGCGGCAAACCCGGCGCTCGGCCGGCTGTCCGCCGACACGGAAGCGTTGCTGCTGCGGGTCCCCGAGCACGGCGGCGGCGACCCCGAGTGCTACCTCGTCCCCATCGACGCCTGCTATCAGCTGGTGGGCGAGTTGCGGCAGGTGTGGCGGGGGTTCGACGGCGGCCAGGATGCTCGCCGGGTCATCGACACGTTCTTCGAGACGGTGCGTGCGCGCAGTCGCGTCGCGAAGGAGCCGTCGTGACCGAGTTGTCGTTCCACGTGGAGGACGTGTTTCCGGAACCGTTCGCGGTTGCGCCGAATCTCACTGCGCGAGTGGAGGTGACGGAGTCGAGCGGTGCTGCCGTGCACGCGATGGCCGTCCGGTGCCAGGTCCGCATCGACCCGCAACGCCGCCGCTACACGGACGGCGAGGCGGAGGGCCTCCTCGATCTGTTCGGGCCCCGCGAGCGGTGGACGGCCACGCTCAAACCCTTCCAGTGGATGCAGACCAGCACCGTGGCCCAGGGGTTCACCGGGTCGAGTGTGATGGAGTTGCCGCTGCCGTGCACGTACGACTTCGAGGTCACGGCCTCGAAGTACCTGCACGCCCTGGACGAGGCCGGGTCGACGGTGCCGCTGGTGTTCCTGTTCAGCGGAACGGTGTTCACCCGCGGGGTCGCCGGTTTCGGCGTGGAACGGATCCCGTGGGACCGCGAGTCGACCTACGACCTGCCGGTGGCGGTGTGGCGCGAACTGGTTCAGGCGCACTACCCGAACACGGGGTGGGTGCGCCTCGACCACGACACCCTCGCCGCGCTGGCGCGCTACAAGGCGGCGCACGGTCTGATCGGACTGGACGTCGCCATTTCGGACCTGCTGCAGGGAGCCGGGGAGGTGATCGCATGATCTCCCCGGCGTCCCTGCAGCGAGTACGTGCCGTGGCCGACGCGGTCCTGTACGAGGGTTATCTGCTGTATCCGTATCGTGCGAGTTCGTCGAAGAACCAGTCGCGGTGGCAGTTCGGCGTCCTCGGACCGTCGGGTGCGGCGGAGTCGGGGGTCGGCGAGGAACCGCGGATGTCCTGTCAGACCCTGATGCGGGCCGGCACCGGAGCGGGGGTGAACGTCACCCTCCGATTCCTGCAACTCCAGGTGCGCAGCATCGAACGCGCGGTCGCTGACTCGGCGGAATTCGTTCCCGTCGACGAACTGACCGTCGCGGGTTCGAGCTGGCTCAGCTGGGACGAGGCGGTGGAGCGCGAATTCGATCTCGGCGTCCTGCACCCCGCGGAGTGGTCGGGCGAACGGCGCCTCGACGTCCACATCGACGGCGGCACGGAGGTGGAGGAACTGCGGGGCGAGGACGGATCCCTCGCCGGCCGCGTGGTGCGCACCCGGTGGCCCGCGCACGCGGTCGTGACGGTGGGCAGCGACAGCGGCGACGGGTTGAACCGGGTGCGGGTGTCGGTCGAGAACGTGACCACCGCGCAAGACGCCGCCGGCTGGGACACCGAACCGCGGGACGCGGGAGTCTGGGGCAAGGACTCGGCGATCCGGCAGTCGCTGATCGGTGCCCATCTGATCCTGGCAGCCGAGAACACCGAGTTCGTCTCACTCCTCGAACCTCCCGCGGAGGCGGAGCAACTCGCGGGCACGTGCGCGCACGAACGGTGCTACCCGGTGCTGGCCGGGCTGCCGGGGGAGACGGACCTCGTCCTGGTATCGCCGATCATCCTGTACGACCACCCCGAGGTGGCCGAGCAGAGCGACGGGGCACTGTTCGACGCCACCGAGATCGACGAGATCCTCACACTGCGCGTCATGACCCTCACCGAGGACGAGAAGCGGCAGGCCCGCGCCACCGATCCGCTCGCCGCCCAGATCATCGACCGGTGCGACCAGATGTCGCCGGCGACGCTCGCCCAGATGCACGGCATCCTCCGAGATCCGCACCTCCCGGACCCGGATTTCCCGGACCCGCACCTCCCGGATACGGGCCTACCCAACATGGGTCTCGTCCCGGAACTGACCGACGACACGCCGTGGTGGGATCCGGACGCCGACACAGCCGTTCGCCCCGACGTCGACGGCGTGATCGTGAACGGCGTCCGGGTGGCGAAGGGCACTGTCGTGCGGATCCACCCGTCGCGGCGCGCCGACGCCCAGGACCTGTTCTTCGCGGGACAGCTGGCTCGCGTGGTGACCGTGCACGCCGACGTCGACGGTGGCACCCACGTCGGCGTCGTGCTGGAGGACGACCCTGCGTCGGAGTTGCACGAGTGGTACGGACGGTATCTGTACTTCGCCCCGGACGAGGTGGAGCCGGTCTCGGCAGACACCGGAAAGGATGGACAGCCATGAAGATTCTCGGAGAGATGACCACCGCGGCTCTGGCGTTGGTTGCGGTCGCGGGCGTCGCGGTCGCCGTCATCGCGATACCCGACATCAGGCGATATCTGCGTATCCGGAAAATGTGAGACGCACGTGACGGTGGGCAGGCGGGTTCTGGTTGCCGGTGTGGGCAACATCTTCTTCGGCGACGACGGTTTCGGTCCCGAGGTGCTGCGCGCGGTCGCGAGGAGGTCGCTGCCGCCGGGCGTTCGCGCCGTCGATTTCGGCATCCGGGGAACGCATCTGGCCTACGAGTTGCTCGACGGTTGGGGCGCCCTGCTGCTGGTGGACGCGGTGCCCGGCCGTGGTGAGCCAGGCGCGCTGAGGGCGTTCGAGGTGGGCCCCGACTCCGTCCCGGCGGCGCCGCTGGACGCGCACAGCATGGATCCGGGGGCGGTGTTCGGGAGCCTGCGCGCGCTCGGCGGAACCCTGCCGCGGACCGTGGTCCTCGGCTGCCAGGTGGAGAACACCGGCGAGGGAATCGGGCTCTCACCGCGGGTCGAGGCCGCCGTCGGACCGGCCGTCGACATGGTGTTCGAGATCGTGGATCAACTGCTGGAGTCCGACTCCGCGGCAACGCTGCAACCGGACGGGACGGAGGGCTGAATCATGTGTCTCGGTATCCCCGGTCAGGTGGTGCGCATGCTGGAGGGCTACGGCAACCAACTCGCGCTCGTCGACGTCGTCGGCGAACAGCGCAAGGTGAACGTCGGCATGTTGCCCGAGGACGTCAGCCTGGAACCGGGCGACTGGATCGTCATCCACATGGGCTTCGCGATGGAGAAGGTGGACGAGGCCGGCGCCGAGAAGGCGATGGCCGGGTTGGAGATGATGGGGCGGTCGCGGACGGCCGACGACGACTGACGGCGCAGATCACCGCATCCCGGCCTCACGGACGTCCGGTGGTCCGGCGACGAAGTCGCGTGCCCGGTTCCAGCGGGCGTGGTAGCGCTCGCCGAATCGTGACCGGGCGCGGGCCATCCGGCGCGGTTTGTTCGGGTAGCGGCGCATCGCCCACCAGGAGTCGGGTTTGGCGAGGCGGATGGCGCCGATGATCGCCACCGGCTGGAACACGATCCCCACGATCCCGGTGACGAATTTGCCCTTGAGCATGCAGATCACCGAGATGGCGAGGGAGATGGCCAGATAGCCGATCGACGACCACCACTCCGGGGTGCCGATCCGGCCGGTCACGAGTTCGGCGCCGCCGATCATCAGACCGGTGATCATGAGCGCGCAGAAGATCGCGTCCACCGACTTCCGGCCGGACGTGCTCCAATACACGTCGTCGAGGTGCACCCACAGCGCGAACTCGTCGAACGTGAGCGCGAGGCCCACTCCGAAGAGGGCGGCGAACACGTTGAGTGCTGTGCCCTCCGGGGTGGTGGCGATCAGCGCCAGCCCGGCCAGCGTCATGAGCAGGATCCCGAAAACCTGGTGGTGCAGGTGCACGCCGCCGACCGTGATGTCGTTGATCAGACCGCCCCCCGCCTCCGCGCCGTCGTCCGTGGGCGCCGCCCCCGACCGCGACCGGATACGGCGGGTGATGGTCCGCGTGACGACGAACGTGACCAGGACCGCGAAGAACAACCACATCATGGGAAACAGGACCACTACCCGGCTGTCGCCTTCGGTGTCCACGACGATCTCGGCGAGAAGGGCCATCTCGACACTCCGTCAGGTGGGGGAAATCATCCTCTATCCGGGTATACACCCCGCTCGTGGACGGCGGACGAAGACGGGATGTTCCGCTCGACGGAGAGTCCGAGTCCGTGGCCGTCCACTCGTTGACGGACGTCACGCCCGGAAGTGGTCCAGGGGCCCGTGGTCGACGCTCGCATCCGTGGCGGTCCACAGGCGGGTGGGGTCGTACCAGTGGTCGCGGCCGATCAGGTCGAGGTGTCGTTCGGTGAGGCCGTGCCGGGCGCCGGCGGTCAACGCGTCGTCGAAAGTGAGACTCGTGGCCGGCAACCGGAGACGGCCCGCGTTCGCGAGTGCCTCCCCGAGTCCGCGGACGGTCACCGAGTCGGGGTGGCAGGCGTGGAACACGTCGCCGGAGCGTGCGGAAGGCTGCGTTGCGAGGGCGACGAGGAGCCGGGCGAGGTCGTGCACTGCGATGATCGAGATCCGGGATCGTCCCTCGTCGACCCAGGCCTCCAATGCCTCGAGGATCCGGATGAGGCCGGGAACGAACCAGCGGTCGCCGGGGCCGTGGACGAAGCCGGGCCGGACGACGCAACCACCCCGTTCGAGGACGCGGTGTTCGGCGGCCAGCCTGCTCGCGCTCAGCGTCGAGACGGGTGCGGGCGTGGCCTCGAACTCACCGATTCCGCTGTGCGGCCCGGACCCGTACACGCCGATGGTGCTGACGTAGATCACCCGGCCGATGCCGTTCCGGGCCGCGGCGGCAAGCAGATTCTCGGTGCCCGCGACGTTGACGGCGGTGCAGTGCGCCGGGTCGGCGCCGGTGTAGGAGGCGGCATGGATCACGACATCGACGCCGGTGAGTGCCGTTTCGAGGCTCGCCGGGTCGGTCAGGTCCGCTCGGGCGGACACCACGTCCGGAAGGTCCGAGCGTGAAGGTGCGCGTGCGACCGCGGTGCAGGGGATCCCGGCCGACGCCAGTGCCGTCACGGTGGCCGATCCGATGAAGCCCGTGGCTCCCACCACCGCGACACGGACCGGCGTGGAACGTGTTCGACCGCGGTCGGTCGCGGTCGACGCTGGTACCGTCTCTCCGGGCAATGGGCGCATAGTCCGTGCTTTCATCGTCATCGTTCTTCTCTCGTGCGGCAGGGAAAGGTGTGAACGTGGTTCAGCAGGCGCGTGCTGCGGCGACCCGACAGCAGATCGTCCGCGGGGCGGCGGAGATGTTCGAGAAGTCGGGGTTCGAAGGAGCCAGACTCGGCAACATCGTCGAGAATGCCGGAATCACAAAGGGGGCCTTGTACTTCCATTTCCGCTCCAAAGAGGATCTGGCACGATTCATCATCGGCGAGCAACACCGGATCTCCATCGCGTCCGTCGAGGCGATCGGCCGCGAGCAGGTTTCGGCGATCGAGCAGATCGTGATGCTCTGTCATGAGATGGCCCGGCAGATCGTGAACGATCCGATCGTGCGGGCCGGTATCCGGATCACCCTCGAACTCAGTGCCGACGACCAGGGCCCCGCCGACCCCTATCTCGACTGGATCAACAGTTGCGAGATGCTCGCCACGCGGGCCGTCGAGCAGGGAGATCTCCTCCCGGACATCGACCCGCCGAGGTTGGCGCGGTTCGTCATCGGCGCCTTCACCGGCGTCCAGACCGTCTCCCAGGTGCTGACGCAGCGCACGGACCTCGAACAACGTGTCGACGACATGTGGGGGTTCCTGCTCCCCGGGATCATGCCCGCGACCCGGCATCAGGACATCGCCCGAATCCGCCGGGCCCGCTGGACACCCGACGACGCCGACTAGCGCGCGCATGCGCTCACCGCGGTAGGGGCCAGCGCCGCGGTCCCTTGCACGACCGCCACTCCGCCCTGCACCAACGATCCGCGGATCGACAGCGCACCGTCGTCCACCACGTCCAGGCGGATCGTGGCCCGCTCGTCGAGTTCGGCGAAACGGTGGAACGTGGCGCCCAGCGAAACGAGGTGCGCTTCCGGCACGCCGAGCCGGGCGCAGGCGGCCTGCCGCAATGCCTCGAGCAGCAGCATCCCGGGAATGTGATCACACGGATGGTCGAACAGCACGGGGTGCGTGTCGTCGATCCGCAACTCCCACTCGTTCTCGGAACGCCGTGAACCCAGGACCACGTGCGCGTCGTCGACGTGACCGACCAGCCCCGCCGGAACGGGCGCGGGACACCACGACGCCCCGATCGACCGCGGTCCGCGCTCACCCCATCGGGCCCGTGAGTACGCGGCCGGAGGAAACACTGCCGCATGACCCGTTGCAGTGCCGACGTCCTGTCCGCCGAGCCGGAACCGCAGGTCCACGCGGAATGCGGACAGCGCCCCGCCGCGGTGCACGTGCTCGGACACGGTGACCTCGACGATCACTTCGGCGGCCGCCGCGCCCACCTCGAGCGCGCCGGGCACCGCCTGCACCCGGAGGTGCTGCATGACGAACCGGTTCGGCAGCGGAACGGAGAAGCGGGTGTGCCCCAGGTAGATCGCGGTCTGCCGGAGCGTTTCCGCCAGCAGCATCGTGTCGTAGCTCCCGCCCCGGGCGCGGTAGAACCCGTGCAGGCGGGGCCACTGCGCGGCGACCACGAACCGATCCGGCCCGGGCAGCGACACACAGTCGGTGAGGAAGACCTCGGCCACGGATTGGCGATGGACGTACCTGCGCGGCACGCTCCGCTCGAACGACATCGGGGGAAGCGCATCGGGCATCGGACGGGAAACTCGCGCCACAACCCCATCTCCCCACAGAACCGGTCGGCCCGATGCCGCGGACCGCCGAACTATAGAACACAGACCGCGCGGTCTGTGATGTGGGGGGAGTGCGTCGTTACCGGCCCTTCAAGCTTCCGATCCGAAGCGATCCCGCGCTGCTGTCCTCGTCGAGCCCCTCTTCGACCTCCCGGACGTACTCCTGCGGATCCTTGTCCGAGGTGTCCACATCCCGCGTGGAACGGTGAACGAGGAAGTACTCGGCGAAGCGTCGCCCGAGCGATTCGCGAAGTTCTGCCGGGGCGGTCCGGAAATCTGCCAGCCCCTCGCGTTCCTCCTCGGCCATGTGTTCATCGTTGGCCCGGCGCGTTCGGCCGACAGCCGCCCACCACTCCTCGGAGAGGATCGGATACCCCGCCGCCTCACGGACGCCGTCGCGGATGTCGTTGTGGTCCCCGATCGCGTCGAGGGTTTCCTCCTCCGCGGCCTCCTCACCGACGCGGAGAAGGTGGGGATAGAAGATTTCCTCTTCGGCCGCGGCATGCAGATCCAGGCGTTTCGCCAACGGGGTCCACACCGCCTCGACGGCAGTGATGTCCACCCGGCGGCGAGCCTTCAGTTCGTCCAGTGTGGCGAACTGTCGTCGGAACCACTCGTGGTCGTCGAAGATCAACTCGATGATGTCAGGCATGATTCGACCCATCGTCGCAATTCGGACTTACCGCTTGTCCTTCTTCGCTTGCCGTCGTGCGCCTGCGGCGATGGTGGATGCTTCGAACTTCTTGCGCCCGGATGATTTCCGGGTGGCGTCGGCGCGTGCCTTGCCGGACGAGCCGACCTTGCCGTTGCTGTCGCCGAGTTTGCTGAAGGACGGGGAGTCGCTGCGGGCACGGGCGAGGCGTTCGTCTTTCAGTTCGCGGGCGCTCGCGCGGGCCGCCGTCGCCAATTGGCCGCTCACCCTGCTGAGTGCTGCCTCGAAGACTTCCACCTTGTCGGCATTGCGCGTGTTGGCCGCTTTACCGGCTCCGCGCGCGCCCTTGTCCGCGACCTTCGCTGCGCCTTCCTGGCGGTACAGCTTGACGTGCTTGTTGCGGGCACGGCGGATGCGGGTGTGCAATGTGATCAGCTTGTCTTCGTCCAAGTCGGCCATCTGCGCCTTCTTGGTCTCGCGGATCAGCACGAACTCTTCTTCGGACAACGAGTTCAGGATCTTCTTCATGTCGGCTCCGATCCGGCCACAGGCCGTGAGTTGTAGTCATGGTAGCGGGGAAACGTTCGTGTCGGTCCGTTTCCGTGAGGTCGGGGTCGATTGCCGAAGCAGTCGCTGATTGGTCTGTGCAAGTTGCCATTCCGTCTGCCCGCGCAACCGGTCCACCCGCTCCGGGTCGAGACGGTCGCACACGAAATCCCAGTGCACCGCCACCCGGTCACCCACGGTGAGGTCGGCGACGAAAGCACCTTCGGGCACGCGGTAGTCGGCCGGGTCTTCCTGTTCGGGCCCGAGGGACAACCGGGTGCCGTCCCACGACAGGCGACGCGACCGGACGACGGCCCGGTCGTGATCGATGCCGACCACCTCACCCCAGCGGATGCGGCACGAGTCGAGAACCTGCAGCGGCTGCGGCATTCCGGTGTCCAGAAGCCGCGACCACGGATACACGCCGAACACGTGAAAGTTGTGGGTGGGCGCCGCCTCCCCGAGCAGATCCTCGGTGAGGTGTTTCCAGTAGTGGCCGGCCTGCGACGCGAGGCGGGCGAGCAGTGCCGCGCCGAACTCGGCGCGGTCGATGCGGCCCGAGAGTTCGTCCGAGGTCCAGTAGGCTCGAACGACTCTCTCGTCCAAGGGGTCCGGTATTCCGGCGAGCTGGGCGATCACCTTCTGGTACGGCCAGGCGCCGCTGAACTGCTTCGCCAACGCCACCACGTCGGTATCCGGCGCCGCACCGCACGCGACCGCCTGCAGTCGCTCCGAACCGGGAGGGCCGCAGTAGCCCAAGGCATTCGGGGCGTGCGCATACTGCGCGAACACGCGATGCCCGGACGGCATCCTGTGTTCGCGCGGCATCACCGGTCAGCCTCGCTGACCCAGCAATTGCGCCGTCTCGCGGTGGAGCCGACCGAAGTTGTAGTACGCGGCGCACGCGCCCTCGGGGGACACCATGCACGTGCCGATCGGCGTCTCCGGTGTGCAGGCCGTCCCGAAGACCTTGCATTCCCACGGTTTGATGACGCCCTTGAGAACCTCACCGCACTGGCACGCCTTCGGATCCGCCACCCGCACACCCGGCATCGAGAACTTCTCCTCGGCGTCGAACTCCGCGTAGTTCCGGTGGACCTTGAGCGCGCTCTGCGAGATGAACCCGAGCCCGCGCCACTCGAAGTGCGGGCGCAATTCGAACGTTTCGGCCATCAGCTTCAGCGCCTGCACGTTGCCCTCTGCGCGCACCACGCGCTTGTACTGGTTCTCGATCTCGCAGCGGCCCTCCCGGATCTGCTGGAGCAGCATGTGCACCGACGCGAGGATGTCGAGCGGCTCGAAGCCCGCGACCACCATCGGTTTGCCGTACACCTCGGACACGAACCGGTACGGCCGCAGCCCCACCACGGTGGACACGTGGCCCGGACCGAGGAAACCCGACAACCGCAGGTCGGGGGACTCGAGGATCGCCTTGATCGGCGGAACGATGGTGACGTGGTTGCAGAACACACTGAAGTTCTTCACGCCCAGCGCCCGCGCGCGCACCAACGTCACCGCGGTGGACGGTGCCGTCGTCTCGAACCCGACGGCGAAGAACACCACCTGGCGGTCGGAATTGTCGAGTGCCACCTTCAGCGCGTCCAGCGGCGAATACACGAAGCGGACATCCGCGCCACGGGCCTTGGCCTCGATGAGGTTGCCCTTGGATCCGGGCACCCGCATCATGTCGCCGAACGTCGTGAAGATGACGCCGGGCTGTTCGGCCAGCCACATGGCGTCGTCGACGCGGCCCATGGGGATGACGCACACCGGACATCCCGGTCCGTGCACCAGTTCGACCGATTCCGGCAGGAGATGCTCGATGCCGTGCCGGTAGATCGTGTGGGTGTGGCCGCCGCACACCTCCATGAATTTGAACTCGTCGCCACGGGCCAGTTCGGTGATGGATTTGACCAGGGCGCGTGCCGCCGCCGGGTCCCGGAATTCGTCGACGAACTTCATCCCTGTTACCTCGTTCTTGCTGTAGTCACGCGATTTCGGACGAGTTGAACGCGTCGATCTCGTTCACGTAGTCGGCGCCCATCTTCTGCACCTGATCCAACGTCAGCTGCGCCTCGATCTCGTCGATCTTCGCCATCGCGAAACCGACGTGCACGAGTACCCAGTCACCGACGACGAGACCTTCTTCGGCGAGCAGTCGCACACTGATCGTTCTCTGGACGCCGTTCACGTCCACCTTGGCCAGATGCTGTTCGGCGTCGACGATGTCGACCACCTGACCGGGTATCCCCAGACACATCGTGGTTCTCCTTCTCGGGCTGTTCTTCAGCAGATTCGGGGGAGCGGGTCACCGACGAGCATGTCGACGATCCGGCTGCCGCCGAACGAGGTTCGCAGTGCGACGATGCCGGGCGGTTCGGCCAGGATCTCGCCGACCACGGTGGCATCGGCTCCCCTCGGGTGGGATCGCATCGCCGCGACGGCCGCATCCGCCTCGTCCGCCGCGACGATCGCGACGAACTTCCCCTCGTTCGCGACGTACAGCGGGTCGATGCCGAGCATGTCGCAGGCGCCCAGCACCTGCGGCTCGATGGGCAGGGACTGCTCGTCCACGATCACGGCGAGCTGGCAGGCGTGAGCGAGTTCGTTGCACACGGTGCCGACGCCGCCGCGGGTGGCGTCCCGCATCCACCGCGTCGACGGTGCCGCCTTCAGAAGCGTCTCCACCAACGAGTTCACCGGGGCCGTGTCGGAGGCGATGTCGGCCTCGATCGCCAGGTCACCGCGGGCGAGCATGACCGCCATGCCGTGGGCGCCGATGGTTCCCGACAACAGCACCTTGTCGCCGGCGCGCACGAGATCCGCCGACAGCCGCCTGCCCTCCGGGATGACACCGACACCGGCGGTGGAGATGTAGACGCCGTCGGCGGCGCCCTTGCCGACGACCTTGGTGTCGCCGGTGACGATCTGCACTCCGGACAGGACGGCCGCCTCGCTCATGTCGGCGACGATCTCCCGCAGTTCGGCGATCGGGAAACCCTCCTCGATGACGAACGCCGCCGACAACCACCGCGGGCGCGCACCGGACACGGCGAGATCGTTCACCGTCCCGTGCACCGCGAGATGCCCGATGGAACCGCCGGGAAAACGCAGTGGCTGAACCACGTACGAGTCGGTGGAGAACGCGAGCCGCTCACCCGAGGGCATGGTGAGCGCGGCCGCGTCACCGAGTTGCTCGAGCTCCTCGTTGCGGAACGCCTCGACGAACACCGCGTCGACGAGGGCCGCCGACGACTTCCCGCCCGCACCGTGAGCGAGGGTCACCACCTCGTCCAGCAGCCGCGGCCGGCGTTGCCGGAACTTGTCGATCCGCTCGAGGACCCGGTCTTCGCGTTCCGCCGAGGTTGCCGGTTCGGTGGTGCTCATGAAGCCTCCACGGAGTTGGGAGCGGGCCGCGCCATGTGTTCCTGGGCCACCGACCACAGCCGGTACCCGAGCATCGCGTGGCTCTCCTGGATCCGGTGGATGCTCTGCGAGTGGACGGTGTAGCAGAAGTCGAGTTCGCCGGCGGACGCCATCGCCGCCATCCGGCCGCCCTCGTGCCCGGCGAACCCGATGGTCAGCAGCCCCCGCTGTTTCGCCTCGGTGAGCGCGGTCATCAGATCGTCGGAGTTGCCCGACGTCGACAGTGCGATCGCGACGTCCCGGTCCCGGGCGTGCGCGATGATCTGCCGCTTGAAGATCAGATCGAAACCCACGTCGTTGCCGAGCGCCGTCACCACGGCCTGATCGGCGGCGAGCGACCACGCCGCCACCGGCCGTCCGCGGGCGGGACGGCTGAACAGCGATGCCAGCGTGGCGGCGTCGGTGGAGCTGCCACCATTGCCGAACGTGTAGAGCCGGCCGCCGCGACGGAACCTGTCGGCCATGTCGATGCCGGCCGCGATCAGGCCGTCGCCGTACTCGTCGAGGGACTCCTTCTGCAGCCGCGCGCTCTCGGCGGCCTTCCCCCGCGCGGAGGCGGCGAGGTCGTCGAGGAGGCTCTGGGCGTCGGTTTCCTCCGAATCGATGAACGGGTAGAGGAAGCTGGTGCTCTCCGAATCGTGCGTCGTCATCGGTTCGCCTCCTGCCCGGCGTCGTCCAGTCTGGTGATCGCGGCACCCGCATGCACCAGGACGAGGTCGTTCGGCTGAACGTCGCCGAGGACGCTGACATCCACCCACTCCTCGCCCGCGGCGGTGCGGACCAGGGCGGGTCCGAGCGGTTCGGCCGGCTCGATCACCACCTCACCGAGACGGCCCTCGTCGCTGCACGTGACGCAGACCGTCTCGTCGCACTCCTCGGCCTCGGGCTTCAGCAGTCCCGAGTGCTCGAAGCAGACGTGGGTGAGTTCCCACAGCAGGTGATACATGAGGACGAACCGCCCGGTGGCCGGCACCATCGGATCCTCCGAGTCGACCCAGAGGATGTGGTTCGCCGCACCGGCCGGAGGTCGGGGGCCCGCCCCGATCCACAGCGTCATCGCGCCCCACGCCGGTGCGCGGCGCATCGCGTCGACCACGGCGGGCTCGTTCGCCGACGCCACGGCCAGCAGGATGTCGCCGGGCCTGCTCGCCACCCGGGCCTGCGCGACCGGATCGGGTTCGACGAGGGCCACCGACGGCAGCGCCCGTTTACCCATGATCACGGGATGCACGAATTCGACGGCGACGTGATGGGCGTGCGGTTCCCACTGGGGTGAGATCACCCAGAGCGTCGCGCCGTCATGGAATCTGCGGGCGAGTGACAATGCTGCGGCAGCGAGATCCGCAGACAGGTCCGTGTCGACAAGGTGCCCGCCCGCCTCTGCGGTGGTGGTCATTCACTAGCTCCCGTCCCGGACCGGCCGGTCGGGGGCTGCCGACGTCACGGTCCGCGCATGGTTGCCGCGGCACCGATCACCGCCTGGCCGAGGGAGAGTCCTCCGTCGTTGGGAGGCACCCGGTGGTGGGTGAGGACTCGATAACCGCTGCTCTCCCAGTGTGCTCTCACCAGTGCGAGGAATAAACGGTTTTGAAAGACTCCTCCGGTGAGTCCGATCGTCGACGCGCCGGTCGCGGTGGCGGCCCGGTCGACGAGGCCGGCGGTCGCGGCGGCGAGGGCATGGTGGAAGCCCAGTGCGAGCGCCGCGGGTGGGGTCCCGTCGCGGAGGCCGGCAACCAGTCCGGACACCAGAAGAGGCAGCCTGAGCTGGTCGTTCTCCACGCCCATGGCCAGGGGAGCCGGGTGCGGGGCGGTCCGGGCGAGGGCCTCGAGTTCGACGGCCGCCTGCGCCTCGTAGGTGACCCGGTGCCGGACCCCGAGCAGCGACGCGACCCCGTCGAACAGGCGGCCCGCGCTCGTCGTCCTGACGCAACCGAGACCCGACAGAAGTTGCGACTCCACGGCCGCGCGCTCCGCCGAGGGGACCGCCTCCACGCACGGCAGCCCGTCGACGTCGGTGATCCCGCACTCGTGCAGGAGAGCCAGCGCCACCCGCACCGGATTCCGGACGGCGGCGTCACCGCCCGGCAACGAGAAGGGCTGGATGTGACCCACCCGCCTCGTGTCGAGGATGTTCGGGCCGACCAGGAGGAGTTCGCCGCCCCACACGGTGGTGTCGCAGCCGTACCCGGTCCCGTCGAACGCGACACCGAGCACCGTCGTCCCGACCAGTCCGTGTTCGGCCATCAGCGACGCGACGTGCGCGTGGTGGTGCTGCACGGTGAGCAGGGGGACGCCGGTCCTCTCGCTGTAGCGCCGGGCCCAGTGGTGCGTCGAATATCCGGGGTGC
The DNA here is from genome assembly GCF_016772255.1 of Rhodococcus sp. 21391. Taxonomy (NCBI): domain Bacteria; kingdom Bacillati; phylum Actinomycetota; class Actinomycetes; order Mycobacteriales; family Nocardiaceae; genus Rhodococcus; species Rhodococcus sp. 21391. The sequence continues at coordinate 5,752,197 of NZ_CP063781.1, read as the reverse complement.
CGGTCGGCGACCACGGCCTCCGGGGAGATGCCGTGCAGATGCGTCAACTGCCGCACCGACGTCTCGAAGGCGCGCTGACTCTCCAGGCTGCCCATGTCGCCGAGGTGCGCCGAGCAGAACGCGTAGTCCTGCCGGGTCAGGCAGAAGGTGTTCTTGATCTCCGCGCCGACCGCGAGGATCTCCGGGCCGTGCGCAGGCAGCACGACCGGCAGCGGTGCGAACCCGCGCGAGCGGCGGATCGGCAGTACCGCCCCGGCCGCCACCGCCAGGACGGAATCCTCGCAGGGCACCGCGATGCGGCGGTCGTGCATCAGGAACACGTCGGCGATGTCCGCCAATCGAGTACGGGCGTCGTCGTTGTCGAAACAGAGGGGTTCGCCGCTCAGGTTGCCGGACGTCATGACCAGCACCCGCGGTGGGTCGACGTCGCTGCCGGGGGTCCGGGTGAACAGGAGATGGTGCAGCGGGGTGTAGGGGAGCATCACCCCGAGGTCGTCGATCCCGGGCGCGATGCCGTCGGCAATCGACGCAGTGTTCTTCTTGCGCAGCAACAGGATCGGCCGGGCCGCGTGTCGCAGCAGCGCGCTCTCGGGCTCGGAGATCTCGCACAGCTCGGCGGCGATGGACAGGTCCGCGGTCATCACCGCGAACGGTTTATCGGGGCGGTGCTTGCGCGCCCGCAGAGTCTCGACGGCGGTCGGGTCGGCGGCATCGCACACGAGGTGGAACCCGCCAAGGCCTTTGACCGCCACGATCCGGCCGTCCCGCAACGCCCCCTGCACCGCGGTGAGGACGGCGTCGTCCCCGTCGATCCGGTGCCGGTCGATCTCGGCGAACAGGTGCGGACCGCAGTCGGGGCAGCACACCGGCTGGGCGTGGAACCGTCGGTCCGCGGGGTCGCGGTATTCGGCGAGGCACGCCGCGCACAGCGGGAACTCGGACATCGTGGTGTTGGGCCGGTCGTAGGGCAGGTCGGTGATCACCGTGAACCGCGGCCCGCAGTTGGTGCAGTTGACGAACGGGTGGCGATACCGCCGATCGTGCGGATCGGCCAGTTCTCGAAGACAATCCGCGCACGTCGCCACGTCCGGCGACACCAGTGTCCGCGCGCCGGGGACGTGCCGGCTGTCGATGATCCGGAACGACTGGTCCCCGCGCACCGGAACGGGCTGGGCGGTCGCGTCGACGATCACGGCCATCGGCGGCGCGTCCGCGCGGAGCCGGCGCACGAACTCGGACACCGACGCGGACTTGCCCTCGATCTCGATGAACACGCTGACGTCGTCGTTGCCGCAGTGGCCGTGCAGTCCCAGGTCGTCGGCCAGTCGCGCGACGAACGGGCGGAAGCCGACCCCCTGCACGACCCCGTGGACCGTGATGCGCGATCGTTCGACCGTCATCCTCGGATGATTCCCCCGTCGAGGTGCGGGGCGCAAGAGCCCGCCCGTTGACGTCCAGCCGCACAGCCGCACCCTTCCTCGGTTCGCGCACTCGAAATTGCGCCGAATTCGTGCGCGGGAGCCGACAACGAGTGCGTCCGCCGGATTACTCCCCGTCGACCGAGCGCGCGCCGGTGACGGCATCGATCAACCCGTAGTCGCGCGCCTCGTCGGCGGTGAGGATCCGGTGGTCCCGCATGTCACCGATCACCGTGTCGACGGGGCGCCCGCAGGAGTCGGCGATGCGCTGCTGCAGCCTCCGCAGTTGCTGCTCGTGGTGTTCGGCGGCGATGGCGACGTCCGACGCCGGACCGGCGCAGGACGTCTGCGGCTCGCGGAGGTGGAACGTGGCGTGCGACGCCGACGTCCGGCGATCGGCGGGCGCGAGGAGGGCGATCGCCATTCCCCGAACGTCGCCGCGGCAGTGGACGTGCAGCGGGACGCTCATCAGGTCGAGGGTGTCGAGGAGGGTGGCGGCCGCGTCGATGTCGGCGTCGACGCCGTGCAGCCACAGCTGGACCTCCCCGTCGTCCGAGGCGTCGAGCAACGCCAGCGACGCCGCCGCGCGGTTGGTGGCCTCGGCGTCGAGTCGGCCGGTGAGCGACACGATCCGTTTGTCGAACAGGCGCTCGGCCAGCCAGTCGGGACCGGGAGCGGGCACCGACGTGACGTGCATCGGTGCGGGCGGCTGCCGGGGATCCGGCTGCCAGGGCGTGTGAAACGGCGGGACCGGTGGTGGGGTGGGTGGTGGCCAGATCATGGTGATGACTCCCGGTGCGCTGAGATCGTCCAGTCGACCGTCCGGCCCACGGCCTCCGCATACCGTTCGAGCGTCGACAGGCGGGGGTCGACGTCGCCGCGTTCGAGCCGGGCCACGGCCGACTGCGACGTGCCCATGTGGGCGGCGATCTCCGTCTGCGTCAGACCGCGCTCGCGGCGAGTGCTGACGAGCTCGTCCAGCAGCGCTCGACGCCGATCGGACAGGTGCTCCAGTCCGGGAAAAGACGTGCGTCGAGGGGTGGTCGACATACCATCGATGGTATCTCGAAAACGGTATACGGAGGGGTGCTCATGGCGAAGGTTCGTGCGGCCGTCATCGGCGGCGGCATCATCGGTCTGGCGGTCGCCCGGGAACTTCTGCACCGGATGGACGGCGTCGAGGTAACGCTGTTCGAGAAGGAATCGCGGGTCGCGGCCCACCAGACCGGCCACAACAGCGGCGTCGTCCACGCCGGCCTGTACTACCCGCCGGGCAGCCTGAAAGCGCGCCTGTGCCGCCGTGGCGTCACCCTCCTGCAGCAGTACGCGGAGAACAAGGGTGTGGCCTACGAGGAATGCGGCAAAGTGGTGGTCGCCCACGACTCGTCCGAAGTGGCGCGGATGGACGCCATCTTCGACAGAGCGGTGGCCAACGGCGTCCCCGGCATCCGCAAGGTCCCGGGGGAGGAGATCCCCGAGATCGAACCGCACGCACGCGGCGTCGCCGCCGTGCACTCGCCGCACACCGCGATCATCGACTACGTGGCGGTCGCGGAGGCTCTCGCCGCGGACATCGCCGCCGCGGGCGGACGCGTCCTCCTCGGCCGGGAGATCGTGGGCCTGGACAACCGGACCGCGGAAACGGTGGTCACCACCCGGCAGGGCAGCGAGGCCTTCGACCTGGTGGTCACGTGCGCGGGACTGCAGTCCGACCGGGTGGCACTGATGTCGGGTGAACCGCGATCACCTCGGGTGGTGCCCTTCTTCGGCGACTACTTCCTGCTCGAGCCCGAGCGGTCCTCGCTCGTGAAGGGGCTGATCTACCCGGTTCCGGACCCGCGATACCCGTTCCTCGGCGTCCACCTCACCAAGAGGATCGACGGACGAATCATGCTCGGACCGAACGCCTTTCTCGCCTTCGGGCGGGAGGCATACGACCGTCGGGGTTGGTCGGCGTCAGACGTGATGTCGGCGGTCGGGTTTCCCGGGTTCTGGCGGTTCGCCGTGCACAACACCGCGGCGGCAGTCCGTGAGGCCCGCACCGTCTTCAGCACGGGACAGTTCGTGAAGGAGGCGCAGAAGTACGTGCCCGACGTGCGCCGCTCCGACGTCACCCGCGGACCTCGGGGCATCCGCGCTCAGGCGATGAACGCCGACGGCAGCCTCGAGGACGACTTCGTCATCACCGGGGCGGGACGCGTCGTTCATGTCCGGAACGCGCCATCACCGGGTGCGACGTCGTCCCTCGCCATCGCCGAACACGTCGTGACGGAGGTTATCGCCCGCGCGACCGCGTGACCTGCCGGGTCTACGACGTGGCACGCCCGAGCGGCAACCCGTCCTCGAGGAACTCCAATGCGCGCAGGGCGAGCGGCAGATCACCGGGAAGCAGATCGACCACACCGAGGATGACCCCGACGATCGCCCCGGCGAGCGCGCGGACCTCGAAGTCGTCGGCGGTGCGTCCGACCCTGCGCGCCATGACACCCGCGATCATGTCGATGCTGCGCACCATTTCCTGCATGATGGCACCGCGAAGTTCCGGGACCGAGTACAGCAGTTCCTGACGCTTCCGCTCGAAGTCCAAGTCTGCCTGGGACAGGCCGGCGAACACGGACTCGGCCGCCTTCCGGAATGCGGTGATCAGCGGGACGTCCGGCGGTTGCGCTTCGATCGCCTCGATCATGACCGGATCGAGGTCGTCGGCGAGCACCAGTTGTTCCTTGGTGGGGAAGTAGCGGAAGAACGTGCTCGGCGACACGTCCGCCGCCTCCGCGATCTGCTCGATCGTGGTTTCGGCGTAGCCCTGTTCACGGAACAACCGAAACGCCTCGGAACGGATGGTCAGCCGGGTGCGCGCCTTCTTCCGCTCCCGCAGGCCTGGTCGAGCGTCAATGGACATGTACCGATTCTGACTCATCCTGCTCCCGGGCCGGGGTATCGCGGGGCGTGAACCGCGCTGCGAGCACCATCGCGACGGCGCAGATGCCCGCGCACACCCACAGCATGAGCCCCATCCCGGACAGGAACGACGCCTGGACGTGCGCGAGCATCGACGGGTCGCCGGTCGCCTCGGCCACTGCGACGCCGGCGTTGACGCCGTCGCGGACCGGATCCACGTCGAGTGCGCCCAGTTCGGTCCGGTAGCGGGTGGCGAGCACGGTGCCCAGCACCGCGACCCCGATCGTTCCGCCTGCCTGCCGCAGCGCCTGGATCAGCGCCGAGCCGGAACCGGACCGTTCGGCCGACAGTGCGCCCAGGGCCGCACCCATCGCCGCCGGCATCACGAAACCCATTCCCGCGCCGACGAGTGCGATCCATGTCGCGGTGAACCAGTACGCGGAATCGACGGAGGTCAGGGCGCCGGTCGCGAGTCCCGCCGTGAGGAGGGCGAACCCGATGACGATGACCGGCCGGGCGCCGGCGCGCCGAAGCAGTTGGTCGCAGAGCCGGGTGCCGACCAGCAGTCCGCCGATCAACGGCAGCAGACGGAGGCCGCTACCCAGCGCGTCGACCCCGAGCACGGCCTGGAAGTACTGCGGAACCGTGAAGAACAGCCCGAACATCCCGAAGTTGACCAGCGTCGTGAAGATCGTGCCCCAGCGGAATCCGGGACTGGCGAACAGCGACGTGTCGATCAGGGGATGACGCGACCGACGCTCCCACATCGCGAACAGTCCGAGCACGACCACGGCCGCCGCGATCGACGTCAATGCCAGTGTGTCGCCCCAGCCGTCCTGGCCTGCCTTGATGAAACCGTAAGTGAGGCAGAGTAATCCGAATGACGACAGTGTGGCGCCGAGATAGTCGGTGGGCGACTGCTCCTCGCTGCGCGATTCCGGGACCAGGGTCGCGACGGCGATCGCGCCGACGACGACCAGCGGCACGTTGATCAGGAACACCGATCCCCACCAGAAGTTTTCGAGCAACCACCCGCCGAGAATCGGGCCGAGGGGCAGGCCGATCGCGGTGGACGTCACCCAGATGGTCAGTGCCCGCGACCGTTCGCCGGCGTCGGGGAACAGTACGGGCAGCACCGCCATCGACAGCGGCATCATCACCGCGGCCCCCAGCCCCAGCAGGGTGCGTCCGGCGATCAGTTGACCCGACGTGGTCGCGTAACTGCAGAGCAGCGACGCGACACCGAACAGGACGAGGGCGCCGAGCAGGAGTTTCTTGCGGCCGTACCGGTCGCCGAGCGCACCCGCAGGAAGCAGTGCGGCCGCGAGGACCAGCGTGTATGCGGAACTGAACCACTGCAATTGCGAGTTGTCCGCTCCGAGATCGACCGCCAGTGTCGGCAGTGCCACCGTCAGGACCGTGATGTCGAGACCGATGGTCAGCATGGCCACGGACAGGGCTCCGAGCGCCCACCAGCGGCGTGGGGCGACTTCGATGACCGTCGTTTCACTCATGACAGCTCCACTCGAAAGGAAGTTACTATATTTTGATAGTAACTTTCACTTTGTGGCTGTCAAGGGACCGGTCAGCGCCGGCGGAGCTGCAGCGTGAAGCCCTCGGGCATGAGGGTGAGCCGCTCGGCGACCTTCAGTCGATAGCTCGGGTCGCCCACGATGTCGTATCGACGCAGGATCGTGCCGAGAACCAGGACCGCCTCGTGCAGGGCGAACTGTCGTCCGATGCAGGCGCGCTCGCCGGTCCCGAACGGCTTGTACACGTGCGCGGGACGGGACCGGATGCGCTCGGGCAGGAAATGGTCGGGGTCGAACGCCTCGGGATCGTCACCCCACACGGGGTCGCGGTGGAGGGCGGGGATGAGGACGAGAACCCAGTCGCCAACCTTCATCGGGTACTTGCCGACGAGGGTGGTGTCGACGGTCGCCTCCCTGCCGTAGGCGGGGGCTGTCGGCCACAGCCGCAACGATTCGTCGAGCACCCGGCGCACGTAGCGGAGTTTCGCGATCTGCTCGAACGCAGGCTCTTCGTCGCCCCAGACCGCGTCGACCTCCGCCTGCGCCTTCGCGAGGACGTCGGGATGTCGCGACAGATAGTACAGGGCGAACGACAATGCGCCGGAGGTGGTCTCGTGCCCCGCGACCAGGAACGTCACCACCTGGTGGCGGATGTTCAACTCGTCGATCCGATGGGGATCGTCCTCCCGCGCTGCCCGCAGCATGAGTTCGAGCAGGTCCTCGGGGCCGGCCTCGGCGCTGTCGCGACGGGCACGGATCACCTCGTCGACGACTTCGGCCATGTGTTCGAGGTTGGCGACGTTGCGTCGATCCGACCGTCGCATCAGCAGGCGCCCGAGCGCGCTGGACTTCACGAACGTGGTGCGCTGCGAATGGCTCAGCGCTCCGACCATAGCCTGCACGAAGGGGTGCGGCCGCTCGCGTCTGAACGAGTCGAAGGAATAGCTGAAGCCGGTGCGGCCGATGGTCTCGAGCGTCAGCTTCGTCATGTCGGAGGAGACGTCGACGGGGGAGCCGTCCACCCGCTCGTCCCAGTGCTCCGCCAGTTCGCCTGCGACATCCAGCATCGTGCGGTGATACGACCGCATCGCGGATTTGGTGAATGCCGGGGCGAGGAGGTTGTGCGCCTTGCTCCAGTTCGGCTCGTGGTTGTAGGCGGTGAACAACCCGTCGCCACCCACCTCACGCAGCGACGCGACACCGGGCGCCAGGTGCTTCGCGAACCGGGATTCGTCGGAGAGTTCCGCGACCATGTCTGCCCCGGAGGCGAATACGAACCGATTGCCGAGGACGTTGCGCTCGAAGATGGGCCCGAGCTTTCTGCCGATCTCCATCGAATTCTGCACGGGAGTGCGGACGCTGATCCCGAAGACGTCCCCGACGACGGGAAGCCGCCATCGAGGATGCGGGATGGTCGCCTCCGATGTGGTGTGCAGTGATTCGACGCTCATGTCGACCCCCGTGTCGATGTGGCCTGCGTTACTGAATTGATGTCTAGTACGCAAGGTACGCCTTACTGAACCGGTGTCAAGCAGTACTGTGACTGGCATGACCAGCGCCCGCCGTCGGCTCGCCCCGGAGCAGCGCCGGGCGCAGTTGCTCGACATCGGCGCGCGGCTGTTCGCGGACCGCCCCTACGAGGACGTGTGGATCGAGGAGGTCGCGGAACTCGCCGAGGTGTCGCGCGGATTGATGTACCACTACTTCCCGACGAAGCGGGATTTCTTCGCCGCGATCGTCGAACGCGAATCCGAACGACTGCTCGAGGTGACGGCCCCCGACTCCACGCTCCCCGTCGAGGAACAGGTCGCGGCCGGCCTCGACGCGTACTTCGAGCACGTCGCGAGCCACCGGCACGGAGTCCGGGCCATCAACCACGGCGCACTGTCGGCCGACGCCGACATCCGGGCCATCGTCGAGCGGGAACTCGACGCCCAGCAGCGCCGCATCGTCGACGCGCTCGATCCCCCCGACGGCGAACGGGAACTCGTCGGCGTCGCGGTGCGCGGGTGGATCGCCTTCGTGCGCGCCGTGTGCATGGACTGGCTCGATCACCCGTCGATCGCCGAGGGTGAACTACGTGAACTCTGCCTGCGCTCGCTGCGCGGAATGCTGGGTGGGCGGCTCGACTGAGCCGCGCTCAGCGTCCGGCTCTGCCGGGGGTCCGGGCTACCGGGCGGGACCGTCCTGGAGCCGCATCGAGCCGGACTCGAGGTACCGCTGGTGGAACGAGAACGCCTCCCCGAGCAGGTGCGGCGTCTGGCCGGCTCCCGCAGTGGCCGTCGCCCGCTCGACGTAGTCGGTGAGCAGCGGCCGGAATTCCGGATGCGCACAGCGCTCGATGATCACCCGTGCCCTCCGGCGCGGCGACAACCCCCGCAAGTCGGCGAGGCCCTGCTCGGTGACCAGCACCTGGGTGTCGTGCTCGGTGTGGTCGACGTGCGGGGTCATCGGGACGATCGACGAGATCGCCCCGTTCTTCGCCGTGGACGGGCTGAGGAACATCGACAGGTACCCGTTGCGCGCGAAGTCCCCGGAACCGCCGATGCCGTTCATGATCTTGGTGCCCATCACGTGCGTCGAATTGACGTTCCCGTAGATGTCGGCCTCCAGCATCCCGTTCATCGCGATGATTCCCAATCGGCGGACCACCTCGGGGTGGTTGCTGATTTCCTGCGGACGGAGCCGGATGTGCTGCCGGTAGAAGTCGATGTTGGAGGTCAACTCCTCGATCCCCGCCTCCGAGAGCGCCAACGCGGTAGCCGACGCGAACCGGACGGTGCCGTGCTTGATCAAGTGCAGCATCCCGTCCTGGATGACCTCGGAATAGCAGGTCAAACCCCGATACGGGCCGCGATCGAGTCCCCCGAGCACGGCATTGGCCACGTTTCCGACGCCCGCCTGCAGTGGCAGCAGGGTGTTCTCCGGGAGCCGGCCACGCCTCACCTCGTGGTCGAAGAAGTCCAGCACGTGGGCCGCGATCGCCTCACTGACCGCATCGGGAGCGGTCAGCGCACTCGCACTGTCGGGGGCATTCGTCTCCACCACCGCAACAACCTTGGCCGGGTCCACCCGGTAATGCGGTTGCCCGATGCGGTCCTCGACGTCGGTGAGTTCGATCGGCCGGCGGTGCGGGGGCAGCGCTGTGCCGTAGTAGATGTCGTGGATACCATCCATCGCGTCCGGGACCCACGAGTTGACCTCGAGAATGACTTTCTCCGCGACGTCGAGCCAGGTCTTGTTGTTTCCGACCGACGCGGAGGGGATGAGCTCACCGGTCTCGGTGATGCCGGAAACCTCGACGACCGCGACGTTCACCACGCCGTAGTAGCCCTCCCACACCTGCTGGGCCACGTGCGAGAGGTGGATGTCGACGTAATCCATCCGCCCCTGGTTGATCTTCTGCCGCGCCGTGGATTCCGCCTGGTAGGGCATCCGCAGGGCGATTCCGTCGATCTCGGCGAGCATCCTCTCGGTCTCCGTCGACACGGACGCCCCGGTCAGCAAGTCGATGGTGAAATTCGCGCCGGCCGCCCGGGCGGCGTGAATCCGGTCAGCCAAGGCCGGGATGACCGCCTTGGGTGTCCCTGCGCTGGCGAAACCGCTGACAGCGACGGTGTCACCCGGACCGATGGCCTTCACCGCTTCCTCCGCCGACGTCACCTTCTGCTGAAACGCCGAATGTCTAATCCGGTTCGACTGCAACGGGGACGCGGGATCACTGATCTGGAGGCTCACGGCGGCCAGTGTAGAAGTGGGCGACGTGACGCGAACACCCGAAAGTTCGTCGGATCACATCCGGTGTTCGCCACTGCGCGTCGTCCGCGACCGTTCGTCGCGGCGAGCCCGCCGCTCGTCGGTTCTGCGAGGTCACCCGTCGAATCGCGCACGCGGCCGCCTCGTATCGTGATTCTGGTCACATGAGAGCGCTTCCCGTGTGAAAGCTCGGCGAGAACGCCGATGGAGAGGCGGAGGGTACGGGATCGGCAGAACGCTGGCATGTAAATAAATCAGTTGATATATTTAAGCCGAAATCCCTTCGGTGATCAAGGAGATCCCGCATGAGTGCACCCACCGTTACATCGCAGGCCCGAACGAGCCCGGCGAAGACCGAGGCGGAACTGCGTCGTGAACTCGCGGCGGTGTACCGCCTGCTGGCGCATTTCAAGATGACCGACCTCATCTTCACGCACGTCTCGGTCCGGCTTCCCGGGCCCGAACATCATTTCCTCATCAACCCGTACGGTCTGCTCTTCGAAGAAGTCACAGCCTCCAACCTGGTGAAGATCGGACTCGACGGCGAACTCGTCGAACCGTCCGAATATCACGTCAACCCTGCGGGGTTCGTGATCCACGGCGCGATTCACGAGGCCCGGCCGGACGCGCAGTGCGTGCTGCACACCCACACGAAGGCCGGGTGCGCGGTGGCCGCGCAGGAGCACGGACTGCTGCCGCTGAACCAGATCTCGATGGAGTTCTACAACCGGGTCGGCTACCACGACTACGAGGGCATCGCGCTCAACACGGCCGAACGTGTGCGGTTGGTCGAGGACCTACGCGACCACCCCGCGATGATCCTGCGCAATCACGGACTGCTCACCGTGGGCGCATCCGCCGCCGAGGCGTTTCTGCGAATGTTCTATCTGGAAAAGGCGTGTGACATCCAGATCGCTGCCCAGGCGTCCGGTGAACTGCGCGTTCCGTCGCCCGAGATCGCCGAGCACACCGCCCGCCAGTTCGCCGGCGAGGCCACGGACGACTACACCGACGATCAGGCCTACGAGATGGCGTGGGCGGCGCTGTTGCGGATGCTGGACCGCACCGCCCCTGACTACAAGGACTGACGGCGGCTCACGAGGACTGGCAGGGGCGATCACATCCCCGGTGCGGCAACGACTCCCGCCGGGGATGTGCCGGTCAGGACCGCCGCGACGTTGCGCGCCGACTGCTGCGCCAGGGTGTGCGCGACCTGCGGTGAGTACCACGCGGCGTGCGGGGTGATCACGAGGTTCGGGATCTGCAGGATCGGATCGTCCTGTGCGGGCGGTTCGTTCGGAAGAACATCGACGGCCGCACCGGCGAGGTGCCCACCGCGCAGCGCGGCTCCGAGCGCGTCGTGGTCGACGAGCCCGCCACGGGAGACGTTCACCAGATACCCGCCGCGCTTCATCGTCGACAGCGCACGGGCGTCGATCAGACCCTGCGTCTCGGGAGTCAGGGGAACATGCAGGCTCAGCACGTCGGAACGGCGCAGCAGGTCCTCGAACCCGACCACCTCGATACCCTCGGCCGCCAGTTCCCCTACGCGGTCGCCCAGTCCGCGGCCGCTGACGAGGACGGTCATCCCCACGGCTCGGGCGCGCAATGCGAAAGCGCCGGCGATCCGGCCGAAGCCGTAGAGGCCCAGCACTGTTCCCGCGATCCGCCGCGGCGGCGTGGCGGTGACGTCCCACCCGCCGGCATGCACGGAGCGGTCGAGGGTGTGAGTGGATCGGAGCAGTCCGAGGGTGAGCGCGAGCGCATGATCCGCGACCTCCTCGGTGCAGTAGTCCACTGCACGCGTGACCCAGAGACCGCGTTGGTGGGCCGCCGACACCGGCAGGTGGTCGTACCCGGCGGACGTGGCCGACAACAGTCGCAGGTCCGGGAGATCCGACAGGTGACGCGGCTCGAGTCCGGTGGTCTCCGGACCCACGAGCAGGGCGATGATGCCCGGGCCGGACGGGAACTCGGACTGGTGCACGACATCCGCGGAAATACCTGCGGCAGCAATCGAATCGGACAGTGCGTCGGCCGGAATGAAGTCGTCGAGGACGACGACGCGGTCGGTCATCTGCCTACTGCCCCCGCTTCTTCGGTGGTTCGTCGCACGGCGGCGTCGACGCAGCGGGCCGCCGCGTCGTCCGCGCTGATCGCTTCCATGACAACGGGATCCAGGATGGCCTGTAATGCAAGACCGTCGGTCAGCGCGACCAGCGCGACGGTGACGGCGTCCGCGTCGAGGTCGGCGGAGACGGTGCCCTCCCGCTGTGCGGCGACGACCGACTCGCGCACGACGCCCCGCCAGCGGGCGAGGAAGGCCGCGATCTCACCGCGCGCGGTTTCCTCGGCCGCGCCCTCCGCGTAGAAGAACAGGAACACACGGGTCATCGCCAGTCGGCGTTCGTCGAGCGGCAGGATGCTGGCGGTGATGTTCCGCAGCTTCTCGATCGGGCCGGCGCCCTCCTCGTCGAGAATCGTGCGGTACCGGTCGCCCTGGATGTCGCCGGCCCGGCGAAGCGCAGCGAGGAGCAGTTCGTGCCGGGACCCGAAGTAGTGGTTCAACACTCCGGTCGACCACCCGCTCTCCTCCGCCACCGCTCGCGTGGTGACGGCGGAGATCCCCTCCCGGGCGATCAACGCGAGGACGGCGTCGGCGAGCGCCAGTCTCCGCTCGTCGTGGTCGACGATCTTCGGCACGTTCTTTCCTCCCGCTCGTGCGCACTCACCCGCGTGCGCCGGTGTCACTCAGGCTATCGGTGCCGGGACCGGAACCGGGTCTTCCTCGGCCTTTCCCGACACTCGCGCGTTCCACACGGACATCACGTTCGCCGGGGTAGGTGCGGTGAACAGGCTGGTGGCCACGAACACCACCAGCGCGCTGACGAGTCCGACGTACACCGGCTCGTTCGCCATGACGTCGCCGACGACGAACATCGTCGCGATGGTCGCCACGGTGCCCACCGCCATGGCCGCCATCGCCGCGGTTCCCGTGGCGCGCTTCCAGACCAGTCCACCGAGGATGGGGACGAGGAGCCCGCCGACCAGGATGTCGTAGGCGATCGTGAGCGCGGAGACGATGTCGTTGATGAGCGCGGCGATCACGATGCTGACGAGGCCGATCACGATCACGTAGAGGCGGTTGCCGCGCACGTCGGCTTCCGGATCGGACGTGTCCAGTTCGGGGCGTGTGCGGCCGAAGATCTGGGCGACCAGCGGAAGGACGTCCTGCCGAGCGACCGTGGCGGTGGCGATCAGCGCGCCGGACGCGGTCGACATCATAGCGGCCACCGCGGCGGCGAGGACGATGCCGCTGAGACCGACGGGCAGGACGTGGACGGCGACGTCGGCGTACACGTCGTCGGACGAACCGATGTCGGGCATGAGGGCCGACGCGGCCAGACCGATCAGTGCGCCCGCGACGCCGTACAGCAGGCAGTAGACGCCGGAGGTGACGCCGCCCCACCGTGCGACCTCCGGCGACTTCGCGGTGAACACCCGCTGCCAGATGTCCTGTCCGATGAGGATGCCGAGTGTGTAGACGACGAAGAACGTGATGATGGTGCCGGTGCCGATGGTGCCGAGCCCGAGTGCCTGTTCGCCCACGCGCTCCTTGATGCCGGCGTACCCGCCCGCCTTGCTCCACGTGAACGGGAGGAGCAGGAAGAAGACGCCGATGGTCTTGATGACGAACTGGACGACGTCGGTGAGCGTGATGGACCACATGCCGCCCATCGCGGAGTAGGCCACGACGATGAGGCCGCCGAGGACCACCGACAGGGTCCGGTCGAAGCCGAACAGCACGTTGAAGATGGTGGCGTAGGCGATCGTGGAGGTGACGGTGAGCATGAGGGTGTAGGCCATCATCACGAGACCGGACGCCCCGGTGGCGTCGATGCCGTACCGGAGTTTGAGCATCCCGGAGACGGTGTAGACCTTCAGGCGCTGGATCCGCGCGGCGAAGAGCAGGCTGAGCAGGAGGACACCGGCGGCGATCGATACGACCAGCCACATTCCGGAGATGCCGTACTTGTAGCCGAGGCCGACGCCACCGACGGTGGAGGCGCCGCCGATGACGACCGCCGCCATCGTGCTGGTGTAAAGGAATCCGCCGAGGCGGCGGCCGGCGACGAGGTATTCGCTGGAGTTGCTCGCCCGGCGTTTGCCCCACCAGCCGAACGCGAGCATTGCGCCCAGGTAGATCAGGATGATGGTGATGTCCATGGTGCGTCCTTCACGTGTCCTAGCGGATCGGTGATGACGGGCGCGGTGGTCCCGTCGGTGCCGGTCTCGTCAGACCGTTGCCCTAGACGGTAGGAGAACATTGACGTGAAATAAATCACTTGATACAAATAATTACTTCAGAAAATCGTGAAGTGATGGTGCGAGCCAGCTCACACCCTGTTTTCGACCCCGCCGGAGGAGTGCGATGCGCAGCTCGCTGCCCGATCTGAAGCTCCTCCAGATCTTCGCGGCCGTCGTCCGCCACCAGGGGTTCGCGCCCGCGCAGCAGGAACTCGGACTGTCCGCCTCCGCGATCAGCACCTACATGAGCCAGCTCGAGCGCCACCTCGGCATCGTGCTGTGCCACCGCGGCCGCGGCGGCTTCGGCCTCACCAGCAAGGGCGAGCTCTACCACAAGGAATGCCTGCGCATCCTCGGCGAACTCGAAGGCTTCGAACGCTACGGCGCCGCGCTGCAGGGGGAGCTCAGGGGAACCCTCACCATCGGGGTTCTCGATTCCACCGTCACCGACGCCACCCTGCCGCTCGCCGACGTGATCGGCGTGTTCAGCAAGGACCACCCCGCCGTCTACCTCGACCTGAAGATCCAGACGCCGCACGAACTGCAGGTCGGCGTGCTCGACGACCGCATCGACGTCGCGGTCGGTGCGTTCGCCTCACCGATGAACGGCCTCGTCTCCCAGGCGCTGCACCGGGAGCAGCACTGGCTGTACTGCAGCGACAAGCACCCGCTGTTCGGCAGGAAGCGGGTGCCGCCGGAGGTCATCACGCAACAGCGGATGGTGACCCGCGGCTACTGGTCCGAGCAGGAACTCGCCCGCCAGGGGTTCCCCCAACCCTCGGCGACGGTGGAGAACATGGAGGCGCAGCTCATCCTCGTGCTGTCCGGCGCATACATCGGATACCTGCCTGAGCACTACGCGGAGTACTGGGTGGACCGGAACCGGCTGCGCCCGATCCTGCCGGCGTCGTTCGGCTATCAAGCGCCGTTCTCGCTGATCTACCGGCGGGGCCGGGCCCGCGAACCGATGGTCCTCACGTTCCGCGAGTTCGTCCGGACCAGCATGGGCAGCTGACCGCCGCTCACCGGGTAGGGGAGCCCAGTTCGGCCGACAGCGCACGGCAACGCTCGACGAGAACGAGACCGTGCTGGGCGCAGAGTGCGTCGTCGAGGCGGAACGTCGGCCCGATGATGCTGAGCGCGCCCACGATCCGCCCCACCGCGTCGTAGATCGGGGCCGCCACACCCGTCGACTGGTCCTCGATGGTGTCGTGGGCGATCGCGTATCCCTCACTCTGCAGGTCGCCCCGCAGCGCGGCGCCGACGGCCGTGCCCTCGAGCGGCACCGTCTGCCCCACCCATCCCATGTGCCGGATCGCGTGGGTGCCCTCGATCTGCGCGAGATACAGGGCGGTGCCCTTCGGGCCGTGGGTCGACAGGTACGTGGATTCGCGGGTTCCCTCCGCGATCGCGACCATCGCGGGCCGCGCCCGGGACAGCAGCTGGTTGTCGCTGATCGCCCGGGCGCCGATCTGGAGAAGTCGCGGCCCGGCCCGGTAGACGTTGTCGTCGCCGCGGACCAGGAACTCGCTCTGCTCCATGCTGCGGATCAGGCGCAGCGCGGTACTGGTGGCGAGACCGGCCGCCTTCGCAGCGTCGCCGAGCGTCAACCCGCCCTGCTCGGTGATCGCGCCGAGCAGTTCGAAGGTGCGGCTCGCGCTGCGGGTCACATCTCCGGGGGCCATGGGTTCTCTCCTGACGGTCGCGGGTGTCGGCGTGAATCTACCGCGACGCGATCTCGCACAGCAGGGGCTGCCGGTGTTCGTCGAGCAGTGGGCTGCGGCGGACCCCGGGGCGCGCGCTGTCGCCGAACACGACCGGCTGCCGGACGTAGTCGATCGTTCCCGCGACCGGATGATCGAACGACTCCACGAGTCCGCGGTGCCTGCTCTGCTCGGACGACAACGCTTGTTCGACGTTCCAGATCTCGGAGCTCGCCAGTCCGGCCGCGCCGAGGATCGCGACCACCTCGGCGACCGTCTTGTCCTTCGCCCAGATCTCGATCTCCGCGCGCAGGGCCGGTTCGTGATCGGTGCGGGACGTGTCGTCGGCGAAACGGTTGTCGCCGAGAAGGTCTGCGCGATCCATGGTGCGGGCGAGCTTCTCGAATCCGGACCGGCTGGCGACGGCCAAGACGAACAGGCCGTCCGACGCCCGGTACGTGTCGAACGGGGTGGAGACGGGATGGCGATTGCCCACTCCGACAGGTGCGACCCCCGACGCCTGCAACTGGCTGTGCGCGGTGGGGAGCATGGCCAGCATGCTGTCGAACATGGCGACGTCGAGGTGTTGCCCCACACCCGATTCCCGCGTGCCGACCAGGGCGGAGCTGATGCCCCACGCCGCGAACAGTCCCGCGACGAGGTCGCCGAACGATTCGCCGAGCCGGGTCGGCCCGGATTCGGGGGAACCGGTGATGCTCATAATCCCCGACATCGCCTGCACGACGAGGTCGTAGGCGGCCGAACCCGCGAGCGGCCCGTCCTGCCCGAAACCGGAGATGGACGCGTAGACGAGCCGGGGGTTGCGGGTGTGGACGGTGTCGTAGTCGATGCCGAGGCGGGCGGTCACCCCGGGCCGGAAGTTCTCGACGAGAACGTCCGCCGTGTCGAGGAGATCGAACAGCACCGTCCGATCCGCGTCGTCCTTGAGATTCAGTGCCAGCGAGCGTTTTCCGCGATTCAGCACGTTGAAATAGATGCTCTCGCCGTCGCGGAACGGGCCCAGGTGCCGCGAGTCCTCGCCGGCGGCGGGTTCGATCTTGACGACGTCGGCGCCGGCGTCCGCGAGCAGCGCCGTGCAGTACGGTCCGGCCAGGACGCGGGAGAGATCGACGACGCGGATGCCGTCGAGGGGAGGCAGCGTAGGCATGACGGGCCCTTCTCAGAAGTCGGTCGAGCGCGGGGACGGTGCGTTGGAGGCGATGGTGAGCAGCTGGATCTGCGAGGTGCCCTCGAAGATCCGGAGGATCCGGCAGTCGCGGTAGAGGCGTTCGATTTCGGATTCGCGCATGAAACCGGCACCGCCGTGAATCTGCACGGTCTGGTCGACGATCGAGAAGCAGGCCTCCGTGGCCACGTACTTCGACACGGACGCGGCGCGGCGCAGGTCGGCCCCGGCATCCTTCACGTCCGCCGCCCAGTCCGCGGTGACGCGGGAGGCGACGAGTTGCGCGTCGCATGCACCCAGTAACAGCTGAATCGCCTGGAATTCGGCGATGGGGTGTCCGAACTGCTTGCGCTCGGCGGCGTAGGAGCGGCCCAGTTCCCAAGCGCGCAGGGCGATTCCGTTGGCCATCGCCGCCACGTCGACGCGGGCGCGGTTGAGGGCGGTGAGCGCGATGTTGCCGCCGCGGCCCTCCGTTCCCACCACGGCGTCGTGGGGAAGCACCACGTCGTCGAGGTAGACGGTGTAGGTGGGGGCGGACCGGATGCCCAGCTTGTCCTGGGGCTCCGAGTAACTCACGCCGGGGGTGCCCTGGGGGAGGACGAACGCGGTGATGCCGCGGAAGCCTGCAGATGGATCGGTCTTGGCGAAGAGGACGACCAGATCGGCCTCCTTGGCGTTGGAGATGTACGTCTTCGAACCGGACAGGTGCCACCCGTCGTCCTCGCGCCGCGCCGTCGTGCGCATCGAGGCGATGTCGGAGCCGGCGTCCGGTTCGGTGAGGGCGAACCCGGCGAGCAGCTCACCGGACGCGAGCCGGGGCAGCCACCGGTGCTTCTGCTCCTCGGTTCCGCCGACGAGGATCGGCTCGAGCCCCAGGTAGTGCGCGGTGTAGATCGAGGCGAGGGCGGCGTCGGTGCGGGCCACCTCCTCGATCGCGATCAGCTGTGTCTTGGTGGACAGGCCCAGTCCGCCGAACTCCTCGGGCACCGAGATGCCCATCAGGTCCTGTTCGCCCAGTCGCTTCACCAACTCCGCCGGGAACTCCCGCGTCTCGTCACGGAACGCCGCGCCGGGGTGGATCTCACGGTTGGCGAATGCACGCACTGCGCCGCGGAACTCGGCGGCGTCGAGCAGCTGATCGGTCACGGAAACTCCTGTCGGAAGATCGAGATTGCCACCTAGTGAAATGGCAATGCCACTTGGTGGCATATCGACTATGAAGGAGACCGGCGAATTTGTCCAGGGGTGCCGGTGTCCACGGCACGGAAGCGGGTACTCGACCACGGACGCACAGCGCACACTCCGTGCGGCACGGCAGAGGGAGGCTTCATGCGCACGATCACACGAGGGATCGTCACCGCGGGATCGATGATCGGCGCGGTTTTCGCCGGCGCGGGGACGGGCGTGGCGGAACCCGCCGTGCCGTCCGGCACGTTCAGGGAACGACCACCGCGCCGGCGGGTGAGTTGATCTGGAAGGGCAAGACGTTCCAGGGCGGCACGGTCGTCAACAACTTCGCGTTCGGCCTGACCGGACTCGCGGGCACGACTTCGCAGGACGGAACGGAAACACCGTCATCGATTACAGCGTCTACGTAGATCTCATACTGTTTGCCACCGGTGTGGCGGGTGTTGGAGATGTACGTGTGTCACGGCTACCCGCATCACCTTGTGGTGGTTCGTGTTTGACCGTGTCCCACACCGACGCTCGAGGTGCAGGAACATGCCTGTTCGGAGTCACCCCAACCGCGGTGTCACGGTGGGCAGGCTGCGGCGGACCCGGCGATGCCGTGGCCTGCTCGGCGTGGGACCGTTCTTGTCGCGGCATTTGCGCACCGGCGCGTGCTCGGCGACCCGGACCGTGGGCATCTGCCCCCGCCGCCGGGTGATCTTGTTCTTGCCGAGCAGTGCCCGTTTGGCCAGGTTCACCCCGGCGATGTGGTCGCGGTTGCCGCCGACCCGGCACCCCGAACACCACGCGGGGTGATAGCCGCCGGGACGGGCAAGCGGTTCGTCGCACCCCGGACATTGCGCGGAGGATCCGCGGGCCGGCACCGACACCACCGCGATACCCACACCCGCGGCGGTGTGCGCGAGCGCGGCGGTCGCTTTACGGCGGGCCGATTGCGCGGCCCGGTTGTTGTTGACCCGTCCGTGCCCGCGGGTCTCGAGGGTCGTGAGGTCCTCGACCGCGATCACCTGCGCACCCGCCGCCTCGGCGTAGTCGGTGACCTGGCGGGCGAAGTGGAATCCCAGCTCCCGGTTGATCTTCCCGCGCTTGATGCCCACCGCAGTCCGGTGCTCGTTGAGGACGGCGATCTTCCCCTCCAGTTGGGCGCGGACCTCGGGAGGGGCGGTGGCGGCCAGCCGCGTCAACCGGGCGGCCTTGCGGTGCAGCATCTGCCCCTCGGCCTGCAGGCGCGCCAGTTTCGTCCCGAGGCCGCGGTCATCGTAGGTGACGCCCCGATAATCCGAGGACAGTCCGTCTGGGCCCGATGCTGCGGTTGCGGCGGCACCGAGCGTGGACGGGGCGGGTCGAACCGCTCAGACAGTGCCGTGATCGCGGTGTCCCGGTAGGCGAGGGTCCGCAGGGACGTCATCACCTGCGCCGTCACCACACGCGTGACGCGCGAGGGCACGTAGACCCCGGTCGGGTAGTGCGGGTTCCAGCCGAGACGGGCCGCGGCGACGTGACCCTGTGCGGGCAGCCTGCGGCCCGCACCGTCCCGTCCGGCGGCGAGGACCTCGAAGGTGACCGGCTGCCACAGCCGCGACACCAACTCGCCGCCGGCCGCGGCGATCAGGTCGAGCAGCCACCCCACCCGGGTGTCGACATCGTCGAGTCCGATCGGCTCACCGGTCGCGTCGTCGACCGCCGCGTGGGCGCGGGTGGTGAACGCGAACTGCCGCGGCGCCGTCGACCCCAGCCCGATCATGCCGGCCGACCCGGCGCCAGGAACAACCCGAATGCAACTTGGCCTGTCGCTTTTCCGAGAAGCTCCGCCATCGCCCGACAAGCTCATCGATTACCCCCTTTCCCCGCCCTCTACCACGCCACCTCGTAGGGCCTCGACTGTAACGCCGACCGCCGACAAGTACCGCTCGAGCCCACCGGCGAACCTGGGCAATCGATCCCGCCACACCACACCACCGGGTGCCGGCTCTCCGGGTCGCGTCGTCGAGCATCCGGCCGCGCCCCGCCCGCTGCTCCCCTGGGATACGAACCGCGATCCCGGCAGATCCGATATACCGCACCGATAGCGTTGCTTCCGTACCATTGTTTCCTGTTCGGCCGGCTTCACCTCTTGCTCTGCCGAACCCGACACCCGGGAAATAGAAGCCTCCGCCCTCTCCTCCTCCGGAGTCGCTCCCGCACACCCGTGATGCAGTCCTGTCCAGATAGAAGCCGCGGTCCGCGAGGTCACAGAGTTGGGACCCGAACCCGCGCGCTGAGAAGGCAACCGACCCTCCGTCGGCGCCCTTGCGCACCCGACGACCGGCAGCCCACGAATTCCGCAGTCACCAATTCGCGGTGGCAGATAGTGCCAGAAACTGATAGCGAGTATTCGATACATCAGCAACAGATGAAAGCCCATCAGGTCTGGGATTCCTGAGCGACAGAATGTCCCCCAACGCCGACGGGACCTACACCGGGGCCGTGTACGTGGGCGGCAACCAGGTGGGAAGCTTCGGCCTCGCGAGATAGCTGTCCCGGGGCCTGTCACGACAACGAGGCCGCACCGCTCGGGTGCGACCTCGTCACAGTGTCATCTGCGACCTCGTCGCAGTGTCATCGGGGCGTCGGTCAGACGGCCCGGACATTCTGGGCCTGCGGGCCCTTCTGGCCCTGTCCGACCTCGAATTCCACCCGCTGATTCTCCTCCAGCGACTTGTAGCCGCTGCCTGAGATCTCGGAGTAGTGAACGAACACGTCCGCGCTGCCGTCGTCCGGCGCTATGAATCCGAAGCCCTTCTCGCTGTTGAACCACTTCACAACACCCTGCGCCATACCGTTCACTCCCTGCAGTTGCCGCCCGGGAACTCACATCGAGATCCCGTTCGCGTGGATATATCCTGTCATCAAGGCGCGCGTGCTTCCAGTGGTACGCCCACGATTCCTTCGGATCCTGGTCGCTGTACCAGGTCTGCGGAAGAAATTTTCCTCGACAACCGATGATTCTGCCCGTCGGCGACGGTCCTACCTGCGACCGAGAATCACCACCCCGAACGAGGAGAACTCGATGAATCCCACATCGAGCGCCACCGCCGATGCCCGGACCCTCGATGTCCCCGGTGCCAGGCTGTACTACGAGGTACGGGGCACGGGCCCAGTCGTGGTGCTCGTCGGCGCCCCGATGGATGCCGACTCCTTCGCGCCCGCGGCCGATCTGCTCTCGTCCGACTACACCGTGCTCACGACGGACCCGCGGGGCATCCACCGCAGCCCGGTCGACGACCGCGACCGCGATTCGACCCCCGAGATGCGCGCCGACGACCTCGCCCGGCTCCTGATGCACCTCGACGCAGGCCCTGCCGTGGTGTTCGGCTCCAGCGGCGGCGCCGTCAGCGCGCTCGCGCTCGTGCAGGCGCACCCCGAGCTGGTCCACACCGTGATCGCCCACGAGCCGCCACTGGACGAGCTCCTCGCCGACCGCGAGCAATTGCGGGTGAAGACCGACGACATCATTGACGCGCACCTCGCCGGGGACGTCGTGGGGGCGTGGAGGAAGTTCCTGGCCCTGGCGAACATCCACCTGCCCGAGGAGGTGTTCCAGCAGATGTTCGCGGGCGAACGGGATCCGCAGACCGAGGCCGACGACTACTTCCAGCACGCGCACATGCTGCGCCCGACCACCCGCTGGTGCCCGGACATCACCGCCCTGCGCTCGGCCCCCACCCGCGTCGTAGTCGGGATCGGCGAGGAGTCCGGTGGTCAGCTCTGCGACCGTACGTCGCGGGCGCTCGCCACCGAACTGGGCGTCGATCCCACAATGTTCCCCGGCGGCCACATCGGCTTCGCCGAGGACCCGGCCTCGTTCGTCACCCGTCTGCGCGCCGTGCTGCGGGAGCGCTGAGCGGACGGTTCCGGGCGACCTCAGCGGACGATGGGAACCCGCTTCGTGACGATCCGATGGATCAACCGGGCCGCGATGCGGGCGGTGCGGTTGTCGATGTCGAACGACGGATTGAGTTCGGCCACATCGCACACGGCGAGCTTGCCACTGGCGGCGACGGCGTCGCACACGAATTGGATCGTCTCCGCAGGCACGCCGTACGCGGCGGGAGCGCTCACTCCCGGCGCGACGGCGGCGGGAAGCACGTCGAGGTCGATGGTGAGGTAGACGAGATCGACGTCCGACAGGAACTCGCTGACGAAGACGGCCACCCGGTGCCGGTCGGAGACCGAGCAGTCGTCGTCCAGGAGGTACCGGACGTCGTATCCGCGTGCGGTGTCGAACAGCGCGGTGGTGTTGCTCGGCTGGCTGATGCCGAGCACGGAGTACTGCAGGGCGGTGCCCGCCGCATGCTCCTGTTCGAGGATCTGCCGGAACGGTGTGCCCGAACTGGGGACCGGATCGGACCGCAGGTCGAAGTGGGCGTCCAGGTTCAGGATCCCGATCCGCCGCTTGGGTGTGCGGACGGCTGCCTGCGCCAGACCGAGGTATGTGCCGTAGGCAACCTCGTGGCCGCCGCCGAGGACCACCGGGAACTGGCCGGCGTCGAGGGTCGCGGCCACGACGGCGCCGAGAGCCATCTGCCCGGCTTCAAGGCGGTTGTCGGTGACCGCGACGGTGCCGGCGTCGTACGCGCGGAGCGGCTCGGCGAGCGCCATCGACGCCAGCGCGGCCCGCAGCGCGTCCGGCCCGCGGGCCGCCCCGCGGCGACCCTTGTTCCGCTCCACGCCCTCGTCGCTCGAGAAGCCGACGAACACGCAGGCGCCGGGTTCGGAGTCGTCGTGAAGTGGCGTGACCGCCTGGTGCCAGCGGAGGTGGTGACTCGACGTGCCGTCCACCCTGCCGATCCAGGGGGGTGGGGGAATCAGCAGGTTCTCCATCATCGCAGGGCCCTCGCTTTCTCGTGACCGGTGTGCGCGGACCAGGCGAGTTCGCCGCCCCGCCACACATCGCGGACCAGGGGGACGCCGGGCCGGTAGGCCAAGTGTAGGTACGACGGTGCGTCGAGGGCGAGGGCATCGGCCCGCGCTCCGGGTCGCAGGACCCCGACGTCGGCACGTTGCAGTGCCCGGGCACCGCCCGCGGTCGCCGCCCAGATGGCTTCGTCCGGGGTCATGTGCATGTCCCGCACCGCGATCGCGATGCAGAACGGCAGGCTGGTGGTGTAGCTGGTGCCGGGGTTGCAATCCGCACCGAGAGCCACCGTGACCCCCGCGTCGAGCAGGGCCCGGGCGTCCGGGTACTTGTTCCGGGTCGAGAAATCCGCACCGGGCAGGAGAGTGGCCACCGTCGAACTCTGTGCCAGCGCATCGATGTCGGCCTGCGTGGTGTAGCAGACGTGGTCGACGGACGCGGCCCCCAGTTCGACGGCGAGCTGGACTCCCGGGCCCTCGCGGAGCTGGTTGCCGTGGACGCGGGGGATGAGCCCCTTCGCCATTCCGGCGGTGAGAACCGCGTGTGCCTGATCGCGGTCGAACGCGCCGGTCTCGCAGAACACGTCGATCCATTTCGCCTGCGGTGCACAGGCGTCGATCATCTCCGCGCACACCATGGCGACGTAGTCGTCGGCGCGCCCCGCGTATTCCGGCGGCGGAACGTGAGCGGCGAGCAGCGTCACTTCGTCGGTGAGGGACGCCGCGATCGTCGTGCTGCGCAGTTCGTGCGCGACCGTCTGCCCGTACCCGGTCTTGCACTCCACGGTGGTGCTGCCCGACCGCAGGGACTCGTCCAGCAACCGCCGCGTGTTCGCCTCGAGCTGTTCGTCGGTCGCGTTCCGCGTCGCCTCGATCGTGTTGCGGATACCTCCCGCCGCGTACGGCTGTCCCGCCATGCGCGCCGCGAATTCCTCCGCGCGTTCCCCGCCGAACACGAGGTGCGAGTGGCTCTCCACGAAGCCCGGCAGCACCGCCCGGCCGTCGAGATCGTGCCCGACGTCCCCGGCCGGCGCCGAGTCGGCGCGGCCGACCCAGGCCACCACGCCGCCGTCGAAGACGACGGCGGCGTCGCGGATCAGCCCAAGCGGACCTTCCCCCACTGTCGGGTCGTTGGTCACCAGGGTGCCGATGCCGGTCAGCACTGTGGCGCGGGAAGTGTTCGCTGTCACTGCTGTTCCTTCCAGTGGTTCGAAAATACGGTCGCTCGGGCCTGCGGTCATCCTTCGGACATCGGCACGCGCACGCCGCGCTCCTTGGCGACGTCGATCGCGTGGTCGTATCCGGCGTCGGCGTGCCGGATGACGCCCATGCCGGGATCGTTGGTCAGGACCCGCTCCAGCTTCTCGGCGGCCAGATCGGTGCCGTCCGCGATGCACACCTGACCGGCGTGGATGGACCGTCCCATGCCGACGCCGCCGCCCTGGTGGATGGACACCCACGACGCCCCCGACGCGGTGTTGACGAGTGCGTTGAGCAGCGGCCAGTCGGCGATCGCGTCGGAGCCGTCGAGCATCGACTCGGTCTCGCGGTACGGGGACGCGACGGATCCGGAGTCGAGGTGGTCGCGGCCGATGGCGACGGGCGCGGACAGCTCGCCGGACGCCACCATCTCGTTGAACTTCAGGCCGGCCTTGTGCCGTTCGCCGTAACCGAGCCAGCAGATCCGGGCCGGCAGGCCCTCGAACGCCACCTTCTCGCCCGCCATCGTGATCCAGCGCTTGAGGTGCTCGTTCTCGGGGAACAGTTCGAGGATCGCCTTGTCGGTGGCGGCGATGTCCTTCGGGTCACCCGACAGCGCGGCCCAGCGGAACGGGCCGAGGCCCTCCTCGAACAGCGGACGGATGTAGGCGGGCACGAATCCGGGGAAGTCGAACGCGCGGTAGTAGCCGGCCTTGCGGGCCTCGTCACGGATGGAGTTGCCGTAGTCGAACACCTCGGCACCCTTGTCGAGGAAGCCGACCATCGCGGCGACGTGCCGTGCCATCGACGCGCGGGAGTCCTCGGTGAACTTCACCGGGTCCTTGTCGGCCATCGCCTTCATGTCGGCGAAATCGACCCCGAGCGGCAGGTACGACAGCGGGTCGTGTGCCGACGTCTGGTCGGTGACGATGTCGATGGGGGCGTTCATGGCGAGCAGTTCGGGGAAGATCTCCGCGGCGTTGCCTTCGAGTCCGATCGACAGCGGGCGCTTCGCGTCGCGGGCCTCGATCGCGAGACGCAGGGCGTCGCGGATGTCGGTGGCCTTGGTGTCGAGGTACTTGTGCGCGATCCGGCGGTCGATGCGGGTGACGTCGCAGTCGACGCAGATCGCGACGCCGTCGTTCATCGTCACGGCGAGGGGCTGGGCGCCGCCCATGCCGCCGAGCCCGGCCGTCAGCGTGATGGTGCCCGCGAGCGAACCGCCGAAGCGCTTCCGGCCCACCGCGCCGAACGTCTCGTACGTGCCCTGCAGGATGCCCTGCGTGCCGATGTAGATCCACGACCCGGCCGTCATCTGCCCGTACATGATCAGGCCGAGGGCGTCGAGCTTGCGGAACTCCTCCCAGTTGGCCCAGTCGCCCACCAGGTTCGAGTTCGCGAGGAGGACGCGGGGCGCCCACTCGCTGGTGCGGAACACGCCCACCGGCTTTCCGGACTGCACCAGCATCGTCTCGTCGGACTTCAGGGTCTTCAACGTCCGGACCATCGCGTCGAACGCCTCCCAGCTGCGCGCGGCCTTGCCGGTGCCGCCGTAGACGACGAGGGAGTCGGGATGCTCGGCGACCTCGGGGTCGAGGTTGTTCATCAGCATGCGCAGGGCGCCTTCTTGCTGCCAGCCGAGTGTCGTCAGTTCGGTGCCGCGGGGCGCCGACACGTGGCGGGGTCCGGAAACCGGAGGCGTCGTGGTGGTCATGTCGTGTACTCCTTGATGGTCGAACGAGGAAGAGGGAAAAGTCTGGGTGTCAGCGTGATTCACAGTCGCGAATCCGCCATGGCGG
This sequence comes from Rhodococcus sp. 21391, assembly GCF_016772255.1. Taxonomy (NCBI): domain Bacteria; kingdom Bacillati; phylum Actinomycetota; class Actinomycetes; order Mycobacteriales; family Nocardiaceae; genus Rhodococcus; species Rhodococcus sp. 21391. Next base: position 5,726,307 of record NZ_CP063781.1, on the reverse strand, counting down.
TGCTGGCCGGATAGATCATCGACGGGGGTGGGTTGCTGCTGCGCCGCGCGAGCGGGTAGTAGATGGCGCCGGTGAAGACAATGCCGACGATCCACGAGATGTCCGCGCCGCCCAGCATTTCCGTGACGGGTCCGGTGTAGAGCTTCTGGGCGAGGAACGGGATCTGCGCGAGAACGCCGACGGTGTAACAGATCATCGCCGTCTTGTTCCAGCGGCCGTAGCGGCCCGCCGGGTCGTACAGCGCCGGAATGTCCACGCGCTCCTTGGAGATGAGGTAGTAGTCGATCAGGTTGATGGCGCTCCAGGGGGTGAAGACCATCAGCAGCACGAGGACGAAGTTCTTGAAGTTGTTGAGGAAGTCGGCGCTGGCGCCGATCGCGATGAGCATCGAGATCGCGACGAACCCGATGATGTACAGGGTGCGGGCCCGGGACGAGATGCGCGACTGTCCGTTGAAGGCGGTCACCGTGGTGAGGATCGACATGAACCCGCCGTAGGCGTTGAGGCAGTTGACGGTGAGCTTCCCGACCAGGATCACCAGGTAGATCATCAGGGCGATCGCGGCGGGTCCGGCGAGTTCGCCGATGAAGCCGACCTGGTCGCTGAGGAACGCATCCCCGGCCACGGCGGCGACGAGTGCGCCCAGCGTCATCGACCACTGCGAGCCGATCACGCTGCCCGCGAACGTCGACCAGAACGTCTTTCGCTCGCTCGTCGAGCGCGGCAGGTAGCGGGAGTAGTCCGCGACGTACGGTCCGAACGTCAGCTGCCAGCCTGCGCCGAGCGAGATCGCGAGGAGGAACGTGACGATGTCGAAGCCCTTGTTCCCGACGAACGCGGCCACGTCGTACTCGGCGAACAGGCGAATCGCGAGATAGGTGAATCCGATGATGCCCACGACGGTCGCGATCTTGCCGACCACATGGATGAGTTTGTATCCGGTCACCGCCACGAACGCGGTCATCGCGCCGAAGATGAGGATGCCGACCGTCGGGTTGTCGATGTGGAGGATCTCGTTCACGGCCTGACCTGCGAGCACGCTGCCGGTGGCGGCGAAACCGAGGTACATCAGGACGACGAGGACCAGCGGCAGCACGGCGCCCAGAACGCCGAACTGGGCCCGGCTCGAGATCATCTGGGGCAGGCCGAGGCGCGGGCCCTGGGCGGAGTGCAGCGCCATGACGGCACCACCGAAGAGATTGCCGATCAGCAGGCCGACGATGGCCCACAGCGCGTCGGCGCCGAAGACGACCGCGAGGGCGCCGTCGACGATCGCGGTGATCTGCATGTTGGCGCCGAACCAGAGCGTGAACTGGCTGCGCGGAGATCCGTGGCGCTCGTCGTCCGGAACGACGTCGATGGTGCGACGCTCCGGCGCGAGGCTGATCTCGGGAGGTCCCTCGTGTGTCATAGGCCTGTTTGTCTCTCTGTGACGAGTCCGGCGCTGCTGGGTCGGTCCCGGGTGCTCTGTCCCATGTCCTGAATCCAGTGTGCTCTGACTCACGTTTTTTATCGCCTTAGATGTATAGTCCTGTATAGACAACCCCCTGTCAAGCGTTCTCCAAGGACCCAGCCGAGAGGCGTGCCGGCCCGCCATTGCACCAGTCGGGAGTGTCGATGCTTCCGACGGAAGGTACTGACATGAGAGTAATTTCGACGTCCTCACACTCGCTCGAGCGCGATGAACAGCAGTTTTCCGCTCCGGAAGCGCCCCAGCGTTTCCGCGACCTCTACCTCCGCACCGCCGGTCATCCCACCGTCGACGGCGCAGATCCGCAGGCGCGTGATCGCATCGCGAACACGCATCTCGAGACCGGGCGACACCGGAACCCCGGGACCGCGGTGGTGCGCGGAATCGACGCCGCAGACCCCAGCGGGATCGGGCCCGCGGTGCAGATCGTCACCGACGACATGGCACTGCTCGTCGAATCGGTACTGCTGACCGCGGCCAGGGTCGGCGCCCCGATCGAGGAGGCGCTGCATCCTGTCCTCGTCGCCCACCGCGCGGAGTCGGGCATCCTCACCGACCTCTCGCCTGTGCCCGACCCGGGGACGGCGGAGTCGTGGATTCACGTGGGTCTGCGCTCCGACACCGCGGACTCCGTCGTCGCGGCACTGGTCGGGGCGTTGCACACCGTCCTCGCCGACGTGCGCCGGGTCGACCGGGATCTGGCGCGCATGCGCGAACTGCAGATCCAGGTCTCCGAACACCTCGACTCGCAGACCGGGCAGGACTCGCTGTCCGAAGAAGTCCGCGAGGCCGCCGACTTCCTGCGGTGGTGCGAGGCGGGCAACTTCACCGTCCTCGGGTACGCGCGGTACGGCGCCGACGGCGCACCCGAGGAGAGTCTCGGCGTGCTCCACGACCGCGAGGGCGATCGGGCGCCGGCCACGGAGCCCGGTCCCGTCCTGGCGATCGGGCAGGCGGCGCTTCCGGTGTCCGTGCACCGGTCGTCGTACCCGTCGGTGGTCGGGGTTCGGGCCGGAGGAGTGGAGCACCGCTTCGTCGGCGCGTTCACCCCCGCGGGCAGGCACGAGAACGTCCTGGACATCCCGGGTGCGGGACGCCGGGTGCGGGCCCTGCTCGACCGTGCCGGTTTCGACATCGACTCGTTCTCCGGGCAGGCCGTGCTGCAGGTCGTGCAGGCGCTGCCGCTGACCGAGTTGTTCGCGGCGAGCCCGGATTCGCTGCATTCGGCCCTCACCGAGGTCGCCGGCATCACCGCGCGCGAGCACATTCACCTCTTCCTGCGCACGGACGTCCCGGGCGACAGCATGTCGGCGCTGGTGTTCATTCCCCGCGATCGGTACAACACGCGGACGCGTCTGGCGACCCAGCGCGTCCTGCTGGACGAACTGGACGGCACCGCAGTCGAATACACCACGAACGTGTCCGAGTACCCGCTGGCGATGGTGCACTTCACGATGCGGGTCCCGGCGGACACCGAGGTGACGGACACCCGGCGACTGGAGATCCAGCGTCGGATCTCCCGGGCCTGCCGGACCTGGGACGACCGGTTCCACGACGAACTCGCCACCGCCGAACGCGAACTCCTCGCGCACTATTCGGAGCACTTCCCGGAGGTGTACAAGCACGACTTCGACGCCCGGCGCGCCCACGCCGATCTGGTGGTGTTCGAGAGGCTGACGGACGGCGCGATCGACACGCGGCTCGACGCGAACGCGCCGGACTGGCGCTTCACCTTCTTCGTCGGCGGTGCATCCGCCTCGCTCAGCGATGTTCTCCCGATCCTCCAGAGCTTGGGCGTCGCGGTCCTCGACGAGCGGCCCTACACGGTCGCGAACAGTCGCGGAACGGTGTGCTGGATGTACGAGTTCAGGATCCGCTACGCGTCGCCGGGGCCGGTGGACGACGCGCTGCCGCGCCGCTTCACGGAGACCTTCGCCGCCGCCTGGGCATCTCGCGCCGAGACGGACAGCTTCAACGAACTCGTACTCCGCGCGGGCCTGGACTGGCGTGAGGTGGAGGTGCTGCGGGCATACGCGCGGTACCTCCGGCAGGGTGGATTCCCGTACAGCCAGAACCACATCGCGACGGTCCTCGGTGATCATCCGGAGATCTCCCAGGCGCTGATCCGGCTGTTCGCCGCGAGGTTCGATCCGGACGGCACTGTTCCGGACGGCACTGTTCCGGACGGCACTGATCCGGGCGGCGCTGAGGAGTGCGGCGAACTGATCGCCTCGCTGGAAGCGGCGATCGGCGACGTGCTCGGCCTGGACGCCGACCGCATCCTGCGCGCCTACCTGAACGTGGTCCTGGCGACGCTGCGCACCAACCGCTACGCCCGCCCGGGCCGGGAACGTCAGGTCCTGTCGTTCAAATTCGATCCGCAGCGGATCCCGGAACTGCCGCAGCCGCGGCCCCGCTTCGAGATCTACGTCTACTCGCCGTGGGTCGAGGGCGTGCACATGCGGTTCGGCGCCGTGGCGCGCGGAGGCCTGCGGTGGTCCGACCGCAAGGAGGACTTCCGCACCGAGGTGCTCGGCCTGGTGAAGGCGCAGGCGGTCAAGAACTCGGTGATCGTGCCGGTCGGCGCGAAGGGCGGGTTCGTCGTCGCGCGCCCGCCCGCTCCCACCGGCGACCCGCTCCGCGATCGCGACGCCCAACGCGCCGAAGGTGTTCGCTGCTACCGCAGTTTCATCAGCGGACTGCTGGACGTCACCGACAACGTGGACCTCGCGACCGGTGCCGTGATCCCGGCGCCGCGAGTGGTGCGGCACGACGGCGACGACACGTACCTCGTCGTCGCCGCGGACAAGGGCACCGCGACGTTCTCCGACATCGCCAACGACGTTGCCGCACAGTACGGGTTCTGGCTGGGTGACGCATTCGCGTCGGGTGGATCCGTCGGCTACGACCACAAGGCGCTCGGCATCACCGCCCGGGGCGCGTGGGAGAGCGTGAAGCGGCACTTCCGCGAAATGGGTGTCGACACCCAGTCGCAGGAATTCACGGCCGTCGGGATCGGCGACATGAGCGGCGACGTGTTCGGCAACGGAATGCTGGCGAGCCCGCACATCCGGCTCGTCGCCGCATTCGATCACCGGCACGTGTTCCTCGACCCGAACCCCGACGCAGCCACATCGTTCGCGGAACGGGAACGGCTCTTCGCGCTGCCGCGGTCGTCGTGGGCGGACTATGCGCCCGGCTTGATCAGCGCAGGCGGCGGTGTGTGGGAACGGTCGAGGAAGACTGTTCCGATCAGCGAGGAGGCGCGGCGCGCACTCGGACTGAGCCCCGGGACCACCGAACTGTCCCCACCGGACCTCGTCCGCGCGATCCTGCAGGCACCGGTGGATCTGCTGTGGAACGGCGGCATCGGAACATACGTGAAGGCGGCCACCGAAACCCATCTCGACGTGGGGGACAAGGGGAACGACGGCGTCCGCGTCGACGGTGCCGACGTCCGGGCCCGGGTGGTCGGTGAGGGCGGCAACCTCGGCTTCACCCAGCTGGGACGCATCGAATTCTCCCGCACCGGAGGGCGAATCAACACGGACGCTCTCGACAACTCGGCGGGCGTGGACTGCTCCGACCACGAGGTCAACATCAAGGTTCTGCTCGACGCCCTGGTCAGCGGCGGCCGTCTCGCAGCCGACGACCGTACGGGTCTGCTCGCCGAGATGTCCGGGGAGGTGTCGCGTCTCGTGCTCTCCGACAACGTCGCCCAGAACGACGTGCTGGGCACGTGCCGGGCCGACGCAACCGCATCCCTCACGGTGCACGGACGGCTCATCGGCCATCTGGAAGGCCGCTACGGTCTGGACCGCGCCATCGAGGTGCTGCCGTCCAGGAAGGAGATCGCCGCCCGGGAGCGCGCGGAGACGGGACTCACCTCGCCCGAACTCGCGACCCTCATGGCACACGTGAAGCTGGTGCTGAAGTCGGACCTGCTGGCCGGCGACCTGCCCGACAGCCCGGCTTTCGCGGACGCCCTCGCCGGGTACTTCCCGCGCAGGCTCCGGGAGTCCTTCGGCGACGCCATCGGCGACCATCCGCTGCGCCGGGAGATCGTCGCGACGGTCCTCACCAACGACGTCGTCGACAACGGCGGCATCACCTACGCGTTCCGGCTGGGCGAGGAGGCCGGAGCGAGCAGCGCCGACGCCGTGCGGGCGTTCGCGGTGGTGTCGGCCGTGTTCGACCTGCCGTCGCTCCGGCGCGACATCCGGGACGCCGACCTCGACGCCGCGCTCTCGGACGACCTCACGCTGTTCACCCGGCGGCTGCTCGACCGGGCGTCGCGATGGATGCTGACCCGCAGGCCCCAGCCGCTCGCGGTCGGGGCGGAGATCGCCCGATTCCGTGACCGCGTCGCGGACCTGACACCGCGCGTCGCGGGCTGGCTCTGCGGTGAGGACGCGGAGAACCTCCGGAGTCGCACGGCCGCGCTGGTGGCCCGTGGTGTGCCCGCGGACCTGGCCGGGCGGGTGCAACTGCTCCTGGACCGGTTCGCGTTGCTGGACATCGTCGAGATCGCCGACATCACCCAACGCGATCCCCGCGAAGTGGCCGAGGTGTACTACCGGCTCGGGGAGTGCCTCGGGTTGGTGCACCTCCTGGTGGGGGTCTCGCAGCTGGGACGGGGAACCCGGTGGAACGCGCTGGCCCGGTTGTCGTTGCGCGACGAGTTGTACGACACGGTCCGGGCACTGTGCCTCGACGTGATCTCGGGCAGTGAAGTGGTGGACACGGCGGAGCAGAAGATCGGGGAGTGGGAGGACCGCAACGCGGCCCGGCTGGCGCGCGCCCGGCACACGCTCGACGCCGTCACGGAGTCGGGGGAGCACGACCTGGCGGCCCTCTCCGTCGCGACCAGGCAACTCCGCAGCATGGTGAGGTGACACCGGGCGCACCGCGATGAGGGATTACCCGTGCAGTCGGCCGATAGACTGCAACGGCCGACTGCACGGGAAGTTCATCGGTGTTGCAGAGGGATGGGTGTCAGTGGTGGTGGAGATCGCAGTAGTCGACGCGGAGCTTGCTGCGTTGTACAACGGACCGGGGACGGAGTCGGCCCCGGCGTACGAACGCGTCAAGCAGTTGATCGTGTCGCAGATCAACGCCGGCCGCTGGCAGGAGGGCGATCAGCTGCCCTCGGAGAATCAGCTCGTCGGCGCTCTCGGCCTCTCCCGAATGACCATCAACCGCGCGCTGCGCGAACTCAGCGCCGAGGGTCTCGTGGTGCGCCTGATGGGTGTGGGGACGTTCGTGGCGGCCACGAAGACGGCGTCGTCTCTGTTCGAGGTCAAGAACATCGCGGACGAGATCCAGCAACGCGGACACCGCCATCGAACCGAAGTGGTGTACGTGCGTGAGGAAGACGCCGACCCGGCGAACGCCTTCATCCGGGATTCGATCCGCGGCAAGGTGTTCCACTCCCTGATGATCCACTACGAGGACGACACACCGATCCAGCTCGAAGACCGGTTCGTCAATCCCGCCGAGGCGCCCGGGTATCTCGATCAGGACTTCACCCAGCAGACGCCCAATCACTATCTGAGCGTGGAGGCTCCCCTGACGAGGGGCGAGCACGTGGTCGAAGCGATCCTCGCGTCACCCGAGGAATGCCGGCTCCTCCACATCGAGCGCGCCGAACCGTGCCTGATGATCCGGCGCCGCACGTGGTCCTCGCGAGGCCTCGTCAGTGCCGCGCGTCTCGTCCACCCCGGGTCCCGGAATCGGCTCGAAGGGACGTTCGGGACCGGCTGACCGGGGTAGATACCGAACCGGAGGCTCACGCCCGCACGTCCTTCGTCTGCGGTGCGGGCCAGGTGAGGCGGCCCGAGTGGATGTCGGAGATCGTCGACGCGATCCAGGCGAGTTCGCCCCGCGCCGCGTGGAGTGCGTAGTCCGCTTCGACGACGAACAGCGCAGGCACTCCGTCTTCGAGCGCTCGGGTGTGCCGTGCCTGGTCGGATTCGATTCTCGCGGTAAGTCGTTCGGCGCGTTCGGTGAGCGCGTCCACGGCGCCATCGCGTCCCAGCGCGCCGAGGTAGCTGATCGCCGCGAAGAACGGGGAGAACTCTCGTGCGGCACTGCGGATCTGGAGGTCGAGTCGGCTCACGAGTTCCGCGTGCCCGGCCTCGGTGAGGGCGTAGACGGTGCGGGCGGGCCGACCTTCCCGTTGCGCACGTTCGTGTTCCTCGATCCAGCCCGCCGAGGCGAGGGCCGCGACCACATTGTTCAGCGAGCCGCGATTGAGCGGCCACTGGCCCTCCTCGCTGCGCTCGCGCAGCGTGACTTCCACCTGGTACGGGTGCATCGGCGATTCGAGGAGCAGGCCGAGCACCGGCAGGACGAGGGGATTGTCGAGAGTGCGCGCAGGCATGATCGAAATATATCAGTCTAAATAAACTATGACGAAGTGTGCGGTTCGGACGCCGCGACCTCGCCTTTGTCACGATTGGGTCACGGCCCGCTACGGTGGATCGTTGACCACGACGCCGATCATGAAAGAACAAATTCTTGTTACAGAGTGAATCGAAGTTCAGGGCTTATCGTCTCCACGCCGTCGCGCTCCTCGTGGGCGTCCTCTCCTTGGGGGCGGTGGCCTACCGAGAGTTCGATGCGGCGACGGGCTACCTGATGGACCTCTCCGTGTTCCGCGACGCCGGCTACGCCTTCGTCAGCGGCCTGCCGCTCTACTCCGCGGACTTCCCGAGCAGTTCCGGGTTCAGGTTCATCTACGCACCCTTCGCGGCGATCCTCTTCGCGCCGATGGCGGAGATCGACCCCGCGGTCCTGCAGGCGCTGTGGTGCGCCCTCAACCTCGGACTCGTGTGGTGGATGGTCAAGGTGGCGCTGTCGAAGCTCGACGTCGCACGCCCCGAACTTCTCGCTCTGCTGTCGATGGGCCCGGTCCTTCTCCTCGAGCCGATGCGCTCGAACTTCGACTTCGGTCAGATCAACATCATTCTGATGGCGCTCGTGGTCGCCGACTGCACCGGTGCGATCCCGAAGCGGTTCCGCGGAGTCGCGATCGGTCTCGCCGCGGCCGTCAAGATCACCCCGGCGGCCTTTCTGCTGGTCCTGCTCGTCCGCCGCGACTTCCGCTCGATCGGACGATCGCTCGCCACGATCCTGGTCACCGTCGGCCTCGGCTTCTGGCTGCTGCCGCAGTCGTCGGTGTGGTTCTGGACCACCGAATTCTTCGCCACCGGCCGTGCGGGGGCACCCGACTTCTTCCGCAACCAGGCCGTCACCGGCGTCATCGCCCGGCTCGGGGCGGAGGGCCGACTGGCCAGCATTCTCTGGGTGCTCAGCGCAGCCGTCATCGTGTCCGCCGCGGCGTGGTCGGCGTACCGCTTCACCCGGTCCGGTGAGCACCTGATCGCGCTGTCGATCGTGGCCCTGGCATCCCTGCTCGCCGCGCCGTTCGCCGTCACCCACCACTGGGCATACAGCATCCTGTTGATTCCGATTCTGATCGCACCGCAGTACCGCAGCTGGCGTCCGCTGATCGGCGCCGCGACCCTGATCTTCCTGATCGGCCCGAACTTCGTCCTGCAGTCCTCGTCGTCCGGCTGGGTGGAGGCGGCCGTGCGTGAGGTGATCGGAAGCTCGCAGTGCCTCATCGCGCTGGTCCTGCTCGGCGCGGCAGTCGTGGCCGCGCGGTCCCGCACCCCGCTCCCGGACGTCGAGACGGACGTCGTGCCCGCGGACGAAGACGCGCTGGAGCCCGCCCGCAGCTGAGGCCGCGCTACCCCGACGGGCGAATGTACCTTCCGGCGCCTCAGGTGCGCCGAAAGGTACATTCGCCCAGCGCCGAGGAGCCGCGGAGAGGGCGGTGCGGCGCTATCGTCGAGTCATGTGCCGAAACATCACCGAGCTGCGCGGACTCGAACCGGCTGCCACCGCGGAGGAGATCGAGGCGGCGGCGCGTCAGTACGTCCGGAAGGTCAGCGGAATCCAGAAGCTGTCGGACGCCAACCGTGAGCCCTTCGAGGAGGCGGTAGCCGTCGTCACCGAGGCCACCACGAAGCTGCTCGCGGCACTGCCGCCGCGGAAGCAGCCGCCGCAGACGGTGCCCCCGCTGCGACGGCCGGAGGTCCGGGCGCGCATCGCGGCGAAGGTCGCGTCATCCAGCTGAGCGCGGCGAAGGCCGCCGCCACCCCCTAGCCGGACGAACGGGACGCTCGTTGCGTCAGATCGAACGAGCGTCCCGTTGGTTCAGGCGCGCAGGGCGCCGAGTGCGTCGATGCGTTTGATCGCGTCGGCGACGATGCCGTCGATGAGGTCCTTGCATGTGGGCAGGTCGTCGAGCAGCCCCACGACCTGTCCGGAGGCGAGGACGCCGGCGTGGGTGTTGCCTTCGACGAGCCCGGCCTTGAGCAGCATCGGGGTGTTGGCGGCCATGATGATCTGCTGCCAGGTGCGGTCGCTGGACTTTTTCATGGCGAGGCCGTCTTTGACGAGCGTCGACCATGTCATGCCGGTCATGGCCTTGAACTTGGACGCGTTGCGGGCGGCCGCGACGAGGCCGCGGATGTTGCCGGAGTGTTCGAGGCTGTTGACGAGGTCGGTGTTGAGGACCCGGTGGGGCATGCCGTCGACCTTGCGGGAGACGGTGGTGTCCTGCAGTCCCCGGGCGAGGTATTGCTGTTTGACGGAGTCGGGGACCGTCGATTCCTGGGTGAGCAGGAAGCGGGTGCCCATCGCGACGCCGGCGGCGCCGTAGGCGAGGGCGGCGGCGAGTCCGCGTCCGTCGTAGAAGCCGCCCGCCGCGACGACGGGGATGTCGACGGCGTCGAGCACCGACGGCAGCAGCAGTGTGGTGGCCACCGGCCCGGTGTGCCCGCCGCCCTCGCCGCCCTGCACGATCACCGCGTCGGCGCCCCACGAGGCGACCTTCTTTGCGTGTTTGGCGGCGCCGATCGACGGGATGACCACCACGCCGGCGGCTTTCAGCTTCGCGATCAGTTCCTGCTTCGGTGCCAGCGCGAACGACGCGACGCGCACGTTCTCCCGGATGAGCAGGTCGATGCGTTGCGGGGCGTCGGAGGCGTCGGCGCGGATGTTGACCCCGAATGGTTTGTCGGTGAGGGTCTTCGTCTTCGCGATCGCCGATTCGAGTTCGGTGTAGGTCATCGTCGCCGATGCCAGGATGCCGAGACCGCCGGCGTTGGCGGTGCCGGCGACGAGCCGCGGCCCGGCCACCCAGCCCATCCCGGTCTGGACCACCGGGTGCTCGACCCCGACCAACTCGGTCAGCGTGGTGCGGAGCGTGCTCATACCGACACCTCCCGGTCGCGCAGGCTGCGGGGGTCGAGGACCTCGCGGATCAGCCGCAGTTCCTCGTCGGTGGGTGCGCGGGTGACGCCGGCGTCGGCGAGCCCTGCCACCTCGAACGAGGTGTTCTCGGCGACCTGGTCGGCGGTGACGCCGGGGTGCAGCGACAGCGCCCGGAACGTGTGGTCGGGTCCGCCGAAGTCGAACACCCCGAGGTTGCTCACCACCCGGTGCAGGTGGTGGAAGCGGTATGCGGGGTTTTCCGGGTCGATCTGGTCGTAGCCGACGCCCGAGACGATGTCGACCTTGTCGCAGAACACCCGCGACGAGTGCTTGCCCACCCAGTAGCTGGTGGGGTGGTTGATGGTGTTGCCGGGCGCGCCGCGGACGCCGAACATCTGACGCGTCGGTTGCTGCAGCGGACCGAACGCCGACAGGTTCTGGTTGCCGTGCCGGTCGATCTGGTTGGCGCCCATCACGACGTGCCGGCGGCCGGAGGCGACGACGTCGAACACCTTCCGGAACGGCATCCAGCCCTCGATCGGGGCCTTCGCGCCGACGGCGGGGGTGTCCGCGAAGATCAGGGCCTCGCCGTCGGTGATCAGCAGGTCGGGTTCGGTGGTCAGTCGCGCGAGCCGGGCGCCGATCAGGGGCAGGGTCGCCATCGGGCTGGCCATGATCTCGCCTGCCCCGGAGAAGATGTCGGCGCACGCGATCGCGCAGTACTCCGCGCGGGTGACTTCGGTGATCGTCTCGCTCATGCCTGCTCCTCTGCAAATGTCTTCACGGCGCCCTGGTAGTCGTCCTCGCTGCCGGACAGGTAGGTGTCGACGAACTGCTGCCACGCCTCGGGGGTCTTCGCCGATTCCGCGTAGTGGCGCTGGAACTTCTCGTCGCGGCCGTAGCTGTCGCCGGCGAGGGTGAAGTGGGCCCCGTTCGGCGCCTCCACCACGCCGTCGACCATCATGCGGTTGAGGATGAGGTTCTGCAGCGGAACGGTTTTCACCAGTTCCTCGGTTTCCACCACCCGCTCGACGGAGACGAACCGCTTCTCCGCGGCCGCGCAGTACAGGTCGTCGAAGTAGGGGTCGACTCCGGTGTAGGCGGCGTTGCCGTGCTTGTCGCCGAGGTTCAGGTGAACCAGTGCCGCATCGAGATTGAGGGCCGGCATCGCGATCAGCGTCTCCGACTTGCCGGACGTGTCCGGGTAGGGGGAGGTGACGGTGCGCAGTTCGTCGCCCCAGAATCCCCGGACGTCGGAGCCGAGCCCGGCGCGGATCGGCAGGAACGGCAGCCGGGCGGCGGCGGCCTCGAGGCCGCACTTGACCATGCCCTCGTCCATTTCGCGGACCTCGATCTCACCCGCGGTCCGCGCCTTCGCGAACCACGGGTCGTAGAACGGGGCCGAATCGAGGGACACGAAACCGTAGTACGCCTTCGTGACCTTGCCCGCCGAGCACAGCAACCCCAGGTCGGGGCCGCCGTAGGTGACGACGGTGAGGTCGGTGACATCCGAGCGCAGCAGCGCCCGGACCAGCGCCATCGGCTTGCGGCGCGAACCCCAGCCGCCGATGCCGATGGTCATTCCGCTGCGCAGTTCCCCGACCGCGTCGTCGAGCGACATCCTCTTGTCGCGCTTGCTCGCCATGGATGTCAGCCTTTCCTGTTGTTCGAGTGGGAGCGGGGCTTACCGGTTTCGACGAACTCGTCGCGGTGCTCGTCCGAGACGCCGGCCAGGTTGAGTTCGAAGGTGTAGCCCTGCTCGAGGCGGTAACTGGTCTTCACGTCGACGGGGTCGATGCCGTTGATGGCTTCCTTGGCGCAGCGGATGACCCGGGTGTCCTTGGCTGCGATCTTGGCGGCGATGTCGCGGGCGGTGTCGTCGAGTTTCTCGCGCGGCACCACCTCGTACACCGATCCGAAGTGCTGGAGTTGCTGGGCGGTGACGTTCTGCGCCGTGTAGTACAGCGTGCGCATCATGTGCTGGGGGACGAGCCGGGCGAGGTGGGTGGCGGCGCCGAGTGCGCCGCGGTCGACCTCGGGCAGTCCGAAGACGGCGTCGTCGGAGGCGACGATCACGTCGGCGTTCCCGACCAGGCCGATGCCGCCGCCGACGCAGAATCCGTTGACCGCGACCACCACGGGCACGGCGCAGTCGTAGACGGCGGCGAACGCGGCCGCGCAGCCCCGGTTGGCGTCGACCAGTGCGCCGTAGCCGTCGGTGGCCTGCATTTCCTTGATGTCGACGCCGGCGTTGAACCCGCGTCCCTCCGCTCTCAGGATCACCACGTGGGTGTCCGGATTCCGCCCCGCGTCGAGTACGGCGTCGGCCAACTCGAACCAGCCCCGGGACGGGATGGCGTTCACGGGCGGGTAGTCGACGGTGACCGTGGTGATGCCGTCTCCGTCGGTGGTGGAGGTGATGCCCATGGCATGTTCCTAACGTCTTGTACCGAACCAAGCGATTGCTTGGTAAGTTAGCACATGTGCGGGCCGGAGAGCTCTGAGCTGGGCCTGCGAGAACATGTGACAGCGGAGGTATTCGTGGATTCAGGTCTGGACGGGGCAATCGTGCTGGTGACCGGCGGTGTTCGCGGGGTGGGCGCGGGCATCAGCCGCACCTTCCTGCGGGCGGGCGCGACGGTGGTGGCCTGCGCCCGCCGACCGGGGGAGGCGCCGGTGGAGGTGGACGGCCGGGCCGTCGAGTTCCTGCCGTGCGACATCCGCGATCCGGAGCAGGTGCAGGGTCTCGTCGATCGGATCGTGGAACGGCACGGGCGGCTGGACGTCCTGGTCAACAATGCCGGCGGCGCCCCGTTCGCGCTCGCCGCGGATGCGAGTCCGAAGTTCCACTCCAAGATCGTCGAGCTGAATCTGCTCGCCCCGCTGCTGGTGTCGCAGGTCGCGAATGCGGTGATGCAGAGACAGGTTTCGGGTGGCGCGATCGTGAACATCTCCAGCGTCAGCGGCTCGAGACCGTCGCCCGGGACCGCGGCGTACGGTGCGGCGAAGGCGGGGGTCGACAGTCTCACCAGCAGTCTCGCGGTCGAGTGGGCGCCGAAGGTGCGGGTCAACTCGGTGGTCGTCGGCCTGGTCCGCACCGAACTCGCGCATCTGCACTACGGCGACGAGGCGGGGATCGCGGCGGTCGGGGACACGGTCCCGCTGGGCCGGATGGCCTGCCCGGAGGACATCGGCAACTGCGCGGTGTTCCTGGCTTCACCGCTGGCGGCGTACGTCAGCGGTTCGACACTGACCGTCCACGGCGGCGGAGAACGTCCCGCCTTCCTGGCGGCAGCTACAGCATCTACAGAGGAGAAGGCATGAGTGGAGTGGTCGACGGTCGCGTCGTCATCGTGACGGGCGCCGGACGCGGAATCGGACGCGCCCACGCGCTGGCGTTCGCCGCCGAGGGCGCGAAGGTCGTGGTCAACGACATCGGAGCCGGCATCGACGGTTCCGCCACCGGGGAGAGTCCCGCCGAACAGGTGGTCGCGGAGATCGTCGCCGCGGGCGGCGAGGCCGTCGTCAACGGCGACGACGTCGCGGACTGGGCAGGCGCCGAGAACCTGATCAACACCGCCATCGACACGTACGGACGCCTGGACGTGCTGGTGAACAATGCCGGGTTCCTGCGCGACCGCATGCTCGTCGGGATGAGCGAGCAGGAGTGGGACGCCGTCGTGCGCGTGCATCTGAAGGGGCATTTCGCGACGCTGCGCCACGCCGCCGCGTACTGGCGCGCCGAGGCGAAGGCGGGCAACCCGGTCGACGCCCGGATCGTCAACACCAGTTCCGGTGCCGGATTGCAGGGTTCGATCGGGCAGGGCAATTACGCCGCCGCGAAGGCGGGGATCGCGGAGATGACCATCCAGGCGGCAGCGGAATTGAAGAACTACGGCGTCACCGTCAACGCGATCGCCCCGGCCGCACGCACCCGGATGACGGTCGGCGCGGGTGGCGCGATGGCGGAGGCGATGGCCGCGCCCGAGGAGGGGTTCGACGCGATGGCGCCGGAGAACATCTCCCCGCTCGTCGTGTGGCTGGGCAGCACGGAGTCGAAGGACGTCACCGGACGCGTGTTCGAGGTGGAGGGAGGCAAGATCACCGTCGCCGAGGGCTGGCGGCACGGTCCCACCCAGGACAAGGGCGCGCGCTGGGAACCGAAGGAGATCGGACCCGTCGTCGCCGACCTTCTCGCCAAGGCCGAAACCCCGGTCCCGGTCTACGGTGCCTGAGCAGGTGAGTGGCGAAGTGTGCTGGGGCACGCATTGCCACTCACCTGCACCGGACGAACGGGACGCCCGTTGCCTCAGATCGAACGAGCGTGCCGTTCGTCCGGCTGCTCGGGGAACTGGAGAGTTGTTTGGACACATTGATAAACAGGTGTCCAGAAGTTAGTGTGCAAGAAGGAAAAGGCTCTCGGCCAAGGAGAATTCGTGAAATTCGGCATTACGTTGTTTACGAGTGACCGCGGGATCGGGCCGGCCTCGGCCGCGAGGGGTGCAGAGGCCAACGGATTCGACTCGTTCTACGTGCCCGAGCACACGCACATTCCGGTGAAACGCGATGCGGCGCATCCTCAGACGGGTGACGCGTCGCTGCCCGACGACCGCTACATGCGCACCCTCGACCCGTGGGTGGCGCTGGCCTCGGCGTCGGCGGTCACGGAGCGGATCGAACTCGGGACGTCGGTCGCGCTACCGGTGGAGCACGACCCGATCACGCTGGCCAAGACGATCGCCTCCCTCGACCACCTCAGCGGCGGACGGGTCACCCTCGGCGTGGGGTACGGCTGGAATCTCGACGAACTCACCGATCACAACGTTCCGCCGGCACGGCGCCGGACGATGCTGCGCGAGTACCTCGAGGCCATGCGTGCGCTGTGGACGCAGGACGAGGCGTCCTACGACGGCGAGTTCGTGAACTTCGGTCCGAGCTGGGCGTGGCCCAAGCCGGCCCGGGTGCCTCCGGTGATCGTCGGCGCCGCCGGTAACGACAAGAATTTCCGGTGGATCGTGAAATCGGCCGACGGGTGGATGACTACTCCGATCGAGCAGGACATCGACGACCGCGTCGTAACGCTTCGACGGATGTGGCGTGAGGCCGGCCGGGACGGCGAACCGCGGATCGTCGTGCTCGACGGCAAGCCGGACGTGGACAAGTTGCGGCGGTGGAAGGGCCTCGGTGTCACCGAGGTCGTGTACGGACTGCCCGACCGGAGCGAGGAGGACGTCCTGGCGTACCTGGGGCGTCTGTCCGGAAAACTCGAGGGATTGCGCGAGTCGACCGCGGTGAGGTGAGTGAGTGCGGTTGGATGGGATGAGGGCACACTCGAGTAAGAACGTGTTCTAGTATTGCTTGCCAACTGCTCGAGGAGAGGCCGAAGTCCGTGCGCATTGCACTCTTGTCGTATCGAAGCAAGCCTCACTGTGGTGGGCAGGGTGTGTACGTACGCCATCTCAGCCGTGAGCTGGTCGAACTCGGCCATCAGGTCGAGGTGTTCTCGGGGCAGCCGTACCCGGACGTCGACCCGCGGGTGACGTTGACGAAGGTGCCCAGCCTCGACCTGTATCGCGAGCCGGATCCGTTCAGAACGCCGCACCCACGCGAGTTCCGCGACGCCGTCGACGTGCTCGAGGTCGCGACGATGTGGACGGCTGGTTTCCCGGAGCCGCTCACGTTCAGCCTGCGCGCGGCGCGACTGCTTAAGGAGCGCGCCGACGAGTTCGACGTGGTGCACGACAACCAGTGCCTCGGCTACGGGCTGCTGCAGCTCCAGAAGGCCGGACTTCCGGTCGTCGCGACCATCCACCACCCGATCACCCGCGACCGCGAACTGGACCTGGCGTCGGCGAAGTGGTGGCGCCAGGTGACGGTCCGGCGCTGGTACGGCTTCCTGCGTATGCAGAAGCGGGTGGCGCGTGCCATCCCCGCACTGCTGACGGTGTCGCAGTCCTCCGCCGACGACATCAGCGCGGCCTTCGACGTTCCCGCCGACAACCTGCAGACCATCCCGCTGGGCGTGGACACGGAGGTTTTCCGGCCCCCGGCCGCCGCCCGGGTTCCGGGCCGCGTCGTGTGCGTCGCCAGCGCCGACATGCCCCTCAAGGGGGTGTCGACGCTCCTCGAGGCGGTCGCGAAGGTGCACACGGAGCGGGCCGTCGAACTGGTGCTGGTCACCAAACTCGCACCCGGGGGAGTGACGGAGAAGCTCATCGAGGAGCTGGCCATCGGCGACGTCGTCCGGACGGTGTCGGGTATCGACGACGCCGAACTGGCGTCGCTGCTGGCATCGGCCGACGTCGCGTGCGTCCCGTCGCTGTACGAGGGCTTCTCATTGCCCGCCGTCGAGGCGATGGCGTGTGGCACCCCGCTGGTGGCGAGCCGCGCCGGCGCCATTCCTGAGGTGGTGGGAACGGACGAGGAGGCGTGTGTGCTCGTGACGCCCGGCGACCCACAGGAACTCGCGGACGTGCTGGGCGCGTTGCTCGACGATCCACAGCGCCGGGCCCGGCTCGGCGACGGTGGCCGCCGACGTGTGCTCGAGCGCTACAGCTGGGCCGCCGTGGCAGCGAGAACCGCGCAGACGTATGCCGAAGCGATAGCGCAGACCCGTGAAGGAGGCCGACCGTGCTGACCGTGGACTTCGACCGGCTGGGTGTGAAGCCCGGCGACAAGGTGATCGACATCGGGGCGGGCGCCGGACGGCACTCGTTCGAGCTGTATCGACGCGGCGCCGACGTCATCGCCTTCGACCAGAACGCCGACGAACTCGCGGACGTCGAGAAGATGTTCGTGGCGATGGCCGAGGTCGGTGAGGTCCCGGCGGGTGCCTCCGCCCGCGTGGAGGTCGGCGACGCGCTGAACCTGCCGTACGAGGATGCGACGTTCGACGTCGTCCTCATCTCCGAGGTCCTCGAACACGTGCCCCGCGACGGCCGTGCCATCGCCGAGCTGACCCGCATCCTCAAGCCGGGTGGTGTTGCGGCGGTGACGGTTCCGCGGTGGCTTCCGGAGAGGATCTGCTGGGCGCTGTCCGACGCGTACCACCAGGTGGAGGGTGGCCACGTCCGCATCTACCGCGCCGACGAGCTGGCGGAGAAGCTGACGGCCGCCGGCCTGCAGGTCCGGGGCCGGGATCACGCCCACGCCCTGCATTCGCCGTACTGGTGGCTCAAGTGCGCGGTCGGGGTGGAGAACAACGACAACCCCCTCGCGAAGGCCTACCACCAGGTTCTGGTGTGGGACATGATGAAAGCCCCCTGGCTCACGCGCACCGCCGAGAAGGTCCTCAACCCCGTGGTCGGCAAGAGCGTCGTGTTCTACCTCGAGAAGCCGAGGGAACCGAGCGTGGTGAAGGCGCCGCGGTGAGAGCCGCCGGCGTCCCGTCGGTACCGAACGTGTTGTCGGAGAGCCAGGTCAGGCAGACAGCACGGTCGATCGCGGCAGCGCAGGAGTCGTCGGGGGCGCTGCCGTGGTTTCCCGGTGGGCACACCGACCCGTGGGATCACGTCGAATCCGCCATGGCCCTCACCGCCGCCGGCCTGATCGACGAGGCGGTGGGAGCGTACGAGTGGTCGCGGCGGACGCAACGCCCGGACGGTTCGTGGCCGATGAAGTTCCGCGACGGGGCCGTGGAGAATCACGATTCCGACAGCAACTTCTGCGCCTACCTCGCGGTGGGGGTGTGGCACCACTACCTGATCACCGGTGACCGGGATTTCGTCGACACCCTGTGGCCGTCCGTGCAGGGTGGTCTCGATTTCGTCGTCGACATGCAGTCGTCGAGCGGAGAAATCTGGTGGGCCCGCGGCGAGAACGGTCAGGACTGCCCCGAGGCGCTGCTGACCGGGAACTCCAGCATCCATCACAGCCTGCACTGCGGGCTGCTCCTCGCCCGGCTGGTCGACGACCCGCAGCCGGAATGGGAGTTCGCGAAATACACGCTGGGCCACGCGATCAGGCAGCACCCGGAGGCGTTCGCGATCAAGGACGAGTACTCCATGGACTGGTACTACCCGATCCTCGGGGGCGCCGTCCGCGGTGAGGTCGCGTCGGACCGCATCGCGTCGCGGTGGGACGACTTCGTGGTCGAGGGACTCGGTATCCGCTGCGTGGACCACCGGCCGTGGGTGACCGGCGCCGAGACGTGCGAACTGGTGCTGGCTCTCGACGCGATGGGGGAACACACTCGTGCGCTCGCACAGTTCGCCGCCATGCAGCACCTGCGGGATCCGGACGGCTCGTACTGGACGGGGCTCGTCTACAGCGACGGCAAGCGGTGGCCGGTCGAGCAGACCACGTGGACGGGCGGGGCGATGATCCTCGCCGCGGACGCGCTGTCCCGCACCACGCCCGGACACGGAATCTTCCGGGACGCGGCGCTGCCCGTGGGACTACCGATCGGCCTCGACCGCTGCGGCGACTACTGTCATGCCAGCGGTTCGCCCGTCTGACCGCCCACCCGCTCGAGAACACGCAGCGACCCGGTGACGGACGTCTCCTTGAATTGTCCTGTCCCCAAAGCCCGTTCGTAGATCTCGAATGGTGGTCGCCCGCCGTCCGCCGGGTCCGGGAACACGTCGTGGATCACCAGGGCGCCGCCGACGTTCACCCACGGCGCCCACCCCTCGAGATCCGCCGACGCCGCCTCCGACGTGTGGCCGCCGTCGATGAAGACGAAGTTCACGGGAGTACGCCAGAACGTCGCCACCGTCGACGACCGGCCCAGCACACCCACGACGTACTCCTCGAGCCCGGAATCGGCCATCGTGTGCCGGAACCGGCCGACTGTGTCGAGCAGACCGGTGTGCGGGTCGACGAACGCCGGTTCGTGGTACTCCCAGCCGGGCTGATGCTCCTCGGAACCGTGATGGTGATCGATGGTGACGATGCGGGCACCCTGCGCCCTCGCCGCCGCCCCGAGATAGATCGTCGAACGACCGCAGTACGTGCCGATCTCGACGCCCACCCCGCCGGGGGACAGGTACTGCATCGCGGCGTCGTGCAGGGCCGTCCCCTCGTCCTCCGGCATGAAGCCGGGGGTGGAGTCGGCGAGTCGGAGAAGCTCTGGTGTCAGGTGTTCGGTGCTCATGTGGCCTCTGCGTCCGGGGCGGCCGCTCTGGCCGCTTTCTTCCGCTTGTGTAGCACCCCGCCGATCATCGAGTCGAGTTTCGTCCCCAATGGCCAGCCCACGTAGTGGCACAGGAACAGCGCGATCTCCCGGAGTTGGTCCTCGTCCAGTTCCTCGTTGTGCAGGGCCGCCCCCACCTGGATCTCGGCCACGTCGACGAGCCCCTGCGCGGTGAGCGCACCGAGGAGGAGAAGCCGGCGGTCGCGGATGCTCAGCCCGGGCCGCGACCAGATGTCGGCGAACAGGTGGTCGGCGGTGACGGCGAAATGCGCGCCGGGCCCGTCCTGCATCTCGAATCCGTAGACCTTCTCCATCATGGCCAGGCCACGGGTGCGGGTGTCGTCGGTCATGGTTGCTCCTTCTTGTCCACGGTGCTGTCGACGCCGAGTCCAGGACCCAGGCCCGTGAGCGCGAGTCGGGCGAGCGGCAGCGCGACGTCGAGTCGTTCGCCGAGCCCGATCGCCAGCGACAGGTCCTTCTCCCCGAGGTCCCGGACGTGGGTCATGATCGGGTACCAGCTGTCGGTCTCGTCGAGAGCGTCGGTGGTGTCGCGGAGCATGATCGCTCCGGCGCCACCGGTGATCGCGTCGGTGTGCCGGACGACCTTTCCGAGTTCGGTGATGTCGAGACCGGCGGCCTCGGCGAGCCGCTGCGCCTCGGCGGCGGCCGTGAACGAGACGAAGTGCAGCAGGTTGCGGGCCAGCTTCATCCGCGTTCCCGCGCCCACGTCTCCGGCGTGTACGACGAGTTCGGCCCAGTGCCCGAACGGCTCCCGCACTTTCTCGAACGCGTCGTCGCTCGCCCCGACCATCACCGCCAACTTTCCCTTGTGGGCGCCGGGTGCGCCACCGCTGACGGGCGCGTCGATCAGGTCGACGCCGTGCGCACGGCAGCGGTCGGCGAGTTCGACGGCGGTGACGTCGCTGATGGTGGAGTGCACCGCCACGACGGTGCCCGGCCGCGCGGTGTCGAGGAGCTGTGTGACAACCGCGCGGACCTGCTCGTCGTTCAGCACGGTCACAGAGATGACATCGGCGTTCTCCGCCACCTCCCGCGGACTCGACGTCACCCTCGCGCCCGCCTTGCCGAACGGCTCCAGCGCCTCCGGCCGGGTGTCGCACACGATGAGTCCTCCCGGCCGGTCCAGCAGCCGCTTGGCCATGGGCGCACCCATGTTCCCGAGGCCGATATAGCCGACGGATACCTGCTCGGTCGTGGTCATGACCGGAAGATCTGTCCGCCGTCGACGTTGAAGATCTGCCCGGTGATCCAGCTCGCCTCGTCGGAGAGCAGGAACAGGCAGGCGCCGACGAGGTCGTCGGGGGTGCCCATCCGCTTCAGCGGCAACGTCTTGACCATGTCTGCCACCATATTTCCCGGCGTGACGGTGCGGGTGGCTTCGGTGTCGATCGGTCCGGGCGCGATGGCGTTGACCCGGATGTTCATGCCGCCCACCTCGTGGGCGAGTTGCTGGGTGAGGCCGTTGATCCCGACCTTCGCGAGGCCGTAGAAGCCGGAGTACAGCCAGGCGGCCGTGGACGACTGGTTGACGATGGAGCCGCCACCGCCGCTGTTCATGTGCGGCCACACGGCCCGGGTCACGTTGAGGGCGCCGTCGAAGTTCACGGCCATGAACTTCTTGTAGTAGTCCCACGGCACGGTGATGAGGAGATCGAGCTTCATACCGCCGTAGATCGCGGCGTTGTTCACGAGATGGTCGATGCCGCCGAACTTCTCGACCGTGAACTCGGCGAGTTGCTTCGCCGAATCCTCGTCGGCGACGTCGACGTCCTTGAACACTGCAGTCCCGCCGTCCGCGCTGATCTGCTTGGCCACGGTCTCACCGAGCTCCGCATTGAGATCGGCCACCACCACGTTCGCGCCCTCGCGGGCGAGGGCACGCGCGTAGCCCTCGCCGATGCCCTGCGCGGCGCCGGTGACGATGGCCGTCTTCCCGTCGAAACGTCCCATATCGATTGACTCCTGTGTTGTCGGGCCGGCTCGCCGGCGCACTATTGGGCCGGTTCCGCGACCAGCTTGGTTTCCAGGTATTCCTCGAATCCGGCCACGCCCATCTCGCGGCCGATTCCGGACTGCTTGTAACCGCCGAACGGGGCGTCGGCGGAATACCAGACGCCACCGTTGACGCTGAGCGTTCCGGTGCGCACGCCGTCGACCACTCGCTTCACGCGTGCGGGGTCTGTGCCCCACACCGACCCGGACAGCCCGTACGGCGAGTCGTTGGCGATGCTGATCGCGTCCTCGTCGCCGTCGTGGGGAATGATCACCAGCACGGGTCCGAAGATCTCTTCCCGAGCCACCCGGGCGGTGTTGTCGAGGCCGGTGATCAGGGTGGGTTCGACGAAGAATCCACGGTCCCGATCGGCCGGTCGGCCACCACCGACCACGATCGTGCCGCCTTCCTCCCGCGCAAGCCGCAGGTAGTCCTCGACGCGGGCGCGTTGCCGTGCGGAGATGAGGGGACCGCAGATGGTGCCGGGTTTCGCGGGATCGCCCGCGTGCAATCCGCCGAGGGTCCGGGCCGTGGCCTCGACCGCCTCGTCGTACTTGTCGCGGGGAACGAGCAGCCGGGTGGTGATGGCGCAGCCCTGCCCCGCGTGAGTGGACACCGTGAACGCGGCGACCCCGCACGCACCCGCGAGGTCGGCGTCGTCGAGCACGATGAACGCCGATTTGCCGCCGAGTTCGAGGAACACCTTCTTCAGCGACTCGGACGCCGCCGCCATGACGGCCTTGCCCGTGGCGGTCGAACCGGTGAACGACACGAGGTCGACGCGGGGGTCGGTGGAGAGCTGAGCGCCGAGGGAGTGGTCGCTCGACGTGACGATGTTGACCACGCCGGCCGGGAGGTCGGTCTCCTCGGCGATCAGGTGCCCGACGAGGGCGGCGCACCAGGGAGTGTCGGGCGCGGGCTTGAGGACCACCGTGTTGCCGGCCGCGAGTGCGGGGCCGATCTTGGCGAAGTTGATCTGGTGCGGGAAGTTCCACGGCGTAATTGCCCCGACGACGCCGACGGCCTCCTTGAGAACGCGTCGGCGGGTCTTGATGCCCATCGGCTCGGCGATGCCCAGATCCTGTTCCCAGGAATAGCTTTCGGCGAGGTCCGCGAAATACCCGAGGTCGGTGACCGGGCCTTCGAGTTGCGGTCCACTGGTGAGGAAGGCGGGGGCGCCGACTTCGGCGATGGTGATGTCGCGCAGTTCCTCGATGTGGGACTGCAGCACGTCGCGCAGCTGCCGCAGGCAGCGGGTGCGGAAGGCGTGGTCGCGGGACCACGTGGTGTCGTCGAAGGCCCGCCGGGCCGCGGCGATCGCGGCGTCCATGTCGGACGCGGTGGCGTCGGCGGCTCTCCCGAGCACCTCCTCGGTGGCCGGGTTGATCACCTCGAACGTGCCGCCGGAACCGGGAATCAGTTTGCCGTCGATCAGGAGAGCAGAGCTGTCGGTGGGGCGCAGAGTCATGGATTTTCGCTTCCGAATC
This sequence comes from Rhodococcus sp. 21391, assembly GCF_016772255.1. Classification (NCBI taxonomy): domain Bacteria; kingdom Bacillati; phylum Actinomycetota; class Actinomycetes; order Mycobacteriales; family Nocardiaceae; genus Rhodococcus; species Rhodococcus sp. 21391. The sequence continues at coordinate 5,702,917 of NZ_CP063781.1, read as the reverse complement.
GGGTGAGTGTCACAGCGATCTCCGAAAACTGGACATGTGTCTGGACTATAGTTTGAACAACTGGATGCCGCAATGACGAGTTCGACGGAGGTGCGATGAATTCACGCGACGTGAGACGGCTGGACGGGCGAGGCGCCGTCGTCACCGGCTCGAGCCGGGGGATCGGCCGGGCCGTCGCGCACGCGCTCGCGGCGGAGGGAGCCGGCGTGGTGGTCAACGGCCGTGATCCGGACGCGGCGGAGAAGGTGGCCGACGAGATCGTGCTCGGCGGTGGCCGGGCGATCGCGGTGGCTGGATCAGCCGCCGCCCACGGCGTCGCGGAGGCGCTGGTCGATGCCGCGGAACGCGCGTTCGGCCAGGTGGACGTGCTGATCAACTGCGCCGGCGTCGCGGAGCCCGCCGGGTCGTCCATCCTCACCGTCACCGACGAGCAGTGGCGCGAACTCGTCGATGCGCACCTGACGGCGACGTTCCGCACATGCCGGGCCGCGGCGCCCCTGATGGCGGAACGGGGGCGCGGAGCGATCGTGAACACGAGTTCGTTCGCGTTCCTCGGTGACTACGGCGGAACCGGATATCCCGCCGGCAAGGGAGCGGTCAACAGTCTGACCCTCGCCATCGCGGCCGAACTGGCCGGATCCGGCGTCCGCGCCAACGTCGTGTGCCCCGGTGCCAAGACCCGCCTGTCCGTGGGAGCGGAGTACGAGCAGCACATCGAGGAACTGCACAGGCGGGGGATGCTCGACGACGCAACGCGCTACGGCTCGCTGCATCCGGCACCCGCCGACTACGTCGCCCAGCTGTACGCGTTCCTGGCCAGCGACCTCGCCGCCGGCATCACCGGTGGGATCTTCGCCGGATCAGGGTGCTTCGTCGGCAGATTCGACCGGCCGGCTCCGGCTGTGCTGGCCTACCGCGACCACGAGACCGAGCCGCCGTGGTCGCTCGACGAGCTCGCGAAGTTGGTGGGTTCCGCTCACGGTGAGCGGTGATTGAATTGTCCGGCATCACAGGGGCCGAGACTTCGTCGTAGGCGGCCGGCGGCGTGTCCCGGAAAGATCAGCCCTACGTCCCGTAGGGATAAGTCTTTCGGATTCCGTGCCGCTACTATGGAATGCATCACGCCGCGGGAACTCGACGCCTACATCGGCAGAACCCGCGTCCCACACGGGCGAGTGAAATCGTCCCGCCGCACACGGCGGGCGACGCCGCGTACGAATCAAGGTCGAAAATAAGACGAGCGCAACGACTCTCGGTAATCACGTCGCTCTGGCGGCGGATAGCGGCTCGTGGAATCGACTTGTGCCTGGGCGAAAGCGGCCCAATGAAGCTGACGCAGAGGCCCGCGGATAGCCGAGCGCATTGTATCGGAATTACGCACGGAGAGAATGTATGTTGTTTTGCACCAAAATGGTTCGACAGTGTCCTCCTGGTGAATGTGCTGGTGACGGACGATCGCGGGCAACGATAATTCGACGATCTGGCCGACGATCGACGTTGCCTCCACTGTTCGGCCTGGCACGGTTCGATGTGTTGGTCCGCTGGGGGAGACGGAGGTGGGCGTCGGCAGGGCCGGGTAGGGACAGGCGACGGTCGGACCCGAACACCGCGCTGGGCTATTTGGAGCAGCTTCCGGCACTGAGGTTGCTCGAGCGCCTTCCGGTTCCCGCCCTTGCTGTCGATGAAGAGGGGGTGATCGTGCACGCAAACTCGGCTCTCGAGCGGATGCTGGGGTATCCCGAGCACTGGTTTGCCGGGTGTTCGGTCGCGGACGTGGTCGTTCCGGCGTCGTCGCCGGGCGGCCCCGCATCGGTGGCGTTGCTGCGGGACTTTGCGGGAAAGGTAATCGAACTCGCCCATCGCGAAGGTTTCGTTGTGCGTGCAGCGGTGAGCAGGTCGGTGTTGCGCAGGAAGGATGACCCCGTCACGTTCGTGTGCTTCCAGGACCTCACAGAGCAGTTGTGGGGCGGTGGGCGGGCCCCCGAATTCGAGTGATGAGCTCGCCCGGTTTCCTCGCAGCACCGAGGATGAGCATGCGTGGCGAGTTCAGGTGGGCGACGACTCCGAGTCGGTGCCGTCCGAGCCGGGGTTGTCGGGACCGGCGAACATCGCCTCGATTCGGTTCGTTTACTTTCGGTGCGCAGTTGTGGACCGAGCGAAGCGGCCGGGGGCCCCCTCCCGGTCACCGCCAGTGTCGCCTGTCCATGCGACGGCGGTCTAGGGGACAAGGTCATCTCCTCCGACGTGCCGAGCACCAGGGCGCGCGAGGGATTCGCGGCAACCGAACGGTCTCGCAGGCTGCGTCGGGTGGCCTCCTCGGCCGGAGCAATCCGATTCCAGGTGGGTGGGAAACCCCGCGGTTCCGACGCGAACGCACACCGAATCGGCGGACAATGAATTCACCCGGCAGTGGGTTGCGGCGAGGAAGGGGCGTCATGTCCGAAAGTTCGTCGGTCAAACAGGGCGTCGCGGCGGGGACCGCGATGGGTGCAGCGGTCATCATGGTCACCGTCGGACTCCTGCAGTTCTTCCAAGGGCTCGCCGCGGTCTATGAGAACGAGGAGTTCGTGGTGGGGGTGGAGTACCTCTACAAGTTCGACTTCACGGTGTGGGGCTGGATCCATCTCGTGCTGGGTGCGTTGGTCGCGGTGACCGGCCTCGCGTTGTTCACCGGCGCCGCGTGGGCCCGGGTGTCGGCGATCGTGATCGCCGCGATCTCGATCGTGGCCAATTTCCTGTGGCTGCCGCACTACCCGTGGTGGTCGGTGCTTATCATCGCGCTCGACGTGGTGGTGATCTGGGCGATCTCGACGTGGCGACCGAACCCTTCTGACGCCTGGGCCTGAGAACGGCGACAGTAGGGGTGGTGGCCTTTCAGGACGGGGTGTGCGTTCGCTCCGGCCACCCGACGCTGGACAGTGCTCCGCGCAGCACCGATTCGTAGATCGAGTCCAGGTCCAGTTCGTCGCCGAGGAAGTCGGTGTTCACCAGCATCACGAAGCCGTGCATCGCGGCGAAGATGCTCACTGCCGCGTCGAGGGTGTCCTCGGGCGGCAGTCCGCACGACGCCAGCATCGTGCGCAGCGCTGTGTTCGCGTCCAGTGCCGCGGTGATGAAGGCGTCCCGGTCCACCGGGCTGGTGGTCAGCGTCTGATACCGATGCGGATGCTCGGTCGCCCAGACGCGGTGCGCGTCGACGAGCGCACGAAGGCCGTCCGGACCGCTTCGGCCCATGGCGATCTCGCGCAGGTGGGCACCGAGTTCCGCCATGGTGCGCACCTGGACGGCACCGCGGATGTCGTCGAGGTTGCGGACGTGGTTGTAGAGCGACGCGGTGACGACGTTCAGCCGGGCGGAGAGACTCGTCATCGACAGTGGCTCCCAGCCGAGTTCGTCGATGATCTCGATCGCGGCATCCACGACCTTGTCTCGCGTGAGTGTGCGACGTCGGATCGGTCCGTTCTGCCCTTTCACCATGGGTCCAGCATAAGGGCTTCCATTATAAATGAAAGTGTGTAGTTTAAGACGCATCCCATTCGTTTATCGATCGAGGAGCAGTGTATGACCGCGTCTCGGATTGATCTCAAATCCCCCGACGTCTACGCGGAAGGGGTCCCCTACGCGTTCTTCGACCATCTGCGGGCGAGCGAACCCGTCTATTGGCAGCCCGAGGAGAACGGCACCGGGTTCTGGGCGGTGACCAAGCATGCCGACGTCGTCGCCGTGTCCCGCGACAGCGCGACGTTCTCGTCGGCGGTGGGCACCACCCAGATCGACGATTTCGACGAGCAGACCCGCGCGAAGCAGGCCGCCATGCTCGTCAACCTCGACCCTCCCGACCACACCCGGCTCCGGCAGCTCGTCAGCCGCGGATTCACCCCGCGCACGGTCAAAGTGCTCGAGGGGCACATCCGCGACATCTGTGCGCGGATCGTCGATCGGCTTCTCGACGCACGCGACGTCGACTTCGTTCCCGAGGCGGCAGCGCCGTTGCCGCTCGAGGTCATCGCGGCGCTGCTGGGTGCGCCTGCCGGGGACGTCGACAGGCTCTACGACTGGTCCAACCGGATGATCGGCTTCGACGACCCCGAGTACGGCACCACCCAGGCCGACGGTGAGATGGCCGCGGCGGAGATCTTCCTGTACGCCAACGAGCTTGCAGCACAGCGCCGCATCGAGCCACGCGACGACATCGTCACCAAGCTCGTGCAGGCGGACGGGAACGGCGACACGCTCACCGAGATGGAATTCAACATGTTCTTCGTCCTGCTCGTGGTGGCGGGGAACGAAACGACGCGCAACGCGACCGCCGGTGGGATGCAGGCCTTCATCGATCATCCCGATCAGTGGCGACGACTGCAGTCCGAGCCGGAACTGGCTGCGAGTGCGGTGGAGGAGATCCTGCGGTGGGTGACCCCGGTGATGGACTTCCGGCGAACCGCCACCCGGGACGCCTACATCGGCGATCAGTTGGTCAGGGCCGGCGACAAGGTGGTGATCTACTACCCGAGCGCCAACCGGGACGAGGACGTCTTCGACGAGCCGTACCGGTTCGACATCGGCCGGAGCCCCAACCCGCAGATCGCGTTCGGCGGTAGCGGGGTGCACTTCTGCCTCGGCGCCCACCTGGCGCGGCTCGAATTGAAGATCCTGTTCGAGACTCTCGCCGCGCGGATCGACCGGGTGGAACCCACTGGCCCGGTCGCCCGGCTGCGGTCGAATTTCATTAGCGGCATCAAGACGATGCCCGTGCGAATTCACCCGCGCAGTCCGGTGTGAGAGTCCGATTTTCGTTGCCAGTCGCTGGTAACTGTAGTAGCGTCCAGACACGTGTCCAGTAGTATGAATTTCGAGTCCACCCGCCGCCGTCTGACCGAGAAGCAGGCCGATACCGTCGACCGCCTCACCAAAGCGGCAGTCGAAGTACTGCGTGAAGAGGGATTCGCGGGACTCACCGTTCGCTCGGTGGCCGGCATCGCCGGGGTCGCGCCCGCGACGGCCTACACGTACTTCTCGTCCAAGGAGCACCTCGTCGCCGAGGTCTTCTGGCGGCGTCTCGCCGCCTCGCCGCAGCCGGTGGACGAGGGACTCGATCGCACTGGACGCGTGGTCGCCGTGCTCCGTCACATCGCTCTCCTGGTGGCGGACGAACCCGAACTCGCCGGAGCCGTCACCAACGCGCTGCTCGGCCGCGACCCCGACGTGGAGCACCTCCGCGCCCGCATCGGGCTGGAGATCCGCGACCGGCTCGCCACAGCACTGGGCGACGGCCACGATCCCGACGTCCTCGAGGCACTGGAGCTGCTGTACGCCGGCGGCCTGGTTCGCGCGGGAATGGGATACGGGTCCTATGCCCAATTCGCCGATCGACTCGAAACTTCCGCCAAGCTGATTCTGGAGTAGATGCCATGACCGCAGCCTCGATGCCCGGGGTGTCACACAATCCGGTGACGTTCAATCCGTACGACTATGGCTTCCACGAAGATCCGTACGTCACGTATCGAAGACTGCGGGAAGAAGCACCCCTCTACTACAACGAGGAACTCGACTTCTGGGCGTTGTCCCGGCACGAGGACGTCGTCGCGGCGTTCCGCGACAACCAGCGCCTGTCGAGCGCGAACGGGGTGTCGCTCGACCCGGCGGCGTACGGACCGCACGCCCACAAGACGATGTCCTTTCTCGCGCTGGACGATCCGCGGCACATGCGGATGCGGCAGTTGGTGTCCCGCGGCTTCACGCCGAGGCGGGTGAACGAACTCGAGGGGCGGATCCTGGATCTGACCCGGCAGTACCTCGACCCGGCGCTCGCGGCGGGCGAGTTCGACTGGATCGCCGAGTTCGCCGGCAAGCTCCCGATGGACGTGATCTCGGAACTGATGGGGGTGCCGGAGGCCGACCGCGTGGAACTCCGCCGGCTCGCCGACCTCGTGGTGCACCGCGAGGAAGGCGTTCTCGACGTGCCCCACGCCGCGATGGAGGCGTCGCTCTACCTCGTCGGCTACTACGCCGACATGCTGGCGGAGCGCCGCAGAAAGCCGACCGAGGACCTCACGTCCGCACTGCTCGAGGCTGAGATCGACGGCGACCGGCTCACCGACGACGAGATCATCGCGTTCATGTTCCTGATGGTGGTGGCAGGCAACGAGACCACCACCAAACTCCTCGGCAACGCGCTGTACTGGGGTTTCCGCTATCCGGGCGAGGCCAGGCAGGTCTTCGAGGATGCGAGTCGAGTGCCGGAGTGGGTGGAGGAGACCCTGCGTTTCGACACGTCCAGCCAGATGGTCGCCCGGACGGCGTCCGTCGACCTGGACTTCCACGACCGGACGATTCCCGCCGGCGACAAGGTGCTGATCCTCATCGGCTCCGCGAACCGCGACTCGGCGGTGTTCGAGGACGCCGACGAATACCGGATCGGCAGGGACACCTCCAACAAGCTCGCGAGCTTCGGCGGCGGCACCCACTTCTGCCTCGGCGCCCACATGGCCAGGCTCGAAGCGCGAATCGCGCTCACCGAACTCGTCTCCCGCATCGACGACTACGACATCGACGAGGCGAACAGTGTGCGCGTCCACTCGACCAACGTGCGCGGTTTCGCCACCCTCCCCATGAAAGTGCAGGTCCGCGATGCCTAGGTTCGAGCCCAACCCGCAGCGACGCCCGTCGATCGTCGCCGGGGCCTCTTCGGGAATCGGCACGGCGACGGCCTACGCGCTGGCCGAGGCCGGTCACCCCGTCGCGCTCGGTGCCCGCCGGGTGGCCGAATGCGAGGAGATCGCGGAGAAGATCCGCAGCAACGGGGGAGAAGCGTTCGCGCACTACCTCGACGTCACCGACACCGCATCCGTCGACGAATTCGTCACCGCGGCGGAGAAAGCGCTCGGCCCCACCGAGATCGCGTTGTCGGGGGCAGGCGACCTGGAGTTCTCCGTCGCACACGAGATGGACCCCGACCAGTTCCTGGGCCAGGTCAACGTTCACCTGGTCGGTGCGCAGCGTCTCGCGCACCGCCTCCTTCCCGGCATGATCGAACGCCGGCGCGGAGATTTCGTCCTGATCGGATCCGATTGCGCCGACACCCCCCGGCCCCGGATGGGCGCCTACAACGCCGCGAAGGCCGGCGTCGAGATGATGGGCCGGCAGATGCGAATGGAACTGGAAGGCACCGGCGTCCGGGCGTCGGTCGTGCGTCCAGGCCCCACCCAGACGTCCATGGGGATGAACACCACCGAGGAGGTCATCGGACCCGTCCTCGAAGACTGGGCGAAATGGGGATTCGCCCGGCACTCGTACTTCCTGCGCGCCTCCGCGATCGCCGACGCCGTCGTCGCCGCCGTCAGTGCGCCGCGCGGCGCACACCTGGTGCTGATCGAAGTGCAGCCCGAGGCGCCCCTGCGAAAGGATGGAGAATGAACCTGGCTACCCCGCAACGTGTGTCCGGCGGTGAGCACGAGCACGGACATCTCGAAGAATTGCGCACCGACCCGATCGCGCTGATGCGCCGCGTCCGGGAGGAGTGCGGCAACGTCGGTGTCTTCCAGCTCGCCGACAAGAAGGTGGTGCTGCTGTCCGGCGCCGAGGCCAACGAATTCTTCTTCCGCTCCACCGACGAGGATCTCGACCAGCAGGCCGCCTACCCGTTCATGAAGCCGATCTTCGGCGAGGGAGTCGTGTTCGACGCGAGCCCCGAGCGCCGCAAGGAGATGCTGCACAACCAGGCGCTGCGCGGCGAGCAGATGAAGGGCCATGCCGCGACGATCGCCCACGAGGTCGACCGCATGGTGGCGCAGTGGGGCGACGAGGGGGAGATCGACCTCCTCGAATTCTTCGCGGAGCTGACCATCTACACGTCCTCGGCCTGCCTGATCGGTACGAAGTTCCGGGAGCAGCTCGACGGCCGGTTCGCGTACCTGTACCACGAGCTCGAGCAGGGCACCGACCCCATCGCATACGTCGACGCCTACGCCCCGATCGAGAGCTTCCGCCGGCGGGACGAGGCGAGGGTGCAGTTGGTGGCCCTCGTCCAGGAAATCATGAACGGGCGCATCGAGAACCCCCCTCAGGGCAAGGAGGATCGGGACATGCTCGACGTGCTCGTCTCGATCAAGGACGAGGACGGCAACGAGCGCTTCACGGCGGACGAGATCACCGGCATGTTCATCTCGATGATGTTCGCCGGGCACCACACCACGTCCGGCACCGCGGCCTGGACCCTGATCGAGCTGCTGCGGCACCCGGACTACGCCAAACAGGTGGTCGCCGAACTCGACGACCTCTATTCGGACGGCTCCGACATCAGTTTCGGGGCGCTCAGGCAGATCCCGAAACTCGAAGCGGTGCTCAAGGAGACGCTGCGGTTGCACCCGCCGCTGATCATCCTGCTGCGCGTCGCGCGGGGCGAGTTCGAGGTCGGCGGCTACCGGATCGCCGAGAACGACCTCGTGGCGGCCACGCCCGCGATCTCCAACCGGATCGCGGAGGATTTCCCGAACCCGGACACGTTCGATCCCGAGCGCTACATCGACCCCAACCAGGAAGACATCGTCAACCGCTGGACGTGGATTCCGTTCGGCGCCGGCAGGCACCGCTGCGTCGGGGCCGCGTTCGCGCTGATGCAGTTGAAGGCGATCTTCTCGATTCTCCTGCAGGACTGGGAGTTCGAGATGGCGCAACCCTCCGAGACGTACCGCAACGATCACAGCAAGATGGTGGTGCAGCTGCAGCAGCCGTGCACGGTGAGGTACCGGAAGCGAAGCACGCGATGAAAGTCGAAGCCGATCTCGACCTGTGTCAGGGTCATGCCGTGTGCGAGATGGAGGCACCCGACGTCTTCGTCGTCCCGAAGCACGGCAAGGTCGAGATCCTCGACACCGACCCACCCGAGAACCTGCGCGCCGAAGTCGAGAGCGCCGTGCGCTTCTGCCCGACCCAGGCCCTGCGGATCCTCGCGGACAACGACTCCGAAGGAGATACCCGATGACACAGTTCGATCGAAGGATCGGCCCGGTGGTGCAGTTCGATCGTGCGGAGCTCGACGAGATGGTGCAGCGCTGGGTGGACGAGAACAAGCGCTGCGAGTCGCTCGGCGACTGGAAGCCGCTCGCCGAGATGTACACCGAGGACGCCACGTACGGATGGAACTACGGCCCGAAGGACGACTTCATGGCCGTGGGCAGGGACGAGATCCGCGACCTGGCGCTCGGGCAGGAAATGGACGGGCTCGAGGGCTGGCGGTACCCGTACCAGCAGTTCGTCATCGACGATCGCAGCGGCGACGTCATCGGATTCTGGAAGCAGGTGTCCGAACGCACCCGCGACGACGGCACGCACTATCAGGTCACCGGAATCGGCGGCAGCTGGTTCCGGTACGGCGGCAACTTCCAATGGTCTTGGCAGCGTGACTTCTTCGACTTCGGCAACGTCTCGAGCCTGTTCCTCGAGATGATCACGAACAACGCGATGTCCGACGGCATGAACGCGCGGATCCAGCGCGCGACGTCCGGTCGGCTGCCGGGGTGGTACCCGGTCGGCAAGGCCCCGGTTCCGCTGTGGTGAGTACGGTGAAGGTTCCGGTGTCGTTCGCCGATCTGTCCCGCGAGGATCTCGCGATTCTCGTGCCGGAACTGCTCCTGTGCGGGCATCTCATCGACCGCTCCGGTATGCCGCACCTGATCGGGGCGTTCGGTCGTGAGGGCATGACGCAGGTCGCGATCGAGGAGTGGATGGCGTCGAGCCCCCTCTACACGCGGCGGATGCAACGCGCGCTGGGATTCGAGGGCGACGGCGTCGTGACGATCTTCAAGGGTCTGCAACTCGACATCGGTGCGCCGCCCCAGTTCATGGACTTCCGGTACCGCGTCACCGATCACGACCACGGCGAGTTCTGGCTGGATCACTGTGGGGCGTTGATGGACGTCGAACCGATGGGCGACGAGTACGTCACGGCGATGTGCCACGACATCGAGGACCCGACGTTCGACGCCACCGCATTGGCGACCAACCCGCATGCGCAGGTGCGTCCCGTGCATCGTCCGCCCCGCAGACCTGCGGACCGGACACCGCACTGCCTCTGGACGGTCACCATCGACGACACCAACGTGCCACCCCCGATTCCGGAAGGACTGGTGACGGTGGGGAAGTCGCGGGCGGCGACAGTCGAGTTGTCGCCGATCGACACCGGTGGGCCGGGGCAGCACGACTACGCGGGCGCGCTCCTCGACGACCTGCGGTTCCCGGACTTCTCCCATTCGGCTCTGACTCGGATGGCGGAGGAGGTGTGCGTGCAGCAGCACCTGCTGACGCTCGGTTTCCTGCTCGCGGTGCGGGCCCGCACCGATGCCGAATCCGCGCTCGACATCGCCCGCAAGCAACTCACCGGCATCGCCGGCCTCACGTCGGAGCGGATCCGGAACGCGCTCGGGCTGCCGGCGGACCTCGAGGGCCTCGCCGTCGTCCTCGCCGTGCATCCGGCGTTCAATCCCCGTCAGTACGTGGACGTCACCATCACCGTCGGTGACCGCATGCTGCTGACCCTCGGCAGGGACTGCGGAGCCGGGGAGGACGGGGCGTGGCCGTCCATGATCGACGCCGAGCACCTCGGGCCGTTGAACGCGCTCGTGCGCGGGGTGTCGCCGCGCTTCGCAGTGCAGGTGGTCGAGGAGACGGATGCGGCGCTGACCGTGGAAATCGTGATCGGTGAGCCGCCCGCGAAGGAGGCACCCGAGGTGGCGCTCACCCGGTTCAGCACGGGAGCCGACTTCGCGTTCACCGATCGAGGAATACCCCTACCACTCACAGTCGTCTGAGAGAGGACGCCCCCGTGGCCTACAACCTTGCGGACCTCTTCGAGCATTCCGTCGACGCGATGCCGGAACGGGTGGCGTTGATCTGCGGCGCCCGTCGCGTCACCTACCGCGAACTGGAGGACCGCGCCAACAGGCTGGCCCACCACTTCCTGGAAGTCGGGCTGACCGTCGATTCGCACATCGGCGTGCACCTGCACAACTCCATCGAGACCATGGAGACATTGCTCGCGGCGTACAAGATTCGTGCGGTCCCGGTCAACATCAACTACCGCTACACCAGCGACGAACTCGCCTACGTCTACGGCAACGCGGAACTCGACGCCGTGGTCCACCATCGGATCTACTCGCCGCGCATCGCGGAAGTCCTGCCCTCGCTGCCGCGGATCCGGCATACCGTCGTCGTCGAGGACGATCTCGGCGGCGCCGGTGTGCCCAGCGACTCGGTGCCGTACGAGGAGGCGCTGTCCGGCAGTGGCGACCGGGACTTCGGCGAACGCAGCTCCGAGGACCTGTTCATCATGTACACCGGCGGCACCACCGGACGTCCCAAGGGTGTGGTGTGGACGCACGAGGCAATCTGGCGCGTCCTCGCGGGCGGTCTCGACTTCTACACCGGTGAGGCGATCGACGACGAGTACCAGCAGTCACGGGTCGGGTCGCAGGGGGAGCCGACCTTGTGGTTCGCGTTGCCGCCGTTGATCCACGCGGCCGCGATGATGCCGACGTTCACCGCGCTGTTCAGCGGGAACACCGTGCTGCTGGAATCGAAGTTCGACGCCGACCGGACGTGGGAGCTCGTCGAACGGCACAAGGTACAGATCCTGATCATCACCGGCGACGCGATGGGACGGCCGCTGATCGAGGCGCATCAGCCGTCGCGCACCGACACGTCGAGTCTGGGTGTGGTGGCATCCGGGGCCGCGCTGTTCTCACCGGTGATCAAGGACGCCTTCCTCGACGCATTCCCGGGACTGCTGGTGTCCGATTCGATCGGCGCGTCGGAGACGGGTTTCGGCGGAATCGGTTTCGCGACCAAGGGGGAGAAGCAGGTGGGTGGACCCCGGGTCCCTGCCGGACGGTACGCCCTGGTGATCGACGAGAACGACGTTCCCGTCGAACCGGGGTCGGGGAAGGACGGCTGGTTCGCGAAGGGCGGGTACGTCCCGGTGGGCTACTACAACGACCCGGAGAAGACCCGGGAGATCTTCCGGGAGGTCGACGGGCGACCCGTCGTCGTCACCGGCGACCGCGCGCGGATCGAGGCCGACGGATCGATCACTCTGCTCGGCCGCGGCAACATGGTGATCAACACCGGCGGCGAGAAGGTGTTCGCCGAAGAGGTCGAGAGCGCGGTGAAGGCATACCACGACGTCTACGACGCCATCGTCGTCGGCGTCCCCGACGAACGGTGGGGGCACCGGGTCTCCGCGGTGGTGCAGGCGCGCGACGGGCGGGGCGTCGACTTCGCCGGACTCGAGGAACACGTGCGGCAGAGCCTGGCCGGCTACAAGATTCCGCGCCTGGTGTGGGTGGAAGACACCGTCCAGCGCACCCCGAGCGGCAAACCCGACTACCGCTGGGCCCAGGGCGTCACCACACAGCGCGACCCCGACCACCGCACGTGAGTGGCGAAGCGCGCTCCCGCACGCTTCGCCACTCACGTGTTGGTCAGGCGGGAGCGCGGACGACCAGGACAGTTCCCGGGAACTCCGCGGCGAGTTCCTGACGGCTGTGCTTCACGGCCGCGGTGCCGTAGCCCTTCTTCCGGGCGTCGGGGGAGATCCAGATGGCGACGTCGACCTCGCGTCCCGACAGCTCGCCGAACACCATGCCGACGGCCGTGTTCTCCGCGGTGTCCTCACACACGAACCACGCGGCGGACTCGTCGTCGACACGGGTCAGGCCTTCGGTGCGTTCCTTCTCGACCCGCTCCTCGGACCACTGCGTGCCCGCGTCGTCGACCTGCTCGACGCAGCGGCGCCGGAACAGTTCGGCGTCTTCCTCGGTCTCGGTGAACGGACGGAGGCGGAAGTTCCGCCCGGTGCTCGCCGGCCGGTCCGTCGACGTCCACTCGAGCGTGGCGTCGAGGTCCTTCAGTTCCGTCTGGATGCGGAGCCGTTCGACCTTGGTCAGACGGCGGAACGTCAGGTTGAGGACGGCTTCCGCGTACGCCTCGGACGTGTCGAGGAGTCCGGCGACGGTGGTGAGGGCCTCGGCGTGGTCCTCACTGTCGACGATGGCGTCGAGAACCTCGTGGCGCTGCTCGAGTGCACGCAGCAGGACCGCGGTGAGCTCTCGACGGTCGTGGATCCGATCTTGAACCTGTGTACTCATGTCTGCAATTCCTCGCCCTCGGCCGTCGTACAAGTCCGTACGCGTCAATACTGCAAGAAGTCCTCCGACATGGCACCCGTTACCCGGCGGTACATACACGCGCTATCGGGGGTCGCAGACCACGACGGGGATCGTGCGGTCGGTCCAGGCCTGGTAATTGTCGAAATCCGGATACATGTCGACGAGCCGCGGCCACAGGCGCGCACGTTCCTCGGGATCCGCCACGTGGGCGGTCATCGGCCGCACCCGCGACTTCACCTGGACGGTCACCTCCGGATTCGCGCGCAGGTTGAGGTACCACATCGGGTGCTTCGGGAGGCCGCCCTGCGAGGCGACGAGGATGATGCGGTCGCCGTCCTCGAGGAAGAGCAGTGGGCTGATCCTCGGCTCGCCGCTCTTCCGTCCGGTGGTGGTGAGCAGGCAGACGGGCAACCCGCGGGGGAAGGCACTACCCACCCGCCACTTGCTGCCCAGTCGCCCGCCCGTCCGCCGGTACAGCACGACGTTGATCTTCGACATCCACTTGATGAAGGAGACCGTCCACTTCGAGTCGAGGCCGGGCGGTCGGGCGGCGGCGGGTGCGTTCATCGGCAGATCCTAGATCCGCTCGATGATGGTGCCGGTGGCGAGCGCGCCGCCGGCACACATCGTGATCAGTGCCGTCGACCCGTCGGTGCGCTCGAGTTCGTGCAGCGCGGTGGTGATGAGTCGAGACCCGGTGCTGCCCACGGGATGTCCGAGTGCGAGCGCACCGCCGTTGACGTTGACCCTGTCCATGTCGGGCTCGTGCACCGACGCCCACGACAGCAGGACCGACGCGAACGCCTCGTTTACCTCGAACAGGTCGAGGTCGCCCATCTTCATGCCGCTGCGTTCGAGGACGCGCGCCGTGGCCTGGACGGGTCCGTCGAGGTGGAACTCGGGTTCGGAGCCGACGAGTGCCTGGGAGATGATGCGGGCCCGGGGCTTCAGACCGAGGGCGCGCGCCCTGGATTCGTCCATCAGCATGACGGCGGCGGCGCCGTCGGAGATCTGCGAGGACGTGCCCGCCGTGTGGATGCCGCCCTCGAGAACGGGCTTCAGCTTGGCGAGCGACTCGGCGGTGGTATCGCGCAGACCCTGATCGCGGGTCACCACCCGGGTCTCCCGGGTGAGGTTGCCTTCCTTGTCCACCACGGGCGCGGTCACCTGCAGCACTTCCCGGGCGAAACGCCCTTCGTCCCACGCCTGCTTGGCGCGTGCCTGCGAACGCACTCCGAGTGCCTCGACGTCGGCGCGGGTGATTCCGCGGCGACGGGCGATGCGCTCGGCGGCCTCGAACTGGTTGGGCATGTCGATGTCCCAGTCGGCGGGTCTGCGCGGGCCGGCGTTCTCGCCGACGTTCGCGCCGAGCGGCACCTGGCTCATCGCTTCGATGCCGCAGGCGATTCCGACATCGATCGCGTCCGTGGTGATCAGACCGGCGACGAGGTGGTTGGCCTGCTGGGCGGAGCCGCACTGGCAGTCGATCGTGGTGGCGCCGACCTGCCAGGGCAGTCCGGCGTGCAGCCACGCGGTCCGGGTGATGTTGTTCGACTGCGCACCGGCCTGGGTGACGCAACCACCGATCACCTGCTCCACCAGTTCGGGGTCGATGCCGGAGCGGTCGAGGATGCCCCGCTGAGCGGCGCCGAGGATCTCGGCGGCGTGCATTCCGGACAGCCAGCCACCGCGCTTTCCGATCGGGGTGCGTACTGCCTCGACGATTACTGGTGTGCCCACGGTGGGCTCCTTTCCTTGTCCTCAGAAAATAGAACAGGTTCTGCTATCCGGGCAAGGTCTGTATGAGCTTTCCTTTGCTAGTCGCCCGGCTTGTGCTTCAATGCTAGTAGAACGTGTTCCACATCACGGAGTGGTGTATGGCTTAGGGCAGGAGACAGCAGTGGCGCAGCCCAATCTTCCAGCGGGTTTCGACTTCACCGACCCGGACATCTACGCAGAGCGCATCCCGTACCAGGAATTCGCCGAACTGCGGAAGACTGCCCCGATCTGGTGGAACCCGCAGCCGCCGGAGATCGGTGGCTTCCACGACGACGGCTACTGGGTCGTCAGCAAGCTCGAGGACGTCAAGGAGGTGTCGCGGCGCAGCGACGTCTTCTCCACACACGAGAACACCGCGATCGTGCGCTTCGCCGACGACATTCCGCGCGAGAACATCGAGATGCAGCGCTTCATCCTCATCAACAAGGACGCACCCGAGCACACCAAGCTCCGCAAACTCGTCTCCCGGGGATTCACACCCCGCGCGATCAACAGCCTGCGCGAAGAACTCACCGAGCGCGCCGAGAAGATCGTGAAGGAGGCCGCCGAATCGGGTGCCGGCGACTTCGTCACCCAGGTGGCGTGTGAGCTTCCGCTGCAGGCGATTGCCGAACTGCTCGGTGTGCCGCAGGAGGATCGCCTGAAGGTCTTCGACTGGTCGAATCAGATGACGGGCTACGACGACCCGGAACTGGACATCGACCCGCAGGCCGCGTCGATGGAGATCCTCGGCTACGCGTACCAGATGGCGGACGAGCGCAAGAAGTGCCCCGCCGACGACATCGTCACGACGCTGATCGAAGCGGACATCGATGGAAATGAGCTGTCTCCCGAGGAATTCGGTTTCTTCGTGATCCTGCTGGCGGTTGCCGGCAACGAGACCACGCGCAATGCCATCACACACGGCATGATGGCGTTCCTGGACCATCCCGATCAGTGGGAGCTCTACAAGAAGGAGCGCCCCAAGACGGCGGCGGACGAGATCGTCCGGTGGGCGACCCCGGTCAACTCGTTCCAGCGCACCGCACTGGAAGACACCGAACTCGGCGGAGTGCAGATCAAGAAGGGGCAGCGAGTCGTAATGCTCTACGGCTCGGCGAATTTCGACGAGGACGCGTTCGAGAACCCGGAGAAGTTCGACATCATGCGGGAGAACAACCCGCACGTCGGATTCGGTGGAACGGGCGCCCACTTCTGCCTCGGCGCCAACCTGGCGCGACTCGAGATCGACCTGATCTTCAACGCGATTGCGGACCACCTGCCCGATATCACCAGGCTGGGAGATCCGCGGCGGTTGCGCTCGGGCTGGCTCAACGGTATCAAGGAGTTTCAGGTCGATTACAAGACTGCGTCAGGCGGTTGCCCGGTCAGACACTGACCCCCTGATTCAGCGGCGTCGGAGGGCACCCTCATCCTATCCGACGCCGCTGTTCTCTTTCGCCGACGTGGTGTCCGAGGGAATGTGGGAGCCACCATGACTGTGCAGTCAATCGTGGATGACGCGGGTGCCGTCTTCTCGGCACCGGGAGACCCGACCGTCACCGCTGCCCTCGGCGCATTCCTCCGTCGCCTGGACTCCGCGCCCCGCCTCCTCGGGTTCGGCGAGCCCATGCACGGGGAGGAGAGTTTTCTGCAGCTCCGCAATCAGATGTTCCGGTTCCTCGTCGAACGCGAGGGCTATCGCTCCATCGCGATCGAAAGCAGTTGCCTGAAAGGGATACTCGTCGACTCGTTCGTGCGGGGTGCGGACCGCCTGCCACTCGACGACGTCATGCAGCACGGTTTCAGCCACGGTTTCGGTGAGTCCCGGGCGAACCGCGACCTGGTCGGATGGATGGCCGAATACAACCGTCTGCACGAGCCGGGCGAGCAACTGAGATTCTTCGGATTCGACGGCCCCATCGAGATGACGGCCGCGGACAGCCCGAGGCAGGCCCTGACCTTCCTCGACACCTACCTGCGGACCCGCCTCGGCGAGGAGGACCTGCCCTGCACTCCGGACAGGATCTCCGCACTGATCGGCGACGACGACCGCTGGAGCAACCCGGCCGTCGCGATGGACCCGACCCAGGCCGTCGGTGCCACCCCCGAGGCCGTCGAGTTGCGTCTCATCGCCGACGACCTGATGACGCTTCTCGCGTCGCAGGCGCCTCACCTCCTCGCCGAAGGCACGCGGGACGAATTGTGGGAGGCCGAGCTGCACGGTCGCATCGCCACCCGCCTGCTCAGCTATCACGCAGGAATGGCGGAGAACTCTCCACGCCGCATCGCCCGGCTCCTGGGCATCCGCGACACTCTGATGGCGGACAACCTGTCCGCGCTCGTGCAGAGGGAGGCCGATCGAGGCCCGACGTTCGTCTTCGCCCACAACGGCCACCTGCTGAAAGGTGAAACCCACTGGGATCTCGCCGGACTGCATCTGCACTGGTGGTGCGCCGGCGCCCACCTGGGTGTGCGGCTCGGCGACGCCTACGCGGTCATCGGTGGCGCCGTCGGGCAGGCGCCCGGCCACGGTATCGGACAGCCGCCACCCGACACCGTCGAGGGCCGTCTCTTCGCCGTGGGAGAGAGCTGTCTCGTGCCGGCCGCGCCGGTGGCGCGCAGGACAGGAGACGTGGAGAAGCGTGCCGACCCGTCGGACAACTCCACGTATTTCCCGCTGGAGCCCGCCGGCCTCGGCGAACTCGACGCGATCCTGTTCCTCCGGCACATCGACGCCGCCGGCACGTGAGCCGGGCGCTCAGACCTTGCGCAGTGTCTTCATCGCCCGCTCGACCTCCCAGAAGGCCCGCAGGGACGTGATCTTGCCGTCCTCGTTCACGCGGTAGATGAACACGCCCTCGGCGTCGATCCGAGATCCCGCCACCGTGGACCGGATGGTCCCGATGTTCACGTTCTCGTTCCCGCACACCAGTGAATCGGTGATGAGGAACTCGAGCGATTCGGTGGTCGCGATCGTCATGTCGTAGAACCGCGAGATCGCGTCGAGGCCGTGGTGACCCTTGCCTTCGGGGTCGAAACCCGAAGGGCCGACCGGGTCTTCGACGCACGCGTCCTCGGCGAACAGGGCCAGCCACTCGTCCTTGCGCCTGCCGCTGGCCGCCTCGCGGGAAGCCTGCCCGGCGAGGCGGGCAGGATGATCCGTCGTCGTCATGTCCACACCCCTATCCGATGTACTGGTCGGCGAACTTGCGCAACGATTCCTGCTTGGCGTCGAGCGGTCCGTCGAAGCCGATGCCGTCGAAAACCCACGGGACGACGATCGTGTCGGTCACTCCGGCATCTTCCAATTCGGCGTAGCCGTCCTTGCCGAAACGGTCGATGCACACGGTCTGGATCTCGTAGGGCAGATCGGCTCGGCCGTATTCCTCCCGGAGTTCCCGCAATCGCGCGATGACCTGAACGAGATCGTCGAACTTGATCATCGCGGACGTCCAGCCGTCGCCCACCCGGGCGGCGCGTCGTAGCGCGACGTCGGTGTGTCCGCCGACGTAGAACGGCACCGGCTTGGTCGGCGCCGGGCTCATCTGCAGGCGGTCGAAGTCGAAGAACTCACCGTGGTACTCGACCATGCCGCCGCCGAGGATCAGCTTGATGACGTCGATCATCTCGTCGACGCGCGCACCGCGCTTCTTGTACGGCACGCCGCACCATTCGAATTCCTCCGGTGCCCAGCCGATCCCGACGCCGAACCCGAAACGGTTGCCGATGAGGTTGGCGACCGAACCCACCTGGCGGGCGAGAAGGACCGGGTTGCGGGAACCCAGTTTGAGGACCTGGGTGTAAAACTCGATCTTCGATGTCACCGCGCCCATGGCGGCCGCCGCGATCAGCGGATCCACCCACGGGGTTTCCTCGTTCCACATCCGCGAGCCGTCCGGTGTGTACGGGTAGTCGGCGCTCTGCTTCTCCATGAAGAACAGTGAGTCGGGAAGTGCGATGGACGAGAACCCGCACTCCTCGGCTGTTTTCGCCAGGGCAGGCAGTTGATCGAGGGGATTCATGGCGATGCCGACGGTGAACTTCATGGTGATGTCCGCTCCTAGTTGTTCGGCCGGTCGGAACCGACCACCCACATCGAGAAGTACTGCGAACCGCCGCCGTAGGCGTGGCCGAGTGCCTTGCGTGCGTCCTTCACCTGATGGTCGCCGGCGCGGTGCATCACCTGCATCGCCGACTCGGCGAACCGGATCATGCCCGAGGCGCCGATGGGGTTGGACGACAGGACACCGCCGGACGCGTTGAGCGGAAGCCGGCCTCCGATGGCGGTCTCGCCGGCCTCGGTGAGTTTCCAGCCCTCGCCCTCGGAGACGAACCCCAGATTCTCGAGCCACATCGGTTCGAACCAGGAGAAGGGGACGTAGATTTCGGCCACGTCGATCTCGTCGAGCGGATCCTTGATGCCCGCGGCCTGCCACAGCGCGGCCGCGGCGTCCCGGCCGGCCTGGGGATTCACCTGGTCGCGCCCCGCGAACGTGGTGGGCTCGGTGCGCATCGCGGTGGCGTGGATCCAGGCCACCTCGCGACCGTCCGCCGTGACCTGCTCGGCCGCCTCCTCGTTGCCGATCACCATCGCGCAGGCGCCGTCCGAGGACGGACACGTCTCGTCGTAGCGGATGGGATCCCACAACATCTGCGAGGCCTGCACGGATTCGAGCGTGATGTCGGGTTGCTTGAGGTGGGCGTACGGGTTGAGGCTGCCGTTCAGCCGGTCCTTCACCGCCACCATCGCGCCGATGTGATCGGGTGCGCCCGACCGCCGGATGTACGAGCGGACGTGCGGGGCGAAGTAGCCGCCCGCGCCCGCACCGACCGGCATGTGGAACGGAATGGGGGTGGACAGCGCCCACATGGCGTTCGACTCGGACTGCTTCTCCCACGCCACCGTCAGTACCCGCTTGTGCACCCCCGACTTCACGAGGCTCGACGCCACCACCGCGGTCGAACCGCCGACCGAGCCTGCGGTGTGCACACGCAGGAGTGGTTTGCCGTTGGCGCCCAGCGCGTCCGACATCGCAAGCTCCGGCATCATCGACCCCTCGAAGAGGTCGGGGGCCTTCCCGATCACGACCGCGTCGATGTCGTCCCAGCCCACCCGGGCGTCTTCCATCGCGCGGTCGATCGCCTCGCGAACCAGCCCCGCCATGGACACGTCGTGCCGCTTCGCGACGTAATGCGTCTGACCGGTGCCGAGCACCGCGGCCAATTGATTCGCCATCAGTTGCGTCCCTCCAAGACTGCGACCAGATTCTGTTGCAGCACAGCACCACTCGTAGCGTGCGCCAGCGTGCGCCCGGCGTTGCCGTCCATGATGGCCTTCGCTGCGTAACCTATGCGTTCCAGACCCGCCGAGAACATCGGGTTCCCGCTCAGCGGGCCGCCCGACGGGTTGATCGCCGTCGCATCGGACAGTCCGATGGCCTCGCGGAGGATCAGTTCCTGATGGGTGAACGGTCCGTGGAGTTCGGCTACGTCGATTCCGCCGACGTCCCCTCCGGTGGCGGCGCGGGCGGACGCCGTCGTCGACGGTGAGACCGTCAGGTCGCGGGCGCCGAAGTTCGGGGAATCGATCCGATGCTCGATCCCGGTGATCCACGCAGGCCGCTCGCACAGCTCACGGGCACGATCGCCCGCGGCGAGCACGACAGCGGCGGCGCCGTCCGTGATCGGTGCGCAGTCGTGGGCGCGCAACGGGTCCGCGACGAACGGGCTGGCGAGCAGCGCGTTGATGTCGACGTGCCCCGACAGCTGGGTGTTCGGATTGCTCTCCGCCGCGGCCCGGCTGCGCGCGGCCACGGCCGCCATCTCCTCGGCCGTCCACTTTCCGGCGTCGAGTCCGAGGCGGGCCTGCAGTCCGGCGAGCGACACGGAGTCGAGGGCGAGCGGGGTGACCAGGTAGGGGTCGAGTTGCATCGACAGGATCTTGCGGAGGTTGCCCGCCGACGACTTCCCGAAGCCGTAGACGAGGGCGGTGTCGACCTCGCCGGTCATGATCTTGATCCAGGCCTCGTAGAACGCCCACGCCGCATCCATCTCGACGTGCGACTCGTTGATCGGCGGAACCGCACCGATCGAGTCGACGGCGGAGATGAAGGAGAACGAACGGCCGGCCAGGTAGTCCGAAGACCCGGAACACCAGAAGTCGATGTCGGACTTGGTGATTCCGAGCTCCTCGTACAGCTGCTGGAAGCAGGGAACCAGCATCTCGACGCCGTTGGTGGTGCCGGTGGTCTCGCGCACGTGTGGTGCGTGCGCGAACCCGACGACTGCGATATCTGTCATTGTGCCGCGCCCTTACAGGTGGTGTTTGTAGGTGTCGTACTCGGCGTCGGGCTCGCCCGTCGGCCTGAAGTACTCGATGTTCTCGAGGGTGTAGCCCCACTCCTCGCGCGGCTTCCATTTGGCCTCCACGCGCATGCCCATCCGCACGTCGGCGGCGTCGCAGTCGAGGATCAGGTGCAGGAACGCGATGTCCGCGCCGTCGAGCAGCACGTAGGCGGCGACGTACGGCGGCTTGATCCGCTGTCCGAGGAAGGGGACGTTCACGATGCAGAACGTGGTGACGATGCCCCTGTCCGGCAGTTCCACCTGCTCCTTCGTCGGGATGCCGTCGGTGGGGTTGGCGCTGCGCGGCGGGATGTACACCTTGCCGTCCGGTCCGGTGCGGCCACCGATCAGCTTGCCCGCCTTCAACCCTCGGAGGTAATAGCTCTCCTCGGCGGAGGCGGAGTGCATGTAGTCGAGATCGATCGCCGTCGTGACCATCGTGACCGGTTCGGACTCCGCGGACGGGCCGGGTTCGCCGGTCGACTCCCCGGGTTCGAAGCACACGATGTCCTGGATGCGCCCGACCCGCTCCTGCGCCCACCGTGCCCGGACCCGCATACCGGTGCTCATTCCTGCTGGGGAGTCGACGTCCACGGCGTGCACCAGGGACGTGTCGGCGCCGTCCAGCGTGATCAGCGCCCACGCGAAGGGGGTGGTGAGTGGCTGTCCGGCAATCGGTTCCGGCATCCACGTCCAGCTCACCACGGTCCCGGCGTCGGAAACCCCGACGAAGTCGGTGAGAGGTTCGGCGGTGTTCGGGTCGAATTCGGGCGGCGGGACGTAGACGCGTCCGTCCGAGCCGCGGGCGCCGATGACCTTGCGGTCGCGCAGCGCGGTCACGAAGGCTCCGATGGTCGGACCCACCGATCGGGTGTAGTCGAATTGAAGTTTCAGCGGGGCGCTCAACGGTTCGTTCGAGAATTTTTCGGCCACCGCGCTCTTTCCCATGCTCACAACTTCGAGTAGAACAGGTTCTAGTGTTTGTGGCAAGGGTCACTTCTGACGACGGTCGATGCGGAGGCACACGATGAAGCTCGGGTTGCAGCTGGGATACTGGGGCGCACAGCCGCCGGCGAATGTCCCGGAGTTGATCGCCGCGGCCGAAGCCGAGGGATTCGACGCCGTCTTCGCCGCCGAATCCTGGGGTTCCGACGCCTTCACCCCCCTCGCCTGGTGGGGTTCGAGCACCGAACGCGTCCGGCTGGGCACGTCCGTCGTCCAGATTTCCGCGCGCACACCCACCAGCACCGCCATGCACGCACTCACCCTCGATCACCTCAGCGGCGGCCGGGCGATTCTCGGGCTCGGCGTGTCCGGGCCGCAGGTCGTCGAAGGGTGGTACGGGCAGCCGTTCACGAAACCGCTCGCCCGCACCCGCGAATACGTCTCCATCATCCGGAAAGTCCTGTCGCGGGAGGAACCCGTCACCAGCGACGGCCCGCACTTCCCGCTGCCGTACACCGGACCCGGCAGCACCGGCCTCGGGAAACCACTCAAGCCGATCACCCACCCCCTGCGCGCCGACATCCCCATCTGGCTCGGCGCCGAAGGTCCGAAGAACGTCGCGCTCACCGCCGAGATCGCCGACGGCTGGCTCGCCATCTACTACTCGCCCCGCCTCGCACCCATGTACAACGAATGGCTCGACGAGGGTTTCGCCCGCCCCGGCGCCCGGCGCAGCCGCGAAGACTTCGAAGTCGCGGCCACCTGTCAGGTGATCGTCACCGACGACCGCGCCGCCGCCATCGCCGGCCTCAAACCGATCACCGCGCTGTACGTCGGCGGCATGGGCGCCCCCGAACTCAACTTCCACGCCCAGGTCTACACCCGCATGGGCTACGGCGAGCAGGTCGAGGAAATAGGACGCCTCTTCCGCGCAGGCCGCAAGGACGAAGCCGCCGCCGTCGTCCCCGACGAGATGGTCACCGAGACCATGATCATCGGCAACGTCGACGAAGTCCGCGCCGACGTCAAACGCTGGGCCGACGCCGGCGTCACCATGCTCCTCGTCTCCTGCCGCGACGCCGACCACGTCCGCGAACTGTCCGCGGCGGTCCTCGGCTGACCTCCCCCGCCGCCGGCTCCCCCCGCTCCCGTCCCCCCTCCCCGCCGGGCGAATGTACCTTTCGGCGCACCTGAGGCGTTGAACGGCGCATTCACCCGGGCGCTCTGAGCATCCGGACCTCCGGCCGGGGGCGGGACGACGCCAGCTGGTAGTGCGACCGGAGGTCGGCGATCACGCGGTCGGGGTTGTCACGGACGGCGCTCGGTAGCGTCGGCAGCACGATGATGCCGTGGTTCTGCATCCGGGTGCGGCGCTCGACGGTCGATTTGTACGCCTCCGGTGCCAGATGCCAGTCGAGTGAGTCGATGTCCCAGGCGAATGCGACGTCGTCGATCCATCCGTCCGGCATGGCGATGAACTGTCCGTCGGCGTCGACGATCTTGCGGTTGAAAACCATTCGGGGCAGTCCGCTGCGCAGCCATAGTCTGCGGGCTTCGGCCTCGGACACCGAGTGGACGTCGGCACTCACTTCGCGCAGCACTGTCCGGGGGAGTGCTGCACCCCGGCCACTACCCGAGTCCAACTCCGCGATCAGCTCGGCAACGCTCACCTCGCCTCGCTGGATCACCTCGGCGATGAGGGATCGAGTGCTGTCCAGGGTGCGGCACCGTCGTGCTGCGTCGAGCAACGCGCGTGGAAGCGGTGCGCAGGGAAGCCTGTTGCGTGGCACCGGCACGGGCAACCGCGTCGTACGTTCGACGAGGACGAAGCCCGTGGACTGCACGCGCCGGTGCGGGGCGATCAGAACATGGGCGTCGCCGGAGTACGACGTTCCGTAGCCGTATTCGTGCAGCGCTGCTCGCCCGGTGAGGACTGCGTTCTGGCCGCTGAGCACGATCGCGGCCACGGCACGCTGACGCGCGGTCGGGTGGCCGTTGCCGAGCATCACGACACCCGGAAGGATGCGTTGCCACGGCCCGCCCGGACGGCATCGAGCGTCGATCGCCGAATTCGATACGCCCCATTGCCTCAACTCGGCGGTGCGGATGATTCCGGACCGGCTCACTCCGTACAGGTCTTCGAGGCGATGCCCCCACTCTCCCCGTCGCATGGAGTCGATGATGGCCCACCGGGTGTCGGCGGGAGGTCTGGTCACCAGGCGATTTGGTGAGGTCTGTGGATAAGTAGGGGGCTGTGGATAACCCTCGCATCCTGGCCGAATGTACCTCTCGCCGCCTCAGATGCGCCGAAAGGTACATTCGCCCGGGATTAGTGCACCCGGGGTCAGCGGCCCTCGAATTTCGGCGCGCGCTTTTCGGAGAAGGCTCGGGGGCCTTCCTTCGCGTCGGCGCTCTTGAAGACCTCGATGCCGAGGGCGGCGTCGATCTGGAATGCCTCTTCCTCGTGCATGCCTTCGGTGTCGCGGATGGTCTTCAGGATCGCCTGGACGGCGAGGGGGCCGTTGGCGGAGATGAGGTCGGCGAGTTCGAGGGCCTTGTCGAGGGCCTGACCGTCGGGGACGACGTGCCCGATGAGGCCGATTTCCTTGGCCTCGGGGGCCTTGATGTGACGTCCGGTCAGCAGGATGTCGGCGGCGACGGTGTACGGAATCTGCCGGACGAGGCGCACGGCGGAGCCTCCGAGGGGGAAGAGTCCCCATTTGGCTTCGGAGACACCGAATTTGGCGCTCTCTCCGGCGACTCGGATGTCGGTGCCCTGCAGGATCTCGGTGCCGCCGGCGATGGCGGGACCCTCGACTGCGGCGATGAGCGGCTTGGTGAGGCGCCGTCCCTTCAGGAGCGCCTCTATCTTCGACAGGTCCCAGCCCGACGAATTCTTGCCCTCGCTCCGCTCGCCCGCGCCCGAGAACGAGTCGCCGGGGTGCTGCGACGTCATCGCCTTGAGGTCGGCGCCCGCGCAGAATGCGCCGCCTGCGCCGGTGAGGATGGCGACCCGGATGTCCGGGTCGGAGTCGACCCGATCCCACGCGTCCCGCATGATCGCCATCATTTCGCCGGACAGCGCGTTCTTCGCCTCGGGGCGGTTCATCGTCACGATCAGGACGTGCCCGCGCTTCTCCACGAGGCAGTGCGGCGACTGTGCCGAAATGTCGGATTTCTCGGTCGTTGTAGAGGACACTGAAGTCTCCCGAAGGGTGTGTGAGCTGGCTCTCAAATTGGGTCTTGCCAGAAACGGTAACACGTTCTACTTTGTTGACGTGGCCCTTAATATCGCAGACCTCGTAGAGCACGCAATCGACCTCGTTCCGGACCGCGTCGCGTTGGTGTCCGACGACCGGGAAGTGACGTACGCGCAGATGGAGGAGAGGGCCAATCGCCTCGGCCACTACCTGCGCGAACAGGGTGTCCAGCCCGGCGACAAGGTGGGCATCTACTGCCGGAACACCATCGAGGCCATCGAGGCGATGGTGGCGGTCTTCAAGATCCGTGCCGTGATGGTGAACGTCAACTACCGGTACATCGAGAACGAGTTGCAATACATCTTCGACAATTCGGACATGGTCGCGCTCGTTCACGAGCGCCGCTACTCCGACAAGGTGGCGAACGTGCTCCCCGAGACGCCGCTCCTGAAGACCACCGTCGTGGTCGAGGACGGCACCGATCTCGACTACGAAGGCATCGAATACGAGGCCGCTCTGGCGCAGGGTTCCCCCGACCGCGACTTCGGCGAGCGCAGCAACGACGACCTGTACATGCTCTACACCGGTGGCACCACCGGCAAACCCAAGGGCGTCATGTGGCGTCACGAGGACGTCTGGCGGGTTCTCGGTGGCGGCATCAACTTCATGACCGGGGAATACGTCGAGGACGAGTGGGACCTCGCGAAGCTGGGCGCCGAGAGCCCCGGCATGACCCGTTTCCCGATCCCGCCGATGATCCACGGCGGCAGCCAGTGGGCGGTGTTCCAGAGTCTGTTCGGCGGCGGAAAGTGCGTGATGCACCCCGAATTCGACGGCCACGACGTGTGGCGGATCGTCGATCAGCACAAGGTCAACCTCATCTTCATCACCGGCGACGCGATGGCGCGACCGATGCTCGACGCGCTGGTGGAGGGCGACAAGGCGAGCGGCGAACCCTACGACCTGTCGTCGCTGTTCCTGATGGCGAGTTCGGCGGCGCTGTTCTCGCCCAGCATCAAGGAGAAGTACCTCGAGCTGCTGCCCAACCGGATGATCACCGATTCGATCGGGTCGTCCGAGACCGGTTTCGGCGGCCTCAGCGTGGTCGCGAAGGGCGACTCGCACGGCGGCGGCCCGACGGTGAAGATCGACGCGTCCACGTCCGTTCTCGGTGAGGACGGCAACCCGGTCGAACCCGGCTCCGGCGTGATCGGGATCCTGGCGCGCAAGGGGCACATCCCCATCGGCTACTACAAGGACGACCAGAAGACCAAAGCCACGTTCAAGGAGATCAACGGCATCCGCTACTCGATCCCCGGCGACTTCGCGCAGGTGGAGGCGGACGGCACGGTGACGATGCTCGGCCGCGGCTCGGTGTCCATCAACAGCGGCGGCGAGAAGATCTTCCCCGAGGAGGTCGAGGGCGCGCTCAAGTCGCATCCCGACGTTTTCGACGCCATCGTGGTCGGCATCCCCGACGAACGCTTCGGCCAGCGGGTCGCCGCCGTCATCCAGGCCCGAGGCGGGGCGCGCCCGAGCCTGCACGAGATCGCCGACGCGGCACGCAAGGAGATTGCCGGATACAAGGTTCCGCGCAGCCTCTGGTTCGTCGACGAGATCAAGCGCTCACCGGCGGGTAAGCCCGACTACCGCTGGGCCAAGGAACAGACCGAGACCCGTCCGGCCGATGACCACAACGGCAACGGTTCGCCCGAAAGCAAAGGCGCGTAAATGCACACGAGTTTGAGCGAGAAGTTCGGCATCGAGTACCCGGTCTTCGGGTTCACTCCCTCCGAACACGTCGCCGCGGCGATCTCCCGGGCCGGCGGTCTGGGTGTACTCGGCTGCGTCCGGTTCAACGACCCCGAGGAACTCGAGGCCGTCCTGTCGTGGATGGACGAGAACACCGACGGCAAGCCGTACGGCGTCGACATCGTGATGCCCGCCAAGGTTCCCACCGAGGGCACGTCGGTGGACCTCGAGTCGCTGATCCCCGCGGAACACCGCGCGTTCGTCGACCGGACCCTGGCCGAGCTGGGGGTGCCGCCGTTGGATTCGGGCGCCGAACACGCGACCGGTGTGCTCGGCTGGCTGCACTCGGTGGCGCGCTCGCACGTGGACGTCGCCTTGAATCATCGAATTGCGTTGATCGCCAACGCCCTCGGTTCGCCGCCGAAGGATGTCATCGACCAGGCCCACGAGAAGGGCGTTCCAGTGGCCGCGCTGGCCGGCGCCGTCGAGCACGCGCGCAGGCACGTCGCGAACGGTGTCGACATCGTCATCGCGCAGGGGTACGAGGCCGGTGGGCACACCGGTGAGATCGCGTCGATGGTGCTGGTTCCCGAGATCGTCGATGCCATCGGTGATTCCGCCGCGGTCCTCGCGGCCGGTGGTATCGGCAGCGGACGTCAGGTCGCGGCTGCGCTGTCGCTGG
The DNA here is from genome assembly GCF_016772255.1 of Rhodococcus sp. 21391. Lineage (NCBI taxonomy): Bacteria > Bacillati > Actinomycetota > Actinomycetes > Mycobacteriales > Nocardiaceae > Rhodococcus > Rhodococcus sp. 21391. The sequence goes on along the minus strand of NZ_CP063781.1, from coordinate 5,675,072 downwards.
GGGCGGCGGGGGTGTGGATGGGGTCGTACTGGCTCACCACCTCCGAGTACAAACTCGGCAGCGCGTCGTCCGAGGGGCCGTCCGCGATCCAGCGCGCCCTGCTCGGTGCGACGTCCGCCGACACGGTGCGGTCCCGGATCTACTCGGGTAAGCCCGCGCGCCTGCTCAAGACCAAGTGGACCGACGCCTGGTCGAAGCCGGACGCGCCGGCACCGCTACCGATGCCGCTGCAGAATCTGCTGGTCAGCGAGGCGCATCAGCGGATCGCCGCGTCGGAGAACCCGGATGTCGTCGCGATGCCGGTGGGACAGATCGTCGGCCGGATGAACGAGATCCGTCCGGTGGCCGAGGTGATGGACGAACTCGTCAAGGGCTTCGACTCGGCGGTGTCCCGCCTCGACAGCTTCCGCTAGCCGATGTGAGTGGCAAAGTATGCGTCAGCACACTTTGCCACTCACCTGCGGGAGTAGCCGGTTCCGCCCCGGATCCACACCGGATCGGTGCAATTGGCGCCCTCGCCGCTCAACACGCGGGTGAGGACCTTGAACGTGGCGGTCCGCGGGAACTCGGCACACACCCGGATCAGACTCGGGCGCTGCTTCGGACCCAGATCGGACTGCGCGTCGAGGAAGCTCGTGAAGGCCACGGGATCGAAGTCACGCGTCGGGACGACGGCCGCCATCACCCGGTCCCCGACGTCGGGATCGGGCACCGCGTACACCGACACCTGGGCGAAGCCGTCGTACCGCATCAGGATGCGTTCGATGGGTGCCGAACCGATGTTCTCGCCGTCGACGCGCAACCATCCGGAACTGCGTCCCGCGAAGTACACGAATCCGTCGGCGTCCTGGTAGGCGAGGTCGCCGCTCCAGTACTTGCCGTCGCGGATCCGCTCGGCGTCGGCCTCGGGATTGTTGTAATAGCCCGCGAACGCACCCGACCCCGCGACGTTGACGAGTTCACCGGTCGCGGCCTCGGTGTTGGCCACTCGGCCGGCGGAATCGAATTCGGCTGGGGGACAGGGATCGCCGGTCTCGGGGTCGAGGATCGCGATGCCTTCGGGGAGCTTGCCGAGGGAGCCTGCCGGCGTCCCGGGGCCGGCGGAGATGGCGACACCACCCTCGGTGGAGCCGAATCCGTCGACCACCGCGGTGTTGAAGCGGCGCGAGAACGCCGCGACAGCGGGCGCGGACCCCTCGTTGCCGTACATCACCCGAAGTGTGTTGTCGGCGTCGTCGGGCATCTCCGGGGTAGCCAGCACATACGACAGCGGCTTTCCGACGTAGTTGGCGTACGTGACGCCGAACTTCCGCACGTCGGACAGGAAGTGGGACGCGGAGAACTTGCGCCGCAGCGCAATCGAGCTGTGTCCCGCGAGCGCCACGGACCATGCCGCCATCATGGCGTTGGAATGGAACATGGGCATCGACATGTAGACGACGTCGTCCGGGGTCAGCCCGAAGCGTTCGGCGAGCATGATGCCGGGTCCGGTGATCTTCGCGTGGGTGCAGCGCACCGCCTTCGGATCGCCGCTCGTGCCGGACGTGAAGATGAGCATGAACAGGTCGTCGGCCGCGGCGGCCCTCGGCGTGAAGGGGCGCTCTGCGGCGAGCAGCGCGGACCAGTTCGGTGAATCCACGTCGACGACGGGAACACAGGGGTCGAGACCGTCCAGCAGCGCGGACCGCCCGGATTCGGTGAAGACCACCTGGCAGTCGGCCAGCGCGATGTCGCGGGCCAGTGCCGCCCCGCGTCGAGTGGTGTTGAGCCCCACGAGGACGGCGCCGGACAGCGCCGCCGCCCCGGCGAGGAGCGAGAACTCGGGGGCGTTGTCCATCAGGACACCGAAGTGCCGGGGACGCTGTGCATCGAGCAGGTCGTCGAGGATCGTGGCGCGCCGCAGGCTCGCCCGCACGTGTTCGGACCACGACAGGAACCGGTCCTCGAAGTACAGCCCCTGGGCGTCCGATTCTGCGACGCCCAGGAGCAGATCCGATACCGTGCGCGCGAGCGTGGCGGTCATGCCGGGACGGTGGCCAGTTCGGCGCCGAGGATCCGCAACTGCTGCGTGGCCGAACCGAGCCGGAATTCGAGTGCCTTGGCCGCGAGGAAGTACCGATGCACGGGGTGGTCCTCGTCGAGTCCGACGCCACCGTGGACGTGGACGAGGGTATGGGCCACCCGGTGTCCGGCGTCGGACGCCCAGAAGTTGGCGGTCTGGATGTCGCCTTCGCTGGGCAGGCCCTCGCTGAGCCGCCACGCCGCCTGCCACAGCGTGAGCCGGACGCCCTTCACGTCGATGTAACCGTCGGCGAGTCGCTGGGCCACGGCCTGGAAACTGCCGATGGGTCGACCGAACTGCACCCGCTCGCGGGCGTAGGCCGCAGTGAGTTTCAGGGCTTCGTCGAGGACGCCGTACTGGTACGCGCAGGCGCCGAGCGAGCCGCGCTCGACGAGCCAGTCCACGATCTCGCCGCCCTGGTCGACGGCACCGAGCACGCGGTCCTCGGTCAGCGACACTCCGCGGAGGGTCACCTCACCGGTGCTGGCCAGATCGACGGTCTGCTGGCGGGTGACGGTCACTCCGGCGTCGTCGGGGCGGACGAGGAAGACGGCGACACCGTCCGGGGTGGTCGCCGGGACCAGGAAGAGGTCGGCGGACGGCGCCGCGTCGACCACGATCTTGGTGCCGTCGAGGGTCCAGCCGCTCGCGCCGCGTTCGGCCCGCGTGACGGGCGCCCCCGGGGTGTCGTTGAGTTCCTCGTCGAGGGCGACGGTGAGGATCTTCTCGCCACGCGCGGCCGGAGTGCCCCAGTCGGAACGCTGCCGTTCGGTTCCGAACTTCGCGATCGCCCCTGCCGCCATCACGATCGACGACAGATAGGGCACCGGCGCGACGGCGCGGCCCAGTTCGACGAGGATGCTGCACTGCTCGAGAATGCCGAAACCGTCGCCGCCCACCGACTCCGGCAGCGCGGCGCTCAAAACGCCGGACGACGCGAGCGCGGACCACAGCCGACGATCGATGCGGTCCTCCGCGTTGTCGAGTTCGCGCAGCCGGTCGTTGGTGACGAGGTCCGAGACGATTCCTCGGGTGAGGCCGGCCAGGTCCTGCTGGGCCTCGGTGGGGGTGAAGTCCATTGTCGTAGTCCTAACGCTTCGCTGGGGGCAGGCCGAGGGCGGTCATGGCGATGATGTCGCGCTGCACCTCGTTGGTTCCGCCGCCGAACGTGAGGATCAGCGACGACCGGTGCATCCGTTCGAGTCGCCCGCGCAGCAGGACCCCGGGGGAGTTCTGCCGCAGCGTGGCCGAAGGTCCGAGGATCTCCATCAGCAGCCGGTACGCCTCCGTGGCGAACTCCGTGCCGTAGACCTTGTTGGCCGACGCCGCTTCCGGGCCCGGCGCGTGGTCGGTAGACGAGGCGATCTCCCAGTTCATCAACTTGAGGTACTCGGCCTTGGCGTGGACCCGAGCCAGATTGATCTGCACCCATTCCTGGTCGATGACGCGGCGCCCGTCCGGCAACTTGGTGTTCTGCGCCCATTCGCGCACTTCACGCTGGGCGGTGAGGACCGGCCCGGCGGATGTCAGGGCGACGCGCTCGTGGTTGAGCTGATTGGTGATCAGTGCCCAGCCGCCGTGTTCGGTGCCGACCAGCGCGGACGACGGAACCCGCACGTCCTGGTAGTAGGTGGCGCTCGTGTCCGGACCCGCCATCGTGTGGACCGGGGTGTACGAGAAGCCTTCGGCGGTGGTCGGGACGATCAGCATGCTGATGCCCTTGTGCTTCTTGGCTTCGGGATCGGTGCGGCACGCCAGCCACACGTAATCGGCGTACGCGATCAGGCTCGTCCACATCTTCTGGCCGTTGATGACGTAATCGTCGCCGTCCTTGACAGCGGTGGTCCGGAGGCTGGCGAGGTCGGTGCCCGCTTCGGGCTCGGAGTAGCCGATGGAGAAGTGCAGTTCGCCGGCCGAGATCTTGGGCAGGAAGAACGCCTTCTGCTCGGGGGTGCCGAAGTGCATGATCGTCGGCGCCACCGAGTTGATGGTGAGGAAGGGGACCGGGGCGCCGGCGATGGCGGCCTCGTCCGTGAAGATCAGCTGCTCCATGGCCGACCGTTCCTGGCCGCCGTACTCCTTGGGCCACCCGAGCGTCAGCCAGCCGTCCCTGCCCATCTGGGCGACGACGTCGCGGTAGACGTTGCCCTCGCCGTATTCGCCGGTGGTGGCGGCCAGTGCCTCTCGACGCTCCGGCGTCATCAGCTTCGCGAAGTACGCGCGCAGCTCTTCCCGCAGCTGCTGCTGCTGCGGTGTGTAGGTGATGTGCATCGAAATACCTCTCCAGTCCGAGAGCGGAATCAGCTGAAATCTGGCACAGGTTCCAGTCTCTGCGGTGCATTCGCGGAGTCGGCCCCGGCCGGCCCCGGAGCGTGCCCGGTAGGCGTGCTCGCAGTCGTGGAACGAATCATTGCACACGACTGGAACAGGTTCTAGTGTTATCGCAGGAACGGAGTGCGCCGCAGCCCGGCGGCACCCGGATCCGCGAGTGACGAGACGAGGAGAAGTGAGGGTTGCCATGGAGGTCAGAGTCGATTTCGACCGTTGCGAGGCCAATGGTGTGTGCGTGGGGATCGCACCCGACATCTTCGAGCTCGACGACGACGATCAGCTGCACATTTCGAGTGCCGTTCCTCCCGCTGACCGGGAGGAAGACGTGCGTACGGCGATCGCCCAGTGTCCGAGGGCCGCACTCACCGAGCACCCCTGAGGATTGTTGCCCGGAATGAGAACACGTTCTACAGTGACGTCGACCTACCGCCGTGTCGTGGTTCGCGACCTGCGGCGAGTGCACAGAACCAGGAGAGCGTGTTCATGAATGCTGTGGCTGACCGCGATGTGAACGTGGACGGCAAGGTCGCCGTCGTGACCGGCGCCGGATCCGGCCTCGGGAAGTACGAGGCGATCGCATTGGCCCGCGCGGGTGCGTCCGTCGTCGTCAACGACCTGGTCGCGAACGACGCCGTGGAGGCCACGCTCGAGGAGATCCGGGGCCTGGGCGCGAAGGTCGAGTTGGTGGCCGGCGACATCGGGGAACGGTCCACCGCCGACGCGATCATGGAGGCGGCGCAGAGCCGGCTCGGCAGCCTCGACATCCTGGTGAACAATGCGGGCATCACGCGGGATCGCATGCTGTTCAACATGTCCGACGAGGACTGGGATCTGGTGCTGAAGGTTCACCTGCGCGGCCACTTCCTGCTGTGCCGCGCAGCCGCGTCGTACTGGCGGGGCAAGTCCAAGGAGGCCGGCGCGCCGGTATACGGGCGCATCGTCAACACCTCGTCCGAGGCAGGACTGCTCGGCCCCGAGGGGCAAGCGAACTACGGCGCCGCCAAAGCAGGCATCACGGCGCTCACGCTGTCGGCGGCCCGTGGGCTGTCCCGGTACGGCGTCCGAGCCAACGCGATCTGCCCCCGCGCCCGCACGTCGATGACGGAGAACGTCTTCGGAGAGGCGCCGGCCGAGGGGGTCGACCCGTTGTCGCCCGAGCATGTGGCCGCGCTGGTCGCCTACCTCGCATCGCCCGCCGCCGACTCCGTGAACGGTCAGGTCTTCGTCGTCTACGGCCCGATGGTGGCGTTGATGGCGGCACCGGTCGTGGAGCGGCGCTTCGATGCCGTGGACGGTCGGTGGACACCCGGTGCGCTCGCGGCGGAACTCGGGAACTACTTCGGGGATCGGGATCCTGCCACCATGTTCTCGGCCTCCGCGGCGCTACGCGAACTGGGCTGATCCGCGTCTCCGGGGCCGAAGAACCGACACGAAGGTTGATTCCATGTCGTTTCCGCAGGTAATGCGCCCGCGATGGGCGATACTGAAGGCAACTGAAGAGCGGCGGAACGGGGGCCGGGTGACCGTGGTGGGGTGTTCGAGAGGTGTGCCGGATATGACTAGATCGTGTTCTAGTTCTGCTGTCGTCGAGCAGTTCGATCGAGCCTGCCCATCCGGCCCGGGAGCTCCCGGTTCCGGCCTCCGTGTGCGGTCGCCGAGAGCTGGGGCAGGGAACGATTCCGGAGTTCGTCGGAGCGTGGTCGCGTTCGTTCAAAGGTCTTGTGCTATAACATCTTAGGTCCGCTACTCGGATTTCCGCACGGCGCGAATTGTCAAGTCTGATCGGACGGAGACACGCCCGGCGTTTCGGTCGAATTCGGCCCTCGGGGCGTGCTGAATGTGGGACGATTCATGCTGATGAGTGACCACCTTTGACAGGTGAACACGTTCTAGTTAATATGACCTGAGTCACAGACCGCCGGGGGGCTGGGCTCGAACTGACAGTCGGTGCTGGGCGAGATCATGGACGAGGAGGACGGATGGTAGACCTCCTCGAGGTGCCGTTGCGTGCGGTCGGCGGGTTCTTCTCGATGTCGGGCGAAACGTTGAGGGCAGTCTTTTCGAGGCCCTTCCAGCGTCGCGAGTTCGTCGACCAGGCGTGGTTCGTCGCCCGGGTCTCGATGGTGCCCACCGTGCTGGTGGCCATCCCGTTCACGGTGCTGGTGAGCTTCACGATCAACATCCTCCTCCGTGAGATCGGCGCCGCCGACCTCAGCGGCGCCGGCGCCGCTCTCGGCACCGTGACCCAGGTCGGTCCAATCGTCACCGTGCTCATCGTCGCTGGTGCAGGCGCCACCGCCATCTGCGCAGACCTCTCCGCCCGCACCATCCGCGAAGAGATCGACGCGATGCGGGTGCTGGGCATCAATCCGATCCACCGCCTGGTCGTGCCACGTGTGCTGGCGTCGACCGTCGTGGCGCTCCTGCTCAACGGGCTGGTCTGCACGATCGGCATCCTCGGCGGCTTCGTCTTCTCGGTCTACATCCAGGACGTCAACCCGGGTGCGTTCGTCAACGGCATCACCCTGCTCACCGGATTCGGGGAGCTCGTGATCTCGGAAGTCAAAGCCGGTCTGTTCGGCATGATCGCCGGCCTCGTCGCCGCCTACCTCGGCCTGAACGTCAGGGGTGGCGCGAAGAGCGTCGGTGACGCCGTCAACCAGACCGTCGTGTTCTCGTTCATGGCCCTTTTCGTGGTCAACGTTCTCGTCACCGCCGTCGGCATCAAGCTGACGGCAGGATGATCGACATGGTGGTGGAGTAGATGGCACTAGCGGCGGCCGGGCGCTTTCCCCGAACTCGCAGACGGTTCGCGTCGGCGTCCCGCTCGATCGACCGGCTCGGTGAGCAGGCGCTGTTCTTCGCGCGTGCCATCGGATGGGCGCCCCGCGCCCTGATGCACTACCCGAAGGAGACGCTGCGGCTCATCGCCGAGATCAGCATGGGCACGGGTGCTCTCGCCGTGATCGGCGGAACCGTCGTCATCGTCGGCTTCCTGACCCTGTTCACCGGCGGCACCATCGCGGTGCAGGGCTACAGCTCGCTCGGCAACATCGGCGTCGAAGCCCTCACCGGCTTCTTCGCGGCCTTCATCAATGTGCGTATCGCGGCACCGGTCATCGCGGGCATCGGGCTGGCGGCCACCATCGGCGCCGGCTCCACCGCCCAGCTCGGCGCCATGCGCGTCTCGGAGGAGATCGACGCGCTCGAGACGATGGCGATCCCGTCGATCCCGTACCTGGTCAGCACACGTGTCATGGCGGGCATGATCGCCATCATCCCGCTGTACGCCCTGGCGGTGATCGCGTCGTTCATGGCCAGCCGGTTCGCGACGGTGGTGCTGTACGACCAGTCGTCCGGCGTGTACGACCACTACTTCTCGACGTTCCTGATACCCACGGACATCCTGTGGTCGTTCGCCCAGGCCATCGTCATGGCGATCGCGATCATGCTCATCCACACCTACTACGGTTTCAACGCCTCGGGCGGTCCGGTCGGTGTCGGTGTGGCCGTCGGCAACGCGGTGCGCTCCTCGCTGATCGCCGTCGTCACCGTCACCCTGCTCATCTCGCTCGCCATCTACGGCGGGTCCGGCAACTTCAACCTTTCGGGATAGGAGTGCCGGTAGATGACTGATTCGGGTGGGAAGAAGAAGCTCGCGGCACTCGTCCTCGTCGTGAGTCTTCTCGCGATCATCGGTGTGTCACTGGCCATGTTCAACGGAACCTTCAGCGAGTCCACGCCCGTCACCGTCACGTCGGATCGCTCCGGGCTGGTGATGGAACCCGACGCCAAGGTCAAGCTCCTCGGCGTCGAGGTCGGCCGCGTCGGCTCCATCGAGCACGTGACGGACGGCGCCGAGCTGAAACTGGCGATGTATCCCGACATGATGTCGCTGATACCCTCCAACGCCACCGTGGAGATCAAGTCCACCACCGTGTTCGGCGCCAAGTACGTCAACTTCGTGATGCCGGAGAACCCGGCGTCCACCCATCTCCAGCCGGGGGCCGTCATCGCGTCCGACAACGTCACCGTCGAGTTCAACACGGTCTTCCAGCACCTGTCGGACGTACTGACCCAGGTGCAGCCGGAGAAGCTGAACGCCACGCTCGGGGCCATCTCCTCGGCGTTGCGCGGACGCGGCGAAGAACTCGGCGCCCTGCTCGAGCAGAGCGACAGTTACCTGGCGAAGATGAATCCGAGTCTGCCTCAGCTGCAGGAAGATCTGGCGAAGGCCGCGCAGGTCACCGACGTGTACGCCGACACCGCACCGGATCTGCTGCGGGTACTCGACAACGCGACGGCCACCAGCGCCACCGTCGTCGACGAACAGGACAACCTGGATGCCGTCCTGCTCAACGTCACGGGGCTGGCCGACACGGCGAACACCGTGCTGACCGAGAACGAGCAGAACCTGAACTCCTCCCTCGACCTGCTGCTCCCGACGACGGATCTGCTGGCCGAGTACTCGCCCGAGATCTCCTGCTTCATCGTCGGCCTGAACAACGTGATCCCCCTCGCCGAACAGCTCATCGGCGGCAATCAGCCGGGTATCGCGCTGAGCGCCAGCTTCATGTACGGGCAGGAGCCGTACACCTATCCGAAGGACCTGCCGAAAGTGAACGCGACAGGTGGGCCGAACTGCCACGGTCTTCCCAACCCCGATCTCAGCAAGCATGCGAACTTCGTCGTGGCCGACACCGGAACGGTGCCGTTCGTGCCGTCGACACAAGTCCAGGTGCACCTGCCCAAGGTGTTCCAGTTGCTGTTCGCGGGCGTGTACCCCGGGCAGGGTGGGCAGTGACTGTGCGAGCGACCACGGTCAAACTGCTGATCTTCGCGACGGTGATGTCGGTGATCTTCGCCGGACTCGCCCTGGTGTTCAGCCAGTACCGGTTCAGCAGTTCCGACGGCTACCACGCCACGTTCACCGACGTGTCCGGGCTCAAGCCCGGCGACAAGGTGCGCATCGCCGGCGTCCCCGTCGGCGCCGTCGAGAAGGTGAGCATCGACGACGACAACCTCGCCGACGTCGATTTCACCGTCGACACCAAGTACTCGCTGTTCGACGGGACCAAGGCCACGGTGCGGTACGAGAACCTCGTCGGCGACCGGTACATGGAACTTCTCGAAGGTGCCGGATCGGTGGAACCCCTGCCGGACGGTGGATCCATCCCGGTCGAGAACACCTCTCCCGCACTCGATCTCGACCTTCTGCTGGGTGGGTTCAAACCGTTGCTGCGGGCATTGGACCCGCAGCAGGTCAACGACCTGTCCCAGGCCCTCGTCCAGGTGTTCCAGGGGCAGGGCGGAACGCTCGTCTCGCTCCTCGGGAGCACGAGTTCGTTCACGAACACCCTGGCCGACCGGGACCAGTTGATCGGCGAGGTGATCACGAACCTCAACCAGGTCCTCGGCACCATCAACGACCGCGGCGATCAGTTCCGGTCGACGCTCGACCAGTTGCAGCAGTTGGTCAGCGGGCTGTCCCAGGACCGCGATCAGATCGGTGACGCCATTCCCCGCATCGCCGGGGCGACGGGGGATCTCGCGAATCTGCTCGAAGGTGTGCGGCCACCGTTGCAGAGCACGATCGCCGAGGCCAATCGCACCGCAACTCAGCTCCAGGCGGGGGAGGACGACCTCGACTGGGTGCTCCAGAATCTGCCCGACGCCTACCGGCGGCTCATCCGCATCGGCACGTACGGCAGCTTCTTCCAGATGTACGTCTGCACGGTCAAGTTCAAGTTCTCCGGCCCGGACGGATCGGATCTGCTCCTCAACATGCCGGGCGGTCAGACGGCAGGGAGGTGTGCACCGTAGCCATGAAGCGCGAGCGTAATCCCGTACAGGTGGGAATCATCGGTGTCGCCATCGCGAGCATGATCGTGATCGCCACCCTGCAATATGATCAGCTGCAATTCCTTTCGGGCGGAACGCAGTACTCCGCCTACTTCGAGGACGCGGGTGGGCTGATGACCGGCGACACGGTGACGCTCGCCGGCGTCGACGTGGGGAAGGTCGCCGAGGTCGAACTCGACGGTCAGCACGTGCTCGTCACGTTCACGATCCAGGACGGCGTCGCCCTCGGCGACGCCACCGAAGCGAACATCAAGACGAACACCGTTCTCGGACGCAAGTCTCTGGCCGTCACCCCGCTCGGGTACGACACGATGCCGGTGGGCTCGACGATTCCGTTGGAGCGCACCAACTCTCCGTACTCTCTCAACGACGCGCTCGGCGATCTGTCGAACACCGTCTCCGAACTCGACACCGACGAGGTCAACAACGCGTTGAACGCGATGTCCGGCGCTCTCGAGAACACACCGCCCGAGTTGCGCACCGCACTGGACGGCCTGTCCCGCCTGTCGGAGAGCATCAATTCGCGGGACGAGACGCTGCGACAGCTGCTCTCGCGTGCCGAGAACGTGACGGGAATCCTCGCCGAGCGCAGCGGGCAGATCAACTCGCTGATCGTCGACGGGAACCAGCTGTTCGGCGAGCTCGACCGTCGCCGCACGGCGATCAGCCAGCTGATCGTGAACATCTCCGCGGTGTCCCGGCAGCTCACGGGACTGGTCCAGGACAACGAGGAGCAGATGAAACCGACGCTCGACAAGCTGAACTCGGTGGTCGACGTCCTGCAGCGGAACAAGGACAACATCTCGCAGGCTCTCGACGGCCTCGCGCCGTACGCCACTCAGCTCGGCGAGTCGGTCGGTAGCGGCCCGTTCTTCATGGCGTACGTCTACAACATCGGCATCGGCAACCTGTTCCAGGGGCTCAGCGACGCGGTGACGTGGCCGGAGCATCTCCCCAACGACCTCCAGGCCTACCTGCAGACAGGTCCGTCCATCGAGCTGAGGGAACCGCCGCGATGACGACGAACCCGGAAATCACCAACACGCGGAAGAAGTGGCTGATCCGCGGCGGCGTCGCGGCGGTCGTGGTGGTGCTGATCGTCGGCGCCGCAGTGATGTTCGTGCCCAAACTCTTCCAGAACACGATCACCGCGTACTTCCCGGCGACCACCGGGCTGTATTCGGGCGACGACGTCCGCGTCCTCGGTGTGAAGGTGGGGACGATCGATTCGATCGAGCCCGGCGCCGACTTCGCGCGGGTCACGATGAACGTGAAGAAGAGCGTCGAGATTCCCGCCGACGCGAAGGCCGTCATCGTCGCACCCAGCCTGGTGTCGGGACGGTTCGTCCAGCTCACACCCGTGTACGCGGGTGGGCCGACGATGGGCGACGGTGCGAGCATCCCCGTGGAGCGCACCGCCGTCCCGGTGGAGTGGGACGAGATCAAGACCGAGCTGAACAAGCTGTCGGAGGCGCTCGGACCGCAGGGCGCCGACCCGCAAGGCTCGCTCGGCACGTTCATCGACACCGCGGCCGATAACCTCGACGGCAACGGAGAGTCGTTGCGGAACACGCTGCGGGAACTGTCGGAGACCATGCGGACCCTGTCCGACGGCCGGACCGACCTGTTCTCCACCATCCGCAACCTGCAGACGTTCGTGGCGGCTCTCTCGTCGAGCAACGAACAGATCGTCCAGTTCGAGGGCAGGCTCGCGTCCGTGTCGAACATGCTTGCCACCAACTCCGACGAACTCGGAACCGCCCTGAACGATCTCGACCTCGCACTCGGCGACGTCAACCGGTTCGTCGTGGAGAACCGGGCAAGTCTCAGCGAACAGGTCGGCCGCCTGGCCGACGCCACCCAGGTGCTCGCCGACAAGAGGCCGCAGATCGAGCAGGTGCTCCACGTCGCGCCCACGGCGCTGGCCAACTTCAGCAACATCTACAAGCCGGCGCAGGGTTCACTGGTCGGTGCGGTCGCAATGGCGAACTTCGGGAACCCTGTTAACTTCATGTGCGGTGCCATCCAGAGCCTGCAGGCCAACGAGGCGAACCGGAGCGCGGACCTGTGCACCCAGTACCTGTCGCCGGTCCTGAACTCGCTGACGGCGAACTACCTGCCCATACTCACCAACCCGACGACGGGTGTGAACGCCTTCCCCGACCAGATCGAATTCACCCCGCCGAGTCTCGAGGCCTCCGTACCCCCGCGGTCCGCGCCGCCGATGACCGGGACCCTCGCCGGGATGCCGACCGTCGCCGTGCCCAAGGACCTGAACGATCTGCTGCAGCCGGGAGGTGGGCGATGACGAAGCACACACGGGTGCGTCGCGGCGCCGTCGCGGCCGTGGCGATCACGTTGTCCCTCACCCTGACCGGGTGCGAGTGGGAAGGGCTGAACTCGCTTCCGCTGCCGGGCACCGAGGGGCAGGGCGACGACGCCTACACGGTCGAGATCCAGATGCCCAATGTCACGACGCTGTCGCAGAACTCGCCGGTCCGCGTGAACGACGTGACGGTGGGTTCGGTGACGGGCATCGACGTGCAGGACTGGCACGCACTGGTCACCGTCTCGATCAACGGCGACGTCCAACTGCCTGCCAACGCGACCGCCAAGATCGGCCAGACCAGCCTCCTCGGCTCGCAGCACCTCGAACTGGCTCCGCCGACCGACACCGAGCCCGAGGGCAGGCTCGAGGACGGTGACGTGATCCCCATCGAGCGGGCGGGCGCCTACCCGACCACCGAGCAGACGTTGTCGTCGCTGTCGGTGGTACTCAACGGTGGCGGCATCGCCCAGATCCACGACATCACCCAGGAACTCAACGCCGCACTGGGTGGCCGGGAGGACTCGATCCGGGATCTTCTCCCGCAGCTCGACCAGCTCGTCACGAGCCTGGATCAGCAGCGCGGAGACATCATCGGCGCGATGGAGGGGCTCGACCGGCTGGCGGGCACCGTCAACGAGCAGAAGGCCACCCTGGACGCGGCGCTGGACGGCATCCCGCCCGCGCTGGAAGTGCTCGTCACCCAACGGCAGAACCTCACCACCGCGCTGGTCGAGGTGGGCAAGCTCAGCGACACCGCTTCCCGTCTCGTGGAGAACAGCGGCGAGGAACTGAAAGCGAACCTGGCAAACCTGACACCGGTGCTGCGTGAACTCGCCAACTCGGGTAGCGCGCTGACCGAGGTGCTGACCCTGATGCTCACGTACCCCTTCCCGATGAAGACGATGGACAAGGCGATTCAGGGTGACTACGCGAACCTCATGATGACGATCGACATGACCAACGAACGCGTCGACAGCAACTTCCTGACCGGCACCGGACTCGGCGGATCGCTCGGCGGCGTCGAGGGCGCCGTGGGATCGCTCGCCGGGGTGGCCGGGCAGTCGGGCGATCCGCTGCAGGCACCCCTGCAGCCGGCTCCGAAACCGGCACCCGCACCGCCGGTGATTCCGGGGCTTCCGCAGATACCCGGACTGCCGCAGATACCGGGCCTTCCCCCGCAACTGGGAGGGGCGCCGACACCATGAGAATGACGAGATTCGTTCGCATTCAGCTGATCATCTTCTCGATTCTCACCGTCATCGGGCTCGTTGTGATGTCGATCCAGTACGTGAAGGTGCCGGTGCTGTTCGGCGTCGGGCGCTACGAGGTGAGTGTCCGACTGCCGTCCACCGGTGGGCTCTACTCGCACGCCAATGTCGCCTATCGCGGCACCAACATCGGTGTCGTCGAGAACGTGACGCTCACCGGCGACGGTGTGGAAGCGAAGATGTCGCTCGACAGCGACTACAAGATTCCGGCCGACGTCGACGCGGTAGTCAAGAGCGTGTCGGCGGTCGGCGAGCAGTACGTCGATCTGATCCCCCGGGACGGCGCCGCCGAGGCCGACGGCCCGTACCTCGCGAACGGCGACGTGATCCCGTTGGATCGTGCCACCATTCCGCAGGACGTCGGCGAGATGCTCGACCAGGCGGACGAACTGCTCGCGAGTATTTCGGACACCAGGTTGCAGACGGTGATCGACGAGGCGTTCACGGCGTTCAACGGGTCGGGCCCCGACCTGCAGCGGCTCATCGACTCGGCCCGGTTGTTCGTGGAGGAAGCCGACGCGAACAGCGACGCGACGAAGGCCCTGATCGACCAGGTCGGCCCACTGCTCGACACCCAGACGGTCAGCAGCGACGCCATCCGGTCGTGGACCCAGGACCTGGTGACGTTCACCGACCAGTTGCGGGCGAGCGACCCGAGCCTGCGGTCGGTGCTGGAAAAGGGCCCGGGAACGGCGCAGGAGGCCACCCAGCTGTTCCAGGACCTGCAGCCGACACTGCCGATTCTGCTGCGGAACCTGGTGAGCGTCGGCCAGGTCGGGGTGATCTACAACAAGAGCATCGAGCAGGTTCTGGTCATCTACCCGCCCCTGACCGCGGCGCTCGTGACGGCGGCGACAGGCGGGCCGGTGGAGGACGGCGCGATCGTCGACTTCGCGCTGCAACTGCACGACCCGCCGGCCTGCACGACGGGATTCCTGCCCCCGGAGCAACGCCGGTCGGGAGATCAGACCGACCCGATCGCGACACCGAACGACCTGTACTGCAAGGCCGCTCCGGACGACCCGGCCGTGGTGCGTGGCGCGCGGAACCTGCCGTGCATGGAGTTCCCGGGACGTCGCGCGCCGACGGTCGAGGCGTGCCGCGAGGGCTGGGAGGCGTCGGGCAACAACCCGCCGTACGGGCCGATCATGCCGCCGGATGTACCCTCGTACACAGCCGTTCCGAGTTCCTACGAAGGCGTCGCGGGTGCACCGGTCGCGGCCGTGCCCTACGACCCGGCCACCGGTAGCTTCATTGGTTCGGATGGAAAGACGTACACCCAACCGGATCTGGCGGTGCAGGGAAAGGACTCGACGTGGCAGACGATGATGACAGGTCAGCAGATTTGAGTTCCAGCACAGACGAGCGCGCAACCGACTCCGCGGAGCAGGCGACCGAGCAGACAGCCGCGGCGAAGGACCGGAGCAGGCGAAGGGCAGTCCGGCACGCCGGCCCGCCGGTGGGGGAGACCGCGGCGCCGAAGCCGGTGGTCCTCGCCAAGCAGGCAGACTCGAAAGCCGAGCCCGAGTCGGAGAAGGTCCCGACGACGAAGACGGCTTCCCAGGACGCTCCGGCGCTCGACGCACCGAAGCAGCGTCGTCCCCTGAAGTCGTTGCTCGCGTGGGGCGTTACCGCGGTCGTCGTCGTCACACTGGTCGTCGCGGCGGTGATGCTGCTGCTCGACCGACAGTCCGCACGGGAACGGGACGATCGCCGTCAGGCCTTCGTCGACACGGCCCGGCAGACGGTGCTCAACCTGACGACCATCCATCCCGAGACCGCGAAGGAAGACGTCGACCGGATCATCGCCGGCGCGTCGGGTCAGTTCCTCGAAGAGTTCCAGGGCCGTGAGGATCCGTTCGTCGGCGTCGTGCAGGACGCGAATGTGACCACCGAGGGCCAGGTCATCGAGGCCGGCGTCGAGAACGGGAGCGAGACGTCGATCTCGGCGAACGTCCTGGTGGCCGCCCGGACGATGGTGAGCAGCAAGGAGCAACCGGAACCCTCACCGCGCGACTTCCGGATGCGAGTGACGGTCAGCGACGTCGACGGCAAGTTGACCGCATCGAAGGTGGAGTTCGTCCCATGAGCGACAACAACGAAGACAAGCGAAAGTTCGCCGTCACCAAGCAGGCAGCGCTGAAGATCGCGGCCGCGGTCGTGGTGGTTGTGCTCGCCGTCGGAGTGGGCTTCCTCTGGTACGGCCACCGGCAGGATCAACTCTCGGAGCAGGCGCGCATCGACGCCGTCGACGCCGCGGGCAAGCAGGCGGTCGCGATGCTGGCGTACGACTTCGCCGACGTCGACAACCAGTTGGCTGCTGCCGCAGACGGACTCACCGGCTCGTTCCGGGACGACTACACCACACTCGTGCAGGAAACCATCGCGCCGGGCGCGAAGGAGAAACAACTCACCGTGCAGGTGTCGGTGCAGGCCGCCGCGCCCGTGTCGACCACACCCGACGAGGCGGTGGTCCTGCTGTACCTCAACCAGACGACGACGAGCGCCGACGCTCCCGACGCCCGAACGTCGGGCAGCCGCGTGCGGGTGTCGCTGCAGAAGGTCGACGACCGCTGGCTCGTCGATCAGTTGACCCCGGTGTAGCGGTGCCGGACCCCACGCCGACCGTAGCGGAACTGCTTGATGCCGTTGGGCGTTCACCGTCCGCGGTCGCGGCGCACGACCGAGCCGCGTGGGTCGGGCTGTTCTCGGACGGCGCCCGGGTCAACGACCCGGTGGGCTCGCGGCCACACGTCGGCACGGCAGCGATCGAACGGTTCTACGACACGTTCATCGCCCCCAATTCGATCACGTTCCATGTGACGCGGGACGTGGTGTGCGGGATGTCGGTGGTCCGAGACCTCGACCTGGAGACCCGGATGTCGACGGGAGTGGTGCTGACGGTGCCGATGCACCTGCGCTACGACCTCGTGGTGGAGTCGGGTGTCGTGGCCGTCGACGGGTTGTATGCGCACTGGGAACTGCCCGTGATGATCGCCCAACTGGCCAGGGCAGGGTGGCGGGGCGGGGCGGCGTCGGTGAAGCTGGCGCCGCAACTTCTCTCGAATCAGGGCGTACTCGGTGTAACGGGTTTCATGCGAGGGCTGCGAACCGTCGGACGTCCGGGTAGGAACGCCGCCACCGGATTTCTGGCGGCCGTCCGCAGTCAGGACACGGCCGCGATGTCGGAGAGGCTCGCTCCCGGTGCGGTTCTCGAGCTGTCGCCGGGTACCCCGCTCTCTCGCGCTCAGTTCGCGGGAAGTCTCCGTGAACTGCAGTGGAGCAAGATGATCGTGGCGGGGCGCACCGTGACGGCATCCGTGCGCGCGGCCGCGTGGGAGGGTGTGGCTCTCCTGGAGTTCGCGCACCGCTCCCATGAGATCTCACGAGTGCGGATGTTCGTCGAGGCGGTCACCCCCTTCGCAAAATGAAACAAGTTCTAGTACTGTCGGGGTCTCCTGGCCGATTGCCGACGCACGACGTTGCGTGGCGGGGCCACAACCGAACGGGGAGTCGTCGATGAAGGTTGCAGTAACCGGCGCAGCGGGATTCGTGGGCAACAATCTGCTGAATCTGTTGGTCGAGGCGGGGCACGAGGTGACCGCAATCGACCGCGTGCGTTCCCGGTACGCACCCGAATACGGGGTCACGTGGGTGAACGCCGACGTGCTCGACGTCGAATCCATGAAGCGGGCGCTGGACGGCGCCGAGGTGGTCTACCACCTGGTCGCGATGATCACCCTCGCTCAGAAGGACGACCTGGCCTGGACCGTCAACACCAAGGGCGTCCGGACCGTCGCCGAAGCCGCTCTCGCAGTGGGTGTTCGGCGGATGGTGCATTGCAGTTCCGTGCACTCCTTCGATCAGAGCAGTTGCGGCGGAACGCTCGACGAGAACTCGCCCCGGTCCGTCGACGCGTCGATCCCGGTGTACGACAGGTCCAAATGGGCGGGCGAGATCGAACTCCGCGAGGTGGTCGAGGCCGGGCTCGACGCGGTGATCTGCAATCCCACCGGGGTGTACGGGCCCGTCGACTACGGACTGTCGCGGGTGAACGCGTTGCTGCGCAACGCCGCTCGCGGCCGCGTTCCCGCGGCGGTGCAGGGCGGGTTCGACTTCGTCGACGTCCGCGACGTCGCCGCCGGACTGATCGCAGCCGGGGAGAAGGGCCGGACCGGTGAGAACTATCTGATCTCGGGGCACATGCTCGGCATGCACGATGCCGTGAGGAGGGCTGCGCGTGCGGCGGGTCGTCGGGGGCCGCTGTACTCGTTCCCACTCAGTGTCATCGAACGCGTGCTGCCGATCGCCGAACCGATCGGGACCCGGTTCGGCTCCGACGTGCTGTCGCGGTCGGCGATGGCGGCGCTGCTCGCGGCGCCCGTCATCGACGGCACCAAGGCGCGGTCCGAACTCGGCTACGTTCCGCGTCCCGCCGACGAGACGATCCGCGACTTCGTCGCCTTCCTGGTGACGTCCGGTCAGCTGAGCCGGGACGGTCAGTTCTCCTCGGTCGCGTCCTCGTTGTAGTCGGACTCGGAAGCCTCGGCGGGAGCGATCAGTGCCGGGCCGGCGGCGCCGCCGTGAGCGAGGGCGTCGAGGAAGGACCTGGCCCACCGGTCGACGTCGTGTGCGAGGACCTGCCTGCGCAGGGCCCGCATGTGGCGTCGGCCGTCCTCCTTCGGCTGGTTCAGGGCCTGCTCCATCGCGTCCTTGACGCTGTCGAGATCGTGCGGATTGCACAGGAACGCCTGACGGAGTTCGGCGGCCGCGCCGGTGAACTCGCTGAGCAGCAGCGCACCGCCGAGATCACTGCGGCACGCCACGTACTCCTTGGCGACGAGGTTCATGCCGTCACGCAGCGGAGTCACCAGCATCACGTCGGCGGCGACGAAGAAGGCGATCAGCTCCTCGCGGGGGATCGGCCGGTGCAGGTAGTGCACCACCGGCCGGCCGACCTCGCTGTACTCGCCGTTGATCCGCGACACCTTGCGTTCGATGTCGTCGCGCATCTGCACGTAGCTGTCGACCCGCTCGCGGCTCGGCGTGGCCAGCTGCACCATCACCGTGTCGGCGGGATCGATGCGCTGCTCGTCGAGCAGTTCGTGCAGCGCGGCGAGGCGGACGTCGATGCCCTTCGTGTAATCGAGGCGGTCGACGCCGAGCATGATGTGCTTGGGATTGCCCAGTTCCTTGCGGATCTTCTTGGCGCGGTCCCGGATCGACTTGGACCGGGACTGTTCGTCCAGCTGGCCCGAATCGATGGAGATCGGAAACGCGCCGACGCGCACCGTGCGGAACCCCACCTGCACGACGCCCAGCTTGGAGCGGACGCCCACGTTGCCGCGGGACGTCTGCTGACCGGCGAGTTTGCGGGCCAGGTACAGGAAGTTCTGGGCACCGCCCGGGAGGTGGAACCCGATCAGGTCGGCGCCGAGCAGGCCCTCGATGATCTCGGTGCGCCACGGCATCTGCATGAACAGTTCCACCGGCGGGAACGGAATGTGCAGGAAGAACCCGATGGTGAGGTCGGGGCGGAGCATGCGCAGCATCTTCGGAACGAGCTGCAGCTGATAGTCCTGGATCCACACCGTGGCGCCGTGTGCGGCCGCCTTCGACGTGGCCTCCGCGAAGCGCCGGTTGACCTCGACGTACGCGTTCCACCAGTCGCGGTTGTACTCGGGCTTGACGATGACGTCGTGGTAGAGCGGCCAGAGGGTGGCGTTGGAGAAGCCCTCGTAGTAGTCGGCGATCTCCGCAGCGCTCAGCGGAACGGGGTAGAGCTCGAGGTCGTCCTCGACGACGGGATCGAGCTCGGCGTCCGCGACCCCCGCCCAGCCGACCCATGCGCCCTTGTTGCGGCGCAGGATCGGCTCGAGCGCGGTGACGAGGCCACCGGGGCTGCGCTTCCAGCGCGTGGTGCCGTCCGGAAGGCGTTCGAGGTCGACGGGGAGTCGGTTCGCGACGACGACGAAGTCGGCTTGCCCGGACACAGGATCAGAAGTCGAGCGTGATGACGATGCTGACGATTCCGAACTGGCAGCCACGGGCTTCCTTCGCAGTCGAAGTGGATGAAATTCTCAGTCGAGCTTGCTGGTGGGTCCGATTCCGAGCATGGAGAGCAGCATCCTGCACTCGTCGGCATCTTCGGCGTATGCAGCGACAACGCGCTGCGCCTGGCGGGCGGTCTCGTCGGCTAGGGGTTCGAGATCCTCGTCCGCGATGTCGTTTTCGGCGGTCGTCTTCGCGGCCATCTTTGTCCTCTCGGGCTTGCTGCTGCGTCACGCGCAGTAGTTCGTATCGGCGACTCTATGAGAACCGGGCATGTCAACGCTAGTTGCCCATCGATTAGGGTTCATCTAGTTAGGGTCTGCTTACTTGGTTGGTGGGTGGGTGGGGAAGCGTCGGCGTTGGGAGTTACGCGCGTGAAGACTGGTGGCACCGCGATTCTGCGTCGCACGCTGGTACGGAATCGTGTTCGGCTGGGGATCGGCACCGTACTCGTCTGCCTGCATCAGGTGGCGGAGACGCTGGTCCCGATCTCGATCGGCGTGATCGTCGACCGGGCCGTCGCGACCGGGGACGTGTTCGCTCTCGCGGTGTGGCTGTGCGCCCTGGCGCTGCTGTTCCTGGTGCTCACCGCGGCGTGGCGTTTCGGTGCCCGGTTCATCGTCGTGGCGATGCAGAACGAGGCGCACCAGCTGCGGATGGAGGTGGCGCACCGCATCCTCGACCCGCGGGGAGTGCGCACCGACCTGCGTGCCGGTGAGCTGCTGTCCGTGTCGACGTCGGACGCCGACCGTGCGGCCTGGATCGCGGACATCACACCGCGGGCCGCGGCGGCCCTCACCGCGGCGATCGGATCCGCCGTCGCCCTCCTGCTGATCGACGTGCCGCTCGGACTCGCCGTTCTGATCGGCACCCCCGTCATCCTCGGTCTCCTCCAGCTCGCCGCGCCGCTGATCACCCGCCGGGCCACCGATCAGCAGGCCGCCGTCGCGCGGGCGTCCGCCATGGCCACCGACCTCGTCAGCGGGCTCCGCCCCCTGCGCGGGATCGGCGCCGAGGTGTCGGCGTCGCGGCGATACCGGACGGCCAGCCGCGAGGCGCTCGGCGCCACCCTGCACACGGCGAAGAGTTCCGCCGTGTTCGCCGGGGTGTCGATGACCGTCAGCGCCCTCCTCGCCGTCGGTGTCGCGGGTGTCGCAGGCTGGTTCGCCCTCGAGGGGCGCATCACCATCGGCGAGCTGATCACCGTCGTCGGACTGTCCCAGTTCTTCATCGAACCGCTCGGCGTCCTGGCCGGTCTGCCCGGGTTCCTCGCCCTCGCCCGCGCGTCGGCGGACCGCCTCGCCCTGGTCCTCGATGCGGAACCTCTGGTGCCCGCCGGGTCGGGCCGGACATTCGACGGCAGCGAGCTCAGCCTGACCGGGGTGTCCTACCGGTCCCTGAACGCGGTGGACCTCCGGGTCACTCCCGGCGAACTGCTCGGCATCGTCGCGTACCGCCCGCAGGACGCGGAGGCGCTGGCCGCGCTGCTGTCCGGGCAGGTTCCGCCCGACCGGTACGACGGCGAACTGACGGTGGGCGGAGTGCGGCTGTCGGACGCGGATCTCGCGCAGGCCCGCCGGGCGCTGCTCGTCGAACCGCACAACGGCGACCTGTTCTCCGGAACCGTCGCGTCGAACGTGACCGCAGGCAGGCCCGGCGCGGCGGCGTCCGAGGTGCAGGCGGCGCTGACCGCGTCCGCGGCGGTGGACGTCGTCGAAGCACACCCCGAGGGTCTCGAGCACGAGGTCGCCGACCGCGGGTCCTCGCTGTCCGGTGGTCAGCGGCAGCGGGTCGCCCTCGCACGTGCACTGGTGGCGCAGTCGCCGGTGATGGTGCTGCACGATCCGACGACCGCCGTGGACGCGGTCACCGAACACACGATCGCGGGCGGCATCGCGGACCTGCGGCATCGCGCCTCCGCCGGCAGCCAGACGACTATCCTCATCACGAGCAGCCCCGCGCTGCTGTCCGTGACCGACCGCGTCGTCGTCCTCGACGACGGAACGGTGGTCGGCGAGGGCACGCACTCGCAATTGGCCACCGAGAACGCGAACTACCGTCAGGCGGTCGTGCGATGAGTGAACTGCTGCCCATCGCGAACGCCCGCGACACGTGGGCGTGGCTGAAGTCCGAACTGGGACACCGCCGCGGCCGGAGCGTCGTCACCATGCTGGTCGCCGCCGTCGCGGCGGGCATGGCGCTGGTTCCCGTCTACGTCTTCGGCGTCCTCGTCGACCGGGTGCAGGACGGTGCGCTGCCGTCCACCATCGGGTGGGTGGTCGCGGTGATCGCGTCCGCCGCGGTGATCGGCGGCGTGTGTGCCGGGTTCGCGTCGTTCCTGATCCGCAGCCTCGGCGAGGGAATCCTGGCGGATCTGCGCGAACGCACCGTCGACCGGGCGCTCCGGCTGCCGATCCAGACGGTCGAACGCGTCGGCAAGGGCGACCTGCTGTCGCGGGTCGGCGACGACGTCGCGGTGATCGGCAAGGCCGTCACCGACGTGGTCCCCAACCTCGTCACGGCGATCCTGCTGGTGGTGCTCAGCATGGTCACGATGCTCGGTATCGACTGGCGGCTCGGGCTCGCAGGCATGGTGGCGCTGCCGATGTACGCGCTGGCGATGCGCTGGTACCTGCCGCGGTCCGCGCCGGTGTACGCCGCCGAGCGTGTCGCGGTGGGAGAGCGTTCGCAGGCCTTGATCAGCAGCATGCAGGGCGCCCGGACGGTGCGCGCGTACGGTCTGGAAGACAGCCATCTGGCGCAGATCAACGGTGCGTCGGAGAAGGCCCGCGACCTGTCCGTCGGCGTCTTCGCACTGTTCACCCGGTTCGCGGGGCGCGGCAACCGGGCCGAGTTCGTGGGGCTCGCCACCATCCTCGCCGCCGGATTCGCACTGGTGAACGCGGACATCGTCACCGTCGGGCAGACCACCACCGCGGCACTGCTCTTCCACCGGTTGTTCAATCCGATCGGCATGCTGATGTACACGTTCGACGAGGTGCAGTCGGCGGGAGCGAGCCTGGCACGGCTCGTCGGCGTCGTCGACCTCGACGACGAGTCGGGCACCGGAACCGCCACCGCCCGGGAGTCCGCGGATTCGACGCTCGAACTCACCGACGTCCGGCACACCTACGACGGCAGCCACGAGGTGGTGCACGGCATCAGCCTGCACGTGCAGTCCGGGGAACGTGTCGCCCTCGTCGGGTCCACCGGAGCGGGCAAGACGACGGTCGCGGCGATCGCGGCCGGCTCGATCGTCCCGACGTCCGGGTCGGTGCGCATCGGCGGCGCCGCGCTGCCGGACCTGGAGCCGGGTGGTCTCCGCCGCCGGGTCGCCATCGTCAGCCAGGAAGTCCACGTGTTCGCCGGACCGCTGATCGACGACCTTCGGCTCGCCGCACCCGACGCCTCCGAGGAGGACGCGGCGATGGCACTGAAAGCCGTCGGCGCCGACGGCTGGGTGAACGCATTGGACGACGGCGTCCAGACCGTGGTCGGGGAGGGCGGCCACGAGCTGACCGCCGCCCAGGCGCAGCAATTGGCTCTGGCGCGACTCGTCCTCGCGAACCCGGCGGTCGCGATCCTGGACGAGGCGACGGCCGAAGCAGGCAGCGCGGGTGCGCGGGAACTCGAGGCGTCGGCCGAGGCGGCGACCCGTGGTCGCACGACGCTGGTGGTGGCCCACCGGTTGACGCAGGCGGCCGCCGCCGATCGGGTCGTCGTCCTCGAACACGGCCGGATCGTCGAGCAGGGTCCACATGCCGATCTCGTCGCTGCCGGCGGACGCTACGCCGAACTCTGGTCGGCGTGGGAGGGTCGGTAGGGCGTTCCGCCCCGTGCGCCTTTTTGGTAGCCCCCGCTACCAGAAAGGCGCACGGGCGTCAGCTGAGGTAGCCGCCGCCGTGGGGGAAGAAGTCGGTTCCGGCGAGTTCGGTGCCGTCGTCGAGCCGGACGCGCTGGATCTTGAGGCCTTTGTTCCGGCCCGTGCGAGCGTCGGGTCCGGCGACGATGACCATTCCGTCGCCTTCGTGGATGAAGACACGCCCGGGCGTTCCACCGTAATTTCCTTCGGATACGGCGGCCTTCAGAACCCGGACACGCTGTCCCTTGTAATGGGTGAAGGCGTTCGGGTACGGGTCGGACTGCGCGCGGACGAGCCGTTCGATCGCGTCGGCGGGCCACGTCCAGTCGATGAGGCTGTCCTCGGGGGCACGCTTGTGGAAGAACGTGGCCTGCGAGCGGTCCTGCGGCGTCCAGTCCGTGCGACCGGACGCGATCAGCTCGAGTGCGTCGAGGGTGATCGGGCCGATCATGTCGACGGTGCGGTGGAACAGATCGGTGACGGTGTCCGTCGGCCCGACGGGCGTCGACCGCTGCAAAACGATGTCGCCGGCGTCGAGTTCCTCGTCCATCAGGTGCGCGGTGAGGCCTACTTCTTCTTCACCGTTGATGAGCGCCCAGATGAGCGGGGAGAATCCTGTGTACTTGGGCAGGAGCGAGTCGTGAATGTTGAGGGTGCCGTAGCGGGGAGAGTCGAAGACGTCCCGTGGCAGCCAGGTGCGCCAGTTGTTGGCGACGACGATGTCGGGGTCGGCCTGCTTCAGCGCGGCTTTGAAGTTTTCGTCCGGCTTGGTGGCGATGTGCACGGGCACCCCGTGCTCGGTGGCCAGGTCGGCTACGGAGTCCGCCCACATCTGTTCGTAGACGTGGTCGCTCTTGGGGTGGGTGATCGCGAGGACGACCTCATGGTCGGACTGGAGCAGGGCCTGCAGGGTACGGTGACCCCAGGTTTGATATCCGAGTGTGGCGACTCTCAACGCGGTCCTCCTGGACGAGCTTGTCGGTCAGCGCCGCATGCGAGCGGCAGCGAAGCCAGCTTAGGCTATCCAACCTAATCGGTGAGACCGCCCATGGAAGGAAGGCAACATGACGATCGCCACGATCAACGGGATCCCCCTGAATTACCAGGTCAAGGGATCCGGCGATTTAGTGGTGCTCATCATGGGAACCGGAAGCCCGGGACGGGTGTGGGATCTGCATCAGACCCCTGCGCTCATCGACGCCGGCTACCGTGTCTGCACGTTCGACAACCGGGGCATCGCGCCGTCCGGTGAGAGCCTCGGCGGGATCACCATGGACGATCTCGTCGCCGACACCGCGGGACTGATCGAGCACCTCGGCGGCGGACCGGCGCGTGTCGTCGGCACCTCGATGGGTGCCCGTGTCGCGCAGGAACTGGCCCTGACCCGGCCCGACCTCGTGCACAAGGCGGCGTTCCTCGCCGGTCACGCCCGCATGGACTACTTCCAGCAGACCCTCACCGAGGGCGAGCGTGCCCTGCACGACAGTGGGGTCGAACTCCCGGCGAAGTACCGGGCCGCGGTGACTGCCGTGATGAATCTGTCGCCCGCCTCGCTCGTCGACCCGCACACGGCCCGCGACTGGCTCGACCTGTTCGAGTTCAGCGGTGGCCGGACGTCGGACGGCGTGCGCGCGCAGATGGAGATGGACCGCAGCTTCGATCGTAGGCAGGCCTACCGGGCGATCACGACACCGTGCCTGTCCATCGGTTTCGCCGACGACAGGATGATTCCGCCGTATCTGTCGCGTGAGGTGGCCGAGGCCATCCCGTCGGCTCGGTACTACGAGATCCCCGACGTGGGGCACTACGGCTACCTCGAACAGCCTGACGTGGTGAACAAGGTGCTGCTCGAGTTCCTCGCCAACTGACAGTTCCGAGCGGCTGGGGGGCGATCACGGTGACGGCGAGATTCTGATGGCGTTGGGTATTCCGCGCCTCGGGGTGGGCATCGTCCGGTACGACATCGTGAACGGGGCGTTGTGGTGGGATGAAAAGGCCGCCGCCATCTTCGAGGACGACGGTTCCCGCCCACCGCTCGAATGGTGGCGGGAGCGGGTCCATTCCGAAGACATCGGTGCGGTGCGTCGCATGTTCGGTAACACCGCCGGATCCGTCGGCGCGGAGTGTGTGTTCCGTATCGTGCTGGCAGATCGGTCGACCCGGTACATCCTCACCCGCAGCATCGACGTCACCACCGATGCGTCCGGCGCCCCTGTGGAGCTGACGGGAGTGGTCATCGAACTCGGGCACGTGGCCGGCCGGGACGCGCAGCTCGCGTCGTTGCTCGATCGGGTGGCCCTGGGGTTCATGGCGCTCGACGGGGACCTTCGGATCATCTACGTCAACTCCGGCTGCCTGCGGCACGTGCGGCGGTCGCGGGACGAACTGCTCGGCCGTGTCGTCACCGAGGTTCTTCCGGAAACGCGCGGCAGCTACTTCGACGCACTGTGCCGCAAGGTTCTCGCCACCGGCCGGGAGCAGCAGACGCGGGTGGACTCGCTGTATTCGCCCGGGATGACGATCGAGGTGACCGCGGCAGCCGATTCCGGTGCACTGGTCGTGCATTTCCGGAACGTCACCGCGGAAGTCACCGCCCAGCAGCAGGCGGCGGAGGCACACGCCCTTCTTCTGCACGAGGCCACGCACGACAGTCTCACCGGACTTCTCAATCGCGCCGCCATCACCGAGCATCTGCAGCGCCTGTTCGAGCCCGGTGCGGGGCCTGCGGTCGCGTTGTTCCTCGACGTCGACGGGTTCAAGGACGTCAACGACACCCGGGGGCATCGCGTCGGTGATCGCATCCTGCAGGGGGTGTCCGAGCATTTGCGCCACGCGATGCGCGCTCCGTCCGCGGTCGGCAGGCTCGGCGGCGACGAGTTCGTCGCCATCCTGCCCGACATCGACGAACTCGACGTCGACGACGTGGTCACCCGGATGCTCGCGTCGATCACGACGCCGATCGACGTCGGCGACGAACTCCTCGTCGTGACGATCAGCGTGGGGATGGCGCGCAGCACGTCGGCTCTCACGGTCGACGAACTGCTCCATCATGCGGACACCGCCCTCTACGCAGCCAAGCGTCGAGGTGGGAACACCGCGGTCTGGCACCAGTAGGTTGCTGGGCGGCTGCCCCTGGGTGTCGACGCCGCCGCTCGTGTGCCAACGCCGCGAACGAGCGGTATGTTTACACGGCCGAACTCGACGCCGGGACCGCTTCGGTGCGGTAAAAGCTGCCGGCGGTGCGAGGGACACGCGCTCGTGGTGATTGAACACGAATTACCACTGTGATAACCCGCGCCTGTGAACTTGCCGGCAACCGGCTTGTTGCTAGTGGGTAGCCTAACCTAAACTCCTTCGGGTGCCCGTCGTTGGACGGGCGCTCTCGACGGACGATCGGATCACCCATGTCTCCGGACCACTCGGCGGCTGCTCGCCCACAGCGCACTTCGGCTGAGGGCACTTCTCACTCGGCTCGCGTCAGTTCGACGTCTGTCGCGTTGCCGGTGACGGCCGCGCAGTCCGAGGTGTGGGTCGGGCAGCAGTTGAACCCGGGCAGCTCGGTCTACAACCTCTCGCTCGTCGTCGAGGTCGCGGGCCGGATCGACCTGGACCGTACCTCCGCGGCGATCCGGAAGACCGTCGAACGAGCCGAAGCCCTGCACGTGCGTTTCGAGCGAGGCGCCGACACCGAACTGCTGCAGGTGCCGACGGCTCCGGGCCAGTGGACCCTCGATGTCGTGGACCTGCGCGGCGACGAGGATCCCGAAGCGAGTGCGCGCGCGTGGATGGATCGCGACATGGAGACCGTGGTCGACATCGACTGCGGCGAACCGTTGTTCCGGCACGCCTTGCTGCGCACCGGGGACGAGTCGGTGATCTGGTATCAGCGCTACCACCACAGCCTCATCGACGGATACGGCATCACCCTGC
Organism: Rhodococcus sp. 21391; assembly: GCF_016772255.1. Taxonomy (NCBI): domain Bacteria; kingdom Bacillati; phylum Actinomycetota; class Actinomycetes; order Mycobacteriales; family Nocardiaceae; genus Rhodococcus; species Rhodococcus sp. 21391. The sequence goes on along the minus strand of NZ_CP063781.1, from coordinate 5,647,377 downwards.
TCGTGGCCGACGTCGTCGATCGATACGAGCACCCGGAACTCGAGACGTCCACGGCGCCGTGGCCCCTCGACACTCTCGTGACGTCCGACCGTGACTACCGTGCGTCGGCGCGCTTCGAGTCCGACCGCGACTTCTGGATCCAGCAGGTGATCGACGCCCCGGAGCCGCCTCGGCTGCTCCCGCAGGTCGTCGACCACTCCGGGTCGCCGATCTCCGCTCTCGTCGAGATCGACGGGGACGACGCCGACGCGATCTACACCTTCGCCTCCGACGCCGGGATCAGGCGCACCCGGCTGCCGCTCGCCGCGGTCGTGGCGTACATCCACCGGTTCACCGGCCGCCGCGACCTCACCTTGTCGCTGCCGATGACGGCGCGGGTCGGACGCGAGCTGCGCCGCATCCCGGGTATGTGCTCGACGATCCTGCCGCTCCGGGTGCAGGTGGATCCCGAGATGACCGTGGGCGAACTCGCCACCCGCATCGACACGACGCTGATCTCGGTGCTGCGGCACGGGCGCTATCGCGGCGAGGACCTCGCCCGCGATCTGCGGTCGATCGATCCGGACCGTCAGATCTTCGGTCCCGGAATCAATTCCATGATGTTCGAGCACTCGCTGACGTTCGGCGGTTTCCCGGCGTGGGTGCGGGGTTCGGCCACCGGACCGGTCCGTGACCTCGATTTCTCCATCCGCGGTGGGCAGGATTCGGAGCCCATCCAGATCGACCTCCGGGCCCCGGCCGGTCTCGGCGCCGAGCTCGAGGAGCATCGCCGCCGGCTCGAGCACTTCGTCGGGCAGTTCGTCGCCGACCCGTCGCAGCCCATCGCGTCGCTCGATCCGATGACCGAGGCCGAGCGCAGGCAGTTGCTGGTGGAGTTCAACGACACGGCGTCCCCGCAGGAATCGGTGACTGTTCCCGACCTGTTCCATGCTCAGGTGTCGCGGACACCGGATGCCGAGGCCCTGATCGCCGGCGACATCCGGCTCACCTACCGGGAACTCGGGGAACGCGTGGCGCAGCTGTCCCACCACCTGCGCGCCCGCGGTGTCGAGGCGGAAACAGTGGTGGCGGTAGGTCTTCCGAGGTCGGCAGAGATGGTGATCGGGCTGCTCGCCGTCATGTGCTCGGGTGGGGCGTTCGTGCCCCTCGACCCGTCGTGGCCGGAGGACCGCCGGACCTCGGTCCTCGCGGACGCCGGGGCGGCGCTCGTTCTCACCGGACCCGGCGGGGTCACCGACGCGGGGGAGCAGGCCGTGCCGGTCGACCTCGCGGCGTGGGCGTACGCCGACCAGTCCACCGAACCGCCTGCAGTGACCGTGCAGGGTTCGCGGCTGGCGTATGTCATCTTCACGTCGGGTTCGACGGGCAGGCCCAAGGGCGCCATGATCCGTCACGAGGCCGTCTGCGCGCGGCTGCTGTGGCAACGCGACCAGATCCTGGGCTTCGGACCCTCGGACGCGTCGCTGTTCAAGGCGCCACTGTCGTTCGACATCTCCGTGAACGAGATCCTGCTGCCCCTGGTGGCGGGTGGCCGGCTGGTGGTGGCCGAACCCGGTGGGGAACGGGACCCGCGGTATCTGCTGGACCTGATCGCCGGCGAGTCGGTGACGTTCGTCTATCTCGTGTCGTCGATGCTGGACGTGCTACTCGATTTGTCACGGGGTACGGATCGGCTGGCGGCGCTGAAGCATGTGTGGTGCGGCGGTGAGGTTCTCACTCCGCGCCTGTTCGAGAGGTTCCGATCGCAGCTCGCCATCACGCTGTACCACGGCTACGGCCCCGCGGAGGCGACGATCGGGGTGTCGCACGTGATCTATCGGGAGGACTCCGAGCGGATCGCGACGTCGATCGGCCGCCCGAACCCCAACACGCAGCTGTATGTGCTGGACGAACACCTGAACCCGGTGCCGCTCGGCACCGGCGGTGAGCTGTACGCCGGCGGATTCCTTCTCGGCCGCGGTTACGTGGACGCTCCGGGGCTCACGGCGTCCCGCTTCGTCGCCAACCCGTTCGCGAACGACGGCTCCCGGTTGTATCGAACAGGTGACCTCGCGCGGTGGGCGCCGGACGGGTCCCTCGACTTCCTCGGCCGCGCGGACAATCAGGTGAAGATCCGGGGCATGCGACTCGAACTCGAGGACGTCGAGGTGGGCATCGTGTCCCATCCCGACGTCCGGCACAGTGCCGTCGTCGTGCGGGAGACGCCCTCGGGGGCAAAGTATCTCGCGGCCTACGTGGTGCCGAAGCAGGATAAAGTACCGGACGTCGCCGAACTGCGGGTCTGGGCGTCGTCGAAGCTGCCGGAGTACATGGCGCCGTCGGCGTTCGTCGTCCTCGATCGGTTCCCGCTCACCCCCAACGGAAAATTGGACCGGCGTGCACTACCCGAGCCGGACCTCGGCGCGGCCGGCGAGAACGTCGCGCCCCGCACCGCCGCCGAGGAAACCCTGTGTGCGCTGATGGCGGGTGTTCTCGGGGTGGAGTCGGTGGGTGTCACCGACGACTTCTTCGCGTTGGGTGGCGACAGCATCGTCGCGATCCAGCTGGTCAACCACGCTCGGCGGGAAGGTCTTTCGATCAGCCCGCGGGAGATCTTCCAGCTCCGTACCGCCGAGGCGCTCGCCCGGGTCCAGGACGGCCGGACCGTGGCCGCCGTGGACTCCGACGACGTCGCAATCGGTGACGTCCGCAGCACCCCGATCGTCGCCCGCACCGCGGAGCGGGGCGGCGAGATCACCGCGTTCCACCAGTCGGTGCTCGTGCAGACTCCCGCCGCCCTCGACGAGCACGCCGCGACGGCGGCGCTCGCCGCGGTGCTCGCGCGGCACGACGCCCTGCGCGCGACCCTCGTCCGTGGTAACGGAAGCGGCCTCCGCCGCGGGGGTGACCGCTGGACGCTGTCCGTGCCGGAACCGTCCCCGGCGGCGGTCGACGGAATCCTGCGGGTGGTCGAATTCGACGGCAGCGCGGACCAACTCGACATCGAGACACGGGCGGCCGTCGGAAGGCTCGACCCGGATGCGGGCACGATGGTGCAGGCCGTCCTCTTCGTCGCGTCCGACGGTCCCGGCCGGTTGCTGCTGATCGGACACCACCTGGTGGTCGACGGGGTGTCCTGGCGCATCATCCTCGAAGACCTCGCCCGCGCGGGATCAGCGGCGGCGGCGGGCGGCGTTCCCGAACTCGCTCCGGTCGGAACGTCGCTGCGCCGCTGGTCCGAGCTGCTCGACGAGCAGACGCGGTCGGGTGCCTTCGACCACGAACTGTCCTTCTGGGCGGACGCGGCGACCACGGAAGACCCGCTCCTCGGGTCGCGTGCGTTCGATCCCGCCCTCGACCTCGCCGGCGACGCCGAAACCCTCACGGTGACATTGCCTCCGGAGTTCACCCGGCCGCTGCTCTCCACCGTGCCCGCAGCGTTCCACGGCCACGTCAACGACGCGCTCCTCACCGGTGCCGCGGTGGCGCTGCAGAGGTGGCGAGACGGAGAGCCGGGCCCCGTGCTCCTCGATCTCGAGGGGCACGGACGCGAGGAAGACCTCGTGCGCCGCAGCGACGGACCCGCCCTCGACCTCTCCCGGACCGTCGGCTGGTTCACCACCGTCTACCCGGTGGTGCTCGACCCCGGCGCAGCGGCGGACGAGGCGGGAATCGCCGACGCGCTGAAGGCGGTGAAGGACCAGCTGCGCCGCATCCCGGGTTCCGGGTTCGGCTACGGCGCGCTGCGCTACCTCGGTGTCCCGAAGCCGGAACTCGCGGACGCGCCGACCCCGCAGGTGCTGTTCAACTATCTCGGTCGGGTGACGTCCGCGGAGGGCGTCGACTGGCTGCCCCGAGCGATGGGCGGCGCGGACGATCCGCGGATGCCGCTCGGACACGCCTTGGCGTTCGACGTGATCGCCGAGGACGGCGCCGACGGCCCCGTCCTGCGCACGACATTGACGTGGGCGCCCGGTGTGCTCACCCGTGACGCCGTCCTGGCGCTCGCCGACGAGTGGACCGCGGTGCTGCGGGTGCTGGCCGGAGTCGACCGTCTCGGCGGTCACACGCCGTCGGACTTCCCACTGGTGTCGCTGACACAGCCGGACGTGGACGCGCTGGCGGGGGCGGCCGATGTGCTTCCGTTGACACCGCTGCAGGAGGGCATCTACTTCCAGTCGGCATTCGAGGACACGGGCACGGACCCGTACGTGGTGCAGCAGGTGATCGAACTGACCGGGCCCGTCGACGCGGCGGCGTTGCACCGTGGGCTGCAGGCGGTCGTCGACCGGCACGCTGCCCTCCGCGTCGGAGTGCGGGCGGTCTCGGACGGCAGGGTCGTGCAGGTGGTCGGCGACAACGTCCAGGTGCCGATGGAGGTGCTCGATCTCACCGGTGTCGCGGATCCGGAGCAGCGCGTGGAACAGGTGCTGGCGGCGGATCGGGCCCGGGGCTTCGACTTCGATCGCGGCCCCCTGCTGCGCTACACGCTCGCGCAGGTGAAACACCAAAAGTTTCTTCTGCTGCAGTCGATTCACCACATCGTCGCCGACGGGTGGTCGGTGCCGGTGATGCTGCGGGAATTGATGGCCCTCTACAGCGTCGAGGGGAAGCCGCTGGCGCTGCCGACGCCCACGCCGTACCGGAGCTACCTCGAATGGCTGGGGGCGCGCGACCGTCGGGCGTCGCTCGCCGTGTGGCGGGAGGCGCTCGCCGATGCCCCCGAGCCCGTGGAACTTCCGAAGCCGTCGTCGAAGGGAGAGTCCGGGATACACAGTGTCCGGGCGACACTGCCGTCGGAGGCCACCGTCGCGCTGTCCGCGGTGGGCCGGGCCCGCGGATTGACGCTCAGCACGCTCGTGCACGGCACGTGGGGTCTGGTCCTCGGTCGCCTCACCGGCTGGGAGGACGTGGTGTTCGGTTCGACGGTGTCGGGCCGCGGCGGCGACCTGCCCGGTATCGAGACCATGGTGGGCCTGTTCATCAACACCGTCCCCACCCGGCTGCGGTACCGGCCGACCGACACGGTGGCCGAGACCCTCGCCCGGTGGCAGCAGGAGCAGTCGACGCTGCTCGACCACCAGTACCTGGGCCTGCCCGAGCTGCGCCGGGAAGCGGGACTGCAGGACCTGTTCGAGACGCTCGTCGTGTTCGAGAACTATCCGCTCGGCGACGGCGCGGTGGCGGATCCCACCGGTGCGGTGCACTTGACCGGCATCCGGTTCGACGAGCACCCGCCGTACCCGATGACGCTGATCGTCGTGCCCGGTGACGCGCTGACACTCGAGCTGAAATACGACGCCGCCCGCATCGATGCGGCGACCGCGACCCGATTCGCGGAGTCGACGGTGGCGTATCTCGCGGAGCTGACGCGGGACGTCGACCAGAACGTGTCTTCCGTCGCGCTGGCGTCGCGTGAGCCGATCGACGCGGCACTGCGCGACGTCGAGGCGGAGTTCCCCGAGACGACGGTGACGGCGCTGCTCGAGGAGCAGGCCGCGCGAACACCCGACGCGGTGGCCGTCGTGTTCGAGGACGAACACCTCACCTACGCCGAACTGCACGCGCGCGCGAACCGCCTCGCCCGGCTGCTCGTCGACCGCGGGGTGACACCCGAGTCGAAGGTGGCGGTGGCACTGCCCCGTTCGCTGGAACTGATGGTCGCGCTCCTCGCGGTCGGGAAGGCGGGCGGCGCCTACGTTCCACTCGACACCGGTTACCCCGCCGACCGGCTGGCGTTCATGCTGGAGGACGCGGAACCGGTGTGCGTCCTCACCGACGGCACCGTGCCGTTCTCCGGGTCCGGTGTTCCGCAGGTCCGGGTGTCGGGCGCCGACCGGTACTCGCCCGAGCCGCTGACCGGTGTCGCGCTCGTGCCCCAGCACCCCGCCTACGTGATCTACACGTCGGGCTCGACGGGACGGCCCAAGGGGGTCGTCGTGCCGCACGCCGGCATCGTCAACCGTCTGTTGTGGGTTCAGCGGTTCCGTCCGATCACCGCTACGGACAACGTGTTCCAGAAGACGCCGTCCAGCTTCGACGTGTCGGTGCTGGAGTTCTTCGGACCGCTCCTCGCCGGGGCGACCCTCGTGCTGGCGCGGCCGGACGGCCACAAGGACCCGGCGTACCTCGCCGACGTCATCGTCCGGCAGTCGATCACGCGTGTGCATTTCGTGCCCTCGATGCTCGAGGTGTTCCTTGCCGAGCCCGCTGCAGCCCGGTGCACCGGGCTGCGGATCATCTCGTGCAGTGGTGAGGCGCTTCCCGTGGCATCCGCGCGGCGCGTCGCCGAACTCCTGCCGGGAGTGGAACTCGACAACCTCTACGGTCCGACCGAGGCGTCGGTGGACGTCAGTTACGCCGCGTCGGTGCAGGGAATCGCCGCGGCCGCGCCGTCCGTGCCGATCGGCCTGCCCACGTCCAACACCGGTCTCTATGTGCTCGATCGGTATCTGCAGCCGGTGCCCGCGGGTGCGGCCGGTGAGCTGTACCTGTCGGGGCCACAGCTGGCCCGCGGCTACCTGGGCAGGCCCGGGCTGAGCGCCGAGCGCTTCGTCGCCGACCCGTTCTCCCGCACCGGGTCCCGCATGTACCGCACCGGTGACGTCGCCCGGGTCGACGCCGACGGTGCGGTCGAATACCTCGGCCGGGTCGACGATCAGGTGAAGTTGCGCGGCTTCCGCATCGAACTGGGCGAGATCGAAGCCCAGATGGCCGCCTGCCCCGGAGTGCGGCAGGCTGCCGCCGTCGTGCGCTCGGACCGGCCCGGTCAGCAGCAGCTGGTCGGATACGTCGTCGGCGACGCCGACCCCGACGACGTCCGTGCGCAGTTGGCCACGGCGCTGCCGGAATTCATGGTGCCCGTCGCGTTCGTGACGCTGGACGAGTTTCCGCTCGGCCCCAGCGGCAAGCTGAACCGTAAAGCCCTCCCCGCACCGGACTTCTCCGCACAGGCGACGTCCGCGCCGGTCGTGGACAGCGGACCGGCGGGGGTGCTGGCCGCCCACTACGCCGAGGTTCTCGGTCTCGGGACCGTCGGGGTGGACGACGACTTCTTCGCGCTCGGCGGCGACAGCATCCTCGCCATCCGCCTGGTGAATCTCGCTCGCCGGGAGGGAATCACCGTCACCCCGCGGCAGATCTTCGAACAGCGGACGCCGGCCGCGCTCGCGCGGCTGGTCGCGGCCACCGTCGTCGCGCCGGCCCCGAGCGTGGATGAGTCGGGCACCGGTGTCCTGCCGCCCCTGCCGGTGGTCCATCGGCTGTCCGAATGGAGTGGCGGAAAGAACCGGTTCAACCAGGCCGTTCTGCTCCACACCCCGGCGGGCACCAGCGCCACCGTCCTGACGGCCGCCCTGCACTCGGTGATCGGTCACCACGACGGCCTGCGGCAGAAGCTCACCCGGCACGCGCCGGGTGTGTGGTCGCTCGAGATCAGCGAATCCGCAGACCTGGAACTGCGTCGTGTCGACGTCACCGGACTCGACGCCGCCGCGCTGCGCGAAACCGTGGCGGCAGAATCCGACGCCGCGACCGACCGGCTCGACCCCGACGACGGCACCATGCTGTCGGCGGTGTGGTTCGACGCCGGCCCGCAGGAGCTGGGCAGGCTCCTCCTCGTCGCACACCATCTGGTGATCGACGGGGTGTCGTGGCGGACGCTGATCGAGGACCTCGCCATGGCGTGGGTGGCGGCCGACAGCGGCCAGGACGCCGCGCTCGACCCGGTGCCCACGTCGCTGCGCCGATTCGCCCGCATCGTCACCGAGCAGGCGCAGGACCCCGCCCGGCTCGCCGAACTCGACCACTGGCTGCGCGTCACCGAACCCGGTGCAGACCTGGTGGCCGACACCGACGGGCACGCGGTCGTGAGCAGCGGCGCACGGCGGACGGTCCTCCTGGACCCGCAACTCACGACGGCGCTGCTGACCACCGTTCCCGCCGTGGTCGGCGCCGACGTCACCGATGTGCTGCTCGCGGCGCTACGACTGTCGGCCGACCGGTGGTTCGCCGGCCGTGGACGCGAGAACGACCTGCTGGTGGACCTCGAGCGGCACGGCCGCGAAGAACTCACCGAGGGCGTGGATCTCTCCCGGACCGTCGGCTGGATCACCAACGTCACCCCCGTCCGCCTGCGCAGCCGGACGGGCGCACTCGAGACGCTCCAGGACGTCAAGGAACAGCTGCGCGGCGCCCCCGACGGCGGCATCGGCTACGGCATGCTGCGGTACGTCAATGCCCGCACCGCAAGCCTGTTGGCGGCACGGGCGGAATCGCAGGTGCTGTTCAACTACCTGGGCCGCATGCCGCACGCGGTGCCCGGACCCTGGACGCCCGCGGTCGAATCCGACTCGCTGGCAACCGATCCCGATGCCGATCTCGGTGGCCCTTACCGGCTGGTGATCAACGCCCTGTGCGAGGAGTCCGAGCGGGGCACCGAACTGCAGGCCGTCTTCGCCTGGTCGGACGCAGACCTGAGCGAGGCCGACGTCGTCGCGTTGAGCGACGGCTGGGTGTCGGCACTTCGTGAACTGGCCGACGCCGCAGGAGAACACGACGGACCGGCGATGCTCACACCGTCCGACCTTCCCCTCGTGGAGCTGACGCAGGAGGAGATCGACCGGATCGTCGAGGCGAGCCCGAGCGGGGTCGACACGGTGCTGCCGCTGTCGCCGCTGCAGGAGGGCCTCTACTTCCAGGCCGGGTTCGACTCCGGCGCCGACATCTACACGGCACAATTCTCACTCGACTTCGCGCACCGCCTCGACACCGACAGGCTCGCCGCCGCGCTGCGCACCCTGCAGCGACGCAACCCGACGCTGCGAGCAGGATTCGTCAGCGCAGGACTGCCCGCGCCGGTGCAGTTCTTCGGCGCCGGCCTGGACGTGCCCATCGCCGAGTTCGACCTCCGGGAACTCGCCGAGCCCGGACGCGCGTCCTACGCCGAACAGCTGACCGCACAGGACCGGCTGACACCGTTCGACCTCACCTCCCCGCCGCTGTGGCGGGCAATGGTGCTGCGGCTCGGCGACTCCCACGACCGACTGGTGATCAACCGGCAGTTCCTGCTGTGGGACGGATGGTCCAACGGCCTCGTCGTCAGTCAGCTGCTCGCCCTCTACGAATCGGGTGGCGACGACTCCGGGTTCGCCGCTCCGGAAGGATCTTTCGAGGACTACCTGCAGTGGCTGGCCACCCGGGACTCCGGTGCCGCGCGGTCGGCGTGGACCGACGCGCTCGGCGGGCTCGACGAACCGACGCTGCTGGCCGCGACCGTCGCGGGGGAGCCGCAGCCACCCCAGCGACGCGAGGCGGTGCTGTCCGAGGAACTGAGCGAACGGCTCCGTGCCGGTGCCCGCGGCGCCGGTGTCACGTTCAACGCGGTGCTCAATGCCGCGCTGGCCGTCGTGCTCGGAATCGAGACCGGACGCCGGGACCTGGTGTTCGGCACCACCGTGGCCGGACGCCCACCGGAGGTCCCGGGCATCGACGCGGTGGCGGGAATGTTCCTCAACACCGTCCCCGTCCGGACGACGCTGCGCGCCGGCGAGACCGTCGCCGACCTGCTCCGGCGAATCCAGTCCGAGAGGTTGGCGCTGACCCCGTACGACTACCTCGGGCTCGCCTCCATCCAGCGGGTGTCCGAGCACCGGCAGCTGTTCGACGTGCTGTACGTGCTGCAGAACTTCGTCGACGAGAAGCAGGTGGCGGCGCTCGATGCGGCGCACGACATCAGCGGCGGCGACAGCATCGATCACACGCACTACCCGGTCACGGTCGTCGTGACGCCGGGCGCGAGCGTGAAGGTGAAGTTCGAGTTCCACCCCGAGAAGATCTCGGAGTCGCGGGTCGAACGCATGCTGTCGCGGTACCTGACCGTGCTCGCGGAGTGGTCCACCGACCTGTCGGGTGTGGTCGGCGGAATCGCCGGTGCCGCAACGCCCGCGCCGTTCGAACGGAAGACTCTGCCCGACAGAACCATCGCCGATCTGTTCGCCGACGCGGCCCGACTCCGACCGGACGAGACGGCCCTGGTGTTCGGGGACCGCACCGTGAGTTACGCCGAACTCGACGCCGACGTGAACCGGATGGCCCGGCTCCTGCTGGGCCGCGGCGCGGGCCCGGAGCGGATCGTCGCACTCGCGCTGCCGCGGTCGGTGGAGATGGTGGTCGCGCTGTTCGCCGTGCTGCGCACCGGATCCGCGTATCTGCCGCTCGAACTGGACCACCCCGCCGAGCGCCTCGTCGCGATGCTCGACGACGCGCGTCCGACGGTCCTGGTCACCACGTCGGACGTCGCCGGAACGCTCGCCGCTGCGACGGTCGACACGCTGGCCGTCGACACCCTGGACGTCGGCGCGGTCGCGTCCGGACCGCTGTCGGAGGCCGAACTCGGCGGATTCGCGCCCGGAACCCCCGGGCGCCTGGACCATCCGGCGTATGTCATCTACACGTCCGGGTCCACGGGCAAGCCGAAGGGCGTCGTCACCCCGTACCGCGGCCTGACCAATATGCAGTTCAACCATCGTGAGGCGATCTTCGAACCCGTCGTGGCCGCTGCGGGCGGCCGGCGACTGCGCATCGCGCACACCGTGTCGTTCGCGTTCGACATGTCGTGGGAGGAACTGCTGTGGCTGGTCGAAGGTCACGAGGTCCACATCTGCGACGAGAATCTGCGGCGTGACGCCGAGGCGCTCGTGGCCTACTGCGACACCCACGCGATCGACGTCGTCAACGTGACGCCGACGTACGCCCAGCACCTCGTCGAGGAGGGTCTGCTCGACGACGGTCCGGGGCGGCACCGGCCGCCGCTGGTGCTCCTCGGCGGCGAGGCAGTACCGGATTCGGTGTGGAACCGGTTGCGCGACACGGACGGAACGGTCGGGTACAACCTGTACGGTCCCACCGAGTACACGATCAACACCCTCGGCGCCGGCACCGCCGACAGCGCGACACCCACCGTCGGCACCCCGATCTGGAACACGTCCGCCTACGTGCTGGACGCCTGGTTGCGTCCGGTCCCGGACGGCGTTCCCGGTGAGCTGTACATCTCCGGGGTCGGGTTGGCGCGCGGCTACCTCGACCGGTTCGCGCTGACGGCGGAGCGGTTCGTCGCCGACCCGTTCCGAGAATCCGTACGTATGTATCGGACGGGCGATCTCGTCCGGAGACGCGAGGACGGGAATCTCGACTTCCTCGGCCGCACGGACGACCAGGTGAAGATCCGCGGCCACCGGGTGGAACTCGGCGAAATCGCGTCCGCGCTCGAAGCTCTGGACGACGTGCGGCAGGCCGCCGTCGTCGTCGATTCGGGCCCGGGTGGCTTCAAGCGGCTCGTCGGCTACGCCGTCGTGAGTACTTGTCAACCGCGGGACGTTGACAAGTACTCACAGGCGCTGCGCGCAACGTTGCCGGACTACATGGTGCCCGCCGCGGTCATCGAGGTCGACAGCCTGCCGATGACGGTCAACGGCAAGCTCGACGTCAAGGCTCTGCCGTCGGCGGACGACGTGCTCGGCCGCAGCGGCGGCGCGCGCACGGAACCGCGCACCGACACCGAACGGGTGCTGTCCGCCTTGTTCGGGGAGGTCCTCGGCGTCCCCGCCCCCGGGGTCGACGACGACTTCTTCGACCTCGGCGGTCACTCGTTGCTGGCCACCAGGCTGATCAGCCGGGCACGGGCCGCACTCGACACCGACCTCACCATGCGCGACCTGTTCGAGGCACCGACGGTCGCCGAACTCGCCGCCCGGATCGGCGACGACACCGGTTCGACACGTCCGGTGCTGGTGGCCCGGCCACGGCCCGAGCGCCTGCCGCTCTCCGCTGCGCAGCAACGACTGTGGCTCCTCCAGCAGATGGAAGGCGCGTCGGTTCGGGATGGGGCGGGCCCCGCCGTCGCGTACAACTTCCCGATCGTCCTGCGACTGCAGGCTGCACTGGACCCCGGGTTGTTCGAGCAGGCGCTGACCGACGTCGTGTCGCGGCACGAATCGCTGCGAACAGTCTTCGGGGAGCACGACGGTGAACCGGTGCAGGTGATCCTGGACGACGCCCGCCCCGACGTCGCGGTGGTGGACGGCACCGAGGCCGACCTGGTCCGGCTCGTCACCGAGACCATCGGCCGCCCGTTCGACCTGGCCACGGAGATCCCGGTTCGCGCGAGCCTCATCCGGGTCGCGGACGAACAAGTGCTGGCCATCGTGCTGCACCACATCGCCACCGACGAATGGTCGGACCGCCCGTTCCTGCGGGACCTGATGACGGCGTACGCCGCTCGCGCGCAGGGTTCGGCGCCGGCGTGGGAGCCGCTCGGCGTGCAGTACGCCGACTACACGCTGTGGCAGCGCGACGTTCTGGGTGATCCGCAGGACCCGTCCAGCCTCGTCAGCCGTCAACTCGACTACTGGGCGACGACTCTCGACGGTGCGCCGGAGGAGTTGGTGCTCCCCACCGACCGCACCCGGCCCGCGCGGCCCAGCTTCGCCGGTGGCGCGATCGAGACGACGCTCGACGCCGCGACGACACGGGCGCTGCGTGCGCTCGCGCGGACGTCGGGAACCAGCATGTTCATGGTGCTGCACGCGGCGTCGGCGGCGTTGCTGCACCGTCTCGGTGCGGGCGACGACCTGCCGATCGGCGCGCCGGTCGCCGGTCGCAGCGAACAGGGTCTCGACGACCTGATCGGATTCTTCGTCAACACCGTGGTGCTGCGGACGGACGTGTCCGGCAACCCCACGTTCGACCAGCTGCTGGCACGGGTCCGCGACACCGACCTGGCGGCGTTCTCGCATGCGGACGTCCCTTTCGAAACCGTCGTGGAGAAGGTGAATCCGGCGCGGACCCTGGCCCGGAACCCGCTGTTCCAGGTGATGGTCGGCTACCACAGCCGGACGTCCGATTCGGCGTTCGCACCCGGACTGGCCCTCGCCCCGGTGGCGTTCGAGGAACGCACCGCCAAGTTCGACCTGGTGTTCAACTTCACCGAGTACCTCGACGACGACCGGGTCGAGCTGCGCCTCGAATACGGCTCCGACCTGTTCGACCGGGCCACCGCGGAGAAGATCGCGCGCAGGCAGGTGGTGGTGCTGGACGCCCTCGCGTCGGACTCGGGTCGCACGATCGGCGACCTCGACGTGTTCCTCGGCGACGAACGCGAACTCGTGGTGCGCGGGTTCAACGACACCGCACAGCCGGTGGCGGAGGAGACGTTCTACGAGGCATTCGCCCGCCACGTGGCCGCGACCCCGGACGCCGTGGCCGTCGTCGACGGCGACGGCGAGGTTACCTACGCGGAACTGAGTGTTCGCGCCGACCGAATCGCCGCACTGCTGCATCGCCGCGGCGTCTGCGCCGAAGATGTTGTGGGACTCGCGGTCCCGAGGTCGGCGCAGATGGTCTCGGTCGTGCTCGGGGTGCTGAAACTCGGGGCCGCGTACCTTCCGCTCGACCTGAACCACCCGTCCGACCGCATCTCCTACATGCTCGCCGACTCCGCCGCGCGGGTGCTGGTGACCACGGTGGGGGAGAGCCCGCGCATCGCGGACGTCGGCAGCCTCGCTCGCGTTCTCCTCGACGACGCGTCCGTCGTCGCGGAACTCGAGACCGGCCCCGCCCCGCAGGTGCCGCAGCCCCCGCAGGGCCTGGACCACGCCGCGTACGTCATCTACACGTCGGGCTCCACCGGTAAACCCAAGGGCGCGATCCTCACTCACGACGGGATCCCCAGCCTCGTCGCGACCGCCGAACAGCGGATGAAGCTCGTCCCCGGTTCGGTGGTGATGCAGTTCGCGTCGATCGGATTCGACGTCGCAGTCTTCGAGTTGTCGATGGCACTGTGCACGGGATCCCGCCTGGTGATCGTGCCCGACGAGTCCCGCGTCGCCGGACCGGAACTCACCGACTTCATGGCCGCACACGCCGTGACGCACGCGATCATTCCGCCGTCACTGCTGGCGGCGTTGCCGTCGGGATGTGACGTCCCCGAGGGCTGCACCGTGCTGGTGGGCACCGAGACCGTGCCGCCGGAACTGATCGGACGCTGGGCGGAACGGCTCAACCTGCTGGCCGCGTACGGCCTCACCGAGGCCACCGTCAACAACACGCTGTGGCAGGCGCAACCCGGATGGAACTCGGCCGTGCCGATCGGCATCCCCGATCCCAACGAGCAGGCGTACGTCCTCGACGACCGCCTGCAGCCGGTACCGCCGGGAGTGGCGGGCGAGTTGTACATCGCCGGACGCGGACTGGCCCGCGGCTACCTCGGCCGGCCCGACCTCACGTCGGTACGGTTCGTGCCCAGCCCCTTCGGCGACGCGGGCACCCGGATGTACCGGACCGGTGACCGGGCGCGCTGGCGGGCCGACGGCAACATCGACTTCCTCGGACGCGTCGACGACCAGGTGAAGATCCGCGGATTCCGCATCGAACTCGGCGAGATCATCGCGGCCCTCGGAAGCCATCCGGTGGTGAAGCAGTCGGCGGTCGTCGCGGACCGATCCGGCGACATCGTCCGGCTCGTGGGCTATGTGACACCGGCCGACGGCCACGGAGCCGGGCAGATCGATCCGCAGGCGGTGCGGGAACACGCCGCCGCGCGGTTGCCCGACTACATGGTGCCGACTCTCGTGGTCGTGCTGGACGGCGATCTCCCGTTGACACCCAACGGCAAACTCGACCGCAAGGCGCTTCCGCTGCCGGACTGGTCGGCCCTGACCGGGGACGGCGCCCCGCAGACGTCGGAGCAGAAGGAGATCGCCGCAGTGTTCGCCGACATCCTGCATCTGCCGTCGGTGGGCATCCACGACAACTTCTTCGACCTCGGCGGCAACTCCATGGCGTCGATGCGGTTGGTGGGACGGATCCGCGGGCGGTTCGCCGTCGACATCGGTATCCGGGACGTGTTCGACAATTCCACGGTGGCCGAACTCGCCGCACTCGTCGCGGGGGCCTCGTCCACCGGCAGGCCGGTGCTGACGGCGGCGGACCCGAGACCGGAGGCGCTGCCGTTGTCCGGGCCGCAACGCCGGTTCTGGAAGCAGTTCCGGGCGGCCGGCGCCGAGGCGCGGGCCAGTCACGCACTGTCGCTGCAGCTTCGCGACACCGTCGATGTCGAGATCCTGGCGCAGGCTCTCGACGACGTCACGTCCCGGCACGAACCGCTGCGGACCGTGTACGTAGAGGCCGGGGACACCGTCGTCGCGCAGGAAGCGGTGCGGCCCGCCCTCGAACTCGTCGACGTCGGGGACGGAGACGTGCACCGCACCGTCTTCGAATTGGCGCAGGAACCCCTCGATCTCACCGAGCACGCACCGCTCCGGGTGCATCTCGTGACCGGCGCCGACGGCACCCAGGTGTTGCTCCTCGCGATGCACTACATCGCCGTCGACGAGTGGTCCGTGGTGCCGTTGCTCGGTGATCTGATGGGAGCATACGCCGCGCGCTCGCACGGCGAGGAACCTGCGTGGGAACCGCTGCCCGTCGGATACGCCGACTACGTCGTGTGGTCGCAGGCGCTCGTCGGCGATCCCGAGGACCCGGACAGCCGTCGGTCGCGTCAGCTCGACTATTGGCGGGAGACGCTGGACGGCATGCCGTCCCGGCTCGACCTGCCCGCCCCGGCCGTTCGCGGACCGCGGACGGCGGAGATCGTGCCGGTCGAGATCGACGCGGAACTCCACAGCGCGGCCCGGAAGTTCGCGAGCGACACGGGCACCAGCCTGTTCATGGTGTTGCAGGCCGCACTCGCCACCGTGCTGACACGGCACGGCGCGGGCACGGACATTCCGCTCGGGTCTCTCGTCGCGGGACGCACGGAGGAGGCGCTGGACGCGCTGGTCGGCTGTTTCTTCAATATCGTTCTGTTGCGAACGGATACGAGCGGTGATCCCGATCCCGTGGAGTTGCTGCGGCGTGTCCGTACCTCGAATCTCGACGCGCTGGACAACCAGGATGTGGCGTTCGCCGACGTCGTGGAGGCGGTCGGTGAGACCGCGGTGCTGCGTCCGCAGGTCATGCTCGTTCATCACGAGCAGGCCAGGCTCGGTCATCTCGACGCGCTGGGTGGGTTGATGCCGGTGCCGGTGGGTGTTCCGGATTCGGACCTGACGCTGAGTTTCTACGAGCCGATCGGCGACGGACCCGTCCACGCGTGTTTCTCGTTCTCCTCGGATGTGCTGGACGCCGAGACGGTTCGTGGTTGGGCGTCGGAGTTGTCGTCGCTGGTCACCGTGTGGGCGGAAGGATCCCGATGATCAAGAGTGATCCAGATCGCAGTTCCGGGGCGGAGTTCGCCGCCGCGAGGGCCGGAAGTACTTGGTACTGTTCTGGAAATAAGGATAGGCTTCACTATCTACTCGGAAGGCAGACGGCGGCTGGGTCGGGTGCGGCGCGGCGTCGAGGACGGACAACGAGCTATGAGTGAATCGCCGGAAACGGTCGGTACAGATCTCCCGGTGCGAGATGTCGTGGGTGTCGGATTCGGTCCCGCTAACCTCGCCCTGGCCATTGCCATCGAGGAACACAATGCGGAGTGCCCCCCGCGCGAGCGGATCAGCGCGCAGTTCTTCGAGAAGCAGGATCGATTCGGCTGGCATCCCGGGATGCTTCTCGACGGCGCGACGATGCAGATCGCGTTTCCGAAGGACCTGGTGACGTTCCGGAATCCGCGTAGCGCGTTCACCTTCTTCAATTACCTTTTCGATCAGGGTCGCCTCGTCGACTTCGTCAATCACCAGACCTTCTTCCCGACTCGTCACGAGTTTCACGACTACCTGCAGTGGGCGGCACGCCGAGTGGACGCCGACGTGCGATACGGCACCGCAGTGGAGGCCGTGCGCGGAATCCGCGGCGACGACGGGGTGATCGACCGTTTCGAGGTCCGCGCCGCCGACGGCAGCGCGGTGATCGCGCGCAACGTCGTGATAGGTGCCGGTCTGCGGGAGCGAATCCCGGAGTGGGCCAACCCCTCTGCGCGATGCTTCCACAACCACCAGTTCCTGTTCCGGCTCGGTGAGATGCCGGCCCCGGTCCACCATCGGTTCGTCGTCCTCGGAGCGGGTCAGAGTGCCGCCGAGATCGTGCAGTACCTGCACGGAAACTACCCCGAAGCCGAAGTCCACAGCGTCTTCTCGCGGTACGGGTACAGCCCGGCCGACGACAGTCCGTACGCCAACCGCATCTTCGATCCGGAGGCGGTGGACGATCTGCACGGTGCCCCGGAGGCGGAGCGTCTGCGATTGCTGGATGTCCATAGGAGTACTAACTATTCGGTGGTCGACATCGAGCTCATCAACGAGCTCTACGCGACCGAATACCAGGAACGCGTTCGTGGGCGTCGCCGCCTGTTCATGCGTCGCGCGTCGGAGATCATTGCCGTCGACGAGACTTCGGACGGAATCGAGGTGGCTGTCCGCAGCGGTGTGGACGGCCTCACCGACACTCTCGCTTGCGACGCACTGATTCTGGCCACCGGTTTCACCCCCGCACCCCTCGAGCCTCTACTCGGCGATCTCGCGCCGAAAACCCACCCGCCGCGCGAAGTGGGCCGAGATTACAGATTGGCGGTTTCACCGGACGTCACAGCGGGAATCTATCTGCAGGGCGGCACGGAGAAAACGCACGGAATCACGTCGTCGCTCCTGTCGAACGTTGCCGTGCGGGCGGGAGAGATCGTTACATCTGTCGTAACAAGGCGTGGCCGCAACGGCACGCTTGCTAGTGTGAACGCACAGGACACGTATGCGACAAGCGAGGCGAGATGAGCACCAATCCATTCGATGACGAAGAAGGCCGCTTCTACGTGCTGGTGAACGATGAGGACCAGCACTCACTGTGGCCCACGTTCTCTGAGGTGCCGGCAGGCTGGCGCGTAGTTTTCGGCGAGGAAAGCCGGGCCGCGTGCCTCGAGTACGTGGAGAAGAACTGGACCGACATGCGGCCGAAGAGCCTGCGTGAGGCCATGGAGGCCGACGAGAAGTCGGGCGGACGGCACAGCGTCGACAAGAGCTGACCTCCCCGGCGCCGCGTTTCGGCGACGATGTGCCGGGACGACCGTCCGGTGAGACACCGGCGGTCGTACCCGGCAGACGGCCGAGAGGCCGTCACCTGAAAGTGCCTCAGGCCGCCTTTTGTGTGTGTGCTTCGACCGGCTTCCGCCGCCTCGTCTTGAAGACGGGGCGGCGGATGTCGTCTGTGCGACGCAGGATGCGCGGCCTCCGCAGGGTCCGGGCGATCCACTCGCCGAGCGTGACGCCCGCCGCGAGCGCGCAGCCGATACCGAACGCCGCCAGCAGCGAGCTGAGTCCGATCACCACCTCGTTGTTGAGCAGGGCGTAGAGGCCCCGGTACAGAGACAGACCCGGCAGCAGTGGCGTGATACCCGCCACCACGACGACCAGCGGCGGCGTGAGCGCGCGGCGGGCCATCAGACCACCGGCGAAACCGACCACCGTGGCCGCGAGTGCCGAACCGATGATGGGGCCGATGCCGAACTGGTGCGCCACCATGTAGACCAGGGCGCCGGCCGCGCCACCGAACCACGCGGCCGTGAGGGCGCGCTGCTCGGCGTAGCAGGCCAATGCATAGAACATCGACGCGAAAGCGCCCGACATCACCAGGACGGGTAGCTGCACGAGTTCCGTGATCTCGACGTTGACGGGTGGCAGGGTCGAACCCAGCACGCCGGTCAGACGCAACGAGATGGCCACACCGGCGATGATGCCGCCGGTCATCATGACCACTTCGAAGAATCGCGCCGCCGCGGTGATCGGTGCTCCGGTGATGGCATCCTGCACGGAACCGACCAGCGACAACCCGGACAGCAGCACCACCACACCGGCCGAAATGATCTGTGAGGGTCTGATCTCGACACCCAGCTGATCCTGGAACGTATAGAGCGTCGCCGCCGGGGTCGCCGCCACCAGACCGCCCGCCACCTGCTGGAAGAAGAACGGCAGACCGATTCGGTTGAGGACGCGGTTGACCCGGTAGATCACCATCGTCGTCAGGAAGGCGACCGATGCGACCAGCACCCCACCACCCATCAACACGGAGACCGACGCTGCCATGGACGCCCAGGCGAGCGTCGCGATCCAGCGGTTGTACGGGTGCGGCGCGGTGGTGACCGCTGTCAGGGCCTCGTGCGCCTCGCTGGGGGTGACGGCCTCCCGGCGGATCCGCCGCGTGAGCCGGTCCACCGCCGCGAGGCGGGTGAAGTCCATCGAGCGGTAGTGCACTATCCGCATCGTGCTCGCCGGCGGGAGGGTCGGCCCACGGTACGCGGACAGCACGATGGAGTTGTACGTGACATCCACATCGCACTGGGCGAGGCCGTACGTGGCGGCGATGAACTGCACCTGCTCGGCGGTGTCCATCGCACCGGTGCCGGATGCGAGGAGCACTTCACCGACTCGCACGGCGAGGTCGAGTACTTCGGCGACCACCGCGTCGTCGGTGAGGTCGATCGGCTGCAGCGGTGTGGGTGCAGCGGTGACCGCATCGACCGTTGCGCGACGGTCGCCTGTGAGACGTTGGAGGGATTCTGTGAGCTTGGCCATACTACGTGTCGGAGACAAGATCTTTCTCGGTCAAATCGGTGGCGGAGAGTGCAGACTCGAGTGTCTCGTGGCGGAACGTGGAGATGACCTGATCGTGGACGACACGGAATGCAGAGGCCAGGATACGCGTCTCCTCGGGGTCCGTTGCCCACGTGGCCTGCTGTTCGACCACCAGCACCCCGTCGTAGTAATACATTCGCTGCGGAATCAGCGTGATGCCCGCGGTAGACGCCCATTCCCGCAGCGCCGCCAGGCCCTGGGTGGCGCCTTTCGGCCCACCCATCTCGATGTCGTCGCTCGACAGCGACAGCAGAGTGTCGATGTCGCCGGAGTTGAGGGCGTCGTGCCAAGCGAGGACGGTGGCGATCTCCGAGGTACTCATGGCTCCAACGCTATCCAATGTGGGCGGAAGTAGCCGTCGTTCCTGCAATGGATATGATGGGCGCGCGTGTCCGCCTCCTTAGCTCAGTGGTAGAGCACTCGCCTTGTAAGCGAGCGGTCGTCAGTTCAATCCTGACAGGAGGCTCCACCGCGGAATTGCTTCCGCACACAGAGGGCCACCTTCTCCCGGGAAGGTGGCCCTCTGTGTTTCCCGCACGCTCACCCCTGGGTGGGCAGTTCGTCACCCTGGGGTCCCTGTCTCCGACCCCGCCGGTCATTGACGATGAGTGCATGCAAGTGAATTCGTGCAGGTCGGTGGTACTGGACGCGGTGGAATCGCTGCCCGCCCTCGAGCGGGAGACACTGGCCCTCGTGTATTACCGGGGAATGTCCTGCGACGAGGTGGCGGACACGATGCAGATCAGCGTCGCCACCGTCCGGGACCGCCTTCACGAGGGGGCGCGCAGACTGCTCGCCGGTGTCGGCGACCTCTGATCGGGACCGCGCCCTCACGTGCCGATCGGCTGACCGAGCAGGCTCGCGATCGTGTCGCCGACGATCGACGACCACACCGGCCACGTCGCCTGGTCGAGGGCCATCGATCCCACGTCGCGGGTGGTGCACCCGGCGTCGGCGGGCACCCCGTCGAACCGGTCCCGCAGCCACATCAGGGCGCTCGCGGCCGCGACCGGTTCGAGGGACAGATGCTCACTGGCGTGGTCGCGGGTGTACGTCACCCGGGCGTTCGGGTCCTGGCAGTAGGTGTCGACGAGTGTGTCGACGGGCCCGACCGGCACCAGCCAGTCCGGATTCGCCTGGTACATGAACATCGGCACGTCCGGGACCCGGTGACCCATCTCGGTCCGGTCGAGTACCGATTCGACCACCGGATCGCGAAGCGGGTCGCCGCTCGGGCTGTCGAACAGGCCACTCAGGTTCACGAACGGCAGCAGCGCCGACTGGTAGCTGACGCAGAGGTTGCTCTTGGCGGCAAGGAGCTGCTTGCCAAGTGGGTTCAGGTGCGTGTCGAGATACTCCGCGAGCTCGGGATAGTCACGGCTCACCCCGAACACGCCGCCCAGCACGATTCCCGCGCCCAGATTGTTGTCGGCGAGATCGACGAGGGCGCCGAGATCGGCGGGAATGCCGCCTTCGGCCGCGCCGACGATGTTCAGGTCCGGTGCGTAGCTCGCGTGGAGTTCGGCGGCGTGACCCGTCGCGATCGCGCCTCCGGAGTAGCCCATCAACCCGACCGGAGTCTGCCGGCCCGTCAGGCCCAGTGGGTCGAAGTTCTCCGCCGCGCGGATCCCGTCCAGGGTGATGCGGCCCGCGAGGTGCCCGGCCGCATACGCGGCGTTCGGGCCCTGGTGATCCGGCATCACGACGGCCCATCCCTGGGCGAGGGCGGCCTGCGCCTCGAGGAACTGCAGCGGCGCGACGATCTGACCGGTCAGCGGCGCGGGAACGGACCACTGCTGCAGTGCGTACGAGGCGGCGCAGTACTTGCCGAGGGAGTCCTCCGCCGGCTGGAGCGAGAGCAGATTGCGGACGCCGTCGATCGTGCCCCGGGCTTGACGACCGTCGCGACCGCCGGGATCGGCTCGTCCCGCGAATTGTTGGAGCGATACGACAGCTGCCACGCGTCGACGTTCACCGGAAGCGCCGACAGGTTCGCCAGGTGCACTTCGCGGGCGGCGATGATCACTCCCGGCTCGGCCGCCGCGACCACGTCCGCAGGCGGTTCGTAGAAACCCCGGTCGGCCTCGGGCCAGGGCGGGAACGGTAGGGGCGGGCTGCACGTCCACCGACGTTCCGCCGTCGGTGGGAGCCCCGACCGACGGCGTGACGACGGCGAGTTGTGCGCCCACCATCATCGCTCCCACCAGCAGCATTCGACGTCGTAGCGCTGTCGTTCCGATCATGTGGTCCTCCCCCGGGCATAAGTGAGACGTCTATGTCTCACTTTGAGAGCAGACCCTGGATCAGGTGTGACGGGTATCGCAATACTCGCGAGTAAGTTCGGCTCAGGTCTGGTCGGTGACCAGCGCGATGAGCATCGTGCTCAGAACGTCCACCAGGACCGACGCGGACGGTCGGGGGGAGGCGGTGCTCCAGTGATGGGCGAGATCGTTGACCGCCCCGATGAAGGCGATCGACACCATCGCGAACCGCTCGGGCGGGTCGACGACGCCACCGTCGATCGTGCGGGTGACCACTTCGAAGAGTTCGGCCCACTGCGTGCGGCGCGCGAGGCGGTACTGCTCCACTCGGGGGCCCGCCCCGACCACCTCCACGAAGATGATCCTGGCCCGCCGCTCGTCCGTGCCGACCGATTCGATGTAGGCCGTCATTACGCTGCCGGCGACGGTCCGGGGATCGCGCGAGGGCGCCCGGTCGTTCGCGGCGAGCACCGCGTCCCGGGCCTCGTCCTGAATCGTGTCGTAGAGCGCGAGGAGGATGTCCTCGCGGCTGCCGAACTCCTCGTAGAACTGGCGACGCGACAGTCCGGCGTGGGCGCAGATGTCACTGATCGAACTGTGGGCGTACGTCTTCTCCGCGAAGACCGACAGGGCGGAGTCGAGGAACCGTGCCCGGCGGGCTACGCGACGTTCCGCAACCGGTTGGCCGCTGTACGTCCGATTCGACTCTGCTCGGGACACGATCTCAGCCTACGGTGACGGGACGTCGAGGTCCGCCTCGGCTCACATCAGTTCCCGCATCCGTTCGTGCAGGATGATGCGCCCCGCGGCCTCGATCAGCGCGAGGTGGGAGAACGCCTGCGGAAAATTGCCGAGATGACGGCCGGTGCTCGTGTCGAACTCCTCGGCGTACAGCCCGAGGGGAGAGGACACGCTGACCAACCGCCATCAAATCGGTTGCCTCCTGCACCTGTTCGACCACGGTCAGTGCTGACACCAGCCAGAACGAGCAGATCAGGAAACTGCCTTCCTTGCCCGACAACCCGTCGTCGGTTTCGCCGGTGCGGTAGCGCAGGACGAATCCGTCTTCGGTGAGATCGTTCGCGATGGCGTCGACGGTGGCGCGCAGGCGGGCGTCCCCGCGGGGAAGGAAGCCGAAGATCGCGGCGAGCAGGGTCGACGCGTCCAGCGCCTCGGTGTCGTAGTGCTGGCGCAGAATCCCGTTCTTCACCCCCGTGCTCGAGGATGTCCACGCGGATCTCTTCGGCTGTGGCGCGCCAGGTTTCCTCGGCCGAGCGATCGCCGCGGATGCCCGCGATCTTCGACGCCCGGTCGAGTGCCACCCAGCACATCAGCTTCGACGACACGTAGTGCTGCGGTGCGCCGCGAGCCTCCCAGATCCCCTGATCGGGGTTGCGCCACACCGCGGACGCGCACGTCGCCTGCTGCTGCACGAGCGGCCACAGCCGGCGGGGGAGGCGCTTGCTGCGCACCGTGTGCAACAGGATCGAGTCGAGGACGGCGCCGAACACGTCGTTCTGCCGCTGGTCGAACGCGCCGTTGCCGATGCGCACCGGACGCGCGCCCGCGTAGCCGGACAGGTCGTCGCGGGTCGACTCCGTCAGGTCGCGGGTGCCGTCGATCCCGTACATGATCTGTAGTGCGCCATCGCCGTTCGACTCGAGGTCGGCGATGAACTGCATGAACTCGTCGGCCTCCCAGTCCAGGTTCAGATAGTGCAGAGCCTGCAGTGTGAACGTGGAGTCCCGCATCCACGTGTACCGGTAGTCCCAATTACGTTCGCCACCTGGAGTTTCCGGTAGGGACGTGGTGAGGGCCGCGACGGTGGCGCCCGTCGGCATGTACGTGAGTCCCCTTGATTGTGAGGGCGGACCGCTGAATCGCCTCCCGCCACCGGTGGTCGGGAAAACGTGCGTGGCTGAACCAGCGCCGCCAGAGCCCCGAGGTTGCATCGAGTTGCGCGACAGCCTCTTCCGCAGTTTCCGGTGCGGCGAGTTCCGCCGCCCACGACAGCGCGCAATAGAGGGTTTCACCCTTCTCCAGTACGTGCCGGGCGCGCACCCGCCCACCCTCGATGCCGAGCGCCATGTCCGTCCGCAGGCGCAGGGTCCGTCCCGCGCCGCTCGCGTCGGCGGTGTGCCGGTCGCCGTCCACGAGAACCCACTCCGCCGGTGTGCGCCCGTAGTCGAACACGGGCTCGCACACCAATTCCACCTCCACACTGCCGTCGAGGCAGGTGACCGTGCGGACCAGCATGTGATCGGCATCCTCGTCGGCAGGCGGCCGCGTGTGGGGAGTGATCGTGTCCTCTCCGCGGCTCGGCCCCATCGTCAGTGCACTGCGCACGGTCACCCAGCCGGTCGGTGTGTTCCACACCGCCGAAATGGTGTTGCTTCCCGGCTCGTACTGCCGGGATGCCGGAACGTTGAGCCCGAACGGGCCGATCCGGAACATCCCGGCCTCACGGTCGAGGAGGGACCCGAACACGCTGGGCGAGTCGAACCGGGGCACGCACAGCCAGTCGACGGAACCGTCCGGCGCGATCAGCGCCCCGGTGTGACAGTTCGAGAGGAAGGCGTAGTCGGCGATGGGCGGGAACGGCGACGGCGACGGCGCGGCTGCGCTCTGGGGTGGGGCGTCGTCGTCCGAGGCAGTAGTCACGTTCGCGCCCCTCTCCCGGCAGTGTCGGCCACCTCCATGCTGCGGGTCGGGGCGCGCAGGGTCATCACCCTGTACGGGTGACCGGGGTCCCGTCAGTCACCGAGAACCGCGAGATCGAGTCGGCGGACGCGATCGGGTTCCGCGATGACGTCGATCTCGGTGATGCTGCCGTCCGCGATCGTGAACGCCAACACCAGGTGCAACCGCCCGTGGAGAGCCATCACGAGCCCGACCGTCCCGTTCACCAGGGCGACCTGGGTGAACCGGGCCCGTTCCGAGGAGGCGAGAGCGCCCCTGGCCACGATGCGAGCACCCCGGATCACGAGAGGCGCCGGGGTGGGGCCGACAGCCGGATCGGCGCGGAGCACCACATCCGGATCGAGCAGGGCGACCAGCGCGTCGAATTCGCCGCCGCGGGTAGCGGCCAGATAGGCGTCGACGACGCGGCGCTGGCGTTCCAGATCCGCCGTGTCCGGCGCCGGCGAGACTCCTTTCACCCGTCGGCGGGCGCGGCTGGCGAGCTGCCGAACCGCCGGGGAGGAGCGGCCCACGATGGGGGCGACGTCGTCGAAGGGCACGTCGAACATGTCGTGCAGCACGAACGCGAGCCGCTCGGCCGGGGTCAGCGTGTCGAGCACCACGAGCAGTGCCAGCCCGACCGAGTCGGCTAGCACCGCTTCGTGTTCGGGGTCGCCACCGTCCTCGTGACCGACGACCGGGTCGTGCGCCTGCACGTCGAGAGGTTCCTCGCGCCGCTGCTCGCGTGATCGCAGCACGTTCAGGCACACCCGCGACACCACGGTGATCAGCCACGCCTCGAGATTGTCCACGTCGCCGGTGTCGGCGCGGTTCATGCGCAGCCACGCCTCCTGGACGGCGTCGTCGGCTTCGGTCACCGAGCCCAGCATCCGGTACGCGACGGCCCGCAGCCGGGGCCGGTGTTCCTCGAAACGCCCCGTCAGCCGATCGCGGTCGTCCACCGTGTCACATTCCTTCCTCGCCGCGTGTCTTAGCTGTAGATCCACCGAAAACCAGCTGCCGAGACCGGGAAACCGAGTCCCGCATCCAACGAATCTGGAGAGATCATGACATCACCCATTCTGATCACCGGCGGTACGGGCACGCTCGGACGTCAGGTCGTCCCACTGCTGCGGGCAGCGGGTCGGGACGTGCGGGTTCTCAGCAGGCACGGCCGCGAGCCCGGCGACGGCGTCGAGTACCTGGCCGGTGACTTGTTCGAGGGCAAGGGAATAGAGCCTGCGCTGGAGGGGGTCGAGATCGTTCTGCACTTGGCGGGCGGACCCAAGGGTGACGAGGTCGCGACGCGGAACCTGGTGGAGGCCGCCTCGCGCGCCGGGGTGCAGCACCTCGCGTACATCTCGGTGATCGGCGCCGACGGCGTTCCGCTCGGCTGGTTCGGATCCAAGCTGGCAGCGGAACGAGCGGTGGCCGACTCGGGTGTGCCGTGGACGACGCTGCGCGCGGCCCAGTTCCACGACCTGGTGCTGACCATGCTGCAGAAGATGGTGAAACTGCCGGTGATCCCGGTGCCGGGCGGACTGCGCTTCCAGCCGGTCGATTCGGGGGAGGTCGCGGCGCGACTGGTGGAACTGACGCTCGCGGCACCGGCCGGCCTCGTACCCGACCTGCCCGGGCCGACCGTGTACGGCATGGCCGATCTGATGCGCGGATACCTGAAGGCGACCGGAAGGCATCGGCTGATGATGCCGGTCCGGATGCCGGGAAAGGCCGGCCGCGCGTACCAGGAGGGCGCGAACCTGTCACTCGACGTCGCAGCGACGGGCAAGCGGACGTGGGAGGATTTCCTGGCCGACTACGAGAGCATCTGACCGCCGACGTCGGCGAGTTTCCCGCGCAGATCCGCCAGGGTCTTGGTCAGGAGCCGAGACACCTGCATCTGCGAGACACCGACCCGCGCTGCGATCTGCGACTGGGTCATGTTGCCGAAGAAGCGCAGGACCAGCACAGTGCGTTCGAGATCGGGAAGTGATTCCAGCAGAGGTGCGAGGACCACGTGGTCCTCGACGTGCGCGAGGGCAGGGTCGACGTCGCCGATCGTCTCCGACAGCGGGCGTTCGTTCTCACCGAGCGGAAAATCGACGGACAGGGTGCTGTACGCGTCGGCGACCCGGAGCCCCTGGACTACTTCGTCCTTGTCGATCCCGAGGGCCTCGGCCAGTTCGCTCGCCGTCGGAGCGCGTCCGAGCGTGGTGGTCAGGTCGGTTGTCGCGTTGGTGAGGGAGAGGTGCAGTTCCTGCATGCTGCGCGGGACGCGCATGGCCCAGCCCGTGTCGCGGAAGTGCCTGCGCACCTCGCCGGTGATGGTCGGGACGGCGTAGGACACGAAGTTCCCTCCGCAGCGGGCGTCGAAGCGGTCGACGGCCTTGACCAGACCGAGGCGGGCGACCTGGATCAGGTCGTCGAGTGGTTCGCCGCGACCGTGGAAACGCCGGGCGATGTGTTCGGCGAGCGGCAGGCAACGTTCGATCAGTCGCTGTCGCAACACTTCGCGGCGGGGGTCGGAGGCGGCGAGCCGGCCGATGGCCTCGCACTGTGCGGGCACGTCACGGTACTGGTCGCGCTCGCCGCGCGCGGCCTGCGGGCGTTCCAGTCGTCGGTCGTCTGTTGCGACCTCCGCCGCAGGCTTCGTGCGACGCGTCGGCGTCGTCCTCGGGGGGATGCGACGGATCTCGCAGGATGGTGCTAGGAGCTGGGTGGACACATTCATGGCTCTGCCCTTCTCTGACCGGCCGGCATCGACAATGGCGTCGCTATTCGACGAGTGCGGGTGAGGTGTCGGCGGCCTCGTCGGCGAACATCGCCTCGATCCGGGCCTTGATTTCCTCGGTGCTCATCGTTGCTCCGCCTCGCGAGGCAGTAGTGGTGGCGGAAGCGTGGGATGTGGAACTGGCGGGCATGAGCGATGTGTCCTGTCGGGTGTGAAGGGTCGGTTTGAAACGGAGAGCGGTGGCCGGGCCGGCCGTCAGGTCGGCAGGGAGGAGAGGAGGGTGAGTGCGCTGAGGGCCAGCGTGGCGATCAGGCCGCCGGCGATCGCTCCACCACTGCGTGCGCCGAGAACGAGGACTTCGCCGTCGTGGGGAGCGTTCTGCGGGTTGTGTGTGGTCATCGCTTCTCCTTGGTGCCCAACTCATGGTGAGAACTTATCTGCGTTGAGGGATATAGATTTGTTCTACAGTCATAGCGCAGGAAGTTCAAGCGGAATCGGCAAGATAGCTGCTCGAGACGGTGATCGCCGGGCCGGAGAACCGGACCGGGAAGAGATCAGATGAGGCCGGGTGGCCCTCCGGCTGCCGAGAACTGCGATGCAGGAGTGGGGACAGCGCGGTACGCGCAGGGCGGAGCGAACCTGCACCCCCTGCGGCACATTGTGTCTACCGAACCTTGGTAGGATTGATGCGCCCTGAGAAGAAGGGAGATCCGGTGACGTCCTCTCATGTGCCGCTTCGTTCGCAGCGGGGTGTGTACGGGATCTCGGTAACGTCGGAGTTGACGGGTATCGGGCCGCAGACGCTGCGCTTGTACGAGCGGCGAGGGTTGATCACACCGACTCGCACGGGCGGTGGAACACGCCGGTACAGCGAGGACGATGTCGCGCGCCTCCAGAAGATCACCGAACTCGTCGCGGCCGGTGTCAATCTGATCGGAATCGGTCAGATCCTTCAGCTCGAAGCCGAGAACGCGATCCTCGCGGCGCGCAACGCCGAACTCGAGCGGCTCGTGCAGTCCGAGATTCCGGACCGCGCCTGAGCCGCGCCTACCGGCTCAGCTCGCAGACTGGTCGTTGGTGGGGGTGAACTCGTCGAACGACGCGTCGGCAGACTGCCATTTGCCCTTCGCCCGGATATCGGCGAACGCGAGGTCGAACGCGTCCACCAGCCATGCGTGCTCGGCGGCGGCCAGAAGTTCGTCGGACGTTCCGTCGGTGACGCCCTGGTAGAGGCTGACCCGCCATTCGGACGTGTCCTCGACCGTGTCGGTCAGTCCGTCGGCGGCGTTGGATGCGAGAAGGTAGCGGTTGTACTCGAAATCGACCCGGATCGCATAGCCCGCACCGGTGTTGACCACATTTGCCGGTCGCTGAGTTGCCGCGGCGAGCGCGGTGAGAGCGTCGCGATAGCGGTCTGCGTGTTCCTGAGTGCGGGGCACCGTCTTCTCGTCTCTGGGGCAGAGGCCGTGGCACTCGCGGCCACGACACCTCCACGAACCCTGCCTGGACGGCCTCGGTTCGTGTTCGGTTCGGATCCGAGATTACGTCACCCGGTCCTGATCCTCGCCGCAGCCGAGGGCGCGTGCTGACTGCAATATGCAAAATCTATATCTCCAATTGCAGATTCGTTTCATTCGTTTGTTAACATCAGGTGTTCCTTAAGCAGAAGGGAGCCTGTTGTGACCATCGATGCCCTACCCCGCTCGTGTCGCGGGGTCTACGGAATTGCGGTGACGTCGGAGTTGACGGGAATCGGCCCGCAGACCCTGCGGCTGTACGAACGTCGCGGATTGCTGACCCCTGCCCGGACCAGCGGCGGCACCCGTAGATACAGCGAAGACGATCTGGTCAGGCTGGCGCGCATAGCGCAGCTCATGGAGGACGGGGTGAACGTCCCGGGTATTCGGAGGATCCTCGCGCTCGAATCCGAGAATGCGGATCTGGCGTCCCGGTTGGAAGGCTCGGGGGGCGACTCGGCCGGAGAGTGATCCGTACGGCCACCGGGGATCGACGAATTCCCGGATCGACGTCGGTCTCCGTCTCCGGTCTTCGAGAGCGCGCGCATCTGCGGATGTGTCATCCGTGCTGGTCCTGGTGGTTTTCAGAGCGGTGATCCTCGCGTCGTTCGATTCTCTTGATCGCAAGGGTTGAACTTTACTGATGAGTAGTTATGATGAAATCTGTATCAGCCAGAGCAGATAAGTTGACGACCTGAACGAGCCGCACGCATACGAGCATGTGACGTTGCGGCAGGGAGAGAACAAGCAATGGCCGAACGAGACACTGCCCGTCCAGTCGATGTCGTCAGCGCGCTACCGCTGTACATCGCGAAGCCCGGGCACTGCACGAAGGCGCCGACAGCGTCGTCCGGCGAACGTCCTCTCGTGTAGTCCCGACTCTGGTCCGCATTCGAGACTTCAGACGGGAAATCGAACCATGACCCTTGCCCACTATGCACTCCGCACGCGCCCTCCCCGGCACGCGAAGAATCAGCAGGACGAGCCCGACCGTCGTTTCTCGCTCGGGACCGCTCTCATCGCTGCGCTCGTTGCCGCCGTGCCCGCGGTGTCCGTGACCGGATCGGCGGTCCTCGCGGCCGTCACCGGTGCGTCCGTTCTGATCGGCGTCCTACTCGCGGCATATCTCATCTCCAGCCTGATCTGACCGCACCCACGTACTGGAAGGACACACCATGACCGTCCCCACACTGATCACCCAGCTGCACGCCGTCCTCGATCTCACCAATACCGAAATCCAGGTTGCCGAAACGCGCGTCACGCAGGCGCGCACGGAGGCCGTGCGCCGAGAACTGACCGAGAACGCCGAAAACGGACGCCTCCGCGCGGAGGCGATCTCACGCGCCATCCGCGATCTCGGGGGAGTGCCGGAGATCGTCGGCCCCCTGCTCGGCCGGGTGGCAGCGGCGCTGAAGGCGATGGCGGAGCAGGCACAGCCGTTCGACGAGGCCCTGCTCGGCGACCTCGCCCTCGAGCACCAGCTGCTCGACCGGGCGCGGTACGTGAAGGCCCTCGCGACCGCGGCTGGGAAGCAGGACGTCGTCCGGTTGGCCGATCGGCTGGTCACCGCGCACGCCGCGACCGTCGACTGGTTGACCACGGTGCTCGCGGAGGAGGCGCTCGGCGGACCGGCGGCACTGCGACGCACCCCGTTCCAGGCGGCGACCGGCGCCACGATCCGGCTGATCAACGTCCCCGTCTCGTGGTCCGCGCGCGGCATCGACCGTGCTCTCGACACGGCCCGCACCACCCCGCCGATGCTGAGCGCGTTGCTCGGGCGAGGCGCCCACGCGGGCGACGTCGCGGTGAAGACGCTCGCGGCATCGCGTGATGCCGCCCTCGAAACGGCCGAGCAGGTCACTCGCAACGAAGGCGCTGATGGAGTCGCCGACGCGATTCATTCCGCACGCGCCGCCGGTGGCGTCCTGGAGGCGGATGAACTCCCGATCGCCGACTACGACGACCTCAACGTGTCCCAGGCCGTCGCCGCGGTCAAGGAACTGACCGATCCCTCCGACGTGCGCACCGTCGTCGCCTACGAGGAAGCCCACAAGGACCGTCAGGGCGTGGTCTCCGCGGCCCAGACGCGACTGGCCGGCATTGCCAAGGAGGTTGCCGGTATCGGCAACTGACGCAACACCGTCGACGAACTCGCCGGTCCCGATGCCCGGGGCCGGCGAGTTCGTCGTGTCCCGCTCAGCGGAGTCCGGCGAAGAACTCCCGGATGTCCGCGGTCAAGGTCTCGGGCTCTTCGAGTGCGGCGAAGTGACCGCCACGGTCCTGACGTCGGTCCATCGCGTGACCGCGTGTTCCGGTTCGGCGTAGCGACGGATGCCGACGTCGTGGGCGAAGACGATGACCGCGGTCGGGGTCCCGGACGCGGATTTGGCGGCGCCCCAGGATGATTCCTGCATGTAGCCGACGTACGCGGACGAAGACGCGGTGTCGGTAAGCCAGTACAGCATGACGTTGGTGAGCAGCCGGTCGATGCCGACGACGTCGTGGGGGAGCGCCTCGCGGGGATGCGTCCACTCGCGGAACTTGTCGACGATCCAGGCGAGCTGGCCCACCGGCGAATCAGCCAGCGCGGCACCGAGAGTCGCGGGTCTCGTGGACTGGATGGAGATGTAGCCGAACTCCTCGGACATGAACCGGGGCACCCGGTTCAGGCGATCCCGCTCCAGCGGTGACAGACTCGCCCGCTCCGCCTCGTCCAGCTCGTGGAGCGGAACCCCGACGTTGCCGTTGAGATGCACCCCGATCACCGCGTCCCGGGCGATGCGGGCGACCTCGGGTGACGTCCGCACCGATGTCGCCGCCCTGTACACCGTAGCGGTGGTAGCCGAGCCGGCTCATCAGCTCAGCCCACGCCGTGGCGATACGGGTAGTGTCCCAGCCCGACTCGCGGACCGGTCCGGAGAACCCGAATCCTGGCAGCGACGGCACGACCACGTGGAACGCGTCGGCGGGGTTGCCCCCGTGCGCTGCGGGGTCGGTGAGGGGCCCGATCACGTCGAGGAACTCGACGAACGAACCCGGCCAGCCGTGGGTGAGGACGAGGGCCAATGCGTCCGGTTCGGGTGAGCGCACATGGAGGAAGTGGATGTTCTGACCGTCGATCTCGGTGACGAACTGCGGGATGGTGTCGAGCGACTTCTCCTGCGCCCGCCAGTCGAACTCGTCGCGCCAGTACGTGACGAGTTCGACCAGGTAGGACGTGGGCACACCGCTCACCCAGTCGTCACCCGGGAGGGGTGTGCCGAACCGGGTGCGCGCGAGGCGATCGGCGAGATCGTCGAGTTGCTCCTGCGCGATGTCGATGCGAAACGGACGGATGGTCTTCGTCGTGTCGGTCATACCGGGCACGCTACGAAGGATTGAGGACAGTTCCGGTCCTCGATTGCGATCCGGGTCAGCAGGCCCCGGTCTTGGCGGCGTCGTAGGCCTGGATCATCTGGTCCTTGCGCTCCTGCGGGGCGTCCTTCCACTCCGGCGTCTCGGCCGACTGGGTGAAGAGGTCGTCGAGGGCCTTCGTGCGGTCGAACGTCTCGCCGCTCTGCTGCGCGCGAGCCTCCGCGCCGTTCGCGTACTGGAGCAGGCCTTTGCACAGGTCCACGACGGCGGGCAGGTCTGCGGAGGATGCCTCGGTGGCCTCGATCGTTGCGCTCGCCGGGGACTCGGCCTCGGTGGTGGTCGATTCGGAACTGCATGCCCCGAGCAGCAGGGCGGCAGGGATCAACAGCGCAACGATGGTTCGTGTCATGCGAAATACATACCAGAGGCACGGGTCGGCTGCTGTCGGCCGGTCGGTCCTATGCACGAAGCGGCAGCAGTCTCGCGAGCTGCCGGGCCGCCTCGTCCGGCCGCTCACCCAGTTCGTTGACGACGACATGATCGGCACCGGCCGCGAGGTGGCTGTGGACCCGCGCGACGATCGCGTCCGCATCGCCCCAGGCGACCAGGTCGTCGACGAGCCGGTCGCTCAACCCCGCGATGTCGTCGGCGCCGAAACCCATCCGTACGAAGTTGGTGGCGTAGCCGCCCACCCCGGACAGGAAGCGGAGCGGAACGCGGGCCGTGTCGCGGGCCTGCGCGGCGTCGGTGCCGAGCACCGTCATCAGCGAGACGACGAGCGTGGCGTCCGGACCGAGGATGCGCCGCGCCTCGGCGGTGTAGTCGGGGGTGACGAGGAGCAAGACGGCCCCCGCGGCCCTGTCCCGCGCGAGTTCCAGCTTGCGCGGGCCCAGCGCGGCCAGAATCCGTCGCTTCGCAGGCACCGGCGGACCGAACCGGTCGAGCCTGTCGAGATACTCGTTCAACGCCCGGAGCGGCCGGGGGACCTGCGGGCCACCCAGTCCGACGACGAACCGGTCCGGCGCCGTGATCTGCAGATCCGCATGAAGCTGTGCGACGGCGCCCGAGTCGTACACGCCGATCGGGATGATGCCGGTCGCGACCGGGATCGAGTCCGTCGCCCGGACGACAGCCGAGATCCGGTCCAGGCTGTCGATCTGACCGCCCCGCAGCCAAATCGCCGAATAGCCGAGGGACTCCAGTCGGGCCGCCTCGTCGAGGTACGTCTCGTCCGGTGAGATGTTCAGGGAGATGCCGACGGGTCCGAGGCCTTCGATGCGAGTCATGACCCGACCGTAAAACCTCGAGTCACGTTCAGGTCAAGGCGTCAGGCGGGCCCGAGTGTGTAGTCGACGCCCGGGCGGTCGCCCTTGCCCTTGAGCCAGCGTCCCGGCAACTTGCCGGCGAGGTCGCCGAGCGGCCCGACCGCGGCGCTGAGAATCCCCACCGTTTCCTGCAGCAGGTCGATGCTGGCGCTCATCCGCTCGAGATTGGGCGCCAGCGCCGTCAAGGTCTCGGACAGCGCGACGATCTGGTCGAGCGGGCCGCCCTCGGCGATGAGACGTTCGAACGCGCCACCCTCCGACAGCAGGGTCTCGAGGATGCCGTTCTCGGCGAGCGCCCGGTCCACGAGTCCACCCGGCGCCGTGAGCCGCTCGACCGCACCGTCCTGCGCGGTCAGCCGTTCGAGCGGTCCCTGTTCGGCGGTGAGACGGTCGAGCAGGCCGTCCTTCGCGAGAAGCCGTTCCAGGGTTCCGTCCTCGGCGAGCACCCGGTCGAGCGGGCCGTCCTTGGCGAGAACCCGCTCGAGCGGGCCGCCCGGCTCGAGCAACCGTTCGAGGGTGCCGCCCTCCGAGGTGAGTCGGTCGACGGGACCACCCGGAGCGAGCAGGCGGTCGAGCGGACCACCCGGCTGGAGGGCCTGCCCGAGCGGCCGGTCGTTGGCCGCGAGCGACGACAGCTGGCTGATCACCTGCAGCGGGCTGCCCTGGGTGCTCATCCCCGTGACCACACCGGTTCCGGCGACCGCCGTCCGGACGGTCACCAGGCTCGCTTCGGCGATTCCGAGACCGACATCGGCCGCCGCGAGACCGACACGCACCGGGAGGGTCATCAACGACACCAGGTTCATGGAATTACTGTAACCCGCGACACACAAGCATCGAGTGTCGCGATCCGGTCAGTGCAGAACCTTCAGTCCGACGACGCATCCCACGATGCCCAGGATCAGGAGGATCTTCACCAGCGAGGAACTCTCGGCGCCGGTCACCATCGCGAACCCGACCGTGAGGGCTGCGCCGATGCCGACCCAGACCGCGTACGACGTTCCGATGGGGAGACTGCGCATCGCGAACGCCAGACCCGCCATGCTGAGAATCAACGCGACGCCGAACACGACACTGGGTCCGAGTTTGCTGAACCCGTCCGATCGGCCGAGGGCGGTGGCCCAGACGGCCTCCAGGACTCCCGACAGCACAAGCACGATCCACGCCATGACAAACCTCCGGGCACCGTCTTGTCGCTGGCCGGGTACGGTGCGCTCGTCCGGATGTCGTGTCGACGATTTCCACGGTACCC
This sequence comes from Rhodococcus sp. 21391, assembly GCF_016772255.1. Taxonomy (NCBI): domain Bacteria; kingdom Bacillati; phylum Actinomycetota; class Actinomycetes; order Mycobacteriales; family Nocardiaceae; genus Rhodococcus; species Rhodococcus sp. 21391. Next base: position 5,612,663 of record NZ_CP063781.1, on the reverse strand, counting down.
AACGGGGCGCTCCGCGCCTGTGAGTGGTGAGCGAGTACACGCACTCCTCGGACGCGCACGGGTTGCGAATGCGCCGATTATCTCGCAGATCGAGGTCGCCTCATTTATTGTCGAGCGAAACAGTGAATTCTGTGCATATACCACGGAAGATAACGAGGCACATCATGATGCTCGGACTGCTCGCGGCCATCAACAGCGCATTCACCCTCGGACTCGCCAACACGATCGGGACGTTCGGTGGAGTGGTACTCAACCTGAACGTCGTAGCCTGAACTTCCTGCCTGTCAAGGCAACTCCGCTCCCGCAACCCCGCTGTCGGATAGACGGCGGGGTTGTCTCGTGCGTTCGACGACCGGAGGCGACGGCACGCGGAGCGCAACTTTCCCATCCTTGCTCATGCGCCGAGAATTTCCCCCTTTTTCGGTTAAGAAGAATGGGTGATTTTATTCGGGGAATTCGCGTGCGTGTGTCGCCGCGAATTCTTCGGAGTTGACCTAGTGTCATCCGCAACGCGCACGGACAGCGCGCAACCACCCCTTCCCAGGGGCAACGATGGAGGTCATGATGCTCGGACTGCTCGGGGCACTCAACAGCGGTGTCACACTCGGATTGGCCAACACGATCCTGACGTTCGGCGGGGTAGTACTCAACCTCAACATCGTGGTGAACTGACGACCGGAAACCGACCGCACGGGCCGACGGTACCGGCTCCCAGGAATCTCCCAGGAAACCTACAGCGACGATCCAGCGGCGCGAGTGATGATGGGTTGCGTGAATGAGAAGCCTGTCGAAGCCCGCGTCCTCGTCGTCGACGACGAGCCGAACATCCTCGAGTTGCTGTCCGTGAGTCTGCGGTTTCAGGGATTCGAGGTGGCGACGGCGTCGACCGGGGCCGAGGGACTCGACACGGCCCGCACGTTCCGCCCGGACGCCGTCATCCTCGACGTCATGATGCCGGGAATGGATGGGTTCGGCCTGCTCAAGCGGCTGCGCGCCGACGGTGTGTACGCTCCGGTGCTGTTCCTCACCGCGAAGGACGCGGTGGAGGACAAGATCAGCGGACTCACGCTCGGCGCGGACGACTACGTCACCAAGCCGTTCAGCCTCGAAGAAGTGGTGACCCGGCTGCGCGTCATCCTGCGGCGGGCAGGCAAGGTGTCGGTGGAGGAACAGTCCGCCCGCGTCAAGTTCGCCGACATCGAACTCGACGACGACACGCGGGAGGTCTGGAAGGCGGGCGACCTGGTGTCGCTGTCGCCGACGGAGTTCACGCTGCTGCGGTACTTCATGGTCAACGCCGGCACCGTGCTGAGCAAGCCGCGGATCCTCGACCATGTCTGGAACTACGACTTCGGCGGTGAGGTCGGGGTGGTCGAGTCGTACGTGTCCTACCTTCGCCGGAAGGTCGACACGGGTGAGACGCCGCTGATCCACACCCTCCGCGGAGTCGGCTACGTGATGCGAGAACCGCGGCGATGACCGCGCCTGCGGCTCCGCGGGAGTCGGCCGAGGCGGTCGCCGCTGTCCCGAACAGGCCTGCGCGACGGTGGATTCGCTCGATGCCGCTGCGCATCACCCTCGTCGGTGCCGTGCTCCTGCTCGCTGCGCTCGGGCTCCTCGCATCCGGTGTCGCAGTGACGTCGGCGCTCGAAAATTCGCTGACCAACCGCGTCGATCACCAACTGCACGATGCGGCTCAGGGGTGGGCGAAGCCCGGCAAATCGCGCCCGCTGCCGCCGCCGGTCGAACCGAACCTCGGCCGCCCACCGAGCCCGTTCTACGTCCGCACGACGCTGCCGAACGGAACGGTCCTGCGCGAGATCAACGACGAATCCGTCTCCCCCGCGCTGCCCGAGAACCCGGCGGCCGGGCCCGACACGGTCGGCTCGACCGACGACTCCGACGTGCGGTGGCGGGTGCTGACGACGACCGCGCCGGACGGAACCGAGACCACCGTCGCGATGACACTCACCGAGAACGACGAAACGGTGAACCGTTTGATCGTCCTGCAACTCATCATCGGTGTGGTGGTGCTGATCGCGCTGGGAGTGGTCGCGTACTTCGTGGTCCGGCGCAGTCTGCGACCCCTCGTCGAAGTGGAGGAGACCGCAGCGGCGATCGCGTCGGGTGACTTGCACCGGCGTGTTCCGGAACGGGACGACCGTACCGAGATCGGACGACTGTCCGTGGCGCTCAACGGAATGCTCGCTCAGATCCAGCACGCGTTCGCCGCCACCGAGGCGTCGGAGGAATCGGCGCGGCGCTCCGAGGAGAAGATGCGGCGATTCGTCGCCGACGCGAGCCACGAGCTGCGCACCCCGCTCACCACGATCCGCGGCTTCGCCGAACTGTATCGACAAGGCGCGATGACCGACACCGAAACCCTGATGAGCCGCATCGAAGGGGAGGCGTCGCGGATGGGACTCCTCGTGGAGGATCTCCTGATGCTCGCCCGGCTCGATGCCCAGCGCCCCCTCGAGACCCGGCCCGTCGACCTGCTGTCGGTGGCCTCGGACGCCGTGCACGGGGCACGCGCTCTCGCCCCCGATCGGTCCATCGCGCTCGACGTCCGCCCCGGACCCGGGACACCGGAGGTGATCGGTGACGAGGCCCGGCTGCGGCAGGTCCTCGGCAACCTGCTCGCCAACGCCGTCAAACACACCCCCGCCACCGCGGACGTGACGGTGCGGCTGAGCACCACCGAACACAGCGTCGTGCTCGAGGTGGCCGACACCGGACCCGGACTCAGCGAGGAGGACGCGGCCCGGGTGTTCGAGAGGTTCTACCGCACCGACGCCTCCCGCACCCGGGAGAGCGGCGGCAGCGGGCTGGGCCTGTCGATCGTGGCGGCCCTGGTCGCCGCCCACCGCGGGTCGGTGACCGTGGACAGCCGGCCCGGTGAGGGTGCCACGTTCCGGGTGGAACTGCCGCGGTCGAGCTGACCGTCAGTCGGGGACGTTGCCGCCGTGGCCGAGATCGCGCAGCGCCGCCTTGAGCTTCGACTGCGCCTCGTCGAGCGATTCCTGGGACGGATTCTGCTCGGCGTTGCTGATGTTGAAATCGCCGAGGTCGTAGGCCGGGAAGACGTGTACGTGCAGGTGCGGCACCTCGAGACCGGCGATGAGCAGACCCGCCCGCGGTGCGTCGAAAGCGGGGCGGACGGCCTGTCCGATCGTGCGGGCGACGTCCATGACCTTCGTCCAGATCTCACCGTCGACGTCCTGCCACTGGTCCACCTCCTTGCGGGGTACGACGAGCGCATGGCCCTGCGTGACGGGGGCGATCGTGAGGAACGCGACGACGTCCTCGTCCTCCCACACGAAACGTCCGGGCAGATCTCCGTTGATGATGGCGCTGAATACAGATCCCATGGCCGCCATTATGCGGCTTCGCCCCCCGTGAGTACTTATTAACCTCCCGCGGTTAACAAGTACTCACAAGAGCGAAGCGCACAGGAAACTCCCAGCCTCCGTCCAGAGTCATCGGAGCGTACGGGACGAATCTTGGACGCATGACGACGAATTCCCTCTCCCGCGCACCGGGCGCCATGGGACGACTCGAGACCCCCGAAACCTCCGAGACCGCGCCCGTGCTCGACGTTGTCGTGCCGGTCTACAACGAGGAAGCCGGACTCGAACGTTGCGTGCGCCGGCTGCGGCGGCACCTCGACGAGAACGTTCCCTACTCCGCCCGGATCACCATCGCCGACAATGCCAGCGTCGACGCCACCCTCGCAGTGGCGCACCGACTGGCCGCCGAGATCGACAGCGTCCGTGTCGTGCACCTCGACGAGAAAGGGCGCGGCCGCGCTCTGCGTGCAGTGTGGAGCGGCTCCGACGCCGAGGTGGTGGCGTACATGGACGTCGACCTGTCGACGGACCTCAACGCCCTGATGCCGCTCGTTGCGCCCCTGCTGTCGGGGCATTCGGACGTCGCGATCGGCTCCCGCCTCGCCCGCTCGTCGCGGGTGGTCCGGGGACCGAAGCGCGAGTTCATCTCCCGCAGCTACAACCTCATCCTCCGCAGCGCGTTGCACGCGCGGTTCTCCGACGCGCAGTGCGGGTTCAAGGCGATGCGGGCGGACGTCGCGCAGCGCCTGCTGCCGCTGGTCGAGGACACCGGATGGTTCTTCGACACCGAGCTGCTGGTGCTCGCGGAACGCGCCGGCCTGCGCATCCACGAGGTCCCGGTCGACTGGGTCGACGACCCGGACAGTCGCGTCGACATCGTCGCGACTGCCGTCGCCGACCTCAAGGGCGTGTGGCGGGTGGGCCGGGCACTGTCCACCGGATCGCTGCCCATCGGCAGCCTCCGCGACAGTTTCGGCCGCGAGCCGCTGGTGCCCGGAGTTCCGCGTGGCATGGTCGGGCAGCTGGCCCGGTTCGCCGTGATCGGCGCCGCGTCGACCGTCGCGTACGCGCTGCTCTACCTGATCCTGCATCCGATCGTGGGCGCGCAGTGGGCCAACGCCGTCTCACTGCTCGTCACGGCCGTGCTCAACACGGCCGCGAACCGCGCGTTCACGTTCGGTGTCCGCGGATCCGAGGGCGCCGCCCGGCATCAGATGCAGGGGCTGCTCGTGTTCGCCTTCGGACTGCTGCTCACCAGCGGTTCGCTGTACGTCCTCCACTCGGCGGCCCCGGACGTGTCCAAGCACGTCGAACTCGCCGTCCTCGTCCTCGCCAATCTCGTTGCCACCATCAGTCGTTTCATAGCCCTTCGCTGGGTGTTCCGGAACGCACGCCCCGAAGGAGCTCACGCATGACGACGACCCTCGAACAACCGAAGGTCGAAGCGGCCGAACCACCTCCCGCCCGCAGGCGGTGGGAGCCGTGGGCGCTCGCCGCACTCCTGGTCGGGACCGCGGTCGCGTACATCTGGGGGCTCGGCGCCTCCGGCTGGGCCAACTCGTTCTACGCCGCCGCGGTCCAGGCGGGTTCGGAGTCGTGGAAGGCGTTCTACTTCGGATCCTCCGATGCCGCCAACTCCATCACCGTCGACAAGCCCCCGATGTCGCTGTGGCTGATGTCGCTGTCGGTCCGGGTCTTCGGGCTCAGCTCGTGGGCGATGCTGGTACCGCAAGCACTGCTCGGGGTCGGTTCCGTCGCCCTGCTGTACGCCACGGTGAAGCGGTGGTTCGGCGCCCCGGCGGGTCTGCTCGCGGGTCTCGTGCTGGCGCTGACGCCGATCGCGGTGCTGATGTTCCGGTTCAACAACCCCGACGCCCTGCTGGTGCTGCTAATGATCGCCTCCGTGTGGGCGATGCTGCGGGCCGTGGAGGACGGACGCACCCGGTGGATGGTGCTGACCGGCGTGTTCGTCGGTTTGGGGTTCCTGACCAAGCAGCTTCAGGTGATGCTCGTCGTCCCGCCGCTCGCTCTGACCTATCTCGTCGCGGGACCGCCGAAGTTCGGCAAGCGCCTCGCCCAGTGCTTCGCGGCGCTCGGCGCGATGATCGTCTCCGCGGGCTGGTGGTTGCTGATCGTCGAACTGTGGCCGGCGTCGTCGCGGCCCTGGATCGGCGGTTCGCAGAACAATTCGATCCTCGAACTCACGCTGGGCTACAACGGTCTCGGCCGGTTGAACGGTGAGGAGACCGGCAGTGTCATGCCCGGCGGCGGTCGAGGGGAGCTGGCAGCGGCCATGGGCGGTGCCGGCGAGGCCATGGCGGGCGGCCGCTTCCCCGGAGGAGGCGCCCCCGGCGGTGGCGGTATGTGGGGTAGCACCGGCATCACGCGGATGTTCGAGTCGGCTCAGGGCGGTCAGATCGCCTGGCTGATCCCGGCCGCACTGATCCTGCTGGTCGCCGGTCTCGCACTGCGCGGCAGGGCACCTCGCGTCGACACCCAGCGTGCGTCGTTTCTCGTGTGGGGTCTGTGGCTGCTCGTGACCGGACTGACCTTCAGCTTCATGGCGGGCATCTTCCACGCGTACTACACCGTCGCACTCGCACCGGCCGTGGCCGCGCTGGTGGCGATCGGTTCGGCGACGCTGTGGCGTCGACGGGACACGCTGTGGGTGCGGGCGGTTCTCGCCGCGACACTGCTGGCCACCGCTGCCATGTCCTGGGTTCTGCTCGGACGCAGCGCGTCGTTCGTGCCGTGGCTGAAGTGGGCCGTGGTCGTCGTTGGCGTCGTCGCTGCGGTTGCCGTGCTCGTCCCGGCGCTGACCCGAGGCCGGATCGCTGCCGTGGTCACGCTGGCCGCGCTGTTCACCGGCCTCGCCGGTCCGACGGCCTACGCCGTCGACACCATCGCGACGCCGCACACCGGTTCGATCGTCTCGGCCGGACCCAACGTCGAAGGCGCCCACGGAGGCCCCGGCGGGATGGGTGGCCCCGGCGGCATGGGTGGCCCTGGCGGCATGGGCGGTGCCGGACGCACCGACGGTGCCGCGGCGCCCACCTTGCCGGGCGGTGCCGTTGCCGGCGCAACGGACGGCGCGGCGGCAGGAGCCACCGACGGCATGGGCGGTATGGGTGCCATGGGCGGCGCCGTCGGGGGACTGCTCTCCGGCAGCGAGCCGGGCGCCGAGCTGGTGGCGTTGCTCGAACAGGATTCCGGCAACTACACCTGGGTGGCAGCGGCCATCGGATCGAACAGTGCATCCGGCTACCAGCTGGCCACCGAGGATCCGGTCATGCCGATCGGCGGATTCAACGGCAGCGATCCGTCACCCACGCTGGAGCAGTTCCAGCAGTACGTGGCGGACGGCAAGATCCACTACTTCATCTCCGGCGGCCGAGGCGGCGGAATGGGTGGAGACGGAACGGCATCGGAGATCTCCACCTGGGTGCAGGAGAACTTCACCGCCGTCACCGTCGACGGCGTGACCCTGTACGACCTCATGTCCTGACCGAAACCGGCTGTGAGTACTTGTTAACCGCCCGCGGTTAACAAGTACTCACAGCTGTTTCAGAGGGGGAACGAGATCTCGGGTGTGCGGCAGATCAGCAACCTCCGTACGCGTCCCGAACCGTCGAGCTGTGCCGAGGTGTTGAACGAGGCCTCGAAATCACCGTTCCGTGTGGTGCGTCCCAGTGCCAGCTCGACCTCTCCCACACGAGCTCCCGCGAGGACCTCGTGTACGAGCACACTCTTCTCGCGTTGCTGCAGGTACTCGACGAGACCGCCGCGATCCCCGACGAATTCGGCGGCATTCCCACCGCCGGTGGAGAATTGAACCGACATCCGGAAGTCGTCGGTGATCATGTTCAGGACGCGGTCGGGATCGTCCGAATCCATGATCGCGAACCACGCGACCAGTACGGGAGTCGCAGAAGTCGTCTCGTTGAGGTCAGTCGCGCTTCCCATGGGTCAACTCCTTTGTGAGAATGCTGAATTCCGTGTCGAAGGACACCTCGTACGCATCGATGGTTCCGTCGCTGTCGAGGTGCATGGCGGCGAGGAAGTAGCCGGTCGTCTTCACTTCGTTCTCGACGACGGAACCGTAGGCGAACTGGACGTCGCCGGCGCTGCTCGTTCGGAGCAGCACGTGTCGTCGATCGACCGGGGGCCGTCCCCTCAGGTAGTCGCGCATGTCGGCGCGGCTGTACCCCCTGCGGACGGTACCCGGGAGGACTATGGCGAACTCGATCGATTCGTCGAGCAGGGCAACTGCGTCGTCGATCCGGCCGCTGTCGAGGATCGCGTAGTACCGCTCGATTGCGAGTGCATCGGTCATGAAATGAACTTAGTTCAACCCGGCGCTGCTTGTCGAGAGTCCTTGCCGTGACAGCTTCGGCGAAACTAAACTGAACTCACGTCAATTTGAGGAGAGTTCCATGCCGACCCCCCATTCCCATCCCTGGCCCGAGACCGAACCCCCGGCGATGACGCCTGTCGCCGAGCACGACGATATCCGGGCGGTGGTCCGCCAATTGCTGGATCGGCATTCGACGCTCGAGGCCGGCCGACTCGCCGCCAAGTCGGAAATCGGCTATTCACCCGAGTTGTGGTCGCTTCTCGTCAAGGAGATGAACGTCGCCGCCCTGACGGTGCCGGAGGATCGCGGCGGTCTGGGTTACGGCGTGGTCGAACTCGGGATCGTTCTCGAAGAATGCGGGCGCGCGCTGGTCGGCGAACCCGTACTCACGTCCGCGACGCTGGGAGTGCACGCCCTGCTCGCAGCCGACAGGTGCCCGCAGGGCGACGACCTGCTGGGGCGAGTCGTCCAGGGCGAACTCGTCGCAACCGTGACAGCTCTCAGCGCGGAGACCGATTTCGTCGACGCCACCCGAACCGGAGACCGCTGGTCGGTGTCCGGCCGCGCGACCAATGTCGTGCAGGGCGGCGCGGCCGATATCGTCGTGCTACTCGGGCGCGGTGACGAGGGGCCCGGCCTGTACGCGGTCGATCTGCGTACCGCCCCGGTGCGGCGCACGGAGCTTCCGGTCATCGATCCCAGTCGGCGGCAGGCGAATCTGCTCTTCGACGACGCGGCCGCGGTGCGTCTCGTCGGACCCGGCGATGCACTGCGGACGGCCGCATCGCTGCGGAGCCTCGGAGTGATCGGGCTGGCGTGCGAACATGTGGGAATCGTCGATCGTTTACTCGAAAGCACAACGGAATACACGATGCAGCGCCACCAGTTCGGGCGAGCGATCGGCTCCTTCCAGGCCGTCAAGCATCGACTGGCCAACACTTTGGTCGAGTTGGAGAAGGCTCGATCGGCGGCGCGGTATGCGGCCGCCGTGTTCTCGGAAGACCCCGACTCCGCGGCGCTCCCGGCCGCGGTTGCGGGGGCGATCTGCACCGAGGCCGCGATCGCCACCGCCCTCGAGGCCGTGCAATTGCATGGCGGTGTCGGCTTCACCTGGGAACACGCGACGCATTCCTACGTTCGCCGCGCGCTCGGTGACGAACCGCTTCTGGGGGATTCGCGGGCACACCGCAGTCGCGTTGCGGATCTCGTCGGGCTCTGAATCGGGGCGTCTGCCCTCGGCTGAATCGAAACCTCTTGCTCCGCGCTATTGACGGACCATCTTCCACCCAGTAGAACTGAAGTGAATCCAGTTCAGTTTCATTCCTCGAAAGGACACCGACATGGTGGACACCGACCACATCGTGCTCGAGAAGGACGGCGACGTCGCCCGCGTGTGGCTCAACCGCCCGCACAAGAAGAACGCGGTCACCGTCGAGCTGCTGCATCGCCTCGACGAGATCATCGTGGAGGTCGACAACGACCCCAACCTCAAGGTGCTCGTCCTGCGTGGACGTGACGGCACCTTCTGCTCGGGCTTCGATCTCGACGAGCTGCGGGAGAAGTACGTCGGCTCCACCACCGCGATGGACGTCGCCGTGCTGTCCGCCAAGGTGTGCGACCGCCTGTACTCGATGAATACACCGTCCGTCGCGGTGCTCGAAGGCTTCGTCACCGCAGGCGGTTTCGAGCTCATGATCTCCTGCGACTTCGCCATCGCCGCCGAGGACGCCCGTATCGGCGACTTCCACATCCGCCGCGCGCTGTTCGGTGGGGCAGGCCCGATCTACCGGCTTCCGCGGATGATCGGCATTCGGAAGACCAAGGAGCTCATGCTGACCGGCAAACTCCTGACCGGCAAGGAGGCGGAGGCCTTCGACCTGATCAACGCCTCGGCGCCGGCCGAAGACCTCGACAAGCTCCTCGCCGAGTTCATCGCCCCGATCGTCGACAAGAGCCCGTTCATGATGAAGCTCACCAAGATGTGCATCGACCGCGGTCTCGACGCGGACATCCAGTCGCTGATGGTGATGGAGCACCTCGCCGTCGGCAATGCGCTGCAGTCCGAGGACGCCCGAGAAGGCGTGAACGCCTTCCTCGAAAAGCGTGAGCCGGTCTGGGTCGGTCGCTGATCCGATACCGACCACGAACCCCGAGGAGAGAATGAGATGGGCGAGACACATACCGCGCCTGCGCTCGGCGCGAGCCGGTGCTCCCACTGCTCGACTGTCGCGTTCCCGGCCACCGGCCTGTGTTCGCAGTGCTCACGGCCGGCGATGTCGCCGTTTGTGCTGAGCACACGCGGAACGGTGTGGGCGTACACGGTTCAGCGGTTCGCCCCGAAATCCCCGCCGTATGTCCCGCCGCCGAACGGTTTCACGCCGTTCGCCGTCGGATACGTCGAACTCCCCGAGGGAATCAAGATCGAAGCCGTGCTCGAATGCCACGACTTCGACGAGCTGGAGGACGGGGCGCCGGTGACCTTGATCGCCACGGCGCCGGTGCCCCGCTTCGCCACCGATGCCTACCTGAAGGAGATCCGCTGATGTCCACCGTGTCGATCGTCGGGGCCGGACTCTCGAAGTTCGGACGTCAGCCGGGCAAGAGCGGTCGACAGCTGGCGCTGGATGCGATCGCGTCCGCGTTGACGGACGCCGGCATCGCGTGGACCGATGTTCAGGTCGCGTTCGGCGGCAGCGACGGGTCCGGGCTCGCCGACACCCTGGTCTCCGAACTCGGGCTCACCGGAATACCTTTCACCAACGTCAAGAACGGCTGCGCGACCGGCGGTAGCGCGCTGGTGTCTGCCGTCAACGCGATTCGCTCGGGCGCCGCCGAGATCGCACTGGCGGTCGGATTCGACAAACACCCGCGCGGCGCCTTCGACCCGGCACCGGAGGATTGGGGTCTGCCCGTCGGCTACGGAGAGGCGGGTCTGATGGTCACCACCCAGTTCTTCGGCATCAAGATCGCGCGGTACATGCGCGAACACGCGATCAGCGCACCGACTCTGGCCGCCGTGGCGGAAAAGGCGTATCGCAACGGCTCGCTGAACCCGAACGCCTGGCGCCGCGAACCGATTTCCGCTGAGGCAATCGCCACAGCCGACATGGTCAACGACCCGTTGACGCGATACATGTTCTGCTCTCCCGGCGAGGGCGGTGCCGCCGTCGTCGTGGCGAGTGAGGCCGCCGCCCGGCGCCTCGGCGGAAGGCCTGTGCAATTGCGCGGAATCTCGGCGGGCACCCGCCGGTTCGGCTCCTTCGAGGTATTCGGTCCGTCGATACAGGGCCGGGGAACCCCGCCCAGCGTGAGCACGTCGACCGCCGCCGCCGCATTCGAGCAGGCCGGACTCGGTCCCTCGGATGTGGATGTCGCGCAACTCCAGGACACGGAGAGCGGTGCCGAGATCATGCACATGGCCGAGTGCGGATTCTGTGATCACGGCGAGCAGGAGAAACTGATCGCGGCCGGCGAGACGGAGATCGGCGGCCGGATCCCGGTCAACACCGACGGCGGATGCATCGCCAACGGGGAACCGATCGGCGCCTCCGGCCTCCGGCAGATACACGAGATCGTCACGCAGTTGCGCGGGGAGGCCGGTGCCCGACAGGTCCCCGGACACCCGCGCATCGGATTCACCCATGTCTACGGTGCGCCCGGAATCAGCGCCTGCACCGTCCTGTCCGTCTGAGGAAGAGCCATGAATCAAGCAACGATGCCCGACCTGGACCAGTTCGTGGATGAAGCGCGGGCGTGGCTGAGAACTGTCGCCGAACCGCGCACCCAGATCAAATGGGGAGTGGGATCCGACTCGGTCGCCGTCTTCGAGAATTGGACTGCAGAGCAGGAGCGCGACGAGACCGACCATATCCGTGCGTACGAACAGACGAAGTTCGACGCCGGCTGGGGCTCGATGAACTGGCCGGCCGAGTACGGTGGCCGTGGTCTGCCGATGTCCTATGTGCTGGCGTTCCGGCGCGAGGAGAACGCGTTCGACGTGCCGCGCCGGACCGAAATGTTTTCGGTGACTCAGCAACTGGTCGCTCCGGCGATCGCCCAGTGGGGCACGCCGGAGCAGTGCGAGCGATATGTGCGTGCGATGCTTCGGACCGATATCATCGCCTGTCAGCTGTTTTCGGAAACCGAAGCCGGATCCGACCTGGCCGCCGTCCGGACGAGGGCAGTCGAACGGAATGGCCGGTGGACGATCACCGGGCACAAGGTGTGGACGTCCGGCGCCCGGGTCGCCGACGTCGGGGTCGCGGTGTGCCGCACCGACCCCGAGGCGCCCAAACACGCGGGCCTCACGGTGTTCCTGGTCCCGATGGATGCTCCCGGAGTCACCGTCCGGCCCATCCGCCAGATGACTGGGGGCAGTTCCTTCAACGAGGTCTATCTCGACGGCGTCGAACTGTCGGACGACTACCGGCTGGGGCCGGTGGGGGAGGGGTGGCCGGTCGCCTTGACGGTGCTGGCAGCCGAGCGACTCGACGCAGGAAACCTGGGTCTGGCCAACGCCGATCACGCCGTCGAACTCGCCCGTCACCTCGACCGGCAGCTGACCGAGATCGAGCGTGACAAGGTCGCGGATCTCGTGACCCGCAGCTACGTCCAGCGCGTGACCGGTATGCGGGTGGCCGCGGCAGTGGTCGCCGACAAGGACCCCGGCCCCGAGGCATCGGTGGGCAAGTTGCTCGCCACGGACACCATGGCGCGTACGTCGGAGGTGGTCCGGCTGTTGCTGGGGCGCGATCTGATTGCCGACTCGGGCGAATGGGGAACGTTCGCGTGGACGGAGCATGTGCTCGGCGCACCCGGGTACCGGATCGCGGGCGGCACCGACGAGATCCAGCGCAACATCCTCGCCGAGCGTGTTCTCGGTCTGCCGAGGGAGCCACGCCGATGACCACGAACAGCACGCTCGGCGACCGGGTCGCCCAGCGCCTGCGCGAGCAGAGCCCCGGCCTCGACGTCGGCCCACTCGAGCCGCTCCTCGGCGGGCATTCCGGGTTGACGTACAAAGTGCCGACCAGCGACGGCGACCTCGTGATCAAGGCGGTTCCCGAGGGGCAACGCCCCATCGGGCGGCACGACATGGTGCGCCAGGCGCGGATCATGGAAACACTCGGTGCGACAGAGGTTCCCGTGCCCCGGATCGTCGCCGTCGACGAGGACGGGCCGGCGTGGTTCGCGATGGAGTGCGTGCCCGGGGAATCAGTCGAGCCGGTGCTCGATTCCCCTCCGGTGGAACCGGCCGTCGCGGCGGCGCGGATGCGCCGCGCCGCGGCGGTACTGCCACTGCTGCACGCGGTGCCGCTCGACACGATCCCGGCGGCCGGGGATCCGTTGTCACCCGGTGCGGAGCTGGCGCGGTGGAAACGAACGCTGGACGCCGTTCCCCCCGACCTCGTCAGCGGCGGTGACGAACTCCTGCGCCTCCTCGCCGCCGATCTCCCCGAGGCGCTGCCACCTACGTTGGTGCACGGTGACTACCGGCTCGGCAACATCATTGCCCGTGACACCGAGCCGGCGGCGTTGATCGACTGGGAGATCTGGAGCCTGGGCGATCCGCGGGTCGAATTGGGCTGGTTCCTCGTGTTCGCCGATGGTGCGAACTTTCCCGGCGTTGGGCGCGCGGTGCCGGACCTGCCCTCCGAGGACGAACTGATCGGCCTCTACACCGGGGACCACCCGGCGCTGCCGGACATGAACTGGTTCAACGCGCTCGGCCGTCTGAAGATGGCGGCGATCATGGGCCACAACCTGCGCCGGCACCGCGAGGGCCGCCACCACGACCCCGACCAGGAACGGCTGCCCGACACCATTTCGCAGCTCATTCGCAGCGGGACTGCGCTCCTTGCCTGATCAACCTCCGTTCACCGCGTGAAGCGATGAAGGAACAGAGAGGACCTCACGTGGACTTCGAATACTCCGCGCGCACCGAGCGACTGCTCGAGCAGCTGCGGAACTTCATGGAAGAGCACGTCTATCCGGCCGAGGCCGTGTACGACGAGCAGATCAAATCGAACGACAACCCACACGAGCAGCCCAAAGTCATGCTGGACCTGCAGGCGAAGGCGCGCGAGCTCGGATTGTGGAATCTCTTCATGACGCACGGGGAGTGGGGGGCCGGTCTCACCAACCTCGAGTACGCCCCGCTCGCCGAGCTGGTCGGACGCTCGGTGATCGGCAACGAAGCCGTCAACTGTTCGGCACCCGACACCGGCAATATGGAAATCCTCGCCATGTACGGCACCGAGCAACAGCAGTCACGGTGGCTCGCGCCGCTTCTCGACTGCACGATCCGATCGGCATTCGCCATGACTGAACCGGATGTGGCGAGCTCGGACGCCACGAACATCACGTCGACCATCCGCCGGGACGGCGACGAGTACGTCCTGAACGGCCGGAAATGGTACACCTCAGGGATTCTCGACCCCGATTGCAAGCTCGTCATCTTCATGGGCAAGTCCGATCCCGACGCTCCGACCTACCGGCAGCAGAGCATGATCCTGGTGCCCGCGGATTCTCCCGGTATCGAGGTCCTTCGCGATCTGCCCATGTTCGGGTACCGCGACCGGCTCGGTCACGGCGAGGTCCAGTTCACGGACGTCCGGGTGCCTGCCGATCACATGCTCGGCGCCGAGGGCGACGGTTTCGCGATAGCGCAGGGCAGGCTGGGGCCGGGGCGCATGCACTACGCGATGCGCGCGATCGGCATGGCCGAGCGCGCCCTCGAGCTGATGTGCCGACGAGCTCTGCAGCGCAATGCCTTCGGTGCGCCGCTCGCCGACCGCGGTGTGGTACGAGAGTGGATCGCGCGCAGCCGGATGGAGATCGACCAGATCCGGCTGCTGGTTCTCCAGTCGTCGTGGCTGATGGACACCCGGGGCAACGCCGCGGCCCGCTCGGAAGTGGCCGCGATCAAGGTCGCGGCCATGGAGGTCGCTCATCGGGTGGTCGACCATGCCGTCCAGACCTACGGCGCAGCAGGGGTGAGTGACGACACGATCCTGGCCCGGCTGTATGCGATCACCCGGGCGCTGCAGATCGCCGACGGTCCGAACGAAGTCCATCTGCGCACCATCGCGCGCCTCGAACTGAAGAAGTACGCATGAACGCACAGCGAGAACTGACAGGCAAGGTCGCACTCGTCACGGGGGCCACCCGAGGCCTCGGATACGCCATCGCCAGCGGGCTGGCCGCCGCGGGGGCCACCGTGATCGTGTCGAGCCGCAAGGAGGACGCATGCATCTCCGCGGCCCTCGCGATCACGAGGGACACCGGTGGCATCGCCGAACCGCTCGCACTGCACGTCGGGAAGTGGGACGCGATCGAACTCGCCGTCGACCACATTCTCACGCAGTTCGGAAGCCTCGACATCGTCGTCAACAACGCCGGTATCGCGCCCCTGTCGCCGAACCTCGAGTCGGTCTCCGAGTCGCTCTTCGACAAGACGATCGAGGTCAACCTCAAGGGCCCGTTCCGGCTCATGGCGGTGGCCGGCGCCAGGATGAGCGCGGCCGGAGGCGGTTCGATCATCAACATCTCGAGCATCGGCGCACTGCGGCCCAGCCCGCCGGAGGCGATGTATGCGGCATCGAAGAACGGCCTCAACGCGCTGACGATGGCCTTCGCTCAGGAATACGCGCCCCGGGTGCGGGTGAACTGCATCATGCCGGGCGGATTCGCGACCGACATGGCGGCGGACTGGGACGATGAGTTCGTCGGCAAGATCATCGACCGACTCCCTGCCGGGCGCCTGGGGCACCCGGACGAAATCGCCGGTCTCGTCGTGCATCTGGCGGGCGACCGAGCCGGTTACACCACGGGTGCCGTCATCCCGGTCGACGGCGGGCGCACCGCCGTCTACTGACGCGCGCGTGCCACGAACACGAGTAGGAGCCAACCACATGCAGGTACCCGAGCTGTTCCAGCTGAGCGGTCGTGTCGCCGTCGTCACGGGTGCGTCGTCCGGCCTGGGAATGGGATTCGCGCGGACACTGGCGTCGGCGGGCGCGACGGTCTTCGCGGCCGCCCGCCGTGTCGAACGTCTCGCGGCGCTGGCCGGCGAGGTCGACGGGGTCGTCCCCGTCGAGTGCGACATCACCGTGGACGCGGACCGGCGCTCGCTCGTGGATCGGGCACTCGCGCAGGCCGGGCGGATCGACGTCCTCGTCAACAACGCGGGCAGACCCGGCAGGCCGAACGCCGAGGACGAGAGCCCGGAGGAATTCTCCTCAATTCTCGACGTGAACCTGGCCGCGGGATTTCATCTCGCCGCGTCCGTCGCCTCGGCCACACCGGCAGGTGAGGCCGCGTCGATCATCAATATCTCTTCGGTCGTCGGGCTCGTGTCGACGGCACCTATCGGCGGGGCGAGCTATGCGGCGTCGAAAGCCGGCGTGCTCGGGCTGACCCGTGAGCTGGCCGGGCAGTGGGGCAGACGTGGGATCCGCGTGAACGCCATCGTACCGGGCTGGTTCGACACGGAAATGACCGATGGATTGTTCAGCAACCAGCGCTCGGCGGACTGGGTGCGCCGCAACACGATGCTCGCCCGCGGCGGACTCCCCGGCGAAGTGGACGGCGCCGTGCTCTTTCTGGCGTCGGACGCGTCGTCCTACGTCACAGGCCAGACTCTGGTGGTCGATGGCGGCTGGACCGCCCGGTAGGCAAAGGTGACACTCATGGCAGTTCCGACAATGCGCGCAGTACGTCTGACCGGCTGGGGTGACGGTGCACGGGTTGTGCGCATCCCGGTTCCCGAACCGCAGGGGCATCAGCTGCTTCTCCGGGTCGAGGCAGCCGGGCTGTGCAGATCCGATCTGCACGTGATGGACGCACCCGCGGGAGTATTCGACTATCCCCTCCCGTTCACGCTCGGGCACGAGGTGGCGGGAACCGTCGTCGGTGCGGGCCCCGAGGCCGACAAGTCCTGGATCGGCGAGTCCGTCGTCGTCCACGGTGTCTGGTCGTGCGGGCAATGCCGCAACTGCCGCCGAGGCCGCGAGAACTACTGCTTCGAATTGTGCCCACGCGAAGACGGTCGCCTCGCCGCGATCGGCAACGGCATCGGCTATGACGGTGGTCTGGCCGACACCATGATCGTTCCATCGGGGCGGTGCCTGGTACGCACCCACGGGCTCGCCCCCGAGAGTGCCGCCCCACTGGCCGATGCCGCCCTGACGGCGTATCACGCAATCCGTACCAACCGGGATCTCGTCGACGCCGACTCCGTTTCCGTGGTGGTCGGTGTCGGGGGACTGGGCCACATCGCGGTCCAGGTTCTTCGCGCACTCGGCGCAGGCACGATCGTTGCGGTCGATCCGCGGGAGAGCTCGCGCGATCTTGCACGTCGACTGGGGGCGGACGTGGCGGTGTCGGACATCGCGGAGGTTGCGACATCTCGGCCCGGCGCCGTCAGGCGTCACTGCGCCGATCTGGTCTTCGATTTCGTGGGGGCGCCGGACACGATGGAATCGGCGGCGCAGTTGCTCGCACCCGGGGGCCGACTGATCACCGTCGGCAGCGCCGGTGGTCGGCTCACGGTGGGCAAAGACGTCGGACTCGCGACGGGTTGGCAGGTGACTGCGCCGTTCTGGGGAACGCGCGCTGACCTCGAGGCGGTGGTCGACCTCGCAAACCGAGGTCTGTTGGCCGTCGAGGCGACCGCGTACCCGTTGGACGACGTGCTCGACGTGTATTCGAGGTTGCGGCGCGGCGAGATCACCGGGAGGGCTGTCGTGATTCCGTGACGGACGAAAGCTGGGTACGGTGCGTGTCATAGTCAATAATGAAACTAGTTCACTTCAATGGAAGGTCGGCGGAATGTGGGAGCTGGCACGCGATTTCGTTGCTCGCGCAGCGAATTCTCCGGATGACATCGCAGTCGTCGATGCAACGGGGGAGCACACGATGGCGGAGGTTGTCGCGGCGGCAACCGGGCTCGCCGCCCAGCTGGACGCCGCGACGGGTGGCTCGCCGACGGTGCTGGTGCAGGCTGACAACACGTGGCGCACACTCGCCGCGGCAATCGCCGTCGGACTGCGCGGCGGTCTGATCGCGGTGTTCAGTCGACACGCCACCCCGTCGGAGTTCGCTGTGGCCTTGGACGACATCGCACCCGACGTGGTGATCGCCGACCGGCAGTCGCTCGCGCACTGGGGTGTGCCGGAGAACCGGTTCTGCGAGGAAGCGGCCGCGCCGGCAGGCTGGGTGATGCGCTGGTCGCGATCGCCGGTCAGTGACGTCGAGCGGTGGAACGGCGGGATCGCGATCGCGATGACGTCCGGGTCGACCGGACATCCCAAGTGCGTGGTGCAGTCGGAAGCCGCAATCCGGTACGCCTGCCGTTGCACGATCGACGCGGTCGGCCTCGAACCCGGAGACCCTGTCGCGGCGTTCGTACCACTCTCGTCGGTAGCGGCATTCTGCTTCGGGCTCTATCTCCCTGCCATGCTGGCCGCGCCGATGGTCTGCATGGACGGCTGGAAGCCCGCGACCGCCCTCCAGATCGTCCGGGAACACCGGGTCGCGTGGACGATGCTCGTCCCGACCATGGCTCTTCAGCTGGCCGTCGCGCCGAACGCTGCGGGAGCGCTCACGTCGCTGCGCGCAATGACCGTCGGCGGTGGTCCGATGGATGCCGGCGCGCTCGGTCGCGCCGAACAGACCCTCGGCACCACGTTCCTGCGTGTGTTCGGGATGTCCGAGTGTCTCGGGCATACGTCCCCGCTGCCCGCGGACGAACCGGACGTCCGGCTGGGGCGGGATGGTCGTCCCTTCCCCGGGACCGTCGTCCGGGCGGTCGACGCACACGGCGCTCCTCTGCCACCGGGCCGGGTGGGCGATGCCCAGGTCAAGGGGCCCTCCCTCTTCGTCGGCTATGCACGGGCAGGTGTCCCTGCGCCCCCGGAACTCACCGCGGACGGATTCCTGCCCACCGGCGACCTCGTCGAAGTCGCAGAAGACGGCAGCATCCGGGTCATGGGGCGCCAGAAGCAGATCATCATTCGCGGGGGCCGCAACATCGACATCAACGAGGTCGAGGCAGCGATCGCACGGATCCCGACCGTGTCCCAGGTGTGCGTGGTCCCGGTGCCGGACGAGCTACTCGGTGAACGTGCCGCAGCCCTGGTCGTGAGTACCGGCAATCCGATTACCCTCGACGAGGTCGTCACGCACCTCGGAGACATCGAGTTCCCGAAGTTCAAGTGGCCGGAGTTCGTCTTCACGATCGACGATTTGCCGCAGAACCGGGTGGGGAAGCTGTCTCGACCCGACGCCGTGGATCTTGCAACACGCCTGCTCGCCGGTACCGACAGCCGCTGATATTGACCCGACTTCACCTCAGTTCAGGTAGTCTTTCAGGTACCGGCCCGAACAACAGATGGATGGGGTATCCGTGTCCGTAGAAGCCATGACGCTCCGCGATGGTCCGCGTTCGAAGCGTGGGCTCATCCTGACGGCCGCGATCGAACGCTTCGGGGAGGTCGGCTTCGAGCACACGAAGTGGGCGTCGATTGCCGACGAGGTCGGCATCGGCCAGACGGCGCTCTATCACTATTTCGAGTCGAAGGGTCACTGCCTGCTGACCATCATGCGTCTCGAACTGGCGCAGTCACTCGAGCGATTCACTTCCGCGATCGAGGGCGTCGAGGACCCGGTCGAGGCGTTGAGTGCCGCCGTCACCAGCGCTCTGGAAGCGAGCCCGCGGGACGCCCTCCAGCGGCGCATCCTCCAGAGCCACATGGATCTGCTCGCCACTCCCCGCCAATCAGAAAAAGAAGAAGCCGAGCGCCAGACCTCACGCGTGCTGGTGAACTCGATCGAAGAAGAGTGGTCTCTTCTCATTGCGCGGGGGATGGGCGCCGGAGTATTCGCCGACAGCGATCCGCGCTTGATGGCCCGGCTGATTCTCGGACTCGTCGTCAGTGTGTGGCGGTGGTATCGACCCGGAGGGGACATGACCCTCGACCAACTCAACGAGCACGTTCGCGCCGCCACCCTGCGCATCGTCCGCGCGTGACGCGGGCAGGTGGAGAGAAGCGTTTTTCTTACCCTCAAGAATTGAACCAAATTCAGGTCAGTTATGGAGTGATGATGTACAACCTGATCGTCTTGGCCGCGCGTCCGCACGACTGGAGCCATGAGCAGTTCATCCAGTGGTGGCGCGGTGAACATGCCGACGTGACCTACCCGCTGCCGGGCCTGCGGCGCTGGCAGCACACCGAGGTGCTCGACGCCATGGACGACCGGTCCCGGGAATGGGACGGCGTCTCGATTCTGAGCTTCGACTCCCGCGAGGACCTCGATGCGGCGCTCGCCAGCCCGGAATGGCAAGCCGCAGTGGACAACGTCGGCCAGATGCGTGGAAAGCGCATCCTCGTCATGGGTGAAGAGAAGACGATGGTCGAAGTGGACAGCGGCAAATCATGAGGGCGCACTGGATGGAACCGGGCTGCTATGAGGTGGCGCCCGGTGTGCATCGAGTGCCCCTCCAGATGCCTGACGACGGCCTCGGAGCAGTGAACGTCTACGCCCTCGAGACCGAGGACGGGCTGACCCTCATCGACGGTGGCTGGCGAGTCGACACGACTTTCGACGAGATGGAGCACGCACTGCTTCGGATCGGGCACAGCACCAGGCAGATCCACGACATCTATGTCACCCACGTGCACCGCGATCACTACACGTTCGCGATCGAACTCCGCCGTCGTCACGGTTCCCGCGTCCACCTCGGCGTGGCCGAGGCCGACGGTTTGGCGGCCGTGAGTGCACTCGGCAGCAACGTTCCGACGGATTCCCTACACGAACTCCGCCGCGCCGGTGCCCCCCTCCTGGCAGACACTGTCGAGGTGCTGACCGCCGCCGAGCCGTTCCATCCCTCGGATTGGGAAGAGCCGGATCACTGGCTCACCGAGGGTTCGCTCCGGATCGGCCGGCACACGCTCGACGTCGTGCACACGCCAGGCCACACGAAGGGGCACATGGTCTTTCACGACGAACAGAACAGGTTGCTCTTCAGTGGCGACCACGTCCTGCCCACGATCACACCGTCGATCGGCTTCGAGCTAGGCGAGTGGGATCTGCCTCTGGGGCGCTACCTCGAGTCGTTGACCCGTCTGCTCGAACGACCCGACTCGCAACTGCTGCCGGCGCACGGAGATCCGACACCGAGCGTGCACCTGCGCGTCGAAGAACTTCTTGCGCATCATGACCGGCGATTCATAACCATGCGCGACGCGCTGGCCTCGCTCGGGCCGTCGACCGCGATTGCCGTCGCAGACGCGGTCACGTGGACCCGCCGCGAAAGGCCGTTCTCCACTCTCGACCCGTTCAATCAGATGATTGCCACCTGTGAGACCCTCGCCCACCTCGACACCTTGGTCGATCGCGGCCGGCTCACAGTCCGAAGACGCGACAACCGCGACGTCTTCTCCGTCGTCTGAGTGCGAAAGGATTCCAGTGCAGAGTCATGAGCTGAAACTGGCGCGCCATCCCCAGGGCAAGGTACGGCCGTCGGACTTCCACCTCGACGCGGTGACGGTTCCCGACGAACTGGCGCCCGGCGACATTCTCGTGCGCAACTCGTGGTCGTCGATCGACCCGTCGGTCAGGATGCGTCTCGGCCCCACGGGCCCCGCGGGCTACCTCCCACCGTTCCGCATCGGGGAGACACTGACCGGGTTGGCTGTCGGCGAGATACTCGAGTCCCGTGACCCCGGCTTCGAGAAGGGCGACATCGTTCTGCACATCAAGGGTTTTCGCGAGTTCGCGGTGGTCCGGCAGGGCAGCGAAACCTTGGCCGGGGCCGGCGGCGTGACACGCCTCGACACGAGCGTGCACCCGCCGCAATCCTATCTCGGAGCGCTGGGCAGTTCCGGGCTCACGGCGTACGTGGGATTGCAGTGCATCGGTGGACTCACGAGCGGAGACGTCGTGTGGATCTCGTCGGCCGCGGGTGCGGTCGGCAGCCTCGCCGCGCAGATTGCGAAGCTCCGAGGTCACTACGTGGTCGGCAGCACCGGTTCCGGCGAGAAGGTCAGGTTCCTGCTGGACGAACTGAAACTCGATGCCGCGTTCGACTACCACAGCCCGGACCTGGCCGGAGCGCTCGCAAGCGCGGCACCCGACGGCATCGACCTGTATTTCGACAACGTGGGTGGAACGCATCTCGAGGCCGCCCTGTATCACCTCCGGCCAGGCGGCCGGGTGGCCATGGCGGGCGCCGTCGCCTCCTATGACGCGGACACGGCGGCACCGAGTCCGGGTAATCTCTTTCAGATCGTCGCGAAGAACCTGACGGTGCGGGGTTTCCGGGCCGGAGCGTACGACCACCTGCTCGGCGACATGCGGGCCGAGGTCGGGAGCTACCTCCGCGACGGTCGCCTCGTTGTCGAGGAGACGGTGTTCGACGGCCTCGGGTCGGCGCCGGACGCCATCGTCGCGATGCTGCACGGCCGCACCGTCGGAAAGACGCTGTGCCGCCTACGCTGATGCTCCAGCGGCTACACAGCAGAACATGGCCCCCGCATCACGCGGGGGCCATGTTCTGCTGCTTCGCTCAGGCCGCCGTCCACCCGCCGTCGGCGTAGATCTCCGACCCGGTGACGAAGGTGGAGTCGTCGCCGGCCAGGAAGGCGACGACGGCCGCGATCTCCTCACCGCGCCCGAGACGCCCCATCGGGGTGCCGGCCACCATCTCGCGGTGACGCTCGGTACCCTCCCAGCGCTCGAGCAGTGGCGGCGTACCGATGAATCCCGGGTGCAGCGAGTTGACGCGCACTCCCGCTTCCGCCCAGTGCAGGGCGGCGTTCTTGGTCATCGTGCGGACTGCGCCTTTGGCGGCTGAATAGGCAACGCTGTTGCCCAGGCCGCCCACGGTTCCCAGTATCGAGCACATGTTCACGATGGAACCGCCGCCGCTCCGCTCGATCAGCGGCCCGGCGTGTTTCATACCCAGCCACGTGCCGGTCTGCCCGACCCCGATCACTCGATCCCACTGTGATCGGGTTTCCTCGTCGACCGTCGCGACGCTGCCGATGGCGGCGTTGTTGACCAAGGCGTGCAGGGCGCCGAACGTGTTCTCGGTCGCGGCCACGACGTCTTCCCACTGTTCCTCGGAGGAGACGTCGAGGGCGAGTGCCGCATGTCGCTCGGGCTGGGTGAGGGTATCGAGCAAGGCCTGACAGGCCGATTTCTCGAGATCAGTCAGGACGACGTGAGCGCCCTCTTCGGCGAGCCTGCGGACGATCTCCGCGCCGATACCACCGGTCGCGCCCGACAGTAGGACGACCTTGTCGCGAAGTCGGTCAGGACCGACAGTCATCTGGACTCCTTGTCACTCGTTCGGTTCGGGGAGGGGAAGGTCGACATCAGAGATTGCTCAATACGTTTCGGCCACCGACGAGCATCGCGATCACGACACCGATGCTGGTCACGGCCGTCATGAGAAGGGCCATCGCGGCCACCAGCGGGTAGGAGCCGTTCTCCCACAGGTCGAACAGCAGCGTCCCCATCACCTGTGTCGTGGCGGCACGGACGAGCAGCGAGGCGGCGAACTCGTGGGTCAGCAGGATGAACATCAATGCGACGGAACTGAGCACGGTCGGCCTCATCAGCGGCAGAATCACCCGCACATTGGTGACGAACGGGCTCGCACCGCTCGTAGCCGACGCCTCGGCATAGGTTTCCCCGAGCGAGAGCATCGCCGTCATTTGCATCCGGGTGGAGAAGGGCACCATCAGCACGATGTAGACGAGGATGATGACCGCTTTGGTCCCGTAGAGGATCAGCGGAGGCTGGGTGTACGTGAGCAGGAAACCGACGCCGAAGATCACCGCTGGAATACCCAGGGGGAGGGCCGTGATGACGTCACCGATGGTTCCCAGCACTCTGTGTTTGCGGCCTCGCACGAGCAGGGTGGCGGTGAGGTAGCCGATCGGCACGCAGACTGCGACCGCCGCCACGGAGGTGAGGAGACTCGTGTACACCGAGTCGACGATGCTCGCCGTCCGGAAAAGCGCCCGGAAGTTGTCGAGTGTGAAGAGATTCCAGGACAGTGTTTCCGACCAATAGGGCGACACGGCCACGATGGCGAGTCCGATCAGCGGAACGACGAGTGCGAACATCGCATATACCGAGATGCACAGGGCGGCCCAGGCCGAGCGACCGGTGTTCGGTGCGAACGCTTTCCCTCCGTGAGTGACGAAGCGTGACTGATTACCGAGAAGCATCTTCTGCGCCAGTACGACGACGACGCCGAAGATGACGAGCGGCGAGCCTGCCGCGGCGGCAGCGGCGAAGTCTGCCGGCGACTCGGACACCCGCCGATACATTTCGGTGGTGAGGACCTTCACGCCGGAGTTCTGTCCCAGCAGGAGCGGTCCGGTGAACTGGCCCAGACCGAGAAGCAGCGCAATGCCACCGCCGTACACCAGGGAGGGGCGAAGAAGCGGGAGGACTACACGAAAGAACACCCCGAGCGTCGACGAACCGCTGATCTGTGCTGCCTCGAGGTGCTCGGAACCGATGTTCTGCATTCCCGCGCTGACGAAGAGATAGACGAAGGATGTGAGTCCGAAACCGGTGAGAATGATGATCCACGGTGTGCTGTAGACATCGATCGGGCCGGAGTCGACGTGGTTCCACCAGGGGAGTTTTCGGAGGAGTGCGTTCAGGTACCCAGGCCCGGGCGAGAGCAGGAACGCCCACCCGACCACGTTGGCCACCGCGGGCATCACGATGGGCAGGATGGGGACGATCCTGAGAAAGCTCAGCCGCCGTGGCAGCCTGGTCGCCGCGAACGCAAGGATCGTTCCGAGAACCATCGCGATGGCGAGTGACGAGACAGCGAGGGCGATGGTGGTCCGGATGGTCTGGCCGATGTCGTATCGGCCGTACTGGGCTTGATATCCGCGACCGCCGTCCTCGAACGCCAGCGACTGCAAGCGGAAGAGCGGGAGCACGACGAGATACGCCAGAACCGCCAGCAATGCGCCGTACCCGAGTCGGGTACGCCACACCGTACTCACGACGAACGGACGTGCGCCGCGACTCACTGCAACCGTAGCCATCACGCCTCCGATCGGGCGGCCTGGGCGAGCACGGGAACCTGGAGATCCGCGTGACCGTCCGGGTGCGGAAACACCCGCAGCTTGGTGGGCGAGAAGCTGACCACCAGAGGAGATCCGACGGCGGCACCACGCAACCGGCGTCCGTGTAGTTCCGCGTCTGCGCGGACGTACAACTGCTCGCCTCCGGCATCGACCGTCACGTCGAAATAGCGGCCTCCGTACTCCGAGGTGATGAGTTCGCCGACGAATCCGACGTCACCCGCGCGGACCTCGTCGAGTGAATGATGAAGTGTGAGGTCTTCGGGTCGGAGTCGTCCCAGAGCCGTATCGCCGCTGATGTAGTCGCCCTGGACGCCGGCCGCATCGAGATCGACGGGAGCGCCCGCTCTCATGGTCCACCCCTCGTGCCTGCGGACGAGTTCGAGCCGGTTCGCCATCCCGATGAACGCGGCGACATAGTCGGAGGAGGGGGCCTGGTAGACCCGCTCCGGTGTGTCGTACTGTTCGATCTTGCCCGCCTTCATGATGGCGAGTCGGTCACCGAGCGCAAATGCCTCGGCCTGATCGTGGGTGACGAATACGGCAGTGAAGCCCAGTCGTTGGTGTAGTTGATGAATCTGGGACCGCACCTGATCGCGCAGCCGTGCGTCGAGATTGCTCAGGGGCTCGTCGAACAGCACCAGGTCGGGTTGGGCGACCAAGCCGCGGGCCACGGCGACTCGCTGTTGCTGTCCACCGCTGAGCTGGGACGGATACCGGTCGAGCAGGGCACCGCAGTCCACCATGTCTGCTGCGGTCTCAACCTGTCCGGCGGCGATGGCGCTCTTCATCCGTCGAACCTTCAAGGGGTACCGGATGTTCTCTCGCACTGTCATGTTGGGCCACAGCGCGTAGGACTGGAAGACCATGCCGATGTTGCGCTTGTAGGCCGGAACGTTGATGCGGGCCGACGCGTCGAAGACGGTGTGGTCCTTGAACGTGATGGACCCGCCCTCGGGTGTCTCGAGACCGGCGATGCATCGTAACGTGGTCGTTTTCCCGCAACCGCTGGGACCGAGCAGGACGAGAAATTCACCGTCCTGAATGTCGAGGTCGAGTTGATCGACGATGGTGTTGGACCCGAAGGTCTTGGTCAGGTTGGAAACCCTGAATTGCGATGTCACCTTGGCACCTGCTTGGTTGCGAGGGGTTTGTCGGGGAAAGGAGTAAAAAAAGTGAATTCAGTGTGCATTAGGATTGTGTCGGGCGCTTCGGAGTCCTGGCACCCGCGGAGGTTCCGCCGTCGATCATGAGATCGGAGCCGGTGATGTAGCTGCTGTCGTCGCACGCGAGGAACAGAATGGCCTTCGCTACCTCGCGCGGTAGACCCCGGCGTTGCAGCGGAATGCTTTTCACATACGCGTCCATGTCGTCGTCGGCGAAGTCGGCGCCGGCGGTGATTGCCGTCTCGATGCTGCCCGGGCACACAGCGTTGACCCGGATATTCGATTCCGCGAACTCCAACGCCGCAACGCGTGTCAAGGCACGAACACCGAACTTCGATGCGCCGTATGCACCGAGTTCGGCAGTCGCGAGGACACCACGCAGCGAGGACAAGTTGACGACGGACCCGCCGGTGGTCATCGCGGCGCCTGCGGCCTGCAGGCCGAGGAAGGTGCCCACCAGGTTGAGGTCGATCATGCGGCGTAGGTCGGCGAGCGACGTCTGCATGATGGGCGCTTTGGACGCGGCGCCTGCGGAGTTGACGAGAACACGCATCGGATGCCCGCGATCCGCCATTTCGGTGGTGACGCGCGTCCACTGAGCTTCGTCGGTGACGTCGAGGTGTCGGTAGTGGGCTCGCGCACCCATTTTCGCCGCGACACTTTCGCCCAGCTCGTCGTCGACGTCGCCGAGGTAGACCGTGGCCCCGTGAGCGTGGAAGAGTTCTGCGGTCGCGGCACCTATCCCTCGTGCAGCACCGGTGACGAGAGCGCAGGTGTCACGCAGTCGCCCGTCGTCGGTCGTCACTGGATGAATCTCTTTTCCCAATCGGACTGGTATTCGGTGAGCGATTCGGGTGTCAGGTCGGACGGGTTGGGCAGCGCGATGTCCTGGGCCTGTGCGACGCTTCCTTCGATGCCGGGGAGTGCGCTCGCGTAACCGAGTGACAACGCCTTCTGGCCGGCGGGGGTGACCATGAAGTTCGCCAGCACCTGTGCGGCATTCGGGTGCGGCGCCGCGGACAGTGCGTGTGTGAACCACGGGGTTCCCCACGGGGGCGAGGGCAGTGCCCAGTCCACCGGTGCTCCCGATTCCTTCTCTCGCACAAGCGGTTGCACCACAGGGGTTGCGACGATCTCGCCCGAGGTCAAGGCCTGCGCGACACCCAGTGCACTCGGGTAGATGCGCGGTTTCAGTTCGGCGAGTTTCTGGAGATAGTCGGCTCCGAAGTTCTTCTCGAAGAACCGGTAGAAGTCGACGTACGAGGCGATGCCGGACGGGTTGACGATTCCGATCTTGCCCTTCAACGCCGGGTCGAGGAGGTCGGCCGGCTTCTGAAGACCTCCCGGAAGCGCTGTCGTGTTCCAGCCGAGTGCGAACACCGCCGCGCTGGTCAGGAAGAACTTGTCGGAAACGATGCTTTTCTGCGGTTCGTACTCCGGCGCATCGAATGCCGGGCCGACGAGGTCTGTCGAGTAGGTGCCCGACGCGGCGGCAGTCTCGATCCAGGCGGCGTCGGTCAGCATGTGCACATCTGCCGTTCCGCGCTTCGTCTGATTCTCGACCTCGACCTTCGGGTTGATGTCGGCGTCGGTACCCCGGACATATTCGAGGGAGATCTCGGGATACTCCTGCTCGAACGCCACTTTGAGAGCTTCGAGATTGGCGGGGTTCTGGCTCGAGTACAGCAGGACACTGCCTTCGCCCTTGGCTGCGGCGACGACGTCGTCCCACGTGCCGGACACGGGGCCCGTAAAATCTGAACCGCCGGATCCGCAAGCGGCGGAGGCGAAAGCGGCGACGGCTGCGACGGCCATCAGTTTTATCGGCATACTTCTCATGGCATGAAAGCCCTTCCGGTATCGGTTCGACGAATGCGAACCCGTGTGTTCGGTGACGGATGGAGGAGTCGATCGAGGCCTACGGCGCGACAGCGTTGAGCAGCGCGGCAACGCAATCCGGAATCGTGACCATGGCCATGTGGCCGGATTCGAGGAATGTGGTGTCGCCGCCGACGAGGGCCGCCGACCTTTCCTGGAGTTCGGGCGGATAGCAGGTGTCCTTGGTCAAACGTACGTATGTACGGGGGATATCGGTGCGGAGACCGGACAGGTCGACGCGCTCTGTGAGTAGCGCGCCGCAATCGTCGACCAACTGGTCGATCATCCAGTCGCTCTGCTCCGCGTCCATGTCGTTGCAGAGCATCGCGGCGGCGCCCATCGGATCCTGGCGATACACACCATCCTCTATCGAGGCTTCCACCGCGGCGCGGACGCCCGGGTCGATCTGGTCGAGCACTCGCGTCCCGTCGGGTGGGACGACGGCGGAGAGGAAGACGACGTGCCGTAGTCGGTGTGCGAGCGCCTGCATGACCCGAGGGGCCGTCACTCCCGCGAAAGAGTGTGCGACGAGAACGACGTCCTCGAAGTTCGCCGCCTCGACGTCGTCGATGACGGCGGCGGCGCAGTCGTCGAGGGTGACGGACCGCGGGTCGACGGAGAGCCGTCGTCCCCGTCCCGGGAGATCGATTGCGAGAGTGTCACCTTCGAGCAAGGGGAGGAGAGGCGCCCAGCAGGAGGCGCCCATTCCTGCGCCGTGGACGAGAACGAACGACATGTTGCTCCTCGCTAAATTGAACTGATATCAGTTTGAATCTATGGAAATCGCCGTGTGATGTCAATCACCTGATAACGTGAAGTGAATCCAGTTCACTTAGGAGGTCCGTGTGACGACTCCACGTGCAGCGCGGTCGCTGCAGCTCGGTTCGCTTCGGTTGGCAAACCGGCTCGTCGGTACGCCGCACGCGTCGGGTGCCGTCGCCGGCGGCCTCCCCTCACGCGGCGACGACGACTACTGGCGGCGCTGCGCGGCCGGCGGTGCCGCGATGCTCATCGTCGGCGGCACGGTGGTATCGCCCGGTTCCGCCAATCGCAGCGGCAACATCACCGAGGCGTGGCGTCCCGAAGTCCTCGCCGGCCTGGAGGCTCGGGCGCGGGCGATCACCGAGGAAGGGGCCATCGCGGCCTGCCAGTTGGTGCACCTCGGACGCGAAACTCTGGGCGCCGAGATGTGGAGTCACCCCGTCGCGCCGTCCGCTGTCCGCTCACCCCGCGAACCGACGCGACCGCGCGCCCTCGCGGGCGCCGACGTCGACGCGGTCGTCGACGCATTCCGCACATCCGCGATCCACGCGTGGTCGGCAGGCTTCCCGGTCGTCGAACTGCATGCAGCCCACGGATATCTACTTGCGCAGTTTCTCTCACCGAACACGAACCTCGGACGAGATGCTGCGACGGGTGCGCAGCGTGTGCGGATCCTCGACCGCATCGCCTCAGCGGTCCGCGACGCCTGCCCCGGTGTCGTACTCGGAGTCCGCGTCTCTTCCGACGGTAGCGACGAGGCCGGCCTGAGCATGGACGGTCTCTGCGACGTACTACCGCACCTCTCCGATTTCGACTACGTCAACGTCACGGTCGGCGTACGCACCACGTACGTCCGGGACATGGCCGTAACCGACCCGCCGCTGCTCGATTCGGTCGGACACCTGCGCGCCGCCGCAGTGACCCCGCTGCTCGTGTCACAGTCGTTCCGGACCGGTGCGTCCATCGACAGTGCACTGCGATCGGGAGCCGACCTCGTCGGTGTGGCACGACCGCTGATCGCCGACCCGAACTTCCCGCGGAAGATACTGGCCGGCCGCGAGGCGTCGATCCGCCCGTGCGTGTCCTGCAACGAGGACTGCCGGGCGTTCGACCCCGTCCTACTGTGCTCGGTCAATCCCGACCTCGCACCGCCGGGTCATTCCGCACGTCCCGCGTACCCGCTGACGCTGGGGCCCACGCGCGGGTCGAGAGTGCGGAGACGGATCGTCGTCGTCGGTGCAGGCCCCGCCGGGCTCGAGTGCGCGATGCGGCTCGGACCCGACCACGACGTCACACTCTTCGAACAACGAGAGCGAATCGGAGGCCAGCTTGCGACAGCGGCCGACGCGCCGCATCGCAGCGGCTGGCGTCGCCTCCTCGACTACTACGCCGACAACATGCCGAAGGTGGCAATCCGTCTGGCGCACAACGTGAACACCAACGACCTGGAGGACTTCGACGACATAGTCCTGGCGGTCGGTGCCGTGGAAGAACTTCCCCAGGAATTGGCGGGAACGTCGTCCGTGCTCACCTCTCAGGCGCTTCTCAATGAGGGAGGAGCCCTTCGCGGCGCGGGCCACGTCGTGGTGGTCGACGACGGATTCGGGCTCTGGCCAACAGCGAGCGCGGTCGAAGCGGCGCTTGCCGCGGGTGCCGACCGCGTCACGGTTCTGACACCCGCCGCGGCCTTCGCGTCGGGTCTTCCCGCGGAGGGCCGCGTGCAGTACCTGCGTCGGCTGTCGGGCGAACCGGTCGACGTGCGCGTGCTGTCGTCGCTCGTCGCGGTCTCCGACGGGTCGGTCGAGTTCGAGAACACGCTGTCAGGGGAAAGGACGCGCCTCGACGTCGACCGGGTGGTTGTGGCCGGTGAGCGGCGCCCGCGCGACTGGTCGCAACTCGCACCGGAAGGCGCACGCGTGCACGTCATCGGCGACGCTCTCGTACCGCGAAAGGTCGCGCACGCCATCTCCGAAGGCCGTGCTGTCGCCCGTGAGTACTTGTTAACCGCGGGCGGTTAACAAGTACTCACGGGTACGCAAGTGTGGTTGCGCTCACACCCAAGGTCATTTAAGTTACTTGAACTGAAGTCAACTCAATTCGATTTCTCTATCCGGCCGCCCCTCGGAGGCATCGTGGACCAGTTGTTCATCACTTTGACCACCGGCATCGCCAACGGTGCCGTGTACGGTCTCATCGGACTCGGATTGGTCATCATCTTCCGATCCACCGACGTCATGAATTTCGCAATGGCGTCATTGTCGACCCTCGCCATCTACGTTGCCCTCAGCGCGTACGGGGCCGGCGTGGGCATTGCTGTCGCACTGGTGGTCGCAGTGGTCTTCGGAGCTCTCAGTGGAGTCGTGGTGCGGGAAGCACTGATTCGTCCGCTCGGGCAAGGGAAGCTCTTCGCTGCGCTCGTCGTCACGATGGGGCTGTCGATCATTGTCGAGCATCTGATCGGCCACTACTGGGGTGAGCAGCCGCGTCGATTCCCGCAGCTCGTCGACGGCACGATCTCGATCGGCAACTCGAACCTGATGCTGCAGGACATCGCCACGATTCTCCTCGCTGCGGTGGCCGTGTCGGCTATTGCGTATCTGTTCACGCGTACGCCGGTCGGATCCGCGATGCGCGCGGTCGCCGAATCTGCTGAGACCGCGGAGATCCTGGGCATCAACGCGCACAAGGTCGCGCGGATCGCCTGGGCACTCGGCATGGCGCTGGCGGTACTGGGAGTCTTCCTTTATGCCCCGAAAACCGGGGTTTCGCCGGTGATCCTCGCCCCGGTGTTGTTCCGTGCCTTCGCAGGCATCCTGCTCGGTGGTCTTACAAGCATGTACGGCGCGGTCATCGGTGGGCTCATCATCGGTGTCCTGGACAACCTCGCTGCAGCCTATATCTCCGCCAGCTTCCGCGACACGTTCGTCTTCTGCGTGGCGGTGCTCGTGCTCCTCATCCGCCCCCAGGGCATCTTCGGCCGCCAAACCTTCGAGAGGGTCTGATTCCATGGTCACAATAGATGGCTCGGCGCAGCGCGCCGGGCGCTCTGCCCAGCGGCTGTACAGCGCCGGTCAGCTTCTCGGCGGACCGGTCGCGGCGATCCTGACAATAATGGTGCTGTCTGCCGGACTCGTGCCGGGCTACCAGATTTACACGGTCGGACTTGCGGCGGTGTACGGACTGATCGTCTTGTCCATCTCGCTACTGGCCGGGTGGACGGGAATCTGGTCGATCGGGCATCCTGCGATGGTCGCAATCGGCGCGTATGTGACCGCCTACGGCAGCAGTAGCGGTTGGGGGCTGGACTTCACTTCCGTTGTCGCCGTTGTTTTGTGCGCATTACTGGGAGGGTTCCTGGGGTTCGCCGGCTCTCGCTTCTCCGTGCTGTACGTCGCTCTTCTCACGTTGGCCTTTACCTTGGTGACCCTCGAAATCATCGGTGCGTGGAAGAGCGTGACCGGTGGTGACCAAGGAGTGCCGGTCGACACATTCGAAACGGCGTTCGGCGAACTCGTTCCGTCATCCGACGCAGTCACCTACCTGGCCGTCGGAGTCCTCGGTCTCGCTGTAGCAGTGTCGGTATTCCTGCGCCGCACGACCATACGTATGCGCATGGTTGCGGCCAAGACACACCCACTGGCGGGCAGGTCGATCGGTATCGCGCCCGAACTGCAGTCGAGCCTCGGTTTCGCGATCAGCGCGGGTGTCGCAGGTCTTTCGGGTGTGCTACTCGCCTTGTTGTCGGGCTTCATCAGCCCGGAGGGATTCTCGATGGTCTTCGCAGTCAACCTGATTGCCGCGACCGTCCTCGGCGGGACCGGCAGCGTGGTCGGCGCCGTTCTCGGAGGTGCGTTCCTCGCATCCGCGCCGACGCTGGCGTCGTCGCTGTCGATCGACCAGCCTTATCTGATCGGGGGTGTCCTGATTCTCACCCTGCTGCTTCTCGCCGATGGAACAGTCCCGACGGCTGGGAGGCTGCTGCACCGATTCGTCCCGCTGACGCGTGCACTCGGCCGTCCGACGCTGCCCGCCCCTCAACCCCGCCTTCTGGATACTGCGGAATCAGGTGCGGACACGCGGGCCGATACCGCCGCGGCGACGGTGCTGAAGACGGAGGCACTCGGTGTTCGATTCGGTGGCCTTCAGGCGGTGCACAACATCGATCTCCGCGTCGATGCAGGTGAGGTGCTCGCGATCATCGGGCCGAACGGCGCCGGCAAGACCACCTTCGTCAACGCCCTGTGTGGCCTGATCGGTGGCGGTGAGCTCGTGGGGACAATGGAACTCGGTGGCAGGCCTTTGCACGGGGTGTGGGCGACTCGTCGGCGCTCGCTCGGCCTCGGCCGGACTTTTCAGCATGCTGAACTTTTCGCGGAACTGACCGTTCTCGAAAATGTCAGTGTCGTCAACCGTTGGGGGCGCCGTGCCGATCGCGACACGGCGTTGCAGGTCCTCGCAAGCGTCGGGTTGGCCGATCACGTGCACCGGTTCCCCACAGAACTGCCGTTCGGGCTGCAGAAGCGGGTCGATCTGGCCCGTGCGATCGCGGCGCTGGCAGACAACCCACGACTGATCGTGCTCGACGAACCGTTCGGCGGCCTCGACGCCGATGAACGTCACACCCTTGCAGGCCACATTCGCCGGCTCTCGCGTTCCGGTACCTCCGTGGTCATCATCGACCACGTCCTCGACGACTTGTTCGCCGTCGCAGATCGGGTGGTGGCGTTCGACTTCGGCGAGCTGATCGCCGATGGGACCCCGGACACCGTCCTGCAGAACCAACAGGTCCGCGACTCGTATCTGGGAAAAATCGACACAGCACTGATCGCACCCGACATCGACCGATCGGCGGCGCCATTGATCTCCCTGCGGGGGATCGAGCACCACTACGAGGGTGTGCAGGCATTGTCCGGCATCGATCTCGACGTCCATGTAGGCGGAATCCTCGGTATCGTGGGCGCGAACGGCGCCGGCAAGAGCACTCTGGGGCGGATCCTGCACGGCGATCTGCAGTCGACCGGCGGCACCCGGACATTCAATGGCACCAACGTATTACGCCTCAGCCTGGTTCCCGAGGGGCGCGCCTTGTTCCGCACCCTGTCGGTGCGCGAGAACCTGGAGGTCGCGGCGTACGCCGCCGGAATCTCCGGCCGCAGGCTGCGCACTCGGCTCGAAGAGTTGCAGCAAGGGCTCCCCGAACGGGTCCGCACCCGCATGGACATACCGGCAGGCTCACTGTCCGGCGGCGAACAACAGCTTGTCGCCATCGCGCGGGCGATGATGGCCGACCCCGAAGTTCTGATCCTCGACGAACCGGCGCTGGGTCTGTCCCCGGCGATGGTCGAGGAGGTGTATTCACAGGTGAACGACATGGCGCGCCGGGGCATTACGACCATCCTGCTCGACCAGTCACTCGCCCGCGCGCTCGAAGCCTGCAGCGAGGTCGTCGTTCTGCGTGAAGGTGAGGCCGTCGCGCGCGGCAACAGTGGCATGCCGGGATTCGATCAGATCGCCGAGGCTGCCTACTTCGGTACAGCCGTCCCTGCGGGTGTCGGCGAGGTTCACAGGTGACTGCAGTGCGCTCGATCAGACTCTGACGAAGGGACTACGGACGAACATGGACAGAACAGCAGGACATGGCAGATTCGAGGGCGCGGTTGCTCTGGTGACTGGAGGCGGATCAGGAATCGGAGCGGCCGTCGTCGCGCAACTCGTCGGTGAGGGAGCGGCCCGCGTCTACGTGGCCGATATCGTGGTCGAGAATGTGCGCCGACGGTACGGTGACGACCCCACGACGATTGCACGAGGGGTCGACGTCTCGGACCCGGAGGCCGTCGATGCCGCCATGGCGGAGGTCCTCGACGCCGAGGGGCGGCTCGACGTCGTCGTGCACGCCGCCGGCGTGGACGACCCGGAGTCCAAGAAGATCATCACGGAAGCGACCGCCGCTGGCGCACCGATCGACCTGACGGCGAATCTCACTGATGCGCAGTGGCGCCGAGTGATGTCGGTCAATCTGGACGGGACATTCCACGTGGTTCGCGCGGCCGTACGGGCGATGAAGCCGAAAGGTGGCGCGATCGTCGTGATCGGCTCGTCCTCAGCATTCGACACCTTGACGGGATACCCGCACTACGCCGCATCGAAAGCTGCTGTCCATGCCTTCTGCCAAGCCGTCGCCAAGGAGGCGGTGGCGTTCGGTATCCGACTCAACCTTGTCGCGCCCGGCCCGACGGACACCGGCATGGCCGCTCGCACACCAGAAGAATTCAAAGTGCAGTGGGTCAACAACACACCGGTGCCGTACGCGACAGTGGACGAGATCGCGGACAATGTGCTGTTTCTCGCTTCGGAGCAGGCCAGAAACGTAGTGGGTGCGGTGCTACTCAGCAACCGTGGACGATTCACCGTCTGACTGGTCATCCGAGCGGAACCGGAACACGGTATTCGATACGAGCGCATCCAGGTTGCCAACCTGGATGCGCTCGAGGTGTTACTGCGGTGACACGAATTCTCCGATGGGAACGAACTTGCCGTCTTCGACCTGGACTCGGACCACGCTGTCGGTGCCGAGATGCTCATCCGCACTGAATGTGAGTGGAGGCATCACGCCGGTGTCGACGGTGCCGCTCGTGATTATCGCGTCGGTGATGGACTTGGACGTGATTTCGCCGTCGATGCTCGCGAGGACCTGAGCAAATGCTTTCGCCGAGCCATAGGTTGCCAGCGAGTAGAAATCGGGCTTCTCGCCCGGCTTGTACTTGGCAAGCGCTTGTCGGTACTCCTCGACCTCAGGGTTGTCGGCGGTGGGCGGCAGCGTCAGTGACACGGCGCGGAACCCTTCGGCGTTCGCACCTGCGAGGTCGAGCAGACTGTTACCGACCGTGGGGGAGTAGCCGTAACTGGGGATCTTGACACCCTGCAGGGCCATCTCGTTGAGATACGCAGCGGCCTCCTGGATCGGTAGGATCGTCAGGACTGCATCGGGTGCAGCCGAACGGATCTGGGACACGAACGGGCTGTAGTCCGTGGTACCGAGCTTGACCTCCACCGTCGAGACCTTCGCTCCTGCCTTCTCGAGTTCAGTCGTGGCGACCGCGCCTACATTCACGAACGCTGCCGGATCGTTGCGGATGATCGTGACCTTCTCGGCACCCTCGTCGAGCGCCCACTGCGCGGCGGCGCGCGCCTGGTTCTCGTAGAGCGTCTGGCTGCCGAACAAAGCGTCACGCGGCGGGTCGTACCAGGCGGTGGAGCCGCCGTAGGTTCCGAAGATGGGTATGTCGTTCTGTTCGAGCACGAATGGAAACGTCGCCTCCGTGGTTGCCGTGCCGTTTGCGTTGACGATCGCGACAACCCGGTCGCGAGAGACCAACTGTCGAGCCACCTGAATCGTCTGCTGCGGGTCGAAAGCGTTGTCGACCGGGGTCCACTCAACGGGGCGACCGTGGATTCCTCCTGCCTCGTTGAGCTGATCGAAGAACGCTTGGGTGCCGGCTTCCTGGGGAAGACCCCCCGAAGCCTGTGGCCCCGAAAGGGGAAGCCATGCGCCGATTTTGATCGGCCCGCCCGCATCGCCGTCGCCGGCTTGCGTTCCGCACGCCGTCAACGCCGTGGCGAGGACTACACCGACCGTGAGAAGAATTTTCCGCACATCCACTCCTTGAATCGAGTTCAGTTCAAATAATGCTATAGAGGAAATGCTGTGTCGGCAATCACATTCGCGGACCGAGTGCGGATTCCTGCAGGCGGTCGAAGTCGTGAGGGCATGGTGTGCGAGGCCACGGGGGCTGAGGGTGAACTATTCGTCGTGAATCCACCGAATGCTTGAACTGACTTCAGTTGAGGAACTACGGTGGTGGGTGAGAATGCAACTGTTCGCAGGATGAGGAGCACCAGATGCCACGAATCGACACCGATCTACTCGTCATCGGCGCCGGCATGGCCGGGCTGACCGCGGCGGCTCGGGCGGTGGCCGGAGGACGGTCGGTTGTCGTCGTCGAAAAGTCTGCAACGATTGGTGGGTCCGCCCAGTTCGCGGGATACGCGTGGACTGCGCCCTCACACGAGGTCATGGACGAGGTCAATCCGAACGGCGACCCCGCATTACGTCGGGCGCTCGTCGACCGATTTTCGGACGGAATTTCTTGGATCCGATCACTCGGTATCGAGTGCGCTGATGCGGTGACAGTTCTCCGCTACGGCACGGGACACCAGTTCGACACCAACCGATACATCGACGAGTGTCGTCGGCGAATTCGCGGTCACGGCGGCGAGTTGCACACGAGCGCCGAGACCCTGTCCTTGCTCACACGAGGCGGCGAAGTCGTCGGTGCCCGTGTGCGCCTTTCGACCGGAGAGGAATGTGAAATACGTTCCCACGCGACGATTCTCGCCACCGGGGGATTCCAGGCGAATCCTGAACTGTCCGGTGAGCACATCCATCCCGCCGCGACCGAGATGCAGCTGCGTTCGAATCCTACGAGTGCAGGTGACGGACTACGTCTTGCCGAGGCCGTCGGCGCGGCCTCCGGCACGGACAGGTCCGGCTTCTACGGCCATCTCATCCCGGCCGGGGTGCGTTTCCGCGACGCGGCGGACTTCGTCGCGCTGTCGCTCTACTACAGTGAGCATGCGCTGTTGTTCAATCTCGACAACCGGCGTTTCACCGACGAGACCGTCGGTGACCATCTGACCACGATGGACCTGCTGGAGCAGCCGGAGTCGCGCGGGTTGCTCGTCGCCGACGCACGGGTGTACCGCGAGTGGATCACCGGCAGCTACGTCGAGGGCGCCGCCGCGATCGACAAGTTCGACCTCGCGCAGCGCCGGGGTGGGCGGTGCGGAATCGCCGAGAGCCTCGACGAGTTCGCCTATCTTCCCGAGGAGTGGGGCTACAACGGTGCCGCGATTGCGGATCAGATCCGGGCACTCAATGCGGCCGGTCCGGACGCTCACCCGCCGCGCCGCTACGACTTGAAGCCTCTTGATGAGGGGCCGTACTACCTCGTCGAGGCATGCCCGGCACTGACATTCCCTTTCCATGGCATCCGCATCGACGAGCACGGCCGCGTCCTGGATGCGACGGGCGGAACGATAAGCGGACTGTTCGCGGCTGGGTCGGACACCGGCGGCCTCTACAACCGCGCGTACACCGGCGGTATTGCACCTGCGCTGGTGTTCGGCCTGGCCGCCGCGGATCGCGCGGTGGCCGACCTCACCGCACCTGTGAGTACTTGTTAACCGCGGGCGGTTAACAAGTACTCACAGGGGGTGTTCCCCGACATCCGCGGCGGCGAGGATGATGACCAGCAACGGCACCACCTTCGCCGCCGCGATGCGGTAGTGGTTCCTCGACTCCTGCTCGACGATGCGTGCCCCGCCGAGGGCACGCAGGTGGTGGTAGAGCTGACCGGGCGAGGACAGCCCGAGCGCGGTCTGCAGTTCGGCCGCGCCGGCGGGACCGCGCAGCAGTGTGCGGACGATCGCGAGGCGGGTCGGATGTCCCAGGGCGGCGAGGACATTCGATACGGCCGTGGGGGACAGGTCGAGGGTTGCGCCGGCGTCGTAGCGGATCGTCCACTGGATCTCGCCGTCCAGGTCGACGGTGCCCTGATATCCGATCTGCCCGATGCTCTCGCCGACGTCGGCTGTCGGGGTTTCGGCGGGCCGGGCCGATTCGAGGGCGTGGACGCGGGCCTCGAGGTCGGCGAGCCGGGTGTCGTACTCGTCGTTCACACGGCACAACTTAGCTGCGACGTCGTGTCGGGATCGTCATCGCCTCGGTGACCACGCCGGGGAGGTTGCCGCCTTTGAAACCCAGCCCGTCCAGTCCGGGTGGGGCGGGCTGCCATTCGAGTGTTCGGCGCGCGACATCGGAGCCGGGACCGAAGTCGCCGCTCGCGATCGCGCGGTGCAGCGACGCCAGGCCCGCGGCCGAACCCGTCACCCCGGACTCCTGGACCCGGGCCGTGACCGCCGGGAAGTCGTCGCCGGGCGACATCCGCGCGACCTGTTCGCGGTAGGCGTCGTCGTGTGCGTAGCGCTGGGCGGCGTCCCACCGGGCATCCCGCGACATCGCCGGATCGAGGAGGGCGATGGTCGAGCCCAGCAGGGGCGGCACCTCCAGGTCGTCCCAGCCGCCCTGCGCGGCGGCGTCGGCGAGGGCGGCGTCGCCGAGTCGGTCGCGCAGGTAGTCGGGGACGGCGTTGTCGCTCTCCTGGATCATCGCGATCACCATCTGCTCGAGCGGGACCGTGGAGCCGGGTTCGGTGACGCCGAGCCGCTGCAGGGCCTTCGGGTGGGCGCCGCCGTCGGTGTTCGGGAGGTACCAGCGTTCCCACTCGGGCAGCGGCACCGGCTCGGCCGGGTCGAGTTCACCCGACGCGACGGCCCGGGCGTAGGCGGCCAGGTGCACCACCTTGATCGCGGACGCCAGCGGAACGGTGTCGCCGGCGCGGCGCTCGACCGTTCGGCCGCGACCGTCGTCGACGACGAAGGCGATGTCGTCGGGGTGGGAGCCGGCGTACCCGATCCATCCGGCGGCGGTCGTGATGTCGGCGGGTGGCAGCGGTGCGCATACGGCCGGCGCTGCCTGCTCGTCCGGGGAGGTGGCGGTGCCGTCGGTGCTGCACGCGCCCAGGCTCACCGCGACCGCGACTGCTGCCGCGACCGTGCCCAGCTTCCTGCTCATCGAGAAGATCCCCTCACCTGCGGAAATTCGATAATCCGGAATTGCGGAATTCTAGAAGAACGGTAGCCCGTACCGGCGGGACTGTCGAGACCGCACGCTCCGAACGTCCCGTCCGGCGCGGCCCGTAGGCTGACACCCGTGCGCGTACTCGTTATCGGCTCCGGAGCCCGTGAACATGCCCTCCTTCTCGCTCTTGCTCGCGATCCAGGGGTCAGTGCCCTGATGTGCGCGCCCGGCAACGCCGGGATCGGCAAGATCGCCGAGCAGCACCCCGTCGACATCGCGTCCGGGGAGGCCGTGGCGGCACTCGCGAAGAAGCTCGACGCCGACCTCGTCGTGGTCGGCCCCGAGGTCCCGCTGGTGCTGGGTGTCGCGGACGCCGTCCGCGCGGCAGGCATCGCCTGCTTCGGACCGTCGGCCGACGCCGCCCGCATCGAAGGTTCCAAGGCGTTCGCCAAGGACGTCATGGCCGCCGCCGGTGTGAAGACCGCGCACAGCGAGATCGTCGACTCGCCCGCCAAGCTGGACGAGGCACTCGACCGCTTCGGTCCCAACTGGGTGGTCAAGGACGACGGCCTCGCGGCAGGCAAGGGCGTCGTGGTCACCACGGATCGGGACGCGGCCCGCGATCACGCTGCCGAACTGCTCGAGAACGGTCACCCCGTTCTCCTCGAGTCCTTCCTCGACGGTCCCGAGGTGTCGCTGTTCTGCGTCGTCGACGGCGAGACCGTCGTGCCGCTGCTGCCGGCCCAGGACCACAAGCGCGTCGGCGACGGCGACACCGGACCCAACACCGGCGGCATGGGCGCGTACACGCCGCTGCCGTGGCTGCCCGAGCAGACCGTGACCCAGATCGTCGACGACGTCGTGAAGCCGGTCGCGGCCGAGCTCGTCGCCCGGGGCAGCGCCTTCAGTGGCCTGCTGTACGCCGGGCTGGCGATCGGCAAGGACGGCCCCGCCGTGGTCGAGTTCAACTGCCGCTTCGGCGACCCCGAGACGCAGGCGGTCCTCGCCCTGCTGAAGAGCCCGCTCGGCGAACTGCTGAACGCGGCCGCCACCGGAACGCTCGATCAGGTCGCGCCGCTCGAATGGCAGGACGGCTCGGCGGTGACCGTCGTGGTCGCGGCCGAGCACTACCCGGCCACCCCGCGCACCGGCGACGTGATCACCGGCGCCGACGGTGACGGCGTCCTGCACGCAGGCACCAAGCTCGTCGATGATCAGGTGGTCTCCGCCGGCGGGCGCGTGCTCAGCGTGGTCGGAGTCGGAGCCGACCTCGACGCGGCGCGCGCGGATGCGTACTCCAAGATCTCCGCGATCAAGCTGCCGGGAAGCCACTACCGCAAGGACATCGGACTGGCCGCGGTCGAGGGCCGCATCGCCATCCCCTGAGGTCGAAGCGCTCCAGCGGCGGAAACGGCCGACAGGCGTGCACCCCCGGGACATCCGGGGGTGCACGCCTTTTCGTCACGTCACCGGGCGGTCCATCCTCCGTCCATCGTGTAGGAGGCGCCGGTGACCATGCCTGCGTCGGCGGATGCCAGCCACGCGACGAGGGACGCCACCTCCGACGGTTCCACCAGTCGCTTGATCGCGCTCTCGGTGAGCATCACCTTCTCGATCACGTCGGCCTCGCTGATGCCGTGCACCTGTGCCTGATCCGCGATCTGCTTCTGCACCAACGGTGTCAGCACGTAGCCGGGGTTGACGCAGTTGCTGGTCACGCCGTGCGGGCCGCCCTCGAGCGCCGTCACCTTCGACAGTCCCTCGAGTCCGTGCTTGGCGGTGACGTACGCGGACTTGAACGCTGATGCGCGGAGCCCGTGCACGGACGAGACGTTGACGATGCGCCCGAATCCCGTGGAGTACATGTGCGGCAAGGCGGCACGGATCAGCAGGAACGGTGCCTCGACCATCAGCGTCTGGATGCGCCGGAAGTCCTCGGGGCGGAATTCCTCGATGGGGCTGATGGTCTGGATACCGGCGTTGTTGACGAGGATGTCGGTCTCGAGCCGCAGCTCGGTGAGCGGATCGGTGTCGAGGAGGTCGACGTGCCACGCGGTTCCGTCGATCTCGTCGGCGAGGCTCTTGGCGGCCACGTCGTCGAGGTCCGCGACCGTGACGTGGGCTCCGCGCGCGGCGAGTGTTCGGGCGCAGGCCGCGCCGATCCCGCTGGCGCCGCCGGTGACGAGCGCGGTGCGTCCGGTCAGGTTCTGCTCGGTCATGCGGGGACCCCGTCCTTCGCGCCGGCAGCCTTCTCGTCGGCCAGGATCTGGGCGTCCGCCGCGTCGATCGATTCGAGCGAGATGCCCTTGGTCTCCCGGGCGACGATGACGGCGACGACGGTGACAAGGCACGCGATCGCCAGGTAGATCGCAATCGGAACGGACGAGTCGTACTTGCTGAGCAGGCTGGCCGCGATGATCGGCGCCAGCGAACCGGCCACGATCGACGTCACCTGGTAGCCGAGGGAGACACCCGAGTACCGCATACGCGTCGGGAACATCTCGGTCATGATCGCCGGCTGGCCGGCGTACATGAAGGCGTGGAACACCAGGCCGATGATGATCGCTCCGAGGATGACGGCGTTGTGCCCGCTGTTCATCATCGGGAAGGCGAAGAAGCCCCACGTGCCGGCGGTCAGCGCGCCGATCATGTAGACGGGGCGCCGGCCGATGGTGTCGGAGAGCCGCCCGACGAGCGGGATCACCGCGAAGTGCACGGCGTGCGCGATCAGCATCCACCACAGGATCTGCGCGGTATCGGTGTGGACGACCACCTTGAGATAGGTGATCGAGAACGTGACCACCAGGTAGTACATGACGTTCTCACCGAAACGCAGGCCCATCGCCGTCAACACGCCGCGGGGGTAACGCTTGAGCACCTCGAAGACGCTGAACGACGTCTCCTTGATGTGCTCCGCTTCCTTCTGTGCCTGGATGAAGATCGGAGCGTCCGTGACCTTCGTGCGGATGTAGTACCCGACGAGGACGATCACGGCCGACAGCCAGAACGCCACGCGCCAGCCCCAGCTGAGGAACGCCGCATCGGACAGCGTCGTCGTCAGGATCAGCAGGACGACGGTCGCGACGAGGTTGCCCGCAGGCACGCCGGCCTGCGGCCACGACGACCAGAAGCCGCGGGACTTGTTCGGGCTGTGCTCGGCCACCAGCAGCACCGCGCCACCCCATTCGCCGCCGACGGCGAATCCCTGGATGAAACGGAGGGTGACGAGCAGGGCCGGGGCCCAGTACCCGATCTGGTTGTACGTGGGCAGGCAGCCCATGAGGAACGTGGCCGCGCCGACGAGGAGAAGGCTGAACTGGAGCAGTTGTTTGCGGCCGAACTTGTCGCCGAAGTGACCGAAGACGATGCCGCCGAGAGGCCGGGCGATGAAGCCGACGGCGTAGGTCACAAACGCCGCGATGATCGCGTCGAGTTCGTTGCCGCCGGCGGCGAAGAACACCTTGCTGAACACGAGCGTCGCCGCGGTCCCGTAGAGGAAGAACTCGTACCATTCGACGACGGTGCCGGCCATGGATGCGCCGACCACCTTCTTCAGCCCGGACGGCGGGGCTTCTTTCGCGTGCGCTGTTTCGTCGACGCTCATCTGTCGCTCCTCGTTACACTCCGTACCCCGTTGTGACTGGGGACACAGTTCGTTGGTCCTGCCGAGTATTGATGCATATTTGTGCGCACACAATGACGCAACC
The DNA here is from genome assembly GCF_016772255.1 of Rhodococcus sp. 21391. Taxonomy (NCBI): domain Bacteria; kingdom Bacillati; phylum Actinomycetota; class Actinomycetes; order Mycobacteriales; family Nocardiaceae; genus Rhodococcus; species Rhodococcus sp. 21391. The sequence continues at coordinate 5,569,627 of NZ_CP063781.1, read as the reverse complement.
TGCAGTCGGCATGTGCAAATATGCAGAAATGACCTCCGGAACGGCCATGCCCAGCGCCGACGACCTGCTCGTACTGCTGGCAGTGGGGCGGACCGGCCGCTTCAACACCGCCGCCGACGACCTGGGCGTCAACCACACGACCATCTCGCGGCGGATCGCGAGTCTGGAGAAGAGCCTCGGCGGCCGGGTACTCGTGAAGGCCGCCGGCGGGTGGGAACTCACCGACCTCGGGCGGCAGGCGCTGACCGCGGCCGAACGCGTGGAGGCCGCCGTCCACGGACTCGTCGCCGAACCCGGCCGCGCCGACCACCTGAAGGGCGTGGTCCGGGTATCGGCGACCGACGGGTTCAGCGCCTACATCGCGGCACCCGCCGGCGCGCTGATCCGCAGCAGGCACCCCGAGGTGTCCGTGGAGATCGTCGCGATCACCCGTCGGGCCTCACAGCATCGCTCGGGGCTCGACATCGAGATCGTCGTGGGCAAGCCGCAGGTGCACCGGGCGGAGGCGCTGTGGCTGGCCGACTACACCCTCGGCCTGTACGGCGCGAAGTCGTATCTGTCCACACACGGCACCCCGAGGCAGGTGGGTGATCTGGCCGATCATTCACTCGTCTACTTCATCGACTCGATGCTGCAGGTCGACGAACTCGACCTCGCACGCCGCCTCACCGTCTCGATGCGCGAATCGGTGACGTCCACCAACGTGTTCGTGCACGTCGAGGCCACCCGGGCGTCGGCAGGTATCGGGTTGCTTCCGTGCTTCATGGCCGACCGCCACGACGACCTGGTGCGGGTCCTGCCCGGACAGGTCGAGGCCACGCTGGCGTACTGGCTCGTGGCAAGACCCGAGTCGTTGCGCCGACCGGAGGTCGCGGCGGTGGTGGGCGCGATCCGGGAGACGGTGGAGTCGCAGCGGGACGCGTTGGCGGGGCAGTGAGCACGTCACGCTAGCGTCAAGGGGTGCGTTCAGAATCCCAGCGGTCCAACATCCAGACCTTCCACGTGATGGACGTGTGGAAGGCCGCCACCGAACGTCAGCGCACCCACGGTGACGTGCTGACGCTCGCAGCGGGGCAGCCGTCCACTCCCGCTCCGCAGCCGGTTCTCCGCGCGACGCGGGAAGTGCTCGACGGACACCTGCTCGGCTACACGGAGACGTTCGGGATCCTGCCACTGCGGGAGGCGATCGCCGGCTACCACTCCGCCAAATCCGGTATCGACGTCGACGCCGAGGACGTCGTCGTGACCACCGGATCCTCCGGCGCGTTCACGCTGCTGTTCCTCGCCGCCTTCGACGTCGGCGACACCGTCGTGGTGGCCCGCCCCGGCTACCCGGCCTACCGGAACACGCTTGCCGCGCTCGGCTGCAACGTCATCGAGCTCGACTGCGGAGCGGACACCCGGTTCCAGCCGACGGTCGCGATGCTCGACGCCCTGCCCGAGCCGCCGGCCGGACTGATCGTCGCCAGCCCCGCCAACCCCACGGGCACCGTCATCGACCCCGGCGAACTGGCCGCCCTCGCCCGCTGGTGCGACGACCACGGGACGCTGCTGATCTCCGACGAGATCTACCACGGCATCGGATACGGCGAGCAGGCGATGACCAGCTCGTGGGAGACGTCGCGCGAATCCGTCGTCGTCGGATCGGTATCCAAGTACTTCTCGATGACGGGCTGGCGGCTGGGCTGGATGCTGGTCCCCGAGGGGCTGCGCCGACCGTTGCAGCGCCTGGCCTCGAACATGACGGTGTGCCCGCCGGCCATCTCCCAGTACGCGGCGATCGCCGCGTTCACCGAGGAATCGAGGGCCGAGCTCGACGGCCACGTCCAGCGCTACGCCGTCAACCGGGAGCTTCTGCTCACCGGGCTTCCGGAAGTGGGTATCACCGACCTGGCGCCTGCCGACGGCGCGTTCTACGTGTACGCCGACATCGGGCACCTGCTCGGCGGATCCCACGGCGCGACGTCGACGGAATGGTGCTCGCGACTGCTGCAGGACACCGGTCTGGCGCTGGCCCCGGGCATCGATTTCGACACCGTTCACGGCGACCGGACGGTCCGGCTGTCGTTCGCCGGGTCCACAGCCGAGGTCCGGGAATCGCTGGTGCGACTGGGTCGCTGGCTATAGGCGGAGTTACTCAGGCACGGCTCTTGCGGCGGCGCCGCAGCAGTTGTTCGATGGACTTGGGCGCACTGCGTGTTCGGGCGTGCCAGGCAAGGAGAACGGCGATGCTGTACATCGCGTTGTTCGCATTCGTGTTGTGGGTCCTGTGCTTCGCCGACGCCATCACCACCGACGACGACCAGTTCCGGAACCTCTCGAAGGAGGGCTGGCTGGTGATCGTGCTGCTGCTTCCGCTCGTCGGCTCGGTGTTGTGGCTCGTCGTCGGACGGCCGCCGAAGGACCCGGGCGATCGGCTGCCCGCCGACCCGGAGGAAGCCGAGTTCGTGCGGCGGTGCCGGGAACGGGCGGAGGAGCAGCGCCGGGAAGGTTTCCACGGGCACGACCAGGAGTAGAAGGCCTACACTGTGGCTAGGATTACACTGTTACACACCGGCCCTGAGGCGACGACATGAGCGACATCAGTCATCCACAGCCACCCGTTCCCGGCGGAGTCCGCATCGGGACCGTGGAACGGGAGCAAGCCGCGGCGGCACTCGCCGAACATTTCGCAGCCGGACGGCTCGAGACCGACGAGTTCGACGCGAGGGTGCGCCAGGCGTACCTCGCCAAGACCGCCGCCGACCTCACGCCGCTCTTCGCGGACCTCCCAGACGAACAGCGCTTCGCGCCCGAACCCGATCGCGTGCGCCGCGATCCGGGACGGGAGGCCGCGGCGTTGCGGACGCTGGTGTTCGTGGTGGCCGTGCTCGCCGCGATCCTGTGGGTCGCCCTGGTGCGCGTCCCTCCACTCGTCTTCCTGCCCATCGTCTGGCTTGTGCTGGCCCGTCGGGGCTTCGGCAGGCGGTCGTGCCGGGCGTGGTGACGCGCTGACTCGGACCGGCGAGAACTGCGGAAAACTACCGCGAGGTCGGTTGTCGCTCCCGTACTCTGACAGGCAGGTCCACGCCGTCGAGCGATCGAGGAGCCACGATGACCACCAGAATTGTGCGATGTGCGAGCCTGATCCCGGTTGTCGCGGCGTCCGCGCTGCTGCTGGGTGGATGCGGTTCCGACAGCAGTGACACCTCGTCGACATCTGCCAGTGCCACGGCGTCGGCCACGACTGCGGCGCCGACGACTACGGGCACGGCGGTGGCGTCGGCGGTCACCCAGCAGCAGGCGGAGCAGATCGCTGTCGCGACGGTCCCGGGTGGCACGGTCGCGAACTCCGAGGAACAGCAGCGGGACGGTAAGACGGTGTGGCACGTCCACATCCGCGATGCGCGGGGTTACGACTACGACGTGAATGTCGATGCGGCGACCGGCGCGGTGGTGCCCGACAGTCAGAACAGGGAGACCACCGCGACACCCGCACCCGCTCCCCCCGCCGGTGGAGCGGTCACCCAGCAGCAGGCGGAGCAGATCGCTGTCGCGACAGTGCCGGGCGGCACGGTGGCGAACGCCGAGCAGCAGCAGCGGGATGGTACGGCGGTGTGGCACATTCACCTCCGCGACGCCAAGGGCTGGGACTACGACGTGGATGTCGACGCGGCGACCGGAGTCGTCCTTCCCGACAACTGACCGCAGTGGGTAGAACGACCCATGTTCCGCCCGGGGCGAGATGGGTGAATTTTCCGATGCCCAGGTGATGACGTCGCTCTAGCGTCGATGGCATGGTCACCACGTCAGTTCTCGTGTCACACTCCGACTTCCAGCGGTGGGCCGCCCGTGCGGGCGCAGCGGGACCGCTGCTGTTCACCGCGGGGTTCGTCGCCCAGGAGGCATTCCTCCGGGACGACTACAGCCCGATCGCCGACCCGGTCAGCGCTCTCGAGGCGGACCCGAGCGGGTGGATCCAGCAGCTGAACTTCCTGGCTTTCGCCGCGCTACTGCTGATCTTCGCGGCCGGACTGCATCGCGGCATCGCGGCGACGCGCTTCGGCTGGGTGGGGCCGGCCCTGCTCGGCGTGGCAGCGGTGGGGCTGACCCTCGCCGCCGTGTTCCCGTTGCGTGAGGATCCGGCCGGGGAGCCCTACGACCCTGGCCGCCATGTGATCTCGGGGATCACGTTCTTCTCCTGCAGTGCCCTGGCCCTGGTGATGCTGTCGCGCCGGTTCGCCGCCGATTCGCGGTGGCGCGGCCTGGCGCGGTACGTCGCGGTCGCCGGGGTGCTCGGACTGGGATGCTTCGTGATGCTGGGCCGGTTCGCGATGCCGGAGGGTGCCCCACTGCACGATGTCGCCGGACTTCTCCAGCGGTTCACCCTTCTCGCCGTGACGTTCCCCGCGCTGGTGACGATCGCCCTGCGACTTCGTCGCCTCGCCTGCCGGCCCCCGGATCTCATCCGGTCGTGAAGACCGGCATCTGTACTCGCCGAGGCAACTCGTGTCGTAGCCGCCGACCGGTTTCTCGAGGAAGCCGACCGTGACCCGTCTGCGCCGACTGGAACTCGTCGATCTCGAGGCACGGCAGGAACGGGTCGGAGTGCATGGTGCCGCGCTGGGCGAGGAACAGGACGTCGCGGTCGCGGTTCAGCCCGAGCGTCGCGATCTGGGCAGCGCCGGCGAGCGCGGGCCCGCCCGGACCTCCCGTCAGATAGACGAGCGGGTCGGGTCGCGGGGTCGGAGACGTGGCAACGAGTCGCGTCACGGCTAGGTCGATCCGTCGTCCGTCCGGACGCGATCGGTCCTCCGGCACGGTCAGGGTGCCACAGCTGAAGCCGGGTCCGAGATCGAGTTGCGGCACCCCGGCGACGTTCGGGGACGGGCACGCCGCGGCGGTGTACGTGGCCGCGGACGAGGGGTCCGGATCCGGTGCGGAGCCACCCCGGGATCCGCACGCCGATACCAGGCCAATCGGCGCGATCACCGCACATCCCAGGGCCAGCATCCGCACGGACACCCGCATGGTCCCGACGCTACGCGGGTGGCCTCCGCAGCCCACATACTTCGCGGTCTGTCGTCCAATTTGCCCTGGTGCGGCACCCGCGGCTGGCAGGATGAATTGGTGTCATCTGCGGCAACTCCGAAGGGCGAACGGCGCCGACAGGCGCTGGTCGAGGCTGCCGCCGATCTGTTGCTCGAGGGCGGATTCGACGCGGTCCGGCACCGCTCGGTGGCCACCCGGGCCGACCTTCCGCTCGCGTCGACCACCTACTATTTCGAGTCGCTGGACGACCTGATCGCGAAGGCCGTCGAATGCAACGGCAACCGTGATCTCGCGGTCATGCGCGGCCGCGTCGACGACGTCACGCACCGGCGCCGCGGTCGCGAATCCACCGTCGACCTCCTCCTCGACCTACTCGTCGGACCGGCTCTGATCAGTGAGGACTGCCGCGAGAGGCTGATCTCCCGGTACGAGCGGTTCACGGCCTGCGCGCGTCGCCCCGAACTGCGCGAGGTGCAGTTGCGGTTGCGCGCGCAACTCGACGACATACTCACCGAGGCCCTGCGACGCTCCGACCGCGACGTCCGGCAGGAGCAACTCCGGCGGCTCGTCGCCGTCGTCGACGGAGCTCTGGTGACCGCGCTCGGCGAACACGACCCCGACCTGCGGGCCCTAGCCCGGGCCATGCTGCTCGACGTCGTCGACGTCGTCGCGCCCGCCCTGGACCGGCCGGACCACGTCGAGCTGTAGCACCGCCGTAAACTGAGGACTCGTGAGCCGCATCCCGAACGTCCTTGCCAACCGTTACGCCAGCCCCGAACTCGTCGAGTTGTGGTCGCCCGAGCACAAGATCGTCCTCGAGCGTCAGCTGTGGCTCGCCGTGCTGCGTGCCCAGGCGGAACTCGGGATCGACGTGCCGGCCGAGGCGCTCGCCGACTACGAGCGGGTGCTCGAGCAGGTGGACCTCGACTCCATCGCCGACCGTGAGCGCGTCACGCGCCACGACGTGAAGGCCCGCATCGAGGAGTTCAACGCCCTCGCCGGGCACGAGCAGGTTCACAAGGGTCTGACCAGCCGCGACCTCACCGAGAACGTCGAGCAGCTGCAGATCCTGCGGTCGCTCGAGCACGTGCACGCGCACGGCGTCGCGGTCGCCGCCCGGCTGGCCGAGCGGGCCGCCGAGTACGGCAGCCTCGTCATGGCCGGCCGGTCGCACAACGTCGCGGCGCAGGCCACCACACTGGGCAAGCGGTTCGCGTCGGCGGCCGACGAACTGCTCGTCGCGCTCACCCGGCTGCGCGAGCTGATCGACCGCTACCCGCTGCGCGGCATCAAGGGCCCCATGGGCACAGCGCAGGACATGCTCGACCTCCTCGACGGCGACGCGTCCAAGCTGGAGGCGCTCGAGCAGAAGGTCGCCGAGCACCTCGGCTTCTCCCACGTGTTCACGAGCGTCGGCCAGGTGTACCCGCGGTCGCTGGACCACGACGTGCTGTCCGCGCTGGTTCAGGTGGCGGCCGGGCCGTCGTCGTTCGCGCACACCATCCGCCTGATGGCCGGCCACGAACTGGTCACCGAGGGCTTCCAGCCCGGCCAGGTCGGGTCGTCCGCGATGCCGCACAAGATGAACACCCGTTCCTGCGAGCGCGTCAACGGATTGCAGGTCGTGCTGCGCGGGTACGCGTCCATGGCCGCCGAGCTCGCGGGCGCGCAGTGGAACGAGGGCGACGTGTTTTGCTCGGTGGTGCGCCGCGTCGCGCTGCCGGACGCGTTCTTCGCGATCGACGGACTGATCGAGACGTTCCTGACGGTGCTCGCCGAATTCGGCGCCTACCCCGCCGTCATCGAGAAGGAACTCGCCCGGTACCTGCCGTTCCTCGCCACGACCAAGGTCCTGATGGCCCTGGTGCGGGCCGGAGTGGGCCGGGAGACGGCGCACGAGGTCATCAAGGAACACGCCGTCGCCGTCGCGCTGGCGATGCGCGAGGAAGGCAAGGAACCCGACCTCCTCGACCGCCTGGCCGCCGACGACCGCTTGCCCCTCGACCGGGCCGCCCTCGACGAGGCCCTCGCCGACAAGAAGGCGTTCATCGGTGCCGCAGAGTCCCAGGTCGCCACGGTCGTCGCGCAGGTGCAGAAGCTCGTCGACGCCAACCCCGAGGCGGCCGCCTACCAGCCGTCCCCGATCCTGTAGGCGCGTAGCGCCCGTGCGCCTTTTTGGTAGCGGGGGCTACCGAAAAGGCGCACAAGCACCGGAGGTGCCTACCCCGTGAACTGCATTTTCTGCGAGATCGTGTCGGGCCGATCCGACGCCAGCGTCGTGCACGAGGATGACGACGTGATGGCGTTCATGGACATCCGGCCGTGGACGTCCGGACACCTGCTGGTGGTCCCGAAGCGGCACGCGACCGGGCTCGCCGACCTCGACCCGGGTGACGGCGCGGCGGTGTTCGCGGTGGGGCAGCGCATCGCGACCGCACTGCGCCACGGGCCGATGCGGGCCCAGGGTGTCAACCTGTTCCTGGCCGACGGGATCGCCGCCGGCCAGGAGGTCTTCCACGTCCACCTGCACGTCGTTCCCCGCACGGCCGGTGACGGGTTCGGGCTGCGCGGAATGCCGAAGTCGCCGAGCCGGATCGCGCTCGATCAGACGGCGGGCGTCATCCGTTCCTCCCTCACCTGACGTGAGTGGCAAAGCGTGCGGGAGCACACTTTGTCACTCACGTGCGGGGTAGCGGACCTCGCCGGTGCGGCCGTTCTCGTCGAACCGTCGTTCGGTGATGTCGAAGGTGCCGTCCGCCCGGACCCGCAGCAGTGTCGACGCCCGCGTCCCGTAGTCGCCGTAGTGAATGAACCGGGACGACAGGGCGCGTTCGAGTTCGGGTTCGATGCCCGTGTCGGGCAGCGCCTCCCACGGTGCGGGGTCGCTGTCGGCGAGCACGTCGAAGTATGCCCCCGGATCCGCATCGGGGTTGCCGTCGTCGGCGGCGAGTGCAGCGGCGAACGCCTGCTTGCCGCCGGTCACCTTCGGCCAGGGCGTGTCGAGTTCGGCGTTGGACAGGCCGTGGACGCCGGGTTCCACCCGCTGCCGCCGACCGTGGGGCCGGTTGGTGGCCCACCACAGTTCCGCGGGGTCGCCGACGAGCAGGTTGAAGCTGCCGTACTCGGCGCCCGTCGCGGCCACCTGTGCGGCGTAGTCGGCGGGGGACAGCCGACCGCGGAGGTAGTCGACGGGCAGGGCCCCACGGGACCGTGCCCCGGTCGAGGGTGCGCCGTCGCGGACGTTGGTGACGGCCGCGAATCGCAGGGAGTCGGCGATTCCCATCCAGGTGCCGCCGGCGAGCAGATCGCGGCCCGCGAGGAACCCGTCGTCCCACCTGCTCAGCGGTTCGGTGGGGCGGGCGTAGAACTCGTCGCGGTTGGCCGTGACGACGAGGGGGAGGTCGGGGCGGGTATGCCAGGCGAACAGGACCAGGCACATGCAGACGTCTCCTCGTCACCTCGATCATCCGAACTCGGTGTGCATGCCCGAGCGTAGCCGCCCTCGAAATACCTCTGAAACAGAGCTATATTGAATCCATGGCACAGAACGAGGCGCCTGCCGAACAGCTCTTCGCCGCAATCGGATTGCTGCGCCGGCACACGCGCCGTCGGGTCGGGCGGCCGTGGCCGGAGACACCGTTGACGGGGTCGCAGGTGGAGTTGGTGCGGCTGCTCCGCCGCAGGCCCGGCACGTCCGTGGCGGAAGCCGCGGCGGCCCTGGGCCTCGCGGCGAACACCGTCTCCACCCTCGTGCGGCAACTCACCGACGCCGGGCTGGTCGAACGGGTGCGGGACGAGTCCGACCGCCGCGTCGCCCGCCTGGCGCTCACCGACGACGCGCGGGCCCAGGTCGAACGCTGGCGCGACCGCCGCAACATCGAGGTCGCCGCCGCATTCGACGGACTGAGTGCCGAGGACAGGCACGCCATCGAATCCGCCGTACCCGCCATCACCCGCCTCGCCGGAGCGCTTCACCCGGATCAGGCCGGGCCGAGCGATCAGGAGGTCGTCCGATGATGTTTCGCAGGGCGCAGACCGCCGCACGACAGCGGCCGTCCCACGGCGCGCTGGAACTGTCGCACGTGACCTACTCGTTCGGGGACTACACCGCGGTGAAGGACCTGAGCCTCGTGATCGAGGCGGGGGAGTGCTTCGGCCTCCTCGGCCCCAACGGGGCGGGGAAGACCACCACGATCCGACTGCTCAACACGCTTCTTCCGCTGCAGGACGGCGACGTGAGCATCTTCGGGTACGACGTGCGCACCCAGGCGATGGCCGTTCGACGGCTGCTCGGGTATGTGCCGCAACAGTTGTCGATCGAAGGCGCGCTCACCGCCCGTGAGAACGTGTCCTGGTTCGCCCGCCTCTACGACGTACCCCGGTCCGAACGGCGGCGCCGGGTGGACGAGGTACTGGAGATGGTGGACCTCGCCGACGTCGCCGACCGGGTGGCGTCGAGTTTCTCGGGCGGCATGGTCCGGCGCCTCGAACTCGCGCAGGCGTTGGTCAACCGGCCGTCGTTGCTGGTGCTCGACGAACCGACGGTCGGGCTCGATCCGGTGGCGCGGGATTCGGTGTGGGCCCGCGTCACCGAGATGCAGAAGCAGTACGGGATGACGGTCCTGCTCACCACCCACTACATGGAAGAGGCCGAGGCACTGTGTGATCGGGTCGCGTTGATGCACCGCGGCGAACTGCGGGCGGTCGGTTCCCCGTCGGGGCTCGTCGCCGAACTGGGGCCCGACGCGACACTCGACGACGTCTTCCGCCACTTCACCGGTGACAGTCTCACCGCCGACGAGAAGGGAGGGCTCCGGGATGTCCGTAGCGCCCGCCGCACTGCCCGCCGTCTGGGCTGAACCGCCGACCCGGGGTGTGCTCCGGTTGTTGTCGCGGATCGTCACGTTCTGTCTGGTCGAGCTGCAGAAACTCCGCCACGACCGCACCGAGTTGGTGACCCGGGCGATCCAGCCGATCCTGTGGCTGGTCATCTTCGGGGAGACGTTCAGCCGCATCCGCGCGATCCCGACCGGCGACGTCCCCTACCTGGACTACCTGGCACCGGGCATCATCGCCCAGTCGGCGCTCTTCGTCGCGATCTTCTACGGCATCCAGATCATCTGGGAACGCGACGCCGGGGTCTTGACCAAGCTGCTCGTGACACCCACGCCGCGGGCGGCTCTCGTGACGGGCAAGGCGTTCGCGGCCGGCGTCCGCGCGGTCACCCAGGCCGTGGTCGTCGTGGTCGTGGCTGCGCTGCTCGGGGTCGGGATGACGTGGAATCCGGTTCGTCTTCTGGGTGTCGTCGCGGTCGTGGTGCTGGGCGCGGCGTTCTTCTCGTGCCTGTCGGTGGCCATCGCCGGGGTGGTGCTCAAACGTGACCGGCTGATGGGGATCGGCCAGGCGATCACGATGCCGCTGTTCTTCGCGTCGAACGCGCTGTACCCGGTGGAACTCATGCCGGGGTGGGTCCAGGCGATCAGCCGCGTGAACCCCCTGAGTTACGAGGTGTCCGCACTCAGGGGGCTGCTGATCGGTCAGCCCACGAACTACTGGCTGGACTTCGGGGTGCTCGTGGCAGCCGCGGTGCTCGGGATCGCCATCGCGTCCGCGCTGTTGGGGCGACTGTCCCGATAGCCGGGTCGGGTCACGAGGCCACGAACGTCTTCTCCAGTGCCCGCCGCAGATCGGACTTGCTGATCTTGCCGACCCCGGTGACCGGGAACTCGTCGACGAACACCACCTTGTCCGGCACCTTGTAGTCGGCGAGTCCGCGGCCGCGGACGAACTTCTTGAGTTCGACGGCCTTCGGCTGCCCACCTTGCACCACGACGAACGCGCAACTCCGTTCGCCGAGATACGGGTCGGGCATCGACACCACCGCGACATCGGCGACGGCGGAGTGTGCGAGCAGATGGTTCTCGACCTCTTCCGCGGCCACCTTCTCGCCGCCGCGGTTGATCTGATCCTTCGCGCGGCCCTCGACGACGAGGTAGCCGTCGTCCGTGAGCCGGACGATGTCGCCGGTGCGGTAGAAGCCGTCCTCGGTGAAGGCCGTCGAATTGTGTTCGGGAGCCCGGTAATACCCACGAATGGTGTACGGACCGCGGGTGAGCAGATGACCGGACGTGCCGTTCGGGACGGGTTCGCCCCGGTCGTCGACGACCCGGACCTCGTCGTCGGGGCTGATCGGTCTGCCCTGGGTGGTGACGATCGTGTCTTCCGGGTCGTCGAGCCGCGTGTAGTTGACGAGTCCCTCCGCCATCCCGAAGACCTGCTGCAGCGTGCACCCGAGTTCGGGACGCACCCGCTTCGCGGCCTCGGCGCTGAACTTGGCGCCGCCCACCTGCAGCACCTCGAGGCTCGAGAGGTCCCGTTCGGTGCGACCACTGGCGGCCAGCCAGGCCAACGCGAGCGGCGGTACCAGAGACGCAATCGTGACGCCCTCCTTCTCGATGAGCGCGAACGCGGTGTCGGGGCTCGGATCCGGTGCGAGCACCACGCGACCACCGGCGTGCAGCACGCCGAGGATGCCCGGTGAGCTCATCGGAAAGTTGTGCGCCGCAGGCAGAACGACGAGCATGCGGGTGCTCTCGTCGACGCCGCAGATGCGGTCCGACTCGCGCACCGAGTACAGGTAGTCGGTGTGGGTGCGCGGGATCAGCTTCGACACCCCGGTGGTCCCGCCCGAGAGCTGCAGGAACGCCACGGATTCCGGACCCACCGCCGGCCCGTCCGAGATCGGTTCCGCCGCCCGCAGTTCGTCGAGTGACGTGAACTCCTCCGCGTCCCCGGCCACGATGATCCTGGGCGGATTCTCGGCCGAGGCCACCACGTCGCGGGCAAGTGTGCGGTAGTCGAATCCGGCGTGCGTATCGGTGACGACGTAGGCCGCGGCGTCGGTGAAGCTGCAGAAGTAGGAGATCTCCTGGACGCGGTGCGCGGGCAGCGCGAACACCGGCAGTGCACCGAGCCGGAAGACCGCGAAGATCACCTCGACGTACTCGACGATGTTCGGCAACTGCACCACGACCCGGTCGCCGGGCTGCACCCCCGACGACTGCAGCCCGGCTGCGAGCCGGTCGGCGCGGTCGGACAGTTCCCGGTAGCTGAGGGCGCAGTCCGCCCCGGACGCGTCCGGTCCGGTCACGGCGATCGCGTCCCCGAATTGCTCGGCGCGGGCGTCCAGGAACTGCTGGAACGTCTCGTCCGTCCAGTACCCGGCGTCACGGTAGCGTGCGGCGAGGTCGGCGGGGTAGCCGACGGTGGTCTCCAGGGGAGCGCGAACGCTCGTGGTCATCGAAAGTCCTTTTACGGGCATGGCTGTTCGGGGTTGTCAGGCTCGGAGGGTAGCGCCGCCGTCGACGTAGAGCGCCTGCATGGTGATGTGACGTGCCCGATCCGACAGGAGGAACTCGACGGAGTCGGCGATGTCGGCGGCGTCGGCGATGCGGCCCAGCGGGATACCGACCTTGAACGAGCCCAGGTCTCCGTCGATCGCTCCGCGTGCTCCGGCGTCGTCGGCGGGATCCGACCACAGCGACCGCTGCATCGCGGTGTCCGTCGAGCCGGGGGCGACGATGTTGGCGCGGATCCCATGTTCGGCGAGTTCGAGGCCGAGTACCCGGACGATCATCGAGACGGCGGCCTTAGACGCGCCGTACGCGCCCATTCCGGTGCGGGGGACGCCAGCGGCGTTGGAACCGACCACGACGATGGAACCGGCTGCACGCTCGCGCATTCCGGTGCCGACCGCCCGCAGCACGTTGACGAGGCCGGTGACGTTGACGTCGAACACGCGCTGCCAGCTCTCGGGGTCGGCGTCGAGAACGGAGCCGGTCTCGAGGACACCCGCCACGTGCGCGAGTGCGGTGATGGGTCCGTGCTCGTCCTCGATCCGGCGGACGGTGTCGGTGACGGCGGCGGTGTCGCGGATGTCGGTGACGGCGGTGCCGAGCGGCGGAGTGTCGAGCAGTGCGGCGGTGGCGGCGAGGCCGTCGGCATCACGATCGAGCAGTACCAGGCGGTGGCGGGACCGCGACAGCGTGACGGCCGTGGCCCGTCCGATGCCCTGGGCCGCCCCGACGACCAGTGTCGTGCCGCTCATCGGGTGAGTCCCAGTGCGGCGAGGACGGTGCCCAGTTTGGTTGTGGTCTCGGCGAGTTCGTCGTCCGGTTCGGAGGCGGCGACGATGCCGCCGCCGGCGTACGCCGTGACGGTGGTGCGGTCGGCGTCGATCTGCGCGCACCGGATGGTGACCATCCATTCGCCGTCACCGTCGGCGTCGGCCCAGCCCACGGCGCCGGCGTAGAAGCCGCGGTCGCCCTCGAGTTCGCCGATCAGTGCACGCGCGGCGTCGGTGGGGGTGCCGCACACGGCCGGGGTCGGGTGCACGGCGACGGCGAGGTCCAGTGCGGTCACCGAGCGGTCCCGCAGTCGTCCCGACACGGGTGTGCCGAGATGCCACAGTTGCGGTGTGCTGGTGAGGGTGGGCCGGTCGGGGATGTCGAGTTCGGTGCAGAACGGTTCGAGGCTCGCGCGCAGAGCCTCGACGACGAGGGCGTGTTCGCGCAGATTCTTCTCCGACGCCGCGAGGTTCTCCGCGGTCAGCCTGTCGATCTCGGGATCGGTGTGCCGGGGAGCGGATCCGGCGAGCGGATGGCAGGTCACGGTGTCGCCGCGGCGACGGATGAGCACCTCGGGACTCGAGCCGACGAGGTGCCGTCCCGACCAGCCGGTGCCCGCGGCGCTCAGATCGACGCTGAAGCCGTTGCCGCCGAGGTCGTTCGCGACAAGTTGCGCGAGCAGTGCGTGCGGATGCAGCGGTTCGTCGGCGTGCAGGACGACCGATCGGGCGAGCACCACCTTGTGCAGTGCGGCCTCGGGCTCTCGCAGCAGGTGAATGGCGGCGGTGACCCGGGCGACGTGCTCGTCCTCCGGGGGAATCGACTCGCCGGCGCGTATGTGTGGAAGGGCCTGCCGACGAGGGGACCAGCTTTGCGGGTGATGACGCAGCGTCTGTGGTGCGATCAGCGCGGCGGGATGTGACGGGTCGAAGGCGAGCGCGCCGACCACCGACGTCGCGGTGCCGCTCCGCAGGGCCGCGGCGGCGTCGCGGGCGGAGTCGTAACCGGTGCGGATGCCGTCGGCGATCACGGTGCCGTGCGGGCGGGAGAGAACGAACGGCGCGCCCGGCGGGAGGTCCACCGAAGTCTCTGCGGACTCGGCAACGGCCGTCGACTGCATATGCGATCACCTTTCGTAGCGGACAACTGCGGTGCGCGTGGCGATGCGCACCGTCACGTTCAGACCATATACGGTTAGCCTAACCTTTGGTGGTTCAGCGTGTCCGCCTGCGGTTCTGGTGCGAGGCGTATTCCGTTGCAGACCAGCAGTTTCGAGTCACGACGCGCGGCCCGATATCACCTGCGAAACAGGTCTGGATTCTCGCCACCACCGACTGGCCTAACATCGCATGCACACGTTGCATGGAGGGCAGGCGGCTTCAATGACCGAACGCAGGTTCTCGCTCGATCAGCGGATCGTCGCGGCCCTCCAGGTCGACGGGCGATGTTCCTGGAGCCGAATTGCCCAGGCGCTCGGCGAACCCGAGCGGAACGTGACCCGGCACGGCATCGCGCTCCTCGAGTCCGGGCGGGTGGCGGTCACCGCCGTCGCGAACAGCGGCGGCACAGCGATCGTGCGCCTCCAGTGCTCCCCGGGAACGGTGCGGGTGGCGGCGAGCGCCCTCGCTCAGCGCAGCGACTGCATCTTCGTGTACATCCTCACCGGCACCGCCGACTGTGTGGCCGAGATCCACGTGTCCCGGGATCGCCTCCCGAAGCTCGTCATGGACGAACTCCCCGCGACGATGGGCGTCGTCCGAAGCTGGACCGACCCGGTGCTGCGGTACTTCCGCACGGTCCGCGAATGGGAGGCCGGGGTGCTGACCTCCGCCGAGAAGGACGCGATCGGCGGGGTGTCGCCTCCGGCGACCTTCCTCACGGACCTGGAACGCGGCACCCGGGATCCCGTCGACCGGACGATCATCCGCGAGATGATGCAGAACGGGCGGGTGGGCACCACGGCGCTCGCCCGGACCGCGGGTGTCTCCGAGGCGACGGCCCGGCGACGTGTCCAGGCGCTGCTCACCGAGGGTGCGATCAGCCTCCGGGTGGTGGTGGATCCGGCCCTGTTCGGGCTGCGCGCCGAGGCGATGCTGTTCATCAAGACCCAGCGCAACCGGATCGAACCGCTCGTGCGGGGGATGCTCGAGATGCCGTACGTGCGGTACGCCGCCGGCACGGCGGGCGAGTACCAGGTGGTCGCGAATATCGCCGCGCCGGACGAGTCGGTGCTCTACGACTACATCACGACCGCGCCGTGGGTGGCGGACGCGGCGGCCCTGGAAACCAACATGGTGGTGCAGGCGGTCAAACGCAGCGGACGGACAATGTGACGGATTTCGACATCGGACGGCCCCTCCGGCGCGCCTGATTGCGATCTCCGACAGGCTGGTGGCCGATTTCGCCGAACCTCGTACAGCGGTTGAGTGCTGTGATCCGCACCACGCATGCTTCCTCTACTCCCCGGATGGAAGAAGGAACAGCATGCAACGAGACGCCATTCTCGGGGCGATCGAGGATTCGCCGCAGCGCCGCTGGCTGCTGCTCGTCCCGGTCGCCCCGGTGCTCGCACTCGTCACCGCCGTGTGGCTGCCGTTTGTGAACACGGCCGATCTGTGGTTGGGGATGCCCCGGCTGCTCGTCTGGTGCTCGGCCTGGGTGCTCCTGCTGCTGCCCGCGCTGGCGGCGGTGGAGTTCGGCTTCGTCCGGCCGCACGAGGACGACCTCCAGCTCGAGGAGACGACGCTATGACGAACTCAGCTCTGTGGATCACGCTGGCCGGCATGATCGGATTGGCCGTGATCGCGGTCGGTGGACGCCGGAAACGCGCTCAGAACCTGAGCGAGTGGACGGTCGGCAAACGGAACTTCGGTGTGGTCACCAGTTTCTTCCTGCAGGCCGGTGAATCGTTCACCACGTTCACGTTCCTCGGTGTCGCCGGTATCGCGTTCACCGCGGGCATCGGCGCCACCTACGCCATCCCGTACATCCCGCTCGGCTACGTGGCCCTGTATTTCATCGGACCGCGAATCTGGAAACTCAGCAAGGACCGCGGATACATCACCCAGGCCGACTTCTTCGCGGACCGGTACGGCAGCCCGCTCCTCGGCCGGCTGGTCGCCCTGTGCGGCATCATCTTCCTGCTGCCGTACCTGCAGTTGCAGATCACCGGCCTCGGCCTGATCGTCCGTCTCGTCACGGGCAGCGCGAGTTCGGGCACTCTGAGCATGATCGTCGCGACCGTCCTCGTCGTCGGATTCGTGCTGTGGGCCGGCATTCACGGCCTCGCGCGCACCGCCTATGTCAAAGACGTCCTGATCCTGCTCGCCGTCGTGGTGCTGTCCATCGTGATCCCGTTGCACTTCGCCGGTGGCATCGGCGACGTGTTCGGCCAGATCGCCCAGACCCACAGCGAGATGGTGACCGTGAACCCCGGTGACTACGACAAGGTCTGGTGGACCACGAGCCTGCTGATCTCCGCGATCGGCTGCGGGTTCCTCACCACCCCGCACCTCTGGCCGCCGCTGCTGGCCGCAAAGAACGGTCGAGTGATCCGCTCCAACAACACTTTTCTGCCGATGTACCAGGTGGTCATGATTCTTCCGATCATGCTGGGCTTCGTCGGGATCCTCGCACTGAATCCCAACACCAGCAGCAACGCCGTCCTGCTCACGCTGGCCGGGGGAGCGCTGCCGAACTGGGCGCTCGGACTGATCGCGATCGCCGCGGCCTCCGCCGCGATGCTGCCCGCCGGCGCCATCTGCATCGGCATCTCGACGCTGGCGTCGCACAACCTGGTGAAGATCGAAAGCGAGCGCACGAAGCTCCGGTTCAACCACCTGGTCGTGATCGCCGCTGCCACCATGGCCCTCGTGCTCGGCCTGACGCGCCCCGATCTGCTGGCCAACCTGTTGCTGCTCACGTTCGGTGGTCTCAGCCAGCTCGCCCCCGGTCTGGCGCTGGCTCTGCCCGAGAAGCCGTTGCTCGCCACGCAATCCGTGTTCGCCGGTCTCGTCGTGGGAATGCTCACCGTCATCGTGATGACCGTCTTCGAACTGAACCTCGCCAACATCGACGCCGGCATCTGCGGCCTGGTCCTCAACCTCGCGGTGATCGCCGTCGTGGAGGCCGTCGTCCGCGCCACCCGTCCCCGCACCCCGGCCCCCGCGTCGTCGGAAGACCTTCCCGCAACCACCCCGATCCTGGAGACCTCGAAATGACCATCGATCACTACTCGACCGCGCGAGAGATGCTCGCCGCACTCCGTCGCAAGGACATCTCGGCCCGCGAGCTGCTCGACCTGCACACGGACCGGATCGCGCGGGTGAATCCGACGGTCAACGCGCTCGTCAGCCTCGACCTGGACCGCGCGCACTCCACCGCTGCCGCCGCCGACGCACAGACGGCCGCCGGAACCCCGGTGGGGCCGCTGCACGGACTGCCTTTCGCGTTCAAGGACACTCACGACGTCGCCGGTTTCCCCACCGTCGCCGGCTCGCCGCTCCTCGTCGACAACGTTCCCGAGACCAGTGAGCTGATCGCCGAACGCGTCATCGCGGCCGGCGCCGTCACGATCGGCAAGTCCAACGTCCCCGAGTTCGCCGCCGGCTCGCACACGTTCAACCCCGTCTTCGGGACCACCACCAACCCGTACGACCCCACCAAGAGTGCGGGTGGCTCGAGCGGCGGCGCCGCGTCCGCGCTCGGCGCGGGACTCGTCGCGCTCGCCGACGGCAGCGACATGGGCGGTTCGCTGCGCAACCCGGCGTCGTTCTGCAACGTCGTCGGATTGCGCCCCACTCCGGGCCGTGTGCCGTGCTGGCCGAACAGCGCACCCTGGGACGCACTCGTGACGCAGGGACCGATGGCCCGGAACGTCGACGACCTGGAACTGCTGCTGTCGGTGATCTCCGGACCCGACGCGCGCATCCGCAGTTCGCTCAGCGCCGATGCCCTCGCGCCGCGTCTCGGCGTCGGCGGCCTGCAGGGTCTGCGCGTCGCGGTGTCCGCGGATCTGAACGGCATCTTCCCCGTGGATGCGCCGGTCCGCGAGATCCACGACCGGCAGTCCTCGATCTTCGCCGCCGCGGGTGCGGTGGTGGCCGAGGACGCACCGTCGATTCCCGACGCCGAGTGGGTGTTCCGCACCCTGCGGGCGTGGCGGTTCAAGATCGACCTCGGTGACCGCGCCGACGCTACCCCCGAACTGCTGAAGCCGTCGCTGCTCGACAACATCCGGCAGGCAGACCGGCTCTCCGCCGACGACGTCGCGAAAGCCATGGTGGCGCAGGCGGAGATCCAGCATCGCGCCGTCGAATTCTTCACCCACCACGACATCCTGGTGATGCCCGTGTCGCAGGTGCTCCCGTTCGACGCCGAACTCGAGTACCCGGCAGCGGTCGACGGCCGTCGCTGCGACGACTACCTCGACTGGATGACGTCGGCGTTGACCGTGACGGTGCTGGGTTGCCCCGCGATCTCCGTTCCCGCCGGATTCAGCGCCGACGGTCTGCCGGTCGGCGTGCAGATCGTCGCGGCCCCGGGCAACGACCTGTTCCTGCTCGACGTGGCACGAGCCTACGAGCAGCTGAACCCCGTCGGAGCCACACGCCCGCACCTCCTCGAGAGGGCGGCAGCGTCTAGCTCTTCGTGAAGTCGTCCTCGCCGACCCGGTGGACGTGGATCAGGTTGGTGGATCCGACGGTGTGCGGGGGTGAGCCGGCGACGATGACGACGAGGTCGCCGTGCCGGTAGCGGCCCAGCCGGAGCAGGGCGGTGTCGACCTGGCGGATCATCTCGTCGGTCGATTCCACCGGGTCGACGAGGAAGGTTTCGGTGCCCCAGGTGAGGGCGAGTTCGTTGCGCACCTGGGGTAGCGGGGTGAATGCCAGCAGTGGCAGCGGGGTGTGGAGCCGGGCGAGTCGTCGCACGGTGTCCCCGGACTGGGTGAACGCGACCAGCGCGGTGGCGTTCAGGCGTTCGCCGATGTCGCGGGCGGCGAACGAGAGAACCCCGCCGTGGGTGCGGGGAGTGTGGGTCAGGGCGGGGACGGTGGTGGATTGGTGTTCGACGGCGGAGAGGATCCGCGCCATCGTCGCGGCCGTCTCGGTCGGGTAGGCACCGACGGAGGTTTCACCGGACAGCATTACCGCGTCGGCGCCGTCGAGGATCGCGTTGGCCACGTCCGATGCTTCGGCCCGGGTGGGCCGGGAGTTGTCGATCATCGATTCGAGCGTCTGGGTGGCGACGATCACCGGTCGGGCGTTCTCCCGGGCGATCTGCACGATGCGTTTCTGTACCAGCGGCACCTGCTCGAGGGGGACTTCGACGCCGAGGTCGCCGCGCGCGACCATGACCGCGTCGAAGGCCCGCACGATCGCCTCGATGTCGTCGACGGCTTCGGTTTTTTCGATCTTTGCGATCACCGGGACCCGGCGACGAGGCGACAGCAGCGACGCCGAGTCGACATCGGCAGCGAGTGGCGAGTGGATGTCGGTGAGAGTCATCGTGGTCCTTCGTTGTGCAGAAGCGAGCCCCGGCCGATGTCACGCCCGATGCGGGTGAGGAGTTCGCCGGTCAGCTCCGGGTCGGCGGCGGTGTTCCGGTCGGTGTAGTCGCCGAGGGAATGGATGTACTCGAAACCGGCAGGAGCCCAATGCTTCCGGGACAGAGTGCTACGGCCGGCGACGGCGATCACCGGGACCGGATGGGCGCGGCGGGCCAGGACCGCGAGCAGTTTGCCGTGTTCGGTCTGCTCGTCGATGCTGCCCTCGCCGGTGATCACCAGGTTCATTCCTGCGAGACAGCCGTCGAAATCGAGTAGGTCGAGGAAGTATTCGGCGCCGGAGACCATGCGCGCGCCGAGCAGCATGGCGGCGAATCCGATCCCACCGGCACTGCCGGCGCCGGGGGAGTCGGCCACCGCACGCGCCTGAGGGTAGCCGCTGCGGGTGAACACCTCGACGAGGTTGTCGAGGCCGGAGTCGAGGTAGCGCACGTCAGCTTCGGTGGCGCCCTTCTGTGGGCCGTACACGGCGGCGGCGCCGTGCGGTCCGGTCAGCGGGTTGGTGACGTCGCCGGCGATCACGATCTCGATTCCGGACAGGTTCACCGCGCGGGAGGAATCGATCGTCGCGACCTCGGGAAGGGTTCGCCCGCACGCCCGCAGGGGTCGTCCCGTGGAGTCGGAGAAGGTAAACCCGAGGGCGGCGAGCATCCCCGTTCCGCCGTCGGTACCGGCGCTGCCGCCGAGGGCGAGGACGAGGCGGCGCGGGTGGTGGCGGCGGGCGTGCCCGATGGCCTGGCCGAATCCGAGGCTGGAGGCGTCGAGGGGAGCGGTGCGCCCGCTGGGGAGGGTGGCCAGTCCGCAAGTGTTGGCGACTTCGACCACCGCGGTGGTGCCGTTGACGGCGACGCGTCCGCGCTGGGGTGTTCCCCTTGCGCCGGCGACCGTGACGGGGTGCGGAGTGAATCCGACCGCCACCGCCGCGTCGACGCTGCCGTCGCCTCCGTCGGCGAGAGGAAGTCGCCTGCTGTCGATTCCCGCCGAAGGGAGGCCGGCCGAGAGATGTTCGGCGACAGCTGCTGCGGAGAGCGAGCCCTTGAACTTGTCCGGGGCAACCAGAACCCTCATGGGCCTTCCTCTCTCGTGTGCAGTGCGGATGCGGTAATCGCTGTGTGGAGTGCGCGGGCGTCGTCGCCGCGGGGTCGAGCCGTTCGTGGTCGATGTGGACGCGTCCGGTTCCTTGATCATGTGGTGGTGCTTGTCTCGTGGTTTCTGTTCCAGGATCTCCATGTCGAAGTCGTTCTCGACGTCACCGTCGGGTGGGGGAAGGACTTCGCCGGAGAAGACGCGGCGGGCGCGGTCGACGTCGAGTTCGTGGTTCCATGTGGCGACGAACAGGGTGGCGACGGCGTTGCCGATGAAGTTCACCAGGACGCGGCATTCGGACATGAACTTGTCGATGCCGAAGATGAGCATGATGCCGGCCGCGGGGATGGTGCCAAGAGTGCTCAATGTTGCTGTCAGCGCGATGAATCCGCCTCCCGCGACACCTGCGGCCCCCTTGGAGGTGAGGAGCATGACGCCGAGGAGGCCGAGCTGCTGCGGAATCGTCAGGTCGGTGTTGGTGGCCTGCGCGATGTACAGCGCGGCGAGCGAGAGGTAGATGGCTGCCCCGTCGAGGTTGAAACTGTAACCGGTGGGCACGACGAGACCGACGGTGGTCTTCTTGACGCCGGCGTACTCCAGCTTGCGCATCAGACCGGGCAGCGCGGGCTCGGCAGTGGAGGTTCCGAGAATGAGCAGGAGTTCTTCCTTGAAGAAGCCGAGCATCCGGAAGATGTTGAGCCGCAGGTACGCCATGACCGATCCGAGGACCACGAAGACGAAGAACGCGGACGTGACGTAGAACAGCAGGATCAGGCTGCCGAGGCTGGTGAGGGTGGAGACACCGTACTTGCCGATGGCGAAGGCCATGGCGCCGAACGCACCGAGGGGTGCGAGCTTCATGATGAAGCTCAGGACCTTGAAGACCACCGCGGTGAGGCGTTCGACGGCCTCCCGGATCGGTGCGGCGATCTGGCCCACCGCGTTGATGGCGACACCGAAGATGACGGCGAGGAAGATGACCTGGAGGATGTCGCCCTCGACGAACGGGCCGAACACGCTGTCCGGGACCAGGTGGGTGATGAACTCCCACCACTGTTTCTCTTCACCGGTCTGAATCAGTTTGTTGGCGGAGTCGGTCGTTTCCAGCGAGGCGGCGTCGGCATTCACCCCGTCGCCGAGGCGGAAGAGGTTGATCGCGACGAGACCGGTGAGCAGCGCGAGGATCGTTCCGACATGGAAGTAGGTCAGCGCCTTGATTCCCGTCAGCCCGACCTTCTTCAGATCCGCGACACTCGCGATGCCGCCGACGATCGTCAGGAACACGATCGGGCAGATCAGCATCTTCATCGCGGTGATGAAGGTGGTGCCGATCGGCTCCATCGCCTCGCCGGTGTCCGGCCAGAGCCACCCGACCAGGATGCCGAGCACGATCGCGATGAGAACCCAGAAGTACAGTTGCCTGTACCAAGGTTTCTTCACAGTCGCCGGTTGGTAACTCGCTGCGCTGCTTGGTGTCTCCATGAAATCCACCTCGGGTGGGAGTGTTCAGGTGTGAAGACGGGGTGGCCGAGAGTTACCGACCGTTCGAGGGGTGGGGGCCCGACCCGGCAGATTTTGCCGAGTCGGGCCGGCTGTGAACTGTGGATGGCGGTCAGGCCGGGGTCAGCGCGGTCTGCAGCGCGTGCACGATCGCCTCGGTGACGGCGTCGGTGTCCGACGTGCCGCCGATGTCGCGGGTCAGTGCTCCGCTCGCGGTGGCGGCCTCGATGGCGGCTTCGACGCGGCGGGCCTCGTCGTGCAGCCCGAAGTGGTCGAGCATCAGGGCGGCGCTGGCGATCGCGCCGATCGGGTTGCTGATGCCCTGGCCCGCGATGTCGGGTGCGGACGCAGCGTCCATGACCAAGAGTCGATCCGGCTTATAGGTTTCACCTAATCGAGTCGTGTTTTCGCAGGTAGGGTGAGTGTCCACGCGGCGGTCGTCGAGAGCACCGCTCGAGGGTTCGGCCGCACATCGACGGGAATGAGGGGTTCGGATGGACGCGCGTCGGTTGCGGTACTTCCTGGCTGTGGTCGACCAGGGAGGCATCAACCGCGCAGCGGAAACACTGCTGATCGCGCAGCCCTCGCTCTCCCAGTCGATATCCGCGCTCGAGCGTGAACTCGGGGTACCGCTCTTTCACCGCGTCGGACGCAGACTGGTGCTTAGCGACGCCGGCGAAACGCTCGTCGGTCCGGCCCGCGTGGTGTTGCGCGATCTCGAGGATGCGAAGGCATCCGTCGATGCGCTGAAAGGGCTCCGCGCCGGTCGCGTGGACCTGATTACGATGCCGTCACCCGGGATCGAACCCCTCACCACGATCCTCACCAGCTTCAGCCGCACCTATCCTTCGGTCACCGTCAATGCCGAGGCGGCGTTCACCCCCGAAGAGGTGCTCCATGCCGTGCGCACCGGCGTCTGCGAGATCGGGATCCTGGGTTCACCCGCTGCGGTGCGTGCCCCCGAACTCGACGTCGTCGCACTCGAAAGCCAGCCGCTGATCCTCATCTCCGGGCCGGGCGCCGAGACGCCGAGCCGCCCGGAGATTCGGAGATCGGAACTGTCCGGATTTCGACTCATCGTCTCGCAGCGCGGATCGTTGATGCGAACCCTCGTCGACGAGGTCCTCGCCAGCGGCGTCGCAGCCACCATCGTCGCCGAGGTCGCCCACCGAACCTCGATCCTGCCGATGGTCCTCAGCGGATTCGGGCAGGCTGTCATGCCGTCGTCGTGGGCGCCGTCGGCCCGGCAGTCCGGCGCCACCGTGCACCGCATCGTCCCCGAGTCCTACTTGCACATCGCCGCCGTCTGCCGGCGAACCCATCTCACGCCACCCGCGCGGACGCTCATGGACGAGGCACGAAAGTACGCAGAACGCACACCGGCAGCCTGGGATGAGCCCGCAGCGGAGAGCCCGCACAACTCCTGAACCGACAGTCGTGCCCATACTCCGTGATGGATCGAGGATCGAGACACTCCGCCGTTCTTCGATCGCCCCGGCGGATGCTTGTGCAATTGCCGATCCGGGGACGGAGCCCCGTATTTCGGCCACCGGGTGGTTTGTTCTCGGTTCGATCCGGCAACCGGTCGCGCGGCAGTTACGGTGATGAGACACTGCCCCGAGGTCAGGAGTCGCCGTGCCCAAGCTGGAGATCAAGAGGAAGTCCGAGCTCTCCCGGAAAGAGGTGTCCGACCGGCTCATCGCGCTCGGGCAGGCCCTCGCGAGTGGCTCCGAGGTGGAGCTGGGCTCGAGTGGCGACTCGATCGAAATCGTCGTCGCAGACCGGGTCCGGTGGGAGCTCGAGATAGAGGTCGACGGCGACGAGACCGAGATCGAAATCGAAATCAGTTGGCGGGACGATCCGTCCGAAGAGTCGACAGCCGACGCGGAACCGGAAACGGCGAGTCCGCCACCGGTCAAGACCGCGCGTCGTGGGCGGCCCCGCAAGAGCGCCGCCAAGTGATCCGCACGTAGCGCGTCTGAATCGTCACCCGGCGGACCTGCGCTGCATTTGGACTCCACTGCCGAAACGCTGTGCTGCCAATACCCTCCGGCCGGAGGAAAATTGGCGGTAACCAGGCCATATCGCGTCACTCGAGGAAGGCAGTCAACCATGTCCGCGGAACACGACGAACCGGTGGCACATCCGAGCCGGACCGAGCGCGCACAACGAGGGGCGGACGCCCGCCGAGACACCCCGCCGGCTGCGCTCGCGGAACACCGTGTAGCCGATCGGCGCGACCCTGTGGGCCTCCTCGAGAAGCAGGCGACGGAGAGAGTCGCGGAACTCGTTCCGATCCGGTACGGGCGCATGGCGGCGACGGCCTTCGCCTTCTACCGCGGCGCCGCCGCGATCATGGCCGACGATCTGTCCCACTCGCCTACCACGGGCCTGCGCACGCAGCTCTGCGGCGACGCGCACCTGAGTAACTTCGGAATCTTCGCCACCCCGGAACGTCGGCTGGCATTCGACATCAACGACTTCGACGAGACACATCCCGGTCCTTTCGAATGGGACGTCAAACGCCTGGTCGCGAGCCTCGCGATCGCGGCGCAGGAGAACGGCTTCAGCAGCAAGAAGACCAGGAACATCACCCGTGCCTGCGCCGCCGAATACCGCGAAACGATGGCCAGTCAGGCGCAACTGGGAAACCTGGGCGTCTGGTACTCCCACATCGAGCCCACAGCGGAACTCGTGGGGCTTCGAGACGAGCTGGACAAGTCGCAGAGGAAACGCGCTCGCACAGCTCTGGAGAAGGCGCGCCGCCGGGACAGCGTCCAAGCGCTCTCCAAGCTGACCGCCGTCGTCGACGGGGAGAGGCGGATCATCAGCAACCCGCCTCTGCTGGTGCCGGTCGAGGAGTTGTACGCGGGCGAAGACCTCGAATCGTTGTACCGAGACCTACGGCATCGCCTGAACGTGTATGTGCAGTCTCTGCGGTGGGACCACCGCGTCCTCTACGACCAGTTCCGGATGATTCAAATTGCCCGCAAGGTGGTCGGGGTCGGCAGTGTGGGCACCCGCACCTGGATCATTCTGATGCTGGGCGCTGACGAAGACGATCCGCTGTTTTTGCAGGTGAAGGAGGCGGGTCCGTCCGTGCTGTCGAGTTACGTCGACGGCCCGTCCTTCGCTGCCGAGGGCGAGCGAGTGGTCAGCGGACAGCGGCTGATGCAGGCCGCGAGCGACATCTTCCTGGGCTGGGAACGTGGCGCGGGCCCCGACGGCGTCGAGCGGGACTTCTACGTGCGCCAACTGCGGGACGGCAAGGGTTCAGCGGTGGTCGAATCCCAGACACCCACCGTCATGATGCTGTACGGGCGATTGTGTGCACGGGTCCTCGCCTATGCGCACGCGCGGGCCGGCGACCGGGTCGCGATCGCCGCCTACCTCGGGGACGACACCGAATTCGATCATGCGATAGCGGAATTCGCCGAAACGTACGCAGAGCAGAACACCCGAGACCATGCTGCCCTCCTCGAGGCCATCACGGGGGCCCGCATCGTCGCGGCTACCGGATTCTGAACAGCGACGTCCCGGGACCGTCCGGTCGTACGCCCGCCCACACGACCGGTGGACCGGCACGGTTCAGAAGATTTGGACGAAGCGGTACCAGTCGGATTCGATGTGCTGATATCCGATCTCACCGTCACGCTCGGGTAGGCCGATCTTGTCGGTGCCGCCCGGCAGATGAGCGACTCCGACAAGATTGACCAGGCCGCCTTCGAGGTAGAAGTGGCACCCGGTGTCGAGCGGCTCGACGCGCCAGGTGTCGTACAGGCCGATCCGCTGGTCGTCGGACGACGGTGTGCACGCCTGCGCGTATGCGGTCAGTTCGCCCACCGACAGCCGCCACCCGAGGTCGGAAGGCACACCGAAGAATACGAGGGTCGCAGTCAGAGCCACCATGGCCGGCGCAAGGCAGATGCGTCGATCCCACCGGTACCGTCCCAGCTGCACGCCGGCGAGGATCAGCCACACGGCACCGAGAATGAGCAGGGCGAAACCAGCCAGCACGACGTACGGGAAGACCGGGTCGATCGGAATCGTGATCACCAGCGTCGCAGCGCAGGCGAACGCGACGAGGGCGGTGAGGACGATTCCGGTCGCCGACCGCCACCACCGCGGCGTGTCCGTCCGGCGGCGCGCAGTGCGTTGCGTCGACTGTGCGTCGCGGCCGTCCGTCATCTGCCCCGGTTCGCCGTCGTGCTCAGTCCCGCGCGGGCGGTGGACCGCCGAAGCCGCGGAGGTCGCGGGCGGTTGTGCCGGGTTCGAAAGCGCTGCCGCCGGGCCCGAATCGTCCGATCACGGTGTGCCGGCTGTCCCAGAGCACCCCGCGGGTGGGGAGGGCCCACCGGTTGGGGAACGCGGACGCGTCGTCCCCGTCGTCCACGGATGGGTCGTGCGCCGAAGCGATGTGCGCGGCGTAGGCGCGCAGCGCGACCGCGAAGGCGTTGGGTTCGCGGCCGGCGTCGAGGAAATGCGCTCGGTCGCCGCACTGCGGGCAGTGCCACGACGCGCGGTCGCATCCGCCGGCGAGGCCGACGGCCGGTGGTTCGTCTCCGGGCGGACCGACGGTGCGATACGCGTCGAACGGGTCGGGCTGCTCGATCCGATCGGGCGCCTGCCGTGCCGCTGCAACCATGTCCCGCCAGGCGGCGTGCACGTCGAAACCCCCGAGCATCAGCACCTCTTCGGGCATCGGGCCGATGAACGGGGAACCCGCGCACAGCACCCGGCTGTGGTCGTGGGCGTGGCTGTACTTCGGGTCGAGAGCCCGGGCGTGCCGCATCTGCTGCACGCGCTCGGTGATCGCGAGCCCGTGCCATTCGCGTCCGCAGTGCGGGCACGGGTCCTGGTTCACGTTCGAGTCGTGCCCGGATCGGTGGTCGTGGTTCGCGAGTTGGTCGTGTACGAGCCGGTCGATCCGGTCGACGAGGTCACGGTCGGTCATGGTGGATACCCACGGTAGCGGCTGCGGCCGCTCTGTGCGGTCAGTATCCCGCGTCGAAGTCGAACTCGTTGATCAGCGTGGCGTCACCCGACAGGTAGCGTCCGAGGTTCTCGACGAACAGATCGACGATCTTCGCGTTCTCGGACGGCACGTTGGCGGCGCTGTGCGGGCTGAGGATGACGTTGTCGGCCGTCCACAACGGCGAATCGTCTCGGAGGGGTTCGGTGGTGGTGACGTCCAGGACCGCCCCGCCCAGCCGTCCCGTCGACAGTGCTTCTGCGAGAGCGTCTTCGTCGATGATCGGTCCCCGTCCGAGATTGACGACCAGTGCGCCGTCGGGGAGGGCGGCGAGTTCCCGGCGTCCGATCAGTCCGCGAGTGTCGTCGGTGAGGGCGCAGGAGATCACGAGGATGTCCGCGGCGGGCAGGTACTCGGCGATCCGGTCCGTGGTGGTCATGCTGTCGAAAGGTGCGCCTGCGGGGCGCGGGGTGCGGGCGACCCCGCTTGCGGTGACGGCGAAGCACCGGAGGAGTTCCGCTGTGCGCGAGCCGATCTTGCCGGCGCCCACGATCAGCGCGTGGCGTCCCGCGAGCTCGGTCGTTTCCTGTTTGCGCCAGGTCCGGGTCTGCCGGTCGGCGATCAGCCGGGGGAGGCCGCGCGCGAAATGCAGAATGCCGGCGAGTGCGAACTCCGCCAGCGGTTCGGCGTGGACTCCCGCGGCGGTCGTCACCGTCAGCGGAGCGCGCGACAGCCCGAATTTCTCGATCAGTTGTCCGGCGCCCGCGGACGTCGCCTGAATCCATCGCAGATTCGGCGACTGTTCGAGGGTGCGTTCGGGGTGCCGCCAGTCGAAGTCGAACATCACGTCGGCGGTCCGCAACATCGACGACCACCGGTCGTGCTCGACGGCCGTCAGATCACGCGGCACCCCGACGTGATCGCTGTGCCATCGAGGCCGGGGGAGCAGGTCGGGTGTGTACGACACCCGGACCCGAGGGTCGCAGTCAGCGATCCTGTCGACCAGGTCCTGCTCGAGATACGACGCGACGAGCACGTCGACGCACGGGTCGGGCACGGTCACTCCTTCACAGCCGGCGGTCGGACGTCGGTGCGCTCGGCTCGACCTCCGACGCGGCGGCAGACTTCGGCATCGCCGCCGCGGCGACGACGAGTACGACGGCCGCGCCGAGGGCGGCGACGAACACCAGATGCAGGGCGCCGGCCAGGTCGGCGGGGGCGGGGTTGTCGGCGCCGCCCAGTCGGGCGTTGACGAGGGCGCCGAACAGGGCGACCCCCACGGCGCTGCCGATGGACCGGGCGAACATGTTGGTGGAGGTGACGACGCCGCGCTCCGACCAGTCGACGCTCGACTGCGCCGCGATGAGGGTGGGGCTCGCGACGAGACCCATGCCGCCGCCGATGACGAAGCAGCAGATCGCCACCTGCCACACCGCCGAGTCGATGGACAGGCTCAACGTGAGAGCGGTGCCCGCCACGACCAGCAGGCTGCCCGCGGTGGCCGTGACCCGGAAGCCGAAGCGCAGGTACACGCGCCCGGAATGCGACGCGGCGATCGGCCAGCCGATGGTCAGGGTGGCCAGCGCGAACCCGGCCACCAGTGCGCCCGTCCCGAGAACGCCCTGGGTGAAGGTCGGCACGTACGTGGTCAGGCCCAGGACGATGGCCCCGACCAGCAGTGAGACGAGACTGCTCGCCGCGAGAACCCTCCGGGTGAACACCCACAGCGGCAGCACCGGTTCGGGGGCGCGCCGTTCCACGAGGACGAAGACGATGAGGAACACGACACCCGCCGCGAAGATGCCGAGGCTGATCGGGGAACTCCACGCCCAGGCCTGCCCGCCTTCGAGGAGTCCCAGGATGAGCAATGTCGCCCCGACTGCCAGGATTCCGGCGCCGGCGTAGTCGATGGACCGCTGGGTGCGCGCCCGCTTCTCGTCGAAGTTGCGGATCAGCATCACCGCCGCGAGCAGGCAGAGAGGAATGTTGACGAAGAAGATCCACCGCCACGACAGGTACTCGGAGAACACCCCGCCGAGGGTCGGGCCGATCACCGCAGACATGCCCCACACGCTGGCCAGATAGCCCTGGGCCTTGGCACGTTCGGCGAGAGTGTAGATGTCTCCGGCGATGGTCATGCTCATCGGCTGGACGGCCCCGGCGCCGAGACCCTGCACCGCGCGGAACGCGATGAGAGCGGGCATGCTCCACGCGATCCCGCACAGCACCGAGCCGACGCCGAACAGTGCGATGCCCAGGAGCATCACCGGCCTCCGGCCGAAGATGTCGGCCAGCTTGCCGTAGATCGGCACCGACACGGCCTGGGTGAGCAGGTAGATCGAGAACAGCCACGGGAACTGGGAGAAGCCGCCGAGGTCCCCGACGATGGTGAAGACGGCGGTGGAGATGATGGTCGCATCGAGCGCGACGAGCGACGTCGTGAGCATCAGTGACACGAGAATCGGTCCGCGTTCCGAACGGAACCCGACGTCGACCGGGGTAGTGTCCGTCGCCATTACCCACCTTCTCCGGTTACCGCGCTCACAAGAGTTCCTGACCAACGGTAACGACAACGGGAGACGAAGTGTTCCGCGGCTGTGCCCGCGACGCCGCTACGCGGTCGCCGAGGATCCGCGGAACGCCGCGCGGTAGGAGTGGGGGCTGGTCCCGACGACGCGCTTGAACCGGTGTCGTGGGGCCGCTGAGTAAGTCCCGCTCACCGACCCGGCGCTCGACGGGAACCGGCTCACCTGGCGCAGTCCATCACCAAGCCGCTGCGCCTCCACTTGCAGTTCGATGTCCTCGTCGAGCGCGACGAGATGACGGGGAAGTCGACGGCGGGACGTCTCCCCAGCTCGAAGGTCAGCGGCCGCCGGTCGGTGCCCGACCGATAGGCTGGGTCACCGTGCGCCCCTCACTCGATTCATACGCCCATCTGGCCGGTGGCAAGGTCCGCGACCTCTACACGATCGACGACGAGCACCTTCTGTTGGTCGCGAGCGACCGGATCTCCGCCTACGACCACGTCCTCAGCACCCCGATCCCGGACAAGGGGCGGGTGCTCACCGCGATGAGCGTCTTCTTCTTCGGCGTCCTCGGTGGCAACAACCATCTGGCCGGTGAACCCGACGACAGCCGGATCCCCGAAGAGGTTCTCGGCCGCGCGCTGGTGGTCCGGAAGCTCGACATGGTCCCCGTCGAGTGCGTGGCCCGCGGCTACCTCACGGGGTCGGGGCTGATCGACTACAACGAGACCGGCGCGGTGTGCGGCGTCGCACTGCCCGAGGGGCTGGTGGAGGCGAGCCAGCTTCCCGACCCGATCTTCACGCCCGCCAGCAAGGCCGAGCTGGGCGAGCACGACGAGAACATCAGTTTCGAGGCCGTGGTCGAGAAGGTGGGCCAGGACCTGGCCGTGAAGCTGCGCGACGACACCCTCGACATCTACGGCCGGGCGTCCAACTTCGCCGCGGACCGGGGCATCATCCTCGCCGACACCAAGCTCGAGTTCGGACTGGACCCGCAGGGCAACCTGATTCTCGCCGACGAGGTCCTCACCCCCGACTCGTCCCGGTACTGGCCGGCCGACGGGTACGAGGCCGGGAAGGTGCAGCCGAGCTTCGACAAG
The DNA here is from genome assembly GCF_016772255.1 of Rhodococcus sp. 21391. Taxonomy (NCBI): domain Bacteria; kingdom Bacillati; phylum Actinomycetota; class Actinomycetes; order Mycobacteriales; family Nocardiaceae; genus Rhodococcus; species Rhodococcus sp. 21391. Next base: position 5,538,722 of record NZ_CP063781.1, on the reverse strand, counting down.
CAGTTCGTCCGCAACTGGCTCACCGGCCCCGAATCCGGCTGGGACCGCGCGTCCGACACTCCGCCGCCGCCGCTGCCCGCGGAGATCGTCGAGGCGACCCGCGAGCGGTACATCGAAGCGTACGAGCGGATCTCGGGTCTGTCGTTCGCGGACTGGGTGGGCTGAGACATGACCTCCGAAGGCGCGAAACTCACCCCGCCGGTCGCGAAGAAGGTTCCCACCGAACGCGTCCACCACGGTCACACGTTCGTCGACGAGTACGAGTGGCTGCGCGACAAGGAAGACGCCGAAGTCGTCGCGTACCTCGAGGCCGAGAACGCGTACACCGAGCAGCAGACCGCGCATCTCGCGCCGCTGCGGGACCAGATCTTCCAGGAGATCAAGTCCCGTACGCAGGAAACCGATATGTCGGTTCCCACCCGCATGGGCGACTGGTGGTACTACGCCCGCACCATCGAGGGCAAGCAGTACGGCGTCCAGTGCCGGGCACCGATCGACGGCCCCGACGACTGGACCCCGCCGGAACTGGCTCCGGGTGTCGAACTCCCCGGTGAGCAGGTGCTACTCGACGGCAACGCCGAGGCCGAGGGTCACGACTTCTTCTCCATCGGCGCCTTCTCCCTCAGCCACGACGGCACGCTCCTCGCGTACTCGGTCGACGTGGTCGGCGACGAGCGGTACACGCTGCGCTTCAAGAACCTCGTGACCGGCGAACTGCTGCCCGACGAAATCCCCGAGACCGCGCCCGGCGCCACCTGGGCCATCGACCACAGTCACGTCTTCTATCTCACCGTCGACGACTCCTGGCGTCCCGACACGGTGTGGCGGCACAAGCTCGGCACCGACCGTGCGCAGGACGTCCCCGTGTTCCACGAGCCGGACGAGCGGTTCTGGGTGTCGGTCGGGTCCACCCGGAGCGAGAAGTACCTCATGATCTGGGTGGGGTCGAAGATCACCAGCGAAGGCTGGGTGCTCGAATCGGAGAACCCCGAGGGCGAGTTCCGGGTGGTGCTGCCGCGACGCGAGGGCGTCGAGTACGGCGTCGAGCACGCGGTCGTCGCGGGGGAAGACCGCTTCCTGATCATGCACAACGACGTCGTCGACGGTGAGAAGGCCGAGAACTTCGTGCTCGCCGACGCGCCGGTGTCCGACCCGACGTCGCAGACCATCCTCATTCCGCACCGCTCCGACGTGCGGTTGGAGGAGGTCGACGCGTTCGCCGACCACCTCGTGCTCGGCTACCGCCGCGAAGCGTTGACCCGGCTGGCTATCTGGCCGCTCGGTGAGGACGGCTACGGCGAGTTCACGGAGATCGAATTCGACGAGGAACTCTTCAGCGTCGGGCTCGGCGCCAACCCGGAATGGCGGCAGCCGACACTGCGGATGGCGTTCACGTCGTTCATCACGCCCGGCCAGGTCTACGACTACGTGCTGTCGACGGGTGAACTCGCCCTGCGTAAGTCGCAACCCGTGCTCGGCGAATTCGATGCCGGAAACTACGAGCAGCAACGCGACTGGGCCGTCGCCGAGGACGGGACGCGCATCCCGCTCTCGATCGTCCGGCGCAAGACGAACGGCGTCGACGACCCCGCCCCGACCCTCCTCTACGGGTACGGATCGTACGAGGCCAGCATGGATCCCGCGTTCTCCGTCGCACGGCTGTCCCTGCTCGACCGCGGAGTGGTGTTCGTGGTCGCGCACGTGCGTGGCGGCGGCGAGATGGGCCGGCACTGGTACGAGACCGGCAAGACGCTTACGAAGAAGAACACCTTCACCGACTTCGTCTCGAGCGCACAGCATTTGATCGACACCGGACGCACCACGCCGCAGCAGATGATCGCCGACGGCGGCAGCGCAGGCGGCCTGCTGATGGGTGCGGTGGCCAACCTGGCACCCGAACTGTTCGCCGGAATCCTCGCCAACGTGCCCTTCGTGGACCCGCTGACGTCGATCCTCGACCCCTCGCTGCCGCTGACCGTCATCGAATGGGACGAGTGGGGCAACCCGCTCGAGAACCCCGAGGTCTACGAATACATGCGCTCGTACAGCCCGTACGAGAACGTGGAGGCCAAGGACTACCCGGCGATCCTCGCGATCACCAGCATCAACGACACCAGGGTGCTCTACGTCGAACCGGCGAAGTGGGTCGCCAAACTGCGCGCCACCAAGACCGGCGACTCGCCGCTCCTCCTCAAGACGGAGATGAGCGCCGGGCACGGCGGTGTCAGCGGACGCTACGAGAAGTGGAAAGAAGTAGCGTTCGAATTCGCGTGGGTGCTCGACACGATCGGCGAGTAGGTACGGGCGGCACCCGCGCCGAGGATGCGATATCTCGGCGTGTGAAAAGCATCGGCGGGCGAGGCGGAAATCGGAGTGTGAGGGGGCTTTCCGCCTCTCAGGCTCAGATGCAGAAGCTGATGCTGGCCGACCCCAGTGGCAAGTTGAGGCAGACGGCGATCGAACCGACTGCCGGGGTCGGTGCGGGAGCGAGCGGTGCGGCGACAGCTGCGGGGGCGGCGAGAGCGCCGAGTGACAGGGTCATTGCGATTGCGGCGAGTGTGGTGGCAATTCTGCTAGACATGTGAAGGTCCTTGACTGAGTTACTGCGAGCCGGAGGTGACTCCTCTCCAATCGTCCACCGATGTGATGCAGGCCACAACCTCTGGCGGAGCTTTTCTCGACCCTCTCCGGTAGTCCCTCCCGTGCCATGTCAATACTGTTGCGCCGCAGTGATAGTCGGATGTCACTTGTACGAGTCGAGCATCTCCTGCGGTAACGGCTGCTCCATGACGACCCTGGATCCGTCCCAGGAGTAGGTGACGACCGCAGGTCCGCCCGACGGGCAGCAATTGGCGTCCTGCTCGCCGAGCCACCTGTACTGCACCGAGTCGGAGGTGTCGGTGGATCCGACCACGTCGGTGTCGGCAAACGATTCGGCTGTCGCGGTGCCCAGATACGTGCCGTCGTGGAAGAACAGCACCTGGGTCGGCGAACTCACCGTTCCCATGGGTGTCTCCGCCGTGGCCCACAGCAGCGTGGGGCAGTCCTCGCCGGCGGCATCGGACGCGGTTCCGGGTACCCACGGATCGCCACCCGGTGCATTGCCGAGCGTCGCGAACGCGTCGCTGACCAGTGCGGAATCGAGGTCGAGACACGGCCCGCTGTGTACTTCTGCGGCAGCAGCGGCCTGTGGGACCGGGGAGGCGGCGGATTCTGCCGCGTTGTCGCTTCCAGTGCACCCAGTGAGTGCGGTCGCAGCCGCAACGGTCAGAAATGCCGCCACGTGAGCCTTCATGTGTTCTCCCTGCATCGTCCCCGACAGGAATTACTTCGCCTCACTCACTGTCTCGCGTGGCGCCGCCGGTTCGTTACGGGGGTCAGCGCAGCGCGTACCGAATCTGCGGGCGCCCCGCCCGGCCGTACTCGGTGTGCCGGGTGAGCACCCCGTCGTCGGCGAGGCGTTCGAGATACCGCCAGGCCGTGACCCGGGAGACACCGATGTCGGCTGCCACCTCGGCCGCCGTCAGCGGTCCGGCAGCGTCACGGATGCACGCGGAGACGTGGTCGAGTGTCTGAGGTGCAACGCCTTTCGGGGACGCCGCACGCTCGTCGGAGGTGCGCAGCGCGGACATCGCCCGATCGATGTCGTGCTGACTCAGCGCGTTGCTTCCGGCGGGCAGGGCGTCGCGGAATTCCCGGTACCGCTCGAGTTTGTCGCGGAACGCCGCGAACGTGAACGGCTTCAGCAGATACAACGCGATACCGCGCGCCACGGCGGTGCGGACCATCTCGAGGTCGCGGGCCGAGGTCACCGCGATCACGTCGGGACTCGGTCGCACGCCGCTCAGTGCCGCCGCCACGTCGAGTCCGCTGGCATCCGGCAGGCCGATGTCGAGGAGGACGAGGTCGATGGGGTCGTCGCTGCCGTTCGCGGCGGCGACCGCGCGCATGGCGCTGCTGCCGTCGTGAACGACGGTGTGGACCGAAAAACCCGGAATGCGTTCCACGTACGCGCGATGCGCCTCGGCGATGAGTGGTTCGTCCTCGACGATCATCACGCGGATCACGGGGCGGCCCCCTCGATCGGGATCTCGACGACGATCATCGATCCGAGCGACGGCTCCGTGTGGATCGTCCCGCCGTGCCGCGCCACCACCTGGGCCACCAACGCCAGCCCGAGCCCGCGCTGACCCGACTTGGTGGAATAGCCGCGCGTGACCGCCTTGTCGAGTTCGTCGGCGGGAATACCGGGGCCGCTGTCGGCCACCCGCACCACCATCATCGAATTCTCCTGACGGACGGTCACTTCCACCCACGCATCCTCTCCCGGGGAATCCGTCGCACCGCGGGCGGCGTCGATCGCGTTGTCCACGAGATTACCCACCAGCGTGACGAGCTCACGCGCACTGAGCGGCGCGACGGGTCCGAGGGCGGTGTCTTCGGTGACGGTCAGGTCGACTCCCCGTTCGGCGGCCACACCCACCTTGCCGAGCAGCAGTGCGGCCAGGGCGGGTTCGTGCACCGCCGTCATCAGGCGGTCGATCAATTCCTGCGACAACCGTAGATCCTCGGTGGCGAACGCGATCGCGTCGTCGTAGCGGCCCAATTCGACCATCGTGATGATCGTGTGCAGACGGTTCGCCGATTCGTGGGCCTGCGACCGCAGCGATTCCGCGAATCCGCGCACGGAGTCGAGTTCGCCCATGACGCTTTGCAATTCGGTGCGATCGCGCAGGGTCAGCACCGTCCCGAGACGCCGTCCCTCCCACGTCACGGGCTCCCGGCTGACGAGCAGCACGCGGTCGGGGGTCACGTGCACCTCGTCCCGGGAATCGTCGTCCTGCGACTGCCGCAACGACTCCGGCAGCGCGGCCACCGGGACGGGGCCCTCCGGGAGATCGAGGAGGCGGCGCGCTTCGTCGTTCACCACTTCGGCCCTCGCGGTGTCACCGCTGTCGCGGCCGAGCACCACCAGGCCCTCGCCGATCGAGTGCAGGACGGCGTCGTGATGCTCGTACATCTGCCGCAGCTCGTCCGGTGCCATCCCCAGCGTCTGACGGCGCAGGCGCCGGCTCAGCAGGAACGATCCGGCCGCCGACACCGCCAGACCGATCGCGGCGACCGCGAAGATGGTCGGAAGGCTCGCGGCGAACTGGTCGCCGATCTTCTCGCGTGTGACGCCGACGGACACGAGACCCGCGATCCGGTCGCCGTCGTACACCGGGGCCACGGCCCGGATCGACGGTCCGAGCGAACCGGCATACGTCTCCGTGAACGTCTCCCCGCGGAGGGCGCGGTCGATGTTCCCGGAGAACACACCACCGATCAGTTCCGGGTTGGTGTGGGTGAAGCGGATGCCGGCGGGCGTCATCACGACGATGAAATCGGTGCCGGTCGCGGCACGGATCTGCTCGGTCTGGGGCTGGAGAACCGCCGTCGGGTCGGGGGACCGCAATGCCTCGACGGTGCCGTCCGACATCGCGAGCGTGGTGGCGACGGCCGTGACGGCGCGTCGGGTGGTCTCGTCGCTGTCGCGACGCTGGTCGACGATGGCCAGTGCGGTCCCGGCCCCGATGACCAGCACCAACACGACGAGCTGCAGGAGGAAGAGCTGCCTCGCGACGCTCATGGGCCGTCTCGGCGGATGGTGCGGCAATGCATTTCTCCTGAACGTAATGAACACAAACTTCTCCAGCCAAGCGATCGCTTAGAAGATTCTTCCAAGACGTGATCGCGGTCACTAACCGGCCTCACCGATCAGCTTGCCACTCGAATTGGAGGACAATCCCATGAGTACTGCGACAGGGAAGACCAAGAAGCGCGACCGGACACACTGGTTGTACATGGGGGTCATCGTCGCCGTCGTCGCGGGCGTCCTCGTCGGATGGCTGGCTCCGGGAGTCGGCAAGTCGCTCGGCGTGCTCGGCACGATGTTCGTCGACCTCATCAAGATGATGATCAGCCCGGTCATCTTCTGCACGATCGTCCTCGGCATCGGATCGGTGAAGGCCGCCGCCAAGGTCGGCAAGGTCGGCGGACTCGCCCTCACCTACTTCATCGGCATGTCGACGGTCGCGCTCGGCATCGGCCTGCTGGTGGGCAACCTGCTCAACCCGGGATCCGGCCTGAACATCAGCGCCGACACCGCGGGAACCGGAGCGGCGCTCGCCGAGAAGGCCCACGGCGCCGGCGGCACCATGGACTTCCTCCAGTCGATCATCCCCACGTCGCTGATGTCGGCGTTGACCGAGGGAAGCGTGCTGCAGACCCTGTTCGTCGCGCTGCTCGTCGGCTTCGGACTGCAGGCCCTGGGCAAGCAGGGTGAGCCGATCCTGCGCGCTGTCGGCTCCGTGCAGAAGCTCGTCTTCAAGATCCTGTCGATGATCCTGTGGCTCGCACCGATCGGTGCCTTCGGTGCCATCGCGAATGTCGTCGGCCAGACCGGCCTCGGCGCCGTCGTCCAGCTCGCCACGCTCATGCTCGGCTTCTACCTGACCTGCCTGATCTTCGTGTTCGGTGTCCTCGGATCCGTGCTCCGCGTCGTCGCAGGCGTCTCCATCTTCAAGCTGGTCCGGTACCTGGCCCGTGAGTACCTGCTGATCTTCGCCACGTCCTCGTCCGAGTCCGCACTGCCCCGCCTGATCGCGAAGATGGAACACGTCGGCGTCGAGCGCACCACCGTCGGTGTCGTCGTCCCCACCGGCTACTCGTTCAACCTCGACGGCACTGCCATCTACCTGACCATGGCGTCGATCTTCATCGCCGACGCAATGGGCCAGCCGCTGTCCTTCCCCGAGCAGCTGTCGCTGCTGGTGTTCATGATCATCGCGTCCAAGGGTGCTGCCGGAGTCAGCGGCGCCGGGCTCGCCACCCTCGCGGGCGGCCTGCAGAGCCACCGTCCCGAACTGCTCGACGGCGTCGGCCTCATCGTCGGTATCGACCGGTTCATGTCCGAGGCCCGCGCGGTCACGAACTTCTCCGGCAACGCTGTCGCCACCCTGCTCGTCGGTTCCTGGACCAACACGATCGACAACGATCGCGTCCGCACCGTCCTCGACGGCAAGCTCCCGTTCGACGAGTCGACGATGGTCGACGACGGCCACGGCGAGGTCGTTGAAGAGCAGGTCACCGAGACCCCTGCCGCCGACGAGCCGCGGGTTCTCGTGAAGAGCTGACACCCACTCCGAAGTAAACCTCTGTGCGCCCGGGCGATTCGAAGCCTGGGCGCACAGAGGTTTGTTGGCTACGTTGGTTCGCATGACGACACCTGTTCAGAACATCGGCATCAACACACTCGGCGGCACGCCGACCTCACTCGGCGAATACGACGGTCGCGCCGTCCTCGTGGTGAACGTCGCCTCGAAGTGTGGACTGACCCCGCAGTACAAGGGCCTCGAGAAGCTCGCCACCGACTACGCCGACCGCGGACTGACCGTGATCGGCGTCCCGTGCAACCAGTTCATGGGTCAAGAGCCCGGCACCGCCGAAGAGATCGAGACCTTCTGCTCCACCACCTACGGCGTCACGTTCCCGTTGCTGGAGAAGATCGAGGTGAACGGTGAGAACCGGCACCCGCTCTACGAAGAACTGACCAAGGCCGCCGACGCCGAGGGCACTGCGGGCGACATCCAGTGGAACTTCGAGAAGTTCCTCGTCGCACCCGACGGCACCGTCGTGAACCGGTTCCGTCCCCGCACCGAACCCGACGCCCCCGAGGTCGTCGAGGCGATCGAGGCAGCCCTGCCCAAGTAGGCGCTCCGCGCTCGTGCGCCTTTTCGGTAGCTCCCACTACCGGAAAGGCGCACGAGCTTTGCTCGCTGTTCACGTTCACCTGTCACGCTGGGGCCATGACCGGACAGCTGATCGTGTCGGTGTCAGGAATCAAGGACGAGACGCGCGACTTCGCGGCCGCGTTCGCCGAGGAGATGGATGCGCGCGGCGTACCGCTGTCACTGCTCGTCGCCCCGCGCCTGAAAGACAAGTATCGACTGGTCAACGACCCCGCGACGCAGGACTGGGTCCGCGCGCGCCGATCCCGCGGCGACGCCGTCGTCCTGCACGGATACGACCAGGCCGCGACCAAGCGTCGCCGGGCCGAGTTCGCCTCGCTTCCCGAGCACGAGGCGCGGTTGCGGCTGCTCGCGGCGGACCGGGTGATGGAGCAGACCGGATTGCGCACCAGATTATTCGCTCCTCCCCGCTGGCTGGCGTCGCAGGGTGCCGTCGCGGCTCTGCCGTCCGCCGGCTTCCGGCTGCTGGCCGTGATGACCGCCGTCCACGACCTCGAACGCGAGACGTCGGTGCGGTCGCGGGTGCTCGGGATCGGTGAGGGTTTCCGTGCCGAACCGTGGTGGTGCCGGGCGCTCGTCCTCGGCTCCGGACGGACCGCCAGGCGTGGGGGTGTGGTGCGCCTCGCCGTCACCGCGAAACAGTTGGGCACGTCGGGACCTCGGCAGGCGATGCTCGACGCCGTCGACCTCGCGCTCTACCACCACGCGCGGCCGCAGGTGTACCGCTGGGAGCCGCGGATCCCGCAGATCGGTGCCGCCTGACCCGTGAGTACTTGTCAACCGCGGGCGGTTGACAAGTACTCACGGGGCCGTCAGGCCACCTCGACGCTCGACTCGCTCGGCATCGTGCGGAACTCGGTGCCCTCGGGAGCCATGTCCGAGTAGCGGCCGTAGAAGATGCCGGTGGCCTCGTTCGCGATGATCGCCTGGTGGATCGGCACCGCGACCCGCGGTGCGACTGCGCGCAGGTAGTCGATGGCCTCGGAGATCTTCAGCCACGGCGCCGCGGCAGGCAGCGCCAGCACGTCGACCTTCTGCTCCGGAACGAACAATGAGTCGCCCGGGTGCATCAGCCGGGCGGGGTTGCCGGCATCGCCGAGCAGGAACGCCGTGTTGTCGATCACCGGGATGTCGGGGTGGATCACCGCGTGCCTGCCGCCGGTGCCGGTGACGTGCACGTCGCCGATGTCGAATTCGTCGCCGGCGTGCACCCCCGTCCACGCGCCGCCGAGCTGGGCCGCGGTCTGCGGGTCCGAGTACAGGGCCGCGCCGGGGTTCGCCTCGACGAGGGCGGGCAGTCGTTGCTGGTCGACGTGGTCGGGGTGCTGATGGGTCACCAGGATCGCGTCCAGTCCGGTGATGCCCTCGAAGCCGTGGGAGAAGTTGCCCGGATCGAAGAGGATGGTGGAACCGTTCAACTCGACGAGGACGCAGCTGTGGCCGAAGTGAGTCAGTCGCATGAATTCGAGTATGCGCCTGCACGCATGGCTCGTCCCGTTCGTCCGATGCGAACCGCAGGCAGGTAGCCCGGTAAACTTCCGGGTGCCCGGTGTTCCACTCTGGGCTCGCGCACTACTACAAGGAGCAGCACGTGGCCCGTGTCGTCGTCGAAGTCATGCCCAAGGCCGAGATTCTCGACCCCCAGGGGCAGGCCATTGTCGGAGCGCTGCCGCGGCTCGGCTTCGCTGGAGTTTCCGATGTCCGTCAGGGCAAGCGGTTCGAGCTCGAGGTCGACGGCAGTGTCGACGACGCTCAGCTCGAGAAGATCGCCGAGGCCCTGCTGGCCAACACGGTGATCGAGGACTGGACCGTGAGGCGCGTCGAAGCATGAGCGCCCGCGTCGGAGTCATCACTTTCCCCGGCACCCTCGACGACGTCGACGCCGCCCGCGCGGTGACCCTCGCCGGCGGCGAGGCCGTGAGCCTGTGGCACGGCGACGCCGACCTCAAGGGTGTCGACGCCGTCATCGTCCCCGGTGGCTTCTCCTACGGCGACTACCTGCGGTGCGGCGCCATCGCACGGTTCGCGCCCGTCATGGGCAAGGTCGTGCAGGCAGCGCAGGGTGGCATGCCCGTCCTCGGTATCTGCAACGGCTTCCAGGTTCTGTGTGAAGCGGGGCTCCTGCCCGGCGCGCTCACCCGGAACGAGGGCCTGCACTTCATCTGCCGCGACGAGTGGCTGAAGGTCGAGGCCACGTCGACGGCGTGGACGTCGCGCTACGAGTCGGGCGCCGAGATCCTCGTCCCGCTCAAGTCCGGCGAGGGCCGCTACCAGGCGTCGCAGAACGTCCTCGACGAACTCGAGGGTGAGGGCCGCGTCGTGTTCCGCTACGTCGGCGACAACCCGAACGGTTCGCAGCGCGGCATCGCAGGCATCTCCTCGGCCAACGGCCGCGTCGTGGGCCTCATGCCGCACCCCGAGCACGCCACCGAGGCCCTCACCGGCCCCAGCGACGACGGACTCGGCATGTTCTACTCCGTCCTCGACAGCGTCATCTCCGCCTGAGCCGATCGGCACCGTGTGTGGCCGAGGGCCTGCACGGTGCCGGGTCAGACGGCGACGGTTCCCTCGCTTTGCTGCGCGATGCCGCGGCGTTCGGACGCGGTGAGCCCGCCCCAGATTCCGAACGGTTCGGTCACGCTCAGGGCGTGGTCCCGGCATTCGACGAGAACGGGGCAGCGCCGGCAGATCGCTTTCGCGCGACGTTCGCGGTTGCTGCGGGCGTTACCCCGTTCGCCGTCGGGATGAAAGAACACGGACGATTCGATGCCCCGGCACAGGGCGTGGATCTGCCAGTCCCAGGCCTCGGTATTGGGGCTGGGAAGGCGAGTGGATGACGGCATGTCGGCTCCCTCGGAGTCTCGTCGGCACTGAAAAGTGTTGTGGCACAGAACTCGATGTCTACTTGACGGCGCGGACCACCACGATCTCTTCGTGGGTCTGACCGACCTCGATGAGCCCTCTCCGCTCGAGCATGCCTCTGCGTTCGACGAGGACCGGTCCGAAGGGGATCTCGGCGGTCGCGGCGATGTCGACCCGCATGTTCTGTTCCTCGAGCGTCGTCAGTGTCTTCTCGACTCCGCTCAGGCTGGACTGCGCCAGCAGCAGAACCCCACCGGCGACGAGAACGTCGGGGGCCTGGCAGCAGATCCGATCGAGAAGCGCGCGACCGTTCTTCCCCGCGTCCCAGGCCCGCGCCGGACCGCGGTCGGGTACGGAGTCGACCAGTGCCGGAACGTACGGCGGGTTGGATACGACGACGTCGAACCGTTCCTCGCGAACCTGCTCGATGAGATCCCCGTGGATCACCCGGATCCGGTGCCCTCCGACAAGGGCATTGAGTCTGACGCTGATCGCCGCTCGCCTCGACACGTCCACCGCGGTCACCCGGCCTGCACCTGCGGCGGCGGCGCGCATGCTCAGCGCGCCGGTCCCCGCACAGAGATCGAGCACCCGGGATTCGGGACCGAGGTGCTCCGCCGCCAAGACGTCGGCCAGCAACTGCGTATCATGTTGCGGGCGATAGACTCCGGGAAGACGTAGCAGCATCGAAGACTCCTCGGTCGCCGGTCGCATCGTGGTGCGTCCACGGCATTCCCTCGCGAGCTCACCGTGGACGCCGTGCGTCTGATTACTCCACAGTTACCCAGCCGGGCGCAGGGCCAATCACGCCGTGACGCACCGACCGCCGTGGCACCGGCCGTTAGCCGCGCAGATTCCGAGGTGACCTGGCACGATCGGTGGGGTGACGTACACCGAGCAGTTGCGTGACCTCGCGGCCCGGCACGGGGTCGCGACGTCGTACCGGGGTTGGGATCAGCAGCGCCACGACGTGCGTGACGACACGCTCCGCAGCGTCCTCTCGGCCCTGGACATTCCCGCCGGAACTGGGGACGAGGTGCGACACGCCCTCTCCGAATGCGACGTAGCACCGTGGCGACGAATGCTGCCGCCCGTCGTCGTCGGCAGGGAAGGGTTCGAGACCCGTTTCGCGGTCCACGTTCCACACGGTGAGGCGGTGGACGTCACGATCGACACGGAGTCGGGCGGAACGGTTCCGGCACGCCAGCTCCAGGTGTGGGTCGATCCGCGGCAGGTCGACGGCGCCCTGGTCGGCCGGGCGACGTTCGTCGTCCCCGCCGACGTCCCCTGCGGGTGGCACACGGTGCGGGCGTCCACCTCGCACACGTCCTCGTCGTGCACGCTCGTCGTGACACCGGCACGATTGTCGACGTCCGACGCGCTGCGCGACCGCCGGCGCTGGGGTGTGCTCACGCAGTTGTACTCGATCCGGTCACGTCGTTCCTGGGGTGTCGGGGACTTCGGCGACCTCGCGGATCTCGCATCGATCTTCGGTTCCGTCCACGGCGCCGACTACGTGCTGGTCAACCCACTGCACGCCGCGCAGCCCCGCCCACCGATCGAGGCGTCGCCGTACCTGCCGACCACCCGCCGCTACGTCAACCCGATGTACATCCGTGTCGAGAACATCCCGGAGACGGCGTACCTCTCGACGCGACGTCATGCGCGGATGCGCGACGCCGCAGCGCGATTCGAGCGGGCGAACGACCGGTCCGACCGGATCGACCGCAACCCGTCGTACCGGGCCAAACTCCGAGTGCTCGAACGGGTTTTCCGGATCGAGCGCAGCCCGAGCAGGCAGCACGCGTTCGAGCAGTTCTGCCGCGACGAGGGGGACGGACTGCGGGACTTCGCGACCTGGTGTGTGCTCACCGAGAAACTGTCGCCGGACGACCCGCGATGGACCACGAAGGCCGGTGCGCCCGACAGCGACTGGGTGCAGGCGCAGCGGCGCAAGCTCGCGCCGCGAATCGAGTTCTACTCGTGGCTGCAATGGGTATGCGACGAGCAGCTTTCCGACGCACAGGACGCGGCGCGCGCGGCAGGCATGGACATCGGGATCGTGCACGATCTCGCGGTCGGGGTCCAGCGCGGGGGTGCGGACGCGTGGTCGCTGGGAACGGCTCTGGCTGAGGGCATTACCGTCGGCGCTCCTCCCGACGACTTCAATCAGCAGGGTCAGCAATGGAATCAGCCGCCGTGGCGTCCTGATCGGCTGGCCGAACTGGGGTACGCCCCGTACCGCGACATGCTGCGCACCGTGCTGAAGCACGCGGGTGGGCTGCGGGTCGATCACATCCTGGGGCTGTTCCGGCTGTGGTGGATCCCCGCCGACGCGGAGTCGCCTGCGGACGGAACGTACGTCTCCTACGACCACGAGGCTCTCGTCGGGATCCTCGCGCTCGAGGCCGAGCGGGCAGGCGCCGTGGTGATCGGCGAGGACCTCGGGGTTTTCGAACCCGCGGTCCAGGACTACCTCGCCGAGCGCGGGATCCTGGGGACGTCGATCCTGTGGTTCGAGCACGACGGCGAGCGGCCGACACCACCGGAGCAGTACCGGACTCTGTGCCTGACATCCGTTACCACGCACGATCTTCCGCCGACCGCCGGATACCTGGCCGGCGAACACATCGAATTGCGCTCGCGGCTCGGGCTCCTCGAACGCGACCTCGAACTCGAGAAGGAACACGACGCCCGGCAGCGCGAGGCCGTGCTGCAATTGGCGCGCGACCGCGGACTGCTGGCCGCCGACGCGTCGATACCCGACACCGTGAAGGCGTTGTACCGGCTGATCGACCGGAGCCCGTCGTTGCTGACGGGTGTCGCGCTCGCCGACCTGGTGGGGGAGTACCGCGTGCAGAATCAGCCGGGCACCGACGAGACCCAGTACTCGAACTGGAAGATTCCCCTCGCCGACGCGTCGGGGCGTGCCGTCCACCTCGAAGACCTGGCGGACGGCGATTTCGGATTCGTCGACGACGCCCGCTGATCCCGGCCGTCAGGGTGCGAGGGCGCGCATCGCCAGGTCGACGACGGCGTCCGCGTGGTCGTGGGTGAGGGGATGCGCTCCGCTCTGCCAGCGGTAGAACAACGGCGCCATGAACAACTCGAACGCGAGGGCGAGGTCGACGTCGGGCCGCACCTGCCCCGCTTCCTGCGCGGAGCGGAACCGCGCCGCGACGAACTCGAACTGCGGCCGGTAGATCCGCTCGACGATCTGTTCCTGCAGTGCGGGATCCTGCAGGGATTCGATGGCCAGCGCCCGGAACAGCGGTTCGAAATCGGGTGAGGTGAACTCGTCGACCGTGGCCCGCAGGACCAGCCGCATGTCGGCGGCGAGGTTGCCGGTGTCCGGCAGTGCCATGGTCTGCTGGGCGCCGGCCGCGTTCTGTTCGTGCAGGGCGTCCACGACGAGCGCGCCCTTCGATCGCCACCATCGGTAGATGGTCTGTTTCCCGACCTTGGCGCGCGCGGCGATGCCTTCGATGCTGATCTTCGCGTAGGGCTGTTCGCGGATCAGTTCCTGCGTGGCCTGCAGTATCGCGGCGCGGGACCGTTCGGAACGGCGGGGATTGTCGGCGGACGGCATGAACGGATCGTAGACCAGACGAGACGTATCGTCTTGACTCGGCTGTTCGCACGTGTCACTCTGAAACGAGACGGACCGTTCCGTATCGGAAGGATGAAGATGACCCGCTCACACATCGCCATGGTCAGCATTCCAGCGCCCGGGCATGTCAACCCGAGCCTGCAGATTCTCCGCGAACTCGTCACGCGCGGGCACCGCGTGACGTACGCCAACGACGCCGCCGTGAAGGACGTCGTCGAGAGCACCGGAGCGGAATTCAAGGAATACGCCTCGACGTTGCCGCGCGTGAACACCGCAGGTGCGACGGAGGAGTCCGAGAAGTCCTGGGAGGGCGACACCATCGATCAGCTCACGCTTTTTCAGGCCGAGTACGAGTCGATGCTGCCCCAACTGCGGGCGCTGTACGAGGACGACCGCCCCGACCTGTTTCTCTACGACATCGCGGGAGGTCCCGCACGCGTCCTCGCCGAGGAATGGGGCGTCCCGATCGTGCAGTTGTCGCCGACGTACGTGGCGTGGGAAGGCTACGAAGACGACATGAAGTCGTTCGTGGACACGATGCGGGCGGACCCGCGCGGCGCCGCGCTGTACGAGCGGCAAGGGAAGCTGCTGCGGGACAACGGTGTCGAGACGGACCCGGACGAGTTCTACGGGCACCCGGCCCGGGCGGTCGTGCTGATCGCGAAATCGATGCAGCCCAACGCCGACCGCGTCGACGAGGACGTCTACACGTTCGTCGGACCGGCACTGACCACCCGGCGGCCCGCCGACGGCCGGTGGCAGCGTCCGGCAGACGCGGGAAAGGTGCTGCTCATCTCGCTCGGCACCGCGTTCATCGATCACGCCGACTTCTACCGGCGCTGCATCGACGCATTCGGCGACCTCGACGGCTGGCACGTCGTTCTGCAGATCGGGCAGCACGTCGACGTCGCCGAACTCGGAACCGTGCCCGGCAACGTCGAGGTCCACCGGTGGGTGCCTCAGTTCGACATCCTCGGGCAGGCCGACGCGTTCCTCACCCATGCCGGCATGGGCGGGTCCAGTGAGGGAATGTTCACGGGAACGCCGATGATCGCCGCGCCGCAGGCCACCGACCAGTTCGAGAACGCCGACGCGCTCGTCGCCGCGGGAGTCGCGGTGCGAGTGGACAGTTCGGAGGTGTCGGCAGCCGAGTTGCGGGACGCGCTCGCGCACGTCGACGCCGAGCCGGTCCGGCGCCGCAGCGCGGAGCTCGCCGCCGAGTTACGTTCTGCGGGTGGAGTGGACGCCGCAGTCCGGGTGATCGAGGAGTTCCTGTGAAGCCGCGAAACGTGTCGGTGGTCCCGTCTACTCTGCGGGCATGGCACTCACACTCGGCATGATCACGTTCGACACCACGGACCCGGGGCCGCTCGCGAAGTGGTGGGCGAAGCAGACGGCGGGAACGATCGAGCAGGAGAACGACGGCTGGTTCTACGTCGTCGCCCTCCCGGATTCCGCGCAGAAGCTGGCGTTCCAGAAGGTCGGCGACCCCACTCCGGGGAAGAACCGCATCCACCTCGACCTGGCGTCCGACGACCTCGACGGCGAGGTGGGCAGGCTCAGTGCCGAGGGCGCCACGGAGGTCGCGCAGCACGAGATGGGCGACCTCCGGTGGGTCACGCTCGCCGATCCCGACGGCAACCAGTTCTGCGTCTCGGGTCCCCACACCTGACAGCGGGTCCTGCATGATTGACCCCATGCCTTCCACTACGTGGGCCGACGCCCAGGGACTCTGCACCTTCGTCGATGCATCACCGTCGCCGTTCCATGTGTGCGCGACGGTGTCGATGTTGCTGACCGGCAACGGTTTCACCGAGTTGCACGAGGCCGACTCGTGGCCCGGCGAGCCCGGCCGGTACTTCCTGGTGCGCGGCGGATCCCTCATCGCGTGGAGTACCGAAGGGCTGGGCCGGACGGCGCCGTTCCGCATCGTCGGCGGGCACACCGACAGCCCGAACCTGCGCGTCAAACAGCACCCCGACCTGTCGTCGGCAGGGTGGCAGCTGGTGGGTCTCGAACCGTACGGCGGTGCGTGGCTCAACTCGTGGCTCGACCGCGACCTGGGCATCTCCGGGCGGCTGAGTGTGCGGGCCGGCAACACGGTCGAGGAGAGGCTCGTCCGCGTCGACGAACCGATCCTGCGCGTCCCGCAGCTGGCGATCCACCTGTCCGAGGACCGCAAGGGCGTCCACCTCGATCCGCAGCGCCACCTCAACGGGGTGTGGGGTGTGGGATCCGAACGCCGCTCGTTCATCGACTTCGTGGCCGACCGGGCGGAGGTGCCTGCCGACGCGGTGCTCGGATGGGAACTGATGACCCACGATCTCGCGCCCAGCGCCCTCGTCGGAACCGAACAGGACCTCGTCAGTGCGCCGCGGCTCGACAACCAGGGCACCTGCTACGCGGGCACCCAGGCGTTGCTGGCGGCGGCCGAGAACCCCGGGGACCGGGTGTCGGTGCTCGCGCTGTTCGACCACGAGGAGGTGGGGAGCATGTCCGATCGGGGCGCGTTCTCCGATCTCCTGAGCACCGTGCTCGAGCGCATCGTCCTCGGCCGCGGCGGCGGTCGCGAAGAATTCCTGCAGACGATGGCCGGATCGATCTGCGCGTCCGGAGACATGGCGCACGCGACGCACCCCAACTACCCGGAGCGGCACGAGCCCGCCCATCACATCGCCGTCAATGGGGGACCGGTGCTCAAGGTCAACCAGAACCTGCGCTACGCCACCGACGCGGCCGGAGCCGGGGCGTTCGCCCTCGCCTGCGACCAGGCCGGCGTGCCGCTGCAGCGGTACGTGCACCGGGCCGATCTGCCGTGCGGTTCGACCATCGGCCCGATCACCGCGTCCAGGACCGGGCTGAGCACCGTCGACGTGGGCGCCGCGCAGCTCGGGATGCATTCGTCGCGGGAGCTGATGGGCGCCCGTGACGTGCGGGCCTACTCCGACGCCCTTGCGGCCTTCCTCACACCGACGGCGTGAGGAAGCGGGGCGAGGAGCGCCAGGTCGGTACCGGAAGGAGCCGCCGGATAGACTGACGTACGGCTCGTCGCCACCCGGCTTGCGCCGGCCGTGACTCCCGGCTTGCCTCTCTTGACTCCCGTAGGGAAGGGACCCCACCTCCAGTGTCAGCACACCCGGTCGACACCGTCACCGCCGCCACCGCGACCCCCGACGTCGCACAGCCCTTCAAGGAACTGGGGCTGAAGGACGACGAGTACGCCCGCATCAAGGAGATCCTGGGCCGCCGCCCCACCGAGGCCGAGCTCGCGATGTACTCGGTGATGTGGAGCGAGCACTGCTCCTACAAGTCGTCCAAGGTGCACCTGAAGTACTTCGGTGAGACCACGACCGACGAGATGCGTTCCTCGATGCTCGCGGGCATCGGCGAGAACGCCGGCGTCGTCGACATCGGCGACGGCTGGGCCGTCACGTTCAAGGTCGAGAGCCACAACCATCCCTCCTACGTCGAGCCCTACCAGGGTGCGGCCACCGGCGTCGGCGGCATCGTCCGCGACATCATGGCCATGGGTGCACGGCCCATCGCGGTCATGGACCAGCTGCGCTTCGGTGCGGCGGACGCCCCCGACACCCGACGCGTCGTCGACGGTGTGGTGCGCGGAGTTGGCGGCTACGGCAACTCGCTCGGCCTCCCCAACGTCGGCGGCGAGACCGTGTTCGACGCGTCGTACGCCGGTAACCCCCTGGTCAACGCCCTGTGCGCCGGCGCGATGCGCGTCGAGGACCTGCACCTCGCGTTCGCCTCCGGTGCCGGCAACAAGATCATCCTGTTCGGTGCGCGCACCGGCCTCGACGGCATCGGCGGCGTGTCCGTGCTCGCGTCGGAGACGTTCGACGGCGACGAGAGCGGGGACGAACACGAAGCCGAAGGCGGAGCTGGAGCATCGAAAAGCCGGAAGAAGCTCCCGGCGGTGCAGGTGGGTGACCCGTTCACCGAGAAGGTGCTCATCGAGTGCTGTCTCGAGCTGTACGCCGCGAAGCTCGTGGTCGGTATCCAGGACCTCGGCGGCGCCGGCCTGTCCTGCGCCACGTCCGAGCTCGCCGCGGCAGGCGACGGCGGCATGCACATCAACCTCGAGCAGGTCCCGATGCGGGCCACCGGCATGACCGCGGCCGAGGTGCTGTCCAGCGAGTCCCAGGAACGCATGTGCGCCGTCGTCACCCCCGACAACGTCGACGCGTTCATGGAGGTCTGCAAGAAGTGGGACGTCCTCGCCACCGTCATCGGTGAGGTCACCGACGGCGAGCGGCTCACCATCTCCTGGCACGGCGAGACCGTAGTCGACGTGCCGCCGCGCACCGTCGCCCACGAGGGCCCGGTGTACGAGCGCCCCGTGCAGCGTCCCGCGAGCCAGGACGCCCTCGTCGCGAACACCACCGCCGGACTGAAGCGTCCCGAGTCGGCCGACGAACTGAAGGACACCCTGCTGAAGATGCTCGCGTCCCCGGCGCTGTGCAGCCGCAAGTGGATCACCGAGCAGTACGACCGCTACGTGCGCGGCAACACGGTCCTGGCCGAGAACGCCGACTCGGGCGTGATCCGAGTCGACGAGAAGACGGGACGCGGCATCGCGCTCGCCACCGACGCGTCCGGCCGCTACACCGCGCTCGACCCGTACGCCGGCGCGCAGCTCGCGCTCGCCGAGGCCTTCCGCAACGTCGCCGTCACCGGCGCCACCCCCAAGGCCGTCAGCAACTGCCTGAACTTCGGGTCCCCCGAGGATCCCGGCGTCATGTGGCAGTTCCAGCAGGCCGTCCGCGGCCTGGCGGACGGCTGCGCGAAGCTCGGCATCCCCGTCACCGGCGGCAACGTCAGCTTCTACAACCAGACCGGCTCGACCCCGATCCTGCCCACCCCGGTGGTGGCCGTGCTCGGCGTCATCGACGACGTGCACCGTCGCATCCCCACCGGTCTCGGACTGGAACCGGGCGAAACGCTGATCCTGCTCGGCGACACCCGCGACGAGTTCGACGGGTCCATCTGGTCGCAGGTCGAGCACGGTCACCTCGGCGGTGTGCCGCCGAAGGTCGACCTCGAACGGGAGCAGTTGCTCGCCGACATCCTCCTCGCGGCGTCCCGCGACGGACTGGTGTCCGCGGCGCACGACCTGTCCGAAGGTGGTCTCGCGCAGACCGTCGTCGAGGCCGCGCTGGCCGGCGAGACGGGCTGCCGCATCCTGCTTCCCGACGACGCCGACCCGTTCGTCACCCTGTTCTCCGAGTCGTCGGGCCGCGTGCTCGTCGCGGTCCCGCGCACCGAGGAAACTCGCTTCACCGGTATGTGCACGGCCCGTAATCTCCCGTGGGTGCGCATCGGTGTGGTGGACGAGGGGTCCGATTCCGTCGAGGTCCAGGGCCAGTTCTCGGTCTCGCTGGCCGAGCTGCGCACGACGTTCGAGGGAACTCTGCCGGCATTGTTCGGGTGATGAATGGTCGAATCGGGGGCATTGGAGAGGGTTGACAGGGGGCCGCGGGAACTCTCGCGGCTGGTTGATCCTGCACTCCTCCACGGTCCCCGACTCGACCGGACCTGGCGTTTCCTTCGGCTCGACTTCACCGGCATCGCGTTCGCGACGCTGTTCTTCTGCTGGTCCCTGACGCCGTCGCTGCTGCCCCGCGACTGGCTGTTCCAGGGGCTGATCGGCGGCATCAACGCCGCGATCGGTTACACGGTGGGAACGGCGATCGGCTGGCTGGTGCGTCGCTACTTCCTGCGGCATCGGTCGTGGTGGCCGTTGCCGGAACCCTGGTCCACCGGCCTGCGCGTCGTCGTGACGGTGACGTGCGTGGTCGTGAGCCTCGTGATGCTCGCGTACTCCGCGGCATGGCAGCGTGAGCTCGCCGCGCTGATGGGGGCGGAGGGCACCACCACCACCGGCTACATCCGCACGGGCGGTCTGAGTCTGCTCGTGGGCGCCGCGATCATCTCGGTGTGGCGGCTGCTGCGCGAACTGGTGCGGTGGATCGCGGCACGACTCATCCGGCGGTGGCACCTCGCGATCCCGACCGCCACCACCGTCGGCATCCTCATCGTGACGGTGCTGTTCTTCCTGCTCGTCGACGGTGTTCTGATGCGCGGCGTCTACGCCGCCACGAATGCGGCGTTCAGCCTGCAGAATTCGACCACCCGCGACAGCGTCGAGCAACCACTCGACCCGGAGAAGTCGGGCAGCCCCGAGTCGCTGGCACCCTGGGACACCCTCGGGTACGAGGGCCGGAACTTCGTGTCCCGAGGGCTCGACGCCGACGAACTCACGGCGGCCAACGGCACACCGGCCAAGGACCCCATCCGGGTCTACGCCGGACTCGAGACCGCCGAGGACCCGGACGCGCGCATGGACGTCGTCATCGACGAACTCGAGCGGACCGGCGCGTTCCAGCGAAAGGTCCTCGTCGTCATCCCCACCACCGGCACCGGTTGGGTCAATCCGACTGCGGCGCAAGCGATCGAGTTGGTCCACAACGGTGACACGGCATTGGTCGCCAGCCAGTACTCGTTCCTGCCGAGTTGGATCTCGTTCCTCGCCGACCGTGAGAAGGCCGCGGAGGCGGGGAAGAAACTGATCGACCGCGTGCACGAGCGGTGGTTGCAGGAACCCGAGGCGACGCGACCCAAGCTGCTCGTCTACGGCGAAAGTCTCGGCACCCAGGCGGGGGAGGGCGCCTTCGACACGCTGAGCGACATCCGGCAGACCGTCGACGGCGTGTTGTGGGTCGGACCGCCCAACTCGAACCGCCTGTGGGGGCAGTTGATCCAGCGTCGCGATCCCGGCACTCCCGAGGTCGACCCCGAGTACTCGGCAGGTCTGGTGGTGCGGTTCGCCGACGACTCCGCCGACATGGTCGACGACACCGGCGAGTGGTTGTCGCCGCGCATCCTGTACGTCCAGCACCCGTCGGATCCTGTCGTGTGGTGGTCGCCCGACCTCGCGTTCACCCGGCCAGACTGGTTGAAGGAACCACCGGGCGAGGATCGTTCGCCGTCCATGAAGTGGTTTCCGTTCGTGACGTTCTGGCAGGTGTCCGCCGACCTCACCAACGCTGCCGGCGTGCCGGACGGGCACGGCCACAATTACGGGACACTCGTCCTCGACGGCTGGATCACGGTCGCCCAGCCCGAGGGGTGGACGCCCGTCGACACCGAACGCGTCCGGTCCACTCTCGAATCCCTTGCCGGGACAGAGGGTCCGGAGAAGTGAGCAGGCTCGCCTCCGTTGCCGGTGCGGCGGCGGCCGTGCTGTGGAACAACGTGGTGTTGCCCGGTTCGGGGCTCGGCCCGTACGGGCGGGCCGTCGCGGGAGGTGCGCTCGGACTGTCGGTCGTGGGAGCAGCGCGCGCCACGGGGTACGGCGTCGACGAACTCGGCCTGTCCGCGTCGAAGGCCCGGTCCGGGCTGCGATACGGCGCCCTGGCGTCGGTGGTCCCGCTCGCCGGATACACGATCACGCTGAGCGTGCCCGCACTGCGCAGGCGTGTGCCGGCGGGCGACGGGGTCACCGATTTCGCCGGCTGGGTGGGGTTCCGGATCCCGGTGGGGACCGTGGCGCACGAGGAACTGCTGTTCCGCAGCGTCCTGTCTGCGATGCTGCGACGGGCCTGGCCGCCCCCGACGGCCTACGTTCTGCACGCCGCCACGTTCGGGCTGTGGCACGTGCGCGCTGCCCGGATCGCCGGTGACGGCGTCACCGCGAGCGTTCTGCTCACCGGGTCCGCCGCGTGGCTGTTCGAGTGGTTGCGTCGACGCAGCGGCAGCGTCGTAGCCCCTGCACTGCTGCACCTTTCGGTCAATGTCGGTGGGGCGGTGGCCGCCGAGGTCGCGCGGGCCCGCACAGTAGATTGAGCGTATGCCGTCGCGCCGAGCCGTAGATCCCGCCGAACTGAGGGCCGCCGTACTCGAGGTCGGTCCGTGGCTGCGCGGCGATTCGGAGGAGAAACCGTCCCGCACCCAGCTGGCCGCGGCGGTCCGGCTCAGCGCGCGGACGCTCGAGCAGGTCGCGCCCGGTTCGAGCGTGGAGGTGCGGGTTCCGCCGTTCGTCGCGGTCCAGTGCATCGAGGGCCCGCGGCATACCCGCGGCACCCCGCCCAACGTCGTGGAGACCGACCCCCGGACGTGGCTGCTGCTGGTGACGGGATTGCTGGAGTTCGACAGCGCGACCGCCGACGGCGGAGTGTCGGTGTCGGGAAGTCGCGCCGGCGAGATCGCCCATTGGCTGCCGCTGCTACGCGTATAGCTAGCCCAGCCACAACGAGCGGGTGCGCGGCAGGCCGCTCGACCCGTCGTCGGACGGGCGCACGGCCAGTACCTGATGGATCGTCAGCCGGCCCTTCTCCTCGAACCCCAGGGCGCTGGCCGCGAGGTACAGCAACCAGGTGCGGGTCCGCTCCGCGCCGGCGAGCCGGATCGCGTCGTCCCAGGAGTCGCGCAGTCTGCCCACCCACGCCCGCAGCGTGAGTGCGTAGTGCTCCCGGAGGGCCTCGACGTCGCGCACCTCGAGTCCGGCGCGCTCGAAGGCGTCGATCGTTCTGCTCAGCGGCAGCACCTCGCCGTCCGGGAAGATGTAGTTCTCGATCAACCCCGACGAGTTGCCGGTGCCGGTCAGCGACCGGACCGAGGCGATGGCGTGGTTGAGCAGCCGCCCTTCGGGACGCAGAAGGTCGAGCAGATGCTGCGCGTACCCGGGCAGCGCGGAGTCGCCGACGTGTTCGGACATGCCGATGCTGGAGATCGCGTCGAACGGACCGTCGACGACGTCGCGGTAGTCCTGCACCCGGATCTCGATCAGATCCGACAGCCCGGCCTCGGAGACCCTCGCCCGCGCCAGCTCGGCCTGTTCGTGGCTGAGGGTGACGCCGACGACGGACACGTCGTACTTCTCGGCGGCGTGGATCGCCATCGAACCCCAGCCGCACCCCACGTCCAGCAGTCGCATGCCCGGCTGGAGTCCGAGTTTGCGGCAGACCAGGTCCAGCTTGTCGTTCTGCGCTTCTTCGAGCGTGCCGATCGCACCGGGGTCGCCGGATCGCTGGTCCCAGTACCCGCAGGAGTAGACCATTGTCGGCCCGAGGAACAGGCGGTAGAAATCGTTGCCGACGTCGTAGTGATGTGAGACCGAGGACGCGTCGCGCGCCTTGCTGTGCTTCGGACCGCGGCGCCGGGCCACCTCCACCGACGGCGGTGCCGGACGGAGACCGAGGCCCCCGAGCCGGACGAACGTCGACAGCGACTTCAGGATGGTGCCGCGGTCGGATCCGCGGACGCCGAGTGACCCCAGCCGGTCGACGAGATCCGGAAGCGTCAGCAGCCGGAAGACGTCGCCCTCGATCTCGAGGTCTCCGGACACGTAGGCGCGGACGAGACCGAGTTCGTTCGGCGACCACAGCACCCGCCGGATGGCCCGGCGGTTGCGGAAGACGATGGTGACGTCCGAGTCGGGGCCGGCCTCCGAGCCGTCCCAGCAGCGAACGTGCACGGGAATGGGGATGCCCATCGCACCTTCGAACGCGCTCAGCAGGCGTTCTGCGGCGGTCGGGGCCGTGCTGCGGACGTCCATCGGAAAAGCCCCCGCTCTGTGGTTCGAGGATGCTGATCGATACCGAAACTAACCTATTTTCGGCCGTCCGTCCGGGAGTCGGGCCGGTTCGATCGGCACCGTGGGGGAAGCGACGGCGCAGGGCACGTAGACTGACCTTGCCCCTCACACGCCCATCCCCAGGGAGCACCCCGGTGACCAGAGCCGATCTGTCGGTCCACAGTCCTAATCTTCTCTCTTCGAACCCGTCCGACGAGGACGAGAACGAGCCCCGCGAGGAATGCGGAGTCTTCGGCGTCTGGGCGCCGGGAGAGGATGTGGCGAAACTCACCTACTACGGACTTTATGCTCTGCAACACCGTGGGCAGGAAGCGGCGGGCATCGCCGTCGCCGACGGTTCGCAGGTGCTGGTCTTCAAGGATCTCGGGTTGGTCAGCCAGGTGTTCGACGAGCAGACCCTGGCAGCGATGCCGGGCCACGTCGCCGTCGGCCACTGTCGCTACTCCACCACGGGATCGACCACGTGGGAGAACGCGCAGCCGATCTTCCGGACCACCGCCGCGGGCAGCGGCATCGCCCTCGGGCACAACGGCAACCTCGTCAACACGGCGGAGCTGGCGCAGCGCGCCCGTGAAGCCGGACTGGTCAACGACAAGCGCCCCGGCGGCGCCACGTCCGACTCGGACGTCGTCGGCGCCCTCCTCGCGCACGCCGCCGCCGACAGCACCATCGAGCAGGCGGCCATGAAGCTCCTGCCGACACTGCGCGGCGCGTTCTGCCTCACCTTCATGGACGAGCACACGCTCTACGCGGCCCGCGACCCGCACGGCATCCGCCCGCTGTGCCTCGGACGCCTGGACCGCGGCTGGGTCGTCGCCAGCGAGACGGCCGCTCTCGACATCGTCGGCGCGTCCTTCGTCCGCGACATCGAGCCCGGCGAACTGCTCGCCATCGACGCCGACGGCGTCCGCTCCTCCCGCTTCGCGAACCCCGAGCCCAAGGGCTGCGTGTTCGAGTACGTGTACCTGGCTCGTCCGGACAGTGTCATCGCCGGACGTTCGGTGCACTCCACCCGCGTCGAGATCGGCCGCCGCCTCGCCACCGAGCACCCCGCCGAGGGCGACCTCGTCATCCCGGTCCCCGAATCGGGCACTCCGGCCGCGGTCGGTTACGCGCAGGGGTCGGGCATTCCGTACGGCCAGGGTCTGATGAAGAACGCCTACGTGGGCCGCACCTTCATCCAGCCGTCGCAGACGATCCGCCAGCTCGGTATCCGCCTCAAGCTCAACCCGCTCAAGGAAGTCATCCGCGGCAAGCGCCTCGTGGTGGTGGACGATTCGATCGTCCGCGGCAACACCCAGCGCGCGCTCATCCGGATGCTCCGCGAGGCCGGCGCACTGGAGATCCATGTCCGCATCGCGTCGCCGCCGGTCAAGTGGCCCTGCTTCTACGGCATCGACTTCGCCTCGCCGGCCGAGCTGATCGCCAACGGTGCGGGCGGCGGTGGCGAGCCCGGCAGCTTCGACGAGATGCTCGAAGGGGTGCGCCGTTCCATCGGCGCCGACACCCTCGGCTACATCTCCACCGAAGGCATGATCGCCGCCACCGAGCAGCCTGCGACGCGACTGTGCGCGGCCTGCTTCGACGGCACGTACCCCATCGCGCTCCCCACGGAGACGTCGATCGGAAAGAACGTTCTCGAGGGAATGCTCGAGAGCGCGGCAGGCGGTCCCGCGACGCGGGAGAACGACAACGCGAACGCCCTCAGTCGGCCGTAGGCCGGTACATCGGGATCCGGCCGGAGAACGTACTCCGGTACCGTAAGGACGCAATCACAGCACTCGATTGCCCGACCGACACGATTTTGACGAGCAACAGAAGGCTGGAGTAACAACCACATGACCGAGGATCCGACAAGTCGCCCTGGCGCGTCCTACGCCGCCGCAGGAGTGGACATCGCCGCAGGCGATCGGGCGGTGGAACTCTTCGCTCCCTTGGCCAAGCGCGCCAGCCGTCCCGAGGTTCTCGGTGGTCTCGGTGGATTCGCGGGTCTGTTCTCGCTCAAGGGTGACTACAAGGAACCGCTGCTCGCGGCGTCCACGGACGGTGTGGGCACCAAGCTCGCCGTCGCTCAGGCACTCGACAAGCATGACACCGTAGGCCTCGACCTGGTCGCGATGGTCGTCGACGACCTCGTCGTCTGCGGTGCCGAGCCACTGTTCCTGCAGGACTACATAGCCGTCGGGCGAGTCGTCCCGGAGCGTGTCGCCGAACTCGTCAGCGGTATCGCCGAAGGCTGCATCCAGGCCGGGTGCGCACTGCTCGGTGGCGAGACGGCGGAGCACCCCGGTGTGATGGCGGACGGCGACTACGACTTGTCCGCGACCGGCGTCGGTGTGGTCGAGGCCGACCAGGTGCTGGGGCCCGACCGGGTCCGTCCCGGCGACGTCGTGATCGCCATGGGTTCGTCCGGACTACATTCCAACGGTTACTCGCTGGCCCGCAAGGTCCTGCTCGAGATCGACCACATGAGCCTGACGGCGCACGTCGACGAGTTCGGCCGCACCTTGGGCGAGGAGATGCTCGAGCCCACGAAGATCTACGCCAAGGACTGCCTGGCCCTCGCCGCCGAGACGGACGTGCGCACGTTCTGCCACGTCACCGGCGGTGGACTGGCCAACAACCTCGCCCGGGTCATGCCGAAGGGCCTGGTCGCCGAACTCGACCGCGGTACCTGGAGCCCGGCTCCGATCTTCGCGATGATCGCGCAGCGCGGACGCGTGGAGCGGGCCGAGATGGAGCAGACGTTCAACATGGGCGTCGGCATGGTCGCGATCGTGGCGCCCGAGGACGTCGATCGTGCGCTGGCCGTCCTGACGGCGCGCCACATCGACTGCTGGACGCTGGGCAGCATCAAGAAGTCGCACGACGTGTCGGCCGAGCGCGCAATTCTCGCCGGCGATCACCCGAGGTTCTAGGGTCGGTCGCCGTCTGTCGGAACGGGGCGAGCTAGTGGCCCCGACCGGCTGAAGATGTGGAAATGAGGGGGAGCCGGTGTCGGCTCCCCCTCATTTCGTTGTCTTCAGATCTCAGCGCCGCCAGTCGTCGTCGTCCTCCCGGGAGTGACCCTCCCTGTCGGCACGCTGGTCAGCGAAGACCTCGTCCCGATGCGAGTTGGACGACCCACCTGAGAGCTCTCGTTGCAGGCTGTCAAAATCCGTGGTCGGTACGCTGTACTTCAGCTCGCGTGCAACCTTGGTCTGCTTTGCCTTAGCCCGGCCGCGGCCCATGGCTGACCCCCTCGCGCTTTCGCGGGGCGGCCTGGGGAATTTGGCGGCCCCGTTTGAGTGTGTAAGTTCCTGCCCCACACTCTAGCGTGGAAAAGTCCCTCGCGCTTCCATCCACACCCCGAAGCGGTGTCGGTTTAGTCTCACCGGGCTCGCGAGCTGCCCCGATGCCGGTATTTCGCCTTCAGAAGACTCCCGGAATTGCCCGGACCGTCCCCACTCGGACGCCGCCGCCGAGCACGGGCTGCGATGCGAGGGCCGCCAGATCCTCGGTCCACTCGGCGCCCATCCGGTGGAGAAGTGCTGCGGCGAGGGGTAACCGGGCCCGTTCGTGGCCGTCGTCGATCTTCAGCGCGAACGCCGAGCCGTCGGGAAGCGCGCCGGCGTAGACACCGTCGGCTCCGGCCTTCGTCATCAGCCCGGGCACGACCGGCATCAGGCGCGCGTCGTCCTTGCCGGTGCCCGAGACGAGGTAGGGGTGCTCGCGGACGGCGTCGGCGACGGCGAGCTCGGGGGAGTCGGGCTCGGCGGTGACGAGCCGGGCGAACGCCCGAGCCAGATGCGTCAGCGACAACGGGACGATCGGCAGCCCGCATCCGTCGATGCCGAGCTCGGCGTCGACGTCGCCGCTGATCGACCCGAGCGTCTCGACGACCGCGAGTTGCAGCGGATGCGTCGGCTCGAGGTAACTGTCCAACGGCCAGTCGTTGGCCAGGCACGTGGCGAGCATCGCGGCGTGCTTGCCGGAGCAGTTCATGTACACCGGGCGGGGGAGCTCACCGGCGGCCAGCAGTTCGGCCCGGGCGAGTTCGTTGGAGGGCAGATCGGCGGGACAGCGGAGCTGGTCCTCGTCGAGGCCGTACCGGGCGAGCAGCCGCTCGACGAGTTCGATGTGGTCCGACTCGCCCTCGTGGGAAGCGGTCGCGATCGCGAGCTCTTCGGAACTGGACGGTTCGAAGCCGTTCCGCAGCATCGTCACGGCCTGCCACGGCTTGTTCGACGACCTCGGATAGATCGGCGTGTGCACCTCACCGAGGGTGAGCGCGATCTCGCCGTCCGCGCGGAGGATCACCGCGGAACCGCGGTGGACGCACTCACGGAATCCGGAACGTACGACCTCGACCAGTTCGATGCTCAATACGTGACCTGCACTTCCAGTCCGGCGATCCGTCGGCGGGCCTTGTCCGCGACGGTCGGAGAGAGGTTCTCCTGCTGTTCGAGCAGCGCCACGAACCGTTCCGGGTCGCGGCCGGTGAACAGATCGCGCACGGTGACGCCGTGGCCGGGCACGTGGATGCGCTGGACGGTGTCGCCGGCGGCGACCGACCCCTCCGTCACCACCCGCAGGTACGCGCCCGTGTCGGCGCGTTCGGAGAACCGCTTGACCCACCGGGGCTCGGCGGCCCAGACGCCGAACGTGCCGCACGGCGTCCGCGGGCTGGTCACCTCCAGTTCGGTGGTGCCGATCCGCCACCGCTCGCCGATCACGGCGTCGGTCGCGGCGATCCCGTCGAGACGGAGGTTCTCGCCGAACCATCCCGGGGGCAGTTCGCGGCCGAGCTCCGACGCCCAGCGCTGCGCCTCGTCCTCCTGGTAGGCGTAGACGGCCTTGAACGGGCCGCCGTGGTACTCGGTGTCGCAGACGTGGTCGCCGACCAGTCCGGCGGTCGTGACGCGCACGGGGCCGTCGACCGGCCGCTTGTCGATCGCCGTCCGGGTGACCCGCCGGGTGCCGCTGTCCCGCTCGGTGTGCAGCACGCAGACGGCCAGCACCTCGCCTGCCGTCGCGGTCGCCTCGCTCATCGGCCCCGGAGCCGGTCGACGGCGGCGCGGCCCGCCTGGACCGTGTCGTCCGCGGGCACGGAGTCGGGGTCGATCGACGCGGCGCACGAGCCGACCACCAATTCGGTGTCGGTGGGGATGGACCGTTTGACGAGGGCCAGCGCGATGGGTCCGAGCTCGTGATGGTCGATCACGGTGCCGATCCGTCCGACCGCACGGCCTCCCGCCGTCACCGGGTCGCCCGGTTCGGGCCTGCCCTCGGCGCTGCCGTCGAGGTGCAGCAGGACGAGGTGACGGGGCGGTTTGCCGAGATTGTGGACGCGGGCCACCGTCTCCTGGCCGCGGTAGCAGCCCTTCTCCAGGTGGACGGCGCCGTGCTCGGCGGGACCGCCGATCCAGCGGACCTCGTGCGGGATGGTGCGGTCGTCGGTGTCGAGTCCGATCCGGGGCCGTGCGGCGGCCACCCGGAGTGCCTCGAACGCCCACGTTCCCGCGGGAGCGGCGCCGGCGGCGGTGAGCCGGCCCCACCACGTCGCGAGTCCTTCCCGCGGGATCAGCAGGTCGAAGGACTCGGCGGTCGGCCACGGCATGCGGCGGACGAACCCGCCCCCGGGCACCGCGGCGGCGGCATAGGGCTCGGTGGGTGCCACGACACCGGCTGCGTCGAGGACCGTCACGGCGTCGGGGCCGATCACGCTGAGGACCGCGAGCTCGTTGCCCTCGCGGGGCTCGGCCTTGGACCAGAACACCATCTTGGTGAGGAACGACAGGAGGTCGGGTCCGCGGTCGGCCTCGGTGTCGATCCAGGTGACGCCGTCCAGATCGGTCTGGACGAAGTGGTGCTCGACGCGGCCGTTGACGTCGAGGCTGAGGTTCTCGGCGCTCGCGCCGTCGGGGAGCGCGGCGACGTGCTGGCTCGAGATGGTGTGCAGCCAGGTGAGTCGTTCGGGTCCGCTGATCGCGATGACGAACCGGTGGGAACGGTCGACGACCACCGCGGAACGTTCGGCATCGCGTTGTTCGCCGAGTGGATCGCCGTGATGCCAGGCGACGCCGGCGTCGGGAGAGCCTTCGGGCGCAGGGACCGCGCCCGGGGCCGTGAGGAGTGGACTGGGTGAGACGGGCAGTTTGTCGACCACGAACCCAGTCTAGGGACCATGAACCACAGGTGGTGGTCAGCAGGGTCGATAGGCTGGGTGTCATGTCTGATCGAGTGCTGGTGACACTGGACCACGAGGTGCGGGACGCGGATGCCCCGCTGCTGCACGCGGACGATCTGGCGGTGGTGCGCGGCGACGGTGTCTTCGAGACCCTGTTGGTGCGCGGCGGTCGCGCCCTGAAGGTCGAGCCCCACCTCGCCCGTCTCGTCGCGTCGGCGCGCGCCCTCGGATTGCCCATTCAGGACCTGGACGAGTGGCGCCTGGCCCTCGAGCTGGCCGTCGAGGAGTGGGGGTCCGAGCGGGAGGGCGCGATGCGACTCGTGCTCAGCCGCGGCCGGGAGTCCGGTGGCGACGCGACCGCCTTCGTCACCGTCGGGCCGGTGTCCGAGCGGATTCGGGCGGCACGACGCGACGGGGTGTCGGTACTCACACTGGCCCGCGGCTATTCGGTGGATCTGTCGGCGAGTGCGCCGTGGCAGCTGCTCGGGGCGAAGACCTTGTCGTATGCGACGAACATGGCGGCGCTGCGGTATGCGGCGACACTCGGCGCCGACGATGTGATCTTCGTCAGCAGTGAGGGCAATGTGTTGGAAGGGCCACGTTCCACGGTGGTCATCGCCCGCGACAGGCACCTCCTCACGCCGCCGCCGGAGCACGGAATTCTGCCCGGAACGACGCAGCAGGCGCTGTACGAGGTGGCGTCCGGCAAGGGGTTCCGCTGTGAGTACGCGGCGCTGCGTCCGGCGGATCTCATTACGGCGGAAGGTGTTTGGCTCATCTCCAGCGTCACCATGGCCGCGCGCGTGCGCAAGATCGACGGCCTTGCCTTGCCCGACGCACCGCTCGCCGACGAGATCGTGGAGCTGGTCGACCTCGCGGTCGAGACGGCGGGTGCCGAGTCCGCGGAGGCTTGACAGGTCTACTACATTTCGTAGTAGCAAAGTCCTGCGGGGGAAACGACCTCGCAGTACGTTGTTTTCAAGGGTCGGGCGGAAGCCCACGCTCCGGCCCTGAAGCCTGTCCTACGGGCCCAGTTTCGGAGTAGCCATGGATGCCTTGGATGTCTCCCGGTGGCAGTTCGGCATAACCACCGTCTATCACTTCATCCTCGTTCCGCTGACGATCGGGCTCGCCCCGCTGATCGCCGTCATGCAGACGATGTGGGTGGTCACCGGAAAGGACCACTGGTACCGGCTCACCAAGTTCTTCGGGAAGCTCTTCCTGATCAACTTCGCGCTCGGCGTCGCCACCGGCATCGTGCAGGAATTCCAGTTCGGGATGAACTGGAGCGAGTACTCACGCTTCGTCGGTGACGTGTTCGGCGCACCGCTCGCCCTCGAGGGACTGGTCGCCTTCTTCCTCGAGTCGACGTTCCTGGGCCTCTGGATCTTCGGCTGGGGACGGCTGCCCAAGCTCGTCCACCTCGCCACCATCTGGCTCGTCGCGATCGGTGTGAACGCGTCCGCGTACTTCATCATCACCGCCAACTCGTTCATGCAGCACCCGGTCGGGGCCGTGTACAACCCCGAGACCGGGCGCGCGGAACTCACCAGCATCTGGGAACTGCTCACCAACAACACAGCGCTCGCGGCCTTCCCGCACGTCGTGGCCGGAGCGTCCCTCACGGCAGGCACGTTCGTGGCCGGCGTTGGCGGCTGGTGGATGGTGCGCAGCATGCGCAAATCGAAGGAAGCCACCGAACCCGAAGTGGCGAAGAAGCACGAGGAGACCGCCCGGACGATGTTCCGTCCGGTCACCGTCCTCGCGCTGTGGGTGATGGTCGCGGCGGGCATCGGACTCGCGATCACCGGCGACATCCAGGGCAAGCTGATGTTCGAACAGCAACCCATGAAGATGGCATCGGCCGAATCACTGTGCCACACCGAAACCGGTGCCGACTTCTCGATCCTCACCGTCGGCACCCAGAACAACTGCGAGAGCATCACCCAGCTCATCAAGATCCCCGGGCTCACCTCGTTCCTGGCGGACGGCACGTTCGACTCCACCGTCGAGGGCGTCACCGAGATCCAGGCCCGCTACGAGGAGATGTACGGACCCGGAAACTACAAGCCCAACCTGTTCGTCACCTACTGGACGTTCCGCGCGATGATCGGCTGGGCCGCCGGGTCGGCGCTGCTCGCCGTGGTCGGTCTGTGGATGACCCGCGGCGGGCGCGTCCCGGACAAGAAGTGGTTCGGCTGGCTGTCGATCGCCGTCATCCCGACACCGTTCCTCGGGAACAGTGCGGGCTGGGTCTTCACCGAGATGGGCCGCCAACCGTGGGTCGTGGCACCCAACCCGACCGGCGTAGACATGATCAGACTGACTGTCGACCAGGGCGTCTCGAATCACTCCCCGTGGACCGTCTGGGTCTCGCTCATCACGTTCACGGTGGTCTACGGGGCGCTGGCCGTCGTGTGGTTCACGCTGATCCGCCGCTACACGGTCGAGGGACCACTCGAACACGACGCCCATCCACCGGGTGACGACCACGACGAGCCCGAAGAACCGGGCAAGCCCGAGCAACTCTCGTTCGCGTACTAGGGGAGACGGTCATGGGACTTCAAGAAGTGTGGTTCATCCTGATCGCGGTGCTCTTCATCGGGTACTTCGTCCTCGAGGGATTCGATTTCGGTGTCGGCATGCTGATGCCGGTGCTGGGCAGGCGCAAGGACCCGAACGGGGACACGCGGCGGCGGGTGGTGCTCAACACCATCGGACCCGTGTGGGACGGCAACGAGGTGTGGCTCATCACCGGTGGCGGCGCGTTGTTCGCCGCGTTCCCGGAGTGGTACGCCACCTTGTTCTCCGGCTTCTACCTGCCGCTGCTGATCATTCTCGTCGCGCTCATCGTCCGGATCTGCGCCATCGAGTACCGCGGCAAGATCGACGACGACACCTGGCGCAGGCGGTGCGACTGGGGCATCGTCTTCGGGTCCTGGGTGCCTGCCGTGCTGTGGGGTGTCGCGTTCGCGAACATCGTGCGGGGCGTCGACATCGACGCCGACAAGCAGGTCACCTCGAGCCTCTTCGATCTGCTCAATCCCTATGCGTTGCTCGGTGGTCTGACGACCGCACTCGTGTTCGCCCTGCACGGCGCGGTGTTCCTCGCCCTGAAGACGGCCGACGAAGTACGCACGGACGCCGTCGAACTCGCGTCCCGGCTTGCCGTTCCGGCCGTCCCGGTGGCGGGCGCGTTCGTACTGTGGACACAGTTGGCGCACGGCAAGGGCTGGACGTGGATCCTCGTGGCGATCGCCGCCGCCGCACTCCTCGGGGTGGTCGCGTTCACCCGTGCCGAGCGGGAAGGCTGGGCATTCCTGCTCACGTCGATCGCGGTCATCGCCACGGTGGCCCTGCTGTTCGGCTCGCTGTTCCCCAACGTCATGCCGTCCACTCTGGACGCCGCGTACAACCTGACCATCGACAACGCGTCGTCGAGTCCGTACACGCTGAAGGTGATGACGTGGGCCGCCGCGTTCCTCACCCCGGTGGTGCTGATCTACCAGGGCTGGACGTACTGGGTGTTCCGCCAACGGATCTCGACCAAGCACATCCCGCCGTCGATCGGTCTCCCGCTCGAGCGCAGATGAGCACAGCGGTAGGCGACGCACCCCGCCCGGCCGACGAACGCCCGGGCGGGGCGCGAGGTTCTCGGCGCCCCGTCGATCCCCGCCTGTGGCGCTGTTCCGCTGCGGCGCGCGGGTACCTCGTCCTCACGGTCGCGCTGTCGATCGTCAACGTCGCAATGGTCATCGTGTCCGCGCTGATGATCGGCCGCGTGCTCGGCGGCGTCATCGTCGACGACGCCACCGACGCCGGGCGGTGGTCCACCGAACTGGCGGTCCTCGCGGCCGCGGTGGGAGTGCGGGTGCTCGCCACCTGGCTGCAGTCCCGGTTCGCGCACCGGTCCGCCACCCGGGTGGTGGCGGAACTGAAGCGGGAGGTCCTCGGCACCGCCACCCGCCTGCGACCGCGCGAACTCGATCCGCGGCGGGACGAGATCGCCACCGTGCTCACCCGCGGACTCGACGGTCTGGTGCCGTACCTCACCGGATATCTCCCGGCACTGGTCCTCGCGGCGACGCTCACCCCGGCGACGCTCGTGGTCATCACGTTTCAGGATCTGACGTCGGCGGCGATCATCTTCGTCACGCTGCCGCTCATCCCGATCTTCATGATCCTCATCGGCCTGCTCACCAAAGGTAAGGCCGCGAAGACGCTGACCGCCATGACGACGCTGTCCTCCCAGCTGCTCGACCTCCTGGCCGGCCTGCCCACACTCCGCGCGCTGGGCCGCGAACAGGGGCCGGCGACGCGGGTGCGTGAACTCGGGGACGCCCACCGCCACACCACGATGTCGGCGTTGCGGGTGGCATTCCTGTCGTCGATGGTGCTGGAATTGCTGGCCACGCTCTGCGTCGCGCTCGTCGCCGTGAGCATCGGACTGCGGCTGGTGTACGGGGAGATGGAACTCGAAGCGGGAATCGTGGCACTGATCCTCGCGCCCGAGGTGTACCTCCCGCTGCGGATGGTCGGAACCCAGTTCCACGCCGCCGAGGACGGGATGGCCGCGGCGAGTCGGGCCTTCGCCGTCATCGACACCGATCGTCCCGACGACGCCGGAGGTTCGGTCGTCGTCGACGCGGCCGGGGCCCGAATCGAATTCGAGGGCGTCGACGTCCGGTCCCGGCGCGGCCTGGCACCGCACGGACTGACCGGGATCCTCGAACCCGGTGCGGTGACCGTGCTGACCGGACCCAACGGTTCCGGAAAATCGACTGCGGTGCAGGCACTTCTCGGCCTCGTCGAACCCGAGTGCGGGGAGGTGCGGGTGGCGGGCGCCGCCGTGAGTGCGCTCGACCGGTCCGCGTGGTGGGCGCAGGTGGCGTGGCTTCCGCAGCACCCCGTTCTCGTTCCCGGCACCCTGGACGAGAACCTTCGGCTCATCGGCGACGTCGTCGACCTCGAACAGGCCTGTGCCGCGACGGGTTTCGACGAGGTTCTCGCCGAACTCCCGGACGGCTGGACCACGCGCGTCGGATCCGGCGGAACGGGACTGTCGCTCGGCCAGCGGCAGCGACTCGCACTCACTCGCGTGCTGGCCACCCGGCGTCCCGTCCTGGTGCTCGACGAACCCACCGCCCACCTCGACGGCGCGTCGGAGCGGACCGTGCTCGATTCACTGCGGAGCCTGGCTGCCGCCGGCCGGACGGTCGTCGTGGTGGGCCACCGGCCGACCGTGCTCGCGGCCGCCGACCGGGTGATCGAGGTGAGCGCCGATGTCGCGTGACCCGCTGATCCGCGTATTGCCGCTCCTCGACCTGCAACCGGGACGGGTAGTGCGGGCCGTCGCCGCCGGCGTCGCCACGCTGGGCAGTGCGCTCGCGCTCGCGGCGCTGTCGGCGTGGTTGATCACGAGGGCGTGGCAGATGCCGCCCGTCCTCGACCTCAGCGTCGCCGTCGTGGCGGTGCGGGCGCTGGGCATCTCCCGCGGCGTCTTCCGCTACCTCGAGCGGCTGGCCACCCACGACACCGCGCTGCGCGGGACCACGTCCGCCCGCACCCAGCTGTACCAGCGGCTGGCCGACGGAGACCCCGCGGCCGCTGCCGGCCTGCGCCGCGGCGAACTGCTCGCCCGCACCGGGGCCGACGTCGACACCCTCGGTGACGTCGTCGTCCGCGCGCTCGTCCCCATCGCCGTGTCCGTCGTCCTGGCCGTGGCCGCCGTCGGCATCCTCGCGGTGATCTCGCCCGCGTCGGCGCTCGTGCTCGCGGTGGCGCTCGCGGTGTCGGGGGTCGCGGCGCCCTGGTTGTCCGCGCGGGCCGCCCGCCTGGCCGAGACGTCCGGCGCCGACGCGCGGGCCCGGTTCAGCGAGGACGCCGTCACGGCTCTCGATCACGCCGCGGAACTCCGCGTCGCGGGTCGCCTCGACCGGACCGTGTCGCGGGCGGTCCGCTCCGAACACGCCGCGGTCGCGGCCACCGACCGCGCCGC
Source organism: Rhodococcus sp. 21391 (assembly GCF_016772255.1). Classification (NCBI taxonomy): domain Bacteria; kingdom Bacillati; phylum Actinomycetota; class Actinomycetes; order Mycobacteriales; family Nocardiaceae; genus Rhodococcus; species Rhodococcus sp. 21391. The sequence continues at coordinate 5,502,683 of NZ_CP063781.1, read as the reverse complement.
CGCACCCAGCGCGTTCGCGGACGCCGCCACACCACTCGCGGTGGGCGTGAGTGTGATCGCGTCACTGCTCATCGGGATGGGCCTGTACTCGTCGGGGACCATGAGCCCGATGGCGCTCGGCATCCTCGTGCTCCTGCCGCTGTCCGCGTTCGAGGCCACGGTCGCGCTGCCCGCCGCGGCCGTCGCGCTGACCCGGGCCCGGATCGCGTCGCGCCGCATACTCGCCGTGCTCGACGCCGCCGTCGCGGATCCGCACCCCGGCGACCGGGAACTGGACGGGCCCGCCGAGGTCGTCGCGAAGGACCTGCGGTGCGGCTGGCCCGGAGGGCAGGTCACCGCCCCGCTCGACCTCGACCTGCGGCCCGGCTTCCGGGTCGCGATCGTCGGCGGCAGCGGGTCCGGGAAGACGACCACCCTGATGACCCTGGCTGGGTTGCTCCCGCCGGTATCGGGGTCGGTGCGGGTCGACGGACTCGACCTGCACAGCATCAGGTCCGAGGCTCTCCGCCGGAACGTCGGATTCTTCGCGGAGGACGCACACCTCTTCGACACGTCCGTCCTCGAGAATCTGCGGGTGGCGCGCGGCGAAATCCAGGACACGGAGGCGCTGACCGTCCTGGAGTCCGTCGGGCTCGGCGGATGGGTGTCGGGGCTGCCGGAGGGCGTGCACACGACCCTCGCCGGCGGTGCCAGGGCGGTGTCCGGTGGGCAGCGTCGCCGCCTGCTCCTCGCCCGGGCGCTGCTGTCGTCCGCCCGGGTGCTGTTGCTGGACGAACCGACCGAACACCTCGACGCCGACGCGGGCGCCGACCTGCTCCGGCGACTGCTCGCGCGCGACGGCGGACTGGTGTCTGCGCAGCGCACCGTCGTGGTGATCACTCACCAGCTTCCGGAGGATACCAGCGCTGACCTGGTGATACGGGTGGAGAAAGCTGAGAGCGAAAATGCGTTGCCGACTCCGTGAGTGCGGCGTACTTTCTTCAGTACACGAGGAAGGAGGTGGTCTGAAATTGAATGACAGACGGACACGTGAGGTGGCTGCCAGCTAGCCGCTACCGCTGACGGAATTCACTGACCGCGCGAGCGGCGAGCGAATCCCAGGCAGCTACCCGGCCCCCGAGCCCCCGGTCTGGTCCAGATCGGACCCGGTGCACACGCACCGGAAGGCTCGGGGGCCGTTGTGCGCTCCGCGCCCGTGAGTACTTATCAACCGCCCGACGTTAACAAGTACTCACGGCAGCGCGGGCACGGGTTCGGCCCACTCCAACCGCCCCGCTCGAGCACCGTCCGCACCTCGGCCGCGACCTCGCACGAGCGCCGCGTCACCTCGTCCCAGCCGTAGACCAGCGTCGCCTTGCCGGCGAGTTCCGCCGCGTTGCCGCGACGACGGTCGCGCAGCGCCACCGACCGCGACGAGTGGTACCGCAGTCCGTCCAGTCGCACGAAGAGCGGAACGCCGCTGTCCGAGTAGTCCACGTCCTCGTAGAGGGTTCTTCCGTCGACGAAGACAGGCGACTGTCGTCGGGCGGCCGGTAGTCCGTGCGCGAGTTCGACGTCGACGGCGTACCGGTGCTCGAGAATCGACTGGACACCGCCGGAGACGAACGTCAGCGCGTCGGTGAGAGCCTTGCGGTATCTGCGCGGTGGACGCTGCTCGATCCGTCGGAGCAACTCGGGGACCGGAATGTCGCTGCCGGTGACCGCTGAGACCAGGACCCGTGCGGCCGCCACCGCCGACGGCTCCGCGACGGCGAGATCGACGACGGTGTCGGCCCGGGACGTTCGAGGCGGAAGCGTCGGGACGAGGATGTGGGCGTGCGCCCGGGACCGGTGCACCACGACCCCGGGGTGGAGGAGATCGCCCTCGCGGGGAACGGGACGGTCGGATCGCCGGCCGACCTTCCGATACGTCGGTTCCTGCGGCTCCGCAGACAATCCGTAGGGCACGGTGACGTGAATCGGCCCGTCAGGGTCGACGGGCATCAGCCCCCACTCCTCGGCCGCAGTCCGATGACTGAGGATCGCTCGGGGACCGCCGAACAGCAGCGCCGCCCACAGCCTCATCGGCCGGTCGAGCGGACCGTTCGTGACGGCGTAGACACCGTGCAGAACCGCCGACCACTGGCCGGACTCCACCATGTGCTGAATCTGCCGGGTCGAGATACCCAGTCCGCGAAGTTGCCGGGCCGTGACGAGGCCGTGCTGATAGTCGAGGACGCGTTGGAATTCGGGCCGGAAGTCGATCGTCGCAGTCGTCATGGACGCGACGGTGCGGAAGCCGACCGACAGGATTCGGCAGAAACAGGCCGATCTCAACTGCCCTGTGGATGAACCTCAGGTTGTGGATAACCCGAGCCGTGAGTACTTGTTAACCGCCCGTGGTTAATAAGTACTCACGGGCGCTAGCCAACGTAGCGGGACAGCCGCGCGGAGAGGTGGGGACGCAGCTCACCGTCGGCGATGATGCGTTCCTCGACGTAGGCGAGGTCGCCGCCCTCGACGATGCCGTAGAGACGCTTGGCGCCGCCGACGAGAACACCGGAGGTGCTGCGGATCACGACGTCGGTCGCGAGTTCCCACGACGACTGGGTGAGGGCCTGGCCGTAGAACAGTTCGACGATGCCGGAGCTGTGGGCGAGGAGGAGTTCGACGACTTCCTCGTCGGTGCTGCCGGGAATGCCGTCTCCGCTGATCCGCCAGAAGCCGGTCTCGTGGAGGTCGGGGCGCACGTATTCGCCGTCGGCGTCGAGAACCCAGGTCTGGGATTCCCACTTGAGGTAGTTGCCACCGTTGTGGGAGACGATGATCTGCTGCCCGAAGGGGTAGTCGCCTGTGTCGGGGTCGTGGCCTTCCCCTTCACCGCGCCACACACCCACGAGGGGCAGTACTGCGAGGAGTTCGTTGTTCAAATCCGGGCCGAGCCGCAGATTTGCGGTGTCCTCGGGCAGCGGAAGGTCCGGAAGCTGCGGGATGTTCCGCGACGCCGTCGTCTTGGAACGCTCGATGGCGTCCGCGACAGCTGCGTCACCGCTACCACGACGCACGGTGGGGGTGTCCCCAGCGGGCGCGCTCGTAGTCGGGTGCTCGGAAGGCGGATCTGCGCCTGCGTCCGGGTTCTGACTCACGACTCGTCGGTGACCAGGCGGTAGATCGTGTAGAGCGAGAACCACGTGATCAACACGGCGGCAAGGACAAGAAGTACCTCGAAGAAGATAACCACGGGGACATCCTAAACCGAACCCGTCGAACGGTCGAAACGGGAGGCGGCTTACCGTCACTGCGGCTACGGTTTCTCGAAGGCGACCACCCGGTCGGTTCCGAACATTCTCATGCGGTCGTCTCGTCTCCCGTCCCTCCCGGAGGTCCCATGCTTCGATCGAGTACTGCCGTCACCGGTCCGGTGCGGGCCGCGCTCGCGGCGACGGTGCTGCTGCTGACCGCCACCGCGTTCGGTGCTCCCGTCTTTGCCGTCGCCGCGCCCGACACCGGGAGCGCGGGCTCGGGAAGTGCCGATTCGGGGAGTGCCGACACGGACCGTGTCGATCCGAACAACTACGCCGCCGACTGCCCCGACGTGATGATCGTCGCCGTGTCCGGCGCCACCGACTCGACGGAGGACCGCAACCCTCTGGCAGACGAGAACCGTCAGCTCTGGTCGAACTGGGTGGGCAACGTGACGGTGCCGACCGGCGAGGCCAACAAGGACGATCCGGGGACGGTGGGGTGGATGTACGTGCCCTACCCGTCCACGTACGGCCTGGGTCTGCTGCAACCCGTTCCGACATACCAGGATTCGATGGCGGCGGGTGTCGCGTCGACGAACAGGATCCTCGACGAGAACAAGGCGAAGTGCGGCGACGCCACCAAGTACGTGCTGCTCGGATACAGCGTCGGCGCCGAGGTGGTCGAAAGGGTGTCGCGCGAACTCGGCCACCGCGACAGCAATGCTCTGGTTACCGCCGACGACATCGCCGGCGTCGCGTTGATCGGCGACCCGTACCGTCCCGCGGGCACCCCCTCGATGGGCGAACCCGGCCCGCCCGGAGGCGGATTCATGTCGTCGGAGCCGGCCGATTACGGCGCTCTCGACGGCAAGATCACCTACGCCTGCCGCCCCTACGACATCGCGTGCGACGCGCCGCAGGAGATCGCCGTCCTCGAACTGGCGCTCGGGGTGCTGGGACAGATGCACTTCACCCTGCTGAACCCGGGCCAGACGGTCTCCGACTTCGCGAATGCGGTGACGAACATGGCGGCGCGGTCGATCGTGCACATCGTCACCCACGAAGACTGGTTTGCCTCCGACGAGTCCTTCCTGGACGTTCTCCGCAAGGTCGCCGACCGGACCTACGACCCCGACGGCCCGGACCGGAACATGCAGGTGTCTCAGGAGCAGATCGTCGAGGCGCTCAACTGGGCGATGGGTCCCGGTTCGGAGGTCGTGAAGGCGAAGCTCGCGGACGAGGGCCCGGGGTTCGTCGAGGACAACAGGGACGTGTTCGAACTGGTGATCAAGCCGTACATCTTCCTGGGCTTCATCCAGCACCTGTTCTACTGGAACAACAATCCGAACGACCCCTGGTACTGGGAGAGCGAGAAGGTCGTCGACTGGATCACCGCGCTCGCGCAGTCGGAGAAGGACGGCGAGACCATTCCAGCCGCGCCGGGCAAGTAGATCCGGCACGACAGAAGGGCCCCGCTCCGGATCGGAGCGGGGCCCTTCTGGTGTCGTCGGCTGGTGACTACTCGCCGACCGTGACGTCGACGTTGTGCACGCCTGCGCTCGACGGGCTCACCGTCGAGGTGCCGTTGCCGGAGCTGGACAGTGCACGCACGGTCCACTCGCCGGGAGCGGCGAAGAAGCGGAAGTCTCCGGTGCCCGAGGCGACGACCTCGGCGGTGAATTCGCCGCCGCCGTCGAGGAGACGCACGAACGCTCCACCGATCGGCTGTCCGTCAGCGGCGAGAACGCGGCCGGTGATGACCGTTTCCTTCTCGACGTCGACGCCCGCGGGCAGGGTCTGGGTCTGTACAGGTGCTCCACACATGGCTCAGTGAACCTCCAACTCGATGGGTGCGCCGACGAGTGAGCCGTATTCGACCCAGCTGCCGTCGTAGTTCTTGACGTCGGACTTGCCGAGGATCTCCTTGAGCACGAACCAGGTGTGGCTGGAGCGCTCGCCGATTCGGCAGTACGCGATGGTGGGCTTGGACTCGTCGTAGCCCTTCTCCGAGTACAGCTTCTCCAGGTCGTCGTCCGACTTGAACGTGCCGTCCTCGTTTGCGGTGGTGCTCCACGGGATGTTGATGGCCGTGGGGACGTGTCCACGCTGCTGCGCCTGCTCCTGCGGCAGGTGAGCGGGAGCGAGGATCTTGCCGGAGAACTCGTCGGGCGAACGCACGTCGACGAGGTTCTTGCTGCCGATGGCGTCGATGACCTCGTCGCGGAACGCGCGGATCGACAGGTCGGGGGCCTCGGCCTTGTACTGGGTGGCCTCGCGGGTGACGGTCTCCTTGGAGAGGGGACGCCCGTCGAGCTCCCACTTCTTGCGGCCGCCGTCGATCAGCTTGACGTCCTGGTGGCCGTAGAGCTTGAAGTACCAGTACGCGTACGCCGCGAACCAGTTGTTGTTGCCGCCGTAGAGAACGATGGTGTCGTCATTGGCGACGCCCTTGGCGGACAGAAGATCGGAGAACTGCTGCTGGTTCAGGAAGTCACGACGGACGCCGTCCTGCAGGTCCTTGCGCCAGTCGAGGCGGATGGCGCCTTCGATGTGGCCGCCGTCGTATGCGCTGGTGTCCTCATCCACCTCGACGAAAACGGTCTTGGGGGCGTTGAGGTTCTGCTCAGCCCAGTCGGCGGAGACTAGGACATCGGAGCGAGCCATGGTGTTCCTTTCGGTGTGTACTTACTTGTGTCGGGTGGATCGTGCAGTGGTTCTCGGTGTGAAATTTTCAGGCCGCGGTGCGGAAGCGTACGACGAGTGGATAGATCTGGCAGCCGAGGCAGATACCGAACGCAGCGTTGAGAAACGCCGCGAACAGGGCGAATGCGGTGGCCACGGCCCCGATGACGCCGGAGCCGGCGAAGAAGCCGACGGTGCCGACGGCGGCGAAGACGAAGCCGACGAGCTGCGCGAAGCGGAGCGGTGCGACCGGTTCGCGTTCACTCCCCGGAGCGAGTCGCGGCGCGACGAGGGTGCCGAAGATCCGGCCGTACGGGCTGCGTCGCGGTCCGGTGGCTGCGCCTGCCGCGAAGACGACCGCTTGCAGCGCCAGCAGAATTCCTGCTGCGACCAGCGAGAACGTCGACACGACGAGCACGGCGACGAGGACTGCGGTGGTGACCCAGGCGGCGAACCGGGGGCCACGAACGTCGACCTGCTCGAGCTCGAGTGTTGTGGACATGAGAAGTGCTCCTGCGTTGAGTCCTGAATGCTTGCCTGGCGCCGAACGGCGACGGAAGACGTCGTCATCGGGGGTTCGATCACGTGCGCGGAATCCGCGGTGTCAGCAGAAAGCGACAGCCCTGGTGATCAGCAACAGGTACAGCAACAAGCCCCGAGGCGGCACAGGTCTACTGTGCGGCGACGGGTGAGCATGAGCTCGTGGCTGGATTGCACGACGACGAGTTTACCCGGTTCTTCAGGAATTTGAAGCCGGGGGCCGGGTGAGGGGTCCCAGCGCGGCCCGCAGGTCGGTCGCGGCGGGCACTCCGGACACCCGGAAGCGTTGCTGCAGGTCGGCGTCGAGAATGAAGGTCGTCGGCAGCGACAGAACGCCGAGTTCCTTGGCGAGAGAGGGATACTCGTCGATGTCGACCTCCACTTCGACGGGCGGTTCCGGCTCGCCGGCGAGGTCCTCGACGACCTGTCCCACCACCCTGCGCACCGCAGCGCAGGGTCCGCACCAGTCGGCGGAGAAGTGGAGAACGGTGGCCCGTCGAGGATGCTCCGGCGACCCCGGCCCGACGCCCGCCGCCTCGAGAAGTAGCCGTCGTTGGTCGGTCACGACCGCGGACGCCTCGCCGGTGCTCCGGACCGTCCCCTGGCGGCGTTGCCAGACGAGCCCGAACACGACGGCGGCGAACAGTGCGATCAGTAACAGTGTGATTCCGGTCATCGGCTCTGCAGTTCGTTCAGGTCGATCGTGACGTTGTTGCCGACGCCCTCGATGACGATCTGCGAGCCTTCCGCGTAGACCTCCGTCGGCTGGACGCCGAACGGGAGTTCCCGGGGGTCGATCGTCCGGGTGAAGAGGCCGAGGATCGCGGGGGCGAGGGGCTCGGGGATGGTGAAGTCGGCGTGGCCTTCGGGCCCGAAGTAGAAGTCGCTGGCGACGATCTTCACCTGACCGCCGTCGAGTACCAGGTCGGCCTGCACGCTGACGGTGGTCTCGATGGGCCCGACGGGGACGGTGCCGGTGAGGACGACGCCGCCCGCGGTCGGCATCCCCGAGCCGCCGGAGCCGCCGGTGCCGTCCGACTTGCTGGCGGGCGGGGCCGAAACCTGCAGGTCGGGGATGTCGAGGAAGCGACCCAGGTCGGTGGCGTCGATGAGCATGCGGCCGGAGAGGTGATCGACCGGGAGGGTCTTCACGGAGCCGTCGACGAGGTCGGACAGCGGCGCGGAGACGCCCAGGAGGGTGGACTCGATCGTCACCTCGCCCACGACGTCACTCTGTACTCCCTGGGCGCGGATCTCGATGTTCTCGTACTTTCCGTCCCACGCCTGGGTGAGGAACGGAAAACCGTGAACCGTCACCTCGGGATCCGCTGTGAGCGACGCGCCTGCCCGCAGTTCCCGCGACACCCGGTACTCCGCGTAGGCCGCCGAACCGAAGTCGACGACGAGACCGAGAGCCACGAGGACGACGATTCCGATGATGAGTTTCCGCACGGCCCCATTGTGACGGACGCCGGTCGGGGGAGTGTCGGTGCGACCTCCGCGCCCGTTGCCGGGGGGTTCGGTGCAACGAACGCCGACGACGGCGCGCTACTCTGTCACCGACAAAAGTGTCGATACCTTCAGTGTCGATCTACCTGGACCGGCGGATGAACCATCCGTCGGCCGGCCGGGTACGACGGCGACGAGATGGGAGGCTGTGTGGAGCTACTGCTTCTTACCTCCGACCCCAACCCCGAGGCAGTGCTGCCTGCCCTCGCCCTGCTGGCGCATTCGGTGCGGCCTGCCCCAACGGAGGTGTCCTCTCTCCTGGAAGCGAGCTCCGCCGACATCGCCCTGGTGGATGCGCGCACCGATCTCGCGGCGGCTCGCGGCCTCTGCCGGCTGCTGGGCAGCACGGGTTCCGCGGTTCCCGTGGTGGCGGTCCTCACCGAGGGCGGCCTGGTGGCGGTCAATTCCGACTGGGGCCTCGACGACATCCTGCTCCCGGGCACCGGCCCGGCCGAGGTGGACGCCCGTCTCCGACTGCTGGTCGGACGCTCCGGCGGGGTCGCCAGTCCGGAGGCCTCCGGCAAGATCACGCTGGGCGAACTGGTCATCGACGAGGGCACGTACACGGCGCGTCTGCGCGGACGCCCACTCGACCTCACCTACAAGGAGTTCGAACTCCTCAAATACCTGGCACAGCACGCGGGTCGCGTCTTCACCCGCGCGCAGTTGCTGCAGGAGGTCTGGGGATACGACTTCTTCGGTGGTACCCGCACCGTCGACGTTCACGTGCGTCGTCTGCGCGCCAAGCTGGGCAGCGAGTACGAATCCTTGATCGGTACAGTCCGCAATGTCGGCTACAAGGCCGTCCGTCCCACCCGCAGCAAGTCGGGTGCGCCGGTGCCGCCCGTCGACGACCTCGACGCCGACGATGCGGACTTCGAATCCGCGGAAGGGCCGGCGATCCAGTGAGTGATCCGGTGCAGTCCTGGACTGATCGACTCGACGGCAAGCAGGCCGCGGACGTATCCGCTCTGCTCGAACGCGCGGCTGCAGCGGACGGAACCGCGCCGGTGTCGGAGCAGGGCGTGCACGCCGCGTCCGGCGCCGGTAGCGCCGGTGTCCGTCATCTGGTGGAGACCGACGCCGATCGGATCGTCGGGTACGCGCAGCTGCAGCCGGGGCACGGGGATCATCCCGCGATGGCTGAACTCGCCGTCGACCCCGAGGCGCGTGGCCGGGGGATCGGTGGCCGGCTGGTCACCGAGGTCCTGTCCGAGGGTGGTCCGGACGCCCGGGTGTGGGCGCACGGAAACCTGCCTGCGGCGCAGGCGGTAGCGCAGCGCCTCGGATTGACCGGTGCGCGCGAACTTCTGCAGCTCCGGCGTCCGCTCGCCGATGTGGAACTCCCAGAACTTGTTGTGCCGGAAGATATTTCACTCCGCGAGTACCGCGGCGTCGAGGACGATCCCGAGGTGCTGCGGGTCAATGCCGCTGCCTTCGCCTGGCATCCCGAGCAAGGGTCGTGGACCGAACGTGAATTGGCCGAGCGTCGTTCGGAGGCCTGGTTCGATCCGTCCGGACTGTTCATGGCGTTCGCCGCTTCGGACGAGCAGAGACTGCTCGGATTCCACTGGACCAAGGTGCACCCGAAGCAGGGCGACGAGCCGGCCATCGGAGAGGTCTACGTGGTGGCGATCGGCTCCGACGCCCAGGGGCGTGGTCTCGGCCGGTTGCTGACGCTCGCCGGACTGCACTACCTGCGTGACCGCGGGCTCGGTGCGGTGCTGCTCTACGTCGAAGGCGACAACGCGTCGGCGCTGCACACCTACGATCGGCTCGGGTTCGAGCGGTTTCACACCGACGTCGCGTATGCACGCGCCTGAGGTGCTCCTCTACTTCCGCACCGGTTGTTCGTCTCGGAAATGTGGACAAATGCTCGGTCTGTTCACCTTCCGTTCACCGATCGTGGTCCAACTGGACATTAGCTACCCCTAGGTTTCTCCGTGGGCAGCGCCGTGTTGCCTGGTGCAGATTTCAACGAAGCGCACCTCATGTCGCCGCCCGATCGCGGGCGAGACGGTATTTCCGGAGGACTAGGTGAATCTCAAGCGCAGTGGCGCCCTGCTCGGTGCAGTGGCCCTGGGTGCCATGACCTTGGCCGCGTGTGGCAGCGACAACAACGCGGCGTCGAGCGGCGTCGACGCATCGTCGTCCAACGCGACGTGCGAGGGCAAGGCCAACCTCTCCGCGGCCGGTTCCTCGGCCCAGAAGAACGCCATGGACCAGTTCGTCTCCACCTACATCTCCGTCTGCCAGGAAAAGGGTAAGACCGTCAACCTGGCGTACAACCCCAGCGGTTCCGGCGACGGACGGACCCAGTTCATCGCGGGCCAGATCGACTTCGCCGGCTCCGACTCGGCGATCAAGGCCGAGCAGGCCGAGCAGGCCAAGGCCCGGTGCGTCGGCGGCGAGGCCTGGAACCTGCCGCTGGTCTTCGGACCCGTTGCGATCGCCTACAACCTCGACGGCGTCGAGGACCTGGTGCTGAACGGCGAGGTGACCGCCAAGATCTTCAACGGCACCATCAAGAAGTGGAACGACCCGGCCATCGCCGCGCTCAACCCCGGCGCCACCCTCCCGGACCAGGACGTCACCGCCATCATCCGCTCGGATTCGTCGGGAACCACCGACAACTTCCAGCAGTACCTGACGGCGTCCTCCAACGGCGCCTGGACCACCGGTGCCGGTTCCGACTTCACCGGCGGAATCGGTGAGGGCGCCAAGGGTTCGGCCGGTGTCGCTCAGGCAGTGGCCTCCGCCCCGGGCTCGATCACCTACGTCGAGAAGTCCTACGCCGACCAGAACAAGCTTGCTAGCGCACAGATCGACACCGGCTCCGGCCCCGTCGCGCTGTCCGACGAGTCGGCATCGAAGGCCATCGAGGGTGCGCAGTTCAAGGGTCAGGGTGTGGGCGATCTGACCCTCGACCTCGGCTCGATCTTCGGTACCAAGGAAGCGGGCGCGTACCCGCTGGTGCTCGCCACCTACGAGATCGTGTGCTCGAAGGGTTACGACGCCGACACGTCGGCCGCGGTCAAGTCGTTCCTGACCAGCGCTGCCAACGAGGGGCAGGGCAACCTGGCAGAGCAGGGTTACGTGCCGCTGCCGGACTCCATGAAGGAGAAGCTGAACGCATCGGTCGCCGCAATCGGCTGATAGCACCATTAATCGTTCGGACCCGCCCATGACTCGATATTCTGACCAGGAAAGATTGCGAGCGCAGATGAGTGAAGCGCACATCGAATCAGCACCTCGCGCCTCCGGCTCCGCTTCCGGCGGAGTCGGGGTGGGCGGTCCGAACGGCACCCCGGAGGCCGAGTTGAGTACCACCAAGGCCGAAATCCCGACTCCGACAGGTGCACCCCGCGGCAAGGCCGCCGCCAGGCCGGGGGACCGGATCTTCAAGTCGCTCGCGACCACCTCCGCCATCTTCATCTCCATCCTGATCGCCGCGATCGGCATCTTCCTGATCTGGCGCGCAGTTCCCGCACTGAGCCGGAATCAGGTCAACTTCCTCACCAGCCGCGAGTGGGTCACCCAGAACATCAACGCCATGGCGTTCGGTGTCCTCGACCTCTTCCAGGTGACCGTCCTCGTCTCGCTGTTCGCTCTGATCCTCGCGATGCCCGTCGCCCTCGGCATCGCGATCTTCCTCACCGAGTACTCGCCGAACTGGCTCAAACGGCCACTGGCGTACGTGATCGACCTGCTGGCCGCCGTGCCGTCGATCGTCTACGGCCTGTGGGGTCTGCTCGTGTTCGCTCCCGCGATCAAGCCACTCGCCGTGTGGCTCAACGAAAAACTCGGCTGGTTCCCACTGTTCGCAACCGGAAGCGGTTCCATCACCGGCGGTGGCACCATCTTCACCGCAGGCATCGTCCTCGCCGTCATGATCCTTCCCGTCATCACCGCGGTCACCCGCGAGGTGTTCGTGCAGACACCGACGTCCCACATCGAGGCTGCGCTCGCACTGGGCGCCACCCGGTGGGAAGTGGTGCGAACCACGATCATTCCGTTCGGCAAGTCCGGTTACATCAGCGGATCAATGCTCGGCCTGGGTCGCGCCCTCGGCGAGACCATGGCGCTCTACCTGATCCTGCGCACCACATCGCAGCCCTTCGGGTGGTCGCTGTTCGACGGCGGCGCCACCATCGCCTCGAAGATCGCTCTCGGCTACGCGGAGTTCAACAACAACATTCAGGCCGGCGCCTACATCGCCGCAGGTCTGGTGCTCTTCGTTCTCACCTTCGTCGTGAACGCCGCGGCCCGCGCCGTGATCGCAGGAAAGAAGGACTGACCCATGACCGCGACACTCGACAAGCCGGTCAAGGCCCCCACCTTCCAGGGGGTCGGTGTCCGCCGACGCATCGTCGACCTGACCGCCACCGTCCTCGTGACGCTGGCAGTGCTCGTGGCGCTGGTCCCGCTGGTGTGGGTCCTGATCACCGCCGTCATCAAGGGAATCCCTGCCCTGACGTCGGCCACCTGGTTCACCCACTCGCTCAGCGGACTGACGTCCTCGGCGGCGGGCGGCGGTATCTATCACGCGCTGATCGGCACGATTCTGCAGGGACTCGTCTGCGCGGTGCTGTCCATTCCTCTCGGACTGTTCGTCGCGATCTATCTCGTCGAGTACGCCGACCGGAAGTCGCGGCTGGCGAAGCTGACCACGTTCATGGTCGACATCCTCAGCGGTGTCCCGTCGATCGTGGCCGCCCTGTTCATCTACGCCCTGTGGATCGCGACGTTCGGTTTCCCCAAGTCCGGCTTCGCGGTAGCACTCGCTCTGGTGCTGCTGATGGTCCCCGTTGTCGTCCGCAGCACGGAGGAGATGCTCCGCATCGTTCCACAGGACCTGCGGGAGGCGTCGTACGCGCTGGGCGTTCCGAAGTGGAAGACGATCGCCAAGATCGTGCTGCCCACCGCACTGCCCGGCATCATCACCGGCGTCATGCTGGCGCTGGCCCGGGTGATGGGTGAGACTGCGCCGCTGCTGATCCTCGTGGGGTACGCACCCTTCATCAACTTCAACCTGTTCGGTGGCGAGATGGGCACGCTGCCCGGCGTCATGGTCGCCGAGATGAACAACCCGACCGATGCCGGTACCAACCGCATCTGGGGTGCGGCGCTGACGTTGATTCTCCTCATCGCCGTCCTCAACATCCTGGCCAAGGTCATCGGCCACTTCTCGCAGGTCCGCAGCAAGTGACACATACACTCGATTTCGAACACCAATCAGTAGGGAGCCGGTAATGGCCAAGCGTCTGGATCTCAAGGACGTCAACATCTACTACGGCAAATTCCACGCCGTCGCCGATGTCGGGCTGTCCGTCCCCCCGCGGAACGTGACCGCCTTCATCGGCCCCTCCGGTTGCGGCAAGTCGACGGTGCTGCGTTCGCTGAACCGCATGCACGAGGTGACTCCCGGTGCGCGCGTGGAGGGTTCGATCCTGCTCGACGGTGAGGACATCTACGGTTCCGGCATCGACCCGGTCGGCGTCCGCAAGACGATCGGCATGGTGTTCCAGCGTCCCAACCCGTTCCCGACGATGTCCATCAAGGACAACGTGGTGGCCGGGCTGAAGCTGCAGGGCGAGCGCAGCAAGAAGCGTCTCGACGAGGTGGCCGAGCGGTCGCTGCGCGGTGCCAACCTGTGGACCGAGGTCAAGGACCGTCTGGACAAGCCGGGCGGCGGACTGTCCGGCGGTCAGCAGCAGCGTCTGTGCATCGCCCGGGCCATCGCGGTCTCGCCCGACGTCCTGCTGATGGACGAGCCCTGCTCGGCGCTCGACCCCATCTCGACCCTCGCGATCGAGGACCTGATCACGGAGCTGAAGAAGGACTTCACGATCGTGATCGTCACCCACAATATGCAGCAGGCGGCGCGTGTGAGTGACCAGACCGCGTTCTTCAACCTCGAGGCCACCGGCAAGCCGGGGCGCCTCGTCGAGATCGACGACACCGAGAAGATCTTCTCCAATCCGACGCAGAAGGCCACCGAGGACTACATCTCGGGCCGCTTCGGATAGGCCGCGCACACGAGAACGCCCCGACCGGAGATCCGGCCGGGGCGTTCTCGTGTCCGGGGACGGCGGCATCGGACGAACGAACGGGACGCTCGTACGGTCAGACCGTACGAGCGTCCCGTTCGCGCGAAAAGTGTTGGCGGAGTTCTACAGTTCCGGGTACGAGGTGAGGCTGTCGGCGTCGGCTACGGCGGTCTCGGTGTCGTCGGGCAGCTTGCCGGTGACGAGGAAGATCACCCGGCGGCCCACCTCGACTGCGTGGTCGGCGAAACGCTCGTAGAAGCGGCCGAGCAGGGTGACGTCGACCGCGGCGGCCACACCGTGCTTCCACTCGCGGTCCATGAGCACGGTGAACAGGTGACGGTGGAGGTCGTCCATCGCCTCGTCCTCTTCACGCAAGCGGGCGGCCCTCTCGGGGTCACGCGTCTCGAGAACCTCGCGGGCAGCGGCGCCGATGGAGACGGCGATGCGTCCCATCTCGGCGAAGTAACCGTTGACCTCTTCGGGAAGCACGTGGTTGGGATGTCGGCGGCGCGCGATCTTGGCGACGTGGAGAGCCAACGCACCCATGCGGTCGATGTCGGCGACGATCTGGATCCCGCTGACGACCGAGCGGAGGTCGCCGGCGACCGGTGCCTGCAGGGCGAGGAGGGCGAACGCCCGCTCCTCGCAGATGGTGCTGAGCTCGGTGATCTTGTCGTGCTCGCCGATCACCTGCTCGGCGAGGGAAAGATCTGCCTGGAGCAGCGACTGGGTGGCGCGCTCCATGGCGACCCCCGCAAGCCCCGCCATCTCACCGAGCAAGTCGGCAAGCTCGGTCATCTGTTCGTTGTAAGCCACGCGCATGAGGTCACAGCCTACGGTGCACGGGAAACCAAGTCACGATCACACGGTGAACGCGGGGTGAACGACGCAACCCGGCGGGCGCTCATTCGCAGGACGTGTCGCCTGCGTTCACAACCGCAAGGTCCGCGGGGATTTCCACGTCCTCGGGCTGGCCGATTCGCACGTCCGACATACTGAGCGGTGTGTCGATCGGGCTCGGTGTCTGGACGGTCCCGGAGAAGTTCGAACCGAGCGCGACCTCGACGACCGTCCCCAGTCCGGTGGTCGACTCGAGCACCGCACCCGGGAACGACGACGCCAGGGTCGCCGCCTCGGCTTCGTGGCCCGGCGAGAACCGGACGACGGTCTCGCCGCTGGTTCCCGTGTAGTTGCCGACGTTGTAGATCTGGAACCCCTCGGCGGCCAGCGAGTCGGCCACGGTCGCGGCCAGTCCCGACTCACCCGATGCGTTCGACACCTGCACGGTCACGCTGGACGGGTCGACGGCCTGGACCGACAGCGGCGCCGGCGCGGCCTGCGGTTCGGGGGCGGAGGGCAGGGGTTCCGCCCGCTTCTCGCCGGGCAGCGCCTCGTCGTCGATGATGGCGCGGAAGATGGCCTTGATGTCGTCGGTGCGGGGAATCTCGTTACCCCACTCGGTGGTGCCTGCGGTGGGCACCGTCAGGAATGTGACCGCGCCCGCATCGACGTTCTGCAGTGAGCGTCCGAGCGTGACCAGCGACTTCGTGTCGATGTTCTCGACGAACGTGTCGCGGGTGAACGCGTTGATGAAGCCATTCAGTTTGCCGGGATTGAGCAGCACCTGACTGGACAGGGCGCCCCGCAGCAGGGCGGACAGGAATCTCTGCTGACGGTTGATGCGGCCGTAGTCGCCGTTGCCCTCCGCCTCGACATGTCTGGCGCGGACGAAGTTCAGTGCGGTCTTGCCGTCGAGCATCTGAGTGCCCGCCTCCGGCAGAACGGTGCCGAGGACGCCGTCCTCGAGCGGCTGGGTGGTACAGACCTTGACCCCACCGATCTCGTTGACCATCGACTCGAAGCCGGCGAAGTCCATGCCGACGAAGTGGCCGATCTTCAGACCCGACATCTTCTGGATCACCTTCACCAGGCACTTCGGTCCGCCGAGCGCGTAGGTGGCGTTGAGTTTGTCGCCGTCGGCGGCGGGGAAGGTCTCCTCGGTGTAGGTGCCGCTGGCGTTGTCCCAGCCCTGGCAGACGGGCCGCTCGACGTCGAGGTCGCGGGGGAACGACACCGCGACCACCCGGCTTCGGTCGGCGGGGATGTTGACGAGCATCACCGTGTCGGCGCGGGATCCCTCGGCGTCGTCGATGGTTCCGGCACCCACTTCGCCGCTCGCGCCGGCGCGGGTGTCGCTGCCGACGATGAGATAGGTCTCGTCACCGGTCTGCCCGACGGCGTCGACGATGTCGGTCGACTCCGTGTCGAGTGCCGCGATCTGGTCGAACTTGCCTTCGGTGGAGCGGAGGTAACCCCAGACGATGCCGGTTCCGGCGAGTGCGACCACCGCCACGAGCGCGACGACGGCCCGTCCTGCTGCACGCAGACGCTTGCGTTTACGGGTCTTGTTGAGGGCCAGGCGGGTGGTGCCCGGGTTGCCGACCACCTGCGGTACCGCAGTGGTCTCGGCGGAATCTGCGACCCATTCGGGTTCGGGCGTGCTCTGCGGGGGTTCCGGCTCCGGCGGCGGAGGCGCGGCAGGGGTCTCCCGCGGCGGAATCCCGGGAGGCGGCGGCTGCCGCTCGTCGATCGGGGGAATGATCTCCGTCTTGTCCGGATCGTCCGGCTCGCTCGGTTCTTCCCCGGAAACCTTCTTCACCAGGTCTGCGACGGAGAGCGCTTCGGTGGGTCCACCCGCGGCCCGGCGGCCGATCCGGCCACTGTCGTGGCGGGACGGTTCGGTGCGCTCTACCTGCGCACGGCGCTCGGGTGGCGCGGTCCGTTCGGGTGGCGCGGTCCGTTCGGGTGGCGCGGTCCGCTCGGGCGGTGGCTGCCGCGGCGGGAGTCGCCGCGGCCGTCCCGACTGGGCTTCTCGGTAGCTGGGATCCGCGAGAGGACGCTCCCAGGGGGCGCGGGATTCGGGAGTCGGTGAGTCCGAGCTGTGATCATCACCCACCGATGCAACCTGACCTCTCCGCCGACTCCGACCTCCGTCGGCCTCGACGGATTCCAGCCATAGTACTTATCGAACGTCGGGGCTCCACACATGTAGCGAGGTGACGCGCGTTCGTGCTGCTAACCACCAGAATGCATGAGGTCGGCGCCGGCGGGTACCAGGCAGTCGTCGGGGTCGTCGAGCCATCCCTCGGGGAGCGCGACCGTCCCGGGTGACCCCTGACGTCCCCGTGGTCCCTCGGCGTCCTTGGGGAACGGGATGGTCGGATCGAGCTGAACCAAGAGGTCGTCGAGTTCGGTGAGGGTGCTCACGAGGGCCATCGCGACCCGCAGTTCGGACCCGGCGGGGAAGCCCCGCAGGTACCAGGACACGTGCTTGCGCAGTTCACGGAGGCCCTTGTCCTCGCCGTGGTGATCGGCAAGGAGCTCCGCGTGCCGGCGGATGATCGTGGCCACCTCGCCGAGATTGGGCGGAGTGGGCTGCGGGTTTCCGTTCAGTGCGGCGCTCAGCTCCGCGAACAGCCATGGGCGCCCGAGGCATCCGCGCCCGACGACGACGCCGTCGCACCCTGTCTGTTCCATCATGCGGGCCGCGTCCTCGGCGGCGAAGATGTCGCCGTTCCCGAGTACGGGCACGTCCGTGACGTGTTCCTTGAGCCGGGCGATCTCGTTCCAATCGGCCGTGCCGGAGTACCGCTGCGAGGCGGTACGCGCGTGCAGTGCGACCGCGGCGGCGCCTTCGCCGGCGGCGATCCGGCCGGCGTCGAGATGCGTGTGGTGCTCGGCGTCGATGCCGACGCGGAACTTGACGGTCACCGGGACATCGGTCCCCTCGGTCGCCTTCACGGCCGCCGCGACGATCCGGCCGAACAGGGTGCGCTTGTACGGCAGCGCCGCGCCACCACCCTTGCGGGTCACCTTGGGAACCGGGCAGCCGAAGTTCATGTCGATGTGGTCGGCCATGTTCTCGTCCACGATCATCTTGGCCGCGGCGTACGTGGTGTCGGGGTCGACGGTGTACAGCTGCAGCGACCGCGGGGTCTCGGTCGGGCCGAACGTCGTCATGTGTAGGGTCGCGGGCTGTCGTTCCACCAGCGCACGCGCGGTCACCATCTCACAGACGTACAGGCCGGACGTGCTGCCCGCGCGCTCCGTCTCGAGCTCACGACACAGCGTGCGGAACGCGACGTTGGTGATCCCGGCCATGGGGGCCAGAACCACCGGACTGCGCAGCTCGAGCGATCCGATACGAAGGGATGACATTGACGACCTCTGGGAAAGTGCTGGAACAAAAACTGTGCCCGGTACCGAATCCGGTACCGGGCACAGGATAACTGTTTACGTCACGAAGCCTTCTGCTCGCGCTTCTTTGCCTCGCGGGCCAGCATGCGGTCGCGCTGCTCCTCGAACTTGGTGGCCTGGCCCTCGAGGTTCTCGAGGAACTTGCCGAGGCTCTCGCGGACCTCTTCGCCGCGGGCGGTGAAATCGGTCCGCTCGAAGATGTTCCACTTGCGCAGGACGGGCATCACGACCTCTTCGAGGTGCTGACGCAGGTCGTAGATGCCGTGCTTGGCCATGAGCACACCGTTGCGCCGGAAGTTCGGCATGCCGGCGCCCGGCATCTGGAAGTTCTGGACGATCATGTTGATGGCCTCGAGCGCCTGATCGGGCGCGAGGTCGAGGGCAGCACCGCACATGTTGCGGTAGAAGATCATGTGCAGGTTCTCGTCGGCGGCGATGCGCTGCAGCATCTTGTCGGCGATCGGGTCCTTGCACGCCTTACCGGTGTTGCGGTGGCTGACGCGGGTGGCGAGTTCCTGGAACGTCACGTAGGCGACGGAGTGGAGGAAGCCGGCGTCGACGTCGGCGGGGGAGGCGAAGCCGTTCGTCATGTGCTCCATGCGGAAACGCTCGAGCTGGACGGGGTCGACGGCGCGGGTCACGACGAGGTAATCGCGCATCACGATGCCGTGACGGTTCTCCTCGGCGGTCCAGCGACCGACCCACGTTCCCCACGCGCCGTCCTGCGAGAAGTTCTCGGCGATCTCGCGGTGGTACGACGGCAGGTTGTCCTCGGTGAGGAGGTTCGTGATCATCGCAGCCTTGGCGACCTCGTCGAGCTGCGACTGCTCGGGATCCCAGTCGATGCCGCCCATCGCGGCGAAGTTGCGTCCTTCGTCCCACGGAACGTAGTCGTGGGGATGCCATTCCTTGGCCATGGAGATGTGGCGGTTGACGTTCTCTTCTGCAACCGGCGACAACTCCTGCAGCAGTTCGAGTTGGGTCAGATCCCTCGCCATGTGTAATGCCTCCAGTAGCTCAATTTGACTTTGTTCAGCCTACGGCACCGTAAGTAGGTTGGTAAACGCCGTCGGCGGCCCGGGAACCGTCCAAGTTACCGATCCGTAATGGATCTTCCGGGATGTGTCGCCGCCACGCGGCGAACCGTTACATGACAGTGTACTGATGAGCGTGCGTGTGCGGTGACCAGCGTAATCATCGCAGGGAGAGATCATCACAGCGACGCGCGGACAGTTGTGGGCGATTACATATTTGTCGGTCTCCACAGATTCCCTGCCGTAACTCGAGCCGTGTCGGCGGTTGCGCGGAAACCCGTTCGTCCGGGTTGTCGGTCTCCTGGGAATTCGATCCACCCCAGGTGTGAATATCGCCACCCGGGGCCCAGTCCGCCGCCCCCACCCTTTCCGAGCAGGCCCCCCAGGACCCCGTCGAGCCCGCCGACGAGCGTCGGCAGCGCCGACTTCACCGCGGTCTCGGCGGCGGGAAATCCCGCGTATGTCCGTTATGCCGGTTGCGGTCGGTCTGGGCGCTGCCGACAATCGTCACATGGGCAACAACATGAGCCGCCTGGAACAAGTCGTCGCCGAGTTGCCCGAAGCCGTGCGCGTGGACGTCGCCCAATGGGACGGACATCCGACGTTCCGGGTGCGGGGGAAGAACTTCGTGTTCAGTGACGTGGAGGCCACCCGGTTGACGGTGAAGCTCACCGTCGGCGAGGCCGAAGCGGTCGTCGCAACGGAACCAGGGGCCGAGCCCGCGGGTTACGGTCTCGGTAGACACGGCTGGATCGCACTGGACGTCGCGGACGCGGACGAGCCTCGGTGGGAGCAGCTGCGTGAGTGGATCAGGACGTCGTACACGCTCGTCGCCCCGAAGCGACTGGCCGAGCAGGTGCTGGACGAAGAACCGTTGCCGACGCAGGGAGACCAGTCATGACGACCGAGGACAGCGCATCCACTTCCACACCGGCGAAATCGGGCCTGCCTGCGTGGGCCAAGAAGGCCATCGGCATCGCAGTCCTGCTGGTGGTACTGGTCATCGCCTACTTCATCCTCGCGGCCTACCTCCCGCGGGCGTGGGCCCAGAACGTGGGTGGACTGGCGAACGGCAGCTTCGGCGGCGGCATCCTGTGGGGACTGTTGTTCGGCACCCTGTGCACCCTCCTGCCGCTGCTGCTGGTCCGCGGAGCGTGGCGGCTGTTCCGCCGGCGCCGGTTCAAGCCGGTGCAGATCGTGTTGCTGATCCTCGGTGTCCTGGTCGTGCTGCCCAACCTGCTGACGCTCAGTGTGGTGCTCGGCGGCAACAGCGCAGCGCACGCGGGCGAACGGATCATGGACGTCGACGCGCCCGGATTCCGCGGCGCGTCGCTCGCCGGCGCCATCATCGGAGTGGTGCTGTTCCTCGGCGTCGCCGGAGTCAGCTTCACGTACCGCAAGCGCGGCGAGGATCTCGCCGAGATGCGAAGAGAAACGAAAGCGAAGGACGAACAGGTGGGCGACGGGCCGCCGGCCGGACCGTCACCTGCCACGCCCTGAGCGAATTCACCACACGAGCACGGGCTTGATCACCGTGCCCGCGGCCTGATCGGCGACGGCGCGGTTGATGTCGTCGAATCGATACCCGGTGACGAGACGGTCGAACGGGAATTTCCCGTCCGCGTGCAGCGCCAGCAACTGCGGAATGAACTGCTGTACCGAAGAATCGCCCTCGACGCAGCCGCGGAGGGTCTTGCCGCTCAGCATCAGATCCTGAATGTTCACCACCACTTCGGGTGCGCCGAGGCCGACGACCACCGCGCTGCCCCGCGCGCGCAGGCACGACAATGCCTGGCCGATGACGGCGGGGATCCCCGTCGTGTCCAGGGCGTGGGTGGCGCCGCCGCCCGTCGCCGAACGGATCGATGCGACCGCGTCCTGTGACCCGGGATCGAGCGCGACCGCGCCGAACTCCTCCGCGAGCGCACGTCGCGCGGGTACCGGATCGACGGCGAGAAGCGTTGCGACGCCGGCTGATCGGGCCGCGAGCAGCGCGGCGAACCCGACAGTGCCCGCGCCGAAGACGACCACACTCGAATCGCGGCCCGGCCGGAGCACGTTCAGTACCGCACCGGCACCCGTCTGGAACCCGCAGCCGAGCGGCGCCGCGGCGGCCAGGTCGACGGACTTGTCGACGACGACGACGTTGTCGGCGGTTGCGAGGACGTGCTCGGCGAAACTGGACTGGCCGAAGAACGCGGCGCGCACGGACTCGCCGTTCTGGGTGACGGTGGCCGAACCGTCCGCGCGTCGGCCCGCACTGTTCAGCCGGTGCGCGTCGACGCAGTACGCCGGACCCGCGCTTCGGCACTGGTTGCAATCGCCGCAGTGGCGGTAACTGAGAATCACGTGATCACCGGGCGCCACCCCGCTCACGCGTGACCCGACGTCGACGACGATCCCGGCACCTTCGTGCCCGAGGACGGCGGGGCCGGCGGCGCGGGGGAGGGCCGCCTTGGTGAAGAGGTCCGTGTGGCACAGGCCGGTGGCGACGATGCGCACCAGTACCTCGTCCGCGCGGGGCTCGTCGAGTTCGACCGTCTCCAGCGTGAACGGAGAATCGGGTCCGCGTGAGACCGCTGCTGTGACCTGCACTGGAGCTCAGTCTCTTTCGAGCAGGAAGTAGTAGTGCCGACCGTCGTCGAGGATCAGTGCGGACTTGCCGTTCATGATGCCCATGAGGGTGGAGTCGTCCACCTTCTTGAAGTGGTCGAAGATGGGTGCGTCGTCGTACACCATGGTCGCGGTGACCTCACCCCGGAACTCGATGTTCCACAGGCTGGCTTCGCCGTTGCCGCCCTTGATGTCGGAATAGAGGTTGCCGTCCACGTCCCGGCAGATCAACGGCTTCGCGTCCTCGAGGGAGTTGAACGTCTTTCCGTGCCAGCGGCTCGCGAACAGCTTCTCGTGGAGGCGGTGTCCGGTGGCGAAGTCGTCGCCCTTCCAGCTGCCGAGGATGTCTTCGGCCCTGACGGTGTCGAGCGCCGCCCACACGGCGTCGAGTTCGTCGGGGGAGACGCCGCTCTCGCGCCCCCGGAGCTCGTGGAACGTGCTGCGGGCCTGATCGATGTCCATGAAAACGGTCCTTGGGGTGAGGGGCGCGAGGTTTACGAACCAAACTGTTCGTCAACTGCGCACGCTACGCCGAACCGGATGGTTCGGCAACGGGCAATTTAGGATGTCGGAATGCGAACAGCGGGAGAAGCCACGCGAGAACGGATCCTCGCCGCGGCCAAGGCGGAGTTCGCCCGCCACGGAGTCGCCGGAGCCCGGATCAACCGCATCGCGGAGGCGGCCCGGGCAAGCAAGGACCGCCTGTACGCGTACTTCGACAGCAAGGAAACGCTGTTCGACGCCGTCATCACGCAATGGATCGCCGAGACGACGGAACAGACGGCGTTGCGGGGCGACGATCTGCCGGGCTACGCGGGCCGGTTGTTCGACGACTACGTGGCGCACCCCGAGAACGCGAGGCTGCAGAAGTGGGCCGACCTGGAGGTGCGCGAGCAGATCGCCGACGATGCGCGGATCCTCACGCTGCGCCCCAAGATCGCCGAGATTCGGCGTGGGCAGCAGGAGGGGTTCGTCGATCCGTCGTGGAACGCGGGCGAGCTGCTGCTCGTGATCACCGACATCGCCTTGTCACTGGCCACCGCCCGCGGCGGCCGCAAGCAAGCGGGGGCAGAGTCGGGGGAGCGCACGGTGGCGCAGCGGCGGCAGGCCACTGTCGAGGCGGTTCGTCGTCTGATCGGGACGCCTGCGGCGGCGGAAGCGCCGGGCCGCGAATGAGTGCTCGTGCCCCTTACCCGGCATGGTGCCGAGTAAGGGGAGAGTGCCCCCAGTAGGGCTCGAACCTACGACCTGCGGATTAAAAGTCCGTAGCTCTACCAACTGAGCTATAGGGGCGCGGGGCCAGAGTCTAGTGCGAGACAGTGACCGAGAAAACAGGACCCCCGGCACGGCGCGCCGCGCGGGGGGTGAAAAGGGTCGGCTCGGGTGCGCACCCCCTGCAGCGCACCCGAGCCGACCCAAATTATACCACTTGGTGTGTTTTCGGCAGCAGTCCGGTTTCAACTCCATAAAGGTCTTTGGGTTGGTTTCTGGGAATTTTCCATGATCTACAGACTGCTCTGTCGGTTATTTCAAAACGGGGATACTGTTATGTATGGCTCCATGCTCGTCCCGGTAGGGCGGAAAGAGGGGCTACTGCATCTCGGAGAGGGATTTACCGTCATGGCACGTCAACAGGAACGTGCGCGACGCACTCGCGCTGCGCTGGTGGAGTCGGCCGCCATCGAGTTCGCCAAGCGCGGCTATGCGGCGGCGTCCGTCAACACGATCCTCGAGGGCTCGAACGCCACCAAGGGGGCGATGTACTTCCACTTTCAGTCGAAGGAAGAACTTGCCCGTGCCGTTCTTCAGTCCGGAGTCGAGCAATTCACCGCGCTGACCGACAGGTGGACGAGTCGCACGGACATCGGGCCGTTCGAAGCTCTCCACGGTTTCGTGATCGATCTGGCGAAGCTGTTCCATTCGAGCGTCATCGTGCGGGCCGAGTTCCGGTTGATCGTCGAACCCGAGTTCTATCCGGACGTGCAGTCCGGCGGCTCGCAGGTGTGGGGGCGCGCCGCGCACGAGTTCGCGATCCGCGCTCAGCGCGACGGACTGCTGCGCGCCGACGCCGATCCCGAGAAGTTCACCAGGGTCCTGGCGGCGTCCCTCGCCGGCCAGCGGTACATGTCCGACATGACGGCGCTGGAGGGTGACCTCGGCGAGCGGTTCGCGGAATCGCTCGAAGTGATCCTCGAAGCGATGGCTTCACCCGAATGGTTGGAGAAGTTTGCGCGGGAAGGCTGGCCGGATTCCGGTTCGGAACTGCCCGATTCGTAGTCTGACCTGGCGATTTGGGAAATTCTCGATCCGTGTCCTAAGCTATCCAAGCTCCCAACGGAACGCCGTTGAGGTACTGGTTCGGAGAAATCCGGCGGGCCCCCTTCGTCTAGCGGCCTAGGACGCCGCCCTTTCAAGGCGGTAGCGCGGGTTCGAATCCCGTAGGGGGTACGTTTGACCGGTGTCGAGCATGCGGTATGGTTCGACGGCAATAAAAGTGACACGCAGTAACGCTTTACACTGGTAAAGCAACAGCAGGACAAGCAAGGCCCTGTGGCGCAGTTGGTTAGCGCGCCGCCCTGTCACGGCGGAGGTCGCGGGTTCGAGTCCCGTCAGGGTCGCAAGTGTGTTGCCGATACCGAGTATCGGCAACACAATGCGATAGGCATTCGGTTCGGGTGCCGTCCGGCCAGGTAGCTCAGTTGGTACGAGCGTCCGCCTGAAAAGCGGAAGGTCGCCGGTTCGATCCCGGCCCTGGCCACCACGATTCACCGAAGCTCCGTTGTCGAGAACGTCGACAGCGGAGTTTTTTTTCGTTGTCTGTGTCGCTAGGGCGCGATCCGCAGTGTGTCGACGAGGCCGTCGCTGAGAACGAACTCGTACTTCAGTTCCACCGGGCTCCCGGGGAAATTTCCTTTCACCGTGGTGGTGATCACGTAAGTGTCGTCGGTAACGGTTTCCGCTCCAATCACCTCGACCGTGTAGATGTATTTCGATTCGAGGTCCCTGCGCCATTGCCGGATGCCGTCGCGCCCGCGGACGGTCCGGCCTTCGTCGGTCACGGCCGCGTTGTCGGTGAAGCATGCTGTGAGTGCATCGAGGTCTCCTGCGTCGGCTGCCCGAAAGTAGCGCGTGACGATCTCGGGTGTCGTGGTGGTGCTCATGGTGATCTCCCTGTCCCTGTGCGTTGTCCCTGCCGGCGCGGCAGTCCGTGCTTATAGCAACGCTATAGAAGTAGCATAGCGGTGTGACAAAGAAGAGTGTGGCCGGTGACGCCCGCGACCGTCTGCTGAAGGCGGCGGCCCAACTACTCGACGAGGCCAAGGGCAAGCCCGTGTCCACCCGCGCCGTCTGCGACCTCGCCGGCGTGCAGGCCCCGACGCTGTACCACCACTTCGGCAGCAAGCATGGCCTGTTCGACGCGGTCGTGGAGTACGGTTTCGGCCAGTACGTCCGGGCCACGAATCGGCGCGGGGACGACCCGGTCGACGACCTGCGGCACGGCTGGGACGATCACGTCCGCTACGGGCTCGACAATCCCTCGTTCTACGTCCTGCTGTACGGGCAGGTCGCCCCGGGCAAGCCGTGTGCGGTGACCTCCGTCGCCGAGACGAGGCTCCTCCAGTTGCTGACCGAGATCGCGCAGCAGGGACGCCTGCGCGTGACGCCTGCGGCCGCCGCCGGGCAATTCGTGGCGGCGAACGTCGGCATGACCCTGCACCTCATCGCGCAGCCGGAGGGCCGCGTCGACCTCTCCCTGTCACGGGAACTGCGCGACAACGTGATCGCCGGGCTGATCCGGCCGGCGCCCACTGTGCGGTCGGAGACCTCGAGGGAGGTGGTCGAGAAGGCGGACGCGCTCGCGCGCGCCCTCGACGCCGACGCGGGGCGGGCCGGGTTGAGTGTCGGCGAACTCCTCGTGATGCGGGAGTGGCTCGACAAACTAACAGCAGCGACCTAGGACTCCGAGCGCCGCCGCAGGGTGTCGAAGATCTCGCGGTAGTGCAGGTGAGCCATGAAATGACCACCGGTGCGGATGTTCAGCGTGGCGCCGGGAATCCGGCGGGCGAGCTCGGGCGGCCAGGTCGTGGGCACGAGTTCGTCCTCGGTTCCACCCCAGACGTCGACCGGCACGGTCAGATCCTCCGGCGCGAACCCCCACGGCCGCATCCACGCGCGGTAGTCCTCCACCATCCCGGGCGCCGTCCGGAGAGCCTCACCGGACATGAGCGAGAAGTTCCGGACGGGTTCGGAGCGGAGAACGGCTGCGTCCGCGGCGCCGAGGTCGCGGGCGCCGAGTCGCCGGAACAGGCGCGGAGCACGCAGCGCGACGGCGCCCATGACGCGAAAGCAGATCCGCGCCACCAGCGGGGCGTGCTGGGACAGCCGGGTGAACACGCGGTCCCCGGCGGGAAGCTGGGCGAACACCCCGGGTTCGGTGAGGGGCAGGGCCCCGGCGATCACCGCGACACTCGTCACACGCGACGCCACGCCGGAGCCCACCGCGAACGCGTACTGCCCGCCCATCGACCACCCCAGGACACCGAAACGGCCGACGCCGAGGTGATTCACGAGGTCTTCGACGTCCCGGGCCCAGTCGAGGACCGTCCGGCCCGGCTGCGGATCCGACAGTCCGATCCCCGGACGGTCGGGGGACAGGAGCCGGATGCCCGCGTCGCGAGCACTCCGGTCGGCGGCCGCGACGTCGAGGCGGCCGGCGAGCCCGCCGTGGGCGTTCACGACGGTGAATCCGCGGGGGTCGCCGTACTCCGCGAAACCCATCAGGCGTCCGTCGCGCAGCCGGATCACACGATCCTCGGGTCCGACATGAACTCTGGGCACGGGAACCTCCGGCGGTCGAGGCGAGTCTATCCGGGTGAGGCCCACGCAATCCGGACATCGTGACGACCGGAACCGGTGCCGTCGCCGGACGGCACCGAGGTGACTGTCGCTAGGCTGACGTCCATGAGCAGTGCTGAAGAGCCGCTGACGGCGGGCCGCGACGGGCTACTGTCGTTGCTTCGCAACGGGCAGCTGCCCTCGCGTGGGGCCAAAGCCCCCCAGCGGGAGCGTTACCAGCGGATCGTCGCCGCAGCGATGGAACTCGCCTCGGAGGGCGGGTACGACGCCGTGCAGATGCGGGCCATCGCCGATCGGGCGGGCGTCGCGCTGGGCACCGTGTACCGCTACTTCCCGTCGAAGAACCACATGCTGGTGATGGGCTTGTTGATGGTGTTCGAGGGGATGCGGTCCCGGTTCGAGGACGTCGCGATCCCGGGGGACACGCCGTCGGAGCGGATCCTGTTCGTCCTCCGGAAGAACACGGAAGTCCTCGAGAAGGACCGGCCGCGCTACGAGGCCCTGGTGCGCGCGTTCATGTTCGCGGACGCGTCGGCCTCGGCCGAACTGGATGCGTTCGGCGCGCTGATGACCGAAATGTTCGCCAAGACCATCGGTGTCGAGCAGATCTCCGACGACCAGTTGAACGCCATCCGCGTGATCGGCGACGTCTGGATGTCGAGCCTGGTGTCCTGGGTGGCCGGCCGCATCTCGGTGGACGAGGTGATGGCTCACCTCGGGCTCGCGGTCCGTCTCGTGTTCCGGCGCCTCGGCGGCTAGTTCGCGCGCTCAGCGAAACGACTGCCGGATCACCGGTTCTCGGCGCTCGAGGATGGTGGCGGTGTGCTGGCGCACCATGCTGTCGAGGTGCTCACCCTGCGGTGCGAGCCAGAAGTCGCCCCGGTCGATGCCTGCGAAGACCAATTCCGCGAACGTGTCTGCGTCGAGACCGTGGGTGCCGAGCAGGTCGCGCATCTGCGCGACCATCCGATCGACGGCCGGATGGGAGAACGCCCCGAACGGGTTGTCGAAGACGGACGTGATGACGGGCCCCGGCGCGAGCACGCTCGCGGACACCGGGGCGCCCACCATGGTCAACTCCATCTGCAGGCACTCGGTGATCGCGACGACCGCGAACTTCGATGCGCTGTACGGCGACATCATCGGACCGGGCGCGAATCCACCGACCGATGCGGTGTTGACGACGCGTCCGCCGCCGCCCTGGTCGATCATGCGCGGAACGAATGCCCGGATCCCGTTGACGACACCCGTGACGTTGACACCGAGGGCGGCGTCCCAGTCGGATTCGCCGAGTTGCCAGAGGAATCCGGCCCGCATGATTCCGGCGTTGTTGAAGAGCAGGTCCACCCGGCCGAACGAGTCGTACGCGAGATCGGCGAGGGCGTGGACGGACCCGGAGTCCGCGACATCGGTTGCGCACGTGAGGGCGGCTCCGCCCAGATCTGCGGCCAGACGGTCCAGTGCGGCCGTATCGATGTCGGCGAGGAGCACGGCCATACCGCGGGCGTGCGCGTGCCGGGCTATCCCCGCCCCGATTCCCGAGGCCGCGCCGGTGACGACGACAACCTGCTTTTCCTGTGTTTCCGGTTCCGTCACGGCTCGACCGTAGGACCGTCGTCGGCCGCCTCGGCCCGGGTTTCTCTCTCAGCGGGACATATTCACGTGCCGGGACGCCACGGTGGTTCGAGGTCCGGACCCTCCTCGCCCTGCTGCTGCGCACCCCGGAAGCGTGCCGCGAAGACGATCCAGCCGATGGCGGCCATGAGCAGGAAGCTGACCAGGCGGTAGACGACGATCGCGGACACCGCCTCGGCGCCGGTCATTCCGCTGGCGGTCAGTGCGGGGACGAGCACGGCATCCATGACACCGAGCCCTGCGGGCAGGAGTGGGATGGCCGAACGGGCGGCGTTGCCCGCCGCGTACGCGACGGCGAGTCCGGCGAACCCGGGATGCGCGCCGACCGCGTAGCACGCGAACGCGAGACATGCGGCGTCGGCGATCCAGTTGAACAGCGACCACCCGAACGCGCGGGCGGTGTCGCGGCGATCCATCCGGACGGCGCTCATCTGGTTCACGATGTGCTTCCATCGGCGAACACCGGTCAGCGGAGGCTTCTTTCGAAGCGCGTTGAATCCGCGCAGCGCGGTGATGCCGACACCTTCGAGGGCGTCGGGCCGCGAGGCGGCGTACTGAGCCACCACCAGGAAGGCGCACAGGCCGCCGAACGTGAAGATCAGCGAGAACGGGTTGGTCTCGGCCCCGACGAGCAGTGCGCCCGCCAGTCCGACGAGCGCCAGGCCGATGGCCTGGAGGGCGCCGGCCATCACCAGTTGCCACGTCGCGACCACCGGTGAGGCACCCCAGAGGCGTGTCTGCCGGTACCTGAACGTCGTTGCCAGAACCGGGCCGCCCGGCAGCGTCACGCTCATCGAATTGGAGGCGAACGTCACCGCGAGGGACTGCCGCTGTCTGATGTGCACGTCCGCGACCCCCAGCAGGCAGCGCTGGACCCGGGCGAAGCTCGACATCGACGCCAGCGAGGCCACGACGGCCGCGGCCACCCATCCCCATTGGAGGTCGCCGAGGTTCTGGACGCTCTCGGAGAGGTCCGGCCAGATGAGGACGATTTCCACCGCGAGCACGACGACGAGCAGGCCGCCGATCACCCATTCGACTCGACGCCTGCGGGGCGTCGGGCGGGTGTCTTGGGCGTCAGTCATACGCGTCCATTACACATGGCCGGTGATCACACCGTGTATCCGCCGTCGACGTCGAGTTTCTGTCCGGTGACGAAACCCGCCCGGTCGCTCGCGAGGAAGCAGACCGCCTCGGCGGCGTCGGCGGCGGTGCCGAACCGGCGTAGCGGTATCCGGCTCATGGCGGCGTCGAGTGCGCGCTGATCGAGTTCTTCGGAGTTGATCAGCCGCTCGGCCATGCCGTCGGTGAGCATTCCCGGGCCCACCGAATTGAAGCGGACGCCGTAGCGGCCCTCCTCGGCGGCGAATCCCTTGACCAGCTGTTCGATCGCACCCTTTGTGCCCGGCGACAGTCCGTCGCGCACCGGATATCGGCTGGTGGCCGCGGTCGTGACCGCGACGACGGAACCGGACGCTTCCCGCAGCGCGGGGAGGGCGGCCTTCACGACGGTGAAGAAGGCCACCGCTTCCTGTTCGAGGTGCTCGGCGTAGTCCCGGGGAGCGATCTCGGACAGGTGGATCATCGGAATGTGCGGTCCCGCGGCGTGCACGAGGACGCCGAGGCCGCCGAAGTGTTCGAGGGTCTGTTTCACGACACTCGCGACGCGGGGCTGGTCGGTGAGGTCGGCGGAGAACGCCTGCGCTCCGACGCCGCGGCTTTCCAGTTCGCCGACGAGGTCCGCGGCGACGTCGGCGTTGGATCGGTAGGTGATGGCCACGTCGTGGCCGAGGGTCGCGAGTTGCCGTGCGATGGCCGAGCCGATGCCGCCGGTGCCGCCCGTGACCAGTGCGGCGCAGCGACGTCGGGGGGTGCTGGTGGCGGGTGTCGCCATGAGGAACTCCAAGCGTGTGAGGAACGAGCGCCCCTAACCTAGCAACTGCTTGGTTTCGGTGTGTGGGGAACGGTTCACCCTGGCCGAGCGCAGCCTAGCCTGGCTATCCGACCAGGCCTTTTCGTCTTAGCCTGAACGCATGTCAGCAGAGAACGCCGAGCGGGCCGAGCCCTCGCGGCATCCCGACGAGCCGCACGCACCGAGTCTGGCGAGCCGCCTCAACTGGTTGCGGGCCGGTGTCCTCGGCGCCAACGACGGCATCGTGTCGACTGCCGGCCTGGTGGTCGGGGTGGCCGCGGCCACCACCGAACGATCGGCGATCTTCACCGCCGGATTCGCGGGTCTCGCGGCCGGGGCGGTGTCGATGGCCCTGGGCGAGTACGTCTCGGTGAGCACCCAGCGCGACACCGAACGCGCTCTCCTTTCGAAGGAACGCCGCGAACTCACCGAAACCCCCGACGTCGAGTTCGAGGAACTCGTCGCGATGTACGAGGCCAAGGGGCTGAGTGGCGACACCGCCCGGACGGTCGCCCGCGAACTCACCGATCACGATGCGTTCGCCGCCCACGTGGACATCGAACTGGGCATCGACCCGGACGACCTGACCAACCCCTGGCAGGCTGCGGGATCCTCGGCGCTGTCCTTCACGCTCGGCGCCCTCGTCCCGCTGCTGGCGATCCTCGTACCGCCTGTGCACCTGCGCATTCCGGTGGCGTTCGTCGCCGTGCTGGTCGCGCTGGCCCTCACGGGCACCGTCAGCGCGGCTCTCGGCGGCGCACAGCGCACCCGGGCAGTGCTCCGCGTCGTGCTGGGCGGGGCACTCGCGATGATCGTCACGTACGGCATCGGCCAGCTGGTGGGAACGGGCATCGCCTAGCTTCGGGCGACAGTCACTCGCTCCGGCAGATCATGACCGGACACTTCGCGTGGTGGAGCAGATTCTGGCTCGTCGAGCCCATCAGCGCGCCGAGCAGCGGGCCTCGGCCGTGGCTGCCGACGACGATGAGCTGGGCGTCCCCTGCATGCCGCAGGATGACGTCGGCTGCGGCGCCCTGCTCGGCCACCCTCGTCACGGACACGTCCGGGTATCGTTCCGACTCGCCCGCGAGGCCCTCGGACAGCAGCGCCTCCTCTTCCTGCTTCACGGCGTCCCAGTCGACGAGCATGCCGGTGCCGCCCGCGCCGAGCGTGGGGGAGCCCTGCCACGTGTGGACGGCGGTCAGCGGCGCCTCGAAGAACGACGCGAATTCGAATGCGTGGGCCACGGCGTCGCGGCTGAGGTCGCTTCCGTCGACCCCGACCACCACCGGACGCTGGTCGGGTGTGGTGACTTCACCCCGGAGAACGGTCACCGGGCAGGGTGCGCGGTTGACGACGTGCAGCGCCGTCGAGCCGAGCAGCACCGAACGGATCGCTCCCGTTCCCGTGGATCCGAGCACGATCAACCGCGCCCAGTCGGCGGCCTCGAGCAGTGCGGTGCCCGCGGGACCGGGACTGATGGTCGTCTCGATCTCCAGACCGGGGAACTTCGGTCCCAGTAGCCGCTTCGCCGTCCCGATGATGGCCTCGCCGTCCTCGCGCAGCTGACTGAGGAACTGCGACTCCAGCATGATCGCAGCGGGGCTGTACAGCGGGCCGTCCTGCGGCAGTGCGTGCACGAGCGACAGCGTGGCACCCCACTTCGACGCGACTGCGGCGCCCCACAGGGCGGCGGCGGTGGAGGCGTCGGATCCGTCCAGGCCGACGACGACGGAATGACTGGCGGGTGTGCTCACGTCTGGCTCCCTTCGCTCACGCTGTTGGGGGTACTCCCCGACTGTGCCCTACTTCCAGACTTTTCGGGCCGCCTTCCTCGCGGTCTTCCACTCGGGTTTCACGAGCGGCGTCAGGGTATCGCCGCGATCGAGCTCACGCTGCAAGAGCATTCCGAGGCCCAGGCTCGACTCGGCGGAGTGCTGATCCTCCGCGACCATCGCGAGGATGTGGTCCCGTGCGACGACGGCGTCCTGGTACTCGCCGAGCACGTCCTGAAAGCCCTTGAATTTCGTCTGAGCGCGGTCGGACGCCTTCGGTGTCAGCGACCGCGTCGCCTCGATCGCATAGCGCATTCGCTTGGCGCGCTTGCGCGCCCGGTGTGTCCGTGCGTCGCGCTCGGCCCGGGTGGTCGCGGACGCCGCCTTCCGCACGCGCTTGTGGACGGACTTCGACAAGGTGCGCAGGGATTTCGCCACGGCCTTCTTCGACGGGCCACCGTCCCCGGACGCCTCGACGGCGACCAGGAACGTATCGAGTCCGGCGAGCAGGTCGAGGTAGCGCCGGGAGTTCAGGGCGGCCAGTGCTGCGGGCCGGGCCGTCGCGGCGAGTCCCGAGAAGTACTCGTCGAGGCGCGCACGCACGACCTCGCGGTCGGGTATTTCCTCGGCGCCACCCAGCCGGTCCACGAGCCGGCTCCACTGCACCTCGGTGTCCCGCGCCGAGCCGAGGGCCTGACCGACCCAGCGGAGTTCGACGATCAAGTCGTCGACGGTTTCCTGATCGCGCAGGCTGGACCCGTACACCTGGAGGACACTCCGGATGCGCCGGGCCGAGACCCGGAGGTCATGGACGGACTCCTCGAGGTCGCGCCGCACGCCGAGGTCGGCCGTCACGAGAGAATCTTTCTGCGCCGCCAGATACTCCAGCAGCAGTGTCCGGGGAGTGGACCCCTTCGTCCTGCGCACGGGGCGCGGGGTGCCGGTCACCGCGTCGCCGAGCGCCCGCCGCAACTTCGACGGCGCGTCCGACCGAGCTATCCCGGCGTCCGTCAGCCGGGAGTCGATGGCGTCGAACAGGTTTCGGTCTCCGGCCGCGAGCTCCACTTCGATCTCGCGCCACACCCGCTCGTCGGATCCGGTGCCCTTCTCGGGGACGGCGGCGATCACGACGTCCGAGACGACCTCGGCGAGCGTCGTCCCCGCCGCGTCCACGAGCCGCTGCCGTTCGCGATCGGTGCTGATGAGCGCGACCGGGTTCAGGGCGGCGCCGCGGGTGACGGCAGTGAGCAGTTCCGCGAATTCCCGGGGCACTTCCGTCTCTGGGAGCTCGGCGTCGGGAGCCAACTGCAACTCGGTTCGCTCGTCCGTGCCTGCCGGGATCTTCAGGTGCCAGCCGGCGTCGTCGCCGCCTTCCCGGCGGCGGAGGGTGATTCCGGCGCGCAGCAGCAGAAGTTCGCCCGTGTCGTAGTACAGGGCGGACAGCTGAACGGTGTCGCGCCGCGGTTCACCGTCCACACCGGGCAATCCCGAGAGGCTGGGTATCTGCTGCTCCGAACCGGCCTCGTACTTGCGTTCCACTTCGGAGACGGACGTCGCGGTACTCATGTCCCCATCCTTCCGTCTGACCGGCCCGGGGGAAAGAAGCCGAGGTCACTTCGGCCAGTCGAGGCTCCGGACGCTCGCGAAGCGTCGCGTGACGCCGGAGTAGGGGTCGACGAATTCGACGGACCGGGCCAGCAGCCGCAGCGGCGTCGAATAGTCGTCGGCGGCAACGTCGTAGAAGTCGGGATAGAAGTTGTCGCCGTGGATCGGGATGCCCAGCGAACTCATGTGCAGCCGCAACTGATGCGTCTTGCCGGTGTGCGGCAGCAGCCGGTACCGGGCCGCGTCGCCGTGGACCTCGAGGAGTTCGATGCGGCTCTCGCTGTTGGCGGGACCGTCCACCTCGTACGCCTTCAGGACGCCTCGCTCCTTGACGATTCGACTGCGGACGGTGGCGGGCAGCTGGAGATCGGGGTCGTAACGCGCGACCGCCTCGTACTCCTTGACCACCCGGCGCTGGTCGAACAGCGACTGGTAGTCGCGCCGGACCTCACGCCGCACCGTGAAGATCAGCACCCCGGCGGTCAACCGGTCGAGCCGGTGCGCGGGTGTCAGTTCCGGGAGGTCGAGGTCTCTGCGCAACCGGACCAGCGCCGACTCGGCGATGTACGCGCCGCGTGGGGTGCTGGCCAGGAAGTGGGGTTTGTCCACGACGAGGAGGTTCTCGTCGCGGTGGAGGATCTCGATCTCGAACGGCACCCGTGTCTCGACTGGCGGATCCCGGTACAGGTACACGAATCTTCGGGGTGCGAACGGGGTGGAGTCGGTGATCGGCTGCCCGCGCTCGTCGACGACTTCCGCGGTGGCCACCTTCTCGCGGAGGCGCGTCTCGTCGTGCGGGAAACGCGCGACCAGGTACTCGAGCACGGTGGGCCACGAGCCGTCGTCCGGCATCCTCAGCCGTGTCGGGTTGAGGCCGTCGCGGACGGGAAGTGGGGCGTCGGGCACCCCGTCACGGTAGACGACAGGCTGCGGAAATCCGCCGTTGACCGC
This sequence comes from Rhodococcus sp. 21391, assembly GCF_016772255.1. NCBI lineage: Bacteria > Bacillati > Actinomycetota > Actinomycetes > Mycobacteriales > Nocardiaceae > Rhodococcus > Rhodococcus sp. 21391. The sequence continues at coordinate 5,468,039 of NZ_CP063781.1, read as the reverse complement.
GGGGGGACTCATGGTTACTATCCGGTAAGTTTGTGACGCGGGCCACCCTGACTGGTCGCTGAGGCGCGTCATCGGAGGATTTCACGGGGGTTCGTGGTGATCGTGCGTCGATGGGCGTTTCGACCGGGTGTGGCGGCAGTCGCTCTGGCGGTGGGGGTGGGGCTCGCGGTGGTGCCCACGGTGACGGCGTCGGCGGATCCGACGGGCGGGGCGGCGGGGGCCGCGTGGAACGCCGCAGTCGACGCGCCGCCCGAGTACCCGGTGATCGCGATCGACTGGGACGTCCCCATCACCATGAGCGACGGAACGGTGCTGAAGGCCAACGTCTATCGCCCCGCGGACGCCTCCGGCAACCCGATCGACACCAGGATGCCGTCGGTCCTCAACGTCACGCCGTACACGAAGCTGGTCGGCAACCTCGTCGATTCCGTGTTGGCGGTGCCGGGGCTCGAGGACACCGTCGTCGACCTGGTGAACTCCTTCGATCTCGCCGGAACACCGTTCGACGGCGTCGGGGAAGCGGCCAAGGTGCTCACCGGTGGCGGCATGCGCGTCTTCGGCATCAACCGCGACCTCGTCCGGAACGGGTACACCCAGGTGGTCGTCGATGCGCGGGGCACCGGCTTCTCTCAAGGGGAATGGCAGGCACTCGGTCCGCTCGAGCAGCAGGACTCCGTCGAGATCATCGACTGGATGAGCAAGCAGGGATGGTCCGACGGCAAGGTCGGCATGGCGGGGGTGTCGTACTCGGGAATCAATTCGCTGCAGGCCGCGGGGCATCAGCCGCCGGCGTTGAAGGCGATCTTCCCGACCGAACCGGGCAACGATCTGCTCCGCGACATCGTCGGAACGGGCGGTGGTCTCGGCGTGGGATTCATGCCGCTGTGGCTGTCACTGGTCAACGGTCTCAAGTTCGTTCCCGACATCCAGGCCCTTGCGCAGGGGCGCTTCGACCAGCGGTGGCTGCAGGATCGGTTGCGGGATCCGCTGACGCTGTTCCCCGCACTGATCGAGGCCATGACCGCGCCGGACATCAACGGTCTCGACCCCGGCACGCTGCGGGTGGCGCAGGACGGCCAGTTCTACGAGGAGCGGAAGGCGCAGACCGCGAACATCGAGGTGCCGACGATGCTCTACGGCGCGTGGCACGACATCTTCGCGAACAGTGAGCCGCGGGTCTACAACGACATCCCGCTGCCTGCCGGTGAGAAGCAGCTGATCATGAGCGACGCCTACCACATCTCGTTCGGTGGCGGCTTCGGCGAACAGGGTGCGCCGCCACGACTCGACGTCCTCGAACGCGCCTGGTTCGACAAGTGGCTGAAGGGCATCGACAACGGCATCGACGAGTACGGCCCGGTCACGCTGTACCAGCAGGGCAACGGCTGGACCACCACCGATCAGTTCCCGCGGGCCGGTGTCGACTACCAGCGGATGTACCTGTCGGGTGCCCCCAGTGGCACCGCCGGGCACGCCGCCCACGACGGCAGCCTGGTGTCGGCGAAACCCGGCGACGCAGCACGACTCACCGTCGCACCCGGCCTCCGCGGGCTCTGTTCCCGCGACGGCGCACAGGGCACCGCAGGAGCGGCCGTCGTCTTCGGATCGGTGTGCAGCAAGGACTCCCGGTTCGCCGAGGCCGAGGGGCTGACGTTCACCAGCGCCCCCGTCGCGCAGCCGACCGAGCTGTCGGGTCCGGTCAATCTGCACCTCGAAACCGTGCTCGACGCCCCGGACGGATTCTGGGCGGTGACACTGAACGACGTCGCACCGGACGGCACGACGACCCCGCTCACCAATGGTGCGCTCACCGCTTCCATGCGGGCGGTGGACGATTCGAAGAGCACCAAGTCGGCGAACGGCGACTACACCGAACCGCACCACTATCTGACGGTGGACGCACGTCAGCCGCTGGTGCCGGGTGAAGTGACACCGGTGGACATCAACTTCGTGCCCACCGACGCCGTCCTCGCGCCGGGGCACCGGCTGCGCGTCGACGTGTACGCGGGCAGCGTCCCCCGGTACCTGCCGCTCGGACCGATTCTGGCCGACAGTCAACTGAAGCCGCAGCACGTCGCGTTGTCCCCGGATCGGCCGAGTTTCGTCAATCTGCCGCTGGTCGGAGCGCAGGCGTGGTGAAAGGTGCACGCCACGTCCCGAGATCCGTAGGGTTGACGCCATGACCAAGTGGACAGCTTCGGACATCGTCGATCAGAGCGGCCGCACGTTCGTCGTCACGGGCGCCAACAGTGGTCTCGGGGAGGTGGCCGCACGGGCCCTGGGCAAGGCGGGGGCGCACGTCGTGCTGGCCTGCCGCAACACCCACAAGGGGGAGGTCGTCGCACGGTCGATCGGTGACAACGCCGAGGTGCGCCGCCTCGACCTGTCCGACCTCGCCTCGGTGCGCGAGTTCGCCGCCGGCGTCGAGTCCGTCGACGTTCTCGTGAACAACGCGGGCGTGATGGCGGTTCCGCAGCGCAAGACCGCCGACGGATTCGAAATGCAGATCGGCACAAATCATCTCGGGCACTTCGCATTGACCGGCCTGCTGCTCGACAAGATCACCGATCGGGTCGCCACGATGTCGAGTGCGGCACATCAGGCGGGAACGATTCATCTCGACGACCTCAACTGGGAACGCCGCAAGTACAACCGCTGGAGCGCGTACGGGCAGTCGAAACTTGCGAATCTGCTGTTCACGTACGAGTTGCAGCGCAGGCTGTCGGCGGCGGGGTCACCCGTGAAAGCGGTGGCCGCGCACCCCGGTTACGCGTCGACCAATCTGCAGGCCCACACCGAGTCGGTGCAGGACAAGCTGATGGCCGTCGGCAACCGGATCTTCGCGCAGTCGGCGGAGATGGGGGCGCTGCCGATGCTGTACGCGGCAACGGCACCCGATGTGATCGGTGGCAGCTACATCGGGCCGGACGGCCTGTTCGAGCAGCGTGGCCATCCGAAGGTGGTGGGCTCCAGCAAGAAGTCGCGGGACGAGCACACCGCGCGGGCGCTGTGGGCGCTGTCGGAGGACCTGACGGGCGTCGAGTTCAAGTTCGGGTGACGCGACGCCCGTCAGGGTTGCTCAGTCTTCGGTGACCTCGAGGGTGACGTCGATGTTGCCGCGGGTGGCGTTGGAGTAGGGGCACACCTGGTGTGCCTTCTCGGTCAGCTCGAGCGCCTCGGCGCGCGGCAGGTGGGGCAGGGAAACCTCGAGGGTGACGGCGAGACCGAATCCGCCGCTGTCCGTCGGGCCGATGCCGACGCGGGCGCCGACGGCCGAGTCGGCGACGTTCGCCTTCGCCTGACGGCCGACCAGCTGGAGCGCGGAGTGGAAGCATGCCGCGTATCCGGCGGCGAACAGCTGCTCGGGGTTGGTGCCGTCGCCGGACCCGCCCATCTCGGTGGGGATCGCGAGGTTCAGGTCGAGCTTGCCGTCGGACGTGCGGGCGTGGCCGTTGCGGCCTTCTCCGGTCGCGAGGGCTTCGGCGGTGTAGACGATCTTCATGGTTACTTCTCTCCTGTAGGGGTGGTGAAGCTGTGGAGTGATTCGGTGAGACGCGACAGTGTGTCCCGGAGGGCGACGAGTTCGTCGATCTCCATTCCCGTCGAGTCGGCGAGTTCGGCGGGGATGCCCTCCGCGGCGGCGCGGAGGGCCGCACCCTTCTCGGTGAGGTGGATTCCGACCCGGCGCTCGTCGGCCGAGGAGCGCCGGCGTTCGACCAGGCCCAGGGTTTCGAGCCGCTTGAGCAGTGGCGACAGCGTGCCGGTGTCGAGGTCGAGGGCGTCGCAGATCTCACGTACTCCGCGGCCGTCCCGTTCCCAGAGCACCAACAGCACGAGGTACTGCGGGTAGGTCACTCCCAACGAGTCGAGCATCGACCGGTATCTCGCCGTCATGGCCCGGGAAGCCGAGTACAGGGCGAAGCACACCTGGCGGTCGAGGGTGAGGTTGTCGGTCACCCCTGAATAGTTGCACACAACTAGGTTGTGCACAACCAAGAACTGGAATCGGTGATTGCGCTTACAATGTTGGCCAGTGACACGGGGTGCTGCCCGGCGACGAGCCGGACGGCTGAGAACAGACCCGTCGAACCTGAACTGGGTAATGCCGGCGAAGGGATGTCGCGGAGACGGCCGTATGCGCTCATCCGATGTCTCGTCGCCGACCGAACGGAAGGTGACAGCATGCAGCTCGACAAGCAGATCGTCCTGGTGACCGGCGGCGGGCGGGGCCTCGGCGCCGCCATCGTGCGGTCGTTCGCGGCGCAGAACGCGCGGGTGATCGTGAACTACCGGAACAGCCGGGAGGCGGCCGAAGAACTCGCGACCTCCCTGGGCGCGGACCGTGCGGTCGCGCTCCGGGCCGACGTCACGGACGCCGGACAGGTGGCGGCGCTGTTCTCCGCGGCGGAGGAACACTTCGGCTCACCGGTGACCACGGTGATCAACAACGCGCTCGCCGACTTCTCCTTCAACGGCGACGCACGCGACAAGGCGGACGTCATCACGTGGGATGCCTTCGACTCGCAGCTGCGTGGCAGCGTGAAGGCGACCCTGCACACGACGCAGGCCGCGCTGCCGGGCATGCGTTCGCTCGGGTTCGGCCGGATCGTGAACATCGGAACCAACCTGTTCCAGAACCCCGTCGTCCCGTACCACGACTACACGGCCGCCAAGGCCGCGGCGCTGTCGTTGACCCGCACGCTCGCGGCCGACCTCGGTCCCGACGGCATCACCGTCAACATGGTGTCGGGCGGGCTGCTCCGCACCACCGACGCGAGCGCCGCCACTCCCGACGAGGTGTTCGACCTCATCGCGGCGAGCACCCCGCTGCAGCGGGTCACCACGCCGGACGAGTTCGCCGACGCGGTGCTGTTCTTCGCGTCCCCGTGGTCGCGTGCGGTGACCGGCCAGAACCTCGTCGTCGACGGCGGACTGGTCAAGGACTGACATGAGCGACGCCCGGCAACTGCACTTCAACGCGTTCCTCTACAGCTGCGGGCACCACGGCGCCGCGTGGCGGCACCCCTCGTCCCAGGTGGAGCGACTCTGCGACATCGCCTACTACGAGGAGTTGGCGCAGACCGCGGAGCGCGGCTGCCTCGACGCGGTGTTCTTCGCGGACGGGCATTCGGTGCGCGACCCCGCATCCGGAGGCATGTGGTTCCTCGAACCGCTCACCGCGCTGTCCGCGATGGCGCGGGCGACGGAGCGGGTCGGACTCGTGACGACGGTGTCCACCACGTTCTACACACCGTTCCACGCCGCGCGGATGCTGGCGTCGCTCGACCACATCAGCGGCGGCCGTGTCGGCTGGAACGTGGTGACGTCCATGTTCGACGCCGAAGCACGCAACCACGGACTCGAGGAGATGCCGCCGCACGACGAGCGCTATTCGCGCGCCGCGGAATTCGTCGACGTGGCACTCGCCCTGTGGGATTCGTGGGAGCCCGACGCGCTCGTGCTCGACCGGGACGGCATCTTCGCGGACCCGGCCAAGGTGAAGCCGGTCGAGCATCGAGGAAAGCATTTCCTCGTGGACGGTCCGCTGAACGTGCCGCATTCGCCGCAGGGTCGTCCCGTGCTGTTCCAGGCCGGCGCGTCCGATCAGGGCCGCGACCTGGCCGCCCGGTGCGCCGAGGGCATCTACGCCGTCGCCTACGATCTCACGGCCGCGCAGAGCTACTACGGCGACGTGAAGCGGCGCATCCGTGCGGCGGGCCGCGACGCCGACGCGGTGGTCGTGATGCCCGGTCTCGTGACCTATGTCGGTTCGACCGGTGCGGAGGCCCGGCGGAAGAAGGCGGAACTCGACGCGCTTCTGCCCGTCGAACAGTCGCTGGCGCAGTTGTCGATGTTCGTCCAGCAGGACTGCAGTGCCTGGGAATTGGACGCACCGGTTCCCGCGTTGCCGCCGCTGTCGGAGTTCACCGGGCCGCAGGGCCGGTACGACACGATCCTGCGGATCATCGACAAGGACCGTCCCACCGTGCGGTCGCTGCTGGGCACGTTGGCGGCCGGCGGCGGCCACTGCACCATGATCGGAACCCCGGAATCGATCGCCGACGAGATCGAGGTGTGGTTCCGCCGCGGCGGGGCCGACGGCTTCAACCTGATGCCGCCGCTCTACCCGAACGGCCTCGCCGACTTCGTCGACGAGGTGATCCCCGTCCTGCAGAAGCGTGGACTGTTCCGCGCGGAGTATGAGACAGAGACTCTGCGCGACCATCTCCGGGGGCGCCCGTAGTTGCCACCACAAAGAACACAACCTTCTCTAAGTACGCAACAGTGACTGTGAGCGTCCCTCCCCCCGACACTGGCTGTTATCGCGATCACACCACGACGCGAGTTCGGACGAGGAGTGGCAATGCTGGTAGCACTCGGCTTTCTGATGGTGGCCGTGTTCATGTTCTTGATCATGTCCAAACGGGCCACTCCCGTGGTCGGGTTGATCGCCGTCCCGGTCGCATTCGGGATCGCGGCCGGGGCCGGCCTCGGCATCGGCGACATGATCACCGACGGGATCAAGGCGCTGGCACCGACGGCCGCGTTGCTGTTCTTCGCGATCATCTTCTTCGGGATCATGATCGACGTCGGCTTGTTCGACCCGCTGGTGAAACTCATCCTCCGGCTCGTCCGCAACGACCCGATGCGGCTCGTCGTCGGCACCGCGGTGCTCGCGATGGTGGTGTCGCTGGACGGTGACGGATCCACGACGTTCATCATCGTGACGTCCGCACTGCTGCCGCTGTACATGAAGCTGAAGGTCAGCCCCGTGGTTCTGACGGTGGTCGCCGGCCTCGCGAACGGCGCGATGAACATCGTCCCGTGGGGTGGACCGACTGTCCGGGCAGCCGCGGCGCTGGGAATCTCACCGTCGGACGTGTTCGTGCCGATGATCCCGTCGCTGGTGGTCGGACTGCTCGTCGTGCTGCTGTTCGCCGTGCAGCTGGGCTACAGCGAACGCCGCCGCATCGGAACGCTCGAACTCACCGACGAGCGCCTCCTCGTCTCCGCAGGCTCCGGCCTCCGGCGGTCCGTGACCGGATCCGGATCCGGATCCGGATCCGGGGGCAATGGTGACGCACCCCGAACGGGTGGCGGCTCCGGCGACGCCGGATCGGACGACGGCCAGGGCTTCGTCGACGGTCTCGACCCCCAGCGGCCCACGCTGCGGCCGAAGCTGCTGTGGTTCAACGCGCTCGTGACGGTGGCACTCCTCGTCGTGCTCGTGATGGACGTACTGCCGATTCCGGTCCTGTTCATGGTGGCCGCATCGATCGCGCTGACGGTGAACTTCCCGCGGGTCAAGGAACAGCAGGAAGCGATCACCCGCCACTCGTCGAGCATCGTCTCCGTGGTCGCGATGGTGTTCGCCGCCGCCGTGCTCACCGGCGTATTCCAGGGCACCGGAATGGTCGAGGCCATGGCGCAGTGGCTGCTCGAAATCATCCCGGCCTCGCTCGGACCGCACCTGGCCGTCATCACGGGCATCCTGAGCCTGCCGTTCACGTTCTTCATGAGCAACGACGCCTTCTACTTCGGCATCATGCCCGTGCTCGCCGAGACGGCGGCCACGTACGGCATCGAGCCGGTCGAGATGGCCCGCGCATCCATCACCGGCCAGACGTTCCACATGCAGAGCCCCCTCGTCCCGGCCATCCTCCTGCTCGTGACCCTGGCGGGTGTCCCGCTGGCGGACCATCACAAGAAGGTGCTGTGGCGCGCGGCGCTGGTGTCGCTGTCGATGCTGGTGATCGGTGTGGTCCTCGGCCAGATCCCCTGGTGACCTAGTCCTCGGTGTCGGTGTCGGTGGCGGGGCCCTCAGGGGTCGCGCCACCTTCGCCGCTCCAGTCGGCGCCCGAACTCTTGTCGTCCTCGGCCGGATCGGACATCACGTCCTTGTCCGCGCCCGGGGCGCCGCTGTCGGTGGTCGTGGTCTTCGGTCCGGATGCGTCCTTCGGTGTCATGTCCGACGAATACCCCGCCGGCAGGGTTCTCCAATCAGACGGACCTGGGTCTGCAATTCGAAAACTCCGTCGGGGATTGGCAGGTGAACAATACTTCGACGTAGTGTTCCCCGGGTTATCGACGATGAAGGAGTGGAACTGTGGCGCGCAAAGTTGTTGTCGAACGCATCGACGACATCGACGGAACTCCGATCAAGAACGGTAAGGGGGAGACAATTCCGTTCTCTGTCGACGGCGTCGACTACGAGATCGATCTGAAGGTCAAGAACGCCAGGGAATTCCACAAGACTCTCGACTACTACATCGAGCATGCAACTCGGGTCGGTGGAAGAAAGCGTCGGTCGACTCCTGCAGTGGCACCGTCGCAGGGGCGGAGCCAGGCAAAGGAAATTCGAGAATGGGCGACGTCGCAGGGGTATGAGTTGTCCGCGCGTGGACGTATTCCTGCCGAGATCGAGGAAGCATACAACGCCGCTCACTGAGTTCACGATGCCGCGGGTGGTCGGCTGGTCGGCTGTCAATACCGGCGCGCTGCATGGAATGACATGGAGCTCATCGCTACTCGCGTGACCGGCCGTCCCGGAGCGGGTGCGTGGACGACTGTATCGTTCCCTGCATAGATCCCCGCGTGGCCGCCCCCGTAGAAGAGGACGACGTCGCCGGGCTGCAGGTCGCTCTCGTCCACGGCGGTCCCGTGACGGAGTTGCTCGTAGGTGGTGCGCGGAACCGATATGCCGGCCTGTTTGTATGCCCATTGAACGAGGCCGGAGCTGTCGAAGGCGCGGTGGTCGCCGGCGCCACGGGTGCACGGGATTCCGATTCTGGACGCAGCGGCGTGCAGTGCGTGGCGTCCCGGCCGCACCGGAGGCCGGCGGAGCGTGTGAACCAGGTGATATCCGTGATTCCCGGTGTGTGGGTTCATGCCGTCGTTACTCCAGTGCGCTCGGTGTGGTGTCGCGTCGTCGGGACGTCCGATTACAGGGTGTTCCCGGTGCGATCCGGGCGCATCGGCCGAATTACCCGGATACGTGCCTGTCTTCTCTGCCTCCGTCGCCGGATTCGACGGCCGCCGAGTAAACCATTCGATCTGGTCGGTTTGATACTCGCGAGTAGTGCGGGCCCCTCGTAACGTCGAACGGGTAATGATCTTGCAAAGGGGAGTGGTCCGCTACGTCCTGTGGGCTCGGTGAAGGAAGGCGGACGATGACGATCCGACAGACAGCAAACTGCGCTTTCGGTGTCGCACGCTTGGCATTCGACGCAGGAGCAGCCCTCCTGTCCGTTGCCGTGGCAGTACCGGTCGCCTTCGCCGCGGGCGAGGCGAGATCGATGGCACTCACGGCACGTGGTGACATCACGCCGGCCGCCGGGCCGGCGGACAGCGAGCATGTGCACGACCTGGGGACCGTCGTCGAACTGATCTAGCCGGCACCGAATCCCTCGACCCGCTCGTCACCCCGTGCCGGAGTGTGCTCCGGTCATCAGGGCGGCGAGGTCGTCCGGTTCGAGGAACGACGGGGGCGGCGGTGGCCCCCAGGCGTACAGACCTTGCAGGCCGTGGAGCACTTCCGGTGACCAGAGTTCGTCCTCGGGGACGGTGTCCATGTCGGAGTAGTACTCGGAGAAGTTCCCCGCCGGGTCCTTGAGGTACCAGAAGAAGTTCGTGCCGGCATAGTGCCGTCCGAGTCCCCAGATGTGGCGTTCGGGGTTGTTCTCGAGCATCGTGTGGGCGCCGCGGCCGACCTCGTCGATGTCGTCGACCTGCCAGCTGGTGTGGTGCATGAAGTTCACCGGTGCGGCCATGACGAGGACGTTGTGGTGCTCGACGGAGCAGCGCAGGAATGCGGCCTTGTCGCCCATGTAATCGCTGACCTTGAAGCCGAGACCGTCGGTGAAGAATTTCATCGTGGTCTTGAGGTCGGTGGACCCGATCACCGCGTGGCCGAGTTTGCGGGGGCGCACCGGCTCGGTGCGGGTGAGAAACGGGGCCCGCCCCCAGCGGTCGATGCGCCCAGGCCCGTTGTACGGCGTCGGCAACACCGCGGGCTCGATGACGATGCGGGGCCGGACCGCCACCCTGACGATCGTGCCGGTGATCGGTTCGACGGTGCGGACGGACGTGCCGTCCTCGTCGAGTGCCACACCGAGTCGGTGCACACGCCGGGTGATCGCGGCGATGTCGTCCGGGTCGTCGGCGGCGACGGTCAATTCGACCAGCCGCCGGGTCGGGGCGTGCACGATGTGGAGTTGTTCGCCGCCGTTGCGGGTGGCGAGCACCCCGTTCCCGCGGTGCTCGAGGCCGAAATCGATGTAGTAGGCGATGGTGTCGTGAACGTTGGGGACGCCGACGGTGACCTTGCCCAGTCCGTGCAGTGCCATGATCGGTGTCCTCTACTTCGCGTCGGGGTCGGCGACGAAACGCTGATGAAGTGTGCCGATGCCGTCGATCCAGCTGTCGAGTTTCTCGCCGGCCTGCAGGAACCGTTGCGGGTCGCGGCCGACGCCGACGCCGGCGGGGGTGCCGGTGAAGATGACATCGCCCGGATAGAGGGTCACCGTGCGGGAGAGGGTGGCGATCAGCTTCGAGACCGGGAAGATCAGGTCGCGGGTGCGGCCCTTCTGCACTTGTTCACCGTCGATGGTGCAGCCGAGTTCGAGGTCGTCGGGGTCGGTGAACTCGTCCGGGGTGACCAGCCACGGACCTTGCGGGGAGAAACCGGCGAACGATTTTCCGAGCCCGAATTGCGGTGCGGGACCACGGGTCTGGGTTATCCGTTCGGAGATGTCCTGTCCGGCGGTGAGGCCTGCGACGTGGGACCAGGCGTCGGCCTCGTCGATGTTGGTGGTGTCGCGGCCGATGACGGCGACGAGTTCGATCTCCCAGTCGACGTTGCCGCCGGCGGGAATCACGACGTCGGTGTCGGGGCCGGTGAAGCTGGAGGAGTACTTGGTGAACACCGGCGGCAAATGGGTGGGGGATTCGAAACCGGATTCGGCGGCGTGCGCGTGGTAGTTCAGCCCGACCGCGAACACCTGCCGGGGAGCCGGTGACGGTGCACCCAGCAGGGACCGGTCGATCGGGAAGCTGTCGTCGGCCAGGGCCGAGAGGTCCTGGTCGGTGGCCCACGCGGTGACATCGTCCCAAGCCTGATAGACGGCGGGCAGGTCGGGGCCGAACCGGCCACGGGAGGCGTGAGCGAGGTCGACGCCCCGCTCGGCCCCCTCGGCTCCGATGACGAGGGCGGCACGGTCGTCGATGTTGGCGATACGCATGAAAGTGTTTCTCCTGGAGCGGTGTCTGTTATGTGTGGTCAGAGATCTGCGCTGACGGAGGCGGGTGTCGGCCTCGTATCGGAAGGGGCGGGGGTGACCCGCCGCGGGGACGGCAGGGCCAGGAAGGCGACGGCGCACAGCACCGTCAGCGCGGCGACGGCGTAGAGGACTGCGGTGTAGCTTCCTGTTCGGTCCACCACGGCACCGACCCACAGGGGCGCGATACCGCCGCCGAGGACGAACGCCATATAGGGGCCTGCATAGGCCTTTCCGAAGGCGGCGAGTCCGAAGTACCGCGACGTGAAGTAGCCCACCATGTCCAGCTCGGCGCCGAGCATGCACCCCAGCGTAAAGGCCAGGACGGGGGCGAATCCGACTCCGCCGACTGCGAACAGCACGACGCCGGTGGCGCACAGCAGGCAGAGCGAGGCCGCGACCGCGGTAGGCCGGAGGATGTCGATGAGCAGTCCGATCACCAGTCGGCTCAGGATGACCGCGAGTCCCATGATCGATGCGATCGATGCCGCACCGCCGACGCTCATCCCGTACTGCCGAAGCATGGGGACCAGGTAGGGGACGAGGCCGGTGAAGGCGACCGACATCAGGCCGAATGTGAGAATCAGCCGCCAGTAGAGCGGGTTCCGACGGATGGTGGCGAAGTCGTCACCGTCGTCGGCCGACCGTCCGGCCGTGCCCTGCGTACTTACGCTTCGGGGTGCGACCTTCAGGAGGAAGACGGTGGGAAGGGTCCCGGCGAGCGCAATGCAGGCCAACGTGAGGTAGCCGAGCCGCCATCCTTCGAGTTCGATGACGCGTCCGATGGCGACCGGAATGATGGCGCCGGAGAGTCCCATTCCCATCATCGTGATGCCGAGCGCGAGGCCCCTGGCGCGGTCGAACCAGCTGCTCACCGCCCGAGTGAAGGCAATCGGTCCGGAACTTGCACCGAAGAATCCGATCAACGCCATCGCTGTCATGTAGGCCGGCACCGAGTGCACGACCGTTCCCAGTGCGGCGAATCCGGTTGCCAGGCACAGTGCTCCGGCAATCGTCGGGGCCTTGACTCCGAACTTGTCGACGGCGTAGCCGACGACGGGAGCGGCGAGTGCCATCCCGAAGGCCAGCAAGGTGATGGACAGCCCGTACATTGCGGCGCTGAGGCCGATCTCCCTACCGAGATCGCCGGTGAATAGACCCGCCGAGTAGATGGCGAGCCCGGATACCCCGGTGCCGACACCCACGGCGGCCGCTGACAGAGTCGGCCACCCGCGCCGGAATTCGTCCCCGCGTGACATGGTCAATGCCTTGCTCCTTTGTTGCGGTGGTGATGACCATCACTGTTCCTGTTCTCGGGTTATCCGGGAAGCGGCAACACCTGATGGAGGGAATTCGTGCGGTGAATACACCCTGTTCGGACGGGGGTCACGCGCACACGAGTGCTAGCGGCCGGCGCGTCTTCCCAGGATCCGTCGTTGCGATGCCTCCGCCGCGCTCACGAGAGCGGACGGATCACACCCGAGCACGACTCCGCCGCGCTTGACGAATCGCCCGCCGATGAGCACCGACTCGACATTGCCCTCATGAGCGGCGAGGACCACGGACGCCGCCGGATCGAGTACGGGCACCAGGTTCAGGTCGGTTGCACGCACCAGGATGATGTCGGCCTGCTTGCCGGGAGTGAGCGAGCCGATGCGATCGCCCTGCCCGACCGCTCTCGCCCCCTCGATGGTGGCGAATGCCAGCACATCGTGCAGGAACAGCTGCACCCGATCGGCCGTGACGGAGCTGTGCCCACCGCCCATCCACGAACGGTGGTAGCCGAAGAGCATTCGCATCTGCGTGAACATGTCTCCGCTGCATTTGGTTTCGGTATCCCCGCTGAGGCTCGGTCGTACACCGGCAGCGAGCATGCGGTCGAGGGGGATGTCGCCGATGCCTTGTGAGTTGAGCTCGCAGTGCACGCCGATCGACACGGTGGCACCGGCGTCGGCGATCATCGCGAGTTCGGCGTCGGAGGAGCGGCAGCAGTGCACGAACGTCAGGTCGTCGGCGAGAAGGCCCGCGTTGTCGTACTGCGCTACGGCGTGGACCGGTTCGTTGTGCGCGTACGCACCGGCATGCACCGATGTGCGGATGCCCAGGTCGCGCGCGAGGGCGAGGTCGGCCTGCCATACCCCGGGCGCCGCCATCTCGGGGCCTCTGGCCGCCATCGCCAACGTCACGAGTCCGCCGGGGTCGGCGAAGTGCTCCTTCTGCAGCCGTTCGATGTCGGCCGGGTGGGTGAGCGTGCTGTTCTCGGTCCACCGGCCGTCGCCCTGCAGGGGCCATCCGTGGCCGAAGACGGCACGGATACCCGACTCGCGCAGACCGGCGACGGCAGCGTCGGAATGCTCGGGCGAGTTCTGGATGTGGGACCAGTCGAAGAGGGTGGTCGTGCCTGCACTCAGCGCCGAGACCGCGCCGAGGAGGTTACCGACCCTGACGTCCTCGGGCTCGTACGCCGCCCCGATTCCCCTGAGCATTTCGTCGAAGTACTGGAGGGGATCGAGTTCGGCGTACCCGTGCCGCATGACGCTCTGCCAGGTGTGGCGGTGAGTGTCGACGAAGCCGGGAAGCGCGATCATGCCGTCGACGTCGACGACCTCGACGCCCGGTTCGACGTCGATCCTCCCGTCGATTCCGGCGATCAGATCGTCGCTGATCAGGATGTCGGCTCGGTCGACGTTTCCGATGGCCGGATCGACGCTGACGACCGTTGCTCCCCGGAGGAGTGTGCGGCGTGGGCGGGCATGACTCGGGTCCATGAGTGTCCTGTTCGGAGAGAGGCAGATTGACTGTCCTCAGTCTCATTTTCCCGCGGTTATTTGGGAACGCCGGGTTGCCTATAGTTTGTATCCATGAGCTCGATACAGCGGATCTCCGGCCATCGCGCCAAGCTGGACCTCAACCTCATCGTGTCTTTGGACGCGCTCCTGCGCGAGCGGAGTGTGAGCCGCGCTGCGATCGAGGTCGGCCTGAGCCAGCCGGCAATGAGTGCGGCGCTCGCACGGCTTCGGAGGTACTTCGGGGATCCGCTACTGGCGCGGGTCGGCAACTCGTATCAACTCACGCCGCTCGCCCGCAGCCTGGTCGAGCGCACGACGGTGGCGATCTCCGCAGTCGATCGAGTGCTCGACGCCGAGCCGGGCATCGAGATCGAACGGTCCAGCCGCGAGTTCACCCTGATCATGTCCGACTACATGCTCGCCGCCGTCGGCGACACCATCACCCGCGATCTGCTGGCGCAGGCTCCGCACCTGCGCATCAACTTCGTCCAGTTGCGACCGGAGATCGTCGACCGCGCATCGGACAGTCTCCGTACCGCCGATGCCCTGGTCGTACCCCGTGGCTTCGTCAGCGACCTGCCCTCGGTCGACCTCTTCTCCGACCGGTGGGTCTGCGTGGTGGCCGAGGACAACGAGCACGTCGGGGACGCAATACGGCTGGACCAGCTCACCGAATACCCGTGGGCTGTGTTTCAGACGCATCCCCACGCCGCGACGACACCGCTGCATCAGGTCAGGGCTCAGGGAGTCGAACCGTACGTGCAGGTTGTCGGCGAGAACTACCTGGCTCTGCCATATTTCGTCGCCCACACCGATCGTATCGCCCTTCTGCCGGAGCGATTGGCGGCCCGAATGAGCGGCGGAATGGGAATTCGGTCGGTCGACTTCCCGTTGAATCTCGCCCCACTGAACCATGCGCTGTGGTGGCACCCGATGTACAACGCGGATCCCGAACATCGCTGGCTCAGAACGCAACTCGTGAAGTCACTCGAGTGAGTGCCGGGCCCTCCCGGCAGGTCATTCGACGGCGAGGCACCGCTTGATCGCTAGCTGTGCGTCCTCGCGTGCGGGCGCGTCGGCGCTGGCCCAGGCAATGTATCCGTCCGGCCTGACCAGCAGGCTCTTGACGTCGCCCAGCCCGGTGGGTGCCAGCACGATGTGTCCGGTGTGTGCGCGAACCGGCGCGCCCTGCAGATCAAGGTCCGCGTAGGTGCCCGCCCCGGTGGCGTCGACGAGGACGAGAGCGGAATCGCGCAGCATGTCACCCATCCTCATCGGACCGGTCGCGGTGACGAGATCCAGTTCGGGACAGCGGTATCCGACCATCGGGTGTTGGTGCGACTCAGCAGCGTAGGGGAACGACAATCCGTTGAGTTCGAGTCCGATTCGGCGATTGACCTCCGGAATGGGCAACAGGTCGCGTTCGAACATCCGCTTGAACGCCACGCCCTCCGGTGTGAAGTCGAACTGGACCGAACACTGCGCCGCGACACTGCGCAACAGTGCTTCCCCCACCGGGCGGCGTTCGGCCTCGTAGGTTTCCAAGAGCGCCGGTCCTGCGTGTTCATTGATGACCGCGGCAAGCTTCCACCCGAGGTTGAACGCATCCTGGATGCAGAAGTTCATCCCGACGCCGCTGGCGGGATAGTGGATGCGCGCCGATTCGCCGACGAGGAACACTCGACCCTGCTGGAATTTCGTTGCGATTCTGAGCGAATCGGTGAAGCGGGACGCCCACACCAGATCGTCGAACGGCAGGTCCTTCTCCAGAACATCGGTGAGGCATCGGCGAACCTCGTCGGCCGTGACCGGCTCCGACGCAGGAGCGTGCCTGCGCTCGGCGTGCACGATGTTGAACCGGGTGATGGACTCGTTCTCACCGAACGGAAACGAGGTGACCCAGCCCTTGTCGTTGTCGATCATCCGCCGCGCTTCGGGCCAGGGCCGATCCATCCTCAGGTCTGCCACGATTCCGGTGAATGTCGGCCCGTGGCCCTCGAAACCGAGACCGAGCTGCGACCGCACGATACTCCGCCCGCCGTCCGCGCCGACCAGATAATCGGCTGACAGCCTCACGGGTCCGCCCTCGGCCGCCGCGGTCACGGTCACGGCGGTCGACTGCTGGACGACGGATTCGACAGTCACCCCGTGCCTGACCACGACACCGAGACGGAGCGCTTCCTCGAGCAATAGTTCCTCGGTGTGGTTCTGGGGCAGAACCAGCCGAAACCCGAACCTCGATTCGAGGTGACGCCATTCCACGGGTTGCATTCCCGCCCAGATATGCACGGGAATCAGCGGATTGGACCGAATGGTCGCGGCCCGGTCGATGAACTTCTGCGCCAGGCCCCGAGAATCGAGAAGCTCGAGAACCCTCGGCAGAACGGTTCCGGCCCGCGACTGCACCGGCTGCGTTCGACGTTCGAGGACGACGACTTCGACTCCGGCCCGGGCCAGTTCGGTCGCGACCGTCAGACCCGACGGTCCGCCGCCGACGACTATTACTCGAGCGGTCATTTCGAATCAATCTCCTTGTTGTACGGCATTGTGGGGAAGCGGGGGTGTGTGGCAGGGCCGGCCCAGGTGTTCGTGCAGGAACGCGGCGACGTCGGCGATCGTGGCGTCCGTGTCGAACGCGGAGTCCTCGTGGTTGGCGCCCTCGAGAAGGCGCAGACGCACCGTCTCCCCGCGGTGTCGAAGTTCCTGTGCCATCCGCAGGCTCTGCTCCATCGACGTGACCGAGTCACGTGTTCCGTGGAGCAGGAAGACCGGCACGTGGATATCGTGCGCCTTCGCGAACGGGCTGATGGCGGCGAGTTCGCGATCGCTCACCGCCGACTCGTCGCCACCCAGTAATCGGGCTCTCAGGTAGCGAGATGACGGCGGTGCGGGGACCCCTGACGGCCAGTCCTGCTCGAGGATCTCCCGAGGTATCGGCGAACCGGTGTCCGGGCGGTCGAGGTCGCCGCGGGAGGTGAGGTCGTAACATCCGAAGTAGCCGACAGCGGCCTGCACGGGTGGACCCGGCACATCGTGCGGTGCCCGCCGAATCGCCGGAGCGGCGGTGGCCAGAAGCGCGAGGTGGGCACCTGCCGATGCGCCCCAGAGCGCGACACGATTCGCGTCGACACCGAAGGCTTGTCCGGGACCTTTCAGCCACTCGATCGCGGTCACGATGTCGAGGATCTGGGCGGGGAAGGGAGCCACAGTGGAGGGGCGGTAGTCGATGCTCGCGACAGCAAATCCGTGCCGCGCGAGCCGCTCCGCCCGTGCGGCATGACTCTTGCGAGATCCGATCATCCAACCACCGCCGTGCAGGTAGAGGACGACGGCGGGGGCGGCAACGCCGATCGGCAGAGACAGATCGAGCCGGAGGACGTGCCCGTCGGGACGCCCGAACTCGATGTCGGGACAGGATTGGATCTCGTATCGGGCGGACTGCCCGACCGGGGTTGTCACGTTGCCGTCACCTCTTCGTCTGGTCGCGGGATCCACTCATCGGGGTGGCCCGTGGCTCAAGGGTGGCGGATCAGGCAGTATTCGGGAATCGGCAGTTCTGTATGGGGGAAATCCATCGGACGAATAGCGTCAGTTCGGGGTGTGATTCGGGGGCGGCGGAGAACTACGGGGCCCCCGGCGCGGGGATACTCTGTCTCATCATCGCCCCTCCCAGGCCTACTCTTCTTGAAAGATGGTAATTCCATGGCAGATTCACGGATCAAAACCCTGAGACCGGCCGAGTTGGACGTCGAGCAGAAGGCGTTGTACGACAGCATCGTGACGGGTCCGCGCGCACAGGGGCCCCAGCTGTTCGCGCTTCAGGATGACGAGGGCAGGCTCAACGGCCCCTTCGGGTTGATGTTGCACGTGCCCGGACTCGGTTCTGCGCTGCAGGAACTCGGGAGTGCGGTGCGATATCGGACGGCGATGACCGCCCGGATCAGAGAAATCGCGATACTCACGGTCGCTGCCGCAACGGAGAGCGAATTCGAACGCTATGCCCACGAACGGGTCGGACACGCCGTCGGGTTGAGCGCCGAAGAGACGACGGCACTTCGGAGCGGCGAGTTCCGTTCCGAAGACACCACCGAACAGGCTGCGTACGAAGTGTGCCGTCGTCTGCTCGCGGGCGCCGGCACCCTCGGAGACGAGGACTTTCGTCGATTCGAAGCCGGCCTCGGTCACTCGGCATTGCTCGAACTCGTGGTCCTGGTCGGCTATTACCGGACCCTGTCTCAGATGATGAATGTGTTCGGCGTCGGCGCACCGGCGGTCTCGAAGACGAGTAGAACACCGCAGCATCTGTTTCAGCGCTGGCGGGGACGGCGCAGCCGGAGCCGGCTGTAGGTGACGACCGCGAGCACGCAACTGATGAGCACCAGCATGGCGATGTTGAGCAGCCACCACGATGCGGTGTGCTGCCAGAGCGTGTCGGGTTCGGTGCCCGTGGCGTTCGTGCGCAGGTCCACCGTCGAGGCGGCGGCCGCGAACCCCCAGCGGGACGGGAAGAGCCACGACACCTGTTCGAGCACGGCGCGTCCGGTGATCGTGATCAATCCTCCGCACATCACCAACTGCACCATGATCGTGACCACCAGCATCGGCATCACCTGCTCGTTCGAGCGTGCCACCGACGACAACGCCAATCCGACGAGGACGCAGGAGCAGGTGGTGACGGCGATGTCCACGATCAATTCGACGGAACCGGAGGGGATCACGCTGCCCCGGCCCGGAAAGCCCTTGCCCACGAACACGATCATCACCATGATCACCGACTGCACGATCGCGGCGGCGCAGAAGACGACGATCTTCGCCGTCAGGTAGGCGGACGGCAGAAGCCCGGCGGCGCGTTCGCGGTGATAGATCATGCGCTCACCGACCAGATCGCGGATGGTCAGTGAGCAACCCATGAAGGCGGCGCCGAGGATCAGCACGACCAGGATCTGGGTGAGTTCACCGGATTCGTCGAGGCCCGACGGACCGAATCCGGTGTCGCCGGGCACGAGCACGGCCAGGCCGCCGAGAACGAACGGGAGAAGGGACAGGAAGATCAGGTACCCCTGGTCGGCGCGGATCAGCCGCGCCTGCCGGCGGACGACGGTACTCAGCTGCTTGCGCCGCGACGTGTGCGCGGGACTGCCGAGAGGTCCGGGCGGGCTCGGTGGTGGCACCTCTACGGCGGGGCGGGTGGCGCGGTACTCGGCGAACACCCCGTCGGGGTCGGCCGCGACGCGGGCGAAGATGTCGGCCCAATCGGTGCTGCCCAGCGCGGCCCCGACCTTGTCCGGCGGTCCCACGTAGGCGGTCTTGCCGCCCGGTGCGAGGAGCAGGACCTGATCGCACATCTCGAGGTACGACAGCGAATGCGTGACGATGACGACGACGCGGCCCGAATCGGCGAGGCGGCGCAACGTCGCCATGATTTGCCGGTCGAGCGCAGGGTCGAGGCCCGACGTCGGTTCGTCGAGGATGAGCAGGGACGGGCCGGTGAGCAACTCCATCGCGACGGACGCGCGTTTGCGCTGTCCGCCGGACAGCCGATCGACCCTTGTGTCGGCGTGTTCGGACAGCTGCAGCTCGTCGAGCACGGTCTCTATCACCTCCTCGCGGTCGGTCCGGCTGGTGTCCGGCGGCAGCCTCAGCTCCGCGGCGTAGCCGAGCGCCTGCCGGATCGTCAACTGCCGGTGCACGACGTCGTCCTGGGGGACCATTCCGATGCGGGAGCGCAGCACCTGGTATTCGGCGTGCACGCTGCGGCCCTCGAACTCGACCACACCTTCCGTGGGGCGTTCCGAACCGGAGATGATGGTGGCCACCGTGGTCTTTCCCGCGCCGGAGGGGCCGATCACCGCGGTGAGACTGCCGGGCTGGGCAGTGAACGTGACGTCCTCGAGCAGCCGACGCCCGCCTTCGATGGTGAGTCCGACGCCGTCCACCCGCAGCCCGCCTGCGGTCGGAGCCACCACCTGCCGTGGAACGAGCCTGCCTTCCTGCACGCTGAAATCGGTGTTGCCGATCGTGACGACGTCGCCGTCGGTCAGCTGCGCGCGCGACACCCGGATGCCTCCGACGAACGTTCCGTTGACGCTCCCCAGGTCGTCGATCTCGAGGCCGGACGGCACGTTGTGGACGATGGCGTGATGGCGTGAGGCCAGCACGTCCCGGACGACGATGTCGTTGTCGGGCGACCGTCCCACCGTGAGGGATCCTTTCGGGACCGCCTCGTGCGGGGTCGGGGGCGGAGCGCTCGGGGCGCCTACGCCGATCGTCGATTCGTCCCATCGAGCGCCCACGTCCTGTCGCGTGGCATCCGGGTCCTCGACCGAGATCCGCACGACCGGCCCCTCGGCCGCGTCACCCAGGCGGACGACGACGGGGTTCGTGACGGAGATCTTTTCTCGACGCGCACCGTCGACGTAGATTCCGTTCTTGCTGCCGGAGTCGACCAGCTGCCATCCCTCGTCCCAGGTGAGCCGCGCATGCTCGCGCGACACCACCGGATCGACGATCGTGATCTCCAGCTGCGGATCCCGGCCGATGCGGACGGCCTTGCCCGCGCCGTAGCTCGTCCGGCCGTGTTCGGTCTCGACCACGACCCGCGGGTGCGCTGTGTTCGCCCGGTCGTCCATCGCCACGGCCTCCGGTCAGCGTCATCGGGCGTAGAGCGTCGACTCCATCCATGGTCGCATGCACGGCCCGGGATTCGTCGGCATAACGGTCACTCTCGGTATTCCCGCGGCCAGGAAGTGAGGAACACTGAGCCGGGTGAGTACGTCCTTGGCGAATCCCGGTGTCGGACTGGCTGTGCTGTGCACCGTGATGGTCGTGTGCGCGGCGGTGGTCTACCGCGTCACTAACCTCGGCAGCCCACTCGTCGTGCCGGCCGCGGCGATTCGCGGCGCTGCCCAGCTCGCCGCGGTGTCTCTCATCCTGGCCGCGGCTCTCGCGCATCTGTGGTCCTCGATCCTCGTGTTGGCCGTGATGTTCGCGGCGGCGGTGGGAACGTCCGCTCGGCGCGCGAGAGCCGGGCGGTCGGCCGCGTGGCTGGCGCTGTCCCTCGCTGCGGGTGTGGGTATCGTCGTGCCGTTGATGCTGGTCAGCCGGGTGGTTCCGCTCGAAGGTGTCGCAATCGTTCCCGTCGGCGGAATCGTGCTCGGCGGTGCGATGACGGCCACCTCCCTCGCCGCGCGACGCGCGCTCGATGCGGTCGAACAACGGTGGGGTGAGGTGGAGGCGGGGCTCAGTCTCGGACTCGGCGTCCGCGATGCCCGCATGGAAGTGATCCGGTCCGCGGCCTCGGACGCGTTGCTCCCGGGACTCGATCAGACCCGAACCGTCGGGCTGGTCACCTTGCCGGGGGCGTTCGTCGGGGTGCTTCTCGCGAGCGGTTCCGCCGTCCAGGCCGGGGCGGTCCAGATCCTCGTCCTCGTAGGGCTGCTGCTCGCGCAGACGTGTGCGGTGGCCGTGACGATCGAACTGGTGGCCCGGGAAGCCGTTCACCGGCCGAGACTCCACACCGCGTGAACGTGAAGGATCCGGGTCTGGCCCGAACGCCGGTCAACTACATCGTCGGTCCCGCATACTGGTCGGTGGTCGGTCCCTGCTGACGAGGCGGTGTCTTGTGGTGCATCCCGAGGTATTGGTGGTCGGAGCTGGTCCGGTCGGTCTGACGGCGGCGATCGAACTGCGCAGGCGAGGTGTCGCCTGCCGCATCATCGATCCCCTGCTCGAACCACCGCAGTACGCGAAGGCGGTGGGGATCCAACCGCGCAGCCTCGAGGTGTTCGAGAGCATGGGCCTGTTGCGGCACATCCTGGACGCGGCGATCCAGATGCGCGGGCAGATCGTGTACGTCAACGGCGACGAGGTCGCCCGTCTGGAGTTGGCGTTACCGGCCGACGTCCCGTTCGAATTCATCGGTCTGCCCCAGTACGAGACCGAACGCATCCTCACCGAATACCTGGCCACGTTCGGAACCACGATCGAACGAGGTACGAAACTGACGGCGTTCGAGCAGGACGACGACGGCGTCGTCGCCACGGTCACCGGCGCGGACGGCGACGATACCGTCCGAACCCAGTATCTTCTCGGCTGCGACGGCGCCCACAGCGTCGTCCGCAAGGGCCTCGGCCTCACCTTCGAAGGCGGTGCGTTCGTCGAGCAGTACATGCTCGGCGACGTCGAGGTCGACTGGTCCATGCCACGTGGCTACGGAATCCGGTCGATGCATCAGACGGACGGCGAGACCGACGATCTGCTCGTGTGCATTCCGCTACCCGGGCGCCGCCGCTACCGGATGTCGATGCTGGTGCCCAGCGACCTCGCGGGCACCGGAACCCCGGTGGCCGACAAGATCGCGCACGGATTCGAAGCGGGACCCAAACCGGAGCTGAGTCACATCCAGGCCGTGCTCGACCGCCTGTCGCCCGAACCGACGCGGGCGTCGAACCTCCGCTGGTCCTCCGTCTTCCGGATCAGCCACCGCATCGTCGACTCGTACGGGCGCGGACGGGTGTTCGTCGCGGGCGACGCCGCCCACATTCATCCGCCGACCGGCGCGCAGGGCATGAACACCGGCATCCAGGACGCCCACAACCTGGCGTGGAAGGTCGCGCTGGCCGTGTCCGGTGCCGCGGCCTCCGATCTGCTGGACAGTTACGACGCCGAACGGCGGCCCGTCGGCGAGGAGGTGGTGGGACGCACCGTGCGCAGCGCGCGGGAGGGAATCGGGGCGGGGTCGTCGGATCCCGACTACGTGATCCGACGCGAGGCTCAACTCCTCATCAGCTACGCGGACAGTCCGATCGTCGCCCAACCGGAGTCGAATGCGGCGCTCACCCCCGGCAGCCGGGCACCGGACGCCCGTGGGCTGACCCGTGCCGCGGTCGCGTTTCCCCTCCGGCTGTTCACTCTCCTCGCAGGACGGAACCACACGTTGCTGCTGTACGCCGACGAATCGGTCGACGCGCGCGGGCTGGAACTGCTCGAGGCCGCGGCGACGTCCGTGGAGGCGGCGACCCAGGGACTCGTCGACACGTACCTCGTCGCGTCGCCGTCCGCCGATGTCGGGGAAACGGTGCTTCCCCTCGTCCGGGACCGCGACGGCGAGTTCGCGCACGCGTACGGCGCGGAGGGTTCCGCCGCGTTCGTCGTCCGTCCGGACGGCTATCTGGGATTCCGGCAGAGTCCGGTCGCGGTAGACGGTCTCACGGAGTACCTGAAGTCGACTTTCCGCTGAGCTCGGCGGCGGGCGGGAGCCCACGCCGGATGTCGCCCGGCGCCGGCTTGCCGAGCGGCGATCCGGCCCGGGTGGCCGAATCCAGCAGCCACGGCACGCTCGTGACCATCACCCCGGACGTGAACAGCAACCTCCCCTTGAGACGCAACGCACTCTGGTTGTGCAGCAGGTGTTCCCACCAGTGGCCCACCACGTACTCGGGGATGAAGATGGTGACCACGCCGTCCGGGATCCGCTTCCGGACGGATTTCACGTACCCCACGATGGGGGTGGTGACTTCACGGTAGGGCGATTCGAGGACTTTCAGCGGCACCGGAACCTCGTACTTCTCCCAGTCCCGCTGCAGTTCTCCGGTGTTGGCGCTGAGCACAGTGACCGCCTCGAGCGTCGTCGGATGGGTGGCGCGGGCGTAGGCCAGGGCCCGCGCGGTGGGTTTGTTGAGAACCGACACCAGCACGATGGTGTGCACCTGGGAGGGCAGGGTGAAGCTGTCCTCGTCGACGACCAGAAGCGCCGCGATCCGGTCGTAGTGCCGCCGCACCCCGCGCATCAGGAAGAACAGGATCGGCATGGCGATGACTACGAGATAGGCACCCTGGGTGAACTTCGTGATCGTGACGATGATCAGAACGGTGCCGGTGAGGACGGCGCCGGTGCCGTTGAGGGCCCGCCGGCCGTGGATGCGACGACGTTCGCGGGCGTCGGATTCGGTTGCCAGCACACTGTTCCAGTGCCGGACCATGCCCGCCTGGCTGAGAGTGAAGGACGTGAACACGCCGAGGATGTATAGCTGGATGAGGTGGGTGACGGACGCGTCGAACAGGACGATCAATCCACCCGCCGTCACGGCGAGAAGCACGATGCCGTTGCTGAACGCCAGCCGGTCGCCGCGTGTGTTCAGCTGGACCGGGAGGTAGCGGTCGCGGCCGAGCACCGACGCGAGCAGCGGGAAACCGTTGTAGGCGGTGTTCGCGGCGAGGACGAGGATCAGCACGGTCGTGGCCTGGACATAGAAGAAGCCGATGTTGGTGGTGCCGCCGAACACGGCCGCCGCGATCTGGGCGATGACGGTGCGCTGCGGATCGGTCTCGCAGTTTCCGGCGAACCCGATCAGATCGCAGGGGTTCACCGCGACGTGCACCTTGGTGACCATGGCCAGCGCCGTGATTCCCGCGAACATCACGATGGCCGTCGCCGCCATCGCCATGAGTGTCTTCGCGGCGTTGGCGCTCTTGGGTTTACGGAACGCAGGCACCCCGTTGGAGATCGCCTCGACACCCGTCAGCGCGGTACATCCGGACGAGAACGCGCGCAGCGCGAAGAACACGAGGGCCAGACCGGTCAGCCCGGACAGTTCCGGTTCGATGGTGTACCCGGCACTTTCGGCGACGGGTGTCGAGCCGGCCGCGACGCGGACGAATCCCGTCACGATCAGGATCATCACCCCGGCGATGAACCCGTACGTCGGGAAGGCGAACGCCGTCCCGGATTCGCGGATCCCGCGCAGGTTCATCACAGTCAGCAGCACGACGAACGCCACGGCCAGCGCCACCCGGTGCGTGTTCAGCGCGGGCACGGCGGAGATGAGATTGTCGACGCCGGCCGCCACCGACACCGCCACCGTCATGACGTAGTCGATGAGCAGTGCCGATGCCACCGTCAGCCCCGCGGACGGACCGAGGTTCTTGGTGGCCACCTCGTACGAGCCGCCCCCACTGGGATAGGCGTACACCACCTGGCGGTACGACAGGGCGACCACGGCGAGAAGTACGACGACCCCGATCGCCAGATACGGCGTCAGGTAGAAGTACGCGAGACCGCCCAGGGACAGGATCAGCAGGATCTCCTGCGTCGCGTACGCCACGGACGACAGAGGGTCGGAGGCGAAGATCGGCAGCGCCAGTCGCTTGGTCAGCAACTGCTCGCCGAGGTCGTCGCTGCGCAGCGGGCGTCCCAGAGCCAGCCGCCGGACCGCTCGAACGAGAGCCACCACCAGTTCAGCGTAGAACCAGGCGCTTCGCGCCCGTGCGCCTTTCCGGTTGTTCCCGCTACCGAAAAGGCGCACGGGCGCGGAGCGCCTGGCGGAATGGACGCTGCCGGCTGGTTCATGCTGGGTGCACCGTGGGATTGCTCCGGCTCGGCTCGTGGCGAACAGGCAGCGCCGCACGCGTTTCGGGAGGCTGGCCTGTCCGCGATGGTCGGCCGGGATGTCGGCGACGCCGCGACCGTGATCGACCGCACCGACCGGGACGAACGGACGGGCGTGATCGCACTGTACGAGACGGTGCGGGCCGCTCACGCGTTGGTGGACGATCTGGCGGTCGCGATGACGGACCTGCCGGGCCGGCGACCGCTGGTGGTCGGCGGCGACTGCAGCATTCTGCTCGGGATCTTTCCCGCGCTGCGCGGGCATCTGGGTTCGGCGGGACTGTGGTTCGTCGATGGGCATCCGGATTATCTCGACGGACTCTCCTCGGACACGGGCGAGACGGCGGACATGGAGCTTGCGGTGCTCACCGGAGTCGGCGCCGAGGCATTGATCACGCTGGCCGGGACGCCCCCGATGGTGGGGGCGAGCGACACCGTTCTGATCGGTCATCGCACCGAGGGCCTGGACGCGGCGTCCGCCGCCGAACTGAGTGCTCGACTTTCTCGGACGCACCCTGCCGTGAGCGGGAAGATCCGGGTTCCTGTCGTCGTTGGACTGGGTCGGCACCGGCACGAAACCTTCGTGATCGAGCTCACATCCATCCCTCTTGGGAATTGATCGCAGGGTTGGCACGTTAGTTGAGTGAGTAACGCTCAACTTAAACTTATAGGAGGCTGAGGAATGCCAGCATTCTTCGGGCCGGAGGGCCCAGGTCGCATCGACATCAGTCGGCTCATGAGTCGCTCCACCCAGGAGCTCATGGCTGCTGCTGCCCGTTTCGCCGCAGGTCGTGGCGATGCGGAACTCGATGCACTCCACGTTCTGCGCGTCATGACAGAACACGAACCCGTCACTTCTCTGATGCGCCGCGCAGGCGCCGACACGTCGGCCGTCGCCGATGCCGTCGAACTGCGTCTGCCCCAGAGCCGTGACACGTCAGGCTTTGCAGCACCCGCACTGAGCGGCGCGCTGAAGACGGCGCTGCTCGAGGCGCACCAACTCGCGCGCGCCCTCGGGTCCACCTACATCGATCCCGAGCACCTCTTCCTGGCGCTCGCCGCGGATCAGGACCACGCCGCCGGACGCCTGCTCGCGTCCGAGGGAATCACCCCGGAGCGCCTGCAGACCGCCGTGCAGGGTGGATCGGTGGAGGAGGAGTCCTCGAACTCGGGGACCCCCACGCTCGACAAGTACGGCTTCGACCTCACCGAACGCGCACGCGGCGGCGGAGTCGACCCGGTGATCGGGCGCGCCGACGAGATCGAGCAGACCATCGAAATCCTGTCGCGCCGCACCAAGAACAACCCCGTGCTGGTCGGTGAGGCCGGCGTCGGCAAGACGGCGGTCGTCGAGGGCCTGGCCCAGCGCATCGTCGACGGCGACGTACCCGACCGCC
Organism: Rhodococcus sp. 21391; assembly: GCF_016772255.1. Lineage (NCBI taxonomy): Bacteria > Bacillati > Actinomycetota > Actinomycetes > Mycobacteriales > Nocardiaceae > Rhodococcus > Rhodococcus sp. 21391. The sequence continues at coordinate 5,441,191 of NZ_CP063781.1, read as the reverse complement.
TGACGAGTAAGCGCATCGTGCAGCTCGACCTGTCGAGCATGGTGTCGGGCACCCGGTACCGCGGCGACTTCGAGGAGCGCCTTAACAAGGTGATCGACGAGATCTCGGCCCACTCGGACGAGCTGATCGTCTTCATCGACGAGGTCCACTCCATCGCCGGTGCCGGTGGCGGCGCCGACGGCGCGATGGATGCGGGCAACATCCTCAAGCCGAAGCTCGCCCGCGGTGAGCTGCACATCGTCGGTGCGACGACGCTCGACGAGTACCGCAAGCACATCGAGAAGGACCCGGCGCTCGAACGTCGTTTCCAGCCGGTGACGGTGGCGGAGCCGAGTGTCGACGATGCGGTGGCGATCCTGTCCGGTCTGCGTGACCGGTACGAGGAGCATCACGGCGTCCGCTACACGGACGAGGCGATCACGGCGGCCGTCGAGCTGTCGGCCCGCTACATCGGTGACCGCTTCCTGCCGGACAAGGCGATCGACCTGATCGATCAGGCCGGAGCCCGGTTGCGGCTGCGGATGCCGAGCGTCGATGTCGAGGCTCTGCGGGCGAAGTTTGCGGAACTCGAGCAGGCCAAGGAGCAGGCCGTCGCCGACGAGCAGTACGAGAAGGCTTCGCGACTGCGGGACGAGGCGATGGAGGTCCAGGCCCGGATCGAGGGGAAGGCGGTCGGCACGACCGACGTGACGCCCGAGGTGACCGCCGAGCAGATCGCCGATGTCGTGTCGCGGGCCACCGGAATCCCGGCCAGCCAGATGACCGAGGAGGAGAAGGAACGCCTCCGCCGGCTCGAGGACGAACTGCATCGTCGTGTCATCGGCCAGGACGACGCCGTGCGGGCCATCGCCCGGGCGGTGCGCCGCAGCCGCACCGGCATGAACGATCCGGATCGTCCTGTGGGTAGCTTCCTGTTCCTCGGACCGACCGGTGTCGGCAAGACCGAACTGGCGAAGGCGCTGGCCGCCACGCTGTTCGGTGACGAGAACAAGATGCTTCGACTCGACATGAGCGAGTTCGGTGAACGTCACACGGTCAGCCGGCTCGTCGGTGCCCCTCCCGGCTACGTCGGATATGGGGAGGCGGGACAGCTCACCGAGCAGGTCCGCCGGAACCCGTACTCGGTGATCCTGCTCGACGAGATCGAGAAGGCACACCCCGACGTGTTCAACACGCTGCTGCAGGTGCTCGACGACGGTCGGCTCACGGACGGTCAGGGCCGGACGGTGGATTTCAAGAACACCGTTCTGATCATGACCAGCAACCTGGGATCCGACATCATCTCCAGCAAGTCGGGTGCGCTGGGCTTCAGTACCGGTGACGCCGAGGCTTCGGAGAAGCCGCTGCGGGATCGGGTGATGGGCCGGCTGCGCGAGTCGATGCGTCCGGAGTTCCTGAACCGGATCGACGAGATCGTGATCTTCCGCAAGCTCGACACCGAGCAGCTGCACCGGATCACCGACCTGCTGCTGGACGACAGCCGGAAGCGGCTGCAGTCCAAGGGCATCGAGATCTCGTTCAGCGAGGACGCGGTCGACTGGATTGCCGAGCACGGACACCAGCCCGAGTTCGGGGCGCGACCGTTGCGCCGGTCGATCCAACGGGCTGTCGACGACCGGATCGCCGATCTGCTGCTCGACGACGTCCTCGTCGAGGGTGGCAGCATCGCGGTCGGAGTGTCCGACGACGAGTTGGATCTCGTAGTCGGCTGATCCCTGACGTGAGTGGCAGAGTGTGCTTCGGCACGCTCTGCCACTCACGTGTGTGGGTAGCCCCTTGCCCGCCCTCGCCGTCTCGGATCAGCACCCGGTGATGAGCTGTGCGTCGTGCACTGTCACCTGTGCGGTGTGCAGGGCTGCAGTGTGATCCGGGTGTGTGCCCGGAGCGTTGCCCTCCACGCCGGAGAAGAGCCGAATTACCGTCGACTCGCGGTGTGTGCTCGCTTCCGAGACGGTTACCTACTACCCAGCCTGTTCAGTCGAGCAACTCGACTTCCCAATTCTCCTTCTGCACTTGCAGATCGATTTCCCGGATCTGCCGGGCGAGTTCGTCTGCCGTCCGCCGCAGATCCCGGACGGGCAATGCCGCGACGAAGACGAGTTCGGAGCGGAGTTGCCTACCGTATCGATCCTGCTCACGACCGGAGGCGGCATCCGCGGCGGCGGACACCACCCGGTGCCGGATGCGCAGCATGTCCCGGCGGGCCAGTGCGTCCGTGATGCTCGCGTCGCCCAGTGGCGCAGCGGTATTCGTTCGATTGATTCTTCGGACGAGGACCTCCAGGCGGTCCAGGACCTCCTCGAGTTCGACGAGGAGCGCCGCGGCGTCCTCCGCCGGCGACTCGCCCTCCTGATGACGCGCATTGGTGAGGATGCGCGACTTCAGGTGCTCCACCCGACGTGTCAGATCGCCACGTTCGGCCAGTGCCTCAGCCAACTTCACGGTTACCTCCTTTCTCGAAGTCGTTGTAGGGCATCACAAATAGGGGCCTACGAAGTGCCCGTCCGGGGATGGAGGGGTCGCGGCACCGCCGGGATGCCGAGCGAGGCGCGTCGAACGCGCGGGTGAATTCCCCGAACCGTTGTGCCGGAGAGATGTCTCGGTGGGCGCTCATGCGCCTTTCGTCGAGTCGAATTCGAGCATCTTCAATAGGTACCACATCCCCGCCCGTGTGGCGACAGTCAATTCGCCCCAGGTGAGTGCCGAAGTGTGTTCCGCCGTTCGTTGGCACTCACGTGCTGGTGAGGGCGACTATCGTCGAGGGCATGCGAGCGGAAGACGGCGAATTGACCTCCAAGCACCAACCGTTGCTGGTGCTGAGCAAGATCACGGAGATCCTCGATGCGTTCAGCCTGTCGCGGCCGTCGATGACGCTGGGCGAGATCCATCAGGCGACGGGTCTGCCGACGTCGACGGTCCAACGGCTGGTCAGCAACCTGGTGGCGCAGGAATTCCTCGACCGGACCGGCGACCAGATCCGGATCGGCGTGAAGATGGCGTTCTGGGCCGCGACGGCCACCAAGGGACTCGACGTGCTGACTGTCGTGACGCCGGTGCTGAAGGAGATCCGCGACGCCACCGGTGAGACCGCCAGCTTCTTCCGGGTCGAGCAGGGCTACCGCGTGTGTGTGGCCATCGCGGAGACCGAGCACGCGCTGCGCCGGAACATGTACGTCGGGAAGATCGTCCCCCTGCCCGCGGGTTCGGCGGGCCGGGTGTTGCTCGCCTGGAACCCGGACCTCACCGAACAGGTCCTCGCCGGCCCCATCGAGCCGATGACCGAGGGTACCGTCACCGACACCGCGGTGCTGCGCGAACTGATCCACCAGGCCAAGGCCGACGGGTACGCCATCACCGCGGGGGAGCGGGAGGACAGCGCCTCGGGATTGGCTGCGCCTGTGTTCGATTCGTCCGCCGACGTGATCGGTGCCTTGGCGATCAGCGGGCCGACACTGCGCATGCCACGCGAACAGTGCGAGAAATGGGTGGATCTGCTCGTCGGCAGCGCCGAGCAGGTCACCCGGACGCTGGGTGGCCGCTACCCGTCATGAGCTGCGCCGAGATCGCGCGGCCGGCTTCGTGCATGGCCACGGCGTCCGTGGCGACGAGGACGCCGGTGAACCGGGACCGGTAGGCGCCGAGATCGTCGCCGACGGAGCCGACGACGGCGTACACCGGGGTGGTGCCCGCGCGGGCGAGGATCGCGGAGATGATCTTCCCCGCCTTCGTCTGTCCGTCGAGCCTGCCCTCGCCGACGACGATCGCCGACGCGTCCGCGGCCAGGGTGTCGAAGCCGATCACGTCGAGGATGTACTCGGCGCCCGAGCGTAGTTCGGCGCCGTACCGCGCCCACATCCCGCCGGAGAACCCGCCTGCCGCACCGGTCCCGTCGACACTCGACGGGTCGCGGGGCAGAGCCCGCGCCTTCGCCTCGAGTTGCCGCGTGAGGACCGGCACGGCGCCCGCGTCGGCGCCCTTCTGCGGTCCGAACACTCGGGCGGCGTCGACGTACCGGGTGGTGACGTCGGTCAGCACGGTGACGGCGGCGCCCCGGAGTCCGCCGCCCGCCTCGATGGCGGCGATGGCCCCGGTGCCGCCGTCCGTGGTGGCGGACCCGCCGGCCGCGACGACGATGTGCCGGGCACCGCGCCGGGCGGCATCGGCGACGAGCATCCCGGTGCCGTAGGTGGTGGCGGTGATCGGGTCGCGGGGGCCGTCGTGCGGCGTGGTGATCCCGGAGGCTGCGGCGATCTCGATGACCGCGGTCCCGTCGTCGGACAGTCCGTACGTCGGCCGGCACGGGCTGCCCCAGGGGTTGCGGGCGCGGGTGGTGACCGGACGCAGTCCGAGGGGGACGGTGAGAACGTCGAGGGTGCCCTCGCCGCCGTCGGCGACCGGCAGCCTGATCGGGGCACCGCCGGACGACTCGACCCCGCCGGCGACGGCGTCGGCGACCTCGCCTGCGGTGTAGGTGCCCTTGAAACTGTCGGGGGCGATCAGAACCGTCATGAGCTCCACGCTTCCGGGTTGACCGGATGCGGGGGAATCCGGTTCTGCGCCATGGCCACAGCGTTCTCGGCGCACAGCCTCGCCATCTCGGCGCGCACCGACACCGTGGCACTGCCGAGGTGGGGGAGCAGCACCGTGTTCGACAGTTCCGCGAGTCCCGGGGCGAGCGCGGGTTCGTCCTCGTAGACGTCGAGTCCGGCCCCGGCGATCTCCCCGGACTTCAGGGCGGCGACGAGGGCGGTTTCGTCGACGACGGGACCGCGGGCCGTGTTGATCAGGATCGCGGAGGGTTTCATCGCCGTCAGCACGCCCGCATCGACCAGGTGGCGGGTCTGCGCGTTGAGGGGCACGTGCAGCGACAGGTAGTCGCTGGTGGCGACGAGGGAGTTCCAGTCGGTGTGGGTGACGAGTCCGGCAAACTCCCCGAGCTCCTCGTCCGTCACCGGCCGGTCGCCGGGAGGCCGGGGGCAGAACTGCACCTGCATGCCGAAGGCCAGTGCCCGTTTCGCGGTTGCCCGCGCGATCCGCCCGAACCCGGCGAGACCGAGCGTGCGTCCCGAAACATCGTGGCCGAGGAGCAGGTTCGGTTCCCATCCGGTGAACCGCCCGGCGCGAACGAACGTGTCGGCCTCCACGGCGCGGCGGGCAGTGGCCATGATCAGCAGCATCGCGACGTCGGCGGTGGCGTCGGTGAGCACACCGGGTGTGTTGCCGACGAGTATCGAGTTCGCGGTGGCCGCCCCGATGTCGACGTTGTTGAACCCGACCGCGTAGTTGGAGATTCCGCGGATCTTCGCGACGGCCAGGAGGTCGGCGTCGAACGTGTCGCGAAGCTGGGACACCACCACGTCGTAGTCGCCGGACACGCAGACCTCCCGCAGCCGGGCGGCGTCCGGAAGCTCGTCGGGGACATCGACGCTGCCCGCGGCGCGCAGCAGCGTGAGAGCGGGTTCGGGGATCGGAGTGGTGATGTAGAACCGGGCGCCGCTCATCGGCCGCCGCCGATGACCCACTCGAACGCGGTGGCATTGGAGCGTGCGCCCTGCGCGGCCTTGGACCGGTTGGCTTCGCCGAGTTCGGCGAGCGTCTTCTCGGACAGTTCCACGAGCGATCCGAATGTGGTGGGGTTCAGCCAGTCCGGGCGGGTGGCGAACAGCAGATCCTCGCTGGCGGTGTTGCCGCTGGCGCCGGGTGCGAACGGGCAGCCGCCGAGTCCGCCGAGGGCGCCGTCGACGGTCATGGCGCCGGCCGCGACCGCGGCGAGACTGTTCGCGACCCCCAGCCCCCAGGTGTCGTGGCCGTGGAAGACGATGCCCCGCTGCGGGGTTTCGAGCCGTACCCGGGAGACGAGCGAGTACACCTCGGCGGGAACGGCCTGGCCGAGGGTGTCGCAGACGACGACGTCGACGGCGCCGTGGGCGCGCGGATCGTTGGCGATGTCGATCACCCGCTGCTCCGGCACCCGGCCCTCGAACGGGCAGGTGAACGACGTCGCGATGCACAGCTGGATGCTGCCGCCGACCTCCTGCGCGAGTTCGATCGCGGCGGGCATCGCGGCGAGGCTGTCCTCGGTGGAACGTCCGATGTTCGCCTGGTTGTGGGAATCGGAGGCGGAGAAGCAGTACTGGAAATGGCGTGCGCCGGCGGCGGCGGCCTTCTCCACGTGCCGGGGCGTCGCCACCCACACCCAGCAGTGGTCCAGTTCCTCCGCGGTCAGCTCCGAGATCACCTCGACGGTGTTCGCCATCGGCGGGACGAGGTCGGGACGGGCCATCGACCCGATCTCGAGCGCGGGCACGCCGAGTTCGAGGAGCCGCCGGGCGATCTCGAGCTTCCGGGCGGTGGACAGCATCTTGCCCGTCAACTGCAATCCGTCGCGCAGGGTGACGTCGCGGAGCAGGGCGCGTGATTCGAAGGACTGCGTCATGAGAGGCCACCTACTGTGTCGTTGACGATGGAGTCGATCTGTTCCGGGGTCTTGCCGAGCAATGTTCCGAGGACCTCGCGGGTGTGCTCGCCGAGGTCCGGTCCGACACTGCGGATGGGCAGTGACTTGCCGCCGATCACCGGGACGATGCCGGGGAATCCGACCTGCTTCGGCTCGGCCTCACCGGTGTCGACGGTGAATTGCTGAATCATGTTGCGGGCCGCGTACTGCTCGTCGCTGCAGATGTCGGCGGCGGTGTTGATCGGACCCGACGGCACCCCCGCCGCATCGAGGACCTTCAGCGCCTCCTCGCGCGAGTGCTGGATCGTCCACTCACCGATCGCCGCGTCCAGTTCGTCGCGGCGCGCCCACCGTCCGGCGTTGGTGGACAGATCCGGGTCGGCGCCGAGGTCGGGGCGGCCGATGGTGTCCATGTAGCGCTGGAAGATGGCGTCACTGTTGCCGGCGATGATGATGCTGTCGCCGTCGCTGCAGATGTACGCGTTCGACGGGGCTATACCCTCCATCCGGCCGCCGACGCGTTCGCGTTTGATGCCGTACGCGAGGTAGTCGGGAATCAGCGATTCCATCATCGACAGGATCGATTCGTTGAGTGCGACGTCGATGATCCGATGCGGCAGGGACGGACCCTGGGTTCCGGCGACCTTCGCGGCCTCACGCTGGAACAGGGCCATCACCGACCCGAACGCCGCGTAGAGGCCGGCGATCGAGTCACCGATCGATACCCCCACCCGCACCGGTGGCCGGTCCGGGTCGCCGACGAGTTCACGGAATCCGCCCGCGGCCTCCGCGACCGCGGCGAACCCGGGGCGCTGCGACATCGGCCCGGTCTGCCCGAACGCCGAGATGCGGGTGATCACCAGGTCCGGATTGGCCGCGTTCAACGCGTCCGGTCCGATGCCCCACTTCTCCAGGGTGCCGGGCCGGAAGTTCTCCAGCAGGATGTCGCACTTGGCGGCGAGGTCCAGGACGAGCTGCCTGCCTTCCTCGGTGCGCAGGTCCAGCACGATCGACTTCTTGTTGCGGTTGATCGTGCGGTACAGCATCGAGGTGTCGCCGGAGTAGAGCCGCCAGTTGCGCAGTTCGTCGCCGGTCTTCGGGCGCTCCACTTTGATGACCTCGGCCCCGAAGTCGGCAAGCATCCGGCCCGCGGTCGGGGCGGCGATGTAGTTGCCCAGCTCGAGTACCCGAACCCCGTCGAGGGGCCGAATGGTGTTGTCGGAGAACATGGTGATCCTTAACTGATAGTGACGCTCAGAGAACGAGGCTCATGGGCAGGACGAGCAGTATTGCGACGACCGATGCCACCGATACTCCCACCGAACACGTCTTCAGCGTGCCTCGTGTGGTCTGACCCATCAAGGACTGCAGCAGCCAGAACGTGTTGCTGGTGACATGCACCGCGAACAGGGAGCCGGCGCCGGCGGCGAGGGCGATGAGGACGGGGTCGAGGCCGAGGGTCGGTGCGATGGGGGCGAGGACGCCCGCGGCGGTGATGGCGGAGATGGTCACCGAGCCGACGGCGACGTGCAGGACGGCGGCGATCACCCACACCATCAGCAGCGGAGCGGCGTGATTGGCGGTGAAGTACTTGCCGAGGATGTCGCCGAGACCGGCCGCGGCGATGGTCGCGGCGAGGGACCCGCCGACGCCGGTGAGGATGAGGATCTGGCCGCTCTCGCTGAAACCGCTGGCGATCGCCTTCTGGACGCGGTGCTGGCCGATGCTGAGCCGTCCGACGAAGCTGGTGCCGATCAGTCCGATCAGCAGCGCGATGAGCGGCTCGGACACGAACGACACGACGGGATTGCTGATCTCGGCGATGCCCAGGATCGCGCCGGTCGCGATGAGCAGGAGGGAGACGAGCAGCGGAGCGAGGAGCAGGATCAGGGGGCGGTCGTGCGCCGCGCGCTCGGCCGTGACCTCGGTGACGGTCGCGGTGCGTTGCGCCTGGGCGACGCGTCCGCCGGCATCGGGCCGAGGGGTGGTCCCGCCGCTGCCGCCGTCGGTCCACTGGTCCTCTTCGTCGTCGACGACCGTCTGATGGAAGTGCTCCTCGTCCTTCTCCGGGTTCCACCAACCGCGGGTGAACAGGAACGACATGATCGCGACGGAGATCGCCACGGTCGGGATCACCAGGATCAACCCGAAGATCAGCATCTTGCCGAGCGGTACACCGAGAAGTCCGGCGAGGGCGAGGGCGCCGACACCGGGAACCATGAGCACGATGCCGCACTCCAGGCCGATGGCGAGGGCGGTGGCCATGCGTGCGGTCCCGACCCGGCCGACCTTCGGTGCGAGGTTGCGGGCGAGCGGGGCGGAGATGACGAGCAGGACGTCGAGGAAGATGGACTGCAGCAACGTCGCGATCGTCAGCGACATCGCATAGGGCATTCGTTTCGGCCCGAACACCCGCAGAAGTGTTCCGACCAGGCGCTGGATCGCGCCCATTTCTTTCAACATGGCGCCCATCAGGACGCCGAAGGCGATCAGAAGTCCCACTTCGGCCATGATGTCGCCGAAACCGGTGCTGATGACTTCCACCGTTTCGGCTGTGCCGAGTCCCGTCGTGAGTCCGAGGTAGGCGGATCCGACGACCAGTGACACCACTGGGTTGAACTTGAAACGCACGATCATCAGAACGACCGCCGCGACGGCGACCGTGGTGTTGATCAGGATTGCTACGTCTGACATGTGCGCGTCCTTATCGAGGAGGCGGGGTAGTGACTGGTGTCACAGGTACACCCATATTATGAGCACACACTCACTATATAAGCAATGGGCCTTCGGCCTCGTGCGCCTTTCCGGTTGTTCCGGCAACCAGAAAGGCGCACGGGACCTTCAGCCTCGTGCGGGTGGAATACTCGACGCATGGTCGTGCTGGATCCGTTTGCGGTGCGACGGCCGACGGCCGCCGAGCGCAGAGCGTCGGAGGACTGGAGCGAGATCCAACTCTGGTCCGACCGCGTGTACATGCCCTATGTAGTGCGTCCGCTCGGTGTCGGGCTGTCGCCCCGGTCGAGCATGTACTCCACGAAGATCGGCGACATCACCGTCACCCGGTTCTCCTACGGAATCCCCGTCTCGGTCGGCGACTTCTCGTCCGACGCAGGAAACGCGCTCGTTCTCACGACCATCCGGGGCAACGCCCGGCACCACCTCGACCACGACGCCACCGCGGACACACCGGCAGGTGACACGTTCGTCGCCGACTGCAGTCGCGTCGACTACCTCGTCGAGTTCTCGCCCGACCACGTCCAGCTCAATCTCACCGTTCCCCATGCGTTGCTCACGGACACGGCTGTGCGCTGGTGGGGATTCGACCCCGGAGATCTTCTCTGGCAACGCAAATGCGCCATCGGCGGCGGTGGATCCGGCTGGCAGGCGCTGCTCGCTTACGCGATGCGGACGACGGAAGAGCTACCGGGGCACGCCACCGAGGGGCGCATCGGACTCAACCTGCAGGAGTTGCTGGTCGGGCACCTGCTCACCGAATGGGCGGCTCGTGCCGGAGTGGACCCGGACAGGTCCACCGGCCCGGCGGCGCCCGGCTATGTGCGGCACGCCGTCCAATACATCCGCGAGTACGCCCGCGAACTGCCGACCGCTTCCGACATCGCCGACGCGGTGGGTGTCAGCGTCCGCACCCTGTCCGGGTCGTTCCGGAAATACCTGAACACCACCCCGGCCGAGTACGTGCGTGAGCAGCGCCTCCAGGGCATCCGGGAGGAACTGCTCACCGCATCGCCGGGCGAGACCGTCGCCTCGATCGCCGGCGCGTGGGGATACGTCAACCTCGGCCTCTTCGCGGCCGCCTACCGTCGCCGGTTCGGTGAGAATCCGTCGCAGAGCAGGGCCTTCGGCCCCGTGAGTGGTTGACGAGTCCAGAGACTCCTCAACCACTCACGGGCGGCGGAGCCGCCTACAGCTCCGCGCGGACCAGCTTCGCCGCGTCGACGAGGTTGCGCAGCGACGCCTCGACCTCGGCGGGACCACGGGTCTTCAGACCGCAGTCGGGGTTGACCCACAGCCGTTCCACCGGCACCGCCTTCAGCGCCTCCCGCAGCGACGCCGCGATCTCCTCGACACCGGGCACCCGCGGCGAGTGGATGTCGTACACGCCCGGGCCGACGCCGAGATCGAAGCCGACGGCGTTGAGGTCGTCGAGGACCTCCATGTGCGAGCGCGCGGCCTCGATGGAGGTGACGTCGGCGTCGAGCCTCGCGATGGCCTCGATGACCTCACCGAACTCCGAATAGCAGAGGTGGGTGTGGATCTGCGTCGAGTCCGAGACCCCGGACGTCGCGAGACGGAACGCCCCGACCGACCAGTCGAGGTACGCCGGCTGATCCGCGGCCCGCAGGGGCAGCAGTTCGCGCAGCGCGGGCTCGTCCACCTGGACGATCCGGATGCCCGCGCCCTGCAGGTCCACCGTTTCGTCGCGGATGGCCAGCGCCACCTGGTTGGCCGAGTCGGCCAGCGGCTGGTCGTCGCGCACGAACGACCACGCCAGGATCGTCACCGGACCGGTGAGCATGCCCTTCACCGGACGCTGAGTGAGTGACTGCGCGTACGTGATCCATTCGACGGTCATCGGGTGGCTGCGGCGCACGTCGCCGTACAGGATCGGCGGGCGGACGCAGCGGCTGCCGTACGACTGCACCCAGCCGTTGTCCGTCGCGAAGAACCCGTCCAACTGTTCGGCGAAGTACTGCACCATGTCGTTGCGTTCCGGTTCGCCGTGCACCAGCACGTCGAGGTCCAGCTTCTCCTGCAGCGCAACCACATCGGCGACCTCGGCGCGCATCCGGTTCAGGTACTCGGACTCGTCGATCTCACCCTTGCGCCGCGCCGCGCGCGCGACCCGGATCTGCGTCGTCTGCGGGTAGGAGCCGATGGTGGTGGTCGGCAGCACCGGAAGCGACAGCGCCGACTGGGCTTCCCGACGTTCCGCGGCGGGACTGCGCCCCGGATCGGACGCGGTGAGCGCGTCCAGCCGGGCACGGACCGTGGCGTCGTGCAGACGCCTGTCGGTGCTGCGGGTGGACGCCGCCGCGCGGGCGAGCGCGAACTCGTCCTCGACGGATTCACGACCGCTGGTCAGTGCGGTGCCGAGGGTGACGACCTCGCGGACCTTCTCGGTACCGAACGCCAGCCACGACCGCAGCGCCTTGTCGAGTCCGGTCTCCGCGTCGAGCGTGTACGGGACGTGCAGCAGCGAGCACGACGTCGAGACGGCGAGCGAACCGGTGCTGCCCAGCAGGGTGCCGAGCGACGTCAGTGCCGCGTCCAGGTCGGTGCGCCAGATGTTGCGTCCGTCGACGACGCCGGCGACGACGTGCTTGCGGGTCAGATCGGGAACGGTGGCGAGAGTGTCGGATCCGGCGACCAGATCGATCGCAATTCCCTCGACACCGGTCGAGGCGATGGCGGGGAGTGCGTCACCGAGGCTGCCGAAGTAGGACGCGAGGAGGATCGCCGGCCGCGACGGTGCCGCGGACAACCGGTCGTAGGCACGCTTGGCCGCCGCGATCTCTTCCGGTGTGCGGTCGGCGACCAGCGCGGGTTCGTCGATCTGCACCCACTCGGCGCCGGCGTCGGCGAGCCGACCGAGCAGGTCCGCGTACAGCGGGACCAGTTCGTCGAGGCGGTCGAGGAGGGGTACGTCCGAGCCGACGGCCTTCGACAGCAGCAGGAACGTCACCGGACCCACCACCACCGGGCGGGCCGGAATGTCCAGGGCGCGTGCCTCTTCGAGTTCGCGGAGCACCTTCGACGGGTCGAGGGCGAACGTCGTCGACGGGGAGATCTCGGGCACCAGGTAGTGGTAGTTGGTGTCGAACCACTTGGTCATCTCGAGCGGGGCGATCGTGTGGTTGCCGCGGGCGGCGGCGAAGTAGCGGTCGAGGTCGCTCTCGATGCCGGCGACACGGTCGGGCAGGGCGCCGAGCATCGCCGCGGTGTCCAGTACATGGTCGTAGTACGAGAACGTGTTGACGGGAACGGAGTCGAGCCCGATGTCGCGCAATCTCGTCCAGGTCCGGCGTCGCAGATCCTGGGCGAGCGCGTCGAGCCCTTCGGCGTCGAGGCGGCCGGCCCAGTACGACTCGACGGCCTTCTTCAGTTCGCGATTCGGACCGATGCGAGGTGAGCCCAGCACGGTCGCGGTGAAAGAAAGTGTCACGGTATCTCCAGTTGCGTACGCGGTACGGCTACCGCCGGCAAACGGGTACACCTCTCGAGCCCAGGGACGTGCTGCAGCGCGAGAAGGTCTACACGCCCAATCCACGAGGCGGTAACCGTCGGGCACGGCGTGCCCGACACAGTCGGCAGGTCTTCGGACTTGCAGGCAGCCGGTGTGACATCACACCGGACCTAGTGGCCGTCGCTTCCCAGGCGGTTGCCCAGTGCATGGTGACGGCGGTCGTTCCTGCTCACCGCTGCGGGACAGTCCCGGATTCTCACCGGGTTCCCTCTCACACGCGGACTCCGGGGAGGCTGACGTGCTTCGACGCCAGGTGCGGTCTTCGGGGCTCCTCACGACCGTGCCGGGCGAACCAGCTGCACCGGCCAGCATAGGCCTTCGGCCCGTGCGCCTTTTTGGTAGCCCCAACTACCAAAAGGGCGCACGAGCCCGGAGGGCCTACAGCCAGCCGTTCGACTCCGCGGCGCGGACGGCCTCGGCGCGGGTGCTGGCGCCGGTCTTGCCGATCGCCGAGGACAGGTGATTGCGCACGGTACCTGCCGACAGGAACAGTGCGGCAGCGATCGAGGCGACCGGCGCACCGTCCCGCGCCGCCCGCAGCACGTCGGTCTCCCGGTCGGTGAGCGGTGATTCCCCGCTGACGAGACTGTCAGCGGCGAGAGCCGGGTCGACGACGCGCAGTCCGGCATGGACGCGCCGGACGGCGTCGGCGAGCTGCCGGGCCGGGGTGTCCTTCACGACGAACCCCGACGCACCGGCCTGCAGTGCCTTGCGCAGGTACCCGGGACGACCGAACGTCGTCACGATCAGGACGCGGGTCTGCGGCATCTCGATCCGCAGTGCCGTGGCCGCGGCGATCCCGTCCAGGCCGGGCATTTCGACGTCGAGGAGCGCGACGTCGGGGGAGTGCTCGCGCGCCGCCGCGACGACCTCGTCGCCGCGCCCGACCTCCGCGACGACCGTCAGGTCCGCCTCCAGGTCGAGCAGGGCGGCGAGGGCACCGCGGACGAGTGCCTGATCGTCGGCGAGCAGCAGCCGGATCGTCACGGGACCTCTTCCTTCAGCACGTGCAACGAGAACCCGCCGGGTTGCGGATGGGTGATGACGACCCGGGCTCCGGCGGCCGCGGCGCGCTCCCGCAGGCCCACCAGCCCGTTCCCGTGCACGGATTCGGCGCAGCCGGCGCCGTCGTCGACGACGGTAACCTCGCGTTCGCCCACCGTGACCGAGCAGTGCGTCGCGCCGCTGTGCCGGACCACGTTGGTGACACCCTCGCGGACCGTCCACGCGAACAACTCGCGCAGGCCGGTGGGCACCGACTCGGTGCTGTTGGGCAGCTCGGCCTCGATTCCGGCCGACCGCAACGCTTCCCCGGCCCGGGCGATCTCCACCGGAAGCGACAGCCCCCGGATTCCCTGCACGGCCTGCCGGACGTCCGCGAGCGCGTCGCGGGAAAGGCGTTCCAGGTCTGCCACTTCCGTGCGGGCCCGGTCGATGTCGATGTCGAGGAGCCGGCCCACGAGTTCGGCCTTGACGGTGATGACGGTGAGGGAGTGCCCCAGGATGTCGTGGAGGTCGCGGGCCATCCGGGTGCGTTCCTCCTGCACCGCGAGTCGTTCGCTCGCTTCCCGTTCCCGGACCAATTCGATGTTGCGGTTGATCAGCTTGGTCACCCCGAACATCGCGAATGCTGCCGCGCACACGCCCAGCGAGAGCCCGGTGCCCGACCCCCAGTCCATCACCGTGGAGATCACTTCCACGAGAACTGCGACGGTCAGCGCGGTGAGCCCGCCGAGCCACGCGGGGAACAGCATGACCGCGGAGACGGCGAGGAAGACGCCGGCGGACAGCCCCGACGACCCGACGGCGACCACCATGACGGCTGCGAGCCCGAACAACGCCACCACGAGCGGTACCGCCTGGTTCAGCGGTGGCCGAAACTCGTTGTGCGCGTGCCGGGTATGCGACCACCGGAACATCGCAAGGTACGTCACCGCGAATGCCAGCGTGGCGATCATCCCGATCCAGCCCCGGACCTGATCGCGGGCGGCCCACCCGTCGAGGAACGGCTGGAACAGGAAGACCGTCCACGCGGCGGCGAAAATGAATCCGAAACGGCCCCATCGCCTGGTCACGACGGGGCCGTCGGGGGTGGTCACGGCAGTCACGATACCGCCGTCACACTCGCTCGGTGTCGCGCTGGAAACGCCACGCCGCACCGCCGACGAAGATCGCCAGCCACACCGCGACGTTGAGGAGCCACGTCCACTGCATCGCGTCACCGGTGAGCGGTGCGTGCACCAGCTGACTCAGCCCGTACGTGGGCATGAACTGCGCGATCGACGCCCACACCGAACCGTCCTGAAGCGGCATGAACAGCCCGCCCGCGAAGCCGAGCACGGCGAGCCCGGGGCCGAGGATCTGCATGACGTTCTCGCTCGGCAGCAGGTACCCCATGAACAGGCCGAACGCGGCGAACACTGCGGATCCGAGCCAGGTGATCAGGGCCGTCGCGAACCACAGGGACGTGTCCATCCGGACGGACGTGAACGCGCCCACTAGGTAGACGACGCCGACGGCCCCGAGCCCGAGCATCATCGCGACGAGCACCTTGACGAAGATGTAGACCCCGGGGGACAAGGGGGTGAGCCGCAACTGCCGGCTCCATCCCGACGCCCGTTCCACCGACACCATCGCGCCGCCGCTCGTCGTCGCGATCATCGCGCCGTACAGCGCCATGCTGATCATCACGTACGCCGAGACGTTCCCGTTGCCCGCGCTCTCACCCGAGTAGCTGGGGTTCAGGCCGAAGATGAGGAAGAAGACGACCGGCATGACGAGAGTGATGATCATCGTGCGCCGATTGCGCAGCAGCCGGCGCAGTTCGAGTCCGAGGAGGGTGGCGTTGAGGCCGCCGAGCGGGGGAACGCGGCGGGGTACGGCGAGGGTGGTCATCAGTTCGATCCTTCCGTGGCGGAGTCGTCGGAGGTGAGCGCGATGAACGCGTCTTCGAGTCCTCGGGAGACGATTTCGAGGTCGCAGGCAAGCGTCTGCGTGAGGAGGTGGCGGGCCACGGCGTCGGTGTCCGTCGAGTGGACGAGGACGCTGTCACCGCGCACCTCGATGCTGTCGGCGCCGGGAATCGCGAACAGCTGTTCCCTGTCAGCGCCCGGGAAGTGGGCGCGCACCGTGCGTCCCGTGGCCAATGCCTTCACCTCGGCAGCGGTGCCGTCGGCCACCACTTTTCCCTTGCGCACCAGCACGATCCGGTCGGCGTGGGCGTCGGCCTCCTCGAGATAGTGCGTCGCGAAGACGACGGTCCGGCCGCTGTCCGCGTCGGCGCGGATCGCCGACCAGAAGTCCCGCCTGCCCTCGACGTCCATGCCCGTGGTCGGCTCGTCGAGTATCAGCAGCTCGGGATCGGAGAGCAGTGCCATCGCGAACCGCAGTCGCTGCTGCTGACCTCCGGAACACTTGCCCACCAACCGGTTTGCGAGATCGGCGATGCCGGCCCGGGTGAGGACCTCGTCGACCGGCCGCGTGTCGGCGAACAGACTCGCGGTGAGCCGGACGGTCTCCTCGACGGTCAGTTCCTTCAGCAGGCCGCCCGTCTGCATGACCGCCGAGACCAGACCATGCGCGATCGCGGTGCGCGGATCGGTGCCGAAGACGGACACCTCACCGGCTGTGGGGCGGGACAATCCGAGGACCATGTCGACGGTGGTGGTCTTGCCGGCGCCGTTGGGACCGAGGAACGCGACGATCTCGCCGGGCCGGATCTCGAGGTCCAGGCCCCGGACGGCGTGAACGTCACCGAAGTTCTTGTGGACGCCGCGCAGGCTGACTGCCGGAGCCGGCGACGCGGAGGCCTTCGTGGAGGTGTGGAGCGCTGTCGATGTCATGCAATCAGCGTGCGATTCCGACGGCCGCCGACCCCCACACGTCCGTCACGACCTCACCGTGACAAATGTCAGGGGCCAGGGGTAGGTGTGGCGCCGATCGGGGGCAGCCGTTACTGTGGGCGCCATGCAGCGCGCATATTTCTGGTTTAGCAGGCCGGCCCCGGGTGGGCCGGTCGGCGTAACCACGCGCTGACTTCTTCCACCCCAGAGCCGGATTACAGACCGGCTCGCGGGAATCTCCACAGTCTTCGAGGGCCGGCCTGAGAACAGGAACCCGAACCCATGACTGTCACTCTCGACACCACTACCAGCACTGATCGGCTGGACGACCAGCGCACCGCGAGCATCAGCCCGCTGGTGGCCCCGTCGGTCGTGCGCCGCGAACACGCCCCTGACGACGTCGCGTCCGCGACCGTGCGCTCCGGCCGCGCCGACACGGTGAACGTGCTGAACGGCGACGATGATCGACTGCTCGTCGTGGTGGGCCCGTGCTCGGTGCACGACCCGGACGCCGCCATGGACTACGCCCGCAGACTCGCCGCGAAGGCCGAGGAATTGCGCGACGACCTGCACATCGTGATGCGGGTCTACTTCGAGAAGCCGCGCACCACCCTCGGCTGGAAGGGTCTGCTCAACGACCCGCACCTGGACGGCACGTTCGACATCGACACCGGGATCCGCATGGGCCGCAAGCTGCTGCTCGACGTGTCCTCGCTCGGCCTGCCGGTCGGCTGCGAGTTCCTCGACCCGATCATGCCGCAGTACATCGCGGACCTCGTCACGTACGGCGCGATCGGTGCCCGCACCGCCGCCAGCCAGGTGCACCGCCAGCTGTGCAGCGCGCTGTCGATGCCGGTCGGGATCAAGAACTCGACGGAGGGGGACGTGCAGGTGGCGGTCGACGGCACCCGCGCCGCCGCGGCGAGCCACGTGTTCCCCGGCACCGACCTCGACGGGCAGGCCGCGCTGATCCGCACGGTCGGCAACCCCGACTGCCACGTCATCCTCCGCGGGGGCAGCGACGGACCGAACTACGACGCGGAGACGGTGGCCGACACGCTCGCCCGGCTGCGCAAGGGCGGTCTGCCGGAGCGGGTCGTCATCGATGCCAGCCACGGCAACAGCAGCAAGAACCACGAGAAGCAGGTCGACGTGCTGAACGACATCGCGGTGCGGCTCGAGGAAGGCGAGCAGGGGATCGTCGGTGTGATGGTGGAGAGCTTCATCGAAGCCGGTCGTCAGGACCTCACGCTCGGGAAGGCCGAGGACCTCACGTACGGCCAGTCCATCACCGACGCGTGCATCGACTGGAACACGACGGCGGCGCAGCTGGACCGTCTCGCGCAGGCAGTGGCCGCACGTCGGAAGTGATCACCGCACGCCTCTCGTGCGGAACTGCACGCTGATCCGCGGTCCGAGCGGGCGGGTGCTCTTCGGTACGCAATGCTCCCAGGTGCGCTGGCAGGAACCACCCATCACCAGCAGGTCACCGTGGCCGAGCGAGTACCGGATCGAGTGCCCGCCGCCGCGCGGACGCAGCAGCAGCGGACGCGCGGCGCCGAGCGAGAGGATGGCGACCATGGTGTCTTCGGTGCGGCTCCGGCCGGTGTCGTCGCCGTGCCAGGCGACGCTGTCGGAGCCGTCACGGTAGAAGCAGAGTCCGGAAGTGGCGAACTTCTCGCCCAGTTCGGGCAGGTAATGCGTGCTCAGGGCGTCGCGTGCCGCGACCAGCAGCGGGTCGGGGAGCGGCTCACCCTCCGGGTAGAACCGGACGAGGCGTGGGACGTCGACCACCCGGTCGTACATCTGGCGCCGCTCCGCCTTCCACGGCACCGTCTCCGCGAGCGTGGTGAACAGCTCGTCGGAACCGGTCAGCCACCCCGGCCGCACGTCGACCCACGCTCCCGCCGTGAGCATGCGACGCTGCACCGTCGACCCGAGCGCGCCCAGTTCGACACCGAACGACGCGTCGTCGAACAGTGAGGCCTGGTGCGCATACCGCGCATCCGCGGAAGTCATGCCGCCATGCTACCTGATATTCGAACGTATGTTCCCATCGTTGTCGGGCGTTCGGGAAGTACGCCGTCGCTCGGAGAGAAACCACGCGGCCGCGCCCAGGAGCGGGACGGTCCAGACGGCGACGAACCAGAGTGCGCCGCGGAGGACGCCTGGTCTCGCCAGGACTATCGAGAGGGTTGCCGACATCGAGATCGCGAACGCCATTCCGATGGTGAAGAGCGTGAGCAGGAAGAGGACGAGGAACGTGCCGAAGCCCGGCATGCAGTCCATGTTCTCCCGCGCGCATTCGCTGAGGCCGGCTTCGGCGAATGCGCTCATGGAACCGAGCGTAGTGATCGCCGCCCAGATGCACCCGATCTCTGCAGCCGCACTACTTTTCGGGCCCTAGAAGTGCGGCTGCGAAGAAGGGTGCGTCTGTGCAAGTACGCGTTTGACGACAGAAGTTACCGCGGCACGGCAGGCTCGCGGTCGTCGCCGGTGTCGACGGTCGCCTTCTGCCTGCTCGGCCACCAGAAGGCGCGACGTTCGAGTGCCGCCAGGCTCGGTACCAGCATCGGGGCCATCGCGAAGGCGGCGATGGCGACACCGATCGCGACACCGAAGCCGAGTTCGGCGAGGTTGGCCAGTCCGGTGAGGGTCAGGGAAGCGAAGGTCAGCGCCAGGATCAGACCGGCGGCGGCCACGGTGGGGGCGTCGTTGGAGACGGCGATCCGCGCGGACTCACGCGGGGTGTACCCGTTGCGGAATTCCTCGCGCAGTCGCGAGGCCAGCAGGATGTTGTAGTCGGTGCCGATCGCGACGACGAACAGGTACAGCACGATCGGAATCGAGAAGTCGATCCCGTCGTAGCCGAGGCCGTGCAGGAACAGGAGCACCACGGCGCCGAGCGTGGCGACGAACGTGAGTGCGACGCACACCAGCAGGTTGAGCGGGGCCAGCACGGCGAGCAGAAGCAGGGCGAGAATGAGCGCGATGGCGACTGCGGCGACGGGGAACACGAGGCGCGTATCCGCCGCGAGTTGCGCGCGGACGTCGACGAACGTGGATGTCTGCCCTCCCGCAACGACTTCCGAGCCGGGGACCGCTCCATGGGCGGCGTCGCGGATCGGTCCCTCGACGAGGTCGAGGGACGCGTTCGAGTAGGGGTCGTCGGCGAGTACGACGTTGACGAGCGCGGCTCGACCGTCCTGACTGGGTCGCGGCGGGGCGACCGAGGACACTCCCGGCACCTGCGTGAGAGCGGTGACGAGCGGGGTCAGCGACGCGGGATCCAGCGGTCCGGGAGCCACGACGTACACCTGGGTCGGGCTCAGCGCACCCGCGGGAAAGGATTGATCGAGGGTGTCGAAGGCCTGCTGTGACGGCGTGTCGGAGGGCAGTTCCCCAGCGTGTTGTACGTCGACTTGTAGCCGGACGCGAAGGAGGCGAGCGCGATCAGCACGACGCCGATCGCGACGGCGAACACGGCTGGCCGGCGCCCGATCGCGGCGCCGATCGAGGCGAACGGGGTGTGGGGGCTGTCGTGCCCCGGTCCGAGCGGCCAGAACAGGTGGCGGCCCAGCACGGTGAACACGGCGGGGATGAGCGTCAACGCCGTCACCAGCATGACGGCCACGGCGACGATGAGTCCCGGCGCGAGCGTGGTGAGCGAGCCGAGTTTCGCCAGTAGCAGGGCGGCGAACGCGACGATGACCGTGAGCGCCGACGACGCGACGACGCGCCCGACGACGTCGGTGGAGAACACGAGGGCTTCTCGATGGGTGTCGGTGGTGGACCCTGCCGCGGCCTGCTGCCGGAGACGTTCGCGATAGCGGAACAGCAGGAAGACGATGTAGTCGGTGCCGACACCGAAGAGGACGACCACGAGTATGGATTGCAGCGACGTGCTGACCTGGAAGTCGAACAGATCGGCGAGCACGGCGGTCAGTCCGGTGACCACCGACAGCACCGCACCGATCACGACAACCGGCAGCACGGCGATGACGGGGCTGCGGAAGATCAGGCCGAGCAGGGTGAGGATGACGATCACTGTGGCGATCGTGATGACCTTGTCGGCGTTGTCGTAGGCGGCGGTGGTGTCGACCTGAATGGCCGCGTTCCCGGTCAGCCCGCTCACCAGGCCGGTGCCGTTCAGTTGCTGCTCGGCGTCGCCCCGGATGACCGGCACGGCGTCGTTGACCTGGTCGTCGCCGGGTTGTCCGTCGAACACCACCTGCAGTGCGGCGGCCTTCCCGTCGGCGGACAGCGACGCAGGCGACCCCTGCACACTCACGACTCCCGGGATCGCCGAATTCTGCAGCGTGGTCGCGAGATTCAGTGCCGCCTGCTGGTCGGCGGGTGACAGCGGGGCGGCGTCGGCGCGGACCACCACCAGGCTGCCGGTGGCGCCCGACAGGCTCGGGAAGTATTCGTTTCCGACGGCCTGCGCCTCGGAGGACTCGAATGAACTGGGCAGGAACGTCTGCTGGTTGCCGGTGGTGTAGTCGTCGAGACTCGGTGCGAACAGGATGACGGCTATTGCCGCGACCACCCAGGTCGCGATGACGTGCCACGGGTGTGCGACGACGGTGCGCGCGATGGAGGCAAACATCATTCCCCGTTCCGGGAGATGAAGGTTCGGCCGGCGCCCGGCGGGGCGGTCGAACCCTGCCCAGTCATCGTCGCATGCAGGACGGCGCGAAGGCTACGGGTTTCGCGGCATCGACAGACCGCGGCCCCGCTCCGCCGTCAGGGAGCGGGGCCGCGGTACGTCATGGTGCTCGTTACCGCAAGGGGGTGAAATCCCGGCTACCGAGGTAGTCGGGGCGCGGTGCGGGCGCCGAGAACGGATCCGTCAGCGTGTTCTCGACACTGTTGAACACGATGAAGAGGTTGGAACGCGCGAACGGCGTGATGTTGCCGTTCGAACCGTGCATGCAGTTGGAATCGAACACGGTGGCGGAGCCGGCCGGTCCGGTCATCATGTCGATGCCGTACTCGTTCGCCATCCGGGTGAGCGTCGGCTGGTCGGGCGACCCCGTGGGTGGAACGTAGCTGACCAGCGATTCCTTGTAGTAGTCCTCGGGGGTCTCGCCGGCGCACGACACGAACGCGCGGTGAGATCCGGGCATGATCATCAGCCCGCCGTTGTGCCCGTAGTTCTCGGTGAGCGCGATCGAGATACTCGCTGCGCGAGGAGTGGGCATGCCGTCCTCGGCGTGCCAGGTCTCGAAGTCGGAGTGCCAGTAGAACGGGCCGCCGGAGAAACCGGGCTTGAAATTGAGTCGCGACTGGTGGACGTAGACGTCCGAACCGAGGATCTGCCGGGCGATACCCACCACCTCGGGGCGGCGGATGATCTCGTCGACGACGTCGCTGAGACGGTGGACGTCGAACACGGAACGGACGGCACCGTCCCCGTTCTCCCGCACGACCCGGTCGTCGCCGCGCAGCGTATCGGTCTCGGCGAGGCGGGTCATCTCGTCGACCAGGTTGAACACGTCGCGTGGTGGGATGATCGACTCGGCGGAGTGATATCCGCGTTTGTCGTAGACGGCAATCTGATTCGCGGTGAGCGGACCGGAGCGGGAATCACCCCGTTTCTGGTCCGACCAGGTGACCGGGTCCTGGCGGACGGTCATCGTGCACTCGTTGCGGTCCCTCGTGGGGTAGTTGTCGGCTACGGCCGTACGCATAACTCGTGTTTCACCCTTTCGGATTGGACAACGCTTTACTCTTCCGACGTTCCCACTGGTCGTCGACGAATGCAACCCGGACACAGGTCCACCGAGGCCGGACTGGACCGCGACGGCGCGTCGCCGCGGTGGGATCGTCACGGGCATGATCGATTCTGCGGCGGTACTCGGAGTGGCGGCGATCGCCCTCGGCATGGTTCTCACACCGGGACCGAACATGGTGTATCTGGTCTCGCGCAGCATCACTCAGGGCAGGGCGGCGGGGCTGGTCTCGCTGGCCGGGGTCGCTCTCGGATTCCTGTGCTATCTGGCTGCTGCGACACTGGGCATTTCGGCGGTGTTCTCCGCCGTCCCGCAGGCGTACACCGCGCTGAAGCTGGCGGGCGCGTGCTACCTGGGCTGGCTGGCGTGGCAGGCGTTGCGGCCCGGCGGGCACGCGCCGTTCGCGCCTGCCCGCGGGCTGCCCCGGGATTCGTCCGCCCGGCTGTTCCTGATGGGGCTCACGACCAACCTGCTCAATCCGAAGATCGCGGTGATGTACCTGGCGCTGATCCCGCAGTTCGTCCACCCCGGCGCTGGGCCGGTGTGGTTGCAGAGCCTGCTGCTGGGCACCGTGCAGATCGTGGTCGCGCTCACCGTGAACGCGCTGATCGTCTGCGTCGCAGGAACTGTCGCGGCGTTCCTGTCCGGACGCCCGGTGTGGCTGCGTGCGCAGAAGTTCGTGATGGGAAGCGTCCTCGGCGGCCTCGCCGTTCACCTCGCTCTCGACCGGACGCGGCCCGCGACGGTCTGAACCGGCAGTGGCCTGAATTATGCACGCATGAGCATGTTTCGCGGGTGCCGTCGGAAGCGACGACGACGAAGGGTGAGAGATGGCCGAAACCATGCGGGCGCAGCGATTCCATGCCGACACGAATAGCATTGCGGTCGAATATGTTCCGATTCCGGAACCCGGACCCGGTGAAGTGCTCGTCAAAGTGGAGTTCTGCGGCATCTGTCATTCCGACCTGAGCCTGATCGACGGCACGTTCCCCGCGCTGCTGCCCGAGGTGACGCAGGGCCATGAGGCGTCGGGCACCATCGCGAAACTCGGTGCCGGAGTAACCGGCTGGTCCGAGGGAGACCGCGTCGTGCCGTCCGCGGGCAGGCCCTGCTTTGCGTGCCGCAACTGCCGCCGCGGGGACCTCACGAACTGTCTGAGCATCCAGCTGATGGCGTTCGCCTACGACGGCGCGTGGGCCGAATACACGGTGGCGCAGGCGGGGGGACTGACCCGCATCCCGGACAACGTTCCGTTCGAGCAGGCGGCCATCCTCGCCGACGCGGTGTCGACGCCGTTCGGCGCGGTCGTGCGCACCGGCAAGGTGGTGGTCGGGGAGACCGTCGGCGTGTGGGGCGTGGGTGGAGTCGGCACCCACATCGTGCAGCCGGCGCGCCTGGTCGGAGCTGTCCCCGTGATCGCGTTCGACATCAATCCCGCTGTGCGGGAACGTGCCCTGGAACTCGGCGCCGATTACGCGTTCGACTCCCGGGACGAGAACCTGAAGGAGAAGGTCGCCGACGCGACGGCCGGCCGGATGCTCGACGTCGCGTTCGACGCGGCCGGACTGACAGTGACGTTCGAGCAGGCACTCGACTGCCTGACGGTCGGTGGCCGACTCGTCGCGGTCGGGCTGAGCGCCCAGGAGGCCTCGGTGGGCACCACCGCGCAGTTCGGACTGTCCCAGAAGCAGGTACTCGGCCACCTCGGCTACAAGAACGTGGACATCGAAACCCTCGCCGAACTGGTGTCCCGTGGCCGCCTCGACCTGTCACGGTCGATCAGCGAGATCATCCCGCTCGAAGACGTCGCAAAGGGCATCGAGAAGCTCGCGAACCACGAGGGAGACCCCATCCGGATCCTCGTCAAACCCTGACCCGGCAGGTCCCGGACGCGGCTCACCGGGACCTGTCGGTGCCCCGCTGTACCGTCGGGCCATGGGATATGAATTTCAAGTCACAGTGGACTCGGAGAACCCGCATACCCTGGCCAAATGGTGGGCGCAGACGCTCGGCTGGGAGGTGGAGCCGAGCAACGAGGAGTTCATCCGCGGGCTCGTCCAGGCCGGCCACGCGCAGGAGTCCGACACCATGGAGTTCGAGGGTGTCCTGGTCTGGCGGGAGGGCCAGGCCATCCGCGATCCGGAGCACCCGGAGCGCCCGCGCGTGCTGTTCCAGCTGGTTCCCGAACGGAAGACGGTGAAGAACCGGCTCCACCTGGACATCAGGGTCGGCGACGTCCGCTACGAGGTCGCCGAGAAGCTGGAGCAGTCCGGCGCCACCGTGCTGCACCGCGGCCGCCAGGGACCGAGCGAGTGGGTCACGATGGCAGACCCCGAGGGCAACGAGTTCTGCGTCAGCTGACGCGCTGTCACGCTCCGCGGTAGGAACTCGGGGTGCTGCCGGTCCAGCGTTTGAATGCGCGACGGAACGCGCTGGGCTCGGAGAAGCCGAGTCGCGCCGACAGGTCCTCCACAGTCTCGCCTCGTCGGAGCCCGGCCACGGCGGCGTCGCGGAGCACTTCCTCGCGCAGCTGATTCAGCGACGTCCCCTCCTGCCGGAGCAGGCGGCGCAGGTGGGGGACGCTGATCGACAGCATCTCCGCGATGTCCTCGGCCGTCGACGTCCGGCCTTTCATGCCCAGCTCGAGGACCCGGCGCACCTGCGCCGACGCCGTGCTGTCGTAATCACGCTCCGACATCAGCAGCGTCGGTGACTCTCGGAGGTAGTCCTCGAGCGTCTCCTCGGTCTGGATGATGGGCGCCCGCATGACGGCGCTGTCGAATTCGACTGCGGGAATGTCGGAATCGAATGTCACGGGGACACCGAAGATGTGATCGTAGTTCTCGGCGAGGTGCGGCAGCGGCGCCGGATACGGCAGTTCCACTGCCAGCAACCGGACCCTCTTGCCCACGAGCCACGCCGCGAAACGATGAAGCAGGATCAGCAGGAAATCGGTGGTCACCCGCGTCGCCTCGAGCGACGACTGCACGTCCTCGGTGGACCGTTCGGCCGCGGCCGGGCGGATGTCGATGGTCATCCGGGTTCCGCCGTTCACACCGGGACCGATGTGCAGCGCGGGCAGCGACGGTAGGGCGCGCAGGATGTCGGCCATCCGCTCGAGGGCGGCGGACAGATCCGCGGTGTGGATCAGTGCGAGGCAGACGAGCCGAAACGTGCCGCGGGGGACCGGGGCCGGCCCGAGGCCGAACAATTCGTCGCCCGTGATCTGCCAGACCGCCTGGGTGAACGCGGTGACCTGGGTCGGCGTCAACCGGGCCAGCGGATCCTCCAGCGACGCCGTCGTGATTCCCGCCGCCGACAGCGCGGGGGAGAGATCGACCCCACTGCGCGCCGACAGCTCGAGCGATCGCCGGACGAAGTCGGCGGGGATGGTGCGGGCAGTCACGATCCGGGCTCCCCGAGGGTCCGGAGCCGCCGCGCCGCCTCCTCGAGCACGTGGTCCTGCTTGCAGAACGCGAACCGCACCAGCGGGTTCCACGGCTGCGGATGGTCGGTGAAAACACTGACCGGCACCGCGGCCACGCCGATGCGCTCCGGGAGCCTGCGGCAGAAATCGATGCCGTCGCGTTCGCCGATCGCGGTGATGTCGGCGCACAGGTAGTACGTGCCGCCGCCCGAATGGACCTCCAGACCGGACGCGACGAGCGCGTCGTACAGTACGTCCCGCTTGGCCTGCAGACTGTCCCGCAGCTCTTTCACCCACTGCTGCTCGTGGCTCAGCGCATGCGCCACCGCGGGTTGGAACGGTCCGCCGCCGACGAAGGACATGTACTGCTTCGCGGTCCGGACGGCGTCGATCAGTTCCGCCGGACCGCACGCCCAGCCGATCTTCCACCCGGTGACGTTGAACGTCTTGGCGGCGCTCGACACCGAGACGGTCCGTTCGTACATTCCCGGCAGAGTGGCCAGGGCGGTGTGCGTTCGGCCGTCGAAGACCAGGTGTTCGTACACCTCGTCGCTGAGAACCAGCAGGTCGTGCTCGCAGGCCAGCTCCGCGACGGCGGCGATCTCCTCCGGGGTGAACACGGTGCCGGTCGGATTGTGCGGGGTGTTGATCACCAACATCCGGGTCTTCGGTGTGATCGCGGCTCGCAGAGCGTCGAGGTCGACGATGAACTTCGTGCCGGAGCGGGCGAGCGGCACGCTGCGTCGCACCGCTCCCGCCAGCGCGACCGACGCCGCGTAGGAGTCGTAGTACGGCTCGATCAGCACCACTTCTTCACCCGGTTCGACCAGCCCCAGAATGGCGGCGCTGATGGCCTCGGTGGCGCCGACGGTGACCAGCACCTCCGAGTCGGGGTCGTGGTCGAGCCCGTACCGGGCCAGGCGGTCGGCCGCGACAGCGTGTCGGAGCACGGGCATGCCGGGGCCGGGTGGGTATTGGTTGAGCCCGTCCGCGATGGCTCGGCGCGCGGTGTCGAGCATGGACGCGGGACCGTCGGTGTCGGGGAAACCCTGACCGAGGTTGATGGCGTCGTGGCGCACGGCGAGCGCCGTCATCTCGGCAAAGATGGTGGACGCGAACGGCTGCAAGCGCTGGACGGTGCGGTTGCGCGGCGTTGCGGGCATTACTGCAGCGTAGTCGGTGTGGCGGCGAGGGTTGCACAGGGCCGCGTCACGTTCTGCGGGGCTGTCTCGTCTCCTCTGTAGACGGCGCGCGAAGGGCGCCCGGTGACGATGGAGGACGCAATGCCCCGCATTCCCGCAGTGGCCCCGGCGGACGCGAGCCCGCTGGTGAAGGTCGCCTACAAATATGCTGCCCACAAGTTCGACGAGGTGCCCGAGCCGTTCACCGTGCTCGCCCATCACCGCAAGCTGTTCGTCGCCTCGGCCCGGCACGAGCTGGCGGTGCAGAAGGCGTCGACCGTGCTTCCCGCGAATGTGCGGGAGATCGCCGTCTACCGCGTGGCGTGGACGATCGGCTGCTCGTGGTGCGTGGACTTCGGCACGATGCTGCAACGCCTCGACGGCCTCGACGTGGAGCGGCTCCAGCACATCGCCGATTACGCCGACTCGCCCGCGTACAGCGAGGACGAGCGCGCGGCCATCGCATACGCCGACGCGATGACGGCGACGCCCACCACGGTCACCGACGAACAGGTCGCAGACCTCGAGCGCCGGTTCGGCCGGGCCGGTGTCGTCGAACTGTCCTACCAGATCGGCATCGAGAACATGCGCGCCCGGATGTACTCGGCGCTGGGCATCACGGAGCAGGGTTTCGGCACCGATTCGTGCCGGGTGCCGTGGGCCGACGACGCCGCGGTCACGAAGGAGGGTCCGGGAGCCTGATCCCGCCGAACTTCTCCGGATTGGCGATGTCGTACGCCGCGTAGACGAGTCCGTCCCGGACGGTGAACCCACCCACTCGCGGCGGCGAGCTGCGGTGGGCCTCGTCGCCGGTCAGTGCGGCACTGAAGAAGCCCAGCTGGCCGTTGACCAGGGCCGGCTGCATGACGGTGAACACCGCCGGCCCGTATCGTTCGATGAGACCGAGGAAGAAGCGGGCGAACTTGTCCGCGCCGCGGATGACGTTGACGGCGGTGCTCGTGGTGCCGTTGGCGTCGCCGATGACGAGGGCGTCCGGGTGCAGCGCCGCGATCACCGCGTCGAGGTCGCCGGCGGCGAGTGCCTCGAGCAGTCGCTGCACGGCGAGCGCATGCTCCTCGTCGGGAACGGCGGGTGTGGTTGCGGCAGCGGCCTTGCGGGCCCGCGAGGCGAGCTGACGCGCCGCGGGCGTCTCGATTCCGAGAATCCCGGCTACCTCGTCGAACGGCACCCCGAAACCGTCGTGCAGCACGAACGCGACCCGTTGCGCAGGGGTGAGCGTGTCGAGCACGATCAGCGCGGCGAGGCGGTTGTCCTCGTCCCTGACGACCGCTTCCAGCGGGTCCGGCTCAGCCGACGGCGACAGTCCGGTGACGATGGGTTCCGGAAGCCATTGGCCGACATACTGTTCCCTCCGCACCGCGGCCGACCGCAACCGGTCGAGGCAGATCCGCCCGACCACCGTCGTGAGCCACGGCCGGAGGTCGCGGATGTTCGCGGCGTCCGCGTCGTCGAGTCGTAACCACGACTCCTGCACGGCGTCCTCCGCGTCGCTGACGCTTCCCGTCAGCCGGTACGCTACGGAGAGCAGATGCGGCCGGTGGGACTCGAATTCGTCTACCAGCGTCGCAGTGGGCATGCCGATATCCTACGTGCGGTCCAGACATAAAATCCGTCGTGTGCGTAACCGTTGACCCTGGTGGTGGGTCCGGACGTATGGTGTGGCGACCACACCACGTCCAGGGAGTCTGCCATGTTCCAGTGTTTCGGCTGTCGTAGCTGACCTGGCTTTTTCGCACCCCTTTTTCTTCTGCACATCCTGCTCACCCGTCCTGCGTCCGCCGGGCGGGTTCGGGAGTGCGCTCGCACGACCCGCCGCTTCGTCGTGTGCGGGCATCACACACTAGGAAGACCTTCGATGATTCGTCCACGTTTCGCGCGGACTCTGGCCGCAGCGGCCGCCCTTCTCACGTTCACCAGCCTCGCTGTCGCGTGCTCCGGTTCCGAGACCACCACGACAGCCGACGGAAAGACGGTGTTGCGCTACGAGGGGACCACGGGACAGGTCTCGTTCCCGGAACTCGCGGCCGACCTGGGCTACTACCAGAAGGTCGAACTGAACTGGATCGGCGACACCACCAGTGGGCCGCAGAGCATCCAGAATGCCGCCACGGGGCAGACCGACTTCGGTGGCGCGTTCAACGGTGCGGTGTTGAAGCTGGCCGCGGCCGATTCGCCGATCACGTCCGTCATCGGCTACTACGGCTCCGACAAGGAGACGTTCAACGGGTACTACGTGCTCGACGGAAGCCCGATCACGTCGGCACGTGACCTGATCGGCAAGAAGGTCGGCATGAACACGCTCGGCGCACACCACGAGTTCCTCGTGCGTGAGTGGCTGGCACGGGAGGGGCTGACCCCCGACGAGATCAAGCAGGTCGAGTTGACCGTGGTTCCGCCGGTGAACACCGAACAGGCGCTGCGGCAGGGTCAGATCGACGTCGGCACGCTCGGAAGCGTGTTCCGCGACAAGGCGGTCGAACGCGGCGGCATCCGCCCGCTGTTCACCGACGAATCCATCTTCGGTTCCTTCACCTACGGTTCGCTGCTGTTCCGCGACGACTTCATCGCGAAGAACAAGGACGCCGTCGCGGACTTCGTGCAGGGCACGGCACGCGCGATCCGCTGGACCCAGACGACTCCGCGCGACGACGTGATCGCGAAGTACAAGGACATCATCACCAAGCGCGGCCGCAACGAGACCACCGACCTCGTCGGCTACTGGAAGTCGCCGGGTGTGGCTGGTCCCGGCGGCGTGATCACCGACAAGGAGATCCAGACCTGGATCGACTGGCTGGTCCGCAACGGGGAACTCGAGGACGGCAAGCTCACGCCCGCCGACGTCTACACCAACGAGTACAACCCGTACGCCAACGGCACGTACCCCGCCGACAGCGGCCCCGACGGACAAGCGCTGGCCGCCAAGTGAACTCCACCCCGGATCCCCACGAGAAGAAAGTGACGTCGATGTCCCACTCCCGGTTCCGGCGCGGCGCCGTGCGCGCCCTCGCGGCGACCGCAGCACTGTTCACGTTGGCCTCGGGAGTGGCGGGGTGCGCCGGCTCGTCGGACACCGCCACCACCGAGGACGGAAAGACAGTGCTGCGCTACCAGGGGTGGGCCGGGGACGTGGGATTCCACGAACTCGCCGAGGACCTGGGGTATTACGACAAGATCACGCTCGAATGGGTCGGCGACACCACCAGCGGCCCGCAGGACATCCAGTCGGCGGCCACCGGTGACATCGAGTTCGGCTCGGCATTCAACGGCGCCGTCGTCAAGCTCAACGCCGCAGGGGCACCGATCACGTCGGTACTGAGTTCCTACGGTGCGGATGCCGGCGAGTACACGGGATACTTCGTGCTGGACGGCAGCCCCATTCGCTCGGCGCGCGACCTGATCGGCAAGAAGGTCGGGATGAACACGCTCGGTGCGCACCACGAGTTCCTGGTCCGGGAGTGGCTGGCCCAGCAGGGGTTGACCCAGGACGAGATCAAGCAGGTGGAGCTGACCGTCGTCCCGCCGGTGAACAACGAAGCGGCCCTGCGCGAAGGTCAGATCGACGTGGCCGCCATCAACGGGATCTTCCGCGAAACAGCCCAGGAGCGTGGGGGTATCCGGCCGCTGTTCACGGACCGGGATCTGTTCGGCGCATTCAGCTACGGAACCTACGTGGTGCGTGACGACTTCCTGGCGAAGAACAAGGACGCCGTTGCGGACTTCGTGCAGGGCACGGCCCGGGCCATCCGATGGACCCAGGTGACTCCGCGTGAGGAGGTCGTCGCACGGTTCAAGAGCATCATCGGCAAGCGTGGCCGCAACGAGAGCGACGAGGCCATCGACTACTGGCGCAGCTCCGGGATTCCCGTGGCCGGGGCCGTGATCCAGGAGAAGGAGCTGCAGACCTGGATCGACTGGCTCGTCCGCAACGGTGAGCTCGACGAGGGCAAGTTGACCGCAACCGACCTCTACACCAACGAATTCAACCCGTACGCCAACGGCACGTTCCAGCCCGAGAGCGGGCCCGACGGAGAAGTACTGGAAGGACAGAAATGAGCACCACCGCCTCGAACCCCGATCGGGTTCAGACGCCCAAGCTCCGCCTCGAGCACGTCACCAAACAGTTCGACGTGCGAGGGTCCAAGGACAAGTTCACCGCGATCGAGGACATCGACATCGATCTCGCGGACGGCGAATTCCTCGTCCTCGTCGGGCCGAGTGGTTGCGGGAAGTCCACGCTGCTCGACCTGCTCGGCGGACTCAGCACCCCCACGTCGGGCCGGATCCTGCTCGACGGGCAGCCGGTGACCGGGCCGGGTCTCGACCGCGGAATCGTCTTCCAGCAGTACGCACTCCTGCCGTGGCGGACGGCCCGGCACAACATCGAGTTCGGGCTCGAGGCCAAGGGACTGCCCAAGAAGGAACGGCGCGAACTCGCCGAGCACTACCTCGAGCTCGTCGGTCTGAAGGGCTTCGGCGACCGGTACCCGCACGAGCTGTCGGGCGGCATGAAGCAGCGCGTCGCGATCGCCCGCAGCCTCGCGTTCGATCCCGAGGTGCTGCTGATGGACGAGCCGTTCGCGGCGCTCGACGCGCAGACCCGTGAGTCGCTGCAGGACGAACTGCTGCGCATCTGGAAGGCCACCGGCAAGACCATCCTGTTCATCACGCACGGCATCGACGAGGCCATCTACCTCGGGCAGCGGGTCGCCGTCCTGACGTCGCGGCCCGGCCGGGTGAAGACGTTCGTCGACATCGACATCGACCGCAGCGGCGAGGACGTCCGGTCCAACGAGCAGTTCCGGCACTACCGCCACCGCATCTGGACGCTGCTGCACGGCGAAGTGGAGCGTGCACAGGTAATCGAGAAGGAGGAAGCACATGTCTAGCGCCCTCGCGTCACCGGAAGCTCCCGTCGCAATCGATCGGCCCGGGACGTCGGCTCCGTCGCCCGCTTCCACCCCGCCGCAGCCGGGTGCCGTTCAGCGTGCTGGTGCGGCACTGCGTCCGATCGTCTGGCGGATCCTCAAGCCGTCCGTCGCGATCGTCGCCTTCCTGGCACTGTGGGAGATCGCTCCGCGGGTCGGTTTCGTCGACGAGGTGTTCCTTCCCCCGTTCACCACGGTGGTCGAGGCATTCTTCGATCTGGTCAAGAGCGGTGAGCTGTGGCAGCACGTGTCCGCCAGCCTCTCCCGCGCCCTGATCGGATTCTTCGTGGCGGTCGTGATCGCGATCCCGCTGGGCATCGCGATCGCCTGGTACCGCCCGGTGTCGGACTTCCTGAACCCGATCCTGGAGCTGTTCCGCAACACGGCGGCGCTGGCGTTGCTCCCAGTCTTCATCCTGATCCTCGGCATCGGTGAGGAGTCCAAGATCGCCCTGGTGATCTACGCGTGCACCTTCCCGATCCTGCTGAACACGATCTCCGGTGTGCGCACCGTCGACCCGTTGCTGATCAAGTCGGCGTCCTCGCTGGGACTGTCGCCCGTGCGCCTTTTCCAGAAGGTCGTGCTGCCCGCCGCCGTTCCCACCATCTTCACCGGAATCCGCATGGCGGCGGCGTCGTCGATCCTCGTGCTGATCGCCGCCGAGATGGTCGGGGCCAAGGCAGGCCTCGGCTACCTGATCACCGCCTCCCAGTTCAACTTCCAGATCCCCAACATGTATGCGGGCATCGTCGCCATCTCGGTTCTCGGGCTGACGCTCAACGCCGTTCTCGTACTGATCGAACGCAGGCTGTCCCGCTGGCGGGTCTAGTCACTTACCGGAAAAGAAACTCCACATGTCACAGGATTCCCAGTTCCACCTCAACGCCTTTCTCATGGGTGTGGGACATCACGAGGCCGCGTGGCGCCATCCCCGCACCGAGGCGCACCGCGTTCTGGACGTCGCACACTTCCAGGAACTCGGCCGGATCGCGGAGCGGGGCAAGCTCGATTCCGTGTTCTTCGCGGACGGTCTCGCCGTCGGACCGCGGATCAAGCACAACACGCAGGCGATCTTCGAGCCCGTCACGTTGCTGTCGGCGATCGCCGTCGCCACCGAACACGTGGGACTGATCGCCACGGCCTCCACGAGCTACTCCGACCCGTACAACCTGGCACGCAAGTTCACGTCGCTCGACCACATCAGCGGCGGCCGGGCAGGGTGGAACATCGTGACCTCGGCCGGTGCGGACGAGGCGGCGAACTTCGGCGTCGACGGCATCCCCGCGCACAGCGGACGGTACGAGCGCGCAGAGGAATTCGTCGACGTCACGCTCGCCCTGTGGGACAGCTGGGAGGACGGCGCGGTGGTGCTCGACCCGGAGACCGGCGTGTTCGCCGACCCCGGCAAGGTCCACACCATCGACCACGACGGGCCGCGGTTCCGGGTCAAGGGGCCGCTCAACTCGCCGAGGTCCGCCCAGGGGCGGCCGCTGCTGGTGCAGGCCGGCTCGTCCGAGAGCGGCAAGGAGTTCGCCGCGCGGTACGCCGAGGCCGTCTTCACCGCACAGCGCACCCTGGAGCAGGGTCAGGAGTTCTACCGCGACCTCGAGGCGCGTGTCGTCAAGCACGGCCGCAATGCCGGCGACCTGAAGGTGCTCCCCGGCATCGTGCCGTTCATCGCGGACACCGAGGAGGAGGCGAAGGAGCTCGAGCAGTCGTTCACCGACCTGATCTCGCCCGAGTATTCGCTGCGGCAGCTGTCCACGATGCTCGGTGTCGACCTCACGAAGCATTCCCTCGACGCCCCGCTTCCGCCGCTTCCGCCGCTGGACGAGATCCAGGGCAACAAGAGCCGCTACCAGCTGGTGAAGGATCTCGCCGCGGACGGTTCGCTCACCGTCCGGCAGCTGATCGGGCTGCTCGGTGGCGGACGCGGGCACCGCACGTTCGCCGGCACGCCCGAACAGGTGGCCGACGAACTGCAGACGTGGTTCGAGCAGGGCGCGGCCGACGGTTTCAACATCATGCCGCCCTACCTGCCCGGCGGACTGGACGACTTCGTCGACCGTGTCGTCCCGATCCTGCAGCAGCGCGGACTGTTCCGGACGGAGTACACGGCGACCACACTGCGCGGTCACTACGGTCTCACGGACGTCGGTAACCGGTTCGCGGGCGCGGTCGACGAAGCGAGCGCATGAGCGGCGAGACCGGTCTGAAACCTCTCGTCACCACCGTCTTCGTCCCCGCTGCGATCTTCGGCATCGGCCAGGGGGCCGCCGCCCCGGTCATGGCACTGACGGCCCGCGAACTGGGTGCGTCCGTGGCCGTGTCCGGGCTGATCGTCGCGGTCGTCGGGCTCGGCGCCGTCCTGGGCGACCTGCCCGCAGGCCGGATCGTCGCCAGGTTCGGGGAGCGGCGGTCCATCATCGGCGGCAGTACCGTCGGCGCCGCCGGAGTGCTGGTCTGCCTGCTCGCGCAGACACCCTGGATGCTGGGTGTGGGCGCACTGCTGACCGGGCTCGCCAACGCCGTGTGGGGGCTGGCCCGCCAGAGCTACCTGGCCGACGCCGTGCCGATCGGGCTGCGCGCCCGGGCGATGTCGTCGTTCGCGGCGATGTGGCGGCTCGGCTTCTTCGTGGGACCGCTGCTCGGTGCCGCCGTGATCCTGGTGGTCGGCGCCCGGGGCGGATTCATGGTGCAGTTCGTCGGCGTCGTGCTGTCCGGATGGCTGATGTCGAGAGTCCCCGACCCGCCGAGGTGCCCCGCAGGCACCGCCGGTACCCACGCGACGCTGCCGTCGATTGTGCGCCGGCACCGGAAGTTGCTGGCCACACTCGGCGCCGGGTCGCTCCTGATGGGGGCGGCCCGCGCCTCGCGGGAGGCGGTGCTGCCACTGTGGGCTGCCCATCTCGGACTCGATGCCGCCCAGGTCAGTCTCGTCTTCGGAGTCGGAGCGGCCGTCGATCTGCTGTGCTCGTATCCGGCCGGACACTTCATGGACCGGTACGGCCGCCGGTTCATCGCGGTGCCGTCGCTTCTGGTGATCGGGGCGTCCTACCTGGCGTTGCCGTTTTCGCACGACCTCCTGTCGATCGGTGTCGTCGCCGTCCTGATGGGAATCGGCAACGGGCTCGGCAACGGCGTGATCATGACGCTCGGCGCCGACATCGCCCCACCGGCGACGCGCGCCGAATTCCTCGCCGCCTGGCGGCTCACCCACGACACCGGCATGTTCGCCGGACCCTTCGGCGTCGGCACGCTCGCCGCGGTCGTTCCGCTCGGGGCTGCCGTCGCCGCGATCGGGGGAGCGGCGCTGGTCGGCGCCGGACTCCTGTTCCGGTTCATCCCGGTCTATTCCCCGTGGCCACCGCAGACCGCGTCGGAGCCCGGTTCCTCACCGCTCGAAAAACAGGAAGCATAGGTACATTCGTTTCATGCGCTTCGGATTGTTCGTTCCTCAAGGTTGGCGACTGGATCTCGTCGGAATCGATCCCTCGGATCAGTGGTCGGCGATGCGCGACTTCGCGCTGCGCGCCGATCAGGGTTCGTCCTGGGATTCGCTGTGGGTCTACGACCACTTCCATACCGTCCCGGCACCGACGGAGGAGGCCACGCACGAGGCGTGGACCCTCATGTCCGCGTTCGCGGCGGTCACCTCGCGGGTGCGTCTCGGCCAGATGTGTACGGCGATGAGCTACCGCAACCCCGCCTACCTCGCGAAGGTCGCCGCCACCACCGACCTCATCTCGGGCGGACGCGTCGAGATGGGCATCGGCGGCGGCTGGTACGAGCACGAGTGGAAAGCGTACGGATACGGATTCCCCTCCGCCGGTGTGCGTCTCGGCCGACTCGACGAGGGCGTGCAGATCATGCGTCAGGCCTGGACCAACGGCACCGCGACCCTCGAAGGCAAGCACTACCAGGTCGACGGAGCCATCGTCCGCCCACTTCCGTTGCAGGAAGGCGGCATTCCACTGTGGATCGCCGGCGGCGGCGAGAAGGTGACGTTGAAGATCGCGGCAAAGTACGCGCAGTACACCAACTTCGACGGCACACCCGAGGGCTTCGCGCAGAAATCCGAGATCCTGCGGAAGCACTGCGACACCGTCGGCACCGACTTCGGCGCCATCACCCGCTCGGCCAACTACAACGTCGCGATCGGCACCACCGAGGCGGAGGTCGAGCAGCGGTTGCTCACCCTGAAGGACCGGCTCACCCCCCACGTCGGCGCCGAGGCCGCCGAGGGTGCGCTGGGAGCCTTCCGCGGAATGCCCGGCGTGGGAACGCCGGAGCAGATCGTCGAGAAGCTGTCGGTGCTGAAGGAGCAGGGCATGTCCTACGGCATTTTCTACTTCCCCGAAGCCGCGTACGACACCTCGGGCATCGAACTGTTCGAGAACGAAGTGCTGCCCGCGCTGCGTTGATCGGCAGACCGCGTCACCGGGCATAGAGTGGCGGGCATGTTCGTCGTCACCCTCGCTGCCGACAACGTGTGGCTGAGCCCGCCGGTCGTCACCGACATCGACGAGATCTGCGCGGCGTGCAGCGACGCGTCGATGGCCGAGTGGACGACGATGCCCGCGCCGTACGGCCGCTCGGACGCCGAGCAGTTCGTGCGGCAGACGGTGCCGTCCGGCTGGGCCGACCGCAGTCCCACCTGGGCGCTGCGCGAACGCGAGGACGGTCCCGTGCTGGGGATGATCGGACTGATGGCTCGGGACGTGACGGCGGCGGAGATCGGATACTGGCTGTCGCCGGCGGCACGGTCGCGGGGTCTCATGACGACCGCGGTGAACCTGGTGTGCGATTTCGCGTTCCGGCCGGACAGCCTGGGGCTCGAACGCATCGAATGGCGCGCGTTCGTCGGCAATCTCGACTCGGCGGCGGTCGCCCGCCGGGTGGGCTTCCGGTTCGAGGGCATCCAGCGCGCCGGGCTCGTGCAGCGCGGCGTCCGGCGCGATTCGTGGGTGGCCGCCCTGCTCGCAGGCGACCCGCGGCAACCGGCCGAAGGCTGGCCCGACTAGCGGTCGATCAGCGCAGGCCCTCGGGAAGGTCGTGCTCGGACACCGCGACTCGCTGCTCGGGGCTGGTCCGGATCTGCTCGGACTCGGGGATCCGGCTCTGCAGGAAATCCCATTCGACCTGATCGATGGCGTCCTCCGCGCGGGAACGCACCGCCGCGTCGCGGGTGCCCCACGCGATCGGCATCGGGCTGACCATCTCCCACGTGGCGGCGTCGCTGTGGGTGCTGCGGTCGTTCAGCAGGGCGACGGACGGCACCCGGTCGCCGACTCTCTGCTTCTGACCGGTCCGGATCGGAACGTTGCGGGTCACGAGGGCGTACGACGCCCGGCCCGCGGAGGGCTTCGCGACATCGATCAGCGACAGCAGGGTGACCGCGCGGGGATGGACCTCCGAGACGACGGCAGGCACCAGCGGGCTCTTCGCGTACAGCTCCTCGATGCTGCCGACCTTCTTCGGCACCCAGAACGCCACCCACACGGACGTCAGTGCGGCGATCGCCACGACGACACCGAGGATGATCGACCAGGGGTGGGCGAGCAGGATCAGACCGACAGCGGCGGCCGCGAACAGCAGCGCCACCACGATCGCCGACACCTGCAGGCGTCGCATGTCGGCGAACGTCTGGTTGACAGACTTCGCGTAGGGCCGGTCGACGGTGAACTCGAAATGTCGCACGGCCCCAGCTTAGAGCCCCCGGTCCGGGGACCGGCGGTTACCCGATGGCCGGGCCCAGCAGGTCGTCGGCGTCGGTGATCCGGTACGCGTACCCCTGCTCGGCGAGGAAGCGCTGCCGGTGTGCGGCGTACTCGGCGTCGAGCGTGTCGCGGGCCACCACCGAGTAGAAGTGGGCCTGGCCGCCGTCGTGCTTGGGTCGCAGCAGCCGGCCCAGCCGCTGAGCCTCCTCCTGGCGGGAGCCGAACGTACCCGAAACCTGGACGGCGACAGACGCTTCCGGCAGATCGATAGAGAAGTTCGCGACCTTGCTGACGACCAGCTTCTGGATCTCACCCGCCCGAAAACGGTCGAACAGTTCCTCCCGCTCCTTGTTCTTGGTCGACCCCTTGATAACCGGGGCGTTCAACGCCTCACCCAGTTCGTCGAGCTGGTCGAGGTACGCGCCGATGATCAACGTCGGTGCGTCGGTGTGCCGTTCCAGGATCGACTTCACCACCGCGATCTTGGTGTGCGCGGTGGAACACAGCTTGTACCGTTCGTCGGGTTCGGCGACGGCGTAGGACATCCGTTCGGCGTCCGTCAGGGTCACCCGCACCTCGACGCAGTCGGCGGGCGCGATCCACCCCTGCGCCTCGATGTCCTTCCACGGCGCGTCGTACCGCTTGGGTCCGATCAGCGAGAACACGTCGCCCTCACGGCCATCCTCGCGCACCAGGGTGGCGGTGAGGCCGAGGCGTCGACGGGACTGCAGGTCGGCGGTCATGCGGAACACCGGTGCGGGCAGGAGGTGCACCTCGTCGTAGATCACGAGACCCCAGTCGCGGGAATCGAAGAGTTCCAGATGCTTGTATTCGCCCTTGGTGCGCCGGGTGATCACCTGGTACGTGGCGATCGTGACCGGGCGGATCTCCTTGCGCTCGCCCGAGTACTCGCCGATCTCCTCCTCGGTGAGCGACGTGCGCGCGATCAGCTCGCGCTTCCACTGCCGTCCCGCGACCGTGTTCGTCACCAGGATCAACGTGGTGGCCTTCGCCTTGGCCATCGCCGCCGCACCGACCATCGTCTTACCCGCGCCACAGGGCAGGACGACGACGCCGGACCCGCCCGCCCAGAACGAGTCGGCGGCCATCTCCTGATAGTCGCGCAGGTGCCACTGGCCGTCCGCGGACCCGGGGGACGTGCCGTCGAAGTCCAGGTCGATGGCGTGCGCCTCGCCGTCGACGTACCCGGCAAGATCCTCCGCCGGCCAGCCGACCTTGAGAAGCAACTGCTTGAGACGGCCGCGCTCGCTCGGGTGGACCACGACCGTGTCGTCGTCGACCCGGGCACCAAGCATCGGGGCGATCTTCTTGTGCCGGGTCACCTCGGTGAGGACCGCGCGGTCCAGGCTGACCAGCGTCAGACCGTGGGCCGGGTTCTTCACCAGCTGCAGCCGCCCGTACCGGGCCATCGTGTCGACGATGTCGACCAGCAGCGGCTGGGGCACCGCGTACCGGGAGAAGTTGACCAGCGCATCGACCACCTGCTCGGCGTCGTGTCCGGCGGCGCGCGCGTTCCACAAGGCCAGCGGGGTGATCCGGTAGGTGTGGACGTGTTCGGGCGCGCGCTCGAGTTCCGCGAACGGCGCGATCGCCTGGCGGGCGTCGTTCGCGCGTTCGTGATCGACCTCCAACAGCAGGGTCTTGTCGGATTGGACGATCAACGGTCCGTCGGTCACGGAAGCCTCCTCGAAAATGCGGTGCCGGATGTAGCCAGCCTGTCCATTGTCCTGATCTGAGCGACACCGCGCCACGTCGCAGCCTCCGACGCGGCCCGATACCTGCACATCCGCGGCGGTCGGGGCCTAAATTGAGGTGCAGCCGGATGGATCGACCCAGAGACGAGGCTCGCGATGACCCAGCCCCCCGACGACCCCAACCGTCCCGATCCGAACGTCCCCGGCGAATCGCCGAACAACCCGCAGCAACCGTACCCGCAAGGTGGGCCGCAGCAGCCCTACCAGCAGGGGCAGTACCCGCAGCAGCCGTACCCGCAGGGGCAGTACGGGCAGCAGCCCGGTCAGTATCCGCCGGGCCGATACGGGCAGCAGCCCGGTCAGTACCCGCCCGGCCAGTATCCGCCGCCGCCGAAGAAATCGCGGAAAGGCCTGTTCATCGCCCTCGGCGTCGTCGCCGTCGTGATCCTCGCCGCTGTCGCCGCGTTCGCTGTGTTCGCCGTGAAGAGCGCCGACGAGAACGCGCTCGACGTCGGCGACTGCCTCTTCTTCGAGTCCGCGTCGACGACCGCCGCCGACACCTCACACGAGAAGCGAGACTGCTCCGACAGCGAGGCCACGTACGAGGTGGCGCAGAAGAACGACGGCGACGTCCAGTGCGCGGAGGACTACTTCTCCTACACCCTCGTGGGTGAGGACAAGGACGTGCAGACCACACTCTGCCTCGTTCCGAA
Source organism: Rhodococcus sp. 21391 (assembly GCF_016772255.1). Lineage (NCBI taxonomy): Bacteria > Bacillati > Actinomycetota > Actinomycetes > Mycobacteriales > Nocardiaceae > Rhodococcus > Rhodococcus sp. 21391. The sequence goes on along the minus strand of NZ_CP063781.1, from coordinate 5,401,190 downwards.
CATGATCGAGGGGTCCTGCTACCTGCTCGAGGACGACGGCCGGATCGTGCCGTCCGACTGCGCCGACGCGCAGACCGTGAAGGTCGTCAGACGCGCGGACGGTGAGAACGACGAAACCCTGTGCAACGAGTTCGACACCGCATTCCCCATCGCGTTCTCCGAACCCGAGCGCACGTACTGCATCGAGGTCAATCTGGGTGGCTAGCGCCGCGTGAGTACTTGTTAACCGCGGGACGTTAGTAAGTACTCACAGGGAGTTAAATTCACGGGAATCGAGTCCGTTGAACTGCACGTTCCCCTTCGTTAGCGTTCGAGATCAACCGAGATCACTTCGCACGGGGAAGGTGGGAACGATGGCGCGAACCCAGCCCGACACCCGGCGTGGTGCCGGCCGTTCCGGCGCCAGCGCGGGCACGGTGCTGCGCACCGTCCTCGACCGTGGGCCGATCGCGCGCAGCACGATCGCACGGGTCACCGGGCTCTCCCCCGCGACGGTGACCACCGCCAGCGCACAGCTCGTCGAACGCGGTCTACTGCGGGGCCGAGATCCTGCGGAACGCGGTGACGACCCTCGAGGCGCTGGCCGCCCGACACGGCGACGTATCCGTCCCGATCGGCGTCGGTTTCGCGGCCGGCGGCTGGATCGACTGGGAATCGGGTGTGGTGCGTGAGCATCCGATTCCGGGATGGAACGGGTACCCGGTCAGGGCGGATCTCGAGCACCGCACCGGTCTGGACGTCCGGATGGATTCGCACGTGCGCGCCCTCATCGACGCGGAGGTGTTGTTCGGGGAGCCGCGGGCGCGGGACAGCGTGGTGCAGCTCTTCGTCGGGAACGTGGTGGACGCCGCATTCGCGACCGGAGGCGTGGTCCACCACGGTCCTCGCGCGGCGGCAGGCGCGGTGGCGCACGTGCTCGTCGAGAACAGTGTCGAGGAGTGCACCTGCGGACGTACCGGATGCGTGCAGGCCACCCTGTCGGATCGGGTGCTGGTGGGCAGGGCGATGTAACTCGGCATCATCGAGCGGCCGATCTTCGGCGACCTTCTCGACGCGGGTCGACGTCGGCAGCCGGCGGCACTGGCACTGTTCGAGGAACGGGCGCACGGCGTGGGGGTGGTCGCGGCGCCTCTCACCAGCTTCGTGCGGCCGTTGGCCGGCATATCGTGACGTGTATCACAGGTCCGGAGTTAATTCGGTGGGAAGCAATGTTGACGTCGATTGCACTGGATCGCAGAGATATTGGTGTGAACACCACCATGGCGGACAGCGTGCGTACATCCTCGTGTCGCTCCGAGTCCTGTTGTCCCCGCACCGCGACCGGGTCGCATCTGACGTCTCCGCGCTGACCTCGGCGGACGCTCGAAATACCTTTCCGTTCTTCCTTTCTCGCTCCATTGTGGCACTCGACCGACCACGTCCGGTGTGCCCGACCGGAGATCACATCCTTCGAAGGATCATTCATGTCCAGTTCACTCGTGTCTTCCGCCGGGTATCGCCGCCTCACACGCACCGCCTTCGCCGGCGTCGTGGCGCTCGGGCTCGCGTCCTGCACCTCCGGTTCCTCCGGCGGGCTGGCTCTCGATGACGCTGTGCCCGATCAGGTTCCGGAGGGAACCTCGCTCAGCGTGTCGACCAAGACCACCCGGCTTCAGCTCGAGGCGACCGATCAGCTCGCGGAACTCCCCTTCACCGTGTCGGACTGGCCGGACGTCAGTGCCGGTCCCGACGTGATCCAGGCCTTCCGGGCAATGCGGTCGATCTGGCCACCAACGCCGCGATCCCGCCAATCCAGGCGCACGCCACCGGGCTCGACGCGAAGATCGTCGCGGTCCGGGAGGAGGAACAGCCGCAGTATCGGCTGGCCACCGCGCCCGGCTCGGACATCACGGAGCTGCCGGACCTGCGGGGAAAGAAGATCGCGTTCTCGCCCGGGCAGGCCCAGGGCGTGGTGATCCTGCGAACCCTGAAGGCGCAGGGCCTGACGACGGACGACGTCCAGCTCGTCGAGCTCCCCAGCCCGCAGTTCCTCACCGCGCTGCAGTCGAAGCAGGTGGACATCGCGCCGCTGTCGGAGCCGACGGTGACGAAGTACCTGAACCAGTACGGGCCCGACGGAGCCACGGCGTTGGCCACCGACGCCGTGGACGCGCTCACCGTGCTCTGGGCGCCGGTGGAGGTCCTCCAGGACCCGGCCAAGGCCGCGGCGATCAAGGCGTTCATTCCGTTCTGGGCCCGCGGGGAGGTCTGGGCGTGGGAGAACCAGGACGCCTGGATCCAGAAGTACTACGTGGAGAGCGAACAGGTCTCGGCCGAGGACGGCAAGCGCATCGTCGACTCCGTCGGGCAGCGTCCGGTCTACCCGGCCAACTGGGACGCCGCCGTCGAGTGGACGCAGGACACCGTCCAATTGCTTTCGGATGCAGGCTATTTGAGCGGGTTCGACGCCGACGAGTTGTTCGACCGCAGATTCGAAACCATTGCCGCTGACGCTGTTCCGGCCGAGTACCGGGGCGGTGTGCAGCCCTCGTCGGCCAGACCGGCGCGGGCAAGTCGACGGTGCTCAAGTTGCTCGCCCGGTTCTACGACCCCACCGACGGCGCGGTGCGGGTCGACGGTATCGACACCCGGTCACTGGACCTCGCGTCGTTCCGGCAGCGACTCGGTGTCGTTCCGCAGGAGCCGCACCTGTTCGGCGCCACCGTCCGCGACGCCGTCGCCTACGGGCGCCCGGACGCGACCGACGCGGAGGTCGAGGCCGCCAGCCGAGCGGTCGGGGCCCACGAGATGGTGTCCGGGCTCGCCCTCGGCTACCTGCAGCCGATCGGGGAGCACGGGCGCAACCTGTCGGCCGGGCAACGTCAGCTGCTGGCCCTCGCCCGCGCCGAATTGGTGGACCCCGACATCCTGCTGCTGGACGAGGCCACGGCATCACTGGACCTGGCCACGGAGGACCGCGTCCGGCTCGCAACCGAGAACCTGTCCCGGCGGCGCACCACCGTCGTCGTGGCGCACCGGTTGAGCACCGCGGCGCGAGCCGACCGGGTAGTGGTCCTCGACGGCGGACGGGTAGCGGAAGTCGGAACACACGACGAGCTACTCGACCGGGGCGGCGTCTACCGGGAACTCTGGGACGCCTATGCGGCTTCGCCGCCCGTGAGTACCTATTAACCGCCGGACGTCAACAAGTACTCACGGGGCCGGAGGCCACGCTCAGGCGCCGATCGACGCCTTCATCATCGGCAGCATGGCCCACAGCTGGTCCTGCCAGTAGCCCCAGCTGTGGGTTCCCGTCGCCGGAAAGTCGTAGTGCGCGCCGATGCCGAGGGTGTCGAGCCGCACCTGGAAGGCACGGTTCTGGGCCAGCGCGATCGCCTCGAGGCCCATGCCGGTGCCGACGTTGAACACGTCGATGGCGGATTGAGGCTGATCGTGCGGTCCGGGGAGGCCGGCACCTGCCGAGATCCACATCGGAAGCCCGCGGAGCAGCGGGGCGGCGACGAACGGATCGTTGCGGAGCCACGCCGGATCCCACGGCGGACCCCACATGCAGTCGGAGTTGTAGCCACCGGAGTCGAGCATCGCCAACCGGATCGCCTCACGCATGCCCGGCGCCGACAGGTTCAGATACCCCGACATCGAGCCCGCGAACGTGAACTGGTCGCGGTGGTAGGCGGCGAGGATCAACGCCGCGTTGCCGCCCATCGACAGTCCGGCGATCGCGTTGCTGGTGCGGCTGATGCCGTAATTGTTCGCCAGGAAGTCGGGCAGGTTCTGCGTGAGGAACGACTCCCACTTGTACGTGTACGGCTGACCGTTGGTGTTGCTGGGCGCGTACCAGTCCGTGTAGAAGCTGGACTGTCCGCCGACCGGCTCGACGACCGTGATCCCGTGGTCGGACAGCCACGCGGCGTTGGTCTCGTGTTCCCACCCGCTGACGTCGTTGGTCGCGCGGAGGCCGTCGAGCAAATAGAGGGCCTTGTTGCTGCCGTTGTTCGCGAGCCACATCCGCACCTTGATCTGCCCGACCCCGCCGGGGGCGTCGACCCAGTGCTCGCGCAGACGGCTGTACGGTTCGGCGGAGGCCGTTCCGCCGCCGACGAGGACGAACGCCAGCGGCAGGATCACCACGGCAACCATGAGCCGGACGACGCCTCGTAACCAGCCATGTGACGGCTTCGTTGCTGTGCAAATCACGGTTTTGCCTCCTGGTAGTCGTCCCCGGCCAGGTATATACCAGCATCACGGTATTGCGCGCCCCGGAATTCCTGGGCGTTTGCGCAGAATCGTTATCTGACCCGTGAGTACTTGTTAACCGCCCGTGGTTGACAAGTACTCAGGGGTCAGACGACGCGGGCGACGGACGTGATGCGGTGGAGGGTGAATCGCCGGACCGCGCCGCTCGCCGGATCGAACGCGTCAAGCTGACCGCCGCCGACACTCACGGGATCGACGATGCGGTGCGTCGCCACGCCCTGCGCGTCGACGTAACCGATCGTTACGCTCGTGCGTTCCCGCGCCGCGGCGTTGAGCAGGGCGATGGTCGCGGCGCTGCTGGCCCGCGACCCGTCGGACCGGACGCTGCCGGACCCCTTGGCCGACGCCGCCAGGTCACCGGCGCGGAGGGTCCGGACGACCGCGTCGAGCTGGGCGTCCGTGGCGACAGCCGGGGTGCGGCCCGCGGGAGCCTTGCGCCGGGTCAGGACCCGGGCGCCGCGGGGGCGCAGGTCGACCAGGGCGCCGGACGAGTCCTCGCCTGCGGGCGCGAAACCGGCCGCCCGCAGTTCGCCCAGCACTTCCCGCAGCGGTGCCTGCGACACCGCCACCGTCGGTGCCAACGCGCGCAGGGCCAGAGATGAAGCCACCGGCGACGCCAGGACCTCCGCGAGCAGCGTGGGGTCCTCGCAGCGGACGAACGACGCCGCGACGCCCGCCCGGAGCTGGCCGTGCCGTCTCGCGACGTCGTCGATCAGATACGACAGCGACTGCGGGACGGGTGTGCGTGACCGGGTCGCGAAGAGGCTGTGCAGTTCGGCTGCTGTCATCCCTACGTCGAGGGCACGGCGGACGCTGTCTTCGCTGATCCGGTACATCGACGCCGCCCCGGCGGACTCGATGTCCGCGACCAGGGTGATCTGCTCCAGAAGATCGGGGGTCAGCGGGCCGGGGGCGACGACCGTCAGGTCGGCCTGGACGAGGACGTGGTCGACGGGTTCGGGCAGCGACGAATGCATCTCGGCCTCGGCGTCGCCGCCGTGGAGCAGTGCGCGTCCGGGGGAACTGAGCGCGCCGCGGGCGACGAGTCCGAGCGTCGCGGCCTCGTCGAGGGTGCGTTCCACCGCGTGGACCCGCAGCCGGGCACCCCAGCGGGGGCGACGCCACGCCAGCAGCCGGCTGACCTCCGCGGGATCCGCCGAGTGGCCGCTGCCCAACTCCGCCAGCAGCCCGAGGATCGCCTGCCGGTCGCGCGGCGCGGACGGCGCGCGCACTTCCTCGGACAGGGCGGCGACCGGTTTGTCGTTGGCATCGCGCATGCCGATGAACCACGCCATGCGCGGCAGTTCCAGCCACGCGGCGGCCAGGGCGTGCCACCGCCGGGCGACCGGCGCAGTGAGCCAGTTGTCGACCGCGGTGGTCGGAGCCCAGTAGTTCTCCCCGCTGTCGGACGTCGGGGCCGGGTCCGGGGTGCCGCTCGCGATCAGTCCCGCGGCCGAGAGCAGCTCGACGAGTAGGCTCAGCCGGTTCTCGTCGATGCCGGACGTCTTGGCGATCCGCCGCAGTTCGCGGACACCGAGACCACCTGCCCGCAGTGCAGGCGCCGGCACCTCGCCGAGAGCCTTGACGACGTCCTCGCAGTGACGAACCAGTTCGAGCGCCTCACCTGCCGCGGCGGCATTGATATCGGCCGGCTTGTGCTTGCGGCCGGTCACGGTGGGCGCTGCCAGCGACGTGGGGTCGAAGACGGCCTCCCCGCGCAGGACCTGCCGCACCTGGTAGGGCAGTTCGACGGTTTCGTCGTCGATCCACCGCAGCAGTCCGGCGGTGAGGAGCCGCTGCACGGGACGGTCGGGGGGTGTTCCGGGAGCCGCGTCACGCGTCCGTCCGATCGAACTCGACTTCGACAGGGTCTCGAGGATGTCCCGCTCGACGCTCTGCAGTCCGGCCAGCGCGGCCGTGATCCCGGGTTCGTCGAGCGTCTCGACAGGCTCGGCGCTGCGCCCGACCCGCCACGGGATGGTGGCCACGACGGCGGGAACGATACGCAGCGACGTCTTGTCCCCCCAGACGATCCCCACGGACCGCAGGCCGTCCAGCGTCGCGTCGACGGTCTTCTTCGTCGCCCGCGAGCCCACCGCGTCCTGCAGGGTGGCCCGCGGCACGGCGACTTCGTCGGCCCGTTCGAGCGCCAGGAGCTCGAGGATGCCGAAGTCCAGGGACGTCAGGTTGTCGGCCGCGCGGGCCACCGATGCCCGCTGTTCGGCGCGGCCGGCGAGGACGACGATCGTGGCCGGCGGTGGAACCGCCAGGTCGGGGCGTTTGCGAAGCAGATCCGTCAGTTCGGCGTCGCTGCGCGCGGCCAGCCAGTCCGCGAGGGTCGCGGCGCCGCGGGACGAGGCTGCGGTGCCGTTGGTGCTCGCGGTGGTGTCGTCGGTGTCGGTCATCGACTATCAGATTAGAGACCTGGGCTGTACGTCGCCGAATGCTCCTGTCAAAATGGCACCGTGGCTAACAATTCGAAGAAGCAGTACGTGGATCCAGGGTGGCCCGAAACCGCCGATGGAGATAGCGCCGTGACCGAACTGTCGTCGAGCCGTGCGGGCGGATTGTCCCCGTTCGGCGAGGATACCGAGTTCCCGCTGCCGGCGGACTCACTGCCGTACGCGCATCCGCACACCGTGATCAACCGCTGACCCGACGACAGAAGAGGGGCCCTGCACCGGATCGGTGCAGGGCCCCTCTTCTATGAATTGCGGGGGATTACTGCGGGAGCAGTCCCTTGTTCGCGTCGATGAGCTGCAGGATCTGGGGATCGATCGCGATGCCCTGAGCCTTGACGGCCTCGATCGCGCTGTCGACGGCACCGGCGTACTGCGAAGTGCCGTTGGTGCTGGGGACGCCGCCCGTGAGGTCGGGGAGTGCCGGCGCCGCGGGGGCCTCGGGCACGGTTGCGGGGGCGGTGCGCTGGGTGGGTGCGCTGCTCAGGCCGAGGCTCGAGGAGCAGGACGGCCAAGCGCCCCAGCCCTGGGAGTCGAGGACCTTCTCGGCGACGACGATCTGCTCTTCACGCGAGGCCTGGTTGGCGGTGGCCGCGTACTGGGTTCCACCGTGTGCGTTCCAGGTGCTCGGGGAGAACTGGAGTCCGCCCTGGAAGCCGTTTCCGGTGTTGATTCCCCAGTTTCCGCCGGACTCGCACTGCGCGAGGCGGTCCCAGTCGGAGTCGGGTGCCGCGTTCGCGGTGCCCGAGAAGGCTGCTCCGGCGACGCCCATGATGGCGCCGGTGACGGCGACCTTGGCGACGGTGCGGCCGGTGGTGGTGGGCTTGCGATGGCGTCCGCTCATAGTGGTCGAGATCCTCTCCACACGCGCCTGCGAGGTCAGCTGTCGGGTTCGGGCTGAGAGGTCGCCCGGCCTCGCCTCTCCTGGCTGGAGAGGGTCTGGCTTCACCCCAAGATCCGAGTGTGCGAGGCACATTCGGGCCGGTGTCCGTCTGAGAACTTGCGTTCCCTGGAGGACTGTGGGTCCCCCGTCCTCGTCCCTGGAATGCTTCGTCGGGACTCCGGTACCCGCGGGACGAGGTTTGGCGCGGCGGGCCGGATGTGGCCGATGTTTCCTCGGCCGGTGACGACGGTAACGGTCCGAGGCCGCAGTGTCACCATTTGATAACGCGGAGTGTCTTCGCCTGTTGCGGGGCCTCATTGGGCGCGCAGGGACTCTTCCCAGCTAGTGGCGACAAGACGTCCGTATCGCCGAGCCGTTGCCCTTCCGTTACCGAGCCGTTATGTGAGGAAGCTCACATCACTGGGGAGCGTCGACGATGTCCTTGCCGAGGGGCATGAGCGAGATGGGGATCATCTTGAGATTTGCGACCGCGAGCGGGATGCCGATGATCGTGATCGCCATGGCGATCGCCGTCACGACGTGCCCGATCGCGAGCCACAGACCAGCGATGACGAACCAGATGACGTTGCCGATCAGCGAGGCCACACCGGCCGTCGGCTTGTCGACCACCGTCTTGCCGAACGGCCACAGTGCGTAGACGCCGACCCGGAACGACGCGATGCCGAACGGGATCGTAATGATCAGGATGCAGCAGAGGATTCCGGCGACGAAGTACCCCAGCGCCAGCCACAGACCGCCGAAGATCAGCCAGATGATGTTGAGCAGAATTCTCATGATCGTCCCATCGGTCGGTGGTCGGATGTGTCAGCGCGAGCGTCGGCCCTGCCTCAGTGCCGCGACGATTCCGAGAAGGAAGCCGATCGGGCACGCCAAGGCGATGAGATAGAGAACGAGGCCCGGTTCGGAATCGGAGAGCACCGGGGTCAGGAAGATCGCCACGATCGCGACGAAGCCGATCGCGAAGAGGGCGAGTGCGACGCGCAGGAGTCCGTCGCCCCTCCGGGGTGTCTGAGGAGTGCTCGAAGGAGTCGGTTCGTGGGCCACACCAGCAACGATAGTGCCTGGAAACCCGGATGCCGGAGGGGGTCTGTCCAAGGTAGACTGTGGGCACTGCGCGTCCCGCACCAGAGGTGGGGCGCGCTGTTTTGCATACCAAGTGCAACCAACTGCACTCCAAGTGATGAGCGGGTGAACGCGGTGCCGACCGGCAAGGTGAAGTGGTACGACGTCGAAAAGGGCTTCGGCTTTCTGTCGCAGGAAGAAGGGGAGGACGTCTATGTGCGTTCGTCCGCTCTTCCCGAGGGCGTCGAGGGCCTCAAGGCCGGCCAGCGTGTCGAGTTCGGCATGGCCGCCGGTCGACGCGGCCCCCAGGCTCTGAGCCTGAAGGTGCTCGACCCGGCGCCGTCGCTGCGTCAGAACGCCGCGCGCAAGGAGCCGTCCGCCAAGAAGCACACGCCGGACGAACTCCACGGCATGGTCGAGGACATGATCACGCTGCTCGAGGCGAAGGTCCAGCCCGACCTGCGCAAGGGCAAGTACCCGGACCGCAAGACCGCCCAGCGCATCTCCGAGGTGGTCCGCGCCGTCGCGCGCGAGCTCGACAGCTGATTCGACGAACGACGAGAAGGCCCCTGCGCTTCGGCGCGGGGGCCTTCTCGTCGTGAGCGGGTCGTTCTAGGCGGTCTTGATCGACCAGGCGGCCCGGGCCTGCGTGAGCCCCTGCTCGTCGGTGACGGCGGACGGGAGCTGGATCTCGACGCCGGCCAGCTGCAGGTCCTCCGAGGAGGGCACGGTCACGGCGCGGGTCTCACCGGCACGGTGGGCCTGTTGCTGGACGACGACCTGCCCCGATGCGTCCTGGTACACGACGAGCATGCGCCACGGTGCATCGACGATCTCCTGCGGCAGCGACAGCTGCAGCGAGGAGCCGGGGGGCACGTCGAGTTCGGCGAGGTCGCCGGTCGTGCAGTCCTCGAGATACAGGTTGCAGTACGCCAGCGGGGGGATCTGCTCGGCCCGGTTGTGCGCGAAGGCGGTGATCTCGGGCAGGCGGGGCGAGGAATTGCGGATGAGCGCGTACAGGACTCCGACGAAGGCCACCAGGACCACCATCAGGCCCACCGCAATCAGTGCCAGGATCTTCTTGGTTCGCGCCTGCATTCTCACTTACTTCACATTTCCTGTCGATCGGTCGGCCCGGTGGGTCGAGTGGGGCTCGGACACTTCTTGTTCGGCCAGGTCGGGACGTTTTCCACCGAGCCCGGGCAGGAGGGTGCTCCCGCGGTACGTGAGGACGGTCTGGACGATCCCGATGGTCATGACGGCAGAGACGACGGAGAACCCGATCCAGTATTCAGTGGGCAGCAGGACGCCCAGCGCGCCACCCACGACCCAGCTCAGCTGTAGAACCGTCTCCGATCTACCGAATCCGGACGCGATCGATTCCTCGGGCAGGTCGTGCTGCAACGACGCGTCCAGCGACACCTTGGCCAGGGCGCTGGCCGCCGACGCGACGAGGGTGGCCAGGGCGGCGGTCAGCAGGTTATCGGTGATCGCGGCGAGGACGGCGATGACCCACACGGCACCCGTGCAGCGCAGCACGATGAGGGCGGGACGGCCGAGCTTGATCCGGGCGCCCGCGGCGTTGCCGGTGAAGTTGCCGATGCCGGCGGCGGCGCCGACCAGACCGAGCATCGCGGCCTGCACCAGCGGCTCGTGGTCGGTCCTCGACTTCGCGACGAACGCGATGTACAGCGTGAGGAACCCGGTGAGCACGCGGATGGTGCTGTTGCCCCACAACCCGGTGATGACCGCGCGGCCCAGCGGTTGCCTGCGTTTACCGGATTTCGCCGTGGCCGCGGCCTCGGGTTGCGGCACGCGGGTGCGTCCCAGCACCTCGGTGGGGTGCTCGTCGCCGTGGTACGTGAGGGTGGCGGGGACCTCGCCCTCGGTGACCTCCACCCACGACGGGATCCGCATGCTGAGGTACGCGCCGAGGGCGGTGATGACCGCCGCCAGCCACAGCGCGCCGACGGATCCGGTGGCCATGGCGAGACCACCCGCGAGGGCGCCGGCACCGATGGTTCCGCCGAGCAGTCCGAATACGGTGAGCCGGGAGTTGACTCGCACCAGGTCGATCTCCGGTGGCAGCACACGTGGTGTGACCGCGCTCTTGAGCACCGAGAAGGACTTGCTGAGCACCATCATTCCGAGCGCGGCCGGATACAGCACCCAGCTGTCGAAGTTGAAGACGAGGACGATCGCCAGGATCGTCCGGAGACCGAACGACGTGGCCAGTGCGACGCGACGGCCGTGCTGAAGCCGGTCGAGCATCGGACCGATCAGCGGAGCGATGACGGCGAACGGGGCGATGGTGATCAGAAGGTACAGCGCGACCTTCGTCTTGTCCTCGCCCGTCGCGGCCGAGAAGAACAGTGTGTTCGCCAGGGCGACGGCAATGGCCGCGTCGGTCGCGTTGTTGGCCATCACCGCGTAGGTGAGCGCGGTGAGCCCCGACTTGTCCGCACCGTCCGCCTTGGCCGCGCGATGGAACGTCGCGATGCCCTTGTTGGTGAGTTCCCGGCTGCGCATCGCCGCGACCCGGGTGACGGTGAGTTTGCGCGGCATCGGCGGCGCCTTGGGGGCGTCGGCCCGCTCCTCGTCGGAACGGGGACGCTGCCCGCCGCCGACCGGATGGAGGGGTGGGAGCGGTGTGCGTCGACCTCCCGAACGTGAGGCGGGCGGGTATTTGTCGTAGCCGGGATGAACGGGGGGCCCGGAATTCTCGTCAGGAGCCCGACCGCCGTCAGGCTCGTAGGGTTCGCGCGGTCCGGTCACTCCCTAATTCTGTCCTAGTCGGGAGACATGCGACCACAGCAACCCCGGCCAATGCTGGTCAGATCGGCCTGTCAGGGAACGAACCGCACCTCGAACATGCGCGGCCAGTACTTTCCGGTGATGAGGAAACGGTCCGTTCCCGGGATCTGGGCGATGCCGTTGAGGACGTCGACGTCCCGCGGGCCGGGCGGAAGGGCGTCGCGGACGGCGGAGGCGTCGATCTCCGCGGTGACCCGCCCGTCCGAGGGATCGATGCGGACGAGGGTGTCGGTGGTCCAGACGTTCGCGTAGATCGCACCGTCGTCCGCGCATTCGAGTTCGTTGAGGCCGGCCAGCGGGCTTCCGTCCTGCACCGCCTGCACGGTGCGCCGGGGTTCGAACGTGACCGGGTCGCGGAACGTGACGGTGGGTGAGCCGTCACTGGTGACGAGCGCGTCGGGCACTGCGCAGATGCCCCACCCTTCGCCGTCGAACGGGACCCTCCGCTGTTCGGCGAGTGTCGCGCGATCCCGGGCGACGGCCACCCCGTCACGCCACGTCAGCTGCCAGATCGTGTCGCCGCTCACCGTGATGCCCTCGCCGAACAGGGGAGACGGCAATTCGGTACGCATCCGGACGGTGCCGCTGTCGAGGTCGGTGGCCTGCACCCAGGACTCGCCGGGCCGGCCGGTGCCCTCGAGCAACTCGGTGCCGTCGATCTCGAGTCCCTGGGTGAACGCATTCGGGTCGTGGTCGAGGGTGCGGACGATCTCCACGTGAAGGTCCGCGTCGGACGCGCCCGCCGCCACGGGACTCTCCGGGGAGCACGCGGTGACCATCCACGCCACCGCGAGCAGGGCTGGGACGAGGTGCCTCCGGCCGGTCATCGGACCAGCATGACAGCCCAGGTGGGCACGCACTTGCGGTGGTGCGGCAAACTGGTGGTGTGAGTGTTGCTTCTTCCGACGAGCGCGCAGTGGCGCGTCCCGTACTGACCGACGCCGTCGAGCTCGCCCGAACCGCCTTGGTCGAACTGCAGGAAGGGGGAGTCGGCGACTACCTGGGCGTCACGTCCGAGGACGCGTGCGCCGCGACTCACCGTTTCGTTGCGGACCTTCCGGGCTACCGGGGCTGGCAGTGGGCGGTGGTGGTGGCTGCCGATCCCGAAGCGGACCATGCCACCGTCAGCGAACTCGCCCTCCTCCCCGGACCCGATGCGCTGGTCGCACCCGAATGGATCCCGTGGGACCAGCGCATCCGCCCCGGCGACCTGTCCGCGGGCGATCTGCTGGCACCGCCGGCCGGTGACCCCCGCCTGGTCCCGGGCTATATGGCGACGGGTGACCCCGAGATCGACGAGACCGCCCTCGAACTCGGCCTGGGCCGCAAGCAGGTGATGAGCCTCGAAGGTCGCGTCGACGCTGCCGAACGCTGGCACGACGGCGACTACGGCCCCGATTCCGAGATGGCCAAGGCCGCGCCGTCGACGTGCGGGCTGTGCGGCTTCTACCTCCCGCTCGCCGGTTCGCTGCACGCGTCGTTCGGGGTGTGCGGCAACGAGATGGCCGCCGACGGGCACGTGGTCGACGCGACCTACGGTTGCGGTGCCCACTCCGACACCCTGCTGCCTTCGGGTGCCGGTTCGCCGCAATTCGACGCCTACGACGACGGCGCCGTCGAGGTCGTCGAGCGAGCCGTCGCCGAGACGGACACCGAGGCCGAATCCGAGTCGCGGCCCGAGCCCGAAGCCGTTGCCGAGGTCACCGAGGCCGAGGAATCCGCATCGACCAGCTAGCCGATCCTTTCGGCACCGCCGCCCTGAGGGATTCGACGCTTCTGGCGTGGCGAACGTCCCCGACCCGTCTGCGGGAGGACGCGGCAGCCGAATCCGATCTGGCGCGCGCCGGCTACCGCGACCGGCTCCTCACCGAGCTCGCGCAGAACGCCGCCGACGCCGCCGCCCGCGCCGAAGTACCCGGTGAGCTGTCCGTGCAACTCGACGGCCGCGTCCTGAGCGTGTCCAACACGGGCACCCCGCTGGACGAGCCCGGAGTCCAGGCGCTCGTCGCGTTGCGGGCGTCGAACAAGTCCGGGACGACCGTCGGCCGCTACGGCGTCGGCTTCACGGCGGTGCTGTCGGTCAGCGACGAGGTCGAACTGCGGTCGACGTCCGGTTCGGTGCTGTTCTCCGGGGAACGGACGAGGTCGGAACTCCGGGAACTCGACGGTGCGGACCCGGGAGCGGACGTGCCCGCCCTGCGGCTGGCGTGGCCGACGGAGAACCGCCCGGCCGCAGGTGCGGCATCGGAAGTCGTATTGACGTTGCGCGAGGACGTGGACGGTGAGTTGCTGCTCGCCTACATGGCCCGCGAGGCACCCGACCTCCTGCTCGAACTCCCGGCACTCGTCTCGATCACCGTGGGCGACAAGCAGTTCCGTCGACGCGAACGACCACTCGATTCCGGGTTGACCGAGGTCGCGATCGGCGACGACCGCTGGTGGCAGTACGAGTCCGGGCGGGCACGCTGGCTCGTCCCGGTGCGCGACGGCGTCGTCTCACCCGTGACGGAGGACGTCCTGCGCGCCCCCACACGGTCGGACGAGGAACTGTCGATACCCGCGATCCTCGTCGCGGACATCGCCATGCAACCCGACCGCAGGCGCATCCTGCCCGGCGCGTCGACCGCCGAGTTGGCGTCCGGATACGCCCAGTTCGTGGCCGCGGTGCCGCCCGAGCAGCGACTGTCGCTGGTTCCCGTTCCCGCGTTCGCACGCAGCGAGGTGGACTCGGCGTTGCGGGACCATCTCGTCACCGAACTGCGGGAGCAGCCCTGGCTGCCGACTGTCGGCGGTACGAACAAGGCCCCGGTTCGGGCTTCCGTGGTCCCCGGGCTCACCGAGGAACTCGCCGAACTCCTCACCGAGATCGTCGACGGGCTCGTCGTCCCGGATCTGTCCGGGCCGCGCTGGGCGCCCGCGCTGGCCGCCGTCGACGCCCACCGCCTCGGCCTGGCGCGCCTCACCGAACTTCTCAGTGGCATCGAGCGGACACCATCCTGGTGGCAGCGCCTGTACGCGGCGCTCGAACCGCTGGCCGTCGACGCCCTCGCGGCGGAGGAACTGGCGTCGATCCCGGTTCCGCTGTCCGACGGCCGCACGGTGACCGGTCCGCGAACGGTGTTGCTGGGGCACGACATCGACGGAGTCCTGGGGGTCGACTGGACGCGGCTCGTCCACCCGGATGCCGCGCACCCGCTGCTGTCGCGGCTCGGCGCGAAGACCGCCACGGCCGTCGACCTGCTCTCGGATCCGGCGTTGCGGGCCGAGATCGAGGACCTCGACCCCGACGACGCGGCGGCGGCAGAAGAACTGTCGACCGCGGTGCTCGCACTCGCCGGGCGCGTCGACCCCGGCACCCTGCCGTCGTGGCTCGGCCAGCTGCCCCTCCCGGATGCCGACGGGGAGTTGCGCGGGGCGGACGAATTGCTGTTGCCCGGTGCGCCTCTCGCCGACGTCCTGGTGGACGACTCACCGTTCACGTGCGTCGACGCCGCGTTCGCCGAGCGGGTCGGGGAGGACGCCCTCCGCGCCGTGGGTGTCGGCTGGGGTTTCACCGTGCTGCGCACCGAACTCCCCACTGGCCCCGATCACGACCTCGACGACGAGGACCGCTGGTGGGACACGCTCGACGACGACCCCGACGAGATCGGGGCGGTGCGCGACCTGGACCTGGTGGACGAGGACCGCTGGCCGCAGGCGCTGACGATGCTCGCCCGGGACCCGTCGACGCGTCCGCTGCTCGCCGACCGCGCCGGGTACACGGCCTGGTGGCTGCGTCACAACGCCGAGTTGGACCGTCAGGTGCTCGGTCTGCTCCGCGATCCCGCCGACGAGACGTTCGCCGGACTGTTCGACCCCGTCGAGCACCCGGAATCCGCCGTGTTCACGGCGGCCCTGGCGCCGTCGACGGTCGACTCTCCCGAACTCGCGCAGCTCCTCCTGGATCGACTGGCCGATCCGGACCGCGAACCGAGCCCGGCGGTGATCGCGCGGGCGCACAGCCTGCTCGCGGCCGCCGCGGCCGCCCATCTTCTCGACCTCGAGGAACTTCACCTGCCCGAACACGTGCGCGGCCTGACGGGCGCACTCGTCGACCCCGGCGACGCCCTGGTGCTGGACGCACCGTGGCTGGCCGCCGCGGTGCCGCGCGAGCGCCTGGTGGTGGGAAGCCTGGACACCGCCGAGGCTCTCGCCGATCTGCTGGACCTCCCCCTCGCGTCCGCGGCCATCCGCGGCACCGTCACCGGTTCCGGCCGTGAATCCTCATGGGACCGCGAACCCGCCGCCGTGCTCGCCTTCGCCGCACTCGGCCGCGACCTGCCGCACGGTCCCGTCGTCGTCCATCCCCGGCTCACGGTGAAGCTCACGGGCGCCGTCGACACCGAGATCGCGGTCCCGTGGTGGGTGGACGAGCAGGGAACCCCCCACTGCTCCGAGTCGTGGGCCGAAGGCACGTGGGGCGCCGCCGGTGCCGTTTGACCAGAGCGTGCTCGACAGTGCCGTCGAAGACCGCGCACCGTGGTTGATCGACGTCGTCACCGTCGTCACGCACAGCGGCGGAACGGTCGCGGCCTGGATCGTGTCCACCGTCCTGACGATCGCCCTCCTGCTCCGGGACCGTCGGCGCGAAGCCGTCCTCGTGGCCGGCGCGATGCTGTCGGGCCTGGCCGTGATGACCACGCTCAAGAACCTGTTCGAGCGGCACCGCCCGCCACTGCCGGACCGGCTGGTGGAGATCTCGACGTTCTCGTTCCCGTCCGGGCACGCGATGATGACCGCGATCCTCGCGAGCGTTCTCGTCGCCGTGACCCTCCGGGTGGTGCTGGTGGGGTACGTCCGAATCGCGCTGGTCGTGCTGCTGGTGCTGTACACGCTGGCGGTGGGGCTGTCGCGCGTCTACCTCGCCGCGCACTGGATGACCGACGTCCTCGCCGGGTGGGCGTTCGGCGCGTTGTGGGCGGCCTTCTGGATCCTGCTGACCCGCACCCGGCCCCGCCGAACCCTGACCTCGAGCGAGATCTAGAGCAGTCCCTGCTGTGTCACTAGAGCAGTCCCTGCTGTGTCACTAGAGCAGTCCCTGCTGTGTCACTAGAGCAGTCCCTGCTGTGTCACTAGAGCAGTCCCTGCTGTGCCCCGCGGCTGCCGCGCCGGGCCGCCCGCCGCTGCAACGCGAACAATCCGTAGCCGAGGAATCCGACGACGACCCCCGCTATACACGTCGGAAGCGCATCCGACCACCGGTCGCCCGTGACGATCACCACGACGGCCGCGACCGCCCACGCCAGCGTTCCCAGTATCAGCGCAGGTCGCGGGTCGGCGAGGCGCTGAGTGAGGGGTGGGCGATCTGCGGATTCGTTCACCGAATGAACGCTACCCTCGCCGTGGTGCCCTAATCTCCAAGGGCGACGCGCGACTTCTGGCGATGGGGACTGAACAATGGGTGCTGCTCCGAAACTGCTCGACAACTACTTCAAGATCACCGAGCGTGGTTCGACGGTAGGCGCGGAGGTCCGCGGCGGAGTGGTGACGTTCGTCGCGATGGCATACATCGTGGTGCTGAACCCGCTCATCCTCGGTAGTTTCTCGGCCGACGACGCCGTCGCGAAGACCGACGTCCTCGGCAACATCCTCCCCGTCAACCAGGTGGCCGCGGTCACGGCCCTGGTGGCGGGACTGATGAGCATCGTGTTCGGGGTCGTCGCGAACTATCCCTTCGCGATCGCGGCGGGCCTCGGCATCAACAGTCTTCTCGCCGTCACCATCGCACCGCAGGTCACCTGGCCCGAGGCGATGGGCCTCGTGGTGATCGACGGGGTCATCATCGTCGTGTTGGCGCTCACAGGATTCCGGACGGCCGTCTTCAATGCCATTCCGGCCGAGCTCAAATCCGCCATCGCCGCCGGTATCGGCATGTTCATCGCGTTCATCGGTCTCGTCGACGCCGGGTTCGTTCGGCGCATCCCGGACGCCGCCGGCACCACCGTCCCCGTCGGCCTGGGCATCAACGGATCGATCTCCTCCTGGCCGACCGTGACGTTCGTGTTCGGTGTGCTGCTGATGGGTGTCCTGGTGGTGCGCAAGGTGCGCGGCGGTCTGCTGATCGGCATCGTCGTCACCACCGTGCTGGCCGCGATCATCGAGGCCGTCGCCGGTGTCGGACCGTCGCTGGGCGTGAACCCTTACGGCTGGAACCTCAGTGTCCCGGCCGCACCCGATGTGCTGGCGGAACTTCCGGATCTCAGCCTCGTCGGAGACGTCAGCATCTTCGGCGCGTTCACCCGCATCGGCGTACTCGCGGCCAGCCTGCTGGTGTTCACGCTCGTGCTCGCCAACTTCTTCGACGCCATGGGCACGATGACCGGGCTCGGCAAGGAGGCGGGCCTCACCGACGAGGACGGCAACCTGCCCAACATCGGACGGGCCCTGGTCGTCGAGGGCACCGGCGCCATCGTCGGTGGCGGCGCGTCGGCGTCGTCCAACACCGTGTTCGTGGAATCCGCCTCGGGAATTGCCGAGGGCGCCCGCACCGGACTCGCGAATGTGGTGACGGGACTGCTGTTCCTGGCCGCGATGTTCCTGACCCCGCTGTATTCGGTGGTGCCGATCGAGGCCGCCGCGCCGGCACTGGTCGTGGTGGGCGCGATGATGATCGGTCAGGTCCGCGACATCGATTTCACCCAGTTCTCGATCGCGTTGCCCGCGTTCCTCACCATCGCCGTCATGCCGTTCACGTACTCGATCGCCAACGGCATCGGCGTCGGATTCGTGTCGTGGGTCGTGCTCAATGCAGCGAGCGGTGGTATCAAGAAGATTCACCCGTTGATGTGGGTGGTGGCGCTTCTCTTCGTGGCCTACTTCGCGGTCGGTCCGATCACCGACGCAGTAACGTAAACGGCGGCCGATCGGTCCCGTATTGTCATTCCCGTGACCACGGATACGCGAGCACTCGCCAGCGACCTCTCCCTGGCTGTCGTGCGCCTCACGCGTCACCTGCGTGGGCGCCGCGTCGACGCCCAGGTATCGCTGACCCAGCTGTCGGCTCTGGCCACCCTTGCCCGCGACGGCGCCATGACGCCGGGCAATCTCGCGGCTCGTGAGAAGGTGCAGCCGCCGTCGATGACCCGGGTCATCGCGTCGCTGGTCGAACTGGGGCTGGTCGAGCGGGCACCGCATCCCACCGACGGACGGCAGATCATCGTCACGCTGTCGGATGCCGGTCACGCGCTGATCGCCGACGAGACCCACGCCCGCGAGGCATGGATGAACGAGCGGCTGTCCGGGCTCGACGAGGCTCAACTGAAGACCCTCCGCGACGCCGTCGGCATCATCACGTCCATCGTCGCCGACTCGGAGTAGTCCGAACGGCCGCCTGCAGTCCCCACCCGTACAACGGCATTCGCCTGCCCGAACCCCGCGGCACGGGGAAACCCCTTGCCGGAGAACGGAGCCGGCATCCGGAGTGATCCGGCCGCCGATGTCCCCCAGGGCCGGTCGATGGCGCGCGGGGCCCGGGAGCAAGATGGATGTGTGCCGCGCGAATCCGAGTCCACCGCCTCAGCCCAGCCGAAGACCGGCATGTTCGTCGCTCTCCGCACCCGGAACTACCGGCTGTGGGCGTCGGGGCAGATCGTCTCCCTCGTCGGAACCTGGATGCAGCGGGTGGCGCAGGACTGGCTCGTCCTGACGTTGTCGAACGGCAATGCACTCGCGGTCGGCATCGTGATGGCACTGCAGTTCGGTCCGACCCTGTTCCTGTCCGTGTGGGGCGGCGTGCTCGCCGACCGGTACGACAAGCGGCGCATCCTGATCGCGACGCAGGTGTCGATGGCGTTGTGCGCACTGGTGCTCGGGTTGCTGGACGTCGGCGGGCTGGTGGCCCTGTGGCACGTCTACCTAATCGCGTTTCTGCTGGGTTGCGCGTCGGCGGTCGACGCGCCGGCGCGGCAGTCGTTCACGATCGAGATGGTCGGCAAGGAGTCGCTGCCCAATGCCATCGCCCTGAACTCGATGACGTTCAACACCGCTCGCATCATCGGCCCGGCGATCTCCGGTGTGCTGATCACCCTCATCGGCACGGGGTGGGTGTTCCTGCTCAACGTGGGCACGTTCACCGGTGTGCTGATCGCCCTGCTGATGATGAACGCCCGCGAACTGTTCACGGCACCCCAGGCGGAACGCGGGAAAGGGCAGGTCCGCGAGGGTTTCCGTTACGTGTGGGGTCGCACCGACCTGCGGGTGCTGATGGTGGCGGTGTTCATGGTGTCGACGTTCGGGCTGAACTTCCCGATCAGTCTCGCCGTTCTCGCCCGCAACACGTTCGAGCGCGGCGCGGACGCCTACGGACTGCTGTCGACCACCCTCGCCGTGGGCACGCTCGCCGGCGCCACGATCGCCGCGAAACGCAAGACCCCGCCGCGCCTGCGCACGTTCCTCGGCGCCGCGGCCGCGTTCGGGGCGTTCGAGATCCTGGTGGGACTCATGCCCACTTACGTGCTGGTCGCGATCATGCTCGTCCCGACCGGCGCGCTGACGCTGACGTTCACGACGGCGGCGATGAACATCCTGCAGATGTCCGTGCCGTCCGAGATGCGCGGCCGGGTGATGGGCATCTACATGCTCTGCTTCCTCGGCGGCACCCCGCTGGGCAGTCCCGTTCTGGGATGGCTGGCCGACGTCCTCGACCCCCGCGCCCCGCTCGTGATCGGAGGTGCGATCTCCCTGGTGAGCGGCATCGGCGCAGCGCTCTACCTGATGCGGCACCAACGAGTGCGACTGAAAGTACGCAGACCGGATGCGGGCCGCTACCTTCCGGTGTTCGAACTGCACAACGTTCTCGAACCACACCCCGTGGTGGTCTGCGACGCCACCGAGCAGGCCGTGGAAGCGAGCCGCGACCCGCGGTCATGACGGCTGCCGCAACCGTTCAGACGCCGACCGCCGTCGCCACCGCCCTCCGGGTCAGCACTCTCGCGAGGTGGCTGCGGTACTCGGCGTCGGCGTTGCCGTCGGTGATCGGGTCGGTGCCCTCGGCGGCGTGTTCGGCCGCCGCCCGGATCAGTTCCGGATCGGCGGCATTGCCGACGAGCGCGTCCTCGACACCGCGAGCCCGCACCGGCACTGCCCCCATGTTGGTCAGCGCCACCCGGGCCTGCCGGATCGTGCCGCCGTCGACCTGGATCGTCGCGGCCACCGCCACGATCGACCAGGCCTCCGCGACCGTGTTGAACTTCTCGTACCGCGCCTCCCAGCCGGTGTGCTTGGGAACCCGCACGTCCACGAGGATCTCGTCCGGTCGCAGCGTGGTGGTGTAGTAGCCCTCGAAGAAGTCCGCGACCGGGATTCTCCGCCTGCCCGCGGTACCCACGGCGGTCAGGGTGGCGTCGAGTGCCAGTGCGGGGGCGCAGAGGTCGCCCGCCGGATCGGCATGCGCCAGAGCGCCACCCAGCGTGCCGCGATGCCGGATCTGCGGATCGGCGACGGTGCGGGTGGCCTCGACGAGCAGCAGCGCGTGCTCGTGAACGAGCGGGTCGCGGATCAGGTCGTAGTACGTGGTCATCGCACCGATCACGAGGCTGTCTCCGTCGTCGCGGACGCCGCGCAACTCACCGATTCGGCCCAGGTCGACGAGGGTGCTCGGCGAAGACAACCGCAGCCGCAGCACCGGTAGCAGGCTCTGGCCGCCCGCGAGTATCTTGGCGTCCTCCCCGGCCTCGGCGAGCGCGGCCACCGCCTGTTCGACGGAGGTCGGGGACACGTAGTCGAAGCTTGACGGAATCATCGGGCACCTCCCTGAGCGGTGTGGATGGCGTTCCAGACCCGCATCGGCGTACATGGCATCTCGACGTCGCGCACCCCGAACTGGCGGACGGCGTCGAGGACGGCATTGACGACGGCCGGGGTGGACGCGATCGTCCCCGCTTCACCGACCCCCTTGACGCCGAGCGGATTACCGGTGGCGGGTGTCTCGGTGCGGCCCGTGGTGAACGTCGGCAGATCCGCCGCCGACGGCACGTGATATTCGGCGAACGAACCCGACAGGAGGGTGCCGGACTCGTCGTACACCGCCTCCTCGTACAGAGCCTGCGCGATGCCCTGGGCGAGTCCGCCGTGCACCTGACCCTCCACGATCAGCGGGTTGACCACGTGCCCGATGTCGTCGACGCACACGTAGGAGCGGATGCCGACCTTCCCGGTCTCGGTGTCCACCTCCACCGCGCACAGGTGCGTGCCGTGCGGGAACGAGAAGTTCTCCGGGTCGTACGCGGCCTCGGAGTCCAGATTCGGTTCCACACCCTCGGGCAGGTCGTGCGCGGCGAACACAGCGAGCGCGACATCGGCGATGCCGACAGCTTTCTCGGTGCCCTTCACCCGGAACCGGCCCTCGGTGAACTCGAGATCGTCCTCGGCGCACTCCATCAGGTGCGCCGCGATGGGCCTGGCCTTCGCGATCACCTTCTCGGCGGCCTTCACGACGGCGATCGCGCCGACCGCCAAAGACCGGGAACCGTACGTGTCCATGCCACGCGGCGAGGTCTGGGTGTCGCCGTGCAGCACCTCGACGTCCTCGAACGGAACCCCCAGCTGATCCGCGACCACCTGGCTCCACGCGGTCTCGTGACCCTGGCCGTGCGCCGACGAACCGGTGACCACCTCGACCTTGCCGGTGGGCAGCATCCGGATCGCCGCGTGCTCCCACCCGCCGGCCCCGTAGGCCAGCGCGCCGAGGGTGCGCGACGGTGCCAGCCCGCACATTTCGGTGAACGTGGACACCCCGATGCCGAGTTGCACCGGATCCTTCCGCTCGCGGCGCTCAGCCTGTTCGCGCCGGAGCCCGTCGTAGTCGAACAACTCCCGCGCGTGCGCGGTGGCGGCCTCGTAGTTACCGGAGTCGTACGTCAGGCCCGCGACGGTGTCGAACGGGAACTCCTCGTGGGTGATCCAGTTCTTCGCCCGCAATTCCAGCGGATCCATCGACAACTCGGTCGCGAGTTCGTCCATCATCCGCTCGATCGCGAACGTCGCCTCCGGGCGGCCCGCCCCGCGGTACGCGTCGGTGGGCACCTTGTTGGTGAAGACGTTGGTGCACGTGAAGTGATACGCCGGGAACTTGTAGATGCCGTTGAACATGAACGCGCCCAGGATCGGCACCCCTGAGGTGACCAGGCGCAGGTACCCGCCCATGTCGGCGAGCAGTTCGACCTTCATTCCGGTGACGGTGCCGTCGCGGCGGGCGGCCAGTGTCAGTTTCTGGATCTGGTCGCGCCCGTGATGCGCCGCGACCATCGATTCGCTACGCGACTCGGTGTATTTGACGGGCTTGCCGAGTCGCCGCGCGACGAGCAGCGCGATGACTTCCTCCGGCGTCACCTGAAGCTTGCCGCCGAAACCGCCGCCGACGTCCGGGGCGACGACGCGCAGTTTGTGCTCCGGTATGTCGAGCGTCATCGCCAGCATCAGCCGCAGGATGTGGGGAATCTGCGTGGCCGACCACATGGTGATCTGGGCGCCGGTCGGGTCGACCACCACCGAGCGGGGTTCCATGAACGCCGGGATCAGCCGCTGCTGCCGGAACGTGCGCTCGACGAGTACCTCCGCGTCGCGGATGGCCTGCTCGACGTCGCCGCCCGTGCCGGCCTCCGCGGAGTCGAAGGTCCAGGTGGCGCTGACGTTCGTCCCGAGATCCGGGTGCACGAGGTCGGCGCCGTCGGCGGCCGCGCCCGCGAGATCGAGCACGACCGGCAGTTCGTCGTACTCGACGTCGATCACCTCGAGTGCGTCGTGCGCCTCGTACGCGCTGCGCGCCACCACGACCGCGACGGCCTCGCCGGCGAAGTTGACGCCGTCGACCGCGAGGGACGGGGCGGGCGGCGACTTCATGTCCGGTGTGATCGGCCAGGCACACGGCAGGCTGCCCTGCTCGTCGGCGAGATCGGCGCCGGTGAGGACCGCGACGACCCCGGGCATCTCGCGGGCGGCGGAGGCGTCGACACCGGTGATGCGGGCGTGCGCGAACGGGCTGCGCAGAATCGCCAGGTGCTGCATGCCGGGCAGGACGAGGTTGTCGGTCCAGCGGGTGCGGCCCGTGACCAGATGTTCGTCTTCCTTGCGTGTGCGGGCCTTCCCGATCTCCGGTTCCGCGGTGGCGGTCATCGCACACCTCCCTGCGCGGTGTCGGTCTTCGGTGCATCCGCCGTCGGTGCTTCGGTGGTGCCGCCGCCGCGCAACCGCTGCGCCGCATCCTGCACCGCGCTGACGATGTTCTGATACCCGGTGCAGCGGCACAGGTTGCCTTCCAACCCCAGCCGCACCGTCCGCTCGTCCGGGTCGGGTTCCTCGGCGAGCAGGTCGAGGGTCTGCATGATCATGCCGGGGGTGCAGTAGCCGCACTGCAGGGCATGATTGTCGCGGAACGCCTGCTGCACGGGGTGCAACGTCCCGTTCCGGGACAGGCCTTCGACGGTGAGGACGTCGCCGCCGTCGGCCTGCACGGCGAGCACCGAGCAGGACTTGATGCTGTGACCGTTCAGATGAACGGTGCACGCCCCGCAGTTTCCGGTGTCGCAGCCGATGACGGTGCCGACCTTGCCGAGCCGATCCCGTAGATAGTGGACGAGGAGTAGTCGCGGTTCCACCTCGTCCGTGTATGTAGTTC
This sequence comes from Rhodococcus sp. 21391, assembly GCF_016772255.1. Taxonomy (NCBI): domain Bacteria; kingdom Bacillati; phylum Actinomycetota; class Actinomycetes; order Mycobacteriales; family Nocardiaceae; genus Rhodococcus; species Rhodococcus sp. 21391. Next base: position 5,377,042 of record NZ_CP063781.1, on the reverse strand, counting down.
CGTCGACGGTGACAGTGATGCGCATCGCGCCTCCAAAGCCGGGAGCCTCAGGTGATACGTCCTACTCTGCGCCGACGGAGGGCGACCAACACCCGAAATCGTGGAACCGGTTCCGGATCGGTCACGTTCGGCGCGCGACCTCGAGCAGTTCCTGCAATGTCGCGAGACTGTGGCCGGCGAGCAGACGATCGACGTACGGCAGCGCGGCCGCGATCCCGGACTGCACCGGCTCGTACCCGTCCGCGCCGGCGTGCGGATTCACCCACAGCACGGTGCGGGCGAGCCGGCTCAGTTGAGCCATCTGCTCCGCGAGCAGGGTCGGGTCACCGCGCTCCCAGCCGTCGGAGAAGATCACCACGACGGCGCCGCGCGCCACGCCCCGCCTGCCCCAGCGGTCCAGGAACGCGCGCAGCGTCTCGCCGAGACGGGTGCCGCCCGCCCAGTCGGGCACGGCCCGGCCCGCGGCGGCGAGCGCCACTTCCGGGTCGCGGACCCGCAGTGCCCGCGAGAGCCGCGTCAGCCGAGTGCCCAGCGAGAACACCTCGGTTCCTGCGGGGTTGCCGCGGGCGACGACGTGCGCGAAGCGCAGCAGCGCATCGGCGTACGGGCTCATCGATCCGGACACGTCGATCAGCAGCACCATCCGGCGTGGCCGGGTTGCCTTGCGGTGGTGGCTCGGCCGCACCGGTTCGCCGCCCGCCGCGAGCATGCCCCGCACGGTGCGCCGCGGGTCCACGGTGCCCCGGCGGGCCGGGCGCATCCGGATGGCCGGGCGGGTCGGGGGCCGCGGGCGCAGGGCGGCGATCAGCTCGGCGAGGTGCGCGCGCTCGGCCGCGGTGAGGTCGGCGATGTCGCGGTGGCGCAACACCTCGGTGTCGTCCGCGGCTACCCGCAGATGCGGCGCGTCGCCACCGGTGTCGCCGCCCTCCGTCGTGGTCAGAGCCGCGGTATTGGCGCGGCGAGGCTGCTCCCCGGACCGCGGCGTGCGAGCCGGGACGGTACCGCCGAACCAGGCCGAGAACGCCGAGTCGTACCGCGGGATGTCGTCGGGACCGCGGCACAGCGTCGCGCGACCCGCCCAGTACACCTGGCTCGGATCGCCCACATCCACCTGGCGGAGGGCTCGCGTGAACGCGGCGACGGCGTCCGACGCGACCGACAGTCCCGCCGCCGCGAGGGCGTGCGCGAACCCGGCGATGCCCACCAGCGGGTCGCCGCTGTCCGGGGTCGTGGACACGCCTCTCACCCCGCCAGGAGCCGGTCCAGTCCAACCCGGGCCACCCGTTCGAGGTCCTCGCGGTACTTGAGGACCGCGCCGAGCGTCGCGGCGGCGGTCTCCGCGTCCAGCACGTCCCGATCGAGTTCCCGCAGTGCCCGCGCCCAGTCCAGCGACTCGGCCACCCCCGGCGGCTTGAGCAGTTCCATCTCGCGCAGGGAGTGGACGGCCCGGGCGACCTGGCCGGCCAGTTCGGCCCCGATGCCGGGGATGCGGCGGCGCAGGATCGCGACCTCCCGCGCCAGATCGGGGTGTTCGAGCCAGTGGTAGAGGCAGCGGCGTTTGAGGGCGTCGTGCACCTCGCGGGTGCGGTTGGAGGTGAGCACCACCAGCGGTGGTGTCGCCGCCCGCACCTCGCCCAGTTCGGGGATGGTGACGGCATTCTCGTCGAGCACCTGCAGCAGGAATGCCTCGAACTCGTCGTCGGCGCGGTCGATCTCGTCGACGAGCAGCACGCACGGCGCTTCGGTGAGGGCCCGCAGCAACGGGCGCGCCAGCAGGAACCGCTCGGTGTACAGCGAGCGTTCGACCGTGTCGGCCTCGAGCATGCCGTCGCTCGCCGCCTCCAGCGTCCGCAGGTGCAGCAACTGCCGCGGGAAGTCCCAGTCGTAGAGCGCCTGCGCGGCGTCGATGCCCTCATGGCATTGCAGGCGGATCAGCGGCAGACCGAACGCCTCCGACAACGCGGCCGCGAGCGACGTCTTGCCGGTGCCGGGTTCGCCCTCGCAGAAGAGCGGACGTCCCATACGGATGGCGAGGAACGCGGCCATCGCGACGCCGTCGTCGGCGAGGTAGCCGGTGGCGTCGAGCGCCCGCGCCAGTTCCGCTGGCGAACCGATCGTCGGCGTGGAATCACTCACGCCCGCGAGCCTAGGTGAGTGCCGGCCCCCGGATACGCGACTCGGACAACCCCGCCGGCGGTCAACCGTCCGGCTCCACCCTGCCGCGGTCCTCGCTCAACCGCCGGAACATCGCGGTGGCGCCGAACCTCGCGGCCGCCCGTTCGACCAGTCCCGGCGCGATCTGTGACAGGGCGAGCAGCGGGCGGATCGGCGCTCCGCTCTCGACGATCTCGGGCCGGTCACGCCGAATCGACCGGATCACGGCGGCGGCGACCTTGTCGGTGCTGGTCTCGCCCGTGATCCGGCCGGCCCTGATTCCGCGTTCCGTCATCCGCTGGTACATGCCGTCGCCGGCGATGAAGCCGGGGCACACGACGGAGAAACCGACGGGCGAGCCCGCGTACTCCGCGCGCAGCGACTGGGTGAGACCGATCAATCCGGCCTTCGTCGCGGCGTACGGCGCGCAGTACGCCGGACCGATCTTCGCGGCCAGCGACGAGATGAACACCACGTGACCGCGACCGCGGCCCAGCATCCCGGGCACCACACGGCGCGTGAGAAGTAGTGGCGCGGTGAGATTCACGTCGACCATGGCGGTGAGCTCGCCGGGGTCGAGTCGGGTGAAGGCCGAGACGTTCTCCACGCCGGCGTTGTTCACCAGCAGGTCGAGGGGGCCGACCGCCGCCTCGGCGCGGTCGATCAGCGAATCGAGCTGACCGAGCCGGTCCAGGTCCGCGGGCACGGCCTCGGCACGCACACCCAGCGCACGCAGTTCTCCGACGATGTCCGCGAGGCGGTCCGCACGCCGGCCGGACACCGCGACGGCAACGCCCTCCCTCGCGAGGGCCCGGGCGACGACGCGGCCGAGACCGCCGGAGGCGCCGGTCACCAGAGCCGTGCGTCCCTGCAGTTGCTTCATTCCTCCGAGCTTTCGCGCTCGGTGGAGGGGAGTCAACGCTGTGACGCCCCGCATACGGCACGATGGACCGGTGGTTCACGTCATCGACATAACGGATCCGGCCGACACCAGGCTGGACGACTTCCGCGATCTCAATTCCTCGGACCGCCGTCCCGACCTCCCCGAGGGCAAGGGTCTGGTGATCGCGGAAGGCGTGCTGGTGGCGCAGCGCCTGCTCACGTCCCGGTTCGACCCGATCGCGCTGCTCGGCGTCGATCGGCGGCTGGAGGAACTCACGGACGACCTCGCGGACGTGGACGTGCCGTTCTACCGGACGACGGCGGATGTGATGGCCGAGGTCGTCGGGTTCCACCTCAACCGGGGTGTGCTCGCGGCGGCGCGCCGCCCCGCGCCGCTCGAACTGCCGGACGTGCTCGAGCACGCCCGGACGGTCGCGGTGCTCGAGGGCGTCAACGATCACGAGAACCTGGGCTCGATGTTCCGTAACGCGGCAGGGCTCGGCGTCGACGCCGTGGTGTTCGGCAAGGGCTGCGCCGACCCGCTGTACCGCCGGGCGGTCCGGGTGTCGATGGGGCACGTTCTCCGGGTTCCGTTCGCGCACGTGACGAAGTGGCCGCACGACCTGGACGCGTTGCGGGAGCGGGGTTTCCAGCTTATCTCGTTGACCCCGAACCCCGAGGCGGTGACGTTGGCCGAGGCGATGACGGGGGAGAAGGTGGCGTTGCTGCTCGGCGCGGAAGGCCCCGGCCTCACCGAACACGCCATGCGGGCCACGGACATTCGTGCCCGCATTCCGATGGCACCCGGCACGGACTCGCTCAATGTCGCGACGGCGGCGGCGATGGCGTTCTACGAGCGCGTCCGCACGGGCCGGTGACAATGCTGCACCCTCATTCCCCGTCTCCGCCGCCGACGGGGACACCGTGGTCGACCGGACTCCTCGTGGCGGGCTTCGCCGCGGTCGTGGTGGCGGTCGCGGTCATGGCCTTCGGCTCGCAGCTCGCGCGGATCAACCCCGCCCTGGCGGTGATCCTCGAACTCGTCGTGGTGGCCGGGGTCGCACCGTCGGTGTGGCGACTACGCCGGGCATCGGTCTGGCGGTGGCTGGTGTACGGGGCCGCGGCCGGGGTTGTCGCCGGCTGGACGGCGCTGCTCGTCGGCGCCGCCTGACTCCGGCCGGAGTCGTCAGAAACCGAAGTAACGGCGGAGGAGTCCGCCCTTGCGAGCCGGCGGCGGAGCGGGTGCCGGCACCGGGCCGGGGCCGGGGCCGGGGGCGGGGGCGGGGGCGGGGGCGGGTTGTTCCGCCTCGACGGCAGGCTCGATCTCGGGCCCCTCGCCGGGCGGGTGAACGGTGAAACCGAGCACGGTGAGCGTCTTCGGGTCGATCTCGGTGCCCTCGGGGGCGCCCGTGTACCGGAAGCCCAGCCATTCCCGGTTGGCGCCCTCGGCGAACTGCTGCGGGTGGAACGGCAGCGACTGCGGGTCGGGCAGGACACCCGCCGGATGTTTCAGCGGAAAGTCGCCCGCCCAGAACGGCCTCTCCCACACCAGGGGGATACCGAGGTCCTCGTGGATGTGGACCGGTGTCGCGCTGAACGACCGCGTCAGGTGCCCGTCCTCCCACATCGCGAACGAGCCCCACGCGATGTCGGGCTTGGACGCCACGTAATACGTCTTCGCGAATTCGGTGGGCCGGATGCGTGTTTCGGGCAGAGTCGACGGTCGGGGGACGGCCAGGTCGGGCCCGCACACGACGGTGACACCGGGGTAGGAACCGATGTGCACGGTCCCGGCGGCATCGAGCCGCGCGGCCTCGACCAGCGGAACCGGACCGGTGGGGGTGGCCACCAGATCGGGATAGAGGCGGGAGGCGAGCTGCTGCGCCGCGCCCGGATCAGGATCCGGGTGGCCGCGCAGCACAGCCGCAGGGTCGGGGACGTCGACGTACCAGATCGTTGATACCTTGGCCCCCACGGTCATCCCTCTCTTCCGGTGTCTTCCTGAAAGAGTACGACCCCGACCGTGTTCCCGGCCTGATCACCGCGCAGACGGTCAGCGTCCGCTGCTGCGGACACCGAGCAGGACGTCGTCCCAGGACGGGAGGGCGGGTTTGCCGCGCTTGTCCTTGTTGTTCGTCTGGTGCGGGGCGATCTTGGGTGCGGCGGGTTCCTCGGACGGGGCGGGCTCGTCCGCGAGCTCCTCGGTGACATCGGCCTCGATGATCTCCTCGGGCTCGATCGTCGGCACCTCCACCTCGGTGGGGAACTCGGCGAGTTCGAGCTGCTCCGGCTCGTCGGACGCCACCGGCGCCAATCCGCGGAGCGGACGGCCGAAGTCGGGATCGATCAGGTCGAACGCGGTGTCGTCGAGCGCGACGATGGTGCCACCGTGCGCGTCCGGCTGATACCGCCAGTGCGCCGCGTTGGTGGTCCGACCGGCCTGCCACTGCAGCTGGGCGACCCAGTGATTGTCCTCGTCGCGCCACGCATCCCACGTGGCGTCGTCGATGTTGTGCCCCCGCGCGCGGAACGCCTGCGTGACGATCTCGGCGAGAGTGGGAACGGCGGGGCCGTTGTCGCGGACCGGGTGTCCGCCCTGCGCCATCTCGGCCGCACGGGAACGTTCGAGCAGGACCGGATACGCGAACCGCTCCACCTTCGCCAGGGGGATACCGGCCTCGTCGGCCACCTGTTCGACGGAGGCGCCGGCACGGATGCGGGCCTGGATTTCGCGGGGCCTGAGCTGACTGTCCATTTCGATCTCAATCTGGCCGAGTCGAGCGATGTCCCCGCGGGATGCGGCGCGGAGTTTGTCATCGGCGGGAAGCCGGAATTTTTCGCCGGTACTGGCATCTGCGCACACGACGTGCGATCCATCAGGCTCGAGACCGATCACTCGAAGCTCTCGCACGTTGACCTCCTTATCGCGCCGGCTCGCGACTTTGCACCTGGGCAACTGTAATTCATTCGTGACAGCCCGCGCGGCAGGACACGCGCGGGTAAATCCCGTCCCGGCGTCGCGTGCGCGTTACGCTTCCTCGTTTCGTGATCGGTCCTTCCTGCGGGGTGTGCGCTGCCTTGTGCGGGTGGCTTCGACCGGGTCGATCGCCGGTGCGGACCAGTGTTCGGCCAGCTCGAGGCTGGGTTCGCGGCCCGACGCGACGTGCCGGTACGCGATCTCGGCGGCGCGGTCGGTGTCGCCAGCAGCAATGGCCTCGTACAACTCGGCGTGCTCGTCGCATTGCTGTCCGGGATCGCGTTCCTTGGTGAGGTGGAACAACCACTGGACGCGCGTCGCGAGAGGTTGCAGCATCGACTGCAGCAGCGGACTGCCGGACATCTCCACGATGACGGCGTGGAATGCGGCGTTCGCGGCGGCGATGGCGGGCTTGTCGTCGCGCGCTGTGGCCGAACGCGCCGCGGTGAGTTGGTCGCGCAGTGCCGTGAGGTGGGAGTCGTCCGCTCGCTGCGCGGCGAGCCGGGCCGCGAGCACCTCGAGGCTTTCGCGGACGTCGAAGAGGTCGCGGACCTCGTCGACGCCGAAAGGGGCGACGATCGCTCCGCGTCGCGGGACGATCACGACGAGCCCGTCGGTCTGGAGCTGTTGCAGGGCCTCGCGCAGCGGGATCCGGGACACCTGCAGTTCTGCGGCGAGGTCGCGTTCGATCAGGCGCTGGCCCGGCGCGAGCTGCAGGTTGACGATGCGCCTGCGCAGTTCTTCATACGCGGTCTCGCGCAGTGACTTCGGCGCCGACGTGTCGGTTGCACCGTTCACCCGGTCTCCTGTCGTCGTGGTGGCCACGTCAGCCACCGTAAAGCGCACCCGCGCGCGGCCCTCGGGTGGATGCGGGTCCTTACGTCTGTGTAACACGGCGGAAATGCCGCGCCCCCAAGATTCAAATAACGGTATACCGCTAACTGTGGCGGTTCCTGAGTCAAGGAGTCCAGCGAGTGAACACGACCCTCTCCGCCCGAGCCCGAACCCTCGTCCCCGCGCTCTGCGCGGCCGCGACTCTCGCGGCGACCCTGACGGCCTGCGGGTCGACGGACGCAGGCACCGCCTCCGGCGACACCCTCCGCGTCGGGGTGTTCTTCCCCGGCTCCGTCTCCGACACGGGCTTCATGGAATCGGGGTATCTCGGCTACCAGCGCCTCGAGGAAACCCTCGGTGACCGGCTGGAGCTGAGTTACGTCGAGCAGGTCGCCGCCGCCGACTATCAGCAGGCCCTGGTACGGTTCGCGACCGCGAACGACCTCGTCGTCTCGCTCGGCGGCCAGACGGACGCCGACGTCCGCAAGGTCGCACCCCAGTTCCCCGACGTGAAGTTCGTCGAGATCGGCGGACCCGCCGACGCGTCCCCGCTGCCGAATCTCGCCTATTACGACCCGCAGCAGGCGGAGGCGGAGTTCCTCAGCGGAGCGGTCGCGGCGACGGCGTCCGAGACCCCGTCCGTGTCGTTCGTCGGCGGTGTCGAACTGCCCGCCATCGTGAACGCCGCGAAGGCCTTCGGCAACGGCGCCGAGTTCGCGCGGCCCGGCACCCAGGTGCTCACCCCGCAGTACTTGGGCGACTTCAACGACCCGGCCAAGGCGAAGCAGGCCGCGCTCGCCAACTACGGCGCCGGCGCGGGCGCGGTGGGGCAGATCGTGAACCTCGGCAAGTCCGGTCTGGAACAGGCCGCCACACAGTCGGGCGCCCTGATGGTGGGCGGCCCGATTCCCGGCGACTGCTCGAACCCCGCCTACATCGGATACGTGCACACCGACATCGGCAAGGAAGTGGAGTACGCCGTCCGGTCCACCCTGGACGGAACGTGGAAGGCCGAGAACGTGGCGTTCGGCCTGACGTCACCGAACGACGGCACCGACTTCGTGCTCTGCAGCACCGACCCCGCCGTCGCCGACGCACTCGGCAAGGCGAAGACCGCCCTGGCCACCGGTGCCGTCGAGCCCTACCGAGCGGGCTGACATGAGCACACCAGCACTGCAACTCACCGGAGTCGGGAAGAGCTTCGGCGACGTCCTGGCCCTCCGCGATGTCGACCTGTCGGTGCAACCCGGCACGGTGCACTGCATCCTCGGGGAGAACGGGGCCGGGAAATCGACGCTCTGCAACGTCGTCTACGGCGGTCTGCGGCCGGACACCGGAACGATGACCCTCGCCGGTCGCCGATACGCGCCCGGTTCGCCCGCGGCCGCGATGGCGGACGGCGTGGCGATGGTGCACCAGCACTTCAGTCTCGTCGGCACGATGACCGTCGCCGAGAACCTGCTGCTCACCGGACGGGGACTGCGACTGCGCCGCGCGGAACTGCGGACCCGCCTCGACCGGCTCGCCGACGACTATCACCTGCGGATCGATCCGGACGCGCTGGTCTCCGCCATGCCGATCGGTGCGCGGCAGAAGGTCGAGATCGTGAAGGCCCTGCTCGCCGACCCCGCGCTGATCCTGCTGGACGAGCCGACCGGGGTACTCGACCCCGGCGAGATCGACGCCCTGATCGAGACGTGCCAGGCCGTCGCGGCGGCGGGCAAGGCGGTCGTCCTCGTCACCCACAAACTCGGCGAGGTGGCCCGCGTCGCGGACGCCGCGACCGTATTGCGGGGAGGCGAGGTGGCAGGCGGGGGCCGCATGTCGGAGTTGACGATCCCCCAGCTGACGACGGCGATGGTCGGAAGACCGGTGTCGGAACTCAGTCCGGTGCTCGCGGCGGGAGTCGGCGCGGAGAGCGATGTCGGCGCGACGCCCGAACGGTGGGCGACCGGCCCCGTCGTCCTCGGGATCCGCGGCGTCCGCGCCACCCGGGCGGACGGCAGTGTCGCCCTGTCCGGCGTGGGGCTCGAGGTGCGGGCCGGTGAGATCGTCGGGATCGCGGGCGTCGAGGGGAACGGGCAGAGCGAACTGGTGGCCGTGCTGTCCGGGGCGACCCGACCCGAGTCCGGCACGGTCACGCTCGGGGACGCCGACATCACGTCGGCGTCCCCGGCCCAACGCACCCGGCTCGGTCTCGGGGTGGTGCCGGAGGACCGCCACCGAGAGGCGATGGTGGCGGAACTGTCCCTGTCGGAGAACCTCTTCCTCGGCCGCCTGCACCGCTTCCGCAGGATGGGTCTGCTCGACCGCCGCCGGATGGACGCCGCGGCCGGGGACCTGATCGAGCAGTTCTCTGTGCGGACACCCGGGCCGGGAACATCCATGGGTTCGCTGTCGGGCGGCAATCAGCAGAAGGTCGTCCTGGCCCGCGAACTGTCGACGGAGAACCTGCAGTGTCTGGTCGCGGCGCAGCCCACCCGCGGACTCGACGTCGGGGCGGTCGAATTCGTTCTGAACCAACTCCGCGGCTGCGCCTCCTCGGGAAACGCAGTCCTGGTCGTGTCCAGCGAGATCCCCGAACTGCTCGCGCTCTGCGACCGCATCTTCGTCAGCTACCGCGGGGCCCTGCTCGGGCCCGTCGACACGTCGGCGGCCACTGCGGGGCAGCGCATCGGTGAACTGATGACGGGAACGGCGGCATGACTCGACTTCGAATCCGCGTGCACCACCCACTTCCCGTGGCGGTCGCCGCGATCGCGGGACTCGTCGGACTGCTCCTCGCCGCGGCCGCGGGTGCCACCGTGCCCGAGACCGTCGAGGCTCTGTCCGAGGGGATGTTCGGCAGCAGCTACGCGATCGGAGTCTCGCTCAACACAGCCGCGGTGCTGGCTCTCGTCGCGGCCGGGTTCACCGTCGCACACCGGGCCGGACTGGTGAACGTCGGTGGCGAGGGCCAGCTGTGTGTCGGCGGCATCGCCGCGACCGCGGTCGGCACCTCTCTGGGGGAGGGCACCCCCGCGCCGATCGCCGTCACCGCGGTTCTCCTCGCCGCGGCCGGTGCCGGGTGGGCATGGGCCGCGATCGCCGCGTACCTGAGGGTCCGCCGGGGCACGAGCGAGATCATCACGACGCTGCTGCTGAACTTCGTCGGCCTCGCGCTGGTGCTGCTGATGGTGCACGAGCCCAGCCTCCTTCGCCAGCCCGTCACGTCCTCGGAGACACTGCCGCAGTCCGCGCCGCTGATCGAGTCCGCGCACCTGCCGTTGCTGGGGATCGAGCGTTCGCCGGGAACGATCGCGCTGTGGATCGCCGTGGTCGCGGCGCTGATCGTGGGCGTGGTCCTGCGCCGGACGGCGGTCGGCGTGCGACTCCGCTCCGTCGGTCTGAACCCGGACGCGTCGGCGCGGCTGGGACTACCGGTCGGACGGCTGCGATTTCTCAGTCTGTCCTGCGCCGGCGCGTTTTCCGGGCTCGCGGGCGGGATCCTCGTCGCGACGGCACCGTTCGTGCTTGTCGAAGGATTCTCCTCCGGCTATGGGTTCTCCGGGCTGGTCGTCGGACTCCTGGCGCGCGGTTCCATGCTCGCCGTCGGCGCCGTGTCGCTGCTGCTCGGCTTCCTCGTGTCCGGCGGAATCAATCTTCAACTCGCAGCCGGTGTTCCGGCATCGACCGTGTCGATCGTGGAATCGCTCATGATCATCCTGATCGCGGGAGCGGTGCTGTGGACCGCGACCGGCCGGAGATCGAGATCCGCGGCCGCGACGACGGCGAAGACCCACGACGTCCCCGACCTGGCTGGAGCGAAGCAATGATGAACACGGTGTCGGACATCGCCGTCAGCGGCGTGGGATTCGCACTCCCGATCCTGGTGGCCGCGAGCGGGGAACTGGTGAGCGAGCGGGCGGGCGTACTGAACCTCAGCCTCGAGGGCATGATGCTGACCGGGGCATTCGCCAGCGTGCTCGGCGCCGTCACCACCGGATCCGCGGTGGGCGGCCTCGCGGCCGGATTGGCGGCCGGGGTGCTGTTCGGACTGCTGCAGGCACTGCTGAGCGTCACGCTGCGCGCCGACCAGATCGTGGTGGGCATCGCGAGCAACGCCCTCGCCCTCGGCGCCACCACCTACGGCGCCCGGCTGCTCCTCGCGGGCGGCAAGGGGCAGAATGCCCCGGGTTTCGCGGTCGTCGAGATCCCGCTGCTGCACCGGATCCCGATCCTCGGACCGGCACTCTTCTCGCAGACGGCCCTCGGCTACTTCTGCTTCGCGGTGGTCGGGCTGCTGGCCGTCACCCTGTCCCGCCGGACCTGGGCAGGTCTCGTCGTCGACGCGGTCGGGGAGGACGCGAAGGCGGCAGACTGGAGCGGACTGCCGGTGCGGAAGATCCGTTACCTGTGCGTGCTCGTCGCGGGACTGACGGCGGGACTGGCCGGCGCGCAGCTCGCGCTGTCCGAGGTGCGCTCGTTCAGCGACAACATGACCGCCGGAATCGGGTACCTCGCCGTCGTGGCGGTGATCGCGGGCAGGTGGCGCGCGCTCGGCGTGATCTGGGCGTCCGTGTTCTTCGGGATCGCGCAGGCGCTCCAGTTCGCGTTGCCCGCGCTCGGTGTCAGCGTCCCGTTCGCCCTGCTCGTCATGCTGCCCTACGTGATCGCGATCGTCGCGGTCAGTGGATTCATCCGCAACAGCCGCTCACCCGCAAACCTGACCGTCGCGTTCGCGCGCGCGTCCTGATCGATCTCAGCGAGGAAACTCTTGTGACACTGATCCTTTCCCATTCCGACGTGGCCGACCTCATCGACCGCGCCGAGGTGTTCGCCGCGGTGGAACGGGCGCACGCCGACCTGGCCGCCGGGACGGCATCCGCACCCGCCCCACCCGCCATGCCCCTGCAGTCCGCGGCCTTCGTCCCGATGGTCGCGGCGGCTCAGTCGGCCGGCGCGGCCGCGGTGAAGATGCTGGTCGATCTTCCCGGCAACGCCTCCCGCGGTCTGCCCGTCCAACGCTCGGCCGTACTGGTCGCGTCCGCGGACACCGGTGAGTGCGAGGCCCTGCTCGACGGCCGCCTGGTCACTGCCGTGCGCACCGCCGCCGCCAGCGCCGTGGCCACGAAACACCTCGCCCACCGAGGCAGCCGGGTGCTGGGGCTGGTGGGCGCCGGGACCCTCGCCGTCGAACACGCCCGGGCGATCACCCGGGTGTCGGACGTCGAGACGGTGCTGGTGTGGTCGCGCTCGGACGCGACGGTCGAGGAATTCCGCAGCCGAACAGAGGATCTCGGCATCTCGGTCAAGCCGATGGACTCGCCCGAGGCGGTCACCCGGTCTTCCGACGTCCTCTGCACGCTCACGCCGTCGAGGGACCCGATCGTGCGGGGCGCCTGGTTCGGCGAAGGCTTGCACGTCAACGCCGTCGGTGCGCCCCCGCGCGCGGACCACCGGGAGATCGACGGCGAGGGAATGCGACGGGCCCGGGTGGTCGTCGACTCGGTGGCCACCACCATGACCAAATCGGGAGAGACGCTGCTGGCCCTCGCCGAGGGAGCGATCAGCGAGGGCGACGTCGCCGTGGAGTTGGGCGACGTGATCGTGGGCCGCACCGTCGCCCGCACCTCCGATCGGGACATCACGCTGTACAACTCCGTCGGGATCGGCCTCCAGGACCTCGCCGCGGCGCGCATACTGATCGACAGAGCCCGGGAACGGGGCGTCGGAACAGAAGTGGATCTGAGTCGATGAGCCAGAGCGATGTCGACGACGTGGACCTTGCGCACCTGCGGCGAGCCATCGAACTCGCCGACGAGACGGGCGACGCGGGCAACAGACCGTTCGGTGCGGTGGCGGTGGGGGCGGACGGTCATGTGATCAGCGAGGGCGCCAACTCCGTCGCGACGTCCGCCGATGTCACCGAGCACGCGGAACTCGACGCGATCACCACCGCCTGCGGTGAGGGACGCACCGGCGACCTCGTCGGCGCCACCATGTATGCCAGCGGTGAGCCGTGCCCGATGTGCAGTGCGGCGATGGTGTGGGCCGGCATCACGCGGGTTGTCTACGCGGCGTCGTCCGCGGACTTCTCCCGGATTCTCCCGGACGGCCCCCGGTTCACGCTGGGCTGCTCCGACGTGCTCGAGTCCGCGAGCGTCGAGATCGAGGTCAGCGGACCGCATCTCGGCGACGAGGCGCTCGCACCGTTCCACCGTTTCCTCGACACGGACTGACCCCCGAACGCCGTCAGCCCCCGGCACCGAGGTGCCGAGGGCTGACGGACGTGGGTGCCGGGACTCAGCCGAGCTGCGAGACGACCCAGTCGATGCTCTTCGTGAGCTGCGAGACGTCCTCGGGATCGATCGCCGGGAACATGCCGACACGCAGCTGGTTGCGGCCCAGCTTGCGGTACGGCTCCGTGTCGACGACGCCGTTGGCGCGCAGGATCTTCGCCACCTGAGCCGCGTCGATCTTGTCGTCGAAGTCGATGGTGCCGACCACCTGCGAGCGGTGAGCGGGATCGGTGACGAACGGGGTGGCGTATTCACTGGCCTCGGCCCACTGGTACAGGCGCGAGGACGAATCGGCGGTACGCGAGGTGGCCCAGTCGAGGCCACCCTTGCCGTTCAGCCAGTCGATCTGGTTGGCGAGCAGCAGCAGCGTCGCGACCGCCGGGGTGTTGTACGTCTGGTCCTTGGAGCTGTTGTCCACGGCGATGGGCAGCGACAGGAAGTCGGGGGTCCAGCGACCCGACTCCTTGATCTCCGCGACGCGCTCGAGCGCCTTCGGGCTCATCAGCGCGATCCACAGTCCGCCGTCGGCGGCGAAGCACTTCTGCGGGGCGAAGTAGTACACGTCGGCGTCGGCGACGTTCACCGGCAGGCCGCCGGCGCCGGACGTGGCGTCGATGGCGATGAGCGCATTCTCCGAGCCCGCGGGACGCGAGACGGGAATCGCGACACCGGTGGACGTCTCGTTGTGCGCCCAGCCGATGAGGTCGACGGACGGATCCGAGACCGGCTCGGGAGCACTGCCCGGGTCGGCGGAGACGACGATCGGGTCGCCGATGAACGGGTTGTTTTTGGCGACCGACGCGAACTTGGAGCTGAACTCACCGTTCGTGAGGTGCAGCGACTTCTCCCGGATCAGGCCGAACGCGGCCGCATCCCAGAACGCGGTGGTGCCACCGTTGCCGAGCACCACCTCGTAGCCCTCGGGCAGGGAGAACAGATCGGCGAGGCCGGACCGCACGCTGGCGACGACGTCCTTGACAGGCTTCTGGCGGTGGCTGGTGCCGAACACCGAGGAGCCCACCTCGACCAGCGACTGCAGCTGTTCGGGGCGAACCTTGGAGGGTCCGCAGCCGAAACGTCCATCGGCGGGCAGGAGGTCTGCGGGGATGATCGGTGTGGAGGTCATCGCTACTTTCTGTTCCTTACTGGTTCTGGCGGGGGAGAGGGTCAGCTGGTGTGGGCGATCTGGTCCCAGCCCTCGACGGATTCGGGGGTGCGGGGTGCGGGCCCGGTGTAGATGGCGGCGGGGCGGACGAGTTTGCCGAGCCGTTTCTGCTCGAGGATGTGGGCGCACCAGCCGGCGGTGCGGCCGCAGGTGAACATCGCGGGCATCATGTGCGCGGGGACCTCGGCGAAGTCGAGGATGACCGCGGCCCAGAATTCGACGTTCGTCTCGATGGCCCGGTCGGGGCGGCGTTCACGCAGTTCGGCGAGGGCGGCCTGCTCGAGTGCGGCGGCCGCCTCGTAGCGGGGGGCGTTCAGCCGTTTCGCGGTGGCGCGCAGCACCCGGGCGCGGGGGTCTTCGGCGCGGTAGACGCGGTGCCCGAAGCCCATCAGCTTTTCCTTGCGGTCGAGGATGCCCTTGACCAGGGCGCGGGCGTCGCCGGACTTCTCGGTGTCCTCGATCATCGGCAGGACGCGGGCGGGGGCGCCGCCGTGCAGCGGGCCGGACATCGCGCCGATCGCCCCGGACAGGGAGGCGGCGACGTCGGCGCCGGTGGAGGCGATGACGCGGGCGGTGAAGGTGGAGGCGTTCATGCCGTGTTCGGCGGCCGAGACCCAGTAGGCGTCGATGGCGGCGACGTGGGCGGGGTCGGGGTCGCCCTTCCAGCGGACCATGAACCGTTCGGTGACGGTTGCGGCTTCGTCGATGCGTCTCTGCGGGACGGCGGGCTGGTAGATGCCGCGGGCGGACTGGGCGACGTAGGACAGGGCCATGACGGAGGCGCGGGCGAGTTGTTCGCGGGCGGTGTCGTCGTCGATGTCGAGGAGGGGCTGGTATCCCCAGATGGGGGCGAGCATGGCGAGGCCGGCCTGGACGTCGACGCGGACGTCGCCGGTGTGCACGGGCAGGGGGAACGGTTCGGCCGGGGGTAGCCCGGGGCCGAAGCGGCCGTCGACGAGCAGGGCCCACACGTTGCCGAACGTGACGTGCTTGGAGACGAGTTCTTCGATGTCGACGCCGCGGTAGCGCAGGGCGCCGCCGTCCTTGTCGGGTTCGGCGATGTCGCTGGTGAACGCGACCACGCCTTCCAGTCCGCTGACGAAATCGTCCGGTATTGCCGCGCTAGCTGACATAGCTCGTGGACTCTCCTCGTTCGAGTGCCCCCGGTCAGAGCGGCACTGTCTCGGCGTTCGACAATTGCGCTGGGCGTGCATGCGGGATGGGCAGGCACCCTCGTCCGCGCAATCGACTTCCCTTCCCCGGGCATCGCACGATCGCGGCTGCAATCCGAGGGGACGGGTTCGGTCCCCAAAACTTTAGCCGGTGTCACCGGAGAGTTGATCAGTGCATACCCGGGAGTAGCGTTCTCGGCTGTGTCTCCAGATGCAGAACAGCCGAAACCGGTGAACAAGGACCTCGCGGCCATGCGCGTCGGTTACGCACACCAGGGCGCTGACGGACGGTACGTCGACTCCGATCTGGACGCCGACCAGCTGAGCGACGGCTGGCTTCCCCTGATGCGCCTGTGGCTCGAGGACGCCGTGGAGGCCGGGGTTCCCGAACCCAACGCGATGACACTCGGAACCGTCGACGAGCACGGACATCCGTGCACCCGCACCGTCCTCTGCAAGGGACTGAGTGCCGACGGTGTGCTGTTCTTCACCAATTACGACTCGGACAAGGGCCGCCAGCTGGAGGCGGTGCCCTACGCGTCGGTGACGTTCACCTGGGTGCCCGTCGCCCGGCAGATCACCGTCCGCGGTCCCGTCGAGCGCGTGAGTGCCGAGGTCACGGACGAGTATTGGCACAGCAGGCCCCGCGGATCCCGGCTGGGGGCGTGGGCGTCCGAACAGTCGAAGCCGATCGGTTCGCGGGCCGAACTGGACGCCGCGCTGCTGCACGCGGCGGAGCGCTTCCCCGTCGACGTCGACATCCCGGTGCGGCCGGACTGGGGCGGAATCCTGGTCCGCCCCGCGGTCGTGGAGTTCTGGCAGGGCCGCGCCAACCGGATGCACAACCGAATCCGGACGTCGCTGGTCGACGGCTCGTGGACGGTGGAGCGACTGCAGCCGTGACGGCCGGGGAATAGTGAGCATGGGAAACGAGCTAAGGGAAGAATGACCGACACCGTCACCGAGAAGAAGAAGCGGCGGCTGCTCGCCGACACGGCGCCGCTGCAGAACCGGGACTACCGCCGCCTGTGGGCGGCCGGGATCGTGACGGTGATCGGCGGGCAGCTCAGTGTCGTCGCCGTGCCGCAGCAGGTGTACGAGATCACCCGCAGCTCGGCGTACGTGGGTCTGACCGGTGTTTTCGCGCTGGTACCGCTGATCGTGTTCGGTTTGTGGGGCGGCGCGCTGGCCGACGTCATGGACCGGCGGAAACTGCTGACGATCACCACCGTCGGACTCGGTATGACGTCGGTGTTGTTCTGGGTGCAGGCGGCGCTGGGACTGGACAACGTGTGGCTGGTACTCGGACTGCTGGGGTTGCAACAGGCGTTCTTCGCGGTCAACCAGCCCACCCGCAGCGCGATCATCCCGCGGCTCATCCCCGCGGAACAGCTGGCCGCCGCCAACTCGCTCAACATGACGGTCATGCAGTTCGGCGCCATCGCCGGACCGCTGCTCGCCGGCGTGATGATTCCGACGGTCGGGCTGTCGACGCTGTATCTCGTCGATTCGATCGCCCTCCTGGCCACACTGTGGGCGGTGCTCCGGCTGCCCGCCATCCCGCCGACGGGGGAGTCGCGCCGGGCCGGGCTGCGCGAGGTGTTCGACGGGTTTGCCTACCTCGCGACGCAGAAGGTGCTGCTCGCGTCGTTCGTCGTCGACATCATCGCCATGGTGTTCGGCATGCCGCGGGCGTTGTTCCCGCAGATCGCGCACGACACGTTCGGCGACCCGGCATCGGGCGGTGTGGCGCTCGGACTGCTGTTCGCGGCGATGTCCTTCGGCGCGGTGGCCGGTGGGGTGTTCTCCGGTTGGCTGCCGAGGGTCCGGCGCCAGGGCCTCGCCGTGATCGTGTGCATCGTGTTGTGGGGTCTTGCGATGGTGGGCTTCGGCGTGGTGGTGGGGATCGCCTCACCCGGCGACAGTCCGGTCCTGTTGTGGATTGCTCTCGCGTTCCTCGCATTCGGCGGCGCCGTCGACATGGTCTCTGCCGCGTTCCGCAGCACCATGCTCCAGCAGGTCGCCACGGACGAGATGCGCGGACGACTCCAGGGCGTCTTCATCGTCGTCGTGGCCGGGGGCCCGCGGATCGGTGACGTCGTGCACGGCGCGGCCGCCGCGGCGGTCGGGACGAGCGTGGCGGCCGCGGGCGGTGGCGTCCTCGTCGTCGTCGGTGTAGTGATCGCCGCGCTCGTGTTCCCGGCACTGGTGCGTTACAAGGTCACCCGCTAGGTTCCTGTGCGCCATCACATATCTCGCGCCCATCTCGGGCACACTGAAGTGCATGGGTGAACCGCAGTCTTCGAAGACGGACAGGCCTGCCACGGCCGGATTCGAGATCCGGGGAGGCGGCTACCGGGCCGGCATCGCGGCTACCGGCGCCGGACTACGGCTACTCGAATGGGACGGTCCGGACGGGCCGATGGCGCTCACCGAGACGTGGGACATCGGAACCCGGCCACCGTTGTCGGCGGGGTTGATCCTCGCGCCGTGGCCCAACCGGATCCGCGACGGCCAGTTCGTCTTCGACGGCATCGACCATCAACTCGAGATCACAGAGCCGACATTCGGCAATGCCAGTCACGGATTCGTCCGCCGCCGGGACTGGCGTGTCCTGAATCACGCCGACGACCGCATCGAGTTGTCGATCGACGTCGGCCTCCACAAGGGGTGGCCGTACCCGCTGCGGCTCACCGTCGCCTACGTCGTGGACGACGACGGCCTGACCGTGACGCACACCGCCACCAACACGGGAGCTATCCCGGCACCGTTCGGGATGGGCTTCCACTCCTACGTCCGCGCCGGCGACTTCCCACTCGACGAGTGCACGCTGCGACTGTCCGCCGGCACCCGGCTGCCTCTCGACGAGCGCATGCTGCCGAGTGGGGGTTCGCGGCCCGTGGCAGGCACCGAATACGACTTCACCAGCCCGCGCATGCTGGCGGGCGTCGCGCTCGACACCCCGTTCAGCGCACTGGACGTCGACGCAGACGGCAGGTCGCGGCACGAATTGCGGGCGCCGGACGGCACCGGAACGATCCTGTGGGCGGCTCGTGAGTTCGGCTGGCTGCAGGCGTTCGTCGCGGATCCCGAGGCCGGGAAGTCGTATCCGGGACGCGGGCGGGCGCTGGCGCTCGAACCGATGACGTGCCCGCCGGACGCGTTCAACTCCGGGATCGATCAGTTGGTGCTCGCTCCGGGGCAGCAGTGGACGGGTGTGTGGGGCATGTCCGCGGTGGCGTAGCGGTTCAACTTTCGAGCATCGAGTGCCCACTTGGTGAGACGGTGTAACACCGGTCGCGGTCCGGCCGATACGTCGGGCGGGGGTTCTTCTGTCGCGGCTGCGGCGCTTTGTGTCACGCTCTGTCCTTCCCTCACCGCGTCGGGCATCGAGGTGTGCGTTCTCCGCCGTCTTCGGCATCTGTGCAGGTAACGCGGCCAGTCCAGTCTCGGGTAACTGGCCCTCACCGATTCCACTCCCGTGCCGTTCGGGCAAATCGGACACTCGCCGATCCCGTTCGACGACCCTTCTCGGTGGTCGCCGCGCATCCCGCGGCGGACCCGGATCACGGGCTCTGAGCGGACCCGCCTTCGGCACGCAGGCCAGAGTGGGACTAGTTTCTACCTGAATGAAGTTGTTACTCATTGGTTTGAGCTTGAGAGGGATGCTTCGTGCCTGACAATGACACAAAGCCCACGCTTACCTACCCTGGTGGTGAGCACACGATGTCCATTGCCAGGGCAACCGAGGGCAATGACGGTATCGAACTGGGCAAGCTGCTCGCCAGCACCGGGTACACCACCCTGGACCCGGGTTTCGTCAATACCGCCTCCACCAGCTCCGCGATCACCTACATCGACGGTGAGCACGGGATTCTCCGCTACCGCGGGTACCCGATCGAACAGCTGGCCGAGAAGTCGACTTTCATCGAGGTCAGCTATCTGCTGATCTACGGTGAGCTGCCCACCACGGCGCAGCTCGAGTCGTTCACCGACCGGATCCGGCGCCACACGCTGCTGCACGAGGACCTCAAGAGGTTCTTCGACGGATTCCCGCGGAACGCACACCCGATGCCGGTCCTGTCCAGCGCAGTCAACGCGCTGTCCGCGTACTACCAGGACTCCCTGGACCCGGCCGACCCGGAACAGGTCGAGCTGTCGACCATCCGCCTTCTCGCGAAGCTGCCGACCATCGCGGCCTACGCGTACAAGAAGTCCGTCGGGCAGCCGTTCCTGTACCCGGACAACTCCCTGAACCTGGTCGAGAACTTCCTCCGGATGACGTTCGGCTTCCCCGCGGAGCCCTACGAGATCGATCCCGAGATCGCCAAGGCTCTCGACATGCTGCTGATCCTGCACGCCGACCACGAGCAGAACTGCTCGACGTCGACGGTGCGGCTGGTCGGCTCGTCCGACGCCAACCTGTTCACCTCGATCTCCGGTGGCATCAACGCACTCTGGGGCCCGCTGCACGGCGGCGCCAACCAGGCCGTGCTGGAGATGCTTGACGAGATCAAGGCCAGCGGCAGCAACGCGGACGACTTCGTCCGCAAGGTCAAGAACAAGGAAGACGGTGTGAAGCTCATGGGCTTCGGGCACCGCGTCTACCGCAACTACGACCCGCGCGCGGCGATCGTCAAGAAGACGGCGCACACCATCCTCGAGAAGCTCGGCGGCGACGACGAGCTGCTCGACATCGCGATGGCGCTCGAGGAGGCGGCGCTCACCGACGACTACTTCGTCGAGCGCAAGCTGTACCCGAACGTCGACTTCTACACGGGTCTGATCTACCGCGCGATGGGCTTCCCCACGCGCATGTTCACCGTTCTGTTCGCCATGGGCCGCTTGCCCGGGTGGATTGCACACTGGCGCGAGATGCACGAAGATCCCGCTACGAAGATCGGCCGTCCGCGCCAGATCTACACCGGTTACACCGAGCGTGACTACAAGGACGTCACAGGTCGCTGATCGCGAATACCTGTGCCGAACCATAGAGCCCTCACCGAGGAGGACATATGACCAAGCCCGAGATCGAGTTCCAAGACGGACCCGCCCCGACCGACCTGGTCATCAAGGACGTGGTGGTCGGAGACGGCGCAGAGGCCGTCCCCGGGGGCACCGTCGAGGTGCACTACGTCGGCGTCGAGTTCGAGTCCGGCGAGGAGTTCGACTCCTCCTGGAGCCGCGGCGAGTCCATCCAGTTCCCGCTGCGCGGTCTCATCAAGGGCTGGCAGGACGGCATCCCCGGCATGAAGGTGGGCGGACGTCGTCAGCTCACGATCCCGCCGGAGCTGGCCTACGGTCCCGCCGGCGCCGGACACCAGCTGTCCGGCAAGACGCTGGTCTTCATGATCGACCTGCTGGACGTGAAGGAATAGTCTCCGCAGCACGAGAAGCCCCGCATCACCTCAAGGTGAGGCGGGGCTTTCTGCTCTCCGTGTCTCCGGTCTCGGTGGCTCGTGTGTCGTGTCCGTGTGGAGTTCGACGACGAGCCGTGCGCCGCCGAGCGGGCTGACCTCGAAACGTGCGCTGCCGTTGTGCAGTGCCGCCTGCTGCGCGACGAGCGCGAGGCCGAGGCCCGACCCGCTCTTCGTCGCGTTGGACCCGCGGTGGAACCGTTCGAAGACCACCGCCCGTTCGGCCTCGGGCACCCCCGAGCCGTTGTCGTCGACGACGACGGTGGTGATGCCGTCGGCCGCTCTCAGCGTGATCGTCACCGCGGTCGCGCCGCCGTGCCGGACCGCGTTCTTGATGGCGTTGTCCAAAGTGAGGCGCAGTCCACCGGGCATGCCCCGGACCGTCACCGGGGTTGCGTCGACGGTCACCTGCAGCCCCGGATTGTGGCGCATCGCCTCCTCGGCGGCGAGGTCGCTGATGTCGACGAGGTCGCAGTCCACGAAGTCCTTGTCGGTGGACAGTTCGCCGCGGGCGAGCCGCTCGAGGTCGGACAGCGTCGATTCCACCCGGTCCTGTGAGCGGGCGACGTCGCGGAGGATCTCGTGCTGCTGTTCCGGCGTCAGGTCGAGAGTGGTGAGGACCTCGAGGTCCGTGCGCATCGCGGTGAGCGGGGTCCGGAGTTCGTGTGCCGAGACTGCGGCGAAGTCGCGTGCGGTGGCGAGCGCGGCGGTGGTCGCGTCCTGCGCCTCCGCGACGTCGCGCAGCATCGACTCCGCGGCGGACGCCAGTTCGTCCGCCTCCCGGACACCGGATGTCGTGGGCGTCAACTTCGGTTCGCGGCGCACGATGCGGCCGGTCAAGTCGACCAGCGGGCGCACGGCACGACCGCCGAACAACCAGCCGAGACCGCTGGCCGCGGCGATGGCGAGCACTCCGACGAGGGCCACCTGACGTTGCTGCTCCGACGTCACGTCCTGGGCTTCGGCGTACGGCACGGCCAGGGAGATCCGGGTGCCGAGGAGCGGCACGGTCGCGGTGTACGCCCGGTACTTCGTGTCACCCACCTCGACGGTCTGCTGGCCCGGGTCGAGTTCGGGCAGCCGGGTGGGGGTACTGACGAGCACGGTGTCGCCGTCGGCCGAACGGATCGTGATGGCGAACGCACCCTTGTCGCCGAGCGCCCCGAGGAACAGACCGGCGGTGGCCGCGTTGGGAACCAGAACGTCCGACGCCGTCTCCAGCCGCCGGTCGAGTTGCGACAGGTTGTTCCGGTTGATCGCCAGTGACACCAGGATGCCGAGCGCCACAACGATGATCGTCGCCCCCAGCGCGGTCGCGGCGGCCACGCGGGTTCGGAGGGAGAACGACCTTTTCACGACGGTTCCCGGAGCACGAATCCGACTCCGCGCACCGTGTGCAGGAGGCGCGGCTGACCACCGACCTCGAACTTGCGACGCAGGTAGCCGACGAACACGTCCACCACGTTGGTGTCGGCGACGAAGTCGTACCCCCACACCAGTTCGAGGAGCCGCTCACGGCTCAGGACGATGCCGACGTTTCGGGCGAGCACCTCGAGGAGTTCGAATTCCCGTTTGGTCAGCGTGACCTCCTCGCCCGCCATGAAGACCCTGCGTGCGGACGTTCGGATCTCCAGCGCACCGACGCGGATCGGTGGGGTCGCGGGCGAGTCGGCGGGCGCGGCGGCCGTCGTTCCGTGCCGCCGCAGCATCGCCCGGATCCGGGCGATCAGTTCGGCGAGGACGAACGGCTTGACCAGGTAGTCGTCGGCGCCCGACTCGAGGCCGGAGATGCGGTCGTCGACGGTGTCGCGGGCGCTGAGCACGCAGATCGGGATGTCGTTGTTCATCGCGCGGAGCGCGGTCACGACGCCGGTGCCGTCGATGACCGGCATGTTCATGTCGAGCACCATCGCGTCCGGACGTCGTTCGCTGACCACCCGGAGCGCGTCGGCGCCGTCGACGGCCGTGAGGACGGTGAATCCGGACAGGCGCAGGCCGCGTTCGAGGGACGTCCGCACGTCCTCGTCGTCGTCGACCACGAGGACACTGGCTGAGTCGGTGACGGTCACTCCTGCATTGTGCCGTGGGCGCGACCACTGAGCGTGCGGATGGCAGTTGTGGGAGCGTGTCTCGTCCGTACACTCGTTGGAGATGTTTTCTTCGCTGCAGGCATTCGAACTGACCGAAACCAACCGTGACTGGCTGATTCACCGCCCGGCCGAGATCGCGACCTACCTCGTCCTGGCGCTCGTGCTGCGTTTCGCGTTGCACCGCATGATCGACCGGATGACGCGGCCCCGGGAGCCTTCCGACAAACCGGCCATGCTCCGTCCCCTCCGGGAACGCGCCCCGCGGGGCGTCAAGGAGGCGATGGTCAACGAGCGTCGCGCGCAACGCGCCCGGACGATCGGGTCGGTGCTCAAATCGACGGTGTCGATCGTGGTGCTCATCTGGGTGGTGCTCCAGGTTCTCGCGGTCCTCGGCGTCAATGTGGCGCCGTTCATCGCGTCGGCCGGTGTGATCGGTGTCGCACTCGGTTTCGGTGCGCAGAACCTCGTCCGGGACTTCCTGTCGGGCATCTTCATGCTGCTCGAGGATCAGTACGGCGTCGGGGACGTCGTGGACCTCGGCGAGGCCGTGGGAACGGTCGAGACGGTGGGTCTGCGGGTCACCACGATCCGCGACGTCAACGGCACCCTCTGGTACTGCCGCAACGGTGAGATCGTCCGTGTCGGCAACATGAGCCAGGGTTACGCGGTCGCGGTGGTCGATCTGCCGATCGCGCACGCCGCCAACGTGCAACGGGCGTGCGAGGTGGCACTTGAGGCAGTCACCGAGGCGGCCAAGAGCGACGCGATCGCGGTCGACGTACTCGAACCCCCGGAACTGCTGGGCGTCAACTCGGTGACCGCGGAATCGGTCACGCTGCGGATCACCGCGCGGACCAAGCCGGGCAGGCAGTGGGCGGTGCAGCGGACGTTCGCCCGCGCGGCGCTGTCGGCGTTCGAGCACTACGACATCGACGCGCCGTACCTGTCGGTGCTGTCGTCAGCTCGCTCCACCAACTGATCGGCCCCGCGCTTCGTTACCGTGGCAGGTATGGACACCGCACTCGTCTGGTTCCGGCGCGACCTCCGGCTCGGTGATCTGCCGACGCTCCACACGGTGGCGGAGTCGGGGGCGCGTGCACTCGGGCTGTTCGTCCTCGACGATCGGCTGCTGAAAACATCGGGCGGTGCTCGCCGGGACTTCCTGTTCCGCAGTCTCGCCGCACTGGACGACCAACTCGACGGCCGGTTGCTGGTGGTGAAGGGCGATCCCGTCGACGTGGTTCCGAGGGTCGCGAAGAAGGTATCGGCCGAAGAAGTCCACGTGAGCGCCGATTACGGGCCGTACGGTCGCGAGCGTGATGCCGCCGTCGCCGAGCACGTCGATCTGGTGGCCACCGGTTCGCCGTACGCTGTGGCGCCCGGCCGGGTGACGAAGACGGACGGGGAGCCGTACCGGGTGTTCACCCCGTATTTCCGGCAGTGGCTCGAACACGGGTGGCGCGCGCCGATCGATACCGGGCGTGCGACGGTGGAGTGGCTGGACCCGGAGGACGTGAAGGCGCGGCGGGTGCAGATCCCCGAACCGGAATCCGACGGGTGCCCCGCCGGCGAGGCGGCGGCGTTGCAGCGGTGGGCGGAGTTCTGCGAGGGCGCCCTCGCCGGGTACGAGGACGCGCGGGATCGTCCCGGTCTCGACGCGACCAGCCGGATGTCGGTGTACCTGAAATACGGCAACATTCATCCGCGGACGATGCTCCGCGATCTCGCGCGCCGCCGCAGCAAGAGCGCCGAACAGTACCGGCGGCAGCTCGCGTGGCGGGACTTCTACGCCGACATCCTCTTCCAGCGTCCCGACAGTGCGCGGGAAAACTACGACCGTCGCTTCGACCGCATCCGCTACGACAGCGGGCCTGACGCCGAGGAGGCGTACTCGGCGTGGTGCGAGGGCCGGACGGGGTTCCCGATCGTCGACGCCGGGATGCGTCAGCTGAAAGCCGAAGCCTGGATGCATAATCGGGTGCGGATGATCGTCGCGTCGTTCTTCGTCAAGGATCTGCACCTGCCGTGGTGGTGGGGTGCCCGCTACTTCATGAACCAGCTCGTCGACGGGGATCTGGCGAACAATCAGCACGGCTGGCAGTGGACCGCGGGATCGGGGACGGACGCGTCGCCGTACTTCCGGGTGTTCAACCCGACGACGCAGGGGGAGAAGTTCGACCCCGACGGCGAGTACGTGCGGCGGTGGGTGCCTGAACTGCGTGGCATCGCCGGCAAGGCTGTTCATGCTTTGAAAGACGGTCGCCCCGAGGACTATCCGCCGCCGATCGTCGACCATGCCCACGAGCGGCAGGAGGCACTCGCCCGCTACGGCGAGATCAAGGCCCTGTGAGTACTTATTAACCGCGGGCGGTTAAGAAGTACTCACGGGCGCTTTGCGCATGAGGAGCCCGAGGAACGCCGCCGCGGCGAGGACGATGACGAGTCCGCCGTAGATGCGGGTGGTGTCGACGAGCCCGACCTTTCCGACGAGGTATCCGGCGATCAGCGCGGGAACGCTGTTGGCGAGGTAGGCGATCACGTAGATGCTCGACAGCAGTCCCGCGCGCTCGTGCGGTTCGGCGAGCGGCATGACGGTGCGGAAGGTGCCCTGGAAGCCGGCGCCGAACCCGATGCCCGCCACCGCGGTTCCTGCGAGAATCCACAGCGCCGACGACGTTTCGGCGCCGACCAGGGTGATGGCGACTCCGACGACGAGGGCGGACGCTCCGACGTACAGGATGCGTCGGGCTGCCACGTTGCGCAGCAGGAACACCGCGAATGCGCCGGTCCCGGTGAGCGTCGCGACCATGATGGCGCCGATCAGCGACGTGTGGACGTCGAGCGCGTTACGGGCGAGCGAAGGTCCGAGGGACAGGTAGAAGCCGCCCAGCGCCCACACTGCCACCAGGCAGGGTCCGGTGAGGACGAGCATTCCCAGTGCGGTGGGCGGGACCGCGAGTGTCGGACGCATCGAGGCCAGAGCCCCCTTCTGCCGGACCGCCGTCTCGGGTGCCGCCCAGATGCCGAGGATTTCGAGGAGGAACAGCGCGAAGAACACCAGGAACACGGTGCTGGTGGGCCGGGGAAGGTGCTCGCTGATCAGGCTCGATCCGATGGCGCCCAGTGCGAGGCCGACGGTGGGCGCGATGCTGTTGACGGTGGCGCCGCGTCCGGGTGTGCGTTCGAGGTCGAGGAGTGTGGAACCGAGCGCGCTGATCGCGGCGCCGGTGGCGAAACCCTGCACGACTCGGGCGATCAGCAGGAGGCCGATGCCCTCGGCTGTCGCGAACATGATCATCGAGGCGGCTTCGAACACGAGTGCCGTGATCAGCACGGGCCGGCGGCCGACGTAGTCCGAGAGCGACCCGACGGTGAGCAGCGCCAGCAGCAGGCTCACGGCGTAGATGCCGAAGATCAGCGTCGATTGCAGCGACGAGAAGCCCCAGTTCGACTGGTACACCTCGTACAGCGGTGTGGGTGCGGCAGACGCGCCGAGCAGGGTGGCGATCACGACCGCGACGAGCGTGAAGGCGGCTCCTCGGCGCAGGGCGGGTCGAGACGTCGGTGGTGCTTCGGGCGCGGCAAGCGTCGTCATGGCGTACTCCCCGGAGAACATTAATGCAAAGGGTTTGCGTTAATGGACGCTACGCCGCCACCGTTCTTAATGCAACGTCTTTGCGTTAGCATGGGGGCATGAGTCCGGCTCCAGGCCCGCGCCCCGGTGGTCGCAGCGCCCGCATCCAGCAGGCGGTGCACGCGTCCACGCGCAAACTTCTCGACGAGCGCGATCGAGCGGACATCACCGTCCCCATGATCGCCGCCGACGCCGGGGTCACCCCGTCGACCATCTACCGGCGCTGGGGGGACATCACCGAATTGTTCGCGGACGTCGCGCTCGAGCGTCTGCATCCCGACGCGCCCCCGCGTGAAACCGGCAGTGTGCGAGGCGACCTCGTTGCCTGGGCGCAGGACTACCTCGAGGAGATGTCCTCACCGGTGGGGCGGGCGGCACTGCGCGACGTCGTGATGAGTGCCGATACCGTCAGGTCGGAGGACGGCACCAATCAGTTCAGGTGCGCGACGTTCTGCCGCACCCAGATCGAAACGATCCTCGGACGGGGCGAACCCGTGCAGGGCGTGGTCGAGCACGTGATCGACCACGTCGTGGCGCCGATCATCTACCGCATCCTGTTCGACCTCGACCCTCTCGAAGCGGACCGCGTCGGGGAACTGGTGGATCACGCACTCGACGCGGCCGTCCGGGTCTGAGAGGTCAGCCGCCCAGCTGATTCTTCAGCGCGTCGAGGACGGCGACGTCCTCGATGGTGGAGGGCACCGTGTACTCCTCGTGGTCGGCGATCTGCCGCATCGTCTTACGCAGGATCTTGCCCGAGCGGGTCTTGGGCAGCGCCTGCACGACCGTCACGTCACGGAACGTGGCGACGGCGCCGATCTGCTCGCGCACCATCGCGACCAGTTCGTTGCGGAGGGTCTCCGGGTCGATCTCGACCCCGGCCTTGAGCACGACGTAGCCGCTGGGCTTCTGGCCCTTGAGTTCGTCGCGGATGCCGACCACCGCGCACTCGGCCACCGCGGGGTGTCCCGCGACCACCGCCTCCATGCTGCCCGTCGAAAGCCGATGTCCGGCAACGTTGATGACGTCGTCGCTGCGGCCCAGGACGTATACGTACCCGTCCTCGTCGATGTAACCGGAGTCGCCGGTCAGGTAGTAGCCCTCGAACGTGGCGAGGTACGACCGCACGTACCGCTCCGGGTCGCGCCACAACCCGGCCAGGGTGCCCGGAGGCAGCGGCAGCCCGATCACGATGTTGCCCTCGGCCCCGGCGGGAACCGTGTTCCCTTCGGCGTCGACCACCTCGACCCGGTACCCGGGCACCGGAACAGTGGGGGAGCCCGCCTTCAGCGGCATCGGTTCGAGCCCGCGCAGGTTGGCGCAGATCGCCCAGCCGGTCTCGGTCTGCCACCAGTGGTCGACGACGGGACGGCCGAGGACGCGGGTCGCCCACGCGTACGTGTCGGGGTCGAGGCGCTCGCCCGCCGCGAACAGCGTCTTCAGGGAGGAGATGTCGTACTTCTCGATCTCCTTCGCGTCGGGATCGGCCTTGCGGACGGCGCGGATCGCGGTCGGGGCGGTGAACAGTGCCGACACACCGTGATCGGAGATCACCCGCCAGAATGCGCCCGCATCCGGGGTCCCGACGGGCTTGCCCTCGTAGAGCACGGACGTGGCACCGGCCAGGAGCGGCCCGTAGACGATGTACGAGTGCCCGACCACCCAGCCCACGTCGGACGCAGTCCACCACACGTCGCCCGGGCCGATGTCGTAGATGTTGCGCATCGACCACGTGAGCGCGACGGCGTGCCCACCGTTGTCGCGGATCACGCCCTTCGGCTTCCCGGTGGTGCCGGACGTGTAGAGGATGTACAGCGGGTCCGTCGCGACCACCGGAACCGGCTCCGCGGGTGCCGCATCCGCCATCAGCGCATCCCAGTCGAACCACGCCGCCCCGGCGCCCTGGTAGTCGGCGGCCGAACCGGGGATCTGCTCCCGGTCCTTGACGATCACCGTGTGCGGCGGGGTTCCGGACAGCTCCAGCGCCTTCGCCACCATCGGCAGGTAGTCGACGGTGCGTCCCGGCTCGAGGCCACCCGACGCCGTCACCAGCACCACCGGTCCGGCGTCGTCGATGCGGGTCGCGAGTTCCTTCGCGGCGAAGCCGCCGAACACCACCGAGTGCACGGCACCGATGCGGGCGCAGGCCAGCATCGCGATCGCCGCTTCGGGGATCATCGGCATGTAGACGATCACCCGGTCACCGGCCACCACACCCTGGTCCTTCAGGACGCCGGCGAACCGGGACACCTCGTCGAGAAGTTCTGCGTAGGTGTAGGTGCGGGATGCAGCGGGGGCCATCGCCGAGTCGTAGATCAACGCCGCCCGATCCCCGTTGCCGTCCCGCACGTGCCGGTCGAGAGCGTTGAAGCAGGTGTTCAGCGACGCATCCGGGAACCAGCGGTACATCGGGGCGGCGGAATCGTCGAGCGCCTGCGTCGGCGGCGTCACCCACTCCACGGCCTCGGCGGCGGCGAGCCAGAAGTCCTCGGGACTGTCGGTGCTCCGTAAGTACACCTCGGCGTAGCTCTGGCCATGGTTGTCGCTCGGAGGCGGAGTCCCCGGGGAGCTCATCGATGCACGTCCTCTCGTCGTCGTGTGACCCGCAACACCCTATGCGACGTCGGCGCGTGATGATGCGGTCAGAGGCCGAGGGAACCGGCGATCATCGGCCAGGAGTTGTGCAGGTCGTCCTGCCAGTAACCCCACGAGTGGGTGCCGGCGGGCCGGAAGTCGTACGTGGCCGGGATCCCCAGGGCGTTCAGCCGGTCGGCCAGCCGATGGGTGCACTCGTTGGTTCCCGCCTCGATGATGCCGCCGACGATCACCTGGTTGGCCAGCGTGCCTACATCTCCGTTGATATCCGGGCCGTTGAGGTTCTCGTGGACGCCGGGCAGCCCGGTGGCATTGCTGATGTACAAGTCGATGCCACGCAGCTTCTCGGCGTTGACGACGGGGTCGTTGGCCACCCACGCGGGGTCGTCAGGCGGTCCCCACATGTTCTCGACGTCGCCGCCTCGGAAGCTGACGACGAAGGTGACGTAGTCCCGGCCCGGTTTGGTGCTCGTCTCGGCGCATCCGCTGTACGCGCCGACGGCGCGATACAGCGACGGGGCCGCCTCGGCCAGGCTGAGGACGGATGTGCCCGACATCGACAGACCCGCGATGGCATTCGCACCGTCTGTTCCGAGTGTGGCGTCGACGATCGGGGGAAGTTCCTCGGTGAGGAAGGTGGTCCACTTGTTCACGCCGAGGACGGGATCGGGCTTTTCCCAGTCGGTGTAGTAGCTGTACGCCCCGCCGACGGGAGTGACGACGTTGACGTTCTTGTCGGCGAAGAAGTCGACGACGTCGGTCCTCGCCTGCCAGGTTGCCGAATCCTCGCCGCCACCGGCGCCGTTGAGCAGGTACAGGGTCGGCCGGGGCACGCTCGTATCGGCGGGGCGGATCACCTCGAGGAGAATCACCTTCTCCATCGCCGCCGAGTAGACGTACATGTTCAGTTGACGGTCGTCGATCTCCTCGATGCGGTCGAGGACGGATCCGTCTGCCGAAGCCGGTTTGTCGGCGGGAAGTGCTCGCCACTCGTCCGCCGACGCCGCTGCCACCTGACCGAACATGGCCGACGACGCAACGACGGCGACCGCCAGGAGTGCCCGACAGTGTCCGATCGCGCTCATAGCCGCTCCTCGTGCTTGACTGCGGTGCCCGACAACCGTCTGGTGAATACTCAGAACATTGCCCCTTCACGGTAACCGGCAAACATTCCCCGGGGCGGCTGAACGGACACCGGACTTCGCCGCGACGTCGCCCTATCGTGGAAGTATGACGCTGCTCGCCGAAGATCTGCTGTTGCTGCTGCTCGACGACGCATCGGGGAAGCCCGTCGTCGACGGGACCCGGATGCCGCGCGTCCTCGCCGGCGCCGTTCTTCTGGAACTGGCCCTGGGTGACGTCGTCACCCCGGCCGAACCGGGCGAAGACGTGAAGAAGGGGCGTCTGGTCGTCCGGGACGGGGCGCGACCGCAGGATCCGCTGCTCGCGCGGGCCGTCGACCTCATCGGTACGTCCAAGCCGATGAAACCGGAAGCGGCCATCGAGAAGCTCGCCAAGAACCTGCGCGACGAGCTCGCGAAGCGCATCGTCGGTGCGGGCTGGGTCCGCGAGGAGAAGGGCAAGGTGCTGGGCATCTTCCCGACCACGCGGTGGCCGGAGGTCGACGGCAGCCACGAACGCGCGCTACGGTCCGAGCTGAGCGCCGCGCTCCTCGACGGGGTCACCCCCACTCCGCGCACCGCCGCGCTCGTCTCGCTCCTGTCCGCGGTCGACGCGGCGCCGAAGCTGTTCCCGGACGCCGATCGTCGCGCCGTGAAGAAACGGGCGAAGGAGATCGCCGAAGGCGACTGGGCGGGCAAGGCCGTGCGCACATCCGTCGAGGCCGTCAACGCCGCGATCGTCGTCGCCGCCACCGTGCCCGCCATCGTCGCGGGGAGTGGCTAGGCGGCGAGCGGTTCTGCGCGGCGTAGCGGGTTTTGGGGTCTTTTGGAGCGCAACAGCTTTCGCTACCTGTAGAACGCGTGTTCGATACGGGGGTATTCGATCGGGGGATTCGGGAGACGGTCTGCTGTCTCGTCGACGGGGAATCCGATGTGGGTCTGGTCGAGTTGATGACCGACCTCCATCGCAGTGAGTCGGTGGTGGCCGAACGGAAGCTGGCGGTGATCGCCGAGCTCTTTCTGCGCCGCACTGCCGAGGTCGAGTCCGACGGGGCGTGGACGTCGACCGCGCACGAAGTGGTCGAGGCCGAGATCGGTGCCGCGCTCACCATGGGGCGAGCGGCGGCGGGTCGGCTGATCGGTCTGGGCATGTCGCTGCGTACCCGGTTGCACGCCACGCGCGAGGCCATGGCACGTGGTGATCTCGACATGTACCGGGTTCGGCTGATCGAGGACGCGACGGCAAACGTGAGCGACGACTGGATCGGCGAGGTCGAACATCAACTCCTCGAACAGGTTCTGGCCCCGCCGCGCTCCGGTGGAACCGGGTTGACTGGCCGCAGGCTCACGAACGCCGCCAACCGCATCATCGCGAGGCTCGACCCGGCAGGGGTGCGCGCCAAGCGGGAGAAGGCTCAGGCGGACAGGTTCGTCGGAGTCTGTGCTGCAGAGGACGGCATGTGCCGAATCCTCGGTTCCGTTCCCGCGGCGCAGGGCCGTGCATTCGACGCGCGATTGCGCGAACTGGCAAACACCGTGTGTGCGAAAGACCTTCGAACATACGAACAGAGGCGGGCCGACGGATTGTCCGCGCTCGTCGACGGGGCCGGGTTCGTGCAGTGTGAATGCGGGCGGGTCGATTGCGGCCAGCGCTCCCGCATCGCGACGACCGCGCGCAAGCCTCTCGTGCACCTCATCATGCTCGACGCCACACTCGCGGGCGGCGACGAACCGGCCTACCTCGACGGCTACGGAATCGTCGACGCGGCGCACGCACGCGAGATCGCCGCCGACGCGGATGTCGAACCGGTGCCGGCGCCGAGTTCTGTCGTCCCGACCACGTACCGTCCCGGCGCCGTGCTCGACACCTGGATGCGGGTGCTGGCCGGCGGCTGCGAGTGGTTGCACTGCGATGTGGCGGCCTGGAACACGGACCTCGATCATCATCGGCCGTTCGACCATTCCGATCCCGCGGCCGGAGGTCCGACGGTGGCCGGGAACATGACCGCCTACTGTCGAAATCACCACCGGCTCAAGCATTCCGGTCACTGGAAGGTGACCGCTGACGGTGATATCGAGTTGGTCGCGCCCACCGGTCACCGATACCGAACGCGGTCGTCGGGGCTCCTGGGTGCCGGACGGAGCGATGCTGGCGGACGTGACCACGATGCCGACCGCGACCGCGACCACGCCGCGGCCGCGGTCCGTCGCCGCACCCGTGCGCAGAACACCGAGGCGCGGATCCGGGCGGAGCGCCGTCGACGGCGGGCGCACCTGGATGCAGTGCGGCGCCGGTCGCCCGGCGCGCAAGCGTCCGGCGCCTGCGCGGCCGACGAACCCTCGCCGTTCTGACAGGCGGCTTTCCCTGGCCCACCGCCTGCGCGCCGAAAAGGGTTACCGTGGAATATAGGTGGTTAGCAAGAGTAAAGAACTGTCAATGTGATTGCTTCGGTTCGGACTCGGTTCGCCGCCTCGCAACTGACCACGCGCTGAAGGAAGAGCGCCAGCGACAGCCGGAGGAGCACATGTGCGGAATCGCCGGATGGATCTCGTTCGAACGCGATCTACGCGTCGAGCAGTCCACCGTGGATGCCATGGCCGAGACGATGAACTGCCGGGGGCCGGACGATCGCGGTACGTGGGTCGTCGAACACGCCGCGCTCGGGCATCGTAGGCTCGCGATCATCGATCTGCCGGGTGGGCACCAGCCGATGAGCGTGGGCACCCCCGGCGGGACCGTTGCGATGGTCTACTCCGGCGAGGTGTACAACTTCGGTGAACTGCGCGCGGAGCTGTACGGGCGCGGTGACCGGTTCGCCACGGACTCCGACACCGAGGTGGTGCTCCACGGATATCTGGAGTGGGGAGAGGCCGTCGCGGAGCGGCTCAACGGCATGTACGCGTTCGCCATCTGGGATTCGCGGATCGACGCACTCGTGATGATCCGCGACCGGATGGGCATCAAGCCGTTCTACTACTACGAGACCCGGGACGGCGTCCTGTTCGGTTCGGAACCTAAAGCGATCCTTGCCAATTCGATTCGCCGAGTCGACTGTCACGATGGACGGAATCCGGGAGTTGTGCGCGTTCGTCAAGACACCGGGACACGCGGTGTGGGACGGCATGCGTGAGGTGGAGCCGGGAACGGTGGTCACCGTCTCGCGCACCGGACTGCGGACGCACCGGTACTGGACCCTGCAGACCCGTCCGCACACCGATGACCGAGACACCTCCGTCACCCATGTCCGCGAACTCCTCGACGACATCGTGCGCAGGCAACTGGTCGCCGAGTGCCGCGCTGCACCCTGCTGTCCGGTGGTCTCGACTCGTCCGCGATGACCGGTATCGCCGCCGAGCAGCTCGCCGAGGTGGGCGAGACGGTCCGGACGTTCGCCGTCGACTTCGTTGGTCAGACCGAACATTTCGTCGCGGACGAACTGCGGGGCACCCCGGATACTCCGTACGTGCACGACGTGGCCCGGCGATCCGGGACCGCGCACCAGGACATCGTCCTCGACTCCGACGCACTGGCCGACCCCGCCGTGCGCGCGAAGGTCATCCGGGCCCGGGACATTCCCATGGGCCTCGGCGACATGGACGCGTCGCTGTATCTGCTGTTCAAGGCGATCCGTCAGCACTCCACGGTGGCGCTGTCCGGTGAGTCGGCCGACGAGGTGTTCGGCGGGTACAAGCAGTTCTTCGACCCGAAGGCGCAGCAGGCGAACACCTTCCCGTGGCTCGGGCAGTTCGCCGAGCACTTCGGCGACGAGAGCAACATCTTCACCCCGGAGGTGACGGCGGGGCTGAACATGGACGACTACGTGCAGGACTCCTACGACGCAGCGGTGTCCGGGATCGATCGGCTGGACGGCGAATCCGACTTCGAATGGCGGATGCGGAAGATCTGCTACCTGCATCTGACGCGGTTCGTCCGCGTCCTGCTCGACCGCAAGGACCGCGCGAGCATGGCCGTCGGACTCGAGGTCCGGGTGCCGTTCTGCGATCACCGGCTGGTCGAGTACGTCTACAACACGCCGTGGTCGCTGAAGACGTTCGACGGCAAGGAGAAATCGTTGCTGCGGGCGGCGACCAGGGATGTGCTGCCGCAGTCGGTGATCGACCGGGTCAAGTCGCCGTACCCGTCCACCCAGGACCCGAAGTACGCGGTGGCGTTGCAGGAGCACGGCAAGGACCTGCTCGGCGACCCCTCGCACCCGGTGTTCGGCCTGGTCAGCGCGGACTGGTTGTCCCGGGCGGTGTCCGTCGACACCCCGCAGATCAGTCAGGTGTCGCGTCGCGGACTCGAGCGCACGCTCGACCTCGCGCTGTGGATGGACATGTACAACCCGACGATCAAACTGTCTTAGCTCAGGCCGAGGTTCCGGTAGCGGGCGAGCCGGGCCGCGAAGCGCTCGCTCTCGGGAACCCCGGTCAGGGCACGGAGTTCCCGGGAGATGGCCTCGCCGACCCGCTTGGAGAAATCGACGGCCTCGTCGGCGGCGTCCGGATGCTCGGGGATGATGGCGTCGATGACGCCGTCGCGCAGCAGGTCGAGCGAACGGATGCCCTGCGCGGCCGCCATCTCGGGGGCGTGCGAGGTGTCGCGGTGGACGATGGCGCTGGCGCCTTCGGGAGGAAGCGGGGCGAGCCACCCGTTCTGCGCGGCGAGCACGCGGTCGGCGGGGAGGAAGGCGAGCGCGCCGCCGCCCGTGCCCTGACCGAGCAGTACGGACACGGTCGGCGTCTTCAACGTCACGAGGTCGGAGATGCAACGTGCGATCTCCGGGGCCAGGCCGCGTTCCTCCGCCTCCTGAGACAGCGCTGCACCGAGGGTGTCGATCACCAGGACCAGGGGGATCTGCAACTCCTCGGCCAACCGCATGCCGCGGCGTGCCTCGCGGAGGGCGGCGGGACCCATCGTGTTCAGCGCCGACTGTCCGGCGCGGTCCTGGCCCAGCAACACGCACGGTGCGCCGCGGAAACGTGCCAGCGACAGCAGCACCGTCCCCTCGGTTTCACCCTGGCCGGTGCCGCTGAGGGGCACCTGCTCGGTTGCTGCGTGCCGCAGGAGGTGGCGGATTCCGGGCCGGTCGGCGCGCCGCGACAACATCACCGACTGCCACGCGGGTACGTCGGGGATGTCGACGGCCGGCGGCGCCGGTTCGGTGAGGGCGGTCGACGTCGGCGGATCGATCAGCACCCGCAACGCCCGATGGACGAGCCGGCGCAGGCGCGTGGCAGGGACGACGCCGTCGATGACGCCGTTGCGGTACAGGTTCTCGGATGTCTGCACGCCCTCGGGGAATTTCTCGCCGTACAGCGCCTCGTAGACGCGGGGCCCGAGGAACCCGACGAGTGCACCGGGTTCGGCCACCGTGATGTGCCCGAGCGAACCCCAGGACGCGAACACGCCGCCGGTGGTCGGGTTCCGCAGATACACCAGGTAGGGGAGATGGGCGGCCTTGTGGGTGGCGACGGCCGCCGCGATCTTCACCATCTGCACGAAGGCGACGGTGCCCTCCTGCATGCGTGTGCCCCCCGACGTGGGCGAAGCGAGCAGGGGGAGACCCTCACGGGTGGCGCGTTCGATGGCGGAGACGATCCGCTCGGCCGCGGCAACACCGATCGAACCGGCCAGGAAAGCGAACTCGCACGCGATCACCGCGACCGGGCGACCGCGGACGGTGCCGACGCCGGTGATCACCGATTCGTCGACACCCGACTTCTCGGCGGCCTTCCGCAGGTCGGCGCGGTACTTCTCGTTCGGCCGCGCATCCACGGGCGCGGTGTCCCAGGAGACGAAGCTGCCTGCGTCCAGTACCAGCTCGAGCACGTCGTGGGCGGAGATCTTGGCGGCCATGGCCCTGAGAGTAGCGGTCGGTCCGGGGCGGTGAATGTCTGCTACGGCGGGTGACGGGCGCCCACACGGTCGCCCGTGCGGCCGGAACATGGCAAACAGCGCCCGGGTGGAACCCGGCAATTAACACCGAGACCGCCGTCGCGGTGTCTAAAGTCAGATGGGTTGACGCAGGCCGGGTACGAGAACGACGACATATTTCCCGAGTGGAGCAGTCATATGGACCTCAACACCATCACCGATGTCGTTCGGCGTCCACCCGACCGGCCGGGTGCGGCGTGGCGGGAAGGCGACGCGTGGCTGGCCGGCGGAACGTGGCTGTTCTCCGAGCAGCAGCCCGACCTGCGCCGTCTCGTCGATCTCACGACGCTCGGCTGGGACACCCTCGTGCCGAGCGACGCGGGCCTCGAGATCGGAGCGACGTGCACGATCCGTGAGCTGTATGCGCTTGCGCCGCCGGACGACTGGAGAGCCGCTTCGCTGTTCGGGACGAGTTGCGAGGCCTTTCTGGCATCGTTCAAGGTCTGGAATTCGGCGACGGTGGGCGGCAATATCTGCATGTCGCTTCCCGCGGGTCCGATGATCACGATGGCGGTCGCGCTCGAGGCGACGTACACGCTGTGGTCCACCGACGGGTCCGAGCGCGCCGTCGACGCCGCCGACTTCGTGACGGGCAACCGCGAGAACGTGCTCACACAGGGTGAGATCCTGCGCCGCATCGACATCCCGGTCCGTGCCCTCCGCAAGCGTCACACGCATCGCCGCTTCACCCTCACACGCCTCGGCCGTTCGACGGTGTTCATGATCGGCACCCAGGCGCCCGGCGGCGACGACCTGCTGCTCACGATCACGGCGGGCACCACCCGTCCGATCCGTCTGGCCTTCGACGCCGTACCTGACGCCGACTCGCTCCGGCAGAGCATCGACGCGATACCCGACGACGTGTGGTTCGACGATCCCAACGGCACCCCTGACCACCGTCGCCACCTGACGAAGCACTTCGCCGAGGAGATCCGGACCGAGTTCACCGCAGGAGACCGGCAATGACGTACACCGTGAACGGCAGGACGTTCGACGAGGAACCGAATCCCGGGCAGTGTCTGCGCACGTTCGTGCGGTCGCTCGGTCATCACGGCGTCAAGAAGGGTTGCGACGCAGGCGATTGCGGAGCCTGCACGGTGTGGCTCGACGGCGATCCCGTGCACAGTTGCATCACGCCGGCGTTCCGTGCGGAGGGGCGGGAGGTGACCACCATCGAGGGCCTCGGTTCGCCGGACGACCTGCATCCGCTGCAGCGGCAGTTCCGTGACGCCCCCGGGTTCCAGTGCGGATTCTGCACCGCGGGCATGATCATGACGTCGGCGACGTTCACGGACGCGC
This sequence comes from Rhodococcus sp. 21391, assembly GCF_016772255.1. Taxonomy (NCBI): domain Bacteria; kingdom Bacillati; phylum Actinomycetota; class Actinomycetes; order Mycobacteriales; family Nocardiaceae; genus Rhodococcus; species Rhodococcus sp. 21391. The sequence goes on along the minus strand of NZ_CP063781.1, from coordinate 5,339,483 downwards.
AGAAGGAAGACCTGCCACGCGCGCTGAAGGGTAATCTCTGCCGCTGCACCGGCTATCGGGCGATCGAGGACGCCGTCAACGGTGTCGCCGCGGTGGAGGTCGCCGAGCCGGGTCGCGCGGTCGGCACCAGCGTCGGGGCACCCGCGGCCACCGATGTGGTCACCGGCCGTGCCGAGTTCACCATGGACACCGAGATCGAGGGCATGCTGCACCTCGTGACGCTGCATTCCCCGCACGCCCACGCCCGCATCGTCTCGATCGACACGACGGCGGCGCTCGCCGTCCCCGGTGTGCACCGCGTGTACACGTGGAAGGACGTGCCCCGGAAGCTGTTCACGACCGCGATCCACACCGATCACCTCGTCGACCCCGACGACACGTACATCCTCGACGACACGGTCCGCTTCGCCGGTCAGCGGGTGGTCGCGGTGCTGGCCGACACGGTCGGCGCCGCGGAGGAGGGGTGTCGCGAGGTGGTCGTCGAATACGACGTGCTGCCCGCGGTGTTCGACCCGGAGGAGGCGATGGCCGACGGTGCACCGCAGTTGCACGGATCGGACGACCCGTTCGTGCGGGATCCCGTGCACAACGTCCTGCTCGAGCTCCACGGGGAGGTGGGCGACGTCGAGGCGGGGTTCGCCGAGGCCGACGTGATCCACGAGGGCACCTACTTCACCCCGCGCGTGCAGCACGCGCATCTCGAGACGCACGGGTCGATCGCCTGGATGGAGGGCGGCCGCCTGCACGTGCGCACGAGTTCGCAGTCGCCGTCGATCGCGAAGGTCAAGCTGGCTCACCTGTTCGACCTGCGCCCCGACCAGTTGCGCGTGTTCTGTATGCGCGTCGGGGGCGGTTTCGGCGGCAAACAGGAGGTGATCTCGGAGGATCTGGTCGCGCTCGCCACCCTCGACACGGGCCGGCCCGTCTGCTTCGAGTTCACTCGGGAGGAAGAGTTCACGACGGCGTCGCCGCGGCACCCGATGAAGCTGACGATCACGCTCGGCGCCCGGGCCGACGGCACACTCACGGCGTTCCAGGTGCGCAACGTGTCGAACACGGGCGCGTACGGCAACCACGGCGGCGAGACGTTGTTCGCCGCCGGTGCCGCCATCTCGGCGTACCGGTGTCCCAACAAGAAATTCGATGGGTACTCCGTCTACACGAACAGCGTGCCCAGCGGAGCGCTGCGCGGGTACGGCATGACCCAGCCCGCCTTTGCGGTGGAGTCCGCCATGCACGAGCTGGCGGTCGCGCTCGACATCGACCCGCTCGAGTTGCGGCGCCGCAACATCGTCCGCCCCGGTGACTCGCTCGTCGCGATCGACGACGGTCCCGACGACGTCGTGTTCGCGGAGGACGGGCTCGGGCAGTGCATCGATCTCGTCGACGCCGCACTGAGGCGGACCGGGAACGGGCAGGTGCTGGGCGACGACTGGCTCGTCGGCGAGGGCACCGCGAGCTCGCTGCACGAGACGGCGCCCCCGACCGAACACATCTCCGAGGCGTGGGCGACGCTCGGCGACGACGGCGTGTACGAACTCGCCGTCGGCACCGTCGAATTCGGTGAGGGAACGTCGACCGCGCACGTGCAGATCGCGGCCACCCACCTCGGCACCACCCCGTCGCGGGTGCGTCTCGTGCAATCCGACACCGACCGGACGGGATTCGACACGGGGGCGTTCGCCAGCGCCGGCCTCTTCGTCGCGGGCAACGCCGTGTCGCGGGCGTCGGAGGCCCTGCGCGACCGCATCCTGGCGTTCGCCGCCGCGCACACCGGGGTCGACGTCGCGTCCTGCTCGATGGACGACGACGGGGTGCTCTGCGACGGCACGCGCGTGCCGCTGACCGAACTCCTCGACGCCGCCCGTCGGCGCGGCATCCGGTTCACCGAGGCGCGCAAGGCGTACGGGTCGCCGCGCAGCGTCGTCTCCAACACCCACGGCTTCCGCATCGCCGTCCACCGCGTGACGGGCGAGATCCGCATCCTCTACAGCGTCCACGCCACGGACGCCGGGGTAATCATCAACCCGGTGCAGGTCCGCGGCCAGATCGAAGGCGGCGTCGCCCAGGGCATCGGATTCGCGCTGACCGAGAACTTTCACGTCGACGACAACGGTGTGATGATCAACCCCAACCTGCGCAACTACCGCATCCCCACCTACGCCGACATTCCCCGTACCGAAGTGCTGCTGGTCGATTCGACGGATTCCGTCGGACCGATGCGTGCGAAGGGAATGGCGGAGTGCTGCATCAACCCGGTGGCACCTGCGCTGGCCAACGCGCTGGAGAACGCGACGGGTGTGCGTTTTCGTGAGTTGCCGTTCACCCCCGAGCGGATCTACCACCGAATCGGCGAGAACCGATCGGTTCCGACGACCTGAGCCGTGAGGAGAGGGCGATGGACACCGAGAAGCCCACCGAGAAGTCCACCGGCAACGCCGCGACGGTCATCATCGGCCAGAAGGTGCGTGCCGGATCCGAGGAGGCCTTCGAAGCCTGGCAGCAGGACATGAACAGCGCCGCGTCCCACTACCCGGGGTTCCTGGGCGCCGAGATCTCGGCACCCACCGCCGTGCAACCCGACTGGGTCGTGGTCTACCGCTTCGATTCCGTGGCCCACGTGCAGGCCTGGATCAACAGCGCCACCCGGCAGCACCGGCTGGACGAGGGGCAGCAGTACTTCGACGGCCCCGCCACCCAGCAAGTCATCAGCGGGGGCACGCGCGAGTCGGATCCGCTCGTGACGGTCGTCGTGACGCACCGTGTCGGCCCGGAGCACGTCGACGATTTCCTCGCGTGGCAGGATCGACTGCGATTGGAAGAGAGCAAGTTCGACGGATTCCGCGGGAGCGAACTCTTCCGGCCCATCGAGGGAGTTCAGGACGAGTGGACCGCGCTGTACCGCTACGACAACGCCGCCGACCTGGACAGGTGGCTCACCTCGGCGAAGCGTCAGGAGCTTCTCGCGGAGGGGGAGAAGTTCCACGACTTCGAATTGCGCACCATCGACAACTCCTTCGGGAGTTGGTTCGCGTTCGACGAGAACGGCAACGAGGCGCCGCCGCCGTCCGAAACCAAGACGTCGATCGCGGTGTGGGTCGGTCTGTATCCCACCGTCGTGGTTCTCACCCTCGCGTTGTCGCCGCTGAAGATGCCGCTGTGGCTCGGACTGCTCGTCGGAAACCTGCTGTCCAGCTTCATCATGAGCTTCGTGACGATGCCGTACTACGTGAACCGGGTGCTGGGGCGCTGGCTGCGGCCGCCCTCCGACGTTCCGGAAGCGACAACGAACCGTCGAGGGATCGCGATCGTCGTGGGGGTCATGGTGTTCTGGGTCATCGTCTTCTACCTGGTGACCCGCCAGTTCTGGACACTGCCCTGAGAAGGAAGAAAAGGGTGCCTCATGTCAGCCTCGGAGATCCGTGTGAGCCGAACGATCGATGCGCCCGTCGGCGCGGTCTGGGCGGTCATCACCGACCTGGACAACGCAGAATCGGTGCTGAGCGGTGTGGAGAAGCTCGAGAGGCTGGACTCGACGGAGTACGAAGTCGGCACGCGGTGGCGCGAGACCCGGGTGCTGTTCGGCAAATCGTCGACCGAGGAAATGTGGGTCACGGAGATCGACCCGGAGAAGCGCACCGTGGTGAAGGCGTCGTCCCACGGCGCGGACTACACGACGGTGTTCACCCTGGAGCCTGCCGGTGACGGCACCACCCTGACCTTCCACTTCTCAGCGGAAGCAAGTGGGCTCGGCGCAGTGTCGAGGTTCATGATGAAAGTGTTCGGTTCCTTCGCACTGAAGGCCACCACCAAGGCGATCCGGCGCGATCTCGACGACATCGCCGACGCCGCCGAGAAGCGGGCCGGCTGACCCCCTGCACCTATCTGCCACCGAGTGGCACGGACCCTTGCGCTGAGGGGAGCGCGGGGAGCGTGCCCAACGGCAGCGGCACCAGTGTGGTCGATCGGGGTTCGGCGCGGCCGAGCCCGAACTTGCGCACCTCCGTGCCGCCCGGCCCCGGACCGCTGACGAGCAGGTCGGCGCCGGTGGTGGTGCTGGTGGTGGCCACCTGAACCCCGCTGCCGGCAGGGCCGCCGGCGAACGGTGCGAACGACGCGATCTGAGTGAACACGACGTCGGCGGAGTGGTGGTTCGGGCTCTCGAGATACATCCTCGGCTCACCGTCGAGGCGTGACCCACTCGACCACACGCGAACAGTGCCGTCGCCGCCCAGCATGCCGGTGACGATGCTCTTCGCTCCGCCTTCGGCGCCGGCCACCCACCCCGTCGAGAGTGAGACACCGCCGAGGTAGCTCTCGTCGAAGGCCAGGAACTCCGACGTCGTCCTCGGTCCGTCGGTGTGGCCGGCGTGCTCGTCCGCGGTGCCGTCGGCAGTCGCGGCGGCGGTCGGCTCGAACAGGTCGTAGCGGAACGTCTTCACACGAGGCGCTTCTCCCGGCCCCGGGGCGGTGACGATGCTTGCCCGGCCCGAGGCGGCGTCGACCAGGCCCGTCGCGACCGTGACCCCGGACTGCGACCCGGGGTAGGGGGTGAAACTCGAGAAGACCTCGGGTGCTGTGCCCTTCTCCGTGGGCAGGCTGGACGAGAACACCTTCACCTGCGATTCGGTGCCGGGGCCCGTGCCGGCGATGATGTTGTCGGCCAGCGCGTTTCCGTCGATGTCCGCACCCGCGACGGTCACGCCTCCGCGGAAGCCGTCGGCGAACGGGGCGAACCGGGTCAGCTCGGCGGTGAACGGGCCGGAGCCGACATCGTTGCCGTCGTACGCGACGACCTCCGGTGCCACGCCCGCACCGGTCCCGGCGACGAGGTCGAGGATCATGTCGCCGTTGACGTCGGCCATCGCCACCGTCGGGGTGCCCTCGAACGACGGGAACGGTGTGACCGCGGCGATCACCTTGTCGCCGTTGCCGTCGTGGACCTGCACGGTCGCGGGGGTGCCCGCAGAACCCGGCACCGCCACCGCGTACGTCGACACCTCGGGAATCACGTTGACGGTGGCCATCAGTCCGTTGTCCTCGTGGTTGAGGCGATGGCAGTGGATCACGAAAGTGCCCGTGTACTCCGTGAATTTCGTGCGCAGCGTCACCGATGCGGGCACGAGCGGGTTCTCGTTCGCGTCGGTGACGGGCGCCGGCACGTTCACGTTGTCCTCACCCCACGGTTGCACCCCGGTCCGGGTGCCCGCGATCGGGTCGACGATCTCCATCACCTGGAAGTCGTTGACGTGGATGTGCATCGGATGTTCGTCGTTGTTGAGGTTCGTGATCAGCCATTCCTCGACCGAATTGAGGCGCGGCTGGATCAGCGGGATGTTCGGGAACGTGTTGTCGTCGAACTCGTAGGTGAAGGCCTTCGGGTCGCTGTTGCTGGCCTTCTCGTTGCCGAATCCGCCCGAGACCGTGAGGGTGCGCTTCACGTCGGGTGTCATCACCGACGTGTCCACGAAAGACGTGTACGCGTCGAGGTTCTGGCCGGGCTCGAACGGCGTGGTCCGCCCTTCACCGCTGTCGGGTGTGACGTGGAGGAGGGTCTGGGTGGGGAAGGTGAAGAAGCCGTCGGCGTAACTGATCACCGACGGGTCGACCGTCACCGTGCCCAGCTCGGCCGGCGGATTGTCGGTGCCGTTGTCGGTGTAGAGCACGCCGGGATTGGTGACGGGTTTCGCCCCTTCCAGCGGTGGCATGTCGAGCACCAGATCGCCGGTGTCCGGCATCGTCACGGCGATCGCGTACCGCGACCCCGGCGGGATGACGAGCCGGGTGCCGTCACCACCGACGGGCAACTGCACCTGGGTGAAGGGGTTTCCGTCCTGGCCGACGACGGAGAACGTCGGGTGGTTGCCCGTCGCGGTCTCGGTGAGTCTGAGCGGCATGTAGGCGAAATCGCTGATGTTCGCCAGCGACCAGATCTCCGTCTGGCCCGGCTTCAGTTTCAGCTCCGGCTGGAACTGCCCGTTGACGGTGTACTGCACGTCGCGTTCGTTGTCCGGCAGCGACGGGTCGGCGGGAATCTTCGTCGAATCACTGCTGAAGCTCTGGAGATTGCCCGGCACGAACTGGTTCTGCCCGCGATGATTCGCCGGCGACAGCGGCCCGGAATACCAGTTGGTGACGTACTGGGAGCCCTCCGTGGTCTCCGAGAAATTCACGGGCGCCAGACTCGGCTGGTACGTTCCGTCGGCGAGCTGGGTCCCCTCCGGCGGCGTCAGTGTGCTCACGAACTGTGGCCAGTTCGGGTCGTTCAGGTGGTGGCCGTTGCCTTTACGGTCGAAGACGAAGTTGTACTGCAGGGCCATGTCGCGGATGGGTACGTCGTTCTGCGTCACCAGGGGAAGGTTGCCGTCGGGCCTGCCGATCTCCAGCAGTCCCGCGAGCCCCGCGTACGTCTGCTGCGCGGTCATCGTGTGACGGTGGCTGTGGTACCAGTACAGGCCGTTCGGCATGTCCTTCGGTACCGCGTAGTCGTAGACGTTGCCCATTCCGGCGGGAATGTCGAGCAGCACGTTGTCGGCGTTGCCGTCCGGGCTCACGTGCACACCGTGGGTGTGCAGGTTCAGCGGCGCCGATTCGAGGGCCGGGGGATAGATCGGGACCTCCCCGCCCGCGGGCGTGAACGCGGGGTCGTAGAAGTCCTCGATCGTCAGGTTCCGGAGATCGTTGTCGTAGTGGATGATCAGGCGCTCACCCGGATCGACGCGCAACGTCGGTGCCGGGTAGACGTCGTCGCCCGTGGTCGAGCCGTCCGAACTCGTGCCCTGCAGAACCTCGTAACCGAAGACCAGGAAGCCCGACACCGGTTCCGAGACGGTGTCGAGGTCGACCGTGCCCTGATGGGCCGACAGTCGAACCTCGAGCACCCCGTTCTCGCTCGACAGCTTGACCGGCTCCTGGTAGGCGACCGGGGTGCCGTCGGGGCCGGCGTTGCCACCGCCCGCAGTGGTCGGCTCGTCGGACGTGCATGCCGTCAGCATCAACGTCATGGACGCGACCACTGCGACGGCGAGGGCGACGATCGGCTTCCCGCGACGGACGACCATGGGTGTTCCCCGTTCCACGACGGCAGCTGAGCAGCATCGATCGACGATTCGAAGACTACACAGGGAACTTGGCCGTGCGCTGGGAATTCGCTACCTGCCGAGCGCCTCCTTCCACGACACGACCTTGCCGATCCGCAGGATCGAGCGCTGGTAGATCTTCGCGGCCAGCATGCTGAGTGCGGCGGTCACCGCGAGCATCAGAGCGACCGTGACGACCACCTGGACCGGGGACGCCACGCCGGCGGCGATGCGCAGCGGCATCAGGATCGCCGAGAACGGCGGAATCCAGCTGAGGACATTGCTGAGGGTGCCGTCCGGGTTGCTCACCGAGGAGAAGGCGCTGAAGAACATGATGACGATCAGCACCATCAGCGGTGACGCGGTGGCGTTGACGTCCTCCTGCCGCGACACCATCGACCCGGCCGCGGCGTAGAGGACCGCGAAGAACGCGAATCCGAGCACGAACCAGCCGAGCGTTCCGGCCAGCACCCCGATCGCCGTCCCCGTCACGGTGAGCACGCCCGTCGCGAGTCCGGCGGCGACACCCACCACACCGTAGGCGGTCAACTGGACGAGACCGACCGCGCCGATGCCGATCACCTTGCCCCAGAGCAGCTGCAGTGGACGGAGGGTCGACAGGAGCAGTTCCACGACGCGGCTCGACTTCTCCTCGACCACACCCATCGCCACGTACATGCCGAACATAATGATCTGCATGTACAGCAGGACGACCACGGCGATGGAAAGGGCCACGCGCTGGCCCTTCTCCGGGTCGGGCGGATCGAGTGCGTCGACGGTGACGACTGCCCGGCCGGTCGCTTCGGCAAGTTGCGCGGGGTCCACGCCCTGTGCGGCGAGTGCGCCGGCCTGAGCCTGCTGCACCACGGCGGCGTCGATCACGGTGCGAAGCCCGGAGCCGATCTCGGATTCGGTGACGGCCGTGACGGATCCGTCGGTGCCGGGAATCAGGGCGACGTCGAGGTCACCGTTCCCCACCTCGTCGCGCGCGGCCTGTTCGTCCGTGGCCGGGACGACGTCGACCGGCGTCCCGACCGCGTCACCGGTGGAGACGAGAGCCGGCGCGAGCGACTGGTCGCCGACGAGTCCGATGGTGGCGCGTTCGTCGTCACCGCCCGAGAACAGCGAGTACGCGACGATGCCGCCCACGATGGCCAGCAGGATGATCACGTTGCTGATGACGAAGCTCTTCTTCGCCACCTGTGTCAGGAATTCGCGGCGGGCCACGAGGCCGATCGCGCGGGCGGGGCTCAGTGGGGCACTCATGCCGTGACCACCTCTCGGAACAGATCGGTCAGGGTGGGCCGGTGCAGCGAGAATTCGTGCACCGGCCCGGTCTTCAGGGCGGTGTGCAGTATGAGCTGGTCGTCCACCCCGGTGTCGAGCGACAGCAGGGTCCGGCCGTCGAGGTGACTGATCGTGGTGACGCCCTCGAGATGGTGCGCCCAGCCGACCGGCGCTTCCGGCGCGTGGACTTCGAGTTGGGTGTTGCCGCGGCCGCGCAGTTCGTCGACGGTGCCGACGGCACGCATCCGGCCGTGGCTGATGATGCCGACGCGGTGGCACAGGCGCTGGACGAGTTCGAGCTGATGGCTCGAGAAGATCACCGGCACTCCGGTGTTCGCCTTCTCCACCAGCACGGCGCTCATGACGTCCACCGCGACGGGGTCGAGTCCGGAGAAGGGTTCGTCGAGAACCAGCACCGCCGGATCGTGGACGAGCGCAGCGGCCAGCTGGACGCGTTGCTGATTGCCGAGCGAGAGTGCGTCGACGGTGTCGCCGACACGGTCCGCGATGCCGAGGCGTTCGGTCCAGCGGGCGACCGCCTCCCGCGCCGCCGAGCGGGAAATGCCGTGCAGCTCGGCGAGGTATTCGAGTTGCTTGCCCACCTTCATCTTCGGGTACAGCCCGCGTTCCTCCGGCATGTACCCGATGGTGCGCCGCACATCCAGGTCCACCGGCTTGCCGCCGAGCCGGACCTCGCCGGAATCGGCGGACAGGACGCCCAGCGCGATGCGCATGGTGGTGGTCTTGCCGGCACCGTTGCTGCCGACGAAACCGAAGATCTCACCGGGGCGGACCTCGAAGGACAGGTCGTCGAGCGCGACGACCTCGCCGTACCGTTTGGAGATGCCGTCGATCGTGAGGGTGTGAGACATGGGTCCTTCCCGTTCTCGAGTGCGGGTGTTCCTACGAAGCGAGGTCGTCGGGGTCGGGATCGGGTTGCGTCCAGCCGAGGATCATGGCGGGCGTGCACCCCCCGACCATCAGCGCGGTGACGACGAGCAGTCCCGCGGCGTACGGCACGTTGCCGTGATCGCCGTCCAGCGCGCCGACGAAGATCAGGTACAGCGCGGGAACGAGCGTCAGTAGCTGGGTGACCGTGAGTCCGATCGACCGGGCACTGTTGCGCTGCTGGATCTCCCACTCGTCGAGGGCGTCGCGCGGAGCGTCGCCCTGCCGCCCGGACACGATCTGGAGCATCGTCCACAGCGGGAAGAACAGCAGGCACGCGGGCAACCACAGCAGCGGCCCGACGACCATGTCGAAATGGCACACGATGCCGACGGCGGTCATGAACACGAACGTCACCGCGAGGGCGATCACCAGGAATCGTCTGCGGCTGCGCGTCCGCCACGCCGGTAGCCACGTCCGGTACCGGCGTTCGTTCTGGAGGAATCTGCGCGTCCGGAACCCCTGGTACCGCTCGATCAGATTGGTCTCAGGCATCGGAACTCTCCCCGTTTCCTGTCGTGGACGGCGGTCGGTCGGTGCGGTACAGCTCGGTGGACAGGGGTCCGAACTCGGTGCGGGAGAAGATGGCCTCCACGGGCAGTTCGAACACCCACGAGATACGGAACGCCAGGTCGAGGCTGGGGTAGTGGTCGCCCCGTTCGAGCGCGCCGACGGTCTGGGGATTGACGTCGATGAGTCCCGCCAGCTGAGCCCGGCTCATCCCGCGTTCGGCGCGAAGGACGCCGATGCGGTTGTAGATGGGGAGGGCGTCCCCACGCCGTACTGGGCTCATGCAACAAAGTGTTGTGAAAACCCAACAGTTTGTCAATGGTGTACAACGGCAACGGGCGTCAAAATGACAGGTTGACCCAGGGAAATTGCGTGGCAGAGTGGAGGCGATTCGCGCGGGACGGCAGGAAAGGACAGGATTACTGACGTGACCTATACCATCGCAGAGCCCTGTGTCGACGTTCTGGACAAGGCATGCATCGAAGAATGTCCCGTCGACTGCATTTACGAGGGCGGTCGGATGCTCTACATCCACCCCGACGAATGCGTCGACTGCGGCGCCTGTGAGCCGGTCTGCCCCGTCGAGGCGATCTTCTACGAGGACGACGTCCCGGACCAATGGGTGGAGTACACCAAGGCGAACGCCGACTTCTTCGACGACCTCGGTTCCCCCGGCGGCGCGGCGAAGCTGGGCAAGGTCGACTACGACCCGCCGTTCGTCAAGGCGTTGCCGCCCATGGCCGAGGGCGACTGACTACTCCTCGGACAGCCGGCCGCCGTCCATTCGCCACCGGCGGGTGCTGCGCGTCGAATCCAGCATCCGCCGGTCGTGGGTGACCAGCAGCAGCGTGCCGTCGAAGTTCTCCATGGCCTGCTCGAGCTGTTCGATCGCGGGGAGGTCCAGGTGGTTGGTGGGCTCGTCGAGCACCAGCAGGTTGACCCCCCGCGCCTGCAGCAGGGCGAGGGCGGCGCGGGTGCGTTCGCCGGGGGACAGCGACGCCGCCGGCCGCAGCACGTGGTGTCCCTTGAGCCCGAACTTCGCGAGCAGTGTCCGCACGTCGGCGTCCGGCCAGTCCGGGATCTGCGCCGCGAACGCGTCGGCCACCTTCTCGCCGCCCTCGAACAGGCCGCGGGCCTGATCGATCTCGCCGATCGCCACACCCGAACCGAGTGACGCCTTGCCCGCGTCCAGGGCGATCTTGCCCAGCAGCACCTTCAGCAGGGTCGTCTTGCCGGAACCGTTGGCGCCGGTGATGAGGATCCGGTCACCCCAGTCCACCTGAGTGGTGACCGGACCGAACGTGAACTCGCGGTCCCCGCCCCACGCGACGGTGGCGCCGTTCGCCGTCGCCACGACCGATCCGCTGCGGGGGGCGGCGGCGATCTCCATCCGCAGTTCCCACTCCTTCCGCGGTTCCTCGACCACCTCGAGCCGCTCGATCCGGCGTTGCGTCTGCCGGGCCTTCGCGGCCTGCTTCTCGGTGGACTCGGTGCGCAGACCCTTGCCGATCTTGTCGTTGTCCTTCGCCTTGCGACGCGCGTTCCGGACACCGTGCTCCATCCAGTTCCGCTGCATCTGTGCGCGGTCCTCGAGGTCCGAACGGGTCCCGGCGTACTCCTCGTACGCCTCCCGGGCGTGCCTGCGCGCGATCTCCCGTTCGGCGAGATACGAGTCGTAGCTGCCGTCGTAGACCGCGATCTGCTGCTGTACGAGGTCGAGTTCCACGATGCCGGTCACGGTGCGCGCCAAGAATTCTCGATCGTGACTCACCACCACCACGGCCGCCCGGCTCTCGGCGACGAAACGTTCGAGCTGCTCGAGCCCCACGAGGTCGAGGTCGTTGGTCGGCTCGTCGAGCAGCAGTACGTCGTACCGGGACAGCAGCAGCGACGCCAATCCGGCACGCGCGGCCTGTCCGCCGGACAGCGACGTCATGTGCGCGTCGAGCGACACTCCCAGCCCGAGTTCGCTCACGACCTTCTCCGCGCGCTCGGCGAGGTCGGCGCCGCCCAGCGCCAGCCACCGTTCGAGGGCGGGGGAGTAGAGATCCTCCTCCGACTCGCCGAGCGTTTCGGCGGCCGCGTTCATGGTGTGCTCGGCCTCGGTGACGCCGGTCCTGCGGCCGAGGAAGTCGAGCACCGTCTCGCCGACGATGCGGTCGGGTTCCTGGGCGAGGTAGCCGACGGCGGCGTCGGGTGGGCTCAGCACGATACTGCCCTCGACGTCCGCCGAGCCGACCCCGGCCAGGGCCGTCAGCAGCGTCGACTTGCCGGCACCGTTCGCCCCCACGAGTCCGGTCACGTCACCCGGGGCGACGGTCAGGTCGAGGCCGGAGAAGAGGGTGCGCTCACCGCGCGAAGCCGACAGTCCGCTGATGCGCAGTGTTGCAGTCACCCGGCGATTATCCACTCAGCGCTTGACGAGGCGGAACCAGCGGGGGTCGGCCTTCTTGAGCGGTCCCGGCATACCGGTCGTGTCCGCGTCGACGTCCGACACGAGTTTCCACTTCTCGAACGTCCGCTCCACGTCGGAGCGGGAGACCCCACGCGGCAGCGGGCCGCGATGCCCCGGCCCGAACGCGAACATCAGCAGGGTGGCGTGCGGTTCGCTCACGGTCGTGACGTTCTCGGCATAGGCGACCCGGTCGTGGTCGCTGAGCCCGTGGTAGCACCCCACATCCAGGATCAGGTGATACCCCCGGCCGACGGCGTGCTCGAGGTCGGTGGCGTCCGCGTGCATGAAACGCACGTCGACGCCCGCCTTCCGCGCCTTGGACCGCGCCTTGTCGAGGGCCAGCTGGACGGTGTCGATCCCCGTCACCTGCCACCCCCGCCGGGCCATCTCGATGGCATGGTCACCGGTGCCGCATCCGATGTCGAGGACCTCTCCCGGTGGTGCGTCGAAGGGATCGAGCAACGTCTCGATCTGGCTTCCGAAGACGCGGCCCGCTTTCACCCAGGGCGTGATCTTGAACCGATAGGCCAATGTGTATCCGAGGCCCATGTCCGCCCCTTCCACCGGGCGCGTCACCACCTGACGCCGATGCCGTCGGATTACCCGGTCGTACCGAAACGACACGCGAAAGTCCACATTCTGAGACGGCGGGAACATCTGGTCCGGGAGCCCGGTTGGACAGTCCCATGGGTTTCAACAATGCACAGAGTCCTGTACCTACGGTCACGCTCAACGACGGGAACAGCATTCCTGCCCTCGGCTTCGGCGTGTGGCAGGTGCCGGACGACGAGAGCCACGCCGCGGTCACCGAAGCGCTGAAGGCCGGGTACCGCAGCATCGACACCGCCAAGATCTACGAGAACGAAACCGGAGTGGGCCGCGCGCTCGCGGACTCCGGAATTGCCCGTGACGAGCTGTTCGTCACCACCAAGCTGTGGAACGACGACCAGGGGTACGACTCCACGCTCCGCGCGTTCGACGACAGCCTGAACCGCCTCGGGCTCGACTACGTCGACCTCTACCTCATCCACTGGCCGGTCCCGTCCGCGGACCGCTACGTGGACACGTTCAAGGCCTTCCAGAAGATCAAGGCCGACGGGCGTGCGCGGTCGATCGGTGTCTCCAACTTCACCCCGGAGACCCTCGACCGTCTGATCGCCGAGACGGGCGAGGTGCCCGCGATCAACCAGGTCGAGCTGCACCCGCGGTTCAACCAGGCCGACCTGCGCGCCTTCCACACCGGCAAGGGCATCGCGACCGAGGCATGGAGCCCGCTCGGGCAGGGCACCGTCCTCGAGGACGAGTCCATCGCGAAGATCGCTGCAGCGCACGGTAAGACGACCGCGCAGGTGATCATCCGCTGGCACCTGCAGATCGGCAACGTGGTCATCCCCAAGTCGGTGACGCCGGAGCGCATCGCCGCCAACTTCGACGTCTTCGACTTCGAATTGACCCCCGACGAGATCAACACCGTCGGTTCGCTGACCCGGGCCGACGGGCGCATCGGCCCCGACCCGGCAACGCTCGGCGCGTAGGCGGCTCCGCCGCCCGTGCGCCTTTCTGGTTGCTGCAGCTACCAAAAAGGCGCACGGGCCCGGAGGGCCTAGAGCCGGAAGTCCGCGAAGTCGAAGCCCGGGGTGACGACGCAACTGACGAGAGTCGGTTCGTCGCCCTCGGGCTTCGCTCGCTGCCAATGTCGCGGCGGGACCAGCAGCTGTGGTTGCTGGCCCGCCGCGACGTCTGCGCCGAGGATCTGCGCGTCCGGAGCCGCGGGTTCGCTCCCGTCCCCGCCGAGTTCGAGCCGCAGGGGGCTGCCCCGGTGGTACAGCCAGATCTCGGCGCTGCGCACGCTGTGCCATTCCGACTGCTGTCCGGGCATGAGGAGGAACAGGATTGCGGTACCGGCTGCCCTCGGCCCGGGGTAGTCGCCGGGCAGGCTTTCCTCCGGGATCGTGACGTCGCTGCGCCACGTCTCGCGGTACCAGCCGCCTTCGGGGTGCGGGGCGAGGTCGAGGGTTCGGGCCCATTCCGGTAATTCCGTCATGGCCGCCATTCTGCCGCCCGGCACCGCGCCCTGGGGTGTGCTCGCACCACCCCTGGGGTGTCTTATCTCGGACGGCCGGAGCCGCGAGAGTCGTAGGTGTTCAGAAAGCGGGGGCACGAAATCCCGCACACCAGCGACGAACAGGAGACACCATGCTCGGAATCATGCTCGGACTCGGCGGAGCCGCAATCGGACTCGGAATCGGCGTCATGGCCCTCGGGGTCGGACTCCTTCTCAGTGACGCGACGATCAAGCACGATGTCGGCGAACTCCCCGACTGACTCCATGTGGGTCGACACCCGTCGGGGGCGGGTCCGGGCGCGAACAGCGGCCCGTACCCGCCACCCGCTGGCGTGGTTTCACTCGATCCTGACCCGCAAACGCGGTGTTGCCGTCCAGACGCCGCCCGCCAGTGCCGGTGAGGTGCTCGAACGTCTCGTCGACATGCCGCTCAGCGTCTGGACCTACGGTTTCGATCACGAATCGGTGCGGCACCTGGGCCCGATGGCACAGGATTTCGCCACCGCATTCGGTCTCGGTTCCAACGACCGCCGCATCGCGATGGTCGACGCGAACGGGGTGTGCATGGCGAGCATCCAGGCCCTGTACCGGCGCGTCATCGCGCTCGAAGCGGAAGTGGAACGCCTGCGGAGGTAGCGTCCGAGTCCGGTTTTGCGTCCCGGCGACCGCCCGGCCGCCACCAGTTGGCGTTGCCCAGCAGGTACATCGTGGCAGGCACCAGCACCATCCGCACGATCGTCGCGTCGATGAGGACCGCGGTCGCGAGGCCGACGCCCATCATCTTCACGGTCACGTCCCCGTCGAGCGCGAACCCGGCGAACACCGCCACCATGATTGCCGCGGCGCTCGTGATCACCCGGCCCGTCGACGCCAGTCCCTCGACGACGCTCCGATGTGAGTCGCCCGTGTCGAGCCAGCGCTCACGTATCCGGGAGAGCAGGAACACCTCGTAGTCCATCGACAGTCCGAACAGGATGGTGAACATCAGGATCGGCACCCAACTCGACACGGGAAGCGCGTGCGGAAGTCCGAGTAGCTGCGCGCCCCAACCCCATTGGAACACCATCACCATCACGCCGTAGGCGGCGGCCACCGACAGCAGGTTCATCACGGCCGCCTTCACCGCGACCACCGGCGCGCGGAACACGAACGTGAGCAGCACCACCGACAGTGCGACGACGAACGCGATCACCAGCCACAGCCGTTCGGCGAGGCGGGCGGAGATGTCGGCGAACGTCGCGGTGAGTCCGGTGACGTGGACGCCGTCGGCCGCGTCGGACCGGATCCGCTCCAGCAGTTCGGTGCTGCGGGGGTCGCTCGGGCCGGTGGTCGGCTGCACCGAGATCAGCGCGGCCGTCGAGTCGGCGTTCATCAGTACGGGCGTCACCGAAGCCACCCCGGGTTCGGCTGCCAGTTCACGCGAGAGGGCCGGAAGCTCTGCTGCCGGAACCTTGTTCAGGTCGACTGCCACCATCAGGGGTCCGTTGGCGCCGGGCCCGAACTCGGAGTCGATCAGGTCGTACGCCTGACGGACCGTGTTGGCGGCCGGCGCGCTGCCCGCGTCCTGCGGCCACGTCCGCATGCCCAGAACCGGCGCGGCCAGGAGCAGCAGCACCCCGAGCGCCGTCAGGGCCCACAGCCACGGGCGACGGCTCACCCTGATCGCCCACCGTTCCGTCAGCGGCGACGTCGTGCGACGTTCGGCCCGGGCACGGGACCGCTTGCCGAGCACCCGCGTGCCCGCCAGTCCGCACAGTGCGGGCACCAGCGTGACCGAGGTGAGCATGACGATGCCGACCATCGCGAACGTGGCGTAGCCGAACGACGCGTACATCGGCAGCCCGGACAGCCGCAGTCCGAACAGGGAGACGAGGACGGTGGTTCCGGCGAAGATCACCGACGTCCCGGCCGTGGAGTTGGCCGCGGCGACGGCGTCCCGGACCGACATCCCGGATCGCAGGCCCTCGGTGTACCGGGTGACGAGCAGCAACGCGTAGTCGATGCCGACGCCGATGCCGACCATCGTGGCGATGGTCGGGGCGATGGTGCTGATGCTGGTGAACCCGGCCATGATCGTGATGAGGCCCGACCCGATGCCGACGCCGACGAGCGCGACGGCCAGGGGCAGTCCGGCGGCCACCACGGATCCGAACGCGAACACCAGGATGATCAACGCCAGGACCATGCCGACCGCCTCGGCGGTGCCCGACGGTGTGGAGATGTTCTCCGGGACCTGCCCGCCCAATTCCACCTGCAGTCCCTGCGCCTGGGTGTCGGCGACCGCGGCGTCGAGGGCGTCGACCCCTTCGCTGCCGTGGAAGTCGGTGACCGGGATGCGGTAGTTGAGGCTGATCACCGCGGTGTCGGAATCCTGGGACAGGCGGGGCGGCGACACGGAACTCACGCCGTCCACCTCCGCCAGACTGGTGCCGAGATCGGTGAGGACCGCGGGGGCGAGCGGGCCGCTGTCCGAGTGCACGACCACCCGCGCGTCCGCTCCCGACATCTCCGGGAATCGCTCGGTCAGCAGATTCGTCCCCTGCTGCGACGGTAGACCGGGCACGTTGTAGTCGTCGTGGTTGGTTCCGCCGAACGCGGACGCGGCGGCGAGCACCAGGACGAGCAGCGTCAGCCACGTGGCGATCACCCGCCAGGGACGGGTGGCGGCAGCCGAGCCGAGGCGCGCGAGCAGGGAACTCATGGGGAGCCTCCAGGAAAGCCGGTTGGTTCTGTCGCCTCCGACTCTGCGCCCGGCGGCTAGTGGCCCACTTGGAACTCGCTTGGGCGGGTCGTCACCCGGGTGCGCGCGGCCTCCACCCACGCCGGGCAACCGCAGCGTTCGGCCAGTTCGAGTGCCGCCGCGTAGTGCCTGCGGGCGTCGTCGGGGCGGCGGAGGAGCATCTCGAGGTCGCCGAGAATGGTGTCGACGGGGCCGACCGCGAACGCCGCCGTGTCGCCGCCGCCGATCTGGCCGCTGTACGGGCTCAGCTCCGCGTGCACCGAAGGCGCCTCGTCCCGCTCACCCAGACCCGCGACGACGATGCCCCGCAGCGACATCATCAGGGAATGGAAGAAGTCGCGGCGGACCGGGCGGAGGTGACGCCGGACCTCCCGCGCCCGGTCCGGTTTGCCGTTGCCGAGGAGTGCGAGGGCGTGCAGATCGGCGATCACGTCCATCGCCGCACTGTCGACGGTCTCGATCACCGCCTCGAGTTCTCCGGCGCGTCCCTCGGTGAGCCGGAGCGTGAACTGTGCGAGGGCGAAGACGCTGTCGGCGTCGAGACCCGCCCGGGTCATCAACTCGTGGCCGCGCCCGTAGTGTCGTTCCGCCGCGGCCAGATCGCCGGTGAGGTGAGCGACCATCGCGCGGCTCATCTCCCGGGTCGCCTGCGCCTGCTGGAACTGATACCGGTCCGCCAGCTCCGACTGGATGCCCATGTGGTGTTCGATCGCCGGAATGTCCCCGTTGCCGGAGGCGATCTCGGCCAGCAGGTGGTGGCCCAGCATGGTGAACACGGGAAGCTGCGTCCGGTCGCCGATCCGGAGCAGCTCGTCGCCGATGACGTGGTCGCCGAGCGTGCTGGTCGGGGACCCGGTGCCGGCGTGGACGGCGCAGAGCACCAGCCCGAGCAGCACCGGATCGTCCAGGTCGCGGGCGAGAGTCTCGGCCTCCCGGACCGCGGAATCGGTGCGCTCGTGGTCCTCCGCCCCGATCTCGTGGACGAGTGTCACCAGCAGCCGGCACCGCACCGCCGGTTCCAGTTGCTCGTGCCGCAGCAACGCCTCGATCTGATCGACGACGGCCGTGTCCACTTCGCCGTATCGCCGATTGATCCAGGGCGTCGGGGTGTCGACGAACGCGAGCACCCGGATCGCCAGGTCGGTGCGGCCCGCGTCCCGGGCGTGCGCGAGAGCCCGCCTCCGCGAACGGGATCCCGCCAGTCCGCTGCCGGCGGCGAGTTGCGTGCGGCTCAGTTCGGTGAGGAGTTCGACGCGCTCGTCCACGGACGCCGCTGCGTCCGGCGGCAACCGGTCGGCCGCTCGAAGGGCGTTGTCGAGGAAGCCGATCTCCGCGTCATGGGCGTAGCGGTCGGCGGCCTGCGCCGCGGCCGCGACATTGTGGTCGAGGGCCTGCCGTGCGGTGGCGGCCGACAGCGCCTCGGTGAAATGGTGGGCGAGGGCCGCGACATCGTGCGGCCGCAACTCCTCGAGTGCCGTCCCGACCCGGGCATGCCAGCGGCTCCTGCGCAGCCGGGTGAGGTCGGAGTAGAGCGTGTCGCGGACGAGGGCGTGCGTGAACCGGACCGTCCCGGCGCGCGGCTCGCCGAGAAGACCGGCGATCACGCCCGACTCGAGGGCGTCGAACACGGTGTCCTCGTCGACCTCGGCGGCGCGGGTGAGGACGTCGATGTCGGATTCGCGGCCCACGACCGCGGCCAGCCGCAGGACGGACACGGCGAGTTCGGGGAGACGGGCGATCCGCCTGCGCAGGACGTCCCGGACCCCCTCGGGCACCTCCGACGTGGCCACCAGCTCGCCCTCACTGGCCAGGAGTCGGGCGCTCTCCTGCAGGTAGAACGGGTTTCCACCGGTCCGGTCGGCGAGCGCGCGGAGGGTGCCGGGATCGGGGTCGCGTCCCGCCACATGCCGGATCAGCTCAGCCGAATCGTCGGGGCCGAGTCCGCCGAGGCGGATGCGGGTCGGTTGTAGCGATGCGAGATCGGCGAAGCAGCTCTCCAGGTTCGGGTCCACCTCGTCCGGGCGGAATGCGAGGAGCAGCAGGATCGGGTGCCGCTGCTGCGCGAGCCGCACGAGGATCGACAGGGTGTCCTCGTCGGCGCGGTGGACGTCGTCGAGGACGACGGCGAGAGGGCCGTGATCGCGGACAGTCCCGATGTAGTCGGCGACGGCGCGGTGCAGCAGGAACCGTCCGCTCGGATCGTCCGGCCGCGCCGCGCGCGAACGGTCGTCGGAGAGCAGGGGTGCCAGCGCGTCGGTCTCGGCGCCGGGGTCGACCGTCTCGCGCAGCGCGCGCAGGATCTCCACCCACGCCCAGGCGGGTGGGGCGCCGTCCACTTCGGGGCAGCGACCCACCGCCACCTGCCACCCCGCGGCGTGCAGTGTTCGACGGAACCGGCGCAGCAGGGACGACTTCCCCGATCCGGCGTCGCCCCCGAGGAGGACGACGGGGGTGCCGGCGTCGGTCATCAGGTCGGTCAGGCTCGCCAATTCCTCGGTGCGGCCGAGGAACCAGGTTTCCGGCGTCGTGTCGACCCGCCCGGCTGCGGGGGCGGGTGCGGGTGGAGACGGGACCGTGCCGGTGAGGATCTGTCGTTCGAGTTCGGTCAGGGCGGCACCGGGGTCGAGGCCGAGTTCGTTCGCCAGCCGGCCGCGGGCCTCGCGCAACGCGGCCAGGGCGTCGGCCTGTCTCCCACTGCGGTGCAAGGCCAGGGCGAGCAATCGCCACCCCTCTTCCCGGAGCGGGTGGTCCCGGGTGAGGGCCTGCGCGTCGAGCACGGCGCCGGCCGCATCCCCGCTCGCGACGGCCGCCGCCACCAGACGTTCGCGCGCGACCACCCGCAGTTCCTCGAGCCGGGCGATCTCGGCGAGAGCCCAGTGCTCACCGGCCACCTCGGCGAACGCCGGCCCCCGCCACAGGCTCAGCGCGTGTTCGAGATCTGCGCGCCCGGTATCGGCGGCCGACCGGATCAGGGTCTCGAATTCCCACGCGTCCACACCGGACGGGGGCAGGATGAGCGCGTAACCCGGGGCCCGGCTCACCAGGACGGTGGAGTCCGCCCGGGGCGCGCGGTGCGGCTCCAGCGCGCGCCGCAGATTCGAAATGTATGCCTGAAGTGCGCCGACCGCTCGCGGTGGGGGAGCGCCGTGCCAGAGATCGTCGATGAGCCGATCCACCGGCACCACCTCGCCGTGCGCGACGAGCAGTAGCGCGAGCACGGCGCGCTGGCGGGGGCCGCCGAGGTCCACCGTCCCCGATTCGTCCTCCGCCTCGAGCGTTCCGAGTACTCGAATACGCAGCATCGTTCAGCCAGCGTAAGCACTAGTGGCCTCCAAGTCCTCTCCAAGACGCCGAACCGACCCTGAGTGCATGACTACGTCAACTGCTCACACAGTCCGTCCCGACACCCGCGAGATGGTGGTGGTCCACGACTGCTTCCGTCGCCAGTTCGCCGCGCTGCCCGCACTCGTCCGGGGTGTTCCCGCCGGCGACACCGCCCGGGCCGGGGAGGTGGTGACGTTCTTCGCGGAACTCGCCACCGCCCTGCACCACCATCACACGAGCGAGGACGACCTGCTGTGGCCGAAGCTGCTCGACCGCGCGCCCACCGACGCGGCGCTGGTGCTGCGGATGGAAGAACAGCACGAACGCATCTCCGAGCTGCTGTCGCGGGCGCAGTCGCAGGGTGCCGCGTTCACGGCGGACGCGGTGGACGGCGAGCCGCTGGCGAAGACGCTGACCGCGCTGTCCGCCGCGCTCGACGAGCACCTCGGCGAGGAGGAGCAGCGGATCCTCCCGATGGCGGAGCAGTTCATGACACTCGCCGAATGGCAGGAGATGGGCGATCGTGGCCGCGCGTCGATCCCCAAGGACCGGCTGCTGGTGTTCCTCGGCTTCATCCTTCATGGGGCGACCCCCGAGGAGCGTCGAATGTTCCTGTCGGAGATGCCCTTCGCGGCCAGGATGGCGTGGTCGATCCTGGGGCGTCGGGCATTCCGCAAGGACTACCGGCGGATCTACGGCACCGAACCGGCCGCCTTCTGACGCCGGATCACCCTGCGCCGCAGCCGGCCCCGGCTGGTGCGCTCCCAGAGGCTGGGCGGTGTGCGCTCGGGATCCATCAGTTCGTTCTCGGCCAGCGGACTGTCTTCGTCCTCGACCGTCTCCGGCTCGAACTTCTCGAGGGTCCGGCCGCCGCCGCGCAGTGCCTCCACGGTGCCCAGGAACGACGTCTCGGTCAGCGTGTCCTCGAACAGCCCGGCCGGGACACCGAGGTGCTCGCAGACGAGCTGACGGCGAATTCCGAGAATGGTCTGCCGCAGCTCCGCACCGTTCGCTGTGTCCGCGGTGACCTCGACCGCCAGATCACACTCGGTGTCGAACCCCATCGACCGGTTGTTGAGGTTCGACGAACCCACGCGCAGGAGCCGGTCGTCCATCACCAGCACCTTGGCGTGGACGTAGATCGGCTCACCGCCCGCCGTGACGGGGTAGTAGACGCCCAGCCGGTTCCCGGTATCGGCCTGCCAGAGCAGGTGCAGCAACCGGCGGCGGGCGCCGTCCATGGCCTTCTGCTCGAGCCAGCCGTCGGCATTGCGCGGCAGCACCAGCACGATCTCCGGTCCGTCCGGTTCCTGTAGTCGCGCGGCGATCGCCTCGGCGAGGGTGCGGGAGGCCAGGTACTGACTCTCGATGTACAGCGTCCGCTCGGCGCCCGCGATCGCAGCCAGATACAGGGCCTCGATCTCCCGGACCTCGTCCCGATCGGCGAGCTCCGGCAGCGTGCGCGCGATGCCCACGTCGACGGAGCGCATCGCCGGCTTCAGCCCCTCCGGCCACGGCGTCCTCCCCGCGATCTCGTCGACGGGCGCCAGATCCTGCCCCGTTGCCGCCTTCCACCGGGTGCGGGCGAGCTCGCCGATGGCCTTCGCCGCGTCCCCGTCGACGGCGGTCGTCGCGTCGTGCCACGGCCCGTACCGCTTGCCGTTCGGCTGCGTCCGGTAATGGTTGCGGTCCCGATGTTCCGGGGTGTCCCACCGGTCCACGGTCATGTCGATGCCGCCGCAGAACGCGAGCGCGTCGTCGATGACGACGATCTTCTGGTGGTGCGCCGAGCCGACGGGGTGGGCGGCGTCGAGTTCGAAGTGCAGGCGGCGGTCGGTCACCCAGTTGACCACGAAGATCGGCGTCATGCCGCGCCCGATCGCGGTAAAGGCCCCGATGTTCCATTTGAGCAGGTAGATGTCGAGATCGGGGCGTTCCCGCGTCAGCCAGGCCAGGAACCGGCCGAGCTGGTTGGGGCCGTCGAGCGTCTTCTCGTCCGGCTCGAACTTGATCCTCGTGTCGAAGTCCCAGCCGATGAGGATGATGCGCCTGCGAGCCTGCAGCATCGCGGACTTGGCATGGCGGAAGTAGTCCGCCGCATCGACGATGCACGCGAGACGATCGGCGTGGGCAACCTGCCAGCACGTGTCACCGGGAGTCAGGATCGTGCCGTCGTCGCTCATGTGTTTTCCGCTCTCCCGGTCTCGTTGTCCACCCGTCCCCTGCGGGTGGACGATTCACAGTACTGCGCCACCCCCGCGCAGCTACCGTTGAGAGGTGCGGAGGTGGTGGCGCATCGTGGCGTTGCTCGCACTGGTCAGCGTGCTGTGGGCACCAACTGTCGGTGCGGTTCCGTTGCGGGCCGGTTCGAGCCCCGGCACGGTCGTCGCCTCGTCCGAATTGCCGGCGGAACTCTGGCTCCGCGGAACCGGCAGTGCCTACCGGATGACATACCTGACCACCGACCGGCACGGCATCACTCCGTGCACCGGGATGGTGTTCGTGCCGCCCGGTTCACCGCCCGCCGGGGGCTGGCCCGTCATCGCGTGGGCGCACGGAACGGTTGGGGACTCCGACTCCGACGCACCGTCCGTGACCGGGGTCGACAGGGAATCCTCCGACTACGTGAGCAGCTGGCTGCAACTCGGTTACGCCGTGGCCGCCACTGACTACGTGGGCCTGGGCACCCCCGGGGTGCCGCCCTACCTCGACGGGAAGGTCGCCGGGCGCAGCGTCGTGGACTCCGTGCGCGCCGCCGGGGCGATCGACGCCGATCTCTCCGCCACGTGGATGGCGGTCGGACTGTCCCAGGGCGGGCAGGCCGCGGTGTTCGCCGCACACGCTGCCACGACGTACGCGCCGGAACTCGACTACCGCGGGGCAGTCGCGAACGGGGTGCCGTCGAACATCGAGATGGTGGCGAACTGGAGTGGTCCGTCGTTTCCGCCGCAGGGCCTCGCCGGTCTCACCGTGTACATCTCGTACCTGATCGCCGGGGTCCGTGACGCGTATCCCGAACTGGACGTCGACAGCTACCTGACCCCGGTCGGGAAGCAGTTCGTGGACGCCGCTCCCGAAGTGCCGTTCCGGCAGTTCGCGGCCATGACCCGCAACGTGTCGGTGGCGCAGATGCTGTCGCGGGCACTCGACGTCCCGGCGCTGCAGGACGCGTTGCGCGAATACCTCGAGGTCCCGGTCGCGGGTTACGACCGTCCGCTGCTGCTCGTCCAGGGGGTCACCGACGCGTCGGTGCCGATCCCGCTGACGGAGAAGCTTGTCGCCGAGATGCACAGTGCTGGAACGGTTCTCGACTACCGGGTGTATTCGGGCGGTCACTTCGGCAGCATGTACCAGGCCGGCCCCGACCAGACGGCGTTCGTCGCCTCGCTGATCAGGTAGGGCGTTCGGATCCGGCCGGCACGCCGAGGTGCCGGGTGAGTTCGCGGGCCGCGGCCTGCCCCGCCCGGTTCGCACCGATCGTCGACGACGACGGGCCGTAGCCCACGAGGTGAATCCGCGGATCCGACGCTACTTGGGTGGCCAGGCGCCCCGTCATCGTGATCCCGCCGCCCGGCCCGCGCAACCGCAGCGGCGCGAGGTGATCGAGGGAACTGCGAAAACCGGTGCACCACAGGATCACATCGACCTTCAGCTCGCGGCCGTCGGACCACCGGACCCCGTCCGCGGTGATCTCACTGAACATCGGTTGCCGCGCCAGCACCCCGCGTTCGCGGGCGGCGCGGATCGCAGGCGTCACGGGCAGTCCCGTCACCGACACCACCGAACCCGGTGGCAGCCCGCGCCGGACCCGGTCCTCGACGAGAGCGACGGCGGCACGGCCGATCTCGGGCGTGAACGGCTCGTCCCGGAACTCCGGTGGGCGGCGCGTCACCCACGTGGTGGTCGTGACGCGGGAGATCTCGTCCAGCAACTGCACCGCCGAGATGCCACCGCCCACGACGAGCACGTGCTGTCCCGCGAAGTCCTGCGCCGAGGCGTAGTCCTTGGTGTGCACCTGGCGGCCGGTGAACGACTCGGCACCGGGGTAACGGGGTATGAACGGGCGTTCCCACGTACCCGTCGCGTTGATGAGACCGCGGGCCGACACGACGCCGCGGTCGGTCTCGATCCGCAGACGCTCGCCGCGCGCACACACCACCCGCGTGTGGACGGGACGGTGCACCGGCAACTCGAACTGTTTCTCGTATGTAGCGAAGTACTGGGGAACCGCGGCCGCCGCATGCACCAGCGCGGCCTCCGGGTCGTTCGGGTCCACGCCGATCGTGTCGGCGAAGCCGAGCCCGGGAAGGTCGTGAACACCGTTGACGGTGCTCAGCGTCAATGACGGCCACCGGAACTGCCACGCGCCGCCGGGCCCCGGGGCGTGATCGAGCACCACGAAACCGGACTCCGGTTCCACCCCGAACCTGCGCAGATAGTAGGCGGCAGACAGCCCCGCCTGCCCCGCGCCGATCACGGCAACGTCCACATCGCTGTTCATGTCGGTCCTCACCTCCACCCTCACAACTACCGGAGAGCCTCGTGTGTTCCGGCCGATTCGGCTGTGGTTGGCTGACAGTGTCCAGTCGGGTGGGCAGCGGAGAATTCGTCAGTGGACAGCAATCACGAAGAAAGCGAGTGGACATGATCGGGACGAGTCGTGACGGCGACGTCTTCACCCTCGAACTGCAACGCCCCGACCGTCGCAATGCGTTGAACACCGAGATCTGCGAACTCCTGCGGGAGGAGACGGAGAAGTCCGTCACCGACGGCGCGCGGGTGATCGTCCTCACAGGGCAGGGCAGCGCGTTCTGTGCCGGCGCCGACCTGTCGGGCGACGTGTACGCCGACGGATTCACGGACACCCTGCTCGAGATGCTGCACACCATCGACTCGGTGCCCGTCCCCATCATCGCCGCGATCAACGGCCCCGCGATCGGCGCGGGCAGCCAGCTGGCGCTCGCCGCGGACCTGCGTGTGGTCGCTCCCGAGGCGCGCTTCGCCATCCCGGCCGCCAAGCTCGGGATCTCCGTGGACCGGTGGACGGTGCACCGTCTGGCCGCCCTGATCGGCGGCGGACCGGCACGAACGATCCTGCTCGGTGCGGAGGAGGTCGGTGCGGACGAGGCACTCGCGCACGGCCTCGCCAACAAGCGCGGCGACCTCGCCGTCGCACAGCAGTGGGCGCACTCGATCGCGCGCCTGGCGCCGCTGTCGCTGCAGCACCTCAAGATGGTGCTCAACGACGACGGCACCCAGAGCCCGCCGCCGCCCGAGCAGCTCGCGGCGTTGCATGCGGCGTGGAAGAGCTACGACGCGCAGGAAGCGCGCGCGGCACGCGCCGAGAAGCGTCCGCCGGTCTTCCGGGGTCAGTAGCCGCTCGCCGCAACTTTCCCGCACGCGTGGTTACAGTTGTCGGGGTGAAAGCGAAGAACGCTGTGACGACTGTTCTGGCCACCGCCGCCCTCGGGTGGCTGACGCGGGCTGCGTGGGGGCTTCCGTCTCAGATCGGTGCGTCGCGTGCCAAGGTGCGCCCGTACGCCGCGACGTCGCCGCGGTACCGCGACCGGCAATTCCACAACACCGATCCGAGCAGCATGATGCTGCCCGGATCGGAGACCGGGATCGTCAAGGCACTGATCACGCGGGGCAGCGCGGGACGCCCGCGGAGGCCGATCCCGCTCGCGACACCCCTCGCGCCCGTCGAGGCCGCCGACGCAGCGGTCACCTGGTACGGCCATTCGAGCGTGCTCGTCGAGGTCGACGGGTTCCGGGTGCTGGCCGACCCGGTGTGGAGTCATCGGGTGTCGCCGTCCGCGATTCTCGGTCCGTCCCGCATGCACCCGACCCCGGTCCCGCTCGCCGACCTGCCCGTTCTGGACGCGATCGTCATCTCGCACGATCACTACGACCACCTCGACATGGCCACCGTGCAGCAACTCGCCGCCACTCAGAAGGCGCCCTTCGTCGTTCCGGTCGGGCTCGGTGCGCACCTGCGGCAGTGGCGGGTGCCGGAGGAGCGGATCGTGGAACTCGACTGGGACGAGTCGACCACGTTCGGCGCACTCACGCTCACGTGCACCGAGGCCCGGCACTTCTCCGGGCGCGGGCTGGTACGCAACACCACCCAGTGGGCGTCGTGGGTGCTCGCCGGACCGAACCGAAAGGTGTTCTTCGGCGGCGACAGCGGATACACGCCGCGGTTCGCCGACCTGGGCCGCCGGTACGGGCCGTTCGATCTCACGCTGCTGCCCGTCGGCGCCTACGACACGCGATGGGCCGACATCCACATGAACCCGGAGGAGGCGGTGCAGACCCACGCCGACCTCAACGGCGGCGACGGCACCCGCGGTCTGCTGGTGCCGGTGCACTGGGCCACGTTCAACCTCGCGTTCCACTCGTGGTCCGAGCCGATCGTCCGGCTGCTCGAGGCCGCGCAGGAGAAGGGCACCCCGGTGATCGTGCCGATGCCCGGACAGCGCATCGACGCGTTGAAGCCGGCGGCCCAGACACCGTGGTGGTCCGCGCTCGGCTGAGTCCGGCGCGCATCCCCTCCGAGCGAAGCGTGTGTGCGTAGCCTTTGACCATGGCATACGACGAGACGGGCACCGACAGCGTTGCAGTCGTCGCAGTGGAGGGGTTGACGGCCGCCCAGGTGGCGGAGCGGGTGGCGGCAGGCAAGACCAACGACGTGCCCGATCGGGCCAGCCGATCGGTACGCGACATCGTCCGCGCCAACGTGTTCACCCGGATCAACGCGATCCTCGGTGTCCTCCTGATCATGGTGCTGGCCTCCGGTTCGATCATCGACGGCATGTTCGGCCTGCTGATCATCGCCAACAGCGGGATCGGCATCATCCAGGAAGTGCGGGCCAAGCGGACCCTCGACAAGCTCGCGATCGTCAGCCAGACCAAACCGGTGGTGCGCCGCGACGGTGCCGCCGTCGCGATGGCACCCCGGGAGGTCGTGCTCGACGACATCATCGAGCTCGGCGCCGGCGACCAGATCGTCGTCGACGGTGTCGTGGTGGAGGCGATGTCCCTCGACATCGACGAATCCCTCCTCACCGGTGAGGCCGACCCCGTGCACAAGGACGCCGGCCAGCAGGTGCTGTCGGGAAGCTTCGTCGCGTCCGGCAGTGGCTGTTACCGCGCCACGAAGGTCGGAAGCGACGCGTACGCCGCCAAACTCGCGGACGAGGCCAGCAAGTTCACGCTCGTGCACTCGGAGTTGCGCAGCGGCATCGACAAGATCCTGAAGTTCATCACGTATCTGATGATTCCGGCCGGTCTGCTGATCATCTACAACCAATTGTTCTCCAGCGGCGAGTCGATCCGGCCGGCGCTGAGCGGGATGGTGGCCGCGCTGGTCCCGATGGTGCCGGAGGGACTGGTGCTGATGACGTCGATCGCGTTCGCAGTCGGGGTGGTCCGGCTCGGTCGGCGGCAGTGCCTCGTGCAGGAGTTGCCCGCCATCGAAGGTCTCGCGCGCGTCGACGTAGTGTGCGCAGACAAGACCGGAACGCTCACCGAGAACGGCATGCGGCTGTCCGAATTGCGTTGCGCCGAAACCGCCGACACCGAACCGTCCCGTGCGGCACTCGCCGCGATGGCGGCGTCCGACCCGCGGCCGAACGCCAGCGTCCTCGCGATCAAGGAGGCGTTCCCCGACGACCCCGGGTGGGGTGACGCCACCGCGGAGGCGCCGTTCTCCTCTGCCGAGAAGTGGAGCGGACAGTCGTACGGCACCCACGGCAACTGGGTCCTCGGTGCGCCGGACGTCCTGCTCGACCCTGGCAGCGACATGGCCAGGCAGGCCGAGGAAGTGGGGTCTTCGGGACTGCGGGTGCTCCTGCTCGGCAGTTGCGACGTTCCGGTCGACCACCCCGCGGCGCCGGGTGCGATCACGCCCCGGGCGCTGGTGATCCTGGAGCAGCGGGTGCGTCCCGACGCCCGCGGCACCCTCGAGTACTTCGCGAGCCAGAACGTCACGGTGAAGGTCATCTCGGGTGACAACGCCGTGTCGGTCGGCGCGGTGGCCGGATCGCTCGGACTGCCCGGCGGCGACCGTCCCGTCGACGCCCGTGAACTGCCCGACGACCGCGACGCCCTCGCCGAGACCCTGGAAACGTCCACCACGTTCGGCCGTGTGCGCCCCGATCAGAAGCGGGAGATGGTGGGGGCCCTGCAGTCTCGCGGTCACACCGTCGCGATGACCGGCGACGGTGTCAACGACGTGCTGGCCCTCAAGGACGCCGACATCGGGGTGTCGATGGGCTCGGGCAGCCCCGCCACCCGCGCGGTGGCGCAGATCGTGTTGCTGGACAACAAGTTCGCCACCCTGCCCTACGTGGTGGGTGAGGGCCGCCGGGTGATCGGCAACATCGAACGCGTCTCGAACCTGTTCCTCACCAAGACCGTGTACTCGGTGCTTCTGGCGTTCCTCATCGGCATTACCGGTGTGCTGTCGCAGATCTTCCATTTCGAGCCCGTGCCGTATCCGTTCCTGCCGCGGCACGTGACGATCGCTGCCTGGTTCACCATCGGCATTCCTGCGTTCATCTTGTCGCTGGCTCCCAACAACGAGCGGGCGCGCTCCGGCTTCGTGCCGCGCGTGATGCGTCTCGCCGTGCCGTCGGGGGTGATCATCGGTGTCACGACGTTCATTTCGTATCTCCTCGTCTACGCCGGCCCGGATCAGACGGAGACGCAGAAGATCCAGGCGGGCACGTCGGCACTGATCACCCTCATCATGATCGCGCTGTGGGTGCTGGCCGTGGTCGCGCGGCCGTACGTGTGGTGGAAGCTGGTGC
Organism: Rhodococcus sp. 21391; assembly: GCF_016772255.1. Classification (NCBI taxonomy): domain Bacteria; kingdom Bacillati; phylum Actinomycetota; class Actinomycetes; order Mycobacteriales; family Nocardiaceae; genus Rhodococcus; species Rhodococcus sp. 21391. The sequence continues at coordinate 5,310,262 of NZ_CP063781.1, read as the reverse complement.
TGATCTTCGGATCCGTAGCGGGATATCTCATCCTGTTCGCGTTGCCGTTCACGCGGGAGTTCTTCAAACTCGATCCGACGAACGTCGGCGCCACGACCTCCGCTCTCGTGTGCGGGCTCGTGGGAGTGGTTTTCGTCGAAATCGGATGGTGGGTGACGGGCCGCCTGCACGGTGAGCATCGCCGCCTGTTCGCGGTGCCGGAAGACCTGCCGGGCGTGCACTGACGCGATTACCGCTCGCGACGATTCGAACGGTTGGCGTCGCCGAGTCAATGCTGTGAGACTGGGTGCACGGCGAGTGATCGAACTCGGTCGGAATGCGTGCGCATGCACCGGAGGAGGAAGAACGATGAGTTTCGTCGACACACTGAAGGGCCTGCTGGGCAAGGGGAGGGAAGCCGCTTCGCAGAACGCGGACAAGGTTCACGGCGCCATCGACAAGGCCGCCGACGTCGCGGACAGCAAGACCGGCGGCAAGTACAGCGACAAGATCGACAAGGCCGCCGACGCGGCGAAGAAGGCTGTTCCTCCGAAGGAGTGAACACTTCTCACACAGACGCGCGTGGGCCCCGGTTCTCGGACCGGGGCCCACGCGCGTCTTCGGAGATGACCCGCGCCCGGCGGGCAGGCGCGGCAGAATCGGTGTCGTGAACGGCGTCCTCGTGCTCCTCGTCATCATCGCGGCCATCGCCGTGACGAGTTTCGCGAAGCGCCGGGACCTGCAGGCGCCGCTGGTGCTCGTGACGATCGGGTCGGCGGCGTCGTTCATCCCCGGGATGCCGCGCCTCGAACTGGACCCGGAGGCCATCCTCGGTGTGGTGCTGCCGCCGCTGCTGTACTCCGCGGCGCTCAAGTTCTCGGTGGCCACGTTCCGGCGCCACCTCGCGCCGATTCTCCGGCTGGGGATCTTCACCGTCCTGGCGACCGCCGTCGGGGTGGCCTTCTTCTCCAACTGGCTGGTCCCCGAATTCACGCTCGGCGCTGCCCTGGTCCTCGGCGCCGTGGTGGCGCCGACGGACGCGGTCAGTGCCGTCGCGGTCGGCCGCAGGCTCGGCCTGCCGAACCGCGTGATCGCGATCCTCACCGGTGAGGGACTCGTCAACGATGCCACCGCGCTGACCCTGTTCACCGTCGCCGTCTCCGCCGTCGTCGGGGCGAAGATCCCGGTTCATCCGGTGGTGTTCTTCGGCTACGAGGTGGTCGGCGGGGTCCTGATCGGACTGGTGCTCGCCAAGATCGTCGAGTGGGTGCGTCACCGCATGTACGACTCCCCGCTGGAAACGGTGCTGGGGCTGATGCTCCCGTTCGCCGCATACCTCGCCGCCGAGGAGGTGCACGCCTCTGGTGTGCTGTCGGTGGTCGCCGCGGGGTTCCTGATGGGGCACAAGGCCACCGACGCCTCCGTGGCCACCCGCATCCAGGAGCGGTCGCTGTGGGAGAGCGTCGACCTCCTGCTCGAGATGTTCGTGTTCGCCTACATGGGACTGCAACTGAAGTTCGTCATCGACGACGTCCGAGACCAGGGCCTACCGGTGCACCACGTCTTCTTCTACGGCTTCGCGGTCCTCTTCGTGGTCATGGCGATACGGCCGGCGTGGATCCTGCTGCACTGGCTCCGCCGCCGGGTCGGGCTGGCGATCGAGGCGCCGGGCGGCTCGGTGGAACTCGGATGGCGGGAGAGCCTCGTCGTGTCCTGGGCGGGAATGCGCGGGGTCGTCACGCTCGCCGCCGCGTCCGGTGTGCCCGTGGTCATCGCGAGCGGGCAGCCGTTCCCGGGGCGCGAGGTGATCCAGGCGATCGCGTTCGTCGTGGCCGTCGGCACGCTGCTGATCCAGGGCGCCACCATGCCGCTGCTGATCCGGAGACTCGATCTGGCGGATCCCGGCGAACGCGAGCGCGAGGAGGAACAGGTGAAGCTGGCCCGCGCGATCTCCCGCGACGCAGGCGAACGGGCCCTCGTCGAGTTCGCCGCACACCCGCCGGAGGGAATCGACCGAGCCGACCTGACCGACATCCTCGACCGGGTGCGGCGGTCGATGCGGGCGCGACTCCAGGCCGAGGAAGCGGAAGACGCCGCGGAGAAGCAGCGGGCCGGCGCACTGTTCGACCACTACCGTCGCGCGGCCCTGCGCGCGCAACGCGAGGCGATCATCGCCGCCCGCGACGCGGGCACGCTCGACGACGAGGTGATGCGTAGCGTGTTGGAAGGCCTCGATGTGGAGGAGGCAGCAGCCGAGGAGCGGGTGCGGAGACGGCGCGAATGAGGTGCGAGGTGGGTGTGCGTCCGGTGCGAACCGCCGTGGTCGCCCTTGCCGGTGTCGTGGCGCTGACCGCCTGCGCCACGGACGAGGCGTCCCCGGGCCCGTCTCCCACCACCTCGCTGGCCGCGCCCTCCGCCCCTTCCGTTCCGCAGGCGCCGACAGGGGATCAGCGTGGCGCTCTGATGAGCCAGGAGCCGGTGCCCGACATCGATCCGGCGATCGCTGCACTCGGCGCTACGGCAACCCGGGTCGTCTACCGGTCGACGTCCGGTGTCGACGGCGGCGGCTCGGAGGTCGTGGGCACGGTCTTCACTCCCGCAGGCCCCGCACCGGACGGCGGCCGGCCCGTCGTCACGGTCGGGCACGGCACCACCGGCGTCACCGACGACTGCGCCCCCTCGTCGTCGCCGACCCTGCTGGGCACGACGAACCTCGTCCGCCCGCTGCTGCAGCGGGGGTACGTCGTGACCGTCACCGACTACCAAGGACTCGGCACCGACGGCCCGCATCCCTACCTCGAACCCGACACCGCCGCCTACGACCTGATCGACGCGGTCCGGGCGGCGCGCAACGTGGTGCCGGACGCGTCGACGCGCTGGGCGGCGATCGGGGTCTCGCAGGGCGGTCAGGCGTCGTGGTCCGCAGCCGAGCACGCCGACGACTACGGCGACGGGCTCGAGTTCGTCGGCTCGGCGAATCTGTCACCCGCGGCCGATCTGTCGGGGATCGTCGCCGACGGGACCGTCGAACCACTGTCGTGGCCGCAGAAGATGTTCCTTCCCTACCTCCTCGAGGGGCTGAAGGTGGTGCACCCCGAACTGAATCCGGACGACTACATGCGCGGCGCGCTCGCCGCCACTCCCGACGTCACGCTGTCGTGCGTCGCCGCGAAACTCCCCGAGAAGTGGACGGTGGCAACCCAACTCACCCCGGCCGACACGGGTCCGCGGACGGAGGCCGACGCCGAGCGCATGCGAGGGTGGCTCGAGGACATCGCCCTGCCGAAGAACGGGGCGGGCGGGCCGATGCTCGTCGTCGTGGGGGAGAGGGACAACCTCATTCTGCCGCAATGGACTTCGCAGGCCGTCGACCACGCGTGCGCACTCGGTGACGTCGTCGAGTTCGACTCCCGGCCCGGCGAAGGGCACGCCGACGGGCGCTCCGTTCCCGGCGCGATGCAGTGGATCGCCGACCGCTTCGCCGACGTGCCCGCACCCGACACGTGTCCCGAGGGAGGAACACCGTGAAAAACGGCGATCTCGAACGGCTGCGGGCGCTGTGCCTCGCCCTGCCCGAGGCGACGGAACGGGTCAGTCACGGAGAACCGGCGTGGTTCGTCCGCAAGGCACCGCAGTTCGCCTCACTCGCCGACCGTCACCACGACGACCGGGTGTCGTTCTGGGCGGCGGCTCCGCCGGGAGCGCAGCAGGATTGGGTGCAGCGTGATCCCGGCAGGTTCTTCGTCCCGCCGTACGTCGGGGGACGCGGGTGGATCGGCGTCTATCTCGACGTCCCGCAGGATTGGGACGACGTCGCCGACATCGTCGAGGACGCCTACCGCACCGTCGCCCCGAAGACCCTGATCGCCCGACTGGACGCCGGCGAATGACGGGAACCGTCGTCGCCGTCGTCGCGTTGCTCGTCCTCATTCCCGTCGTCGCGTTCACCGCGGTGTGGCTGCGCGCCCGGCGCGAGCTGACGACCCCCACCGAACGGGCCGTTCACACCACCCTGCACACGGCGTCGCTGGCGGCGCGCCCGTTGCGGCGGGGACTCGACGAGACGTCGGCGGAGGAGGCCGCGCCGCACCTGCGCCAGCTGACCGGCGCGCAGGCGCTGGGCGTCTTCGACGCCGCCGGTGACCTGCTCGCATGGAGCGGACCGCACGAAGCCATGACCGAACAACTGCACGACGCGGCCGCCCGCGCCGTCGACGGGGAGCGCCGGGTGCTCGTCGCCTACGGTGGCCTCGTCCGGGGCGCGGGCGACAACGCGGTGCGGGCGTTGATCGCCCAGCCCCTGCTCATCGAGGCCACCGGCGTGGTCGGGGTGCTCGGCATCGTCACCACGGAAGACCCTGGTCCGGGCATGCTCGGCGCCGTCACGGAGGTCGCCCGGTACGCGTGCAGCCAGATCGAACTCGCCGACCTCGACGCGTCCCGCGCCCGACTCGACCGCGCCGAGGTCCGGGCGCTGCGCGCGCAGATCAGCCCGCATTTCATCTACAACGCGCTGAACACGGTGGCGTCGTTCGTCCGCACCGATCCCGATCGCGCCCGGGAACTGATTCTCGAGTTCGCCGACTTCACGCGGTACTCGTTCCGTACGGCGGGGGAGTTCACCCTGCTGGCCGACGAACTGCGCAACATCGACCGGTACCTCACCCTCGAGCGCGCCCGGTTCGGCGACGCGCTCGCGGTGAAATTGCAGGTGGCGCCGGAGGTGCTGAACGTGGTGCTGCCGTTCCTCGCGCTGCAACCGCTGGTCGAGAACGCGGTGCGGCACGGAATCGCCGCCAAACCGGACGGTGGCACCATCAGCATCGTCGCCGCCGACGAGGGCACCGACTGCGTGATCAGCGTCGAGGACGACGGGGTCGGCATGGATCCCGAACTGCTGCGGTCGGGGTCGCTGGACTCGGTGGCCGAGACGTCGGGGGTGAAGGAGGCGGCGCACGTCGGGCTCGCCAACGTCGACGACCGCCTGCGCGCCGCGTTCGGCAACGACTACGGACTCGTGGTGGAGACCGCGCCCGGTGCGGGCACCAAGGTGAGCATGCGCGTCCCGAAGTTCCGGCGGGGGATCTCGACGTGAACGGGAAGAGTCCGTGCGACGATTGCTGTCGTTGTGAACCACACTGACGACAAGTCTCCGGACGCACCCCTGACCGTGCTGGCCGTCGACGACGAGAAACCCGCCCTCGACGAGCTGGCGTTCCTGCTGCGTGCCCAGGACGCGGTCGGGGACATCCGGACCGCGGGAGATGCCACCACGGCGCTGCGCATACTCCGCGACGGCGAGATCGACGCCGTCTTTCTCGACATCAACATGCCCGGACTCGACGGTCTCGAGCTGGCCGGGATCCTCGCGAACTTCGCGTCCCCACCGCAGGTGGTGTTCGTGACCGCCCACGACGACCGGGCCGTCGCCGCATTCGACCTCGGAGCCGTCGACTATCTCCTCAAACCCCTGCGCGAGGAGCGGCTGGCGGAGTCCGTGCGCCGCATCGTCGAGGGGCGCCGCAGGCGGGTCGACGCGGGACCGGCCGCCCCCACCGACGAGGTGATCCCGGTCGAACTCGGCGGCATCACCACGCTCGTGCACCGGTCCTCCGTCGAGTGGGTCGAAGCGGACGGCGACTACGCCCGACTGCACACCGCGGACGGCTCCCACCTCGTTCGCATCCCTATCTCGGCACTGGAGACACGCTGGGCGGACGCCGGGTTCCTGCGGGTCCACCGCTCGTATCTCGTCGCGTTGCCGCGGGTCACCGGAATCCGGACCGTCGGCAACGGTCTCGTCGTGTGCCTCCGCGCGCACGGCGACCACCAGCCCGTCGAACTGCCGGTCAGCCGCAGACACACCCGGATGCTCAAGGACCGGCTGGTCCGGGCGCCGAAACAAACATGGACCGCGCGATGAGTTCGCCGGAGCGGGTTCGGGTCGTGCTCGCCCAGCGCCGCGGTGCGCGCATCGTCCGCACCCGGGTCGAGGTGCAGGAACAGACCGCGGTCGGGGACGCGATGATCCGGGGGCTGGTGCGCACCCAGCTCGTGCTGGCCGTCCGGCTCGCGCTCCTCGCAGCGTGCCTGCTGTGCGCGGTGCCGCTCGTGATGTTCCTGTTCCCGGCGTTGTCCGACGTGGCGGTGCTGGGGATCCGGTTGCCGTGGGTGGTGCTCGGGGCGCTCGTGTACCCGGTGCTCCTGACCACCGGCTGGATCTACGTGCGGCAGGCCGAGCGCAACGAACAGGAATTCGCCGACCTGGTGGACGACTGAGCATCCCGTGACCCCCGACCAACCCATTCCCTGGCTGACCCTGGCCGGTCTCGCCGCGGCCGCGGTCGCGACGGTGGCCATCGGCATCTACGGAGTGCGGTTGGCGCGCACCACCTCCGACTTCCTCGTCGCGTCCCGCAGCGTCGGGCCGCGGTGGAACGCCGCCGCCATCTCCGGCGAGTACCTCTCGGCCGCATCCTTTCTCGGTGTCGCCGGCCTGATCGCGAAATACGGTGCCGACGCCCTCTGGTACCCGATCGGGTTCACGGCCGGCTACCTCGGGCTGCTGCTGTTCGTCGCCGCACCGCTGCGACGCTCCGGCGCGTACACGGTGCCCGACTTCGCCGAGTTCCGGCTCGCCTCCCGCCGGCTCCGCACCCTCGCGATGCTCGTCGTCGCCGCCGTCTGCGCGCTGTACCTCGTCCCGCAACTCCAGGGCGCAGGGCTGACTCTGAACATTTTGCTCGGGGTGCCGACCTGGGTCGGGGCCGTCGTCGTCGGGCTCATCGTCATCGGCAACGTGGTGGGCGGCGGCATGCGGTCCATCACATTCGTCCAGGCCTTCCAATACTGGCTGAAACTCACCGCGGTCGCGATCCCGGCGCTGGTGCTGTCGGTGTACTTCTTCGGCGACCACCACGAGCTGGGCGCCGCCGCACCACCCACCGTGAGCGAGCAGACCACGGTCGACATCACCACCGACGTCGTCGTGCAGGTGTCCGAACCGGTGACCGTCGGCGGGTCGGGGACGATCGACGGGGCCCCGGCGAGCGGTGACGTTCTCCTCGAGCCGGGCGAGCACCACCTCGGCGAGGGCACGTCGATGACCCTCGAGGCGGGCGCCCCGGTGCCCGTGGTCGCGGGCGCTCCCGCCGACAACTCCGACTGGATCGCCCCCGGCTGGGGATTCGGCGGCGACCACCCGATGTACCAGGTGTACTCGCTGATCCTCGCCACGTTCCTCGGCACGCTCGGGCTGCCACACGTGCTCGTCCGGTTCTACACCAACCCCGACGGGCGGGCCGCGCGGCTGACGTCGCTGGCCGTGGTCGGGCTGCTCGGAGTGTTCTACCTGTTCCCGACGCTGCTCGGGGTGTTCGCGCGGCTGTACGTGCCGCAGCTGCTCATCACCGGCACGTCCGACGCCGCGGTCCTGCTGCTGCCCGGCTCCGTGATCTCCGGGTGGGCCGGGCAACTCCTCGCCGCACTGGTGGCATCCGGGGCCATCGCGGCGTTCCTGTCCACGTCGTCCGGACTGCTCGTCAGCATCGCCGGGGTGCTCAGCACCGACGTCCTGCGCGGGCGGATCCGGGACTTCCGGATCGCCGCCGTCCTGGCCGGGGCGGTGCCGCTGGCGCTGTCGCTGGCGGTGACGTCGCTGGATCTGTCGCGCACGGTCGGGTTGGTGTTCGCGGTCGCGGCGTCGACGCTCTGTCCGCTGCTCGTGCTCGGCATCTGGTGGCGTGGACTGACCGCCGCCGGGGCGGGTGCCGGGATGGTCGCAGGCGGGCTCGTCGCCGGCTGCGCCGCCGGGATCTCGGTGCTCGGCGGTTTCACCGTCGACGTCTGGAACGGCTGGCCCGCGGCGATGGTCGCGTACCCGGCCGCCGTCAGCGTTCCGCTGGCCTTCGTCACGATGGTGCTGGTCAGCAAGGTGACGAAGCGTCAGATTCCCGCCGACCTCAGCCGGATCTTCACCCGCATGCACGCCCCCGAGCGGCTCGGGGTGGGCTCCGACCGCGAGAGGGAGCTCCGCTCCCCGTGAGCCTTTTTGGTAGCTCCCGCAACAGAAAGGCGCACGGGCGGCGGAGCCGCTTGTCGCGGTCGGGTGACCGTTCGACGCACAGTCCGGCAGCTCGTCGTGTGACAGGCACCACAACCTATTTCTGTGACTCAACTCTCACTAACGTCGGTTACCAGTTCACTTCACACGACCAAGGAGTCTGCAGTGACCACAGCCGATCTCAGTGAGGGCGCACCGCAGAAGCGGCACGCCCCTGATGCGCAAGCCTTCGTAGACATGCAGGCGAGCCCGGAGTTCCAGGAGTTGCGACACCGCCTGCGTAGTTTCGTCTTCCCGATGACGGCGTTCTTCCTCGCCTGGTACGCGGCGTACGTCCTACTGGCCACGTACGCGCCCGAGTTCATGGCCACCAAGGTGATCGGCAACATCAACCTGGGCATCATCCTCGGTCTCGGCCAGTTCGTGACCACGTTCGTGATCACCGCGCTGTACGTGAAGTTCGCCAACCGGGAACTCGATCCCCGCTCCGCCGCGATCCGCGACGAGCTGGAAGGACCGCTCAAGTGATCACCACACTCGCCGCAGGCACCGACGTCGGCAACCCGATCCTCAACATCGCCATCTTCGTGGCGTTCGTCGTGATCACGATGACCATCGTGATCCGTGCTAGCCGTACCACCAAGAAGGCCTCGGACTTCTACACCGGCGGCGGTCAGTTCTCCGGACCGCAGAACGGCTTCGCCATCGCCGGCGACTACCTGTCGGCGGCGTCGTTCCTCGGCATCGCCGGCGCCATCGCGGTGTACGGCTACGACGGCTTCCTGTACTCGGTCGGCTTCCTCGTCGCCTGGCTGGTGGCCCTGCTGCTGGTCGCGGAACTGCTACGCAACACCGGCCGGTTCACGATGGCGGACGTGCTGAGCTTCCGGCTCAAGCAGCGTCCCGTGCGGATGGCCGCGGCGCTGTCCACGCTGGTGGTCTCGCTGTTCTACCTGCTCGCGCAGATGGCGGGCGCCGGCGGACTCGTCGCGCTGCTGCTGAACATCGACGGCAAGGTCGGTCAGGGCGTCGTCGTCGCGGTCGTCGGTGTGCTGATGATCGTGTACGTGCTCGTCGGCGGCATGAAGGGCACCACCTACGTCCAGATGGTCAAGGCGGTGCTGCTGGTCGCCGGTGCGGGCATCATGTTCTTCCTCGTGCTGTTCGCGGTGCGCGGCAACTTCTCCCAACTGCTCGCCGACGCCCAGGCGACGGTCGCCGGTTCGACGAACGAGGCGATCGCGGGCCGCGACATCCTCGCTCCCGGCGCCAAGTACGGCATCAGCTCGATGAGCAAGCTCGACTTCATCTCGCTCGGCATTGCCCTGGTCCTCGGCACCGCGGGCCTGCCGCACGTGCTGATGCGGTTCTACACCGTCCCCACCGCCAAGGAAGCCCGCCGCTCGGTCACCTGGGCGATCGGACTGATCGGCGCGTTCTACCTGTTCACGCTCGTCCTCGGCTACGGTGCCGCCAAGATGGTCGGCCCCGACGTCATCCTCGCAGCGCCCGGCAAGGAGAACGCGGCGGCGCCGCTGCTCGCGTTCGAACTGGGCGGCACCATCTTCCTGGCGATCATCTCCGCGGTCGCGTTCGCAACGATCCTCGCGGTCGTGGCAGGGCTGGCGATCACGGCGTCCGCGTCGTTCGCCCACGACATCTACGCCAGCGTCATCAAGCGCGGACACGCGTCGGAAGAGTCCCAGGTGCGGGTTTCCCGGATCACGGTCGTCGTGATCGGTCTCGTGTCGATCGTCCTGGGCATCATGGCCATGGGCCAGAACATCGCGTTCCTGGTGGCGCTCGCCTTCGCGGTGGCCGCCTCGGCCAACCTGCCGACGCTGCTGTATTCGCTGTTCTGGAAGAAGTTCAACACGACCGGTGCCCTGTTCAGCATCTACGGCGGCTTGGTCAGCTGCCTCCTGCTGATCGCGTTCTCCCCGGCCGTGTCCGGTAAGCCGTCGTCGATGTTCCCCAACGCCGACTTCGACTACTTCCCGCTCGCCAACCCGGGCATCGTCTCCATCCCGCTGGCGTTCGTGCTCGGCGTCGTCGGCACCTACATCGGCCGCGGCAAGGCGGAAGATCCCGCCAAGCAGGCCGAGATGGAGGTCCGCTCTCTCACCGGTGTCGGTGTGGAGAAGGCCGTCTCCCACTAATGCCTTCGGCCTGTGAGTACTTATTAACCGCCCGCGGTTAATAAGTACTCACAGGCCGTTAGGCTGCACCAATGGCGAAACTCACGGTCAAGACCGATGTTCCCCTCAGCCCCCAGGACACCTGGGAGAAGGCCTCGAATCTGCAGGACTTCGACAAGTGGTTCGTCGTCCACGACGGCTGGCGCGGCGAACTTCCCGAGACCCTCACGGCCGGAACCGAGATCAGTTCCGTCGTGACGGTCAAGGGACTCCGCAATCGCGTGAAGTGGACGATCAAGGAGTACGACGCCCCGAACCGCATCGTCCTCAAGGGTGACGGCAAGGGTGGCGTGAAGCTCGGAATGGTGCTCGACGTCCAGGCGAAGGGCGACGCGTCCGAGGTGGCGTTCACCATCGAACTCGGTGGCGCACCGCTGTTCGGGCCCATCGGCTCGGGTGTCGCGAAGGCACTGAAGGGCGACATCGAGAAGTCCCTGACGACGTTCGTCGAGCTGTATGGCTGATCAATCGAGGACGTGCGCGCCGCCGGTGTCGGTGATCCACTCGGCGGCAAGGGCGTCCAGCGTCCCGTCGGCGTAGAGCGAATCGACGGCCGCCGAGACGCACGCGGTGAGCGGACTGTTCTTCTCCAGCACGAGGCCGAAGAATTCGGTGACGGCGTTCGGGCGCGGGAACTGCCCGACGAGGACGCTGTCCTTCACCTCGTTGGCGGTGATCTGAAATCCGGTCGGGATGTCGACCACCAGCGCGTCGATGTCGCCCGCGGCCAGGGCGGCCTTGGCGTCGTCGGTGGTGGTGAAACTGACCGGTGCCTGGCGGGGCTGCACGGTCTGGGTGATGGCGTCGAAACTGGTGGACCCCACCTGCGCCCCGAGGCGGAACGGCGCGAGGTCGGCGAGCGATTTGGCTCTCGCCGCTGGCGAGTTCTTCAGCGCCAGAACCGACTGCGTGACGGCGTAGTAGGGCGAACTGAAATCGACCGTCTCGCGCCGGGTGTCGACGATCGTGAACTGGTCGATGGCGAAATCGAAGTTCTTCTCGCCGGGTGCCAGCGCGTCGTTGAATGCGACGGTCTCGAATTGCACCTGGTCCGGACCGTATCCCAGCTTCCCGACTACTTCCCGGGCGACGGCGCCCTCGTAGCCCTTGCCGTTGGACGGGTCACCGTCGACGAACCACGGCTGGTACGACGGACTGTCGGTGGCGATGGTGACCACGCCGTCCTGCGCGGTGACGCCGCTGCCGGGGGCGCAGTCGCCGACCGCGCGGGTGGACGGAAGTTTGGTGAACGCTTCGGGAATCGTCGAGGCTTCGGCCCGGGCGTCGACCTCCGACGCTGTGTCGGTGGAGCAGGATCCGGCGAGCAATGTCAGTGCAGCGGACATGGCGGCGACGGCTGTCTTGGGTCCTCGGTGCACCCCGCCATCTTGCCTGGCGGGTAGCGATCCGGCCAGCGAAGCGGGCGCGCGGCGCACAATATGTATGTATTGGCGGAGGGAGGTGCGCGTGGCCACGGCGGGAACTCGGCAACTGACGGTCGACGGACATCGCCTGTCCCTGACCAATCTCGGCAAGGTCCTCTACCCGGAATCGGAAACGACGAAGGGCGAGGTCATCGACTACTACACGCGGATCGCGCCCGCCATGCTCCCGCACGTCGTCGACCGTCCCGCCACCCGCAAACGCTGGCCCAACGGCGTGGACAGCGAGCCGTTCTTCGAGAAGAACCTCGCGGCCTCCGCACCGGCGTGGTTGGAGCGTCGTTCACTCGAGCATTCGGATCGGTCGGTGCACTATCCGCTCCTGAACTCGGTCGCGGCGCTTGCGTGGGCGGGACAGCAGGCCGCACTCGAACTGCACGTGCCGCAGTGGCGGTTCGACGGCCCGCATCGGGGGCCCGCCACCCGGATCGTCTTCGACCTCGACCCCGGTCCCGGTGTGGGCCTGACCGAATGCGCGGAGGTGGCACGGGCCGTGCGCGACCTGGTCGCGAACCTCGGCTGGACCGCGTACCCGGTCACCAGCGGCAGCAAGGGTATTCACCTGTACGTGCCGCTCGACCGGAAGCTGGACGGTTCGGGCGCGTCGACCGTCGCGAAACAAGTGGCGACGGGTCTCGAGAAGCTGCGGCCCGAACTCGTCACCGCCACCATGGCCAAGGCGGTGCGCACGGGAAAGGTGTTCGTCGACTGGAGCCAGAACAATCCGTCCAAGACCACCATCGCACCGTATTCGTTGCGGGGACGCTCCCAGCCGTATGTCGCGGCGCCGCGAAGCTGGGACGAACTCGACGACCCCGATCTACGGCAGCTGCGGTTCGAGGAAGTGCTCGAACGGTGGGAGTCGGACGGCGACCTGCTCGCCGGACTCGACCCACCGATCGAGGACGACGCCGCCCTCGCCGAGTACCGCCGCAAGCGTGATCCCGGACGGACACCCGAGCCGATGCCGGACACTGTGCGGCCGGGGGAGGGGAACAGTTTCGTCATCCAGGAACACCACGCACGGCGCCTCCACTACGACCTGCGGCTCGAACGCGACGGGGTGCTCGTGTCGTGGGCGGTGCCGAAGAACGTGCCGACGACGACGGGGGAGAACCGGCTCGCCGTGCACACCGAGGATCACCCGCTCGAATACCTCACGTTCTCCGGGACCATCCCGAAGGGCGAATACGGCGGCGGCGAGATGACCATCTGGGACACGGGCACCTACGACACCGAGAAGTGGCGCGACGACGAGGTGATCGTCCAGTTGCACGGCGGGCAGGTGGACGGCCGGTTCGCGCTGATCCGCACGAAGGGCGACCAGTGGCTGATGCATCTGATGAAGGATCAGTCGCCGGGTGGATCGCACACGTCCGAACTGCCGCGGGGACTGTCACCGATGCTCGCGAGCCCCGGCACCCTCGACGGACTGGACGCCGACGAGTGGGCGTTCGAAGGGAAGTGGGACGGGATCAGGGTGATCGCCGAGATCAGTGGCGGCGAGCTGAAGCTGACGAGCCGGGCAGGCAACGACAAGACCCGCGACTACGCCCGATTGGGTTGGCTGGCAGACGCTCTCGGCGACCATGAGGTGGTCCTAGACGGTGAAGTGGTCGCGTTCGACGAGCGGGGTGTCGCGAACTTCGGCCTCCTGCAGCAGGGCAACGAGCCGCACTTCCTGGCGTTCGACGTGCTGTATCTCGACGGAGTGTCGTTGTTACGCAAGAAGTACACCGACCGGCGCCGCGTCCTCGAGGCACTGGCGGCCAAGGTGGACGACCTGGTCGTTCCGCCGCAACTGCACGGGTCCGCGCAGGACGCTCTGGACGAGAGCCGCGGCAAGGGCTGGGAAGGTGTCGTGGCCAAACGCCGCGAGTCCGTGTACTTGCCGGGCAAGCGGGGGTCGAGCTGGATCAAGGTGAAGAACTGGCGCACACAGGAAGCGGTGATCGGCGGGTGGCGCCGGGGTCAGGGCGGGCGGTCCACGGGAATCGGGTCGGTCCTGCTCGGCGTCCCCGAGGACGGTGGGCTGCGCTACATCGGGCGCGTCGGAACCGGCTTCACCGAACGGGATCTGCAGGAACTCGCGTCCACCCTGGGGCCGCTCGAAACCGACACCAGCCCGTTCGTCGAAGACCTGCCCACCGCCGACCGCAAGGGCGCCGTGTGGGTGACCCCCACGTTGGTCGCGGAGGTGCGATTCATGGATTGGACCGGTTCGAAGAGACTGCGGCACCCCAGCTGGCGTGGGCTCAGGGACGACAAGACACCCGAGGACGTCGAAGTGGAGGTCTCGTGATGACCGGTATCCGATTTCAATCGACTCCGGAGAACGAGATCCCCGTCTCCGTGCCGGTCGATACTGTGCTGGCCCGCACCGAGTCGCTGGTGCTGTGGCTGACCGACGTTCACGTGTACAGCTGTGGTGTCGAATTCACGATCCAGGCACGCAGACCCGAGTCCACGGTGCTGCTCGACATGTTCGGCTTCGGCAAACCCGCGTCGTCGAACAGCAGCGGGCCGTTTCTGTTCGGCGTCGAGTACGCGGACGGCAGTGTGTTCACCAACCTTCCCGGCGCCCGCATGACCGACGGCCTGCACGGCGGAGCGGGGCGCGGCGGGCCCCTCACCGGTGACAAGACGTACTTTCTGCAGCCGCTCCCGCCGCCGAAACGCTGGTCGATGATCACAGCGTGGCCCTACTTCGGTGTCCCGGAGTCTCGGACCGACCTCGATTCCGCCGTGTTCGCCGAAGCCGCGGAGCGGGTGGAGACATTGTGGCCGGAACCGGTTCACGCACTCGTCGAGGCATCGGACGGTCGACAGCAGCCGCCGGCGCTCGAATTACCGCCAGGGGGCTGGTTCGAATGGGCCGGCCGACGCCGTGTCGAATGATCCGGGCGGTTCCTGTGTCGGGGTGCGCAGCGCCGGGGGTGTGAAGACCGGCAGGGGTGCGGACGTCGGGTCCTCGTCCTGGTGCTGCTCGGAGACACTCACGTCTGCGTTCGGTGACGCCGTGCCGCTGGCGACGGCGATCCCGGCGGCGCCGACGACCGAGAGGACGAAGGCCGCGCCCCCGCCGATCGCGATGCGGGTCTTGGTGTGGGACATGGTGTGGATTTCCTCCGGTGATCAGGGACCGACGACGGTTCCGCCGTCGACGGGGCCGACTCCGCCGGGCGTCTGCGGGGTTGCGGGCGGGGCAGGCTTCGGGCCGCCGCCGACGGGGAAGGGATTGGTTTCGGGTTCGAGAACGCCCGGCTCGACCTGGCCCGGTCCTTCGAATGGACCCTTCGGGGGGTGAACGGGGTCGACGACGACGGGCGGATCGACGACGACGGGTGGGTCAACCACGACGGGCGGCTGGGCGATGGGCGGTTGCGCAACCGGCGGCTGGGCGATGGGCTCCTGGACAATCGGCGGCTGGGCGATCGGTGCTCGGACGATGGGCGGTGCTGCCACGATGGGCGGAACGACACCCGGTCCCGGCGCCACCGTTTCGGCGTCGGCCGAATAGCCTGGCGCCGAATACTCGGGATTCACCGAGTAGCCGGGGTCTGCGACGACGATTCGACTCGGGGCCGGCGCGATCGCCGGAGCGGGCTGCTGCTGCGAGATGGCCCCCTCCGAGCTCGGGGTCGGAGCCCCCTCGGTATGTCCACCGGCAAGAACGATCACTGCGGCTCCTGCGAGGGAGAACGTGAGGGCGGCGGTTGCGCCGATCGCGATGCGAGTTGCGGTGTGGACGATGGGGTGCCTCCGGTGGATTGGGTGGTCTAGCTGGGCTGTCAGACCAAGCTTGCGCCGGACGCGAGCCTTTCGACAGGCACCCCGGGGTGCGCATCCCCCACCCCTCGGCGGAACCGCGGTCACAGCCGCTCCCGCGCTGTTTGCCGACGGATGTGCCGGAATCACAGGCAATTGCGTAGGAATCCGGCCAATGTCCCTGCGGCTGTGGTGCGGCGAGCGCTACCCACTCACGACAGGTCGCGGAACGTCATGACGAAGCCGGCCATGGCGGCGAGCACGGCCAGGACGTAGACCGGCACCTGCACCCAGACGGGTGCGGTGCGGTTCACGATCATCGCCGCCGCCAGTGCGACGACGATGAGCACCACACCGTAGAACGGGGTGCGCTGAGGGTGGTCGCCTCGTGCCATAACCACCAGTGTGCCCCGCGTCGGTGGCTATCCGACCGCCTCGGGCACCCGCGTCTGCGCGACCCACCGGCCGCGTTGCCGGGTGATCTCGATCGGGTGGTCGAAGCATTCGCTGATGTTGTCCGTGGTGAGGACGTCCGCGACGGGGCCCTGCGCGATCACCCGGCCGTCGCGGATGAGGACGGCGTGGGTGGTGGTGGTCGGGATTTCCTCGAGGTGGTGGGTGACGAGGATGCTGGCGAGGCTCGGGTACGTGTCGCGCAGTTCGTCCAGTGCGGTGAGAAGTTGTTCTCGCGCAGCCAGATCCAGGCCGGTGGCGGGCTCGTCCAGCAGGAGGAGTTGCGGCTCGGCCATGAGGGCTCGCGCGATCAGAGCCCGTCCGCGTTCGCCCTGGGACAGGTTGGGCCACAGGGCATCCGAGTGCTTCTGCATGCCGAGGGACGCGATGAGTTCGTCGGCTCGGGCGACCTGGCCGGCGGTCGGTGACCACCTCGGCACGAACTCGGGTGTGTTGGTGAGACCGGTGAGCACGACGTCGCGCACCGTCAGTGGCGCGCCGATCCGGTATCGCGGGTTCACGTGCCCGATGTGGGCGCGCAACTCCCGCATGTCGACCCGGCCGAGCTGATGGCCGAGGACGTGGACGGTGCCGTGGGTGGGGTGCGCGAAGGCGCCGAGCATGCTCAGCAGCGTGCTCTTGCCCGCACCGTTCGCGCCGAGCAGCACCCAGTGCTGTCCGCGTTCGATGTGGAGGGTGATGTCGCTGAGCAGATACCGCCCGCTCCGCACGAGGTCGACGTGGTCGGTGCTGACGACCGAATTCGGGGTGGTCACTGATGTTCGCCTTTCCGCAGAATCGACATGGTCGGATCGAGATTGGCGGCGGTGGCGGCGACGGCCGCCTCGGCATCGCCTGCTTCCAGCGCGCGAACCAGGTCGTCGTGTGCGCAGCTCGTGTCGGGTCGGCCCGGTTCGTGGTCGACGAGTTCGGCGAGCGCGTCGACGAGGAGCGGCCGGATCGAATCGAACAGGGCGGACAGGATCGAGTTCCCTGCGATCTCCAGGATCGCGGCGTGGAAGTCGAGGTCGGCCGCGACGAAGACGGCGGTCGACGCGGTGGTGCTGTCGTGCCGGGCCGACAGCTGCTCTCGCAGTCGCCGAAGATCCTCGGGGCGTGCGCGTTCCGCGGCGAGCCGGGCGGCCTCGATCTCGAGGGCGCGCCGCACCTCGTACACCTCGAGCAGGCGGGCGCGGCGCAGCAGCTTCTCGAGTCCCGCACCGCCCGTGGGTGGTTTCGCGACGAACGTGCCGACGCCGTGCCGCACGTCGAGCAGGCCGTCGCGGGCGAGCAGCCGGACTGCCTCGCGGACGGAGGAACGGCCGACGCCGAGTTCGGTGGCCAGTTCGGCCTCGCTGGGGATGCGACTGCCGAGTGTCCACTTGCCGTCGCGGATCCAGGCGGTGAGGAGTTCCTCGAGCTGGGGAACCAGCGGTCCGCTGCGGAGGGTGTGACGTCCGGCCATTCGGCGACGCTAGCACAGTCCTCAGACGTCTGAGGACTGTGGCGGAGCCTATGGTGAACCGGAGAGAACCACCGCAGCAGAGAAGAGGTGCACCATGGCCATCGCCACCGCAGACCGTGTCACACGGGAAGAGTTGCTCGACTTCGTCCGTCCGCGCCATCGCAGCGTGCTGATCACTCGGAAGCGCTCCGGCGGCCTGCAGATCTCCCCGGTCACGTCGGGACTCGACTCGGAAGGCAGGATCGTCGTCGCCACGTACCCGCAGCGCGCCAAGGCCGCGAATGTGCGACACGACCCCGCCGTGAGCGTGTGCGTGCTCTCCGACGAGTTCAACGGCGCCTACGTGCAGATCGACGGCACCGCCGAGGTACTGGACCTGCCCGACGCACTCGAGCCGCTGGTGGAGTACTTCCGCGGCATCTCCGGTGAACATCCCGACTGGGACGAGTACCGGGACGCCATGCGGAAGCAGAACAAGAGCCTGATCCGGATCACCATCGACGAGTGGGGACCCATCGCGACCGGTGGCTTCCCGCCGGACACCGATCGCGGATAGGTCCCCGTCACCTACTCGACGGCACCCGCCGAGCGCAGCTGCTCGATGCCCGCCGCGTCGTACCCGGCCTGCGCGAGGATCGCATCGGTGTCCTGCCCGGGCCGCGGAGCCGGCCGGGGAACGGGCGCCGGGGTGCGGCCGAAGCGCGGTGCCGGAGCGGGCTGGCGGATGCCACCCACCTCGACGAACGTAGGTGGACGTGGTCGGTTTCTCCGTTGAACTCGGTCACCGTTGCGCCGGACTTGTCACACACCTCTGCGATGATGTGCCGCATCGGTTCGGTGAACGTACCGCGACGTTACTTCGTGACGAAGACCAAAGGGTATCGACAGGGAAAGGCGCAGGGTGTGAAGCGGATCGTTGTTGTGAAGCTGGCTCCCACCCCGGCGCAGTATGTGGCGCTGAAATCGACACTGGAATTGTGTAATGCGGGGGCGAACATGGTTTCGCAGTTCGCGCATACCGCCACTGATCGACGCCCGTTCGCGCTGCAGAAACAGGTCTATGCCCAGCTCAAAGCGCGCGGGTTGTCGGCGCAACCGGCGATCCGGGTCATCAAGAAAGTCGCGGATGCCTACGCGACCCGGAGAGCGAACCTGCTTAACGGGAATTACGGCACACCGGAATCGAAACGGTATGCGAAGGTTGCAGGTAAGGCGATCGTGTTCCGCGAGGACGCGGGCCAACCGTTCGACGATCGGTGCTTATCGTGGCGGATCGATCGATCGACGGTGTCGATCTGGACGACCGAAGGCCGGATGCGCAACGTCGGATTCGTGTGCGCGCCGTGGCAGCTGAAAATGCTCGCCGACCGCAAAGGCGAGTCAGATCTGATTTTCCGCGATGGATCTTTCTACCTGCATGCAACCGTCGACACCGACGCACCGGATCAGTTGGTCCCCGCCGACGACCCCACCGGGTGGCTGGGCGTGGACTTGGGGATCGTGAACCTGGCGGTGACCACCGCGGACGACCCGGCCGAACTCGACGTCCGGTGGTCCGGTGGTGCGGTCACCGCCCGCCGGAAAAAGAACGGAACCATGCGGTCCGCGCTGCAGAAGGTGGGGACCAAGTCCGCGAAACGGAAACTGAAGAGACGGCGTAGGAAGGAGACGCGGTACGCCACCGACATCAACCACCAACTCTCGAAAACGATTGTTGCCCAAGCACAACGCACCGGTCAAGGAATCGCGGTAGAAGACCTATCGGGAATCCGGGACCGGGTACGGCTCGCACGTAAACAACGGCAACAACTGCACTCGTGGGCATACGCGCAACTGCGCGACCAGATCACCTACAAGGCGCAAGCCGCAGGAGTGCCGGTGCAGGTGATCAACCCGCAATACCAGTAAGACTTGCCACCATTGCGGGCACTGCGACACCGCGAACAGGCACAGTCAAGCACTTTTCCGGTGCCGCGGCTGCGGATGGACCGGCCACGCCGACCATAACGCCGCCGCCAACATTGCCGCACTCGGACACAACAACTACCGGGCCGCCCAATCAGCCGTGCCTAAAGCAGCCACCCCTCTAACAGCCAGTTAGAACGTGAGCAGCAAACCCGCGTCCCTCAGGACCGGGTAGTTGATCGTAGAAGTGCGGTTCGACCCCGACGGCCAGTGCAGGCGTCCGCGCACTCGTACGTGTCGTAGAACGCGGCGGCACCGGCCGCTCCCCGGCACGCCCGATGGGTTCGAGCGCGCCTGCGAGCGCGATGTAGTTGATGTCGTGCCCGGCCCGAGGTGCGAGGTGACCGTCCTGGCCCCAGCCGGTCATGCGCCCGTAGATCAGACCGGGATTGCGGGACAGGCAGTCGTCGGGGCCGATGCCCAGGCGTTCCGCGACGCCGGGACGGAAACCCTCGACGAGGATGTCGGCGCGTTCGACGAGCGTCCGAACGGCCTCCAGCCCCTCCGGAGTCCGCAGGTTCACGGCGATCGACCGTCGTCCGCGGTCGAGCACACCCGACGGCGCCATCAGCCCGCTGCCGCCGTCACCTGCCCGCTCGACGCGGATCACGTCCGCGCCGAGGTCGGCGAGGATCATGCAGCCGAACGGGGCGGGCGCGAGGCTCGCGAGCTCGACGACGGTCAGCCCGCTCAGCGGCTCGCCGGTCACGACACCCCCTGCGCGTCGCGGGGCAGCCCGAGCATGCGTTCCCCGATCACGTTCAGCTGCACCTCGGTGGTGCCGCCGTAGATGGTGGTGGCGCGGCCGGCGATCAACTGCTCCATCGCCTTGTCGCTCGGCTCCCCGGGAATGCTCACGGCGCCCGCCGCCCCCAGTTCGGCGACGACGAATTCGGCGATCGACTGTCCGAGCCCCATGCCCAGCAGCTTCCCGACGCTGGACGTGATGCTCACGTCCGCACCCGACAGCTGCTTCAGCACGATCCGTGAACCGATCAGATCGATCGCCTGGCTCTCGGCCACCAGTTCGCCGACGCGGAAGCGTGCCAGCGGGCCGAGATCGCGGCCGCGGGCGAACTGCAGCAGATCCTTGTCGGTGGCGTAGGCCTCCATCTTCTGGCTCAGCGCCACCCGCTCGCCCGCGAGGGTCGTGCGGGCCACGTTCCAGCCGTCGTTCACGTTCCCGACCACGTTCTCGTCCGGGATGAACACGTCGTCGAGGAAGACCTCGTTGAACAGGGCAGACCCGGTCATCTCGCGCAGCGGCCGGACGGTGACGCCCGGTGTCGACATGTCCAGCACGAAGTACGTGATGCCCTCGTGTTTCGGTTTGGCCGGGTCGGTGCGGGCGATCAGCATCGCCCAGTCGGAGAACTGTGCCACCGTGGTCCAGATCTTCTGCCCGGTCACCGTCCAACCGCCGTCGACCTTCTCGGCCTTGGTGGTCAGCGACGCCAGGTCGGAACCGGCCCCCGGTTCGCTGAACAGCTGGCACCACACCAGATCTCCGCGCAGGGTGGGGACGGCAAGATCCCGCTTCTGCGCGTCCGTGCCGTGGGCGACGACGGCCTGCACCGCCCAGCCGCCCATGAGCAGCTGCGGCATCGGGATTCCGGCTGCCGTGATCTCCTGGGCGATGACGATCTGTTCGAGCGGGGACGCGCTGCGCCCGTACGGTTTCGGCAGGTGCGGCTGTACCCAGCCGCCGTCGCCGAGCGCGATCAACTGGTCGTCCTCGTCGAGGCCAACCAGCGGGGCGAGTTCCGCCCGCACCTCGGTGCGGATCGATTGGGCTTCGTCCGGCAGTTCCAGTTCGGACGTGCGGGCGGTGCCTGCGAGGGACTGGTCGGCCACCCGAGTGGCCCGCTCCTCGCGGGTGCCGAGGAGCCCCCGGATGGCCAGCGCCCGGCGGTAGTACAGGTGCGCGTCGTGCTCCCAGGTGAATCCGATGCCGCCGTGGACCTGGATGCAGTCCTGTGCGCACTGCACCGCGGCGTCGGGAACGACGACGGCGGCGATGTCCGCGGCGAAATCGGCGGTGTCGTCACCGTTGTCGAGGGCCGAGGCGGCATCCCACAGCACCGCGCGCGCCTTCTCCAGCGCGATGCCCATGTGGGCGCACTTGTGCTTGACGCCCTGGAACTGGCCGATCGGACGCCCGAACTGCACCCGCGTCTTCGCGTACTCGGATGCGGTGGACACGCACCAGGACATCACGCCGATCACCTCCGCACCGAGAACGACGGTGGCGACGGACCGGACGCGCCGCGCGCTCAGCCCGTCGAGGATCCGGTCGGCGCCCACCCGAACGGCGTCGGCGGTGATCCGTGCGGAGCCGCGGACCACGTCGATGCTGTCCTGCACTGTGACGGTGACGTCCGCGGAATCGACGACGGCCCAGCGGACGTCGTCGCCGACGGTGATCGGGAGAAGCACGGTGTCGGCGTGTTCGCCGCCGAGGACGGCGTCCGCGACCCCGGTGACGCGGTATCCGCCCTCGTGCGCAGAGGCATCGAGTGGGCGGCCCAACGCGACCGCGGCGGTGTGTGATCCGTCGAGGAGTCCCGGCATCAGCTCGATGCCGACCTTGGAATCGGCGGCCGCCACGAGGGCGGCGGACAGCGCGGTCGGGACGAACGGGCCCGGAGCGGCGGTCCGCCCCAGCGCTTCGAGAGCCACCGCCAACGTGAGGAGCCCGGCACCGTGGCCGCCCTTGTCCTCGGGGATGTGCAGTCCCAGCAGGTCCTGACCGACGAGTGCATCCCAGAACGGCGGGAACTTGTCCTCGCTCGTGGACTCGATCGCGGACCGGACATGATCGGAGGTGATGGTGCGTTCGGCGAATGCGCGGACCGAGTCGGCGAGGGCCCGGTGTTCCTCGGTGAGTCCGAGCCCGAGCTCGTACGTGTTCTTGGCCATGTCGGGGCCCTTCAGCCGAGCCGGTCGGCGAGGTCGGCGACGGTCCACGGGCCGTCGCTCTCGATGGTCGTGACGTCGTGCCAGCCGGCGAGCTCGGAGATGGCCCCGCCCTGCACGGCGAACACCTTGCCGGTGATCTTGCAGTTCGCGTCGGCGAGACGCGCGACGAGCGGAGAGATGTTGGCGGGGCTGAACGCGTCGAACTCGCCCTCCGGCACCTCCTCGGCGAACAGCGCTCCCATACCCGGGGTGGCCAGCGTGAGCCGGGTGCGGGCGATCGGCGCGATCGCGTTGACCCGGACGCCGTAGCGCTCGAGCTCGTCCGCGGCGACCAGGGTGAGTGCGGCGATGCCCGCCTTCGCGGCGCCGTAGTTGGCCTGGCCCGCGTTGGGCATGAACGTGCCCGACGCCGACGCGGTGTTGATCACGGACGCGTTCACGGTTTCGCCCGCCTTGGTCTGCGCCTTCCAGTACGCCGCCGCGTGGTGCAGGGTGGCGGCGTGGCCCTTGAGATGCACGGCGATGACGGCGTCCCACTGGCTTTCGGTCATACCCGCGATGAAGGCGTCCCGCAGGATGCCCGCGTTGTTGACGAGGACGTCGAGTCGGCCGAACTCCCTGACCGCTTGATCGACGAGTCCTTCGGCGCCGTCCCAGGACGCGACGTTGTCGGTGTTCGCGACTGCCCTGCCGCCCGCGGCGACGATCTCGTCGACGACCTGCTGCGCCGGGCCCGCGTCCTCGCCGGTGCCGTCGTTCGCACCGCCGAGGTCGTTGACGACCACGGCAGCGCCCTCACGGGCGAAGAGCAGTGCGTGCTCCCGGCCGATTCCGCGTCCGGCGCCGGTGACGATGGCCACCCGTCCGTCGAGTGTTCCCATGTGCGTACTCCTAGGTTTCTGTGTCCGCGATGACGGCGAGGCCGTCCTTGATGACGAGTTCGTCGCCGACGGTGGTCTCGTAGGCATACGACGTTGTCCCGCCCGGGGACTCGGCGACCTGCCGGAACTGCGTGGCGATGTCCTGGCCGGGCAGGACGGGTTTCGCGAACCGCACCGCGAGCCTGCGGAGGCGTTCGACCCGGCCGTCGGCGAGTTCGGTGAGCGCCGCCCACGACGTGAACGCCATGGTGCACAGGCCGTGGTTGATGATTCCGGGAAGTCCGGACATCCGGGCGATCTCGTCGTCCAGGTGGATCGGCATCGGATCACCGGAGGCGGGCGAGTACCGAAACGTCTGGTCCTCGTCGATGTGCTGGGTGATCGACGCGACCGGGGCCTGTCCGCGCAGGGACTCGTCGAACCGGTGCGCGGGTGCCTGCTCGCCGAGTCCGGCTCCCGCATCGACCTTCCGGAAGAACGCGGTCATCCACTGCTCGTTGACCAGTTCACCGTCGTCCGTGGTGGTTTCGACGTAGACGACGACGGTGGAACCGTTCTCCCGACCCTCGAATCCGATCGGTTTAGCACGGACCACGAGGTTGTCGCCGGGACGGATCGGACGGTGGAAGTGGAAATCCTGCTCCCCGTGCACGAGTTTCATGAGCAGTTCGACCGGGGCGACGGACAGTGCCGCCGGTGCCATCGACGTGAACGCGGGGACCACGGCGAACACCGGTGGCGCGACGTCGCCGGCGAGATGGCGTTCGATGGGATCGTTGGTGGCCGCGGCGTATTCGGCGATGCGCTCGGCGGTGACCTCGAACCGTTGCGGATCGGTCCACTCGCCGAGGCCGCTCGTGTCGAATTCGACTGTGGGGGTAGTCATGCGGATCAGCCCACCATGTCGGCGAACCCGGCCAAGGACGCCTCCAGATCCGCCTTGGCGTTCTTGGCGACGGCCTTGCCGATGGGGCCGACGATCATCGTGCCGGTGAAGCTCGCGTCGATGATCGCCGTGGATCCGGCGCCGTCCGGCTCGACCTTCAGCGTGAATTCGACGGTCACCCCCGCCATGCCGGTGCCGGAGATCTTCACCCTCTCGGGCACCTGCACCTCGGTGACGGTCCACTCGATCTTGTTGGCCATGCCCATCACGGAGACGACCTCGGTGAACTTCGATCCGAGTGACACCTCGGCGGGAATCTCGCTCTTCCACGACTGGTGGATGGTGAGCCACTCCTCCCAGCGGGACAGGTTGGAGAGCGCGTCCCACGCCTTGTCGGGGGAGGCGGGCAGGGACGCTGCGACGGAAACGGAAGCCATGATGTACTCCTGGTGTTCGGGGTGAAAGGAACTGTGAGAGAGAAGAATCAGAGTGCGCGGTAGGCGGTGACGACGACGGCACCACCGAGGCCGATGTTGTGCTGGAGGGCGACCGCGGCGCCGTCGACCTGGCGCTTGTCGGCCGTGCCGCGGAGTTGCCAGGTGAGTTCGCTGCACTGGGCGAGGCCGGTGGCGCCGAGGGGATGCCCCTTGGAGATGAGACCGCCGGACGGGTTGACCACCCAGCGCCCGCCGTACGTGGTGTCGTCGTTGTCGACGAGTTTGCCGCCCTCGCCCTCGCCGCACAGGCCGAGCGCCTCGTAGGTCAGCAGTTCGTTGGTGGAGAAGCAGTCGTGGAGTTCGATGACGTCGATGTCGTCCGGCCCGATGCCTGCCTGTTCGTACACGCGGGCCGCGGCCGTGCGGGTCATGTCCGCGCCGACCAGACTGATCGCACTCCGGTCCTCGAACGTGCTCGGGAGGTCGGTGACCATGGACTGGCCGACGATCTCCACGGCCTGCCCGGCGAGGTCGCGCTTGTCGACGAACTCCTCGCTCACGACGACGACGGCACCGGAGCCGTCCGAGGTGGGGGAGCACTGCAGTTTGGTGAGGGGCCCGTAGATCGGCTTCGAGCCGAGGATCTCGTCGAGCGTGTACTCGACCTGGAACTGGGCGTACGGGTTGTTCTGTGAGTGGCGGTGGTTCTTCACGCCGATCTCGGCGAACTGTTCCGCCGTGGTCCCGAACCGTTCCATGTGTTCCTTGCCGGCGGCGCCGAACATGTAGGGGGCCGGCGGCATCGCGAACTCCTGAAGTTCGGCGAGCGCGAGGAGGTGGCGCATCATCGGCTGTTCCCGGTCGTCGTACGTGGACCCGAGCGAACCGGCCTGCATCTTCTCGAAGCCCAGCGCGAGTGCGCAGTCCACCTGCCCGCTCCGGACCGCCTGCGTGGCGAGGAAGAGCGCGGTCGACCCCGTCGAACAGTTGTTGTTGACGTTCACGATGGGAATGCCGGTGAGGCCGAGTTCGTAGACGGCCCGCTGTCCCGACGTCGACTCGCCGTACACGTATCCGACGTACGCCTGCTCCACGAGCCGGTACTCGATCCCGGCGTCCTCGAGTGCCCTGCCACCGGCCTCACGCGCCATGCCGGGGTAGTCCCACTCGCGTGCACCCGGCTTCTCGAACTTCGTCATCCCGACGCCGACGACGAACACTCTGTTACCCATTGCGGCTCCCTGAGTCCGGAGAAATGTGTGTGTGACACCCTGTTTCATCAAAGTATGTGAGACAAGGTGTCCAGTCAACAGTCGGGTGGGTAACGTATGCGTGATGCCGGACAAAGTGGAAACCGCCGCGTCGCCCCAGGGGGACGGCCGCGCCACGCGCTGGGAGGACCACAAGGCGGAACGCCGCAGCCGGATTCTCGAAGCCGCGATGGACGCCATCAACGAGGACGGTCCCGACGTGGGCGTCCAGCAGATCGCGAACCGCGCCGACGTCCCGCGATCGGTGGTCTACCGGATCTTCACCGATCGCGGTGACCTCGACGAGCAGCTGCGCGGGCGCATCATCGAACGACTGATGGCGGACCTCGCGCCCACGTTGACACCGGAGGGGACCGTGGGCGAGGCAATCGCCCGCGCCGTCGAGACGTACCTGCGGTGGATCGTGGAATATCCACGGCTCCACCAATTCCTCGGCACCGGATCGCCGGGCAGGCGGACGACCGGCTCACGTGTGGTCACCGGAACGAAGACCGCGATCGCGCTCCAGCTGTCGGGTCTGCTCGCGACTGTCCTCGACACGGTGGCCGGCAACTCTGACCTGGCCGAGGCGCTGGCCTTCGGGTTGGTGGGACTCGTGGATGCCAGCGTCAATCGATGGCTGAGCAACCCGCAGTCGGCGCTCGGCAGCGACGAGCTGGCCGAGTTCCTCGAGGTGTCGATCTGGCAAGTGCTGCACGGCAATCTGGCGCGGATCGGCGTCACCATCAACCCGTCGACCCCCGTGTCGGAACTGCAGTAGTCGGCCGGGTATGGCCAGCTACCATGGCTTTCATGCCCTCCCGGCGAGGTTCACCGGCCGCTTCCGAGCAGGCCTGGGTGTCGGACACGGCGGTCGGTGACGCCGTCGCGCGCTTCGCCAGTGCCTGGGAATCCTCGTCGTCCGCGCCCGATCTGGTCGCCTACCTGCCCGCGTCTCCCGCGCTCCGCCGGGTCACGCTCATCGAACTCGTCAAGGTCGACCTGGAGAACCGCTGGCTGCGCGGCGACCACCCGAAGCGGCTCGGCCAATACTGTGAGGAGCTGCCGGAACTGCGGCGGTGGCCGTTGCCGGCGGATCTGCTGTACGAGGAGTTCCACATCCGGCGGCGCAGCGGGGAGTCGGTCGAGGCGAGCGAGTACACGCAGAATTTTCCGGGTCAGGCCGGTGAGCTCGACGAACTGTTCGGCACCGGGGAGTACCACAGCACGGCGCTCCATCGCGGGGAGACGACGCTGTCGGTGTTTCCGGGGAGCGGCGGAACGCTCGACGATCTGGAGGTGGGCCAGCGGATCGACGATTTCGATCTCGTGACCGGTCTCGGCAGGGGCGCTTTCGCGCGGGTGTTCCTGGCCCGGCAGCGGTCGCTGCAACGGATGGTCGCCGTCAAGATTTCCCTGGACCACGGCACCGAGCCGCAGACTCTGGCCCAGTTCGACCACGACTACATCGTCCGGGTCTTCGATCAACGCCTCCTCGGGCCGCGACCTGAGACTGCTGTACATGCAGTAGGTCCCCGGCGGCACCCTGCTCGACGTGGTCGCCCGGGTTCGTGAGAAGCCACCGGATTCGCGCAGCGGCGCCGTGCTGCTGGACGCGATCGACCGGGCCCTGGTCGGTCGAGGCGAGATCCGGCCCAGCGAATCCGGGGTGCGCCGGGAGATCGCGGCGCTGACCTGGCCCGAGACGGTCGCCTGGCTCGGCAGGTGGCTACCCTGATCATCAGCAAGCTGCCGCCCGCCGCGCAGGAGAACTTCGAGCGGATCACCCGGATCGACTACACGGTCGCGTTCCTCATCGGAGCCGTGGGCACGGTGTCGATGGTGATCTACCTGACGATGGTGGCCGGCGGCCTGCGCCGGGGGAGGGTCTACACCGGCGCCCAGCTCGCCCGGGCGCGCCGAGACACCTGCTGCTCGGCCAGCGGTGTGCACTGCTCTGCCTCGGGCTGTGGATCGTCAGCGGCCTCGTCGTGCCGATCACGTTGGAGGTGAGTGGCAGTCAGGTTCCGTGGAACACGATCGTCCACTTCACTGCATCTCAGCTCGTGTGCGGAGCGATCGCGGTGGTCTACCCGTTCTTCTTCGTGAATTTCTACGCCGTCCGCTGCCTCTACCCGGTGTTTCTGCGGCACGGCGAGATCAGTGCGTCCGACGCCCGGATGTTGAAGCGGTTGGGGCGCCGCAGCACGTTCTTCCTCGCCGCGGCCGCCGCCGTGCCGCTGCTCGGGATCGCGGGAGCCACGTTCATTCCCCCGGAGGACCTGCCCCGGGTGATCGTCGCGCTCCGCGTCCTGTGCGTCGGCAGCGTCATCGCGTTCGTGGCGGCCTACTGGATGTTCCGGATGCTGTCCGAGGACCGCTGGAGCGCGTCGTGTCCGGTGCGCCGCGGCACGAGTGATCAGGCCGAACCCCTGAACGTCAGCCACAGCAGCGAGACATTGAGCACGACGATCAACGACGCCGCCACCCAGGCGGCGACCGTGGTGGCCGTCGCGTTGCGGTGGACGCCCATCAGGTCGCGGCTCGACGTCATCCGCACGAGTGGAATCACCGCGAACGGGATGCACAGGCTGAGAACCACCTGACTGAGGACGAGCGCGAACGTGGGATCGACGCCGATCGCCAGCACGACCAGTGCCGGAATCAAGGTGACCACCCGGCGCAGCAACAGCGGGATGCGCATCGACAGCAGGCCGTACATGATCTCGGAGCCGGCGGCGCAGCCGATCGACGTGGACGCCAGGCCGGACGCCAGCAGTCCGACGGCGAAGACGACGGCGACGGTGGGGCCGAGCGAACTCTGGATGGCGGCGTGCGCGCCGTCGATCGAATCGGTGCCCGGAATGCCGCGCAGGGCCGAGGCGGCGAGCAGCAGCATGCCGATGTTGACCGCGCCCGCCACGATCAGCGCACCGACCACGTCCCACTTCGTCACCCGCAGCAGTCGCGCGAGGCGGGGGCCTTCCAGGTCGTTCCCGTGCCGGTCGCGGGCGAGGGCGGAATGGAGGTAGATCGCATGCGGCATCACGGTGGCGCCGAGCATGCTCGCGGCGAGCAGGACCGTCTCGGTGCCCTCGAAACGCGGCACGAGTCCGGCAAGCGCGTCCGTACCCGACACGTCGGTGAACGCGAGCCCGGTGAGGAACCCGACGGTGATGATCGTCAGGAGTCCCATCACGACGAACTCGAACGTCCGCTGTCCGCGGCGGCTCTGGATCGACAGGATGCCCATCGACACGACGCCTGTGATCAGGCCTCCGACGAAGAGGGGAACGCCGAACAGGAGATGGAGTGCGATCGCGCCGCCGATCACCTCGGCGAGGTCGGTGGCGATCGCCATCGCCTCGGCCTGCAGCCAGAACGCGCGGCGGTTCCCGGTCCGCAGGCGGGTCCCCAGCATCTCGGGCAGTGATTTGCCGGTGACCAGCCCGAGTTTCGCGGACAGGTACTGCACCAGCACCGCCATGGCATTGGCGAGCACGAGCACCCAGACGAGCAGGTACCCGTACTTCGCGCCCGCGGTGAGGTTGGCGGCAACGTTTCCGGGGTCGACGTACGCGATGGCAGCCACGAACGCGGGCCCGAGGAGCGCGACAGTTCGGATGCTGCCCTTGCGGGGCGAGCGGCGCGGGAGGAGAGGGCGGGATGCCTCGATGCTCACGGAGCTCCTGGTCGTGGTCTGCGGATCTACCTGCTGATTCGTCTCTCCGCACTATAGATTTAGGGATAGCGAACTTACAAGCGCGGGGCCGGATCGGCTCGGAACTGTCACCTCGGCGCTATATTGACTAGAACGTGTTCTATTCGCGGTGGAAGGGAGTCCCGATGGGACAGGTTCTCGACAGAATCGACGTCGTCGCTGAGGAGATTCGCGGGCAGGCCGTCCAGTCGGAGGCGGATTGCCGGCTCACCGACACCGCCGCAGCCCTCCTGCGAGACTCCGGCGCGATCCGGTTGCTGCAGCCCAAGCTCTACGGCGGCTACGAGGTCCACCCCCGCGAGTTCGCCGAGACCGTCATGGGAGTCGCCGCACTCGACGGTGCGAGCGGATGGGTCACCGGGATCGTCGGCGTGCACCCGTGGGAACTGGCGTTCGCCGACCCGCAGGTGCAGGAGGAGATCTGGGGCGAGGACAACGACACGTGGATGGCGTCGCCGTATGCGCCGATGGGGGTCGCGACACCGGTCGACGGCGGATACGTCCTGAAGGGACGGTGGTCGTTCTCGTCCGGCACCGACCACTGTCAGTGGGCCTTCCTCGGGGCAATGGTCGGCGACGGCGAAGGTGGCATCGCGATGCCGCCCTCGTCGCTGCACGTGATTCTGCCGCGCACCGACTATCAGATCGTCGAGGACACGTGGGATGTCATCGGACTGCGCGGAACGGGAAGCAAGGACCTGATCGTCGACGGTGCCTTCGTCCCGGGCTATCGGACGTTGAACGCGTCGAAGGTGATGGACGGACGTGCGCAGAAGGAGGCGGGCAGGCCGGAGCCGCTGTTCAACATGCCGTACTCGTGCATGTTCCCGCTCGGCATCACCGCCGCAGTCATCGGTATCACCGAGGGCGCGCTGGCCTGTCACATCGCGGTGCAAAAGGACCGCGTCGCCATCACGGGCCAGAAGATCAAGGAGGATCCCTACGTGCTCAGTGCGATAGGAGAGTCCGCCGCCGAGATCAATGCGTCGCGGGTCTCCCTCATCGAGACCGCGGACCGGTTCTACGACAAGGTCGACGCGGGAAAGGTGATCACGTTCGAGGAGCGTGCGATCGGACGCCGCACCCAGATCGCCGCGGCCTGGCGTGCGGTGCGTGCCGTGGACGAGATCTTCGCGCGCGCCGGCGGTGGCGCGTTGCACTACAAGACACCGATGCAACGGTTCTGGCGCGACGCGCACGCCGGTCTGGCGCACGCGGTCCACGTGCCCGGACCCACCAACCACGCGAGCGCGCTCACCCAGCTCGGCGGCGAACCGCAGGGGATGATGCGCGCAATGATCTGAAGCACCGGGAGGCCGAGGCTCGCGCCCCGGCCTCCCGGCATCGGATCAGAGTGCGGCTGCGGCGAATCCGGTCTCGAGGTCGGCGAGGATGTCGTCGATACCCTCGATGCCGACGGCGAGCCGGACCAGTCCGGGAGTCACACCGGCGGCGAGCTGCTCCTCCGGGGTCAGCTGCGAGTGCGTGGTGGACGCCGGGTGGATCACCAGCGAGCGCACGTCGCCGATGTTCGCGACGTGGCTGTGCAGGGTGAGCGCGTTGACGAACTTCTTGCCCGCGTCGATGCCGCCGGCCAGTTCGAACGTCACGATCGCGCCCGGACCCTTCGGGGTGAGCTGCCGTGCGCGCTCGTGCCACTGCGACGACGGCAGGCCCGCGTACGCCACGGACGTGACCTCCGGGCGGGCCTCGAGGAACTCCGCCACCTTCTGGGCGTTGGCGACGTGCCGCTCCACGCGCAGGCTGAGGGTCTCGATGCCCTGCGCGATGAGGAATGCGTTGAACGGGGCGACCGCGGAACCGAGGTCGCGGAGCAACTGCACGCGCGCCTTCAGCGCGTAGGCCGGGGCGCCGAGGTCCGCGAAGACGACACCGTGGTAGCTCGGGTCCGGGGTGGTGAAGTTGACGTGGCGGCCCTGGGTCCAGTCGAACGTGCCGCCGTCGACGATGACACCGGCGATCGCCGTGCCGTGACCGCCGAGGTACTTGGTGGCCGAGTGCACCACGATGTCCGCGCCGTGCTTCAACGGTTGCAGCAGGTACGGCGTGGCTACCGTGTTGTCGACGATCAGCGGGATCCCGTTGTCGTGGCCGACCTTCGAGATTCCCGGGATGTCCAGGATGTGGTTCTTCGGGTTGGCGATCGTCTCGCCGTAGAACGCCTTGGTGTTCGGGCGGACGGCGCTGCGCCACTGCTCGAGGTCGTCCGGGTCCTCGACGAACGAGACCTCGATGCCGAGCTTGGGCAGCGTGTAGTGGAAGAGGTTGTAGGTGCCGCCGTACAGGTACGGGCTGGAGACGATGTGGTCGCCTGCCTCCGCGAGGTTCAGCACCGCAAAGGTTTCCGCGGCCTGCCCGGAGGACAGCAGCAGGGCAGCGACGCCGCCTTCGAGGGCGGCGATGCGCTGCTCGACCGCGTCCTGCGTGGGGTTCATGATGCGGGTGTAGATGTTGCCCGGCTCGGCCAGACCGAACAGCGCGGCAGCGTGATCGGTGCTGTCGAACGTGTACGAGGTGGTCTGGTAGATCGGCAGCGCCCGCGCCTTGGTGGTCGCGTCGGACGTCTGCCCGGCGTGGATCTGCTTGGTCTCGAACGACCAGTTGACAGTGGGATCGATGCTCTCGGTCACGAGTGGGGTACTCCAGATTCGGTGAGGTGGATGTGGTGAATCAGTTGTCGTTGCTGTGTGTTTCGACGACGGTGTGGACCGGGGTCTGATTGCGGGTCAGGTCGAGGACGGGGCAGTGCGCATCCACCGCCTCCTGCAGTTCGAGGTAGCGCTCCCGCGATTCCGGTCCGGTCAGCGTCACGACGACGCGCACTTCGCCGAACCCGGCACGGACGGCGTCGTCGAAGCCGAAGAACCCGCGCACGTCGAGGTCGCCCTCCGCGCGCGCCGAGATGTCGTCGACGCGGACACCGAGCTTCTCGGCCCAGAAGCGGTACGTCACCACCTGGCAGGAGAGCAGTGAGGCGAGGTAGTACTCCACGGGATTTGCGGCCGAGTCGTCGCCGCCGAGCGCCGGAGGCTCGTCCACCTCGACGCTGTACTTGCCGAGCGTGACGGTGCTCGCGACGGCGTCCCGCGCCTGCGCGGAGGCGCGGAAGACGACGTGAGCGTTCGCGGAATCCTGGGAAACGGCGTCGCGGGTGGCGCCGATGACGGACGTGAGGTGCGAAACGGATGCAGTGGTCATGACAGTGCGAATCCTTCGAAAACGAGGGTGTGCAGGAAGAACCCGGCGTGGAGAAACGTCACGCCGGGGCGGGTCCGATCAGGAGATCGGACACCCCGAGGTACACACCAGTGCGAAATCGACGTGGCGACGCCGCGTCAGCAGCTCACCTGAGTCGATCACGCCGGATTCGGTCACGGATCAGACTGTAACCGCACGACACGCATTCCGACCAGTCCCGTGGGAAATTCTGCTCACGGAGTGGGCAGCGCGCGGCACAGGGCGTCGAGAGTGGCCGAGAAACGCGTGGACGACGGCGTGCTGTAGCCGACGACGAGTCCGTCGGGCCGGTTCGCGGGACCGTCCGGATGACGGAACGTGCGCAGACCCTCCACTGCGAGACCGAGGGCCGCGGCCCGGCCGACGGTGGCCGCCTCGGTCCCGTCGGGAAGTTCGAGGACGGCGTGCAAACCGGCCGCGATGCCGGTGACGTGCACGTGTGGTGCACGGGCGGCGAGGGTTTCGACGAGAGTGTCGCGCCGGCGGCGGTAGAGGGTGCGCATCCTGCGGACGTGCCGGTCGAATGCGCCCCTCTCGATGAAGTCGGCCAGGGTCAGCTGGTCCGTCGCGCTGACCCATCTCTCGTATCCGCCCTTGACTGCCAGGACGTGGTCGATCAGGCGTTCCGGCAGCACCATCCATCCCACGCGGATCGCGGGGGAGAGGGTCTTGCTCACGGTGCCCAGGTAGGCCACCTCGTCCGGGGCCAGACCCTGCAGGGCGCCGACGGGTTGGCGGTCGTACCGGAACTCCCCGTCGTAATCGTCCTCGATCACGATCGCCCCCGTCGCACGTGCCCATTCCACGAAAGCTGTTCTCCTGCCGGGATGGAGCGGCCCACCGGTGGGGAATTGATGAGCCGGTGTGAGCAACGCCGCCGACAGTTGCCTGCCCGTCGTATCCGGGGGCTGCGGTCCGCGGGCGTCGAGCTGCAGGGGAATGGTGGAGACGCCGATGTCGCCGAGAAGTTCGCGATGCAGATGCAGCCCGTACCCCTCGACGGCGATCGGTCCCTGCACGGCGCGGGCGAGCAACCACAGTCC
The DNA here is from genome assembly GCF_016772255.1 of Rhodococcus sp. 21391. Classification (NCBI taxonomy): domain Bacteria; kingdom Bacillati; phylum Actinomycetota; class Actinomycetes; order Mycobacteriales; family Nocardiaceae; genus Rhodococcus; species Rhodococcus sp. 21391. The sequence continues at coordinate 5,276,535 of NZ_CP063781.1, read as the reverse complement.
GTGGCCCGAGCTCGCACTGACCACGATGTGGTCGGGAGCGGTGCGCACTCCTCGTGCGCGAGAGAGATATTCGGCGAGGGCGTGACGGAGTTCGGGGCGTCCCCGCGGATCACCCGGTCCGAACGCGTCGTTGGGTGCCGCGGTGAGCGCCCGGCGGGCCGACGCCATCCAGGCGGCACGCGGAAATTCCCCGACGTCGGGCGAACCGGGCATCAGGCTCAACGCCGGTCGGGGCGCGGCCGTGGACCGGGTGTGCGGACGCCGGGCCGGCTCGCCTGCCCGATCGGCGACCCGGGTCCCCGACCCCTGCCGGGCGGTGAGCCAGCCCTCGGCCACGAGTTCGGAGTACGCCTCGGCGACGGTGTTGCGGGCGATGCCGAGGTCGAGGGCCAGGGTGCGGGACGGCGGGAGGGTGGTGCCGGCGACGAGCCGTCCCGATCGAATCGACTCGCGCAGAGCGGAAACCAGGTTCGCGCGCACCCCCGGCGCCCGTCCGCCGCCGGACGCGGTGAGGTCGAGATGGAGGTCGCGGCCCAGACCCGAATTGGCCCAAGTTTCCATGCACGAATTGAACCATGAAGATGGGCTATTTCGCGCTTACTGTTCTCGTATGACCACAACAGAGCGAAAGACCCGCGTCGACCTCGCCCGCAAGGCCCCCGCCGTCTACAAGGCGATGATCGCCCTCGACGCCGCGGCACGGCAGGGCCTCGACCCGGAGCTGGTCGAGCTGGTGCTCACCCGTTGCTCCCAGATCAATCACTGTGCGTGGTGCATCGACATGCACACCGCCGATGCCCGCAAGATCGGCATCAGCGAACAGAAGCTGTACCTGCTGGGCGCGTGGGAGGAGGCGCACGGGCTGTACACCGACAAGGAGCGTGCCGCGTTCGCGCTCGCCGAGGCGATCACCGTGCTGACCGACGGCTTCGTCCCCGACTCGGTGTACGAGGAGGCGGAGGAGTACTTCGAGGAGACGGAACTGGCGCAGCTCATCTCGCTGGTGCTCACGATCAACGCGTGGAATCGCATCGCCGTGAGCACGCGGAAGACCCCGCGGGTGCGCTGACCCCGGGTAACGGACCTGCCACCTCTCGCCCGCTGCACCGCCGCCCGCTCAGAAGTTTCCGCGGGCGGCTTGTTCGCGTTCGATGGCTTCGAAGAGGGCTTTGAAGTTGCCGATGCCGAAGCCGAGGGAGCCGTGGCGTTCGATGAGTTCGAAGAACACGGTGGGGCGGTCGACGAGGGGTTTGGTGAAGATCTGCAGCAGGTAGCCGTCTTCGTCGCGGTCGACGAGGATGCCGCGTTTCTGCAGTTCGGCGATCGGGGCGCGGACGTTGCCGATCCGGGCCCGCAGTTCGGGGTCCTCGTAGTAGGAGTCGGGGGTGGCCAGGAATTCGACGCCCTCGGCGGTGAGCTGGTCGACGGCGGTGAGGATGTCATTGGTGGCCAGCGCCAGGTGCTGGGCGCCGGGGCCGCGGTAGAAGTCGAGGTATTCGTCGATCTGCGAGCGCTTCTTGGCGATGGCGGGTTCGTTGAGCGGGAACTTGACCCGGTGGTTGCCGTTGGAGACGACCTTGCTCATCAGCGCGGAGTAGTCGGTGGCGATGTCCTCGCCGACGAATTCGGCCATGTTGGTAAAGCCCATGACCCGGTTGTAGAAGTCGACCCAGTGGTCCATCTTGCCGAGTTCGACGTTGCCGACGACGTGGTCGAGGGCCTGGAACAGGCGTGTGGGGGCGCCGTCGCGTTTGGTGTGCGAGGACGTGCGGGCGATGTAGCCGGGCAGGTAGGGGCCGGTGTAGTTGCTGCGGTCGACGAGGGTGTGGCGGGTGTCGCCGTAGGTGGCGATCGCGGCGAGGCGGACGGTGCCGTGCTCGTCGGTCACCTCGTGGGGTTCGTCGAGGACGGTGGCGCCCTGGGCGCGGGCGTGGGCGATGCATTTGTCGACGTCGGGGACGGCGAGGGCGATGTCGACGACGCCGTCGCCGTGGGTGCGGTGGTGCTCGATCAGCGGACTGTGGGGGTCGACGGCGCCCTGGATGACGAAGCGGACGGCCCCGGATTCGAGGACGAAACTGTGGTGGTCGCGGTTGCCGGTGGTGGGTCCGGAGTAGGCGACCAGGGTCATCCCGAACGCGGACTGGAAGTAGTGGGCGGTCTGGGTGGCGTTGCCGACCACCCAGACGACGGCGTCCCAGCCGCTGACCGGGAACGGGTCGCGGGTGCCGTCGTATTCGACGAGCCCGACCAGCTGCTCGAGCTGGCCGAGGTCGAGACCTGCCAGGCGTTCCTTGTCGGTGAGAGTCTGCTCGATCGTCATGATGGTGCCTTTCCTTGCAACGGTTTTCGGATGCCCGGGAGGTGAGTGCGACTGCGCACCGGGGGAGTGGCGAATGCCTGTCACAGAGGTAACCGGCCCCCGATCCGGTCGTCAACCGGCACCCGGGCAACTAGCCGCATCGACGGGATGCGGACGGTCACGCGCCGCTTTCCTATACAATCTGAATACTTTATTGGGGCAATAGAAATGGACTGTGATGGTTGCGCGGAGTGAGACCGGCGTCGGAGTGCTCGCCCGCGCGGTGGCGATCCTCGACGTCGTCGAGTCGAGCCCGATGGGCGCGAGCGACCTCGCCCGTGAACTCGACCTGTCCCTGTCGACCACGTACCGGCTGGCGACCGACATGGTCAAGCACGGCCTCCTGCGCAAGGATGAGGAAGGCCGCTTCTACCTGGGTCAGCGATTCGTCACCACGGCGTTGAGCGACCTGGCGATTCCGGCGCTGCGGGAATTGAGTGAGGCGACAGGGGAATCCGCGCAGTTGTGGGTTCGCCGGGGTGAATCCCGTCTCTGCGCCGCGAGCGTCGATTCCCAGCACGAACTGCGGGTGGCGTTGCCCGTCGGAACGTTGGTACCGCTACCGCAGGGGTCGAGCGGACACGTGCTGTCCGGCGACTGGGAGGCCGACCCCGAAGCTGTGAAATCGGGTTGGTGGGTGTCGGTTTCGGAACGAACACCGGGATCCGCGTCCATCAGTGCGCCGGTTCGCAGGCACGGCGAGATCGTGGCTGCCGTGTGCGTGTCGGGTCCCGAGGGGCGGATGGGGAAGAACCTGGGTGCGTCGATGGGCCGCGCAGTCGTCGCTGCCGCGCGGCAGATCGAGAAATCCGTTCCGGGCGACTGACTCGCTCAGGCGATGTCGAACGTGGTGACGTCCGCCGACCGATGTTGCTGCGCCAGTTGACGATAGACCGTGGCGTTGGCGGCGTTGTGGGCCACCTCGTCGGCGGTCAGTTCGCGACGCACCTTGGCGGGCACGCCGGCGACGAGTGAGCGCGGCGGAATTCGCGTGCCCTCGAGTACCAGCGCGCCGGCGGCGACCAGCGACTGCTCGCCGATCACCGCTCCGTTGAGGACGGTGGCTCCCATGCCCACGAGGGCGCCGTCCCCCACGGTGCAGCCGTGCAGGACGGCGTTGTGCCCCACACTGACGTCCCGGCCGACGACGACGGGGAAACCCGGATCGACGTGAACGGCCACTCCGTCCTGAATGTTGCTGCCCTCGCCGAGGGTGATGGAATCGCAATCGGCACGCAGCACCGCGCCGTACCAGACGCTGGTCTCCGCGCCGAGTGTTGCGGCGCCGATCACCGCGGCGGTCGGCGCGACCCACGTGGTCTTCTCCGCGCGCGGCGAACGTCCATCGATCGCAACGACGTGTGGTTCTCTCACCGTGTTCTCCTCCTGTCGAGCAGCGGATTCCTGCTGCATTCCGCAGCGTCCCGTCGTCCATTGTCGTGTGGCGCGGACTCCGGGCATTGCCAATTGTGACTGCTACCACTACCGTCATTCTTATCAGACGGGAATCTAACTGCCAAATAATGAGAATTGCAGGTAGGAGCCCAGGCGTCATCCAGTACAGATCGACGAGGGAGAACTCTCACATGCAGGTCCCAGAGAACGGCCCACTGCACGGCATCCGTGTGCTGGAGCTCGGCAACTTCATCGCAGCCCCCATGGCGAGCCGCATCTTCGCCGACTTCGGCGCAGAGGTCGTCAAGATCGAGCGCCCGGGCGTCGGCGACGAACTGCGGGGCTGGCGACGCCGCCGCGGCGCGACGTCGATGATGTTCCGCACCATCGCGCGCAACAAGCGGTCGGTCACTCTCGACCTCCGGACCGACGAGGGTCGCGCGATCATTCTCGACCTCGCCCGGAAGTCGGATCTCGTCATCGAGAACTTCCGTCCCGGGACGCTCGAGCGGTGGGGGATCGGGCCCGACCAGCTGACGGCCGCCAACCCCGACATCGTGCTCGTCCGGATCTCCGGCTACGGGCAGACCGGCCCGTACCGGGAGCGCACCGGATTCGGGGGCGTCGCCGAGGCCTTCGGCGGATTGCGGCACGTCACCGGCTATCCGGACCGTCAATCGGTCCGGGCCGCCGCCCCCATCGCCGACACGCTCGCCGGACTGCACGGCGCGATCGGCGCCCTGATGATGTTGCTGGCCAAGGCGAGGCAGGGCGATCACTCGACCCCGCGCGTCGCGGACGTGGCCCTGTACGAGTCGGTGTTCATGGCGATGGAATCCCTCGTTCCCGACTACGACGCGTACGGCATGGTCCGAGAACGGACCGCGGGCAATCTGCCCGGCGTGGTGCCCAGTGGCGTCTATCCGTGCGACGGTGGCTCCGTCATGATCGCCGGCAACTCGAGTGGTGTGTTCGGCCGGTTGATGCAGGCCGTGGGTCGTGGCGATCTCGCTGACGACCCGGAACTGGCCGACGGTGATCAGCGATTCCGTCGTGAAGCCGAACTCGACGAGGCCATCTCGTCGTGGACGTCGGTGCGTCACCCCCGCGACGTCGTCGCCGAACTCGGCGCCGCCGGTGTGCCCGTCGGCGAGGTCTACGACGCAGTGCAGATCGCCGACGACGAGCACTACAACGCTCGCGGCATGCTGCAGAGCCTGAAAGTGTCCGTCGACGGAGAACCCGAAGAGGTGCGCTTCCCAGGAGTGGTCCCGCAGCTCGACGGCGAACCCACGCAGATCCGCTGGGCCGGCCCCGAACTGGGTGAGCACACCGACGAGATCCTCGGCGGATTGCTGAATCTGTCGGGTGATCAGCTCGACGACTACCGCTATCGCAACGTCATCTGAATCGGAGGAGAATGAAATGTCAGTCACCATAACCGATGTCGTGCTACGAGACGGACTGCAGGACGAGGATGTCGTCGTCTCCACCGACCGCAAGATCGCCGTCGCGGACGCCCTCGCCGCCGCCGGTGTGAAGCACATCGAAGCGGCATCGTTCGTCTCGCCCACGCGTGTCCCGCAGATGGCGGACGCCGACGACGTCATCGCCCGGCTGCCCCGCACCGACCCGGCCGTCACGTACAGCGCTCTGGCACTCAACCCGCGCGGAGTACACCGTGCGATCGCGACCGGCATCGACGAGATCCAGGTCGTGACGTCCGCCAGTGCCGGGCACAGCACGGCGAACACGGGCCGGAACCCGGACGAGGCGCTGCACGGACTCGCCGAGGCATTGCAGAAGTACCCGGACCGGAGTTTCCTCGGAGGTGTGTCGACCGCGTTCGTCTGTCCGTTCGAGGGCATCATCGCCCCCGCCACGCTGGTACGGGTGGCGAGCGCGATGGCCGCGATGGGTGTGCGCCGGCTCGGGCTGGCCGACACGCTCGGAACGGCCACCACCGAGCAGGTGCTCGCATCGGCCGGGGCGGTACGCGACGCCCTCCCCGACATCGAACTGAGCCTGCACCTCCACAATGCGCACGGTCAGGCCCTGGGCACCGTGATCGCCGCGCACCGGCAGCTCGGCATCAGGCACTTCGACAGCGCCATCGGCGGGTACGGCGGCTGCCCGTTCGCGCCCGGCGCCCACGGCAACCTCGCCACCGAGGAACTGGTCGCGCACCTGCACGCGCACGACATCGACACGGGAATCGATCAGCAGGCCCTCGGCCTCGCCGTCGCCACCGTGAAACACGCTCTGGCACAAGCTCGGCCCCTCACCGCAGTGTGATCTGCGAACTCACCCCGAAAGGCCGACCATGGTCTACGCAATCTCCATCGTCGCTCTGATCGCGATCTTCACAGTGGCGACACTCACCCCGATCAACATGGGCATCCTCGCGTTCGCCGGAGCGTTCGTCATCGGCGGCTGGGTGTCCGGGATCCCGGTCGAGGACATCATCGACGCCTTCCCCGGCAGCACGTTCATCATCGTCGGCGGCATCACGCTGCTGTTCGCCATAGCCAAGACGAACGGGACCATCGACCTCGTCATCGAAGCCTCGCTCCGACTCGTGCGCGGCAGGCGGTGGGCGATCCTGTGGATGATGTTCCTGCTGTCCGGACTGCTGATGGCCCTCGGGTCCGTCCTCGCCGTCGGGATGCTCGCCCCCATCGCGATGCCCCTCGCGGCCAAGAACAAGATCAACCCGTTCCTGATGGGTATGGTCATCAGCCACGGCGCCCTGGCCTGCGCGTTCTCGCCCATCAATCTCTACGGCGCGTTCATCAACGGGCTGATGGACTCGACCGGCGTCGGAGCGAATCCCCTGGTCCTGTTCGCTCTGCCGTTCGTCCTCAACCTGGCCATCGCGATCGTGCTGTTCCTGATCTACGGCCTCGACCTGATCGGTCACCGCACTCCCCGCCCCGTCGAGGAGACACCCGACGGCGGAGGATTCGGCGGTTCCTCGCGCCGGCCGTCCGGGGGAGTGGCGTCGGGCAACGGCCCGGGCGGGAACACCGCGACTCTCACCGATCGCGAGGTCATCGAGGAAGCGCTGATCCACGAAGGCGTGAAGCCGGTGGCGATGAACCGGTACCGGTTCGCGACGCTCGCCGGCATCGGGTTCCTCGTCGTCGGGTCGGTCGCGTTCGGAATCGACGTCGGTGTCAGCTCGATCTGCATCAGCGCGGTGCTGCTGCTGATGGCGCCCAAGTCGCACCCCAAGGTCATCGACAACGTGGCGTGGCCTGCCGTGGTGCTCGTGTGCGGGATGCTCACCTACATGGCGGTCATGACGCAGAACGGCACGCTCGACTTCCTCGGCGATGCGGCGTCGGCGCTCGGATCGCCGTTGCTGACCGCGTTGATCCTCTGCTACGCGGTCGCGATCATCTCCGCGTTCGGATCGTCGATCGGTACACTCGGCATCGCGTTGCCCCTCGCCGCGCCGATGCTCGCGATGGGTGAGGTGGGGGCCGTGGGATTCGTCGCGGCCCTGGCATTCTCCGCGACGGTGGTCGACGTCAGCCCGTTCTCGACGAACGGCGTGATGGTGCTCGCCAACGCACAGGTCGAGGACAAGGGCCGCTTCCAGCGCAAGATGCTCGCATACTGCGGTCTGATCGTGTTGTCGGCCCCCATGTTCGTCTGGGCACTGGTCGTCGTGCCCACGTCCGTCTAGGTCCGACCGGCCGTGCCGGTCACCGTTTTCCTCGGTGACCGGCACGTCTCACGGTGCGAGGATGGATGTGGTGAACTTTGTGTACTTTAGGTTTCATGTAATGGACTGTTGTCCACTAGGTTTCGATTCACCTGGGCGAAAAGTGCTGCCACAGTGACACATGCCACAAGATCACGTCCGTTTCGGGCGTTTCGTCGTTCTCCGCCCGTAAGGTGACGACATGTCGATCCTCGAGAACGAGAAAGCACCCCCATCCGGTGCACCCGCCCCCGGACCGACCCTCGGCGAAAGGTTGCGAGATAACGCGCGATACGACCTGCCCGCGTCGCTCGTCGTCTTCCTCGTCGCACTGCCGCTGTCGCTCGGTATCGCGATCGCGTCCGACGCCCCGATCATGGCGGGGCTCATCGCGGCGATCGTCGGCGGTGTGGTGGCGGGTTCCATCGGTGGCTCACCACTCCAGGTCAGCGGTCCTGCCGCCGGATTGACCGTGGTGGTAGCAGAATTGGTCGCCACATTCGGCTGGAAGGCCACGTGCGCGATCACCGTCGCAGCCGGATTCCTTCAAATCATCTTCGGGCTCAGTAGAATTGCCCGTGCGGCCCTGGCCATCGCGCCGGTCGTGGTCCACGCCATGCTGGCCGGTATCGGAATCACGATCGCCCTCCAGCAGATTCACGTCCTACTCGGTGGCAGCTCGCACAGCTCGACCGTCGAGAACATCACTCAGCTCCCCGGCCAGCTGACGTCCGCCCGCTACGGCGACGTCCTCGTGGGATCGGTGGTCATCGCCGTCCTGTTGTTCTGGAAGAAGATCCCCGGCAAGCTGCAGGTGCTCCCCGGCCCGCTGGTCGCCGTCGTCGCCGCCACCGTTCTGTCCCTTGTCCTCCCACTCGACGTCGATCGAATCACGTTGGACGGCTCCCTGTTCGACGCCGTGGCACTGCCTTCGATGCCGGACGGCCCGTGGCTCGCAGTGGCCACCGGCGTACTCACGGTCGCGTTGATCGCGAGCGTCGAGAGCCTGTTGTCCGCGGTCTCCGTCGACAAGATGCACGGCGGCACGCGTTCGGAGTTCAACCGTGAACTCGTCGGTCAGGGTTCGGCCAACATGCTCTCGGGTCTCATTGGCGGCCTGCCGGTCACCGGTGTGATAGTGCGCAGTTCCACCAACGTGGCCGCCGGGGCGCGCACCCGGGCGTCCGCCGTGCTGCACGGCGTGTGGATCCTCGTCTTCGCCGCGCTGCTCACCGGGCTCGTCGAGCAGATCCCGATGGCAGCGCTGGCCGGCCTCCTCATCGTGATCGGCATCCAACTCGTCAAAATGGCTCATCTGCGGACGGCCCGGCGCACCGGCGACCTGTGGGTGTACGGCGTGACCGTGGCCGGCGTGGTCTTCCTGAACCTGCTCGAGGGTGTGATCATCGGCCTCGCACTCGCGGTGGTCCTGCTGTTGTGGCGGGTCATCCACCCCAAGATGCGGGCCGAACCTGTCGGCTCCGAGGATTCCGGGCGGTGGCGCGTGACCGTCGAGGGGTCGTGCAGCTTCCTGTCCATGCCGGCGTTGACGGGGATCCTCGCGAAGGTGCCCGAGGGCGCGCACGTCACCGTGGAACTGGCGGTCGACTTCCTCGACCACGCCATGTTCGAGGCGATCGACGACTGGAAGCGTCACCACGAGCGGAACGGCGGAACGGTCGTGATCGACGCGCTCGGTCCCGTCGACATGGACGCCGTCGGCGCGTCGCCGCCCCGGCGCGGCATCGGCGTGGTGAGCCCCCGCGGGTTCGCCCCGTGGAAGAGCTGGCAGCCGCGGCATACCGACACCGAGGACTCCACCACCACACCGGCGGCACTCCGGCCGGTCCTCGCGGGAGTCTCGGAGTATCACCGGCGGAACGCGGCTCAGCTGCTCCCGCACCTCGACGAACTGCGGGACGGACAGCGCCCCGACTCGTTGTTCCTCACCTGCTCCGATTCACGCATCGTGCCGAACGTGATCACCAGCAGCGGTCCGGGGGACCTGTTCACGGTGCGCAACGTGGGCAACCTCGTCCCGACCGGGAAACAGGACGTGTCGGTCGAGGCGGGACTGGCCTTCGCCCTCGACGAACTCGAGGTCAGCTCGGTGATCGTGTGCGGCCACTCCGGCTGCGGCGCGATGAAGGCCGTGCTCGCGAGTGCACCGACCGAGACCGACGGGTCCGATCGCGACGCCGTCGAACAGTGGCTGACGTTCGCGCAGCCGAGCCGGAACGCGTTCCTCAGCGGTCATCCGGTGGCACGGGCAGCGGCCGAACTCGGATTCGACGAGGTCGACCAGCTGGGCATGGTGAACGTGGCGGTCCAGGTGCAAACCCTCGGACGCCATCCCCTCGTCGGCGCGGCAGCGGCCGAGGGTCGAGTACGCGTCGCGGGAATGTTCTTCGACATCCCGTCCGCCCGCGTACTCGAGATCACCTCGACCGGCGTGTCCTACCTGGACCACGTCCCCACATGAGTCAGAGGAGATGGACCCTCTTGTAGAGGCGCTTGGACGGGCCGCCGACGAGGCCGACGCCATCGAGGAACTGCATCAACTTGGAACCGGACGTGCGTACGGTGTCCTTGTAGTGCTGGTTGTTCTTGGCCTCGGCGGCGGCCCGCTCCGGGTCGAGTCCGGCATTCGCATACACGTCCTTGCGGATCATGCTCTTCATCACGAAGTACACGACCACCGCGGTGTTGAGCCGCTCGAACTGCAGCCGAGCCCAGCTGGCGCCCTCGATGCGGCGGCCGACCTCTTCGCGGGCGAAGCGGATGTGACGGGCCTCTTCGAGGACGTGGATCTTGCTGACCGTGCGGGTGACGGGCTGCACGCGCTCGTCCTTCATGAAGTCGCGCTGCATCATGTCGAGGATCTCCTCGGCGGCCATCACGCTGGCGTACGCGTTCGCGCCCCGGAAGAAGCCACCCCAGATGCGTCCGAGCTTGTGGATCGCGGGGTGCGGTCCGTAGCTCGGCATGTTGAGGCGTTCACCGGCGCGGGCGAACATCACCGAGTGGCGGCATTCGTCGGCCACCTCGGTGAGCGCGAACTGGACGTGGCGGGAGTGCTTGTCCCGGCCGTACACGTCGCGCAGGAGCATCTGCATGAGCAGGATCTCGAACCACAGTCCGACGCTGGAGACGCTGGCGGCCTCGTGCTTGGTGAGCTCGATCTTCTGCTCTTCGGTCATCTCGTCCCAGAGGGCCGTGCCGTAGAGCGTGCTCCACTCGGGGGTGAGACCGAACTTGTCGTCGGGGATCGGTGCTTCCCAGTCGACCTCGACCATCGGGTCGTAGGACTTGCGTGCCGACGACGCCAGCAAGCGCTGTGCGGTCTCTTCGCGGTCGGAGACGACGATCGATGCGGTCATCACTACCCCTTGTTCTGTGACTAGGCGGTCAACTAACTGTGACATTCAGTAACTGATACTGAACGATACAATGACGGCGGTCACAAGGGCAACGTCGGCTCAGTCGACGTCGGCCAGTTCCTCGTCCTTCCGCGGCGCCGGAGACGACCCTTTCCGGCCCGGCGCCCACACCGCGAGCACCACCGCGGACGCGAAGCACACGCAGGCCAGGGCGATGGACGCCTCGTCCATTCCCTCGAGGAACGCTTTCCGGGCGAAGCTCGCGAGCTGCTCGCCCTGCGGTCCCGCCGACTGGGCGATGTGCAGCGCGGCCGCCAGGGAACTCGACACGGGCTCCTTCGCGACGTCGGGGACGGCGTCGACGGCCGGCTGGACGTGCCTGCCGTACCCCGCGGCCAGGATGCTGCCTGCCAGTGCGACGCCGATCGCCGCCCCGATCTCGCGTGCCGTGTCGTTGACCGCGGACGCCACTCCCTGTTTCTCATCGGGAGTGTTCTGCACGATTGCGGTGGTGGCGGGTGCCGTGCACAGGCCGATGCCGAACGCGGCCACGACCAGAGGCAGAGCCACCTGGGGGTAACTCGAGTACTCGTCGAGCCGGACCATCAGCAGGATTCCGACACCGAGAATCGCGGCGCCGACGGACAGCAACGGGCGGAGGCCGACATAGGGAAGGACGAACGGCATCCCCGCGGACAGCATCATCACGGGTACCGCGATGGGGGCGAGCGCGAGCGCCGACTCCAGCGGCGAGTAGCTCAGCACCAGTTGCAGGTACTGCACCGCGAAGAAGAAGAGCCCGAGGATGGCGAGGAACTGCATCAGCAACGACATCGACCCCGACCCGAAGGCGCGGTTGGCGAAGAGCCTGACGTCGAGGAGCGGATGCTCGCGGCGCAACTCGACGAGCGCGAACGCCACCGCGGCGGCGACGCCACCCGCCATGAGTCCGACGACGGCAGGGTCCAGCCAGCCGCGGTGCGGCGCCTCGATCGTGCCGAGCACGAACAGGCCCACCGCCGCCGCGATCGTCACGGTGCCGGGAAGGTCGAGCGGCGCCTGGTCGGTCTGGCGTGAGGAGGTGATGGTGAATCCGGTGAGGAAGAGGACGCCGGACACCACGGCGAGGCTCACGAAGATCGCCTTCCACGACCACTGTTCGAGCAGCAGTCCCGAGACCAGCAGTCCGGCGATCGCGCCCGACCCGGCGACACCCGACCAGATGCCGACGGCCCGGCCGCGCTGGGACAGTGGAAAACCGGCGGTGAGCAGCGACAGCGTCGCCGGCATCACGAAGGCCGCGCCGATGCCGGCGACCGCGCGGGACCCGATGATCCACTCCGGGCTGTCGTTCAGGATCGGAATGGCGGCACCCAGGCCGAAGATCAGCAGTCCGAACATGAGGAGGCCGCGGCGGCCGTAGCGGTCGCCGAGTGCGCCGGCGGGAAGCAGGAGTGCGGCGAGGGTGAGGGTGTAGCCGTCGACGATCCAGGTGAGCTGGCTCTGGCTGGCACCGGTGTCGCGGGCGAGGTCGGGCAGGGCGGTGTTCAGTGCGGCCATCGCCGCAACGACGAGTGCGACCGCGCAGCACGCGACGGTCAGCATCCAGATCTGCCGAAGGGTCCAGCCGGTGGTGTTGCTCTGTTCGGTGTCCTGCGGTGGTGCGGAGTCCCGAGAGCGCACGATGTAATCCCTCCGTGGAAGTAACGAGACTGTCAGTATCGTTGGTAGACTGGTAGTTCACAAGAGGTGCGGCAGTGGCAGGAACGGGCGGTGCAGATGACCGAGCAGGATCCCCGCAGGCAGCGCTCTCGCGCGAGACTTCTCGACGCCGCGACAACTCTTCTCGCGAAGGGTGGCACCGACGCCGTGACGATCGACGCCGTCACCAAGCTGGCGAACGTGGCTCGGGCCACGCTCTACCGGCATTTCGGCAACGGCACCGAACTGGTCGCCGCGGCGTTCGGGCGGTTGCTCCCACCCGCGCCGACCGTGCCCGCCGACGGCGACCTCCGCGACCGGCTGGTCGAGCTGATGGTCAGTCAGGCGAAACTCATCGAGAGTGCGCCCATGAACGTGACGGCCATGTGCTGGCTCGGCATGGGCCCCGCGTTGGACGACTACTCGAGCGCGGCCGCTGTCGAGTCGGACAAACCGGAACTGCGGACGCTGAGGCAGACCATCGTCGAGCAGTACCGGGCGGCGTTCGACCAGGTCTTCGGCACACCCGAGGCGGCCGAACGCCTCGGCGAATTCGACTACGACCTCGCTCTCGCCCAACTCATCGGACCACTCGTCTTCACCCGGCTCGCGACCCTGACCCCGCTGGGACGGACCGCGTGTGAGCAGATCGTCGACGACTTCCTCGCCGCACGCGCCGCCCAGGTCGCCGCCGGTCCCGCGAAGCCGACGCTCCTCGAGATACCGCCTGCTCAGGCATTGTGACGTCGACAGCTCCGCGCGTCGTCATTACCGTGGCACGTGCGCGCGGCACCGGATGCCGCGCGTATCGAATGAATGGTGTGGGAAGGTTTCTCGATGATCACTGATGCACTCAACTGGCTCCTCGGTGCTTGGGGCGGCGTCGCCGCCGGCAGCAGCGGATACTCCATCCCGCCCGGAACCCTTCCCTTCGGAAGCTGACGGTCGCTAGGCGTCCCGGTCTCGGCGCAGCACGAACTGTTCGAGTCGTCGAATCCCTCGAACACGTCGTGGACGTAGCTCCTTGAGGTAGTAACCGGGAGCGTCGGCGAGTTCGTGGGCGAGCGCCTCGTCGATCAGCACCGTGCCGGGACGCGCCGAACCGGTGAGTCGCGCCGCGGTGTTGACGACGGAGCCGTAGAGGTCGCCGAACCGGACGAGCACCGGACCCATCGCGAGTCCTACCCGCAGTTCGGGGTCCGCCTCGTCCGGCAGAACCTGCTCCTGCAGCTGCAGGGCGATCTCCGCCGCATCGGACGGCGACTCGACGGCGAACATCACCTCGTCGCCGACCGTCTTCACCACCCACCCCTGATGGCGGCCGATGACCGACGTCGACGCTGACTCGAAACGTTCCAGAAGGTCGCTCAGTTCCCGCGCGCCGAGCTGACGGGTCAACGACGTGTACCCGACGATGTCCGCGAAGCCGACCACCAGTTTCCGGCTCGCGACCTCCTCGCCGGGATTCCCGACGTTGCGACCGGTGGTCGAGGCGATGTGCCTGCGCCACACGTACGCCTGCAACGACTCGACCGCCGGAAGGATCTCGGCGGTGAGTTCGCGCACCTGCTCCCGGATGGCCTGCTCGTCGCTGCCCGCGGACCCGGCGAGTTGATCGACGATGTGGGTGCTGATCAATGACACCTGCCATTCGGCGAGCCGCGACATCGACTGGCCGAGAGCACGAGCTGCCGCCACTTCGCGTTCCGGTGAGATGATCCCCTGGTCGACGAGCGACGCGATGGTGCGCAACGCGGCGGCGTCCCCCTCGGTGAACATGACGCCGTCCGGATCGGTGTCGACCGCGAAACCCATCGACACCCACAGGCGGTCCGCCCGTTCGAGGGATACCCCCGCGAAGTCGGCGATCTCGGTCCGCGTGTAGCGGCGGGGCCCGCCCAGAAGCGACTCCTCGAGATCGGCCTGGACGTCGCGGAGCAGGGTCGGTGAGATCTCCGTCGTCGTTGCGGTCTCGTCGCCGTTCTCCGGTGCTTCCGAGGTCACGTCGTTCCTCTCGATACGGTCGATGCGCACGCATGGTCGCGGTGCGTCCATTCCTCTCAATCTGCCACTGTGCGAGCCCGTCCGATGCGGAACCGTCGGTGGGGTGTGCGAGAGTTGCGGTGCTCACGAGCGTAACCAGGAGACAGACCAGAGAGGACAGCGCATGCCGCCCCGTAGACGTTCCGGTGCCGCCGCACCGGATCACCTGACCGCGGAGAATCTCGAGACCCTCGCTGCCGCGATCGCGGAAGGTAAGCGGGCCACCGTGTATCTGCGCGAGGCGATGCCCAGCCTCGGGCTCGAGGCCGGAGCCTCGGCGAAAGTTATCTCCGTGCAAGGCAATACGCTCTTGATCCGCCCCAAAGGCGTCGACGACGAGCTCCCCTTCGAAGCGGAGGAGCTTCTGATGAGACGAACTCCGGCCGCCAAGCCTGCGCCCGCGCCCGCCGCTCCCGCGACGCCGGTCGTGCACCAGGAGATCGAACCCGGTCCGCCCCCCGCCCCCAAGACTCCCGCCCCCAAGACTCCCGCCCCCAAGACCCCGGCCGCCAAGACCGTCGCGACGCCTGCGCCCGCCGCCACCGCGGTCCCGAAACCCGCCGCGGTACCGGCCAAACGCACCAGCAAGAAGGTGCCCGCGGGAGTCAGCGTCACCATCCACGCCGGCGCCGACAACGACTGGAGCGTCACCGTCGCGCACGGAGCCAAGCGTCCGGGCAAGGCCGTCCCCGTCTCGCCGGACGCCGTCGAGCGCGCCGTCCGGGAACTCGGGGAGGAGACGGCGATCGAGGCCGTCGAGTCGATCATCGTGGCGGCACGCAACCTCGCGGCGGCCCGGGTGGACGAGCTGAGCCGGCAACTCGAGGACGCCCGCAAAGCACTGGAGGCGCTCGGCGCCGTCGAGTAGCGCCCGGGTCGGCAACGGTCGCGGTCTCTACATCGGCATTCCCCCACGCAGGTCTTGTGCGGGGTGGGATTCTTATGGGGAGACACGCGGCCGTCGGGGCTCATCCGGGAAGGTTCGAAAAATGTTGAAACGATTCGCGGCGGTTGTTGCGGCGACAGCGGGAATTCTGGGATTCGTTGCGGCGGGGTCCGCGACAGCAGCTCCGGCCGCCGTCTTGGGGGGCGGTTCGGGGATCGTGGTGAACGACGAACTCGTCTGCTCACTCACCACCATCGGACACGACAACGCGGGCCGGCTCGTCGGCCTGACAGCGGGCCACTGCGGTGAATCGGGTTCCTACGTGGTGCCCGAGGCCAGCCAGGACAGCGGCATCGTCGGAACGTTCGTCGTCTCCAACCCCGTTCTCGACTACGCGGTGATCCAGTTCGACCCGGCGAAGGTCGTCCCGGTCAACAGGGTCGGCGGCGTCACCATCACGCAGATCGGCGCACCGGCAGCCTTCCCGCAGGTGGCGTGCAAGGAAGGCCGCACCACGGGCAACACCTGCGGCATCGTCTACGGCGACCTCATGCAGACGGGGGAGACGTGGACCCAGGCCTGCGTGATCGAGGGTGACTCGGGCGCACCGATGGTCGTCGGCACCACCCTGGTGGCCATGGTCAACGCCTACCTCGCGGCACCGTGCATCGGCCCGGAGATCGGCACCAACCTCAACTCGATCATCGCCGACATGAACGCGAGCGGCGGTCCCGGCGCCGGGTTCCGGCCCATCTAGGCCCTTCGGGCTCGTGCGCCTTTTTGGTAGCCAGGACAACCAGAAAGGCGCACGGGCGCGAAGCGCCTACCCGCAGACGGCGCCGCCCGAGGCGGAGCCGACGAGCTTCGTGTACTTGGCCAGGACCCCGCGGGTGTAGCGCGGGGGCAGAGGCTCCCACCCGTTCTTACGGCCGGCGAGTTCCTCCTCGTCGACGAGCAGTTCGAGGGTGCCCGTCCCGACGTCCAGTCGGATCTGGTCGCCGTCGCGGACGAACGCGATGGGACCGCCGTCGACGGCCTCCGGTGCCACATGGCCGACGCACAGGCCGGTGGTGCCGCCAGAGAATCGGCCGTCCGTGAGCAGGAGGACGTCCTTGCCCAGTCCGGCACCCTTGATCGCGCCGGTGATCGCGAGCATCTCGCGCATGCCGGGTCCGCCCTTGGGACCCTCGTAGCGGATGACCACGACGTCGCCGTTCGTGATGGTGCCGTCCTCGAGGGCGTCCATCGCGGCGCGTTCCCGTTCGAAGACGCGGGCGGTGCCGGTGAAGACGTCGGAGTCGAACCCGGCCGACTTCACCACCGCGCCGCCCGGGGCGAGGGAACCCTTGAGGATCGTGATTCCGCCGGTCGGGTGGATGGGCGAGCTCATCGCGCGGAGCACCTTGCCGTCCGGGTCGGGAGGAGCGATGGCCGACAGGTTCTCGGCCATGGTCCTGCCGGTGACGGTGAGGCAGTCGCCGTGCAGCATCCCGGCGTCGAGCAGGGCCTTCATGATGACGGGGACGCCGCCGATGTGGTCGACGTCCTTCATCACGTGCTTGCCGAACGGTTTGACGTCCGCGAGGTGCGGGACGCGGGCGCCGACGCGGGAGAAATCGTCGAGGGTCAGTTCCACATCCGCTTCGCTCGCGATCGCCAGCAGGTGCAGGACGGCGTTGGTGGAGCCGCCGAACGCCATGACCACGGCGATGGCATTCTCGAACGCCTCCTTGGTGAGGATGTCCCTGGCGGTGATGCCGCGGCGGAGCAGTTCGACGACGGCTTCACCGCTGCGCCTCGCGAATCCGTCGCGACGACGGTCGGTGGCCGGCGGGGAGGCGCTGCCGGGCAGCGACATGCCGAGTGCCTCGGCGGCACTGGCCATCGTGTTCGCGGTGTACATTCCGCCGCACGCGCCCTCGCCGGGACAGATGGCTCGTTCGATGGCGTCGACGTCCTCACGGCTCATCAGTCCGCGCGAGCAGGCGCCGACCGCCTCGAACGCGTCGATGATGGTGACGTCGCGTTCGGTGCCGTCCGACATTTTCGCGACACCCGGCAGGATCGAACCGGCGTAGAGGAACACGCTCGCGAGGTCGAGGCGGGCCGCGGCCATCAGCATGCCGGGCAGCGACTTGTCGCAACCGGCGAGCAGCACCGATCCGTCGAGGCGTTCGGCCTGCATCACCGTTTCCACACTGTCGGCGATCACCTCACGGGAGACGAGGGAGAAGTGCATGCCCTCGTGTCCCATCGAGATGCCGTCGGACACGGAGATGGTGCCGAACTCGAGGGGATACCCGCCCGCGGCGTGGACGCCGTCCTTGACGGCCTTCGCGAGCCGGTCGAGCGACAGGTTGCAGGGGGTGATCTCGTTCCACGACGACGCCACGCCGATCTGGGACTTTCCCCAGTCGTCGTCGCCCATGCCCACCGCACGGAGCATTCCGCGCGCTGCGGTCTTCTCCAATCCGTCGGTGACGTCGCGGCTGCGGGGTTTGGGATCCGGGGTACTCATGTCTCCCAGCGTAGGCGGGACCCTCGGCGGCGGTTGGTTAAATGCGTTGCCGGGGATCGCGACCGGTCAGGGCGATCAGGCGATCCTGGAGCGGCGCGTCGTCGGGAAGGTCGACGGGGTCGGCGAACAGCCCGCTCTCGGAGAGCATCTCGCGTTGGCCGTCGAGATCCGACCAGACGCCGGCGACGAGTTGCGGGTCGAGGGTGTCGTCGGATCCGGTGGCCTTGGCGAGGTCCCATGCGTGGATGGTGACGTCGGCGATCTGCTGCCGCAGATACGGCTCGAGCGGCACCGTGCCGTAGGACAGGTGCACCTGCGTCCGCGGGTCGGTCGACGACCACGCGTGGATGGCCGCGTCCGAGTACCGCTGCCATTCCGACCGCATGTCGCCGTGCAGGGGCTCGATGTCCGGGGTCGCTTCGCCGACCGTCTTCCCGGCGAGCAGCGGGGGAACCCACTGCTGTTCCTCGATGACGTGCCGCACCAGCTGGGTGACGTCCCATTCGCGGTCCGGTGTCGGTGCCGACCAGTCGGTGATCGCGGCGACCCGTGCACCGAACTCGCGGTGGGCGATGCGGGCGAGTTCGAACCAGTCGAATGCCATGCCTTCAGGGTAGAGGCAGCCGGGTCACGATCAGCGCGATTCCAAACGATGCACCTGTCGGGGTGCTCGGGAAGGATGGGGCGCATGACCAACATCCCCACCGTGCAGTTGTCCGAAGGCTTCACCGTCAGCGCGCAGGGCTACGGCGCCATGTCCGTCGCCCCCGTGTACGGCCCCGTCGATGCCGCGGAGGCGCTCGCGACCCTCCACCACGCCATCGACATCGGAGTGACCTTCATCGACACGGCCAACGTGTACGGCGATGGCGCGAGTGAGATCGCGGTGGGCACGGTGCTGAAGGAACGCCGCGACGAGGTGCAGCTGGCCACCAAGTTCGGTCTCGTCGGCAACATCGCGAACGGCCGGCGCAGCATCAACGGCAAGCCCGAATACGTGGCGCAGGCCCTCGACGAATCCCTGTCCCGGCTCGGCGTCGACACCGTCGATCTGTACTACCTGCACCGCGTCGACCCCGAGGTGCCCATCGAGGACACCGTCGGTGCGATCGCGGAACAGGTGAAGGCCGGGAAGGTCCGCAACATCGGGCTGTCGGAGGCGACCGGCGACGAGTTGCGTCGCGCCTCGCGCGTGCACCCCATCGCCGCGATCCAGAGCGAGTGGAGCATCTGGAGTCGCGACGTCGAGAAGCACGTGGTTCCCGCGGCGGCGGAACTCGGCATCGGCTTCGTGCCGTACTCGCCGGTGGGCCGGGGATTCCTCACCGGAACGTACGACCCGGCCACGCTGGGCGACAAGGATCTGCGTCGCCGGTTCCCGCGTTTCGGCGACGATGCGCTGCCGGCGAACCTGAAGGTGCTCGACGTCGTCCGCGAGGTCGCTGCCGAACTCGACGCGACGCCCGCCCAGGTGTCGCTGGCGTGGCTGGACGCGAAAGCCCGCGAGTTCGGGTTGCCGTCCGTGTCGATTCCCGGTACGCGGTTCGCGGCCCGTGTCACGGAGAACGCCGGCGCGCTCGCGCTCACGCTGACCGAAGGGCAGATCGCGCGTCTGGACCTGCTCGCGGATCTCACCGTCGGCGAGCGCACAGCCGATCCGACCTGGGTGTCGCTGGGCCGCGAGTGACTTCGACCGGCGGGTAATACCTGCTGGGGGGTAGTTTGATCTGCGATGAGCAGAGTGTGGTTGGTGTGGGGCGTCGGGGTTGTCGCTTATATCGTCGCCGTCCTGCATCGAACCTCGTTCGGTGTGTCGGGCCTCGCGGCGACGGAACGATTTTCGATCAGTCCGAGTGTGTTGTCGGGTTTCGTCGTACTCCAGATCGTGGTGTACGCGGGGATGCAGATCCCCGCCGGTGTGCTCCTCGACCGGTACGGATCGCGAGTCATGATTTCCGCGGGCGCCCTCATCATGGCGTCGGCGCAGATGCTGCTCGCGCTCACCGAATCGCTGCCGCTGGCGGTCGCCGCGCGCGTTCTCGTCGGCGTCGGCGACGCGATGACGTTCATCTCCGTGCTGCGCCTGGTGCCGCAGTGGTTCGCGCCGCGGCGGGTCCCGCTCGTGTCGCAGCTCACCGGCATCTTTGGTCAGATCGGTCAGATCCTGTCGGCGCTGCCGTTGATGCTGTTGCTGAACGGGCCGGGCTGGAGTTTCGCGTACGGCAGCGCCGCGTCGCTCGGTTTGCTGTCGTTCGTGCTGGCCGTCTCCGTCATCCGCAATGCGCCTCCCGGTCTGGAGGTGGTGGCCGCGCCCGCCGGACTGCGAGAGGTGGGCAGGCAGATCCGCACCGTGTGGGGGCGTCCAGGCACCCGGCTCGGGTTCTTCACCCACATGGGCACGCAGTTCTCGATGACCACGTTCGCCCTGCTGTGGGGTGTGCCGTACCTGAGGTCGGCGCAGGGATTGTCGCCGGCGGAGGCCGGTTCGCTGCTGACCCTGTCGGTGATCTCGGCGATCGTGGCCGGCCCGATCATCGGCATCCTCAGCGGCCGTTTCCCGATGCGCCGCTCCTATCTGGTGCTGGCGATCATGATCAGCAATGCGGCGATCTGGACCGTTGTCCTGTCGCTGCCGGGTCCGGCGCCGATCTGGTTGCTGATCGTGCTCGTGATGGTGATCTCGGTGGGCGGCCCCGGTTCGATGATCGGTTTCGACTACGCCCGCATGTTCAACCCCAGCACCAGCATGGGAACGGCGCAAGGAATGGTCAACATCGGCGGCTTCCTGGCGTCGTTGCTGGTCATCCAGGCGATGGGTCTCATCCTCGATGCGATGGGCGGGTACTCGTTCGACGCGTTCCGAGTGGCCTGGCTCGTGCAGTACCCGGTTTGGATCGTGGCGATCACGGGTGTTCTGGTGACGCGTGGGAAGACACGGAAACAGATGGGATTGGTGCTGCGGCCCATCCGGCAGGTGTGGCGGGAGCGGGGCGGTCGCTGAAGAGGGCTAGTTACACTCTTACATGATGTGTAACACTATAACGCATGAGCAATGAGCGATCGGAAGATCACGCCGTCCTGACGGCACCCCCGATGCAGTGGGACGCCTGGGGCGCGCCGGAGAAGCACAAGATCCTCTCGGACGGCATCAAGGGGCTGCTGCAACAGGCCCTCGGCGTCACGATCAGGGAGCCCTCCGACCGGGCGGCCGACGACGTCGTCCTGGCTCCGAGCGCACTGTCCGACCAGCAGGTCGCCGCTCTCGCGGGCATCGTCGGAGAACAGTTCTGCAGCACCGCGCACTCCGACCGGCTGCTGCGTTCCGGCGGCAAGAGCACGCTCGACCTGTTGCGCCGCCGCAGCACCGAACCGCAGAACGCGCCCGACGCCGTCGTCACCCCCGGTACGGACGATGAGGTCGCCGACGTGCTCCGATACTGCGCCGACCACGGCATCGCCGTGGTGCCGTTCGGTGGCGGAACGAGCGTGGTCGGCGGGCTCGACCCCGTGCGCGACCGATTCGACGCCGTCGTCTCGTTGGACCTGCGCCGGTTCGACGCGCTCATCGACCTCGACGCCGACTCCGGCATCGCGACGCTGGGAGCGGGTGTGACGGGTCCGCTCGCCGAGGAACTGCTCGGCGCGCACGGCTTCTCGCTCGGGCACTTCCCGCAGAGCTTCATGTTCGCGACCATCGGCGGCTTCGCAGCAACCCGGTCGTCGGGGCAGGCGTCCGCGGGGTACGGGCGGTTCGAGGACATGGTGCAGGGACTGCGGGTGGTGACCCCCACCGGGACCCTCGACACGGGGCGCGCCCCGGCCTCCGCGGCGGGTCCGGACCTCGGCGAACTGTTCGTCGGGTCGGAGGGAACGCTCGGCGTCATCACCCGGGTGCGGGTGCGGGTGCACGCGGTCCCCGACACGACCGTCCGGGAAGGGTGGAGTTTCCCCGACTTCGAGACGGGCGCGGCGGCTCTGCGGGCGTTGCGGCAGGAAGGTGCGGTCCCGACCGTGCTGCGACTGTCCGACGAGGCGGAGACGGCGGTGAACCTCGCGACCACCGACAAGATCGGTGAGGAGACCGTCACCGGCGGCTGCCTGGCGATCACGACGTTCGAGGGCACCGCCGAGCACACCGCGGAGCGGACGGCGGAGGCTCGCGCCGTGCTGGTGGCGCACAGCGGCACGTCCCTGGGCGAGGAGCCTGGAAACGGCTGGGAGCACGGCCGTTTCGATGCACCGTACCTGCGCGACTCGCTGCTCGACGCGGGAGCGCTGTGCGAGACGCTGGAAACCGCGACCACCTGGGGCAACCTCGCTGCGCTCCGCACCGCCGTGACCACTGCGCTGACGGAGTCGCTGGCCGGGCAGGGCACCCCGCCGCTCGTCCTGTGCCACATCTCGCACACGTACCCGACCGGCGCCTCGCTGTACTTCACCGTCGTGTCCGCGCAAGCGGAAGACCCGATCGAACAGTGGCGGAAGGCCAAAACCGCCGCCGGTGATGCGATCATCGCCGCCGGCGGAACCATCACCCATCACCACGCGGTCGGAGTCGACCACCGTCCGTGGATGCGGGACGAGATCGGCGACCTGGGCGTCGCGATTCTGCGGGCGGTCAAGGACGCGGTCGATCCTGCGGGAATCCTCAACCCCGGCAAGTTGATTCCGTGAGCACGCAGCAGGTGATCGAGAAGGTCACCGTCCTCGTCAACCCCCTCGCCGGACACGGTCACGCACCCGTCGCCGGCCGCAAGGGGGTGGCGCGCCTGCGGGAGCGCGGGGTCGCCGTCACCGAAATCATCGGCACGGATGCCGATCACGCGCGCATGCTGGCGCGCCGGGCGATCGACGACGGCACCGACGCGCTCGTCGTCGTCGGCGGGGACGGCGCCATCAGCATCGGGCTGCAGGCGGCCGCGCAATCCGGGACACCGGTCGGGCTGATCCCGGCCGGCACCGGCAACGACCATGCGCGCGAATTCGGTATCCCCGTCGGCGATCCCGTCGCCGCGGCCGACGTGATCGCCGACGGGGAGGTGCAGGAATCCGACCTCGCCCGCATCACGCTCGCGGGCGGCGCGGTGGTGTGGGCGGGCACCATCGTCGCGAGCGGATTCGACTCGCTCGTCACGGACCGCGCCAATCGGATGTCGTGGCCCAAAGGCCCGATGCGGTACAACCTCGCGATGTTCGCCGAGCTGACGCAGCTCCGCCCGCTGCACTACACCATCGAACTGGACGAGGAGACGTTCCAGGTGGACGCCACCCTCGTGGCGGTGGGCAACGGACGCTCGTACGGCGGCGGCATGCAGATCTGCCCGGGCGCGGACAAGACCGACGGCCTGCTCGACGTCACGGTCGTCGACTACGGTCGCCGGGCGAGGCTGGTCCGGTTGTTCCCCCGCGTCTACAAGGGCACTCACGTGGATCTCCCTGACGTGCAGACCTACCGTTCGCGGAGGGTGCGATTGCAGTGCGACGGCATCACGGCGTACGCGGACGGCGACCGGGTCGGTCCGCTGCCGATCACCATCGAGGCGGTGCCGGCCGCCCTGCGCATCCTCAGCCACACCCCGGCCTGAGCGGTCACAACCCGCGCAACCGGTCCATCTCGCGGCGTTCGCGTTTGGTTGGCCGGCCTGCACCGCGGTCGCGTTGCGGTATCGACGCGAGGACTTCGCGCGGTGGGGGCGGTGGTGTGTTGTCGGTGTAGCACTCGACCGCCACCACCGCACCGACCCGTTTGGTGATGGGCCGGACGACCTCGACGATGCGTTCGACACCCGCCGCGCGAATGCGGACCTCGTCACCGGCCTTGACCGGCTGCGCGGGTTTGGCGGTGGTGCCGTTGACCCGCACGTGCCCCGACCTGCAGGCGGCCGCCGCCGCGGAGCGCGTCTTGAACAGCCGGATCGCCCAGGTCCAGCTGTCGACCCGGACGCTCGCGGGATCGGTACCGGAAATCGCCACCCGACCAGGATACGAAAGCGCGCGTGACGGTGTGGCCTGCGGGCGCGTCACCCGTTCGGCGGAGTACGGTTCGACCGGGTGAGGGTCGGTTGCACTGCCGGGCCGGTGACGTCGCAATGTGGTTTGCATGCAACCGAATCCGGGACGGGACCAAGCGGGGTGGGAGCCGGCGGGGCGGGCGCCCGGATCAGGGCTGCGGCGATGGTCGCCCCGACGAGGAGCAGTGCGATGCAGATGAACATCGCGACACGGAAGCCGTGCGAGAAGCTCTCGGGGTCGAGCACGCTCTCGGCGTCGATCCCGGCGATCCCGGGGAGTGCGGCCACCGCCAGCAGCTGGCTGGTGCGTGCGACGGCGTTGTTCACCCCGGAGGCGATGCCGGACTGGTCTACCGGGACGGACCCGAGCACGGCGGCGGTCAGCGGTGCGACCATGGCGGACAGTCCGAGGCCGAAGAAGACGACGCCGGGGAGCACGACCGTCCAGTAGTTCGCATCCGGCCCGATCCGGGTCATCAACAGCAGGCCGACCGCCGCGAGTGCCGGCCCGACGGTCATCGGCAGTCGGGGACCGTGGGTCTGGGCGTAGCTGCCGGCGCGGGAGGAGAACGCCAGCATCGCCAGCGTGATCGGGATGGTGGCGACCCCGGCTTCGATCGGCGAGTATCCGGCCACCAACTGCAACTGCAGGACCAGCAGGAAGAAGACGCCACCGAGTGCGGCGTACACGGCGAGCGTCACCAGGTTCGCCACCATGAACATGCGCGACGCGAACAGGCTCGGCGGCACCAGCGCGTTCGGTGAGCGCCGTTCCACCGCGACGAACACGATCAGCGCGACGGCGCCGACCACCCCGGCGACCAGGTTCATCTCGATCAGACCGTAGGTGAGCGCGCCGAGACCGACCACCGCGCACACCGACCCGAGCACGTCGAGATGATCGGGCGGATGCGGGTCGCGGCTCTCGGGGACGTGCCGCATCGATGCCCACACGACGACGACGGCGAGCGGAAGATTGAGCAGGAACACCGACCGCCAGCCGGCCACCTCCACCAGCCAGCCGCCCAGTAGAGGTCCGATCGCCCCGGCCACCCCGCCGAGCCCCGACCACAGTCCGATCGCGGCGCCCCGATCGTCCTCGTGGATCGACGCCGAGATCAGAGCGAGGCTGCCGGGGGTCAGCATCGCTGCCCCGACACCCTGGAGAATCCGTGCGATCACGAGCATCGTGATGTCGGGTGCGATGCCGCACAGGAGTGACGCCACCGCGAACCAGACCGTCCCCCAGACGAAGACGCGGCGCCTGCCCCAGCGATCCCCGAGCGCCCCGCCCAACAGGATCAGCGACGCGAGGGCGAGGGTGTAGCCGCTCAGTACCCACTGCATTCCCGCGACATCCGACCCGAGGTCCTCGCCGATGTGCGGCAGGGCGATGTTCACCACCGTCCCGTCCAGTAGCGCGAGGCTGGAGCCGAGAACGGTGGCGGTGACCACCCACCGTCCCTGGCGGGTGCTCAGGCGCAGCACGGTCTCGGTCATCTCCCCATGGTGCGCCGCGGTCCAGGCAGTGGGGTGCTCGTTGCGATTTCTCGCGCCGGCTTCGGCATACTCGAGCGCGTGTACATCGAAGTCGACGACCTGTCCCGCGAGGCCGTGCACGGTCTGCTGGCAGAGCACCTGGCGGACATGCGTGCGACGTCGCCGCCCGACAGTGTTCACGCCCTCGATCTGCCCGGCCTGCGGGACCCGTCGGTCACGGTGTGGACGCTGTGGGACGAGGAGACGGTGCTGGGAACCGTGGCCTTGCGTGAGCTCTCGCCTGCCGAAGGCGAGATCAAGTCGATGCGGACGGCCACGGAGGCGCGCGGGCGGGGCGTGGCCACCCGGCTTCTCGCGCACCTGGTCGACGCGGCGCGGGCACGGGGGTACGTCCGGCTCAGCCTCGAGACCGGCATCGAGGATTTCTTCGCCCCGGCCCGGCGCCTGTACACCGAGCACGGCTTCACCGAATGTCCCCCGTTCGGGGACTACGGCAACGATCCGAACAGCATCTTCTTCACACTCTCCCTGTGACGGCCCTGTCCGTGCGACACTTTCCGCCACGCACCTCGATATACGGAGTACTCATGGACATCAAGCGCAAGGTCGCAGTCGGGGCCGTCGCGGTGGCCGGCCTGTGTCTCGTCGCCGCGGGGACGGCCGCAGCGGACCCGGTGCCGGCGCCCATGCCGCCGCCGCTACCCGCGCCCATGCCGGTCCCGCTGCCTGCCGGGACGTACGTCGGCACCACCAACGTTCTCGGTGGCGACCTGATCTGGAAGGGCAAGACGTTCGGACCCGGGTGGGTCATGGACAACTTCGGGCTGTTCTTCCCGTACATCTTCGGCATGACCACTCCGGAAGCGAGCGGCTCCCTCGTCACCGACTACAGCCCCTCCGGGCTTCCCTTCCTGACCGACCGGATCACGCCGAGGCCCGACGGGACCTACGAGGGCACCGTCTACATCAACGGCAACCCGGTGGCGGGGTACGCCCTCCACAAGTAGCAACCGGCAAGGGGCTACACCTTCGACGGCGCGAGCGGTTCGGGAATCGAGTTCGGCGCCGCGAGGGTGGCGCGACGGGTGGGAATGGCCAGCGTGATCGCCGCGGCGACGAGTGCGACACCGCAACCGATCAACAGGCCGGTTCGGAAGCCGCCCTCCGTCGGCAGGGTGTGGCCGGCGACCTGGACGCTCATCTGGGCGAGGACCACTCCGACGACGGCCGCGGACACCGCGGTGCCGACTGAGCGCATCAGGGAGTTGACACTGTTGGCGGAGGCGGTCGCGGACTGCGGCACGGCGCTCATCACCAGAGCGGGCATCGCGCCGTAGGCGAGGCCGACGCCCGAGCCGCAGATGCAGGTCACCACGACCAGGCCCCACGTCGACCCCATCAGGAACATCGACGACCCGTAGCCGAGCGCGATGACGAGGCTGCCGACGAGCAGGGTGACCTTCGGTCCACGGGTGGACGACAAGCGTGCCCCGAAGGGGGAGACCGCCATCATCATCAGGCCCGAGGGGGCCATCCACAGGCCCATGGCCAGCATCGACTGTCCCAGGCCGTACCCCGTCGACGCCGGCAACTGCAGGAGCTGCGGAACGATCAGGGACTGGGCGTACATGGCGAAGCCGACTACGACGGACGCGGCGTTGGTCAGCAGTACCTGACGGCCGGCGATCACCCGCAGGTCGACCAGTGGTTCGGGAGTGCGGAGTTCCCACCAGCCCCAGGCCGTCAACGCGACGGCCGTGGTCGCGAACAAACCGAGGGTGTTGCTGCTCGCCCAGCCCCAGTCGGCGCCCTTGGACACAGCCAGCAGCAGCGACACCAGTCCGACGCCCAGTCCGACTGCCCCGATGGGATCGAAGCGGGCCTTGGGACCGTGGACGGGCGTGGCGGGCACGAAGAACCAGAGCAGCACGGCGATCAGCGCGCTGAGCCCGGCGGCGCCCCAGAACAGCACGCGCCAGCTCGCATTCTCCGCGACCGTTGCGGCGAGCGGCAGACCGAGGGCGCCGCCGATGCCCATGGACGAGCTCATCAAGGCGATGGAGGAGTGCAGGCGCTCGGGCGGCAGCAGGTCCCGCAGTGCGCTGATTCCGAGCGGAATCATGCCCACACCGATGCCCTGCAATCCTCGGCCGATCACCATCGGGGCCAGGGACGTCGCGAGTGCGCAGACCACCGAGCCGAGGACGAGCGGCACCGTGCAGATCAGCATCATTCGCCGCTTGCCGTACAGGTCGCCGAGACGTCCGGTGACCGGTGTCGCCACGGCGCCGGCGAGCAGCGTCGCGGTGATCACCCACGATGCGTTGGAGGCGGTCGTGTCGAGCAGTCGGGGGAGGTCGCCGATCAGCGGCACCACGAGGGTCTGCATGAGCGCGGCGACGATGCCGGTGAATGCCAGCACGGCGATGAGGCCGCCTGGCCGGACGGCGGGCGTCGGACTGTCCACACGAATCTCCTCAACTCTGCGAAACACAATTTGTGCACCATACACAGCGTATGCATGATGCACAACGTATGTATCGTGCAATGAGCTCAGGTGGGGCGTTTTCCGAGGTGAGCGGCAGCGAGACCGCACGCGACCACGGCAGCCACGGACAGTCCGGTCGATGTCCACGCCCACGAGTCCGGCCCCAGCGTGCTCTCGGATTCGACGAGCGGCGCATACGCCGTCCACCCGTAGTCGGCGATCAGCGGGACGGCCAGCGCGGCAGGCACCGCCAGTGATGTCGCGGTGACCGGCTCGCTCGACGGCAGACTCGACGCGACCGTGTACGAGGCCGCGAGCGGAAGGAGGAGCCACGTCGCCCCGACGTGCAGGTTGTCCCACGGCGGGTGCTCGAACAACGCCGACGCGGCCACGACTGCGAGCGCCGCGATGCCGAGCACCGGCTGCGGGAAGCGCCGGCCGAGCACGGCACCCGTCAGCACGAGCGCCGCGGGCACCAGCAGCCACGGCCAGGAATCCGGGAACGCGCCACACCGATGTCCCCCGCGGCGACGAACGCCATCGCGGCGAGCAACACGATCCCGGTGCGGCTCTCCAGCCACAGCGAGGCGGCGATCACCGCCACGACCAGGACGAGTCCGAACATCCACCTGCCGTGCATCGCACCGTAGGTGCCCACGTTCCAGACACGTCGAACGAACCACCAGTACAGCACCAGCCCGATCAGCGGCAGGACGATCCCGACGACGAGAGCGCGCGCGCTCACCGCGACGTCCGTCCGCTCACCGAAGTCGCCGGACGCCAGCGTGACGGCCAGAACGACGCACGTGAGCGCGAGGACGGTCAGCGCCACCGGATCGACTGCGGGTTCCGGAAGGTAATCGGCGTAGCGCCGGGGAAAAGACGTCCGGAAGTGGTCGATCGGTCCGGCGAGGAGGAGTCCGGCGAGAACCCCCGCCGCGAGTGCGGTCTGCAACCATGCCCGGTCGGCGGTGGCGCACAGTCCGACGAGGCCGCCGAGCAGCAGGCCCGCACCGACTCCGCCGAGGTACACCTCGAAATCCCACGGCCCCGTCGACGGAGCGACACCCAGCAGCGCGAGACCGGCGAACGACAGCGTCGACAGGATCCGGCGGGCACGAACCAGCGCTGCCACCAGGACGGCGACGACCGCAGCCAGGAAGGCTCCGGCGGACGGCCCGGCATACAACGCGTCCAGGCGGTCGCCGCCGACCACGAACGCGAACTCCCTGGACGTGGTGGACGTCAACGCAATTCCCGCGACGAACCCGCCCAGCAGCAGGCACACATGCGAGACCCTGAATGTCATCCCCTGAGCATCGCGTAAGGGCACCGGCCTTGAAGTGACCGACGCTCAGGAGAAGGCTGGAGGTCGTCGCTGTGCCGTCGGCAGAGAAGGGGTGGTCCGCTTGGTCATCGACAACGACGTGTACAACCGTGTGGGGGAGTCGTGGTGGGAGGAAGACAACCCACTCAACCTGCTGCACGGAAGCCTCACGCCGGGACGATTCGCCTACTTCCGTAAGGTGCTCGGCGAGACGGTCGGTCGTGACCATCACGGGCTCCGCGCCCTCGACGTCGGGTCGGGCGGTGGGTTCCTCGCGGAAGAGTTCACCCGCATCGGTTTCCGGGTGACGGGCATCGATCCGTCCCCCGTGTCGGTCGACACCGCACGGCGTCACGCAGCCGGTTCGGCCCTCGACATCGAGTACCGCATCGGGTCGGGCGAACAGCTGCCGGTACCGGATGCCGCGTTCGACGTCATCTACTGCTGCGACGTCCTCGAGCACGTGTCGGATCTCGACGGCGTGATCGCCGAGACGTCCCGGGCGCTGAAACCCGGCGGCCTGTACCTGTTCGACACCATCAACCGCACATTCGCCAGCAAGCTCGTCGCGATCAAGATCATGCAGGAGTGGCGGATGACCCGGATGTTCGACACTCCCATCCACGACTGGTCGATGTGTATCCGCCCCGCGGAGCTGGAGCCGATCATGGCGCGGCACGGACTGCGGCTCGGCGAGGTCGTCGGGCTCGGGCCGCGGTCGAAGAATCCGCTCCGGCTCCTCGACCTCGCCCGGGCCGGCGGAACACGGCTCAGTTACGGGGAGTTGAGCCGCCGGCTCGACTTCGGGCAGATCCGGAGCACGGCCATCTCCTACATGGGATTTGCGGTCAAGAACGGCGAAAGCCCGCCGCGACGACGCGACGGGCTTCCAGAGAGGCGTGACTAGCTGTAGTCGTAGAAGCCCTTACCGCTCTTCTTGCCGAGCTGTCCGGCGTCCACCTTGCGCTTGAGCAGCGTCGGGGGAGCGTAGTGCGGCTCGGCGAACTCCGCGTACAGCGACTCCGCCGCGGCGAGGGTGATGTCGAGACCGACGGTGTCGATCAGCGTCAGCGGGCCCATCGGGTAACCGCAGCCGCCCTTCATGGCCTCGTCGATGTCCTCGGCGGTGGCGTAACCCGACTCGAGCATCCGGACCGCCGACGTGAGGTACGGGATGAGCAGCGCGTTCACGATGAAACCCGCACGGTCCCCGGCCCGCACCGTCTTCTTGCGCAGCGTGTTCTTCGCGTAGTCGGTGACCGCGAGGACGGTCTCCTCCGATGTGACCAAGCTGACCACGATCTCCACCAGCGGCATTACCGGCACCGGGTTGAAGAAGTGGACACCCACGACCTGCCCGGGGCGCTGCGTGGCGTTGGCCATCTTGATCAGCGGGATGGACGACGTGTTGGACGCCAGGATGCCCGACGGCTTCACGATCTTGTCGAGCTTCTGGAAGATGTCGACCTTGAGCGACTCGATCTCCGGCGCCGCCTCGATCACGAGGTCGCGGTCCGCGAACTCCTCGATGTCGAGGGTGACCCGCACGCGGGCGAGCGCGGCATCCGCGGCGTCCTGGTCGAGCTTGCCCGCCTTGACCCCGCGAGCCAGGGACTTCTCGATGCGGGCCTGCGCGGCCTCGGCGAATTCCGGCTTGGTCTCGAGGATGAGAACCGAGCTACCGGCCTTGATGCATACCTCGGCGATGCCGGCACCCATGGTGCCGCCGCCGATCACGCCTACTAGTTCCACAAATTCTCCTCACGTAGCCGTGCGCCTTTTTGGTAGCGGGAGCTACCAAAAAGGCGCACGGGCGGCGTAGCCGCCTACTTCAACAGTGCACGCGACATCACGACGCGCTGGATCTGGTTGGTGCCTTCGTAGATCTGAGTGATCTTCGCATCACGCATCATCCGCTCGACAGGGAAGTCGGTGGTGTAGCCGGCGCCACCGAACAGCTGGACGGCGTCGGTGGTGACCTCCATTGCGACGTCGGAGGCGAAGCACTTGGCGGCCGCGGAGATGAAACCGAGGTTCTTCTCGCCGCGCTCGGCACGGGCCGCGGAGGTGTAGACCATGAGGCGTGCGGCCTCGACCTTCATCGCCATGTCGGCGAGCATGAACTGCACGGCCTGGAAGTCGCTGATCGACTTGCCGAACTGCTTGCGGTCCTTGGTGTAGGCGAGAGCGGCGTCGAGGGCGCCCTGTGCGAGGCCGACTGCCTGCGCGCCGATGGTGGGACGGGTGTGGTCGAGGGTCTGCAGCGCCGTCTTGAATCCGGTGCCGGGCTCGCCGATGATGCGGTCGCCGGGGACCTTGCAGTTCTCGAAGTAGAGCTCCGCGGTGGGCGAGCCTTTGATGCCGAGCTTCTTCTCCTTCGGTCCGACGACGAAACCCTCGTCGTTCTCGTGGACCATGAACGCGGAGATGCCGTTGGCGCCCTTGTCGGCGTCGGTGACGGCCATGACGGTGTACCAGCTGGACTTGCCGCCGTTGGTGATCCAGCACTTGGAGCCGTTGAGGATCCAGTCGTCGCCGTCGGCCTTGGCACGGGTGCGCATGCCGGCCGCGTCCGAACCGGCCTCACGCTCGGACAGCGCGTAGGACGCCATGGCCTCGCCGGACGCGAGCTGCGGCAGGACCTGCTGCTTGAGTTCTTCGGACCCGTTGAGGATGAGGCCCATGGTGCCGAGCTTGTTGACGGCGGGGATCAGGGACGAGGAGCCGCAGACGCGGGCGACCTCTTCGATGACGATGCAGGTGGCGACGGAGTCGGCGCCCTGGCCGTCGTATTCCTCGGGGACGTGGATGGCGTTGAACCCGGAGTTCACGAGGGCGACGCGGGCCTCCTCGGGGAAGCGTGCGTCCTCGTCGACTTCCTTCGCGTAGGGTGCGATCTCCTTCTCGGAGAGCGCGCGGATCGCGGACCGCAGTTCGTCGTGCTCTTCACCGAGCTTGAACAGATCGAAGTCCGGATTTCCGGCCATGGGGCGCTCCTTGCTGAGTCTCGACGGCACCGAGTCTGAATAGGCACTCCGTGCCAAGGACTTTGTCGTTCAGGTGGGCCGCAACGTTCGTGGTCGGCAAACTACTGCCACTACAGTGCAGTCAACCACGGCACTGAGTGCCAGTCAAGGGTGGTTGTCGTCACCCGGCCACTGAGCCCCGGCGCCGGGACAGCTGGGCCTGGATACGCCCCGTGATCTCCTCCACCGGCGTTCCCGGCGGGTACGACACCACCAGCACCGCGTCCTGTTCCTGCGTCGATGACCCCGGAGCGACGCCGAACGTCCGGCGCACGTCGAGGAGGGCCCGCTCGAGTTCCTCGGCGGTGGCGTCGGGGTCGCCCTTGATCATGTTCCGGAGCAGGAAGTTGTGGCACGCGGTGACGGCGGCCGCGAATCCGATGACCTTCAGGACCGGCTCGGTGGGTACGACCCCGCGCAGGTAGTCGACGAACAACCGCTCGTAGCGGAAGCCGGTGACGATCTCCCGGTCGCGCAGGGCGGGAACCCGCTGGACCACCTGGTACCGGCGAGCCGACAGCTCCCGGTTCTCGCGAAACCTGTCGAAGACCAGGCCCGCCGTCCTGCAGACCGCCGCCCACGGGTCGTCGGAATCCGTGGACAGATAATCGCCTGCCTGCTGCAACAGCGATTCGTGATCGGCGAAGATCACGTCCTCCTTGGAGCGGAACTGGCGGAAGAACGTCCGCCGGGACACGCCCGCGGCGGATGCGATCTGCTCGACGGTCGTCGCTTCGTACCCGTTCTCGGAGAACAGCCGGATGGCCTGCGCCACCACGTGGACGCGGAAGTCCGCGGGATCGATGCCGGGTGTGTCGACGCGCTCGGTCATGGGGCCCAGTATCCATTGGCGGCTTTTGTCCCGCAGTGCCCTGGACCCGGCGCGTCCGAGGGGCGGATACTCGAAACAGTGCGTCCGTCCTGGTAGGGCGGGGCGAGGTCGAGTTCGAGTGTGCCCAGGACAAGGTGAAGGACCCGTTCCGGGGGCGGGAGAAACGCGCCGCCCCGCGGACCTCCGTGTTCCGGGCGGCGAACCGATTCCGCTCTCGGCGGCGCAGCGG
Organism: Rhodococcus sp. 21391; assembly: GCF_016772255.1. Lineage (NCBI taxonomy): Bacteria > Bacillati > Actinomycetota > Actinomycetes > Mycobacteriales > Nocardiaceae > Rhodococcus > Rhodococcus sp. 21391. The sequence continues at coordinate 5,243,128 of NZ_CP063781.1, read as the reverse complement.
GCCACGTGGTTCGCGCAGCAACTCGAACCGCAGGTCCCGATCTCCATCGCCCAGTACGTGGAGTTCCACGGTGTGCTCGACATCGACCTGCTCCGGCAGGAGACGGTGGAAGCGGCCCGTGAGTTCGAATCACCCTTCCTCAAGGTGTACGACGTCGAGGGCCGGCCGCTGCAGTACGTGGACCATCGGACGGACACGTCGATCGCGTACGTCGACTTCCGTGCGGAAGACGACCCGGTGGCGGCGGCACACGAATGGATGGAACGCGATTACGTCACGCCGCTCGACCTGAGCGCCGACCGGCTGGTCGAGACGTCGATCCTGCAAACCGGTGACACACACTTCCTGTGGTATAGCAGGATTCACCACGTCGCGCTCGACGGTTACGGCGCCATGACGATGCTGCGCCGCATCGCACACCGCTATTCCGCGAAAATCGCGGGCCGCGAACCGGATCCGAACCGGGCGGTGAGCCTGCGGCAGTTGTACGACATCGACAGCCGGTACCGCGCCTCCGAGCGTTTCGCAACCGATCGAGAGTACTGGGCCGCGCGGGTCGCCGGGCTCGAGGGCACCACGCTGGCGCGGACGGCGGGGCAGGTGTCGGCCACCAGCACGGTGGAGAGTGCCGTCCTCTCGGACGACGTCGTGGCGGTTCTCGATTCCCGCGACAGCCTGTCTGCGGCGACCATCATCGCGGCCGCGGCGTGCTACCTGGCGCGACGTACCGGCAGAACCGATGTACTGGTGACGATTCCGGTGTCGGCGCGCACCACGGCGGTGCTGCGCAATTCCGGTGGCATGCTCGTCAACGTGGCCCCGATGCCCGTCAGCGTCCGGGCCGACGACACCGTCGCGGAACTGATCGAGAAGGTCCAGCGTGAGCTGGTCGCCGCACTGCGACACCAGCGGTGCAGCCTCGACGACATCCGTCGCGACGCCGGCGACACCGCGACGACGGCACTGTACGGGCCGATGGTGAACGTCATGTTGTTCCGCCAGGAGGTCGCGCTGGGTTCGCTTCTCGGCGATTTCCACATCGTCACGTCGGGCCCGGTCGAGGACCTGCTGATCAACGTGTATCAGAGCGGCACCCCCACCAGGATCTTCGTGGACTTCCGCGCGAATCCCAGCCGCTACGAGGAGGCGGAACTGCGGGAGCACCATCGGCAGTTCGTCGAGTTGCTCGAGGAACTGGCCACCGCAGATCCGGCGTCCCGGGTGGGCAGCATTCACGAGACCAGTGCCCGCACCGGCGAACGACTTCTGCGCGAGGCCGAGGAAATCGAGTATTGGCGCCGGCAGCTGGACGGGTTGCCCGACTTCCTGCCGTTGCCCACCGACCGCCGCCGGCCGGCGAGGTTGTCACCGGCGAGCGACCGGGTCACCGTCGTGGTGCCGGGGGAGTTGCACCGCCGCGTGGCCGCACTGGCCGACGCCGCCGGCACCACCGGCCGCACGGTGTTCCTGACGGCCCTGTCGATCCTGCTGGGCAGGGTGACCGGAAGCAGCGACATCGCCGTCGGAATCGCCGTGGACGTGGGAGATCGCACGGACACCGTGGTGGTGCGGTCGCGGTACGCGAGCGAGGTGTCGTGTCACGACTATCTGTCGCACGTCCGGGACGTCGCCACCGAGGCGGTGGCGCACACCGCTGTTCCGTTCGACCGGCTGGTGCGGGAGCTCGACGTGTCGGTGTCGGACGCGTACGCACCGATCGTCCAGGTGCTGCTCGACACCCGCGCGCCCGGCTCCCCGGGTTGCACCGTCTCCGGCCTCGACCTGTGCGTGACCGTGACCGAAGCGGTCGACGAGTCGGGGGCTCCGGCGGGTTCGACCGTCGAATTCGGTTTCGCCGCAGACCTGTTCGACGCCCACACGATCCGGGTGGCCGCCGAGCGGTACCTCCGCATACTCGGCGCGATGGCGGCCGACCCCGAGGTTCCGGTCGGAGACATCGAGATCCTCTCCGCGGGCGAACGTTCCGCGCTGACACCGGTACGAGGACGCCCGGGCCGGTCCGAGCGCACCCTGCCCGACCTCTTCGCGGACGCCGCCGCGCTGGATCCGGTGGCGACGGCCCTGTCGCGGCAGGGCGAGGAATTGTCGTACCGCGAGCTGGACCGGTGGTCGACGCAGGTCGCGCGAATGCTGATCGACCGCGGGGTGGGGCCGGAATCGTTCGTCGCGCTGGCACTGCCGCGCTCGTTCCGCTCGGTGGCGTCCGTGTGGGCCGTTGCGAAGACGGGGGCGGCATTCGTTCCGGTGGACCCGAACTACCCGCCCGATCGGATCGACTACATGCTCGCCGATTCCGGTGCGGTGCTGGGCCTGACGGAGGAGTCGCTGCGGGGACGCCTCCACGATTCTATTCCCTGGTGCGTGCTCGACGACCCGGACTTCCAGGCCGCCTGCGCGGCCCGGTCCGACAATCCGGTGACCGACTCCGACCGCATCCGGCCCCTGCATCTCGACAATTCCGCGTACCTGATCTACACGTCCGGCTCGACGGGGCAGCCGAAGGGCGTCACCGTCACGCACCGCGGGCTCGACAACTTCGCGGCCGACCAGCAGGAACGTTTCGGCGCCACGAGATCGTCCCGGACGCTGCACTTCTCGACGCCGAGTTTCGACGCGTCCGTCTTCGAGTACCTGCAGGCGTTCGGGGTGGGCGCCACGATGGTGGTCGTGCCGCCATCCGCGTACGGTGGCCCGGAACTGGCCGACCTCCTACGGTCGGAACGTGTCACGCACGGTTTCGTCACCACGGCCGCGCTGGGCACGATCCCGCCGGATGCGCTGGGCGACTTCCTCGACGTGGCCGTGGGCGGTGAGGTCTGCCCGCCCGAACTGGTGGCCCGGTGGGCGCCGGACCGCAGGCTGCACAACGCGTACGGTCCCACCGAAACGACCGTCATGGCGAACATCAGCGCACCGATGACCCCCGGTGACCCCATCACACTCGGCGGGCCGATCAGAGGTGCCGAGGAAGTGGTACTCGATGCCCGGCTCCATCCGGTACCCGTCGGGGTACCCGGTGAGCTGTACATCGCCGGTGCCGGTGTGGCGCGGGGCTATCACCGCCGTCCCGGTCTCACCGCGGCGCGCTTCGTCGCCGACCCCTACGGCCGCGGCCGGATGTACCGCACGGGTGACGTGGTGCGGTGGCGGCCCGACCACACGCTCGAGTACCTGCGGCGCAGCGATTTCCAGGTGAAGGTGCGGGGTTTCCGCATCGAGCTCGGCGAGATCGACGCGATTCTGCAGACACATCCGGACGTGCGGCTGGCGGTCACCATCGGCAGGCCGGGGCCGTCCGGGGACACGGTCCTGGTCTCGTACGTCGTCCCGGCCCCAGGCAGGCCGATCGAGACGACGGAACTGCTGCGACAGGTGCGGAACCGGTTGCCGGCGTACATGGTTCCCTCGGTCGTCGTGGTGCTGGACGAGATCCCGTTGACCCCGGTCGGCAAGCTGGACCGCGCGGCACTGCCGGAACCGCGGTTCCTGTCCGCGGCCGCCGAATTCAAGGCGCCTACCGACCCGGTCGAGGAATCGATCGCCGAGGTCTTCACCGAGGTCCTCGGCGTCGAACCGATCAGTGTCGACGACAGCTTCTTCGACCTCGGCGGCAATTCTCTCGTGGCGACGCGGGTGATCGCGCGCGTCAACGCGGCACTCGGATCGGACGTGGGTGTGCGAGCGTTGTTCGAGGCGCCCACCGTCGAACTGCTGGCCGCGTACGTTCGCCGTTCCGGTACGGAACTCGTGGACCGACCGCCCCTGGCCGTCGGGGAGCGGCCCGAACGGATCCCGTTGTCGCTGGCGCAGCAACGGATGTGGTTCCTCAACCAGTTCGACACGTCGTCGGTGGCGTACAACATCCCGATGGCCGTGCGCCTCACCGGACCGCTGGACGCCGACACGCTGCGGGCGGCGGTCGGCGACGTCATCGAGCGGCACGAGTCGTTGCGCACCGTGTACCCCGCCTCGACGGACGGGCCCTACCAGGTGGTGGTCGACACCGCGGACGTCGTCCCCGACCTCACCCCGCACGTCGACGGCGACGAGTCGCTGCACGAGAGGATCGCCACCCTCCTCGCGGGCGGATTCGACGTGAGCGCGAAGGTCCCGCTGCGCGCGGCGCTGTTGTGGACCGGCCCCGACGAACACGTGCTGGTGATCGTGGTGCATCACATCGCCGCCGACGGGGCGTCGCTGGCGCCGCTGGCCCGCGACCTGATGGTCGCATACTCGGCACGCCGGTCCGGGACACCGCCGAGCTGGGAGCCGCTGCCCGTGCAGTACGCCGACTTCAGCGTGTGGCAGCGTCGCCTCCTCGGCAGTGCCGACGACGCGGACAGCCTCATGTCCCGGCAGTTGCAGTACTGGCGCGGTGTGCTGGCCGAACTCCCGGAGGTCAGCGCCCTGCCGCTGGACCGGAACAGGCCGGTGACCCGCTCGCTCGCGGGTGCGACCGCGGCGTTCGCGATCGAGGCGGGCCTGCACCGGCAACTGCTCCTCCTCGCGCGCGAGCACCACGCAACCCTGTTCATGGTGATGCACGCGGCGCTGGCCGTGCTGCTGTCGAGGATGTCCGGATCGGGCGACGTCGCCATCGGCACCCCGATCGCGGGTCGTGGCGAGGCGGCGCTGGACGACCTCGTGGGGATGTTCGTGAACACGCTGGTGCTGCGGACTCCGGTGGAGCCCGGTGAGGTGTTCACCGACGTGCTGGCCCGGGCCCGCGACACGGATCTGGGCGCGTTCGGGCACACGGACGTTCCCTTCGAGAGCGTCGTCGACGAGCTGGCGCCTGGCCGGTCGACGTCCCACTCGCCGCTGTTCCAGGTGCTGCTCGAATTCCAGAACACCGTGCGCGCCCACCTCGAACTGCCGGGCCTGACCGTCGAGGCGGTCGACGTCGACCCGGGGGTCGCCAAATTCGACCTGCAGCTGTCGCTCGCCGAATACCACGACGAGAAGGGCACCGCCGCAGGTATGGCCGCCGCATTCCTGTACGCGACGGACGTGTTCGACCGGACGTCGGTGGAGGGGTTCGGGGAACGCTTCGTCCGGGTGCTGCGGGCGGTGGTCGACGACCCGGCGGCGGTGGTGGGGGACATCCCGGTTCTCGGTGCGGTCGAGCGCGACCTGGTGCTGGACCGGTGGAACCGTGCGGGTGTCCCGGCCGACGCACAGACCGTGGTCGAGTTGCTCGCGCGGGTGACCGCGTCGACCCCGGACGCCACTGCTGTCGTGTGCGGTGACGAGACGCTGACCTACGGCGAACTGGACGAGCAGGCGAACCGGTTGGCACGGTTGCTGATCGCCGAGGGGGTGGGAACCGAGTCGCTGGTCGCGGTGATGGTGGAGCGCACGCCTGCCCTCGTGGTGACGTTGCTGGCGGTGCTCGCCGCCGGCGGCGGGTACGTCCCGGTCGACACCAGCTATCCCGCCGAGCGGGTGGCAGCGATGTTCGAGGACGCGCGACCCGTCTGCGCCGTCGTGAGCGCGGAATTCGCGTCGCTGACGCCGACCGGGATTCCGGTGGTGGCGATCGACGATCCGGCGACGGCGCGTGCGGTGGCCGAACTGTCCGGGCTGCCGGTCACCGACTCGGACCGGTTGCGGCCGCTGCGGGCCGACACCGTCGCGTACGTCATCTTCACGTCGGGGTCGACCGGGCGGCCGAAGGGCGTCCAGGTATCACATCGGTGCGTTGTCACGCTGCTCGCCAACACCCGGGAGCTGTTCGGGTTCGACTCGTCCGACGTGTGGACGCTGTTCCACTCGTACGCGTTCGACTTCTCCGTCTGGGAACTGTGGGGTGCGCTCGTCCACGGTGGCCGGCTGGTGCTGGTCGACTACTTCACCGCACGATCGCCGGACGCGTTCCTCGAACTGCTGCGCCGGGAACGGGTGACGGTGCTGAACCAGACCCCGACGGCGTTCTACCAGCTGACGGAGGCCGATCGTGCGGCGAACGCCGTCGAGGACACCGACCAGGCGCCACTGTCGTTGCGGCACGTGATCTTCGGCGGCGAAGCCCTCGACGTCGGGCAACTGGAGCGGTGGTACACCCGGCACGACGACCGGGACCCCGTGCTGGTGAACATGTACGGCATCACCGAGACCACGGTGCACGTCAGCTTCCTCGCCCTCGATCGTGCGCTGGCGGCGTCCGTGCCGGGCTCGGTGATCGGCGGCGGACTTCCCGGTCTGCGTGTCTACGTCCTCGACGGCCGGCTGCATCCGGTGCCGCCCGGGGTGGTGGGTGAGCTGTACGTGTCCGGCGACCAGGTGACCCGCGGCTACATCGGCAGGCAGGGTTTGACCGCGACGCGTTTCGTCGCCGACCCGTTCGGCCACCACCGGGCGGGCGCGCGCATGTACCGGTCGGGCGACGTCGTGAAGTGGGGTGCGGGCGGCCGGCTCGAGTACATGGGGCGCAGCGACTTCCAGGTGCAGCTGCGCGGGTTCCGGGTGGAACTCGGCGAAGTGGAGGCGGCTCTGGCCGCGTGCGCCGGGGTGGCGCAGTCGGTGGTCGTGGTGCGCGGCGACGACCGGGACGGCGACCGGCTGGTGGGCTACGTGGTCCCGGAGACGGGTGCGGATGTCGATGCGGCGGCGGTTCTCGACGCGGTCGGGGCGAGCGTTCCGTCGTACATGGTGCCGGCCGCGGTGGTGGTGATCGACGCCCTGCCCCTGACGGTCAACGGCAAACTCGACCGGAAAGCGCTGCCCGAAGCGGACTTCGGCACGTCGACGGTGGGGTTCGCCGCCCCGCGCAATCCGGTGGAGGAGATCGTCGCCGCCGTGTTCGCCGACCTGCTCGGCATCGTCCGGGTGGGAGCGAACGACAACTTCTTCGCGCTCGGCGGGAACTCGCTGACCGCGACCCGGCTCGTCGCCCGCCTCAACGCCGCGGTCGGCGACCGGCTGGGCGTGCGGGACGTGTTCGACGCCCCGACCGTCGCCGGGTTGGCCGCCCGCGCCGAGGCCGGGGAAACCAACCTGGAATCCCGGCCGGCGCCGACCCCGCGGGATCCGTCGCGGGAGGTCCCCGTCTCGCTCGCACAACAGCGGATGTGGTTCATCAACCAGTTCGACACGGCCAGTGCCGCGTACAACGTCGCGATCGCGCTCCGCCTCACCGGCACGCTCGACACGCAGGCGCTGGAGGCGGCCGTCGCCGACGTCGTCGAGCGCCACGAATCCCTCCGCACCGTCTTCCCCCTCACCGACAGCGGTCCGCGGCAGGTGATCCTCCCGGCGGAGAAGGTGGCGCCCGCTCTCACACCGCACGCCGTCGAGTCGGCGGGCCTCCACGCGGAACTCCACCGCCTGCTCTCCGCAGGGTTCGACGTGACGACGGAGGCACCGGTGCGGGCCCGGCTGTTCGGGGTGAACGAGCACGAGCACGAGCACGTGCTGGCCGTGGTCGTGCATCACATCGCGGCGGACGGCTTCTCGATGGTTCCGCTCGCCCGCGACGTCCTGTCGGCGTACACCGCGCGGCGCCGCGGCGCCGCGCCGGACTGGACCCCGCTTCCTGTGCAGTACGCCGACTACACACTGTGGCAACGAGACTGGCTCGGCGACGAAGACCAAGACGGTTCGCCGCTCGCCCGCCAACTCGACTACTGGACCGCGACACTGGCCGATCTCCCGGATGTGCTGGAATTGCCGACGGACCGGCCCCGCCCGGCCGCCCGCACCCTGGGTGCGGGCCGCGTCGAGTTCGAGATCGACCCGGACCTCCACCGGAGCGTCGTGCAGCTCGCACGCAGGCACGGGTCGACCGTGTTCATGGCCCTGCACTCCGCGCTGGCCGTCCTGCTGTCGCGGCTGAGCGCGTCGGACGACGTCGCCGTGGGCACCCCCATCGCGGGCCGCGGCGAGGCCGAGCTCGACGACCTGGTCGGGATGTTCGTGAACACCCTCGTGCTCCGGACCCCCGTCGACGGTGCCCGCACGTTCGCCGAGCTGCTCGCGCAGGTCCGCGAGGCCGATCTCGGGGCGTTCACGCACGCGGACGTCCCGTTCGAACGCGTCGTGGAAAGCCTGCGTCCCTCCCGCTCGACGGCGTACTCGCCGCTGTTCCAGGTGATGCTCGAATTCCAGAACACCGAGCGCCCCGAGCTGGAGCTGCCGGGCCTCCACGTCGAACCCCTCGACCTCGCGTTCGACACGATCAATTTCGACCTCCAGCTGACCCTGCGGGAGAACGTCGACGCCGAAGGACATCCCGCGGGCATCAGTGCGGCACTCGGGTACGCCACCGACATCTTCGACGCGGACACGGTGACCGCGTTCGCCGAGCGCCTGGTCCGGATCCTGAGCGCCGTCACCGAGTCCCCGGACGCCCCGGTCGGCGACGTCGACGTCCTCGGCGCCGGCGAGCGGGTCGCACTGACGTCCGCGAGCGGTGGCCCCGGCGTGGCCGCTCGGACGCTGCCGCAGTTGCTGACGGCCGCCACGGCCACGGACCCGGACGCCGCGGCGCTGTCCTTCGAAGGACGTCAGGTGTCCTACCGGGAACTCGACGAATGGTCGAACAGGCTCGCCCGGCTCCTGATCGAGCGCGGCGTCGGCCCGGAACAGGTGGTGGCTCTGGCGCTGCCGCGGTCGATCGAATCCGTGCTGGCCGTCTGGTCGGTGGCCAAGACCGGGGCCGCGTTCCTGCCGGTCGACCCGAATCATCCGGCCGAGCGCATCGAGTACATGCTCGGTGACTCGGGCGCCGTCGCCGGTCTCACCACGGCCGCGTTGCAGTCGGCCCTTCCCGCGTCGATCCCGTGGCTGGTGCCGGGCGACCCCGGAACCGAGGCCGAACTGGCGCTGCTCCCGGCGGCGGCGGTGACCGACACCGACCGCACGTCGGCGTTGCACGTGGACCACCCCGCGTACGTCATCTACACGTCGGGATCGACGGGCAGGCCGAAGGGCGTGGTGACCACGCACCGCGGCCTGGCGAATTTCGCTGCGACGGAGCAGAACACGTTCGACACGACCGCGGCGTCCCGCACCCTGCACTTCGCGTCGCCGAGCTTCGACGCCTCCGTGCTGGAGCTGATGCTGGCGGTCGGGCCGGGCGCGACGATGGTGATCGCGTCCCCGTCCGTCTACGGCGGCGACGAGCTCGCGGATCTGCTGCTGCGCGAGCGGGTCACGCACTGCTTCGTCACCCCGGCAGCGCTCGCCTCGGTCGATCCCGCCGGCCTCGAGAGCGTGCGATGCGTGGTGACCGGCGGCGAGGCCTGCCCACCGGAACTGGTGGCCCGCTGGGCGCCGGGCCGGGCCATGTTCGACGCGTACGGTCCGACCGAGACGACCGTCGTGTCGAGCATCAGCACCCCGCTGGCGCCGGGCGAACCGGTCACGATCGGCGCGCCGACCCTCGGGTTCACCGAGGCGGTCCTCGACGCGCGGCTGCATCCCGTACCGGCGGGGGTCGCGGGGGAGCTGTACCTCGCAGGGCCCGCGCTCGCACGCGGCTACCACGGGCGACACCCGCTGACTGCGGAACGCTTCGTGGCCAACCCCTTCGGGCCGGCGGGCAGCCGGATGTACCGGACCGGCGACCTCGTGCGCTGGACGACGGACGGGCAACTCGACTACCTGGGGCGCACCGACTTCCAGGTGAAGATCCGCGGATTCCGGATCGAACTCGGCGAGGTCGAATCGGCGCTGCTCGCGCACGGCGACGTGGCGACGGCGGTCGCCGACGTGCGCCGGGACGAACGGTCCGGCGACCGGCTGATCGGGTACGTGGTCCCCGAACCCGGAGCGGACATCGATCCGGGCGAGGTGCTGCAGTTCGCGGGCACGCGGCTCGCGGCGTACATGGTGCCCGCCGCCGTCGTGGTGATCGCGGCGCTCCCGGTGACGGTCCACGGCAAGCTCGACCGGAAGGCGCTGCCGGAACCGGACTTCGGTGTCGCCGTCACCGACAGTCGTCCGCCGCGCACCGAGACGGAGGCGCTGCTCGCCGGTCTGTTCCGGGACGTGCTGGGACTCGAGTGGGTGGGTGTGGACGATTCGTTCTTCGCGCTGGGCGGCGACAGCATCATGTCGATCCAGCTGGTGGCCCGCGCGAAGGCAGCCGGCCTGATCCTCTCCCCGCGGGACGTGTTCGAGCGCAGGACCGTCGCCGGTCTCGCCGAGGTGGCCCACTACGAGCGCGCGGACGCCGTGGTGCTGGAGGAACTTCCCGGAGCCGGCGTCGGCCCGGTTCCGCTGACACCCGTCGTCGCGTGGATGCTGGGGCGCAGCGGCGGCCGGTTGGACCGATTCTCCCAGGCCGTGCTGGTCACCGCGCCGCCCCGGCTCACCCGTGACGATCTCGCCGCCGCCGTCGACGCGGTGCTGGACCGCCACGACATGCTCCGCGCGCGGCTCGCCGTCGACGAGGCGGGGCAGTGGACCATGACGGTGCTGCCGGCCGGATCGGTGCCTGCCGACGCGCTGATCCATCACGTGCCCGTGACGTCGTTCGACCCTGGTGATTTCGATGCGGTGGCGAGAGCGGAACTGAACGCGGCGGCGGACCGCCTGGACCCGGCCTCGGCCAGCATGGTGCAGGTGCTCTGGTTCGACGGTCCCGGCGGGCAGGGGCGGTTGCTGCTGGTCGCGCATCATCTCGTGGTCGACGGCGTGTCGTGGCGGATCCTGATCTCGGATCTGGCGGCGGCCCACACCCGCGTCGCCGAGGGTCTGCCTGCCGCGCTGGCTGCCGTGGGGACGTCGATGCGGCGGTGGTCGCACGGACTCACCGATGCCGTGGGGTCCCGACGCGCGGAAGCGGGCCTGTGGCAGTCGATCCTGGACGGCCCCGACCCGCTCCTCGGCTTCCGGTCGTTGGATCCGGCCGTCGACGTCGATGCCACGACGGGCCGCGTCACCGTGGAAGTACCCGCACACGTCACCGAGGCACTCCTCACCACGCTGCCCGCCGCCTTCCACGGCACCGTCGGCGACGGCCTCCTCACCGCGCTCACGCTGGCGATGATTCGGTGGCGGCGCCGTCGTGGGGTCGAGTCGGCCGACGTGCTGATCAACCTCGAGGGTCACGGACGCGAAGACCACGTCGTGCCCGGCGCCGACCTGTCCCGCACCGTCGGGTGGTTCACCACACTGTTCCCGGCGCGACTCGACCTCACCGGCATCGGCGTCGACGCCGCCCTAGCCGGCGACGACGCGGCCGGGTCCGCGATCAGGGCGATCAAGGAACAACTCCTCGCCATCCCCGATCACGGCATCGGCTACGGGATGCTGCGGTACCTGGATCCGGTCGGCTCGGAGGCACTGCGCCGATTCCGGCCACCGCAGGTGAGTTTCAACTATCTCGGCCGGGTGGCGACGAGCGGCGGCGACGTGCCCTGGCTGCCCGTCGCCGGCAGCGGGGACCTCGGCGGAACCCAGAACTACGACATGCCCGCCGCCTGGGTCGTGGACGTCAACGCCGCCACCACCGTCCGGGACGGCGCCCCGGTACTCACCGCGACGTGGTCGTACCCCACGGGTGTGCTGGCCGCCGAGGACGTGGAAGAGCTGTCCGCACTGTGGGTTCGGGCACTCACCGCCCTGGCCGAGCACGCGAGCCGTCCGGGCGCCGGCGGGCTGACACCGTCCGATCTCGATCTGGTGTCGGTCGGGCAGACAGACATCGACCGGTTCGAGAGCACCTACCCGGACGTCGCCGACATCTGGCCGTTGTCACCGCTGCAGGCCGGTCTGCTGTTCCACGCGCAGCTGTCCGAGCATCGCCTCGACGCGTATCAGGTGCAGCTGGTCCTCGACCTGCGCGGCACCGTCGACTCCGCCAGACTCCGCCGCGCCGCACAGGGCCTGCTCGACCGGCACGCGAACCTCCGGGTGGCGTTCGCCGACACCGGTGGCGGACCGGTCCAGGTGGTACTCGCGAGGGCGACCGCGCCGTGGACCGACGTCGACCTGTCGGATCTCGACGACACCCGGATCGCGACGGAGGCGGCGGCACTCGTCGCGGCCGAGCGCGCCGTCCCGTTCGAGATGTCCGAGGCGCCGCTGCTCCGATTCACGTTGCTGCGCACCGCCCCCGACCGGTACCGGCTGGTCGTGACCCATCACCACATCCTCCTCGACGGATGGTCGACGCCGCTGGTGATCAAGGACCTGCTCGTCCTCTACGCCACGGACGGCGACACGACGGCCCTTCCCCGCGTCACGTCCTACCGCGACTACCTGCAGTGGATCGGCAGGCAGGACCACGAACGGTCTACGGCTGCCTGGGTATCCGCCCTCGCCGGCTCGGACGAGCCGACGTTCGTGGCGCCCGCGGCGCGCGGCGAGCAGAGCTTCGCCGAACCCGAGGACGTGCGCCTCGACGTGGGCGAGGAGAAGACCCGAGCGCTCGAGACCCTCGCGCGGGAGCACGGGCTGACGATGAACACCCTCGTCCAGGTGGCGTGGGGGCTCGTGCTGACCACGCTCGGCACCCGCGAGGACGTGGTTTTCGGAGCCACGGTGTCCGGCCGCCCACCGGGAGTAGCAGGCATCGAGTCGATGGTGGGGCTGTTCATCAACACGGTGCCCGTCCGGTTGCGCCTGCGCCGCGAGGAGACACTCGCCGAACTGCTGCAGCGTTTCCAGCGTGAACAGTCCGCCCTCCTCGATCACCACTACGTGGGACTCACCGAGATCCAGCGCGCCGTGGGCGAGGGCGCCGTGTTCGACACGCTGACCGTGTTCGAGTCGTATCCGGTGGACCGCATGGGGTTGTCGGAAGACACCGACATCGACGGCATGCACGTCGCCGGGATCGAGGGGATCGACTCCACCCACTACCCGTTCACCCTGATGGCGCACGTCGACACCGGACTGCACCTGCGACTGCGGTACCAGCCGAACGTCTTCCAGAGCGAGTTCGCGGAGTCGGTGGCGGCCCGCGTCGCACGCGTCGTGCAGATCCTGCTGTCGGATGTCGATACACCCATCGCCCACCTCACCCTGCTGTCGGAGGCCGAACTCCGGGAGTACACCGCGGTGTCCGGGGCCCCCGCCGGCCCGCCGAAGACCCTGCCCGAGATCCTCACCGCCTCGGCCGGGAACCGGCGGGAAGCGCCCGCGCTCGTCTTCGACGGACGCGAGACGAGCTACCGCGAACTCGACGAGCGGTCGAGCGCGCTGGCCCGCATCCTCATCGAACGCGGTGCCGGGCCGGAGACGTTCGTGGCGCTCGGGCTACCCCGATCACGGGAATCGGTGCTGGCCGTGTGGGCGGTCGCGAAGGCGGGCGCGGCGTTCGTGCCCGTCGACCCGAACTATCCCGCCGACCGCATCGAGCACATGCTGGCCGATTCCGGTGCGGCACTGGGTGTGACGACGTCGGCACACCGGCACCGATTGCCCGGTTCCGTGCCGTGGCTGGTGCTGGACGATCCGGCCTTCGACCGCACGTGGGCCGCCGCATCGCCGGTCCACGTCACCGACCTGGACCGCCGGTCGGTGCTCGACGTCGACCACGCCGCGTACGCCATCTACACATCCGGGTCCACCGGCAGGCCGAAGGGCGTCGTCGTCACCCACCGCGGTCTGGCGAACCTGCTCACCGAACAGACCGAGCACTACACCGTGTCGCCCGACGCCCGGTGCCTGCACATCTGTTCACCCAGCTTCGACGTGGCGATACTCGAACTCGTCCAGTCGTGTGCCGCCGGGGCGACGCTCGTCGTCGCTCCCCCCGACGTCTACGGCGGGGCGGAACTGGCCGCGCTGCTGCGGCGCGAACGCGTCACCCACGCCTGCATCACCCCGGCCGTCCTGTCCACCGTGGAGCGCGATCGCATCGAGCACCTCGAGGCGCTCGTCGTGGCCGGCGACGCCGTCGGTGACGAACTGGTCGCCGCGTGGGGTGCGGATCGGGCGATGTTCAACGGGTACGGCCCCACCGAGGCCACCATCCTCACCACGTTCAGCCGGCCGATGAGACCGGGCGAGCCGGTCACCATCGGGAGCCCCGTCCGGGGCATCGCGCTGTCGGTCCTCGACGCGCGGCTGCAGCCCGTTCCGGCCGGGGTGCCCGGCGAGCTGTACATCGCGGGACCGGCGCTGGCCCGCGGATACCACCGCCGGCCTGCGCTCACCGCGGAGCGGTTCGTCGCCGACCCCTACGGCGGCGGCCGGATGTACCGCACGGGCGACGTCGTGCGGTGGCGTCGCGACCACACCCTCGAATACCTCGGGCGCAGCGACTTCCAGGTGAAGATCCGCGGTCAGCGCGTCGAACTGGGGGAGATCGATTCCGTTCTCACCACCCACCCGCACGTCGACTTCGCCGCGACCCTCGGCAGGCCGGGCCCGCTGGGGGACACGGCGCTGGTGTCGTACGTGCTGCCGCACGACGGCGAGGAGGTGGCGCCGCCGGACGTGCTCGCGTTCGCGGGCCGGATCCTGCCCAAGTACATGGTGCCCGCCGCGGTGGTCGTCCTCGACGAGATTCCACTGACCCCCGTCGGCAAGCTCGACCGGAAGGCGCTGCCCGCACCGGAATTCACGTCGGCGACCATCGGGTACCGGGCGCCCACCACTCCGGTCGAGGAGGCCGTCGCGCAGGTGTTCGCCGACGTGCTCGGTGCCTCGCGTGTCGGTGCGGACGACAGCTTCTTCGAACTCGGCGGCGACTCGCTCAGCGCCACCCGGGCGGTGGCGCGCATCAACTCCGCCCTCGACGCCGGGATCGGCGTGGCCGCGCTGTTCGACGCGCCCGTCGTGGCCGATCTGGCGGTCCGGATCGACTCGGCGGCGACGGCGACCACCCCGTCGGTGGCACTCGCCGCACGACCGCGCCCCGACCGGATCCCGTTGTCGCTGGCGCAGCAACGCATGTGGTTCGTCAACCAGTTCGACACGTCTTCCCCCGCCTACAACATCCCGATCGCTCTGCGACTGACCGGAGTCCTCGATCACGCCGCCCTGCTCGCGGCGGTCGGCGACGTCGTCGAACGGCACGAATCGCTGCGCACCGTGTTTCCCGGGTCTGTGGACGGACCGCACCAGGTGATCGTCGATCCCGGGCGGGCCACCCCCCGCCTCGATCCGGTGGCCGTCGCCGGTGACCGTGCACTGCGGGACGCCCTCGCAGCCCTGGTCGGCGCCGGTTTCGACGTGAGCGACGAGATCCCTTTCCGCGCAAGTCTGTTCGAGCTGGAGCCTGAGCAGCACGTCCTGGCCATCGTGGTGCACCACATCGCCGCCGACGGGTTCTCCATGATGCCGCTCGCCCGCGACGTCATGCTCGCGTACACCGCCCGGACCGTGGGGGACACCCCCGGCTGGACTCCGCTGACGGTGCAGTACGCCGACTACAGCGTGTGGCAGCGGAACTTCCTCGGCGCGGTCGACGACCCGGACTCGGTGCTGTCGAGGCAGCTGGGCTACTGGACGGACACCCTGTCCGGTGCGCCCGAGGTGCTGCAGATCCCGGTCGACCGGCCGCGCCCCGCCCAGCGGTCGTACCGCGGGGACGTCGTCGAGTTCGAGGTGCCGGCCCGGCTGCACCGGGCGTTGAACACGATCGCGGCCCAACATAATTCGACGCTGTTCATGGCGGTCCACGCGGCGTTCGCCGTCCTGCTGTCCCGGTTGTCGGGCACGGACGACGTCACGATGGGAACGCCCGTCGCCGGTCGCGGGCAGGCGGTGCTCGACGACGTGGTGGGCATGTTCGTCAACACGCTCGTGCTGCGAACGGTGGTGGATCCGCGGGCGTCGTTCGGTGAGGTACTGACCGCGGTCCGGGCCGCGGACCTCGGTGCGTTCGAGCATGCGGACATCCCGTTCGAGCGGCTTGTCGACCATCTCGCCCCCGAACGATCCACGTCGCACACCCCACTGTTCCAGGTGCTCATCGAGTTCCGGAACGCGGAGGGCACCCACCTCGAACTGCCCGGACTCACCGTCGACTCGCTCGACGTGGACCTCGGCGTCGCGAAGTTCGACCTGGAACTGAGCGTCGCCGAACAGATCGACACGGACGGCGCACCGGCCGGACTCACTGCCGGACTGCGGTTCGCGACGGACGTGCTCGATCGCGGCACCGTGGCGCGGTTCGGGGACCGGTTCCTGCGGGTGCTCGAATCGGTCGCCGCTGCCGAGGGGCTCCCGGTGGGCGACATCGAGATCCTGGACAGGGTGGAGCGGGATCTGGTGCTGCCGGCGCTCGCCGAGCCCGCCGCGCCGGACGCGACCCTGGCGGAACTGTTCGAGCGGGCCGCGCAGCGATCCCGCCACGCGACGGCCGTCGTGTGCGAAGGCGTCTCGCTCACCTACGACGAGCTGGACAGCCGGGCGAATCGTCTGGCGCGGTTGCTGATCGCGCGGGGCGCCGGCCCCGAGACCCTGGTGGCCGTCGCCGCCGCGCGGTCGGTGGATCTGGTGGTGGCGCTGCTCGCGGTGGTGAAGTCGGGCGCCGGCTATGTGCCCGTGGACGTCACGTACCCGGCGGAGCGGATCGCGTTCGTGTTCGCCGACGCCCGGCCCGTGTGTGTGCTGACCACCGAGGCCGAATCCGGCGCTGTCCGGGCGAGCGGGGTCCCGCTCCTCCTCGTGGACAGCGCGGAGACGGTGGCCGAACTCGACCGTACGTCGCCGCTGCCGGTGACCGACGGCGACCGGACCGGACCGCTGCACCCGGACTCGGTGGCGTATGTCATCTACACCTCCGGCTCGACGGGCCGGCCGAAAGGCGTTCAGGTGGCGCACCGCAACGTCGTCACCCTGTTCGCGAACACGCAGCCGCTGTTCCGGTTCGACGCCTCCGACGTGTGGACCATGTTCCACTCGGCGGCGTTCGACTTCTCCGTGTGGGAACTGTGGGGTGCGCTGCTCCACGGCGGCCGGCTGGTGGTGGTCGACTACTTCACGACCCGCTCACCCGAGATGTTCCTGCGACTGCTGCGGGACGAGAACGTCACCGTCCTGAATCAGACCCCCACCGCCTTCTACCAACTCGCCGAGGCGGACCGGGTGGCCGGCGCCGCCGAACTCGCCCTCCGAGTCGTGGTGTTCGGCGGCGAAGCCCTCGATCTGGGGCAGCTCACCCGTTGGTATGCGCGACACGACGACACCGCCCCGGCATCGGTGAACATGTACGGCATCACGGAAACCACCGTGCACGTCAGTCACCTGCCCCTGGACGAGGAACTCGCCGCGTCCGCCTCGGCGTCTGTGATCGGCCGGGCACTGCCCGGCCTGCGCGTCTACGTCCTCGACTCCCGCCTGCACCCGGCGCCGCCGGGAGTGGTCGGGGAACTCTACGTGTCGGGCGCGCAGGTGTCCCGGGGTTATCTGGGCCGGTTCGCGCTCACGTCGACCCGGTTCGTGGCCGACCCGCACACACCCGGATCGCGGATGTACCGGTCCGGCGACCTCGGCCGGTGGAACACGGACGGCCAGCTGGAATATTTGGGCCGCAACGACTTCCAGGTGCAGGTCAAGGGTTTCCGCATCGAGCTCGGTGAGGTGGAGTCGGCGCTCCTCGACTGCGACGGTGTGGCGCAGTCGGTGGTGCTGGCGCGGCGCGAACGACTGGTGGGCTACGTGGTGCCCGAGGCGGGCCGGGTGCTGGACCCGGCCGGAATCGTCGACGCGGTCGCCGACAGGCTGGCGGCGCACATGGTGCCCGCGACCGTGGTGGTGCTCGACGCCCTGCCCCTCACGGTGAACGGCAAACTCGACCGCCGAGCGCTGCCCGAACCGGACTTCGGACGGCAGGTGTCGCTCGGTCGTGCCCCTGCCACGGAGACGGAGCGGATCCTGGCCGCACTGTTCGCCGAGGTCCTCGGCCTCGAATCGGTGGGTGTCGACGATTCGTTCTTCGCGGTGGGCGGCGACTCCATCATGTCGATTCAGCTCGTCACCCGGGCGAAGGCGTCCGGGGTGGTGATCACCCCGCGGGACGTGTTCGAACGCAAGACGGTTGCCGCACTCGCGGAGGTCGCGACCGCGGGGGAGGAGACCGTCACGCTGGAGGAGTTGCCCGGCGGCGGCGTCGGCGAGTTGCCACTGACCCCGATCGTGCACTGGATGCTGGGCAGGGACGGCGATTTCCGCCGGTACTCCCAGGCTGCGCTGTTCACCACCCCCGCCGCACTGGACGAAGACACGCTGACGGCGGCGATGCAGGCCGTCCTGGACCGGCACGACATGCTGCGCGCCCGGCTGTACCGCAGCGACCGGGCCGAGCGCGGTGCGGCGATGGTGGTCGCGCCGCCCGGCTGGGTGCGGGCGACCGCGGTGGTGCGCACGGTGTCGCTCGACGCCGCGGACTCGTTCACCGAGGCCGCGTCCCGCGAACTGGACGCCGCCGCGGGCCGGCTCGACCCGGAGTCGGGTGTGATGGTACAGGCGGTGTGGTTCGCGAGCAGCGCGACACCGGCCGCCGCGGGACGGCTGCTGATCGTCGCCCATCACGTGGTGGTCGACGGGGTGTCGTGGCGCATCCTCGTCCCCGACCTCGCCCTCGCCTGCGCTCAGGTGCTGTCGGGTGAGCCGCCTACCCTGCCCGGCATCGGCACGTCGATGCGCCGGTGGGCACACGCCCTCACGGATGTGGCGCAGGAACCCTCTCGCACAGCCGAACTCGACCTCTGGCGGCGGATGCTCGACACCCCGGACCCGCCGCTCGGGTCGCGGCCCCTCACCGCAACCGACATTCAGACTTCCGACGTCGAGGTCCGGGTTCCCGTCGAGGTGACGGAGGCGCTGCTGACGACGCTTCCCCAGGCCTTCCACGGGAGCGTCGGCGACGGACTGCTGACGGCGCTGGCGTTGGCGCTCGTCCGCTGGCGCCGGGCGCGCGGCATCGAGTCGTCCGGCGCGCTGGTGAATCTCGAGGGGCACGGTCGTGAGGAGCAGGTTGTGCCGGGCGCCGATCTCGCCCGCACCGTCGGCTGGTTCACCACGATCTTCCCGGTTGGCCTCGACCTGAGCGGCGTGGACGTCGACGACGCGTTCTCGGCCGGCTCCGCCGCCGGTGCTGCGGTCAAGGCCGTGAAGGAGCGGTTGCAGTCGATCCCCGACCACGGCATCGGGTTCGGGCTGCTCCGTTACCTCGACGCCGAGACGGCGCCGGAGCTCGCGGCCCTGCCGAGCGCGCAGGTGAGTTTCAACTACCTCGGCAGGCTCGGTTCGGGTTCCGCGGCGGACGGCGACTGGACGCCGGTCTCCGACGCGGGGCTCGCCGCCGCCGCGCAGTCCGGGCTACCCGCGGCGGCCGTCGTCGACGTGAACGCCAGGACCACCGACACCGCCGCCGGTCCTGCCCTCACCGCCACGTGGTCGTTCCCCGTCGGGGTGATCGCCGCCGACGACGTCGGCGAACTCGCGGGGCTGTGGGTCGGCGCGCTCGAGGCCCTCACCGCGCACGCCCGGTCCGGTGGCGGCGGCTTCACCCCGTCCGACCTGAGCCTCGTCCGGCTCGGCCAGAGCGCGATCGACGACCTCGAGCGCCGCTACCCGGCGATGACCGACGTCTGGCCGCTGTCGCCGCTGCAGGCGGGCATGCTGTTCCATGCCGAACTGGCCGACGAATCGGTGGACGCCTACCTCGTCCAGCTGATCCTCGACCTCGGCGGCGACGTCGATGCGGAACGACTGCGCCGGGCCGCCGGCGCCCTCCTCGACCGTCACCCGAACCTGCGCAGCGCGTTCTGTCACGACACCGAAGGCGGGGCCGTGCAGGTGGTTGCGGGCCGGGTTGCCGTGCCCTGGCGGGAGATCGACCTGAGCGGACTGGACGAGGACGCGGCGACCGCCGAGGTCGAGCGACTGCTGGCCGCCGACCGGACCACCCCGTTCGACATGACCACCGCACCGCTGATCCGGTTCCTGCTGGTGCGGACGGCCGCCGGCCGCTGCCGGCTGGTGTCGACGAACCACCACATCCTGCTCGACGGCTGGTCGATGCCGCTGATGATCCGGGAACTGCTCACGCTGTACGCCACGAATGCCGACCTGGCGCCGCTTCCCCGGGTGCGGGACTACCGCGACTACCTGGCGTGGATGAACAGGCGCGACACCGGCCTGTCCGCGCGGGCCTGGGCGGACGCACTCGCGGGGGTGGAGGAACCCACGCTGCTGGTGCCCGCCGACCGGGCTCGGCAACTGTCGACCGTGTCGCGGGAGTGGGTGTTCGACCTCGACGAGGACCGGACCGACCGGCTGCGCGAATCCGCGCGTGCTCGCGGGCTCACCCTCAACAGCATTCTGCAGACGGCATGGGGCATCGTGCTGGCGATTCTCACCGGACGCGACGACGTCGTGTTCGGAGCCACCGTCTCCGGCCGGCCGCCGGAACTCTCCGGCATCGAGACGATGATCGGGCTGTTCATCAACACCGTTCCGGTGCGCGTCACGCTGCGTCCGGAGGAGACACTCGGCGCGTTGCTGGAGCGGGTGCAGGCCGAGCAGGCGGCGATGCTCGATCACCACTACACGGGTCTCGCCGAGATCCAGGACGCCGCGGGTCCCGGCGTCGGGTTCGACACGCTCACCGTGTTCGAGTCGTACCCGGTGGACCGGGCCGGGCTGTCGGAAGACACCGACATCGCCGGGCTCCGCGTGACCGGCGTGGATGCCCGCGACGCCGCCCACTACCCGCTGAGCCTCGTCGCGTCGGCGGCGGCGAGCCTGCACCTGAAGTTCGAGTACGTGCCCGACCTGTTCGCCCCCGGCGCGATCGAGGACATCGCCGAGCGGGTGGTGCGGGTGCTCGACGCCTGCACCGGACCCGACGTGCCGCTCGCCCGGCTGTCGCTGCTCACCGAGCGCGAACGGGCGGAACTGGTACCGGTCCGCGGTGGTCCTGCCGGCTCCGTCCGCACGCTCCCGCAGATCTTCACGGACGCGGCCGCCGTCGACCCGGATGCGGTCGCCCTGTCGTCCGGCGACGTCGAGGTGTCGTACCGGGAGCTGGACGAGCGGTCCACCCGGCTCGCCCGTGCTCTGATCGACCGCGGACTCGGCCCGGAAACGTCGGTGGCCGTAGGTATCCCACGCTCGATCGAGTCGGTGCTGTGCCTCTGGGCGGTCGCCAAGACCGGGGCCGTGTTCGTACCCGTCGACCCGAACTATCCCGACGAGCGCATCACGCACATGCTCACCGATTCGGAGTGCACACTCGGGCTGACGACATCCGAGCATCGAGCCCGCCTGCCCGAGACCACCGACTGGCTGGTTCTCGACGACCCCGCGTTCGCCGACGGGTGCGCGGCCGCATCCGCGGAACCGGTCCACGACCGCGACCGCACGGCACCGGTCACCCTCGACACGGCCGCATACCTCGTCTACACGTCGGGCTCCACCGGCAGGCCGAAGGGCGTGACCGTGACGCACCGCGGTCTCGACAATTTCGCGCGCGACCAACTCGCCCGCTTCGGGGCGGACCCCCAGTCCCGGACGCTGCACTTCTCCACACCGAGCTTCGACGGATCCGTATTCGAGTACCTGCAGGCGTTCGGCGCGGCAGCGACGATGGTGATCGCGCCGACCACCGTATTCGGCGGCGACGAACTCGCCCAACTGATCCGCGAGCGGCACGTCACCCACGCATTCGTCACCACGGCGGCGCTCGCGTCCCTCGACCCGGCGGGGCTGGAGCATTTCACCGACGTCGTCGTCGGCGGCGAGGCCTGCCCACCAGAACTCGTGAACCGATGGGCGCCGGGACGCCGGTTGTACAACGGATACGGACCGACCGAGACCACGGTCATGTCCAACATCAGCGATCCGCTGACGCCGGGGGAGCGCATCACCATCGGTGGACCGATCCGCGGTGTCACGGAGTTGGTGCTGGATTCCCGGTTGCAGCCAGTTCCGGTCGGGGTTCCTGGGGAGTTGTACCTCGCCGGTGCGGGACTGGCGCGCGGCTACCACCGGCGCCCCGGGGTGACGGCGGAACGGTTCGTCGCCGATCCCGCCGAGCACGGGGAACGGATGTACCGCACCGGCGACATCGTGCGCTGGACCGCCGAGCACACCATCGAATACCTCGGCCGCAGCGACTTCCAGGTGAAGGTCCGCGGGTTCCGCATCGAACTCGGCGAGATCGACACCACCCTCGCGGCGGACCCCGACGTCCGGTTCGCGGTCACCGTCGCCTACCGCGGACCGGCCGGGGACACACTCCTCGCGTCCTATGTGGTACCGGCGCCCGAACGTGTCCTCGATACCGAGACGGTCACCCGCCGGCTCGCGGGCAGACTGCCCGCCCACATGGTTCCGTCCTCGATCACCGTGCTGGACGAGATCCCGCTGAACGCCGTCGGCAAGTTCGACCGCAAAGCCCTGCCCGCACCCGAATTCGACGTCGGCACGCGCGAATACCGGGCACCCGCCGATCCGGTCGAGGAGACGGTAGCCGAGGTCTTCGCGGAGGTCCTCGGACTCGCCCGGGTGAGCGCGGATGCGGGATTCTTCGACCTCGGCGGCAATTCACTGAGCGCGACCCGCGCGGTGGCCCGTCTGCGCGCCGCACTCGACACCGACATCGGCGTGCGCGCGTTGTTCGAGGCGCCCACCGTCGAGGCGTTCGCCGCGCGCATCGAGCACGCGGGAGCGGGTCCGTCCGGCCGTCCCGCCCTCACCGCCGGGGACCGTCCCGACCGCATCCCGCTGTCCTTCGCTCAGCAACGCATGTGGTTCATCAACCAGTTCGACACGAGTTCGCCCGCCTACAACATCCCGATGGTGGTGCGGCTCACCGGCGACCTCGACGTGGATGCGCTGACCGCCGCCGTCACGGACGTCGTGACCCGGCACGAGTCGTTGCGCACCCGCTTCCCGCTCCGCGACGGCGAACCCGTCCAGGAGATCCTGTCGCCTACAGCGCCGATGCACGCCCCGACCGCGGTCGCGGACGAAAGCCTCCTCCGGGAGGAGCTCACCCGGCTGGTGTCGGCCGGCTTCGACGTCGCCGCCGCCGTCCCGCTGCGCGTCGCCCTGTTCTCCCTCGACCCGACGGATCATGTGCTCGCCGTGGTGGTCCACCACATCTCGGCCGACGGCTTCTCCATGGCACCGCTGGTGCGGGATGTGATGATCGCGTACGAGTCCCGCGTCCACGGTCGCGCTCCCGCCTGGACGCCGCTGCCCGTGCAGTACGCCGACTACACACTGTGGCAACGCAGGCTGCTGGGGTCCGAGGACGATCCCGGATCGCTGATCTCGCGGCAACTGGCCTACTGGGAGTCGGCGCTCGCGGGGCTGCCCGAACTCCTCGAACTGCCTGCCGACCGTCGGCGTCCCGCACAGCAGTCGTTCCGGGGCGACCGGGTGCGCTTCGCGATCGACCCCGGCCTGCACGAGCGGATCCGGACGGCGGCGCGAGAGTACCGGTCCACCGAATTCATGATCGTGCACGCCGCACTCGCCGTTCTGCTCGGCCGGCTCGGCGGCACCGGGGACGTGGCGATCGGCACCCCGATCGCCGGCCGCGGCGAGGCGGCGCTCGACGACCTCGTCGGCATGTTCGTCGGCACGCTGGCGCTGCGCACCCCGGTAGCGGCGGGACAGCCGTTCCGTGACCTGCTCGCTCGGGTCCGCGACGCCGACCTCGGTGCCTTCGCGCACGCCGACCTGCCCTTCGAACGGGTGGTGGACGCAGTCGGACCGGTGCGGTCGACCGCCCACTCGCCGCTCTTCCAGGTGTCCCTCGAATTCCAGAACACCGAGAATCCCGCCTTGCGGTTGCCGGGGCTGACCGTCGAGGGGGTCGATCCCGACCTCGCCGTCGTGAAGGTGGACCTCGAGGTGATCCTCGACGAGCGGTTCGCCGCGGATGGCAGCGCTGCGGGCATGGTGGGTGCGATCGACTACGCGACCGACCTGTTCGACGCCGACACGGTGCGGGGGTTCGCGGAACGGTTCGTGCGCATCCTCGACACCGTCACCGCCGAACCCGGTGTTCCGGTCGGCGACATCGAGATCCTCGGCACCGACGAAGTCGCGGCGCTCACCCCGGCGCGCGGTGCGCCCGACGCCCCGAATGTCCTGCTGCCGGAACTGCTCTCGGCCGCGGTCGAACGAGACCGGAGTGCCGACGCGGTGTCGTACCGGGGCCGGACGATCAGTTACCGCGAACTCGACGAATCCTCCAACCGGTTGGCGCGCCGCCTGATCGAGGACGGTGCGGGTCCGGGAACGACCGTCGCTCTGAGCCTGCCGCGCTCGATCGAATCGGTGCTGTCGGTGTGGGCGGTCGCTCGAACGGGCGCGGCGTTCCTGCCGGTCGACCCCGGGTATCCACTCGACCGCATCGAGCACATGCTCACCGATTCCGGGGCGGTGTCCGGGGTGACCCTTCGGGCACACCGAGATCGGCTGCCCGGCACCGTGAACTGGATCGTTCTCGACGACGCCGAAGCCGAGGAGCGGATCCGGGTGCAGTCGCCTGCCCCCGTCACCGATGCGGACCGGACGGCGCCGCTGCACGAATCACATCCCGCGTACCTCATCTACACGTCCGGATCCACGGGTGTCCCCAAGGGAGTGGCCGTCACGCACCGCGGCCTGGCGAACCTCGCCGCGGAGGAGCGCGACCGTCTCGCCGTCACACCCGGCGCCCGGGTGCTGCACTTCGCGTCGCCGAGTTTCGACGCCTCCGTGTTCGAACTGGTCATGGCATTCTGCGCGGGCGCGACGCTGGTGATCGCCCCGCCGACGATCTACGGCGGCACCGAACTGGCCGGACTGCTGAGCGACGAGCGGGTGTCCCACGGATTCGTCACCCCGACCGCACTGGCGTCGATGGACCCCCTCGGCTTCGAGTCGCTGCAGACGCTGGTCGTGGCCGGTGAAGCCTGTCCACCCGAACTCGTCGCCCGGTGGGCGCCCGGCCGCAGGATGTTCAACGCCTACGGGCCGACCGAGACGACGATCATGTCGAACATCAGCGAGCCGCTGGTGCCGGGCGACCCGATCACGCTCGGCGCACCCACCCGCGGCGTCTCCGAGGTGGTGCTGGATTCGCGGCTGCGCCCGGTGCCGGTCGGTGTGGTCGGTGAGCTGTACGTGTCGGGACGCGCCCTGGCGTCCGGGTATCACCGTCGGCCCGGACTGACGGCGTCCCGTTTCGTGGCCGCCCCCTGGGGTGCGCCGGGCAAGCGGATGTACCGCACGGGAGACGTGGTGCGGTGGCGCCGGGACGGCACTCTCGAGTACGTCGGGCGCAGCGACTTCCAGGTGAAGATCCGCGGGTTCCGCATCGAACCCGGCGAGATCGACGCGGCACTCACCGATCATCCCGACGTCGGGTTCGCCGTCACGATCGGCCGTGCCGGACCTGCCGGGGAACCGCTGCTCGTGTCCTATGTCCGTCCGATCGGCGGCGCGGACCTCGACACCGCGGAACTCACCCGTCTCGTCGGGGAGCGTCTGCCCGCCCACATGGTGCCCGCCGCGATCGTCGTAATCGACCAGATTCCGCTGACCCCGGTGGGCAAGCTGGATCGCGCCGCACTGCCCGCACCCGAGTTCCTGTCGGGCGCTCGCTTCCGGGTGCCCGCGAACGACCTCGAGGCGGCAGTCGTGGACGTCTTCGCCGAGGTGCTCGGACTCGACCGGGTGGGCGCCGAGGACAACTTCTTCGAGAGGAGCGGCAACTCCCTGCTCGCCACGAAGGTGATCGCCGCCCTGCAGGAGAGACTCGATCGGAAGATCCCGCTGCAATGGATGTTCCTCGACCCCACCCCGGCCGGCCTCGCCCGCAGGATCGCCCTGCCGTCGGCGGAGGGCGGTGTGACGGAGGCGCTGGGGGTCGTGATTCCGCTGCGCACCGAGGGCGCCGGACGACCGCTGTTCTGCGTCCACCCGGGAATCGGGCTCTCCTGGGGGTATGCGGGTCTCGTCCGGTATCTGCCCGCCGACCGGCGCGCGTACGGACTGCAGTTGCCCACGATCAGCGGGGACGGCGACTACCAGTCGATCGAACAACTTGCGCACCGGTACATCGAAGAGATGAGGGTCATCCAGCCGGAGGGACCGTACGACCTGCTCGGCTGGTCGCTGGGCGGGGTCATCGCGCACGCGATGGCCGTCGAACTGCAGAGGGCAGGCGAGGAGGTCGCCACCCTCACGGTCATGGACAGCTATCCCGACAACGGCGAGGATCCGCTGTTCGGGAAGCTCGACATGCGGGATCTGCTCCGCGGACTGGGGCTCGTCGTCGCCACCGACGGCGACCTCACGTACGAACGCGCGGCGCAACTGCTGAACGAATCGTGGGGCAGCGACTCCGGGCTGCGCGGCGAACACCTCGAGCGGATCAACGCCGGATACGAGAATTCGCGAAACCTCGTCCACCGGTTCGAGCCACAGGTCTACGATGGCGAGCTGCTGATCTTCCCTGCGACCGGCGACGACGACGGCACCACGCGCGCCCGGTCGGCGGACGAGTGGCGACCGCTCGTGACGGGTCGAATCGTGGAGCATCCGGTGGACTGCGGGCACAACGACATGATCGAGCCGCAGTCCCTCGCCGTCATCGGGCCGGTGCTGTCGAGGTATCTCGAGGCCGGTCGCACCCGTCGCCGCGAGAACCGAATCCGCTGAACGGAGCCGCGCCGCTGTGCGACGATGGGGTCTGTGCGCCCTGTTGACGGCGAACGAATTTTCTGGGGGGCGGGGAAAAGCTACCGCCTCCCGCCTTCGCGAGCCAGGATCAGGACGCGGTCACGCTGTGAGCGGTCGGGGATACCTTATGGGGAGGAACCGCCGTGAAGCCCGTCGACACGCGAAAGCCGGCTACACACGATTCGGGCGCGGTGCCCTTCCCGCTGTCTGCGGCGCAGCGTGCCACCTGGTTCGCGCAGCAACTCGACCCCGCGGTGCCGATCTCGGTAGCGCACTACGTGGAACTGCACGGCGACCTCGACATCGACCTGTTGCGACGGGAGACCATCGCGGTGGCCCGCGAGTTCCAGTCGCCGTTCCTCAAGGTCGTCGAGGTCGACGGCCGGCCGATGCAGTACGTGGACCACACCACCGACACGTCCATCGCCGTCATCGACTTTCGCGGTGAGGACGATCCGGTCGCCGCAGCGCACGAATGGATGGACCGGGACTACCAGGCCCCACTCGATCTCGACACGGATCGACTGTTCGAGACCTCGATCCTCTGCGTGGGAGAGTCGCACTACCTGTGGTACAGCCGCATTCACCACGTCGCGCTCGACGGTTACGGCGCCATGACACTGATCAACCGCATCGCGCACCGGTACTCGGCCTCGATGTCCGGGAGCGAACCGGATCCGAATCGGGCCGCGACCCTGCACGAGCTGTACGACGTCGACGCCCGCTACCGGTCCTCCGACCGCTTCGTGGCCGATCGGGAGTACTGGGCGAAACGAGTCGAGGCAGTCGAAGGATCGACCCTGGCCGACGCGACCGCGCCCGCACTCGCCAGGAGCAAGGTCGAGAGTGCCCTGCTGTCCGAGGCGGCCGTTTCCGGAATCCACAACGCCGACAGTCAGGCAAACGCCACCGCGGCAGTCACGATCATCGCCGCCTTCGCCTGCTACCTGTCGCGGATCACGGCGAAAACCGATGTTCTCGTGAATGTTCCGATGTCCGGCCGGACCACGTCGGTGCTGCGCAACTCCGGCGGCATGATGGTCAACGTCGCACCGCTGCCGATCACGGTCGACGAGGACGAGACGGTCGCGGACCTCGTGTCGCGGGTCAGGCGAGAACTGATGGGCGCGTTGCGGCATCAGCGGTGCAGTATCGAGGACATCCGCCGCGACGTGGGCACGGGCACTGGCGCCGAACTCCACGGCCCCATGGTCAACGTCATGCTGTTCCATCAGAACGTCCAGCTGGGCCCGCTGGTCGGCGAATACCACATCGTCACGTCGGGTCCGGTGGAAGATCTGCTGGTCAACGTGTACCCGAGCGGGACGCCGGCCGAGATCTTCGTCGATTTCCGGGCCAACCCGAACCGATACGAGGACTCGGCACTGCGCCTGCATCACCGGCACTTCGTCGCACTGCTGGAAGAGTTCATCTCGGCAGACCCGCGGGCCCGCGTCGCGACGATTCACGAGGCCACGGCCCTCGACGGTGCGCGACGACGCCTCGCGGCGCACCAACTCGAGTACTGGAAGGATCGGCTGTCGGGGATGCCCGAGGTGCTGAATCTGCCGTCCGATCGGCCTCGCCCCGCCGCGCAAACCCGAGGGGAAGGCCGCGTCGACGTTGCGATCGGTGCAGAGGCACATGCCGGAGTGGTGGCCCTGGCGCGGGAACACGAGACCACCACGTTCTCGGTGCTGCACGCGGCCTTCACCGTTCTGCTGAGCCGGCTGTCGGGTGCCTCGGATGTGGCGATCGGAACGACGACCGCGATGCACGACGGCCGGAACCTCGTGGTGCTCCGCAACCGCGTCGAACCGGACACCTCCTTCACACATCTCCTCGGCCACGTCCGCGACGTCGATCAGGAGGCGTTCGAGCACCGCGACGTCCCTTTCGAACAGGTGGTCCGGACACTCGCGCTCAGCGATTCGCCCGCATACTCGCCGATCGTCCAAGTCCTGTTCGAGTGCCGCGAGGGGGCGGAGACCTCCGGGCTCGGCCGATTCGACCTACAGGTGACCGCGACCGAGGCCGTCGACGCCGACGGCACCCCGTCCGGGATCACGGCGACACTCGGTTTCGCCACCGATCTGTTCGACCCCGGGACGGTACATGGCCTCGGCGAACGGTTCCGCCGAATCCTGCAGACGGTCACCGGCGACCCGGCGCTCGCCGTCGGCGACATCGACATCCTGTCCGATACCGAACACGCGACCCTCGTTCCGGTCTCCGGCGTGCCGGGACGTCCGGGTCGCACGCTTTCCGAATTGTTCTCAGCGGCAGCACGAACCAATCCCACCGGTGTCGCGCTCTCGTATCGCGGTGTCGAGGTGACCTACCGAGAATTGGACGAGCGCTCGAACCAATTGGCACGCGTCCTCGCCGAACGCGGCATCGGGCCGGAGAACTTCGTGGCACTGGGCTTGACTCGCTCGATCGAGTCGGTTCTGTCGATGCTGGCGGTGGCCAAGTCTGGTGCGGCCTACGTGCCGGTGGACCCGAACTACCCGGCCGAACGCATCGAGCACATGCTCGACGATTCGGGCGCTGCGCTGGGGGTGACGGTGTCCGCCGTGCGTTCCCGGCTACCGGACGCCATTCCGTGGCTGGTGCTCGACGACGAAGAATTCCGGTCGCTCTGTGCGACGCAGCCGGAATCCGCCGTGACCGACGCGGAGCGGACGCGGCCTCTCCGCGTGGAGAATCCGTCGTACGTGATCTACACGTCCGGTTCCACGGGCCGGCCCAAAGGCGTCGTGGTCACACACGGTGGCCTGGACGACTTCGCGGCCGAGCAGCGCTCACGATCCGGGGCCACACAGACGTCCCGGATTCTGCACTTCTCCACACCGAGTTTCGACGCGTCCGTATCCGAGTACCTGCACGTGTTCGCCGCCGCCGCCACCATGGTGATCGTTCCGCCCACGATCTACGGCGGCGCCGAGTTGTCCCGCCTCCTGACGTCGGAACGGGTCACCCACGGATTCGTCACCACTGCCGCGCTCGGAACGGTCGAGCCGGACGGACTCGCCGACTTCCGGGACGTGGTGTTCGGTGGCGAGGCGTGCCCGCCGGAACTGGTGAAGCGGTGGGCGCCCGGTCGCAGATTGTGCAACGCGTACGGGCCCAGCGAGGCGACCGTCATGTCGAACATCAGTGCACCGTTGTCACCGGACGGAGCCATCACGCTGGGCGGTCCGCTCCGCGGATTCCACGAGGTCGTCCTCGATGCGCGGTTGAACCCGGTGCCGGTAGGCGTGGCCGGGGAGCTGTACGTCTCGGGCGACGCCCTCGCTCGCGGATATCACGGTAAATCAGCGTTGACGGCGGAACGGTTCGTGGCCAACCCCTTCGGCGGCCCCAGCGACCGGATGTATCGCACCGGGGACGTGGTGCGGTGGCGAACCGACCGCACGCTGGAATACCAGGGCCGCAGCGATTTCCAGGTGAAGGTACACGGCTTCCGCATCGAGCTCGGTGAGATCGACACCGTCCTCCATACCCATCCGCGGGTGCGGACCGCAGTGACGATGCCGCGAACGGCACCGTCCGGCGACACGGTGCTCGTGTCGTACGTGCTGCCGGCAGCAGGGCAACAGCTGGCGACTGCCGAGTTGATCGACTATGCCGCAGAGCAATTGCCGACGTACATGGTGCCGGCAGCGATCGTGGCACTGGACGAGATCCCGATGACACCGGTGGGGAAGCTCGATCGTGCCGCATTGCCGGCGCCGGAATTCCTCTCCACGGCCACCGAGTTCCGTGCGCCCGTCACTCCGGTGGAACGGGCCGTCGCGCGAGTGTTCGCCGACGTGCTGGGTGTGGAACGAATCGGCCTCGACGACAGCTTCTTCGACCTCGGCGGAAATTCACTGGTCGCGACGAAAGTGGTCGCGCGGGTCAACGCCGCACTCGGCGCCGACCTCGTGGTGCGGACCCTGTTCGAGGCGCCGACGGTGGAGGCATTGGCGGGATGGATCGAGGGTGCCCACGCGAGGCGCCCCGACCGCCCGGACCTGGTGGCGCGGACACGCCCCGACCGGATCCCGCTGTCGCTTGCCCAGCAACGTATGTGGTTCGTCAATCAGTACGACACCTCGTCGCCCGCCTACAACATTCCGATGGCGCTGCGACTGTCCGGAACTCTCGACGTGGAGGCGCTCCGGGCGACGGTGGCGGATGTCCTCGAACGACACGAATCGCTCCGCACGGTGTATCCGGCGTCGGTGGACGGACCGCATCAAGTGATCCTGTCACCGGGGGAGGTAATTCCGGATCTAGAGCCGACGGTCTGCGAAGACGAGGACGCAGTGGGCGCGCGGATCGCCGAGTCGACTGCTCAGGGCTTCGACGTGAGCACCGAGGTGCCCGTGCGTGGTGCCCTGTTCCGGACCGGTCACGACGAGCACGTCCTCATGCTGGTGGTGCACCACATTTCGGCGGACGGAGCGTCGCTGGCCCCGCTCGCCCACGACCTGATGGTGGCGTACTCGGCGCGGCTGCAGCAGCAGGCTCCCGACTGGCGGCCACTCCCGGTGCAGTACGCCGACTACAGCCTGTGGCAGCGGGCGGCCCTCGGCAGCGACGAGAATCCCGGCAGCATGATGTCGGCGCAGTTGGAGTACTGGAAGCAGACGCTGTCCGGGCTCCCCGACGCGATGGATCTTCCATTGGACCGGCCGAGGCCCGCGGAAAGAGCGCTCCGGGGTGGGATCGTCCGGTTCTCGGTGTCGGCGGAAGATCATCGGGAGCTTCTCCTCCTCGCGCGGCAACACAATTCCACGATGTTCATGGTGATGCATGCGGTGCTGGCGGTGTTGGCGGCGCGGCTGAGCGGTTCCGGCGACATCGCGATCGGGACGCCGATCGCCGGGCGGGGCGAGGAAGCACTCGACGACGTGGTGGGGATGCTCGTCAATACCCTGGTCCTGCGGACGACCGTCGAGCCTGCCGCAACGTTCGGCGAGGTGCTGTCCCGGGCGCGGGAAGCGGATCTGGCGGCGTTCGGTCATGCCGAGGTTCCCTTCGAGAGCGTGGTGGACGCGGTCGCACCGACCCGCTCGACCGCCTATTCACCGCTGTTCCAGGTTCTGCTGGAGTTCCAGAACACCGCCCCGGCGCACCTCGACCTGCCGGGACTGACGGTGGAGATCCTCGACGTCGACTCCGGTGTGTCCAAGTTCGATCTGCAGTTGACCCTCGCGGAGCGTTACGACGCGTCCGGGATGGCAGCGGGCATCGAGGCGTCGTTCACGTTCGCGTCGGATGTGTTCGATCCGGACACGGTCGTGGGATTCGGGGAGCGGTTCCTCCGGATTCTGGCGGGAGTGATTGCGGATCCGGATGCGCCAGTAGGTGATGTGGAGGTTCTGGGGCCGGGTGAGCGGGCGTTGGTGGTGGGTTCGTGGAATGCGACGGGTCACCCGGTGCCGCACACCACCCTCGCCGATCTGCTCGATGCGCAGGTGGGTCGGACCCCGGATGCTGCGGCGGTGGTGTGTGGCGGGACGGTGTTGTCGTATGGGGAGTTCGGTGCGCGGGTGAATCGGCTGGCGCGGTTCCTGATCGGGGCGGGGGTGGGTCCGGAGTCGTCGGTGGGTGTGGCGGTGCGTCGTTCGGTGGAGATGCTGGTGGGGATGTACGCGGTGGTGAAGGCGGGTGGGGCGTATGTGCCGATAGATCCGGATCAGCCTGCCGAGCGGGTGGGGTTTGTGGTGGCGACGGCGGATCCGGTGTTGGTGCTGACCACATCTGGGGATGGGGTGGTGGTGCCTGCGGGTGTGCGGGTGGTGGAACTCGACACCCTGGATGTGTCGGGGTTTTCGGCCGGTGTGGTGGGGGATGGGGAGCGGTTGTCGCGGTTGCGTCCTGCTCATCCGGCGTATGTGATGTTCACGTCGGGGTCGACGGGTCGGCCGAAGGGGGTGGCGGTTCCGCACGAGGGTGTGGTGAACCGGTTGTTGTGGATGCAGGATCGGTACCCGCTGACGTCGGAGGATGTGATCCTGCAGAAGACGCCGGTGACGTTCGATGTGTCGGTGTGGGAGTTGTTCTGGCCGTTGATCGTCGGGGCGCGGTTGGTGATCGCGGAGCCGGACGGGCACCGCGACCCGGCCTATCTTGTGAACGTGATAACCGAGAATGACGTCACGACAGCACATTTCGTCCCCTCGATGTTGGCCGTATTCACCGCGGAACCGGCAGTGACGCGATGCACGAGCCTGCGGCGTGTGTTCGCCTCGGGTGAGGCGTTGCCCGCGCGGACGGCGTCGAGGATGCGGACACTGGTACCCGGTGCCCGGCTCCACAACTTGTACGGTCCGACGGAGGCGTCGGTGGATGTCACGTTCCACGAGGTGACGGAGGCGGATCGGAGGGTGGTGCCGATCGGGGCGCCGGTGTGGAATACGCAGACGTTGGTGCTGGACGGGCGGTTGCGGCCGGTGCCGGTGGGGGTGGCGGGGGAGTTGTATCTCGGGGGCGTGCAGTTGGCGCGGGGGTATCGGGGGCGGCCGGATTTGACGGCGGATCGGTTCGTGGCGAATCCGTTCGGTGCGGGTTCGCGGTTGTATCGGACGGGGGATCGGGTTCGGTGGTTGCCGGGTGGGGAGTTGGAGTATTTGGGGCGTACGGATTTTCAGGTGAAGTTGCGGGGTCAGCGGGTCGAGTTGGGGGAGATCGAGGCGGTGTTGTTGCGCCGGGAGGATGTGGCGCACGCGGTGGTGGTGCTGCGCGGGGATGGGTCGTCGGGGGAGTATCTGGCGGGGTATGTGGTGCCGGTGGCCGGGGCGGTGGTGGACGAGCGGGTGGTGCGGGAGTGGGCTGCGGTGGCGTTGCCGGGGTTCATGGTGCCGTCGGTGGTGGTGGTGCTGGCGGAGTTGCCGGTGACGGTGAACGGCAAACTCGACCGCAAGGCCCTGCCCGAACCAGATTTCGGCAGCGCTACTGTGGGTTTCGTCGCTCCCCGAACCCCGATCGAGGGAATAGTGGCCGCCGTGTGCGCCGACCTGCTCGGTGTCCCGAGGGTAGGCGTGAACGACGACTTCTTCGCCCTCGGCGGAAACTCTCTGATCGCCACCAGGTTGGTCGCGCGGATCAATGCGGCCGTCGGGGACCGGATCGGTATTCGCGACGTGTTCGACGCCCCCACCGTGGCCGGTCTGGCGGCGCTGGCCGAGGCGCACGACGGGCTGGAGGCCAGACCACCGCTGAAGCCCAGGGAAGGTACCGCGGAAGTCCCCGTGTCGCCCGCCCAGCAGCGGATGTGGTTCATCAACCAGTTCGACACCACCTCGTCCGCATACAACGTCGCGTTCGCGTTGAGGCTCGAGGGGCGGCTCGACGTGCGTGCGCTCCGGGCGGCGGTTGCCGACGTCATCGAACGGCACGAGGCCGTGCGCACGATCTTCCCGCTCACCGACGACGGACCGCGCCAGGTGATCCTGCCCGCGGCGAGCGCGGTGCCCGACCTCGAACCGATCGCGGTGTCGGGGGAAGCCGAGTTCCGCGAACATTCGCGGAGAGTGCTGTCCGCAGGATTCGACGTGACGACGCAGGTGCCGTTGCGCGCACGACTGTTCAGCCTCGACGCGGACGTGCACGTGCTCGCGGTGGTGGTGCATCACATCGCGGCCGACGGCTTCTCGATGGCACCGTTGGCCCGCGACGTCATGGACGCGTACGTGTCCCGGGTGAACGGGTCGGCACCGGAGTGGGCTCCGCTCGAGGTGCAGTACGCCGACTATGCGCTGTGGCAGCGCGAGTGGCTGGGATCGGAATCCGATGAGAATTCGCCCATTTCCCGACAGCTGACGTATTGGACCACCACGCTGTCGGATCTGCCCGAAGTGCTGGAGTTGCCCACGGATCGTCCCCGTCCCACCGTCCGGTCACTTCGCGGCGGCCACGTCGAGTTCGTGATCGGACCCGAGGTTCATGCCGGTGTGGTCAGGCTGGCGCGGCAACACTCCACGACGGTGTTCATGACGTTGCATGCCGCGTTGGCGATCATGCTGGCACGCGTGAGCGGTGCGGACGACATCGCAGTCGGGACGCCGATCGCCGGTCGCGGCGAGCGCGAACTCGACGACGTGGTGGGCATGTTCGTCAACACCCTCGTCCTGCGCACCCACGTCGACGGCGGCGCCACCTTCTCCGAGTTCCTGGCCGGCGTTCGGGAAGCCGATCTGGGCGCCTTCACCCATGCGGACGTCCCGTTCGAGCGGGTGGTGGAAGTCCTGAGTCCTTCCCGGGTGACGGCGTACGCGCCGCTCTTCCAAGTGATGCTGGAGTTCCAGGACATCGAGCGTCCCACTCTGGAATTGCCGGATCTACAGGTTCGGAACATCGAACTCGAGATCGACACCGTCAACTTCGATCTGCAGTTGACGCTGGCCGAGAACGTCGATGCCGACGGCAACCCGACCGGCATTGCCGCGGGACTGGGCTACGCGACCGATCTCTTCGACGAGGATACGGTGCTCGGCTTCGCGGAACGACTCGTGCGCATTCTCGAGGCGGTCACGGCCGACCCCGGCGCCCGGGTCGGAGACATCGACATACTCGGACCGCTGGAGCGTGCCGTACTGTCCCCGGTGACGGGCGGTGCGGCGGTAGCGGCACGGACGCTGCCGGATCTGATGGCCGAGGCGGCCACGAACGATCCGGAGGCCCCCGCGTTGGTCTACGACGGGCGTGTCGTGCGCTACGGGGACCTCGACAGGCGATCGAACCAGTTGGCCCGCATGTTGATCGAGCGCGGCGTCGGCCCGGAATCCGTCGTCGCCCTGTGTGTGCCGCGGTCCGTCGAATCCGTCCTGGCCGTCTGGGCGGTGGCCAAGTCGGGGGCCGCCTTCCTTCCGGTGGATCCGGACCATCCGGCCGCACGGATCGAATTCATGCTCACCGACTCCGGCGCCGTGTGGGGTGTGACGGGCTCGGCGCAACGCGGCGCACTTCCGGACGCGGTGCCGTGGCTGGTGCTGGGCGACCCGGGTCTCGAGGACAGGCTGTCGCACTATCCGTCGTCGCCGGTCACCGATGACGAGCGGACGTCGACGATTCGGATCGACAATCCCGCCTACCTCATCTACACCTCGGGGTCGACCGGCAGGCCCAAAGGTGTGGTCACCACGCACCGCGGTCTCGCCGCCTTCGCCGCCCAGGAGAGGGAGACATTCGGTACGACACCCGAATCCAGAACGCTGCACTTCGCATCGCCGAGCTTCGACGCGTCCGTCCTCGAACTGCTGCTGGCGGTCGGCGCGGCAGCCACGATGGTGATCGCACCGCCGTCCGTCTACGGCGGTGCCGAATTGGCGCAGTTGCTGGAATCCGAGCGGGTCACGCACTGCTTCGTCACTCCGGCGGCGCTGGCGTCGGTCGACCCCGACGGTCTCACCGCCCTCGAGTGTGTGGTGACGGGCGGCGAGGCGTGTCCGCCCGAACTGGTCGCGCGGTGGGCGCCGGGCCGTCGCATGTTCGACGCGTACGGTCCGACCGAGTCGACCGTCGTGTCGAGCATCAGCGACGAACTGGTACCGGGGGCTCCGGTCACGATCGGCATGCCCACGCGTGGTTTCGCCGAGGTCGTACTGGACTCGCGACTGCACCCGGTGCCGGCCGGTGTGGCAGGAGAGTTGTATCTCGCAGGTCCCGCCCTCGCACGCGGGTACCGCCGGCGGTACCCACTGACCGCCGAACGCTTCGTCGCCGACCCCTTCGGCCCGCCCGGAAGCCGGATGTATCGCACCGGCGACCGGGCACGCTGGCTTTCCGACGGTCAGTTGGAGTACCTCGGGCGCACCGATGCCCAGGTGAAGATCCGGGGCTTCCGCATCGAACTCGGTGAGGTCGAGTCGGCGCTGCTCGCGCACGACTCCGTGGCCCACGCGGTCGCGAGCGTGTGGAACGGGGACGGCGGCGGCGATCGGCTGATCGGGTACCTGGTGCCCGCACCGGATGCGACGGTCGATACGAGGGCTGTCCTCGACTTCGTCGGGGGCAGGTTGGCGTCGTACATGGTGCCGGCGGCGCTGGTGACACTCGAATCGCTTCCCCTGACGGTGCACGGAAAGCTCGACCGCACAGCGCTTCCGGCCCCGGACTTCGCGGGTTCCGGGAGTCGGCCGCCGCACACCGAGACCGAGGAGCTTCTCGCCGGACTGTTCGAGGAGGTGCTCGGACTGGACTCGGTGGGCGTGGACGACTCGTTCTTCGCCCTCGGCGGTGACAGCATCATGTCGATACAGCTGGTGGCCCGCGCACGGTCCGCCGGTGTGATCCTCTCTCCCCGAGACGTGTTCGACCACCGAACGGTCGCCGGTCTCGCCGCGGCGGCGCGATTCGACAGCGACGGCACAGTGGCTCTCGACGAGCTGCCGGGCGGTGGTGTCGGCACCCTGCCGCTGACACCCGTCGCGCGCTGGACGTTCGAGCGCAGCGGCGGGCGGCTCGACAGGTTCTCGCAGGCGCTGTTGCTGGCCGCCCCCGCCGGTCTCACCCACGAGGTTCTCGTCCGCGCCGTCGAGGCGGTACTGGACCGGCACGACCTGCTCCGCGCGCGTGTGTCCGCGGACGAGATGGACGTGCTGCCGCCGGGCTCGGTGCCTGCGGACGCACTGGTCCGTCGGGTGCCGGTCGACACGGTGACGGGAGACGACTTCACCGCGCTCGCGACCACGGAACTCGATGCTGCGGCCGACCACCTGGACCCCGCCGCGGCCAGCATGGTGCGCGTGGTCTGGTTCGACGTCCCAGGCGACGTCGGGCGACTGCTCGTGGTGGTACACCACCTCGTGGTCGACGGCGTCTCCTGGCGCATCCTCGTCGCGGATCTCGCGTCGGCGTGCATCCGACTCCAGGCCGGTCTCACCCCGGACCTGCCGGCAGTCGGAACGTCGATGCGGCGGTGGTCGCACGGCCTGTCCGAAGCGGCGCGGCACCGGACCGGCGAACTGGCCTCGTGGGAGAAGATCCTCGACGGCCCGGACCCGCTGATCGGTTCGCGCCCAATGGATCCCGCGATCGACGTCGACGTGACCGTCGGCACCGTCAGGGTCGACGTGTCGTCGTCGGTGACCGGCGCCCTGCTCACCACGCTTCCGGACGCGTTCCACGGGAGCGTGGGCGACGGGTTGCTCGCCGCGGTCACGCTGGCACTGATCGCCTGGCGACGGGAACGGGACGCCCCCGTCTCGGACGCGCTGATCACCCTCGAGGGGCACGGCCGCGAAGAGCAGGTCGTCTCCGGCGCGGACCTGTCGCGTACCGTCGGCTGGTTCACCACCGTGTATCCGGCGCGGTTGGATCTCACCGGAATCGACGTCGACGACGCGATGGCAGGTGGTGTCGCGGCAGGGCAGGCGGTCAAGGCTGTCAAGGAGCAGTTGCTCGCGATCCCGGATCACGGGATCGGCTTCGGACTACTGCGCTACCGGGGCGACGAGACGGCGCAGTCCCTCAGCCGATTCCCGGCTCCGCAAGTGAGTTTCAACTATCTCGGTCGAGTGACCACCACGGACGGAGCCGAGGACTGGCTGCCGGTGGAGAGCACGCTCGGCGGCACCCGGAATCCCGACATGCCCGTCGCATCCGTGATCGACGTCAACGCCGTCGTCTCCGACAGTCCAGACGGACCCCGTCTGATGGCGTCGTTCGCATTTCCGACCGGGGTCCTCCGCGAGGCCGAGGTCGCGGCGTTCGCGGATCTGTGGCGCCGCGCCCTCGCCGGACTTGCCGCGCACGCGTCACGACCGGATGCGGGCGGGCTGACACCGTCCGACGTTCCGCTCGTGTCGGCGAACCAGCAGCAGATCGAGCGCTGGGAGGAGCGTTTCCCGGCACTGCGGGACGTGTGGTCGTTGTCTCCGCTGCAGTCCGGGTTGCTGTTCCATGCTTCCCTGGCCGCGGAGTCGATGGACGTCTACACCGCCCAACTGCGCATCGACCTCGAGGGTGCGGTCGACGCCGAACGTCTGCGCGCCGCCGCGGCAGGGCTGCTGGCCCGGCATTCCAGCCTGCGGACCGCGTTCGTCTACGACGACGGGGTGCCCGCACAACTGGTGGTCGACACGGTCGACGTGCCGTGGCGGGAGGTGGATCTCACGCTCGACGGGCCGGCCCCCGACACGGAACTCGCGCGCCTGCTCGACGAGGACCGCAGTGCCCGATTCGACCTCACCCGGCCGCCGCTGCTCCGGCTGACCCTGTTCCACACCGCACCGGAGCGCTTCGTGCTGGCGGTCACGAATCATCACATCATCCTCGACGGCTGGTCGATGCCGCTGCTGGTGCGGGAACTGCTGGTTCGCTATGCCGCCGACGGCGACCCGGCCGGGCTGCCGGAGCCGCCCTCGTACCGCACGTATCTGGACTGGGTAGCAACCCGGGACGCGGAGGCGTCGGTGCGGGCCTGGGAACGAGCGCTCGACGGTGTCGAGGAGCCGACGCTGGTGGCGCCCCACGCGTCCCCGGCGCTCTACGGTGTGCCCCACGAACTCGACGTCGAACTGCCCGCCCCGGTGCGGGGCGGACTCGCGGCGGCGGCGGAGCGCGCCGGCGTCACCGTGAACACGGTGATTCAGGCGGCGTGGGGGATGCTGCTGTCCCGGTTACTTTCCCGCGACGACGTGGTCTTCGGTGCCACCGTGTCCGGTCGTCCACCGCAGCTGCCCGGTGTCGAGAACATGCTGGGACTGTTCATCAACACGGTGCCCGTGCGAGTGCGGGTGGACCCGGACGAGAGCGTCGCGCGACTGCTCGCCCGCCTGCAGGACGAGCAGACGTCCCTACTCGACCACCATCATCTCGGCCTCGGCGAGATTCAGTCGCGGGTGGGTGTGGGCAATCTGTTCGACACGCTGTCGGTGTTCGAGTCGTTCCCGATCGACACGTCCGGGCTGGACGAGAACACCGACATCGGGGGCATGCGGGTGACCGGTCTCGATGCCCGCGACGCCACGCACTATCCGCTCACGCTGCTGTCGATCCTCGAACCACGGCTGCGATTGAGTCTGCGCTACCAACCCGGAGCCGTCGACCGGGACGATGCCGGAGCGCTCGCCGACCGCCTCGTCCGGATTCTCGTGACGATCGCCGGCGATGTGGACACCGCGGTCGGTGATGTGGAGGTTCTGGGGCCGGGTGAGCGGGCGTTGGTGGTGGGTTCGTGGAATGCGACGGGTCACCCGGTGCCGCACACCACCCTCGCCGACCTGCTCGACGCGCAGGTGGGGCGGACTCCTGGTGCTGCGGCGGTGGTGTGTGGGGATGTGGTGTTGTCGTATGGGGAGTTCGATGCGCGGGTGAATCGGCTGGCGCGGTTCCTGATCGGGGCGGGGGTGGGTCCGGAGTCGTCGGTGGGTGTGGCGGTGCGTCGTTCGGTGGAGATGCTGGTGGGGATGTACGCGGTGGTGAAGGCGGGTGGGGCGTATGTGCCGATAGATCCGGATCAGCCTGCCGAGCGGGTGGGGTTTGTGGTGGCGACGGCGGATCCGGTGTTGGTGCTGACCACATCTGGGGATGGGGTGGTGGTGCCTGCGGGTGTGCGGGTGGTGGAACTCGACACCCTGGATGTGTCGGGGTTTTCGGCCGGTGTGGTGGGGGATGGGGAGCGGTTGTCGCGGTTGCGTCCTGCTCATCCGGCGTATGTGATGTTCACGTCGGGGTCGACGGGTCGGCCGAAGGGGGTGGCGGTTCCGCACGAGGGTGTGGTGAACCGGTTGTTGTGGATGCAGGATCGGTACCCGCTGACGTCGGAGGATGTGATCCTGCAGAAGACGCCGGTGACGTTCGATGTGTCGGTGTGGGAGTTGTTCTGGCCGTTGATCGTCGGGGCGCGGTTGGTGATCGCGGAGCCGGACGGGCACCGCGACCCGGCGTACCTCGAACGGGTGATCCGCGAGGAAGCGGTCACCACGGTGCATTTCGTGCCGTCGATGCTCGAGGTGTTTCTGGCGGGGGCGAACGTGGAGGGGTGCGGTGCGCTGCGCCGGGTGTTCGCCAGCGGTGAGGCGTTGCCGTCGGCAACGGCGGCACGTCTGCGCGGGGTGAGCGCGGTGGAGCTGCACAATCTGTACGGTCCGACGGAGGCGTCGGTGGATGTCACGTTCCACGAGGTGACGGAGGCGGATCGGAGGGTGGTGCCGATCGGGGCGCCGGTGTGGAATACGCAGACGTTGGTGCTGGACGGGCGGTTGCGGCCGGTGCCGGTGGGGGTGGCGGGGGAGTTGTATCTCGGGGGCGTGCAGTTGGCGCGGGGGTATCGGGGGCGGCCGGATTTGACGGCGGATCGGTTCGTGGCGAATCCGTTCGGTGCGGGTTCGCGGTTGTATCGGACGGGGGATCGGGTTCGGTGGTTGCCGGGTGGGGAGTTGGAGTATTTGGGGCGTACGGATTTTCAGGTGAAGTTGCGGGGTCAGCGGGTCGAGTTGGGGGAGATCGAGGCGGTGTTGTTGCGCCGGGAGGATGTGGCGCAGGCGGTGGTGGTGCTGCGCGGGGATGGGTCGTCGGGGGAGTATCTGGCGGGGTATGTGGTGCCGGTGGCCGGGGCGGTGGTGGACGAGCGGGTGGTGCGGGAGTGGGCTGCGGTGGCGTTGCCGGGGTTTATGGTGCCGTCGGTGGTGGTGGTGCTGGCGGAGTTGCCGGTGACGGTGAACGGCAAACTCGACCGGAAAGCGCTGCCGACACCGGAATTCGGCACGCGCACCGTCGGATACCGCGCCCTCACCACACCCGTGGAGGAAGCGATCGCCACGGCCTTCGCCGCCGTCCTCGGGGTCGATCGCGTCGGGGCCGACGACAGCTTCTTCGACCTCGGGGGAGATTCGCTCAGTGCCACCCGGGTGGTGGGACGCATCAACAGCGCACTGGACACGACTCTGGGTGTCGCGGCGCTGTTCGACGCACCCGTGGTGTCCGATCTGGCCGTCCGGATCGACTCGGACGTGAGGACGAGTTCCGGCTCCCCGGCACTCACCGCGACGGCGCGGCCCGAGCGGATTCCCCTTTCCGTCGCGCAACAGCGGATGTGGTTCGTCAACCAGTTCGACACCTCCTCACCGGCCTACAACATCCCGGTCGCCCTGCAGTTGGACGGCGTGGTGGACCTGGCTGCGCTACAAGCGGCACTCGGCGACGTCATGGAACGCCACGAGTCGCTGCGGACCGTGTTTCCCGGTTCCGCCGACGGCCCCCGGCAGGTGATCGTCGACTCCACGCTCGCGACCCCCGACCTCGAACCGGTCCCCGTTGCCGAAGGAGCCCTTCACGACTCGCTCACCGCATTCTTCGGCGTGGGATTCGACGTCACCGAGGACCTTCCGATCCGGGTGAGGCTGTGGACACTCACTCCCGAGCGGCACGTCCTCGCCCTCGTCGCGCACCACATCGCGGCCGACGGCTTCTCGATGGCGCCCCTGGCGCGCGACCTGATGCTCGCCTACACCGCCCGCGCACAGCAGCAGGCACCCGGCTGGGCGCCGCTGCCCGTGCAGTACGCCGACTACAGCCTGTGGCAGCAACAGGTACTGGGCACCGAAGACCAGCCCGATTCGGTGATGTCCGGTCAGCTCGGGTACTGGGTCCGGACATTGTCGGGCATCCCGGACGTGCTGCCACTGCCCCTGGACCGGCCCCGACCCGTCCATCGGTCCTTCCTCGGGGCCGTCGTCCCGTTCGACATCCCGCCATCCGTCCACGAAGCTCTGGCCGAGCTTGCACGACAGCACAATTCGACGCTGTTCATGGTGGTGCACGCCACGCTGGCCGTGCTGCTGGAGAG
Source organism: Rhodococcus sp. 21391 (assembly GCF_016772255.1). Taxonomy (NCBI): domain Bacteria; kingdom Bacillati; phylum Actinomycetota; class Actinomycetes; order Mycobacteriales; family Nocardiaceae; genus Rhodococcus; species Rhodococcus sp. 21391. Next base: position 5,200,731 of record NZ_CP063781.1, on the reverse strand, counting down.
GGTGTCGGGATCGGACGACGTGGTGGTGGGAACCGCGGTCGCGGGCCGGGGCCACGCGGCACTCGACGACGTCGTGGGGATGTTCGTCAACACGCTGGTGCTCCGCACACCGGTGGCGCCGGGATCGTCGTTCGCCGACGTGCTCACCGCCGTGCGGTCGGTGGACCTCCGCGCGTTCGAGCACGCAGACCTTCCCTTCGAGCGGCTGGTGGACGAACTCGCACCCGAGCGGTCGACCGCGCACTCGCCCCTGTTCCAGGTGTTGCTCGAATTCCAGAACGCCACCCGCACCCACCTCGAACTGCCCGGGTTGACCGCCCGGTCGCTCGACGTCGATCTGGACGTCGCGAAGTTCGATCTGCAGCTGAGCCTGGTGGAGCGGGTCGACGAGCAGGGCGTGCCGGCCGGGATCAGCGCCGGCCTCCGCTACGCGACCGATGTGTTCGATCGCGCGTCGGTGGAGAGTGTCGCGGAGCGCTTCGTGCGGGTGATCGAGGCCGTGACCACCGACCCGACCGCACCCGTCGGGGACGTCGACATCCTCCACGCCCCCGAACGCGAGCTCCTGCTCACCGCCGCGCATCGGCCGGGGACCGATGTCCCACCGCTGTCGCTCGTGGATGCGTTCGATCGCATGGTGGCATCCGCGGGCGATGCCGTCGCGGTGCGCTGCGACGACGCGTCGGTGACGTACCGCGAGCTCGACGACCGGGCCAACCGGCTCGCGAGACTGCTGGTGAAACAGGGGGCAGCCGCGGAAACCCTGGTAGCGGTGGGGATGACGCGGTCGATCGACCTCGTCGTGGCACTGCTGGCGGTGGTGAAGTCGGGAGCCGGGTACCTTCCGGTGGACGTCGCTTCTCCTGCCGAGCGGTTGGCCTTCCTGCTCGGCGACGCCCGGCCGAAGTGTGTGCTCACCACGACCGCGGACGCCGAGACCTTCCGCGGCGCCGGGGTTCCGGTGGTTGTGGTGGACGATCCCGAGACAGTGACTGCGCTGCAGAAGCTGTCGTCGCTGCCGGTCACCGACACCGACCGCCGTGCTCCGCTCCACCTGGACTCGGTGGCGTACGTGATCTACACGTCCGGTTCCACCGGGCAGCCGAAGGGCGTGCAGGTCTCGCACCGCAACGTGATCACGTTGCTGGCGAACACCCAGACACTGTTCGGATTCGGACCGGCCGACGTGTGGACCATGTTCCATTCCGCCGCGTTCGACTTCTCGGTGTGGGAAATGTGGGGAGCGCTCGCGCACGGCGGCCGGCTGGTGCTGGTGGACTACTTCACGGCGCGCTCACCCGCAAGGTTCCTCGAACTCCTGCGCGACGAAGCAGTCACGGTCGTGAATCAAACCCCCACCGCCTTCTACCAATTGGCGGAGGCCGATCGCCTCGCCGGTGGTCCCGGCCTGTCGCTGCGATACGTGATCTTCGGCGGGGAGGCCCTCGAATTCGGCCAGTTGCGGCGCTGGTACGCACGCCGCGGCGACGCCGCACCGGTCCTGGTCAACATGTACGGCATCACGGAAACGACCGTGCACGTCAGCCACCTGCCGATCCACCGGGACCTCGTCGAGGAGGAGTCCGCATCGGTGATCGGCCGGGGACTGCCCGGACTGCGCGTGTACGTGCTCGACGGACGACTCCATCCGGTGCCGTCGGGCGTGGTCGGCGAGATGTACGTCTCGGGTGCGCAGGTTTCGCGCGGCTACCTGGGCCGGGCCGCCCTCACGTCCGGCCGATTCGTCGCCGACCCCTTCACTCCCGGGGCCCGCATGTACCGGTCCGGCGACCTGGGCAGGTGGAACGGGCACGGACAGCTGGAGTACCTCGGCCGCAACGACCTCCAGGTGCAGGTGAAGGGCTACCGGATCGAACTCGGTGAGGTGGAGTCGGCGCTGCTCGCGTGCGAGGGAGTGGCGCAGTCTGCGGTGACGGCACGCGCGGACCGGTTGGTGGGGTACGTGGTGCCGGAGACCGGTGTCGCGATCGACCCGGCGGCGATCATCGATACGGCCGCCGAGCGATTGGCGTCGCATATGGTGCCGGCCGTCGTGGTGGTTCTCGACGAGATGCCGCGGACGGTGAACGGCAAACTCGATCGGAAAGCTCTGCCCGAACCGGACTTCGGACTGCGAGTGACCGTGGGCCGCGGTCCGGTCACCGAGACGGAACGGACCCTCGTGGAGCTGTTCGCGGAGGTCCTCGGCCTCGACTCGGTGGGGGTGGACGACTCGTTCTTCACCCTCGGCGGGGATTCGATCATGTCCATCCAGCTGGTCACCCGCGCCAAGGCCGCCGGGATACTGATCTCGCCGCGCGAGGTGTTCGAGCGCAAGACCGTTGCCGGGCTGGCCGCGGCGGCCGGAACGGATGACGGGACGGTGGTTCTCGACGAGCTGCCCGGGGCCGGGATCGGCGAGATTCCGCTGACCCCGATCGTGCGGTGGATGCTCGCCCGGGGCGGGGATTTCCGCCGCTACTCGCAGTCCGCACTGTTCACGCTGCCCGCCACGGTGGACGACGACACCCTGACGGCGGCTCTGCAGGCCGTGCTGGATCGGCACGACCTGTTGCGGGCCCGGCTGTACCGCACGTCCCGCACCGAAGAGGGCTGGTCGATGGAAGTGCAGGCCGAAGGATCGGTGCGGGCGGCGAGCGTTCTCCGCCGGGGCCGGGGGGACGATGTCGGCGCCGAACTCGACAGTGCCCTCGATCGGCTCGACCCGGAGTCGGGCGTGATGATGCAGGCGGTCTGGCTGGACGGCGGCGACCATCCGGGGCGCGTGCTGATCGTCGTCCATCATCTGGCGATGGACGGTGTGTCCTGGCGGATCCTGATCCCCGACCTCGCGGCGGTGTGCGCGCAACTGCAGTCCGGCGCGGCACCGGCGCTCGAGCCACCGGGAACGTCGATGCGCCGGTGGGCACATGCACTCGCCGACGCCGCGCGTGAACCCCAGCGCACCGCCGAGGTCGAACTGTGGCGGGGAATGCTGAACGCGCCCGACCCGCTGCTGGGGTCGCGCCCGGTAACCGTGTCGGACACCGCTGCGACCGCCGCGTACTTCGCGGTACGCGTTCCTGCCCCGTTGACCGAGACCCTCCTGACAACCGTGCCGCGGGCCTTCCACGCCGGCGTGGGAGATGCGCTGCTGACGGCACTGACCATGGCGCTGACGAGTTGGCGGCGCCGCCGCGGGATCGAACTCCCCGGCGCGCTGGTGGGTCTCGAGGGACACGGTCGCGAGGAGCAGGTGGTGCCGGGCGCGGATCTCGCGCGCACGATCGGCTGGTTCACCACCCTCTTCCCGGTGCGACTCGATCTGAGCGGGGTGGACCTCGACGACGCGTTCGCCGCGGGCCCGTCCGCGGGGGTCGCGCTCAAGACCGTGAAGGAGCAACTCCTCGCCGTTCCCGACCACGGCATCGGTTTCGGACTACTCCGGTACCTGAACGACGAGACGGCGCAGGTTCTTTCGCCGCTGGCGATGCCCCAGGTCAGCTTCAACTATCTCGGCAGAATGGGCCGGACCGCCATGGAGACCGACGAGGGGTGGGTGCCGGTCGAGGAACCCGGACTGCGCGAGAAGTCGGCGGTGCCCGTCGCGGCCGTCGTCGACGTCAACGCGATGACCGTCGACTCGGGCGACGGCCCCCAGCTGAACTCCACGTGGACCTACCCTCCGGGCGTCCTCACCCACGAGGGGGTCGAGGAACTCGCGCAGCTGTGGCTGCAGGCGCTCGCTGCTCTCGGCACGCATGCGGAGTCGGGTGGCGGCGGGTTCACGCCGTCGGATCTCGATCTCGTCGAGCTTCGACAGGATGCGATCGAGGACCTCGAACACATCTGTCCGGACCTGACGGACGTGTGGCCGCTGTCGCCCCTGCAGTCCGGCATGCTCTTCCACTCCGAACTCGCCGACGACTCCCTCGACGCCTACCTGGTGCAGGTGAGCCTCGAACTCGAGGGCGCCGTGGATCCGCATCGACTGCGCCGCGCGGCCGACGCCCTGCTGGACCGGCACGCGAATCTGCGCGCCTGCTTCCGGCACGACGCCGACGGCAACGCCGTTCAGGTGATCCGTCGAAGGGTGGAGGCGCCCTGGCGCGAGGTCGATCTCACGGCTCTCGACGAGGACGCTGCGGCGTCCGAGGTCGCGCGACTACTGGCCGAGGATCGGGGTCGCCCGTTCGACCTGACGCGTGCCCCGCTGATCCGGTTCCTGCTGATCGCGACCGCGCCGAACCGCTACCGACTGGTGTCGACGAACCACCACATCCTCCTCGACGGCTGGTCGATGCCGCTGCTGGTCCGGGAGTTGCTGACGCTGTACGCCACCGACGCGGACCCGTCGCCGCTGCCCCGCGTCCGCGGGTACCGCGACTACCTGGGGTGGATGAGCCGCCGAGATCAAGGCGCCTCCCGTGAGGTGTGGGCTCGGGCCCTCGCCGGGGTGGACGGACCGACGTTGCTTGCCCGCTCGGACCGGGGACGGCGGCTGTCCACGATGTCCGACGAGTTCGTCTTCGACCTGGACGAAGACCACACCACCCGCCTGCGCGACGTCGCGCGTTCGCGGGGACTGACCGTCAACACGATCGTTCAGGTCTCGTGGGGGATTGTGCTGGGTACGTTGACCGCCCGTGACGACGTGCTGTTCGGCGCCACCGTCTCGGGGCGGCCCCCCGAACTGGCCGGCATCGAGACGATGGTCGGACTGTTCATCAACACACTGCCCGTCCGGGTGAGGCTGCGCCCCGACGACACGGTGGGCGCCCTGCTGGAGCGGGTGCAGGCCGAGCAGGCGGCGTTGCTGGATCACCACTACCTCGGGCTGGCCGAAATCCAGAGTGCCGCCGGACCGGAGGTCGGATTCGACACGTTGACGGTGTTCGAGTCGTACCCCGTCGACCGCGCCGGGCTCTCCACCGAGACCGACATCGCCGGAATGCGCGTCGCCGGAGTGGACGCGCGAGATGCGGCCCACTATCCGCTGAGTCTCGTGGCATCCGTCGACGCTCGTCTGCGCCTGAAGTTCGAGTACCTCCCGGACGTCTTCGACACGGACACCATCGACGACATCGCCGGACGCGTGCTGCGTGTACTCGACGCGTGCGCTCGTCCGGACCAGCCGCTGGCCGCGCTGTCGCTGCTGACCGACCGGGAGCGCGCCGATCTGGTGCCGGTCCGCGGCGGTCCGGGCGGGTCGACCCGCACGCTGCCGCAAATCCTCGAAGAGGGGGCCGCGCTCGATCCGGGGGCGATCGCACTGTCCTCCGAGGACGGCGACGTGAGCTACGGCGACCTGGACGAGCGGTCGAATCGTCTGGCGCGCGCACTCATCGCGCGGGGGGCGGGCCCGGAGACGTTCGTGGCCATCGGGGTACCGCGGTCCCTCGATTCGGTGCTGTCGGTGTGGGCGGTGGCGAAGACCGGTGCGGCGTTCGTGCCGATCGATCCGAACTACCCCGACGAGCGCATCACTCACATGCTCGTCGATTCCGGAGTCACTCTCGGCGTGACCACGACCGAACACCGAGACCGGCTCCCGGGCACCGCACACTGGCTGGCCCTGGACGAACCCGGCTTCGCGACCGAGTGCGCCGAGCGCCCGGCGGCAGCCGTGACCGATGTCGACCGGAGCGGTCCGATCACGCTGGACACCGCCGTGTACGCCGTGTACACGTCGGGGTCCACGGGTGTGCCCAAGGGTGTGGTGGTCACCCATCGCGGACTGGACAACTTCGCTCTCGACCAGCTCGAACGTTTCGGTGCGGCACCGCAGTCCCGGACTCTGCACTTCTCCACACCGAGTTTCGACGGGTCGGTGTTCGAGTACCTGCAGGCCTTCGGTGCCGGCGCGACGATGGTGATCGCGCCGCCCACCGTGTTCGGCGGCGACGAACTCGCGCGGCTTCTGGCCGACCGGAGCGTGACCCACGCCTTCATCACCACCGCTGCGTTGGCGTCACTCGATCCGGCCGGGCTGGCGCAGCTCACGGACCTGGTGTTCGGCGGCGAGGCCTGCCCGCCCGAACTCGTCACCCGCTGGGCGCCGGGCCGCCGGCTGTACAACGCGTACGGACCGACCGAGACGACGATCATGTCCAACATCAGCGAGCCGATGGTCTCCGGGCACCCGATCACCATCGGCGGGCCGATCCGCGGGGTGACGGAACTGGTGCTCGACTCCCGGCTGCAACCGGTCCCCGTGGGGGTTCCGGGCGAGTTGTATCTCGCCGGGGCCGGCCTGGCCCGCGGCTACCACCGCCGACCGGCACTCACCGCCGAGCGGTTCGTTGCCGACCCCGTCCGTCCCGGGGAGAGGATGTATCGCACCGGCGACATCGTGCAGTGGACGGCAGACCACAGCATCGAGTACGTGGGCCGCACCGACTTCCAGGTGAAGGTGCGCGGTTTCCGCATCGAACTCGGCGAGATCGACTCCACCCTCATGTCGGAACCGGACGTCGGATTCGCCGCCACTCTCGCGCATCGCGGTCCTGCGGGAGACACTCTGCTGGTGTCGTACGTCGTTCCGACGTCGGGTCGCTCCCTCGACACGGGGGTACTCACCCGGCACCTGGCGGACCGCCTGCCGTCCCACATGGTGCCCATCTCGATCACCGTTCTGGATCGCATTCCACTGACGGCGGTCGGCAAGCTGGACCGCACGGCACTGCCCGAGCCCGACCTGCTCTCCGGGACGGGGCACGACCGGGTGCCGATCGGTCCGATCGAGGAAACCGTGGCCGGAGTCTTCGCGGACGTACTCGGGCTGGGGCGTGTCGGCGCCGACGCCGGTTTCTTCGACATCGGCGGCAACTCCCTGAGCGCCACCCGGGTGATGGCGCGGCTGCGAGCGTTACTCGGCACCGAGTGCGGGGTGCGTGATCTGTTCGAGGCGCCCACGGTCGCCGCGCTGGCGGCACGGATCGAGCACGCCGGTGCGGAGCCGTCCGGACGACCGGTGCTCGCGGCCCGCACCCGGCCCGAGGACATTCCGCTGTCGTTCGCGCAGCAGCGGATGTGGTTCGTCAACCAGCTCGACACCACCTCGGCCGCCTACAACATCCCGATCGTGGTGACACTCAGCGGGGACCTCGATGTGGGAGCACTGAATTCGGCGCTCACCGATGTCGTCGCCCGGCACGAGTCGCTGCGCACGATGTTCCCGGTCCGCGGCGACTGGCCGGTTCAGCAGATCCTGCCCGCCGCGGGTGCGGTGCCCGCGCTGATCCCCGTCACCGTCTCGGACGAGCAGCTGCGGGGGGAAGTGACCCGGCTGGTCTCGGCAGGTTTCGATGTCACCGTAGGGCTTCCGCTGCGGGTCGGGCTGTATTCACTGAGCGCCACCGAGCACGTACTCGCCGTGGTGGTGCATCACATCTCGGCAGACGGGTTCTCGATGGTCCCGCTGGTGCGCGACGTGATGACGGCGTACGGCGCCCGCGTCTCGGGCGGCGCGCCCGACTGGGCGCCCCTGCCGGTGCAGTACGCCGATTACGCCCTGTGGCAACGGGAGTCGCTGGGTTCGGACGACGACCCCCAGTCGCTGATTTCGCGGCAACTCGACTACTGGACGACCGCGCTGGCCGGCGCCCCCGATCTCCTGGAACTCCCCACCGATCGGGATCGGCCGTCCCAGCAGTCCTTCCGCGGCGAGCGCATCCACTTCTCCGTCGACAGCGACCTTCACCGTCGCATCCGGGAGTTGTCGCGTCGTCTCGGCTCCACCGAATCCATGACCGTGCACGCCGCCCTGGCGGTGTTGCTCAGCCGCCTCGGTGGAACCCCGGACGTCGCCGTCGGCACCCCGATCGCCGGCCGGGGAGAGCCCGCACTCGACGATCTGGTGGGCATGTTCGTGGGCACGCTCGCCCTGCGCACGCAGGTGGATGCGGCCGAGTCGTTCACCGCCCTGGCCGCGCACTGTCGTGACGTCGACCTCGGCGCCTTCGCGCATGCCGACGTTCCGTTCGAGCGGGTGGTGGAGGCGGTCGGGCCGACCCGATCGACGGCGTATGCGCCGCTCGTCCAGGTCTCGCTGGAATTCCAGAACAACGAGCGGCCGGTCCTGACTCTGCCGGGAATGGAAGTCCGTGGAATCGATCCCGGGCTCGCCGTCGTCAAGGTGGATCTCGAATTCCTCCTGGCGGAGGAGTTCGACGCGAACGGTGCGCCCGCGGGGATGAACGGCGCCGTCGACTTCGCCGCCGATCTCTTCGACCCCGACACGGTCCGTGGCTTCGCCGACCGTTTCGTGCGGATCCTCGATGCCGTCACCGTGAACCCCGACCGGCCGACCGGCGACCTTCCCCTCCTCGACGAGGCGGAGTTGCGGGCGATGGTCCCTGCCCGCGGCGCGCCGGAGGTGCGCCCCGAGCTGTGGCCCGACCTGCTGACGGCCGCCGCCGCGCTCGACCCGGACTCGGTGGCCCTGTCCCTCGAGGACCGGCGCGTGACCTACCGCCAACTCGACGAGTGGTCCAACCGGGTGGCCCGGGTTCTGCGCGGCCGCGGGGTGGGACCGGAGACGTTCGTGGCTGTCGGCATGCCCCGGTCGATCGAGTCGGTGATCTCGATCTGGTCGATCACCAAGGCGGGCGCGGCGTTCGTGCCCGTCGACCCCACCTACCCGCGCGACCGTATCGAGTACATGCTCACCGATTGCCGGGCTGCGCTCGGCCTCACCGTGAGGACTCGCCGGAGCGCCCTGCCCGACACCGTTCCGTGGCTGGTCCTCGACGACGAGGACTTCGCCGCGCAGGTGGCGGACGTGTCGTCGGCACCGATCACCGACGAGGATCGGACGAGTCCGTTGCACCTCGCCCACCCGGCCTATCTCATCTACACGTCGGGGTCGACCGGAAGACCGAAGGGCGTGACCGTCACCCACCGGGGCATGGCCGATTTCACCGCGGAGACGCACGAACGGTTCCAGGTCACGCACGAGTCCCGGGTCTCGCAGTTGGCGTCCCCGAGCTTCGACGCGTCGGTGTTCGAGCTGATGATGGCGTTCAGTGCGTCGGCGCGCGTCGTGATCGTGCCGCCTGCCGTCGTCGGGGGCAGCGAGCTGGCGGATCTGTTCCGTCGTGAGCAGGTGACCCATGCGACCATCACGCCGACCGCGCTGGCGGCCCTCGACAACGACGGACTCGATTCGCTCCGGGTCCTGGATCTGGTGGGCGAGGCGTGCCCGCCGGAAGTGGTGGCGCGGTGGGCGCCGGGGCGGAGCCTGCACAGCGGGTACGGGCCCACGGAGACCACGATTCAGGCGAGCGTCAGCGCCGCGATGCGACCCGGTGAGGGCGTGAACATCGGGGCTCCCGCACGGGGTTTCGCGTTCCTGGTCCTCGACGAGCGGCTGCAGCCGGTCCCGGTCGGCGTGCCGGGCGAGTTGTACATCACCGGACCCGGACTGGCACGCGGGTACCACAACCGGACGGCGCTCACCGCGGAACGATTCGTCGCCTGCAATTTCGGGGAACCGGGCACCCGGATGTACCGGACCGGCGACGTGGTGCGCTGGCGGAAGACGGCAAGCGCACTCGAGTACATCGGCCGCAGCGACTTCCAGGTCAAGGTCCGTGGTTTCCGCATCGAACTCGGGGAGATCGACGCCGTGCTCGCCCGGCACCCGGCGGTTGCGTTCGCCGCCACCATCGGCCACACCGGCCCGTCCGGTGACACCGTGCTCGCATCGTACGTGCGGGTTCAGGACGGGCAGGAGGTGGAGTCTGCGGGGCTGCGCACCTACGCGTCCGAGCGCCTGCCCACCCACATGGTGCCGTCCGCGGTGGTCGTTCTGGATCGGATTCCGATGACCCCGGTGGGCAAGCTCGACCGGAAGGCGTTGCCCGCCCCGGAATTCGGCTCGACCGGTGCGGCATTCCGGGCACCGGCCACGGACAACGAGCGCATCGTCGTGGACGCCTTCGCGGAGGTACTCGGAGTGGACCGGGTGGGCACCGCGGACAGCTTCTTCGATCTCGGTGGAAATTCGCTCCTCGCCACCAGGATCGTCAGCGCCCTGCAGGCAGCGTTGGACCGGAGGGTCCCGCTGCAATGGATGTTCCTCGACCCGACACCGGCGGGAATCGCCCGCCGCCTCGACCTTCCACACCGGAGCGCCGGTATGGAAGAGGCACTCGCCGTGGTGATTCCGCTGCGCGCGCAGGGAAGCGGGCGACCGCTGTTCTGCGTGCATCCGGGCATCGGCCTGTCCTGGGGATACGCAGGTCTGGTGCAGTATCTCCCTCCCGACCGGCCGGCATACGGACTGCAGCTGCCCACGATCAGCGGTGACGGCGACTACCGGACGATCGAGCAACTGGCCCACCGATACGTCGAGGAGATGCAGGCCATCCAGCCCACCGGCCCGTACGACCTGCTCGGCTGGTCCCTCGGCGGGGTCATCGCGCACGCCATGGCCGTCGAACTGCAGAGGGCCGGCGAAGAGGTCGCGACACTCGCCGTCATGGACAGCTACCCCGTGGGCGGCGAGGACCCGCTGGTCGGCAGGCTGGAGATCCGGGACCTCCTGCGCGGGCTGGGACTCCAGACCGAGGGCGACGGTGAGATGACCTACGAGCACGCGGCCCGGTTGATCGACGAGTCGTTCGGGACCGAGACCGGAGTGCGCGGGCACGACCTCGAACGGATCACCGCGGGATACGAGAATTCGCGGTGGCTCGCCCACCACTTCGTGCCGCGGGTCTACGACGGGGACCTGCTCATCTTCCCCGCCACGCGCGACGGGGACGGCGCGACCCGTGCGCGGTCGGCGGACGAGTGGCGGCCGCTCGTGACCGGCCGGATCGACGAGCGGCCCGTGGACTGCGGGCACAACGAGATGATCGAGCCGCAGTCCCTCGGCGTCATCGGGCCCGTGCTCTCGCGCGCGCTCGCCGAACGGCCGTGAATCGGATCAGGCGATGCGGAACTGTGCGAGACCGCGAATCGGCCACTCGCCGTTGACGTCCGATGCGTCGCGGCCCTGCCGGGCGAGGTAGTCGGCGAAGTCGCGTTGCCGTTCCGCGTGCCAGCCGGCCTGATGGCTCATGATGTCCAGGGCCCGCAGATTCGGATACTCCTGCGCGAGCGTCCGGGCGAGGTGCGCGGCGGCGATCGCGTCGGCCTCGGCCTCGTGGGCGTCCTCCAGCGCGATGCCGTAGTGCTCGCACACCGCGCCGAGAGTGCGCCTGCCCTTCCGGTATCGGTCCATTTCGCGGTCGATGACGTAGGGGTCGACCACGATGCCGGTGACGAGTTCGGTCAGCCCGAGGCGCAGGCCCTCGGTGTGCATGACGGTCAGGTCGTAGGAGGCGTTGAACGCGACGACGGCATGGTCGCGGGTCCACGCGTCGTGCAGAGCCTCGCGGATCTCGCCGTACCCGGTGGCGTAGTCCTGTCCGTGAGCCCGGGCGTACTCCGTGGAGATTCCGTGCACGTCCGAGGCGCCCTGCGGGATGGGAACCTCCGGGTCGAGCAGCCAGGTCCGCGACTCGAAGTGGTGAGCGTCGACGACGGCGATGCACGCGGAGACGATGCGGGCGTCGGTGGGGTCGGGTCCCGTCGTCTCCAGGTCGAACGCGCAGATCGGTCTGTCCGACCAGCTGGTCATGAGGGCCTCTCGGTGGTGATTCGTTGCCCGCCCAGTATCCGCCGCGGCAGGCGCCGGATCCGGGACCGACACGGCGGGGGTCCCAGGTTGTCGTGGCCGGTCGGCGGGGGTATCGTGTCCTCCGGTCTGCAGTTCGCCGAGGTCGTGAACTGCCTTTTCGAGAGAGCAAGGAGGTGTGGCATCCGATGAGAAGCCAACCTCCGAGTACCAACTGAAACCGTTCCACCGGTAGGTGCGCGGTTTCACGGTCCGTGTTCCTCAGCGCCGTTCCGCGCTGCCCACTTTCCCTCGAAAGCCCCGTGTCATGCCTCAGCTGCGTCCGATCCGTTCCCTCCTCCCCAGCCGCTCCGCCGGTCTGTCCGACGCCGACGCCGGTCACGCGGTGACCCGCCGGCCCGTCGAACCGACGCCTGCGGAGGAAACGGTGGTCAACAGCGCCGTCTACCGCGACGGCCGGAAGACGGCCACCCCGGCCACGCTGTCGGAGGCACTCGCGAGCCTGCCCGACGCGTCGTCGATGGCGTGGATCGGGATGTACCGGCCGAACGACGCCCAGTTGTACGCGGCAGCAAAGCAATTCGACCTGCACGAGCTGGCTGTCGAAGACGCGATCGTCGCCCACCAGCGGCCCAAGCTGGAGCGGTACGGCAAGACGCTGTTCGTGGTCCTGCGCGCCGCGCGCTACTGCGACGAAACCGAGCGCGTCGAATTCGGTGAGCTGCACGTCTTCTGCGGTCCGACGTTCGTGCTCACGGTCCGGCACAGCGAATCCCCCGACCTGTCGGCGGTCCGCCGGCGGATGGAAAGCAACCCGGACCTGCTCCGGCTCGGACCCGAGGCGGTTCTCTACGCCATCCTCGACGCCGTGGTCGACGGGTACGCGCCGGTGGTCGCCGGACTGCAGAACGACATCGACGAGATCGAGACCGAGGTGTTCAGCGGAGCGCCGGGCGTGTCGCGGCGCATCTACGAACTCACCCGCGAGGTCATCGAATTTCAGAGGGCCACAAGGCCGCTGCTCGGGATGCTGCGCGGGTTGTCGGCGGGATTCGAGAAGTACAACACCGACGAGGAACTGCAGCGTTATCTGCGTGACGTCACCGACCACGCGACGGTCGTCGTGGAGCGGGCCGACGGCTTCCGTCAGCTGCTCGGGAACATCCTCACCGTCAACGCCACCCTGGTGTCGCAGGAGCAGAACGAGGAGATGCGCAACCTGACCCAGGCCAGCTATGCACAGAACGAGGAGATCAAGAAGGTGTCGGCGTGGGCGGCGATCCTGTTCGCGCCCACCCTGATCGGGACGGTCTACGGCATGAACTTTGACCACATGCCCGAACTGCACTGGGTCGGTGGGTATCCGTTCGCCCTGTCGCTGATGATGCTCACCTGCGCCGGGCTGTACACGATCTTCAAACGCCGCGGCTGGTTGTGAGCGAGGCCGGCTGCGGGCAGTGCCCGCAGCCGGCCGGCGCCTGCTGTCAGAGTTCGTCGACGCAGACGACGAACTTGCGCTCGGGGTATTCGTATCCGTTGGACGACGTGCCGCACGAGTCCACGGACGTTGCGCCCTGCACGATCTCCGTCACCTTCACGCCGTCGACGGCCGCGGTGTCGCCGCAGTCGATGCGCGCGGGATCCTCGCCGCCGACGTCCATGCAACCGCCGACGACCCAGTCCACGTCGAGGCAGATCGCGCCCTGCTCGATGCCGCCGAGGGTTTCGTAGTAGTACGAGTCGGCGTCGCTGATGCACTGGCTGTTCTTCGCGGCCTTGGCGATCACCTTGTAGTTCGAATCGGCGCTGCCGCACACCGCCTTGTCGATCTCGGCGTCGGAGACGGTGCCGCCGAGCTTCACGCACTCACCGATCGCGACCTCGAAGTCGACGTCGCCGCCGGCGTCCTCGCGTTCCTGCCCGTCGATCACGGTGGTCGATTCGCTGGACGAGGTGGCCGCGGAGGCACCCGACTCCGGCACCGCGGTGGGCGTCGTGTCCGAACCGCACCCGGCCACCAGAACTGCCGTCGCCGACAATGCGACGACTGCGGTACACACCCGCCGAACTAACCCTGTCATGTCTGACCCCTCCGTCAGGTGACCGTCCGCCACCCGTTCCTCCGAGATGACCGTTGCCACCTCGATCGTGTCCACCGCGATTGCCGTGTCGCGCATTATTTGATTACATCGCTGTCCGATTTGCCAATCGTGGTGACAGTATGGACGGGTGGATCTCCCCGTGATGCCTCCGTTACAGCCGATGCTCGCGAAGGCTGCGTCGTCCGTTCCGGCGCAACCGGAGTCCGGGCTCGCCTGGTCCTACGAACCGAAATGGGACGGTTTCCGCACCCTCGTCTTCCGCGACGGCGACGAGGTGGTGCTCGGGTCCCGCGGCGGAAAGGATCTGGCCAGGTACTTTCCCGAACTCGTCCGGGCGGTGAAGGACGAACTGCCCGAGCGGTGCGTGGTGGATGGCGAACTCGTCGTCCCGCGCAGCATCGACGGCCGCACCCGGCTCGACTGGGAGTCGTTGTCGGAGCGCATTCATCCGGCCGAGAGCCGGGTCACGATGCTGTCGGAGAAGACGCCGGCCCAGTTCGTCGCGTTCGATCTGCTCGCGCTGGGCGACCGCGACCTCAGCCGGGAGGACTTCTCCGTACGTCGTGCGCAGCTCGTCGACACCATCGGCGGTGGACCCAGCTGCCACGTCACCGCGGCCACCGAATCCAGTGCGACGGCCATCGAGTGGTTCGAGGCGTTCGAGGGGGCCGGCCTCGACGGGGTGGTGGCGAAGAAGCTGGTGGGCCCGTACCTGCCGAACAAGCGGGAAATGGTGAAGGTGAAGCACGCCCGCACCGCCGACTGCGTCGTCATCGGCTACCGGCCGCACAAGAGTCAGCCGGGGATCGGGTCGATGCTGCTCGGACTGTACGACGGCGACCAGATGGCGATGGTCGGCGGCGCGTCGGCGTTCACGGCGGCGCGGCGGATCGAACTGCTCGCCGAACTCGACGAGCTGCGCGTCGGAGACGACGTCGTCGCGGACGGGGCGCCGACGCGGTGGCAGTCGGGTAACGACCGAACCTGGGTGCCGCTGCGCCCCGAACGCGTCGTCGAGGTGGCGTACGACCAAATGGAGGGTGCCCGGTTCCGGCACGCCGCGCGGTTCCTGCGCTGGCGCCCGGACCGGACGCCCGACGAGTGCACGTTCCAACAATTGGAGGTCCCGGTGCGATACGACCTTGCCGACGTCCTGGCCGGAGGTTCCTAGATGGCGAGTCCTGCCGAAGAACTCGACGTCGACGGCATCGCCGTGCGGCTGTCGAATCCCGACAAGATCTACTACCCGAAACTCGGTGCCGAGGGCGGCACGAAACGGCACCTGGTGGAGTACTACCGGACCGTGGCGCTGAACGGTGCGCTGCTGACCGCCCTGTTCGATCGGCCGACGCATCTGCAACGGTTCCCGGACGGGATCGAGGGCGAGGAGATCTACCAGAAGCGGGTTCCCGCGAAGCGCCCCGATCACGTCGACTCGTGCGAGGTCACGTTCCCCTCCGGCCGCAAGGCCGACGTGCTCTGCGTGCGCAGCGCCGCGAACATCGTGTGGGCGGCGAACCTCGGCAACATCACGTTCCACCCGTGGGCGGTCCGGTGCCCCGACGTCGATCACCCCGACGAACTGCGCATCGACCTGGACCCGCAGCCGGGGACCGGATTCGACGACGCCCGGGCGGTCGCGCTGGACGTGCTCCGGCCGCTGCTCGACGAACTCGGTCTCGTCGGCTACCCCAAGACGTCGGGCGGCCGCGGGCTGCACGTGTATCTCCGCATCGAGCCGCGCTGGGATTTCATCGAGGTGCGGCGCGCGGGCATCGCCCTCGCACGGGAGATCGAGCGGCGCAGCGGCGACCGGGCCACCACGTCCTGGTGGAAGGAGGAACGCGGCGAACGCATCTTCCTCGACTTCAACCAGAACGCCAGAGACAAGACCATCGCGTCCGCCTACTCGGCCCGCAAGACGCCGATCGCGACCGTGTCGACGCCGGTCACCTGGGAGGAACTCGTCGACGTCGACCCCGACGACTTCACCATCGCGACCGTGCCCGCGCTGCTCGAGAAGCGCGGCGATCCCATGGCGACCATGGGCGACGTGGCGCAATCGCTGGACGTGCTGCTGGAGATGGCCGAACGGGACGCAGCGAACGGTCTCGGCGATCTGCCGTACCCACCCAATTACCCCAAGATGCCGGGGGAACCCAAGCGGGTACAACCGAGTCGGGACCGAGACCGCAAATAGCCGGCGCTCACGTAGGCTCGGGACGGTCGGGTCGGGAACAATGTGAGGTCGCCATGGAACGTACGACAGTCGGTACTGCCGGACTCGCCCTCGGTGTCGTCGCGACGGCACTCGGGGCCCTGATGATCGCGCCGGCCACCGCGTCGGCCGTCTCCCTCTCCTGTGTGTCACCACCCGGCCGGGGTGACACCACGATCGTCGACCGGACCGCGTGCGGTGCCAATGCCGATACGAGCAGCAATTCGGCGGCGTTCGGCACGGACGGTGTCGGTTTCGCCGACGCAGCCCACGCGGGCGCGGCGCTCGGCGCGGGGCTGGGCGGTGGTGTGGGTGCGGCCGAGGCACGTCGTGGCGCCGTCGCCGCCGTGGCGGTCGGGCCCGCGAGCGTCGCCATCGGAACGGTCGACAGTGCCGGTCCCGCCCTGGTGCTGAGCGGTCCGGGCGGGCAGGCGCTGGTCGCGGATCCGGCGAAGGGCGTGGTGTGCGCCGCTGGACCGTCGCTCGCGATCAATTTCCTTGCAGGTCAAGCGTGTCTGAGTGACGGCACAACAGTGTGGCGGCTTCCCTGAACGGCACCCCGGTCCGCGTCGTATGGTGACGGTAGTCACAATGGGCTGACGCAACTGCCGTAGGAGATACGGCAGCGAGATCGGAGGTGGTCGATGACGACCAGCGTTCGAGTTCCCCGGCCCGCGTCCGTGCCACGGACGGAGCTGCACGTCGATCCGCGGTTCCTGCCGCTCGCCGACCGGTTCTTCGCGATGTACCGGCAACCTCAGCACGGCGGCGGGGCGCTCACCGCGTACTTCCGGGGTGAGAAAGTCCTCGACATCTGGGCGGGCTGGGCCGACCGCGATCGCCGCTGGGACCGCGACACCGTCGCCCTGTCGTTCTCCACGGGAAAGGGCGTGGCCAGCACGGTCGTCCACCGGCTCGCCGAACGCCGGCTGATCGACTACGACGCGCCCGTCGCGCGCTACTGGCCCGAGTTCGGCGCGGCAGGCAAGGGCGACATCACGGTCCGCGAACTCCTCACCCACCGGGCCGGACTGCACAAGGTCCGGGGTCTGATGCGGAGCCCGCTCGATCTCCTCGACTACGACGCCGTCGTCGGGGCCCTCGCGGCCGGCCCGGCGGATCCGCGCAGGCTGCGCGGCCCCGGGTATCACGCCGTCACCTACGGGTGGCTGGTGGCCGAACTGATCGCCCGCGTCACAGGAAAGCCGTTCGTCCAGGTCGTGCAGGACGAAATCGCAGGCCCGCTCGGCGTCGACGACTTCTGGTATCAGGTTCCCGGACAGCACCGTCCGCGGATCGCGAAGCTGTTTCCGCACATCAACCCGGCCGGACTCAACTGGGAGCTCACGTCGAACGTGCTCTCGCTCGTCGGCCCCACCCGCGGACTCGCCGAGGCGGCGATGCCCCGGGGATTCGACGTGCTGGTCCGGAACCCCGCGGTGCACGACGCGGTGATGCCCGGCTGGAACGGCGTGTTCAGCGCGCGGGCGCTCGCGCGCATGTACGGCGCCATCGCCAACGGCGGCAGGCTGGACGGACGCCGGTTCCTGCGCAAGTCCACCATCGCGCAGATGTCACAGGTGCAGACCCACGACCGGGACTACGTCCTCGGTATCCGGCCGCAGTGGTCCCTCGGCTACCACCGGCCGATCCTCGCGTCCCGGGAACAACCACGGAACGCGATCGGGCACTACGGCGTCGGCGGGTCCGGCGCCTACGCGGACCTCGACAGCGGACTGTCCCTCGGCTTCGTCACCAACCGGCTCGGCAGTTCCCTCACGGCTCTCGGTGATCTTCGTCTGGCCAGGCTCGGTGTCGAGGCGCAGGCGATCGTCCGGAACGGCAAGTAACCACGAAAGGAATCCTGATGAGTGATCACGTGTACCGAGTTGTCGAGGTCGTCGGTTCGTCGAGCGACAGCACCGACGCGGCCATCGAGAACGCCATCGCTCGGACCAACGAGACCGTGCGCAACGTCGAGTGGTTCGAGGTCGTCGAGACCCGGGGCCACGTCGAGAACGGCGCGATCGCGCACTACCAGGTCACGGTCAAGGTCGGATTCCGTGTGGAGCCGGGCGACGCGGTCTGACACAGCGGACGGTTCTCGCGCAAAATTGGAACACGTTATAGTCTGGTGTCACGTCCCGACGTCGGACTGCGCGTACTCAGGTAGGGGAGAACCGTGACTTATGTGATCACGCAGCCGTGCTGCAACGACGCCTCGTGCGTCGATGTCTGTCCGGTCAACTGCATCCATCCCACACCGGACGAGAAGCCGTTCGCTACCACGGAAATGCTGTACATCGACCCGGACACCTGCATCGACTGCGGGGCCTGCGTCGAGGAGTGCCCGGTGGAGGCCATCTACGCGGAGAACGACCTCGACGAGGTCGACGAGCCGTACCTCGACATCAACGCGCAGTACTACACCAAGCACCCCATCGGCCCCGACTGGCCCGAGCCGCTCGCGCTGCCGCAGATCGACGCAGCCCTCGGCACGCTCCACGTCGCGATCGTCGGGTCGGGTCCGGCCGCCTGCTACGCCGCGATGGAACTGACCGCGAAACCGCGCGTCGAGGTCGACATCTTCGACCGGCTTCCTACCCCGTACGGGCTGGTGCGCGCCGGGGTCGCGCCGGACCATCCGGGCACCAAGGGTGTCACGGACCAGTTCCGTTCGGTCGTCGGCAAGCGCACGGTGCACTGCCACTTCAACGTGGAAGTGGGCCGGGACGTGAGCCACGAGGAACTGCTCGCGCACCACCACGCCGTCATCTACGCGGTCGGCGCGGCAGGCGACCGCACGCTGGGCATTCCCGGCGAGGATCTCGTCGGCAGCCACGCCGCCACCGAGTTCGTGGCCTGGTACAACGGTCACCCCGACTACGCCGACCACACGTTCGACCTGTCGGGGGAGCGGGCCGTCATCGTCGGCAACGGCAACGTGGCACTCGACGTGGCCCGCATCCTCGTCACCGATCCGGAGATCCTGGCCAAGACGGACCTCGCGGACCACGCCCTCGAGGCGCTGCGGGCGAGCAACATCCGCGAGGTCGTCATTCTCGGCCGCCGCGGCCCCGTTCAGGCCGCCTACACCAACCCCGAGCTCCTCGCGCTCGGGCTGATGCCGGACGTGGACATCGTGGTCGACCCGGACGAAGCGGTGCTCGACCCGGCAAGCCGCGCGTTCGTCGACGGCGACGAGGCCGAGCCGTCGCAGCGCCACAAGGTGCGGCAGGTCGAGGAGTTCGCCCGGCGCACCGCCGATCCGGCGAAGAAGCGGATCGTATTGCGGTTCCTGACGTCGCCCGTGGAGATTCTCGGCACCGACGCCGTCGAATCGGTGCGCATCGCGAAGAACGAGATGGTCGCGGACGCGTCCGGACGGCTCAGCGCCAAACCGTCCGACGTCACCTCGACGCTGGACACGGGCCTGGTGCTGCGCTCGATCGGTTACCGCGGTCAACCCGTGGCCGGCATCCCCTTCGACGACCGGCGCGGTGTCATCCCCAACGAGAACGGCCGGGTGATCGATCCGGAGACCGGCACACCCGTGCCCGGCGTGTACGTGGCGGGCTGGATCAAGCGCGGGCCGACGGGCGTGATCGGCACCAACAAGTACTGCTCCGCGGAGACGGTCAAGATGCTGATCGACGATTTCTCCGCCGGTCGCCTCGACGCGCCCACCGAACGTGAGGCTCTCGACCGCCTGATCGCCGAGCGTGCGCCCGACGCCGTCGACTACCAGGGCTGGCAGCGCATCGACAAGACCGAACGTGCCGGGGGCAAGGCTGCCGGTCGGACGCGCACCAAGCTGATCACCATCGAGAGCATGCTCGCCGCCGCCCGCGCCGATACCTGATCGTGAGCGCTTCTTGACCACTAGGTGACACCACCCGCCCGCAGGCCGCGGAGCGGCAACGATTGCGGGCAAATTGCTCGCGGCCGGATGATGTGTGTTAATGGCAGTGCGCGATTGGTAGGTCCGTCGGGGACGCGCGTTGCACACGTCGTCGAACGAGAGTGGTCATATGGGCAAGTCAGGAATCGGTTTTTCCAGGAACAAGCACTGGTCTGCGCGCGTCGCTGTCGCACTGACCGGGGCCGTCGTGTCCGGAACTGCGCTGGTCGGGGCCGCACAGGCCGCACCGCTCTTTCCCGGTGGACCGGAGATTCCGAGTCTTCCCACCCTGCCCGGTCTGCCCGGCGCGCCGCAGCTGCCGCTTCCCGAACCGGCACCCGCGCCCGCGAACTTCTCGGCCCCGTCCCTCAACCCGGGTGCGGGCGAGGTCGTGGGTGTCGCGCAACCGGTGATCATCCGCTTCAACGAGGCGATCGGCGACCGCGCCGCCGCCGAGCGTGCCATCAAGGTCACCACCAGCCAGCCGGTCGAGGGCGGTTTCTACTGGATCAACGACAGCCAGGTGCGGTGGAAGCCCACCGAGTTCTGGCCCGCGAACACCGAGGTCACCGTGGACGCCGGCGATTCGCACTCCACGTTCACCATCGGCGACGCGCTGGTGGCGACCGCGGACGACAACACCAAGCAGATCACCGTCACCCGGAACGGCGAAGTGGTCAAGACCATGCCGACGTCGATGGGTAAGACCGATCACGAGACGCCGAACGGCACCTACATCATCGGCGACAAGTTCCGTGACATGTACATGGACTCGTCCACGTACGGTGTCCCGGTCGACTCGGCCGAGGGGTACCGCACGTACGTCGAGTACGCCACCCGCATGTCGTACAGCGGCATCTTCGTCCACGCCGCACCGTGGTCGGTGGACGCCCAGGGCAACACCAACGTCAGCCACGGCTGCCTCAACGTGAGCACCGACGACGCCAAGTGGTTCTACGAGAACTCGAAGAAGGGCGATGCCGTGGTCGTGCAGAACACCGCAGGCGGCGTGCTGAGCGGCTCCGACGGTCTCGGCGACTGGAACCGCTGACCCTGATCTGACCAGTTCTCCCCGTAGCCCGCACAGTTCAATGTGCGGGCTACGGCAATTTACCGGCTATTCGTACACGGTCGTCAGACTGCCGCAGTGAGATCGAGTCCGCAACGTGCCCTGCCGTCGTCGGGAAAGCAGGGATTGCTCGGGCGTCCGTGGCGGGACTACGCGCTGTTCGCAGCGCTGGTGGGTCCCAATCTGGTTCTGCTCGTTCTGTTCACCTACCGGCCACTGGTCGACAACATCCGGCTGTCGTTCTTCGACTGGAACATCGCCGACCCCGTCGCCACGTTCGTCGGCTGGGACAACTACCGCGAATGGTGGAGCCGGCCCGACACCTGGCAGATCGTCGGGAACACCGTCGTGTTCACTGTCGCGACCGTGGTCGGATCGATGGTCGCCGGACTCGCGCTTGCCGTGCTGCTGGACCGTAACCTGCACGGCCGCAACCTCGTCCGCTCGGCGATCTTCGCGCCGTTCGTCATCTCGGGTGCCGCGATCGGCGTGGCGTTCCAGTTCGTGTTCGATCCCCGTTTCGGGCTGATCCAGGATCTCCTGCACCGTGCCGGAGTCGACTCCGTCCCCGACTTCTATCAGGATCCGCACTGGGCGCTGTTCATGGTGACGGTCACCTACATGTGGAAGAACCTCGGCTACACGTTCGTGATCTACCTTGCGGCACTGCAGGGTACGCGGCGCGAGTTGACCGAGGCCGCGGAGATCGACGGGGCGGGCCGGTGGACGACGTTCCGACGGGTCGTCCTCCCGCAGTTGCGTCCAACCACCTACTTCCTCTCGATCACGGTGATGCTGGGCTCCCTTCAGGTGTTCGACATCATCAACGTGATGACCCGGGGCGGTCCACTCGGTACCGGAACCACCACGATGGTCTACCAGGTCTACAACGAGTCGTTCCGCAACTTCCGTGCCGGCTACGGCGCCACCGTGGCCACGATCATGTTCCTGGTCCTGCTCGGGATCACCGTCTACCAGGTGCGGATCATGGATCGAGGTGAGGTCCGGTGACCGCGGACACCGTGCGCGATCAGCGCAGCACGGAAGTGCCGGTGACGGCAGACGCGGCCCGTGACCATCGACGCCGGGAGGCCCTTGTGACGGCCCTGGGGTACGCCGCGATGGTGGCGGTGCTGGTCATGGTGGCCCTGCCGCTGTACTGGATCGTGATGACGTCCTTCAAGGATCGTCCGGACGTTTACACCCTGCCGGTGACCTGGTGGCCCGGCACCTTTCATCCCGAGAACTACTCCGAGGCCACCACCTCGGTGCCGTTCTGGACGTTCCTGCGGAACTCGGTGATCATCACCGGGGTGCTGGCCGTCGTGAAGTTCGCGCTCGGCGTGTTCAGCGCCTACGGGCTGGTGTTCCTGCGGTTCCCGGGCAAGAACCTCGTGTTCCTCGGCATCATCGCCGCGTTGATGGTGCCCAACCAGATCACGGTCATCTCCAACTACGCACTCGTCGCCGAATGGGGCTGGCGGAACAGCTTTCACGGCATCATCGTTCCGCTCGCCGGAGTCGCGTTCGGAACGTTCCTCATGCGCAACCACTTCCTGTCGATACCCACCGAGATCATCGAGGCCGCCCGGATGGACGGCGCAGGCCACTTCCGGCTGCTGTGGCGGGTGGTCCTGCCGGTGTCGGGCCCCACCATGGTGGCGTTCGCGATCATCACCGTCGTCACCGAGTGGAACGAATACCTGTGGCCGTTCCTGATGGCCGACGACGCCTCCGTCGCGCCGCTGCCGATCGGGCTGACCCAACTCCAGAACAACGACGGGCTCACCAACTGGGGCCCGGTCATGGCGGGAACGGTACTCACGATGCTGCCGATTCTCGCGGTTTTCCTTGTGCTGCAACGGCACATGATCAAGGGCCTCACATCGGGTGCGGTCAAGGGATAACGGAGAACGAGGAGAGACATGAATCGGATGAACCGTCGAGGATTCCTCGGGCTGGCGGGCACGGTGGCCGCCGGTGCCGCGCTGACGGCGTGCGCCGGGTCGGGGTCGGGCTCGTCGGCGACGTCCGGTGCGGCGGGCGACGCGAACACCATCACGTTCTGGTCCAACCACCCCGGCAAATCCCAGGACGTCGAACGTGAACTGATCAACCGGTTCCAGGCGAAACACCCCGACCTCACCGTGAACCTCGTCGACGGCGGAAAGAACTACGAGGAGGTGTCGCAGAAGTTCAACGCGGCCCTGTCGGGCGGCGAACTGCCCGACGTCCTGGTCCTGTCGGACGTCTGGTGGTTCAACTACGCGCTGACCGGTGCCATCGAACCGCTCGACGGACTGTTCGGCGAGGTCGGCGTCGACTCCTCCGACTACGTCGACTCGCTGCTCGCCGACTACCTGTTCGAGGGCACGCACTACGCCCTCCCGTATGCGCGGTCGACGCCGCTGTTCTACTACAACAAGCAGGTGTGGGCGCAGGCCGGCCTGCCCGATCGCGGGCCCGCCACCTGGCAGGAGTTCGACGAGTGGGGTCCCGAACTGCAGCGGGTGATGGGCGGCGGCAAGCTGGCCCACGGCTGGGGTGACGCCAAGAACTACCTGGGCTGGACGTTCGAGGGACCGGTCTGGACGTTCGGCGGGGCGTACTCGGACCAGTGGGACCTGAAGTTCGGCGACGAGACAACGCTCGCCGCGGGGACGTTCCTGAAGGACATGATCCACACGAAGAAGTACGCGGCGGTGTCGAGCGACATCGCCAACGAGTTCGGTGCGGGCATACTCGCGTCGACCATCGCCTCGACCGGTGACCTGTCGGGAATCACCAAGTCGGCCGCGTTCGACTTCGGCACCGCGTTCCTCCCCGCGTCGGGCGCCCCGGGCTGCCCGACCGGCGGCGCGGGCCTCGCGATTCCGGCGCGGATCTCCGACGAGCGCAAGAAGAACGCGCTGACGTTCATCGACTTCGTGACGAACGGTGAGAACACCGCCTACTTCTCCCGGAACGTCGGGTACATGCCCGTCCGCAAGTCCGCTGTCGAGGACCCGAGCATGAAGGCGTACCTCGACGCGAACCCCAACGCGCGCACCGCCGTCGACCAGCTCGCGAAGACCCGGTCGCAGGACTACGCCCGTGTGTTCGTGCCCGGCGGCGACCAGATCATCGGCACCGGACTCGAACAGATCGCGCTGCAGAACGCGGACGTGGCGACGACGTTCGCCGGCGTCGGGACGCAACTCCAGCAGATCATCGACCGCCAGATCACACCCAAGCTGCCCCAGTAGGAGGAGAAGGAACATCCATGGCCCACGTGCAGTTCGCAGGCGTCACCCACCGCTATTCCGGAGCCGATCGACCCGCGGTCGATCGGCTGGACCTCGACATCGCGGACGGCGAGTTCCTCGTCCTGGTGGGTCCGTCCGGGTGCGGTAAGTCGACCAGCCTGCGGATGCTGGCCGGCCTCGAAGCCGTCGAGGCGGGCCGCATCGAGATCGGTGGCACCGACGTCACCGCGCTGCCACCCCGGGCGCGGGACGTGGCCATGGTGTTCCAGAGTTACGCGCTCTACCCGAACATGACCGTCGCCGACAACATGGGTTTCGCGCTCCGCAACGCCGGCGTCGGGAAGGTGGAACGCACCGCCCGGGTGCTGGAAGCGGCGCGGATGCTCGAACTCGAACCGCTGCTGGATCGCAAACCGGCGAAACTGTCCGGCGGGCAACGTCAACGGGTCGCGATGGGCCGGGCGATCGTGCGGCACCCGAAGGTGTTCTGCATGGACGAACCGCTGAGCAACCTCGACGCCAAGCTGCGGGTGAGCACCCGCTCGCAGATCGCGGGCCTGCAGCGCAGGCTCGGTACGACCACCGTGTACGTCACCCACGACCAGGTGGAGGCCATGACGATGGGCGACCGGGTTGCGGTGATGCAGGGCGGGCGCCTCCAGCAGGTCGCCCGGCCCCGCGATCTCTACGACAACCCGGTCAACACGTTCGTCGCGGGGTTCATCGGCTCACCCGGGATGAACCTCATGGACACCCCGATCCGCGACGGCGTCGCCGAACTGGGCGACCTGCGTATTCCCGTGCCGCGCTCGGCGATCGGGGACGGTTCCGTGATCGTCGGGGTGCGCCCGGAGTCGTGGACACTGGTGGGGTCGTGGCGCAAGGACTCGTACACGGTCGAAACCGACCAGCTCGAGGAACTCGGGGCGGAGTCCTTCGTGTACGCGTCCGGCACATCCGGGAAGGTGGTGGTGCGGGTGGACCGCACGCGCACCGTCGCCGCGGGGGAGAGGGTGCACCTGCAGCCGAAACCCGGCGAGGTGTACTTCTTCTCCGCGGCGACGGGTGACCGTCTGCGGTAGTCGCTACCAGATCTTGACGCGCTCCTCCGGATCCAGATACAGGGCGTCACCCGGCTGGACGTCGAACGCGTCGTGGAACGTGTCGAGGTTGCGGACCACGCCGTTGCAGCGGAACTCCGGCGGCGAGTGCGGGTCGACGGCCAGCCGGCGGAGCGCCTCGGCGTCCCGGGCCTTGGTGCGCCACACCTGCGCCCAGCCGAAGAACACCCGCTGGAGACCGGTGAGGCCGTCGAGAACCTCGGGCTCGGACCCTTCCGTGGCGATCCGGTACGCCGCGATGGCGATGGACAGGCCACCGAGGTCGCCGATGTTCTCACCGATGGTGAACTCACCGTTCACGGTGTGGCCGGGCAGCGCCTTCGGCTCGAACTCGTTGTACTGCTCGATCAACGCCTTCGTGCGCTTGCCGAACTCGGTCCGGTCGTCGTCGGTCCACCAGTCGACCATGTTGCCGTCGCCGTCGTACTTGGCGCCCTGATCGTCGAAGCCGTGGCCGATCTCGTGACCGATGACGGCACCGATTCCGCCGTAGTTGGCGGCGTCGTCGGCTGCGGCGTCGAAGAACGGCGGCTGCAGAATGGCTGCGGGAAAGACGATTTCGTTCATGCCCGGGTTGTAGTAGGCGTTGACCGTCTGCGGTGTCATGAACCACTCGTCGCGGTCGACGGGGCCACCGAGCTTCGCGAGGTCGCGGTCGTACTCCGCCGCGTAGCCGCTGCGGTAGTTGCCGACCAGGTCGTCGCGGGAGATGGTGACGGCCGAGTAGTCCCGCCACTTGTCGGGGTAGCCGATCTTGGGCGTGAACTTCTCCAGCTTGCGCAGAGCCGCCTGCCGCGTTTCGGGGCTCATCCAGTCCAGGTCGGAGATGTTGCGCCGGTACGCCTCCTGCAGGTTGGCGACCAGTTCCTGCATGCGGGCCTTCGCGTCGGCCGGGAAGTGGCGTTCGACGTAGAGCTTGCCGACGGCCTCGCCCAGCAGATCCTGCACCAGGGACACGCCGCGCTTCCAGCGCTCACGGATCTCCTCGGCGCCGGTCAGCGTCTTTCCGTAGAACGCGAAGTTCTCGTCGACCAGGGCCTGCGTGAGGTACGGGGCGCGGGAGCGGATGACGTTCCACGTCGCCCACGCCTTCCAGTCGTCGAGGTCCTCGGACGTCCACAGCTCGGTCAGGGTGGTGAGGAAGTCGGGCTGGCGGACCACGATCTCGGCGAACTGCTCGGACGTGCCGCCGAGTGCGCCGATCCACGCCGACCAGTCCAATCCGGCGGGGAGCTGGTCGAGGGTGAGCAGGTTGTAGCTCAGCTCGGCGTCGCGACGCTTCACGACGTCCCAATGACCGGCCGCGATCTTGGTTTCCAGGTCGAACACGCGCTGCGCGTCGTAGTCGACGCCGGCGAGGACGAACATCTTGGCGATGTGCTTCACATACGCCGCGCGGATCTCCGCGTGGTCGTCCTGGCGGTAGTACGACTCGTCGGGCAGGCCGATGCCCGACTGGCTGAAGTGGACGAGGTAACGCTCGGAATTCTTGGCGTCCGTGTCGACATAGTGGCCGACGGCTCCGCCGACCCCGGTGCGCTGCTGGCGGCCGATGACGGCGGCGAGCGCGGAGAGGTCGGCGGCCGAGGCCACGTCGGCGAGCTCACCGGCGATCGGTGCGAGCCCCGCGGCCTCGACGACGTCCGCGTCCATGAAGCTGCCGTACAGGTCGCCGATGCGCTGCGCGTCGGTCCCCGGCGCCGCGCCGGAGTCCGCCGCCTCCTCGATGATGGTCTGGACGTCGACCTCGGCCTTGTCGTACAGCGTGCGGAACGCGCCGTCGATCGCCCGGTCCGCGGGAATCTCGTAGTCGTCGATCCACTTGCCGTTCACGTGGACGAACAGGTCGTCCTGGGCGCGGGTGTCGTTGTCGAGGTGAGTGAGGTCGATGCCGGAGCGCTGAGCCGTGGTCATGCGTTCCATCCTTACACCGTTCCGCGCCGGGAGGTCCACCACTGCGCTCAGGGCGAAACAAACTGCTCGGCGACGGTCAGCAGGCCGTCGTCGTAGATGCTGTCGGTGGAGTTGTTCACGTTGTTCTCGCGTCCGGTGTGATCGGAGTACGGCGCGGTCGCGTACACGTCGTCGAGTAGGGACTCGTCGAAGAACAGCTGGGTGGTGAGCACCGTCTTCTTGTCGATGTGCACCTCGAGGTGGATGTGGGTGGTCCGGCTGATGTACCAGCCGGGGAAGACCGTGGTGAACTGGGCGATGCCGTTCGCGTCCGTGGTCTGGGCGCCGCGCAGGTAGGTGCCGTCGTCCGTGGTGGTGGCCTCGCTGGCGCCGACGCTGTAGGACTGTGAACTTGCCGGGAACTCAGCCGCCGAGGCGGGCGTGCATCTCCCAGACGAGGACCTCGGCGCCGGAGTGCGAGGAGACCTGCTGGCCACCGGAGGCGCTCAGCCGGACGGCGTCGCCCTCGTACAGGGTGCCGACGCCCTCCATCTCGGCGGTGCCCCGGGCGACGAAGACGTGGAGGAACGGCGCTTCGGGAAGTGTCACCGGTGCGCCGGGGAAGAGTCGCGCGACATGCAGGGCCGCGTGCTTGTTGTTGATCCGGATCGCCGAATTGTCCCTGTATTCCGGCATTCCGGACGCAACAGGCACCAGCCCGCCCTCGAGGATCTCGTCCTCGATCTCGAGTTGTTCGTAACTCGGAGTGAGGCCGGCTTCGTCGGGTACCACCCACATCTGGACGAAGTGCACCGGCTCGTGGTGCTGCTCACCCTCGAGGCGCCAGCTGTCGTTCTTTTCTGAATGCATGATGCCCTTGCCTGCGCTCATGCGTTGCGCAAGGCCGGGATAGATGATGCCGGAGTGGCCGATCGAATCCTGATGCACGAGCGAGCCGCGCAGCACCCACGTGACGATCTCCATGTCCTTGTGCGGATGCGTGTCGAATCCCTGACCGGGGAGCACGGTGTCGTCGTTGTTCACGAGGAGCAGCCCGTGGTGCGTGTTGTCGGGGTCGTAGTGCTGGCCGAAGGAGAACGAATGTTTCGAATCCAACCAGGAAATCTTGGTTTTCAGCCGATCGCCGGCACGATGAACATAGACGTGAGGTGTGGTGACTGCTGGCATATCGGTCCTCCTTCGGGTGGTACCCGGTCCAGAGTACGAGGTGCCGGCTGCAGGTACTCGCAAGACGGTGTCGATTGTGCATCGAATTCATCGCCTGCCGGCAGCGGTGGAGGGCCCGCATCGAAGGCGAAATGAGGTTGCGCAGTGCGACATTGGAGTACTGAGCGCTCGTAAGGCGGTGTTCGGCAACAGCTTTCGCCGACGGCGAGAAGAGCGTGAAAGACGGGCGTCCAGTTCGTGCCGCCGCGAATGCCCGCTTCGGCCGGGCCCGCGGCGTACAGTTCGAATTGTGCGTCCGGAAGTCGCAGGATTTGCGGCACGTTCGCACACAGCGGAAGGAGCGTGATGAAGGCGAATTCGGATCGACACGATCAGCACCTCCCCGAGCACCAGCGGATCGCAGACCTCGTCGACGACATGGAAGACCGGCTGGTGGCCGAGCGTGAGGCGAAGGGAATCGCGGGAAACGCGTCCGAGCGGAAGCAGGCGGAACAGCTCGAGCCCGACGATCAGGCTCCCGAGTAACGCCTGTGAGTACTTGTCAACCGCGGGCGGTTGACAAGTACTCACGGGTGGGTCACTCGAAGAAGCGGTACACGGCCTCGACGACTACCGCGGGACGCTCGCTGCCCTCGAGTTCGATCTGCCCGGCGACGGTCACCTGGACGCCGCCCTTGGGCAGTGCCTCGACGGACTGCAGCGTCGCGTTGAGGCGGACGCGTCCTTCCGCGGGCACGGGGTTGGTGAATCGGACCTTGTTGAGACCGTAATTGACGGCCATGGTGACGCTGTCGACGGTCAGTACCTCGTCCCACATGGGGATGATCAGCGACAACGTGAGGTAGCC
Source organism: Rhodococcus sp. 21391 (assembly GCF_016772255.1). Lineage (NCBI taxonomy): Bacteria > Bacillati > Actinomycetota > Actinomycetes > Mycobacteriales > Nocardiaceae > Rhodococcus > Rhodococcus sp. 21391. The sequence goes on along the minus strand of NZ_CP063781.1, from coordinate 5,171,521 downwards.
GTGGGCGATGGGCCCGCCGAACGGGCTCTCCGCCGTGGCGCGGTCGGGGTCGACGTGAATCCACTGGTGATCGTCGGTGGCGTCGGCGAACGTGTTGATCCGCTGCTGGGGGATGTCGATCCACGAGCTGGTGCCCAGCGGCTGGCCCTCGAGTGCGGCGAGGTCGGCCAGGGTGGCGACGCGGGTGGTGGTTGCGGTGGTCACGATAAGTCTCCTGGTGGTTCGGTGAGGCCGGGTTCAGTGTTTGATGCCGAGGACGCGCAGCGCGTTCTGCTTGAAGATCAGCGGCGCGACCTCGGGTTTGATGTCGAGGTTCTCGAAGTCCTTCATCCAGCGGTCGACCTGGATGACGGGGAAGTCGGAGCCGAACAGCACCTTGCCGCGAAGCATGCTGTTGGCGGCCTTGACCAGCTGCGGCGGGAAGTACTTCGGTGACCACCCGGACAGGTCGATGAAGACGTTGGCCTTGTGGGTGGCGATGGAGATCTGCGAGTCGACCCACGGCACCGACGGGTGGGCCATGATCACGGTGAGGTCGGGGAAGTCGGCGGCGACGTCGTCGAGCAGCATCGGGTCGGAGTAGCGCAGTTTGATGCCGTGGCCGCCGGGCAGCCCGGCGCCGATCCCGGTCTGACCGGTGTGGAACAGGGCGGGGACCCCGGCCTCGGTGATGGCCTCGTAGAGCGGGTAGAACTGCCGGTCGTTCGGTTCGAATCCCTGCATGCTGGGGTGGAACTTGAACCCCTTCACACCGTATTCGTCGACGAGCCGGTGCACGCGCCGAACGGCGGCCTTGCCCTGCCAGGGGTCGACGGATCCGAACGGGATCAGGACGTCGTTGTGGCGGGCCGCGCCCTCGGCGATCTCCTCGACCGAGTTGGCGGCGTGTCCGCTGGCCGAGGCCGCGTCGACGGTGAACACGACCGCGGCTATGTTGCGGGAGCGGTAGTGGTCGGCGATCGCGTCGATGGACGGGGTGCGTTCCTCGCCGGACTTGAAGTACTTCTCCGAGGCGGCCATCAGTTCGTCGTCGAGGGACCGGTGCCCGCAGCCGTCGATCTCGACGTGGGTGTGGATGTCGATGGCGTCGATCTTGTCGAAGTCGATGCCGTACTCGTAGCGGCTCATTTCGCCATCAGCTCCTCGGGGAACTCCTCGCCGACGGACTGGACCGCGTCACCGAACGTGCCGGCCCACTGGGCAGCGAGGTCGTCGGCCGACCAGCCACCGTCGTGGTACTCGACCGCGGTCAGGTCGGGGTGCGACCACAGTGCGAGGCGGTCGCCGCCGACGGCGAAGGCCTGGCCGGTGATCTCGGCTGCCGCGTCGGACGCGAGGAACGAGATGATGCCTGCGGCGTCTTCGGGGGTGCCCATCCCGACCTCGCGGCGGATGATGTCGGGGAGCGGCTCGCCGTTCTTCATGCCTTCGATGTAGGGGGCGAGGAACGGGATGGTCTCGGTCATCGCGGTCGCGGCGACGGGGCAGACGGCGTTGGCGGTGATGCCCGCGCGCTGTAGTTCCATCGCCCAGGTGCGGACCATGCCGACGATGCCGGACTTGGCGCCGGAGTAGTTGGTCTGCCCGAAGTTGCCGCGCTGGCCGGCGGGGGAGCCGATGCAGATGATGCGACCACCGTCGCCCTGCTCGCGGAACTTCAGGACGGCTTCGCGGACGCAGGTGAACGTGCCGCGCAGGTGCACATTGATGACGGCGTCGAAGTCGTCGTCGGTCATCTTCCACAGCACCTTGTCGCGGAGGATGCCCGCGTTGGTGACCATGACGTCGAGGCGTCCGAATGCGTCGACCGCGCCGGCGACCAGCTTCTGGGCGGTTTCGGTGCTGCCGACCGGGGCGACGACGGCGACGGCCCGGCCGCCCGCGGCGGTGATCTCGGCGACGGCGGCGTCGGCGGTGGCCTGGTTGACGTCGTTGATCACGACCGCGGCGCCGTGCCGCACCAGGTCCTTGGCGTAGGCCAGTCCGAGGCCCTGTCCGCTGCCGGTGACTACGGCGACTTTGTTGCTGAGGTCCATGTCGTGATTCTCCTAAGGTCGTGTTCGCTGGATCACACGTAATCATTGATGATTGAGAATGTCAATGATTAAGATCTGCTACTCTACCGACAATCATCAGAAGGGGGTCGTCGCATGGCAGAGTCGCAGGCGTTATCGGATGACATCGGGTTCCTGCTCTCGCGCGTCGGCGGAATGGTGCTGGGCGCGGTCAACAAGGCCCTCGTTCCCACCGGGCTGCGGGTGCGTTCCTACTCGGTCCTGGTCCTCGCGTGTGAGCAGGCCGAGGGCGTCAACCAGCGCGGGGTGGCCGCCACCATGGGTCTCGACCCCAGTCAGATCGTGGGCCTGGTCGACGAACTCGAGGAACGCGGACTCGTCGTGCGCACCCTCGACCCCTCGGATCGCCGCAACAAACTGATCGCGGCCACCGACGAGGGACGCCGGCTCCGCGACGACGCCAAGGCACGTGTCGACGCGGCCCACGGACGCTACTTCGAGGGCATCCCCGAGACGGTGGTGAACCAGATGCGGGACACGTTGCAGAGCATCGCCTTTCCCGCCTTCGTCGAGTAGGGCGCGATGACCGAGCTCCTCGCCCCGGCCCCGCCCGGGATGTCGTTCCTCGCCACGTTCGTCGTGGAGGTTGCCGAGCCGGTGGAGATCGGATCCACGCCCGAGGGAACACGTCGCATCATCCCCATCCTCGGTGGCCGGGTCGAGGGCCCCGAGCTGCGGGGCACCGTGCTGCCGGTCGGGGCGGACTTCCAGCTGCTCAGCTCGTCCACGCTCACCGAACTCGAGGCCAAGTACGCCATCGAGACCGACGACGGCGACCGTATCTACGTCACCAACTTCGGGCTGCGCTCGGGTACCGCCGAAGACATTGCCCGACTGGTCGACGGCGATGCCGTGCCGCCCGAGCGCATCTACTTCCGCTGCACGCCGCGGCTCACCGCCGCCGAGGGCCGGTGGTCGTGGCTGCGCTCGCGGATCCTCGTCGGCACCGGCGAGCGCCTTCCCGGCGAGGTGCGTCTCACGGTGTTCGTGGTGGACTGACCGGTCGTGGAGATCCGCTGGATGAAGTCGTTCGTCGCGGTCGCCGAGGAACTCAACTACGGCCGGGCGGCCGAGGTGCTGCACATCGCGCAACCGGCCGTGAGTCAGCAAGTGCAGCAACTCGAGAAGCGCCTCGGCGTGAAACTGTTCGACCGCACCACGCGATCGGTCCGGCTCACCGCGGCGGGGGAGCGCTTCCTGCAGCCGTGCAAGGACGCGCTCGCCGGAATCGACCGCGCCGTCGATGCCGCGGTGATCGCGGATCCGGCGGTCGAGGGTCGCGTCCGGGTCGGGTTCAGCGGCGCCTACGGGCAGACCGAATTGTCTTCTCTGGCACGGTCGGTGCGCCGTCGGTACCCGCTGATCGATCTCGTCCTCGAGGGGGCGACGGTCAGTGGGCAGATCCTCGACGAAATCTGGGAGGGGCAACTCGACCTCGGGATCGTCTCGGACGCGGTGTCCCACCCCCATGTGCTCACGCGGCGGATCTCGGTGGAGTACCTCAGTGCGCTGCTCCCGAGCGATCACCCACTCGCCGCACGGGAGTCGATCGACCTCGCCGAACTGCGCGACGAAACGTTCGTCGCAAATCCCGCCGCCACCGGATCCACGCTCCGCCGCGATCTGCTCGCCGCGTGCCGGGATGTCGGGTTCACGCCGAACATCGTGCAGGAGACCACCGACGGCATCGTGCTGACCGCCCTCGTCGCGGCCGGGGTCGGTGTGGCGCTCGTGCCGGGTGACGTTCAGACGTATCCCAATCGGGTGGTGCTCGTTCCCCTCGACGCCGGCCGATACGAAGTCCGGGCCGCGCTGGCCTGGTCGGACCGTCCCGTATCGCCCGTCGTGCAGACGGTTCTCGACCTCGCCGCCGACGTGCTGCCGTCGTCGGACGCCGCCCCCGACGAGCAATAACGATCGCTTATCAATCGGTGCCGATACTGCTCTTGGACGGTGATCGGTTTCTTTGGCAGAGTCTCCCTCGGCGGCATCGGATGTGACCTGGACAACTCCGATCCCCGGCGCCGCACCCGCCTCGAGGCCTCTCCGAACTCCCGGATGCCCTTCACATTCAGGTAGGAACCACATGACTTCCACATTCGACGGCCGCGACGTACGCGCCGACACGAGCGTCCGGTCGCCCCACGCGCGCCGGGCAGCCCTGGCCTCCTTCGTGGGCAGCACACTCGAGTACTACGACTTCTTCATCTACGCCTCCTTCTCCGCGCTGGCGTTCAACTCCCTGTTCTTCCCGGATCTCGGTTCATTCTGGGGGACCATCGTGTCGATGGCGACCATCGGGATCGGGTACGTCGTCCGGCCTCTCGCAGCCCTCGTCTTCGGCCACTTCGGGGACACCCTCGGCCGTAAGCGGATGCTGGTGGTGACGCTCGTGATGATGGGCGTGGCCACGTCGCTCATCGGCTGCCTGCCGACGTACGGAGCGATCGGCGTCGCGGCGCCGATCCTGCTGGTGCTGCTCCGGGCCGTCCAGGGTGCGTCGGCGGCGGGCGAGTCGGCGGGAGCCGCGTCCCTGGCGCTCGAACACGCACCCGCAGATCGCCGGGCGCTTGCGGCGAGCTGGGTGAACACCGGTGCCGCCGCGGGAATGCTGCTGGCATCGCTGGTCGTCCTCGTGTTCTCCGGACTGCCCGAGGACGCCTTCCTCAGCTGGGGATGGCGTATCCCGTTCCTGCTCAGCATCTTCGTCGCACTCGCCGGGCTCGTCATCCGCCGGATGCTGCCGGAGAGCGAGGTGTTCGAGGAGGCCGTGTCGACCGACGAACCCAAGGAAATGCCGGCGAAGGTGATCTTCCGCGACCACTGGCCGAGCGTGCTGCGGGTCGTGGGTTGCGGCCTGTTCGCGGTGGTCTCCACCATCTTCAGCGCCTTCGCCCTGTCGTGGGGCACCCACGAGGCCGGTGTGTCCCGGACCGTCATGGTCGGCGCGACCGTGCTCACCGCCGCACTCGCGCTCGTGGCCCAGCCCGCCGCGGGGATCCTCGCCGACCGGATCGGACGCAAGCCGATTTTCATCACCGGCAATCTCGTCTGCGCCGTCGCCATCTCCGGATTCTTCTGGGCGGTCAGCCAGCGTTCGACGGCCCTGATCCTGATCACCGCATGCGTCGTGATGGTGGCCGGCTACTCGCTCGTCAACGCCGTCGGTCCCGCCCTGTACGCCGAGATGTTCGAGACGCGCATACGGTATTCGGGCATGGCGATCTCCGGGCAGCTGGCGTTGGTGGCCACCGGATTCGCCCCCACCATCGCCGCGGCGCTCGTCCGGCCCGGACCGAGCGGCTGGATTCCGGTGGCCGTGTTCACCGCGTGCTGCTGCCTGGTCAGCGCGCTCACCACGCTCACGGTCCGGGAAACCTACCGGACCAGCACCACCGACCTCGGCAAATGACCGCACTCCCGTCGAAAGTGACCGAACCTGTGAAACACGATGTACTGATCGAGAACGACGTCGAGGCGACGATGCGGGACGGGGTGGTTCTGCGCTCGACCGTGTACCGCCCGAACGGATCCGGACGCTTCCCGGTTCTGCTCACCCGCACCCCGTACGGCCGCGACCTGTCCGTGAACTCGGGCTACCTCAACCCCGTTACCGTCGCGGCCACCGGATTCGTCGTCATCATGCAGGACGTCCGCGGCAGATTCGGCTCGGACGGCGAGTTCGTGCCGTCCGAGAACGAAGGTCCGGACGGTTACGACACGGTGCAGTGGGCCGCCGAACTGCCGTATTCGACCGGCGCCGTGGGCATGTGGGGGCGGTCGTACTTCGCCGAAACCCAGTGGCGTGCAGCCCAGGAGAAGCCGCCGGCCCTGCGCGGCATCGCCCCGGGCATCTCCGCAGGCGGCAACGCGCGGTCCGGTGGACTCGTGCGCGGCGGCGCGGTGGAATTCGGTGCCCGGCTCGGGTGGGGGCATTACTCGGCCGGACCGGCCGAGATCGCGAAACTGTCCCGGACCGATCCCGTCCGCGCGGAACGTGAGTGGGCGTCGTGGGCGCGGATCGACCGGGCGATGTCCGGCGACACGTTCTTGGACATCCTGCCCGTCCGCGACATGGCCGTGGACGCCCCGGCGTTCTTCGCGTCGCCGATCGTCGAATCGCTGGGATTCCCGATCGATCACCCCACCCGCGACCTGTGGGACAGCGCGAGCGACCGGGCGGTCGACCTCCCCTCGCTGCACATCGGAGGGTGGTACGACATCTTCGTGAACAGTACCCTCGACCAGTACTTCGGCCAACTGGCGCACAGTGATTCCGGTGCGGCCCCCGCGCCGTACCTGATCGTGGGCCCGTGGAGTCACACCAACTTCTCCGGGCTCGGTGGCTCGGTGGTGTTCGGCAGTCCCGCGAACCAGGCGGTGCTCGACTCGGGGCAGGACCTGTCGTCGGTTCACGCGCAGTGGTACGCGTCGGTGCTCGGCGACGAGGAACCCGCCATGCCCCGGGTCCGGATCTTCGTGATGGGCGAGAACCGGTGGCGGACGTACGACCGCTTCCCGGAACCCGCGCGCACCGCCGAATTCTTCCTGGCTCCCGGCGGAACCCTCGTCGCGGAAGCGGAGCGTACCGACGGGTGCGTCGACTACGACTACGACCCGGCGGATCCGGTGCCGACGGTCGGTGGGGCGACGATGATGCCGGGAACGTTCGCGCCCGGCGCACTGGAACAGAGCCGCGTCGAATCCCGCGACGACGTCCTCGTGTTCACCGGTGAGGCACTCACCGAGCCGTTGACGGTGGTCGGCCGGGTGTCCGCGACACTGTTCGCGTCGTCCAGTGCGGTCGACACCGATTTCGTCGTGCGACTGTGCCGGGTGACCGCGGACGGCACGTCGATCACGCTCACCGACGGCATGGTGCGGGCCCGCTACCGTGACTCCTACCGGACGCCCGGGACGTACACGTCCGCCGAACCGAGCCCGCTCGTGCCCGGGGAGGTGTACGAGTACGCGATCGACCTGTGGTCCACGGCCGTCACCTTCCAGCCCGGCGAGCGGATCCGGGTCCACGTGACGTCCAGCAACCATCCCCGCTGGGACCGCAACCTGAACACCGGCGAATCTGCCTACGAATCCTCGGAATTCGTGGTCGCCCACCAGTCCGTGCACACGGGGGAGCGTTACCCCAGCCGCGTGTCGCTCTCCGTTGTGCGCTGACGCGCCCGTGAGTACTTATTAACCGCCGGAGGTTAACAAGTACTCACAGGGGGCGAGGGTCGTACTGGATATAGCGGCGCACCTCGCGCGCCCGCTCCGCTCCGGCGAAGCGGGCGACGAGGTGCAGTGCCATGTCGATACCCGCGGAGACACCGGCCGACGTGATCACGTCGCCGTCGTCGACGAATCGATCGTCCGGGCGCACGTCGATGGTCGGATCGATCTCCGCCAGCAACGCCAACGACGCCCAATGCGTCGTAGCCGGCCTGTCTTTCAGCAGGCCGGCTTTCGCGTAGACCAGGGAACCCGTGCACACGCTGGTCATCAACGGAACGACGGCGCGCTGGCGGCGCACCCAGTCGAGATGGGCGTCGTCGAGCAGTTGTGGCCGCGTGCCCTGACCGCCGGGATGGAGCAGCACGTCGAGGGGCGGCGCGTCGGCGTGGGAATGATGAGCGCCCAGGACGAGGCCCTTGGCGCACTGCACACTCCCGCCCGACGCGGAGAGGCAGGACACGGTGTATCCGTCGTCCGGGTACATGCGCGTCCACGCGGACAGCACCTCCCACGGCCCGACGGCGTCCAACTCCTCGACGCCGTCAAACAACACGATCCCGATGTGCTTCATTCCATAATGCAAGCACGCTGGTGAGTACTTGTTAACCGCCCGCGGTTAAGAAGTACTCACAGGCTGCGAAGCGGCAAGCTTGCGCAGGTCAGGTTTGCGGATCTTGCCGGTGGCGGTGCGGGGGAGTGCCTCCGCGATCTGGATGAACGTGGGAATCTTGAAGCCCGCGAGCTTTTCTCGCAGCCGGACGCGCACCGTCTCCTCGTCGAGTGTCGTGCCGTCGGCGGCGACGACGAAGGCCATACCGGTCTCACCCCACTTCTCGTGGGGGACGCCGATCACCGCCGCCTCCCGGATGCCCTCCAGTCTCAGCAGTGCCGCCTCGACCTCGGCGGGGTAGACGTTCTCGCCGCCCGAGATGTACATGTCCTTGTAGCGGTCGCAGATGAAGAGGAAACCTTCGTCGTCGAAGTAGCCGGCGTCGCCGGTGTGCAGCCAGCCGTCGACGATCGTGCGGGCGGTGGCCTCGGGCTGATTCAGGTAGCCGAGCATCACGTTCGGGCCCTTGGCGACGATCTCGCCGATCTCGTGCGGTTCGGCGCTCGACCCGTCCGGACGCACGACGTCGACGTCGGTGAAGAACGTCCGTTTGCCGGCGGACCCGATCTTGGTGCGTACGTCCGCGCTCGACAGCATGGTCACCGAGGGCGCGGTTTCCGTCAGGCCGTACGCCTGCGTGATCGCGACGTCACGGTCCTGCCACGGGGAGATCAACGCTTCGGGCAGGGGAGCCCCCGCAACGCAGATGGCCCGCAGACTGGACAGGTCGGCGTCCGCGAACCGGGGATGGTGCCACAGTTCCTGGATCATCGTGGGGACCGCGAAGAACGTGGTGATGCGTTCCTTCTCGATCGTGTCGAGCACGACGCCGGCATCGAACTTGCGCAGCAGCACCACGGTGCCGCCGTTGAGCAGCGCCGGTGTGACGGCGCCGCCGATCCCGCCGATGTGGAACAGCGGCGCCACCGACAGTGTGCGTTCCTTCGACGTCATGTCCTGGGCGAGGAGCTGATTCAGCGCGTTCCACAGCATGTTGCCGTGGCTGAGCATCACACCCTTCGGTGCTCCGGTGGTGCCCGACGAGTACATCAGCACGGACAGGTCGTCGAGGCCCACCTGCTCGTCGATGCGGGTGTCCGGCTGCCCGGCGCGCACGCCCTCGTACGTGTGGGTGGACCACGAGTCGGATAGGCCGATCCAGGTGGTGACCGGGGTGTCCGACTGAGCCAGCTCCTGCGCGACGTCGGCCTGCTGATCACCGAAGACCACTGTGGTGCAGCGTGAATCGCCGAGCACGTAACGCGCTTCCTCGGCGGTGAGGCGTGCGTTGAGCGGGAGATACGTGGCACCGAGCAGCCCGGCCGCGAACATCACCTCGAGCGCCGCGGGGTCGTTGAAACCGAAGAAGCCGACGCAGTCACCCTTCTCGACGCCGAGGGCGCGTAGGCCGTGGGCGAGTCGGCGGGTCCGCAGGGCCATCTCTTCGTACGTGACGGCCCGTCCGTCGAAGACGAGCGCCTCGTTCTTCGGCGTCATTTTGATGCGGCGCTCGAGCCACGAGCCGATGCCTTCGTTGTCCATGGTGACTCCTCGTTCTCTTCGAAGCTACTCTCGAGCTTGTGGCGGGATGGGGGTGTCAGGCCGACGGAGTCTCGGCGCTCAGGTCGTTGTCCTTGCTCTCCTTCGTCGCGACGAGGAAGACGGCGCTGACCACGCACAGTGCGATGATGAACAACCCGACCGGGAGGATCGACTTGCCGGACGAGGCGAACAGCGACGCCAGGATGACGGGGGTGAATCCCGCGCCGATGAGGGTGGCGAGCTGGTATCCGAGCGACGCTCCGGTGTAGCGCGCCCGGGTGCCGAACTGCTCGGAGATGAACGCGGCCATCGGACCGTAGGTGGCCGAGTGGCAGAGGGTGTAGCCGACGAAGGCGAGCGCGACGAACGGGAACTGTCCCGTGCTGAGCAGCAGGAACAGTGGGTAGACGCTGAGGATCATCGCGCCGAGTCCCGCGAGCATGACTGGGCGGCGGCCGATCCGGTCGGACAGTCGCGCAGATCCGAGGACCAGGAAGATCGCACAGAACTGGCAGAAGGAGAACGCCAGCAGCGCGTCGGACCGCGGGGCGCCGCTCGACACGGCGTAGGTGATGGCGAACGTGGTGAATGCGGTCTGCATTCCGAAGCTCGCGATGCAGCTCATCGACGCCACGACGACCGCGCGGGGCCGCTTCAGGATGGTGACGATGGGCGGGGTGGTCTCCTTCTTCGCGGATTCCTTCAGCGCCGCCGTGAACAGCGGGCTCTCCGACACCTTGGACCGGATGAACAGGCCGAGGGCCAGCATGAATGCCGAGATCAGGAACGGGATGCGCCAGCCCCACGTCAGGAACTGCTCGTCGGGGAGTAGCGACACGGCCGCCAGCGCGAGCGTGCCGAGGAGCGCGCCGGTGGGGGCGCCCGCGTTGGTGAACGCCGCTGCGAATCCGCGCTTGCCGGATTCGGCGTGCTCGAGCGACATCAGCGCTGCGCCACCCCATTCGCCGCCGACGGCGAGTCCCTGGCAGACGCGGAGCAGTACGAGGATCACCGCGGCCCAGGACCCGATCATCTCCGGCGGCGGAATGAGCCCGATCGCGAACGACGCGATGCCCATGACGGTCATCGAGATCAGCAGCATGGCCTTGCGGCCGACGGTGTCCCCGAAGTGACCGAAGACGATTCCGCCCAGGGGGCGCGCGACGTAGCCGGCGGCGAACGTTCCCATCGATGCGATGCTCGCGGCCAGAGGATCCAGATCGGCGAAGAACACCGGACCGAAGACGAGGGACGCTGCGGTGGCGTAGAGCAGGAAGTCGTAGAACTCGATGGTGCTGCCCAGGTAGCTCGACAGGATCACCCTGCGAACTTCCTTCTTGCGTTGGGTGGCCGACATGGTGCCGGCGGTGGCGGTGACCGTCATCGATACTCCTTGGCCGAGCGTGGGACAACAGAGCGGATCGCGCGTGTAGCGCGGATCACAATTAAACATTAATCATTGAACTTGTCAATGGAAGAGATCGCCAACGCTTCTGTGGTAACCGCACCCGTCAGGCACGCGTGAGCTTGCGCCCGATGATTTCCTTCATGATCTCGGTGGTCCCGGCGTAGATCGGCCCGCCGCGGCAGTCGAGGTAGTCCTGGGCGACGTCGTACTCGCGCATGTATCCGTAGCCGCCGTGGAGTTGGACCGCGCGCTGGACGACCCGTTGCTGCAGCTCGGTGATCCACCATTTGGCCATCGCCGCGGTCACCTCGTCGAGCGTGCCGTTGGCGGCGTCGAGGATGCAGCGGTCGGTGAAGCACTGCGCGATTTCGATCTCGGTGGCGAGTTCCGCGAGGTAGAAGCGGTTGGCCTGGAAGTCGGCCACCCGCCGGCCGAACGCCGTGCGGTCGCGGCTGTACGTCAGGGCCTGGTCGAATGTGCGTCGCATCGACGCCATGGACGTGACGGCCACGCTGAGGCGTTCCTGGGGCAGGTTGTGGCGCAAGTAGCCGAAGCCGACGTTCAGCTCGCCCAGGACGTTCTCGCGGGGGACGCGGACGTCGTCGAACACCAGCTCGGCGGTGTCCTGTGCGGTCAGGCCGACCTTGTGCAGCGGGCCGTTGCGGGTGAAGCCGGCCATCCCGTCTTCGACCACCAGCAGGCTCACGCCCTTCTTGCCCGCCACCGGATCCGTCTTGGCCACGACGATCACGAAGTCGGCGAGCATTCCGTTGCTGATGAAGATCTTGGTGCCGTTGAGGACCAGATCGTCGCCGTCGGGGAGGGCGGTCGTGGAGATCGCGGCCAGGTCGCTACCCGCACCCGGCTCGGTCATGGCGATGGCGCCGATCTTCTCGCCGGTGCACAAGGGGGTCAGGAACCGATGCTTCTGCTCCTCGTTCGCCAGCGAGACGAGGTAGGGGGTGACGAGGTCGTTGATGCCCGCCAGGCCCATCACCACGGCGGGGGCCCCGACACGGCAGAGCTCCTCGATGACGATGGCGTTGAAACGGAAGTCGTCGATTCCGCCGCCGGCGAATCGTTCCTCGACATTGATCCCGAGGAGCCCGAGCTTGCCGGCCTGGCGGTAGAGGTCCCGGTCCACCTGTCCCGCCTCGGCCCAGTCACGAAGATGCGGGGCCACGTCACGTTCGGCGAACCGGCGCACCGTTTCCCGGAACGCATCGTGATCGGCGTCGAAGATTGTTCGTTCCAGTGCAACCGAAGACATGCGAGGTTCCTTTCGACGGCATGCGTGCGGTGCACGCATGCATACTCGAAAGGAACCTATCTATCAATCATTGATAATGTCAATGATTGATATGTCTGATGGATGGGCGCCGGCGTCAATACCAGTACTTCCGCCCGCCGACCGCGCGGCCCGTCGTGCCCAGCACCAGCAGCACGAGGCCGATGACGAGAAGGATGATTCCGATCGTCGTGAGGATGGAAATCCCCGCGACGAGGCCGATGACGAGCAGGATGATCCCGAGAACGATCACGGTCTTCCCTCTTTCGGTTGACGGTCTGGAACTTCTGGAACTACTGACTCGGTTGCGGCACTTCACAATCGATCTTCGGGTTCACGCCCGCATAGTTGAGTGGGCCGGCGATCACGGTGACCGCGATCGTTCCGGCGCTGGCGCAATTGGCCGTCGTGTCCTTGAAGTAACCGCGCTGCCACACGGCAACGGCGCCGATGATCAGCCAGATGATCACGATCAGCGTCACGAGCCGTCCGATACGCATTTCCGACCTCCCGTGTGGGCACCGGCGCCGGGCCGGTGCACGTGTCGTACTCGAACGCTATGTCGACGACGTGTCGGTCGGCTTCGCGTGTGCTCCATGAGTATTCGTGGAGTCCGTGCCGTTGGGGCGACCGTTGGCAGGCCCTGCGCCCGTGGTTCGAGCGTCGGTGGCCCGAGTGTTCGTGGGCCCCGCTCCCGTGGTTCGAGCGTCGGTGGCCCTGGCGTCGTTCGTCGCAGTGTCCGTCTTCTTGACGTCGGGATCGAGCTCGTCGGCGCGCTGCCACTCGTGCTTCAGGTCGTCACGGGACGTGGTCGCCGTATTCTGGTGCGTCTGCGCATCGACCTGCAGTCTCTTGGCCTCTGCCGCCTTGGCCTCGGCTTCTGCTTGAGCCCTTCTGGCGTTGGCTGCAGTTTCCTCCGCGATCGCCTCGCGCTTCTCGACGACGGACGTCTGCTCCTGCGCGTTTGCGCGGATGCTGTCGGCCTGCTGACGGTGGCGCTGGTTCCGCTTGCGCGATGCCGCAACGGCCAGCGCGATCAGGGCGAGAACGACGACGATCGCGACGATGATCCAGATGATGGTCATGGTGTCCATTGGCTACTCCCAGCAGTCGTGTTGTTAAGGTACCCCGCACCGAAACCCGGCAAACAGACCGAGAGCCAATCGCAATCAACCATCGAATTTCGGCACGGCAGAGGGTGCGGGCGAATGAGGAGATGGGGGCCGGCTACCTCCCAGACCGCAGCCTGTCCCTCGACCCCCGCGTCTCACCGATCGAGGGCGACCTGACGGCAGTGGCACCCGCCATCGTATGCGGGGCCGGATGTGATCCCCCGCGTACGCCGCTGCGCTGGAGGCCGCCGGCGTGCCGGTGCGACTCGGGATCTCGCCGGGCATGCTGCACGGGTACTGGAGCATGGGCGTCGTGCCACGCGCCAACGACCTCGCGAACCAGCTGTGCGAAGAACTCGCGGAGTTGCTCGCCCCGGAGTAGCTCGACATTCCACTACCGTGAACCGCATGAGCGAGTTGCTGGAACGTGACGGTGTGCGCGGACATCTCCACCGCCCCGCGGGTGACGCAGTGGCGGGGCTGGTCCTGACGCATGGAGCGGGAAGTGACTGCGACACAAAGCTGTTGCGTGCCGTGGCCGACGGGTTCGTGGAGCGGGGCGTCGTCGTCCTGCGGTTCGATCTCCCGTTCCGTCGGCGCCGCGCGTCGGGTCCGCCGCATCCGTCGAAGGCGGCCGAGGATCGGGACGGCGTCGCGGCCGCGGTGGCCGTGATGCGGGAGCTGGTGTCGGCGCCGGTGTGGGCAGGCGGGCACTCGTACGGCGGGCGGCAGGCGTCCATGTTCGCTTCGGAGCGACCGGGTCTCGTCGACGCCCTGTTGTTGCTGTCGTACCCGCTGCATCCGCCGGCCAAGCCGGAGAAGCTCCGCACCGAGCACCTGCCCGGTCTCCGCACCCCGTCCGTGGTCGTGCACGGTTCGAAGGACCCGTTCGCGAGCACCGACGAGATGCGGTCGGCGGTCGAACTGATCCCCGCACCGACGACGCTCGTCGAACTCGAGGGAGCCCGCCACGATCTGGCTCCGGACCGGTTCCCGGTGGTCGAACGCGCGGTCACAGCCATGCTCGACCTTGTGTAGGGCGGTCGGGGACGGCCGCACGTGGTCGGTATGTTCGGTGAATGAGCAACGTGCAGACGGAAGCGCCCCGCTGGTTCACCACGGCGTTGGCGTCGCCGGTCGACACCGGCCGGGTCGACGTCGCCGGTGCACAGGTCCACTACCGTGCGTGGGGGCCGTCGGGATCACCGGGAATCGTGCTCGTGCACGGCGGCGCCGCCCACAGCCGGTGGTGGGACCATGTGGCGCCCATGCTGGCCACGGGCCGTCGCGTCGTCGCCCTCGACCTCACCGGGCACGGCGACAGCGACCGGCGCGCGGAGTACGGCCTGGAACAGTGGGCGGAAGAAGCCCTGGCGGTGGCGAAGCCGGCGGGTATCTCGGGGGCGCCGGTGTTCGTCGGGCACAGCATGGGCGGCATGGTGTCCTACGTGGCCGCGCAGTTGTTCGGCGAGGATCTGGCGGGTGTCGCGCTGATCGATTCGCCCGTCCTCGCCCGCACACCGGAGGAGGAAGAAGCGCGGAAGCAGCGTGCCTTCGGTCCGAAGAAGGTCTACCCGTCCAGGGCAGAGGCGCTCGAGCGGTTCCGGTTCGTCCCGCCGCAGGACACCGCGGTGCCCGCGGTCCTGCGGCACGTCGCCGAGAACTCGATGGAGGAGGTGGACGGCGGCTGGGCGTGGAAGTTCGACTCCGCGTTCTTCGCGCGTCACGGCAGCGATCACCTGGGCGGATCCGACCCACGCTGCCGGATCGCCTACTTCCGCGCCGAGAACGGCATCGTCACCGACACCATGATGGACGGCATGCGCCGCCGGTTCGGGCCCACTGCGGTGGTGGTCGAGATCCCCGACGCCGGACACCACGTGATGATCGACCAGCCGCTCGCGCTGGTCGTGGGTATCCGGACGGTGCTCGCGTCGTGGGACGTCGAAGATTCAGTGGCCGGGATGCCGGGCTGACTCAGTCGCCGGATCGGACGGCGGCGACGAACTGCTCGATCAGCGCCGCATCCTTCACACCACGCGAGGATTCGACGCCGCTCGACACGTCGACACCCCACGCGCCGGTCGCGTCGACGGCGGCCCGCACGTTGCCCGGATGAAGTCCGCCGGCCAGGATCCACTCGCCGTCGGGTCGGCTCTGGTTCGCCCAGTCCCAGGGCACGCCTGCCCCGGCGGTCGCTCCGTCGACCAGGATGCGGTCGGCGCCGAAATCGCCCGTCGTGTCACCGGCGACCACCGCACGGATCACGCCGAGCCCCGCCTCCCGCAACCGGGCCACGTCGTCGGCGGACTTCAGGTCGTGCATCTGAACGGTTCCGAGACCTGCGGTGGCGGCGACGTCGATCACCTCCGACACGGGACTCCCCTTGAACACGCCCACCGCGACGGTGTGACCGGTGACCCGGCGGACAAGCGGCGCGGCGTCCTCGGGGGAGATCCGGCGGACGCTGTCGGCGAACACGAACCCCACGGCGTCGACGCCGAGTCGCACGGCCAGATCGACGGAGGCCTCGTCTCGCAGACCGCACACTTTGATGAATGTCACCCGCGCAATTTTACCGGTCGTTCCGAGTCGCCGACGCAGTGCGGGTTCGCGCTCTAGGCTTCGTGACGTGGAATGGCTCAGCGACCTCAGCGTGATCTCAGGGCCTCTGCCCTGGATCCTCACGGTGATCGGTGTGCTCGGCGGCGTGTGGCTGCTCGCCGCCCGCGCACCCTGGTACCCCAGGAAAGCGATTCCGATCTGCCTGGCCGTGTCGGTGGTGGTCACCGTCGTCCTGTACGTGATGGTCGAGAAGGTGCTCCGGCCGTTCCCCGATCCCATCGAGATTTCCATCTACGTGTGGATCGGTCTGGGGCTCTTCGCGATCGTCCTGCTCGTGCCGAGGATCCGCGCCGGCCGGACGGTGAAAGCCGCCGTCGTGTCGGTTCTCGCGGTATTCGCCGTCCTTCTCGCGTCCGCGACGCAGATCAACCTGGTGTTCGATGCCTATCCCACTGTGGGCACGGCATTCGGGGCGGAGCCGTTCGACCGGGTTCAGATGAACGACCTCGGCAGCACCACCGAGACCGTGGTGACGGGAACGCCTCTCGACGCGTCGTGGACCGCTCCGCCCGGAATGCCGAGCGAGGGGCGGGTCCTGACGGCGGGCGTTCCCGGGACGGCGTCGGGTTTCGCCGCCCGCGACGCCGAGATCTACCTCCCGCCCGCCTACTTCGCCAACCCACGCCCCCTGTTGCCTGTGCTCGTGATGCTGGCCGGTCAGCCCGGTTCGCCGGAGGACTGGTTCGCCGGAGGCAAGCTCGCCACCACGATGAACGAGTTCGCTGCGAAGCACGGGGGACTGGCCCCGATCGTGGTGGTGGCGGACGGCACCGGCTCGCAGATCGCGAACCCCCTGTGTGTCGATTCGAAGCTGGGCAACGTGGCCACGTACCTGGCGAAGGACGTTCCGTCCTGGGTGAAGTCGAATCTGCAGGTCAACCCGGACCCCAAGGCGTGGGCCATCGGCGGCCTCTCCTACGGCGGCACCTGTTCGCTCCAGATGGCCACCAATTATCCCGACGTGTACCCGACGTTCCTCGACATCTCGGGTCAGGAAGAACCCACGCTCGGCGACCACCAGCGCACCCTCGACGACGGATTCGGCGGTGACGAGGCGGCGTTCAAGCGGGTCAACCCGCTCGATCTGATGGCGTCGAAGCAGTACCCGGATTCGGCCGGGGTCTTCGTGATCGGCAGCGACGACGACGCCTACAAGCCGGGTGCCCAGAAGGTCTATCAGGCCGCGAAGAACGCGGGCATGGACGTGCAGTACGTGGAAGTGCCGGGCGGGCACAGCTTCGCGGTGTGGTCTGCGGGACTGGAGAAGGAATTGCCCTGGCTGGCACAGCGGTTGGGGCTGATCGGCTCGTAGGTACTCGTGACGGCGGAGAGGGATGGCATGACGGCGGCAGCGCGGGTACTGCGGGTGGGTTCGGCGTTGCCCGACCCGCCGTTCGAATTCCGGGACGGTGGGGCTCCGGCGGGTTTCGATGTCGAGTTGACGCGGGCGGTCGCGCACGTGCTCGGCGTCGAATGGTCGCTCGTCCCGTACCGGGGCACCGACTTCAACGGCATTTTCGACGCGCTGACGGACGGTGAATTCGACTGCATCGCCTCGGGAACCACCGTGACGCCGGAGCGGCGGGCGCGCGCGGATTTCTGCGCTCCGTACCTCGTGTCGGGTCAGTCCCTCGCCGTCGACACGTCGCGGCATCCCGGAGTGCGCGGGGTGGACGATCTGGCTGGTCTGACCGTCGGTGTCCAGCACGGCAACACCAGTCAGCCGATCGTGGAGAGGCTGGTCGCGGAGGGCCGCGCGGGCGCGATCCGCGTGTACGCCTATGACCGGATCGGCCAAGCCCTCGACGACCTGTCCTCGGGCGGGTGCGACGCGGTCATGAAACTCGCGCCGGTTCTCACCTGGCTCGTCCGGGATCGCCCGCACGTGGAGGTGGTCGAACGGGGAATCTCCCGCGAGGAGATCGCCGTCGGAGTCCGCACGGGTGATCACGCGCTGCGCGAAGGCATCGAGTCGGCGCAGCGCACTCTGGCCGCGGACGGCACCCTCGACCGGCTGAGGTCGAAGTGGCTCGGGATCGGTGAAACGAAAGGTGGCTCGGCATGATTCGATGTGTGCGGCTGTGGACCGGGGCGGACGATGCGTCCCACGTCGAGTTGGGTTTCCTCGCCATGAACCCGGGGCGGAACGGCGATCTCTGCACCGCGGGTGTAGACGTGACCCACGTCAGCTTCGAGGAGACGACTTCGCGCGGATCCTTCGACTGGCACACCGCGCCGGTGCGGCAACTCGTGCTGACCCTCAGCGGCACCCTCGACTTCCGGACCCGCAACGGTGAGCAGTTCCGCCTCCGTGAGGGCGACGTCCTGCTGGCCGAGGACACCGCCGGGAGCGGGCACGAGTGGACGCTCGTCGGGACGGACCCGTGGCGTCGCGCGTACGTGGTGCTGGCCGAAGGGGCTCCGGTGCCGTTCCGAACGGGTGCGCCGGCCGGCACACCTGTCCAAGAATAGGAACGTGTTCTATATTTGCGGCAACCGTTTGTCTCTCAGTGACTGGAGTGCCCGGCATGTATGAGTGGTCAGATACCGACCTGATGTTCCGCGACGCGATCCGCGGCTTCATCGACAAGGAGATTCGACCGCACGTCGACAAGTTGGAGACCGGCGAGCTGCCTCCGTTCGACATCATCCGCAAACTCTTCGCCACCTTCGGCCTGGACGAGATGGCCCGGGACGCGCTGACGAAGTCGCTGGACCGCGAGCGAAGTGGGGACGCCGCGTCCGGCGCGAAGGAGGAGAAGTCCGGCGGCCTCGGCGGTGCGGGCAGCATGGGCGTCATCATGAACGCCGAACTGGCCGGTGTCAGCCTCGGACTCGTCGCCTCGCTCGGGGTCAGCCTCGGGCTGGCGGCGGGCACCATCCGCAGTCGCGGGACGCTGGCGCAGAAGGAGCGCTGGCTACCCGGACTGGTCACGTTCGAGAAGGTCGGAGCCTGGGCCATCACCGAGCCCGACTCCGGCTCGGACGCGTTCGGCGGCATGAAGTCGTACGTGCGCCGCGACGGCGACGACTACATCCTCAACGGGCAGAAGACGTTCATCACCAACGGTCCCTACGCCGACGTCATCATCGTCTACGCGAAGCTCGACGAGGGGGATTCGTCCGTCGATCGCCGCGACCGGAAGGTTCTCGCCTTCGTCCTCGACGCGGGCATGGATGGGCTCACCCAGGGGGCGCCGTTCAAGAAGATGGGCATGAACTCCTCACCCACGGGAGAACTGTTCTTCGACAACGTGCGCCTCACCCGCGACCGCCTGCTCGGCGAGACCGAGGACGGCGGCAAGTCCGACGGCAAATCCAGCGCGAAGGAGAGTTTCGCGGCCGAACGGATCGGCATCGCGTCGCTGTCGCTCGGGATCATCAACGAGTGTCACCGGCTGTGCGTCGACTACGCCAAGTCCCGAAAGTTGTGGGGTAAGGAGATCGCCCAGTTCCAGCTCATCCAGCTCAAGCTCGCGGAGATGGAAATCGCCCGCATCAACGTGCAGAACATGGTCTTCAACGCCATCGAGCGCACCGCGGCGGGCGATCAGGTGAGCCTCGCGGAGGCGTCGGCGATGAAGCTCTACTCCTCGCGGGCGGCTACGGAGGTGGCGATGGAGGCGGTGCAGTTGTTCGGCGGCAACGGCTACATGGCCGAGTACCGGGTCGAGCAACTCGCGCGCGATGCGAAGTCGCTGATGATCTACGCAGGCAGCAACGAGATCCAGGTGACGCACATCGCGAAGGGTTTGCTGGCGATGTGATGCCGGGCCCTCGGGAACCAAATGTCGTACGGCGTACGTTAGTGGGGTGTCGTCAACGAAAGGACACCACCGTGAAGGTTACCGCGAGCGCACTGTCGCTGAACGTCGCAGACCCCAGTGCGTCGGCCGAGTTCGCCAAGTCCCACCTGGGCTTCGTCGAGGAGATGGCAGCCGAGGGCTTCGTGTCACTGAAGCGTGCGGACGTGGGCTTCAATCTGGTCTTCCTGAAGACCGGACTGGAAACCTTCAAGCCAGCGCGGATCGCCGGTGACGCCGGCCAGGGGTTGCTGATCGCGCTCGTCGTCGACGGTATCGACGGCGAATACGAGCGACTGCAGGCGGAGGGCGTCCCGATCGTGACGCCCATCGAAACCGAGCCCTGGGGCGAACGCTACTTCCAGATGAGCGACCCCAACGGGGTGATCATCCAACTGGTCGAATGGATGTAGGGGTCACACCGAAGCGAGGAACGGCTCGACGGCCGCGAGCACCTCGGTGCTCGCGGCCACCGTCGTCGAGTGGTCGAACCCGGGCAGGATCGTCAGCGACGCACCGGGAATCAGTGCCGCCGCCCGCTGGGTGTCGCCGATCCGCTCGGCGTCGTTCGAACCGACGAACAGCAGGGTGGGGACGGCGATCCCGCGCAGGACGTCGTCGTCCACCCCCGGCTCCACACCGGAACGCCGCATGTACGCGGCGAGTGCCTTCGCGTCGTTCGCCATGAACGCCGCCCGGGTGCCGGCGTCGATCGGCCACGCGCGCCGGGCATTCCACTGCCCAAGGAACGCATCCATGCCGTCCCGCTCGAGGACGTCGATGCAGCCCGGGAAGAACAGGCGGTCGAACGCGCCGGCCTGCGGTCGGCTGCTGCCACCGCCGACGATCAGGCTCTCCAGCCGTTCGGGCGCCCCGACCGCCAAGGCCAGCGCGACCCGGCCGCCGAGCGAATACCCCAGCACGTGCGCGCTCGGAAGATCCAGGTGGTCGAGGACCGCCAGAACGTCGCCGCTGACCAGCTCCATGGCGTATGCGCTCTCGTCGTGCGGCTTGTCGCTGCGCCCGTGGCCCCGCAGATCGACAAGGATCAGCCGGTACCGGTCACGCAGCGCGGCGACGTAGCCGAATCCGCGCCAGATCGCGTGGGAGAGCGCCGTGCCGTGGATGAGAACGAGTGGCTCTCCCTCGCCGACGGTCTTGTACGCGATCCGGACACCGTCGACGGGATTGGTAGCGTGCTGCACCCGCCCAGTCTGCATCACTCAGAAGTCGCGGCCCTCCGACACCCACTGCAGATCCTCCGAACGCGCACCCTCCACGTGCTCCCCGGCCGAGTTCAGCACCGCCAGCTGCGCCGCATCGAGTTCGATACCGAGAGCACCGGCGTTCTCCGTCACCCGTTCCGCACTGCGGGTTCCGGGGATGGGTACGACCGGAAGTCCGAACGCGCGGCCTTGCGCGTAGAGCCACGCCAGCGCAACCTGTGCGGGCGTGGCACCCAGGTCGCCTGCGACCGAATTCACCGCGTCCACCACGCCGAGGTTCCGCTGCAGCGTGCCCGCCGCGAACCGGGGGAGAGTCCGGCGGAAGTCGTTGGGCGCCAAGGTGTCGACGCCGATGACGGTCCCGGTGAGGAACCCCCGGCCGAGCGGCGAGTAGGGGACGAACCCGACACCCAGTGCGGCCGCCGCCGGCACGACCCGCGCCTCGACGTCGCGGCTCCAGATGCTCCATTCCGACTGGACTGCCGTGATGGGATGCACCGCGTGCGCGGACGCCAGCTCCCCGGCCGTCACCTCCGACAGTCCGAGGTGTCGCACCTTGCCCGCCGCCACCAGTTCGGCCATCGCACCGACGGTGTCCTCGATCGGAACCGACGGGTCGGGGCGGTGCAGGTAGTAGAGGTCGATCGTGTCGATGCCGAGTCGGCGCAGGCTGGCGTCCACCGCCTCGTGGACGTAGGCGCGGTCGCCGCGGGTCGAGGCGCCGCCCTCGCTCCGCTTCCTCGGATCCCCCACAATCCCGAACTTGGTTGCCAGCGTGACTTCCTCGCGCCGGTCCCTCAGTAACTGCGCGATCAACCGCTCGTTGTCGCCGGCCCCGTACACGTCGGCGGTGTCGAGGAAACTCACTCCGAGATCCACCGCGTGATGCAGTGTCGAGAGCGCCTTCCCCGGTTCCACCCCGCCGTAGACGGGTGTGAGAGCCATTCCTCCGAAACCCATGTCGGAGACGGTGAGCGCGTCACCCAGGGTTGTCGTACCGATGTCGGTCATGCTTCTCCTCGTCGTTGTCGGGCAGGGTCTTCGTCGGTCCCTGCGATGAGGGCACGGTAGTGATCCACCTTGGTGTCGAGTGCCGCCAGGGCGTCGTCGAGCCTCGCCTGCTGGGCGAGGATGCGTTCGCGATGCGCGAGCAGCAGCGCCAACCGCCGCTCGTGGGTCTCGGCGCCCCCGGCCAGCAGCACCGCGAAACGCTGCATGTCACTGGTCGGCATGCCCGTGGTCCGCAGCTTCACCAGCAGTTCGATCAGCCGCACGTCCCGCTCGCTGTAACGGCGGCGACGGTCCGAACCCCGCGCGATCGTCGGGATCATCCCCTCGCGCTCGTACCAGCGCAGGGTGTCCTGCGTGAGGCCCGTGATCGCCGCGACCTCCGAGATACTCGCGAACATTCCGGTCGACTGCTCCAACTGGGTGGTCATGACTGAACAGTACGACCTGGAGTGCACTCCAACGCAAGACCCGGGGCGACCGCGTCCCGTCGATCTGTCCGCCCCGAGCGCACGTTTGACGGACACATTGTCGGTTGTCGGCGCCGGCCTGGGCGAACACAGTGCTTCTATGGCAATTACCGAGGGCACCGCCAGCGATGCGACCGCTGCCGAACGCGAGTACGGCGACCGCGTCCTGGCCGTCGAACCGGGCGGAAACGAGTTCATTCCGCACGAGGTCCGCCACGGAACTCCACGCCAACTCTTCTGGACGTGGATGTCGCCGAACCTCGAGTTCGCCACGATCTTCATCGGCGTCCTGTCCGTGTCGGTGTTCGGGATGACGTTCTGGCAGGCGACGCTCGGGCTCGTCCTCGGGACGGGTCTCGGGGCTGCCGCGCATTACGTTCTGTCCGCGCGCGGTCCCCTGCACGGCGTTCCGCAGATGGTGCTCGGACGCCTCGGCTTCGGGTATTGGGGCAACGCCCTTCCGTCGGCGTTCATGTCGATCATGTGCGGCGTCGGCTGGTTCGCCACCAACAGCGTCAGCGGCGCGTTCGCACTCAACACGCTGACCGGTCTGGCGCCCCTGCCCTCACTGCTCGTGATCGTCGTCGTCCAGACCGTGTTCGCGTTCTTCGGGCACAACCTGGTCCAGGCGTTCGAGCGTTACGCGTTCCCCGTGCTGGCCGTGATCTTCGCGATCACCGCAGTGGTAATACTCGCGAAGTCGAACCCGGGCGCGCCCGCGGTCGAGGGTGGTGTCGGCGGAATGGGCGGGTTCCTCCTCACCGTCGGAACGGCGTTCGGCTACGCGGCCGGGTGGACGCCGTACGCCGCCGACTACACCCGGTATCTGCCGGCCACCGTGTCGAGGGTCCGCACCGGGCTGTTCGCCTCGGCCGGGCTGTTCGTCTCGTGTGTCACACTGTCGGTCGTCGGCGCCGCCTCCGTGACGATCGGCGCACCGTCCTCCGACAACCCGACCGACGCGTTCACCGCGAATCTGCCCTCGGCACTGGCGAACCTGACGCTGCTCGCCATTGCACTCGGGGCGGTCGCCGCCAATGCTCTCAACGTGTATTCCGGGTCGATGGCCTTCGTGACCATCGGGCTGAGGTTGCCGCTGAAGACGCAGCGGGCGGTGGTCACCATGATGTTCGGAGTCGTCGGATTCCTCGTGGCGTGGTGGGCGCTCGCCGACGCCGCCGCGAGCTACGAGGCCTTCCTGCTCATCGTCGCCTACTGGATCGGACCGTGGCTGGGCATCATGTTCGCCGACCAGTATCTGCGCCGCGGACAGCGGATCGACAACCTCCTGTACAACCGCGAGTGTAGCAACTGGGGTGGTCTGACCGCGTTCGTGATCGCCCTCGTCGGCTCTGTTCTGTTGTTCTCCAATCAGGAGAAGTTCGTCGGCTACGTGGTGCGCGCGGTACCCGAACTCGGCGACATCACGTTCTTCGTCGGCTTCGTGCTGGCCGGAGCGCTCTACCTCGCGATCAACGGTGCGAAGATCTCACGTGGCCAACCTGTTGGCGCACAGGGCAAGTAGCAGCGAACCGTACATCGACGGCGAAGCCGGGTCGTATCCGAGCAGGGCCCGGATACGCTCGAGTCGCTGGTACAGCGATTGCCGGCCGAGATGCAGCGCCGACGCCGAACTGGTGGCGCTGCACCCGTGCCGAAGGTGCACCTCCAGGGTACGGACCAGGTCGCTCGAATGGGTTCGATCCCACTCCACCAGCGGCGCAACGGTTGTCGCGACCATCCGCTCCCTGACGTCGGGAGGCAGCCGATCGAGCGCGAGTTCCGGGGCGAGTTCCCGCGTCGTCGTCACTACCCGGCCCGACAGCCACGACCGCCGGGCAGACATCGCGAGGCGCAGTCCCGAGCGGGCGGTGTGCAGCGCGGTGCCGACGTCTCCGGGAGCGAAGTCGCACGGATCGCCGACCACCACCGTCACCCCGTCGATGATGTTGGACGCCAAAGATTCCTGAAAGCAGTCGACGGCAGTCCCCACCGGGTCGACCACGGGTGCGGGGACCGCGATCAGGCCGAACGTGCTCGCGTGCACCTCCGCACGCAGGCACGGCTGCCCGAGCAGTTTGGCGGCCGAATCCAGCAACCGGGTCGCGATGCGCGAACCCGGCGAATCGATGGCGACCGCGACCACCCGGTTGCCCGGCGCGGGATGGAACCCCGCCGCGGCGGACCGCACCGTGAGGTCGATCTGCCGAACGTCGTTGCGGTCCAGCAAGTCCGACACCAGCGCGGCTGCGGCGCGCTGCGGACGTCCCGCGAGGCTGCCCGAGTAGGTGAGTGCAAGCCCGAGCGACGCCGTCGACCGTTCGAGTAGCGCACGCAACACGGGCGAGTCCATCGTGGAACCCGGCCCGGCCGTCAACGTCCCCCACGCGCCGTCCCGCGAATGGATTGTGGCCGTGACGGTTCCGGCGTCGGCTGCTGCCCAGGCCGCGCGGTCGTCGTCGACGCCGTGTGCCGCGACCAGCGCCCCGCTGCCGCTGGTGACGATCAGCGGGCAGCCGCTCGCCTCGCTGATGCGCTCGAGCAACCGGGCCACCCCGTTGCCTGCCATCAGTTCGGCCTCCAGGACGCGGGACAGTTCGTTCTGGGTCCGCAGGGCCGACACCTCCCGGGAGATGATCTCCGTATTGGCGTTCTGGCAGAGTTCGATGAACGGGACCACTGTCCGTAGCGCGATCAGCGGCAGGTCCAGGGCGGCCGCCTCCTCGATCATGTCGCCCGGAACGGCGTCGAACGTCCGGCCCAACTCGATCGCCACGGCCGCCACATTGCGTTCCCCGACCTCGCGGAGATAGTGCCTGCGGGTGCCGGGATCCACACCGGACAGACCCAGCCCGGTGGTCAGCAGCAACTCGTCCCCGGACAGCAGCGGGCTGATCTCGTAGATTTCACTGGAATGTACCCAGCGCACCGTGCGGCCGAGCTGCGACTTCCCGGCCAGAACCTGCGGGTTCGCGCTGAAGAACTGGTTCCGGAGCAACTCGCGCACGGTCAACGACATCGTCGAACCCTCCTCGGGAGGCGGACAGTTTGTACAGGTTAAGGCCCGTTCGTTACCACAGTGTGTCCGTTGTGGTCGCGGCGTCCGAGACGCAAGGTAGAGGCATGTCGATCTCTGTGAACTCTGCGCGGATGGCCCTCGACCCCGAGGAACTGCTGACCGTGGCGATCGCCGAAGCCGAACTCGGCAAACGCGAGGGCGGGATACCGATCGGGGCCGCGCTCTTCGGCGGCGACGGAAACCTGCTGGGCAGCGGCCGCAACCGACGGGTCCAGCACGCCGATCCGTCCGTCCACGGTGAGACGGACGCGTTCCGGGCCGCCGGGCGCCAGCGCGACTACCGCTCGACGATCATGGTGACGACCTTGTCACCGTGCTGGTACTGCAGCGGTCTGGTCCGGCAGTTCAACATCGGCGCGATCGTCGTGGGGGAGAGCGTCACGTTCACCGGCGGCCACGAATGGCTCCGCGAGAACGGCGTGGACGTGACCGTCCTGCGCGATCAACACTGCATCGACCTCATGACCGAATTCATCGAGAACCAGCCCGAACTCTGGAACGAAGACATTGGAGTAGCCGAATGACCCCGATCGCCACCGTCGACCTCGCACTCTGGCGGGCGGGCGGACCCTCCGCCGCGGCCGTCGCCCGGGACGTCGACGAGGGACTGCAGCGCGCCGGTTTCCTCCTCGTCCGCGGCCACGGGGTGACGCGCGAACTGGCCGCGGACGTCCGGACTGCAGCGCGCCGGTTCTTCGCACTTCCCGAAGAGGTGAAGGCGCGGTACTCGGCGATCGTGGGCGAACGCGGCTGGATCGGGCCCGGGATGGAGGCCAACGGCTATGCCGAGGGCACCGAGACGCCCCCGGACCTCAAGGAGACGTTCGCCATCGGGGCCGAGACGCGCACCGGGGATCCCCTCGTCGACGACGTGTGGTTCAAGCCCAACGTGTGGCCCACCGAAGTGGTGGAACTGCGCGCCCTTCTCACCACCTACACCGAGGCGATGCGCCGGCTCTCGGATGACCTCCTCGCCCTGTTCTCGGCGGCACTCGCACTGCCCGTCAACCCCTTCGACGGGCTCGCGGACCGCCCGACGTGGACGTGCAACATCAACCACTACCCGCCGATGTCGTCGGTGGGCGAGCCTGAGCCGGGCCAGTTCCGCATCGGGCCGCACACCGACTTCGGCACCGTCACCGTCCTGGATCGGCAACCCGGCGCAGGCGGACTCCAGGTGTACACCGACGAAGGCGGCTGGGAGGACGCGCCCTACGACCCCGACGCTGTCACCGTCAACATCGGTGACCTTCTCGAGTACTGGAGCGGCAAGCGCTGGCCGTCGGGCCGGCACCGCGTGCTGCCGCCGCAGGCCGACGCCCCCGAAGAAGACCTGGTGTCGCTCATCTACTTCTACGAACTCAACCACGACGCGCAGGTGACACCTCTGGAACCGCCGATCGGAACCGTGGCTGGGCTCGGGCCCGTCACGTCGGCCGACTTCATCAAGACCCGGCTCGACGCGATCACGCTTTAGGCTCCGCCCGTGCGCCTTTCTGGTAGCCGGGGCCACCGAAAAGGCGCACAAGTCCGAAGGGCCTCGTCGGTCAGTTCCAGCCACCGGGTGACGCCGATGTCGTGGAGGAACTGCCGGTCGTGGCTGACCACGATCAGCGCGCCGCGGTAGCTGCGGAGCGCCTGCGTGAGGTGGGCGAGACTCGGCAGGTCGAGGTTGTTCGTCGGCTCGTCCAGCAGCAGCAGCCGCGGGGCGGGTTCGGCCAGCAAGATGGTCGCCAGCGCCGCCCGCAACCGTTCCCCGCCCGACAACGCCGATGCGAGCATGTCGGAATCGTTGCCCCGGAACAGGAACCGGGCCAGCTGCGCGCGGATCTGTTCCTGCGACGCGTGGGGCGCCGCCGCCGCCACGTTCTCGGCGACCGTCAGCGACTCGTCGAACACGTCGAGTCGCTGCGGCAGGGCCTTGAACGGAACCCGCGGTCCCGCGGCCACGACGGCGTCGAGCAGGGTCGTCTTCCCGACGCCGTTGCGTCCGACGAGGGCGATCCGCTCGGGACCGACGACGTCCAGCGACACCTCCTGTCCGCTGAGCAGGCTCACGTCCCGGACGGAGACCACCTCCTGGCCCGAGTGCACCTCCGTGGCCGGGAGGTCGATGCGCACCTCGCGGTCGTCCCGCAGGGCACTCTCCGCTTCCGTCAACGACTCCCGCGCCTCGTCGACCTTCGCGATGTGGTTGTTTCGCAGCTTCCCCGCGGATTCCTGCGCCTGGCGCTTCCGCAGTCCCATCACGATCTTCGGCTCGCGCTTGTTCTCGAACATCTTCTGCCCGTACCGCTTACGACGGTCGATCTTGATGCGGGCCTCGACGAGCTCCCGCTTCTGCTTCTGCACGTCGCTGCGGGCATCGCGCACCGCAGCCCGCGCGGCCTCCTGCTCCGCCTCGACGATCTCCTGGTAGGCACTGAAGTTCCCGCCGAACATGCGGATCTCTCCACCGCGCAGCTCCGCGACGGAATTCATGAGATCGAGCAGGTCACGGTCGTGGCTGACCACCAGCAGGGTGCCCGGAAACTGTTGCACCACCTCGTAGAGCTTGCTGCGGGACGCGCTGTCGAGGTTGTTGGTGGGCTCGTCGAGGAGCAGCACCTCCGGTTCCTTCAACAGCTGCGCGGTGAGGCCGAGCAGCACGGTCTCACCGCCGGACAGGGTGCCGACGGTGCGATCCAGATCGGACGTGCTGCCGAGCACGCGTTCGAGCCCGAGCCGGTGCAGGGTCGACACCGCCCGCTCCTCGATGTCCCAGCGGCCGGTCGCTGCATCGAAATCCTCGGGTGTGCCGTCGCCGGACTCGATGCGGTGCAACGCCGCCCGGAGGTCGGCGATGCCCAGGATCCGGTCGACCTTCAGTGCGGGATCGAGCGTGATGTCCTGCGGCAGATACGCCACCTCGCCCTGCGCCGTCACCGACCCGCGGTCGGCGTGCAGGCGCCCGGCGATCAGCCGGAGCAGGGTGGATTTACCGGAACCGTTGTGACCGACCACCCCGGTGCGTCCGGGGCCGAAGACGGCGTCGAGGCTGTCGAAGACCGGCTCGCCGTCGGGCCAGGTGAACGTGAGGTCGGACAGGGACAGATATGACTGGGCCATAGGGGACTCCCGAGGTGTGTGCGGATGAAGACTCGCGTGACTACCTCGTCAGGAGCAATGGACCGTTCCCCTCTGTCAGACGCGCCCGGTGCGCATCGGTGCCGTTCACGATAGGACGGCGCCGATGCCCGCGCAATCGAATTAAATCTGGGGGCCGTCGGCCCTGAGTTCGTCCACCTTCGCCATAGCGTCGCGGAGTTCGGCGAGCCACTGTTCGCTGTGCTGGCCCGCCAGGCGCACCGTCCACATCAGGGCGTCCGATCGCGACCGCGCCACACCGGCGTCGACGAGCGTGTCGAGAACCTTGCGTTCGGGTTGGCGGAGCCGGGTCATCACCGGAACGGCGAGGTGAGTGAACAGCGTCTTGTGGCCGTCGAGGCTGACGCCCCACGCGACCTTGCGCCCGTATCGTCTCTCGGCCTCGTCGGCGATGCGCATCCGATCGCCCCGGGTCGTTTCGCGGAATCGGGAGATGCGTCCGTCGATCGCCGCCTCGGAACCGGAGTCGGCGGACTCGACGGGCGGCAATTCGCCGACCACCACGATCTCCTCGCGGTCGACCTCGACGGTCGCGGGGCCGGTGAACCAGTCGTCGGGAAGACGGCCGGCGAACCATTCGGCCGCGTCGCTCGCATCGGGGACATCCGCCTGCTGCCATCCACCGGGCCGGCCGAAGCGGCGCGGGCCCGGACCTTGTGTGTTTCTCATGGCGTCCTCCTGGGGACCCTGGTGCCGCGATCACTGCGATGCAGCACTGATTACATGATTACACCGATTATTCGAAGCGCGCCACCACGTCAGGCATGATCGAGTCCGTGCGCACCTCAACCGTTCGTCACAGCCCCATCCGTCCCACCCCCACCCGGAAGGCAGCGGCCGGAATCGCCGTCCTCGCGACGGTGCTCTCCGCCTGCGGACTCTTCGGACCGGACCAGCCCGACACCGTCTCGCAGCAGTTCGCCGACGCCCTGAACAGCGACGACGTGCAGGCCGCCGCCGAACTCACCACCGATCCGGCCGCCGCCACCGCCGCGATCACGGCGATGTACGACGGGCTCGGAAACAAGGACGGGACGTTCACCCGCACCGACGTGCAGGAGTCCGGCGACGACGGCGGCACGTTCACGATGGACGTGTCGTGGCCGTTCGCCCCGGGGCAGGAGTGGAAGTACAGCACCACCGGCAACGCCACCAAGGAAGGCGACGACTGGAAGATCGTCTGGGACCCGGCCGTGCTCGCACCCGGTCTCACCGACGACACCACCGTCCGGTACACCACCACGACCGGGACGCCACCGAAGGTCCTCGCCGCGGGTGGGGCACCGATCCTCGAGCAACAGGTCGTGACGCTGGTCAACCTCGAACAGGGGGCCGACACCGCGGCGGTGGCGGCGTTGCTGTCACCCATCGCGCCGACGATCACCGCGGCCTCGCTCCAGCAGGATCTGGCCGGCGCCCAGGGCAAGCCGGTCACGGCCATCTCGTTGCGCGCCGAGGACCTGGCGCCGATCGAACCGCAGCTGCGGCAACTCGCCGGCGTGACGCTGGCGCCGCAGACCAGGCTGCTCAGCACCGACAAAGCGTTGGCCTCACCCACCCTGGCGGGCCTCGGTGACCTGTGGCAGGAGGGGCAGGACGCCTCCGCCGGCTGGGCGGTGCAGTTGGTCGGTCAGGACGGCGCGGCCAAGAGCATCGCCGGTGAACAGGGGCCCGACGCCCCCGACATCGCGACGACCCTCGATCTCCCGATGCAGATGGCTGCCGAGCGGGCGCTCGCCGACGTCCCGCAGCAGGCCGCCATCGTCGCCCTGCGACCCTCCACGGGCGAGGTGCTGGCGGTGGCGCAGAACGCTCCGGCCGATGCACTCGGCCCGATCGCGCTGACCGGCCTCTACCCGCCGGGATCCACGTTCAAGACGGTGACCACGTCCGCGGCCCTGCAGGCCGGTGCCGCCACACCGGACACCGTTCTGCCCTGCCCCGGCACCGAGAACATCGAGGGCAGGCAGATCCCCAACGACGACGAATTCGACCTGGGCGCGGTCCCGCTGCACACCGCGTTCGCCCGTTCGTGCAACACCACCATGGGACGGCTGGCGGTCGGGTTGCCGCCCGACGCCCTGCAGCAAGCCGCGCTGCAGTTCGGGCTGGGCGTCGACTACGTGACGCCCGGGCTGACGACCGTGACCGGCAACGTGCCCGTCGCAGACAGTCCGGCGGCCCGTGTCGAGTCCGGGATCGGGCAGGGGCAGGTGACCGCGACGCCGTTCGGAATGGCCATGGTGGCCGCCTCCATCGCGAACGGTTCGACGCCGTCGCCTATGATCGTGCAAGGCCAACCGGGAACCGCCGACAAGACGGCGCCCACCGTGCCTGCGAACGTCACTTCCGACCTCCGGACGATGATGCGCGAAACTGTGACGGGCGGTACCGCTACTGCGCTGCAGGACATTCCGGGACTGCTCGGCAAAACGGGCACGGCCGAGTCGGGAAATGGTCCCGCACACGGCTGGTTCGTCGGAATCAAGGACGACCTAGCATTTGCCGTTTTTATAGCAACAGGTGACAGTTCGGCCCCTGCTGTGCAGGCTGCGGGGCGTTTTCTTCGATAAACCCGTTCGCGCGTTGCTGTTCGGGGATAAGTTGTGGCTCAACCGTAACTCCTTCGTAGGCAAATGGTGCTTGTTACGCATGTGACTGAAAGCAAGATGGTGGACATGGGGAATGGACGATCGCTTGGCCGCCGCAACAGATACGTGATCGCCCTGACGTCGGCAGTCATTTTGGCGGTGATTCTGGCGTCGTGTGTGCTGTCGAAAGAGGAGGCGACCGCTCAGTCGGTCGTCGACGACTTCGTCAACGCGCTGAACGAGGGTGACGCCGCTGCCGCGGCAGCGCAGACCTCGTATCCCAACGCCGCGGAGACGGCGATTCAGCAGATGTTCGACGGTCTCAAACCCGAGGACGCCAAGTTCGACCTGACCCAGTTCATGGATCTCGGCTCCGACTCCGGCTTCTTCACCGTTGGTGCCGCTTGGCATTTCGGTGAGGGCAAGGATTGGACCTACCAGGTTCAGGGTGGTGTGCGGAACCTGTCCGTCGGCTGGCGCATCTCCTGGGATCCGTCGATCCTCGCGCCCGACCTGGGCAACGGGCGTATCGTCCGCTACGACCGGACGGACGCCGCTCCGCCGCGGGTCTTCGACGCGTTCGGCGGGTTGCTCATGAACGAGCAGACCATCAACTCGGTCACCCTCGATCCCGCCACGATGCCCGATCCCGTCGCGACCACCCGGCGTCTCGCGGAGGTCCTCGAGCCGGTGGCACCCCTCGTGACGTCCGACACGATGATGGCGGAGATGGCCGAGAAGCCCGGCCAGCAGGTCACCGCCGTGCTGCTGCGCGACCAGGACTGGGAGTTCCTCGAGCAGGATCTTGCGATCCCCGGCGTCATCACCATCAAGACGCCGAAGCTGATCACGGCGGATCGGCGCATCACGACACCGCTGCTGGATCCGCTGCGCAAGGTGTGGCAGGCCAACCGGGATGCCACGGCCGGCTGGGCCGTCCACCTCGTGGACCCCGACGGCACGCTGATTCCGCAGGCAGGTTTCCAGGGCCCGCCCGGACCGGACATCGTCGCGACCATGGACTCCCGCCTGCAGCTGGCAGCCGAGGAAGCCGTGGTCAGTGTCGGCACCCCCGCGACGATCGTCGCGATCCAGCCGTCCTCCGGCGCCGTGCTGGCCGCCGCGCAGAACAACCAGGCGATGGAGCAGGGGCCGATCGCGTTCCAGGGGCTTTACCCGGCCGGATCGAACCTCGACCTGGTGAAGAAGGCCGCCGGACTGCAGAAGGGCGTCGACCCGTCGTCGGTATCGATCGAGGACATCGAGAAGGCAGGCAATCAGCTGGGGCTGGGCATGAACTACAAGATCCCGGGCCTCGACCATCAGACCGCCGTCTTCACCGCCGACCAGTCGGGCATGAACCAGGTGATGAACCGTCAGGACAGCGACCTGCCCGCCGTGACGCCGTTCGGGATGGCCATGCTGGCCGCGTCGATCGCGCGGGGCAGCGCGCCGACACCGATGATCGTCCAGGGGCAGCCGGGCACCACGGATGTGGCCGCTCAGCCGCTTCCGGCGAACGTCAACGACCAGCTCCGCGGCATGATGCGCGACAACGTGGTGCGGGGCGGGGCGTCGTTCCTCAACGGCTACCCGGACCTCATGGGCATGAACGGTGCGAGCGGCGACGACCGCTGGTTCTACGGCTCACGCGGCGACCTGGCCTTCGCGGTCTTCGTCGCCGACGCCGACGGTGGGGACCGCGCGGTGAAGATGACCGACATGCTGTTCCGTGAGATGGCGAAGCCAGCGAACTGAGGACACGGTGATGGCGAAGCCGGCGAACTGAGGACACGGTGATGGCGAAGCCGGCGAACTGAGGACACGGTGATGGCGAAGCCGGCGAACTGAGGACACGGTGATGGCGAAGCCGGCGAACTGAGGACACGGTGATGGCGAAGCCGGCGAACTGAGGGAATGGCGGGGCCGTCCGCGCTGATGAAGTAAGTGAGCAAGGGTAAGTTTCTTCTTTGTGTCCCTGCTTGATATCGGTCTTCTCGTCGTAGCGGGGTTCTTCGCGGGACTGGTCGGCTTCGTCACCGGCCTGGCGTCCATCGTGTCGTATCCCGCACTTCTCGCGGTCGGTCTTCCGCCGGTGACCGCGAACGTCACCAACACGGTCGCGATGGTGGCGGTCGGCGTCGGCGCCCTGTCCAACTCGACGCGGGAGGTCGCCGACACCGGCCCCAAGCTGTGGCGCTGGGCGCTGTACTCGGCTGCGGGCGGCCTGGTCGGCGCGGGAATCCTCTTGGTGGCCCCGGCGGGGTCGTTCGAGGCGATCGTTCCGTTCATGGTGGCGTTCGCCGCGCTGGCGCTGCTGTTGCAGCCCCGGCTCCGCGCGCTGGCGGGCGAGCGGGACATGCCACGCGCGTACTCGGTGTCGCTGTTCGTCGTCGCCATCTACGGCGGGTACTTCGGCGCGGGCGCCGGCGTGATCTTCCTGGCGATCGCGCTGATCCTTACCTCGGAGAAGATCTGGCGCGCGACCATCCTGAAGAGCTTTCTCCTCGGCGTCGCGAACCTGGTGGCGGCGATCGGGTTCGCGATCTTCGGCCCCGTCCACTGGGGCGCCGCCGCCGCGATGGCGATCGGCGCCCTGGCCGGTGGCTGGTGCGGCCCGCCCGTCGTCAGGCGGATACCACCGTCCGTCCTCCGCATCGTCATCGCGATTGCGGGATTCGGGTTGGCCGCGTGGTTGTGGGTGCGCTGAGACGACGCTCAGTGCACACCTTTCATCAGACGCCGGATCCAC
Organism: Rhodococcus sp. 21391; assembly: GCF_016772255.1. Classification (NCBI taxonomy): domain Bacteria; kingdom Bacillati; phylum Actinomycetota; class Actinomycetes; order Mycobacteriales; family Nocardiaceae; genus Rhodococcus; species Rhodococcus sp. 21391. The sequence goes on along the minus strand of NZ_CP063781.1, from coordinate 5,137,550 downwards.
GGTGACCCGATGGCGAGGAGCACACCGACGGCGATCGAGCCCAGCCCGACCGCGGTGAAGTACGGAACTTCGTTGTTCTCGTCGTAGTAGCCGGCCAGTGTGCCCGCCATGGCGGTGCCCAGGGCGACGGACAGGAAGAACAACGCCACCATCTGGGTGTGGAAGGCCTCGGGCGCCAGCTTGGTCGACAGCGACAGCCCGACCGGGGACAGCAGCAGTTCGGCGAACGTGAACAGCAACAGGATTCCGGCCAGACCCAGCAGCGGTGCGCTGTTCGCGCCGCCACCCGACATCGGGATGAACGCCAGGAACGCGATACCCATGATGACGGTGCCCGCCGCGAACTTGATCGGCGACGACGGCTGACGGGGTCCGAGCTTCGTCCACGCGGCCGCGAAGACGCCGGCGAAGATGATGATGAAGACCGGGTTGATGGACTGCACCCACGACGGCGGGAAATCCCAGCCGAACAGGTTGCGGTCGAGTCGCTTGTCGGAGTACACCGCGACGGTGGTGAACTGCTGCTGGAACAGCGACCAGAACACCGCGCTGGCGATGAACATCGGGATGAACGCGTAGACGCGGCTGCGTTCGACGGCGGTGATGCGGCGGCTCGACAACATGATCGCGAAGTAGCCGATCGCCGCGACGATGGTGAGGCCGACCACGATGTCCGACATGTTGGCCGCGGTGATCACCCCGGTCAGGGACAGGGCCGCGATCACCACAACCGCGGCGGCGCCGATCGCGATCCACTTGGGCCGCTGAGCGCGGGGGAGGGGATTGGGCGGTTCCGCACCGATGCCGCGGAGGTGCTTGCGGCCGAGCGTGTACTGGATCAGTCCGAGGGCCATGCCGATCGCGGCGAGCGCGAAGCCGGCGTGGAATCCGATGGAGTCCTGCGCCCAGCCCGTCAGCAACGGGCCGACGAGGGCGCCGAGGTTGATACCCATGTAGAAAATGGAGAATCCGGCGTCCCGGCGGTCGTCGTCCTCGTCGTAGAGATCACCGACGAGAGATGTGGCGTTGGCCTTGAGCCCGCCACTACCGAATGCGACGCAGACCAGGCCGATGCCCACACCCCACAGCCCCGGGAACACGGCCAGGGCGATGTGGCCGAGCATGACGAGGATGGCGCTGTAGAACAGGGTCCGTTCGGAGCCGAGGAGCCGGTCGGCGATCCACGCGCCGAGGATGGTGGACAGATACACCGTGCCGCCGTAGGCGCCGACGATGCTGGTCGCGGACGACTCGGCGATTCCGAGGCCACCGTCGGCGGCGGAATAGTAGAGGTAGTAGATCAGGATGCCTTGCATCCCGTAGAAGGAGAACCGCTCCCACATCTCGACGCCGAACAGGTTCGCGAGGGCGAACGGCTGGCCGAAGAAGCTGCGGTCGGACCGCTTCTCGTCCCGGGCCGGATCGATGGTGTCACTCATGGGAAAACTGTCTCACCTCGAGCGGGTGTGCGTGTGCCGTCGGGGCGGATTCGCCGCTATCGGGTGGTGGCGCGCGACTTCGTCAGGATCTTCGCGACGGCCCGCCAGCCGAGGAGGAACACGGCGAGCACCGTGCCCGCCACGAGGACGAAACTGAACGCCGTTCCCTGGCCGCTGACGACGCGCAACAGCATGCCCACCACGAGCGTCGACAGCCACACCACGATGCCGGTCGGGACGATGAGGAAGGCGTCGAACTTGTCGCGGTAGAGCGCGACGGTGGCGAGCCAGCCGACCGCCAGGCCGGTCAGGAACGGCCACGCCGTGGTGGCCAGACCTGTCAGGGCGTTGGCTTCGTCGTGGCTGCGGCGGCCGATGGCGCAGAACACGATCACGAGGACGACGTCCAGGACGAGCGCGGGGAGGTACTTCTTCACACGGCCAGCCTAGAGGGGCCGCATTCCCGGCGAGATGTGGACTCACACCAACAGTGGACCGAGAAAATGTACTCGGTCCAAGTTGGGACTTGGGTCGATTCATAGCGACGGACAGCGGATCAGGTCTCCGCGTCTCGAAGAAGATCGAGACGTGGCGGACGCTGCATGCGTGCGCCCTCGACCTGGTGGACACCCGCGGTTACGACGACGTCAGCGTCGAAGAGATCGCAGCCGCGGCGCGCGTGTCCAAGAGCACGCTGTTCAACTACTTCGAGTCCAAGGAAGCGCTGCTCTTCGACCCCGGGCCGGGTGACTGTGAGCGGTGGCAGGCGCTGGCAGACGAGCGTCCCGCCAGCGAACCCATGTGAGTGTCGGTCCGCGAGATCATCCGCGCGCCCACAACGCCGCCACCCTCACAGTGCAACGGCGGATTCTGGATGCGGCGCCTCACCTCGCGCAGTCGACGAAGGCCGCCGGCGAGCTATTCCAGCAGTTCGTCCAAGAGTGGGTCGACGCCCGGGTCGAACCGGATCAGGTCGACCCGCTCTGCAGTGTGCTGCTCGTAAACCCGGCGTGCGCCGTCCTGCGCACGGCGTATCTGCAGTGGCAGCCCGGCGACGACGCGCAGCGGATCCTCGGGTTGCTGGATTCGGCGTTCGCGGAGATCGAGGCCGGGGTCCTCGACCTACCCCGGTCGCGGGTCGGCGTCGCGTCCCATGAATGTCACTGACGTGGGGCGCGGGCGCTCGGTACCCAGAACGGCGGTGGCGCTCGCCGTGGCCGGAGCGCTGGCCGTCGAGGTTCTGGTGTCGAGTCCGTACATCGCGCGGGCGTCGGGCACGTTGCTGCACCCGCGGTGGCGGTGGCTCGTGCTGGCGGTGATCGCCGAGATCGCGTCGATGACGACGTTCGCCCGACTGCAGCGGCAACTGCTCGCGGCGGGTGGTCTCCGGGTGGCACTCCATCGTTCGATCGCACTGACTTTCGCGTCCAACGCACTGTCCGTCACGCTCCCCGCCGGACATCTCGTGTCCGCCGGATTCACGTTCAGGAGACTGCGCACGCGGGGTGCGAGCATCCCCTTGATTCCCAGCGGGATCGGCGTCGTCGACGGCGCCCTGATCGTGGCGTTCGTCGCCGGCGGGCTGGGCACGGACGAGGCGACTGCCGCCGTGATGCTGTACCGGCCGATCAGCTTCGCGCTCATCGGTGCGATCGGGTGGGCAGTGCTGTTCGCCGCCAGGTACGCCCGCGGCACGACCGCGCCCCGTCGTCCGGGTGGATGACGGGGCGCGTGGTGCGGGTGGGGTCAGGCCTGCAGGCCGGCCTCGATCTCGAGGGTGATGGTGATCTTGTCGCCGACGACGGCTCCGCCGCCTTCGAGGGGCATGTCGATCGTGATGCCGAAGTCCTTGCGGTTGAGGACGGTGGTGGCTTCGAAGCCGGCGACCGGGCCGTTGCCCATGCCGGGGTTGACGCCGTTGAACTCGAGGGCGAGCTCGACGGGGCGGGTCACGCCGTGGAGGGTGAACTCGCCGTCGACGACGTAGTCGTCGCCCTTGGCGCGGACGGCGGTGGAGGTGAAGGTGGCGGTGGGGTACTGCTCGGCGTCGAAGAAGTCGGCGGACTTGATGTGGGCGTCGCGGTCGGTGTTCTTGGTGTCGATGGATGCGACCTGGATTTCGGCGGTGACGGCGGCGGTGCCGTCCTCGGCGACGGTGATCGCGCCGGTGAAGTCGTTGAACGTGCCGCGGACCTTGCTGACCATGAGGTGGCGGACGGAGAAGCCGACGGTGGAGTGAACGGTGTCGATGGCCCAGGTTCCGGCGGTGAGGTGGGGCAGGGTGGCGGTGGCGGTGGTCATGAAAACTCCTTGGATCGTCGACTCAATTAGTTGAATGTTCAAGTTTCTATTAGCTTCAACTATGAACCCGGTGGATTTCTTCCGCAACCCGAATGTGACGCCTGTCACTCGCGTGACGGGAGGCAGGCCCGCGCGGCGGCGAGGACCGTGGCGCCGGCGGCATCGAGCGGTTCGGTGCTGCGGAGTGCGCGGGCCAGGACGAACGCGCCCTCCAGGCTGGTGACGAAGCCGAGGATCAGACGCCGCGCATCGGTCTCGGCGAATCCGCGGGCGCGCAGCAGGGCGCTGCCCGAGTCGATCCAGCTCGTGAATACGTCGGCCGTGGCTACGCGGAGCACCTCGTTGGTGCTCGCGACCTCGAGTGCGACCGTGGCGATCGGGCATGCGTCCGCGTAATCGGTGGCCACCAGGGTCTCGCCCGCCAACCGGAACCCCACCTCGATCCCCTCGAGGATGTCGGGATGCGCGTCGAGGATGGAGAACACGAGCCGGGCGTACTCCTCGCCTGACGAGCGGATGACCTCCTCGCCGAGTTGCTGCTTGCCGCCGGGGAAGAAGTGGTAGATCGATCCGAACGGGGCGCGCGCCTCCGCCGCGACCTGTTTGAGTCCGGTCCCGGTGTATCCGTTGCGGCGGAAGAGTTCGCCGCTGGTGCCGAGGATCCGGGCCTTCGTGTCCTTCACTTTCCTGCCTCCGACCGTTGCGCTCGGTGCCTCCCTGATCGTAACGTGAATTCCAGTAGAACGATCTATCAAATGGAGTGAGCGCCAGGAAGCAGGTCGACCTCTCCGCAGGCACCGTCGAGTACCACGACACCGGTGGCGACGGCCCCGTCCTCGTGTTCATCTCCGGGCTGACGATCGACGGCACCGTGTGGCGACACGTGGTGGAGCGACTCGTTCCGGACTTCCGCTGCATCCTCCCCACCCTCCCGCTCGGCGCGCACCGCATTCCGATGCACGAGGACGCCGACCTCTCGTTGCGCGGCCTCGGACTGCTGATCGGCGAATTCCTCGAGCGACTCGACCTCGCGGACGTCACACTCGTGCAGAACGACTGGGGCGACGCGCAAGTGCTCATCGCGCTCGGTGACACCAGCCGCGTCGCGGCGCTCGTCCTCACGCCGTGCGAGGCGTTCGACAACTATCCGCCGGGAATTCCCGGTCGCGCGATAGGTGTCGCGGTGGCGATCCCCGGTGGGCTCGCCCTGACCATGCAGGCGTTGCGATTCCGGGCGATACGCCGGGCGCCGGCGGCGTGGGGCTGGATGAGCAAGCGACCGGTACCGAAACCGGTGATGGACGGCTGGTTCCGGCCCGCGACCACCGACCGCCGGGTGCGGCGAGACCTGCGCAAGTACACGACGTCGCTGCCACCCAAGTCGACGCTGCTGGACTGGGCGGAAGCGAACCGGAGCTTCGACCGGCCGGTCCTCGTGCTGGGGGCTGTCGAGGACAAGGTGATGCCCCGCGACCACGGCCGGCGGTTGGCGGAACTGTACCCACACGCCCAATTACGGGAGGTCGAGGACAGTCACACGTTGATGCCCGAGGACCGGCCGGACGTGGTGGCGGAGGCTTTGCGGCTTCGCCGCCCGTGAGTACTTCTTAACGTCCGGCGGTTAAGAAGTACTCACGGCTCGGTACACCGCCCGGATCGCGGAGGCCGTCACCGACTGATGTGAGCCCATGCCCCACACCGTCCGATCGCCGACGCGGCACTCCGCCAACGTGATCGCCGCGCTGTCGCTATCCGACTTCTGCGAGTGCTGGGTCAGGGAGAGGACGTCCACGTCCACGCCCTTCGACGCGAGGACATGGGTCATCGCCTCGACGGGGCCGGTGGCCACCGCCTCGCCCGACACTTCCACACCGTCGACGTCGAACACGACGAACAGCCGGTCACCGTCCGCGCCGTGCTCGACGGACCAGCGGCCGAGGCCGCCCCGATAGCCGTGCTCGGCGCAGAACAGTGTCCACAGTTCCTCGGCCGTGATCTCGAGCCCCGACGTGTCCGCCGCCTCCTGCACCTTCGCGGCGAAGTCGATCTGGAGCCGCCGCGGCAGCGTGACACCGTATTCGGTCTGCAGCAGGTGCGCGATGCCCCCTTGCCGGATTGGCTGTTGATGCGGATGACGGCCTGGTAGTCGCGTCCCACGTCCGCCGGGTCGATCGGCAGGTACGGCACCGCCCACGGTGCGCTCCTCGCATCCAGCCCTGCTGCCGCTGCGGACGCCCGATGCTCCGCGAATCCCTTCTTGATCGCATCCTGATGGGTGCCGGAGAACGCCGTGTACACGAGGTCGCCGCCGTAGGGGTGCCGCTCGTGAACGGGAATCCGATTGCAGTGCTCGACGGTTCGCCGCACCGTGTCGATGTCCGAGAGGTCGATCATCGGGTCAACGCCCTGCGCGTGCAGATTCAGGGCCAGCGTCACCAGATCGACGTTGCCGGTCCGCTCACCATTGCCGAACAGGCAGCCCTCGACCCGCTGCGCACCCGCCAGCACCGCCAGTTCGGCGCAGGCGACCCCGGTGCCGCGGTCGTTGTGCGGGTGCACCGACAGGATGACCGACTCCCGCCGCCCCAGATGCCGGTGCACGTACTCGATCTGATCGGCATACACGTTGGGCGTCGAGACCTCCACCGTGGCAGGCAGATTGTGGATCACGGGACGGTCGGGGCTCGCGTCCCACAGTCGGGTCAGGCTGTTGCACACGTCGAGCACGAAGTCCGGCTCGGTCAGGTTGAACACCTCGGGTGAGAACTCGAACCGCCGGCCCGAATGATCGCCGGCGCCGCGTGCCACCTCTTGCGCTGCATCGAAGATCAACCGGTGCAGCGCTTTCCGGTCCTTGCCGAGCACGACGGAGCGCCACGTCGGCGCCGTCGCGGTGTACATGTGCACCACGACGTTCCGCAGTCCCTGGACCGCATCGTACGTCCTGGCAATCAGATCGTCGCGGGCCGCGGTGAAGACGACGATCGTCACGTCTTCGGGCACCAGGTCCAGACGCACGAGGTCGCGGACGAAGTCGAAATCGGTCTTTCTCGCGGACGGGTATCCGACCTCGATCTCCTTGTAGCCGATCGAGATCAGCAGTTCGAAGAACGTGCGTTTGCGCTCCGGATCCATCGGCTCGGCGAGGGCCTGGTTGCCGTCGCGCAGATCGACGGGAACCCACAGCGGGGCGGTGGTGGTGCGTCGCGCCGGCCAGGTGCGGTCGAGGTCGGGGACGGGAACGCGGTCCCAGATCGCGCGGTAGCGATCGGAGGGCATCGGCGAGGGTTGCTGGGTGTTCCAGGTGGGGACGGTGCTGGTCATGACGGTCTTCTCCTCGGAAAGGGGGTGCACGAGACGACCGACGCGGCGAAACCCCGCGGCAGGGTGCCGGCCTTCAGGCCCCGCCGCGGCAGTGGAGGAGAAGTCCACGGAACGCCACGGCGCTAGACAAGGAGAAAATCACTCATCAGACAACCTGAGGAGTTCTGAGTGACCTCGTCGATACGACGCCACCTGCTGATGGACCAGGCGGCGGACCTGCTGCGCTCTCGGATCGAGAGCGGTGAATGTGAATGGGAGGTCGGCGCCAAGCTCCCCGGCGAGACCACACTGGCCGCGGAACTGGGCGTGGGACGGTCGACGGTGCGCGAGGCGGTCCGGATGCTCGCGGGCCTCGGCATGCTCGAGTCGCGGCAAGGGGACGGCGTCTTTCTCCGCAGGTCGTCGCCACGGCAGGACTGGGACCGGGTGCTCCGGACCGAGGAGATCCGGCACGTCGTCGAGGTGCGTAACACCGTCGAGATCGAGGCGGCCCGGCTGGCCGCGGCCCGGCGCGACGAGGACGATGTCGCGGCGCTCCGCCAGGCCCTGGACGCACGGTCCGCGGCGTCCGGAACCGGGGCTGCCGCGTTCGTCGACGCAGACATCGCCCTGCATCGCGCGGTCGTGGTCGCGGCGCACAACCCGGTGCTGACCGAATTGTTCGAGACGTTCGTCCCGCGGCTGCGCGAAGCGATGCTCGACCTGATGGACGTGCTGGACCTGACCGCGCACAGTGAGCCCGACGCGGACGACCACCGACTGCTGGTGGAGGCGATCGCGGACGGCGACGCCGAGCAGGCCGTCCGGATCATGCGGCTTCGCCGCCTGTGAGTACTTGTCAACGTCCGGCGGTTAAGAAGTACTCACGGCTGGGAGTCGGGCTCGGGGTTCCCGGTGTGCTTCGTGCGCTTGGTGGTCTGTGACGATTGCTCCCGGCGCTCGAACTCGAGGTCCATCTCCAGGTCCTCGTGCTGGTTGTGCCGGAACAGGATGAAGAACACCACCCAGCCGACGATCGCGACGAGGATGTAGCTCACGACGCGGTACACGAACACGGCCGCGAGGGCCTGCGACGCGGTGGCTCCCGCCGCCGTCAGCGTCGCGATCAGGGTGCCGTCGACGAACCCCAGCCCGCCCGGCGCGAGTGGAATGCTGCCCACGGCCTTGGCCGCGGCGAACGCGATCAGCAGACCCGCGAACGACGGTTCCGCGCCCACCGCCCAGCAGGCGAAGCCGAGGCACGCGACGTCGGCGAGCCGGTGCACCGCCGACCACCCGAACGTGATGACGGAATCCCTGCGGCTCAGCTCGACCGAATCGAGCTGGCTCAGGATCTCCTTCCACCGTTCGACACCCGTCTCGGGGGGATTCTTGCGGAACTTGTTGTACCGGGTGAGCACCCAGTGTCCGATCGACTCGATCGAGTCGGGGTTACGTGAGATGTATCGCAGTCCGTAGAACAGTCCGAACGCGGCCACCAGCGACAGTGCCAGCGTGACCGGACTCACCTTGGTGCCCACCGCGAACGCGCCTGCGGCGCCGAGCAGCGCGAGGCTGCCCGCGGCGATCACTCCGGAGATCGCCAGCTGCCAGGACGCGACGATGGGGGTGGCACCCCACTTGCGGGTCTGCTTGTAGGTGAAGGCGGTGGAGAACACCTGACCGGCCGGCAGGCTCACGGCCATCGCGGTGCTCGCGTAGATCACCGACACCGACTTCAGCTGGCTGACGACGACACCACCCGCCTGCAGCAGCCGCTGCTGGACCGCGCCGTACCCGCTCAGGGAGACGGCTTGGGCTGCGATACATGCCGCGACCCACCCCCAGTGGATCTCGGTGAGTGCTTTCCACGAGTCGCTGAGGGTGGGCCACAGGTAGATGCCCTCGACGGTCAGCAGGGCCAGGAGGCCGGCGCCGAGTAGCCATTTGATCCACCAGTATCGGCTTCGCTGCCGAGGAGGCTCGGCAGTGGGCGGGTCGGATCGAGGCTGGGCCACCTGGCCAGCGTAACCAACGGGTAGCGGATTACTCCGGATAGTCCTCCGGCCAAGCCAGGTGGGTGTTGCGGCGGCGCCCCCGCAACTGGACCTGTTCGCCGAGTTCCCAGTGCGCCTGTTCGTCGTCGTCCGCGAAATACAGGGCGCTCGTCGAGGCCAGCACACGGCTGGGGTGGAGCTTGGCGAGTTCGGTGAGCCGCGACGCCTCGTTGACGGGGTCGCCGATCACCGTGTACTCGAAGCGTTCGGCGGCGCCGATGTTGCCGGCGACGGCGAGGCCTGCGGAGACGCCGATACCGACGTCGAGGCCGGTGATCTCGTTCAGCGCGAACCGCAGCTCCCGGGCCGCCGCCAGCGCCGCCGTCGGTGCGTCGGGGCGGTCGAGCGGGGCGCCGAAGATCGCGAGAGCCGCGTCACCCATGAACTTGTTGACGAAGCCGTGGTGCCGGTCGATCACGTCGACGACGACGCGGAAGAACTCGTTGAGCAGGTTCACGACCTCGCCCGGGGGACGCTCCGCGGCGGCGCCGGTGGAGCCGACCATGTCGACGAACAGCACCGCGACGAACCTCGTCTCCCCGCCGAGTTCGGTACCGAATTGCAGGGCCCGCCGTGCGACGTCCTCACCGACGTGCTGACCGAACAGTTCGCGCAGCAGCCGCCGTTCGTCCGATTCGCGCATCATGCGGTTGAACCCGACCTGCAGTCGCCCGATCTCACTGCCGTCGAACACCTCGACCCGGACGTCGGTGGCGCCGCGCTGGACGCGTTCGATGGCCCGTCGCAGCTGTTTGATCGGGTCGGAGATCTGGCTGGCCGTCAGCATCGACAGCGCGAACGCCTGCGCGATCGCGATGATCGACAGCAGCATGATCGCCCACGCGAGCGCGTTCGGGGAGAACACCAGGTCGGTGGTTATCTGCGTCACACACAGCAGGATGATGCCGATGACCGGCATCAGCGTTCCGAGACCCCACGTCATGGCCATCCGGGTACCGACGCCGGGTGCCATGGTCCGGTCGAACTCGCCCTCGCTGAGCGCGCGGGCGGCCACGGGACGCAGGATGCGTTCGCCGAGCATGTAGGTGAATCCGAACGTCGTGGTCGCGGCCATGCAGACGGTGACGATCACCGCCACCGCGAGTTCCGGCATCTCGGTGATGGTGAGCAGCACGAAGATGATGCCGCCGAGGATCCACAGCACCAGGTGCACGATCGCCTGTCGCAGCGGTGCGTGCAGCGCCGACATCTGCTCGCTGCGCGTCGGCGGACCCCCACGCAACTGCCAGCGGACGACCGACCTCAGCATCATCGCCGCGGCCGTGAGACTCACCACGGCGGCGAACGCGAGATAGCCACCGAAGATCGCGACGTTGCGGACCCGGTCGGCGATGATTTCCTGCGATTCGGGGATGGGCACGCCGTAACGCACGAACGCGAAGACGAGGATGGCGCCGATGAAATTGGCGAGGAGCATCGAAACCATATAGAGCGGCCATCTGCTGCGGACCGTCGCCGCGATCGCTCTATAGGATTTCCGCACGCCGTTCAATTTAGCGGGGGGTGTACCGGGTGGCGTAGGACACGTCCCCTAAGAGGCGCATATGCGTGCCCTGCGCGCGTGTTTCGCACGCGAATCGCCCGGCACTGTCCGAACCTCGATACGCTCCGCACGTGAACGCGAACGAGCAACGCTCGGACACTGCCGCGGTAACACAGGGCGGGGGTCACCCCTCGGCGTCCGTGCACCCGGTGGTGCGGGTGGCGGCCGAATGGACGTGGCGGCTCCTCGTCATCTTCGCGGGCCTGCTGACCCTCGGATACATCGTGACCAGGCTCGACACCGTCCTCATTCCGGTGGGCCTGGCGCTGCTCTCGTCGGCGCTGCTGGTGCCGCTCGTCGACTGGTTGCAGGGCAAGGGCGTGCCGCGGTCGGCTGCCGTCCTGGTCGTCCTCATCGGTTCGATCGGCATCGTCGCCGGGATCATGACGTTCGTCGTCGAGCAGTTCATCGAAGGTCTTCCCGGCCTGACCGAACAATTCGAGGCGAGCGTCACACAGATCCAGGGGTGGCTCACGGACGGCCCGTTGCACTTCAGCGAGGATCAGATCCGGCAGGCCGGCGACTCGGTGGTGAAGTCCATCCAGGACAACCGCCAGCAGCTGACGAGTGGGGCACTGACCACCGCCACTGTCGTCGGCGAGATCTTCACCGGAGCCCTGCTGACGCTGTTCACCCTCATCTTCTTCCTCTACGGCGGATCTCAGATCTGGGAGTTCGTCACCCGCCTCGTCCCCACCGCGTCGCGGCGGCGGGTCCGGCTGGCGGGGAGTCAGGGGTTCGGCTCGCTGATCGGGTATGTCCGGGCGACGGTGGCGGTGGCCGCCGCGGACGCCATCGGAATCGGTGCGGGACTGGCGATTCTGGGGGTTCCGCTCGCCCTGCCGCTGGCGTCGCTCGTGTTCATCGGTGCGTTCATCCCGATCGTCGGTGCGTTCCTCACCGGGTTCCTCGCTGTGCTGGTTGCCCTCGTCACCAAGGGATTCCTCACCGCGCTGATCGTGCTCGGCATCATCATCGGGGTGATGCAACTCGAGGCCCACGTGCTGCAACCCCTGCTGCTCGGCCGCGCGGTCCGGTTGCACCCGCTGGCGGTGGTGCTGGCCATCACCACCGGCATCGTGCTCGCCGGGATCGTCGGCGGCCTCCTGGCGGTGCCGATCGTCGCGCTGCTGAACACGGCGGTGCGCTCGCTCATGTCCGCGGATCCCGAGGCCACCTACGACGCACTCGAGGTCGACGACCCGGCAGTCCCGCTCTATCCCGCCGAGGCCGACGTCCCGCACCCGCCGCATCCCGCCCACCCGCGCCTCGACGACCCGCACTTCGACGACCCGCACTTCGACGACACCGCCCAGACCCATGACCGACCGGAATGAGCACCGTACCCGCCTGCACTACCGGCCGCGGGCCGCGACCGAGCTCGACACCCAGCCGGACGCACCGCTGTGGCGGGCGGCGCAGGCGTTCCGCCTCGTCACGCTGGTGTACGCGATCAGCTACCAGATCGTGTCGGTGCAGTACTACACCCATCAGCGGCTGAGCTGGTTCCTCGTCGCCCTGATGGCGGTGTGGTCGGGACTCTCGGCCGTCCTGCTGTCGCACGGGAAGGTCCCGCGCTACCAGGTGGTGATCGCCGACCAGCTGATCGTCATCGCGCTGATGGCGTCGACCCGCCTTGTCGCCGATCATGATTGGTACAACCACCATCAGACACTGCCGACGACTCTGTGGGTCACCAACGCGGTGATCTCCGCCGCCGTCTTCGGCGGGCCGTGGCTCGGGATGGCGTCCGGTGTGCTGATGGCGACGGTGAGCGCGGTGGTGCGCGACCAGGTCAACCTCGACCTGTGGCGGGACGCGACGGCGCCGGTGCTGGTGTCGGTGGGGCTGGCGCTCGGGCTCGCCACCACCACCGCGAGGCGTGCGCAGGCCCAACTGGAGCAGGCGGTGCGGTTGGCCGCCGCCACCGAGGAACGGGAACGACTCGCCCGTGAGGTGCACGACGGCGTCCTGCAGGTGCTCGCCCTCGTCCGCCGCCGCGGCAACGAGATCGGGGGACCCGCAGCCGAACTCGCGGATCTCGCCGGCGAGCAGGAGGTGGCGCTGCGCATGCTCATCTCCGAGCAGGGCGCGGGTGTGGCGTCGGATCTGGGTGGAAGCTTGATCGATCTGCGACTGTTACTGGGCACGCGGACGAGCACCACGGTGTCCGTGTCGACCCCGGCGGATCCGGTGACGATCGAGCGCGATCGGGCGACGGAACTCGTCGCGATCGTCGACACGGCACTGTCCAACGTCGCACTGCACGCGGGGACCGGCGCCCTGGCGTACGTGCTGCTGGAGGATCTGGGCGACGAGGTGATCGTCAGCGTCCGCGACGACGGCAGCGGAATCGCCCCGGGACGGCTGGCCGAAGCGGAGGCGGAAGGCCGCATGGGAGTATCGAAATCCATTCTGGGCCGCGTCGGCGCGCTCGGCGGCACCGCCGAACTCGACACCGAACCCGGTCAGGGCACCGAATGGGAGATCCGCGTGCCGAAGGGAGACGAAACGCATGGGTGAGACGGAGACCGGCGAGCAGATCTCCGTGATGGTCGTCGACGACCACCCGATGTGGCGGGACGCGGTGGCTCGCGACCTCGAAGGCGCCGGGTTCACCGTGGTCGCCACGGCCGACGGCGTCGCCGCGGCGGGACGTCGGGCGGCGGCGACCCGTCCCGGCGTCGTGCTCATGGACATGCAATTGCCCGACGGAAACGGCGCCGCGGCCACCGCCGCCGTCCTCCAGGTGTCGCCGGACAGCCGGGTGCTGGTGCTGTCGGCCTCGTCCGAGCGTGACGACGTCCTCGACGCCGTCAAGGCCGGTGCGTCCGGGTACCTCGTGAAGAGCGCGTCCGTGGAGGAGCTGCTGGACGCGGTGCGGGCCACCGCGTCGGGGCAGGCGGTGTTCACGCCGGGGCTTGCCGGACTCGTGCTGGGGGAGTACCGCCGGATGTCGAGTGCGCCCGCCGACGAGCAGGGTCCCGCCGTCCCCCAACTCACGGAACGGGAGACCGAGGTTCTGCGGTTCGTCGCGAAAGGGCTCAGCGCCAAGCAGATCGCGACCAAGCTGTCGCTGAGTCACCGCACCGTCGAGAACCACGTCCAGGCCACGCTCCGCAAGCTGCAGCTGGCCAACCGCGTCGAGCTGACCAGGTACGCCATCGAGCAAGGCCTCGAGTAGCCGTGAGTACTTGTTAACCGCGGGCGGTTAACAAGTACTCACGGGCGCTAGCCTGGTCGGTATGGAGGCACGGGACCTACGCGTATCGGATGCTGAGCGCGAACACGTCGGCGAATTGTTGCAGCGGGCTGTGGGCCAGGGGATGCTCTCGCTCGGTGAGTTCACCGAACGGATGGACACGGCACTTGCCGCGAAGACGCGGGCAGAGCTGAACGTCGTGCTGGTGGATCTGCCGGGAATCCAGCTGATCTCTGACTTCACGCCGCCGCCGTACCCCGACCAGCCGTATGTGTCTCGACCGGCGCCGCCGGTTCCGCCGGTCGCGCACCGGTCGCCCGCGCCACCGCCGGGCGAGGTCATCCGGGGCCGGATGTCGTCGGTCAGCCGCACCGGCTCGTGGAACGTTCCCCCAGCCCTCGAGGTGAACACCCGGCTGTCGACGGTCACGCTCGACTTCACGCGGGCCGTCATGACCACGCAGGTGGTGCACGTGACGATCGACGACTACGCGAGCACGATCTCGCTGATCGTGCCGGAAGAGGCGACGGTCGACCTCAACGGCGTGGAAACGGTCGGTGGTTCCGCGACCAACAAGGTGCGGACCGGCCCGCCCATCGGCCCGCTGCACGTCGTCGTGCGAGGCAAGGTGAGGTTCGGGAACGTGACGGCCAAACACCCTTTCGGCACCTCGATTCGCCGAATGTTCGGGTAGCACGACGCAGGCCTCTCGAGTAGGCCTACTCATGTGTGGGTGCCGTCGCCGCAGGACGATTGATCCATGTCCACACCTGGTACTCCTTCGATCGACCCCCGGCTGGTCGCGCAGCTCTCCGGTGACTTCTCGGCGCTCGGGCAGCAGATGCGTCACGTGGGTGAGAACCTCGCCATCCTGCAGGCGCAGCTCGCGAGCGTCCCGCGACCCCAGCCGCAACCCCAACCCCAGCCGCAACCCCAGCCGGCGTCGCAGCCGATGTACCGACCCCCGGTCGCCCAGCCGCCCCCGCCGCTCGCACCGGCCGTCCCGTACCGTCCCGCTCCGCCGCCACCTCCCCGGGTGGCTCGCGAACCCTGGTGGCAGCGCGACGGGGTGATCAGCCGCGTGCTGGCCGTCGCGGGCGTCGCCGTCACCCTGATCGGTGTCGTGATGCTGCTCGTGCTGGCGGCGCAGGCCGGCTTCTTCGGTCCGGAACTGCGCGTCGTGGCGGGCGGGTTGTTCTCGGCCGGTCTCGTCTACACCGGTACCCGCGTCTTCGGACGGCCCGGCGGCCGGGTCGGCGGGATCGCGCTCGCGGCGACGGGTATTGCCGGCGCCTACCTCGACGTCGTGGCCGTGGCGGTCGTCTATCACTGGTTGCTGCCGGTGCTCGCCATGGTCGTGGCACTCGGGATCGCGGGAGCCGGTGTCGCACTGGCGGTCAGGTGGGGTTCGCAACCCCTCGCGCTGCTCGTGGTGACCGGCGCCGCCGTGCTCGCACCCGTCCTCACCGACGGCATCACGCTCACCCTCATCGGATTCCTGTTCGTCATCCAGGTCGCCAGCTTCCCCGCGCAACTCGGTCGCGACTGGCTGTACCTGGCGATCGCACGGACGTGCCCGGTGGTGATCGCGCTGCTGATCGCGATCGCGAGTTCCGGACTGTCCGACCGACCGGAGAGGTTCTGGCTGCTCGCGTCCGCCGCCCTGGTCGCCCTGTTCGGGCTCGTCTCGTCGATCATCCTGTTGTGCAGCAACTCCCGTGACGTCACTGCGACCGCGATGATCGTCACGACGGCCGTCCCGACGCTGGTGATCGGCCACCTCTTCGACCGGCTCGGGTCCACGCTGATCGCGCTGGCATTGGCCACCGCGATGTTCGCCGCGTTCGCGTCGGCGCGGTCGTTGCCGGAACACGCACGGATCGCGCTCGCGGGCGTGGGTGCCCTCGCTCTGCTCGAGGCCTGCCTCATCGGTTCGAGCGAAGACCTCGCGCCGCTCGTCCTGCTCGGGGTGGCGGCACTGTTCCTCACCGTCGGCGGGCAGGCGGAGTCGCGGATCGCGTATGCCGTCGGCGCAGTGTTCACCGTCGTCGGCGGGTTCGCCTTCGTGATCACCGCGCCGCCGTTCGTCCTCGTCGACGAGTACAGCGCGCTCGACTCGCTCGGGGTGACCACGGTGCTGTCCTCGCTGTTGCTGGCGGGAACCGTGTTCCTGTTCGTCTGGTACGCGCACACGCTGAAGCTGCTGAGCGACAACACCGCCCAGCCGTGGTGGGTGCTCGCCGGGCTGGTGATCCTGTACGCCGTCACCACCGCGACGGTGTCCGCGGGAACGGCGCTCACCGGGACGTCCGCAGGATTCATCGCCGGACACTGCGCTGCGACCATCGCGTGGATGGCGGCGGCGACGGCGGCGCTGGTGTTCGGACTGGCCCGCCGCGACTACGCGCACACCGCGCTCGGCGTCGGGCTCGGACTGACCGCCGCAGCGCTGGCCAAACTGTTCCTGTTCGACCTGGCCACCCTCGACGGCCTGTTCCGCGTCCTCGCGTTCCTCGTGGTCGGTCTGCTGTTACTCCTCGCCGGCACCCGCTACGCGCGTGAGTTCGCGGAGCGGGAGGCCGGACGGGGAACGCCGAACGGCTCCGTCAGCGCCGGTTCTGCCGAGCGATGAGCTCGCTGACGCTGACGGCGTTGCCGTCGTCCGCGCGGTGCCTGCCGCTCGAGGCGTCGTCCGGATCGACGGGCGGTTCCTCGACGCTGCGGCGACGCGAGCCGTTGGTCGGGGCGGCGTTGGGCGGGGTTCCGTTCGCGGGCGAGCCGTTGCTGCGCCTGCCGCCGTTCACGGGTTCCGAAGGCTCGGCGGCACGACGCCTCGACGGAATCGGCGGCACCGGGCGGGCAGGAGACGACTGGGCGGTCTCCTGCTCGTACGGTGCGGGCACCGAGCGCGGCGAGCGGGTCGGCAGTGACGGCGCCGCCGCACTGGGTCGCGGTTCGGCGGGTGAGGAGATCGGCCGCGGTTCGGCGGCCGACGTGGACCGGAGGTCCGCGAGCCAACTCTCGATCGGACGCGACTCGGTGGCCGGACCCGGGGCGGGGGCCGCCGGACGGGGCCGCGGAGCAGGACGCGACTGCGGTGCGGGCCGCGACTGCGTCGGGGACGGACGCGGCGGAGCAGGCTGCGGCAGCACAGTGGTCTGCGGTTCCGCGGTCGGCGTGTCCTCGATCTCCTCCGGTGCCCGAGCGGGACGGCCGGTCGCCGACCGGCGAGCCTCGTTCTGCGCCCGGCGCGCCTTCGCGTCGTCCTCGGACATCTTCGCGGCCAGCGCCCGCGCGGTGACCAACGGGATCGGCTCGGTGAGCGGTTCCGGTTTCCGGGGTGCGGGCGGCGCCGCGAGCTTGCGCTGCGGCGGGACGGCACCGATCGGGGTGAGCTCCGGGACGTCGGTGGGCATCAGCTCGTTGTCGAGGATGGGTTCGCCGAGACCCGTCTTCTCCTGGATCCGCTTCATCCACGCCGGCGCCCACCAGCAGTCGTCGCCGAGGAGCTTCATCGTGGCCGGCACGAGGAACATACGGATGAGGGTCGCGTCGATGATCAGCGCGGCGATCATGCCGTAGGAGATGTACTTCATCATCACCAGTTCCGAGAACCCGAACGCGCCCGTGACGACGATGAGGATGAGAGCCGCCGCGGTGATGATGCGGCCCGTGTGCGCCGTGCCGATGCGGATCGACTCCGTCGTACTGGCCCCCTGCGCCCGCGCCTCGACCATGCGCGAGAGCAGGAACACTTCGTAGTCGGTGGACAGGCCGTAGACGATCGCGATGATCAGCACCAGCACCGGCGACATGATCGGGCCGGGGGTGAAGTTCAACCACTCCGAGCCGTGACCGTCGATGAAGATCCACGTCAGGATGCCGAGCGTGGACCCGAGGCCCAGCGCGCTCATCAACGCCGCCTTGATCGGCAGCACCAGCGAGCCGAACGTCAGGAACATCAGCAGCGTCGTCAGGACGAGGACGGAGATCACCATCGTGGGCAGGTGGTCGAGCAGCGCGGCGATACTGTCCTGCTCGATCGCCGGGGTGCCGCCCACCAGTACCTGCACGCCGTCCGGACTGTCCATGGCGCGCAGATAATCGATGGTCGGCTTCGACTCGTTGCGGTCGACGAGGCCTGCCTTGAGGACGACCACACCGTCCTTGGCCGCGCCCTCCGGGGTGAATCGCTCGATCAGACCCGGCGCGCCACTGGCTTCCTTGATGATCTGGCCGAGCGCCTTGTTGTCGGCGTCGGACACGACGAGCTTGACCGGTTCGGTGCGCAGATTCGGGAAGATCTCGTCGAACTGTTCCTGCGCGGCGCGGGTCGAGCTGTCCGGGGGAAGGTAGGTCTCGTTGATGCCACCGAACTTGATGCCCGTCAGCGGCACGATCAGCAGGAGCAGACCGACGACGATCGGGATGGTGACCTTGAGCGGGTTACGCATCACCCAGCGGGTGAGCCGGCCCCAGATGCTCGCCTCGATCTCCTCGGTGTTCTTGGTCTGACGGAAACGGTCGAGGCTGAGGGCGTCGATGCGCTTGCCGAGGATGCCGAGGATCGCGGGCAGGATCGTGATCGACGTCAGCGCCGCCAGGCCGACAGTCGCGATGGCGCCGTAGGCGACGGACTTCAGGAAGCCCTGCGGGAACAGCAGCAGACCGCCGAGGCTGGCGACGATCATCGTCGCCGAGAAGACCACGGTGCGGCCCGAGGTCATCACCGTGCGGCGGACGGCGGAGCGGGTGTCGTACCCCTCCGCCATCTCTTCTCGGAACCGGCTGACGATGAACAACCCGTAGTCGATGGCCAGACCCAACCCCACGAGGGAGACCACGGGCGCGACGAACGAGTTGACCTCGGTGAAGTTGGTGATCAACCGGACGACGCCGTTGGCCCCGACCACGGTCAGGCCGCCGATGATCAGCGGCAGCGCCGCCGCGACGACACCACCGAACACGAAGAACAGCAGAATGCCGACGGCCGGGATCGCGAGAATCTCCATTCGCCTGATGTCCTTGGCCATCGTGTCGTTGAGCGCACCCGACACGGGCTGGAGTCCGGCGAGTTGCACGTCGACGCCGTCGATGTAGAACTCGTCCTTGACGTCGCGGAAATTGGCCGTGACCTCGGTGTCGTTGTCGCCGACGATCGCGATGCTCTCGATCGCGTGCTGCTTGTCGGCGTCCGCGGCGGACGCCAGCTGCGGTGCGCTGCCGACCTTGAAGTAACCGCCGTTGATCTTGAGGATCTTGTCCGGGTGTTCCGCGGCCAGCCGTTCGAGGTTTTCGACGACCTTCGCCTGGAACTCGGGGTCTTCGATCGTCTTGCCCTCGGGCGCCGTATAGAGCGCCACGACGTCGCTGTTGGTGTCGCGACCGAAGGTGCCGTCAGCCAGCTTGGCCGCGGCGACCGACTCCGAGCCCGGATCGTCCCAGCCGCTCTGGCTGAGATGCTTCTCGAGGCCCAGGCCGTACGCGGCCGAACCGAGCAACAAGGCAACCATGATGCCGATGACGGTGAATCGGGCCCGGTAGACGACGCTTCCCCAGCTCGCGAACACTGATCAACTCCTACTCGGCAGCACTCTTCCGCCCGACGAGCAGGGCGGAAAGCGGTCGGAACGGCTGCAACCAGGCACCCTCGTCGGGCAGTGTGTCGAGGCTGACCCGAGGGAGTGGCTCCCGGAACACGCCGGGGATGTCCTCGAGATCGACGAAGTCCAGAAGGTCGGACGCGACCGCCCAGCTGGCGTGCTCGCGGAACCCGAGTATCTGGACCGGAATGCCGGTCGCGGCGATGTCCTCCAACGGTTCGCGAAACGCTTGACCGTCGGCGGAGGCGACCATGACACCGGCCAGCCCCTCGCCGTGACGAAGCGCGATATGGTCCAGCATGTCGGAATCGACGTCGCTGTCCTCATCGATCTTCGGCTTGGCGAACACCGCGAAGCCCACATTACGCAAGGCTTCGACCCACGGTCTCACGACATCGGCGCTGCCAGCCGCGATGTTGGTGAAGACCGTCGCCTCGGGTTCGAGTGTGTCGGTGCCGGACGCGGAAAGTTCCGCGGTCCGGGAGAGCAGCCAGCGGCCGAGCGCGTCGAATCGTGGCCGGTAGGCAGCCGTGGGCCGGCCGCCGAGGATCGCGCCGAGGCCCATGTCGAGGTTCGGGGCGTCCCAGACGAGGAGGACCCGCTTCTGGTGGCGTCCGTCACGTGCACCCGCCACGGGAGATCCTGACGACACGGCGGTGCCTGCCGGGACCGCGCCGGCTATGTCGGAGTACTGCTCGCTGACGCTCATGACCTGATCTTCCCCCAAATCAACTCGGTGATCGCACTGCCGACCTGGTGGGCCTTGTCCTCGAACTTCGTCACCGGACGCTCGTGCGTCATCGGCGATTCCCAGTCGAGGGAGGTCAGGAGCGGTTCCGCGTTGCCTGCCTCGGCGATGGCCTCGGCGTACTCGGCGTGATCTGTTGCGACATGCAACACACCCCCGGCCTTCAGCCGGCTCGCGATCAGGGCGAAAGTGGGGGACTGCAGCAGGCGCCGCTTGTGATGGCGGGCCTTCGGCCACGGGTCCGGGAAGAAGACACGGACTCCGGTGAGCGATTCCGGCTCGATCATATTCTCCAGGACATCCATGGCGTCGCCGCGCAGGACCCGGATGTTCGGGATCTCGTCCCGTTCGATCTGTTGAAGCAACTGTGCGAGGCCGGGCCGGTAGACCTCGACGGCGATGAGGTTCACGTGGGGTTCGGCCTTCGCCATCGCCGCGGTGGCGGTACCGGTGCCCGAGCCGATCTCGAGGATCAGAGGCGCGTCGCGGCCGAACCACGACGGCGCATCCAGGCGATTGTCCGAGACGTCCGCGCCGATCTCGGGCCATTGCCGGTCCCACGACTCCTGCTGCGCAGCGGTCAGAGCGCCCCTGCGCGAGCGGAAACTGGTCACCCTCGGGTGGAGACGAGACCCCTTCGAGTCCTTCGTCTGCCCCTCCTCGGGGACGGCGGGTGCATCCTGATCAGCGTGGTTCACCGGACCATTGTCACGCATGAGGGGCGTTTCTGGCATACGGGTCTGAAGTTTACCTTGAGACTTTTTCGATAATCCGGTGCCCAGCCTGCACGGTTGCCCACGCCGATTCGGGGCGAGTCTGACAGAATCGGCGCGGGACGAAGGGGGGTGACTGCGTCATGGGCACTGCAGATGCCGGGGGCGGGGAACTGGCGGATCTCGCCGAACGAGTGGCGGCACTGGACGGGGTTACCGGCGACCGTGTGCGCGGCGCCGTGGCCGCGTTTCGGGCGCCGATTCGGGTCCAGACCGCGGGTCGAGCGGGTGTGGGCAGGTCGACCGTGGCCTCGGCGCTGACCGCGAACGGGATCGCCGACACCGTCGTGGAGGAAGCGGACGCCGTCGACGTGCCCGGTGCGCCCGACCCCACGCTGGATGGCGACGTCGTGGTCTACGTCCTCGTCGAGTCGGTGCGCGACGCCGACCGGGACGCCGCGCGGACGCTGGATCCGGCGCAGGCTCTGTTCGTCCTCAACAAGTCGGACACGTTGGGCGCGTCGCGCGCGACAGCCGACGCCTGGGCGACGGCGACCGCGCGTGCCGCCGAGTGCTCGGAGGAAGGCGGCCTCCCGGCTCTGCCCCTCATCGGAACGCTCGCGATCGAAGGGCCGGCACCGGAGTCCGGGATCGACGCGGTGTCGGCCGCCGTCGCCGACCGGGTCACACGATCCCGGGCACGCCGCGCCGAGACCCTGCTGAACACACTGCGGTCGCAGGCGGCGCGCAGCCCGGCATCCCGCGACGTGCTGGAGCGGTATCTCGCCGGCGACCATGCTGTCGCGCTCGCGGCCGCCGCGGCCAGGCTTCATCTCGCCGATTGCGTCGCCGAGGCGCCAGGGCCGCCGTCCAGCGCCGCGGACGCCGCCCGGTGCGCGGACTGGTGGCGGGCGCAACTCGCCCGGCAACCGACGGCCCGCCGGCGCCGGGCGGTCGTCGACGTCCGGCGTCACTACATTCGGGTCTGGCAGCAGCTGAGCGGCAGCCCCGGAACGTGACGACGCAACAGCTGTCGGATCTGCCCGCCGAGACCGTCGACGTGGTGACGCGATGGAACCCCGACGGCGTCGCCCGCCTGAAGTCCGGGGAAGCCCCGCAGCGCGGTGTCTTCGTGGCGGGGCCGCGGCGCTCCGGGAAGACCACGCTCGTCGGCCGGCTCCGCGCTCTCGACGCGTCCGCGCTCACGTTCGTGGAGGACCCGATCGATGCCCGCGTGGTCCTGATGGTGCTCGACGCCGCGGCACCACTCGGACGGGAGGAGCTGTCCGTTCTGGACGTCGTCGCGCGACCGGCCTGTCCGGTGGTCTTCGCGCTCTCCAAGACCGATGTCCACCGGAACTGGGCAGGGGTGAGCGAACGCAACCGGGCCCTCCTCGCCCGGCATGCGGCGCGGTTCGCCGACGCAGAGATCCACCCGGTGGCGGCGGGTGGCTCCGGGGCCGAGGCGCTGCTCGCGGCACTCCTGCGTGCCGTCCGCGCCCAGGCCCCCGACCCGCGTTCCGTCACCGAGGCCGTGCTCGAGCAGACCCGGCGCATGATCGCGGCCACTGCCCGGTCCGTGCGGGAGACCGAGCCCGGCGCGGAACTGCGCGCCGAGCGGGTTCGCGCGATGACGCTGCGGGACGGCAGGCGCACCGAACGGGTTGCACAGCTCCGCGGTCAGGTCCAGCTCGCGAAGGTCGAGTTGATGCACGAGGTGGCCGCCCAGTTTCGCGCGGCCGGAACGACCACGCGCGCCGAGATCGACCGTGCCGGCCGCGGGACGCTCGAGGGCTACCCCGACCGGCTGGCCGAAATGGTGCGCGAGCGAAGTGGTGCGGTCGATGCCGCGGTCGCCGCGCGCCTCGACGACCTGCGGTCGCGGGTCGGCGTCACCGTGTCCGCGGCCGACACCGCCGTTCCGCTGCCGGAGCCGGTTGCGCCGGACGGGCCCGAGCCGCGACACCGCGGACTCGAAGACCGGATGACGATCCTGATCGGTGCGTCCGCCGGGCTCGGTCTGGGCAGGCTAGTGGTCTCGCCGCTGTCGATGGTGCCCGCGCTGGACATCGCGACCATCCCGCTCACCCTCGCGCTGGGAGCCGTCGCGGCGTGGTGGCTGACCCGGGCGCGCGGCCACGTCGCCGAGCGTGCCCACGTGCGGCAGTGGGCCACCGAGGCGCTGGTGCACGTGCGGTCCCAGTGGGAGCAGTTCGTCCTCGCTCGGTTGCTCGCGGCCGAGGCTCAGGCGAGTGAGGCGATCATCGCCGAGAGCCGGGTCTGCGCCCGGGACGTCGACGAGCGGGTCGCGCAGATCGAGGGTGAACTGCGTCGCCTCGCCGCGAGGCGCAACGGGCAGCTGTCGTCCTGTGAACGTGACCTCGGGGCCGTCGACCGGGGGCTGCAGGAGGTCCGCAGGCAGTCGGGGGAACCGAATCGCCGCATCGAACGTCTGAATACATAGGTACCTGACCGGTGTTCGCCCGCTTTCGTGTGGGATCGTGTTGAATTATCTTGATATATCTTGATTTGTGCGGGAAACTGGTCCGAAATGCGAAGGGAGACCGCGGTGGCGACGACTGAGAGTTTTCTGGTCCCGGACGTGCCGGACGTCGATCCGAACACTTTCGGTCACGATTCCGGGGCGGTCGCGCTCACCGATCCGACCCACGACATCGACGGAGACGGCGTCCTCGACACCCAGACCTTCGACGCGGGCGACGCCGTCGTCATCGCCTCCGACCTCGACTCGGACGGCGACGCAGACCATCTGACGATGATCCACGAGGACGGCGAGTACGCGTCTTGGGAGTTTCGCCGCGACGGCGACGGCGTCGTGCACTGGCAGCAGACCGATGGTGGGACTCTCGGTAATGGCTGAACACCACCGAAATCCGCACTGCAGACGCGGGAAAGGCCCCTGGTAGCTCTACTGAATCGTTTCTGTGACCATTCCAACCGCACCCGATTCCCCGAGATGGGACTCGCGGCGTTAACCTCTAGGGATAGGACACCCGGCGCCCGCGTCTTCCATGTGGCATGGACGGCCTGGCTGGACCCCGCCGAGAGGGGAAATCGGACCGTCTGGCACTCGCTGCGAGGTTCTCTCAGCGGACGGCAGATGGTCCGGTTCCGGCTCACCCCAGGAGAGTTTGATGACCTCAGCGACCATTCCCGGTCTGAACGGAACTGACGGCACGCCCCCCACGGAGCACAGTGAGCTGCTCGCCTGGGTTCGAGAGGTTGCCGAACTCACTCAGCCCGATCGCGTCGTCTTCGCCGACGGCTCGGACGCAGAATGGGATCGACTGACCGAGCAGCTCGTCGAGGCCGGTACGTTCACGCGACTCAACGACGAGAAGAAGCCGAATTCGTTCGTCGGCAACTCCGACCCGTCGGACGTCGCACGCGTCGAGTCCCGCACCTACATCTGCTCGCGTGAAGAGATCGACGCCGGGCCCACCAACAACTGGATGGACCCGACCGAGATGCGGTCGCTCATGACCGACCTCTACCGCGGCAGCATGCGCGGACGCACCATGTACGTGGTGCCGTTCTGCATGGGTCCCCTCGGTGCGGACGACCCGAAGCTGGGTGTCGAGATCACCGACTCCGAGTACGTCGTCGTGTCGATGCGCATCATGACGCGCATGGGTTCCGCCGCGATGGAGAAGCTCGGCACCGACAAGCCGTTCGTGAAGGCGCTGCACTCGGTCGGCGCACCTCTCGAAGAGGGCCAGGCCGACGTCCCGTGGCCGTGCAACGACACCAAGTACATCACCCACTTCCCCGAGGATCGCGAGATCTGGAGCTACGGTTCCGGCTACGGCGGAAACGCTCTGCTCGGTAAGAAGTGCTACTCGCTGCGCATCGCGTCGGCGATGGCTCACGACGAGGGCTGGCTGGCCGAGCACATGCTGATCCTCAAGCTGATCTCCCCGGAGGACAAGCCGTACTACATCGCGGCCGCGTTCCCGAGTGCCTGCGGCAAGACCAACCTCGCGATGATCCAGCCGACCATCCCCGGATGGCGCGCCGAGACCCTCGGCGACGACATCGCGTGGATGCGCTTCGGTGAGGACGGCCGCCTGTACGCCGTCAACCCGGAGTACGGATTCTTCGGCGTCGCGCCGGGCACCAACTACGGGTCGAACCCGAATGCGATGAAGACGCTCGAGGCCGGCAACTCGCTGTACACGAACGTCGCGCAGACCGACGACGGCGACGTCTGGTGGGAGGGGCTCGAGGGCGACCCGCAGCACCTCACCGACTGGAAGGGCAACGAGTGGACGCCCGAGTCGGGCGAGAAGGCCGCGCACCCCAACTCGCGCTACTGCACCCCGATGTCGCAGTGCCCGATCCTCGCGCCGGAGTGGGACGACCCGCAGGGTGTGCCGATCTCCGCGATCCTGTTCGGTGGACGCCGTAAGACCACGGTTCCGCTGGTCAGCGAGTCCTTCGACTGGCAGCACGGCACGTTCCTCGGTGCCACGCTGTCGTCCGAGCAGACCGCTGCCGCCGAGGGTGCCGTGGGCACCGTCCGCCGCGACCCGATGGCCATGATCCCGTTCATCGGCTACAACGCCGGCGACTACCTGAACCACTGGATCAACCTCGGCAAGCACGCGGATTCCGAGAAGCTGCCGAAGATCTTCTACGTCAACTGGTTCCGTCGGGGCGACGACGGCCGCTTCCTGTGGCCCGGTTTCGGCGAGAACTCCCGCGTGCTGAAGTGGATCGTCGACCGTATCGAGCACAAGGCCGGCGCCGAGTCCACCCCGATCGGTTTCGTTCCGACCGCAGCCGATCTGGAGCTCGGCGGCCTGGACGTCGACGCCGCCGACGTCGACGAGGCGCTGAAGGTCGACGTCGACGAGTGGAAGCAGGAGCTGCCGCTCATCGAGGAATGGTTCGAGTTCCTCGGCGAGAAGGTTCCCTCCGGCATCCGTGACGAGTTCGAGGCCCTGAAGCAGCGCCTGAGCTAGTCCCCCCGGTGACCGAATGTCACAGTGGTTCAGTCCGACTGAACCACTGTGACATTCGTCGTTTCAGGGGAGGATTCTGCAGTAAACGCATACCATTCGGTTTGTAAAGCCTCGATTCTCGAAGCTCGCACCCGACGAAAGGATTGCAGATGCAGACAGGGACCAGTAGGGGCATGAAACGACTCGCCGGAGGTGCCGCACTCGCTGCCGCGGCCGCCGCCACCGTAGCCGTCACCATGCCGGCGACCGCATCCGCAGCGACGGAAGTCCAGCCTCCCACCGTGGTGACCGCGGTCGACGGAAACACCCTCGACATCACCGTCACCAACCCCAACGTCCTGAATCTGCTGGACGCCCAGTCCTGCGGTGCAGTGGCATTCGACGCCACCAAGCTGCCCGCCGTCCTCGCCGATCCCACCGTCGTCCTCGAACCGGGATTCGTTGCGTGGGCCACCAACCCGATCGAGCGCGTCGTCGCGAACGCCGCAGGCAACGCGGTCAAGACGTTCACCACACCGGAGCTTCCGGACGGCGCGTACGCGGTCATCGGCGAATGCCTGTCGCTGAGCACCGTCGCCAACCCCCAGACCACGATGCCGCAGATCGTCCTCGTCGGCGGCCCGCTGGGCGGGGTCCAGTTCGGTAGCTAGACCGCAGAAACAGCGGCGAGCCGGCGATCTCACACGGTGATGGTCGGCTCGTCCTCTGTCGACAGGGTGAGTATCGCGCGGACCACGTGCGAGTTCCGTTCGAGCCGGGCCTCGAGGTCGCGGAGGGTATGGGCGACACGGGACTCCGCGTAGTCACCGACCAGGTCGACGCTCGCCACCAGGTACGCCTGTCGTGGTCCCAGATACTCCATGCGCAGAAATGTCACCCGGTCGACCTCGGGCAGCGCCTCGAGCGCCTCGATGCCGGCCTGGCGCAGGGCGGGGGATGCCTCCTCGCCGATCAGGAATCGCCGGTTGCGGTCGATCAGAATCAGCGCGATGACGCCGAGCAGGATCCCGACCAGGATGGAGCCAATTGCGTCGGGGATCGCCGATCCCGTGATCTGGTGCAGCAGAACGCCCAGGAACGCGATGACCAAACCGATGAGCGCCGCGGCGTCCTCCGCGAACACGGCCCGGGTGGTCGGGTCGGACGTGCGGAGTGCGTGGGCCAGGACGTCGCGGTCGATGGCGATGGCCTCGGCGCGCAACTGTCGGTACGCCTGCTGGAAGGAGATGGACTCGAGCACGAACGAGACACCGAGCACGACGTATGCGACGGCGAAGTTCGTTGCTGGCTCGGCGTGCACGAGCTCCTGGATGCCGTGCGTGACGGACACCCCCGCGCCCAGCGCGAACAACCCGAGCGCCGCGAACATCGACCACACGTAGGCCTCGCGCCCGTACCCGAGCGGATGGATGCGGTCCGGCGTGCGCTTGGCCCGCGAATTGGCGATCAGGAGCAGGATCTCGTTGCCCGAGTCGGCCCACGAGTGGGCGGCCTCCGCTACCATCGACGCCGAGCCGGTGACCACCGCGGCGACGGTCTTGGCCAGTGCGATCAGAATGTTCGCGCCGAACGCGAGAACGACGGTGAGTGCACTCTCACCGTCGGCGTCGTGGGTGGTGTCCGGAATCGATGCGGTCACCCGATCACGCTAACGCCTGTGCGCCTTTCTGGTAGCTGCAGCAAACAGAAAGGCGCACGGGCGCGAAGCGCCTATCCGCTGTAGCCGGGCGGCATGAGGACGGACTTGGTCTCGCAGAACGCTTCGAGCCCCTCCGGTCCGTTCTCGCGACCGATGCCGGAGGCCTTGTAGCCGCCGAACGGTGAGCCGGGGTCGAACGCGTACCAGTTGATGGCGTAGGTGCCGGTGCGGATCTGCTTCGCTACGGCGAGACCGTGATCGATGTCGGTGGTGTACACCGAGCCGGCGAGTCCGTAGTCGGAGTCGTTGGCGATCTTGATCGCCTCGTCCTCGGAGTCGTAGGGAATCACGGACAGGACGGGTCCGAAGATCTCCTCGCGGGCGATCGTCATCGAGTTGTCGACGTCCGCGAAGATGGTCGGCTCCACGTACCAGCCCTTGTCGAGGCCTTCCGGACGGCCGCCGCCAAGTACCACGCGGGCGCCCTGTTCCTTGCCCTTGGCGATGTAGCCCTCGACGCGGTCGCGTTGCTTCTCGGAGATCAGCGGACCGAGTTGCGCGGCCGGGTCGGACGGATCGCCGACGGTCATGAATCCGGCACCCGCCACGAGGGCGTCCAGAACCTCGTCATAGCGGGAACGCGGGGCGAGGATCCGGGTCTGCGCGACGCATGCCTGCCCGGTGTTCATGAGCCCGGACATCACCAGCATCGGCATCGTGGACGCGAGGTCGGCGTCCTCGAGGATGATGGCTGCCGACTTGCCGCCCAGCTCGAGGGAACAGCGCTTGAGGTTCTGTGCGGCGATGGCGCCGATCTTGCGGCCGACGGGACTGCTGCCGGTGAACGTGATCTTGTCGATCCCGGGATGCGACACCAGGTATTCGCCGGTCTCGGCGCCGCCGGGCAGGACG
This sequence comes from Rhodococcus sp. 21391, assembly GCF_016772255.1. NCBI lineage: Bacteria > Bacillati > Actinomycetota > Actinomycetes > Mycobacteriales > Nocardiaceae > Rhodococcus > Rhodococcus sp. 21391. The sequence goes on along the minus strand of NZ_CP063781.1, from coordinate 5,109,084 downwards.
GAGATGACACCCTCGGGGACACCCGCCTCGGCGAAGATCTCGGCGAGAAGGTGTGTGGAGAGCGGAGATTCGGGTGCGGGCTTGAGCAGGACGGTGCAGCCGGCGAGCAGCGCCGGGGACAGCTTGTTGACGGCGAGGAACAGTGGCACGTTCCAGGCGAGGACCGCGGCCACCACGCCGACCGGCTCCCGCAGCACCTTCGTCTGTCCGAACACGCCGGTGCGGGTCTGCTCCCACTCGAACTCGTTCGCGAGACCGGCATAGAAGTTCAGGGTCGCGAGCGACGGCGTCTGCTGCATCATCCCGACCATCGCCGGCGGCTGGCCCATCTCGGACGAGATCAGTGCGTTGAGGGTGTCGCCGCGTTCCTCGATCAGTTTCGCCGCCTTCGCGAGGATCTCCCCGCGCTCGGCGGCAGTGGTCTGCGGCCACGGACCTTCGTCGAATGCCCGCCGGGCAGTGGCGACGGCGTCGTCGATGTCGGCCGGCGACGCGACGGGACAGCTGCCGACGCGTTCCTCGGTTGCCGGGGAGAACACTTCGAGCACCTGATCGGTGGCCGGGGCCACCCACTTGCCGCCGATGTAGAGCTTGTCGTAGTCGGTCATGAGTCCATTCCTCGTGTCGTTCCCCCGGTCAGGAGGCGGTGTCGGTGAAACTGTCGAATCCGTACCGTGCGTGTGGGCCGATCGCCGCGACCTCGAACAGCCCGGTCCCGACGACGGTCTCGCCGCCGTCCTCTAGCCGGAAGCGGGTGAGATTGTCGACGGGGCAGAACATCCGGAGTCCCGGTTCGATTTCGGACGCTCGTTTGCGCAGTCCCTGCACCATGAGTTCGCCCTGCCACATGCCGTGACGCCAATCGGCTTCGAGGCCGTACCCCGTGCCGATACCGATGTAATTGGGAACCAGCAGGTCGCAGGTGACGGTGACGACCTCGCCGGTCGGGCGGTGGAAACTCAGCGACGCCGACGTGACGTCCCGTGTCCCCGGTTCGAACTTCAGCTCGTGTTCGGGTCGGCCCAGCCATTCGGGTTCGCGGTCGGCGTCCGGCCAGATGCGGACGGCTTCCTCGACGATGCGCCTGCCGAGTTCGTCCTCCTGCAGGACGACTGAGACGGAGTAGTCCTCGAACTGCATCACCGAGTAGATCCAGAAGAAGTTCTGGATCCCGTCGACCGCGCGCCGTCCGGGCGGCTCGGACTCGCCGACGGGGCGCACCCCCCACGACCGGTCGCGGTTGCCGCGCCAGGTGTCGGGGGTGACGGGGCGGCTCTGCCCGTCGATCGTGAGTTCGCCTGCCCAGGTGCCGGTCTGGACGAATCGGCTCGTATCGAAGGTGACGCGCTCGAGTTGCCTGCGGAAGTGGCGGGGCTCCAGCGTCGCGGGGATCGCGCCGTCGAAGGTGAGGTCGAAGGTGAGGTCGTAGTCGCCGGGCTCGAGCACGACGCGCAAGCGTTGCAGACCCTCGAGGACCTCGACGCGGAACGGTCCGACGGTGCTGTCGGAGCGGTCGTGACCCAGGGCCGCGGACCCGCGGACGACGATGTGGTCGTCGCCGCGGCGGAGCACCGCGAACGCGTCCGTCACGCCGAGGTTGGGGTACTGGCCGAGACCGATGATGAGGAAGAGGTCGGACTCGGCCGAGGGGTAGCAGTTGAAGTAGTAGCGGTCGTAGAAGTTGCGGTCGGACGTGGCGACGCGCCGGATGGGTTCGGCCACCTGATGGATGGGGTAGTCGTCCATCGGGGACAGCGGATTTCCCGCATAGTCGGCGGTCATCGGATCTTCTCCCAGTACGTGCCGTCGAGCATCGCCTCCAGCGACGCGCGGTGCATGATCATGTCGTCCGGATCCTCCGGAGCGACGGCCTGTCCGAAGTGGATGGCGCGCTCCTGGATCCGCAGCATGATGGTGGCCTGCCGCAGTGCCGCGTAGGCGGTGTAGTACTCGAGATCGCGGGGCGTGTGACCCGTCAATTCCTCGTACAGCGCGGCGAGGTCGTCGAGTCGCAGGAAGTCGGGCATCCCGTCCAGTCCGGCGGCCGCGGCGATGTCCTCGAAGAACCGGTGCAGGTACGTCATCCAGCCCAGGTCGAGTTCGCGGGGTCCGAGTGCGGCCATCTCCCAGTCGAGTACGGCCACGGGCCGGAAGTCCTCGAACATCATGTTGCCGATGCGGGCGTCGCCCCAGCAGAAGACGGCGGGGGAGGGGTCGTCCGGGAGGTTCGCCTCCATCCACGCGAAGCCGCGTTCGATCAGCGGGGACCGGGGACCGGACAGCGTCGTCCACTCGTAGTAGTCGCGTTGCTGCCGGATGTGCGCGGCGAGCGCCTCGGTGACGGTGGGACCCGAGCCGGGCAGTTGCAGGGACGCGAACCGCTCCCACGGCCGGTCGATGTCGTGCAGCAGCGCAAGCACATTCACCGCACTGTGCTGCAACAGCGCGCGCTGCTCCTCGGTCGCCTCCGTCACCCACGACCCGAAGTTGTAGGGCATCACGTCCGGCGGGACCTGCCCGGAGACGCGGGCCATGACGAAGAACGGGGCGCCCAGCGGACCGGGATCGGATTCGGACCAGTAGACGACCGGGACCGGGACGGCGGAGTGCTCCCGGACCTGCGCCATCACCTGGAACTGCCCGTCGAGGTCGTACTCCGGGAAGACAGGCATCGTCGTGTCGGCCGGCGCGACCCGCGCGACCAGTGGGTGAACCTCGCCGGACCAGGTGGCGTCGAACAGGATGGTCTCGCTCGACATGCCGTTGGCGTCGGGGAGGTGGACGTGCGTGACCTCGGGTGCGGCGTCGGCGGGCAATTGGGCGGCGAGCCAGCGTTGCAGCGCGTCTCGCAGTACCTCCGGATCGCGACGGGAGTCAGTGGGCCGGGCGACTTCGGACGAGTGATCGGAGTCGTCGGCGGATCGGGCGGTGCTCGTGCTCACGGTCACCTCCTCTCCTGAACGTGGTGTGACCCTGAACACTAGAACACGTTACAGAATTTCGGAACAGGTGAGGAGATCCCGCTGCGTCAGCCCTCGTCGACGGCCAGCATTCCCGCCCCGACGAGGGTTCCGGAGGCGCCGAGTTCCGCCGGGACCACCCGCAGATTCGCGACGAAGGACAACCGGGCGTGGCGGGCGGCGGCCCTGCGCATCGGGTCCCACAGCGGCGGTCCTGCCTGCGCGAATCCGCCACCGATCACCGCGAGCTCGACGTCGAGGAGGGCTGCGGCGGACGCGATGGCCTGCCCGAGTGCGGTCCCGGCGCGGTCGAGGGCGGCCACGGCGACGTCGTCCCCGTCCGCGGCGGCCCTCGCCAATTCGACGCCCGTCGTCCCGCGCCATCCCCGGGAGCGGGCCCAGCGCACGGACGACGGTCCGCTCGCCACCGTCTCCAGGCACCCGGTCCCGCCGCACGTGCACGGCTCGGTTCCGCCGGGGACCACCAGGTGACCGATGTGTCCCGCGTTGCCGGTCCGGCCGGTGGCGATGCGGCCGCCGAGGACCACTCCGCCGCCGATGCCGGTGGATACGACCAGGCTCAGTAGGTCGGGGACACCGCGCCCGGCACCGTGGTGATGCTCACCGAGAGCGGCGGCGGCGCCGTCCATCGCCAGCCTCGCGGGGACGCCGGGAAAAAGTTCCTGCACCAAGCCGACCAGGCCGAAGCCGCCCGACCACTCGTCGATGTTGATGGGTGACGCGGTGCCGGCGACCGTGTCGACCGGTCCCGCGCACGCGATACCGACCGACGTGATCGTTGCCGCTCCCGCGACCTCCCGCAGCAGGGCGGCGCACGCGTCGGCGACGCCGGTCGCCGGTGTCGGGGTGGTGGCCGGATGCGGCACGGTGCTGTCCGCGTCGACGATCCCGGCGGCCATCTTGGTGCCGCCGATGTCGAGAGCCAGCGCGACCACGGTCAGTGCTTCCGCATCACGAGAACGAGGTTGCTCACCAGGAACTCCCGCAGTCCGGGGATTCGCACCATCCACCACGCCCAGCGCGGGTGGTAGCGGGGGAACGCCGCGAGGAAGTCCGCGTCCGGGGCGCGGCGGGCCCACCGAAGCCCGTCGGCCGCACCCACTTTGAACAGGGAGACGCCGTACCGGTTCTTGGGTTCGCGGCCGTTCTTGCGCAGGTAGCGGCGAGCGGCGTACTCACCGCCCAGTGCATGCCACGGCCCGGTCTCGTGGCCGCCGAACGGGCCCCACCACAACGTGTAGGACAGCACGATCAGGCCGCCGGGTTTCGTCACCCGGACCATCTCGTCCGCCATTGCCCACGGTTCGCTGACGTGCTCGGCGACATTGGAGGAGAAGCAGATGTCCACCGACGACGTCCGGAACGGCAGCGCCAACCCCGACCCGCGCACCGCGCCGCCCACGGCGAGACCCGCGGCATGCATCTCCGACGGATCCGGCTCCACCGGGACGTACCGGGCGCCGGCCTGCTGGAACACGTCCGCGAAGTAACCGGGGCCGCCGCCGACGTCCAGGACCGTCGTCCCGGTGAGATCCGATTCGGTGAGACCGCCGTACAGGTCGCCGATCAGTTCGACGGAGTCGCGGGCGAGGGCGCCGTAGAACAGGTCGGGTGCGGTCTGTTCGTGCCGGAAGTCGCTGAGCAGGCCGAACGACCGCTTCAGGGTTGCCCGTCGACCGAATCGCCGGGTCACGGGAGGCGTCGTCACGAGACTGAACCTTAGCGAGTGCCGCCGCCGGGGCCGCAATCCGTTCGCGGTGGCTGCAACATCCGGTGGAACGCGACCGATAGGGTGTTCGGGGACTACAGCGCGGAACGTCCCGCCCCGAGACCACATGTACCGCACCGACCACAGGAGTATATGAACGTGCGAGAGGTTCTGCTGCTCTGCTGGCGCGACACCGGTCACCCGCAGGGTGGCGGCAGTGAGCGGTACCTCGAGGAGGTCGGCGCCCAGCTCGCGGCGCGGGGAATCAAGGTCACCCTCCGCACCGCCGGTTACCGCGGCGCCGCCAAGAAGGAGACCGTCGACGGCATCGAGATCAGCCGGGCGGGCGGACGGTACAGTGTCTACCCCCGCGCCCTCGCCGCGATCGCGGCGGGCCGGCTCGGGTTCGGACCGCTACGAGGGATCCGGCCCGACGCCGTCATCGACACCCAGAACGGTATCCCGTTCTTCTCCCGCGTCGTCGCCGGTGCACCCGTGACGCTGCTCGTGCATCACTGCCACCGCGAGCAGTGGCCCGTAGCGGGCCGATTGATGGGCAAGATCGGCTGGTGGGTGGAATCCCGGTTGTCGCCGCGCACCCATCGGGACGACCAGTACCTCACCGTGTCGCTGCCGTCTGCCGACGAACTCGTCGAACTCGGCGTCGAGCGCGAACGGATCGCGGTGGTGCGCAACGGCGCCGACGACATCCCTCTCGGCGTGGACGTCGGCGGCGCCGACACCCGGACCGCGCATCCCAGCGTGTGCGTCCTGTCCCGGCTGGTGCCGCACAAGCAGATCGAGGACGCCCTCGAAGCCGTCGCGGCGCTGCGCCCCACGATCGCCGACGTGCACCTCGACGTCATCGGTGGCGGCTGGTGGGAGCAGAATCTCCGCGACCGCGCACACGAACTGGGCATCGGCGACGCCGTCACGTTCCACGGGCACGTCGACGAAACCCGCAAGCACCAGTTGCTGTCGCAGTCCTGGGTGCACGTGATGCCGTCCCGCAAGGAGGGCTGGGGTCTGGCCGTCATCGAGGCCGCCCAGCACGGGGTCCCGACCGTCGGCTACCGCAGCTCCAAGGGGCTGACGGATTCGATCGTCGACGGTGTCACCGGTGTCCTGGTCGGCAGCGCGGAAGCGGCGACGGCCGACGTCGGCGAACTGACCGCGGCCGTCAACGCCCTCCTGCTCGACCCCGAGACGCGCATGGTCCTCGGTGAGAAGGCGCGGGTCCGCGCGGGTGAGTTCTCCTGGAAGCACACCGGGAACGGCGTCCACGAGGTGCTGGCGGGCACGGCCGCCGGCCTGCGGACGTCAGGGCTGGTGTCGCCGGCGCTGGCGCGTCTGGGCCTCGAGCACGCCCGCGCCGAGTAGACCGCCGGCCAGCAGCAGCGCCCACAGCACGTGGGCCGCGATCACCGTCGCGCGCGCCCGGTCGGACGCCTCGTGCCGCGCGACGTCGCCGCCGACGCGGTACAGCTCCAGATGCTCGTCCGAGAACTGTCGCTCCAGACCGGCCAGGGTGGTCGCGGATTCGCCGCGCGGTCCGGGCGTGTCGCGCTCGACCAGGACCCACCGGACGCCCAGCGACGCGAGATCGGCGGCGGAACCGCCGGTGAGCAGCACCCGTTCCACCTGCTGCGCCCGGGACCCCTCGCCCTCCACCGTGCCACCGGCCACCACCAGCTCGCCCGTCTGCAGGACGTCCTCCGGCAGCATCCTCGGGGCGGGGTCCAGAACGGGAGCGGCACCGCTGTAGGAGAACTTGCGGAACATGCCGGTGGGAAGCACGGCGACGTCCCCGCTGTGCGCGTCGCGCGCCACCTCGGCGGCTACCTGATGCCACGACGGCGGATAGTGGACCGGGCGCAGCGCGCCCCCGACGCCCCACGCGAGGTCGGGGAGGGCGAGCAGCACGACCAGGACGGCCGAGACGGACCACGTGCCGGGGCGTCGCAGCACCGCGGCCGCGGCGGCGAGCGCATACAGCGGCGCCGCGAGCGCCACCCATTTCTGCGCGTCCCGGAGCAACCCCGCGCCGGGGACGTTCTGCACCATCCACCGGCCGACGTCGAGTCCCCACGCGGTCGCGCCGAGTGCGGGCAGCAGCACCGCCACCAGTGCGAGTGCGGTCAGTGCGGCCACCACGGGATGCCGTCGCCGCCGCCACAGCGCCGGGAGTCCGCACAGCACGACGCCGAGCAGCAGGACCGTTCCTACGAGGGCGAACAGTGTGGTCCGGGTATCCGGGACGGCGGTCTCGTTCCACACGCCGCCGAGGCCGGCGAGACTGCCGAGAGTCGCCAGCCCCGGTTCGGCGCGCGCCGCGAAGGCCGCGACCCCGGTGGGATCGGAGCCGTCCCCGCCGCCTCCGGCGAAGGCCGTGGCCACCAGCCACGGCGCGCTCGCGGCGACGAACAGGCCCAGCGCGCCGGTTACCCGGAGCCACGCGGCCGATCGTCCGCCGGGCAGTGCGAGGACGGCCACCGCCGTCACCGCGGCGAGCAACACCCCGGTGGGGGTCAGCCCGGCCGCCGCGAGACAGGTCGCGAGGGCGAACCACCCCCGGCCGTGACCCCGTCGAATCGCCACCGCTGCGCACACCGTCCACGGCAGCGCCGCGTACCCCGTCAGCAGGCTCCAGTGCCCCTGCAGCAGTCGCTCGGCGACGTACGGATTCCACACCGTCACCGTCGCGGCCACGAGCCGCGGTCCGAGCCCCGCCGTCGGCAGCACGGCGCGGACCATCCGGGCCGCGCCCCAGCCGGCCGCCCACAGCGCGAGCAACAGGATCGCCTTCACCACCAGGCCGCCGTCGACGACGACGCTCAGCGTCGCAAGCAGAGCGTCCTGCGGCACGGCCCGCGCGGCGGCATCCGTGAGACCGAGCGCCGAATCCGTCAGATACGAGCGGGGAGTGCTGACCGCGTCCCGCAACAGCAGATAGCCCGGCCCGAGCAGCGGCCCGAGGATCAGCAACGCCAGAAGGAGGCTGTAACCCGGCACGACGAACGGTGCTCGGCGCCGGGCGGTCATGGGCCGTCACGATACGTGGTGCATCGACCCGGCTCGCACGGCACGTAGTGCATCATGGGGCGCATGCCACGCCAGACCCTCACCAGCTCGGCGGTCGCCGGGGTGACGATGGTGACGGCGGGCTCGATGATCGCGAACATCGCGTCCTACCTGCTGCATCTGCCGGCGAGCCGCTGGCTCGGACCGGCGGGCTACGGGGAGTTCGCGAGTCTGCTGGCAGCCCAGCTCGTCCTCGCCGTCCCCGCTCTCGCACTGCAGACCGTCGTCGCCCGCGAGGTGGTCCGGGGTAAGGGAGCTCACGCGGTCCGGCTGCTGGGATACCGCTGCGCGGTGATCGTCGCGGTCGCGGCGATGCTGCTCGCCCCCCTCGTGTCGTGGGCGCTCGACACCGGCATGCTCGCCACGTTCTCGGCGCTCGTCACGGCGCCCGTCCTCGTCCTGCTCGCCACCGAGCAGGGACTGCTGCAGGGCTCGGCGCGGTTCGGTCCGCTCAGCGTCGTTCTCGCGGCAGCGGGTGTCGCGAAGGTCGTTCCCGCGGTCGTGGTGCTGGCCGTCGGCGCCGGGCCGGGGCTCGCGCTCGCCGCCAGTGCGGTGGGCACCGGACTGGTAGCGCTGTGCGCGCGACTGTTCGCCGATTCGGGGATCACCGGGGAGTCGAGCACCCGGATCGGCGTCGCGGCCGTGCTGAAGGCGTCGCAGGTGCAGTTGGCGCTGATCGCGTTGTCGTCGATGGACCTCGTGATCGCCCGGATCGTGCTCAGCAACGACGACGCCGGCCTGTACGCACTGGGCGCCGTCGCGACCAAGGCCGCATTCTGGCTCCCGCAGGCCGTCGGGGTGGTGCTCTACCCGCGGATGGCGAATCCCGCGCACTCCGCGCAGGCGATCCGGTCGGCGCTCGCCGTCCTCGTCGGACTCGGTGCGGTACTCGTCGCGGGCGTCGCGGTGGCCGCCCCCCTCGTCCCGCTCCTCGTCGGCGACGCGTACCAGCCCGTCCAGTCGCTGCTGTGGCTGTTCGCGCTCCACGGTGCCTGCCTGGCCGTCCTGCAGGGCGCCCTGCTGTCCGCCATCGCGGGGGAGCGGACGCACCTCGCCGTGATCGCCTGGATCGGTCTTGCCGTCGAGATGACCGTCATGCTGACCCTCGCGTCCACGATCGGGCAGTTCATCGCCGTCGCCGTGACGGTCGCGTCGAGCACGGCACTGGTCGCCGGCGTCCTCGCCGTGCGCAGCGCGCGGCGCGATGCCCCGCGCCCGATGTGACATCCGTTCAACCCGACGAGCCGCCGGCGACATCGGGCGACGCTGTGCACAGGCCACCCCCGGCACGACGAAGGGGACCTCGGTGCACTACCGAGGTCCCCTTCGCGACCGGACTACGTGGCGTCCGGCTGTACTGCTCTATCGCTCGTCGTACCGGCGCGGATCTTGCACGGGAATCTCTTCCGTCTTGTCCGTGGTCCAGTCGTGCTGCTCGGTGGGAGCCTCCGACTTGTCCAGGTCGACGTGGCGGCCACCGTCGCTCGGCGGGTAGTCGTCGCCGGCGGTGTGCGCGGGCTGCCTGCCCTTGCCGCCGCGCAGACCCAGGACGATTCCTGCGATCAGGGCGATGACACCGAGGATGCCTGCGATGATCGGAATGGTCCGGCCGATCAGGCTGAGCTGGTCAATGCCGTCCCGGGCCTGTTCGGCCTGGCTCTCGATGGTCTCTTCGTCGAACGGCAGGGTTGCCTTCAATACGTCGATCTCAGGCTTGTCCTTGTTCCGGGCGTAGTACTGGTGAACCTGCTCCTGACCCTTGATGGCCACACCGGTCTGGGGCTCGATCCACACGTCGCGCACGTTGGTGTACCAGCGCGTCATGGTGACGGGCAGAGTGCCGCCGGGAACACCCCAGGTGTCGGCGGGAAGAGTCAGCTTGTTGGTGGGGAGGTTGGCGACCTTCGAGAGATCGACGGGTTCGATGGTCTGGTTGTAGTGGTAGACCTTCAGACCGTTGATCTCCGTCTCCTCGACGAAGTTGATGTCGTTAGTGGTGCGCGCAGTCACGTCGAAGAACGGGTAGGCCTTCTTCTCCGAGTTGAACGGGAACCGGTACTGAAGTCCGTCACGCGGAACTTCCTCGGCCGGCTGGTTCGCTTGTGTCTGGATCGTGCCCACCGGATCGTTCGTCGGCATAGCCGTCTTGCGGTCGACGGTGACACGGTCCACGAACGCGGTGAGCAATCCGGTGTCGCCCTGCTTGTCGGTGCGCCGGAGCGTCTGACCATTCTGGATGGTGACCACGTCGGCGTCCGCAGGATCCTCGGACGTGACGAAGCGCTGCGACACCAACGGAACATTCGTGTTGACTTCGGCCTTGCCTGCAAGAAGTGCCTGCGAGTTGAGCACACTGCCGTTTGCCTTGGCAATCGTGGTCGCCTCGAGATCCAAAGGCGTTTTTGCCAACTTGCTCATCCCATAGGTCGGAATGAGGATTGCGACGGCCAAGAGGAAGGCACCGAGGCCCACCAGAATGCAAGCAAGTATCCGGCTCGGCCCTGAGCGCTCCGCCATGCTTTCTCTCCTAACCCAATTCTGTCGATTGAGATTCCCCCACCGGCAGCACGGCTGCACGGATCGCATGGAGCCCACATCGACACCACGTGAGGCAAAACACTAACAGTCTCGAACGCGCATTTGCCCCATCGGATAGTAAACGCATCGGCCGTTCGCCATCGAAGTGACTCGGACGGAGTTTTCCGTCACAGCCCCGGAACCAGGCACACTGTTGGTGATGAGCACCTCGGCCACCACGCGCACGACCGCAATCCCGCGCAGTTTCATTCCCGCACTCGAGGGAATGCGCGGTCTCGCGGCGCTGGGGGTGCTCGTGACGCACGTCGCGTTCCAGACCGGTGCCACGCACGTGCCCGTCCTCGGCCGGATCTGGGGACGATTCGATCTGGCGGTGGCGGTCTTCTTCGCGCTGTCCGGATTCTTGTTGTGGCGCAGCCATGCCGGCGCGGCGCGAGGGATGGGCCCCGCCCAGGGAATCGTCCGGTACTGGATCTCGCGGGCGACGCGCATCCTGCCCGCGTACTGGGTCGCCGTGGCGGTGGTGTTGACGTTCCTGCCCACCGCGAACGCGAGTTACCGCACGTGGTGGGCGAATCTCGGACTCGTGCAGGTGTTCGTGCCCCTCACGCTCACCGACGGTCTGACCCAGATGTGGAGTCTGTCGGTGGAGGTGGCCTTCTACCTGGTGCTTCCGTTGCTGGCGTTCGCGCTGGTCGGGCTGCGGGGTCCGGCTGCGCGGCTGCGTGTTCCGGCGATTCTCGCGCTGATCGCGGTGAGCCTGACGTGGGCATTCGTGCCGGTGTCGACGCCGGGCGGCATCCATCACGACAACTGGCTGCCGGGGTACCTGCCCTGGTTCGGAGCGGGGATGTTGCTGGCCGAACTGGCGGTGAGTCCGCCCGGGCGGATGCACCGCTGGGCACATCATCGCGTCCGGGTGTTTCTCGTCGCCGCTGTGGCATTCGCCCTCACGGCGACCGACCTCGCCGGTCCGGAGGGGCTGGTGCGTCCCGAACCGTGGCAATACGCCGTCAAGATGGCGCTCGGCGCCGTCATCAGCTTCGCGCTGATGGCCCCGCTGGTGCTGTCCGACACGTCCACCCACCGCTACCTCGCGAGTCCGCTCGCTCTCGCCGTGGGCCGCTGGTCGTACGGCATCTTCATCTGGCACCTCGCGGTGCTGTCGATCGTCTTTCCGGTATTCGGGCTCGTTCCGTTCACCGGCCACTTCGTCTACATCCTGTTCCTCACGACCGTGATGAGCATCGCAGTCGCGTCGGCCAGTTACGCGTTGGTGGAGGAACCGGCCCGCCGCGCCGTCAAGCGCTGGGAGGCGCGCGCCAGGAGCGCCGACCGTCCGAGCGGCAGAACCGCCAACCCGGTGGCGACGAGCGCCAACAGCAGCGGGAACTGAACGAGGAACGAGTGCCCCACGTAACCGCCGGGCGCCCGCCACGGGCCGGTGGAGAGCATCGCCATGCCGAGCATCGTCGACGCTCCGGCAACCCCCACCAGCACGCGCGCGGTAACGGCGGCCCCGCGTAGGCGGACGAGGGCCACGGCCAGCAGCGTCACCACGACCGTGGTCGCCGCGCCGACTGGGCCCCCGATCACCGTGGCGGCAGCAAGGATTCCCAGCCACCCGACCGTCGCGCTGCCCCAGGTCCGGGGTGCCGGGCCGGGATCGCGCTCGCGTGCGCGGCGCGGCCACAACGCTGCGGCGATCAGAGGAATCAGCAGCAGCAGGCCGCCGAAGATCCCCAGGCGGTACCAGTGGTCGGTGGGGAAGTCGAGGGTCACCGTCCCCTCGGTTCCCGCGGGCAGGATCCACCCCTGCTGCCAGCCGTCCACGACGATCGGTGTCAGTTCGCTGCCGTCCGGTGCGGTGGCCACCCAGCCGACGTTGGTGCTCTCGGGGACGACGATGACGCGCTCGGCGTCCGAGCGCGGCACCGTGAGTTCCCGGTGGTTCTCCGTCCACGCGGTGGTCGACACCTGCTCGGTCGGAACGGCCTGGGCCTGCGGTCCGGCGTCGAGGCGGAGACTGTCGACGAAGAACGCCGACCCGGGGTCGACGGTCACGTCCTGGGATCCGGCTCCCAGCGGAACGGGGCCGGCGGTGTCACAGAGGGTCGCAGGAACCGGGTCACCGGAGAGCAATTGCCCGACAGTTGCCGTGACGCTCGTGCGAACCGGCTGCCCGCCGACCGTCACGACCGGCCCCTCCTCGCAGGGAACCGTCACCGGGCGGGCGCCGGCATCGTCGGCCGGACCCGAACCGGGCAGCAGGACGCCGTCCTCGCCCAGCACCCCGACCTCGGCGAGTCCGGCCGGCTGCAGCTGCGCGAAACCCAGCGCGTTCTGATCGAGGGTGCTCTTCCAGGACACGAGGCTGAGCACGATCCGGTCGGTCACCCGGGGTTCGACCGTGACGGTCCCGTCGTCCTCGTCCACGTCGCGCACCTGCGGTCCGTTCCCGAGGTCGACGGCGACCCGGTCGGGGGCGGCGGGCACGGCACCCAGGCTGGGGGTCAGTTGCAGGCCGGTGACGAGCGTGGGTTCGGGAAGGTCGATCGTGAGAGTCGGTTTCGCGCCCTTGCCGCTGGTGGTGTCCTGTTTCGCCGACCAGCTGGTGCGCGGATCGTTGTCGGTGGCGGCGAACGCCGACCCACGAAGGTCGGTGATGTTGCTTGTTCCATGAGCGGACGGCGAATCCCTATTGGTGAGAAGCTCCTCCAGCGGCGCGCCGTGCCGTGCCCGCAGGGTGAGCCGCGGTGTGACCGCCGTGGGTTCGGGCACCGACAACGTCCTCTCGAACGTGCCGACCTCCTCGGGCGGCAGGACGAAGGCGTTGCTGCACCGCACGCGGTCCGGGGAATCGGCGCACGAGTTGCGGCCGGGAAGTTCCTGGCTGAGATCCCAACCCGAGACGGACGCGCCCTCGGGGGTGGGAGGCAACACGGTCCGGTACCGGATCGGCACGGTGACCGGGGCGTCACGCTGGGAGAAGTCCTCGACCGACACCTCGCTGATGCCGAACTGCGTTCCCGCGGAACCATTCTCGGTGCGGGTCGCGGTGATCCGCACCCACGGGGTGACGCCGCCGGGGACGGACACGGCGATCGGTTTGCCCGGGGCGTCCACCTTCACGGCCGTGCTGCCGTTGGGAGTCGATACCTCCATCCAGCGGACGGGGGCGCCGATCGCGGCCGGGCTCGTCGTGATGTGCAGCAGCGAACTGGTGAGCGGGGTGTCGAAGTCGATCTGGAGCCACTGGCCCAGCGCCCGCTCGATGCCGTTGCTGAACCAGCCCGTCGCCGGGTCGCCGTCGACGGTCGCGGCGGCGCTGCTGGCGGGGGAGGTGCCGCCGAGTTGCGTGGCGTCGGACGCCGCACTCGACACGCTCAACGTCGCGCCCTCCCACTGCCCCTCCACCAGCGGGGTGTCCGCCACCGGATAGTCGGGGACGAGATTGAACGTGCGGCGCGCGTCGTCCGGCGTGCGCAGTGCCGAACTGTGGTTGTCGACCTGGCCGTAGTCGGTTTCCCGGTTCCGGGGCGTGTCCGTGACGGTGACGTCGTCGACCGGCAGTCCGGCGCGCTTCGCGTCCGCGGCCAGTAGTACCGGTCCGGCTCCGGGCAGGACGCCGTTCTCCCGCAGGCGTTGCAGCGATTCCGGACCGCCCTGCACCCGGGGGACGCCGTCGAGGTTCGCAGTGTACGGCCCGCTCGTCGTCGGCGAACCGTCCGGCATCGACACCTCGAAGATCTCGATCGCCGGGTATCGGGGCCGCAGGTCGCTGTCGATCACCAGACCTTCGACGTCGCCGGGGCCGATGTCCTCACCGAATTCCGCGACCTGGGTGAATCCGGGCGAGCCGGTGACGGCCTGGTGCGCGAGCAGCGGGCGCGTCGACCGCGACGTCTCGGGGTCGAGGTCGTTGCGGAGGACGAGGTAGTGGATGCCCTGGCCGAGCAGGGTCTGCGCCATGCCGTCCGAGGGGCGGCCGTCCGTGATCAGCCGCTGGATCGAGTCCATCGCGCGGATGGTGCCGGGCGGGGTGAGCGGTACGGCGTCGCGGGACGCCCACGGCGTGGACGCCAGCGCCTGCATCGGCTCGTCGCGAGTGAGACCCCAGAGTTGACTGCCGAACGGTGCACCAGGCACCACGAGAGCCCGCTCCGCATCGGAACCGTCGGGGCTCGTGCCCCCGGCGTTGTCCTCCAGCCACGAGGCGGCCTGCTGCCAGTAGCCGGGGACCTCGGAATACGTGCCCCGCGGTGCGAGCTTGCCCGTCCACGCCAGCGACGTCGCCAGAGTGAGGGCGACCAGCACCAGGCTCGTCACCGCGACCATCGGTTCGCGCTCGGGGTGCGCGAACGCGCTGCGCCACCGGGCCACCGGCACGGACCCGGGCAGCGGCACCTTCGCCAGTAGGTGCGCCAGCCCGAGCACGAGTGGCAGTCGGACGAGCGGCTCGAGTTTGTGCACGTTCCGGAGGGGCGCCCCGGTGGAGTCGAGGAACAGTCGCACCTGCTCGGCGAACGGGGAGCCCAGTTCGCCGATGTACCCGGCCGCGAGTCCGGCGACACCGACGAACAGGATCAGGGTGAGGCGACCGCGGGCCGGCATCGACCGCATGCACAGTCCGGCGAGCCCGGCGGCGGCGATCAGGCCGGTCGCCGCGACCGCGGCGGGCTGGGTGACGAGGACCGCGCCTGCGATGCGCTCGGGGGAGACGAACGGCGTCCAGCTGTCGGTGCCGCGGAGGATTTCGGCGAGCGACGTCCACTGCGTGGTCACCCCGGACGACTCGATGTAGTCGAGGAACGGCGGGCTCACCTTGCCGAGCAGCAGCAGCGGCACGATCCACCACAACGTGGCCAGTGCCAGGAACGGGAACCACCACGCGGTGAACACCCACCACCGACGGTTGGGCCGGTGCGAGATCCACCACAGGGCTGCGACGAGGCACGCGGCCACGGTCGCGACGGCGTTCACCGCGCCCATCAACGCGACGGCGAGCGCCGACTGGGCCGCCAACCGTGCAGGTGAGTGCCATCGCGTGTCCCGGGACGCTTTGCCACTCACGTGGGAGAGGGCGACGACCACGGGCAGAAGGACCCACGGCGCCAGCATCATCGGCAGGGTTTCCGACGAGATCGAACCGAGGGTGGTGAGGACACGGGGGGAGAACGCGAACGCGACCCCGGCGATGATTCGGGACGAGCGGCTGCCGACACCGAGTGACTCGGCGAGACGAACGATGCCCCAGAACCCGGCGACGAGCAGCAGCGCCCACCAGACCCGCTGGGTGATCCACGGCGGGACACTCAGGATGTCGCCGAGCGCGAAGAACGCGCCGTGTGGAAAGAAGTAGCCGTAGGCCTGGTTCTGCACCTGACCCATGGGGGCCTGGCTGCTCCACTGATGCGCGGCCCGTTCCAGGAAGCCGATCGGATTCTGGGTCAGGTCGTACTTGGTGTCAGCGGCGAGCCGGCCGGGGGTTTGGAGAAACGCGAGAAGAAACGCTACGACAGAGGCGCCGAACAGCCACCGCCGTGACAATGGCTCCGCCGAGGGGGCCATGGACGACATGGCCGCCGGCTCGGGGGAAGTGCGGAAACGTGTTGAGCCGGCGCTCTCAGCGGCTGCCGTACTCAACCTGGTTCAGGAGCGAGGAATCCGCGTTGCCGCTGCGGTCGATTTCGGGACGCGTGTTGTCCTGTGCGGCTGCGGTGATGCCGAGCGTCGCCACGGTGCCGAGAGCGACACCGACCACGGCGCTGACCACACCGGGCACAAGGAACTTCCCCATAAGACATCTCCCACCGTCGTGCCATCGACGCACACGGCTACTCCCGCGTACGAATTGCTCGGGTCAAGGTATCACCCGCGGGCCGCCGAACTGCTGATTGGTGCTCGTGGGTCACCGTTTCTGCAGTTCACGGGCCCTGCTGCACGCCGAGCGCCCGGAGCAGCGTGCGCAGTTTGGTGGTGGTCTCGTCGAGTTCGGCCTCCGGGTCGGACTCGGCGACGATGCCCCCGCCCGCCGACGCCAGTGCCTCGAGTCCGTCCGCGGCGATCTCGGCGCAGCGGATGGCGACCACCCAGTCGCCGTCACCGGCGCCGTCGCACCACCCGACGGCGCCGCCGTAGAACCGCCGGTCCTCCTCGAGGTCCCGGATGGTCGCGAGAGCGAGGCCGGTGGGGGTGCCGCACACCGCGGGGGTCGGGTGCAACCGCGTGGCCAGGCTCAGGGCGCTGGTCGACGCGTCGCGCAACACACCTTCGATGGGGGTCGCGAGGTGCCACACCTCGTGCGTGCTCGTCAGTACCGGGGAGTCCGGGACGGTCAGCTCGGTGCAGAGCGGCGACAGGACCTCCCTGATCCAGGCCGTGACGAACGCGTGCTCGGCCAGGTTCTTCGTGGACTCCAGGAGTCCGCGACCTTCCTTCTCGTCGGCCTCCGGATCGGTGCGCCGCGGCGCGGTTCCGGCGAGGGGACGGCAGGTGACGCGTCGCCCGCGCCGGCTGAGCAGCACCTCGGGGCTGGCGCCGACGAGACTGCGTCCGCGGAAGCTCTCGCCGGCCGCGGAGAGGTCGACGGCGAACCCGTTGGCGGTGGGATTCTGGTGAATCATTCTCGCGGCCAACGCTTCTGCGGAGATTGGGGTGTCCGCGCGGAGGGTGACGCTGCGTGCGGCCACCACCTTGCCGAGGGTGCCCTCGCGCAGGCGGTCGACGAGTGATCGCACCCGGGCCACGTGCTCGGCGGGGTCGGGGACCTCCCGGGTGAGGTGTACGGAGGGAAGGTCGGGAACGGTGCCGGGGCGCCACGGGCCGTCCGTGAACTCCCACGATTCCGGGGCGGTCAGCGCGGCGGGACGATCGGGATCGAACGGCAGCGCTCCGACGATCAGTTCCGTGTCACCGTTCGCGAGGGCCGCGACAGCGGCTGCCGCGGTGTCGTACCCGTGCCGCAAACCGGACGTGCGCAGCGTCCGGTCGGCGCGGGAGAGAAGGAAGCCGTCCATGGTCACCCGACAGTAGTCGGGCGGCCGGACTACTGTCCGGGAGGCACGATCAGCACCGGGCGGTGGCTGTGGCGCAACACGTGGTCGGCGACGCTGCTCTGTAGCAACGACCGCAGACCGGTGGTGCCGCGGGTGCCGGTGACGATGATGTCGACCGCGAGTTCGTCGGACGTCTCGACGATGGCCGTCCAGATCGTGCTGGTGCACTCGATGCAGCGGCCCTCGGTGGCGAGCCCGGCGGCCTCGGCGAGTTGGACGCCCTCTTCGTTGGTCACCTTGGCGTCGGAGAACGCGACGTCCTCGGTCTCCTCGTCGGGCACCCACTCGGGTTGCATCACACCGGACAGGCCCGACATACGCGCGGCCTGGCGGACCATCGGCTCCCACACCGTCACCAGCACAGCGCGATTGGAGGCGAGGAAACGACCTGCGCACTCCACCGCACGCTTGGCGTTGTCGGATCCGTCGTAGGCGATCAACATCAAACCACCGGGCACTACGACCTCCTGAGTACGGGCTTCCTCTGTGTCCAGATTACCAAGCCGGGCGGCAGCGGTCGCCGATTCGGGGCCTACCACGGGGGTGCCGGTGGCGAATTGGGCTACCGTCGAACCCATGCGGATCAAGTATGCACTCGCGCTCGCTGCCTGTACCGGCCTCGTCGCCGGATGTTCGTCGGGTGGTGGCGAGACGATTGCGGAGTCGTCGTCGGCGACACCGTCGCCGTCCTCCGTCGAGCCGGCGTCGCACACCGGCACCGCAGCGCCCGCCGCCGCCCCGGCGTCGTGCGAGAGTCAGTTCCTGCAGTCGTTGCCGTTGCGGCGCAAGCTCGCTCAGCTGCTGAACGTGGGAGTGACCGGCACCGCCGATGCGGCGCAGGTGGTCCGTGACGAGCAGGTCGGCGGCATCTTCGTCGGGAGCTGGACCGACGAGGCCATGCTCGCGAACCGTGAGATTCCCCAGGTGGCGTCGGCGTCGTCGCTGCCTCTGATGGTCACGATCGACGAGGAGGGCGGGCGCGTGTCGCGCGTCGAGAACCTGCTCGGAGCCGATCCCTCCGCCCGGCAGACCGCAGCCACGATGACGGAGGAGCAGACGTACCAGATGGCGCTCGAGCGCGGTCGCGGACTGAAGGACCTCGGTGTCACCGTGAACTTCGCCCCCGACGTGGACGTGAGCAGCCAGCCCGACGACAGCGTGATCGGTGACCGCTCCTACTCCGACGATCCCGCCGTCGTCACCCGCTACGCCGACGCGTACGCCCGCGGAATGCGGGACGCGGGAATCCTGCCCGTTATCAAGCACTTCCCGGGCCACGGATCGGCGTCCGGCGACTCGCACACCGGGGCCGTGACCACCCCGCCGCTCGAGCAGTTGCAGACGAAGGACCTCGTCCCGTTCCGGAACCTGGTGTCCACGGGTGTCGGCGTCATGCTCGGCCACCTCGAGGTGCCGGGTCTGACCGCCCCCGGGGTCCCTGCCAGCATCAGTCCCGACGCCGTGGCGCTGCTGCGCGGCGGCAACGGATACGGCGCGCCGCCGTTCACCGGCCCGATCTTCACCGACGACCTCAGCGGCATGCAGGCGATCACCGACCGCTACGACATCACGGTCGCCGTCGAGACCGCGCTGGAATCCGGTGTCGACGTCGCCCTGTGGCTCACCACCGACGACGTCCCGCGGGTCCTCGATCACCTCGAAAGCGTTGTGGCCTCGGGCAAGCTGCCGCAGCAGCGTGTCGACGAGGCGGTCCTGACCGTGGCGCGCGCCAAGGGCGTGCTGGCCTGCTAGTGCCCGGTCCGCGACAGGGTGCTGGTATTCTTCTCGTCCGCCGGTCGGGCCCGCTTTATTACCGTAGAGTAAGATAGCGGGTTCGACGATGATGGAGGACGAATGGCCGGCGGCACCAAGCGACTGCCGCGCGCAGTGCGCGAGCAGCAGATGCTCGACGCTGCTGTCGACGTCTTCTCCGACAGAGGTTTTCACGAAACGTCCATGGACGCGATCGCGTCCAAGGCGGAAATTTCGAAGCCGATGCTGTACCTGTACTACGGCTCGAAGGACGAACTGTTCGCGGCATGCATCCAGCGGGAGGGTCTGCGCTTCGTCGAGGCACTCGCTCCGGCGGGCGATCCGGGGCTGAGCCCGCGCGAACAGCTGCGCCGGGCCCTCGAAGGGTTTCTCGGGTTCGTGGGCAAGCACCGCAAGTCGTGGATGGTGCTGTATCGCCAGGCGATGGGGCAGCAGGCGTTCGTGGGGTCGGTGCAATCGAGCCGCGACCGGCTGATCGAGCTGACCGCGCACCTGCTCGAGTCCAGCACCAAGGATCCCGAGCCGGGGCAGGATTTCGAACTGATCGCCATCGCCCTGGTCGGTGCGGGCGAGGCCGTGGCCGACCGCGTCGCCGGCGGCGAGATCGAGGTCGACGCCGCCGCAGACCTGCTGGAATCCCTGGCGTGGCGCGGCCTCGCGGGTAAGAAGAAGCCGGAGTGAACGGGACGTTCGTTCGATCAGATCGAACGAACGTCCCGTTCGTCCCGTCAGCGCAGCGTCGCGGTGAGGTGCGGGTATCCCTTCTTCGGGTGCTTGATCGACAGATCCCAGCCGTCGCCGGTCTGATCGGCGTACACGTTCAGCGTGGACGGCAGCAGGATCGGCTTGCCGAAGCGCACGCTGTACGTGACGGCGTCGGGGATCCGGCCCTCCACCGACCCGAGGACGGCGGCCGCACTCCACATGCCGTGCGCGATGGTCTTCGGGAATCCGAAAGCCTTGGCGCCCAACGTCGACACGTGAATCGGGTTCCGGTCACCGGACACCGCGGCGTATTTGCCGATCGTCTTCTGATCGACCCGCAGCGTCCGCAGCGGACGCGGCGGCTCCTCCTCGGCCTTCGGCTCGGGGCCGGGCTGACCGGACAGCGACGTCTTCTGCTGACGCAGGAACGTCGACGTCTGCTTCCACACCAGTTCGCGTCCGACCCGGATCTCGCTGATCACGTCGATCAGGAGTCCCTTGCGGTGCTCACGCAGATTCTCCGCGTGCACCGACACGTCCAGGGGCTCGATCACCGAGATGGGACGGAACTGTTCGATGACGTTCTCCGCGTGCACGGAACCGATGGCGGGGAAGGGGAAGCCTTCGGACACCATCAGCTTCATCACGACCGGGAACACCAGCGTGAACGGGTACGTGAGCGGCAGGTGGTCGCCGAAACGCAGACCGGTCACCCGGTCGTACGCCGCCAGGTTGTCGGGGTCCACGCGGACGCCGTTCAGGACCAGCGTCGTGTCCGGGGCACTGTGCCCGCTCGCGCCGATGACCGGCAGCGCACTGCGCACGGCCCGGGCGTAGATGTCGAGCGTGCCCGGCTTCTCCGTGAGTTGCACGACCTTGCCGGACATCAGGCGCCCAGCAGGCTCTGGCCGCAGACGCGGACGATCTGTCCGGTGACGGCGTTGGACGCGGGGCTCGCGAAGTAGGCGACGGTCTCGGCGACGTCGACGGTCTCGCCGCCCTGCAGCAGGGAGCTCATGCGACGTCCGGCCTCGCGGGTGGCGAACGGGATCGCCGCGGTCATCGCCGTCTCGATGAAGCCCGGTGCAACGGCGTTGATCGTGATCTTCTTCGTCGCGAGCACCGGCGCCGAGGCCTGCACGAGGCCGATCACACCGGCCTTGGAGGTGCCGTAGTTGGTCTGGCCCCGGTTGCCCGCGATGCCGGCGATGGAGGAGACGTCGATGACGCGGCCGCCTTCCTTCAGTGCACCCTTGGCGACGAGGACGTCGGTGATGCGCTGCGGCGCAAGAAGGTTGACGCCGATCACCATGTTCCAGCGACCCTCGTCCATGTTGGCGAGGGTCTTGTCGCGGGTGATGCCGGCGTTGTGGACGATGATGTCCGCGCCGCCGTGCCGTTCGAGGACGAACTCGGCGAGCTTGTCTGCCGCGTCGTCCGCGGTCACGTCCAGGGCGAGGGAGGTGCCGCCAACCTTGTTGGCGGTCTCCGACAGTGCCTCACCGGCGGCCGGGATGTCGGCGCAGATGACGTGCGCGCCGTCGCGGGAGAGGACCTCGGCGATGGTCGCGCCGATGCCGCGGGCCGCACCGGTGACGATGGCGACCTTCCCGTCGAGCGGCTTGTCCCAGTCGGCGGGTGCGACGGAATCCTCGGCGCCGACCCGGATGACCTGGCCGCTGACGAACGCGGACTTGGCCGACAGCAGGAAACGAAGCGTGGATTCGAGACCCGACAGTCCTGCGGAAGCCTTCGGCGAGACGTAGACGAGCTGAGCCGTGGCGCCGCGCTTGACCTCCTTGCCGACGCTGCGGGTGAAGCCCTCGAGCGCGCGCTGGGCGATGTGCTCGTCGACGCTGGACGTCTCCTCGGGGGTGGTGCCGATGACGACGACGCGCGCGGACGGCGCGAGGTTGCGGACGACCGGCTGGAAGAATTCGAAAAGCTGCTCGAGGTCGGTGACCGAACCGATGCCTGTGGCGTCGAACACCAAAGCGCCGTACGTGTCGTCGCCCGTTCCCGCGGCGGGGTAGTCGGACAGCAGTTCGCGCAACGGTTCGACGAGGCGGCCCTTGCCGCCGATCAGGATCGGACCGGCGAGCGGCGGTTCGCCGTGCTTGTATCGCCGCAGGTTCTCCGGTCGCGGCAGTCCCGCTTTCGCGGCGATGAACGCGCCGGGTGCGGATGAGAGGAACTGGGAATAGAGGTCGGGAGCTCCCTTGCTGGCTGCCACGGTCCTACCTTCTGTCGTCGTTTGGCGGTCAGTCACCGAGCACCGAGTGAAGTGCGGTGTCGACAAGTAACTTACTCCTGAGTAAGAATAGTAGCCAACAGGTAATCGCACCAGATCCTTGGAGACGTCAGTGACCAGCAAAGCTCGCACCAATTCGAACTCCGCAGCGGCGCCGAAGCCAGGCGGAAAGCAGCAGCGTCCCGTCGCGATCGTCGGCGGAAACCGCATTCCGTTCGCCCGCTCCGACCGGAAGTACGCGCAGGCGTCCAACCAGGACATGTTCACCGCCACCCTCGACGGTCTCGTGAGCCGCTTCAACCTCCAGGGCGAGAAGCTGGGCCTCGTCGCGGGCGGCGCCGTGCTCAAGCACAGCCGCGACTTCAACCTGATGCGCGAATGCGTCCTCGGCAGCGCCCTCAGCCCGTACACCCCGGCCTTCGACCTGCAGCAGGCCTGCGGCACCGGACTGCAGTCGATCGTCGCCGTCGGTGACGCGATCGCGGCCGGCCGCATCGATGCGGGTGTCGGCGGCGGCGTCGACACCACGTCGGACGCGCCGATCGGCGTCAACGACGAACTCCGCGAGTTCCTGCTGTCGCTGAACCGGGCGAAGAGCACCGGCGACCGCATCAAGCTCCTCGGCAGCGTCCGCCCGTCCATGCTCGGCATCGAGATCCCCCGCAACGGCGAGCCCCGCACCGGGCTGTCCATGGGCGAGCACGCCGCCATCACTGCCAAGGAATTCGGCGTCCGCCGCGAGGACCAGGACGCACTCGCCGCCGCGAGCCACCAGAACATGGCCGCCGCCTACGACCGCGGATTCTTCGACGACCTGGTGACGCCGTTCCTCGGGCTCACCCGCGACGACAACCTGCGGCCCGACTCCAGCGCCGAGAAGCTGGCCAAGCTGAAGCCGGTCTTCGGGGTGAAGGCGGGCGATGCCACGATGACGGCGGGTAACTCCACCCCGCTCACCGACGGCGCGTCCGCAGTTCTGCTGTCCACCGACGAATGGGCCGCCGAGCGCAAGCTTCCGGTGCTCGCGCATCTCGTCGACTCCGAGACCGCGGCCGTCGACTACATCCACGGCAAGGACGGGCTCCTGATGGCGCCGACGTACGCCATCCCGCGCCTGCTGGCCCGCAACAGTCTCACCCTGCAGGATTTCGACTACTACGAGATCCACGAGGCGTTCGCGTCCGTCGTGCTGGCGACGCTGCAGGCGTTCGAATCGGACGAGTATTGCAAGGAACGCCTGGGCCTAGACGGCGCACTGGGGTCCATCGACCGCAGCAAGCTGAACGTCAACGGGTCCTCGCTGGCGGCGGGGCACCCGTTCGCCGCGACCGGCGGCCGCATCGTCGCCTCGCTCGCCAAGATGCTGGCGGAGAAGGGCTCGGGCCGCGGCCTGATCTCGATTTGCGCCGCCGGCGGCCAGGGTGTGACGGCAATCATAGAGGCGTGATCCGACTGGCCTTTCCGGTAGCTGGGAGACCGGAAAGGCCAGCGTGCGCGCAGTGCGAGCGGGGATCCGGCAACGAGGGGTGGCCGGATCCCCGAAATCTTTTCCGACAGGTGTAACGCTGGAGATTAGCTGGCGATATCCCTGTCAGCCCCGTGTTGCTGCCTGACCCCCGACCTGGCAGCAGCGCGGGGCTCTTGCATTTCCGGCGGCCGGTACGCTGACGTGGGGGTCTCGACCGGGCCTCGCTCGGATCGGATCGCGCTTGAAATGCAACGAGCACCGACGGCAAGCTGAGGCCCGCACGAAGGACAACTCGGTGAGAGGGCCACGGTGAACGACGAAGACGGCGACAAGGGGAGCACGGCACCCGAACGGTCGACGCCGGACCCTTCCGCGACGCCCGAGAGTGTCGAACCCGAGAATGTGGCCCACCCGGCCGCTCCGGAACGGGACGAGGTCCCGGAACCCGAAAACGCTCCGGCTCCCGAGGACGCTCCGGCTCCCGAGGACGCTCCGGCTCCCGAGGATTCGGCGGAACAGCCGCGTGCCGACGACGCCCCGACGACGCAGCTGGACCTCGGTGACCTCGGGGAACGCGCCGAGGAGCAGGCTCCCGATGCGCCGTTGTGGGTGGAGCCGCCGGCGAACGAGGACGTCACTCAGGTGATCCCCGCGATTCCGCCGCGTCCCGTTCCCGGGCCGACGCCGGCGTACACCACACCGGCCGACCAGCCGACCGTGGTGGCGCCCGCCGCCGCGGCGCAGGTCCCACCGCAGCCGGCACCGGAACCTTCCGCGCCCGCCGAGCCCTCCGCAGAACCGACCACCCCGGCCCGTGCGCCCTGGGTGAAGATCGCAGCAGTCACCGGCGGTGTGATCGCCCTGATCGGCATCGCCTACGCCGCGGACCTCACGGTGTCCTCCGGGAAGGTCCCGCGCGGGGTGACCGTGGCAGGCGTCGACGTGGGCGGTTCGTCCCGCGAGGAGGCCGAGGCCATTCTGCAGGCGCAGGTCGGCCCGCGCGCCGACCAACCGCTGACGGTGACGGCCGGCGACGTGTCGACGGAACTCGTTCCGTCCGCTGCCGGGCTCGGGGTCGACTGGGAGGCCACCCTCGACAGGGCCGATTCGCAGCCGCTCAACCCGTTCACGAGGCTCACGTCGTTCTTCACCACCGACGAGATCGGTGTGGTGTCGACCCGCGACGAGGCCGCGCTGGCGTCCGCCGTCGACGGCCTCCGCAGTGAGACCGATCGCGCGTCCCGTGAGGGGACCGTCGTGTTCGAGGGCCCGACCCCGGTTCCGGTGGACCCGTCGACCGGGCAGAACCTGAACGGCGAGGGCGCCGAGGCGGCGTTGACCGAGGAATGGGCGTTCGGCCGGACGGTGGACCTGCCCGTCGACGTCGTGCCCGTGACGGTGACGAAGGAAGGCGTCCAGCGGGCGCTCGCCGAGGTGGCGGTGCCCGCTGCCTCCGCCGATCTGGTGGTGACCGGACGCGACGGCAAGGTCGCGACCGCGGCGCGTCAGCAGATCGGTGCCATCGTCGGCTTCGAACCGGACGGCAACGGCGGGCTGAAGCCCACCTACAACATCGAGGCTGCCACCGGCATCCTGGCGCCGCAGCTGGTCTCGACGGAGATCGCACCGAAGGACGCGACGATCACGCTCGACGGCGGATCACCCACGGTCGTCCCCGCGGTCGTCGGCGACCTGGTGCAGTGGCCCAAGACGTTGGAGACGTTGCCCGAGTTGTTGCGCGGCAACGGTTCTCACACCACCGCCGCGGTGTACGGACCCGTCCCTCCCGCACTCACCACAGAGGCCGCGCAGGCGCTCGGCGTGAAGGAAGTGATCGGTGAGTTCACGACCGGCGGCTTCTCTGCCGCGTCGGGTACCAACATCCGCCTCGCCGCCAGTGAGATCAACGGGGCGCTGATCAAGCCGGGCGACACGTTCTCCCTCAACGGGTACACCGGCCCGCGCGGCACGGCCCAGGGCTATGTGGAGTCGGGCATCATCAACAACGGTCGCCCGGACACCGCGGTCGGCGGCGGTGTGAGCCAGGTGGCGACGACGCTCTACAACGCCGCGTACTTCGCCGGTATGGAGGACGTCGCGCACACCGAGCACTCGTACTACATCTCGCGTTACCCCGAGGCGCGTGAGGCCACCGTCTTCGAAGGCGCCATCGACCTGCAGTTCCGCAACACCGCCAAGACGGGTGTGATGATCCAGGCCATCGGCGGCGCCTCGGATCTGACCATCCGGTTCTGGGGAACCAAGACGGTCGACGTCGAGTCGATCACCGGCAACCGGACCAAGCCGACGGAGCCCGACACGGTCACCCTGCCCGCCGGCGATCACTGCATCGCCTCCAGCGGCGCACCGGGATTCACCGCCAGCGACACCCGGGTGATCTCCGACCACGCCACCGGTAAGGAAATCTCCCGGAACACCAGGACCGTCCGGTACGACCCCGTCCCGATCGTCAAGTGCGAGGCCCCCGCCCCCGCACCCAAACCCGACGAGCGCACCCCCGCCGCCTCGCCGGCCCCATCCGCCCCGGCGGAAAGCCCGAAAACCACCACCCCGAAGCCGAAGCCGAACGACGGCGAGTAGCCGCACTACTTCTCGGTTCGCGCACCGCTTTTCGAGCCCGAAAGGAGAGCGCGAACCGAGAAAGGGTGCGGCTACAGTGATCGCACCGTGAGCCGCTGGGCGGACGGGAGCGGGGCCTGCGTGACCCAGCCTCGGGGCGTCGCGGCACGCGCGATCGCGCGGCGGACACGCTCCGCCACCTGCCCCGGGGACTCGAGGTCGTCCCAGGTCCACCGCACCACCTGGAAGCCGAGGTCGCGCAGGGCGTCCTCGCGCTGCTTCTCGGCGAAGACCGCGTCGCCGGGGGATTGCCCGGGTTTCAGCAGCCGGCCGTACTTGACGCGTCCGTCGAACTCCCCGAGCACGATGCCGTCGAAGTGGAAGTCGACCCGCCCGATCCGGCGCCCGCCGGGTTCGAACACCTCGCCTTGCTGGGACGGGAGCGGCAGCCCGGCACGCGACAACATCACCCGGCTTCGCGATTCACCGACGCTTTCGCTGTGCCCGCTCAGGAACCGGACGACCCTCCGTGCCGCATCGACGCCGTGACGACGCGCAGCGCGGGCGAGTTCGGCCTCGAGGTCCTCACGGTCGACGCCGAATCTGCGGACGGCCGCGTCACCCATCACGACGGCCTGCTCGAACGGCAGGGTTCTTGCGAGGTCGACCACCGTCCGCGTCGGGAGAGTCAGCGAATGGCCGTCCACTACCGCCACGTGCTCTCCGATCGGGGCGCAGTGCACCGTGGTCCGCCGCTTGATCCGGCCACCTCCGCGTCGATTTCTGGTGAGGTGCACGCCGTCGAGGGGCGTCTTCCACAGCGGCAGCCCGTACACGACGGCCGCGTCACCCATCACGACGGCCTGCTCGAACGGCAGGGTTCTTGCGAGGTCGACCACCGTCCGCGTCGGGAGAGTCAGCGAATGGCCGTCCACTACCGCCACGTGCTCTCCGATCGGGGCGCAGTGCACCGTGGTCCGCCGCTTGATCCGGCCACCTCCGCGTCGATTTCTGGTGAGGTGCACGCCGTCGAGGGGCGTCTTCCACAGCGGCAGCCCGTACACGACGGCCGCGGATTGGTGACTGAGCACCACGTCGTCCGACACGGCGTGAACTGTCGAGTCGATCAGGAAGCGATGACGTTCCTCCTCGCTCTGCGAGTACATCGACGCGGAGAGGTACGCGCCGCGCCCGATGCGCCGCCACTCGCCGCGTGTGTACAGGCGTCGGATCTCGTCGTCGCTGTAGTCGCGGCCCAACGCCTCCTGGCGTCGTAGCATCGCCCCCGGGTCGTGTTCCATGGGAACGATTCTCGCCGGAGCCACCGGAAGAATCCGGTCCGAAGGAGCCTGCTGTGGATGAGCTGGAGCTTGTGGACAACTCCCGCACTCTTTCTCGGCTCGCGCACTGCCTGTGGGGGCTGAAAAGGGGTGCGTCGACCGGGAAAGAGTGCCGGAGGTCGGCCGGTCGGGACACGAAAAGGCCCGGCGGCCAGGGAAGTACCCCGGCCGCCGGGCCGTGTGAACCCGATCAGAACGCTGCTTCGTCGAGCTCCATGATGTCGTTGTCGATGTTGGCGACGATGCTGCGGGTGGCGGTCAGTTCCGGCAGGACGTTCTTCGCGAAGAAGGACGCGATGGCGACCTTGCCCTCGTAGAACGCCTTGTCCTTGTCGGAGGCACCCTCGTCGAGGGCCTTGATCGCGATCTCGGACTGGCGCAGGAGCTGCCAGCCGATGAGCAGGTCGCCGACGGACATCAGGAAGCGGACCGAACCGAGGCCGACTTTGTACAGCTCGGACGGCTGCTCCTGCGCACCCATGAGGTACCCGGTGAGGGTGGCGGCCATGGTCTGGACGTCCTCGAGGGCGGTGGCGAGCAGGGCGCGCTCGGCCTTGAGGCGACCGTTGCCTGCCTCGCTGTCGATGAACTTCTTGACCTCGCCTGCGACGTGGGCGAGTGCCACACCGCGGTCGCGGGCGATCTTGCGGAAGAAGAAGTCCTGCGCCTGGATAGCGGTGGTGCCCTCGTAGAGCGAGTCGATCTTGGCGTCGCGGATGTACTGCTCGATCGGGTAGTCCTGCAGGAAGCCGGAGCCACCGAAGGTCTGCAGGCTCTCCGTCAGGTACTGGTAGGCCCGCTCGGAGCCGACGCCCTTGACGATGGGGAGCAGCAGGTCGTTGACGCGGAACGCGAGGTCCTTGTCGGCACCGGACACCAGCTTGGCGGTGGCCTCGTCCTGGTGCGCCGCGGTGTACAGGTACACGGCGCGCAGGCCCTCCGCGTACGCCTTCTGCATGGCGAGGGCGCGACGGACGTCGGGGTGGTGCGTGATGGTGACGCGCGGCGCGGCCTTGTCCGTCATCTGCGTGAGGTCTGCGCCCTGGACGCGTTCCTTCGCGTAGTCGAGGGCGTTGAGGTAGCCGGTGGAGAGGGTGGCGATGGCCTTGGTGCCGACCATCATCCGGGCGTGCTCGATGACGTCGAACATCTGCGCGATGCCGTTGTGGACCTCGCCGACGAGCCAGCCCTGGGCGGGAATGCCGTGGCCGCCGAAGGTGACCTCGCACGTGGCGGAGACCTTCAGGCCCATCTTGTGCTCGACGTTGGTGACGAAGACGCCATTGCGCTCGCCCAATTCGTTGGTCTCGAAGTTGAAGTGCGTCTTCGGGACGAAGAACAGCGACAGTCCCTTGGTGCCGGGGCCTGCGCCCTCGGGGCGGGCCAGGACCAGGTGGAAGATGTTCTCGAACAGGTCGTCGGAGTCGGCGGAGGTGATGAACCGCTTGACGCCCTCGATGTGCCAGGAGCCGTCGTCCTGCTTGATGGCCTTGGTGCGGCCTGCGCCGACGTCGGAACCGGCGTCGGGTTCGGTGAGGACCATGGTGGCACCCCAGCCGCGCTCGACGCAGGTGGCGGCCCACTTCTTCTGCTCTTCGGTGCCGTTGTGGAACAGCACGTCCGCGAACGCGGGTCCGGCCTGGTACATGTGCGCGGCCGGCTGGGCGCCGAGGATCAACTCACTGATGGCCCACACGACGGACCGGGGGACGGGGACGCCGCCGATCTCCTCGGAGAGTCCCATGCGGTACCACTCGGCGTCCCACAGTGCGCGGAACGACTTCTTGAACGATTCCGGCAGGGTGACGGTGTGGTTCTCGGGGTCGAAGACCGGAGGGTTGCGGTCGGCGTCGGCGAAGGACTCGCCCAGCGGTCCCTCGGCGAGGCGGGCAACTTCGCTGAGCATGTTGCGGACGGTGTCGGCGTCGAGATCGCCCCACACGCCTTCACTCAGCGGCTGCTCGAGACCGAGTACCTCGAAGAGGTTGAACTCCAGGTCGCGGACGTTGCTCTTGTAATGGCCCATGTCTTCTGTCTCTCCCAGTGAGATGGTGCGGTCTATCCGTTAGTACCGCCCAAGTTATTACTCGTCGGTAACATCAGCGATATTACGCCCGATTTACCTGACTGCCAAGACTCGGGCGGTGCGCGACGACGAGCGCGTCGATCGCCGTTCCGGCGTCCGTCTCGCGGAAGCGCCGTTCGGCGACATCGACGGAGAGCCGCCCGTCGAACGAGTCCACCAAATCATCTGGCGTGTAAAGGATTCCGGGGTCCTGGGGGCCCCCGACTCCCTGCGACAAGTTAACGGTGTCATGCCCCAAAATCATGAGGATTCCATCAGGTTTCAGCGCAGATATGGCGCGGTTCACAACCTGCAGACGCTCCTCGGCGGCGAGATGGAGGTAGATCATGAGCACGAGGTCGTACTCGCCGCCGAGGTCTGCATCGGTGACGTCGGCGACGCGGTAGTCGAGCCGTTCGCGGACCGAGCGGGGTGCTTCGGCGGCCACCCGGCGGGCCTTGTCGACGGCCACGGCCGAGTAGTCGAGCCCCGTCACCTCCCAGCCGCGGGTGGCGAGCCAGTGCGCGTTGCGGCCCTCGCCGCATGCGAGGTCGAGTGCGCGGCCGCGGGGGAGCGAGGTGACCCGCTCGACCACGACGGCGTTGGGTGGCGCGCCCCACACCAGGTCGCTCTGTGAATACCGTTCGTCCCAGGCAGCTGCATCCATGCCCCGACGCTAGTACGCGGGCTACGGAGTGAGTGTGGTCCGCATGAGGAGCACGTTGTAGTTGTTGTGCACCGTCGTGAGGAAGTAGAGGTCGCGCCCCGACGACCACGGGTGGATGTAGGCGCCGTACGCGGTGGGCAGCTCCCGGGTGTCGACGAGCACCTCCGGTGGGCCCCACGGTCCGGTGACCGACGGTGATCGGCGCATGACCACGGAGTTGTACTGGTCGGTGGTCAGCATGAGGTATTGGCCGAGGTACTCGTTGTACGCGACGGACAATTCGCCGACTCCGCCCGGCATGATCGGCTTGGCGACGTCGGGGTTGCCCTTGATCCACTTGGCGCCGTCGAAGTACTCGTACGCGCCGAGGTCCATGATCTGGGGTTCCGGGACCCGCGCGATGTGGACGAGTCCGCCGCGGCCGGCAGGCGTGCCGTATTGGTAGACGAAGCCGTCGGCCTTGACGAACGCGCTCATCTGGAAGTTGGCGTTGCCGCCGACGTTCGGGCGCTGCGTCTCGGGGGCGACGGTCCAGTTCTCGCCGTTGTCCTGTGAGTAGACGAGACCGGAGTAGTTGGTGTCCCACGTTCCCGCCGGTCCCCAGTTCTTCACCGACATCATGCTCAGAACCTGGGTGTTGCCGACGGCGACGCCGGCGGTGGGGATTCGGCTGATCTCGACGAACGGGATCTTCGGGCTCGGGACGAGCTCCTTGGACTGGCCGAAGATGTCGCGCGGTGAGCTGTCGAAGTTCATCCCGTCGGAGAGGATGCCGTCCGAGCTGCGGAACAGCGTGCTGCTGCGCCAGGCCCACAGACTGCCCGACAGCAGGTTGGGCAGCCCGAGCCCGGCGGAGTCGCCGAACGCCGTGAGGACCTGGCCCTGGCCGTTGTCCCACATGATCCCGAGGTCGGTGCCGAGGACGTTGGCGTCCTGGGTTCGGTTCGGACTGAGCATGCCGGTCTGCTGTGCGACCGCCTGGGTGCGTCCGGTGAGGTGCGGAATCCCGTTGGTGCCGTTGAGGCCAGGGATCGGATTGATGGCGTTGGGATTCGCGGCGGCCGGGCCGGCGAATGCGATCAACGTCACGGCCGCGCCGACGAGTGACGCTGCTGCAAGAGCTCTGGTTCGCTTCACGAAGGACACTCCATCTCTAGCAGCAGGCGGCACTGCGTGGCCCGAAGAGACCACTCCCCCTACCGGTGATCAACTGCTGGAAATCGCCAGAAGTCTAACAAGTCTGTTCTTCCGAAAGTGTCGGTTTGACCGCCGTGTTCGTTTCATCGGCGCCCCCACCGAATCGATATTACCGACGAGTAACAGGAACCGGTGCTACCCGCTGGGCGGTCGCCGACGTAACGTGTGCTGGCGACAAGTCCACACTGCGCGTAACCACGCGGGACCTGATGAGGAGATCGATCGATGGGAAAGCAGATTGCCACCGTGGCTGGAGGTCGGCAGTCCGCCCTTCTCGGGCTCGGCGTGTACCGGCCCGAACGGGTCGTCACCAACGACGAGATCTGTGAACTGATCGACTCGAACGACGAGTGGATCCAGTCGCGCTCGGGAATCCGCAACCGGCGGTTCGCGGCGGAGGACGAGAACGTCGTCACGATGTCCATCGAAGCCGGGCGTAAGGCGATCGAAGCGAGCGGGATCGATCCCGAGCAGATCGGCTGCGTCATCGTCGCCACGTCGACGTACCTCCTGCTGACGCCGCCCGCCGCGGCGGTGGTGGCCGACGCCCTGGGCACCAACGGGCCCGGAGCGTTCGATCTCGGCGGTGGCTGCGCGGGCTTCTGCACCGCGCTGACCGTGGCGTCGGACCTGGTTCGCGGAGGATCCGTCGACTACGCCCTCGTCGTGGGTGTCGAGAAGATGAGCATCACCACCGACCCCACCGACCGCTCGACGCGGTTCATCTTCGGTGACGGCGCCGGCGCCGTGGTCGTGGGCAAGAGCGACGTCGCGGGCATCGGACCGGTGGAGTGGGGTTCGGACGGCGCCCAGGCCGACGCCATCGTGCAGGATCTCGATTGGTACGAATACATCACGACGCCGGGTGCCACGCGCCCGTACATCAAGATGGCGGGTACCGCGGTGTTCCGCTGGGCCGCCTTCGAGATGGGCAAGGTGGCACTGCGGGCGGTCGAGAAGGCCGGCATGTCGGTCGACGACCTCGACGCGTTCGTGCCGCACCAGGCCAACTCGCGGATCACGGAGGTGATCGCGCGCAGCATGAAGCTCCCCGAGAACGTGCCCGTGTCCGACGACATCGCCGAGAGCGGCAACACGTCGGCAGCATCGGTGCCGCTCGCCATGGAGGAGATGCTGCAGTCCGGCGCCACCAAGCCCGGCGATACCGCCCTGCTGCTCGCCTTCGGTGCCGGGCTGTCCTACGCGGCCCAGGTCGTGACGATGCCGGTACTCGCGAAGGACTGACCCGGCCCCGGAGGGGACAGGAAAGCAGGGGTCGATGAGCGTCACCCGGCAGTCGATCGCCGTCGCCGTGCTGATGTCCGGCGCCGTGGCCCTCGCGGGCTGCGGCGGCGGGAGCACCGGCGGCGGCAGTACCTCGACGGTGTCCGGCTCTGCGGTGGAACTGAATTCGGGCGGTGACTGCGCGGGCCGCGACGTGATCGTCAACCGGGACGGTGCCGGGGTCGTCCTCGACGGCGAGTGCGGCATCGTCACCATCGAGGCCAACGGCGTCTCGGCGAACGTCGCCACGTCGAACGCGGTCATCGTGCGCGGTCAGGACACCAACGTCGTCGGCGGGCAGACCGGAACGCTCACCATCGCGGGGCGCAGCAACAGCTCCACCATCGACGTGGTCGAGTCGATCGAACTGCAGGGCAACGCCGTGACCGTGCTCGGCAAACAGGCGGAGCGAATCTCGGTCAGCGGAAGCGGGAACTCCGTGAACGTGGACGACTCCGGTGCGATGACGGTGAGTGGCAACGACAATTTCGTGCGCGCCGTGTCCCTCGACTCCCTCGAACTGACCGGGTCCAACAACTCCGTCGACTGGGATTCCGGCGCGACGACCCCGTCGGTCGACACGGGCTCGGAGAATCGGCTCACCCCACCCGGAGCGTGATCACCGGGCGCCGCAGCCGGTGAGCACCGCGGCCATCGCATCGCGCTCGGGCGGCGTCACCCAGAGCCGGTACGCCACTTTCACTTCCACCTGCCGCGCCACATAGGTGCAGCGGTACGCCGCCAGTGGGGGCAGCCACGTCGACGCGTCGGCGTCGCTCTTGCGCTGATTGGTGGGCCCGTCCACCGCCTGCAGATTGCGCGGATCGTTCGCAAGGTTCGCCCGCGTCTGCGCGTCGAGGAGCTGAGCGCCCTTCTGCCACGCGTCCGACAGTGCCACCACGTGATCGATCTGCACGGCGTCCGACGTCTTCGTGCCCCGGGTGAACGCAATGATGGTGCCCGTGTAGAGATCCCGCAACGTGCCCGACTGCACAACGCAGTTGCGGGTGCGGTCCCGTGAGGTGATGTCGACCAGGTCGCGCCGCAGGATGTCGTTGCGGGTGTCGCAGCCGTTGCGCCCGAGGTCGACCGACACGTTGTCGGTCCAGCTGGCACCGAACAGTTCCCGGTCGTATCCCGTCTTGGGTGCCCGGCCCTTCACCTCGAGGGTGGACAGCTGGGCGAACGCCATCTGTATCTGTTGTGCGTCAGTGACTTCCGAGGGCGCGACCGGTCCGGTTCCGGCGGCGAGGGT
Source organism: Rhodococcus sp. 21391 (assembly GCF_016772255.1). Lineage (NCBI taxonomy): Bacteria > Bacillati > Actinomycetota > Actinomycetes > Mycobacteriales > Nocardiaceae > Rhodococcus > Rhodococcus sp. 21391. The sequence goes on along the minus strand of NZ_CP063781.1, from coordinate 5,075,133 downwards.
GTCGTCGGGGTCGGGCGAGAGCATCGTGACGAGTACGACGACGAGCAGCCCGGCGAGGATCCAGGGCCACTTGGTGCGGATGGTCGTGATGATGGAGCCGGTGTTCGGTACCGCAGAGCGGGGCATGAATCTCTCCTGAAATCAACGCTGTTCGTCATTTCTATCAGGAATGGCCCCACGGGCCGGTGATCGGCCCGGGTTACGTGGCGGTGCCCTGCAGCAGGGGAATCAGCAACTCGTCGTCGGTGAGGGCGCCGTGTTGCCCGGGGAGGGCGGACAGCCTCGACTCCGCCTTGCGCCGGACCACCGCGACGCCGCCCTGGGCGATGGCGACGACGTCGCCGATGCGGCCCTGGACCTCGGATCGCACGGCCGGCCCGAACAGTCCCGCGGTGACGGCCTCGTCTCGTGTGCCGATCCACATGCGGTGTCCCAGTTCGTTCCGCCACCGGGCGGCGACGTCGTGCCCGGCTCCGGCTCGGGTGTGGACGTGCCTGCACCGGGGTTCGCCGGCGAGCGCCACCACGTCGTCCGACAGGGCGGGAGTGGCATCGAAGTCGATTTTGTCGGCGTCGTCGACGGTGACCATGCCGTGGTCGGCGGTGACATACAGCATGGTGTCGGGTTGTGCCGCCGCGAGTCCCGCGGCGAGCTTCTCGACGAGCCGGTCGACGAGGGCGACCTGGTGCAGCCAGGATTCGGATCCCGGTCCGTAAATGTGCCCGAGCGTGTCGATTTCGCTGAGGTAGCAGTAGGTGAGGGTCCGTTCGCCTCCCCGGGCCGCGGTGACGACGTGCGCGATCAGGTCACCGTACGCGTGTATTCCTGTGAACGTGCCGCCGCGGAGGACGGCGCGGGTGAGCCCGGACCCGTCGAACTTCGCGGGAACTACGGTCGTGCACGTGATGCCGGCTGCCGCGGCGCGTTCGAACACGGTCGGTGCGGGCTGGACGACCTCGGGCACCAGGCGGGTGAGTTCATCGCCCTTGTGGCCCGCGCGCCACGACAGCCAGTTGAGCGTGCCGCGGACCTCACGAACGTATGACTGGTAGCCGGTGATGCCGTGACCGCCGGACGGCAACCCCGTGCCGAACGACGCGATGCTGGTGGCGGTCGTGGTGGGGAAGCCCGCCCGGATCGGCCGTCCGGTCAGGCTGTCGAGGAACGGGGCGTGGTCGCGGTGGCGACGCAGCAATGTCCAGCCGAGGCCGTCGATCAAGAACACCACGGTGTGCCTGCTGTCCGGCAGGTGCAGCCGGTTGGGTTCGCCGGCAACGCCGAGTGCGGCGAGGACGGACGGCATCAGGGCAGACAGTGTCGGCTGCGAATAGACGTCGAGCGGGGGCGCCGTAACGGTCATGACTTCCACTATGGTGGATCGGCTCAGGCTGCACTTGGGATATCGGCTCAGCCCGCAATGTCGAGAGTCGGCTCAGCCGACACGGTGGTACAGGTCGACGGGCTGGCCGTCGGAGGGAAACGGCAGCGAGGTGTAGTTGAGCGGGGCGACGTAGCTGGGGCTCACCTGCCAGTCGAACCGCCGCAGCAGGTGGTGCATGACCGTCTTGATTTCGGCTCCCGCGAAGTGCATCCCCAGGCATTTGTGCACGCCGCCGCCGAACGGCTCCCACGCGAACCGGTGAACCTTGTCCTCGCGGCGTTCGGGTGCGAACCGTTCGGGGTCGAACCTCTCCGGATCGGGCCAGTACTCGGGCATGTGATGGGTGAAGTGCACGACCACCGACATGTACGTACCCCGGGGGATGTAGTGGCCGAGCACCTCGGTGTCCGCGACCGCGCGGCGGGCGACCACCGGGACCGGCGGAACGAGGCGCAGGCATTCCTTCATGACGAGGTCGAGGTCGGTCAGTTCGTCGAGTTGACCGTAGGTCGGGGTGGACGTGCCCAGTGCCGCCGACTGCCGCCTGCACCGCTCCTGCCAGTCGGGGTGCTGACCGAGGTACTGCATCATCGTCGACAGCGTGATGGTGGATGTGTCGTGCGCCGCCATCAGCAGGAAGATCATGTGGTTGACGACGTCGTCGTCGCTGAACCGTTGCCCGTCTTCGGATTCGATGTGGCACAGCGCGGAGAACAGGTCGTCGCCGGCACCCGCTCGCCGCGCGGGCAGGTAACGGCGGAAGAACTCCTCGAGTCGTGCGCGCCCGTCGATGCCGCGCTTCCACCGCGTTCCGGGCAGGGGATACCGCACCACCGACGTGGCGGCCTGCACGCTGTCGATGAACGCCTTGTTGATCTCGGCCATCTCCCGGGGCGTCGACCCCTCGGCTCCGCCCATGAAGATGCTCGTGGCGAGATCGAGTGTCAGCTCCTTCAGCGCGGGGTACGCGGCGAAGCCCGGGGTGGGCTGCCAGCCGTCGAGCCCCTCCTCGACGGCCGGATGGAGTGCCTCGGTGTAGCGCGACAGCCGGTCCCGGGTGAAGGCCTGCTGCATGATTCGCCGGTGGGCGAGGTGTTCGTCGCCGTCGAGGAGCATCAGCCCGCGGTGGAAGAACGGCCCGATCAGCACGCTCCACCCGTCGCTGTTGACGAAGGCTCGGTCCTTGTTCTGCAGCACCGTCTGGCAGCCGTCCGGTCCGAGCACGGTGACCCACCGCTTGCCGGCCATGCTCAGCCACGACACGGGGCCGTAGCGATCCCAGCGACTCTGCAGCAGTCCCATCGGGTCGCGGAAATAGTCCAGCGAGTGTCCGATGACGGGGAATCCGGCATTGCCCGAGATGGGTTGCAAGGTGCTTTGCGGTGGGGGAGCAGCGAGAACTTTGGGCATCGGCCCTCCTCGTGGCGTATGTGACAGGACCCTCTGTCAGATGTGTAGTGTGCGTCACACCTGCGGGTCTGTCAACATCGAGTCATGAGTCAGCCGGCGCGCCAGTACCGCGGTCGAAGTTCGGAGGAACGCGCCGCGGACCGTCGCGCGCGACTGCTCGAGGCGGGACTGCAGGTGTTCGGCACCGTCGGCGGCGAGAAGGCGACCATGACCGCGATCTGCGCCGAGGCGAAACTGACGGAACGCTATTTCTACGAGAGCTTCCACAGCCGGGACGACCTGCTGGTGCAGGTGATCGAGGGCATTGCCGCGGAGATCGCGGAGGCGACGCGGGTCACCCTCCAGACCGTGACCGGCGATCCCGAGGTGCGGGCGCGGGCCGCGATCGCGACGTTCGTCGACATCTTGACGGCGGACCCGCGGAAAGGGCGGGTGTCGATCATCGAATCGGCGGGCGCCGAACCGCTGCGGACGCGACGGCGTGAATTGTTGCGGGCGTTCGCCCTGCTGGTCGCGGAGGAATCGAAGGAACTCTACGGCGACCGGGCGTGGTCGTCGCCGCAGGATGAGATCACCGCGCTGCTGTTCGTGGGTGGGCTCGCGGAGCTCATGACGGCGTGGCTGAACGGCGAGATCGAGGTGTCTCCCGAGCAGATCGTCGATGCCGCGACCTACCAGTTCACGTCCACCGCGCACCGCTGAGCGGGTCCCGGGCGGAAACGTGACGGGTGTCACGTGCGAAGCTGTGGGCATGGTGGATATCGCACGCCCGCAGTTGGAGGGCACGGTCGCGGTAGGCGAGGGGCGTCGGCTCGGCTTCGCGGAGTTCGGTTCGGCACAGGGCAGGGCGGTGTTCTGGCTGCACGGCACACCCGGTGCGCGGCGGCAGGTGCCGATGGAAGCGCGCGCGTTCGCCGAACGCGAGCACGTCCGGCTGATCGGAATCGACCGGCCGGGGGTCGGGTCGTCGACGCCGCACCGGTACGGCGCCGTGATCGACTTCGCCGAAGACCTGCGTACGGTCGCCGACACGCTGGGCATCGATCAGATGGCCGTGGTTGGCCTGTCCGGAGGCGGCCCCTACACGCTGGCCGCGGCGTACGCGATGCCCGACCGCGTGGTCGCGACCGGCATCCTCGGGGGTGTCGCGCCGACGAAGGGTCCCGACGCGATCCGCAGCGGGCTGATGGATCTCGCCGTCCTGGCGGCTCCGGTGCTGTCGGCGGGCGGTGTTCCCGTCGGGTTGGCGGCGAGTTCCGTGATCAGGCTGGCGAGGCCGTTCGCGTCGCCGATCATCGACCTGTACGGGCGGCTGTCGCCGGAGGGCGACCGTCGTCTGCTCGCGCGGCCGGAGTTCAAGGCGATGTTCCTCGACGATCTGCTCAACGGCGGCCGTAAGCAGCTCAGTGCACCGTTCGCCGACCTCGTCCTGTTCGCGCGGGACTGGGGATTCCGGGTGAATGCGGTGAAGACCCCGGTGCGGTGGTGGCACGGCGACTGCGACCACATCATTCCGCTCCGGCACGGGCAGCACATGGTGTCGCTTCTTCCCGACGCCGAGTTCCACACGATGCACGGGGAAAGCCATCTCGGGGGCCTGGGCATGTCCGAGGAGATTCTCCGCTCGCTCCTCGACATCTGGGACGCCAAGGAGGCGCAGGCGCCGTTCGGCCCGGTGTGACGGTGGCGCGGTCTGCACGCCACCGTCGCCGGGTCAGGACTGCAGGGTCGTGATCTGGAACGTGGCGCCGAGGGGGTCGGCGACGGACGCGAGCCGCCCGAACGGTGTGTCCTCCGGTTCGCGCCGAACGCTGCCGCCCAGTTCGGTCACCTTCGCGACCGCCGCGTCCGTGTCGTCGACGCCGATGTAGAACTGCCAGAACGAGGGGACGCCTTCGGGCAGGAACGAGTCGGCGTCCATGACTCCGGCCACCGTGCGGTCGCCGAGGTCGGCCTGCGAGTACCGGAATTCGTCCGTGTCGCCGAGAGCTCGATAGGTCCAGCCGAAGACGTCCGCGTAGAAGGAGAGCGCCGCCGCGTAGTTCCGCGACAGCGTTTCGTGCCAGACGGGTGCGCCGGGTTCGTCCACGAGACCGAAGCCGCCGTGTCGATCGGCCTGCCACACGCCGATGACGGCGCCGGCGGGATCGCCGAGGATGGCCATCGCGCCCTGGTCGCCCACGGTCATCGCGGGCATCATCACCTGCCCGCCCGCCTCGGCCGCCTTCGCGGCGGTGGCCTCCGCGTCCTCGGACGCGATGTAGGTGGTCCACACGTTGCCGTACGGGTTGCCCTGTTGTTGCGGACCAAGGCCCGCAATGGGTTTGCCGTTCTTGCTGAAGATGGAGTACCCGCCGTACTGCGGATCCTCGTTGGTGTCGGACCTCCACCCGAACAGCCCGGTGTAGAACGGAATGACCTGTTGGGGGTCGGAACTGGTGAGATCGATCCAGCAGGGAGCGCCGGTGAGGGACGGGCAGTCGGGCATCGCGGTCTCCTAGGGCATGGTCGGGGCAGCGCGCGGTGTGGTGCCGGTCACAAACCTACGCGTCCCGACGACCTGCCGTCGGTTCGCGACGCGCTGTGGAAGACTCGGCGCATGTCTGCGAGCGAGAACCAGGACAGCCCGGGCCGGGCCCGCCAGAATCTGATCTACCGCGACGGCGTCCTCGGCCGCACACCCTCCGTTCCCACCGATTTCGACACGCTGGAGCGACGCGCGCGGAGGAAGATGAGCGCGAAGGGGTGGGCGTACGTCCACGGCGGCGCGGGGCTGGGTCGCACGATGCAGGCCAACCGCGATGCGTTCGACAAGTGGCAAATCGTTCCCCGGGTGCTGCGCGACGTCTCGAAGCGCGACATCGGGGTCGAGTTGTTCGGGCGCAGGATTCCGGCCCCGGTGCTGCTCGCCCCGGTGGGTGCCGCCGAACTGGCCAGCCCCGAGGCGGATGTGGCGATCGCCGCTGCTGCCGCCGAACTGGGTGTGCCGTACATCTTCTCCAACCAGGGCTGCGCACCGATGGAGGAGAGCGCCGCGGCGATGGGCGACGCACCCCGGTGGTTCCAGCTGTACTGGAGCACCGACGACGATCTCGTCGACAGCCTGCTCCAGCGCGCCGAGAACATTCGTGCGGACGCCGTCGTCGTCACCCTCGACACGACCATGCTCGGCTGGCGCCCGGAAGACCTCAACCTCGGCTCGCTGCCCTTCGCGCAGGGCCAGGGGATCGCGCAGTACACGTCCGATCCGGTGTTCCGCCGGATCGTGCACGAGCGGATCAAGGCTGCCGCCGGCAAGGCGGACGTCGAGGTGACACTCGGCGCGATCCGGTCACTGGTGTCGATGACTCGGCGCTTCCCGGGCCGATTCCTCGACAACCTGCGGTCGCCGGAACCGCGGGCCGCCGTGGAGACGTTTCTCGACATCTACTCCCGGCCGTCGTTGAGCTGGGCCGATATCGAGACCCTCCGCAGCAGGACGTCGCTGCCGATCCTCCTCAAGGGCGTCCTGCACCCGGACGACGCCAGACGCGCGCTCGACGCCGGGGTGGACGGCATCGTGGTGTCGAATCACGGTGGGCGGCAGGTGGACGGCAGCGTGTCGTCGCTGGACGCGCTCGTGGACATCGCGCCCGTCGTGGACGGCAGGCTGACGCTGCTCCTCGACAGCGGAATCCGCACGGGAGCCGATGTCTTCAAGGCCCTCGCGCTGGGTGCGGACGCGGTGACGCTCGGCAGGCCCCACCTGTACGGCCTGGCCCTCGCAGGTCAGGCCGGTGCGCGGGACGCCACCGCCAACGTGATCGCCGAGTTCGACCTCACGATGGGTCTCAGTGGCCTGACGTCGGTGGCCGAGATCGACCGGGACGCCCTGCGCAGGGCGTGACACGTCAGAGTTCGGCGATCGTGATGATCCCGTCCTGGAGGGCCCGCACCAGCAGCGTCGTCTTGGTGGACGCGTCACGTCCGACCAGCGCGTACTTCTCGCGGATGCGGGTCAGGTGCGTGTTGACAGTTCCGAGCGCGATGTGGAGGTCGGCGGCGACGGCGAGCTTGGAGTCGCCGCGCAACCAGTGGCGGAGAACCTCGATTTCGCGCGCCGACAACGCCGGCTTCGTATACGTGCGGGCGACTGCCGGTTCGTCGGTCTGTGGGGGGTGCCCGAGTGCGTCGGGTGCAGTGGTCATGCCGATCTCATCTTTCTGACATGTACGAAAGCGCTACAGGTACCCGACGTCCCTGCAGGCAGTTCAGGTTAACTGGTGGCGGCGGCGTGTGTCGCGGCAGGCCCGGATCAGCTCTCACAGCCGACGCCGTCGCCGTCGCGATCGAGGTGGGTGCCGTAGCCCGGCTCGCCGAGGTGGATCGGCGCGGCACCGGCCGCCTTGGCCGCCGAACAGTTCTTGTAGTAGACGTCGCTCGGCGGTGCCGTGTCGACGAACGGGACCGGTGCGGTCGCGGGTGCCGGAGCGGGAACGGGTGCGGGTGCTGGTGCTGGGACCGCTTCCGGGACCGTGGCGGTGCTCGGGGCGGGCGCGACGGCAGGCGTCGCCGCCCCGCAGTCCTGGAGAACCCGGGCGATCGCATCGTGCTCGGCCTGGGTCACCCACAGCCCGTACGCGGCCTTCACCTCCACCTGATCGGCCACGTAGGTGCACCGGTAGCTCTTGTTCGGGGGCAGCCAGGTTGCGGCGTCTCCGTCCGACTTCTGCTGGTTGGTGGGGCCGTCGACGGCTTTCAGGTTCCGCGGATCGTTGGCGAAATTCACACGGGTCACGGTGTCGAGCTGCTGCGCCCCCTTCTGCCAGGCGTCGGACAGCGCGACGACGTGATCGATCTGTACGGCATTCGACGTGCCCTCACCGCGGACGAAGGAGATGGTGTTGCCCGTGTACGGGTCGAGCAGCGTTCCGGTCTGTACCGCGCAGTCGCGGGTGCCCGGCTTGAACACGATCTGTTCGAGGTCGCGCCCGAGGATGTCGTTCCGCGTGTCGCACCCGTTGTGACCGCCGTCGACCGTGACGTCGTCGGTCCACGCCTGGCCGAAGAGATCCCGGTCGTAGCCGGTCTTCGGTGCGCGCCCCTTGATCTCGAGTTCGGCGAGTTGCTGCAACGCGGCGGTCGCGTCGGCGCCGCCGAGTGTGGCGGGTGCGACGGGTGAGAGGGCGAGCGCAGACGAAACCGGCACCGGTGTCGACGTACTCGACGCGACACGCACGGTCGTCGAATCGGCGACCGTGGGCGTCACGGACGCGGATACCGCTGTGGCCTGGGCCGATTGGTCGTCCCGTCCGGGGCTGAGGAACGAGACCGCGGCCACGACTACGACGATCCCGCCGGTGATCCAGGGCCACTTCTTACGAGTGGCAGATGATGAGGGCGGGGGAAACGTCATGCCGGTCCTTCAATGAACGTGGGGGGTCGAATGTTCATCGCGCGGGAGGGCTCTTCCGTTACTCGGTATCGCGGGAACTGTTAGCATGCCCGGGACCGGAATTCGTGTGGGTGGAGGGCGGTACTCGGTCGTGACACGACAAGTCTTTCGGGGGAAATTGCGAACAGCGGCCGTGACGGCCGTGACCGTGGTCTCTCTCTGCCTCGGCGGCACCGTCGCGGCGGCCGCCGATCCGATCGTCGACACCGGTCAGGCGCTCGGTTCCGCGGTGGCGCCGAACGGGTCGACGCTCGATCACGTCACCGTGATCGATCCGAGACACCTGACGTTGCACGTCTTCTCGGCGTCGATGCAACGGGTCGTTCCGGTGTACGTGCAGCGCCCCGCCGACACGAGCGTGCCGAGGCCGACGCTGTACTTCCTCGACGGTCAGGTCCGTCGGGAGAAGACCGATGTCGAAGAGTTCCTGGCCGGCCAGAACGTGAACGTCGTCAGCCCTTCCGGCGGCGAGAACGCGTATTGGACGGACTGGAAGAGCCCCGACCCGGTGATGGGGGTGAACAAGTGGAAGACCTTTATGACTCAGGAACTTCCGCCGGTCGTCGATGCGGCCCTCGGAACCAACGGAGTCAACGCGCTCGCCGGCATGTCACGGGTGGGTACTGCCGCGCTGCAGTTGGCGATCGCCGCCCCCGGCCTGTTCCGTGGCGTGGCCGCCTACAGCGGTTGCGCTCTGACCAGTGATCCGCTCGGTCAGCTCTTCATCAAGATCACCATGGACAACTACGGCTACGGCAACCCGGCCAACATGTACGGCGAGGCGGACGATCCGGCGTGGGCGGCGAACGATCCCTACGTTCACGCCGCCGAACTGCGCGGAACGGAACTGTTCCTCTCCAACGGCAACGGTCTGCCGGGGCGCCACGAGACCCTGGACGGCCCCGGGATCGACGGGAACGTCGCTACGCTCGCGCGTCAGATCTACGCGGGCGGTCCCATCGAAGCGGTGACCAACTACTGCACCCATCGATTCACGGATCGCCTGGGGGAAATGGGAATACCTGCAACCGCGAGTTTCCGTAACTCGGGTACACATTCGTGGGGATACTGGCAGGACGACCTGCACGATTCCTGGCCGGTGCTGGCCCGGGCGCTGGGAGTGTGAGCGACGTTCCTCCGGTGTTTCCCGGTGGCGAGGTCACCGACGACCTCGAGATCACGCGGTCGCTCGTCGTTCCGGCCGCCGAGTTGCAGTGGCGGTTTTCCCGCGCCGGCGGTCCCGGCGGTCAGGGAGTCAACACCACGGACTCGCGGGTGGAGTTGCGGGTGAACCTATGGACGTTGTCGACGCTGTCGCCGTCCCAGCTCGAACGCATGCAGGTTGCTCTGGGGCACAGGCTCATTGACGGGGTGGTCACCGTGACGGCGTCCGAAACCCGTTCGCAGCTGCGCAATCGGCGCGCGGCGCGGGCCCGGATGGCAGCGTTGTTGCGCGCGGCGGTCCTCGCCGAAACCCGTACCCGGCGTCCGACCAAGGCGACCAAGGGTTCGCACCGACGAAGACTCGACGCCAAGAAGCAACGCGGCCAGACCAAGAACTTGCGGAGGAAGCCGGACATGTAGGTGGTTTCACGCACCGGGAAATGGGGAATCTCCCGGATGTGTTGACCCCGTGTGTGCCGGAGGATGAGTACGGAAGCGCCGTGACGGATGACCGGAGGCGACGAGGTCGGGGGATCGAGGGCAACATGAGTGTGCTTGACGAGGAATTACATTCGGAAGCGACGGCCTTCGCGGCGGGGGATCGCGAGGCGGTCGAGCGAGTGATGACGACGCTGTGGCCGCAGGTAGTGCGCTATTGCCGTACCCGCGTGGGGAATTCGACGCAGGTCACGCGGCCGGCGGACGAGGTGGCGCACGAAGCGCTGCTCGCGGTCGCGCGCGGACTTCCGGCTCTCGCTCGCAGTGACCATCCTGTCCGCGAGGTGTATCGCGTCGTGAGCCGGACCGTTTCGGATGTGCACGGCGGCTCGGCCGGAAGTCCCGACGTTCCGGCGGAAGTGGTCGGACTGCTGCACCCTCTCGACGCCACGGCCCGGGAGATCGTTCTGCTGCGGGTCATCGACGGGCTGTCCGTGCACGACACCGCGGGCCTCCTCGGCCTCCCGGTGGGCCGGGTCCTCGTCGTGCAGCACGAGGCGCTGCGGACACTTCGGGCGAAGGTGGCCTGACCGGCGTCAGCGCCGGCCGGACAGGACGCAGAACTCGTTGCCCTCGGGATCGGCTAGCACCACCCAACTCTGCTCGCCCTGACCGACATCCGCATGCCGGGCGCCGAGCCCGAGAAGCCGCGCGACCTCGGCCTGTTGATCGTCGGGCCGGAAGTCGAGATGCAGCCGATTCGGAGTTCGTTTCCGATCCGGAACGGCCACGAACAGGATTTCCGGGTGGCTGTCGGCCCGGGGCCGGATGTGGACGTCGCCGTCGGAGTCGGTCACGGCGCCCCAGCCCAGGGCCTCGGCCCACCAGCGTCCCAGGGCTGTCGGATCGAGAGCGTTGACCACCACGGCTTCCCATTGCAGTCCCATGCGTCAACGGTACGGCGAGCGGTTGGCGCGCGTCACGGATTCACTGCAGCGTCGGATCGACCGGTTCGACGCCGAGGCGTTCGGAGTACTGCTCGTTGAGTTCGCGCCAGCCGTAGTTCATCGCCTCGGCACCGACGATCGGTCCGATCGGATTGCCGTCGAGCAGGGCGTCGGCGACGTCCAGGCACATGTGCCACCCGGCGGCCGTCATCGCCGCGGTGTGCTGGTCGTCGACCGTGTGGCGCAGGGTCAGTCGCGTGCCCGCGTAGGTTTTGTCGATCGTCCAGAGCAGGACGTCGTCGCCCCAGGCGTGTTCGAGGACGTGAGGTGAGTCGGCCCGGGTCACGGTGCCGTCGAGTTCGGTGCGATTCTGCCCGTCGACCATGATCAGGGTCGCGGGACCGACAGTTCCGAGGTTCCGGTCCGCAGTGTACGGCGCCCACAGCGGAAGTTCGCCGGGGTCGGTGAGCGCGGTCCACAGCGCCGACGGCGAGTGGGTGAACTCGCGAACGAAGGTGAGGGCCCATCGGGTGCCGTCGGGTCGTGCTTCGACGTGCCGCAGTGGGCCGGGGCGGTAGTCGCGTCGTGCGTCTGGCTCGGTCATGACGGGGTCTCCTTCGAATCGAGGTGCCGCTCCAGGGCATCGAGGTGATGCGTCCACAGCCGGCGGTAGGGCTGCAGCCACGCGTCGAACTCGTCGAACGGTTCGCGGTGCAGGCTGTAGATGCGTTGCTGGGCCGCGGTGCGGCAGGTGACGAATCCGGCCTGTCGCAGCACCCGCAGGTGTTTGGACACGGTCGGCTGGGGCAGTGCGAGCTGGTCGACGAGTTCGCCGACACTGGCGTGGCCGGCCCGCAGCTGTTCGAGGATTCTGCGCCTCTGCGGTTCGGCGACCACGGTGAACACGTCCGGTGCCATGGTATGAGTATGCTCCTTCGCGTATATACGCGTCAAGGAATATAAACGTCCGGTTGTGGCATGAACGCGATCGACAGCAGGGACCGGACGAACTCGCGCAGAGCCCGCTCGTCGGACGTGTCCACGATCCCCTCCGTGATGATGAGCGAGCCGATGATGCGGAACGCCCACTCGGAGATGGCGATGGGACTCACGCCCGACAGTTGGTCGGGAGAGAACAGGCGCTCGAAATGGGGGGTCAGCAGTTGCGCCCCGAGTTCGATCATCGGCTTCGCCTTGACCGTGAACCAGGGAAGTACCACCTCGGGGTCGTCGCGCAAGCCCTTCTGCAGCAACCGGTGTTCGCGTGCGTACTGGACGGCGAACACGACGGCGTCGACGAATCGCACCTGGAGTCGGCTCTGCCGTCCTCGCAGCACCGGGTCGAGCACGACGAAGAATCGCGAGATCTCCCGCTGGAAGAGGGCGTCGAGGATGGCGGACTGATCGCCGACGTATTTGTAGAGCGTGGGCCGGGACAGTCCTGCCCGCTCGGCGATGACCGCGTGAAGCCGGGTGCTGTAGCCGAGTTCGATCAGGCATTCCTCGGCCGCATCGAGGATCCGTTCCCGGAGTTCGCCGGGGGTCGGTGTCGTCGGCTGCGTCCTCACGGCCCTGATTGTGCTGTTCGGGTGGGGTGGGTGCAAACAGAAGCCGCAAATGTGAACTCGAGTCACAGATAACCATTGACCTACGTCACACCCGGGTTTACGTTTTACCTATAAACGGCAACGAGATGGAATCGCGCTCGATGAAGGGAACAGCGATGTCTCAGCGTTCACACACGATCGCCCGGGAAGAAGTCGCCGGCCGGCTCCTCGCAGGCTCCGTCAAGCGTTCGTACGCTCCCGTCGTCGACATCGACTGGGACGCGCCCCTCGAGGACGGCAAGTACTTCCTGCCGCCGCAGGTCCTGTCCCTGTGGGGAACCGAGATGTGGGACCGGATGAGCGAGGCGCAGCGCATCGAGCTGTCCCGGCAGGAATCGGCGAATATCCTCAGCGTCGGAATCTGGTTCGAGAACATTCTCAACCAGGCGCTCCTGCGCGCGCTGCTGCACAACGACCCGAGCTCGCTGCACACCCGGTACATGCTCACCGAGATGGGCGACGAGTGCAGGCACATGACGATGTTCGGGCGCGCCATCGAGCAGATGGGCGCCAAGCCCTTCCAGCTCCGGTGGCATCAGGCAGTCGTGGTCAACCTGCTGCCCAAGACGTTTCGCGGGACCATGCTGTGGGTGGCCGCGCTGATCGGTGAGGAGATCTTCGACTCCACGCAGCGGCGAGTCCTCGAGGACCCGCAATTGCAGCCGATGATTTCCCGGCTGATGCGGATCCACGTCACCGAGGAGTCCCGGCACATCCGATTCGCGCGCGAGGGGGTGCGTCGCCGCGTCGCAGAAGGCCACCGGATCGACCGGCTGTGGGTCGGAACGCTGCAGGGGATCGGCGGCCCGCTGTTCCAGCGGCTGTTCACCAACCCGGCCATGTACGAGCGGACCGGACTGGATCCGAAGGAGGCGCGTCGACAGGCGCTGGCAAATCCGAACTTTCGCGAGAATCAACGCCGCGGGTTCGAGTCGCTGGCCGCGTTCCTCGAGGAGAACGGCCTGATGCGAGCGACGTCCCGCGCGCTGTGGCGGCGCGGAGGATTCCTGTGACACCCGGGGTCGCCGAGCCGGACGTCCTCGTCGTCGGCACCGGATTCGCCGGATTGTGTGTGGCGATCAAGCTGAAGGAGGCGGGGGAGGAGAACTTCGTCGTCCTCGAGAAAGCCGATCGGGTGGGCGGGACGTGGCGGGAGAACACGTATCCCGGGTGCGGTTGCGACGTGATGTCGCTGATGTACTCGTTCTCCTTCGCGCCCAACCGGAAATGGACGCGAATGTACGCGCGGCAACCCGAGATTCTCGACTACATCGAACGGGTGGTCCGCGACTACGATCTGGCACCGCACATCCGGTTCGGCTCCGAGGTGATCTCCTACGAGTTCGACGAGAGAACGGACCGGTGGCGGGTGGAGACCCGGTCAGGTTCCGTCTATCGGCCGCGGATCGTCGTCGCCGGTCCGGGACCGCTGCACAAACCCAGCGTCCCGGATCTTCCCGGGCGGAAGTCTTTCTCGGGTGCGGCATTCCATTCCGCCGAGTGGGATCACTCGGTCGACCTGACCGGTAAGCGGGTGGCGGTCGTCGGCACCGGAGCCAGTGCCGTGCAGTTCGTTCCCGAGGTCGCGAAGACGGCTGCGCACGTCGACGTCTTCCAGCGGACTCCGCACTGGATTCTGCCGAAGTTGGACCGCCCGATCACGGCCGGGGAGAAGGCGGTGTTCAATGCCGTTCCCGGAGTCCAGAAGGCCTACCGCGGTGCGATCTACTGGAGTCACGAATCGCTGATCGCCGGGTTCCTGCACCCGCGGCTGATGACGGTGCTGGAGTCGGCAGCCCGGGGTCTGCTGCGCAGGCAGGTGCGTGATCCCGAACTGCGCGCCACCCTGACCCCCGACTACACCATCGGCTGCAAGCGGATTCTGGTGTCCAGCAATTTCTACCCGGCCCTGCAACGCGGGAACGTCGATCTGGTCACCTCGGGCATCTCGGAGGTCACCGAGCGCGGGATCCGCACCGAGGACGGAACGATGCACGAGGCGGACGTCATCGTCTACGGCACCGGTTTCGCCGTCGGCGACCGGTTCGAGAACGAGCGCATCGTGGGCCGGCGCGGGCTGACGATCCAGCGGGCGTGGCGCGACGGCATGGAGGCGTACCTCGGTGTCGCGGTCGCGGGGTTCCCGAATTTCTTCCTCATGATGGGGCCGAACTCCGGTGGCGGCAATCAGTCGATCGTCTTCGTCATCGAGGCCCAGGCGCACTACGTCACCCGATGCCTGGCGCTGATGAAGAGGCGCGACGCGACGCGGATCGAGGTGCGTGCGGGCGCGCAGCGCGAATTCAACCGGGTGGTCCACCGCAAACTCGCGCGCTCGGTGTGGAATTCGGGTGGTTGCGACAGCTGGTACCTCGATTCCACCGGCCACAATCGGGCGGCGTGGCCCGGGTCGAGCGCATCCTACTGGCGGCGCATGCGCAACCCCGACGATCGGCACTTCGAGCTGAGTTCGCTCGCCGAGCGCGAGGACGACACCCAGTACTGCGGGCCCGGTGTGCTCACGTCCGGCGACCTGACGGTGGCCGTCGAGGTCTTCCTGAGCGGTCACATCGAACCGCTGGACGGCCTCTACCACTGGTACGGCCGCGTCGTCGGCGACGGCGTCGACGCGGCGAAACGGCGCAACCGCGCCCCGTTGTTCCTCACGATCGGGGACGGTCCGGAAGTGCCCGCGGCGCTCGCCGAGCGCGACCCGTGGGGCCACTACCGGATCTCCGGGGTGGGGACGCCACCGTTCCCGCTGACGCCGGTCGAAGTCGAGGTTCCCGTCTCCCGGGCCAAACTCGCCTCGGCGGAATAGGCTTGTAGCTGAGCGTGTATCACACGTCGGACTCGAGCGGGAAGGGTGCTGATGCGCGACGTGCTGGCGGACCTGATGGCGGTGTGGACCGCGGGTGGGACGGCGGGTGTCGGGACGGTGGTCCGCACGTTCCGCTCCGCGCCGCGACCGCCGGGGGCGTCGATGGTCGTGGCACCCGACGGCAGCGCGTCCGGTTCGGTGTCCGGCGGGTGCGTCGAGGGAGCGGTCTACGAACTCGCGTCCGAGGTCACGACGTCCGGCACGCCGGTGCTGCAGCGGTACGGGATCAGCGACGAGAACGCGTTCGAGGTGGGTCTCACCTGCGGTGGAATCATCGACATCTTCGTCGAGCCCGTGTCGCGGGCCAATTTTCCGGAGCTCGGTGAGATCGCCCGGGACATCGAGAACCACCTGCCGGTCGCGGTGGCCACCGTCGTGGCGCACCCCGATGCGGCTCGGGTGGGGCGCCGGCTGGTCGTCCGGCCCGAGCACGTGAGCGGTTCGCTCGGCTCGGACCGGGCCGATTCCGCGGTCACCGACGACGCCCGGGGCCTCCTGGCGGCGGGCGGCAGCACGGTCCTGACGTACGGAACCGACGGTCAGCGTCGCGGCGAGGGCATGGAGGTGTTCGTCGCCAGTTACGCGCCGAGGCCGCGCATGCTCGTGTTCGGGGCCATCGACTTCGCTGCCGCGGTGGCCCGGCAGGGCGTCTTCATGGGATACCGGGTGACGGTCTGCGACGCCCGTCCGGTGTTTGCGACGCACGCGCGGTTCCCGACGGCCGACGAGGTGGTGGTGGATTGGCCGCACCGGTATCTCGCTGCCCAGGCCGAGGCCCAGGCGATCGACGGCCGGACCGTGATCTGTGTGCTCACCCACGACCCCAAGTTCGACGTTCCCCTTCTCGAGACGGCGCTGCGCCTCCCGGACGTCGCCTACATCGGTGCCATGGGATCACGCAGAACGGACCTGGACCGGCGCGAACGCCTCCGCGAGGCCGGTCTGACCGACACCGAGCTCGACCGGCTGTCGAGCCCCATCGGCCTGGACATCGGCGCCCGGACACCCGAGGAGACGGCCGTGTCCATCGCCGCCGAGATCATCGCCCGCCGGTGGGGTGGCACGGGGCGCCCGCTGGCGGAGTCGAGCGGTCGGATCCACCACGAGGAACCCGTCGATTTCTGCGTCGACTAGGGCGGTTCACCCGGGGTTGACGGACCGTCGGTTCTTGCGGAGGCTGAGAGCATCCACGTTTGTGAGGTAGGTCACAATGCAAGTACCAGGATCCTTCGAATACGAGCGTGCCACGGGCGTCGAGGACGCCATCGCCCTGCTCGACCGGCTGGGCGACGAAGCCCGCCTCGTCGCAGGCGGCCACAGCCTGCTCCCCATGATGAAACTTCGCCTCGCCAATCCCGAGTACCTGATCGACATCAACGACCTCGAGGGCGAACTCGGCTACATCACGACCGAGCGGTCGAGGCTGCGGATCGGTGCGATGACGCGGCACCGCCGGCTGCTCGAATCGGACGAGCTCGCGGCGGCGTTCCCACTCTTCCGTGACGCGGAGAAGGTGATCGCAGACCCGGTGGTCCGCAACCGCGGGACCATCGGCGGATCTCTGTGCCAGGCGGATCCGGCCGAGGATCTCACCACTGTCTGCTCTGTTCTCGACGCCACCTGCGTGGTGCGCGGGCCCGGTGGGCGCCGCGAGATCCCGATGTCCGAGTTCCTCGTCGGACCGTACGAGACGGCGCTCGCACACAACGAGATGCTCATCGAGATCGTGATACCGGTCCACGGTCACAGCTCCAGTGCGTACGCCAAGGTCGAACGGCGGACCGGAGATTGGGCGGTCACCGCGGCCGGAGCGGCCGTCACGGTGGAGGGTGGCGAGATCGCCCGGGCCGCTGTCGGCCTGACCGCGGTCCACCCGGATCCGTCCGGACTCTCGGATGTCGCCGACTACCTGACCGGACGTCCCCCGTCCGAGGAGGCGTTCGCCCAGGCCGGGCGGATGGCCGCGCAGGCCTGCGAGCCCGTCGCGGACGCACGCGGCACCGTCGACTACAAACGCCATCTCGCATCCGAACTCACGATCCGCACACTCCGTACAGCGGTCGACCGGGTGCTCCGCAGCGACGTGGAGCACGAGCCGACCGGAGAAGAGGCATAGCCATGCAGGTGAACATGACCGTCAACGGCGAGGCAGTGAGCGCCGAGGTGGAACCGCGCATGCTGCTGGTCCATTTTCTCCGCGACCAGCTGGGCCTGACCGGGACCCATTGGGGCTGCGACACCAGCAACTGCGGCACGTGCGTCGTCACCGTGGACGGCGATCCGGTGAAGTCGTGCACGATGCTCGCCGCGATGGCGAGCGGGCACGACGTCCGCACGGTCGAGGGCCTCGAACACGACGGCGAACTCGATCCCGTCCAGCAGGGCTTCATGCAGTGCCACGGACTGCAGTGCGGTTTCTGCACCCCCGGCATGATGATGACGGCGCGGGCACTGCTCGACCGGGAGGGGAGCCCGGACGAGGCCACGATCCGGGAAGCGATCTCCGGGCAGATCTGCCGCTGCACCGGGTACACCACGATCGTGCGCTCGATCCAGTGGGCGGCGGACCATCGGGCGGGCGAGGCCGCCGAGCCGGAACCGGCCGGCGACTTCGACGCGGAGGTCCAGGAGGATAAGACACGGGGCGCCGAGGGCGCACCGATGACAGTCGAGGAACACGCACCCACCGGAAGTGCATCATGACCACCGTCGAATCCCGTCCGCCGTCGGGCGGCGCCGACATCGTCGACAACGACAAGAAGCCTTGCGGCCACGGTCGCATGTTGCGCAAGGAGGACCCCCGCTTCATCCGGGGGCTCGGAAATTACGTCGACGACATCACCCTCCCCGGCATGCTGCACCTGGCGATCCTGCGGTCGCCGGTCGCGCACGCGCGGATCGTGAGCATCGATACCACTGCGGCGCAGGAACACCCGAAGGTGACGGCAGTGGTGACGGGCGCCGACCTCGCCGCGAAGAACCTCGCCTGGATGCCGACGCTGTCCAACGACGTGCAGGCCGTGCTGGCCACCGACAAGGTGCGTTTCCAGGGCCAGGAGGTGGCGTTCGTCATCGCCGAGGACCGCTATTCGGCCCGAGACGCGCTGGAACTGATCGACGTCGAATACGACATGCTCGACCCCGTCGTCGACGCGCGCGCCGCGCTCTCGCCCGATGCGCCGGTGATCCGCGACGACCTCGAAGGGAAGAAGGACAATCACTGCTTCGACTGGGAGACAGGCGATGCCGCCGCGACCGAGGCCGTGTTCGCGAGGGCGGACGTGGTGGTGAAGCAGGAGATCGTCTACCCCAGGGTGCATCCGGCGCCGATGGAGACGTGCGGTGCGATCGCCGACGTCGACCGGGTGTCCGGCAAGCTCACCCTGTACACCACGTCGCAGGCCCCGCACGCACACCGGACGATCTACGCCTTGGTCTCTGGGATCCCGGAGCACAAGATCCGGGTGGTGTCTCCGGACATCGGCGGCGGATTCGGTAACAAGGTCCCGATCTACCCGGGATACGTGTGTGCGATCGTGGCGTCGCTCGTGACGGGCAAACCGGTGAAGTGGATGGAGGATCGCAGCGAGAACCTGATGAGCACGGGCTTCGCACGCGACTACATCATGGTCGGCGAGATCGCGGCGACCAGCGAAGGCAAGATCCTCGCGATCCGCACGAAGGTATTGGCCGATCACGGTGCGTTCAACGGCACGGCGGCCCCGGTGAAGTATCCGGCCGGTTTCTTCGGCGTCTTCACCGGCAGCTACGACATCGAGGCCGCGCACTGCGCGATGACGGCGGTGTACACGAACAAGGCGCCCGGCGGGGTGGCGTACGCCTGCTCGTTCCGCATCACCGAGGCCGTGTATCTGGTCGAGCGGCTCGTCGACTGCCTGGCGTTCGATCTGAAGATGGATCCGGCGGAACTGCGGCTGAAGAATCTGCTGAGGCCGGAACAGTTCCCGTACACCAGCAAGACCGGGTGGGTGTACGACTCCGGCAACTACGAGACCACCATGCGCAAGGCCATGGACATGATCGGCTACCAGCAGTTGCGCGAGGAGCAGAAGGAACGCCGCGAACGCGGCGAGCTGATGGGAATCGGCATGTCGTTCTTCACCGAAGCCGTCGGTGCCGGACCGCGGAAGGACATGGACATCCTGGGCCTGGGCATGGCCGACGGCTGCGAACTGCGCGTCCACCCGACGGGCAAGGCCGTCGTGCGGTTGTCGGTGCAGACCCAGGGGCAGGGTCACGAGACGACGTTCGCGCAGATCGTGGCGGAGGAACTGGGGATCCCACCGGACGACATCGACGTCGTGCACGGCGACACCGACAACACGCCGTTCGGGCTCGGCACGTACGGCAGCCGGTCGACACCGGTGTCGGGGGCGGCCGCGGCGCTGGTGGCCCGCAAGGTGCGGGACAAGGCGAAGATCATCGCCTCGGGCATGCTCGAGGCCTCGGTCGCGGATCTGGAATGGGAGAAGGGCGAATTCCATGTGAAGGGCGATCCCTCGGCCAAGGTGACCATCCAGGACATCGCGATGCGGGCACACGGCGCCGGCGACCTGCCGGAGGGCATCGAAGGCGGACTCGACGCGCAGATCTGTTACAACCCCGAGAATCTGACGTACCCCTACGGCGCGTACTTCTGCGTCGTCGACATCGATCCCGGCACCGCCGTGGTGAAGGTGCGGCGGTTCCTGGCCGTCGACGACTGCGGCACCCGCATCAACCCGATGATCATCGAGGGGCAGGTCCACGGCGGCATCGTCGACGGCATCGGTATGGCGCTCATGGAGATCATCGAGTTCGACGAGGACGGCAACTGCCTCGGCGGATCACTGATGGATTACCTGATCCCCACCGCGCTCGAGGTTCCGAAGCTCGAGACCGGTTTCACCGTGACCCCGTCGCCGCACCACCCGATCGGCGCGAAGGGCATCGGCGAGTCCGCGACGGTCGGATCGCCCGCGGCCGTGGTGAACGCTGTCGTGGATGCGCTCGCCCCGTTCGGTGTCCGGCACGCCGACATGCCGCTCACCCCGTCCCGGGTGTGGGAGGCCATGCAGGGCCGCGCGACACCCCCGATCTGAATGTCGCCCGTCGGCTGCGAGGAGGCCCGATGGATCTGAAAGAGCGTGCGGCGCAACTGGCGCGCGATCGCAGGCCGTTCGTCCATGCGACCGTGGTGCGGGCGCAGCCGCCCACGTCCAGTCATTCCGGCGACGAGGCGATCCTCCTGCAGGACGGCACGATCGAGGGTTTCGTCGGCGGTCAGTGCGCGCAGAATTCGGTGCGCACGGCCGCCCTGGGGGCGCTGGCGACCAACGAGAGCGTGCTGTTGCGGGTCCTTCCCGACGGGGCCGTGCAGTTCCCGGAGACTCCGGGCGCGTCCGTCGTGGTGAATCCGTGCCTGTCCGGCGGTGCCATGGAGATCTTCCTGGAGCCGCAACTGCCACCCCCGTTGGTGCGGATCTTCGGCACCACGCCGATCGCGCAGGCGTTGGGGGGCATAGCGGAACTGCTGGGATTCACCGTCGAGCGCGACGACGCCGGTTTCGAGCAGTTCTCCGGCACCACGGCGGTGGTGCTCGCCGGCCACGGCGGGCCCGAAGGGGAGGTCATCCGTGCGGCGCTCGACGCCGGGATCGGGTATGTCGGGCTCGTCGCCAGCCGAACACGCGGTGGGGCCATCCTCGACACCCTGGGTCTCACCGAGTCCGAACGGTTGCGGGTGCACACCCCCGTCGGTCTCGACATCGGGGCGCGGACGTCGGCGGAGATCGCGGTGTCGATCGCGGCCGAGTTGGTGCAGGAACTGCGGACCGCGGGGCTTCGCGCGCCCGAGGGCGATTCGCCTCCGCGGGCGGCGGTGACCGAGGCGGTCGATCCGGTGTGCGGGATGCGAGTCGTGGTGGGGCCGGATACCGCCCACCTGCGGCGGGACGGTGCCGACTGCTGGTTCTGCGGCCCGGGTTGCCGGACATCGTTCGCGCGGGAGACGGGAGCGGTATGACGGAGGCGTTCGAGGACGTGGGGGATGTGGTCCGGCGCTTCGATGCCGAGGACTACCTTCTGGACTTCGGAACCGCGTCGGCCCTGTATCTCGCGGCAGCCCTGCGCCGCCCGCTCCTGCTCGAAGGCGAACCCGGAGTCGGCAAAACCACCGCGGCGAAGGCTCTCGCGACCGTCCTCGGCGCCCCGCTGATCCGGTTGCAGTGCTACGAGGGCCTCACCGCGAACGAGGCCCTCTACGACTGGAACTATCAGCGGCAGTTGCTCACCATCAGGCTGGCCGAATCGCGGGGCGACGGCCTGACCGAGGACGACCTGTTCACCGAGGAATTCCTGCTGGAACGTCCCATCCTCCACTGTGTGCGATATCGGGGACCGACCCCGCCCGTACTTCTGATCGACGAAATAGACCGAGCCGACGACGAGTTCGAGGCACTCCTCCTCGAATTCCTGGGGGAGGCATCGGTCACCGTTCCCGAACTGGGAACGTTCACGGCCGAACATCACCCCGTCGTCGTGCTGACGTCCAACCGGAGCCGCGACCTCCACGACGCGCTGCGCCGACGATGCCTCTACCACTGGATCGACTATCCGGAGCCGGTGCGGGCCGCCGCCATCGTGCGCCGCACGGTGCCCGCGGCGGCGGCGCCCCTCATCGAGCACGCCACCCGCTTCGTCGGCCGGGCCCGCGAACTCGATCTCGACAAGCCGCCCGGAATTGCCGAGACGATCGACTGGGTGTCCGCCCTCGCGGCGCTGGGGGTGGCCGATCTGGTTCGCGACGACGCGATCCAGAGCCTGAGTGCCCTCGCGAAGACCCCGGACGACCGCACAATAGTTCAGGACGCATTCGCGGACTACGCGCACGGCCTGGCCACCGGATGAGAGGCAACTGCCATGAAGATCGCCAACGAGTTCACCGTCAGCGCTCCGATCGAGCAGGCGTGGGAGGTGCTCAGCGACCTCGAGGAGGTTGCCCCCCTGCTACCGGGAGCTCAGATGACCGGGCGGGAGGGTGAAGATTACCTGGGGAAAGTGAAGGTCAAGGTCGGCCCGGTGACCAGTGAGTTCAAAGGCAAGGCCGCGTTCGTCGTGCGCGATCCGAAGGAGCACCGCGCCGTGATCGACGCCCGCGGGAGGGACTCGCGCGGTTCCGGCAACGCGTCCGCGACGATCACCGCCCAGTTGCACGAGGTGGGCGACCGCACCCGCGTCACCGTGGACACCGACATGAAGATCGTCGGCAAACTCGCGCAGTTCGGCAGCGGAATGATCCAGCAGGTGTCGGAGAAACTCATGGGGCAGTTCGCGGAGTCGCTGGAAGCGAAGCTCGCCGGGGGACCCGCCGAGCAGGCCACGGCCGAGCCCGAGGCGGCCGGCACCACGAACCTCTCCGTGGCCCCGCCTGCCGCCGAACCGGCGCCGCTGGATCTTCTGGCGCTGTCCGGCGCGGGTGCGTGGAAACGGTACGCCCCCATTCTCGCTGCCATCCTCGCGGGAATCGTGGTCGTCCTCGTGGTGGGCCGCCGCAGGCGATGAGCGCGTCGGGCATCCTGCGGGGCGTCGATCTCGCGGCGTTCGCGGTGGCACTCGTCGCCCGGTTGCGCTCCCGTGGCGTCGTCGTCTCGGCAAGTGGCCCCGCGGTGTTCGTTCGGGCGCTTCATCTGTCACCGCCGGGTTCGCGGTCGCGGCTGTACTGGTCGGCGCGTCTGACCCTGGTCAACCGCGTCGACGACCTCGCGTCGTTCGACGCGGTGTTCTCCGCGGTCTTCGATGACGCCGTGCTGTCCGTGGATCCGCACGCGCGACGCGCCGCTGCGGGACGAGAGAAGGCCCTCGCAGGTGTCCGCGACGGTCGCGACCGGCCCGGTGAGGCGCAGGACGTCGAAGGCGTGCCGTGGATGACACGACCGATGATGACCGGCGGCGACGACAGCGGCGAGGACGACCTTCACGACGCGCTCACCGCCGTGCCGGACACCCTGCCCAGCAGGCTCGTGGCCCGCGCCGACGAACCCTTCGCCCGATTCGACGCCGGCGACCTCCGGCTCCTCGGATCCTGGCTGGAACAGGCCACCGCCGCGTGGCCGTCCCGCCGCACCCGGCGTCGCGAAGTGCATCGCCGCGGCCGGCGTATCGATCTGCGCGCCACCATGAACCGGTCGAGGGCCACGGGCTGGGAACCGGTGGTTCTCGCGCGGAGCCGTCCCCGGAACCGCCCGCGGCGCATCGTGATGCTGTGCGACGTGAGCCGGTCGATGCAGCCGTACGCCGCGATCTATCTCCATCTGATGCGGGCGGCGGTGCAACGCCAGACCGCGGGCAGGCCGGAGGTGTTCGCGTTCTCCACGTCGCTGACGAGGCTCACGCCCGTGCTCGCCCACCGCAGCGCCGAGACCGCGGTCCGTAAGGCGAACGACAAGGTGGTCGACAGATTCGGTGGCACCCACATCGCGGGCAGCGTGAGCGAACTACTGGCGTCCCCGCACGGCAACGCGCTGCGCGGGGCAGTCGTGGTCATCGCGTCCGACGGCTGGGACAGCGACGACCCGAAGCGCCTGGCGCATGCCCTCACCAGGGTCCGTCGCCGCGCCCACCGACTGGTGTGGCTCAACCCCCGCGCCGGTGACCCCGACTTCCGGCCGCTCGCCGGATCGATGGCGGCTGCGCTGCCGTTCTGCGATGCCTTCCTCCCCGCGCACTCCGTGTCCGCGCTCCGCGACGTGCTGGACGTGATCGGCGGGATGGCATAGCGGGTGGCGCGATACCACCCCGAGGGTGCCTGGTCGCCGGCCCGTCCTTCGCCGAAGCTCTATGGACGGTGCACACCGCCCTTCAGCTCACAGGAGGAACCACAATGTCGACTACCAGAACTTCCGCCAGAATCGTGGCCGCCATCGGGGCGATCCTCGCGGCTCTCTCGATTTCACTGGTGGGAACAGCCGAATTCGCCGGCGCCAGACCATGTCAGAACGATTGTCACGCGCCGGTTCCCAAACCGCCGGTCGACGGCTGCCAACTCTGCAATCCCAACCCACCGCCTCCGCCGCCACCGCCCCCGCCGCCACGGTAGGGAAGAGTTCGGCATGCCAGACACGCGCCTCGGCCGCACGGTCGGGGCGCGTGTCGCGTTGTGGGCAAACCGCGCCGGCAGCGCTGGCCGAGTGCCCCGACTAATCCTCCGCGCCGCCGGGATCCGGCTCGCCTTCGGCCTCGTCCCGGTCGGCCCACTCCAGCAGCGGTTCGAGCGAGAACACGGCGTCGTCGATTCCTGCATGCAGGTCACCGAGTTTCGCGAAGCGGTCGGGGACGGTGGCGATGGTGAACTCGTGCGGGTCCACGTCGTCGATTTCGTCCCACGTCACCGGTGTGGACACGGTCGCGTCGGGCACACCTCGCACCGAGTACGCGCTGGCGATGGTGTGATCGCGGGCGTTCTGGTTGTAGTCGACGAACAGTTTGCGCGGATCCCGGTCCTTCCGCCACCAGGTGGTGGTGACGTCCTGCGGGGCCCGGCGCTCCACTTCGCGGGCGAAGGCCAGCGCGGCCCGCCGGACGTCGCCGAAACCCCAGTCGGGCCGGATCCGGACGTAGACGTGCATGCCGCTTCCGCCCGACGTCTTCGGCCAGCCCGCCGCGCCCACTTCGTCGAGCACCTCGTGCACCACCCCGGCCACGCGCTGCACCGTGTCGAACCCGCACTCGGGCATCGGATCGAGATCGATCCGCCACTCGTCGGGACGTTCGACGTCAGCGCGGCGCGAGTTCCACGGATGGAACTCGACCGTGGACATCTGCACCGCCCAGATCACATCCGCCGGGTGCGTCACGCACAGTTCGTCGGCGTGACGGTTGTACCGCGGAAACGTCACCCGCACCGTCTGGACCCAGTCCGGCGCACCGTGCGGCAACCGCTTCTGGTGGACCTTCTCGCCGCTCAGGCCGTCCGGAAAGCGGTGCATCATGCAGGGGCGTTCGCGCAGGGCGCGCACGATCCCGTCGCCGACGCTCAGGTAGTAGTTCGCGAGGTCGAGCTTCGTGGCACCGGTCGCGGGGAAGTAGACGCGCTCCGGGTGCGAGATCCGCACGGTCCGGTCGCCGACCTCCAGTTCGACAGCGGGAGCCTTGCTCTTGCCGGTCGCCATTCAGTCAACTTAACCCGCGTTCGATCCCTTCCGCGCTGTTTGCGGACGGTTTCGCCGGATTCCAGGCAATAGCGCGTGAATCCGGCCAATGTCCGTGCGTCTGTGGGGCGGGGGTCAGAAGCCGGGCGCGCGGCCGCCGTTCCACAGTTGTTCGGTGACGTCGTGGAAGCAGACGAGGGTCACCGGATCGTCCTCCCGACGGAGAATGGGCCGGCTGACGAGTGCACGGACTCGGGACCCGTCCTGATGTGTCAGGTCGACGGGTGAGGTGGCGGACTCGCGGAGGTGCTCGACCGCGTCGGCACCTGTCGGTGCGTCGTCCAGGGCGAGGAGTTCGGACACCGGGTGTCCGCGCAGTGAAGCGACGGGATAACCCAGCATCTCCTCGAAAGCACTGTTCGCGTGGACGACGGTGCCGTCGCTCTCGACCGCCAGGACGGGAACCGGAAGGCGTTCGAGCAGGACGAGGGCGGGTAGCTGCTCGAGGTAGCCCAAGGGAGTTTCCGGAGTTGGGCGACGTCTCTCCTCATGCTCTGCCTGTGCGCTCACAGACCTATACTCTCACCGATTCCGACCGCTCGTCCCGTTGTCGCCGCAGACGGCGATTCAGCGGTGCGCGGACTCGACCATCGGTTCGGTCGCGAGGATCCGTCCGTCGCCGCTGACGATGGTCAGGGCGGATGGGGTCAGCCGGTACTGGGTGCCGCCGTCGCCGGTGGCCACGAAGCCGGTTCCGCTCGAGATCGGATCGTCGACGGAGATGGCGGCGCCGTCGCTGATGCGTACGCCCTGGTAGTAGTAGCGGCCCACACCGGTCTCGCAGACCACGACGAGAGACTTCGTGGTGCGACCGATGAACACCGCCGGGTTGGTGTAGTTGCAGCGTGCGTCGGACGGGGCCAGGAAACCCTGCCTGTCGGCGCCCGACACCTCGCCGACGATCGTCGGCGGGGGAGCCGTCGTCGTACGGGGCGCCGTCACGGCAGGCGGGACCGTCGCCGGCGCCGCGGACGCGACGGGTACGTCCTCCGTGGCCGAGGCGCGCACCTGACTGCTGGTGGCCGCGGCGACGGTGGATGCGTCCGGTGTGTTCCGATCCAGCACGAGCCATCCGACCACCCCGCCGAGGACCAGCAGCGCAATCACCAGCACGGTGACCGTCACCGGCACGGCCACCGACCGTCGTGCCGGCGGGGCGTAGGGAGTCGACGGGTAATACGGCGCCGCCGAGGGTTGCGCGGGTGGCCCGCCGTGGAATGCGGTCGGCGGGTAGACCGGTGGACGGCCGCGGTCGTCGACGCGCGTCGGTTCGGACCGCATCCCCGACGAGGGTTCCGGGCGGGTCGCGATGTCGGTTTCGGTCCTCCGCTCGCGAGCGGTCAACGCGGACCGGGCGGCGGCCGCGAAGTCGCCGGCCGTCGGGTACCGATCGCGGGGGTCCTTCGCCAGGCCTCGGGCGATCACCTCGTCGAACGCGGCGGGCACGTCGGGTCGAATCGAGCTGGGGCTGGGCACCGGCGTCGTGAGGTGGGCGCGGATCGCGCTGCTGATGCTGTTGGACGGGAACGGGATGGACCCCGTGAGGCATTCGTAGAGGACACACGCCAGCGAGTAGACGTCCGCGCGGGCATCGACCGGTGCATTGTCGAACCGCTCGGGCGCCATGTACGCGTAGGAACCGACGGCACTGCCGAGCGTGGTCAGGCGGAGGTCGGAACTCGAGTGCGCGATACCGAAGTCGACGAGGTACGCGAACTCCCCGGCGGTGACGAGGATGTTCTCCGGCTTGACGTCGCGGTGGATGAGACCGTCGGTGTGCGCGGCGTCGAGCGCCGCCGCGATCTGGTCGACGATCGCGACCGCGTGTGCGGGACCCATCGGGCCCCGTGTGCGGAGCAGTGAACGCAGATCCTGTCCCACGACCAGGCGCATGTCGATGTACAGCACACCGTCGATTTCGCCCCAGTCGTGAATCGGAATGACGTGCGGCTCCTGCAACCTGGCCGCGGCATGCGATTCGCGTCGGAACCGCTGCTGAAAGGTGGGGTCCTTCGCGAGGTCGACGTCGAGGATCTTGAGGGCGACGGTGCGATCCTTGGTGGTGTCGTGCGCCTCGTACACCTCACCCATTCCGCCTCGTCCGAGCAGAGCCCTGAGATGGTATTGCCCGAACTGCGAGCCGACCCGTGTACCTGCCGCCATTGCCGTTCCCCTCGAAGCCGGAAACAGCACGATACACGCAGATGTCGCGCTGTCCTGGGACGCTCGCGACACCCGCCGCACCCGCGACGCGGCCAGAGATCGTTCGGAAAATCCGTTGCTCGACCTCACCGCTGTCCGTAGTGTCACGTGGCTTTGTCAACCCCGTTCACAGAAGGAGTTCACCTCGACATGGAACCCGTCACCGAACGCGACATCAGGTCGTCGTTCATCAACTGCTCCAAAGGCGACGCCAAGCGTCTGCCCGTCCCTCGGGATCTGGACGATCGGCCCTGGGACGACCTGGACTTCCTCGGCTGGAGTGACCCGTCGTTTCCCGGCCGCTGCTATGTCGTCGTGCCGCGAGACGGTGGTCTGGTCGGCGTCGCGCTGCGCTACGAAACGGGCGGTTATCGCCGCGCGC
Source organism: Rhodococcus sp. 21391 (assembly GCF_016772255.1). NCBI lineage: Bacteria > Bacillati > Actinomycetota > Actinomycetes > Mycobacteriales > Nocardiaceae > Rhodococcus > Rhodococcus sp. 21391. The sequence goes on along the minus strand of NZ_CP063781.1, from coordinate 5,047,079 downwards.
AGATGTGCACCGTCTGCATGACGACGCACGCCAACGGCGGCGTCTCGCTGATGACCGCGCGCAAGTCGGGTGAATCCGGACGCCGCGGCAATTCGATCGGCACCTACATGTGCGCCGATCTCGCCTGCTCGCTCTACGCGCGCCGGAAGAAGTCGCCCGCGCTGGGCAGGCAGTACCGCGAGGATCTCGAGCCCGAGGAGAGGATCGCGCGGGTCCGCGACAACCTCGATGCCTTCATCGCGAGGGTTTACGGCTGACCGACCCGACACCCACCCACCGTGCAGCTCGGTAGCTGCTGACAAGAATCGGAGGTAGATGCCATGCGCCGACATTCGAGGAACCCACATCCCGGTGGACCCCGAGTTCGGAGACACTGCAACGAGACTCGGGGTGTTCGGGACTCCTCTCCGGTCGAGACGGCCCGGACGCAAGCCGGACCGTCCTGTCCGGAGAGGATTCCCGAACTACGCTGGTTGACGCCGAGAACTGAAGTGGGCAAACACCTTCGCCATGATCGGGGTGGTGACGAGCATGATGACCAGGCGCAACACCTGAGCGGCCGCGACGAACGTGACGTTGGAGGCGGTGGATGCCGAGACGGCCAGCACCGCCGCCAGGCCACCGGGCGTGGTGGCGAGATAGGCCTCGAGCAGGCTCGCGCCGGTGAGGTGGGAGAGTAGGACGCCCAGCCCGGCGCAGGCCGCCCCGACCAGCAAGGTGATCAGCGCCGCGTACGGCAGGATTCGTCCGATCGCCCGCAGGCTCGCCCGGTCGAACGCGAGCCCGGCCTGCCAGCCGATGAGGATCAGCGCGGCGGTCATCAGCATCGGCGGGACCGCGACCGCGTCGCTCCAGCCGCCGAGTTCGAACCCGGCACTCACGGCCAGCGGACCCAATGTCGCGGGCGCGGGTAGTCGCACGAGTGACGCCACAGCGGTGCCGCCCACGATGAACAGTGCCAGGAATGGCAGGGTCACATACCATTCGGACCCGCCGCCCTCGGTGCCTGTCACGGTGTCTGCACCGGTATCCGCGCGGAAGCCGAACGTGACGATCATCGGCATCGACACGACGACGAGTGCCACTCTCAGGTACTGCACCACTGCGACGACCCGGTCGTCGCCGCCGAGTTCGCGGGCCATCGCGACGAGTCCGGTGGCGCCGCCCGCAGTCATGGAGAGGGATCCGGTCACCGCGTCCACGTCACGGTGCAGCGCGAGGAGGGCGCCGGCCGCCACGCTGAGCGCGAGAGTCGCGGCCGCGATCGAGACCACCGGCACCCACATCGAGCTCAGGGCGGCGATCGTGTCCCGGTGCACCATCAGTCCGACGGCGCTCGCCAGCACTCCCTGGGCAAGCTTCCCCAGCGGGCGGGGCACGCGGGACGGGCCCCAGCCGGTGACGGCCAGGGTCGCCGCGACGATCAGAGCCGAGAATAGACCGGCCGCTGTCAGTCCGACGCTCTCGCCGAGCGCCCAGCCGCCGATCGAGAGTGCGATCAGTGCGGCCCACCGAAGTCCGTGACGGTGCAGTTCGGACGCGCGCGTCGGCACGGATCGTTCGGTGGATTGCACGTCGTTCACGTGTGGACGCCTACTTCGGGATGCTGTTCCTGTTCTATGGTGCGCATTAGCGTATACCTTAGCTCATACGGTGGTGAACGTTACGATGTATGCATGGCGCGCGAAAGCAAGAGCGAACAGGTATACGTGCAGCTCAAACAGGACATTCTGAACGGGACCCTGTCTCCCGGGCAGTCGCTGAGTGCTATCGACGTGGGCACGCGGTTCTCGGCGTCTCGCACCCCGGTGCGTCAGGCCTTCCTTCGGCTCGAAGCAGACGGGCTGGTCTCGCTCACCGACCGGCAGGGGGCACGGGTCGCTCCCATCTCCATCAAGAGTGTTCGGGACCTGTTCGAGCTACGCATCCTGCTCGAGGCGGCCGCGGCGCGCATGGTCGCCGAGGCCGTCGGCCGGGACACCGCGGCCCGGCAGCAATTCGAAGAGGTAGCGGACGCACTCGGGGCGATCTCGGAGGAGGACCCGTCCGAGTCCCGGCGGGATCGTTTCTACGAACTCACCGAAACGTACGACCAGGCGGTGATCGCGCACACCCGGAACTCACAACTGGCCCGATCGATTGCCGAACTCCGGCCGCACACGGAGAGACTGCGCAACATCGCCCACTCCCACCCGGACCGTCTGGACGTCTCGCTGGCGGAGCACCGGGCGATGTGCCGGGCGATCCTCGCCGGCGACGGACCGGCGGCTGCCGCGGCCTGCACCGAGCACCTGACCCAGACGCAGAAGACCATCCTCGACGCGGTCGTCGATCCGCAGGGATCGGCCGTCGCCATCGACCTGGTCACCGCGTAGTCGGCACGGTCAGAGCGCGAGGATGGCGGGGACGCTGAGGACTGCCACGGCTGCGTTCGGGTAGGTAGCCCGGTCTAGTACTTCGGTCTATGTCGGATACTCTGGGTGTGCCTCGTGCTCGGCGAGCGAAAGGGTCTGCACATGCGAAGCGACGACGCCCGGCGCGGTGGTCCTGCTCCGATGCCCCGGCAGGCCGTGACCATGCAGGACATCGCCGACCGCGTGGGGGTGTCGAAGGCGTTGGTCTCCATGGTGTTTCGTCGGGTTCCCGGACCGAGTGCCGAGACGCGGAAGCGGGTCCTCGACGTCGCGGACGAGCTCGGGTACCGACCGAACCGTACCGCTGCACTGATGTCGCTCCGGCGGACCCACCTGGTGGGGGTGACGGCGGATATTCGCAACAGCTTCCACGCCGAGATGGTCGAGTACATCGTCGCCGCCGCCGACGACTACGGGTACGAGGTGGTGCTCGGTGCGCTGACTCCCACGCATCCCGAACCGAAAGTCGTCGAAACGCTGCTCGATTTCCGCTGTGAAGCCCTGATCCTGCTCGGCACCGAACTCGACGCCGACGTGCTCGACACGCTCGGGGAACGGGTACCGGTGGTCGTGGTCGGTCGCCGCGTCGGAGACGGCGCCGTCGACGTCGTGCGCACAGCGGACGGCAAGGGGATCGGCACCGTCGTCGACCATCTCGTCGAGCTGGGGCATCGCCGGATCACGCACCTCAGCGGTGGTGCGGGCACGATTGCGGCCGACCGGAGGTCGGGGTACACCCGTGCCATGCGTCGTCACGGACTCGACATCGACGTCGTCGAGGGCGATTTCACCGACAGCGCCGGAACGGTCGCCGCGGAGACACTGCTGGGGCGGTCGCAGCTTCCCACCGCGGTGATCGCGGCCAACGACCGCAGTGCCATCGGGCTGATCGGCGAACTGCGCAGCCGGGGCGTGCGGATCCCCGAAGACGTCTCGGTCTCCGGATACGACGACAGCGTGCTCGCCCACCTCGCGCACATCGATCTGACGTCGGTCAATCAGCAACCGCGGGAGCAGGCCGCCACCGCGGTCGAGGCGGTCATCCAACGGCTGGACCGGGGGAGGACCGAATCGGTCGCGACCGTTCTCCGGCCGCGGCTCGTCGCGCGCCGTACCACCGGGCCCGCGCCCGAGTCGATGGAAGGATCCCGGTCGGGCGTGTCCTGACCTGCGGCGGCCGTCAGGGCCCGGCGGAGCCGGTCGTATTCGGCGAGACCTTCTCCGGTCGAGCCGGTCTCAGCGAGTGCCCGGGCCAGGACGACGGCGTCTTCAATGGCCATGGAGGCGCCCTGCCCCGCCCCGGCCGGGTGGGCGCCGTCGCCGACGAGGACGACGCGCTCGTCGTGCCAGACCGGGACTTCGGCCAGCGTGTGCATGAGCGTCGGACGGTGCAATTGCGTGGTCGCCCTGATGATCTCGAGCGCCTGCGGCTCGAACCGGTACAGCTCGGCGAGTCGCCCGAGCAACCAGTCGTCGCCGACACCGGTCAGGTCCGGTGGCCTGGAATCGGCAACCTGCGCGGACCACCACACGGTTCCGTCCGGCGCCGGAATGTGGAGAAAGGTGCCGCTGCGCGCGAGAACCATGTTGAACGTGCCGGTCTCGGCCGGGATGCCGCCGGCGATGCCCGAGACGCTGTAGAGGCCTCCGTAGGTGTAGCCGACCAGAGACCATCCGCGCCGACCAGCAGGTCGGTGCGTGCACTGGAACCGTCGGCGAACTGCGCGTGGACACCGTGTCCCGTGGGCTCGGCCCCTACAGTCGGCGGCCCGTGACGATCCGCACCCTGGCCTGCGCGGCGTACTCACGCAGCACCTGGACCAGGGAACCCCGCATCAGCGTCGTTCTGTGCAGCGGATCCCCCGACAGCCGTCCGTGCGGAACTTCCGCCAGCAGCCTCCCGGTGCCGGATCGCCTGCGACGATGACCTCCGTACGTCTTCCCGACTTCGCATTCACTGAAGAGGTATTCAGTGAAATTGCATTCAATATCTGCACGCCAAGGGTGCTCGTCAAGGGGTGCGGCCCGCTGGCCGGATCGCCGAGTCGGGGCTTGACAGGGTGTCGTGATTCAGCTCATAGTAGTCGTACTAGACCGGTTAAATAGACCGAACTAGCCGGAGGGCGTCTTCACTCATCCGTGCAGGTGTCTGCGGGTAGCCGACCTGCACTCCCGCCGGGTCACCATCACACCGAAAGGCTTCCACTCATGACTTCCCACTCGATCGGTGTCGCCGTCATCGGCGGCGGCATGGCCGGACGAGCACACGCCGCCGGATATCGCATGGCGTCGACGCTGTTCGGAACCGACCGCCCCGACGTGCGTCTGGTTGCGATCGCCGACACCAACCAGGCCGTCGCCGACGACACCGCGAAGCGGTACGGGTACGAGCGGGCCGAGTACAGCTGGCAGGCCATCGCCGAATCGCCGGACATCGACGCCGTGAGCGTCGTCGTCGCCAACCAGTTGCACCGGGAGATCGTCGAAGGGCTCCTCGCCGCGGGGAAGCACGTGCTGTGCGAGAAGCCCCTGGCCGGGTCCATCACGGACGCCGAGGCCATGGTGGGGGCCGCTGCGGATGCCGACACGATCGCCGCGGTCGGGTACACCTACCGCCGGTCGCCGGCCATCCAGGCGATCCGCGACGAACTCGCGACGGGCCGCCTCGGCGACATCATCCACTTCAACGGGCATTACTGGTGCGACTACGGCCTCGACCCCGCCTCGCCGATCACCTGGCGGTACCGCGGCGGTCCCGGAACGGGCGCGCTCGCGGACGTCGGCAGCCACCTGCTCGACATGGCCGAATTCGTGTGCGGTCCGATCGTCGAGATCAGCGGCGCGACCTTCGCCACGGTGATCACGAAGCGTCCCGTGCCTGCCGGAGTCACCTACGGCCACACCAAGGCCGAGACCACCGGTGAGATGGCACCCGTCGAGAACGAGGACCTCGCGACGTTCACGGCGCGCTTCCAGAACGGCGCAGTCGGCACGTTCTCCGCTTCCCGTGTCGCGCATCAGCTTCCGGACGGACTCGGTTTCGAGTTGTTCGGGACGTCCGGCTCTGCAGCGTTCGACCTGGCTCGCGCCGCGGAATTCTCGGTGTCCAGCGAGGGCCTCGACCGCACCGTGAACGGTCAGCGGCGGGTGATCATCGGTCCGCAGCACCCGTACATCCAGGGTGGCCTGCCGATGGATGCCGGCGGCGTCGGCCACGGCAAGGCGGAGTTCTTCGCCTACCAGGCCCGGGCGTTCCTCGACCAGATCGCCGGCATCGACATCCTCGGCCCGCTGCCGTCCTTCGCCCACGCGCTGCGCGGCATGCAGATCGTCACCGCCGTCGCGGAGTCCGCCCGCGCCGACGGAGCAGCCGTCAAGATCGGCTGAACCGCAAACCCCGTAGCCCCAAAACCCCTGAACTGCAACTTCTTCCCACCACGCAAGGAACCCTCATGAAACTCGGTGTGTACACCGCCGTCCTGCACGACCGCAGCCTGCGCGAGGCGCTGGAGACCATCGCATCCCTCGGGCTCGAGGGCGCGGAGATCAACGCGGGCGGATTTCTGCCCAGCCCGCACCTACCCGTCAAGGAACTCCTCTCCGGTGAGGTGTCACCGGAGGAGTACCTGAAGGTCTTCGACGAGACCGGCGTCTCCATCGCCGGCCTGAACTGCAACGGCAACCCGCTGCACGCGGATCCCGAGGTGGGCCCCGAGGACGCCGAGGACCTGCGCAACGCGATCAAGGTGGCCGGTCTGCTCGGTGTGGACCGGGTGGTCACGATGTCCGGGCTGCCCGCCGCGCACGCCGGCGGCCAGTGGCCGGCATGGCACGTGAACACTTGGGACAGTGGCTATCTCGACTCCCTCGACTACCAGTGGGATCAGGTCGCGGTGCCGTTCTGGAAGGAGATCGACGCGCTCGCCCGTGAGAACGGCGTCAAGGTCGCGATCGAGATGCATCCGCAGAACCTGGTGTTCAACCCGCCGACCCTCGAGCGCCTGGTCGAGAAGACCGGTGCCACGAACGTCGGCGCCGAGATGGACCCGTCGCACCTGTTCTGGCAGGGCATCGATCCGGTCGCCGCGGTCGACTGGCTCGGCGACCTCGTGTTCCACGCCGCGGCGAAGGACACCCGGATCAACGAGAACTGCAAGATCTACGGCGTCCTCGACGATCGGTTCACCCGGATCCCGGCCGACCAGAACCCCACCGGACTCGGTGGCAAGCACGTGGTCAACAAGTGGCCCGAGGACTCGGCGTGGGACTTCGTCGCCGTCGGTCGCGGACACGACGTCGATTTCTGGTCCCGTTTCCTCGCCGCCCTGCAGCGGGTCGACCCGGACATGGCGGTCAACATCGAACACGAGGACGTCGAACTGGGACAGCTCGAAGGACTGCAGGTCGCGGCCCGCACCCTGAAGGACGCGGCTTCCGCGGTGGCCTCCCGCTAGAAACCGGTGACGGCGGCCAGGCGGTCGAGGACCAGACGCAGCGGCGGCCAGGTCGACCTCCCGCGGCGGGTCACGGCGTAGGCCGTCAGCACGACCTTCGGGTTGGTGAGCGGGCGGACCGTGACTTCCTTGCGCGTGGGACGGTCGGCCGGCAGCAGGCCCACCCCGTAGCCGGCGGCGATGAGGTCCTCGACGAGGTCGAGGCTGTCGATCTGGTGGGCGATGTGCGGTGTGAAACCCGCGAGCGAGGCCAGGGTGCGGACGGCGTCCTCGTCGGCGGTGTTGCGGGAGTTCACGATCCAGGGCGAACCGGCATAGGCGGCGACGTCGGCGGGTCCGTTCTCGGCGGGCGTGGGGGTGCCGAGTCCCCAGGGCGTCGACCACAGCGGGACGGCCTCGAGCGCGGTGCCCGGGGACGCCGGTGCCAGGTTGTAGTCGTAGGTCAGGGCGAGATCGAGTTCGTCGTCGGCGAGCAACGCGAACGCCTCGACCGGCTCGTATTCGCTGATCACCACGTCCACCTGCGAGTGGGTGCGTGCCAGTTCGGCGACGACCGGGAGCAGCGACACCCGGATGCCCGTCGCGAAACCCCCGACGCGCAGGGTGCCGACCGGCTCGGCGTGGGGGTCGAGGTCGAGCCGGGCGGCGTCGACGGCCGCCAGGATGGTGACGGCGTGGTCGGCCAGCCGGCGACCGGCCGGAGTGAGCCGCACCCGGCGGCCGGTCGGTTCGACGAGCTGCGCACCCGTCTCCTTCGCGAGTGCGGCGATCTGCTGGGAGACGGTCGAGGTGGTCAGCCGGTGTGTCTCGGCGACCTCACGCATGGAGCCGAGGCGGGAGAGCTCGAGCAGGAGATGCAGGCGTCGGGTATCCACCCATGCATTGTTCGCGATATCCGAACGGTTTGTCCATGAAAGTCACGTGGACGTGAACGGTCGAGGTGGCCTTCAATACAGACATGACGAGGAACTCGACCCACGTCGGCGCGACGATGGCGCTGACCTCGATGCTGTGCGTGCAGAGCGGACTCGCGATCTCCGTCGGCGTGTCCGAACGCGTCGGCGCCGAGGGCGCCGCCTGGTTGCGCCTGGCATGGGCGGGGGTGTTGCTGGCCGTGATCGTGCGGCCTCGTCCGAAGGCGTTCACGCGTTCGTCCCTCGGCGCGTGTGTCCTGCTCGGAGTGGTCACGGCGGCGGTCACCCTGCTGTTCATGGCCGCGGTGGACCGGATCCCGCTGGGAACCGCCAGCGCGCTGGAGTTCCTCGGGCCCCTCGGCGTCGCTGTTCTGCACGGACGCGGTCGCCTGAAGTGGCCGGCGCTGGCGGCCGTCGGGGTGCTGCTGCTGACGCAACCCTGGGCCAGCGGCGTCGACCCGGTCGGAATCCTGTTCGCACTGGGCGCGGCCGCATGCTGGGCCCTCTACATCGTGCTCACCCAGCGCGTGGGCGACGAGGTGGCCGGTCTCAACGGGCTCGCGGTGTCCATGCCCGTCGCCGGGCTGGTCGCGACTGCGGTGGGTGGACCGTCGATGCTCGGAAAGATGACGCCGGACCTGTTGATCATCGGGCTGGGTTTGGCGATACTGCTGCCGGTCGTGCCGTTCACGCTGGAGATGCTCGCCCTGCGCCGGCTGAACACGGCGGCGTTCGGGACCCTGATGAGCCTCGAACCGGCGTTCGCGTTGATCATCGGGCTCGTCGTGTTGCATCAGGTTCCGGACCACGCGGCCGTGGCCGGGATCTGTTTCGTCGTCGTGGCGGGGATCGGAGCAGCGCGGGCCGGGGCGCGCACGACGTCCGACGAGGGCGACGTCGCGGAGTCTGCCGCACCGTTGTCCGCGCCGACCTGATACCTTGAACGTCGTTCAAGTTTGAAGCAAGAGGAGTCGTCATGGCAGGTGTCGAGAGTGCTCGGGTGTCGAGGCTCGGTATTTCAGCGCGGGACATGGCGCAGATCGCGGTGTTCGCCGCGCTGATCGCGGCGCTGGGTCTGCCCGGCGCCATCACGGTCGGCTTCAGCGGAGTGCCGATCACACTGCAGACGCTCGGCGTCATCCTCGCCGGCGCGGTGCTCGGCGCTCGCAAGGGCACAGCCGCCGTCGCGGTCTTCATCGCACTGACCCTGATCGGCCTGCCCCTGCTGTCCGGTGGCCGCACCGGACTGACCGCGCTCGCAGGCCCCAGTGCCGGGTACCTCATCGGCTGGATTCCCGCGACGCTGATCATCGGTCTCCTCACCGCTCGGATCCTGCCGAAGTACCCGATCGCGCTCGGTCTGCTGATCAACGCCCTCGGCGGGATCGTCGTCATCTACGTCTTCGGCACCGTCGGACTCCTGCTCCGCACCGATCTGGGTGTCGGCGCCGCCATCACCACCAACTTCGCCTTCATCCCCGGCGACCTGCTCAAGGTCGTCGTCGCGACCGTGGTCGCCAAGAGCGTGCATCGCGCGTACCCCGGCCTGATCCGTACGTGAGTTCCGAACTCGGCGGCTCCGGCGATCAGCCTGCTCTCGACTTCGAAGACCGCACCTACACGTACGCCGAACTCGACCGTGCCATCGACCGATGGATCCTCGAGCACGGCCCGGGTGCGCCTGCCTACGACGCGTCGACGCTGCCGGTCCCGGACGCCCTGATCTGCGTGTGCGCGGCGGCGCGGCAGGGGACGGCGGTGATCGTCGAGAACCCCGACGCGCGCCCGGACCGCGCGGTGATTCCACCGTCCACGTTTCTGCTGGTCGCGACGTCCGGCTCCACCGGCAGGCCGCGTCCGCTCGCGCGCACCGCGGCCTCCTGGTTCGACAGCTTCCCCGCCTTCACCGCGATCACCGGCATCGAAGCGACCGACCACGTGCTGATCACCGGCCCGTTGCACGCCACGATGCACCTGTTCGGCGCAGTGCACGCACTCTGGCGAGGTGCGTGCGTCACCGACGACCCGTCCCGGGCGACGGTGGTGCACGCCGTTCCCGCCGTTCTCCGTGAGGTGGTGGGGAAGGCCCCGAAGCTGCGCACGGCGATCGTCGCCGGCACCGCCCTGGACGACGGTGCCCGCGCGGTGGCGGACGGCATCGGGATCGTCGAGTACTACGGCGCCGCGGAACTCTCCCTCGTCGCGGCGCGCCGGGTGCCCGAACCGCTCCGGCTGCTGGACGGCGTCGACGCCGACATCCGCGACGGTCTGCTGTACGTCCGGTCGCCGTACAGCGTGATCGGAGTCCCGGAGTGGTTCGGCGTCGGTGACCTGGCCGAACTCGGTGACGACGGCGAGCTGACGGTGCGCGGCCGGGGAGAATCCGCGATCAATGTCGGCGGCACCACGGTGATCGCCGAGGACGTCGAGCGCATCCTCGAGACGCTCGACGGTGTCGCCGCGGCCGCCGTCGTCGGATCGCCGCATTCGGTGCTCGGCGAGACCGTCACCGCCGTGGTGGAGCTCGACGGCACCGCGGAGATCGGTGAGGTGCGTTCCCGAGCACGCCGGACGCTGACGAAGGAAGCCCTGCCCCGCCGCTGGGTGCCGATCGAGGCGATGCCGCGGACCGCCAGTGGCAAAGTCGCCCGAGGCCGAGTGAGAGACTGGCTGGCATGAGCTCTGTCCCTGTTCTGGTGGCGCCGCGCCGCACGCCGATCGGCAATGCCGGGCACGGGTTCGCCGATCTGACCACCACCGACCTGGCCGCCCCCGTGCTGCGCGAGGTTCTGACGTCGCTGCGGGGGGCGGGCATCGATGCCGAGGTCGACGACGTCGTCCTCGGCAACTGCCTCGGGCCGGGCGGTGATCCGGCACGGGTCGCGGCCCTGCAGGCGGGAATGGGTGTGGAGGTTCCCGGTGTCACCGTCGACCGGCAGTGCGGTTCCGGACTCGACGCGGTGATGCAGGCCGCGCTCCGTGTGCGCAGCGGCGCCGACGAGCTGATTCTGGCCGGGGGCGTCGAATCGGCGAGCACGGCGCCGTGGCGGTTCTGGCCGCCGGTGCCGGGCGCCGATCCGGTGCGCTACACCCGCGCTCCCTTTGCGCCGCAAGACTTCCCCGACCCCGACATGGGAGCGGCCGCGGACGATCTCGCGCGGGTGCGCGGCATCAGCCGTGAGCGGCAGGATGCGTACGCGGCGCGGTCGCACACGCTCGCCGCAGCCGCCGACTTCTCGTCGGAAATCGTGCCGATCGGTGACATCGAGCGGGACCAGCGCATTCGCGCAGGCATGACCGAGGCCAGGCTCGCGCGGCTACGCCCGAGTTTCGGTGCCGGCGGAACGGCCACGGCGGGGAACTCCTGCGGCATCTCGGACGGTGCCGCCGTGCTGGCGGTGACGACCGAGTCGCTGGCCGCCGGACTGCCTGCGTTACGGATCCTCGGCTCCGCCGTCGCGGGATCGGACCCGGCGCTGCCCGGACTCGGACCGGTTCCCGCGATCCGCACACTCCTGAAGCGGACCGGACACGACGTGGCGGATCTGGGCGTCGTCGAGATCACCGAGGCCTTCGCGTCGGTGGTGCTGGCGGTGTCGGACGAACTCGGCCTGGACGAATCCGTGATCTGCCCGCAGGGCGGCGCCATCGCCATGGGGCACCCGTGGGGCGCGTCGGGGGCGATCTTGTTGGTGCGCTTGGCAAGTCAGATGCTGCGCGAGGGCGGACCCGCGCTCGGTCTCGCGGCCTGCGCCATCGGCGGCGGACAGGGCATCGCGATGCTCGTGGAGCGTGTGTCGTGAGTGAGATCGTCTTCGATTCGGTGACGCACGCCTTCGGGGACCGCCCGGTGCTGCGCGGCGTCGACCTGCGTTTCTCCGAGCGCCGCGTCGGCATCATCGGTTCCAACGGTTCCGGCAAGTCGACCCTGGCGCGCATGATCAACGGGTTGCTGAAGCCCACCTCCGGCACCGTCACGGTCGACGGTGTCGACGCCGCCAGGAAGGGCGCGCAGGTGCGCCGCAAGGTCGGGTTCGTGTTCACCGACCCCGACACCCAGATCGTCATGCCCACGGTGTCCGAGGACCTGGCGTTCTCGCTGCGCCGGTCCGGTCTGAGCAAACAGGAGATCGCCGGTCGCGTCGAGGAGATCCTGGTGCGGTTCCGGCTCGACCGGCACGCCGATCACCCCGCGCACCTGCTGTCCGGGGGCCAGAAGCAGCTGCTCGCCATCGGCGCCGTCCTCATCCGCAGGCCCGAGGTGGTCATCGCCGACGAGCCGACGACGCTGCTGGATCTGCGGAACGCGCGCGTCGTCTCCGAAGCACTCGATTCGATGGACCAGCAGGTGATCGTCGTGACCCACCAACTGGCGCTGCTGGAGAGTTTCGAACGGGTCATCGTCATCGACGACGGTCTCGTCGCGTTCGACGGCAGCCCGGACGACGCCGTCCCGGCGTACCGGCAGTTGGTCGAATGATCGGCCTGTACCGCCCGGGCGACTCGCTCCTGCACAGGATGCCCGCCGGGCTGAAACTGCTGCTGTTGATCGCGTCGATCGTCATGGCTACGGTGTTCGTGCGCACCCCGCTCGAGGTCGGCGTCGTCGTCCTGGTGGTGGGCCTGCTGTTCGCGGTGGCCTCCATTCCGTGGCGGGTCGCCGTGGCGCAGTTGCGTCCGGTGGTGTGGATGTTGTTGATCATCGCCGTGTTCCAGGTGCTGATCACATCGCCCGCGCGGGCGGTCGTCGTGTGCGGGGTGCTCCTGATCTCGGTGGCGCTCGCCGCGTTGGTCACGCTCACCACCCGGGTCACCGACATGCTCGACACGGTGTCGCGCGCACTCGGGCCCCTGCGGAGGTTCGGGGTCGATCCGGACCGGATCGGGCTCCTGCTCGCGTTGGCGATCCGGTGTATCCCGCTGCTGACCGGGATCGTGCAGGAGGTGGCGCAGGCACGGAAGGCGCGCGGGTTGCAATGGTCGATGACGGCGCTGGCCACCCCGGTTCTGGTGCGTGCACTCCGGACCGCGGATGCGATGGGCGACGCCCTCGTCGCACGGGGAGTGGACGATGACTGAGCTGCTCGCCGAGCGTGTCGCTCGACGGGCCGCCGAGAACCCGGAGACGACAGCGGTCGTGTCCGCGCGCGAGACCGTCGACTACGGCCGGTTCTGGTCGCAGGTCGCTCGTACCGCCGCCGGGCTCGACGGGATGAACCGGGTGGCGGTGCTGCCGACGTCGGATGTCGGGTCGCTGGTCGCGGTGACGGCGGCGATGCACGCGGGAGTCAGCGTCGTGCTGCTGCATCGGCATCTCCTGCCCGCGCAGCTGACGCGGGTGCTCGAACTCGCGAAACCCGGCGCCGTGGTGGCCGCGTCGCACCAGCACGCCAGGTTGCGGAGACTGGGATTCGACGGGACCGTCGAGACGGCGGAGAGCCTCGAATCCGACGGCGCCGCGGACCGGGCGCGTCCCGACACCGAACTGCTGGTCGGCATCACGTCCGGCACCACCGGTGAGCCGAAGCTGTTCGTGCGCAACCAGCGATCGTGGGCCACGACCCTCGACCGCTCGGACGCGACGTTCGACATCGGCAGCGGGGATCGCGTGGCGGTGCCCGGAGTGCTCGACCACACGCATTTCCTGTACGGAGCGCTGCACGGCCTCACTTGCGGGGCGACGGTGGATCTGCGCCCGGTCACGCACTCGCTGCGCGACGCGGCGACACATCTGTACTCGGTACCCACCATCGCGTGGGATGTGGTGCGGTCGGAGATCGGTCCGGTCGGAAGCGTCCGCGAGGTGCTGTCCTCGGCGGCCCGGTGGCCGCGGACGGGACGTCAGGCGTTGCAGGAGGTGTTGCCGAATGCGTCGCTCGTGCACTTCTACGGCGCATCCGAACTGAGCTTCGTGTCGTTCGACCGGGGTCTCGGCGCCGCCGACGAGCATGCGGTAGGCGAACTGTTCGACGGCGTCGACGCAGAGATCCGCGAGGGCCTGGTCCACGTGCGCAGCGACATGCTGTTCGACGGCTACCTCACCGAGGACGGCGTGGTGAACGGCCCCGCCGACGGGTGGATGACGGTGGGGGACCGCGGCCGCGTGGCGGGCAACAGCCTGCAGTTGTTCGGCCGGGACAGCGACACGGTGATCCGGGCGGGACTCAATGTGGAACCCGCCGCCATCGAGGCGGCGTTGACCGCGCTTCCCGGGATCTCGGAGGCTGCGTGCATCGGAGTACCGGACAGCCGGATGGGCGAGGCACCGGCCGCCGCGATCGTGGTGGACGGCGACGGGCCGAGTTCCACCGAGATCTGGCGGCACCTGCGCGCCACGTTACCCAGCCCCAGCATGCCGGTTCAGGTTCTCGCGGTCGACAGCTTGCCGCGCACACCGCGCGGCAAGCTCGATCGTCAGGCGCTCGCCGCTACCCTGGCAGCCTCTCGGAACCGGAATCCCGCGTAGCCCGTCAGATTTCGAGGCTCAGCAGGTGGTAGCCCAGCGTCTTGCCGTGTCCGTCGAGTGCGGGTGAGCCCGTCACGCCGCCGCCGAGGACGCCGGGCAACTCGAACACCATCGCCATCAGGTTCGGCTGGCAGGTGCGCCGGGCCGGTCCGGTGATCAGCTCACCGTAGTGGGCGGCGACGACGTTCTCGGTCAGTCTCTCCGTGAGATGCCGGTAGGCGGCGCTGTCCCGGGCCAGCACAGCGAGGATGAGCGTGTCCCCCTTGTCGCCGGCGCGGACGTCGGCAAGGCTATCGATCTTCTGAACAGTTGCGGGCGTGGTCATGTCGAAACCTCCGTCAGATGCACCCGGGTGGACACGAGATCGCGGGGGAGGGTGCACGAGCGGATCGCGAGCACCTCGGTCGACGACCGCCGGGCGCCGCCGCCACCGGCCGGTCCGTTGGTGTACAGGCTTTCCACCTCCCAGCCGACGAGGTCGGCTTCCTCGCGGGTGCGTGCGCGGGCGGTGACCCGCACGCGCACCTCGTGGGCAGCGGTGTCCGTATCGAGTCCGCGGAAAGCGGCACCGGCGCCGATGTATTCGACCGAGACGGCGCCCTCGGCGAAGCCGTGCACGTCGGCGAGACGTTCGGTGACGATGTCCGCGGCGAGCTGGGCACGGGGATAGGCGCGCGGTCCCGCGTAACTGATCTGCCCCTCACCGAGCCAGCCGCCACGGAACCCGAGGGTGACCTTCAGCTGCTGTGGTCGGGGGCGCCCCGTCGCACCCGCGATGGCGACCCGGTCGGGTCCGACGCTGGTGAACGACACGTTGCCGAAGTCCGCGGTGACGTCCGGGGTCAGGTACGACGTGGGATCTCCCACCTCGTACAGGAGTTGCTCGGCGCAGGTTCGTTCGGTGAGTAGCCCGCCGGATCCGTCGAGTTTGCCGAAGGTCGCCGATCCGTCGGCGAGGACGTCGGCGAACGGGAAACCGAGATCGGCCATACCCTTCACCGGTTTGGTGACGGGATCCGCGTAGTACCCGCCCGTGAGTTGCCCGGCGCATTCGAGCAGGTGCCCGATCGCGGTTGCGGCGCCGATGGTTTCGTGGTTGGCCAGGTCCCATCCGAAGTGGTGGGCGAGTGGGGCGACGTAGAGGGAGGGGTCGGCCAGACGCCCGGTGACGACGACGTCGGCGTCCAGTTCGAGTGCGGGGATCACGGCCTCCGCGCCGATGTACGCGTTCGCGGAGACGAGTTCCTCGTCGTGCTCCGACAGGCGTTTCCCGGTTTCCCACACGACGGGGTCGTGCCCCAGCACCTGCTCGAGCACCGCGTCGCCCGTGACGGCAGCGACGCGCACCTGCCGGTCGGCGGACCGGGACGCGATGTCGGAGACCAATTCGGCAGCGGCGAGAGGGTTCGCGGCACCGGCATTGGTGATCACCGTGGTCCCGGACGCGAGCGTGTGCGGGAGAACCGCGCGCATGCGTGCGCCGAGGAGCGGATCGTATCCTTCGTCCGGGTTCTCGAGTCGGCGAGAGTTTCCGGCGGCAACGGTGCGTTCGCCGAGGCATTCGAAGATCAGGCAGTCGAGGTCGGCGTGCCGGGCGAGTTTCTCGGCGGGGTCGATGCGATCCCCGGAGAACCCGGATCCGGCGCCGAGTCGCACGCTCCGCGAAGCGCTGCCGCGGGTGCTCGATGGTGTCACGGGCTCGAAGTCCTTTGCTTGTTCGACGTGTGGTGGGTGGGCCGGCCTGCGGTGGTGTCGCGGACGATTACAGCGAGATGGCACCGGTGAGCAGCGCCATGACGGTCATCACGATCGTGGTTCCGAAGGCCCAGCCGAAGATGAACCGCTGGTGCTTGCCGAGGTCTACCTTGCTCAGTCCGATCAGGATGAACGTCGCGGCGGTCAGCGGGCTGAGCGGGAATCCGGTGGTCATCTGGCCGAGGATGGCGGCGCGGCCGATCTCCGCGGGGTCGCCTCCGAACGATGCGGTGGTTTCCGCGAGCACCGGTACGACGCCGAAGTAGTAGGCGTCCGGGGTGAAGACTAGGCTGAGCGGCATCGACGTGACGGCGGTGATGACGGGGATCAGGGAGCCGGCGGACTGCGGAATCCACGAGACGAAGGTCTGCGCCATCGCGGTGATCATCCCGGTGCCGTTGAGGATTCCGGTGAGCACGCCTGCCGCGAGGATCATCGCCACCACCATGGTGACGTTGCCGCCGTGCTTCGCGAACAGGGCCTGCTGGTCGTCCCACTTGGGGCGGTTGACGGCGAGCGCGAGTGCGAATGCGATGGCGAATGCCACCTCCAGCGGCACGAACTGGAACAGCAGGATCACGATCAGAACGAGGGTGAGCACGGTATTGAACGCCATCACCGCCCGCTGGCGACCGGTGCGCACCGGCGCGTCGGACACGTGCGGCGTGCCGGGACCACCGCCGCCGGGAGAGGCCAGTTCGGTGACACCGAGCCGTTTACGTTCCACGCGGCCGATCATGTAGGCGGCGAACAGGACCCACAGGACCCCGGCCCCCATCGCGGGCAGGACCGGCGTGAAGATGTCGGCGCTGGTCAGGTCGAGCGCGGCCATGGCGCGGACGGTCGGGCCGCCCCACGGAATCATGTTCATCAGCCCCGCCGCCAGGCAGACGATGCCGGTCAGGACGACCGGGCGCATCCCGAGCTTCTGGTAGAGGGGCAGCAACGCCGAGATGGTGATCAGGAAGGTCGAGGTTCCGTCGCCGTCGAGCGCGACGAGCAGGGTCAGCACCGCGGTTCCGACGGCGATCTTGGTGGGATTGCCGCCTGCCCACCGGACGATCCGGCGGATCGCCGGGTCGAACAGTCCCACGTCGACCATCAGACTGAAATACAGGACAGCGAAGGCGATCATGATGGCGACGGGCGCGACCTTCAGCAGACCGTCGCCCACCATCTCCCCGAGGTCGGGTGCCCATCCGCCCACGATCGCGAACGCGACGGGAACGAGGATCAGTGCGACCAGCACCGAGACCCGACGGCTGAACGCCAGCGCCAGGAAACAAGCGATCGTGGCGAACCCGAGCGCGGCAACCATGTGACCTCCTTCGAAATGGAGTCTCAGTGTCGCGTGCCTCATAATTGCGGGTCAAATATCAATGAATGATCGATTCATGAGTTGAACTCATGAATACCTAGCGCATCAATACCGGCCATACTGATGCGCATGAGCATCAATCTCGGGATTTCTCACCTGAGGAGCATCGTCGCCATCGCCGACTACGCGAGCTTCACCTCGGCGGCCCACGCACTCGACGTGTCTCAGTCCTCGCTGAGCCGCTCGGTCGCCGAGGCCGAGCGCCGACTCGACGTCACGCTGTTCGAACGCACCACTCGCCGTGTCGAGCTGACCACGCACGGGCACGAGATCATCGAGCACGCCCGGCGGATGCTCCACGACTTCGACGACGGGCTCACACAGATCGAACGATTCGTCACCGGTGACCGCGGAATCGTGACGGTGGCATGCCTGCCCTCGCTCGCGGCCACGTTCCTTCCCCCGTACGTGGTGAGCTTCCGCGAGCAGCATCCCGACGTGCGCCTCCAGATACGGGACGGACTGCGGCAGGAGGTTCTCGACGCCGTGTACTCGGGCACGGTCGACCTCGCCCTGGTCACCACCTCGGGGATTCTGCCCGGCCTGCAACAGGACGTTCTGACGAGCGACTCCTTCTATTGCGCCGTCGCGCCGACACATCCGTTCGCCGATCGGCCGGTACTCCGGTGGTCGGATCTCGCCGGACAACCGTTCATCGCGTTCGGACCCGAGAGCAGCATCGCGGCGCCCGTCCGCCGGGCCGTCGAGGACGCACGCATCGAACTCGGACCCGTCATGCAGGCGCAGAACATCGGCGCGGTAGCGGGATTGGCGGCGGCCGGGCTCGGTGTCACCGCGGTGCCCGAACTCGTGCTTCCCATGATCTCGTTCGCCGGTCTCGTCCACATACCGCTGCAGCCGACGGTCGAACGCACCATTTCACTCGTCCAGGTCGCCGGCCGACCCCAGACGGCGAGCACCCGCGGTTTCGTGAACATGCTTCTCGCCGACCGAACTCCTGATCGAGGAGCCGATTCCGGCTAGAGTTCCGGCATGTCACCTTCTGCCGCAGATCATCATCGACTGAACTACGTGGAGTTGTCGGTCACGGACCTCGCGGACGCGGAAGCGTTCTACCGCTCGGCATTCGGCTGGGAGTTCAACTCCTACGGCCCGCAGTACGCAGGCATCGTCGGTGCGGACGGTGAGGAGGTCGGCGGCCTGCTGCAGGTGCCGGAACGGAAGCCGGCAGGCGGGCCGCTGGTGCTGCTGTACTCGGTGGATCTCGACGCGTCGGTGGATGCGGTGCGGGCGGCCGGCGGCACCGTCGTCAACGGCCCGTACGACTTTCCCGGCGGGCGCCGCTTCCACTTCACCGATCCGAGTGGCAACGAGCTCGGTGTCTGGTCGTCGGCCTAGTATCCGGCAGATCTGTGTCGTGTCTCGAAGTCGGTTTCCCTACCGCATGGCCGACGGCCGTGCTGAGAGCAGGTGTCGCTGATGGCATGTCGTATCAGTGAGCTCGTGCTCGGTTGCCGCGACCCTGAGGTGCTGGCGCGGTTCTGGTGCGAGGTCCTCGACTTCGTCGTGCTCGATCGCGAGGAGGACGGCTCGCTGGAGATCGGACCGCGTGAAGGGTTCGGCGGTCCGCAGCCGACGATCATCCTCAGCCGCAGGGATGAGCCGGAGAAGGGGAAATCCCGGCTGCACATCGACGTCAACGCCACCGACCGCGATCAGGACGCGAGCTCGACCGCCTTCTGAAGCTCGGTGCGCGCCCGGCCGACATCGGCCAGACAGGGCAGGAGCAGTGGCATGTCCTGGCCGACCCCGAAGGCAATGAGTTCTGCCTGCTCAGGGCCCGCTTGGGCCCACTCTGATGCTCATCGGTCGCAATCTCGACATCATTTACGCAGGCTCCTGACCTCAGTCGTGGTGTGCGACAGGGCCGGTGGTCGCGCGGCGAACGAGGTGCGGCGCGAGCACGAGGTCGACCGCCTTGTCGCCGGCGATCTGAGCCAGCGCTCCGTCGACGGCGGCTTCGGCCATGTGTGTGGCGTCCTGCGAGATCGTCGTCATCTGCACGTGCGGAATCCGCGCCAGGCGGGAGTCGTCGTAGCCCACGACGGAGATGTCCGCGGGCACGTCCCGGCCACGGCGGACCAGTAGGTCGAGCACGCCGGTGGCGCATCGGTCGTTGAAGGCGACGACGGCGGTCGGGGGAGTGGGCAGTTCCAGAAGTTTGTGCATGCCTTCTGCGCCTTCGGTTTCCGTCGTGCCGCCCGCCACGACCGTTGCCGAAGCCGACAGTCCGTGCTGGTGCATCGCGGCCAGGAAACCGGTCCGCCGGTCGGCGCCGCCGGGCGCGTCGGCGCCGTCGATGTGGGCGATGTTCCGGTGCCCGAGTTCGGTGAGGTGGTCGACGGCCAGGGTGATTCCGGCGACGTCGTCGCCCCGCACGGCACCGACTCCGGGCAGGCCGCTTGCGCGCGCCACGACGAGGGTGGGCACGCGATCGGCCAGGGCTCCGAGGGCATCGGTGTCGAACCGGGTGCCGAGGAGGATCGCGGCCTCGCAGCGCTCCCGCATGAGCGCCTGGACGGCGACCTTCTCGGCACGGCTCGGGGCGACCGCGCTGAGCATCACGTCGTATCCCCGGCGGGTGGCCGCGGCGTAGATCTGTTCGACGAGGTCGCCGTGGAACGGCTGCTGCAGTTCGAAGACGACGCCGAGCAACCGGGAACTGGCCTGGCGTAACTTCTGTGCGCGCCGATCCGGCACGTAGCCCATCTCGTCGGCGATGTCGAGCACCCGCCTGCGAGTGGCCTCGCTGGCGCCGGGAACGCCGCGCATCACGATCGAGACGAGCGCTGTGGAGACTCCTGCTGCGCGCGCGACGTCGCCCATTGTCGGACGAGCGCCACCGGTCGATCCCGCCACCGGTTCGACCACGTGCACGGCTCCTGTCTTCCGGGCCCCGTGCCGTTTCGCTCGAAGCTGCTCTTGACCAATGATCGCACGAGTTCTACGGTCTAGAACTAGAACGTACTAGTTCGCCTCGACCTCCCCCTTCCACTGCACTGGAGCGCACCCATGTCACTCACCGAAGCCGCAACCGTCCACTCGACGGCGCCCGCTTCCCACCCGGTACGCATCGCGTTGATCGGTGCCGGGCGCATCGGGTCGAATCACGCGGAGATCGTGGCCCGTCTGGTTCCCGGGGCGTCGCTCGTCGCGGTCAGCGACCCGGTCGGCGAGTCCGCGCAGCGTCTCGCCACCGCGTTGGGGGCGCCGTTCGCCACCACGACCGTCGACGACGTCCTCACCAGCGACGAGGTCGATGCGGTGCTGATCACCGCCCCCGCGCGGAGTCATACGGACCTGGTCGTCGCGGCCGCGGCCGCCGGCAAGCACGTGTTCGTCGAGAAGCCGATGGCAGTGACCCTCGCCGACGCCGACCGCGCCATCGCGGCGGCCGCCGACGCCGGCATCGTCCTGCAGGTCGGGTTCAATCGCCGATTCGCTCCCGGATTCGCCGCCGCGCGCGCCGCGATCGACGCGCAGAAGGTCGGAACCCCGCAGTTGCTGCGTTCGCTGACCCGCGACCCCGGGCCGTACACCGCCGATCCGGCACGCGTTCCGCAGTGGACGATCTTCCTCGAAACGCTCATTCACGACTTCGACACGCTCTGCTTCCTCAACCCCGGCGCCCGCCCGGTGCGGGTGCACGCGGTCGCCGACGCCCTGGTGCGACCGGACGCCAAGAGCGCGGGCCACCTCGACACCGCAGTGGTGACCGTCCAATTCGACAACGGTGCGATCGCCACGGCGGAGGCGAGCTTCAGCGCGCTGTACGGATACGACGTGCGCGGCGAGGTATTCGGCTCCGGCGGCATGGTCACCGCTGGCAGCGGGCTCAGCACCGACATGACCTATTACGGCCCCGACGGGCTGCACGCCGACACCGCGCGCCGCGACACCGACCTCCTGCACTCCGCGTACGTGGGGGAACTGACCGCCTTCGTCGACGCGATCCGCACCCACACACCGGCCGTCGTCACAGGCCGGGACGCCCGAACCGCGCTGTCGATCGCACTCGCCGCCATCCGCAGCGTCGAGACCGGCTCCGCCGTCGACCTGGACGGGTGACACCGATGGCCACGTACACGCTCGCCGCCAGCGCCGAAATGCTCTACCTCGACCTGCCGTTCCTGGACCGCGTGCACCGCATCGCCGAACGCGGACTCCAGGTCGAGATCTGGGACTGGTCCACCAAGGACATCGACGCTCTCGCCGCCGTCGGCGCCGAATTCTCCTCGATGACGGGCTATCTGGAGGGCAACCTCACCGAAGCCGACGGCATCGAGGCGCTGCTCACCACGGCGCAGCAGTCCCTCGACGTCGCGAAACGGCTCGACTGCCCGCGGTTGAACCTGCACGGAACCGGACTCGACAACCGGGGCCTGCCCCTCCGGCCGGTCGAAACGGCTACGCCCGCAATGTGGCTCACCGCCGCCGACACTCTGCGGAAGGTCGCCGAACTCGGTGAACAGGCGGGGCGGGTGTTCACGCTCGAGAACCTCAACCTCGCCGTCGATCATCCAGGTACCCCGTTCGCGACCGCGGCCGACACCCTCGCTCTCGTCCAGGCGATCGACAGCCCACACCTACGCATGAATCTCGATCTCTATCACGCCCAGATCGGCGAGGGCAACCTCATCGAACTCGTCCGAAAGGCGTTGCCCTACATAGGGGAGATCCAGGTCGCCGACGTCCCCGGACGCTGCGAACCCGGAACCGGCGAAATCCACTACCCGGCTGTCGCCGCCGCCCTCCGCGACATCGGCTACACCGGCGTCGTGGGACTCGAAGGGTGGGCGAAGAACGATCCGGACGACGCGCTCGACGCGTTCGAGGCGGCCTTCGCGCACCCTTAGCGAAATCCCGAGACTAGCTGCCCGTCTGTCACGCGGGGGTCATCGTCGGCGTTCGCGCGCCGATCGGTCGCTGCTCGATCCCGTGGCCGGACAGGCGTCCGGTGTGGTGGGCCTCGATCGTCCGCTGCTCCGCGCGCTGAGATCCGCGCGACGGCAGGGAGGACGCGGCCGCGGTGTCCAGGAGCGCGCGCAACGCCGGTTGCTCGGCGGCCAGCGCTTTCCACGTCGAATTCACAGGAGTGCCGTCCTCGACCGCCTGGTCGAGGCGGGCCGCGAGGTGATTGCTCCACCGGTGCTGAAGTGAGAGCAGGATGTTGTCGGCCGAGCCGAAAAGCTCGATTGCGCCGGGCACTTCGTCGAACCGCAACGCCAGTGCGGGGTCGGCGTGCGCCCGCGCCAGTATCTCTTCCAGTACCGCCCGGCGTGCACGGAAATCGTTCCACGACATCTCGGCCACCTCCGTAGTTCCGTTGATGACGGCAACGCTACGGATTCGCGGCAGCGGTTTCGCCGTGCCACGGTCGCGTTCTCGTCTCCTACCGTGGGCGGAGGGTGTCTCCGCTCCGGAGAGGACGCGCTGCGGGTGGGTCTTCGCCTACGCTGGTCGTGTGCAGGTGACGGCATTCTTTCGTCGACGCGTGGCGGAGAGTGAGTACGACTACCCGCTCGCTGTGCCGGTGTTCGCGCACATCGCCGTCGTTGCCATCGCCGGTGCAGCTGTCGCGCAACGCGACGGCTTCGTGCCGCCGGGGTGGGTCCTGCTGTGTGGCCTGGTCGCCGCGGTGACCCCCGTTGCGGGAGACATGATCAGACCGCGGGTGGAGCTTCCGCGTCCGTTCCTGGCCGTCGTCGTCATCGCCGCGGCCGCACTGCTGCTCCTGCAGCAGCCCGACACCGCCTTCGACTTCGCTCCGCTCATCCTGGTGATCCTGATCGCCGAGGTCGCGGCAAACAACACTCCGCCGAACGTCAACGGCGGTGACGGGGGAGATCTTTCGGCCGTCGTCCTTGATACCGGAAGGTCGAGCATGCTGGTTCCGCATCGAATCGAACTGCCGCTGGTCTTCGCGGCCGGAGGAGGCGGCGGAGCGTCGACCGCGAGCGGGATGGTGTCGCCCCGCGGCGATGCGGGAGCGCCGGGAGGCGGTGCGCGCGGCGGCGCGACACCGTCGGGCGACGGCTCGTTCGCGCAGGGCGGAGGACAGGGGTGTTCGGATCCGACGGGTCGAGCCCGGCGGGGCTTGCCGGTGGTCCCGGATACGGCGGCAGCGCAGGAAGTTCCGGGGCGACGCTTCCGGCGGCCGTCGGTGACGGGATCGGGGCCGGGGGTGGAGGTGGGGCCGGCTGGTACGGCGGTGGTGGGGGCGCCGCCGGGGGACGGATCGGTGGCACCGGCGAGGCGGACGAGCCACCGGGCGGCGGCGGGGCGGACTCTCCCTCGTGCCGTCGGGCGGCACGATCGGACTGTCGTCGCCGGATTCGGTGCCCACGGTCGTCGTCACCTTCGAGCTTCCCTGAAGGGTCTGCCGGAGCAGCGGTCGGCCACCGGGCCATATATGCGTGATTCGAAGTCACGGCAAAATGTTTCCGCAAAGTCTTGGCTGAGTCCAGAAAAGTAAGTCATAGTGGGTGGGTGCCGTCGATGCCGGATTACGCAGCGCTGCTGCGCGGGGCTGAGCTTCGCGTGACCCGCCCGCGGGTCGCGGTGTTGGAGGCCGTGCACGCGCGTCCACATGCCGATACGGAGACGATTTTCGGAGCGGTGCGCACCGTTCTGGAAGGGGTGTCCCGGCAGGCCGTGTACGACGTGCTGCACGCAGTGACCGCTGTGGGATTGGTGCGGCGGATTCAGCCGCCCGGCTCCGTTGCTCGGTACGAGTCGCGGGTCGGAGACAATCACCACCACGTCATCTGCCGGTCGTGTGGGGTCATTGCGGACGTCGACTGTGCCGTCGGCGAGGCGCCCTGCCTGACCGCGTCCGACGACAACGGTTTCCTCGTCGAGGAGGCCGAGGTCATCTACTGGGGTCTGTGCCCCGACTGCTCGACATCACAGACTTCTCGATCGAACCCATGACCACAGCCCAGTTTGGTCTCTCCCGGAAGGAATGTTGTGTCCGATAGCTGCCCGGTCGCTCATGAGGGAAACACTCAGAGCACCAGTGAAAGTGAAAACCCCGTAATCCCGTCTCCCACTCCGGCGGCGAACCGCCCGAGGACGAACCGCGACTGGTGGCCGAACCAGCCGGAGCTGTCGGTGCTGCACGCCCACACGTCGAAGTCGAACCCGATGGGCGCGGACTTCGACTACGCGGCGGAGTTCGCCAAGCTCGACGTGGAGGCACTCAAGCGCGACGTCATCGATCTGATGACGACCTCGCAGGACTGGTGGCCCGCCGACTACGGCCACTACGGCGGCCTCTTCATCCGGATGAGCTGGCACGCCGCCGGCACCTACCGCATCGCGGACGGTCGCGGCGGTGGCGGTCAGGGCGCTCAGCGTTTCGCCCCCCTCAACAGCTGGCCCGACAATGCGAGCCTCGACAAGGCTCGCCGGCTGCTCTGGCCGGTGAAGCAGAAGTACGGCAAGCAGATTTCCTGGGCGGACCTCCTCGTCTTCGCCGGAAACTGTGCCCTGGAGTCGATGGGGTTCAAGACCTTCGGGTTCGGATTCGGCCGCGAGGACATCTGGGAGCCCGAGGAGATGTACTGGGGTCCCGAGGACACCTGGCTGGGCGACGAGCGCTACAGCGGCGATCGCGAACTCTCGGGTCCGCTCGGGGCCGTGCAGATGGGTCTCATCTACGTGAACCCGGAGGGACCCAATGGCCAGCCGGATCCGCTGGCGGCCGCCCGCGACATCCGGGAGACGTTCGGCCGCATGGCGATGAACGACGTGGAGACCGCCGCGCTGATCGCAGGCGGCCACACCTTCGGCAAGACCCACGGCGCAGGCGACGCCGACCTGGTCGGTCCGGAACCGGAAGGCGCCCCGATCGAGCAGCAGGGCCTGGGCTGGAAGAGTGCTTACGGCACCGGCGTGGGCAAGGACGCGATCACCAGTGGTCTCGAGGTCGTGTGGACCCCCACACCGACGAAGTGGGACAACAGCTTCCTCGAAGTCCTGTACGGCTACGAGTGGGAGCTGACCAAGAGTCCCGCGGGTGCCTGGCAGTGGACCGCCAAGGACGGCGCAGGCGCGGGCACGATCCCCGACCCGTTCGATTCGTCGGCGGGGCGTGCCCCCACGATGCTGACCACGGACCTCTCCCTGCGCGTCGACCCGGCCTACGAGAAGATCACCCGGCGTTGGCTCGATCACCCGGAGGAGTTCGCCGAGGAGTTCGCCAAGGCGTGGTACAAGCTGCTGCACCGCGACATGGGGCCCGTCACGCGCTACCTCGGCCCGTGGGTTCCGGAGGCGCAGCTGTGGCAGGACCCGGTCCCCGCAGTCGATCACCAGCTGATCGGTGACAGCGAGATCGCCGCGCTCAAGGGCAAGATCCTCGACTCGGGTCTGTCCATCTCCCAGCTCGTGTCGACCGCCTGGGCGTCGGCTGCCACCCACCGCAGCACCGACATGCGCGGCGGCGCCAACGGGGCGCGAATCCGGCTTGCGCCGCAGAAGGATTGGGAGATCAACAACCCCACCGAGCTGGCCACGGTCCTGCAGACCCTCGAACAGATCCAGCAGGACTTCAACTCGTCGCAGTCCGGCGGGGTGAAGGTCTCGCTCGCGGATCTGATCGTGCTGGCCGGCGCCGCGGCGGTCGAGAAGGCGGCGAAGAACGCCGGCCACGACATCACGGTCCCGTTCACGCCGGGTCGTACCGACGCCACACAGGAGCAGACCGATGTGGAGTCGTTCGCCGTACTCGAGCCGAGGGCCGACGGGTTCCGCAACTACCTCCGAGAGGGGGAGAAGTTGCCTGCCGAGGCACTTCTGGTCGACCGGGCCTACATGTTGAACCTGACCGCTCCGGAAATGACGGTTCTCGTCGGCGGCCTGCGTGCACTGAACGCCAACTTCGGTCAAACGAAGCACGGCGTCTTTACCGACCGGCCCGAGGCGTTGACGAACGACTTCTTCGTCAACCTCCTCGACATGGGTACGCAGTGGAAGGGCTCGGCCTCGGCGGAGAACGTCTACGAAGGCACCGACCGTGTCACGGGTGACGCCAAGTGGACCGCCACCGCCGTCGATCTCGTCTTCGGTTCGAATTCGCAACTGCGCGCTCTCGCCGAGGTGTATGCCGCCGACGACGCGCAGCAGAAGTTCGTGCAGGACTTCGTATCTGCCTGGAACAAGGTGATGAACCTCGACCGGTTCGACCTCGACTGATCATGGTTGATCGGCCTCGGCCGATCAACCGTCATCTGGCCCGGCACCCGCGAGTTGATCCTCGCCGGGTGTCGGGCCAGATTTGCGGCGTATGTCAGAGGTGTGGGAGCGCCGCGGTGAGAAAGACTGTGCCGGCGGCGATTCCGAAAGCGCCGGTGAGAATGCCCAGCAGTGCTTCCAGAGACTTGGACTCGCTTCCTTCGACGGCAGGGTGTCGGTTGGCGGCGATGCCGGCAGCGATGGCGCAGACGCCGAGAACGATGCCGAATCCGAACATCCAGAACATCACTATCGACAGTGCTCCCAGCATGACCGAGATGTCGCTCCAGTGTTCGCCCTGCAGGTGTTGTGGTCTGGCGAGCCGGGGGAGTCGTGCCGGGGAGCTGTCGGGATTGCGTCGCGACGATCCGTTGTGGAATTCCAGCAAAGATCGGGTCATCGGCCGAGCCTCGGCGAGTCGATCGGAACGCAGCACAGCAACACACCTCCCGTGATCGTCAAAATGGCCCGCCACCTCGGCGAGCGCATCCACTACTGTGCAGCAGAAATTTAGCACTCGGCGGTCGTGAGTGCCAATTTTGATGCTGCTCGCTGAAACCTGGACGGTCGCTATCGAATGGTTACTGCGTCGGAAAGCTGGTCGTTCGGACGCGGCGGTGCTAAATTCCGGATGCACAGTGGGCCGCGCCCGCCGCCGTGACGGGCGCGCAGGAGTTCGGGAGGTGCAGTGCTGTGCGTCGAGAAGAAGGCGGATCATCGAATCGGAGTGCGCAACGTCGCGTTACGGAACTGCGCGAGGACGAGCCCATCCGGTGGCCGGACCCCAGTCCGCTCAGCAGTTGGTGGGATCGGGTTGTCTGGGGTGCGCGGGGGTCGACGACATGACGAGCCCGTCGTCCGACGCAGGGTTCAGGTGGTCGACAGCCTCTCGGCGTTTCGCACTGCGGTCTCGAGGTGCCTGTCCGCAGTGCTCAGGTCGAGCCGGGCATCGCTGAGGCTGTCGATCACCTGTTCCTTCGAAGCGCCGTCGGTGGTGCGGTCGAGTGTGTCGAACGCGTCGGTCAACTCCTTGATGCGGTTTTCGAGTGCTTGCAGATCGAACCGCAACCGAGCGGTGCGCTCCACGAGGTCGTCGACGTCCACGGCTGCCCCTTTCATCCCCGGACGCGCTGTCGCATCACCCTACGTCCGTCTACCCGCGAATCCGGGCGTGAAAACCCCGCTGCGAGTGGTGGCCTATCGGTACACCAGGCCGCCATCGATCAGTCCCGCCTGCCCGGTCATGTAGTCGGAATCCGGCCCGGCAAGATACGAGACGTACGCGGCGACGTCCTCGGGTGTCTGCGCGCGTCCGAGGGCGATGCCACCGACGAACTTCTCGAACGTGGCGCCCTTCGGTGCGCCGGTGAGGGTCGAGAACCGCTCGTCGATGGTGACCCACATGTCGGTGCCGACGACGCCGGGGCAGTAGGCGTTGACGGTGATGCCGTCGGACGCGTACTCCTTCGCCGCGGCCTGGGTGAGTCCGCGGACCGCGAACTTGGTCGCCGAATACACGCCGAGCATCGGGAATCCCTCGTGGCCGGCGATCGACGACGCGTTGATGATCTTTCCGCCATGTCCCCGTGTTCGAAACTTGGCTGCCCCGACTTGGATTCCCCACAGCACGCCTTCGACGTTCACGGCGAGGATGCGCGAGACCTCCTCCGGTGTGACGTCGGCGATCGGGTTGACCTGGGCGATTCCCGTGTTGTTGACGATGATGTCGAATCCGCCCAGTTCGCGCTCGGTCCGGTCGACGGCGGACTGCACCTGATCGCGGTCCGTCACGTCGGCGACCAGTGGGATCGCCTTCGCGCCCGCGGCCCGGACCTCGTCGGCTACTGCATCGACCCGGTCGCCGTTGACGTCGACGAGCGAGATGTCGGCGCCGTCCGACGCCAATCGCAACGCGATCGCTCGTCCGATGCCCTGGCCCGCGCCGGTGATCAACGCGACTTTGCCCTTGATGCTCATCCCTAGCTCCTGTCCATTGTGACGGTCCTCACAGGAGAGCCAAGCATCACGAGGGCGGGTATTCAAGGGTTGCACTCGGTTGCACTGTGGTCCCGACCGCTGTCGATTGCGTTCGCCCCCAATCGAAATGGTAGGAACCCGGCTCTGGTCGAGCACTCACATCCCCGGTAGGCTCGGCCGGGTGAGTACTACCGGTTCGGTTCGGCACCGCCTTCCCGCCGTCGGCTCGGGCGTCGATCTGCCCCGGCACGCGAGGTTGTTGAGTCAAGTGCACGATGCCGTGCTGTCGGGACGGCAACCGCCCGCGCAACCGCGCGACGTGGTCGGCCGATCGTGGTCGCGGCTACAATCGGACGGGGTCAGCCCCGACCGCTGCGAGGACGTGGTGCTCGCCGACTATGCCGAGGTCGAGGCCCGGCGGACGCGAACTGCCCTGCGATCGGTCCTTCCCGAGCTTCGCAACACGTTGACCCAGGTGGCGGAAGACGCGAACTTCATCGTGGTGATCGCGGACGCCGACGGGGTGGTGCTGTGGCGCGAAGGGTCACGCGGCGTGCGAAAGGCCGCCGACGCGCTGGGGTTCATGGAAGGCGCCCGGTGGTCCGAGAGGTCGGTGGGCACGAACTCCATCGGAACAGCGTTGGTGGAAGATGCTCCCGTGCAGCTGTTCTCGGCGGAGCACTACGCACGGTCGCACTGCGGGTGGTCGTGTACCGGGTCTCCGGTGCACGATCCGCGCAGCGGCGAGGTGCTCGGCGTCGTCGATATCAGTGGCTCGGCGATGTCGGTTCATCCGACGACGGTGGCACTGGTGCAGACGGCGGTCCGGTTGGCCGAGGCCACACTGTGGCAGGAACACACGATCACTCTCGGGAAGCTCCGCGGTTGTGCGGCACCGGCGCTCGGGGCGACCGCCGGTCCGGCGCTCGTGGTCGACCGGCACGGCTGGGTCGCCGACGCCCGCGGGCTCACCGTTCCCGACCGGGTGTCACCCCCGTGCCCGGGCACGCCACTGCTCGTGCCCGGGTTGGGGCTGTGCATGCCGGAACCGCTCGGTGACGGCTGGCTGGTGCGACGCGGAGGCAGGCCGACGGCCATCGCAGTGGAACTCGACCTCGGTGACACCCCGCGAGCCACGGTGCGAGGCGACACGAGCTGGACCCGAGCGCTCTCACCCCGCCACGCGCAGATCCTGCGACTGTTGACCGAAACAGGTTCCGCTGGAATCGATGCCGCGTCACTGAGTGTGGCGCTGTTCGGTGACCGCGATCACGTGGTGGCCGTTCGCGCGGAGATCTCCCGTCTCCGGAAGAGTCTCGGCCCCGTTCTGTCCACCCATCCGTATCGGTTCGTGGACGGTGTCGACGTGCATGTCGTCGGTTGACGCGAAGCTCCGAATCGAGGTGGCTGACGCAGCGGCGATGACCCGAATCGTTGATCACGGGCCGACACTCCTGTCGGGTCCGACGGCTGCGAGATGAGTGAGAGGGTCCGCGAGTTCGCGGCCGTGGTGGGCCATCGCCTGTGCGTAGAGGCGGCCGGCGCGGTAGGAGGAGCGGACGAGGGGTCCGGCCATGACGCCGGCGAAGCCGATCTCCTCGGCGGTGGTGGAGTGCTCGACGAATTCCTCGGGCTTGACCCACCGTTCGACGGGGTGGTGGCGGGGGGAGGGACGCAGGTACTGGGTGATGGTGATGATGTCGCAGCCGGCGTCGTGCAGGTCGTGCAACGCCTGGGTGACCTCGTCGGGGGTTTCGCCCATGCCGAGGATGAGGTTGGACTTGGTGACGAGGTTGTCTTCGCGGGCGGCGGTGAGCACGTCGAGGCTGCGCTGGTAGCGGAATGCGGGCCGGATCCGCTTGAAGATGCGGGGGACGGTTTCGACGTTGTGGGCGAGCACCTCGGGGTGGGTGGAGAACACCTCGGCGAGCTGGTCGGGTTTGGCGCCAAAGTCGGGGATGAGCAGTTCGACGCCGGTGCCGGGGCCCAGCTGGTGGATCAGGCGGACGGTTTCGGCGTAGAGCCAGGCGCCGCCGTCGGGGAGGTCGTCGCGGGCGACGCCGGTGATGGTGGAGTAGCGCAGTCCCATCGCCTGGACGGATTCGGCGACGCGGCGGGGTTCGTCGCGGTCGAGGTCGTCGGGTTTGCCGGTGTCGATCTGGCAGAAGTCGCAGCGGCGGGTGCATTGTTCACCGCCGATGAGGAAGGTCGCTTCGCGGTCTTCCCAGCATTCGTAGATGTTGGGGCAGCCGGCTTCTTCGCAGACGGTGTGCAAACCCTCGCGCTTGACGAGGCTTTTGAGCTCGGAGTATTCCGGGCCCATTTTCGCTCTCGTCTTGATCCAGTTCGGTTTGCGTTCGATCGGAGTCTCCGCATTTCGGATCTCGAGGCGGAGCAGCTTGCGGCCGGGCGGGGCCTGCGTGGCGTCGGACGATGGTCCTGGAGTGGCAGTCACGTGTCGATTCCTGGGGGTGGTTCCGCCGAACCGTGGTGCCGGAGGGTGACCACGGTTCGGCGGGATTGCTACATGTTGATCGGACGACCCAGCGCGGCCAGGACAGATTCGTGCATGGCCTCGGACAGCGTGGGGTGCGCGAAGATCACTTCCGCGAGATCGTCACCGGTGGCCTCCAGGGATCGGGCGATGCCGAAGCCCTGGATCTGCTCGGTGACATCGGGACCGACCATGTGGGCGCCCAGTAGCTCCCCGCTGTCGGCGTCGAAGATGGTCTTGACGAACCCGTCCGCTTCACCGATGGCGAGCGCCTTGCCGGAGGCCTGCAGATCGAACTGCCCGATCTGCAGGGAACGGCCGGTCGCCCGCGCTTGGTCCTCGGTGAGGCCGAGGCTGGCGACCTGGGGCCGGGCGTACGTGCATCCGGGGACATAGTCCTTGTCCAGCGGTGTCACGTGCGGGTCACCCGCCAGCTTGTCGACACACAGCACACCCTCGTGGCCGGCCTTGTGAGCGAGGCACGGGGCGCCGGCGACGTCGCCGATGGCATAGACCCCGAATGCGGTCGTGCGGCACCACTGGTCGGTGGTGACGAAGCCGCGGTCGACCTCGACGCCGAGGTCCTCGAGTCCCAAATCCTCGACGTTGCCCTGGATGCCGGCTGCGACGAGAACCCGCTCCACGACACGCTGCTCGAGGGTTCCGTCCGCCGATCTCACCGTCACAGCGACGGAGTCCGCGCCGACCGTGAGTTCGGATACCGAGGCGCCGGTGTAGATCTCGATCCCGCGCTTCTCGAACTGCCGGCGCACGTGGCCGGCCACCGCGGCATCCTCGACGGGCATGATCTGCGGTGCCAGCTCTACGAGCGTGACCTCGCTGCCCAGATCGTGGTAGAGGCTGGCGAACTCGACGCCGATGGCACCGGAGCCGATGACCAGCAACGACTTCGGAAGGTCCTCGGGAACCAGTGCGTCGAAGTAGGTCCAGACCCGATCGCCGTCCGGTGTCACCCCAGGCACCGACCGCGGGCGCGCACCCGTGGCCAGGATGATGTGGTCGGCCAGGTACTCGGTGAGCGGCGACGCCGAGTCCGCGCTCTCCCGGACCCCCACGACGCCCTTTCCGGTCAGGCGTGCGGTGCCGGTGATCACGTCGATACCGTTCTTCTTCATCAGATATCCGATGCCGTCGGACAACCGCCCCGACACTCCACGGCTGAATTCGACCAGTTGTGCCATATCGAATTCCACACCACTGGTGGAGAATCCGAGGGGACGCAGATTTTCCAGCGTATGCGCCACGTCGGCGCCGTGAAGGAGTGCCTTGGTGGGGATGCAACCCCAGTTGAGGCAGATACCGCCGAGGCGGTCCCGTTCGATCACCGCGGTGCGGAGTCCGTGCTGGGCGGCGCGGATGGCGGCGACGTAGCCGCCGGGGCCGCTTCCGATTACCAGGACGTCGTATTTGTCAGTCATGGATACTCCCTAGACCAGCATCAATGCGGGTGACTCGACGAAGCGCCGCAGTTCCTGCAGGAACGTGGCGCCGAGGGCGCCGTCAATTACCCGGTGGTCGCAGGACAAGGTGACGGTGAGCACCGTGCGAGGCACGACCTGACCGTCGACGACGACGGGACGTTGCTGTCCGGCTCCGACGGCGAGGATGGCGCCCTGTGGTGGGTTGATGATCGCGTCGAATTCGCGCACCCCGAACATCCCGAGGTTCGAGATGGTGAACGTGCCGCCCTGGAACTCCGCAGGCGTCAGCTTGCCGGTCTTGGCCTTCGTCACCAGTGCGTGGACCTCACCGGAGATCTCGGCGAGGCTCTTGCTCTCCGCCCCGCGAACGATGGGCGTGATCAGACCCGACGGCAGGGCGACGGCCACCGAGATGTCGGCGGCGGAGAATCTCAGCACCGACTGTGCTGCTTCGTCGAACTGGACGTTGACATCGGGGACCTTGCGCAGCGCCGCCGCGCAGGCCTTGACGACGAAGTCGTTGACCGACAGCTTGACCGAGGGCACGGTCGCGTTGATCTCCTTGCGGAGCGCGAGGAGATTGTCGATCTCGAGGTCCACGGTGAGCCGGAAGTGCGGGGCGTTGCGCTTCGATTCCTGCAGACGCTGACCGATCGCCTTGCGCATCGAGTTGAACGGGATCGTCTCGAACTCGGGTGCCGTGTGTTGCGAGGTGTCCGCGCCGTCCGTGGACGCCGCCACCGGATCGGGAACGAGCCGGAACGTCCGTTCGGCTTCCCGGACATCTGCCTCGCAGACGCGTCCCCGCGAACCGGTGGCTCGGCAATCGTGCAGATTGATGCCGAGGGATTTCGCGAGTCGACGCGCCACCGGCGTCGCATCGACTCCGCTGTCGTCCTCGGAGGTGCGTCCGGGCACACCCGATCGGGTCGGAGACGGTGCCTCCGCGACGGTTCCACCTGCCGAGCGAATCGCGTCGTGGACATCCGCGACGGAGATCCGGCCTTCGCGACCGGTCCCGGTCACACGGCCCAGGTCGATCGACAATTCGTCTGCCAGTCGGCGGGAGTGTGGTGTCGCGAACACGTCACTCTTCGTCTGTCCCCGTAGCGAATCCGGGACGGCGGTTGTGCCGGGAGTCCTCGCCGACGCCTGTGCCGCCGGCGCCGACGGGGTGGGTGTCACGCGCGGTTCCGCGGGAGTGGGTTGTCCACCCGGCGACCGCTCGGGCTCGGATGCGGGGACGGAATCCGCTCCGATGCCGGTCAGGAATTCCTCGATCTCGGCGTCGGAAACGGCCGCGTCAGCCGACACGGCCAGAACCGCACCCACCGGCAACGTGGCACCCGGCCTGGCGACGATGCGACGAAGCGCTCCGTCGAACGGCGCCTCCAACTCGTTGGTGATCTTGCTGGTCTCGATCTCGCAGATCAGATCGCCCTTCGAAAAGGGGGTTCCTTCGTCGATCAACCACTCGGTGACGGTGCCCTCGTCCATGGACAGGCCCCATTTGGGAACTTCGATCAGTTTGATGTCACTCATGGTCAGGCGGTCACCACCTTGCGTACCGCGGCCTCGATGCGTGCCGCGTTGGGAAGCCATGCCTGTTCGAGCACGGGGGAGAACGGCACCGGGGTGTGCGGTGGGGTGACCAGTTCGATCGGTGCCTTCAGCGAACCGAACGCCTTGGTGGCGATCAGCGCTGCGACGTCGTGGCCGAATCCGCATCGTGCCGCGGACTCGTCGACGATCACCACCCGCCCGGTGGACGCGACGGATTCGAGGATGCCCTCCTCGTCGAGGGGTGAGACGGTCCGCGGGTCGACCACTTCGACGGAGATGCCCTCGGTGGCAAGTTTGTCGGCGGCCGTGTTGGCGGCATTCACCATGGCCGAGAGCGCGATGATCGTGACGTCCGTGCCCTCCCGGGTGTAGTTGGCTACGCCGAACGGGATGGTGTACGGCTCGTCGGGCACCTCGCCCTTGAGGTCGTACAGCGTCTTGTGCTCGCAGAACACCACCGGGTCGTCATCGCGAATGGATTGGATGAGAAGGCCTTTGGCATCGTACGCGTTGGACGGAGCCACCACCTTGAGGCCGGGGACCGCGGCGAACACGTTGTACGGAGACTGCGAATGCTGCGCAGCCGCCGAGAATCCGGCGCCGATCATGCCGCGCACCACGAGTGGGGTGCGGGCCTTCCCGCCGAACATGTAGCGGAATTTCGCGGCCTGGTTGTACAGGGCGTCGTAGCAGACCCCGAAGAAGTCCATGAACATCAGTTCGGCGACCGGACGCAGCCCGGTCAACGCGGCGCCGGCCGCCATGCCGATGATCGCGGACTCGGTGATCGGGGTGTCGATGACCCGATCGGAACCGAATTCGGTCCACAAGCCCTTGGTCACCCCCAGCACACCACCGAACGCCTCGAGCTTCCCGGACTCGAGTTCCGGGTTGGTCCCCGCCTGACCACCACGCAGATCCTCACCGATCTGCACTACCGTCGCATCGCGTTCCATCTCCTGGGCGAGCGCGGCCTTGATTGCTTCGCGGTACGTCGTCTTCGACGTTGTCATTTCTGTTCTCACTCTCAGTACGACACGTAGACGTCGGTCAGAAGGTTTTCCAACGGCGGGTATTCGGCTTGCCGCGCCTTCGCGACGGCGTCGTCCACGCGGGCTCGTGCGTCGGAATCGATTGCGTCGAGTTCCTTCGCCGACACCTTCTTGCTGTCCGGGTGGTTGCGGAAATTCAGCAGCGGGTCTTTCGTCTTGCGCAGTTCCGCGACCTGATCCGCGGTGCGGTACAGCTGCGCGTCACCTTCGAAGTGTCCGTGCCAGCGGTACGCGATCGCCTCGATCGAGGTGGGCCCGCCTCCCATCCGGGCACGCTCGACGGCCTCGCGGGTCGCCTCGTACACAGCGAAGAAGTCGGTTCCGTCGACGGTGACGGCGGGCATGCCGAAGGATGCCGCGCGGGAGGCGATGCTGGGTGCGCCGACGGCGTAGTCCCGTCCGGTGGCCTCGCCGAATCCGTTGTTCTCGGTGACGAAGATGATGGGAAGGTCGAGTACGACAGCCATGTTCATGGCCTCGAAGACCGTTCCCTGGTTGGAGCCACCGTCGCCGGTGAACGAGGCCGCGACGCCGCCGTTTCGCAGTGTCTTCGCGCTGAGCGCTGCACCGATGGCCAGGGAGGGTGCCCCGCCGACGATGGCGTTCGCGCCCAGCATGCCCACGGACAGGTCGGCGATGTGCATGGAACCGCCCTTGCCGTGGCAGAGGCCGTCATCCTTGCCGAAGATCTCCGCCATCATCCCGTGGAGGTCGCACCCCTTGGCGATGCAGTGCCCGTGCCCGCGGTGGGTGGACCCGATGTAATCGGTGTCCTGCAGGTTCTCGCACACGCCGACGGCAATGGCTTCCTGACCGGAGTACAGGTGAATGAACCCCGGGATGTCGCCGGTGGCGTTCTCTTCGTGGAGACGGTCTTCGAACGCGCGGATCTCGGACATCCTCCGATACGCGCTCAGTAGCGAGTTCTTGTTCAGCGCCATTGCACTCCCTTGGTTTCTCCGTTGTCGCCGGCTACGTCGGGGCCCGCCTCCGATCGCACTGCGGCGTCGGAACGGTTGGTGCCTCGTGTAACCCGGGTCATGAATGTAGGGAGATATGACGTGCGCAATAAACGTTGCAGCCGATTGCAATGGTTCGATCGAGGGATGTGAAACAACGACGCGGTCGAGGGTCATCGAAAGCTCGTCAGTGACAACATTCCTGACGTGATCACCGCCGACGGCGACAGACCCCACTGGCACCGCCTGGTCGACGACTCGGACTACCTGACGGCGCTCCACACCAAGGTCGTGGAGGAAGCGAGGGAACTCCGGGAAGCGTCACCGGAGGAGCGGGTGTTCGAGCTCGCCGATCTTCTCGAGGTGACCACCTCGTCCGTGTAGAGAAGTGCATGCGGAAGGATGACATC
The DNA here is from genome assembly GCF_016772255.1 of Rhodococcus sp. 21391. Classification (NCBI taxonomy): domain Bacteria; kingdom Bacillati; phylum Actinomycetota; class Actinomycetes; order Mycobacteriales; family Nocardiaceae; genus Rhodococcus; species Rhodococcus sp. 21391. The sequence goes on along the minus strand of NZ_CP063781.1, from coordinate 5,010,543 downwards.
GAGCCGATCGCGGAACAGGTCGTCGCGAACCCCTATGCGAACCCGGCGCCCATTACCCGCGACGGTGTCGTCCGACTGCTCCGCGCGGCGTGGTCCGGCCAGCCGCCCTCAACCATCTCTTGACCGCGGGGCAATCGGATGTCGAGCTTCTCGTTGTCGGATGTCGAGCTTCTCGCTGGTGCCGGGGAGGAGGATGTGCGATCGGCATTCGTCCAGGCGGACATCGTCAGCGAGGTCGCCTCCGCACGGATGTGGCTCTACTCGAGGCATGACTGGCGGGCACAGCCACAGGCGGAACCCAGCGGACGGGTCTTTCCCCACCGCCTCGGCGTTGCCACGGCAGAGGCGGTGGAGGAATCTCACCGAGGTTGGCCCACACCTCGGGGTTGGGTCCGAGCGTGGCAGGCCGTCAATTGGGGCGTTATCGCCTTCCACGCTTCGTCGTCTCAGGGTGGGATCGACTCAGGTGAGGGGGAATCGGTGGCATACAGTTGGCCGAGCGGCCGTTGACGCAGGTCGAGCTGGCTGCGGTTTTGGAGGTCACGCAGCAGTCGGTTTCGCATGTGTTGCGGGGTCACCGGTTCGCGACGCGCACCGACCGTGAGTGGGTGATTGGGCAGCGTGCCGAGGCCCTCGATGGGTTGCTTGCGGAGTATCCGGGTCCGGGGGGGTGTCGACGTACTGGTACGGACTCGATCCTGCGGTGCGGCAGACGGAGGCGGCCGCACCATGGTGCGCTGAGCGGGGTGTGGGGTGTGCTGACCGGGGATGTGGCGGCGGATGTGTATGCGCTGTGGCGGTTGCCGGGCTGTACAGCAGTGTGTTGTTGGACTTCACGGTGGCCGGTTTCACCCCGTCGACCGATGCGGAGTACACGCTGGTGGTGACGGTGCCGCAAGACCGGACCCTGTGGCACACCGCGGCCGCGGCGGCACAACCGACGGTGCGTGTCGATCCGATCATCGCGTTGCACGATGTGCTCGCCAGCCCGGGCCCGAATGCAGCGGAGGCCGCCGAGCATGTGCGCGAACCGATCCTGGAAGGAACCTGGCGTGGCTGACGTGGTGCGGATCGATGCCGCCTCCAACGCGGCGGACCTGGGGCCCGCGGGTGCTGGCGGATGTCGCTGCCGTCGCGGCGGGGAAGTAACGGCCGTACTTGCGTTCATTCTCGGCCGAACCTACTCGCCAGGCGGGGAGTGTGCAGGACCGTGACGGCGGACGTCGAGTGCTGGCGCGAGCGAAGACCGTGATGCCGTCGATGGTCGTCGTGTGGGCCGACGGAGGCTACGCAGGCAAGCTGGTCGCCCGGGTCGACACGCAGTGCCGCATCGCACTGGATACTGCTCGGAAACTCAAAGGGCAGCGCGGGTTTGGAGTCCTACCGCACCGCTGAGTGATCGAACGGACGCTGTCGTTGCTGGTGCGCAGTCGCCGCCTCGACCACGAGTATGAGCGCCTCCCAACACACTCGGAGGCGTTCATCAAGTGGGCCATGATCGGGCTCATGACACGACGACTCGCACCGAGACCGGGACACCGCCCATGGCAATCGACCCGGGCATCGTGACCATTTCCAAAACACTTACCGAGTGTCGCGAATGATCCCGAAGGCACAGTTCGAGAGACCCGAGACGGCCGTTCCCGGTGCGACAATCGCTAGCACTGCAAGAAGAATCGACTTCTTGTCGCGAATGTCAGACAGGCGACCGATCAGAGGGGTAGCCACAGCGCCTGTCAGCAGCACACCGGTGATCACCCACACGATCGGTGCTTCTGTTGCGCCGAGCGACTCCTGGATCAGCGGCAGGGCAGGGGGATAGGACATATTTTGCTCTGTAACAGCGCTGTCGAAGCACCCCGACCAAGGATCTCGGCGGACGTGATTTATGTCGAACTCGACCAGGGCTACTACGACGGCAGTCTCGGCGCCCGCCGCAACGGCCACATCCACCTCGCCGCCGTCACCGACATCCTCGACGGCACCGAAGGCGAAGCCGGCAAACTCCTCGCCGAACTGCTTGCCATCCTCGACCGCACCGAAAGTGACTGACGGACAACTGGTCCCGACGCGGGTCGGCTTCGATGCTGGTAACCGCGCATATTCGATTCGGCACTATTAGTCGGCTTGCCCTGTGGTGGTGTATCGGGCGTATGGAGTTGCGGCTGCGGTGGCGTGTCTGTGGGTGGCGGAGTGGCTGTAGCCGAGCAGTTCGGCGACGACTGGGGGTGGCGCGTCGCTGACGAGGTCGCGGAGCGCAGCATTGCGTGCCCCGATCAGGCTTATGCCGTGGGATCGCAGCCGGTCACTCAGAGTCGTGGGGTGGAGGTGTTGGCCGGTGCGGTAGCTGGGGAAGAGCCACGGGCTTTGGCCGTGGTTGCCGGTCCGCAGGTTCGGTCGGTTCGCGAGGTGTTCTTTCAGCAGCGCGGCAAACGGATTCGGCACCGGTGCGGGTTCTTTTCCCAGCGTGAGCATGAGCTCGCCCGCGGAGTCGGTGACGTCGGTGGTGCGTAGCGCGGCGACTTTGACGAGGGGCTGAGCGTAGAGAAGGACCAGGATGCCCGCGATGCGATAGGGGAGTGTTGTGCTGTTACCGGTCAGGAGTTCGCGGAGCCAGTCGAGGCGTTGGTCCTGGGTGAGGAGCGGGACGGTTCTCGCCCGATAGCGTTCGACCACGATGTCCTGGCAGAGCCGGCTCTTGCCGGCCCAGACGATGAAGCCGCGGATGATGTGTCGGGTGGTGGGGCCGTTAGCGAGCCAGCTGTCGACGTCGGCCTGGCTGCAGGTGGTGATGGCGCGGTGGTGGGTGTCGTGCAGCCAGGTGAGAAACTTGATGGCTTCGGTGATCCCTTGTTTGGAGTGAAGAACGGAGCCTCGGGTCGGGCGCCCGGAGCGCGCTCGGTCGCGGATCCTGCTCAAATGGTGCCATCGTGCGAATTGTTCGACCGGGCGACGGACGTCGTCTTTGGTGATCTGTTCGAGCTTGGTGTCGAGCCATCGTTCGAAGAGCGCGAGCGATGGGTCACGATGCGGGAGAAGTCCGTGATGGACGAGCAGGCTCCGTAGATGTTCGGTGCGGTTGTTCGCCGGTTCGGTATCGAGGCCTGCGTGGCTGAGCGAGATATGGCCGGCAGCGAGTCTTCCGAGGAGTGTCCGCACTTGGGCCGAGCGCAACCACGTATGGATGCTCTCGGCTCGGTCCGCGGTGCAGAGTGCCTCCGTGAGCTGGTGCATCGACTGTCGGTCGGATGCGTCGTCGAGCAGGAGGCTGGTCAGGTCATCCCTGAGGGCGCATCGGGCGCAGATGTCTTTGCGGTAGTGCTCGGCCTCGGTGCCGCAGCGCGCGCAATGAAAGTCGGCGGGAATGCCGGCGCAGGTGACGCAAATCGGGTGGCTGCCCTGGCCGGATCGTCCGGGGAGCAGCCGGTCAATTCCGCAGTGGGGGCAGGTACCTCGGGTGCGCAGGGCGTGGTGGTAACAGATGCCGCAGATCAAGCCCTCGGGCCAGCGGGTCTGGGCTCGCGTGGCCCGGAGCCCGCATCGATCACAGGTGACCTCGCCGATGGTGCGGGGCCGGCCGCGGGTGGCGGTACCTGGCCTGACGTCAATTGTCATCGGCGATCACGCGTGCCCTCTTGGGGCGGATCGACTTGTTCAGATCCGTCACGTTGGTCGGGCCGGCGGCCGTCTTCTTGCGGCGTGCGTCGGCGGCGGTAGTGGTGATGAGATCCTCAGGGCCGCAGGCGAAGATGTCACACAGGGCGGACACCATCTTCAAGGAAACGCGCTCGGGCCGTTGGGTCACCAGCCGGTATACCTGGGAGGCGGACAGGTCGATGCCGCGCTCACGCAGGTGTGGGGTCAGATCGGTGCTGTTGTGCCAGCCGCGACTGGCCATGAGCTCCGCCAGCCGCCAGGTGTAGTCCACGTCGCGCGTCATGATGTCTCACTTTCCTTACCCCCGAGAGCGTTGTTGAGTGTCGAATCGAGCGCGCGCCGCAGCGTGCGAGTGCGGTAGTCGCTCGACACGCAGGTGTAGAGGGCAGTGGTCGAGGCATGCTCGTGGCCCACCTGTTGCTGCACGAACAGCGCGTCCATGCCGGCTTCGATCAGGTGGGTGACGTAGGAGCGTCGCAGCGAGTGGAAATCGAGGCCCGGGGCGAGGTTCAGGTCCTCGCAGTAGCGGCGAAACCGGCGTAGCAGCGCGGTTTCGGACGCGAGGGTGCCCCGCTCGCTGACGAACAGGTCCAGGCCGGCGCCCAGGTGCGGGTGGCCGCGTTCGAGCCAGTCGGCGACAATTTCTGCCGACCAGTCGAAGACGGTCAGCACGCTGCGGCGTTTCGGGGGCGATCCGCGCATCGCCTTGCCGAACCGCACGTGGAGTACCCCGTACTTGCCGAACTCACCGGCATGAGGGTTGCGCACGAAGTCCACCGTCTGCAGGTGCCGAACTTCGTTGCGGCGCAAGCCCCATCCATAGGCAACTTTGAACATCACCGAGTCTCGGAACGCGGGCAGCCACCCTTTGCGGTCTGACGCCGCGATGCGGGTGACCTCGTCGTCCGCGCGATCGAACAAGTCCTGTAACTCACGGCGGGTGAACGCCCGCTTTCCCGGATCGGACTCCGCGTCCTGAACATGACGGGCGGTGTTCCACTCGAAGCACACCTGCGCCGGGTGGGTGCCGAAGAACTTCTCACACAACCTATCCCAGCCATATTCTGGGGTGCTCACGTAGGAACAGAAGGCCCGCAGTGCGTCCTGGTAGTTGCGGATCGTGGACTGCTTCGCCCGCCGCTCCGAGCGCAGATCCCCGAAGAACTCGTCGACATGTGCCGGAGTCCAGCACCACGGATACTCGTTGGTGTACTCGAAGAAGCGTCGAACCAGCCGCTCACGCTGCTCGATCGTCGAGTGCTGGAGATTGCGGCTGAGCTGCTGATTTCGCCATCCGGTCAGCATCTCCGCCAGTACCTGATCCTCGGGATGCAGGTACGAAATCATGGGAAGCTCAAGCACCCGACCAACGTTGTCCACCGCCACGGAGCACCTCCGAATGCTGCGAGCATCTGATGCCCGAATCATGCAACAAATGCAAAAACGTGGCAAGCATGCAGGCCATCGACACGCCGATCCATCGTCTAACGGTCTCACTCGGGCGCACTTATGAGCGATTAGCTGCGGGTCGTCCGGTGCGCTGGTATGTATATGGCCAGGTCAACGCCCAGATCTCGCAAACAGATGGCGTCACTGATGGCGATGGCCGATCGAAGGACAATCATGCATCAGATGCAATAATGCCGACATACGGTGCGATAACTGAAATTATCGTCGCCTAGTGCACCCAGACAATGAGTGACATGACGGGGAGCCTGCTTCGGGCTGCGCAGGGCGCGCACGCGGCAGCAACGTCGCTCGTACTGCGGGTTGAGGGACCCCCTACGCGGGTGACCGGATGATGGTGGTGACGCTGGTGGTGACCTTTGGCCCCTGCCGGTGCGCGGTGGGGGCTCTAGCGTCGATGTCACCGTCTCGGGTGCCGGTGCGGTGGGATGTGAGGAGGTTGTCATGATCACTGATTACGACGCACCGCGGCGCACTCGCGTCGAGGACATCGATACTGACGAATCGGAGGAGTTGGTCGATCGTCGGCTCGCCCCGGTGCCGGCGATCGAGGAGGATGCCGACGACGCCGCGGTCGAGGAGGCGTTCGAGTTGCCGGGGGCAGACCTGTCGGGGGAGGGGGAGTTGAGGGTGCGGGTTCTGCCTCGGCAGGCGGACGAGTTCGTGTGCTCGGGGTGTTTTCTGGTGCAGCATCGTTCCCGGCTGGCGGCGACGAGGGATGGAATGAAGTTGTGCCGCGACTGCGCTACCTGAAGTCGGTTTGGCTTCGGTTGGTTAACGATGGTCGCCGTTGGGCCGGGGCAGGGTGAAGTGGTTCCCGGCGATGCGTTCGATGTCGAGGACGAGGTTGCGGTCGAGTGGGCCGACGTGCCGGGGGATCCGAGTAGGGATTCTGCCCTGATCTTGAAATACCAGCGACCGGTTGGCGGGGTGTCAACGTGGTCTACGAACGGCTTCCTCGGTGGTGCGCGATCGCCGACGTGTTCGGCAGATGCGCGGGCCGAATGAGTTGACGACAATACGGTCCGGTTGCTGTGAGCACCTACTCGGCCCGTGATCTTGCACGTCCCTGGGCGGTGGTCACCCCCGCGTTGGGCTTGGAGGTGACGAAGGTCCCTCGCGCGGGGGCCTTTCGTGTCGACCTGTGGCCCTACGGCTGGGGGCACTGACGGGTCGACACTCGACGGAAGGGACGACAACCCTGGGAGGCTGTGATGATCGGCGGCGAAACTGTACTGGATCGGTGGTGGCGCCTGGCACCGTGGAGCGGTAACCCGCTCATGCGGCGCAGCGACCGGATCGAATCACTGATGGTGCTGATCATGGTGGGTGTGGTGTTGATGCTTGTACCCATTGCCGGTGCCGTCGGCACCGCAACGCACACCCGCCTGACCGAGCAAGCGCAGCAGGCCGCCGCCAACGGGCAGCAGGTGCCGGCAGTGCTGCTCGAAAATCCCCGCCCACCGATGGGGGAAGAGCCGACCCGGGGCCCGACCGGGCAGGATCAGGTTCGCGCCCGGTGGGTGGTCGACGGCACCGAGCACACCGGCATCGTGGACACCGGTACCGGGGCGCGGGCCGGACAGACGGTGACCGTCTGGGTCGACAAAGACGGCAACTACATGGCCGCCCCGAACACCGCCACCGACAACGCACTCGGGGCAATCGGCGCGGCACTCGGGTTCCTGATGCTCGGAACGGTCGGTTGTGGTCTGTTTCTGATCGGATTCCACTGGCTGCTCGCCAAACACCACCGCTCGCAGTTGCAGCGGGAATGGCAGGGTCTCGGGCACGCACCGGGATGGTCGGTCAACTGACCCAGACCGGCCGCAGGCGGGGTGTAGAGGTTGTATCCGTCGCGCGGCCTCGGGCAGATCATCATCGACGTCGCCGCCTGCCGGGGTCCAACGCCTCTAGAAGTACGTGTCGGACGGTCGTAGGTTCGGCGGCAAGCCCAGCGATGACGCCGACCCGAGGGGGCCGGGATGCCATTAGCCGACCGCGCGGAGCACTGCGCGGCAGTCCTAGGGCGACGAGGTGCGATAGGGGCAGGTGGTCCGCATGAGAAAGAGTGTCGAACGGGTGTGGCTCAGCAGCTACGCAGAAGGGGTTCCAGCGGACATCGAAATCCCGGAGACGTCACTGGTCGACATGTTCGACGCCTCGGTGGCCAGGTTCGGGCCCAGGCCGGCGCTCGAGTTCTTCGCAGCAGAACTCACCTATACCGAGCTCGATGACCGCGTACAACGTGCGGCCGAGGGACTGCGACGCCTCGGCGTCAGCCACGGTGACCGGGTGGCTCTGATCATGCCGAACTGCCCCGAACACGTTGTCGCGTTCTACGCCGTGCTGCGGATCGGCGGTGTGGTGGTCGAGCACAATCCGCTCTACACCTCTCGGGAGATGGCGCACCAACTTGCGGACCACGGTGCAAAGGTCGCGATCGCCTGGGACAAAGTGTGCACGATGCTCCGCGAGTTCTCCGGCGAGACGGCCCTCCAGCACGTCGTTGCGGTGAACATTACGCAATCGATGCCCCTGACCAAACGGATCGGCCTGGCGTTGCCCATCGCGAGGGCGCGGAAGCTTCGGAGCGAGTTGACCGCTCCGGCGCCGGCAGCGGTTCCGTGGAAGGAGCTGCTGACCAAGGGGCGAATCGACCCGGCTTATCCCCGACCCACCGTCGGTGATCTGGCGGCGGTGCAATACACGAGCGGCACCACAGGCACCCCGAAGGGCGCCATGCTCAGTCACCGGAACCTCGCCGCCAACGCCGAGCAGGGACGCGCGTGGGTTCCAGGGCTTGTGGACGGTGAGGAGGTTGTATACGCCGTTCTGCCAATGTTCCACGCCTACGGGCTCACGCTGTGTCTGACGTTCGCGATGAGTATCGGCGCACGCCTGGTGCTGTTTCCGAAGTTCGACGTCGACCTGGTGCTGGCCGCAGCGAAGAGACATCCGCCGACATTTCTCCCCGCGGTGCCACCGATATACGAGCGACTCGCGCGTGCCGCACAGGAGCGGGGTGTGGACCTGACGTCGGCTCGTTACGCGATCTCCGGGGCGATGCCGTTGCCGGCAGCGACACTCGAACTGTGGGAAACGGTCACCGGTGGGTTGCTCGTCGAGGGCTACGGGCTCACCGAGACGTCTCCGGTCGCGCTCGGAAATCCGATCGGACTCGCGCGCCGCCCAGGTGCCGTCGGAGTTCCTTTTCCCAGCACCGAGATTCGGGTCGTGCGTCCCGACAATCCCATCGAGGACGTGGAGCCAGGGGAACGCGGCGAGCTGCTGATTCGAGGGCCTCAAGTGTTCACCGGGTACTGGAACAAACCCGAAAAGACGCGGGAAGCGCTGCTCGAAGGCGGCTGGTTCCGAACCGGCGACATTGTCCAAGTTGATCCTGGCGGCTTCGTCACGGTTGTGGATCGCATCAAGGAACTGATCATCACCGGTGGATTCAACGTCATGCCGTCCGAGGTGGAAGAGGCGCTGCGACTGTTCCCCGGAGTGACCGACGTCGCCGTTGTGGGCCTGCCGACACCGAGCGGCAGTGAAGAAGTGGTCGCGGCGGTGGTTGCATCGGAAAGCGACTTCGACGCCGAGGCGGCGCGGGAGCATTGCCGAACCCATCTGACGGCATACAAGGTGCCTCGGAAGGTGGTGGTGGTCGAAGATCTACCGCGTTCCCAGATTGGCAAGGTTCTGCGTCGCGTGGTGCGCGAGTCGTTGATGAAGACCTAGATCTCATTCCGCGACTGCCGTCCGCCATCAGTGGTCGTTCTCGGTCCTGCCCGCGGACCGGAGTCACGCAGAGCCCCCCAGCACCGCGCCGAGCAGGGTCGTGAGGATCGCCGAGGCAAAGGAACGATCCCTTGGTGGTAGGTGGTGTCCCGTAAGAGTTCACGGCGAAGCAATCCGACAAGGAGGCCGATATGGGGTTGGTGACGATCGCGACCGATGTGGCGAAGGGTTTTGGGTCGCTGGTAGGAATTCGCAGCGGCACCGAAGAGCCTCGCTACGACGTCCAGGAGAAGATTCGAGGCCTCGAGATCCGCCGGTACGGTCCGCGTGTCGCTGCCGAGACCACGGTGCCCGGAGACGAGGAGAGTGCCCGTAACGCAGGGTTCCGGCGCCTGGCCGGATACATCTTCGGCGCCAACGTGAGTAAGTCGAAGATCGCGATGACCTCGCCGGTATCCCAGGCCGGCGGTCCGGGCGACTCGTGGGTCGTCCGGTTCTACATGCCGTCGAAATGGACGATGGAAGCTTTGCCCATTCCCAAGGACCAGAACGTGGAAGTCGTGGAGGTCCCCGGTGAGACGGTCGCGGCGCTGCGTTTCACAGGCGACCGCGGCCCCGGGGCGGTCGCTGCGCGCACCGCTGAACTGCTGCGCGCGTTGGATGACACCGCGTGGGTCCCGAACGGTGAACCCGTCGCCTGGTTCTACGATCCGCCGTGGACCATCCCATTCCTCCGTCGCAATGAGGTGGTGGTCCGGGTAGCGGCGCGCTGATCCGCGGGCGAGGTGGCGACAGCCTTGCCGACAACGATGACGACCTTCGCGGCCGCTTGCAGGGCAGCGTGAAGGCACCGCCTCGAGCACACCCGGTAGAAAAAGGACCTTGGTAACCAAGTGAAGGACCGGCGGCCCTGGGCGCGTCCGCGCGATCGTCGTGTGATGGAAGGTATGAACACGAACGTTGGGTCGCAGCCACCGTGCTCCGGTCTGCGGTGGCGGTCGGTGCGCATCGACGGCCGGATCCCCCTACGGGGTCGGCGGCTTCGGGCCGCGGGTGCTGTCCGCCTGGATCATCGGCTTCGCCGACCAGACATCGCTCACCATGTCGAACCTGATCGCCGGTCTCGCGGTCGCGCTGTTGGCGGCCGCGTTCGGGTCGGCCTACGGCCGCACCCACGGCATGACCTTCGTCGCGCCGGTGCTCGGGATCTGGTTGGTCGTATCCCCCTGGCTCGTCACCGGTGTGACCACCGGCACGGCGATGATCTGGTCCAACGTTGTGGTCGGGGCGGTGGTGTGTGTACTGGGCCTGGCCGCCATCGCGGTGGGAACCGACCTCCTGCGGCGATCATCATGACCAGCGGCCTGCGCAGCCGTTCCCAATACGAGGAGCCGACGCGCGAACACGGAGTCGTCCACTGGTTCAACCGTGAGCAGGGGTTCGGTCTCATCACCCCCGATGACGGCGGCGCCGACGTCTTCGTGCACTTCTCGGAGATCGCCGGAGACGGCTTCGGCACCCTCCACGACGGTGAGGTGGTGGTCTACGAGATCGACCGCACCGACCAACCGCCCCAAGCCCGTAACGTGCACCCCCTCGGGGCGCAGGCGCAGTCCCGCCACACTGCTTGACGAACGAGGTGGGAGTCGAGCACGGCACCGCCCATCGCGCACATGCGTGGCGGCGGGGACGATGACGGGGGACGTCGCAGCCGGCCGAATCGTGAGGAAGACTCATGCTTGCACACGAACAGGCCCCGATCGTGGTCACCGTGGACCAACCACCCATCGGGCGCGACGCCGCACTGTGGTCCGCCGCCCTGGCCGAACGCCTGCACTGCCCGCTGCGCATCGTCCACATCGTTCAGGGCGCCGACCACAGGTGGGCGGACATCACTCACCGCCCGGCCGCCGGGGCACCGTATACGAGCGCGACCGCAGTCGTCGACGATGCGATCGCGGTCGTCCACCGCCGGTTCCCCGATCTCGACGTCAGCGGTGCGCTGATCGAGGAAGCCAGCAGCAAATGCATCGACCCGTCCACCATGCGAGCACTGGCCACCGCAGGCCAGGGCGCGCGGATGGTGGTACTCGGGCACCCGGACGCCGGAAGCACCGACGTGCTGGCGGCGACCTCGCGGGCCGGCACCGTCACCGAACACACCTCGTGCCCGATCATCATCTGGCGGGGGCAACCGGGACAGCTTCCCGACCAGCGGCCCGTGGTCCTCGGAGTCGACACCGACACCGACAGCGCCGAAGCCGCCCTGATGGCGTTCGAATACGCGGACCTGTTCGGCGCCCCACTGATCGCCGTACACTCCCAGCCCACCGCGCCGGCACCCGAGCAGGCCACAGGTTTGGATACCACCCACGCCGAGCAGGACACCCTCGAGGGCATCCTGTCCGCGGCACGGGCGGCGTTCCCGGGCGTCGCCGTCACCGCGTCCGTGGTGCCCGGCCCGCCGCGGGAGGCGCTGAGCGAACGCGCAGCGGGCGCGCAGCTGGTGGTCATCGGAACCCACGGGCGACGACCCACAGCTGCGGCTGGGGCCGGTGAATCGGTGAGCCCGTACCTGTTCCACCACAGCCGGTGCCCGACGATGGTCTGCCCACCCCGGCCGCCACCGGATGAACCCGGCCGGGCGCGCCGGCCGACCGCGCAAGCCAGGGTGGTGCCCGCGTCGGCGACGGACACCGCGATCCCCGGTGTCACCACCCGCGCGCTCGGCCCAGACGATTGTGACGCGGTGGTGCAGCTGCACGAGCAGCTGTCCGACGAGGACGCCTATCTGCGCTTCTTCGCGCCGCGGCCGAAACACCTCGGCGAGTTCGCTTCCCAGATCTGCCGGCAGGACTACGCGCACCTGTCCCTCGGCGCGTTCGAAGACGATCACCTTGTCGGCGTCGCCAACTACGTCGTCACCGACACCACCCCCGGACACATCGGCGCCGAGATCGCACTCGCGGTCACCGGCCACGAACAGCGGCACGGCATCGGCACACAGCTCGTGCGGGAATTGGGAACGGCCGCCTACCTTCACGGTGTGGCACACCTGACCGCGGAAATCCTCGCGGAGAACACCCTCATGCTCGCGATCATCACCGAACAGGGCTGGACCGACGCACTGCACCACGACGGAGCAACGGTGCATTTCGACCTCGAACTGATCTCACACCGGGAGTTGCACCCGCAGATCCCCGAAATGCCGCAGGACGGAAATCCAGGACGAGTCATCCGGAAAGGCAACCTCTGAACCTGAGAGCAGGGCCCCAGTGCGGTATTTCCCAAATGCTGGTTCTCCGAGCCACAGGCGGCATCGTCAACTTGAGTGATAGTTGCAGGGGTGCAGAAGGTTTGGGTTCGTCTTAGCCCGGAAATTGTTGTCTGGTTGTGTTGTTCAGGCAGCGGTGGCGGTCGCGGTGATTTCGTTCCACACAGCGAAGCGGGCGGTCATCTCGCGTCGCCAGTCGGATGCCGACAACATGTGCCGCCGCAGCTGCTGGAAGTGCCCCGTGATGCCGGAGAACGCGGATAGGAACCGTTGTGCCTGCCCAGGTGAGGCCAATCGCTTCATCCGGCGCTCCTGTTGTCGCGTGGGCTGATGTGAGTTCTCGGCCCGATTATTCAGATACTTCGACCGGCGATGCTCGCCGAGGCCAGCATCTCGCGTTGCGCCACTTGGTAGCTGGCCAGCTTGTCGGTCACGAGCACCCTCGGCTCGTATCACAGACCCTTGAGCAGCTTACGGAAGAACCGCTTGGCTGCCTTGGCGTTTCGACGCGACTGGACGAGAATGTCGAGCACCACGCCGTCCTGGTCGACCGCACGCCACAAATACCTCTACTCGCCGTTGATCGGGATGAACACTTCATCGAGGTGCCACTTGTCGGGCGGGGCCGGCGGCGGCGCAGCTCATTGGTATAGGACTGGCCGAACTTCGCGCACCACTGCCGGATCGTCTCGTGCGAGACCACGACGCCGCGTTCGAACATCAGTTCCTGCACGTCACGCAGACTCAACGCGAAGCGATGATACAGCGACACGCTGTGGCTGATGATCTCCTTCGGATAGCGGAAGCCCGTGTACGACGAATCTGCGCTGGTCACGGTCACCCATCTTCCCAGCGGACACCCGCACAGCCAAGTTGACGATGCCCGTCGCGGTTGTGTTCATTGTCGGTGCTCCTTCGTCATGAAATTGAAGCCGTCGGATACGGCACCCCGTGAGTGATGCTGTTCGCGTGTGGATCGTGAGCCAGCATCGTGCCGTGTCGCGCTGCTGTTGCGTGATCGCCTCGGTTGCCCCGGATGCCCGCTCAGCGTGGCGCTCCAAGGCAGCCCGATTGCGAGTCCATTCCCATTAAATCTGTTGAGCTCTCGTGTGGCCCAAGGGGATTCGCACTCGATACGCGACGGGACGACCGCGCCGGTCGACTCCCAGCTCGCCCACAACCACCCCGCCGCGGAGACACCGGTGGATACGGCCGAGGCCGCGCCACGCTGCCGCTGCTGCGGCAGGCGGCCGAAGGGGTGTAGCGCGGCTGTCCGCGGTCGCCGACCGGATGACGAGGGCCGTGGACCTGCTTGGGGACCAGGCCGCCGTCGAGGTGCACCTGCGCCGCGCCCTGGTGACCGCGGACAAGGTGCGGGCCGATGCCGCCGCCGATCACGGGAGGAGAGCACCCAGGCCTGTGCAGGGAAGCGGACCGCGCTTCCTCGGCCAACGCGGCCACGGTCGGCCTGCCCGAATCGGACCTCGACGACGCCCGGGCCGCCATTCAGGCCGAGGGACCCGCGCAGGAGAGATCCGCGACGATCTCGCCACCGCCCGTGCCGATCTCGCCGCCTCGCGCTCTCAATACGGAGGCCGTCGGGAGCGGATCGAGGAACTCCGCGCGGAACTTGCCGAGGCCCGCCGTCGCCCCACTTCGACGATCCAACGAGATGCCGGTGGCGCGACACGACGACGCCCCACGTCGCCCGGATCGAACTACTACTGGTCGACTCCGAAGGGAACGTCCGATGATCGGCGACTTACCCGCGGGCGGGCTCGGGGCCGGTGCCGACCATGCCGGCGTCAGGACAGTTCCTGATATCGCTGGACCGAACTACCGGGCGCGCGGGGCGGCGGATGTGGCTCTCGTAGGCCGGCGGTCAGCGTGTGAGAAATACCTTGAGGACGACGATGACGGACGCGACGGCGGCGAGGCCGAACGCCTGATCTCGCTGGCGGAGCTGATCCACACGCAGGGCTGCCTGGGGTGCCGAGCCCGCGCACCGAACTGTGCGATGCGCCCGGGCGCTTGGGGCGGACATCGACCGGCTACCTGGGCGTATCGTGAATTGATGAAGACCAAATCACCTCAGCGCGAGCTTGCCTACCGGCTTGCCGAGCGGGACGAGTTGGTGGTGGAAATCCTCGAACTCGAGGGTCGGTTGGCGAGAGCCACACGCCGCCTCGAGGAACTGTCCGCCGAGATCAAACCGTCCGGGCACGTCGAGTGACGCTCTGAGACCCGCTTTACCCACTCGACCGATGCGGGTGGGAGGGTCTGTACTGCTCGATCGGCTGCTCGATCTCGGCTGCGCGGTATTGGCGGGCCCGTTCCGGTTTCTGAGCGATGAGCGGCAATGAGGAGGGGGCGCGGCCTGGATCGGGATCGACCTGTCGGTGATACACGGCGATGTGCACACCACGGTCTTTGTCGGCAGTGTTGGTACCGGTCCCTAGTCCTGCAAGCTGGGGTCGGCGGACAATGGATCTTGACACAATCGCGAGGCTTCACTCTTGCAAAGGAGCACCGATGACTGAGACCGTCGTCGAAGCCGTAGCAGCCCTCCATGTGACCGAGTACTGGGTGGTCGAAGTAGACCGCCACGACGGGACGTGTTGCACATTCGGGCCATTTACCGCCGAGGCAGCCTGGGCGAGAATGGAACATCGGACCGCGCCCACCAGGTTCGCCGCCGTAGTAGGGAAACGATGATCATCACGGACAGCGCCGACGACATCATCCGGATCCCGGGCGGACCGGATAGGACAGAACGCGTCGGGGGAGGGGAGGGGCGATGAAGGTGACGTTGCGCCACGTGGTCCTGGGCGTCGCGGCAGCGTTGGCGATCTTGCTTGCGTATGTAGTCATCGCGATGTCCTGGGCCTCGTACCGACGTTGAAATCGTCCTTCTCGTTTCCCGAGAGTTCGAACGTCTGGTGGCGGGGTCACTCTCCGGCCTCTCGAATTCGCGCCCGCCGTCCACGGACGTTTCTGAGCGTGACCGCGGGGTCGTGAGTCCAGGGCTCGGGTGAGCGTCGGTGCCGGGTCCTCCGCCACGATTGGGGTCGTCGCCGGACGAATACCGCACACCCGCAATCTTTCGGTATCAACGCCGAGAGAGGCTGGAGATGGGCCCGACGCAATACACCCGACCGCAACCATAAGCGTCATCCATTTCTCGAACTTGAGACCGGTGGGTACGGTTCTTCAGTGTCCGAGATCGCGCGGAGGAGGTGGCTGCTTTGCAAGAGCCAGCGGTACCCACACGCGACAGTAGGTGTCGATCGGCGCGGCTGAGGTCCATGGCTGCTTCGGCGAGATTGAACGTTGGGGATGTCTCTCGGTGCGGTGTCCAGGCCCCTGTTCGAGGTCGGCGATCCAGGCGTGTCGTGATCATGGGCGCGGCGTGTGCGCCGAGATGACGGCGACGCGATAGGGCGCAGGCCTGCATGACGGGTTCCGCCGTGCTTCGAGCTCTCGTGGTGGTGCGTTCACCCCGGATAAGGGTGCATCGCTGGTCCTCGGACTGAGGCCGGCGATGCTTCGCGGGGATAGGAGTTTCTCGTATTCGGGAACCGCTTGTGCTGACTACTACTTGGCGGCCGGCGGCTGGTTCAGCAGGGTTGTGAACGGCTGTGCGTTGGCTGCCATCGCGCCGAGACCGCCGATTGCGGTACCGGCGAGCGACGCTCCCGCGCCGACAAGCAATGCCCCGCGATGCATCCCGCGACGTCCCGCTCCGAAGAGCAGCGCAGCGGGTGCGGAAACGACACCACCGGCGATCGCGCCGAGGACGCACCCGCCGACCAAGTCGCTGGCGGCGCCGAGGAATCCGCCGACCGCCGCGGTGAGGGTGATGTTGTCCTTGACGTTTGCGGCGGCGGCAGGCAGGTCGACCTGCTGGAGTGGGAGACTGACCGGGGTGGCGGCGGCGGGGCTGGCGTCGGCAGTGAGGGTTGCGGTGTGTCCGTCGATCTGGGCGGCGACCGGGTGGCTGACACCGTCGACTGCGATCGCCAACGGCACCGAGTCGACGAGTACTCCTGCGGCGTCACGTGCTACGAGGTGATTGTTCTCGTTGCTCAGCGAACCGGCTGCGGTATCGACGATGACCTGGTTCCCGCTGCTGGTGACGTTCCATCCGACACCGGAGGCGGGGGCGGGATCGGCGTAGGCGGTGCCGGTCACGATGCCCATCGACGCGATGGTCATAATCGCGACAGCCATCAGCTTGGTCATCTTCCTGCGTGATTGTTCCTTTTGCTGGGAGGGCGGCGCCGACTGCGACCGCTTCGAGGATGCACGAGAACCCTAGGGGTGCAACAAGTCTGTTTGATAGCTGGAAGTGAACGACAGCTGAACGGCAGCTGACCCTACTGGCGGCGCGCGCCGATTCTCCCGCAAAGAATGGGACAAATGGATTGTATTGCACGGTTTTGCGTACGCACGTGACGCGCGGCAGTGAGGGCTGAGCGCGCCTGGGCAGCAGACACTTTCGCGAACATGGTCCACGAACCACAGCTATCGGGTGCGGTCGTCGAAGTACTCGGGATGGGCGGGCGTCGCGGTGCGATCGGACGGTGTCCGGGCGACGCCGGTGACGGTTCAGTTCGTTGACAATCCCACCCAAAGCGGAGGGTGAGTTCTGTGGCCTCGCCCAACGCCGTGGTAGTGCACAGCATGGGATGAGTGTGGCAACCGTTCCCTGTGAGCATGCTGAAACCGGAACCGACTCCTCGCGAATGCCGAGGATCGCCTTTCCGTTGACTGGCGGCGGGAGGGAAATGCCATGGAATCTCGGTGGTTGTCTCAGTGAAGGTCGGTCAATAGTGCGGTGAGAGTCTGTGTCTCGGTCGCTGGGACGGGTGTGCTCGCTCGCAACGCCTCGAGGGCGTTGCCGGTCCGACCATCGACGACGATCCAGGCGGTTTCGTCCAGGGGTGCAGGTTCGCCTCGTCGTCCCACTCAGTCTCGAGGTGCGTGATCCGGGCCGTTGCGTCAGCCTGGTTGCCGGCCTCGGCTTTCGCGAGCGTGTCCTGGGTGATGGTACGGAAGTTCGCGACCTTTGCCGCCGGAAAGTGCGCGCTCACCTCCCCGGGGCCACGGTCGCGGTGAAGCCCGTTCGTGTTCTCTTTCGGCGACGTCGCTGCGGGTGAGCGTCAGGTAGAGAACCGTGGCAAAGATCGCGATGAGGAAGACCGTCGCTGGTCAGGGCGGCACCCAAGCCGAGTCCGTGATCGGTGGTGGAGAAGCCTAACCAGTCGCCGACGTTCGCACCTGCACCAAAGGATAATTTCCGACCGGCCGGCCCGTCGATGAGGCCAGCGTCGCCGCCCAAATCGGGCACTCCCCAGATTCGGATTCTCCACCGCACCGGGGAGTTGGTGCGCCCCAACACCAGCGCGAAGCGCGAAGGGCCCCCGCCACCACATCTGCGAGGCGGTGGGCGGGGGCCGTCGTGCCGCCGTATCGGTTGCAGCGAACTACAGCACTCGCTGAATTCTACTCACATGTAACGGGCGCACTGTGACCGAATCCGGTCTTCTCGGACACGTCTCAGTTCTCAGCATTCTCTCAGCGGGGTAGGAGTCATACTCCGCAGCACTATATTGCGGTGACCCTGAACTCGGGTTGAGGGTGCTCACAAATTCCGTCATTATCGCAATCCTTTGTGCCATTGCTGGGTGCGCCATCCGTGCCGCGACCGGACTGTCGGTATTCCTGTTCTGGGACATGGCCGGTGGACGCGGGAGGGTCGGTCGCCCCACGCGTACCGGGCAGGTGCCGGAAGTGCCTCGCAGACCACTCGACCCGCCGGTGCGATGTCCTCACCGGGGTCGGGTGTGGTGCACCGGTCGCTGCGGTGTATTCGCGGGGTGTCGCGAGGTAACAGACCGGGTTCTGTCGTTCGTCGATGTTGAATGACCTGTTGCCGGCACAGCGTACGGACAGCCGAAATGCGTCGTCATTCCTGCTGCACCACGAACAGACCGGTCTTCTCAGCGATTTCTCAGCACTCACGTCATATCGTCGAGCGGGGAGCACGCGGTCGGTGTAACCGGCATCATGGTGCCCAGCGAAACACGAATACTCCAGCGCCGCAGAGGTGTAGGTTGACGGGAAACCGACCTTCCTGGTCGAACCAACCTGCTAACGGAGGCATCGATGATCAATGTGCTGACGGTGTTGCTTCTCTTGATTGCGGCCCTCGGAGGAACGGCTGTAGTTCAACGCCGCGGCAACAACCGGTGAAATCGGCGCTCACACTGGCGACTCGACCTGGCCGCTATGACTTCACACCGGGGGTAGGCCGCTCACACAACAGCAGGCCGACGCGACTATCAGTCGTGTCGGCCTGCTGTGTTGTTCTGGTGTCATCGTCAGGCCGCTGGTCTCCGGACGGTGAGGGGCTAATTGAGCTTCTGCGGCATACCGTACGTCGTGACGGTGTCACCGCTGGAAGTCACGGCGGTGGCGTACGGCCGGATGGTGACCGCACCGAGCGCACCGGAGATGGAACCATGAACCCCCTGCATCCGCACTGACGCCGCCGGTCCGTCGAATGACTGGTTCTCCAGCAGCGGAACGGTGGTGATGCCGCCCGGTGCCAGGTCGATGTCGAGTTCTTGCGACGGGATGATGTCGCCGGCGAGTCCGATGTTGGTGCCCGCGTTCAGTCCCAGGGTGAGGTCTGGGACGAGTCCCAGGTCGATCCCGTTGCTCGAGCCGATCACAAACCCCAGCCCGGGCGAATTGAGAACAATGGTCGCGCCGCTCAGGGCGATCGGGTAACCGATCTGATAGCCAACGGTGAGCTTGGTGCCTTTGAACTCTGCCGCGTTCGGGCCGGTGATGTCGACCCCGGCATATCCGTTGTGGAAGAACTCGACGCTGGTGGGAACGCCGTCCAACGGCGGGACCGCTTGATACTGAGTATCGCCCTGCAGGACTTCGATCCGATTGCCTCTCGCGTCGACGACGGAGCTGGAATTGTCGACGCCGGCCGAGGCGGTGCCGTTGCCCATGACTATGGCGAGCACGGCAATTCCTGCGACTGCGGCTGCGCGGGTGAATGATCTGTATCCAGAGCGTGTGCTGATGTCCGTCATGCCGACCCCATTCAGAGTGCTTCAAAACAGAAAAGGAGAAGTATGCGAAGCGTAACTGCAGGGGCGCAGAGAATCTCGGTATTGATCGGAAGTTCACGACCTAGTTTCCTGCGTCCGACGGTGGCGCCGCGATGGGCTTGCGGGTCGTCCATGGCATTGGTAGGCAACGGAATTCGGTCCTATCGGAACAATGCCCGATATCGGGCATCGGCGCACTTCCCCCGGAAGGGTGAAGTGCGCATGTCCCGGGCGCGCGCGAGTCCGGCTCACCTCATCAGCTTGCGTCAGAGGGCACGGCGGACGCAGCGCGGCAGTGTAGGTATCCACGCGCGCTGGGGAAGTCTAGGCCTTTCTTCCTGAAAGAACGCTGAGAATCGGACTGGGCTGAGATTGCATCTCAGTGTGAAATGCGCCCGATGAGATTCGACTCGGGCACGTTCCGCCGCAACCGATCCGGTGACACGCGTGGGGCCTCAGTGCCGCCCGTGGAGCCCGCGTCGCACATCATCGACGTTCATCGCAAACCCCGGCAATGCGGCCGTGGATCGACGCCAATTCCTCACTCTCGCCGCGGCCACCGTCGTCGGCGCGGCGGTTGCAGCATCAGCAGCGCCGAAACCCGGGCACCGCCGTGCCCGATCCCGCTGATCAGGGCGTTGCTCCGACGCCGGCAGCATCCCCACCACCGGCGGTACTCCCCCCACCGCCGGCTGGGTCCCGAATACAGGTGCCCGGCGGCGGCACCTTGGCAGCGTTGCCCGGCAACGGCGACCTCCTCGCGCTCCTCGACGACGGCGTGAACAGCGACGTCGTCCGGCTCTACACCCGGTTCGCCCAGGACACCGGAGTTAAGCTCACCTACTTCGTCAACGGCCAGTACGACTCGTGTACCGACAACGCCGCTCTCCTGCGGCCTCTGGTCGACAGTGGTCAGGTCCAGCTGGGCAACCACACCTGGTCTCACCCGGACCTGACGACGGTCTCGAAGAGTCGGATCGCCGACGAACTCAACAGGAACCAGAGGTTCCTCGAGGCGACGTACGGCGTTGACGCCGCACCTTACTTTCGGCCGCCTACGGAAAACACAATGCCGCCGTCGATTACGTGGCCACCGGCCTCGGCGACACCGTGCCGACCTGTGGTATGGCTCGCTGTCCGTTTCCTCGCTGATCACCGAGGACTACATCGTGCAGAGGGCAACCAGTACTTCACCCCGCAGGCAATCGTCTTCGGGCATCTCAACTATCTGCCGAGTCCCCCACGTCTACCCGCAACTCGTCAAGATCATCCGGAACCGAACCTCCGCACCGTCACCCTCAACGACGTGTTCATCAAGCCGTAAGCTCGGGATCGGCCCATTCCGCGGTCCCGGATCCCGACACCGTGCGGACTGCTCTACTCACACCGGGCCAGGCATCAACTCACCGCCACCACGCCTGTTTCGCATTGCAGTCCCGGTCAGGCCGGCGCCGGCATCCGATCCAGGGACGGTCAGGACGTAAGCCCCAGCCGAGTGGCCAGCCAGTCCATCTCGGTGGCGAGTGCGGCGGACCACACGGCGAAGTCATGGCCGCCGCGAACCTCCGTGTAGGACGCGTCCATCCCGGCCTGCCGGGCGGCGTCACAGGCTTTGCGGATCGACGGTTTGAGTTCGTCGTCGCGGCTACCGACCACGAAGACACCGGCCGAGCCAGGATAGCGATGTTCGGCGAGCAGATCGAGGGGATTGACCCGAGTGAACGCGGTCTGGTTGCCACCGAACGCGGCGTCCAGGGTGCGTTGACGATCGCCGAGGGTGGGCACCGGGTCCCCGGAGAGGTCCAGGAACGTCGGATACGTCTGGGGGTAATTGGTGGCCATCTGCAGCGCGCAGGTTCCGCCCAAGGACAAGCCGCCAATCGCCCACGCAGCGGGATCGGAGTCGACCTGAAGATGAGCCTTGGTCCAGGCGGGCACGTCCTCGGCGAGGTAGGTTGCGGCATGGCCGAGTGGCGAATCGACGCAAAGCGGGTTACCCCAGGTCGACCCGGTCGCGTCGGCGACCACCACGACAGGTCCGAGCCCGCCGTGGTGGTGAGCGAAGTTGTCCATGATGGTGCCCAGCCTACCTCCGGTGAGCCAGTCCTTCGGTTGGCCGGGTTGACCGGCCAGCAGGACGAGAACCGGCAACTGCGGTCGCGGATCGGTGAAATAGGCGGGAGGAAGATAGATTTCGGCGCGCCGAGCGTGGAACCCGGAACGGTCCCCGGGGATGCTCACCGAGGTCACCTTGCCCGACCGTGGCATGTCCGCCGGCGCCGCCCAAACGGATTCGAGGGGTCGGCCCACGATCGGTGTCGGTGTCGGCGGGGGAACCGCCTGGAAGTCGATGCGAGTCACATGCTCGAACCCCATGGCTGCACCGACCGTGGGATAGGCAGCGAAGAACAGGTTGATCTGTACGGCGCAGGCCACGACCACGGCGAGGACGGCAACGGCCGACACTGCAGCCGCCCACACACGGCGGGGCGCGATGAGAATGCGGGGAGCCAGCAACGTCACCGCCCACAGGGCGAGAACCGTCCACAGGTAGACGGTGAGGGGTATCGGGTCGGGAAGTGGACGCCACACTCGCTCCACCCAGAACCAGAGGCAGCCGGTCAGTGCTCCCGCCGCGGCGGCGCACAGCGGTATCGCCCGGCGCCGAAACCACCCCGCCCGCCCGGTCAGTAACCACACCCCGCCCGCCGCACCCGTGGCGGCGACCACGAGTGGTACCGGCCCCGACAGCAACGACAGATCGGTCAACGTGTGCCCCTGCGGAAGTCCTGAAATCTCGCTACCACCGTTCTACCCGTTGCCACCGATCCACCGCCCCGGCCCGCACGCGGCTCGAGCATGACGGGCCCGCCCTGACGGTCGACCTGTGGAGTTCCTGAGAGTTCGGATCCGTCGTTGAGGCCCGGCCCACGTGACGGTCACGAATATGCCAAGGACGACAACGGTCGAGAGGTGCCTTGTCCGACGGCGTCATGGCCGTACCGAATATAGGGACTGACCATCATGAACGCGAGTACAACGAGCACGAGGGGTTCACGGCACGTCCTCGCAACGATCGTGGTGACCGTCTCGCTCGCCGCGCTGGGAGCAGGAGCGGCGGCCGCTGACGCGACGATGAGCGCAGTCGGCGGAGCGGGCAATGTGACCGTGACCGCCAAGGGCGACAACACCGGGCGAGAGTGCGATGTCGGCGTGCTGGATCAATCGAAAAGGACGATCGCTTCGAAAGTCGTCAGTCTGGCGCCGAATAGGGCTCAGACTGTGAAGCTCGCCAGCATCCCTGCAGAGCTATTACACCGTCGTCATGCGGTGCGGCGGCCAGAATGGGACCGGGGTCGAAGGCGTCGCAGTCCGCCCTGCGCCCGATCCGCATTGAACCGAGATACCGTCAGAGAGGTTCTTTTGGGGTTCATAGATGTCTTCGCGGCGAGTGGGTCGACCAAGAGCGGATCGGGCGATATTGATCGGTTGATTCTTGAATAAGCCTCATTCGACCGTAGCGGGAGCAACACGTCCGAGGCGACGCGCGCAGCCGCGAACGTATCGACGTGAAGAAGCTGCACCGTCCGAGAAGCGCCGCCCTTGTCCGACCCCAGCCAGGCTCACCGAAACGTGACGGACCACCTGCAGATCGCACGTGGATTATCGGATCCGCAGTCGCCGTGCCGATTCTGTGGCGGTATCCAACCGGGTTGGTCGAGGTGGGGATCGCGCCCCGTTCGCGCTGCTGATGCCGGAGTTGGTGATCGACCGGGAAGACACCCGAGGTGGGGCCGATGCGTCGGAGGCGTCTGACGCGTGACCGGCACACAGAGCTATGACTCCGGTTCAGCGTCTCGAGGGCGATCCGATGCACACTGAGTTGATGGACGTCGCCATCTCCTCACGCCTTCGATCCTTTCCGCGGGCAGCGTGGGCGTATGTTCGGCGGGCACCCGGGACCTATATCTGGCTGGCGATACTGCTGGTGACATCGGTGGTGATGAGGAACCTGCCGCCGGATGTCCTCGCCCAGGTACTGGGCGATCGATCGACCAACTTGCATCATCTTGCCGAGGATCCCGTTCGGGTACTGATCTCGAGTGCCTTCTGGCTCGCCGGCGGCGGATGGATCACCTACTTCATTTCGTTCAACGTCTTCCACGTCCCGGCGGAGCGCTGGCTGGGGACGCTTCGGTGGTTGTGGGTGGTGGTGATCGCGCACGTCGGCGCGACATACATCAGCGAGGGGGCGCTGTACTGGGCAATTCGCCATGGCCACGCCCCCGCGTCGGCGGTGAACACGCTCGATATCGGTGTCAGTTACGGACTGGCCGGAGTGATCGCGGTGCTGACCTACCGCATTGGCGCACCGTGGCGTTACCTCTATGTCGCAGCGGTGCTGGCGTTCTTCGCCGTCCCGCTTCTCGTAGATCTGAACTTCACGGCGATCGGGCACTTCACCGCGGCACTTCTCGGTCTGGGGTGCTATCCGCTGGTTCGCTCACGTAGGGGCACGTGGTCCCCGGTGGAGGCGGTCCGCCGTGTACGGAGAATGAGGGCGGTCTCCTGAATCCGGATGGATCGTCCTTCGCCGCGCGCCCGAGTGACGACCGTTTAGACGCGGGAGTGCCCTGGTATCCGGTCGCCGACCATGGTGCCGTGGGCGTGTGCTCGCAGCGGTCCGCGTGTTCAGGGTAGGCGTTGGTTGAGAACGAGTGCGGTGCCGGCCGCCACCGCGATCAGGATGGATCCGAGGATCAGCCATGGTCGGCTGGTGTCGGCGAGGTGGGTTTCGTAGCCGATCTGCTGTTGCAGATTCTGGTAGCTGGCCTGAAGCTCGTCCGCGCTGGTCGCGGTGAAGAACGAACCGCCGGACAACTCCGCGATCCGTCGCAGAGACTCGTCGTCGACGGGGACGGGGATGTTGCTTCCGTTGAGGTCGATCGCGCCGGCAGTGGTGCCGAAAGAGATGGTGGAGATGGGGACGTTGTGCTCCTTCGCGAGGCGGGCGGCGGCGTGCTGCCTCCGCCGAGTACGCCGGCGAGGGTGTCGATCGCGTGGAGGGCGGTGAAGATCGCTTCTCCGGTCGCGGTCCGTTCGGCGAGTTGCAGATGGTCGAGGGCGTTGTCGGTTGCGGCGTGGTCGGTGATCGGTAAGACCAGCATCGACGCCGTCCCCGCGAACGCCTCCAGTCCGAGGTTGATGCCGGGGGTGAGGTTGTCCGCGAACGTTTTTGCGCCGGCCTGGGCTGCGGCCAGCCGCGAGGGTGGCACGTCTGTTGCGCGCATCGACAGTGACACGTCGATTGCGAGGATCACCGTGGCACGGTTGCGCGGAACTCTGGTCTGCGCCAGAGGTCCGGCCATGGCGACGGTCAGCAGCAGCAGTCCCGCCAGTAGCAGAGCTGGTGGTACGTGCCGCGACCAACTGGGCCGGGTCGGTGCGACGGTCTCGAGAGTTCCAGATTGGTGAACCGCAGAGTGTGTTTGCGCCGCAGGCGCAGTACCCACAGGTAGCCGATCGACAGCGCGGCCACCACGGCGGCGAACATCAACCACTCCGGCGCCGCGAGACCGGAGAACCTCATGAGCCGGCACGAACCCAGCCTGAGAAGCCGCTTCGAGAGTGCTGATGTGGCATCTGTGCGGCGAACGCCGCCAGCACGGTATGCCCCACGGTCAGACAGATCGCCGCGACAAGCACTCCCGCCGCCACCTCGGTCAGGGGCGTCCCGACATACAGGTATGCGCCGGCGAGAGACACGACCGCGATCACCACGGCTGCGGCCAGAAGCGTCCGGAAGGTGCGGCTGCGGCCGATACCGGCGATCACCGCCGCCATACCCAGCACCGTGGCGGTCGCGCTGAAGTTCGCCGGCAACGCGTTCCCGGTGTCGAGGGCGGCGGCCGAGAATACGGCGCCCATCACTGCACCCAGCATGATCGAGGCGACCGGCACCGGCCAACGGCGCCGGATCAGCACGATCTCGGCCACCGCGGCCGCGGCGATCGCGCCCGCGGGGGCGATCGCCGCGATGCCCACGGTGGCAACGTGATCGAGTCCTGCACTGTGGTGTGCCGTCAGCACGGAGGTGATGGAGCGGTCGGCACCGGTGAGCCACCCACCGTCGCGGATGTGAACGCAGACAATGCCCAACGCCAGGGCCAACGCCGCGGTGCGCAGCCCGCTCGCCTGCCCGGACCCGGTGACAACCATACCGGCGACGAACACCGCAAGCGCGATTCCGAGGACCGTCAGAGCGATCTCCATCGTCGCGGTCTCGGTCACGACCTCGGTGACCATCTCCCGAACAAGGGGCAGAGTGCCGGACACCCTTCCAGTCTGGTGCGCGGGTGCTGTGGAAACGCTGAGAGCGGGTAGCGCAGACGGACCTTCTGTGTTCTGCTCTGGTGTCGTCGGGGGAGCGTGGGCACCCTCGCTCCCTCGACTCGACGAATGTACGAAAGTCCATCGCTCACCGCAGACCATTTCTCCCGCGGTCAGTCGCGCACGCGGTGGTGCCAGTCGCCTCCCTCGCCGCCGTGCGCGATCAGAACAATGACGGCGATCGCGTAGAGGACGATCGCCAGCAGCAGCAAGCCGCCGAAGATCCACAGCGACAGTTGCCCGAGCTTGCGCACCCGGCGGGAGGCGTACTCGGCGCCGTCGATATCGCCCTCCGCCCATCGGGGATAGACCTCGAATGCGTGGTGGAAGGCCGAGAACGCCAGCGGCCAGACGAACAGCAATGACGCCACGGCCCAACCGGCGTTGCTGACGGGTCTCGCCCGGGCCGACGGGACCGCGGATCTACTGGTGGCGGGCACGCTTCGGGTGGGCGTTTCGTCCGGCGCAGGTTCGGAGACTGGATCGACCATTGGTGACTCCGTATCCGTCATAAGAGCATCCGCCACAAGGAAACCCGTTCCGACGGTAAGCCTCTCACACTGAGGATTGGCTGAGAGCTGCGAACGAGGTACCGGCACCCTCGGGCGGCAGACCGCGGCGGTGACGGACCGCAGTCACACTTCCTGCCCGTCCCAGCAGGGACGGAAGGTTTCTCTGCGGCCGCAACACCATCGGTGTCGGGTTGCGACCGACGAACGTCCCTGGGATCGTGCGCTTGCTCGTGCGAAAATTCCCCATCCGGGGCTGGCCGGGTGTGATCGCCGTCCCGCTCTCAGCGGCTCCACAGCGGCGAACACTGATACTGCGGGTGTGAGAGAAGCAGTTCAACCCCCGGTGTCATTGGCAACGGCCCACGATGCACCGATTCATTCCAATCTGCTCGGGCGGGCCCACGAGGTGGTTGCCGACATCCATCAGGGCGGTGCCACGACCCTGGCGGTGGCCGTACTGGTCGGGGGTATGGCGCTGTTCCTGAGCGCGTCGGTCTGGCGGAGCCTGCAGGGAGATCACCGCCCGGCCGGATCGGCGGTGACCGTCCTGCAGAGCACCGGATTGGCGGCGGTGTTCGTTGCGTTGGCCTATCAGGTCAGGGCCGGGGGCTGGTTGACCGGTGCGGATCCGGCGGTTCTGGGTTGGTTCACCGGACACCGGTCGGACTGGGTGACCGGGCCGGCCATCGCGGTGACCGACGCCGGCGGACCGGCGGGCACCATCATCGCCGCGGTCGCGATCGGCGCGGTGCTGTCTCGGCGGGCCCGCTCACCGATCCCCGCACTGATTCTCATCGGGACCGTCGGTGCGGCGGCACTGGCCTCCACCGTGACGAAATCTGTTGTCGGGCGCACTCGCCCCCCGATCGTGTCCCAGGTGTTGCTCGAGACGGACCATTCGTTTCCGTCCGGGCATGCGACCGGGGCGATGGTGTTGTTCACGATGGCCGCCGTCATGTTCGGGTACGGTCTGCCGCCGACCCGTCGTGCCCTGTTGCTGATCTCGGCCGCGGGGGTGACCGTGGTGGTGTCGGTGACGCGCCTGTACCTCGGTGAACACTGGCTGGCCGACGTGGTCGGCGGGATTCTCCTCGGTGGCCTCGCCGCGGTAATCGGCGGGGCGCTCTACACGATCTGGATGGACCGGACCCGCGCCCGGGTGGCTGCGAGTACGGACGAGAACTACACGCACTCGGGTCGCAGCGACCCGACGACGATGGGACGCGCGGCATGAATGTGGCGCTCGGAATTGGGTTACTGGACGCGTCGACGCTGCTGGGCACCCTGGGGTTGCTCGGTGTCCTCGGTGCCGTGGTCATCGAAACCGGTCTGCTCGTGGGCTTCTTTCTGCCGGGCGACTCGTTGCTGTTCACGGCCGGTGTCTTCGCCGCCCAGCCGGATCCGTTCGCGCCGTTGTGGTTGCTGCTGCTCACCGTCCCGGCCGCGGCGATCGTCGGTGACCAACTCGGGTTTCTGATCGGCAGGCGGGCCGGGGACGCGGTGTTTCATCGGCCCAGCGCCAAGCGGATCGGTCCGAAACAACTCGAGCAGTCGCGGCGGTTCTTCGATCGCTACGGGCCGCGCACGATCCTGTTGGCCCGCTTCGTTCCCGTTGCCCGCACGATCGCACCGGTGATGGCCGGCGCGTCCGGGATGCGGTACCGCACCTTCGCCGTTTACAACGTCATCGGCGGCATTGCCTGGGGAGTCGGGGTGCCGGTGCTGGGCTAACTGCTCGGCGGAATCGCGTTCGTCCGCGGTCACATCGAGATGATTCTGATCGCCGTCGTGCTGGTGTCGATTCTGCCGCTGGTGATCAACGGGCTGCGGGCCCGGTGTCGAGGACAGGGTGCGGTCCTTCAACCGGACAGCATCCCGACGTCCACCGGCGATCCGGGCCAGTGCGCCCGTCCCGGCGCACCGTTCACCCGGTGAACCTCGACGGCCACAACGACATTCCCGACCACCTCGTTCCCCACCGACCTCGTCCTCGGCCTGCCCGGAGGCAAGTGTCTGCGGGTGCGCTCTGCACGGATTGGATACCAATGAAGAAGCTGCCCCAGGTGACTGTGGTCTTCTGGATCATGAAGATTGCCGCCACCACCCTGGGCGAGACGGCGGCGACCTGCTCGCCCAAACCCTCGACGTCGGGTACGCCGTCTCCTCGGTGCTGTTCATCGCCCTGTTTCTCGTCAACCTGATCACGCAGATGAAGGCGAAGAAATTCCATCCCGCGCTCTACTGGACCGTGATCGTCTCCACCAGCACCGCGGGCACCACCATGTCCGACTTCCTCAACCGGTCCGCCGCCCTCGGCTACGCCAAGGGCGCCCTGCTGCTGATCACCTGCTTGGCCTGTGTGTTCATGATCTGGAGCCGGTGCGGAGAAACATTCGACGTCGAACAGATCACCACCTTCCGCGGTGAGCTGCTCGATCGCGATCTTGTTCTCCAACACCCTCGGTACCTCGCTCGGGGATTTTCTCGCCGACAGTTCCGGTCTCGGCTTCACCGGCGGGGCCGCACTGATCGGTGTGCTGATGGCCCTGATCCTGGTGGCGCACTACTTCACCCGGATCTCGGGCACCGTGTTGTGCTGGGCTGCGTTCGTACTCACCCGCCCGCTAGGGGCCACTGTGGGGGACCTGTTCAGCAAGCCGCACGACAAGGGTGGTCTCGAGCTCGACACCGTCGGGTCGTCGGCTGTCCTGGCTGCGATCCTGCTGGCCCCGATCGTCTACACCCACCTGCGTCACCAGCAGACCGCAGCCGAGCGGGAACCGGTACACCAACGTTCCTGACCGCCCGAGCGCCCATCCGAGTGTGAGGGGTTCCGCGATGTCTTTCACTTCACCCTCAACGGGGAAACACCAGAGAACCCCGGCCGGAATGAGAATCCGCCCCCGAGAACCCGCCTCGATCGGCGGTCGATCTCGGTGCCCCAGCCGGACCGGAGAGCGCCGGGAGAGCGGGAGGCGGCAACACGAGATGGAAGGTGACAACACAAGCCACTGCTCAATGGCCTGCCTACTCGGGGGATGCACCCCAAGCGGTGAGGACGCGGGCGGCGATCGCCCGCATTCCGGCGGTGGTGGGGTGCAACGACTCGGCGAAAGACTGCGGGAGCAGGCCTTCGAACCATCGCTGATCGGGTCCGGCGCAGGCATCGTGTCCGATGGCGGCGGTCGCAACGTCCACGAACCGGGCGCCGGTGGCAGTGGCCGCGGCGGCGAGAACCTGATTCATCCTCACGAAGAAGCCCGAAATCCAGGCTGCGTCGGCGTCGCTGGTGGGGATGTTCGGCCAGCAACTTCGGGCTCCGAAGATACCGCCGTGACCGACGAGCAGCACCTGGGCCGCCGGAGCACGCTGTTCGATGGCGGCCAGTGCCGCGGACACCTTCGGCTCCAGCGCGGCGAGTGCGGAGTTCATACCACGGATGGTCTCCGGGTCGGTGCGACAGTGCGCGTCGGTGCCCGGGACGGTGGTGTAACACGGTGCCACCAGGGACTGCCACGCGATGTCGTTGCCGCCGATACTGACTGTGACGAGCGTGGTGTCAGGTCGCAGGGCATCGATCTGCGGTGGTACCGCACCGGTGGCGGTGAACTGGGACGTGGTGGTGAGATTCTCGGTTGTCGCTCCCGAACAGGACACGTTGGTGAAGGAGTCGGCGCCCAGCGCCCCGGCCACAAACCCCGGATATCCCTCGACCGACCGGAAGCAACCGTCGTGCAGCGAGATCGGCGCCAGGTAGGGACCCGCGGCGCGGGAATCGCCCATGGCGACGTAGCGGATCGTTCCATCCGGCACCGGGTCGGCTATCGCCGGGTCGGACCAGAGGACGGCGAGCGCGGCCATGCCCCCCACCAGAGCCGTCCGCATGGTCCGCTCGAAAATCAGTGTCCAATCCTGACGTGGCGGCGTTCCCACATCGTCAGTATCTGCCCGCGCCGCTGTGATGACGCTGAGAGGAGCGCCGACCCATCTGGTGTCCGCCGCTGCGGTGGTTGTAGTTGGCGTCCAGGAAGGACCGGATGGCGGATGATGGCGCCATGAGATCGGTACCCGAGTGGCTCAGGCCGTCGCAGTGGGGGCTGGCGATCCGATCCGCGCTGGTCGCTGGTGCGGTCGTGACGATCGCCCTGGCGCTCGGGGCGGCGGCGCTGCTGTTCGTGCTGGACCGGTCCCTGCTCTCGGGACTCGACGACGCCGCGACCGCTCGAGCCGAGGACATCACCACCAGCCTGCGGTCGGACCAACCGGCCGACCTCGACAGTCAGCTATTCGACACCAATCAGCGCATCACGCTCGTTCAGGTCGTCGACTCCGCCGGGCAGGTGGTGCGGACATCGGACACCGACCCCGGCGCCCCGGCGAGCGATGTGCGACCATCTGCCGGTGGTCCGCCGGTTCCGGGGCTGACCGGGCGGGCCGAGCATGGTGCGGATCTGCGTATCACCGTGCAGGGCGCCCGCGGCGTCGGGGGTGAGTACACCGTCCTGGTCGCGGCGAGTGAGGAACCGGTGGAAGTCACCCTCGCCACGGTTGGTGGGCTTCTCGCCTTCGGTGGTCCGGTCATCGCCCTCGTTGCCGCAGTGGTGACCTACAAACTGGTACGGCGCTCCCTGCGGTCGGTCGAACACATCCGCACCCAGGTCGCCACGATCTCGAGTACCGAACTCGGTGAACGGATTCCGGTGCCCGCACCCCGGGACGAGATTGCGGCGCTGGCGCGGACCATGAACGACATGCTCGCCCGCATCGAGGCCGGCCACACCGCGCAACGCAGATTCGTGGGCGACGCATCACATGAGTTGCGCAGCCCACTGGCCACCGTCACCATGGCCTTGGAACTCGCCGATGCCCGCCCAGAACTACTCGACCGCGAACTCGTACGGGAAACCTTGCTGCCCGAGGTCACCCGGATGCACCTGCTGGTCGACGATCTGCTGCTGCTTGCCCGCGCGGACGAGCGCGGTCTGCCCCTCCGACTCGGCGACGTGGACCTCGACGACGTGCTGGACACCGAGGTCCACCGCGCTCGCGGCAAGACCGAGAAGATGGTCACCGCGTCGTTGACCCCCGTGCGGATCCGCGGCGATGTCACCCAACTCGAACGAGTAGTGCGCAACCTCATCGACAACGCCGTCCGGTTCGCGGCACATTCTGTTCACGCGGAGGTGTCACGGCGCGGGACCACCGCGCAGATCATGGTGTCAGACGACGGGCCGGGCATCCCGCAGTCCGATCGGGCCCGGGTCTTCGAACGGTTCGTGCGACTCGAGAACGCCCGTGAACGCGACCGCGGCGGCTCCGGCCTCGGCTTGGCCATCGTCGCGGAAATCGTGTCCGCCCATCGAGGTTCGGTACGGATCGGCGAGAGCGTGCAGGGCGGGGTGCAGGTCGTGGTCACCCTTCCGGCGAGTCCGGTGACTCCGGCTGAACTGTCGTGAGCCTATATCCGACGCCG
The DNA here is from genome assembly GCF_016772255.1 of Rhodococcus sp. 21391. NCBI lineage: Bacteria > Bacillati > Actinomycetota > Actinomycetes > Mycobacteriales > Nocardiaceae > Rhodococcus > Rhodococcus sp. 21391. The sequence goes on along the minus strand of NZ_CP063781.1, from coordinate 4,978,896 downwards.
CGGACCGTGTCGATGGTGTGCGTGCCGAAGGGCGTATCGATCTTCCGACGGAGATAACCGACGTACACCTCGACGATGTTTTCGTCGCCGTCGTAGTGCGTGTCCCACACGTTGCGCAGAATCTCACCCTTGGTCAGGGCAGTGTCCGGGTGCCGCAACAGGAACTCGAGGACCCCGAATTCGCGTGGAGTCAGTGCCAACTCTTCGTTACCACGCCTGACCCGGTGCCGCGCCGGGTCAAGGCTCAGATCACCCGCGATCAGCAACACCGGGCGCGCTGGTGCGCCGCGGCGCGCCAACGCGCGCAGGCGGGCGACAAGCACCACGAAAGAGAACGGTTTGACCAGGTAATCATCGGCACCGAGATCGAACGCGTCGGCCTGGTCGTACTCGCCGTCCTTGGCGGTCAGCATTAAGATCGGGGTCCAGATCTGCCTGGCGCGAAGTTCGCGGACAATTTCATATCCGTTGATTCCCGGCAGCATGATGTCGAGAACGATCACATCGAATTTGTCCTCGGTGGCGTGCCAGAGACCGTCCTCTCCGGTGGTGGCGGTGACCACTACGAATCCGTCTAGTTCGAGGCCGCGGCGAACCATATTCGCCAGCGGAACTTCGTCCTCGACGATCAGCACCCTCATCAGGCTGCCTCTTCCTTTAGCACCCGTTGCTATTCGGCTGGCGTTTACGGGGCGGAGCCGGTGGTGGTGATGACGTCGCTCCAGGCGGCGCGCGAACCCGATTCGCCGATTCGGTAGACCTGAACGATGGTCGCTGTTGCCACGACGAGCGCGAGGGCGGCGACGACCAGTGTGAGCGCCCGTGACGGGTCCGTCTTTCGTTCGCGGAGATGGACCGCGGTGACGGCCAGTGCGACCACGAGAAGGGCGGCGGAGAAATAGATCATCGTGTCGCCCAGTTCGGTGTGGGTGTGCACGGTGGCCGACCTGGCGACGTGCTTCTCGAGCCATTCGCCGGCGTCGGTGGTCAGCGGGGTCAAGACGGTGGTCACGACGGCGAGGACGAGGGTGGGCCAGACGAGTCGACGTCGGACGGCGGGCCACAGACCGCACACGATGACCAGGATCGCTGTCAGGGGAGCCAGGACCACGATGAAGTGGACGAGCAGCACGTGGGCGGGCAAGCCGCTGACAGTAGACATGACGCCAGTATCGCGGGTCGCGCTGAGAAAGCGCTGAGGCCGGAGGAAACTACCGGTTGGCCGGCAGACCCGGGCGGTGCAGGGTTGATGGCGCGATCTCTGCGAGGACGACCTGCAGGCCGTCGATGAACGACCGGACGGTGGAGGCGTCGAACAGGTCCGTCGAGTACACGAGTTCGGCGTCGATGCCGGCGGGCTGCCCCGCTGTGTCGTGGCGTTCGGTGAAATGGAAGTGCAGGTCGCATTTGGCGATGTCGAGGGGCCGAGGGGTGATCTCGAAGCGCAACACGTCGGCATTCAACGTGGCGGGAATGAAGTTGTTCAGCGACAGTGCGACCTGGAAGAACGGATGCAGCGATGCTGAGCGGGGTGGATCAAGCACCTCGACCAGCCGCTCGAATTGCACCTCGGACTGGGCGAGGGCACGCAGTTCCACGTCGCGGGACTGATCGACGATCTCGGCAAAGCCCATGCCCGGGTCGATGTGGGTACGCAGGACAATCGTGTTGACGAACATGCCGACCACGTCGTCGAGCGCGGGATCCCCGCGGCCCGCGACCGGGGTGCCGATGGCGATGTCGCGGTCCTCGCTCAACCGCGCGAGCAGCATGGCCACGGCCGAACGCAGCGCGGTAAACAGAGAGGCGTGCTGCTGGTGGGTGAGGGTCAACAGGGTGCGATGGGTGCGCTGATCGATCTGAAAGCTCTCACGGCCCGCACCATATGACCATTCTCGTGGTCGCGGGCGGTCGGCCGGCAGTGAAAGTTCGCCGGGAAGTCCCGCCAATTCCGTTTTCCAGTACGCGATTTGCTGGGATGCGAGGCTCTTGGTGTCGGTCTCGGCGCCGAGGAGTTCGCGTCGCCACACACTGTACTGCGCGTACTGCACCTCGGCGGGCGCCCACTCCGGCGCCGCGCCCGCGGCGCGGGCGGTGTACGCGGCGACGAGATCGCGGGCCAGCAACGCCAACGACCAGCCGTCCGCCGCGATGTGGTGGATGACGCACGCCAGGATGTGCTCGCGAGTCGTCAGCGCGAACAGCCCGGCGCGCAGCGGCGGTTGCTCGCGCACATCGAACCCGGTCTCGAGGAGACGCGCTATCGGTTCGTCGGCGTCTCGGGCCGGGATCTTCACGGGGGCGAGATCGGGGAGGGCGTCAGCGACGTCGAGGACACATTGGTGCGGTCCGGTGGGGGAGTCGGGGAACACCGTTCGTAGCGATCGGTGCCGCTCGAGGACGTCCGCGGTAGCCAGCCGCAGGGCGTCGGTGTCGAGTTCGCCGACCACCCTGACGGTGAACGGAATGTTGAACAACGCGGGTGTGGTGATCGTGCGGTCGATGAACTGTTGCGACGGCGACAACGGCACGCGATCGGGCACCGTCACGGCACGCACCTGCGGGCGGGGTGCACTGTCGTCGTCAGCCCGGTGAGCACAGGCTTCGGTGACGACCTGCGCGAGGGCGGCCACCGTGGGCGTATCGAAGAGTTCGCGCACCCCGAGCGTGGTGCCCTGTTCGGCGTTGATCGCCGCGACCACCCGGGTGGCCGACAGAGAGTCTCCGCCGAGGTCGAAGAACGAATCGTCCGTACCCACCGGATGCACTCCGAGTATCCGGGTGAACACGTTGGCGACGCTGCGTTCGGCTGCCGTCGTAGGGTCGCGGCGCGATGCCGGGGCGGAGCCGAACTCGGGCGCGGGAAGGGCGCTGCGGTCGAGCTTCTTGGTCGGTGTCAGCGGAACCGTGTCCAGGAACATGATCGATGCCGGAACCATGTAGTCCGGAAGGAACCGGGCCACTTCCGTTTTCAGAGTTCCGGGTGTGGTTGCCGCCTCGGGGCGGAGCATGATGTAGGACACGAGGACGGGATCACCGGCCGGGTTCTGATGCACCACGGTGGTGGCGAAGGTGACGTCGTCGTGTCGGTGCAATGCGGCGTTGATCTCGCCGAGCTCGATGCGAAACCCGCGGATCTTGACCTGTCCGTCGGTGCGGCCCAAGAATTCGAGGGTGTGCTCGCCGGTCCAGCGAACCCGGTCGCCGGTGCGGAACAGGCGGGATCCGGGTTTGCCGAACGGATTTGCGATGAACCGTGATCCGGTCAGCGCTGGCTGCTGGTGGTAGCCGCGGGCAACTCCTGCGGAGGCGAGATAGAGTTCGCCGGCCGCGCCCGGTGGCAGCGGATGTAGTCGGTGGTCGAGTACCACGGCGCTCACCCCGCGCATGAGGGATCCGATAGTCACTCTCTGCTCTGGTGCGATCGGGGCGGTCAGGGTGACGCTGCAGGTCGCTTCGGTGGGCCCATATGCGTTGCGCATTGCCCGCCCGCCGGCCCAGCGCCGCACCAGCTCCGGGGGGCACACTTCGCCGCCGACCAGCGCGAGCTCCACGTCGTCGAGCCCCGTCGGGTCCACGGATGCCAATGCTGAGGGTGTCGATAGGAGGTGGGTGATGTGTTCGTCGCGTACGAGCGACGCCAGCTCCTGTCCTCCATATACCTCGGGGGGCGTTACGACCAGCGTGGCACCGGCGATGCACGCGGCGAGAACCTCGACCAGCGCGGTGTCGAAGCTGGGTGAGGCGAAATGCAGCACGCGTGAGCGTGCGGACACCGAGTAGTTGTCGCGGATCTCCTGAACGAGGTTTGCCAGACCCTGGTGGGTGACAACCACACCCTTGGGACGTCCGGTGGACCCGGAGGTGTAGATCACGTAAGCGGGGTGTTCGACGAGCAGCGAACGAACGCGATGCTGGTCCGCTACCGTCGCGCAGCCGGGACCAGCATCACCGCCGGTGAGGTGGCCGTCGTCGAGGGTCAGCCACCGGAGTTTATCGGGCAGACGCTCGAGCTCGGTGGACACGGTGAGCCCGACCGCCGCACCGCAGTCGCCGAGCGTGTACTCGATCCGGTCGACCGGATGAGTGGGATCGATGGGCACATACCCGGCGCCGGTCTTCGCGACCGACCACAGTGCCAGGACCGACTCGTACGACCGCGGCACCGCAACCGCAACCAGGTCTTCTGGTCCGAGTCCGTGCCCGATCAGGGTCCGAGCGACCTGGATTGCGCGGCAGTCGAGTTCGGCATAGGACACCGCCCGTCCGCGGTCGCGGATTGCGATGGCCTCCGGGTGGGATTCGACCGTGGCCGTGAGAAGTCGATCGAGCGTGATCGGATCGCTGTCCGCGAGACCAATGGCCGGCGTGAACTGTTCGCGTTCACCCGTGGCGAAGAGGTCGAGATCGGCGACCGGGAGGTCCGTGTCGATCGCCGCGGTGAACGATCTCAGGAAGGTAGTAAATCGGAGGTGATGGCTGCGCAGTTCCGCTTCGTCGTACAGTGTCGGATTGCCTTCGAAATCGACACGGGGGAGCGAATCGGCGACTCCGGGGTAAATGTTGACCGACAGGTCCGCGGTGGGCCCGGTGGTCAACACCCGCACCCGGCCGGTCACCGCGCCGAGGGTGATCTCCTGCTTGAAGAGCATGAGATTGAGGACTGGGCCGAAATGGGCGAACCCTTTTCCTGCCGAGTCCATCTCACGTCCGATGTCCTCGCGGCGATACCGTTGATGGCGCAGTGCAGTCGTCAGCGCAGCTCGGGCCACCCCGATCGCCTCCGTGATCGTGGCGGAGCCAATTCCCTTCAGCGTCAGCGGAAGAACGTTCGATACCGAACCACCCGCGGCCCTGAGCCGGGCCGATGTTCTCGCAGACACCGGCAGTGACAGGACGACATCGTCGACACCGGTCATCCGGGCGAGGTAAGCCGCGAATGCGGCCACGATCAGCGCCGTCGGATTTTGGCCGCTCCTGCGCGCGAGCCTCCGGGTCGAAGGGCCACCCAGTGGAAGGGAATCACTGGCCACCCGAACCGTTGCGCCGGGTGGCGCTGTGTGCGGACTGAGGCTGACCACGGGGGGAAGCTCGAGCACCTGACGGTGCCAGTAGTCACGATCCCGACCGAAACGCGGGGAGGAGCGATATTCCGCGTCCTCCTGCACTATCTGTTCCGGGTCGATCATCTGGCGCTGCGGGGCTTCGACGCCGTCGATTGCGGCGACATACAGTTCTGCTGCCCGGCGCATCGACATCATCGCCGCATACCCGTCCAACGCGATGTGGTGGGCGCGTGAATACCAGTAGAAGTGCTCGTCGGCCAGTTGCAGGATGTGCGAGACGATCAACGACTCGCCGTACATCTCTATCGGCGCGCAGCTCTCGTTCCGCATCCACGCCTGGGCCGCCTCGACGGAGTCGCCACGGAAGTCGACCACGGGCACCGGCTTCGCCGACGTCATGCCCAGGACCTGGTGCGGGTGCCCGTCGACGTCGACGAGCTTGATGAATCCTCCGCCCAGTTCGCGGCGTGCCTGCTCGCTGGCCTCGGCCAGCAGGTCGAGGTCGACCGGTCCGCGAAGCTCCACATACTGGGCGATCACGTACGGGACGTCGGGGGTGAGTTGCTGGGCGAACCATATGGAGCGCTGCGCCGCCGTCAGAGGGATCACGCGCGCCCCCGGCCCGGGCAGGTCGTTACCGGTGATCACATTCGCCTCGCGGATCTCGTCGCATCTGGTCTGTGTCGAACCACAGAGGGCGGTGCCGGCGAGGATGTCGAGTCTTCGACTCGACGCGACGAGTGGGGCGTCAGAGTCGGGGCGACGGCACCCGCACCACCCCTCACTTGACTGCCCGCAGCACGACAAGCTCCTCGCAGTGCTGCCCCACATCGATCACCCCACGCTGGACGAGCATGTCCCTTCGGGCCGCGAGCACCGGCCCGAAAGGGATATCGATCCGCGACACAATATTGACGCGCAGACCCTGTTCTTCGAGCATCGTCTGGGACTTCTCGATCCCACTGAATGAGGACTGCACGAGCAGCAGCACCCCGTCGGCCGCGAGAACGTCCGGGACCTGCAGACAGATCCGGTCGAGCAACGCGCGACCGTCCTTGCCCGCATCCCAGCATCGTGCGATCCCGCTGACCGGCACCCGGTCATTCTCGGCGGGTACGTAGGGGGGATTGGACACCACCAGATTGAAACGCTCGCCGCGGACAGGCTCGGTGAGGTCACCGCGCACCACTCGCACCGAACGACCGTGCAGTCGGGTGTTCATCCACGTAGTCGCCCGCGCGCGCCGCGACAGGTCAACCGCCGTCACCTGCCCGGCACCCGCTTCCGCTGCCCGCACACTCACAATGCCGGTACCGGCGCACAGATCGAGCACTCGAGAATCGGGCCCGAGAGCCTCCTGTTTCAGAGCTTCGACCAACGCCCATGAATCATGCTGCGCGGGGTATACCCCAGGAAGTCGCACCAGCACCAGAGCCCCCTCGTCACTATTTAGACTCCGCTCCAGAGGTCGTTCCGAGCGCCGATGAGACTATACAAACTCCAGGGCATGCGCTGGACAACCGCGGCCGCGGCGTGAGCGTCGACACCCTTAGACCTCGGCATTTTCCCAGGTCGACGCAGCGCGTCGAGGTGGGTGGGGGTGTGACTGTGCCAGTGTCTGCGGTCAACCGAACGTGGCGTATCCATCGACTCGGATACATAGTGGGAGCGCAATCCGCGACGTAGTCCCTTGCGGAACTCGAGCAATTTCCCATCGTCGGAAGATCGGCCAACGGCGGCTGCATTGCTCTTATCGCGACGATCGCCGACCTGGAGGATAATCTGGATCTGCGCCGCGGGGCCGATGCGGTGGCCGGTATCAATGATCACGTCGCCGTGAGGAACCCGTCGGGCCCTCGCTGTCGATTCTCGCCGTGTCACCTGTGAGGGGTTAGGCCGCCGTATCGGGGGGCGAGTTGGTTGGCTCACCATCCGAGTTCGTGGAGTCGGGTGTCGTCGATGCCGAAGTGGTGTCCGACCTCGTGGACGACGGTCCGGCGTACCTGCTCCGCAACCTCGGCGTCGCCGCGGCATATGGCGCATATTGCTCGGCGGTAGATCGTGATCCGGGTGGCCAAGAAACCGAGAACATCACGTGTGCCCCAGTTTCCCGGTCCGAACACGAACGCGGGCTCCATATCCCGGCACGGTGGTGGAGAGGTTTACGCTGGGTCGGTGCCTGTGCGGCGCTGATGAAACCGTGCACGCTGCAGATCCAAGAGCGCTGCGCTCTCAGTGTCGACTCGCTGATGGTCGCGGGCGATCGCGGCTCGGACGGCCACGGTATGCCGGTGCAGTTCTGCCGCACGGTCCTGGGCGTCCTCGTCGTTGAGGAGGTGGCCTGCTACTCGATCGTACTGAATCAACAGTTGTTCGTAGGCGAGGCGAGTCGGTGCCTGCTCATCGAGTTCTGTGGACGCGACATCTTCCACCAATTGCAAGGGGATACGCATCAATCGGTAATTGAATCGCAAAAACGCCATCGGCGCGTCACGCAATGTCGTCGCGATCGGCGACATTAGCGCTTTTGGACGAACACGCGGAGCGATTCGTGCCGAGACGGACGGAGGGGTCACCATGGTCAATCGAATTTCCGTGAATTTGGTGCGCACGAGCAATCCTGTTTCGTTTCGGGTCCATCGATATCCAGTTCTTACACACTGCACTGCAACGGCATTTGTAGATGCCGCGAAGCCACCGATCAGGGGTAGAACGCTGATCAGTCAGGATTTCCCACAGTACGCTGGACTTGTTGAAAGCTAGCTGAGGAAATTTGTCCGATTGCGCGGCGGTTCGATCGGCGGTCTCTGTCGAAGCGGAGTGCCTGATATTGTGCTGAGAATCGTAAGCGTCGGGTTACGCAATGTGATTGCGCTGAATATTATTCGCCGCCCATCGCGGCAACCGCTACGAGGCCGCGTGTCGGTAGTCACCCGGGGCGAGAGGTGGAGTGGCCGGCACCGCGACTCCCGTTGGGTGCAGGCCCATCACACCGCGGGAGACTTCGGTGTGAATTCCAGTGCGAGGAAACGCATATCTGTGCCGCTCAGAGGAAGTGGCGGAGTGATTCATGGGGGAAACTCGAGCTAGTGGTCGGTTGGTGCGGCAGGAATCGTGAGGGTGAAGGTCGCGCCCTGGTCGGGGTTTGCGGCGGCGGTGATCTCTCCACCGTGGGCGTGTGCAATCTCGCGGACGAGGGCAAGCCCGATTCCGTAGCGGCGCCCACTGCCAGGTTGATTGTCGCCGTGTGAGAAACGACTGAACAGCGTGCCCGTGATCGAGGGGTCGAGTCCAGCACCGGTGTCGCGAACATCGACGACAACCTGCTCGGCGTCTCGCCGCACCCGAACTAGGACTGTTCCGCCCGAACGCTGATGGGTCAATGCGTTGTCGACAAGGGATGTCACCGCCCGGCGGAGCGCAGTTTTGGAGCCGAGGACGGTGAAGGCCTCGGTGACGGCGTCGGAAGGTAAGCGCTCGAACTCGAGGGTGACTCCTAGAGACTTCGCGTGCACAGACATACTGTCGCGGACTCTGTCGGCCACGGCGGCGAGATCGACCTTCTCCTTCGGCGCGGATCCGGTGGTCAATGACGCCGAAGCCAGTAGGTCTTCCACGACGTCGCCGAGTGCCCGGGTGTCCTCGACCAATCCGCCGAGTTGCTTCTTGATTTCCTCTGGGGGGAGTCGATCGAGACGGCGGTCCAGTAGCTGCGCACGCGTCTGTAGGACTGTCAAGGGCGCCCGCAACTCGTGCGAGGCGTCAGCGACGAAACGTCGCTGCAGGTCCAACGCCTGCGTCAACGGTCGGATGGAACGGCGCGTCAAGAGAATCACCACACCGACCGATGCCGCGATACCAGCGAGTTCGGCCACCCCGAGGGAGAGCAGCAGTCGGTTGCGACCTGTCTCAAATGGCTCGAGGTCGATCAGTGCGACGACCCGGCCGTGGGTGTTGTCCGCGACGAGTGCCCTATAGTGCCGATGGTCGACATCGACATCGGAGAAACCTGGTGGGCCCGCGAGCAACCCGAGGGTCACGGTGGCGTGAGCTCCCACGGACACGTTGCCGGATAGGTCGCGCAGCGCCAAAGTCATTCCCGGTGGCGGGTCGTTGACGTCATCGGCAGTGGCGGCGACCGATACCAGTTGCCGTGTGATCTGCTGATTCTGTACGCGCACATCGACGAACAAGACCACCGCCCCGACCACCAACAGTACCGCGGCCAACGCGACCGAGGCCTGCACCGCCGCTATCTGGCCCGCACGCCGAACGACTGCGACGTCACTGGATGTCGCCGAGTGCCCACGCCTACGTTTGGCGCGAGGTGTGGTACGTGCGGGTGTCATCGATCACCGAACCGATAGCCGGTTCCGTGGACGGTGCGCACCACGTCGCGTCCGAGCTTGCGTCGCAAGTAATGCACATAGGTGTCGACGGCGCCTTGTGTGTCGGCGCGATCGAAAACCGACTCGAGTAGTTGGGCTCGGGTGAACACTTGTCGCGGTGAGCTCATCAGGACGGCGAGTAGCGCACACTCTCGTTCGGACAACTCGACGTCAGCTCGCTCTCCGGTCGTATCGCTCACGGTGCGGGTCAGCCGGTCCAGCCGCCACGCGCCGGCGGTGAGGGTGGCGGCGGTGTCGCGTTGTCGACGCAGGAGCGACCGTACCCGTGCAAGCAGCTCGGGCACGTCGAACGGTTTGATCAAATAGTCTTGCGCGCCGGCGTCGAGGCCCTCGACCCGGTCTGTCACCGCGCCTCGAGCAGTGAGGATCAGCACCGGGGTCACGACACCACGGGACCGGAGAACGGCCACCAGTTCGGCGCCGTCCATCACCGGCAGACCGCGGTCGACGATCATCGCATCGTAGTGGCCGATCAGGCTGAGGTGCAGACCTTGTTGCCCGTCGTGTGCGACATCGACCTCGTACCCCTCGTCGGTGAACAGGTCGACGAGCATCGATGAGAGCGCACGATCGTCCTCGACGAGAAGCAGCCTCGGGGCAGCGGTGCGGTCGGCCATGAGTCGAGCCTGCCAGGTCATTTCTTCGAATGCTCCCAGAAACGTCGGTCAGCATTGGTATCGACAGCTGTCGACGCGGCACTTGCATACCGGGAACCGGCGTCGACGTTCATGTGACCGAAGGACTGGCATGGAACAACCGAGGGACGGTTTCGCGCGGGTCGTCGCGGCGACTTGGGCGCTGCTCGGGGCCGGCGTCGTCGGCGTCGTCGGCGCATCCGCTCTGGCATATGCCGATACCTCGACGCATCCTCAGCTGACCGCGGTCGATGCATCGGATCCCGGAGCGACCACGGCGGGGCCCACAGCGCCCGGCCAGGTGCCGACCTCATCGAGTACCGGGACTGCCACGACGCCCGGATTCGGTTCGGCACCGTCGCTGTCCCCGGGTTCCGGTGTGCACCACACCAGTTCGCACGGGTCATGACAGTGACAACCGGCCGTGGACCCACCGGTGAGTTAGTGGCGTCGCGATGGTCACGGTGGGGCATGACCATGCAGATCGTGCTCACCGATCCCGCCGCTCTTTCTCTCGCGCGCGACGAGATCGATGCCGAACTCGATCTCGTCGAGGCGGCGTGTTCGCGATTTCGACCCGATTCGGAGGTCAGCGTGCTCGGCAAGTCGGGCGGCGTGCCCACCGACGTGAGTCCCTTGCTCGCCGAGTTGATCCTGACGGCGCTGACGGCTGCGTGGCGGACCGACGGCGATGTCGACCCGACGGTCGGTGCCGCGGTGGTCGCTCTCGGCTACAACCGGGACTTCGCCGTCCTGAGTGACGAGCCGGCACCATCGGCGACGATCACGACGCCCGCGTCGTGGTCGATGATCGAACTGAGCGACCGCACGGTTACCGTCCCCGACGGTGTACTGCTCGATCTCGGAGCCACTGCCAAGGCCTTTGCCGCCGACCGGTGCGCCCGCCAGGTTGCCGCAATGACCGGCAGCGGCGTTCTCGTCAACCTCGGAGGCGACATCGCCACCGCTGGCAATGCGCCCGCCGGAGGCTGGCAGGTGCTTGTCCACGACACCGCGGACGACCCCGCGAGTCGAATCGCGTTGCCATCTGGTGCTGCGCTGGCAACGTCGAGCACCACCCGCCGCCGCTGGCGCACCGGGGGAGAAATAGTGCACCACATCCTCGATCCGCGCACCGGAAGGTCGGTGGACCCGGTCTGGCGCACCGTCACCGTCGCGGCCTACACCTGTGTCGATGCGAACACCGTCGCCACCGCAGCCATCGTTCGCGGGCACCGCGCCCTGAACTGGGTGCGCACCCTCGGGTTGCCTGCCAGATTCGTGACATGGGATCGCGCGGTGCGCACCGTCGGGGCATGGCCGTCGTCGTATCGAGACGAATGTCGGGAGGGGTAATGGATCAAGCCATGTGGGCCTTGGGTCGAGGCACAGGTATCACAGCATTGGTTTTTCTCACCGTTTCGGTGGCGCTCGGAATCGCGACCCGCTCCGGCCGCCCGATGCTGTCATTGCCGCGGTTTGCGGTCGCTGACGTGCACCGCGCAGCCGCCCTGTCCGGAACAATCCTGGTCGTACTTCACGTGCTGTCTCTGCTCGCAGATCCGTACGCGCAGCTCCGGTTGGTCGATAATTTCGTACCGTTTCTCGGTGCCTACAAACCGTTCTGGCTCGGTCTGGGAACGCTGGCCTTCGACGTTCTGCTCGTCGTCGTCGTGACAAGCGTGCTGCGGCACCGCATCGGCGTGCGACTTTTCCGGGCAGTGCACTGGGGTACGTACGCTCTGTGGCCGATCGCGCTCGCACACGCACTCGGAAATGGAACCGACCCGTCGCACGTGTGGTTTCTCGTCGTCGTGACGGTCTGTGTTTCCACCGTGGTCGCGAGCGTCACCTGGAGACTTCGCGCGGATTTCGTCGAATACGCCACCGCACGGATCAAGGAGTGGCCATGACCGTCGATGCCTTCCCGGAGGAGTCCGGGCCACAACAGGGTCGGCTCTTCGCCGCCGGCGGGCCTTCCTTCGCCGAGCACCATGGACGATTCGGCTCCTTGCCCGAGTTCCGGCGGCCGGGTGCGCTGGCGGCACTGCTCGACGAAGCCGGGCTCGTCGGACGTGGCGGCGCCGGGTTCCCGACGGGTCGCAAGATCTCCACGGCGACCGGACGCGGCGCGATCGCGATCGGCAACGGGGCCGAAGGTGAACCTGAGAGCCGCAAGGACGCAACCCTGCTCGCACACGCCCCCCATCTCGTTCTCGACGGGCTGATCCTGGCCGGCGAGGCGATCGGGGCTCGTGAACTGTACCTATACGTCCCGACCCGCGCTCTGGCCACTGTTCGTGCCGCGCTCGACGAGCGGCACGACGCCCGCTGGCACCGACCCCACGTGAATGTGATCGAGGCACCCGATACGTTCGTCGCCGGCGAGAAATCGGCGGTCGTCAGCCGTGTCGAGGGCGGTCCGGCGCTGCCCCGCGATCAGCTCGCCAGCACCGCGGTCTCCGGCGTTCGAGGGCGACCGACGCTGGTGCAGAACGTGGAGACACTGGCTCATATCGGCTTGATTGCGCGATACGGACCTCGCTGGTTCCGGTCGGTCGGCGATCCGTCCGAGCCCGGGACGATGCTGGTCACCCTCTCGGGCGCCGTCCGCGCCGGCGGTGTCGTCGAGGTACCTACCAATGTCTCGATAGCGGAGCTGATCAGTCACGACGGAGGCACCGACCTGCGGACCCTGCGGTCCGTGCTCGTCGGGGGCTATCACGGCACCTGGCTCACCCCGGCCTCGCTCGGTGACTTCCATCTCTGCCGCCCATCAATGGCACGCGCGGGGGCGAGTCCCGGTGCCGGGATCGTCCATGCGCTCGCGATCGGTGACTGCGGCCTGGCCCGATCGGCCGACATCGTCACCTACCTCGCCGAGCAGAGTGCCGGCCAATGCGGGCCGTGCATCAATGGCCTGCCCCGGCTGGCTCAGTTGCTGACCGAGCTCGCCTACGGCACCGCCACCGCCACGGGCGCCGCCACCGAGATTCGCCGAATAGCTGATCTCGTCGATGGGCGTGGTTCGTGCCGGCACCCAGACGGCACCGCCCGTTTCGTCCGCAGCGCACTCGACGTCTTCGCCTCCGACATCCTCCTTCACAATGACGGACAGTGTGAGGCCCTGCTGACAACCGCCACTGGCCACGACTCCCGAAAGGAGTCCCGCGTATGACCACCCGCACCGCCCCACACATGCGCCTGCACATCAACTGGACCCAGTGCGATGGTCGGGGACTCTGCACCGAACTGCTCCCCGGAATCCTCGGGCGAGACGATTGGGGCTACCCCGTGCCCCTCGATCACACCCACGAACCTCACATCCCGGCCGGCTGCGCAGCAGAGGCCGCCGCCGCAGTCAGACTCTGCCCGCGACTGGCCTTGACCTTGATGACCGCACCGTGACGACAGTTGCCGGTCGTTGTGGATGTGGGTCTCGAGGACGTGGGTGATCCGCACGCCGCGGTCGTGGGCGAGAGTTAAGACCCGGTCGATGTCGCGTTGCGGGTCGACGACGACGCCGACGGCGCCGTCGCTGATCAGGTAACTGCGGTCGCCCAGACTGGAGGTCTCGATGATCGATACATCCATGACTCGTACCTTCCTCACATGTTCTCTGGTGTTCGCATGCCCGGGAGGGCATAGGTGAAACGGTGTGATGCAAGCCGCCCGCGGCATCAGCGCAGCAAGATCGTGTCGATCAGCACGTAGGCGGCGACGGCGAAGACGAGATAGGCGAACCACCGCTGCAGCCGGTCGGTGTCGACCTTGGTGCCGAAATGACCGGCGATCAGGGACCCTGCGATCGCGGTGCCCGCGAACGCGAAGGTGATCGCCCAGTCGATGCTCGCGCCGCTCAGGTGCGAGACCAGACCGGCCGCCGAGTTCGCGACGATGATGACCAGCGAGGTGCCGACCGCGACCGACATGTCCAGACCGAGCATCAGCACCAGGGCGGGGATGATCAAGAATCCGCCGCCGACACCGAAGAGGCCGGTCAGGAAGCCCACCGCGATCCCGGCGGGGATCGATCGGGGGGCGCAGCGGCGCCAGTCGATCCCCGAGTCCCCGACCTCGCAGGCCGTGCCGGTGTCGCTTCGGTCCATCAGCATCCGGATCCCGGCGACGACCATCACGGCGGCGAAACCGATCAGGACCACCGATTGCGGCAGCAGGCGCCCGATCGCGCTGCCGGCGAAGGTGGCGGGAATGCCGCAGGCGGCGAATACCCCGGCCATGCGCCAATTCACTTGGTGCTCGCGAATTTTCGGGACGGCTCCGGCGAGGGAGGCGACACCGATCACGAGCAGGGAGATCGGAATGGCCTGTTCGAGGTCGAGGCCGAGGCCGAAGACCAAGGCGGGGACGGCCAGGATCGACCCGCCGCCGCCGAGGAGTCCGAGCAGGACGCCGATGATCGCCCCGAGGGCGAGCGCGACGGCCAGAGTCACCGATCCTCCTTTCCGTCAACGGGAATGGGCAGGTGCGGTGTCAGCCCGTCGATGCCCCCGCGCCCAAGGAGTCGATGGCGGCCTGCAACGCGGTGGTGGCGTCGTCGGCGACCGCTCCGAGTCCGGGTTGGTCGGCGACCTGCACCATCACCTGCGGGTTCATCGCGTCGATCAGCACCGTGCCCGGATCGGCGGGGTCGGCGCGGACGACGACGTTGCATGGCAGGAGCAGTCCGATCTGGCGGTCCACGGTGACCGCGCGGTGCGCGAGCGGCGGATTGCAGGCACCGAGGATCAAATAGTCCTCCATGTCTTCACCGAGTTTCGCTTTCAGGGTGGCCTTCATGTCGATCTCGGTGAGGACCCCGAAGCCTTGGTCGGCCAGGGCTTTGCGGGTGCGCGGTGGAGCAGCGGGTTCGCGGCCTGCGAACCCGGTGAGCAGCAGCCACTGCGACGGAAAGACCAGTGCCAGTCCGATTCCCGCGAGCACCACCGTTCCGGCGAGCAGCGGCGCGATCCTTTCGATCGTTCAGCCGCGCCGACGGGTCGCGTCGGTCATGGTCACCTTTCGTCGACGGCGAACGGAGGTCGGGGTGCGCGAGGCTCAGGCGAGAGCGAGGAAGAGCTTCTCGAGTTCGGCTTCGGTCATCGGCTCCTTGCCTTCCTCGGTCTCACCGGTGAGGCATTCCCGTAGCCCGGTGGCCACGATCTTGAACCCGGCCTTGTCCAGGGCGCGGGAGACCGCGGCGAGTTGGGTGACGACGTCCTTGCAGTCGCGGCCCTGCTCGATCATCGAGATCACCCCGGCGAGCTGCCCGTGGGCACGGCGGAGCCGGTTGAGTACCAATGCAATGCTGTCTTCGTCGCCGACCATCATGGTTCCTTTCCTGAGACCTGATGACAGTATACCCCCGGGGGTACGGGTGCGGTGGTTGCATTGTGCAATGCCCCACCCCACCCGCGGCCACGGTCCCGGCGTTCAGTGGGAGAAGCCGATCTTCGGCAAGACCTTGCGCAGCCAGGCCGGTGACCACCAGGCAGCGTGCCCGGTCAGGCGCAGCAGCACCGGCAGCAGGATCAGCCGGATCAGCACCGCGTCGAGGAGCACGGCGACCCCGAGGATGATGCCCATCTCCTTCGGGGGCAACGGGTCGGCGAGGGCGAAGGTGAAGAACACGGCGACCATCACCGCGGCGGCGGCGAAGATCACCCGACCGGAATGCGCCAGACCGTCGACGTGCGCGACCTTCGGATCCGCGGAACGTTCGTAGTGTTCCTTCGCGGTGGCCAGCAGGAACACGGTGTAATCCATGGCAATCGCGAAGATCATCGCGAAGAAGAACACCGGCCCCCACCCATCCAGGAACCCCTGGGGGGTGAAGCCGAGCAGGCTCGCACCGTGACCGTCCTGGAAGATCAGCTTCGCGACCCCGAACGCGGCCGCAGTGGAGAGCAGACTGACCACCGTGCCGAGGATCGCGATCAACGGGGCCTGCAACGCCACCAGCAGCAGCACGAACCCCAGGATCAAGATGATGCCCACGATCAGCGGGAAATAATCGTTCAGCGCCTGCTGCAGGTCCAGATTCTCCGCGGGCGCCCCGCCGACCAACGCGCCTGGGGGCAGATCCGCGCGCAGGGTGTCGAGGATGGTGCCCATCTGCCCGTCGGAGGGATCGACGGTGGGCATGGCCTGCAGCATCACATAGTCGCTGCCGTCGGGGGCGGGCTGCGGCGGGGTCACCATGGCGATTCCGTCGGTTGCGGCGGCTGTCGTCCCGGTTTCCGTACGCTCCGCGGTGGGGGCGATGATCTGCAACATCCCCGGTGCCCCCTCGCCCATCTGGGCCTGAACGAGTTCGTAGCCCTGGCGGACCGGGGCATCGGTGGGCACCACCTCGATCGAGGGCATTGCGACCTTCAGCCCGAGCGCGGGGACCGACAGCGCGATGAGCACGAGCAGCGAACCGATCGCGAACGGCCACGGGTGGCGATGCAGCAGCTCGCCCCAAGCGGCGAACCGCGGCGAGCGGTGCTGCTGCCTCTTCGCCCAGGGCAGCGAGCCGGCGTTGACCTTTCCGCCGAGCGTGCCCAGCACGGCGGGCAGCAACGTCAGGGTGGCCAGCAGGACGAAGAACACCGCCAGCATGATCCCGACGGCCATCGTGCGCACCGCCGGTGCCGGCACCAACAGCACAGCGGACAGGCTCACGAGCACGGTCAGCCCGGACAGGGCTACCGCCTTGCCCGCGGTGTCCATCGTCTCGGCCACCGCCGATCGTGGGTCACCACCGTTCTTCACCGCGTCCCGGAAGCGGGAGGCGACGAACAGGGCGTAGTCGATGCCGAGGGCGAGGGCGAACATCATCGCGAAGTTCATCGCCCACACCGAGATCGGGGTGATCTCGTTGAGCAACACCAGGCCCCCGGCGGAAGCGACGAGTCCGGCCAGGGTCAACAGCAGCGGCAGTCCGGCGGCGGCGAGGGATCCGAACGCGAGCACCATGATCGCCAATGTCACCGGCCAGGAGAATAATTCGGCCTGAATCATCGCGTCGTGGTTGGCCTTGTTGAAGTCGCTCCATAGCGCGGACGCCCCGGTCGGGTACACCTCGATCCCGTCGCCGGACAGTGCCGTCAGCTCCGCCTTGTGTACGTCGACGGCCTTGACCATGTCGTCGGTGCTCGCGTTCGCGCCCGCAATGAGAATGCCGGTGTGCCCGTCCGGGCTGATCGACATTCCCGGCTGCGGCGCGATCACCGCCCCGAACCGGGCATCGCCTGCGAAGACGGCGCCGACCTCGCGGAGGGTCTGTTGAACCCGCGGGCTGTCGATGGTCTGGGAGTCCGAGTGCACGACCACCTGCACCGCCGCCGAGGAGTTACCGCCGAAGTGCTGCTCGGCGAGTTGACGCACCTGCACCGACTCCGACCCGTTGGCCTGCCACCCGGCACCGGCCAGCGAGCCGAACACCGACGGCGCCGCCGCACCGAGCGCGACCAGCACGATCAACCACACCCCGAACACCATTTTGGTATGGGTGGCCATCGCCACGCCCATTCGGCCCAGCACCCCACTCTCGGCGGTGGTCGTGGTCGTGGGCTGGTCGCCGTCGACGGTGGTACTGCGCGTCATCTGCGGTCTCCTTGACGATCTGAGAGGAACAATCTGGTCGAGAAAGGGGCGGGGCGATCAGCGGTGGGCACATGAGCCGCCATCACCGGTGTCGAGGAGCCGGCCCGCCGCGGCCCACCCAGAGGTGCCCCCGGCCACCGACACCGCGGGCCGTCCGGCAGTCATGAGGATTCGTGCCCCTTGCACGCTCCGGTTCCCGGACGCACAGATCACGTACACCACCGCGCCGGCCGGGATCTCCGTTACCCGGTCGCCAAGCTGTCCCAACGGCAGCAACTGCGCGCCGGGCACGTGCGCATTCCGGTATTCCCACGGCTCTCGAACGTCGACGACGGGCGCTCCGGCCGCCCACGCGTCGGCGAATTCACCGATCTCGATTTCACGCATGACACACCTTTCATACCCTAGGGGGTATTGAATATATTTGACTACGTTACCCAGGGGGTATCCATGCAATCGTTCGGGTGGCGGGCACCGGCGACGTTGGTGCGCACCACTGGCGCATGCCGGCTTTCCCTGACCGCCGGCGCGAGTGCGTGCTCCTCGGTTGCCGCGCGGCAGCAGCCCGATCTGCCGGTTGTGCTTGACCGCTCGATCCGCGGGCGGGGAGTTGCAGGTGCCGAGGATGGCATTGCGTTCCGTCCTCTCGCCGAGCTTCGCCGGCGCGCCGTCCTGCATGGCGATCTCGGTGCGCGCCGAATCCCTGCTCCGTCGACGAGTCCCGTCCTCGTCGACGGCACCCTCGAGTCCCGGTGGCCGGCAGTCGAGGTGGCGAGGGTCTGTCGGCGAGGCGGGTGGGTCGTGCGGTCAGCGGCCGAAGAGTGTGCCGAAGAATCCGGATTTCGCCGGGGGAGCGGAATTGTCCTCGCAGGTGCACTTCTGGGATTCGGGCACGGCCTTCATGACACCGTCGACGTGTGCACCGCAGCCTCCCCAGGTCGTCTTTCCGCAGCCGGGGCACGTAACTGGATAACACATGGTGGGTTCCTCCTCGGAATGCCGCTGATCGTAACGAAACAAATTATACCCCCAGGGGTATCTATTCGCGGGAGATGTGCGGATGACCACACCTGTACTGTGCCGGTTTCTTCCCGCCTCGGCTTCGACAGTCATTGAGCGGCACTGGATCCGGGTCGCGGCGGTTCCGGTCGGATCCGCGGTGGCGCACAGTGCCTCAGGATGCCCAGCCGCCTGGTGGGCTCTCGGCGGGAATCGCAGTGACTCCGGCTACAGTCCGGGCGGATTGTTCTCGTGGCCGGGTTCCTGATCGGCGTGGAACTCGTTGAACGCGGCGAATGCGCGGGGTCCGTACACGGTGGCGGGCCCACCGTTCATCAGAATCGCGACGCCGATTGCCTCCGCTGCTTCCTGTGGTGTGCTGCCGTGCTCGGCGGCGCCGCGCGCGTGTGCGGCGATGCAGCCATCGCATTGCTTGCTCACGGCGATCGCGAGGGCGATCAGTTCTTTGGTCTTGGCGTCCAAGGCCCCGGGTGCCAGGGCGGCTTCGTGCAGTTGCCCGTAACCGGCGTAGGCCTGCGGGATCGTGTGGCGCAGTGCCCGGGCGGGTCCCCGAAGTTCCTGTTGGACGGCCTTGCCGTAGTCCATGCTCTACCTCCGATTATTGGTGCTTGCGTTCGGTATCGATCTCATCGGCTCGAGGTCCGGCACGGGACGGGATCGAAAGCATCACCGGGACGGTGCAATCGGTGTGGACGAATCTGCCGTCGTCATCGAAGTGCCTCTTCTCCGGCGGGACACCAGGTTCCTGCTCTTGTCAGGGTGGCAGGGGACCACGGACCGCGCCAGGGCCGTTGGTCCCCGGGAGCGACCGGGGACATCGCCCGGGAGGAGGCTCCTCCCAGCGACGTCCACCGATCGGGGGAACAGATCGCCGCGTCGGTTCGCGCACCGTCATCGGGTCTGCTCGCCGGAGAGTTCGGCGGTGACGTGTGGGACGGGTATGGGCGGCACTTCACCTCACTGATCGGGTCGGTGCTGTTGAGGGGCCCGGGAATGAGACCGCTATGCCTGCCCCGCTGCGGCAGGTTGTTGTGCGAGCGTGGCGTGCACAGGGGCCATGTCGAGCGCCTTGATCTGGGAGATCAACTCCTCGAGGGCCGCGGGCGGCAAAGCTCCGGGTTGTGAGTGCACGAGTACCCCGTCGCGGAATGCCATGATCGTCGGGATCGAGCGGATTCCCGCGGCCGCGGCGATTTGCTGCTCGGCTTCGGTGTCGACCTTGGCGTGCACGATATCGGGGTGTCTGCGGGACGACTGTTCGAAGGTGGGCGCGAAGGCCCGGCACGGGCCGCACCACGACGCCCAGAAGTCGACGAGCACGATGGCGTTGTCGGTGATCGTGGATGCGAAGTCCGTGTGGGTGAGGTTCTTGGTGGTCATGAGGGATCCTTTCCGTGGGGGTGTTTATCGAGGGAGCGTCAGGCCGACACCTGCTGTGCGGCCCATGCGTTGTAGCCGCCGACGAGATCGCTGACCCGCTCGATACCGCGGGCGCGGAGCAGCGATGCGGCGACGCTCGAACGCCATCCACCGGCACAGTGCACCACGATCGGCTTGCCGGTCGGCAGCTCTTCGGCGCGGGACCGCAACTGCGCCAACGGAACCGGAATTGCACCGGGGATGACGCCGAAGTCGCGTTCGCCGGGGTTGCGGATGTCGACCAGGGTGATCGCATCGTCGGCGCGCAGCCGGTCGAGTTCGGTGACGGTGGTGCGCGGCGCCGTCTGGACGAGGTCGGCGAGTGCGGTGGGGAGGATGCCGTCGGTGTGGGTGCCCAGGTAGCCGATCACGTTGTCCGAGCCGATCCGGGCCAGGCGCATCGCCGCGTCCTGTTCCTCGCCCGGGTAGGTGATCAGCACGATCGCCTCGCCGACCTCGGCGACCATGCCGCCGGTTTCGGCGAACCGGCCGTCGAAGCCGACGTTGACCGCACCGCGCAGGTGTCCGGCGGCGAAGTCGTCGACGGTGCGGGCATCGAGTACCCGGGTGCCGGCGGCGAGTTCGGCGCGTACCCGGTCGGCGGACAGTTCCGGGATCCGGCGGTGCTGGTCGAGTGCCGGGTGGGTGGACTTGTTCATGGCCGCGTCCACCGAGAAGTACGCCGGTACCGCGGGCTGGCCGTCGGTGATCAACGCGACGAATGCGTCCTCGCTCATCGGCTGAGCCGACGCGTTGGTGCGCCGTTGTTCGCCGACGGTCGAGGTCAGCTCCGCGGACAGGTTCTTGCCACAGGAGGAGCCGGCGCCGTGCGCGGGCATCACCGTCACGCCGTCGGGCAGGGTCAGTAGCGTGTCGTGCACCGTGTGGTACATCGCCCGGGCCAGGTCCGTGGTGGAGCCGTCGCCGAGGTTGACCAGGTCGGGCCGACCGACATCGCCGATGAACAGCGAATCCCCGGTCAGGACCGCGGTCGGGGTGGCGTCCGCGGTTTCCCGGACCAGGACGCTGATCGATTCCCAGGTGTGGCCGGGGGTGGAGAGGATTTCGAGGTCGACTCGCCCGAGGGAAATGTGCTCGCCGTGCGCGAGGCGACGGATCGGGTAGTCGGTTTCGGCGGCTTCGCCGAAGCCGATCCAGGCGCCGGTGGCCTCGACCAATTCGAGGTGCCCGGAGACGAAGTCGGCGTGGAAGTGGGTGTTGATCACCCCGTCGATGCTGAGCCCGTGCGTGCGGGCGTCGTCGAGGTACTCGGTGATGTCGCGGCGTGGGTCGACCACGACGGCTCGCCCGGTGGATTCGTCTCCGATCAGGTACGAGGCGTGGGACAGGCACTCGATGTAGTACTGCTCGAGAATCATTGTGGTCTCCTCCGAAGTTGGCAGGATCTTTCTCCTTGTCAACAAGACTGCCATATACCCCATGGGGTATGCAAGTACCCCTGGGGGTATATGTCGTCTCTTGACGAAATGCCCCGCCGGTATCAATCGGCCAGTGGCCACGACAAGGAAGTCGATGCCTGCGCCCGGCATGGGCGTCCGACGTGCCGGTGGTGGTCGTGCGCGAAGGCCACGGGGCCGTGCGGGCCCATGTGCCGGGTGCGCGGCTGATGCCCCTGGGGGAGGTGACTTCCAGGTCTCACCGAGGTGCCGGCGGGGGAGATGGTGTGCGTGTATCCGGGGAACCGCAGCCTGGTCGGGCACCGATCTCACCGGCGCGGCGCGGGTGCGGCTGGGCCGCTTGTCCCGACGTCCCGCGGGGTCAGCCGCGGATGGCGCCGTCCAATGCTGCGTGGTCGGCCAGATCCTCGGCCAGGAACTCTCGGAGCAGGTCCACTGCTTGCACAATCTTTTGGCTGCGTAGCGAGTAGAAGACGTTGTTCTTGACGCGGCGCGTCGTCACGATGCCGCGCTCACGCAGGATGGTCAGATGCTGGCTGGCGTTGGACTGGCTGATGCCGGTTGCCTCGCAGAGTTCTCCGACGCTCAGTTCACGGTCGCGAAGTTCGTTGATGATGAGAAGGCGCTTGGGGTCGGCAATGGCTTTGCAGACCCTGGCGTGGAGTTCTTGTAGTTGTGCCGCGATGTCTTGGTCCATCACCCCTCCAAACCGGGCCTCGGAAGCTGATTATAGGTGCGGCCAGCGTGCCTGCTCGGTCAGGCGTCGGTGAGGAGCAGCAGCGCAAGCGCGGACACCGCGAGGACGACGGCACCGGCTGCGATGAGGCGTACGAGGCCGGGGGCCGGCGGCGGCTCACCGGCTCCCACCTTGTTCACGATCCGCACATACCGCTGTTCCGACAGCACGAGCAGTAGCAGCGCGGCCGACAGGCCGGCGAGCCCTGGAACAGCCGCCGGGAGATTGCCTGCGGCGAGGTGTAGCAGCAATGCCGACACGCCGCCGACGCCGAGGGCGGTCCGCTGCCATGCCATGGCGGTCCGCTCGGCCTGCAGGCCGACGTCGACGGCAGGTTCCTTCCTGCGGCGATGCGGCAGCAGCCGACCGGTCAGGGTCATCGCTGCGACCTTCAGGTCTCGACGAGGTCGACGACGATCAGCACCAGCGCCGCCAGGGCTCCCAGTGCGAGCATCGCGGCCACCAGCCTCGGCATCGGCGAGTAGGGCAGCTGTTCGCCGAGCCGCATGGCGCGTTCGTTGCGTTCCCAGTGGGTGTACGACACGGCGCTGAGTGCGCCGCCGAGGCTGATCAGCACGAAGCCCAGTCCGTGGCGGATCGCCGTGGGGCCGGGCACGAACTGTGCGACGGCAACCCCGGCTGCCATCAGGGCCAGTGCGGTGCGGACCCAGGCCAGGAAGGTGCGTTCGTTGGCGAGGGTGAACCGGTAGTCGGGATGCTCGCCGACCTCGTGCAGTGGGGTTTTCCCGGGGCGGGCCGGCCGGCGGGGAGAGCTGGTCACGATGTCCCCGTCAGTGAGGTCGACGCCGCGCACTGATTGCGCCCGACGTCGAGGACCTCGATCTCGTCGTCCCCGGGGGTGATCTGTCCGGCGTTCACGCGGCGGATCGTGTCGTAGGCCTGCGGCGCTGCGGGTAGGGAGCTCACGATCTGCTCGACGAATCGTTCGATGGCCCGCTCGTTGAGCAAGGTGGCGGTGAAGACCTCTTCGATGGTGGTGGTGACGAGTCCGTCGGCGTTGATCTCTTCGCTTGTGGACCAGTGCGCCGGGGCAATGATCGTGCGTGGATCGAGAGGTCGAAGTCGCTCGTGCACGCTGCGGAAGAGATCGCGGGCGAGTTCCTCGGCCTGACCGGTCAGGTCGGGCCGTCCGAGCCCGCGAACGAAGACGGTGTCCCCCACGAGCAGTACGGTCTCGCTGACCAACAGCGCGGTGGTGCCGGGGGTATGTCCCGGCAGGTGCATCGTCATGGCGCGGACCACGGCGGAGCCGAGGTCGAGCTGGTCGCCGTCTTTGAGGGGCCGGTTGGGAAACGGGACGATGCCACCGGCGTCCTCCGGCGGCAGGTGGTATTCGGCGCCGAGCCGGGCGGCGACGGCGGGGCCACCGCTGATGTGGTCGGCATGGACGTGGGTGTCCACGACGTGTGTGACGGCCATGTCGTTAACCTGTGCGAGCTCCAGGTAAGCGTCGGGAGACCGGGTGGGGTCGACGATGACGGCGTTGCCGCCGGGAACTCCGACGAGGTAGGACAGGCACGCCTTCGCGGGTCGCTGGAACTGCCACACCCGCACGTCCCCGGGCAATCCGGTGATCTCGATGGGGACGAGAAGCCGGTTCCAGGCGTCGGTTCCGCCCGCCAGGGAGCGGGTGCGCACTCCGAGGGCCTCGAACTCTTCGGCGACCAGTTCGGAGCCGTTTCCCTGCCCGCAGACGATCACCGCACCCTCGCGGGTGGCGGCGGCCTGCTCCTCGAGTTCCTCCATCACCCGGTACACCGGGACGTGGCGGGTGAGGACGGGCCGCGGGCCTTCCACCTTGCCGGCCCGGAAGTCGTCGGTGCTGCGGACGTCGAGGATCTCGGTGACGGTGCCGGCCTGGATCTCGCGAAACAGTTCCGTCGAGGTGATGGTGTCAGCCACGTGTCCTCCCAAGGTGCACGGATGTCGGGTGGTCTTCCACGTATTCGATACGACGCGAAGAGGCATCTTGCAGTATGCGCATATACGAATGTAGTGTTTTAGATCACAGTTAGCAATGTCTGCGCGAAGGCCCTCACGAGGTCTCCTGGGCAGCCAGCCGAGAAAGGGGCCGGCGCATGTCCGACAGCCCGCAGCACGATGACGATGTCATCCCGGAGAGCATGACGATCGTGGCCTGGAGTGGTGACCTGGACAAAATGTGGCCGACGCTGATCCTGGGGTCGACCGGTGCCGCGTACGGCATGTCCACCACGATTTTCTTCACGTTCTGGGGGCTCTTCCCGCTGGTGCGTGACGACGTCAGGATCACCGGCACCAACGCGATGACCAAGGCACTGGCAGGGATGAACCGGCCGGGGATGAGCCACATGAAGCTGTCCAAACTTCACATGGCCGGCGCCGGTCCATGGATGTTGAAGAAGCTGGCGCGGGGCCAGAATGTGGCCCTTCCGACGGACCTGGTGCAGATGTGCACGGAGCTGGGCGTGAACCTGTGGCCGTGCGAGATGAGCATGGAGTTGCTCGGCCTCCGCCGCGACCAGCTCATCGACGGTGTCGGCGAGCCCGTCGGTGCCGCCACCGCGCTGTCCGCGATGAGTAAGTCCCAGATCAACCTCTTCATCTGACCCGCCGCATTCAGGGAGCCCGCCGTGAATTATCAGATCGACGTCACTATCGACGCCAAGGGCCAGAAGTGCCCGATGCCGGTGCTCCTCGCCTCGCGTGCGGCCCGGAAACTCGCGTCCGGGCAGATCTTGCTCGTCGAGGCCACCGACGGCGGGTCGAGGACCGACATCCCGTCGTGGGCGAAGGACACCGGGAACGAACTGTTGGAGCGCACCAGCGAAGACGGCGTCTACCGCTACATCATCCGGAAGAAGTGAGGTCGGTGCGCTACGGCTTCGCCATTGACCAACGCACCTGCATCGGCTGTCACGCGTGCACGGTGGCGTGTAAGACCGAGCACGAGGTGCCGGTCGGGCAGTTCCGCACCTGGGTGAAGTACGTCGACACCGGCGAGTTCCCGGACACCACCCGCTCCTTCGGGGTGATGCGCTGCAACCACTGCACCGACGCCCCGTGCGTAAAGATCTGCCCCACTCAGGCACTGTTCAAGCGCGACGACGGCATCGTCGACTTCGACAACGAGCGCTGCATCGGCTGCAAGAGCTGCATGCAGGCTTGTCCCTACGACGCCCTCTACATCGACGACAACACCCACACCGCAGCCAAGTGCAACCTGTGCGCGCATCGGATCGACAACGACATGGAGCCCGCCTGCGTGGTGGTCTGCCCCACCCACTCGATCTGGGTCGGCGACCTCGACGACCCGACGAGCGGCATCGCCGGCTTGATCAGCACCCACGAGACCGCGGTGCGCTCCCCGGAGCAGAACACCGGGCCCAACGTCTTCTACCTCGGCGCCGACCGCGCCGTCCTCGACCCGCTGGCCGCACCGGTCGCCGACACCTACCTGTGGGCGAAGCCGGACGCGCAGCGCCTCGCGACCGCGGGCGATCTGCCCGGCGACCCCACCACCCGGGCGCGCACCACGCTGAACACCGCGCACCCTCGGCCGTGGGGGTGGCGGGTGACGACGTACCTGTGGACCAAGGCCGTGGCGGCCGGCGCGCTGGCCATCGCCGGGTTGGCCCACCTCCTCGGCGTCGACCTGGGCTGGCTCGGCGCTTACGGCGCCCCCGCCGTCGCCCTTCTCGGCGCTACCGTCACCGGGGCCCTGCTGATCTGGGACCTCAAGCGTCCCGAGCGGTTCCTTTACATCTTCCTCAGGTCCAACTGGACCTCATGGCTCGTCTGGGGCGCCTACGCCCTGGCCGCCTTCGCCGGCGGTGCGGTCCTGTGGATCCTCGCCGCCCTCCTCGAGATCGGCTGGGCCCAGACCGTGCTGGCCTGGCTCGCCATCCCGTTCGGCGCGCTCGTCGCCGGCTACACCGGCTTCCTCTTCGGGCAGGCCGAGGGCCGCGACCTGTGGCAGTCGCCGCTGCTGTTCTGGCACCTGCTCGTGCAGGCTGGAATGGTCGGCACCGGGGCCCTCCTCGTCATGGCCCCGTTCGCGGACCTCGCCAGTGGCGCAATCGCTTTCCTCACGCGCGCGTTCGTGCTCTCGACGGGCCTGCACCTGATGATGCTGGGCATCGAGTACTCCAGCAGGCACGCCAGCCGCCAGGCGTCCGTGGCCGCGCACATCATCACGCACGGCCGCTACGCGCGACTGTTCTGGTTGGGAGCCATAGCCCCGGCGGTGCTGGCGGCCGCGCTGGCCGCGCCCGCGTGGACCGGGTCCGGCAGTGCCGTGTTCCTCGTCCTGGCGGGCATGCTGGCCCAGGTCGCTCTCCTGGACTACGAGACTGCCTTCGTCCGGGCGGGCCAGGACCCGCCCCTCTCGTGAACGAACGACCACGCCGAAGGGACCAGCCATGACTGCCGAGACGAACCGCACACCGGCATCGCCGGCGATGCCGGGCGAACGCACGCACGAACGGCTGCGGAACTTCCCGCCGGTCGAGAACTGGGACCACCACATCGAATACGACGCCAAGGCGCACCCGCGCAAGGTGCCACACGAGTACATGCTGGTGCCCACCACGTGCTTCAACTGCGAGTCGGCCTGCGGACTGCTCGCCTACGTGGACAAGTCGGACATGTCCATCAAGAGGGTGGAGGGCAACCCCGCCCACCCGGGCTCGCGAGGGCGCAACTGCGCCAAGGGTCCCGCGACGATCAACCAGGTCAACGACCCCGAGCGGATCCTGCACCCGCTCAAGCGCGTCGGCACGCGCGGCAGCGGCCGGTGGGATCGGGTCAGCTGGGACGACGCGCTCGACGACATCGCGGCCCGGATCCGGGCCGCCATCGTCGAGGACCGCCGGGACGAGGTCATGTACCACGTCGGGCGGCCCGGCGAGGACGGCTTCGCCGAACGGTTCCTGCTGGCGTGGGGCGTAGACGGGCACAACAGCCACACGAACATCTGTTCCGCCGGCGCGCGGCTCGGCTACTCGCTCTGGGGCGGCTACGACCGGCCCTCGCCGGACTATGCGAACGCGAAGGTGATCCTGCTGATTTCGAGTCATCTCGAGGCCGGGCACTACTTCAACCCGCACGCGCAACGGATCATGGAGGGCAAGATCGAGGGCGGAGCCACGGTCGTCGTGCTCGATCCGCGGCTGTCGAACACGGCCTCCCACGCCGACCTCTGGATTGCCCCGTGGCCAGGAAGCGAGGCCGCGATCCTGCTGGCCGTCGCGGCGTACCTGCTCCGAACCGGCCAGATCGACCGGGCATTCATCCGTCGCTGGGTGAACTGGTCGACGTACATGACACGCCGCCACCCCGAGCACCCTGCCGACGACTTCGACCAGTTCATCCGCGCGTTGACCGAGGACTACGCCGGATACACCTTCGCATACGCGGCGCAGGAGGCGCAGGTGCCCGAGGAGCAGATTGCCGAGCTAGCCCGGATCGTCGCCACCGCCGGCAGAGCACTGTCGGCACACGTCTGGCGCGCCGCGGCGTCCGGCAACCTCGGCGGGTGGCAGGTGTCGCGGGCCCTGTTCTTCCTCAACGTGCTCACCGGCAGCGTCGGCACCAAGGGCGGCACCAGCCCCAACGGCTGGGACAAGATCATCGCCCACGGCCCCAACGTCCCCGAGGGACACCAGTCGTGGAACGAGATGATCTGGCCGGCGGAGTTCCCACTGTCGACCAACGAGATGTCGATCCTGCTGCCTCACCTGCTCGAGGACGGCCGCGGGAAGCTGTCGATGTACTTCTCCCGCGTCTACAACCCGGTGTGGACCAACCCCGACGGCTTCAGCTGGCTGAAGGCCCTGACCGACGAACAGCTCGTCGGCTGCCACGTCGCACTCACCCCGACGTGGTCGGAGACGGCGACGTTCGCGGACTACGTCCTGCCGATGGGGCACAGCACCGAACGGCACGACACCCAGTCCTACGAGCAGTACGCCGGCAAGTGGCTCGGATTCCGCCAGCCGGTCACCCGGGTGGCCCTGGAGAAGATGGGCCGGCTCGTGTCCGACTCCCGTGAATCCAACCCGGGGGAGGTGTGGGAGGAGAACGAATTCTGGTTCGAGCTGTCCTGGCGCATCGACCCCGACGGCAGCCTCGGCATCCGGAAGTACTTCGAGTCGCCGTACCGGCCGGGCGAGAAGGTCGCCGTCGACGAGTACTACCGCTGGGTCTTCGAGAACAGCGTGCCCGGCCTGCCACAAGCTGCCGCCGGCCAGGGGCTGACCCCCCTGCAATACATGCGAAAGTACGGCGTCTTCGAGGTCACCAAGGATGCCTATCGACTCGACGAGCGGCCACTGTCGGACGCCGAAATCGAAGGGGCGACCCCGGACGGCAACGGTGTGCTCCGCAAACCCGTCACCCTCGATTCGACCCCGCCGCTGGTCGGGGAGGCGGGTGCGGTGGGAGTCGTCCACGCGGACGGCAGCAGGACCGCCGGCTGGCTCACGCCGTCGCGCAAACTCGAGCTGTTCAGCGACACCATGGTCGACTTCGGGTGGGAGGAGTACGCCACACCCGGCTACATCGAGTCCCACGTCAGCTACCGCTCGATCGACCAGGCCAACAACGAGATTGTGCTGATGCCGACCTTCCGGCTCCCGACCCTGGTCCACACGCGATCAGGTAATGCCAAGTACCTCAACGAGATCAGCAACACCCATCCCCTGTGGATGAACAGCGTGGACGCCGGGCGCTTCGGGGTCGGCACGGGCGATCTGGTCCGGGTCAACACCGAGATCGGCTACTTCGTGGCCCGCGTCTGGTCCACCGAGGCGATCCGCCCCGGTGTCATGGGGCTCTCCCACCACATGGGGCGGTGGCGCACGTCCGAGAACGCGGGATCCCGGTGGGTGATGGGCCTGGTCGACCTCGGCAACGACGGCAACGGGGTGTGGAGGCTGCGCTACAAGGAAGGGGTGAAGCCGTTCCACAGTGACGACCCGGACAGCGACCGGATCTACTGGGACGACCCCGGCGTGCACCAGAACCTCGCATTCGCCGTGCATCCAGACCCGGTCTCGGGCATGCACTGCTGGCACCAGAAGGTGCGCGTCGAGAGAGCCCACGCGGACGACCGGTACGGCGATGTGGTGGTGGACACGCAGCGGTCCCGTGAGGTGTACCGCGCCTGGATGGACAACACCCGTCCCGGACCGAGCCGGTCCGGGCTGCGCCGTCCAGAGTTCATGATGCGTCCGGTCAAACCCCGCCGACGCGCCTTTCGATCGCCCGATGCGGAGGAGCGAGCATGAGCCTGTTGTCGCGGAGGCGTGCCGACGCGAAGGTCGATCCGGCCGACGTGCGCACCGCACTGGCACGCGTCGAGGATCCCGAGCTGCACCTGCCCCTCGAGGAGGCCGGGATGCTCGGCGAGGTGGAAGTCGACCGCTCCGGCGTCGCGCGGGTGACTGTCCGGCTCACGACGCCCTCATGCCCACTGAAGGAGACCCTCACCACCGACGTCACCGCGGCAGTCCGCGCCATCGCCGGCGTCTCCGGCGTCGAGGTCGCCTTCGCGGCGATGGGCGAGGGCGAGCGTATGCGGCTCGCCGCACGCCTTCGCGGCGCCGGGCCACGGGGCGCCAACTCGTTCGGACTGGGTTCGGCAACCCAGGTGTATGCCGTGGCCTCCGGCAAGGGTGGCGTGGGTAAGTCCACGATCACGGCCAACCTTGCGGTGGCCCTGGTCCGGCAGGGGAAGCGGGTCGGCATTCTCGACGCCGACGTCTGGGGATACTCCATCCCGCACCTGTTCGGGGTGCGCCGAGCGCCGGTCGCGCTGAAGGGACTGATGCTGCCCGTCGAGGCCTTCGGGGTCGCGTTGATGTCGGTGGGGTTCTTCGTCCGGGACGACGAGCCGGTCGTCTGGCGTGGCCCGATGCTGCACAAGGCAATCGAGCAGTTCTTGGACGATGTGTACTGGGGTGAACTCGATGTCTTGCTCATCGACCTCCCACCCGGCACCGGCGACGTGACACTCTCGCTGCTCGAGCTCGTGCCCGACGCAGCACTCATCGTCGTCACCACACCGCAGCCGGCGGCCCAGACCGTCGCCCAGCGGGTCGGCCGGATCGCCCGCGACTCACGGATGCCGGTCGCCGGCGTCGTGGAGAACATGTCCGCGATGATCTGCTCGTCGTGCCACGAGAGCACGGCGCTGTTCGGCGCCGGAGGCGGTCAGCGTCTCGCCGAGGCCATCGCCGCACCCCTCCTGGGGCAGGTGCCACTCGACATCGAACTGCGCGAAGCGGGCGACGCCGGGGTCCCGGCGATGATCGCGGCCCCGCAGGCCGCCTCCGTCACACAGATCCGGCAGATCGCGACATCCCTGCCGATCCTGCGGCGAAGTCTCGTCGGCCGGTCCCTCCCGTTGACCGTCCCGCCCGGCGGACACCCCGACTGACGACCCAGTGCACGATCTCGCCCCCCCGAAAACCGGTGGACGATCAGTTGTGCGCCACGGCGGAAAGGTCCCGCAGCCAGAAGACCTGGTTGGCATCGACCGAGCACACGCGCTCCGGTCCGGCGACTGGCGCGCCCGCCGAAAACGCAGCGAGAGAGGTGGTTTGAGATGCTCCACACCAGCTCGAGAACCCCGGGACCGGGCGATTTCTGTGCACCAGCCCTGGGCGGGTGGCGATCGCGGGGGACCGGCACGCCAACACGGCATACGGTGTCGTGGCCATCGCACATGCGGCGAAACGCAACGCCGACGTCCTGATCCACCTCGGGGACTTCGGCTACGCGTTCACCTATTCCTATCTCGAGGTGCTCGACCGTGCGCTCGACGATCGACTTGGACGGGTCACCGACGTCGCCAAACCTGCGCACCCCCGAGCCGAAGAGCTGACAGAGCGGGCCGGGACTGGCCAATCCGCATCACACCAGGGACGCAGGGAGGCTTCTGGTCGTACTGATCCAGACGCCTCATTCCAGCAGGCTGTGCCTTGCCCGACATCGGTCGAGGATTGAGACTGGCCAGCAGCGCGGGGTTGACCGCGTCTGGTGGCCACCACCGCGGGAATTGCGATCGGCGCGCACCTTCAGTCACGGCGCAGGAGGCGACGCGATGATGGTGTGGTGGATCGAGTGCGCCGGCAGCGATCGGAGCGATCGCCGGATTCGGTGTGGATGGGGCGATCAAACACCGGCGGACGTCGGAGTTTCCGTGGGCGACGGCGATCGTCAACGTGACCGGCGCTGCTCCTCGGGTTCGTAGCCGGGTTGGTTCTCTTTTCACGATGTCTTGCCGGAAGTTCAGCTGATCGTGGGTGTCGGGTTCTGCGGCGGGTACACGACCTTCAGCACCGCCAGTTTCGAGACCGTGCGGCTGATCCCAGCCCGCGGTACGCCACCCGGCGTCGCGCGGTCGGCACCCTGCTGGTGACCGTCGTCGCCGGCAGTGCCAGTCTCGCCCTGGCTGATGGGGTGTGAGGAGAAGACGACCATGACCAATAACGACAACCACCCGACGCGGGAGACGCTGCGGGACTGGCGCACCCCGCTGCGTGTCGACGGTCCCGCGACCTCCACTCCGGTGGTGTGCCATCTGGTGGTCGGCTTCGACCGGCACCCGGCCAGCCACGCCGCCCTGACCCACGCGATGGACCTCGCGGGCCGACTCAATGCTTTTCTGCACGTCGCGCACATCGTCGACATCGACGACATGCCCGTCGAACCCGACCGGGACGACTGGGAACAGCGGTTCGCCGACACCGTCGAACAAGAACGCCGGGAGGCCTGCACCATGCTGGCCGCGCTGCCCGGCAACTGGGCCTACTACTCGCGGGAAGGGAATCCGGCGCAACTGTTGACCACGATCGCCGAAGCGAACGATGCCCTGATGATCATCATCGGCACCTCCCGGGGCGGCGCAATGTCCCTGTTCGAGCGCTTTCTCGGCGAATCGGTGTCCTCGAAACTCGTCCACCACGCCCGCCGACCCGTCCTGTTGGTCCCCGCCCCCCGCAAGGAGCAGGGGTGACACCGCACTACCCCGCCGCCGGGGACCTCCGCACCGCCGGGGGAACGCCAGATCTCGCAAGCGCTGCCGTCGATGGGTGCGTGGCGGTTCGTGGTCGCGTTCGGTACGCTCAGCCTGCTCGCGGACGGCCCACGACCAGATCGGTGCCCTGATCGGTCCGCTGACCGTTGCAGCGGTCTTCATGATCAGCGGCGGGCACTACGGCCCGCCGCTCGGGGTGTGGCGATTCCCGGGCGTCGCCGTTACGGTCGGCTGTCACATCGACGACGCGGCGGGTAGTCGAAAGAGCATGCGAAAAACTCCGATCTGAACCTCGTCGCCGTCCACCAGTCCGGCGCAATCGACGGGCTGCCGGTTCAGATAAGTTCCGTTGAGAGAGCCGGCATCACACAGGGTGAACGTTGCATCGTCCCGGCGGATTTCGGCATGCCGACGCGAGACGGTTCCGTGGCCGAGCACGATCTCCGACCTGGGATGGCTGCCGAGCACGGTGATGTCGCGGTCGACGGCAAGGGATGCACCCTTTGCCGGCCCAGGGCCCCGGGTCACGACCAACTGCGGGGCACCGCCACCCCGATCGTCCGGAAGACACGTACGCGGCAGGTCGTCGGTCAGCTTCATCATCGTCACCTCGATCAACATCTCCCAAAATACCCCCATGGGTATATATAGATCAACCGGGATAGGTGCTAGGACATTCCCGTGGCGCCCACCTCACCCTCGACGGACGAGACGGCGGTGAATCGGGTTCCCCGGATGATGAACGAGGCACTTCCCGAACCTGCCGGACTTCCTACAACCCGGGGCGCCGGGTTGGCGTGACACAGCGAGGCGCCGTTAGTGTCCCGAATCGTTGATTCGAACGCAGTAATGCGCAATCGATTCGAGGATCTGGTCCGCGATCTTGACCCACACGTAGGCGGCGCACGTCCTCGCCACACGGACGGGCGGTCATGCTCACCTGGTGCATTCGATTACCGCGGTGCAGACGAGCCGTGCGCTCGCGACCCTGCTGCTCATGCCGACTGCACTCGGGAGCTGGCCAGGCGCCGGTCCTTGTATGGGCTGCCGCCGCAGCGCATTCCCCCGGGATGCGATCAACCCCTCGGCGCACGCTGCGTGCTCGTGTTGATGGGTCGGGGGTGGGTTTCGTACATGCGGACCGCGACGGCCAGGGCCGAAGCGGCACTGACGGCGGCGGCACCCCACACCGCGGCGTGCAGTCCCATCAGGTCGGCGACGATGCCGCCGAGGATCGCGCCGACGGCGTAGCCGCTGTCGCGCCAGACCCGGTAGATCCCGACGGCGCGGCCGCGCCAGGCCGGGTGGGCGACGTCGCCGATCACGGCGAGCAGGGTGGGGTAGACCATGGCGGTGCCGGCCCCGAGCAGCACCGTGCCGGCCGCCCACCCGCTGAAGCCGTGGGAGGCGGCGATCAGCGCCAGGGCTGCGGCTTGCAGGGTCATGCCGGCGGTGATCAGGTGCTTGCGGCCGATCCGGTCCGAAAGGGCGCCGGTGACCAATTGTCCGGCGCCCCATACGCCGGGATAGAGGGCGAAGAGCACACCGATCTGCCCGGCGCCCAGGTCGGCGGTGGCGAACAGCAGGGGGAACAGGCCCCAGGAGAGCCCGAAGTTGAGGTTGTTGACCAGCCCGGCCTGACTCGCCGAGGACAGGGCGGGTTCGGTGAAACTGGTTGCCGCAGCGATTTGCCGGTTGGTCAGATCCGCGTGCAGGTGATCGTGCATTCCGTCCGCACGCGGGGTGTGCTGGGTGGCTTCCAGCCGCGCGTGGTCGCGGGTTTCGCGGATGAATACCCCGGACAGCAGCAGGGCCAGCGCGGTGTAGGCGAGTCCGAGCAGGAACGGGGCCGGTCGTAGCCCGTACTGGTCGGCGAGGTAGCCGGCCATCAGCGAGCTGACGGCCACCGCGCCGTAGCCGGCGGCCTCGTTCAGTCCCATCGCCAGGCCGCGGCGGGCGGGGCCGACCAGGTCGATCTTCATCACCACGGTGGTCGACCAGGTCAGGCCCTGGTTGATGCCCAGCAGCACGTTGGCGGCCACGACCCACCACCAGTTGGGGGCGGCGATGAGCATCAGCGGGACGGGGATGGCGAACAGCCAGCCCACCAGCAGCACCGGCTTGCGGCCGAAGCGATCGGCCGAGGTTCCGGCGAAGTAGTTGGCGGCGGCCTTGGTGATTCCGAACGCGGCTACGTAGGTGAAGATGAAGGAGTAGCTGGTCAGCCCGAATTCGCCTGAGGCGAGCAGCGGCAGCACGGTCTGCTGCTGGCCGACCATGCCACCGACAAGGGCGTTGACCGCGACGAGCAGGCTGAACTGGGCGAGGTTGGGGCCCAGGCCGAGTCGGATCGGCCGGGGCGAGGTGGTGCTCCTGCGACGGTCTCTGCTCATGCGCCGGTCTCGAGGGTGCGCCCGGTCGCGTGGGCCCAGTCGTCGGGACCGCCCTCGAGCACCGTCAGCTGTCGGTGGCCTGCGCGTTCGAGCAGGCTGGCGGCGCCCATCGCGCGTTCGCCGTGCCCGCACATCACCACGGTGGGCTCGCGGGGCAGGTCGTCGACCCGGCCCGGGAGGGCGCCGAGTTCGATGTGGATGGCGCCGGGCAAGTGCCCGGCCAGGTATTCGGGGCGTTGACGGATGTCGAGGACCCGGACATTGCCGACCCCGTCGGGGCCGGTCAGCGCCGTGGCGGCCACCGCGAGTTCGGCGGCGGTCCAGGCGGCGAGGCCGCCGTCGAGTTCACCGATCAGATTGTCGTACCCGATCTTCATTGCTTGCCAGACGATCTCGTCCACGTCCTGGTCTTGGTCGCGGACGATGATCAGGGGCCGGTCGGCCGGGGCGAGCCAGCCCAGCCAGCTGGCGAAGACCGGCCGCAGCGGGATCGACACCGCACCGGGGATGTGTTCGGCCGCGAACCGGGCCAGCGCGCGCACATCGATCAGGGCGGCGCCCCCGGCCAACTGGGCGCGGACGGTGTCGACGGTCAGCGCCGGCAGCACCGGATCCTGGTCGAGGAGTGGAGGACCGAGTCGGTTGACCTCCCCGAGTCGGCGGAAGTACGACGGATAGCTGCCCAGCGATCCCAGCAGTTGGTCGACGAACGCGTCCTCGTCGCGGGCGGCGAGCAACGGGTTGGTGGCGCGTTCGCGGGCGATGGTGCTGGTGCGTTCGGCGCCGGGCGGGGCCGAGCAGAACGAGCCCGCCCCGTGCGTGGGCCACACCGCCACCTCGCCGGGTAGCGCGGCGAGACGGCGCAGGGAGGCGTACTGGGCGCGGGTGAGGGCCTCGGTGCGCTCCGGAGAGATCAGGTCGGTACGGGCGGCAGAGCCGACCAGCAGCGAGCCGCCGGTGAACACCCCGACCTCCTTCTCGCCGTCGAGGAGCAGGTAACAGAGGTGTTCGTGGGTGTGCCCGGGCGTCATCAGGGCCCGCAGCCGCAGCCCGCCCAGGTCCACCTCGTCGCCGTCGCGCAGCCCGGTATGGGGAAACTCCCGGTCCCCGGCGGCGGAGGCCAGCACTCGCGTCCCGCCGGTGGCGCCGAGCTGGTGGGCGCCGGAAAGGAAGTCGGCGTGCAGGTGGGTGTCGGCGGCGAACGCGACGGTCAACCCGCGGCGCGCGGCCGCGGCGTGCACGGCCCGCAGGTCTCGGCTGACGTCGACCACCAACGCCCGCCCGTCGCCCAGGTCCACCAGATACGCGGAGTTGCCGAGCCCCTCGTCGACGAGCGGCACCAGATCGATCCCGGCCATGGCCTTCTCCCTGCCTCGGCTCCGTGGGCGTCCCGGGCGGAACACCCGATCCATGTTCTACACTATTCCAAAGATGATTGGAGAATGCCATGGGTGATCGGATCGCGAAGACCGAACTGTTCGAACAGTTCGCCCGCGTCGGCAAGGCGCTCAGCAGCGGCAAGCGGCTCGAACTGCTGGATCTGCTCGCCCAGGGCGAACGCACCGTCGACGCCCTTGCCCGCGCCTGCGAGCTGGGGCTGACCACCGCGTCCGCGCATCTGCAGACCCTCAAGCAGGCCAACCTGGTCGCCACCCGCCGCGAGGGCACCAAGGTGTTCTACCGGCTCGCCGGCGAGGACGTGGCGCAGCTGTTCGCACTGGTCCGTACGGTCGCCAACGAACACCTGCCCGATGTCGAGGCCGCCCGCACCGCGTATCTCGGCCCGGCCGACACCGAACACGTCAGCAAGGACCAGCTGCTCGAGCGGGCCCGGTCGGGGAAGGTGACGGTGCTCGACGTGCGCCCCCGCGAGGAATACCAAGCCGGGCACATCCCCGGGGCGGTGTCGATTCCGTTGGACGAGTTGGCCGATCACCTGGCCGACCTGCCGCCGGATCAGGAGATCGTCGCCTACTGCCGCGGCGCCTACTGCGTGCTCGCCCACGACGCGGTCCGGCTGCTGACCGACCACGGCCGCCGCGCAGCGCGGCTGACCGACGGCATGCTCGAGTGGCGGCTGGCGGCCCTGCCCGTCGACTCCCTGACCTGACCACAAACCCGGCTGTCCCGTGTGAGCTCACGCCGGATCCGTCTTTCACGACGACGACGTTCCTGCGGCGACTGTTGCGGTGAATTTGATGGACTCGCTCGACACCCGGGAGCGAAGCGCCGGAGCGCGGGTGCCAGGGGAGTTGCTCGATGACATCCGGTGAGACGCGGCCGGAGTGGGCGCTGGAGGCACCGGTCGGTGGATGGGGCCGCCGTGGCCGCAGGCCGCCGAGATCGCTCGGGAGATTCCCGCCGAGCAGTGGACGCTGATCGGTGGCTGATGGTTCAGCTTCACGCAGTCCGCGGGTGTGCCGCAGACCAGAGCGACGGGTCGATGTCGACATGGTTCTGCATATCGAGACCGGTGCCACAATGTTCGGTGGTGTCCGCGCCCGACTCGAGCAGCTCGGGTCGGACAGGTGCAGCGCGACGGCATCGGCCTTGAACTCCGCCGAGTACGCCTTCATGACCATTAGCGACATCTCTTCCTCTGGGTGCTTCACGACCCAGTGCTCACGATGTCCTCGTTCAGGGGAAACCCCCCGACAAGACTTCACCCAAATCTCGCAGCCGGTCTGGTCCGAGGCCGGCCGCGGGTTGCCGACCGCCTCGTGGCCGCAGCAGTCGATGCGGAGCGCACGGCACAGATCGGAGCACCGGATAGGTGGCGCAGTCGAATGCGGGCGAGGGCGGCGTCGGAGCTGTCGACGGCGACGGTCACTCCGGTGATGCGTCGCGGGCCCTCTGACCGTGATCTTCACCAGTACGGAGCCGCGACGCCTGGCTTCGCCGCGCCCATTGACAGTGCTCATCAAGGCGGCATAGCGTTGAATTCATTATTCAATGAATTCATGGATAAGCCTGTATCTCAGGTTCGGGAGTGCTCATGCGGGCAATGATCATCAAGGAATTTCGTGAGCTACGGCGAGACCGACGCACCCTCGCCATGCTCGTCGCGCTGCCGCTGTTGTTGCTAGTCGTCTTCGGATTCGCCGCGAACTTCACCATCACGACACTCGAAACGGCAATCGTCGGACCGAACGCAAACACGGTGGCGGACCGCCTCGCGGCCGACCCGCAGGTGGCGCAGGTACTGCACATCGACACCGTCGATTCTGCGGGTACTGACGCGACGGCGCGCACGGCACTGCGCGACGACGTTTCCGACCTAGCGATCGTCACCGGGGCAGGGAAGCCGATCGTGTATATCGACGGGTCCAATCTCTTCGCCGCACAAGCGGCCAAGATTGTCGTCGCGCGAATGGGTCCCACCGTCGATTCCGAGGTCCTGTACAACCCCGACCTGAAAACATCATGGGTGATGGTGCCAGCAATCATCGGACTTATCCTCACCTTCATCGGCACCATCATTACCAGCATCGGTCTGGTCAAAGAGCGTGAGGCGGGCACACTGGAACAGCTTGCCGTGATGCCCTTTTCGCCAGCCGCGGTGATCTCCGGGAAGATTGCACCCTATTTTCTGCTGGCCGCAGTCGACATGGTGGCGGTGACTCTGCTCGGCATCTGGATCTTCTCGGTACCGTTCAACGGCAACGCACTGATCTTCGCGCTCGGGGCGGCGATCTTCTTGTTCGCGGTACTCGGTCTGGGGGTGTTCATCTCCACGATCTCCAAGACCACCGGCCAAGCGATCCAGGCAGCGATGATGGTGCTGCTGCCTCAGGTCCTGCTGTCCGGCATGATCTTTCCTCTCAGCGCCATGGCCCCGGGCGTCCGCTGGATCGGGTACCTGCTTCCACTGACGTACTTCACGAAGATCTCGCAGGGGGTGATGCTGCGTGGGGCCGGTATGAGCACCTTGTGGATCCCGATTGCTGTGTTGACCGCGATGGCACTGTTGATCTTCGGGGCGGCGGTGTTCCGGCTGAAGCGGTCGATTGCACCGAGGGGTAAGGCGGTGGTACGCAGTGGCCTCACGTGACCGTGCTTGGGGTGCGGCTGCGCTGACAGTGCGACTCGGCGGTCGGGTCGTGCTCGACAGGGTGACTGTCGATATTCCGCGCGGGGAGATCACCGCGGTGGTTGGGGGCGACGGGGCGGGCAAGACCAGCCTGCTCGGGGCACTGGCCGGCCGGATCCCGATTGCCAGCGGTACCGTCACGATGCCTGCAAAGGACGAGATCGGGTTTCAGCCGAGCACCGCCGGGGTGTGGCGGGACCTGACGGTGGACGAGAACATCGAATTCGTGGGCAGCGCCTACAGAATGAGTCCGGACCTGCTGGGCGACCGAAAAGCTCGGCTACTCGGCCCGGCAGGTCTGGGCGGCGTCGGCGACCGGCTCGGCGGCCAGCTCTCTGGCGGCATGCGCCACAAACTGGGCTTCTGCATGGCGATGCTGCATCGTCCTCTGGTGCTGTTACTCGACGAGCCGAGCACCGGCGTGGATCCGGTCAGTCGGGTGGAGTTGTGGCGGATGGTGGCGGAAGCAGCGGCAGCGGGCACCGCGGTGCTGATGTCGACGACGTACCTGGACGAGGCCGAGCGTGCACACCGAGTGCTGGTTCTCGACGGCGGCGAGATCCTCGGGTTGGGAACACCGGACGAGATGATCGCCTCGATTCCGGGCACGATCAGTACGGAACGAAATCGGCCGCTGGGTGAAGCTGCGAACCGAACCTGGAGGCGAGGAAGCATGTTTCGTGTGTGGAGCCCGTCAGGTCGGGGACGCTGCGACGAGCACACCGATCTAGAGGACGCAGTGATCGCGCTGATGTTGGCACGGAACGAGCAGCGGAACTCCGAGCATGTCTGAGCGAGTGGCGATCGACGTGCGTGGTGTGTGGCGGAACTTCGGCGCGTTCACAGCAGTCCGAGACATGTCACTGCATGTTCGCTCGGGGGAGATCGTCGGCTTGATCGGCGCGAACGGGGCCGGCAAGACCACGCTGATCCGGATGATCCTCGGGCTCGAGGCGGTCGATCGGGGAGCGATCGATGTGTTCGGTGCACCGCCCTCGCGGCACACCCTCCGCCGACTCGGCTACATGCCGCAGAGTCTCGGGCTCTACCAGGAACTATCGGTCCGGCAAAACGTCGAGTTCGTGGCCGAGGCATTCGGACTGTCCGAGCAACCTTTACCGGAGGCGCTCGAGGCGGTTGCCGCGCGTCCGGTCCGGGAGATCGGGCTCGGGCTGCAACGTCGGCTCGCGTTCCACTGCGCACTGTCACACCGACCGGAACTGGTGATTCTGGACGAGCCGACCTCGGGCGTAGACCCGCTGGCCCGTACCCGGCTGTGGGATACCATCCACGACCAGGCGGACACAGGCTGCGGGATACTGGTGACCACGCACTACCTGCAAGAGGCCCAGCAGTGCACCCGATTGGTGCTCATGTCCCACGGACGCCCGGTGGCGCGCGGAACCCTCGCCGACATCATCGGAGGGCAACGGGCGGTCGCCGTGCAGACGGCGGAGTGGGCACGGACGTTCGAAGCGCTGATGAGGGCGCAGCTGCCGGTGACACTCGACGGACGGGTCGTACGGGTAGCGGGTGTCAGCACCGCCGATGTGCGCAGGGCGCTCGACTCAGCCGGGCTGGGAGCGGCGGTGACAGAGGTGCCCGCCACCTTGGAGGAGACGATGGTACTGATCGACCGCCGGGCAGCAATCGAGTCCTGATGGCGGCAGGTGCACGAAGCGGACGACGCCCAGGAACATCCGATACCAGAGATCAAATCCTCAGCGCTGCAAGAGAAGAGTTCGCGAGATCCGGATACGATGCGGCGACTGTACGCGCGGTTGCCGCATCCGCCGGAGTGGACACGGCGTTGGTTCACTACTATTTCGGCACCAAGGAGAAGCTCTTCCTCGCGGTGATGGACGCCCCGTTCGACCCGCGACAATACGTCGACTCAGTCCTCCAAGGACCTCGCGACCGGATCGCCGAGCGGCTGCTGCGGACCACACTCGATCTCTGGGATTCCCCCGCGGGAACAGCGGCAGTGGCTGTACTGCGAAGTTCGATGGCACATGACCGCAGCGCCGCACTGTTGCGGGAGTTCCTACTCAAACGAGCGCTGCAACCGATCGCGGAGTCGATGGAGCCCGACCCCGAATTAGCGCGTTGGCGCGCGAATCTCGTCGCCACCCAGCTGATGGGTCTCGCTTCGATGCGATATCTGCTCGCCATCGAACCACTGGCCTCGGCCTCACACGAACGGATCATCGACATGATCGCTCCCAATCTGCAGCGGTACCTCACCGGAGATCTATGTCGCTAGACGGCGCCTTCTCTGCGCGCTCGAGGATCTGGCGGACGCGGTCGACATTCGCCGCCTGGCTGACCGCCAGGATTCGGCGAACCAAGCGATCGAGATGATTGACGTTGCGGGACTTCCGATTGCAGGCAGCGCAGATCGGGACTGTCAGAACATCGGTGGATCCAGTTCTGGCGCATGAATCTAGATCACGGTTGGGGTGATTCGGCCTTCGAATGTGATAGCAAACGCGTTGAGGGCCGGCTTCCACCTCGTCACCCATCGTGCTCTTCCCTTACCGGTCGGGTCCAGCGACCGGGTGGCGAGGTAGAGGCACTTGAGCGCGGCCTGCTCGCTGGGGAAGTGGCCCCTCGCCCGCACCGCCCGCCGGTAGCGCGCGTTGAGGGACTCGATCGCGTTCGTCGAGCAAATGACCCGGCGGATCTCGGGGTCGTAGTCGAGGAAGGGCACGAACTCGCTCCAGGCGCTTTCCCACAGCCGGACGATCGCCGGATACCTCGGCCCCCATTTGTCGGCGAACTCGGTGAACTGCTCCTTGGCCGCGGCCTCGTTGACATCGGTGTATATCGGCCGCAGGTCCCGTGAC
The DNA here is from genome assembly GCF_016772255.1 of Rhodococcus sp. 21391. NCBI lineage: Bacteria > Bacillati > Actinomycetota > Actinomycetes > Mycobacteriales > Nocardiaceae > Rhodococcus > Rhodococcus sp. 21391. The sequence goes on along the minus strand of NZ_CP063781.1, from coordinate 4,937,232 downwards.
ATCTCGTCCCAGTACTGACGCGATGCGTAACGAAAGGTGTTACGCAAGAGGTGAATCAGGCAGGTCTGCACCACCGTGAGTGGCCACACGGTAGTGATCGCGTCGGGCAGTCCCTTGAGTCCGTCGCAGACGGCGATGCACACGTCTGCGACCCCGCGGCCCAAGGATTTCCGTCAGGACGGCGAGCCAGAACTTGGCCCCCTCCCCGCCGTCACCTGCCCACAGCCCGAGGATCTCGCGTTCCCCGGCGGTGGTGACGCCGATGGCGACGTAGACGGGCCGGTTGGCGACCTGACCGTCGCGGATCTTGACGTGGATGGCATCGATGAACAGCACCGGATACACCGGGTCGAGGGGACGGACGGACCATTCGGCCATCTCCGTGAGGACCTTGTCGGTGATCTTGCTGATGGTCTCCTTCGAGACCGATGCGCCGTAGACGTCGTCGAAGTGTGCCGCGATTTCGCCTGTGGTCAGGCCTTTCGCCGAGAGGGACAAAATGATTTCGTCGACCCCGGTCAGGCGTCGCTGCCGTTTCTTGACGATCTGCGGATCGAACGAGGCATCGGTGTCTCGTGGCACCTGGATCTGTACCGGTCCGATTTCGGTGAGCACGGTCTTCGTCCGCCTCCCGTTCCGGGAGTTTTCTCCGTTTCGTCCCGTGACGTGGTGTTTCTCGTAGCCGAGGTGCTCGTCCATTTCGGCTTCGAGTGCGGTTTCGAGGACGTTCGCGGTGAGCTGGTTGAGTAGTCCGTTCGGTCCGACCAGCTCGACGCCCTCGGCTTTGGCCTGGGCCAACAGTTGTTGGGCCAGCTTCTGGTGGTCAATCTTCGACTGATCCATGTGATCAAGTGTTTCGGTCATCGTCTTGCCTTCTCGCCAAGAGAACTCGGCGTGTCGGCCAGATCCAGTTCAACCGTTATCCCGACAGTCCCATGGGTGAACACCCTATGGATGGATGGATGGATGAAGGGAGGGGGTCAGCGGCGGCGGGCGGCGGGCGCGGTGGAGCCGATGACGGGAATCGAACCCGCGTATTCAGCTTGGGAAGCTGATGTTCTGCCATTGAACTACATCGGCGCGCACGATATTGGGCGCCCGTAGGCAGGCCCAACACCCTGCGGCGGAAACATTATCAGATGGTGATCCGGACTACCCGGGCGCACACGCGGTGTGTCATACGAGGGGCTTGCCGGCCTTCATTCGGCGTCGCAGATCGAACATGAGCAGGTTGTAGGGGAACTCCCGGATTCGGACGGGGATGCGCCTGCTGACGGCGCCGATGGTGCGCAGGGTCCGGTAGAAGCGCTTCTGATCCTTGTCGGTCCATGTCAGGTGCATTTCGTCGCGGAACTGCTGGGGCAGGAAGCCGTTGGTGAAGAACATGTTGAGCCGGCCGAACAGGCGGGAGACGATGGCGGGCAGGAATTCGAGGCGTGCGATGGAGAGGACGTGTTCGCGGATGGTGTCGTCGATCGACACCTTGTCGAGGGCTTGGTTCCAGTACTCGTCGAACGCGATGCGGTCTTCGGGCCACATCTCCGGGGGTACCTGAAGGGTGGTGCCGAACGTGGCGCCTTCCTTGTAGAAGAACTCGGCGGCCGCGGGGGAGAGGTCGCCGTGCAGGGCGCGGTTGACGTCCTCGAAGCCCCGGTAGATGCAGGCGGCCACCCACAGCTGCAGTTCGGGATCGAATGCGTTGTACTGCACGGGGCTGTCGGGGGTGGAGCGCACCTTGGCGTGGGCGCGGTTGACGCCCTTGCGGAAGGCCGCCTTTTCCTCGTCGGTGCCGCGGGCCGCCACCACGAGGTAGGTCAGCGTGGTGCGGGTCCGTTTGATCGGATGCCTGAACAGCTGGCCGGTCTCGACCTTGCTCTCGTATACGCCGTACCCGACTCCGGGATGGGCGAGCTGCATGATGATGTTCGCTGCGCCTGCCAGTAGTCCGGCGCCGTCCATGACCTGGTCGAGGCGGTCCGGTACTTCGAGTGACGTCGACATTTGTGTTCCCTCTCCCCACCACTGATTCGCTATCTGAACACGACCGTACTCACATATATGTTCGCCGTCCAGAGTCCGGTGGGAAGATGGTGCGCATGGCTACCGCACCGGTGAACGCGAAGGTCGGACACTCGACGGGCGACGGCGGACGCGTCTACGGCGGCCAGGAGCGCGACCAGCGCACATCGGAACGACGTGGCCAGCTCATCGAGGCCGGACTCGACCTGCTGGGCAGCGCGGAGGGCGACCACGCCCTGACCGTGCGCGGAGTCTGCAAGCAGGCCGGACTCGCGACCCGCTACTTCTACGAGAGCTTCACCGACCGCGACGCGCTCACCGTCGCCGTCTACGACCACGTCGTGGATCGGATCGCCACCAGCACCCTGGATGCCGTGTCGAACGCCGGGCCCGGTGAACGCGACATCGTGCGCGCCGGCGTCCGCAACATCGTGCGGGAGGTCGCCGAGGATCCGCGTCAGGGCCGTCTGATGTTCTCGGTGGCGCAGTCGAGTGCGGTGCTGGCGCAGCGCCGCCTCGACAGTTCGCGGCTGTTCGCGGGCCTGGTCACGAAGCAGACGGTCGGGTACTACGAGGTGGCCGAGAGCCCGCGCCTCGACCTGGCCGCGCACTTCATGGTCGGTGGCCTGGCGCAGACCCTGACGGCGTGGTTGAACGGCGCGGTGACCCTCCCCGAGGAGGAGCTCGTGGACACCTGCACCGAACTGCTGCTCTCGATGGCCATCCACACCCGTTAACCTCTACCTGTGCTCCTCTCCGATCGCGATCTCCGTGCCGAAATTTCCGCTGGACGTCTGGGCATCGACCCGTTCGACGATTCGATGGTCCAGCCCTCGAGCGTGGATGTGCGCCTCGACAGCCTGTTCCGGGTGTTCAACAACACCCGCTACACGCACATCGACCCAGCTCAGCGGCAGGACGAGCTGACGACGCTGGTCGAGCCGGCCGAGGGGGAGCCGTTCGTTCTGCACCCGGGTGAGTTCGTTCTCGGCTCCACGCTGGAGGTGTGTTCGCTGCCCGACGACCTGGCGGGACGCCTCGAGGGTAAGTCCTCGCTCGGCCGCCTCGGGCTGTTGACGCACTCAACGGCCGGGTTCATCGACCCCGGCTTCAACGGGCACATCACGCTGGAGCTCTCCAACGTCGCGAACCTGCCCATCACCCTGTGGCCCGGGATGAAGATCGGCCAGCTGTGCCTGCTGCGGCTGTCGAGCGCGGCGGAACACCCGTACGGCAGCTCCGCCGTCGGCTCCAAGTACCAGGGCCAGCGCGGCCCGACGCCGTCGAAGGCCTACCTCAACTTCGCGCAGAGCTGACCCCCGCGGCCCGACGAAAAAGTTGCAAACCGAGTGGTCCGCTACTCGTGTGTATTGCGGCGGGTGAGAGAAGACTGGGATTCGAAGCCGCCCTCTCCTGGGCGTTCGATCCCGGAGGCCGCCAACTGTTGTCGCAATATTGGTGGCGAGGTGTATTGGGTCTATACGGATCGCGGTTCGGGTCTCGAGGGACCGGCGGGCGGGGTGCGGCCGGATGCTCGACGACGCGACCAAGGGGTCGGTTTACGGTGTGGCCGGGGGTGTGGCGAGATCGGTTGGCCCGGTTCGCAGGTGGCGTGGACCGAGCGGTGCTTGTCGGGGGTCGGCGTTACAGTCGAGGTCTTGTGAGACAAGGCCGATGAATCGTTGGTGGAGGGTTGGTGGATGACGTCATGGTTGCTGGCATCGTTGTCCGGCCGGTTCGATCGGCTGCGGTCGAAACGGAATCAACTCTGGCTTCTCGACGATGCCGTCGCTATACCGAATTAGCGATGCTGACGGTCCGCGGCGTCGCTTTCCGTGCGATGAAAGATCGTGCCAGGGGGCCGTGGGCGGACGTTCTGTCCGACGCAGCGCTGGCGGTCTGGCGGGCGGCGGGAGTTGATCCCGGCGATCACAGCACCTGCCCGCTACACCCTCGCGGATGCGACGGCACCGGCCCACCATTCGGTTTTGGTTGCTGCGGCGGCGACCACTGTCGTCAACTGGACGTGACTCGGTTCGTTCGGCTGTGCCTGGATCCTGGTTGGCCGGCATGACCGGGCCGGGAACGACTGCGCCGCGGCAATTCGCCTTCACCACCCGCCCATACGGGGCAGTCGACGATGCGACCGGTGAGCCGATCGGCCTCGACGACGTCGATACCCGGGTGGGGTGGCTCCTCGACCTGATCACCGCGGCCGGCGCCGAGTTGGTGTCGCGGCTGTGGCTGCCGGCGACGTTCGATGTGCTTGCCGCCGGTCGTGACCGTCATGACCGTAATTTGCCCGTGCAAGGTCATGCCGCCGCGGCACGTCTCGGCTGGAACCCGATCTTTCCGGACGGGGTCTATGTGCCGTCGCGGGTGACCCGGGTGGTGACGGCGCAGGTGATGGCGACCCTGCGGACCTTGGCCTACCGGGACGCCGCGATCACGGCACTGTCGGCCCGATTCGACCCGGCCACCGGGGTTGTGGCGCCGCCGGTCGGGTCGGCGGACGACGTGCCGTCGGGCTTCGCTCGGGGCGTGCAACGTCAGCTCGTCGCCCGCTCTCGCCGCGGCGGCGGGGCACCGGCCGGCCGGTTGCGGATCACCGAGGTGCAGGGTCCGCCGCAGACGAGCGCGATGGCACGGCTGTCGGCCGCCGATCGGCAGCTCGCGCAGCTTGCCGTCACCGGTGACGAGCTGGTGTTGACGGTGAAGTTGCCCACCTGCCCGACCCCGGCAGGGCGGGCGCAGTGGCGGCGGGTCCGGCTGACCGCCGCCGTCCCCGCGCACCTGCACGGCAGAGCTGTCTCCGACTGGCATCTGCCGACCCTGGTCCTCGATCGCCGGGGTCTGTTGTGGCGGTGCGCCGCTACCGAGCTCGTCCCTGAAGCCGATCTAATGGACGGCGCGGCGGCGGTGGGCGTCGATTGGTCCCCGTCCACTCTCGGTGCCGCCGCCATCGCAGCAGAGGGCCCGGACGGGTTATCCTCTGATTACCTGGGCTGGACCTACGACGATCGCGGCCTCGGGATCAAACTGGCACGCCTGCAAGCCGAGGGGCAGATGCTGCACCGCAAGGCGGCCCGGTTGACGCGGCTGGCCGCCACCGCCCCACCCGAGGTCCGCGCCCGGCTGGAGACGAAGATCGCCGTCCTGAACGACCACCGGACCGCGGTGGGCGTCAAGCGGGGAAAGATCAACCGGGAACTGGCGTTCCATTTCGCCCGCCAGGTCACCGACTACGCCGAGGCGGCGGGCGCGCAGGTGATCGCGGTGGAAGATCTCACCACCCTCGAGACCCGCGGACACGGACGAGTCAACAACAACCGGGCCGCGCAGTCCGCCCGCCGCCAAGCGGTCGCCGCCCTCGCGCACACCGCCACAGGTGTCGGCGTCACGGTGGTGTCGGTGCCGGCCCGAGGTTCCTCCGCACTGTGTCCGGGCTGCGACGAACCGCTTGCCCGCCCCGGCGGCTATCACGACGCGTGGTGTCCCCGCTGCCGGGTCGGTGGTAACCGCGACCATATGGCCGGGGTGAACCTGGCTAAACGCGCACTGCTCGGCAGAAACAAAGCCACCAGACGGCGTGGGCAATTGTCCGCGGTCCGGGTGGCCGAACATGCACCGGTACGCCGCTGCCGCGACAAGCACGGTCCCACCCCGAGCAGGCCACGGCACCGACGGGTCCGCCGCAGCCTACCCACCACAACACGGCGGTTGGGGGTGAATTCGAAACAGCATGTTCCTGCATCACAAGCGTCGGTGTGGGACACGGTCAAACCCATACCACCGCACGGTGATGCGGGTAGCCGTGACACACGTACATCTCTATCGCCCGCCACATCAGTGGCAGACAGTATGAAATCTACGTAGACGCTGCCATGAAAGACGTAGTTGCGCCGTCCGGGTGGTCCTGCTCGAAGAGGACCGCCTCGAATTGGACGTGGGTGACGCCTCCTGACCCTGGCGGTGGGAGGTACCTGCGGGGATATAATTCTCTGACCTGGTATTCACACTCAGTGACGCGGTTCCGCCGTATCGGGGAGACGGATTGGCGCGCCCCGAAAGGAATTCCGATGTCTACTCGACAAGTGGTGGGCCGGTTGGGAGCAGTGATCGCCGCCGCCGGCGCACTGTCGTTCGCAGTGCCCGCGGCCGCCTCGGCGGCGCCCTTCGTTCCCGGCTCGATGTCGACGTGTGCCCCCGGCGCGTGGCTGACGTTCAACGCGGAGCGGGTCGCGCCCGACCGGATCCGGTACACCACCGCTGCGCCGCTCGCGCAGTGGAACGGTGCCGTGGTGCAGTTCACCAACCTCACCACCGGGTTCCGGGGTGTCGCGTTCGTCAACGACCCGGTGCCCGCAGCCGTGGGATTCGGCCCCGTGCTGAGCGAGATCGCCGGACTGCTGCCGTGTTTCGTCAGCGCGGGCGTCACCATGTCCTGACCCCTCAGCTGGGGTCGGAGCCGCGGACGGCCGCCAACCACACCGCGACAGCCGCAGCCACACAGGTCGCGCCCGCGTACGCCGGAAGCCCACCGCCCGCGACGTACACCCACAGTGCCCCGACGAACGGTGCCGCCACTGCGAACTGGGCGTCGAGGACGATCCGGCGGACCGGTCGAGCGGCCGCCCGGGCGCGCACCGGGCCGTCCGGATCCGGGCGCGACGGGTTGTCGATCAACCGCCCGGCCGGCTCCGAACGACGCGCTTGCCCGGACGGGCGGAGTCGACGGCCTTCCCAGACCACGACGCGGCGACGCCCCGCGTCGTGCACCGTCGCCGCGGTCGGGGTCGGCATCGTGATCAGCGCGGGATCGAAGAACACCGGAATCCACAGTGAACCCGGTTCCTCACGAACCTCGATCCAGGACCTGCTGGTCAGCCGATGCTGCTGGCGTACCCGGTGCACCGTGGCGGGCCGACCCGGCTCCGACCCCGAACGGGTGGCAGCGAACCACGTGTAGCCGGTGACGCCGAGCACCGTCGCCGCCACCACGACCAGTGCGCTGAGCTGATCGGCGTCGGCGACCACGGCGAACGCGCCGCACACCACCAGCGCGCACGCGCTGACGGCAACGGGGTAGCGGACGGCCGCGAACCCGCTAATTCAGGAAGCCGATCGTGGTGTAGTCGTAGGACGCGAGGCCGGCGGCGCCGAAGTTCGCCAGGTTGTCGCGCACCGCGACGTTGCCCGGCGCCTGCACCAGCGGCAGCGAGAATCCCTCTTCGAACACCGCGGTGTCCACTTCGTTGGCCAGTTCGATCGCCTTCTGGGGGTCGAGTTCCGAGATCGTCCGCTCGATCAGCGCGTTCAGTTCGGGCGAACCGATCCGGCCGTAATTTCCCTGCAGGTCGTCGGGGTTGTACGCGTAGATCTGCGGCAGGCCGCTGAGTGGGAACGGATCACCCACCCAGGAGAATTGGGCGATATCGAAGTCGCCGGGCTGGATGACATCGGTGAAGAACCCGGTGCCGCCACGGGTGTCGATGTTCAGCTTGACGCCGATCTGCGCGAGGTTCTGCTGAAGGATCTGCGCGATCTGAACCCAGGTGGTCGACTGGTACATCACGTCGCGAATCTCGAGCCTGCGCCCGTCCTTCTCCCGGAACTCGCCGTTGAGTGTCCAGCCGAGTTCGTCGAGCCGCCTCGCGGCCTCCTCGGGGTCGTAGGAGACGGCTGCGCTGTTGTCCTGGTAGCCTTCCTGGCCGTTGAGGTAGACGTGGTTGTTCAGCGGCTGGGGATCGTCGACCAGACCATTCTGGATCGCGGTCGCGATGCCTTGCCGGTCGATGCCCTTGGACAGCGCCACCCGCAATTCCGGATCGGCGAGGATCGATCCCTCCGCTCCGTTGAACGTGATGTGCGAGAACTGGTTTCCCGGTGCCCGGCGGATCGCGATGCCTGCCGAACCCTGCGCGGTCTTCACCTCGTCGATGGTGCCCAGTCCGGACGCGTCGATCTCGTTGTTCTGCAGAGCGGGAATTCGCGCCGAGTCGTCGAGCACGCTGTAGGTGATGGTGTCGAGTTTCGGAGTGTTGCCCCACCACGCGGGGTTGCGGCCCAGCGTGATTCGGTTCTGCGCCCTGTCGATCGACGCGATCCGGAACGGTCCCGACGTCAGTGTGACCCCGTCGCGCAGACTCTCGTTGAACGTCTCGGGGGTCGCGGTGACCGACTTCGGGTACAGCATCGAATTGCCCGCGAACTGGCCCTTCCATTCGGCGTACGGCTCGGCGAATGTGATCACCGCCTGACGGTCGTCGACGCCGCGCTCGACCTTGTCCACCCGCTCGAACCCGGACGTGTTCGCGATCAGGAATTCCTTGTTCTTCCCGCTGAGCGCTGCGGCCTGAGACTGGATGTCCGCCCACGTGATCGGGGTGCCGTCCGACCACACGGCCTTCGGGTCGATCGTGTACGTGACCTGCTGGGGGTCGGTGCCGGTGAGCGCGACGTCGGTGAAGTAGTCGTGGTTCACCGACAGCGCTCCCGAGGCGTCGGTGCTGAAGGCGCGGGGCATCATCGGCTTCAGCATGGCGCCGATCTCGGTGTCGTTGCCGTCGTTGGACAGGGTGTTGAAATTCGGGGGGAAACCCGACAACGCCAACCGCAGGTTTCCGCCGTCGCGTAGCTCGCTGGGGTCGTGCGGATTGATGTCGTTGGTGGTGCCGATCGACCCGGACCCGGCCTCGACGCCGCCGGTGTCCGAACCCCCGCAGCCACCGAGAATCAGGCCGATGGCCAGGACCGATACCGCGAGGCGGGTGCGCGCCGAACGAATCCTCATGGATGTGCCCTTCCTCGAAGTTCGCTGAGCTTTAGTGTGCCAAATACGTCGGATCCGGAACGGGAATTGCCTCGAGGAGTGCCCGGGTGTACTCGTGCTGCGGATCCTCGAAAATCGTCTGCGCTGTCCCCGACTCGACGATCCTGCCCCGGTACATCACCGCGACGTCGTGCGCGATGTTGCGGACCACCGACAGGTCGTGGGAGACGAACAGGTACGACATGCCTCGCTGCTCCTGAAGATCGCGCAGGAGGTTGAGCACCCCGGCCTGGATCGAGACGTCGAGCGACGACACCGGCTCGTCCAGGATCAGCAGTTCCGGATCGAGGGCGAGCGCGCGGGCGATGCTGATCCGCTGCTTCTGGCCGCCCGAGAAATCCGCCGGATAGCGATCGGCGTGCTCGCGGCGCAACCCGACGAGGTCGAGCAACTCCGGTACCCGGCGGCCGACCTCCTCGCGCTTCCGGCCGTCCAGCCGGAGCGGCTCGGCGAGAACGTCGAACACCGGCAGCCGGGGATCCAGGGACGCCGTCGGATCCTGGAAGACGACCGCCATCTTGCGCCGGATCGCGCGCTTCTCGTGTGGGCTCAGCGCCGCGACGTCGGCGCCCAGCACCGCGATCGAACCGGATTCCGGTGCGGCCAGGTCGAGAATCTGCGTCAACGTGGTCGATTTGCCCGAGCCGGATTCACCCACCAGCGCCAGCGTGCGGCCGGCGCTGATGTCGAAGCTGATGCCGTCGACCGCCCGGATCTCGCCCCGCTTGCGGCGGAACACCAGACCGCTGGTGATCGGATACGTCTTCACGAGATCGGCCACCTGCAGCACCACGCGCTGCTCGGGTGCCGTCTCCGCGGTGGCGGCGGGTGCCGGCTGGTCCCGCCGATACGCCGTGAACAGGTCGCGGGTGCGCGTCTCGTCGACGCGGATGCACGCCGCCTGATGACCGCGTCCGGTCGAGACGAGTTCCGGCTCGGCCAGTAGGCAGTCGTCCACGGCGAGCGGGCAGCGCGGCGCGAACGTGCAGCCGGGTGGCAGCGAATGCAGCGCGGGCGGGGCACCGGCGATCGAGACCAGGCGGCTCCGGATCGGAGCGTCCATCCGCGGCACGGACACGAGTAGGCCTGCGGTGTAGGGCATCCGGGGTTCGGCGAACAGTTCGCGCACCGACGCCGACTCCACCACCCGGCCCGCATACATCACCACCACGCGGTCGGCCAGCGTCGCGGCGATGCCCATGTCGTGGGTGATCATCACGACGCCGGCGCCGGTGAGGTCGCGGGCCTTGCGCAGCAGGTTCAGGATCTGCGCCTGCACGGTCACGTCGAGGGCGGTGGTCGGCTCGTCGCAGATGATCAGCGCGGGGTCGTTGGCGATGGCGATGGCGATCACGACGCGCTGGCGCATGCCGCCGGAGAACTCGTGGGGAAAGGCCTTGGCGCGCACCGCCGGATCGGGTATCCCGACCAGGTCGAGCAGGTCGACAGCCCGCTGCGCGGCATCCTTCTTGCTGCTCGCCCGGCCGTGGACGAGCAGCGCCTCGGCGATCTGGTCACCGACCCGGTACACCGGCGTCAACGCGGACAGCGGGTCCTGGAACACCATGCTCACCGTCTTCCCGCGCAGCGTCGACAGCTCCTTGTCACCCATGCCCAGCAACTCGCGGCCCTGCAACCGGATGGAGCCGGTGACGCGCGCGTGCTCGGGCAGCAGTCCCATCACGGCGAGCGACGCCACCGACTTACCCGAACCCGACTCACCCACGATGGCCAGCACCTCGCCGTCGGAGACGCCGTAGCTGACACCACGAACCGCCTCGATCCGGCCCTCCTCGCTGGGAAAGCTGACCCGCAGGTCCTCGATCTCGAGCAGCGGTTGCCCGGTCACCGCTTCGCCTTCTTCTTCCGCTTGCGGGACCGGGCGCGCGTCGAGCTGGGGTCGACCGCGTCGCGCAGACCGTCGCCCACCAGGTTCGCGGACAGCACGGTGATCACCAGCAGTCCGCCCGCGAACAGGAACAGCCACGGGTAGGTGAGCGCGGATTCGGTGCCGTCGGCAATCAGCGACCCGAGGGAGATGTCCGGCTTCTGGACGCCGAACCCGAGGAAACTGAGCCCGGTCTCGGCGAGGATCGCGGCACCGACGTTCAGGGTCGCGTCGATGATCAGAATCGACGCGATGTTGGGGACGATGTGGCTGGTGATGATCTTGTGCGTGGGGGCGCCCATGTACCGGGCCGCCTGGACGAATTCCCGCTCGCGCAGGCTCAGCGTCATCCCCCGGACCATCCGGGCGGTGATCATCCAGCCGAACACCGCCAGCAGCAGGATCAGCAGGGCGATCGAGCTCGAGGACTTCAGCCGCGGAGTGAACACCGCGATGATGATGAAGCTGGGAACGACGAGCAGCAGATCGACCAGCCACATGATCACCCGATCGGGCCAGCCGCCGACATACCCTGCCAGCGCGCCGACGAGCGCCGCGATGGCGGTGGAGAATATCGCGACGCAGATCCCGATGATCAGCGACTTCTGCAGCCCGCGCAACGTCTGGGCCAGAACGTCCTGGCCGATCTGGTTGGTGCCGAACGGATGTTCGGCGCTGGGCGGCTGCAGCAGCGCGGTGTAGTCGAGTTGCTGATAGTCGTAGGGGAGCAGGTACGGTCCGATGAAACTGCCCACGAACAGCAACACCAGGACGCACACCCCGGCGATGGCGGGCTTGTTCCGGAGAAACCGCCGCCACAGCAGGGTCCGGCGACCGACGGCCGACACCGCCGCATCGGTGGACGCGATCTGGATCTCGGTCACCCGACACGCACCCTCGGGTCGAGCGCCGCGTACACCACGTCCGAGAGGAGTCCCGACAACAGCACGATCAGCCCGGTGAACGACGTGATCGCCACGACGATGTTGGTGTCCTGATTGTCGATGCCGATCACGATCCACTCGCCGATCCCGTGCCAGCCGAAGATCGTCTCGGTGAACGTGGCGCCGACGACCAGCGCCCCGAATCCGTAGGCGAACAGTGTCGCCATCGGGATCAGTGCCGTCCGAAGCCCATGCTTGAGCAGTGCCGCCCGCCGGGTCAGTCCCTTCGCCCTGGCGGTCCGGATGAAGTCGCTGCCCAGAACGTCGAGCATCGCGTTGCGCTGGTACCGGCTGTAACCGGCGATGCTGCCCAGTGCCAACGCGATGGTCGGCAGCACGAGATGCTGCACGCGGTCGACGAACTGCGGCCAGAACCCGGTGATCGTGCTGGCCGAGGATTCGCCGGTGTACAGGAAAATCTGGCTTCCGGTGGCCGAGTTGATCTGGAGAGCACCGTATTTCAGCAGGGTCGCGACGAGGAACACGGGCGCGCTGAGGATCAGCAGCGACAGGACGGTGGTGAAATAGTCGCTGAACTTGTACTGCCGGATCGCACCGGCGGCGCCGATCAGCACACCCAGTACCGCTCCGATGACGGAACCGAGGATCAGCAATCGCATGCTCACCAGGATCCGGCGTCCCAACTCGTCCGAGACCGGTTGACCCGTGATCGTGGTGCCGAAGTCGCCGTGGACCACGCCGCCCAGCCAGTTCGCGTACCGCACCGGGATCGGGTCGTCCAGATGCAGTTCGGCGGCCTTCGCGTCGATCACCGATTGGGGTGGCCGGGGGTTGCGCTGCTCCAGGCTGTCGAGCGGACGGAACGTGAGCGAGGCGAGACTGAACGTCAGGAACGACGCCAGCAGCAACAGCACCACGTAGTTGAGCGCTCGTCGTAGCAGGAAGCCGGCCATCCGTCCCCCTCGCAACTAGGGCTCAGGGTACGAATTATAGAAGCGTGGCGTCGGGCGTCAGCTCGTCTCGGCGAAACCGGTGCCGGGTCCGAATTCCCCGCCACGCACGTCGCGTCCCCGCTTGTTAGCGTGGCGGGGTGATACTTCGTGCCGGGTCCGTCGAACCATTGACGCGGCGCACGACACACCTCACGACGTACGACGAGCACGCGGTGACGGTCCCGCGCTCCGGCGATCGTGCGCTGGTCGCGGTGCCGCGCGGGGTGACGCCGTCGGCGTTCGCGTGCTACCTGCACGGGCGTACGGGTGACGAGAGGTCAATCGACGATCGCGCGGCCCTGCGGGACGGCCTGCTGGACGCCGGATACCTGGTCGCCAGCCCCTACCTGCACGGCGACCAATGGGGAAACCGCCTGGCGCAGGACGCCGTGGTCGCACTGGACGAGTGGGTTTCCCGCCGGTGGCCGGTGACAGTTCGGTTCCTCATCGGCGAATCGATGGGCGCCAACGCCGCCGCCAACGCCGTGCGCCTACGCGAGGTCGCGTGGGACGGCGCGGTGTTCATCGCTCCGTCCCTGTCGCTGCGCGCGGTGTGGGACCGGGGCGAACACGGACGCGACACCGTGCGGGACGCCTTCCGCGTGTCCGCGGACGGGCACGACCTCGAACCGAAGACCGAGCACTGGGACGCTGTCCGGCACGAGCCGGGAGACTATGTCGGAGTGCCGATTCGGGTGTACGCGTCGCGGGAGGACGAGGTGGCGAACATTGCCGGCGTCACGGGACCGTGGGTCGAGATGCTCCGTCGCGGCTCGGACGCCGTCGAGTTCGTCGAGGTGAGCGGACCGCACGTCTCGGAAGACCACTTCCGCACCGCGGAGGTCGTGCAGTTCTTCGAGAGGTTCCGGTGAACACGGGGAGGCCTTCTCGGCGAAGGCCTCCCCCCGTGTTCAGGCCTCGGTGCGGTGCGTGGTGTCCAGGCGGAAGATGTTGGTGAAGAAGTCCTTGACGGCCTGGATCTTCTCGTTGGTCAGCTCGATGGCGTGGCGACGCGATTCTTCGAGCGCGGTCGACATGGCGGCTTCCTTTCGTCGAGGGGGCACAGCATGGCGATCGACAGTCTGCCTCACGATGCTGACGTCCGCATGACGAACAGGTGTCCTCCGTGAAACTCGAACAGCAAGCGGGGGAGCACCTTCGGCTAACCTGGCACGATGACGACGAGCAGCGCGGACGGCCGGGTCGCGATCACCTACTGCACCCAGTGCCAGTGGCTGTTGCGCGCAGCGTGGATGGCGCAGGAATTACTCGGCACGTTCGGGCAGGACCTCGGCGAGGTCGCGCTCGTCCCCGGCACCGGCGGGATCTTCCGCATCACCGTCGACGACGAACTGATCTGGGACCGCAAGGAACAAGGCGGCTTCCCCGACATCACCGTGCTCAAGCAATTGGTCCGGGACCGGGTGGCGCCCGACCGCCACCTCGGGCACAGCGACCGCAAGAGTCCCTAGGATCAGATTCCGACCGCGCGCTCGAGGGCGCGCAGTTCGTGCCCCAGCCGGGCGGGGATCGACTTCAGGTCGGGCACCGCGCTGCGGCAGCCGGTGACCCCGAACGAGATGATGTCGTCGTTGCTGGTGCAGGTGATGTTCAGGCCCTGGCCGTCGACGGGCACCGACAGCGGGTAGATCGCGTCGAGCCGCGCCCCGTTCCAGTACAGCGGCGAGCTGGGGCCCGGAACATTGGAGATGATGAGGTTGAACGGCGGGCGCACCCGCGAGTTGTGCCCGAACAGCATGCTCGCGCCGATCGGTGCCGCGCCGAGAGCGCTCATCGCGAGGATCTGCGTCGCACTCATCGTCTCGTACGCCTCCTTGCCCTCGCGCATCGACGTCCGGATGGTGTCGAGGCGATCCGCCGGGTCGGGGAGGTGGGTGCCGAGGTTGCACATGAGCACCCCGATGTTGTTGCCGTTCGACGCCTCGCGCTGACTCTTCAGCGACACCGGCACCATCGCGATCAGCGGCTCGGCGGGCAGGGCGTTCTGATCCTCGAGATAGCTGCGGAGTGCTCCCGAGGACATCGCGAGCACGACGTCGTTGATGGTGGTGTCGGACAGCTTGGCGACGAGCCGGAGACGTTCGAGCGGCCACGACTGCGCCGCGAACTGGCGGGCACCGGTGATCGGCACGTTGAACGGGGTCTTCGGTGCGGACAGGGCGAGTGGGCCGCCCTGGTCGCGGAAGGCGCGGGACACGGTGCCGGCGAGCGCGGGCACGAGCCCGGCGACCTCACCGACGGTGTCGCGGGCGGTGCGGAACGTGGAACCGGCCAGACCCGACAGGCTGAAGCCCTTCGACGGCGTCCGCTGCGGCCGCGGGCCCCGCGGCTGCCACGGTGCCGGCACGTCCCGATCTTCCGAGTTCTCGCTGAGCGCGTTGCGCAGCATCTTCATCGCGGTGACGCCGTCGGCGACCGCGTGGTGGATCTTGGTGTAGACGGCGAACCGTCCGTCGCTCAGACCCTCGATCAGGTGCATCTCCCACAGCGGGCGGCTGCGGTCGAGCAGCGATCCGTGCAGCCGCGAGCAGAGTGCCATCAGCTCGGCCTCGCCCCCGGGGGCGGGCAGCGCGTCGTGCCGGATGTGGTGACCGAGGTCGATGTCGTCGACGGTCTCCCAACTCCACTGACCGAGCGTCGAGAAGGACCGGTGGGCTCGCTTGGCGAGCCGGGGGGTGACGATTCCGTCGCCGTCGGCGAGCGCGCGGTCGAGCATCGCGCGCATGTCGTACGTGTCGGCGCCTTCCGGGAGCTGGAAGATCTCTACGCCGCCGACATGCATCGGGTGCTCACGGGACTCGCCGAGAAGGAACATCGAGTCGAGAGGGGACATGGGGAGCGGCATCTAGGGCCCTTTCCATCCCGTAGACGACTTCCCGGATCGCGGGAGGGCTCGTCTGTGGTCTGAGGTAACGGGAGATGGTGACGTTCCGTTTGTCAGGGACCACCACCGGATAACTAATTGATATGGGACGGGTCACGAAAGCGTGACGTCGTATTTCTACAGGTTTCGCGTGAGCCATGCCACTAGACAAGCGTCCAGTTTGGATGGTGTCATTCGGGTGGAGTACACCGAAGGTGAACTCCGTGTGAACATCCGAATTTTGTGCACTCAGTGCGGAATTCGCGAATTCGGGCCTGCATAGGGTCGAAAGTCCCTACTCGGTAAGGATTGTGGCATGAACAAGCCATGGGCGGTTGTAAAGCACGTGCCGTTCGAGGGACCGGCGCTCGTCGGTACTTTGCTGGCGGAGCGGGGAATTCGGTACACCGAGTACCCCATGTACCGGGCGTCGGAACTCCCGGCCGTTCACGACATCGGCGGCCTCGTGGTGATGGGCGGTCCGATGGGCGCACTCGATGACGTTACCCACCCGCAACTTCCACGAGAGCGAAACTTCATCAAAGAAATTGTGGACGCCGGACTTCCGATGCTGGGAATCTGCCTCGGCGCGCAGCTTCTCGCCGCCTCGTTCGGCAGCGCGATCCGCCGGGGGCCGACCCCGGAGAACGGCGCCGGAACGGTCACCGTGTCCGTGGACGGGACGCGCGATCCCGTGTTCGGTTCGGCCGGCGTCGAGGTGCCCGTCGTCCACTGGCACGGCGACACCTTCGACCTCCCCGACGGCGCGATCGGGCTGGCGAGCAGTCACCTCTACGAGAATCAGGCGTTCGCGATCGGCCGCCGGGCGTACGGGTTGCAGTTCCACGTCGAACTGACCCGCGCGCAGCTGCCGGTGATGCAGACCCACATGCCGCCGGACACCGCGCCGTCGGGGGAGCACATGGCCGACGTGGAAGCGGCCGGGCGGATCATCATCGGCTCGTTCCTCGACCTCGCCGAGAGCTGAGGGATCGGGCGCGCGGTCGCCGATGAGTTTTGCGCACCGCTGCGGTCTGTATCGATGACCTTCCGCAGTGGGCGGAACCCGAGAAGGAGAATCACATGTCCCGGATGCTCTTCGTGAACCTGCCGATCAAGAACCTCGACGCGACCAAGACGTTCTTCGCCGGACTCGGCTTCGAGTTCAACACTACGTTCAGCGACGACTCCTGCACCGCCATGGTGATCAACGAATACACGTCCGTGATGCTCCTCGTCGAGTCCCGGTTCAAGGACTTCATCGAGGGCGGCATCTGCGACACCTCGAAGTCCGTCGAGGCCCTCATGTGTATCTCGGCCGACAGCCGCGAGGAGGTCGACAGCCTCGTCGACAAAGCCCTCGCCTCCGGCGGGACGTCGTGGGGCAAGCTCCAGGACGAAGGCTTCATGTACGGTCGCGCGTTCCGCGACCTGGACGGTCACGTCTGGGAGGTCATGTGGATGGATCCGGCCGCCGTGCCGGCGTAGGGGTCAGGCGGGCGGGGTCTCCGGTAGTCCGAACTTCTCGAACAGATCGACGTCGAAGAAGCAGACGACATGGGAGACCCCGTCAGCCGTGACGTCCAGGACGTGGAGCTGGAACGGACGGTGGACGCCGTCCTCCCCGCGCATGTACAGGCCGAGCGCCGGTTGTCCGTTGGCCGCCGTGGGCACCAGGCGCATGTCGCCCGCAGCCTTGGCTGGACAGTTTCCGCTGATCAGGGTGCCGATCGAGGCGCCCCCGCGATACCAGCCGTCGAACGGTGGCATCTCCCAGACGGCGTCCTTGGTGAACAGTTCGACGATCGCGTCGATGTCGTAGTCCTCGAACGCGGCGACGTAGCGGTCGAGGAGGTCGCGTTCCTCAGGTGATTCCGGTTCCACGAGAGTGTCGGCCGTCGGCATGGCCAGTTCGAGTTGCGCACGTGCACGCTGCAGCAGGCTGTTCACCGCCGTCGTGGTGGTACCGACAGCCGCCGCGACCTCCGACGCCTTCCACTGCAACACGTCGCGGAGGACGAGAACCGCACGCTGACGTGCAGGAAGATGCTGAAGGGCGGCGATGAACGCCAGCCGCACCGACTCGCGCGACGTCACGACGGTGGCGGGATCGTTCGCATCGTCGTCGATGAGGCGGTCGGGGAGCGGTCCGAGCCATGGCACCTCGTGTCGTTCGACGAGGTCGGCGGTCGGGTCGGAGTCGGGAGCGCCCAGCCCACTCGGCAGCGGACGCTTGGATTTGCTCTGCAGGGCCGTCAGGCACGTGTTGGTGGCGATCTTGTACAGCCACGTCCGCAGCGACGCCTGCTGCTGGTAGCCGTCGTACCCCCGCCAGGCCCGGATGAAGGTCTCCTGCATCTGGTCTTCGGCGTCGTGAAGTGAGCCCATCATGCGATAACAATGGGCGAGCAACTCGCGCCGGTAAGGGTCGGCGAGTGCGAGGAAATCCCCGTCGAGCGACTGCGCAGCCGTCATGGTTGGAGCTTACTGCGGCCGTCCGACAGATGTCGGGCCCTCGCGCCCGCCGACCCGGCGGTCAGCCCCAGTTCACCATCGGCTGCCCCGTCTCGAGCAGGGTCTTCATTCCGCTCAGCACCTCGTTCCAGCCGCCGCCCGCGCCCTCGGATTCCCGCTTGCCCGCGACCATCTCGGCCAGGCCGGGTGCGTTGGTGAGGTCGTGTGTGACAGTCAGTTTCGCGACTCCGGGCCGGCTCGACGGCACGATCTCGTAGGTGAGCGTGGTGAATCCCTCCACGTTGTCGGCGTCCATCAGCATCCGCCACGTCTGCACCAGCTTCTTCGGCGGATCGGACTCGATCACCTCGCCGTCGACGATCACGTCGGGCACGCCCGGGTATTCCTTCATCGCGTAGTCCGCGCGCGATTGGAACGCACCGCCCGCGCGGAGGTCGTAGTCGACGAGGCCGCCGTAACCGTACTGCTGCGACCACTCGGGTTTGGTGATGGCGTCCCAGATGGCCTCCGGCGTCGCCTTGATGTAGACCGCGTAGATCTGGAATGCGTCGGCGGTAGTCATTTCTCTTCCTCCAGTTCGGATTTCAGCTGAGCGAGCGCACTCGTGTGACGCTCGGTGTATTTGTCGATCCACCGGTTGTGGATCAGCTGTATCGGCACAGGATTGAGGTAGTGAAGTTTTTCCCGGCCGGAGCGGCGCGTGACGACGAGCCCCGCGTCTTCGAGCACACGCAGATGCTTCATGACCCCGAATCGCGTCATCTCGACCTGCGACTCGAGTTCGGTGAGCGTCTGACCATCCTGGGCGAACAATCGGTCGAGTATCAGGCGCCGGGTCGAATCGGCCAGTGCCTTGAAGACGTGATCGTCGTCCATGAATCGACAATAGGTGACCATTTAGTCACATGTCAACGCCCGTGAGTACTTATTAACCGCGGGGGGGCTGTTTCAAATTTCCGGGTCGGGGCCTCCGCGTGCCGCGGCGCCCCGACCTGATGTTTCTTGGATAATGTGTTGGTGGCCAAGGGGTATCGACCGGTAAATCGTGATCAGCAGTTTTTGTTGCCGCCGGACATGCGGGAGTGGGTGCCGCCCACGCATCCGGTGTGGACGGTGATCGAGATCGTCGACACTCATCTCGACACCAGCGCCTTTCATGGCTCTCGCCGCACCGGGGGTGCCGGGCGGGCCGGGTACGACCCGGACATGCTGGTGACCCTGCTGGTCTGGGCGTGGTCGCGGGGGATGCGGTCGTCCCGGCAGATCGAGCGGGCCTGCTCGGAGGTGGTGTCCTACCGGGTGATCTGCGCCGGCGACACCCCCGATCACGTGACGATCTCACGGTTCCGCAAGGACAACCACACCGCCTGCGAGGCCCTGTTCACGCAGGTCCTGATCCTGGCCGCCCGGTTGGGTCTGGGCCGACTCGAGACGATCGCGTTGGACGGGGTGAAGATCGCCTCGAACGCATCGAAGGACGCCAACCGCACCGAGGACGGGCTGCGCCGGGCAGCCGAGGCCGAGGCCGCGCGGATCGCCGCCGCCGCGGTGGCCGCGCACGCCGCCACCGATGACACCGAGGACGACCTCTACGGCGAGGACGATCCGGGCCCGGGACAGGTGCCCGCGGAGTTGGCCGATCCCAGCACCCGCTCGGCACGGATCGCCGAGGCGTTGGCGCAGCTCGACGCGGAGAAGGACGCCGAACGATGCGAGCGGGACGGGAAGGCGCAGGACTATCTGGCCCGGCTCGACGCGGGCCAGACGGTGATGGGCCGGGTGCCGGTCGGGGCCGAGGTCGCCGCCGCCGAGCGGCGTCTGGCCGAGGCGGTCGCCGCCCAGCACGCGGTGATCGAGCGGTTCCAGGGTGGCACCGCGGCCGGGGCCGGGGGCACCCGGTTCGCACCGAAGCCGGTCGACGAGCACCACCTGGTCCGGCGCCGGCGCACCGAACTCGACACCGCCCTCCGCAAACAGGGTGAGCGCACCGCCGCCGCCGGGCAGCGGCGCCGCAACACCACCGATCCCGATTCGCGGTTGCAGCCGCTGCGCGGCGGCGGCTGGGTGCAGGGCTACAACTGTCAGGCCTTCACCAGCGAGGACGGGTTGATCCTGGCCACCGGGGTCGGGACCGGCCCGGCGGACTACGACTATTTCCCCGAGATGGTCGACAAGGCCGGGGCGGCCGCGCACCTGATCGACACCACCCGACGTGGGAAGGAACAGACCGGCACGAGCCCGGAGGAGCTGATCGGGGTGATGCTCTTCGACGCCGGCTACTGCTCCCGCGAGAACCTCACCGCGCCGGGCCCGGACCGGTTGATCGCCACTGGCAAATCCCGTCACCTCGAGGCCGCCGCCACCGCTGATCCGGTCACCGGACCGCCACCGCCGCAAGCGGATCCGATCCAGGCCATGACCCACCGGCTGCGCACCGAGGCCGGTATCGCCACCTACCGCAAACGCTCACCCATCGCCGAAACCGTGTTCGGGCACGCCAAACACAACCTCGGATTCCGCCGCTTCACCAGCCGCGGCCTCGACCGCGCCCGCAGCGAATGGGCCTTCCACGCCGCCGTGCACAACCTCGGCAAGATCCTCACCCACCTGACCGGCGGCACCCCGCTCCCGGCCACCCCCTGACCCGGCGGGGGCCACCCCCGCCCCGCACCGGCACCCACCTCGGCACGAGACACCCGCACCCGAACCGCCCTCACTCAATTCCGCAACAGCCCCCGGGGGGTTAGCAAGTACTCACAGGGGAAGTTCTCGCCCGGTTCACGCGCCCGCCACGGTGCGTCCACGAACCAGGGCAGTCCGGTCCCTACCGTCCGAGGGTCCCGGTTCGTCACCATGGAGGTTTCAGACAGTGTCCACTGCACCACTCAACCGCCGCGGATTCCTCGGTCGCACCGCGCTCACCGGCCTCGGTGTGGCACTCGCCGGAAGCGTCGACGCCCTCGTCCGGCCGGCGTTCGCGTCCGCGGCGCCGGGACAGGCGATCGGCTACGGACCGCTCGTACCCGACCCGAACCGCATTCTCTCGCTCCCGGTGGGTTTTTCGTACACCGTCGTCTCCCGTTCGGGTGAGACCCAGTTGGACGGTGGCGTACCGGTGCCGAGCGATCCCGACGCCATCGGGGTGTTCGCGCGACCCGGCGGTTCCATACTCGTCACCAATCACGAGATCGGCAGCGACGAACCGTTCGGCGTGCCCGCTCTCGACGGATTGACGTACGACACGGGTGCGCGTGGCGGTACAACCACGACCGCGGTCGGCGCCGACGGCGCACGGCAGGGCCAGTACGTCAGCGTCGCGGGCACCGTGAACAACTGCGCGGGCGGCATCACCCCGTGGGGAACGTGGTTGACCTGCGAGGAGACGGAGGCGCGGGCGGGGGAGGGCGGGTTCCTGCTCGACCACGGTTACGTCTTCGAGGTGGACCCGGCGAGCCAGGAGGCGAACAAGGGTAAAAGTCCTGTGCCGCTGAAGTTCCTGGGCCGGTACGCGCACGAGGCCGTGGCGGTGGATCCGGCGTCGAGTGCCATCTACCTCACGGAGGACGCGTCCGGGCCGAACGGGCTGTACTACCGGTGGACGCCGCCGCAGGGTTTCCGGGGCGGGCCGAACGCGCTGCGTGAACTCGCGCAGTCTCCTGGCGGCGACACCGCGGGCGCCCTCCAGGCGATGGCGTGCTTCCAGGGCGGAATGCACGTCCCCGACCTGTCGCAGGCCACCGAGCCGGGCACCGTGTACACCGTGCAATGGGTAGGTGTGCCGGACCGTGACGCGACGAGTACGTCGGTGCGCGAGCAGTTCGGGAATGACGTCGTCACCCGGAGCCGCAAGCTGGAGGGACAGTGGTGGGGCGACGGCGGCGCCTACTTCGTCGCGAGCTATGCGCGGACCAGTGACGGCAGCGTCGCCGAGCACGACGGCCAGGTGTGGTTCTACGACCCGGCGAAGCAAACCGTCACGCTGAAGACCCTGTTCGGTGTCAATCCCGACCCCGCTGTGGACACGGGAAACTACGACGGGCCCGACAACATCACCGTCTCGCCGTACGGCGGCGTGATCCTCGCCGAGGACGGCGAAGGGATCAGCCACCTGGTGGGCGTCACGGCGGAAGGTGAGCCCTTCGCGATGGCCCGGAACGAGTTGAACGACAGCGAGTTCTGCGGTCCGGCATTCAGTGCGGACGGGAAGATCCTGTTCGCGAACATCCAGTCGCCGGGGCTGACGCTGGCCATCACGGGTCCGTGGCACCGTCCCCTGTGAGTACTTGTCAACCGCCCGCGGTTAATAAGTACTCACGGGCCGGAGGCATAGACCCACCCGCGGAGCGCGAGGAACCGCAGCCCGCCGACGACGGCGCTGACGGCGATGACGAGCGCGACTTGCACCGGGCCGTCGGCGCCCGGGAAGAGCATGTGCAGCAGGGCGAGCGCGAGTGAGCTGACGGCTAGGCCGATCAGCGCGAGGGTCCCGCCCTCCCATTGCGCGACGAACCAGCGGACGCGGTCCACGGCGCGGAAGGTGAGCCGTCGGTGGAGTTCGTTGGCCAACATCGAACTGGTCACCACGCCGACCAGGTTGGCGACGAACGACCCGTACATGTCGAGGGTGAAGAACGCGAGAGCGTAGAGCACATTGCTCGACGTGCCCACCAGCGTGAACCGGGTCAATTGAGCGAACACACCGCCGGCCCGCCCACGTAGAGGGGGATACGTGGGCGGGCCGACGGCGTCGTGGAACTGAACGATCATCTCATTCAGCGGATGAGGGCACCGTTGCCGGTGTCCGTCACGTGGCCGCCGCCGAGGACGCCGGCCACTTGCTCTTCGCTCAGTCCCAGTTCGCGCAGGCGATCCCAGACCGCGTCGAATTCGACGAGCTTGGCGTTGAGATCGTTACGCAGGCGGTTGACCTCGTCGCGGATCTTCTCCGCTTCGTCGATCGCTTCCAGCGTCCGCTCCGGCTGGGGCAGCAGCATGGACAGGAGACGGTCCCGGGCGTCGGCGCTCAACCCCGCGAAGGGCTGCCGCTGATCGGCGGGGGCCTCGTGCCTGCCGCCGCGGACGTCGGACGACTGGATCGGTGCCGTGTCGGGCTCGAGTGCGTACTCCGGAACGGGGGCGTACTCGGGTTCCTGGACGGGCTCCTGCTCGCTCGACAGGTCGATGGTGCGACGCAGTGGGCGGTTGGGCAGCAGGATGACGGCGATCAGGGTGATGACGGCGACGGCGGCGGCGATGAGGAAGATCCGGCCGGTCGCGTCTCCGTATGCGGCGCGGATGACACCCTGCACGGGAGCGGGCATGGACGTCAGGTCCAGGCTTCCGCCGCCGCTGCTCGACCCGGCGGGGGTGCCGAGCTTCGCGAAACCGTCGGCCGACAGGTCGGCGACGCGGGTGGCCAGCACCGAACCGAGAACCGAGACGCCGATCGCGCCACCGAAGGTCCGGAAGAAGGCGACCGAACTGGATGCCGCACCGATGTTCTGGACGCTGACGGTGTTCTGCACCGCGAGGACCAGGTTCTGCATCAGCATGCCCATGCCGAGACCGATGATCGCGATGTACGCGCCGACCAGGGTCAGGCTGGTCTCGTGATCGATGGTGCCGAGCAATCCGAAGCCGACGATCATCAGGACTGCGCCGCCGACGACGAATGGCTTCCACTTACCGAAGCGAGTGATGAGCTGTCCGGATCCGACCGTGCCGAGGAGCATGCCGGCGACCATCGGGATGGTGAGCACTCCGGCCATGGTCGGGGTGTAGCCACGCGAGGTCTGGAAGTACTGGCCGAGGAACGTGGTGGAACCGAACATTCCGACACCGACGGCGACGGACGCGATGATGGCGAGTCCGGTGGTCTTCTCCGTGACGATTTTGAGCGGGATGATCGGTGACTTGGCCTTGGCTTCGACGAGGATCGTCGCGGCCAGCAGGAGTACACCCGATCCGACGTACATGACCGTCTCACGGGAGAACCACTCGTAGTAGCCCGCCTTGCCGGCGAACGAGACCCAGATCAGCAGGATGGACACACCGGCGGTCAGCAGCAGGGCGCCGAGCCAGTCGATGGAGACGTCGTCCTTCTTCTCGGTCGCGAGGTGCAGCGTGCGCTGCAGCAGGAACAGTGCGATGACGGCGAGCGGCACGCACACGAAGAAGCACCAGCGCCAGCCGAGGGGGCTGTCGACGATGACGCCGCCGAGGATCGGACCACCCGACATCGACACGGCCATGACGGCACCCATGTAACCGGAGTAGCGGCCGCGCTCACGGGGAGCGACGATGGTGCCGATGATGGCGACGACGAGGGCCGTCAGGCCACCCATGCCGACGCCCTGGATGACGCGCGCGGCCAGCAGGATCGGCACGTTGTGCGCGAAGCCCGCGATCGCCGAACCGATGACGAAGATGACGATCGCGCTCTGGACGAGAACCTTCTTGTTGAACAGGTCGGCGAGCTTGCCCCAGATGGGTGTCGAGGCGGCATTGGCGAGCAACGCGCTGGTGATGACCCAGGCGTACGCGGTCTGCGTGCCCTTCAGGTCACCGATGATCGTCGGGAGGGCGGTGGCGACGATCGTGCTGCTCAGCAGCGCGGTGAACAGCGCCGCGAGCAGGCCCGTGAGGGCTTCGAGGATTTGGCGGTGCGTCATGGCCGTCGTTTCTTCAACCGGCGGCCGAGTCTGTGTTTCGGTCATACGCTTTGAGTTCCAATCGGGTTCGAGCTCGTGACGATCCGGTGTTCTGGATCGAAGAGTGTTTCCTTCAGGTGCCGGATGGACTCGAGGGCAATCGCTGCCTCGGTCTCGTTCCATCCGGTCATCAACTTCTGCATTCGTGCGGCTCGCTGTGTTCTCACGTGCTTGGCGTACGCCAATCCCTCCGGCGACACGCGTATTCGGAATGCGCGTCCGTCGGCGGGATCCGAGTGCCGGGTGACGTAGCCGACGTCCACCAGATCGGTGATCTGGCGACTGAGTGAGGACTGGCTGACACACAACTCGGTGGCGAGTTCGTTCTGCCGGCATTCCCCCCGAGCCGCGAGAACGAGGAGGACCCCCGTCAACGCGCGCGGGATGTGACCGTCGCCTTCCGACACCAGGGCGTCGCGAAGCACGCGGCCGAAGAGGAAGACCTCGTCGATGAGCGCTTCGGTGGTGCCGAGAGATACGGACGACACGGTAGGCACTGACGAGACGGACATGGCAACCCCTGAAGGACGACTTACTTGATGCAAGCAACTATATACATCGTTAGCGCAAGCAAGTAAGTCGAATCAGTGTCTGATACATCACAAAACGAAGTGAACTATTATCTGCGTATGAATGCAGATATGCGCTCTTGCCGGCGTCGGCTCGACGAAGACCAGGTCGGGCTGGTGGTCGAGGTCTTCCGCATGCTCGCCGACGCGACCCGGGTGCAGGTGCTCTGGCAACTCGTGGGAGGCGAGCTGTCGGTGAACGAGCTGGCTGAACGGGTGGGAAAGCCGGCGCCCTCCGTCTCGCAGCATCTCGCGAAGCTCCGGATGGCGCGGCTCGTGCACACACGGAGGGAGGGAACGTCCATCTACTACAGCGTCGCCAACGAGCACGTGCAGCAGTTGGTCACCGACGCCGTGTTCAATGCCGAGCACGCGGGCCCCGGTATCCCGGGACATCACCGTGCCACCGGCGACCTGCAGGTAATCCACGAGGACGCGGACCTCGCTGCGGAGGGAGGCGGGTCGTGAACGGCCACGGACACGGCCACGGACACGGACACGGACACGGCCACGGCCACGGACATTCGGGTGGCGTCCGCGGGGTGATCCGCGAGATCTTCGCCCCGCACAGCCACGACTCCGCGGACAGCGTCGACGACGCACTCGAGGCGAGCGAGATCGGGATCCGGGCGGTGAAGATCAGCCTGGTGGTGCTGGGCGTCACCGCCCTGGCTCAGGTGATCCTGGTCGCGTTGTCCGGTTCCGTCGCGCTCGCCGCCGACACCGTGCACAACTTCTCCGACGCGCTGACAGCGATTCCGCTGTGGATCGCGTTCGCCCTCGGACGGCGGGCGGCCACCCGGCGATTCACGTACGGATACGGCCGGGCCGAAGACCTCGCCGGGTTGTTCGTCGTGGTGATGGTCGCGTTGTCCGCGGTCGTCGCGGGTGTCGAGGCGACCCGCCGCCTCCTCGATCCCGTGCCGATCCACCACCTCGGGTGGGTGGCCCTCGCTGGTGTCATCGGTTTCGCCGGCAACGAATGGGTGGCGCTGTACCGGATCCGGATCGGTCGGCGGATCGGCTCCGCCGCGCTCGTCGCCGACGGGCTGCACGCACGGACCGACGGATTCACCTCCCTCGCCGTGGTGCTGGGCGCCGGCGGTGTCGCGGTCGGGATTCCGCTCGCCGACCCGGTGGTGGGCCTGGTCATCACGGCTGCGATCCTGCTCGTGTTACGGACCGCGGCACGCGACGTGTTCCGGCGGTTGATGGACGGCGTCGACCCGGAACTCGTCGACGCCGCCGAACGGGCCCTCGCCGCCGAACCGGGGGTGGTCGGGGTGCGGAGCGTGAAGATGCGGTGGATCGGGCACCACCTGCATGCCGACGCCGAACTCGACGTCGACCCTTCGACCAGCCTGCGCGACGCGCACCGCGTGGCGCACACCGCCGAACACACACTCACGTACGCCGTTCCGAAGCTGAGTACCGCCCTCATCCACGCCTACCCGGCGCACGACGTGGAGACGGCCGGTCAGTCGGCGTGACTCGCCGTCACCGCGGGTCGGGGCCGGTGGCGACCGGGCGGCCGGGATCGGACGACCACTGCGACCAGGACCCCGGATACAGGGCGGCGTCGACGCCGGCGAGCGCGAGTGCCGCAACCTGGTGGGCTGCCGTCACACCCGATCCGCAATAGACGCCGACGGGACGTCCGGGTTCCGCGCCGACCGCGGCGAACCGTTCGCGCAGCGCCTCGGCAGGCGCGAACCGTCCGTCGGGCCCGAGATTCTCGGACGTCGGGGCGCTGCGGGCACCGGGAATGTGCCCTGCGCGGGGATCGACGGGTTCGGTCTCGCCCGAGTACCGCTCGGCGGCACGGGCATCGAGAAGGCGACCGTGGGCGGCGAGTTCGGCGGCCTCGTCCGCGGTCAGCGTCGGCAGGTGGCCCGCGGTGAGCACGACGTCACCGGGCAGTCGTGGGTGCTCGTCGCCGGATCGGACGGAGTGGCCCGCCGACGTCCAGGCGCCGAGTCCACCGTCGAGCATCGTCACGTCGGCAACTCCGGCCCAGCGCAGCAGCCACCACGCCCGCGCGGCGGCGAGGTTCCCCGTGGCGTCGTAGACCACGACCGGGCTCCCGGCCCGGACACCCCACCGGCGTGCGGCGTCCTGGAGGTCCGTCACCGTCGGCAGCGGATGCCGGCCCAGCTCCGGGGATCCCTGGGCGGCCAGTTCGGTGTCCAGGTCGACGAACACGGCACCGGGAATGTGCGCGTCGAGATAGTGCTGCCTGCCCTCGGTGTCGCCGAGCGCCCACCGCACGTCGAGAAGGACCGGCGGAGCGTCGCTGCTCAGCGATTCCGCCAACTCGTCGATCGTCACCACAGGGCTCATCGCACCACTGTCGCACAACGAAGGTTCGGTGTGCCGCGCTGCTGCTCGCGGCTGCGGTGTCCGGGCTGGTCGGGTGTCGGATCAGCCTCGACGCACGGGAGCGCGCCCGTACGGTTGTCGTACGGGCGCGGTGATCGGCAGTTCGGGGATCGGCCGCGTGATCGGGAACGAGTCGAGAGTGAACGGGCTGCCGTGATGTGCGAGCTGAACCGGTTCGCCGGACAGCAGGCGGTAGGTTGCGGTCTTGGCGCGGACGTCCACGTGGATCTGGCTGCCCCGCACCGTCATCCGGAACGACAAATTGACCAGCTGTGGTGGTATCCGCGGTGCGAAGGAGATGTTGCCGCCGTGATCGCGCATTCCACCGAATCCCGCGATACACGCCATCCATGTTCCGGCGAGTGAGGCGATGTGCAATCCGTTCTCCACGTTGGCGTGGAGGTCGTGGAGATCGGTCAGAGCGGCCTCGGCGAGGTAGTCGTAGGCGAGTTGAAGTTGCCCGACCTCGGCGGCCATCACGGACTGCACGCACGCCGACAGGGACGAGTCCCGAACCGTCAGTGCCTCGTAATAGGCGAAATTGGCGATCTTCTGTTCGTCGGTGAAGGCGTCGCCCCGAAGATACATCGCCAGCACCAGGTCGGCCTGCTTCACCACCTGCTTGCGGTAGAGATCGAAGTACGGGTAGTGCAGCAGCAGCGGATAGTGCTCGGGTGGTGTGCCTTCGAAGTCCCACTCGGCGTGGTGCGTGAAGGCGTCGGATTGCTGGTGGACGCCGAGAGCGTCATCGAACGGAATGCGCATGTGCTCGGCGGCATCTCGCCAGAGTGCTGCTTCCTCGTCGTCCACACCTAGCTCGCGCGCCAAGCCGGGACGTCTCTCGCAGGCGGCCGCCGCGTCGTGCAGATTCTTCTGCGCCATGAGATTGGTGAACACGTTGTTGTCGGCGACAGCGGTGTATTCGTCCGGCCCGGTGACACCGTCGATTCGGAACTCGCCTTGCGCATTGTGGTGGCCGAGCGACGTCCACAGCCGGGCGGTCTCCACGAGCAGTTCGACGCCGCATTCGGCTTCGAACTCCTCGTCCCCGGTCGCTGCCAGATACCGGGATGTTGCCGCGGCGACGTCGGCACCCACGTGGAAGGCCGCGGTTCCCGCGGGCCAATAGCCCGAGCATTCTTCGCCGTTGATCGAGCGCCACGGGAACACGGCACCTGCCTGCCCCAGCTGTACGGCGCGGTTCTTCGCCTTGTCGAGCGTGGAGTGCCGCCAGCGCAGCGCGTCGCGGGCCGAGTCCGGCACCGTGTATGTGAGCAGCGGGAGGACGAACGTCTCGGTATCCCAGAACGCATGCCCGTCGTATCCGGGCCCGGTCAGGCCCTTCGCGGGGATCGCGCGTGACTCACCGCGAGCACCCGCCTGCAGCACGTGGAACAGCGCAAACCGCACCGCCTGCTGAAGTTCCGCGTCACCGTCGATCTCGACGTCCGCCGTCTCCCAGAATGCGTCGAGATACTCGCGCTGGCGTTTCAGCAGGGTTTCCCAGCCGGTTTCGAGTGCGCCGGCCAGCGCCCCCTCCACCTGGCCGCGCAAGGCCGGAGTCGAGCGCCGCGCCGACCACCCGTACGCCAGGTATTTCGTCACCTTCAGGCGTTCGCCCTGCGGGATGTCGACGGCGACGGTGAGCCGGGCCAGATCCTCCTCGGTCTCGATACTGCACCGCCCGTTGGCGGGGTAGTCGATCTCGTGGTCCATCCCCGCGGCCATCCGCAGTCCCGAAGCCCTCGTGTGGTGGGCCAGCACCGCCTTGAAGTCGTGGGCGGCAGCGAAATCGGAGACAAGTGGACTTTCGAGGGCGGCAGCCACTCTCGGGTCGTCCGTGCGGGCCGGGATGTGTTCGTTGGCGAGCAGATCCGACTGCAGGACGAGTTCGATGTCGCCGTCGAGCGGCTCGACCTCGTAGCGGATGGCGGCGACCGCGCGCGAGGTGAACGAGACGAGTCGTTCCGAGTGGATACGCACCCGGCGTCCGGTCGGTGACGTCCACTCGGTGGTGCGGCGCAGGGTGCCCGAGCGGAAGTCGAGGACGCGCTCGTGCGCCGGTGCGCTCCCGTACCGCATGTCCATGGGCTCGTCCTCGACGAGGAGGCGGATGATGCTGCCGTCGGTCACGTTCACGACGGTCTGCCCGTCCTCGGGGTAGCCGTAGCCCGCCTCCGCGTAGGGCAGGGGACGTTGCTCGTAGAACCCGTTGAGGTAGGTGCCGGGGAGACCGCGCGGTTCACCCTCCTCGAACGTGCCACGAATCCCGATGTGTCCGTTGGACAGTGCGAAGGTGGATTCGGTGGCGTGCAGTGCCTCCAGATCCAGTCCGCGCCAGCGCAGCTGCCACGGCGAGATCTCGTAGCCCGTGTCGTCCATGCTCACCTTTCCAGAAGCTCGGCCAGGTCGTTCACCACCACGTCGGCGCCGTGCTCGCGTAGCGCCTCGGCCTGATCGTTGCGATTGACCCCGACGACGTAACCGAATTCGCCTGCCCGCCCCGATTCCACTCCGGACAGGGCGTCCTCGAACACGGCCGCCTGATCGGGATGCACGTTGAGGGCGCGGGCGGCTGCGAGGAACGAATCCGGCGCGGGTTTCCCGCGGAGACCCTGCTCTCTGATCACGACCCCGTCGATGCGGACGTGGACGTAGCGGCTGAGATCGGCAGCGTCGAGGACGGCCTTGCCGTTCGCGGACGACGTGACCACGGCGATCTTCAGGCCGGCGTCGTACGCCGCCTTGATGTAGCGGACCGAACCGGGGTAGGGGCTGACGCCTTCCTCTTCGATGACTTTCAGCAGCAGCCGGTTCTTGCTGTTCCCGACACCGTTCACGGTCTCGGCGCCGGGCGGATCGTCCGGCGACCCCTCCGGCAACGTGATGCTGCGGGACGTGAGAAAGGTCCGGACCCCGTCGGCGCGGGGGCGTCCGTCGACGTAGTCGTAGTAGTCCTGGTCGGTGAACGGCCGGAAGTTCGCGCCCTCGCGATGCTTCAGGAACTCGTCGAACGTGCGTTTCCACGCCTTCCGGTGCAGCACCGCCGTTCCCGTGAGCACACCGTCGAGATCGAACAAGCAGGCCGAGATCGCATCAGGCAGTCCCATCACCTCCCCGACGGTACCGCCGTCGACGGCGGTTTCGCTGAGGCGCGCGCAAATCCCGCACCCGATCGGACCGGCATCAGGTCGTTGACTTCCAGTCGGCGGCGGTCGAATACTGAGAGTTCCCATTGATTGTTGCGGAGTGCACCGTGAGCATCGAGGAACCGGTTCCGTCGGAGCACGTGAAATCCCTCGCCGTTCGCGCGATGGAGATCATGGCGAACGGAAGCCGCGCCGATTTCGATTCCGTCGTCCACTCGGGCGCATTCAACCGGGAGAGCGCGACGGAACCCCCGCGGACGCGAGGGCGCGGGCCCGACGCGTTCTACGCTTCCGCCGGGTGGCTGCGTTCCGCCTTCACCGAGCTGCGGTTCGACGTCGAGCATGTCGTGGTCGAGGGCGACCTCGCGGTCGTCCACACGATGATGAAGGGCAGGCACGTCGGACCCTTCGTCGTCTACGACGAGCAGGGATCGATCGACCAGGTGTTCGCGCCCACGGGGCGATCGTTCGCGGTCGAGCAGTCGCACTGGTTGCGCGTCGAAGACGGCCGCGTCATCGAGCACTGGGCCACCCGGGACGACCTCGGTCAGGCGGTCCAGCTGGGCTGGGTGCCGCCGACGCCGCTGTCGATGGTCCGCAATGCCTCGGCCAAGCGTGCGGCGCGCAGGAACGCGCAGAGCTGATTCGCCGTTCGTGTCGGAAGGGTGACGATTCCTCGCAAAAACGCCAAAACGTACCAAACGGACCGTATGTTCCGTTCGATCGATAGATACTCGAACGAAGGAGAAGGTCCTTGAAACGCTCGGTGGTTATCGCGGCAAGTTGTGCACTCCTGACACTGTCGGCCTGCGGGTCCGACAGTGAACCGACGCCGACATCCGAAACGTCCAGCTCGACTACCAAGGCGACACCCGCCGCCGCGACCACTCCGCCGACGTCGGAGCTCGCACCGCCGGCTGTCGCGCCCGAGTCGAACGGAGGCGGCGGCGGTTCGTCGGGGACCGGGCAGGGCGGTTCCGGCGGGGGCGGGCAGGCTCCGGTCGCAGGCCAGCAGCAACCGCCGCCGGGGGTACCGCCGCCTGCAGTGGTTCCGCCGGTGGTCGAGCAGCCCGCCGCATCCGAGCAGCCACCCGTGGTCGAGGAGGAACCGACGGTGGCCGAGGAGGAGCCTCCCGTCGAGGAGACCGAGCCGCCGGTCGAGGGAGAAGATCCCGAGGCCGAGGGCGAGGATCCGCCGGGAAACGAGGAACAGACACCCGAGAATCCCTGATGCACTCCGCCTGCGCGGGCACAGTCACTCGGTCAGTTCGTTGACGCGATCCGCGAGCAGCGCGCAGTACGTCCGATCGGTGCCTGGGGCGAGCCGCACCCAGTAACTGGTGTGGTCGCCCCGGAACAGGTAACCGTTCACGTCGTCGATGGCCTCGGAGTACTGCTGCCACACTGTCCAGGGTCGCCACCAGTTCAGGATCACCGCCTGCCACCGGCGGGTGCGGAGCCGATCGACGAGGTCCGACACCCACGCCCTCGGGTCGGCGAGTGAGAAGGCCGCCGACTGGTCCGCGAACGTGCGCAGCGGCGAGTTGCCCGGGCAGCAGCAGATGGCGTCCAGCGGGTCCGTGATCTGCCACACGGGCATCCCCGTGATCGGGCGTTGCCCCGCGATACCCCAGCCCGGCAGGTCCGGCGACGCCGGCCGCAGCGGGTCGGCGATCAGTCCGACCCCACGCACGTCCAGGGCGGGGTGCCGGCCCCGTCCCACCTCGGCCGCCACGTTTCCGGCGAGTGCAGCGCCTCCCGAGTAGCCGAGCAGAACAACGGGATTCGGGTCCTCCGCGATCATCCGCAACAAGAGCGTGCGTCCTTCGGACAGTGCCTTGTCGAACGCTGAACCACCCGGATCGGGCACCGGTCCGTAACTTGCCTCCCACGGAACCTGCTTGACGACGAACCGTGCGGGATCCAGCAGTTGCGTGGTGTTGGTGAGCATGTTGACGCCCCGATCCTCACCGATGCCGCGACAGCACAGAACGGTGATCATGCAACCTCCCATGTGAGTGCCGATGCGCGCCCGAGCACACTGTGCCACTCACGTGCGGGGGTGTCCCCTGATCGGGGGAGTCGAGATTCATCCGATGCACCGCCTGATCGGGGGACAGACGCCGGCGCTGCGCCGGGAGAGAGTTGTCCCGTACCGGGATCAGCCGTTCACGTGGACAGGAACCTTTGTCATGTCACCCATCTCCAGCATCGAGGTCGCCCGAGCCCGTCGGTCTCGCCGAGTGTTGTTCGTCGGCAATCCGACCCGCTACAACGACGTGTCGCAGTGGGCGATGGTCCGGCAATGGGTGGCGCTCCACGGGCTCGAACCTATCCGCGAATTCGAGGGAGACGTGCTCTGTGTCATCGTCACCGAGGACATTCTGGACGGGCGTTGCTCGGAGAAGGAGTCGGCCACCGTTCAGCACGCGCGTGCACTCGGCGTGCCGTGCATCAGCGTCCACGACACCACCCTGATCTGGCAGGTGACCGCCCGCGTTCGGGCGCGGATGGGGCGGCCACAGGTCGGTGTGTCGGCCGGGCCCCACGGTGGCGGGGCGTGAAACGCGAGAGCGTCGATGCCGGACCGCGATGCCAAAGCGACTCGAGGTTGGGCTTTGTCGTCCGTTCGGGGTGCAAGGTCTAGGTGATCGGGCGCTCTATCCGGGATCCTGGCATGACTTCGAGGTCATAAAATACTTAATTATCTGTTACCGCGGGTTCTCTGATATAAAGCGCTCAGCAAATCTTTCGCACATCCCCGTTCAAGCTGGACGAGGGGGTGCACACAGCGAATTCGATGATCCAGCCGCCCGATCCCACCAAGTGGTCGTACGGTCGGCGCATGATTGGCAACTCAGGGGAGGGGAGAGGCAATGACAGTGGCGTCCGCAGAGTTCGCCGGAGCGCAGACCGGGTCGAAGGTCATCGCCTCGACGCCGCGCGCCGCACCAGCCGACCCGGCGCTCCTGGTTCCCGTGGATGCCATGCTCGTTGCACGGACGTCCGGCGGCGCGGCGTTCGCGAGCCTCGTCCTTGCCGCTCACGTGGTTGCGGGGCTCAATTGGCGCCTCATGCAGGGCGAGCGGATCCTCCTACTGGCGGTCGATCGGCAGCGCCATATCGAGGCAGTATGGCCCGTTCTCGACGTGTCGGGTCACGACCTCGACGGGCGTCGCAATCTCCGCCTGAGCTCGCCTTCCGCCGAGGACCGCGCGCTGGTCGGGCAACTGAGCCCGGTCGATCCGCAGTCGGGCATTGCGTCCTGGGACCCGCAGAACGGCGTCGACGACGCCACGTGGTGACCGCTGCGTCGGTACCACCGCATGCTCTGGAACCGCGGGACCGTGCGGCCGCCGCTATCGGCCCGCCTCGCCCGGGGTGTAGGTCGAATGTTTGCTTGCGTATCCGGGAAGATCCCCGTTTGGGTCGCAGACCAAGTCACCCGTCAGGCATTCGGTGGTCACCGGCAGGTACCGGAACGGCTTGGCCGGTTCAGGCAGGGTCACCCCGGGCATGAGGGTGCCGGGGTAGCGGGCGGGAACGCCCGTGGCCGGATCGGCGATGAAATGAAGCCGTACTCGGTCCTGGATGTCGCTGCCGTCGCCACGGATGCGTTCGGCGGTGTCGATCTCTGTCGCCACCTTCCGGACGACGATCGCCCCCTGCGAATAGCCGTACAACTCGTACACGGTTCTATTGCCGCACGCAATCTCGGTGTCCTCGATCGCTTTTCGGAGCTTGTTCGCGCCGATCTCGACGGAATCGTCCATGGCGGTGTCCCACCCGTTGACCCCGGGGATCATCCCGCCGGGATAGGGGATATGCCGGACAACGTACTCGGAGTTGTTGCGGTACTGATCGGTGTAGGCATTGACGGGGCTATTGGGATCGATCGAGTCGGGAGTGGCCGGCCCCTTCGTTCCGTCGACGGCGAGGATGACGGTGGGCGCGCAGATCACCGTTCCGGCAGGTTCGGCATGTGACGCGGTTGCTGTGAAGAGTGAGCCGAACCCGACGGCGGCTGCGATGAAAAGGCTCCGGTGCATGAAAGTCCTCTATCCAGGTAAATGCGAGAAGCTCCCGTGGATCATTGAACTCTCCACTATTCAGCGGTTAGCTTACAGATTGCTGCCCAGCGCGTTCGGTGGGCCCCGACTGCTCAACATGGAAGGGCGCGTGCAGGTTCCCCACATCCGTGATGCTACTGGCGAGTAACTGCGGGAGAAGTAGTGACTTTGGACTCTTGCGGTGATGCAGACAAGTAAATGTCCAGAGATCGATCGTTGCGCGCGGAGCGCTGACGCCTCGGGGTAGTGCGCCGAGTGTCGGTGTGGTCCGAACACGGTTAGGGTGCCGTTGGCAGTGCTCGATTCATGCGAAGGGACATCATGACCACAGTTTCGGACCGGACTCGGCGGCGGACTCTTTTGCGACGCGGTGGCATTCCCGCCGCGATTGCGGCGGCACTCGCGGTCGGCGTTCCGGCGGTAGCGTCCGCTGCCGATTCTGTGGTGCCTCCGACGGTGAAATCCTCTGCGAACGGGCTGAAGGTGACCTTGTCGGTGACCAACCCGAATCCGTCGACGGGCGGCGTTACTTGTATCGCCGCCCTGGTGGGGCCACAGATCGAAGGCCGGGAAGTGTGGACCTGGCCGACCGGCGACGCTGTGGCCGCCGGCGGGTTTGCCGCTCTTCCTCAGCAGACGAAGCAGTATGACGTGACGGTGCCGGCCCCAGGCAAGTATGAGGTCGTAGGCGTCTGCATGAACCCTGCGGACGCCGAGGCGAACGCCGTGACGGATCCGATGCCACTCGTCGTGACGGACGAACCTGCAGCCGAGTCGGGGTCGAGCGGATCGGCAGGCATCGACCTGGGGAAGCTCTTGAAGGCGATCTTCGGCGGTTTCGGAAGCTCATAGTCGAACATCCCACTCAGACCTCGTGGAGAGCGCGTCATCACCAGGTTGATACACTGCGCTGTCTCCGCACGACCATTGGGCGCTGAGCCTGTCGAGTCAACGGCGGGCCGCTCCCGTAGCGCCCGCGCGCTCAGCTGGGGGACCATCCTCGAAAACTATTGGAGTTGCTGTGCGGATCTTGGTGACCGGCGGTGCCGGTTTCATTGGCTCGAACTTCGTGACGTCCACGGTCTCGGATCGCCCGACCGCGAACGTCACTGTGCTCGATGCACTGACGTACGCCGGGTCGAGGTCGGCGGTGGCGACTTTTGAAGACAAGGTCGAGTTCGTAGAGGGTGACATCACCGACGCCGGGTTGGTGGACAAACTCGTGTCGCAGTCGGATGCCGTGGTTCATTTCGCGGCAGAGTCGCACAACGACAATTCGTTGTCAGATCCGTCGCCGTTCCTGCGGACCAATGTCATCGGCACGTTCACGTTGTTGGAGGCCGTGCGCGAGCACGGCGTCCGCTATCACCACGTATCGACCGACGAGGTCTACGGCGACCTCGCACTCGACGACCCTGCAAAGTTCACTGAGCACACGCCGTACAACCCGTCCAGCCCGTACTCGGCGACGAAGGCGGCGTCGGACATGCTGGTGAGATCCTGGGTGCGGTCGTTCGGGGTAAAGGCGACTTTGTCGAACTGCTCCAACAACTATGGTCCGTTCCAGCACGTCGAGAAGTTCATCCCCCGACAGATCACCAATGTCCTAACCGGGGTGCGTCCGAAGCTGTACGGGGCCGGAAAAAACGTGCGCGACTGGATTCACGTCGAGGATCACAACTCAGCGGTGTGGCGCATCCTCGAGTCGGGGGAGATCGGCCGCACGTACCTGATCGGCGCCGACGGCGAACTGGACAACCTCACCGTCGTGCGGTTGATCCTCGAACTGATGGGCAAGGACGCAGATGATTTCGACCACGTCAGTGATCGAGCCGGACACGATCTGCGATACGCCATCGATTCGTCCACTCTGCGGGACGAACTCGGATGGGAGCCGCGGTTCACAAACTTCCAGCAGGGATTGCGGGCGACCATCGATTGGTACCGCGACAACAGGTCATGGTGGGCAGAAGGCAAGAACGCCGTGGAGGCACGATACCGAGAACAGGGAGCATGATCGTGGAGTTCCGTGAGTTGAAAGTGCCAGGCTCCTGGGAGATCACGCCGAGGCAGTTCGGTGACCAGCGCGGTGTATTCCTCGAATGGTTCAAGGAGCCCTCGTTCTCCGACGCTGTAGGGCATCCGTTGAAACTCGAACAGGCCAATTGCTCCGTGTCGTCCGCCGGGGTGTTGCGCGGGATTCACTTCGCCGACGTGCCCCCCGGCCAGGCGAAGTACGTGACGTGTGTGAAGGGCGCCGTGCTGGACGTCGTTGTCGATATCCGCGTCGGCTCGCCCACCTTCGGTGCCTGGGACTCGGTGCTGCTCGATGATGCGGATAGACGGGCGATCTACCTTTCGGAGGGACTGGGCCACGCCTTCCTCTCGCTGGAAGACGACTCGGCGGTGGTGTACCTGTGCTCCTCGGGTTACGCCCCGAACCGCGAGCACGGGATCAATCCTCTCGATCCGGAGGTGGGCATCGACTGGCCCACAGAGGACCGGTCTGGATCCCCGTTGAACGTGATCCTTTCAGAGAAGGACACGGCCGCGTCCTCGCTGGCCGAGGCGGCAGCGGCGCGGATACTCCCCGATTACGACACGGTAAGGACGTGGATCGATGGCCTTCACTAGAGTTCGGGATGCCCTGAGCAGCGATAACAACCGTATTGGGCCGCGAGAATGAAGGGGATCATTCTCGCCGGTGGTTCCGGTACTCGCCTCCACCCGATCACCATCGGAACCAGTAAGCAATTGGTGCCGGTGTACGACAAGCCGATGATCTACTACCCGCTCACCACGCTGATGCTGGCGGGGATCCGTGACATCTTGGTGATCACAACACCGCACGATGCCGACCAATTCTTCCGTCTGCTGGGGGACGGGTCCCAGTTCGGCCTGAATCTCACGTACAGCGTGCAGCAGCAGCCAAACGGGCTCGCGCAGGCGTTCGTGCTCGGTGCCGATCACATCGGCAGCGAGGCGGCAGCACTGGTCCTCGGCGACAACATCTTCTACGGTGCCGGACTCGGACACCAGCTGGGCAGGTTCGATCACCTGGACGGCGGCTCCATCTTTGCCTACTGGGTGGCCGATCCTTCTGCGTACGGCGTCGTCGAATTCGACGACCGAGGCCGGGCGCTCTCGCTGGAGGAGAAGCCGGCGACTCCGAAGTCGAACTTCGCGGTGCCGGGCTTGTACTTCTACGACAATGACGTCGTCGAGATTGCCAAGAACCTCCGTCCGTCGGACCGCGGCGAGTACGAAATCACCGATGTCAATCGCGTGTACCTCGAACAGGACCGGTTGAACGTAGAGGTCTTGCCGCGTGGAACGGCCTGGCTCGACACGGGAACGTTCGATTCACTGCTCGAAGCCTCGAACTACGTCCGCACCATCGAGCACAGGCAGGGGCTGAAAATCGGTGCTCCCGAAGAGGTCGCGTGGCGGCAGGGTTTCATCTCCGACGACGAGCTGCGGGTTCGGGCAGAGGTGCTGCTCAAGTCCGGATACGGGGCGTATCTGATCGAGCTTCTCGAGCGGGGACGCGATCTGCCTTAGATGATTCGCGCCTTCAGTTTCGCGGATGGATCCCTCGATGGGTGAACCGACGTCGTTGTCATCTGCGGGCGTATGACCCTGAGATGCCATTCTCGGAATCGTCTATTTGCGTCGAAGGGGAAGGCGGTTTCTGTGCCCTCGTTATCGAGAGGCCTATCATCCAGTTGAACAGGCGTCCATATATATAATTCTCGCAATAGCGGGTTTTGGGTTTGTTTTGGCCAGGTTATTCGGAATTTCCGAGAGGATTTCGAGGTAACGGCAGTCCTTCAGTCTTGTCATTCTGGCCGGTAATCCCGAAGGTTATTCGGATTCTTACTTTGTGCAGGTCACGCGCTAGATGCGGGCCGGTTGGCCGTTCGATGCTGAGACACAAATCGGACCCCCTGATAACGTCCCGGGATGAGGGGTGTGCCCGCTCGCCAACTGGGTGGCGGAGCATATTTTTTCGTTACTCGCAGGTATCTCGGCGCTGTGGTGAACAATCACACATCGCTGTAACGCTTTCGAGGCGAGAGGGGATAATCGCAATGGCAGTAGGGCGTGGCTTGTGGTCCACGACCGGTTGAGGGCTGACCCTCCGATGTCTGCCGGTGAATCCAGGCTCGGCAGCGGAGGCAATGCAGTGGTGGCGCGCAGTACGGCGCTCGATGAGGAGACTCTCCCGAGTGACTCGTGGTCGAGTACTGATTCGGCCCCGCGTGGACACCCGCGACGGGTCTGGCAGTCCTCCTACATCAAGGGACTCGTCGCAACTGATGCGGTTGTGGTGGGGGTCGCCGTCATGACAGCGCAGATTCTCCGTTTCGGCGACGCGAGTGCACTGGTTGAATCGAAGACTCTCGACAACGTCAGCTACAGCCTCATCTCCATCGCGCTCCTAGCCTTGTGGCTAGGGATGCTGTCGGTGTTCCACACCCGATCGCCCCGGGTGATCGGTGGGGGACCCGAGGAGTATCGACGGATCGCTTCCGCCACCATCAGGCTGTTCGGTGTCATCGCGATTACCGCTCTCCTCTTTCGTCTCGATCTTGCCCGCCTGTACCTCGCGATCGCCCTTCCCATGGGTTTGCTAGGCCTTCTTCTCAATCGCTGGGTTTGGCGCAGGGTCATCAATCACAAGCGTGCGCGCGGTGCCTGTCAAACCTCGGTTCTGGCAGTCGGAGCGCGTCACGCCGTTCGAGCACTCGCTGAATCCTTCGAAAAAGGAACTGCAGACGGATATTACGTTGTCGGAGCATGTGTTCCGAGCTTCACCGGTCGGCCAGGCGAGACGATCACCGTGGGTGGGCGCGACATTCCGGTGCTCGGCGACGAAGACGACGTCGTGGACGCGCTGAAGTTCTGTGGCGCGGACACCGTTGCAGTGACGGCAACCGAACATCTCGGGCACCTCGGCATGAGGGAACTCGCCTGGGACCTGGAGTTGTCCGACGCCGACCTGGTGGTCGCACCGGGCATGATGGACGTCTCCGGTCCGCGGCTCTCGATGCGTCCGGTGGCAGGTTTGCCGTTGATTCACGTGGAGAAGCCCCGTTACCACGGAGCCCAGAGTTTCGCTAAGACGTCGTTCGACATCGCATTCGCTGCGGTCGCATTGATCATCATCAGTCCGCTGATGATCGCAGCGGCACTAGCAGTGAAGTTGACCAGTAGTGGTCCTGTCTTCTACAAGTCCGAACGCATGGGTCTGGATGGCGAGCCGTTCCAGATGCTCAAGTTTCGATCCATGGTTCACGGGGCCGACAGATTGGCAGCTTCGCTGCGTTCGCGGAACGAGGGTGCGGGTGTGCTGTTCAAACTTCGGGATGACCCGCGCGTGACGAAGGTCGGCAAGTTCCTGCGTAAGTACAGCATCGACGAGTTGCCGCAATTCATCAATGTGCTGCGGCGTGAGATGAGCGTCGTCGGGCCCCGTCCGCCTTTGCGGTCGGAGTTCGATTCCTACGATGGCAACGTTCATCGCCGATTACTGGTGAAACCGGGTATTACAGGCCTCTGGCAGGTGAGTGGAAGGTCGGACCTGTCGTGGGAAGAGACCGTGCGGCTTGACTTGTCGTACGTCGACAACTGGTCCATGGTGGGCGATGTACTGATTGTCACCAAGACATTGCGGGCCGTCCTCGCCGGCCACGGCGCGTACTGAACCGCGCGCGTGATTAGTCCGGGGATCGACGCTGCGGTATTCGCCTGCTACAACCCGCCGTCCGACGTCGTCGACCGCATCATCGCGGTGTCGCGTGCTGTTCGAATGGTGTTCGTCGTCGACGACGCGAGTCGGACGCACGCGGACGAACTCTATGAACGGTTGGCGAACTGTGACAATGTCACTGTCGTCACGAAGGCTTCGAACAGCGGTATAGCGCACAGCTTGAATCTCGGGTTTGTGCGCGCGATGGACGCTGGTGCCGAGTGCATCCTCACCCTGGACCAAGACACGACTGTCGACGAAGGTGTTATTGCGTTGTTGAATGGCTCGATCGACAAACTCGACGCCATGGCGCCAGGGAAGTGGGGGGCAGTCGGCCCAGGGACGGTGAACGGAATGAGATACCACCGTTCCGTGGCTGCCGACCTCTGTGAAACGTACGAGATCATTCAGTCGGCAGCCGTCTTCAGCGCCGGGGCACTTCGTGATGTCGGGTTGGCGGACGAGTCGTTGGTCATCGACTGTGTCGATACCGACCTCTGCCTCCGGCTTCGCGCTGGTGGCTTCGGTGTCTATGTTGACGAGCGAATACGAATCGCTCACCCAATCGGGAGCGGAAACTCGATCCGCATTCTCGGTCGACGGGTGTCGTCGACGGACCACTCTGCCTCGAGGCGCTACTACATCACACGGAACCGCCTTCTGATGTTTCGCCGCTACGGGCGCACGGAAATACGCTGGCTACTGATCTCTCTGCGGCGGTTGATCGTGTCGACGATCCTTTCGCTCACCATCGAGCAGCATCGCCTCGACAATCTGCGTGCAACAGGACGCGGAGTTCTGGATTTCGTGCGAGGACGCCTCGGTCCGAGGCTCGCTGTGCGATCAAGTGATCTGGGCAGTCACGAATCTCACGACGGGGTAGCGGTAGTCTTGGTGACTCACAACGGGATGACATTCCTGCGAGAGCAGGTTGATTCAATGCTCGAGCAGGTCATGCGCCCCGAGGTCATCTTTGTTGTTGATGACCATTCCTCCGACGGGTCGAGGGAATTCGTAGTCGGGTACGTCGCGGAGCGGGGCGGCCCCCGAGTCGAGATCGTTGAGGACGCGGACCGGACGCCGAGTTCCGATCTGTTCACACGAATCGCCGCAAACTTCGCCGCCGGGATCGAAGCCGCATCCAATTACCGGTTCATTGCATTGTCGGATCAGGATGACGTGTGGGAACCCGACCGTCTCACGCGCCAACGCGACCGATTGTTGTCGACCGGCGCACTGTTGACGGTCGGGAACGGTCGCCTGATAGACGAGGATGGCACGCCTACGGGCCTGACGCTGCGGGACAGCTTTCCGGTGTTGGGCACATGGACTTCCGCGAGCGATCGATTGCGACTGCGGTCCATTCTCCGGGCGCCGATGGCTACGGGTGCGGCGATGATGCTCGACCGCAACCTCGTTCCGCAAGGCCTGCCGATCCCAGCGGGATGGCTGCACGACCGGTGGCTTTCCTTGGCCGCAGCAGCGCTCGGCGCTCTGGACGTCGATGTTCGTCCTGTGATCAATTACAGGGTGTATCCCGCTCAGGTTGTTGGGATGCGCACACGAACGAACAAGCCTGGTGGCCAGCATCTGAGCGAAAGTGCTGCTAAGCCGTACCGTGCGGCTCGGAAGTTGTTCGACTTGTCGGTGTGCCTGCGTGGACGCGCAGTCGACCCGGAACTCCGAAGGGAACTGACGCTACACCGACTGCTGCGGACTTACCTCTCGGGCAATGTCGAGTAGGGAGCGCTCATAGCTGTTACAGACTTGCTCCCACGTATAGTTGGCCTTCTGGCGCCTGTATGCGCGGTTCCGCAGGTCTGTTTGGCGCTGTGGGTCTGACAGCGTTTGGTCGAGTGCTTTCGCTATCGCTGCCCCGTCGGGGTCGACGAAAGTCCCAGCATCACCGAGTACTTCCCGGTTGTACACCGTGTCTCGTGCCACGATGGGCGCTCCACACGCCATCGCTTGGACGAGCGCCGGGTTGGTACCGCCAACGCTGTGTCCGTGGAAGTACACGCCTGCGTGCTGCCACAGCGCGAACAACTTATTGTCATCACTGATATGCCCGAGCCAGTGGATCCTTGGAGAGCTGTCGGCGAGGCGTCGAGCGGCGGAGTCGAATTCGCCACCATGACCGGTGCTTCCGACGATAACCACGTCCCACTTGTCGCTGAGTCGCTCGGCAGCTTCAAAGAACTCTGCGACGGTGTTCTCCGGAACGAATCGGGCAATCATCAGTGCGTAGGGTCCGGTGGCGAGTCCTTCGACCGGCGCCAGCGTCGCGGGCGTCGTGCCACCGTAGGGAATGAAGTCGCCGTCCCGGTTGAAGTCGGCTGACCACCTGCCGGCAATTGCCGAGGAGTCGAATATGAGGCGGTCCGCGAGCAGCGCTGTCATTCGTGCACCTCCCCGGAACGTGTTCTTAGCCAGTCGCCCCCATTTAGCACGCTCCCATTCGATGCCGTCCACGTTGAGCGCTGTCGGAATCCCGCGGGCTTTCAGTAATGGCAACCAGTAGCCGTTGGCCACATTCATGATCAACGCGACATCAGGACGCTCCCGAGCTGCACGCGCTGTGGAGGTGAGGCCGTAGGAGAGAGTGCTGAGTGACTTGGATTCCCACCCTGAAGTCACCAAAGTGCGAACCCGGGGATCGGCGTGCGGATCGTCCACCTTCGTTGATCCTGCATGCCCGTAGACGGTGACATCCCACCCCTGGTCGACCAGATACGGCGCCAGAACGCGCACGAGCGTCTCGAAACCGCCATAGTAGCTGGGATAACCCCGGGTGCCGAGTATGGCGACCGACTTGCTCATAGCCACCTTTCAGATGGGAACCCGACCTCGTTCCTACGGGTTGCATGTATTCCGACTTAGCAGGTCGGAGTCTAACCGGTGTCGGAGATATGGGCGCCATCGTAAGTGTCGTGCCACGTCGTGATGCCAGTCAGAGAGTGTCGGCAGTTGGCATCGAAACGGCGTCGTTAGTGGTCACAAGCGCCGCCGCCTGACCTAAGTCGGTTCCCGAAGTTGCCAGAAGCGAACGCGACTCGCCAGACCACCTGCGCCGATGCTTCTCTGTCCGTCTTTGGTGGAGCACCCAATCCATTGCGGACGACACATCGGTCGTAATCAGCGGTAACGTGGCTTTCGTGCTGCACGTTACGACAAACGCCAGACTTCTGTTCTTCATCCGGCAGACCGGACAGGGCAAGTCGTCTTCAGATCGTGAGTGTCTACGTGTCGGGCGTGGTGGAAGTCCGAGCACTCGCTTCGGGCAGTGTGCATCGGGGTTTGAAAGAGGGCCCTCGGTCGATTCTGCACCTAGTGCAATGGTTTGAAAATTCAGGGGGAGGAAACCTTAGAAATGACAACGCACTTGCCGATAAAACGTATACTGATTACGACCAACCAATTTTGTGAAATTAAAGGATCGGAATTGGTTGCGTTAGAGTTGGTCGAGCATTTTCTATCGCTGGGGTGGCACGTCGACTTATACACGAACCTATATCTGCCGCCCATAGCAACGGAAGTCTCG
Organism: Rhodococcus sp. 21391; assembly: GCF_016772255.1. Lineage (NCBI taxonomy): Bacteria > Bacillati > Actinomycetota > Actinomycetes > Mycobacteriales > Nocardiaceae > Rhodococcus > Rhodococcus sp. 21391. Next base: position 4,893,067 of record NZ_CP063781.1, on the reverse strand, counting down.
AGGTTGGATGGACAGGATAGGCTTCGAATAGAAGAAGATCCCTATGCCGGGTACGACTATTCATATGATTTGATCTGGATCCAGCACTGCGTTCTTCCGCCTCCAATTATTCACATGCTTCACGATGGCATCGGTTCTCCGGTGGTTTGGCACCATATGTCTTCCCATGTGCCTCTAGAATTACCGATTTTGTCAGATATCGAGTCAAAGCTCGCAGATTTATCGACGGTTGTTTCGGGTGAAGTTCGCGAAGTGGTGAAGTCGTTTAATATTGAGGAATCTCAGATTAGAGTATTCGACAATCCCAGCCCAGATCGTTTCGGGGACGCCGAGTCGGCGCGTCGACCCCCCGCGCTTCGGCGGCTCCTTATCGTGAGCAACCATCCACCCATTGAGGTTCTGGCTGCTCGTGACCACCTCCGCGACGAGGGAATTGTGGTTGAGATGCTCGGCGACCGGTCCCGCGTGGAGCGCGTCAGACCAGATGCGCTCATGGGCTTCGATGCGGTCCTAACGATTGGCAAGACTGTTCAATATTCCTTATCGATGGGGATCCCTTGTTATATTTACGATCACTTCGGCGGCGAGGGATGGTTGACCCCGGAGACTTTTGATCGAGAAGCTTTCTATAATTTTTCCGGCAGGTCGACAAAACGCTTCGTGGGCGGCGACCTTATCACCGACGAACTGTTGGGTGGATACGTCGACGCTGCGCAATTTGTGAGAGATAATCGGTCGAAGTTTATAAATAGATGGCGTCTTTCGACGCAGATCGACACTCTATTGCAGAGTCCGGAGATACGCAGCGCCAGTACGAAACAGTTGTCTGATGCCCAGTGCCGTCGTCTCGCCGCGTTCAATGCGCTCCACCGAGAGATGTACCGAGCGCTGGAGTATCACAAACTCGATCTTGCTCGCCACAATGACGATTTGGCTCTCCACCGGAAGGAACTGGCTCGACATAGCGCCGAATCGAGTCGTCGGCGAGACGAACTGATTCGTCTCGAAGACGAACTGATTCGTCACCGGGAGGAACGGAGTCGTCTCGAAGGTGAACTGGCTCGGCGTCCGAAGTGCAGTGGTGACGGTAAAGCTTTGAGCGAGTTGCGGATGCTGTTGGCGAACCGGGACGCACAGCTCGAGGAGGCCACGGGCGCCTACACGAATCTGCAGAGCACTCTAGCCGACCTTCATGCTTCATTGAGTTGGCGAGTGACTTCCCCGCTGCGCCGGGCGAACGCGCTGATTCGAAGGACGGTCTCCAGAGTCAGGAACCTAAAGTAGCGGGCGCCCGGCGACCAGCCCACATGTTTGGCGTCACCTCTTGAAGATCGTCGGTCGCCCAGATGCAAGGTTGGCTGAACGGCTGAATCGGTGTCTCCGATCCAGCTCGCGATCTCCTCTTCCACGGCACGCACTCTTCCACCGCACGCAGGCCGGCGCACCCGATTGCCGTGTAACAGTGCGCCACTGGGCGGCGCTTAACCGCGCACCTTCCAATTCAGTACCGGCGCAGCGTCCGGTAGTGCATTGATGCTGTGGTCCCCTTGGCCCGGTGTCGCCGGATCGCATGCGTGGGATCACCCGGGTCTTGACTTCCTAAATTCAGACTCTTCATATCCTCGGATACTCGCTGGGTCTGACCGCTGTACGGAGAATTGTCATCTAGGGACTTCTGCGGAGACGCTGATAGTTCGTGACGGAACCCTGCGCTAATCGTGCATGACCGTCGGGGCTGCTCGACGGATTCGCGACCACAGCGAGGCGTTGTCGACTGCTGATCTCATCGACATCGAGTGGTGCGTTAGCCGATACCACGCGAGTATTTCGGGAACAAACGCGCCACGCATTCCATCTTCCGCCATCCTGGCCCATAGGTGAAAATCCTCCCATTCGGCCATTTGCGAATCGTAGCCGCCTAACTTCAGTACATCGCTCCGACGAAGCATCGCCATTGCATCGATGTAGTTACCTTGTCTGAGCCTGTCAGGACTCCATGGCTGAGCGCTTATTAGGCGTTCAGGCTGGCCCGCGCGTACCGCTGCGATGATGCAATAGGCAAAGGATGCCTCTGGATCATCGTCTAGTGCTCGTGCGAGTCGGTCGAGTGCGGTGGGATAGATGCCGTTGTCGGCGTCCAAGATGAAAACGTATTCGCCGCGTGACCACTTGATCAAATCGTTTCTAGCGGCTGCGAGTCCCTTGTTTACGCGTCCGTGTACAAGGCGTGCTGGAAGTTCCGGATGGGCATCGAGATAATCTGCAACCGCTTGTACGGAGGAGTCGGACGATGCATCGTCGTAGACGAGAACCTCCAGGTCTAGATTTCCGCAAGCAACGACCGAATCGAGGGCTTCGACGATTTCCGTCGCGTAGTTGTGGCAAGTGATAGTGACCGAAATCTTCGGAGTGAGTTGGTCGAAGGAGGGTGTCCGATGCACCTCCACGTCGGAGTCGTCGGTATGAGAAAGTCCGAAAGTTAATCGCGAGATCGCTCGCTGCTGTTGGGTAAGCTGTGTCTCCATACGTCGGACAGCGGCAGCGAGTACATCGCCCTGCGACAGACTGGTGGGCCAGCCGGGGGGTGGGGGTGTATAAGTCCTCGGTGTAGGCACCTCAGCAGTAGTTCTACGTCGTCGGGGCGACCGTACGAGGTCCACGGCTAGATCCAGCAGACGTTCCACAGACGGGCGCATCGGAAGTTCAGTTCGTAAAAACTCGTACGCGTCGGAGCGCATACTTTGAAGGGCATCCGGGTTGTCGAGCAGTCCCGCAGCCAGCACGCCAAGACTCGCAATGTTGCCGGAGAGGAAGTGTTGTTGCGGTACCAGTGGTTCGTAGTCGGTCGAATGTTCAGAGACGACAACGCAGCCGTTTGAAATCGATTCGATTACCCGAACCCATTCCAATGCAGTGCTGGCGAGTCGGTGCATATTGATCAGGATTTTGGTATCAGCTAACAGTTCAAACTTTCTCTTACCCACTACGTAATTTGCTTGATCCCCGGAATTGGGGGTAGGGGTCGGAAGGCTGATTCGACTATTTAGGTCCCAGAGCAGGGGCGCGAAACCCGCGAGCGCCTTGTCTCGGCGATCGTCCGTCGATCCCAAGTATCCGACGTCGATATTGCGTTCTCGGTCCTGGCCCTGCCAGCGGTCCCACTCGGCGGTATATCCGAGTTGAAATGGGTGCACATCGATCCCACGGCGTTTGAGTTCCATCATTGAGTCGAGATTCACATCAATGATTGCGCCGCAGCGTTGTGATTGAGCGGCGCTAACCTCGAAGGAGTCGGTCCCTGGATGTTCAACGCCGAGCGCGATTGTGCGGCTCAGCGATTCCTGTCCTGGCCATCGGGATGGCTCTGTAGTCGCGAAATACTCGTGTGGAATCACGACATGTGCGGTATCTCGATCGCGTGAGAACTCGTTGTCGACAACTTGAGCATCCGCTCCCAGTTGGCGTGCTTCAGCGGCGATGCCCTCGAGAATGTCCCGCATAAATCGGTTTGCATTGCCAGCGTGAACCAACCGAAGTTTCATGAGACGGACTTTCGCGCCAGCCACCGCAACGGACGGGTCGCGCGCCAACTCCGGCTACTCAGTACCTCGTCGAGTATTTGGTGCACTCGCGCCGTCTCTGCGACCTGTTCCAGGTACCGCTTCTCGGACGCCGCGAGTTCTCGACTTGCCGTACGAAAACGCTCCTGATAAGCCGCGCCCGTAGCTCGTTCGCGTGCCAGGTCGGCCCGCAGCGCGCGCATTTCTTCGTCGTACACGATGTGTGTCGCCCTTCTCGGTCCCTGCGATCGTGATCCTGCCAGTGGATAGGTCGACAGGATTGTGGAGCGCCTGCTCTGAGTTCGTCGGGGTACCACCAACTCAGATGCGCCGCGTGTGCTCGGAGTGGTGAACTTGCACCCGCCTGAGGGTGAGGCTACCAATGACTCTGCAGATTGTCGGACCGGTACCTCCGTGCAGTGCTTGTGTTCGGCGATCCTCGGACAGCTCGTCGGTCGCCCGTGCCGTAACCTGACGACGGTTAGCCCTGAAGTGCGTCGGGGCCACGAGCCGAAGGACAAGGGAGTCGCAGGCAGTTGACCATCCTAGAAGAACTACGCGATTCACGTGAGTTGCTGCTGAACCTCACGCGGCGGGAAGTCAAGGGAAAGTACAAAGCGACGGCCCTCGGCCAGCTCTGGTCACTTGCGAACCCCCTGACCGCGATGGTCGTTTACACCGTGGTTTTCGCCTACATCATTCGAGTTCAGCCTGATCCGGGCGATCCGAGCGGGCTTGATGTCTTTGCTCTGTGGCTCTTGTGTGCGCTACTGCCTTGGACATTCTTTACGAACGTTGTGAACGGCGGAATGATCTCGCTGGTTGGAAATGAAAACCTGATCAAGAAGGTCCACTTTCCACGCATCGCGCTCGTCATTGCGAACTCCTTTTCGCTTCTATTTACCTGGTCGATCGAAATGGTGGTTCTTCTCGTAGCGCTCCTGGTTCTAGGTGCGAACGTCCTGCCATGGCTGCCACTCGCGCTGGTATTCATGGCCTTGATGTGGTTGTTCGCTACCGGGGTTTCGATGATGCTATCTATTGCAAATGTCTACTTTAGAGACACTCAACACTTTGTCACCATTCTCTTTCAAGTTTGGTTCTATTTGACGCCTATCGTCTACCCGGCGTCGATGGTTGCCGAGCAGTCGGACAAATTTGGCCCTTTCGTAGGTTCCCTTACGCTCTTCGATCTCTATCAGCTCAACCCGTTAGGTGAATTTGCGGAGGTCTTCCGGAACCTCCTGTATGACAATCGTTGGCCCGCCCTATCGACTTCATTTGCCTGTGTGGTTTGGAGTGTGGGCGCCTTCTTGATCGGGTACACAATCTTCAAGCGCCATGAGAAGGGTCTGGCCGAGGCATTATGAATCATCCCGCAGTCGTTGTTGACCGCGTTTCCAAGAAGTTCCGTATCTACCACGAGCGGAATCAAACCCTCAAAAGTGCAGTAATGCGCCGGCGTCGTTCAGTGCACGAAGATTTCTGGGCACTCAGGGATATTTCGGTCGAAATTCCGACTGGTTCGACATTCGCCCTCGTAGGGGACAACGGTTCGGGTAAATCGACCTTGTTGAAATGCATGGCCCAGATTCTGTATCCGAATTCGGGGACCATCACCGCCAACGGTCGCCTTGCTGCATTGTTGGAGGTGGGATCTGGATTTCATCCGGAGCTTTCAGGTAGGGACAACATCTACCTAAATGGATCGATTCTGGGGATGAAGAGGCCGGAAATTGATCGGAAGTTCGACGAGATTGTCGACTTTTCTGGCGTCGAGGAGTTCATCGACCAACCCGTCAAGAACTATTCCTCGGGAATGTACGTGCGGTTAGGATTTTCGGTTGCTATCAATGTAGACCCGGAGATTCTGTTGGTGGACGAGGTGCTTGCAGTAGGCGACGCTAGTTTTCAGGAGAAGTGTTCTGAGAAGTTCGCTCAGTTTCGCCGCGAAGGGCGAACTGTCGTTGTCGTATCGCATTCGATGCCACAACTTCGCAACATGGCTGATCATGCGGCATGGCTCGAGCACGGTGACCTCAAGGAAGTTGGGCCCGCCAAGCCGGTCCTGGAGAAGTATCTCGACTCGACTCGCTCGGATATTCGACTAGAGGCGGATGGTCGGGTGCACTGGGGATCTGGTGAGGCCACGGTGGATCGCGTCGAAGTGTTAGATGTCGATGGACGGACTTATTCGAATCTCGTTCCCACGGGTTCGGCCGTGACGCTGCGGCTTTACTACTCTTCAGAGCGGCGGATAGATAATCCTGTCTTCGGATTTTCGATCGAAGCGGGAGACGGAACTCTGATGTGGGGTAACAACACGCGGGACCTGGAATTCCCAGTTGAATACATCGAAGGGCCCGGTGTCGTTGATTTAACGATTCCGGCGATTCCGCTTGCCGTGGGTGAATTCCTGGTGCATGGCTCGGTGATGGACTCGAGTACGCAGCACGTCTACGATAGTGTGCGCGACGCCGCGCGTATCCACGTCGGGCGAGGCAGTCCCTTTGAATCGGGTGGTTACATCACTATGGGTGGGAAATGGCACTTCCCACTCGGTTCAGCGCAAGGCCGGCCGTGAGCCGGATTCTCGTCGTTACTCTCGACACTCTCGCTGCGCGGATGGCTGGCCCGGCAATCCGCGCCTGGGAGATTTCTACGGCGCTCGCTGCGGAGCACGAGGTGCGCCTCGTTACTTTTGGCCTGTGCGATCGAGTTGGTGGCACTTTCTTTACGAGTCAAGTCACAGTGACGGACTTTCGGTCTGAAGTAGGTAACGCGGACATAATTATCATTCAGGGATTTGTAGCCGCTACATTCCCCTGGTTGCAGGCTTGCCCGCAGATCATCGTTGTGGATTTGTATGATCCTTTTCATCTCGAATCTCTCGAAGTTGAGCGCTACGCGCCTGCGGAACAACGCCGCACCGCCCTTAATAGCGCCCTTCGGGAACTCGGGGCCCAAATTGCACGCGGGGACCTGTTCCTGTGTGCCTCCGAGAAGCAGCGCGACCTTTGGCTCGGGCATCTCGCCGCTGCGGGTCGGATCAATCCCTACACCTACGATTCGGACCCATCGTTGCGGAGTCTGATTACAGTCGTTCCCTTCGGCACATCCCCATCGCGGCCAGAGCGACACAGTCCCGCTATCAAGGGGGTCGTTCCGGGCATCTCCCCTGACAGCAAAGTCGTTCTTTGGGGCGGGGGCGTGTACAACTGGTTTGACCCGGTGACGGTTGTTCGCGCGATCGACCAGGTGCGGCACTGCGCTCCGGACGTACGGTTGTACTTCCTCGGGATGAAACATCCGAACCCCGACGTACCTGAAATGGCAATGGCTACAAGGACGAGGGAGCTCTCCGATCAGCTGGGATTGACCGGGACCTACGTATTCTTCAACGAAGATTGGGTGGCCTACGAGCGTCGCGCCGATTACCTTCTCGATGCAGACATCGGAGTCAGCGCCCACTACGAGCACATCGAGACTGCATTCAGCTTCCGCACTCGAATACTCGACTACTTGTGGGCGTCCTTACCAATTGTGTCAACCACCGGCGATACCTTTGGTGATCTGGTGGCGTCGGAGGACCTCGGTGCCGCCGTTCCACCCGAGGACGTCGATGCCCTGGCCGATGCGTTCGAACGGTTGCTCTCTGACGAGTCCGAGCGAGATCGCGTCCGCGCGAACGTGGAACGTGTTGCTGTGCAGTACACGTGGCCGGTGGTCCTCGAACCGTTGTTGGCGTTCTGCCGGGACCCTCGGCGAGCAAGAGATGCGGATCGGTCTCCACTCTTCAGCGTGGTGGAGATTGAGTCGACTTGGGTTGGCCGCCTACAGGCGGATGTCGTCGCGGCGTTGCGGTTTGTCCGGCGGGAGGGGCCGCGGGCAACGTTCGCGGAGGCGCGCCGGCGACTACTGCAGAGAGCAGGGCGACATCAGACTAGACCTCGCACCTGCAGATAGGGGCCGGTTGGTGTTCGTGGGGTCCATTTCTCATTGACTTGTCTTCGAAGTGGTCTTGCCTTCCCGTGGCTCGATTTGTGATGACTGGAGCCGCGCGATTAGTGTGCACTCGACCTCTGACATGCGGCGACCATCTTGATGCAGAAGTCAACATCAATAATGTTGAGGGCAAGGCTTTGGTGAACGCCCAAGCCGTCGTGTAGGGCCGTTCGGCTGCGAGGAGGCAGCGCCAGTGACACTCACAAAGTCGAGACCCGCCACTTCGATCCAACGTGGCGAGCTTTGTCGTCTTCGAAAGTGTGACGTCCATTGGTATCCCCTGATTGTCTAAGGTGTCGCTACTGTGCTGAATTCGATACTGCAACGGCATCCTTGCACTGAAGATGCCCACCCACACTGCTCGCCGTGGGACGCGTCCGCCATTCGCGCATCGGCGTGGCTCGATAGCGTGAGTGTCGTCATCGAGAAGACGAAATTAGTTCGGCTTGCGCGCAGACGCATAGAGTGATCCGGTCGGTACCGTCAAGACGGCAACGGTGGCCACAGCTGCAGCAGCGAAGGAGGGCTCGAAAGTCTGCGATCCTTGCGGTCGGGACCCGACGAATAGTGTCGAGCTACGCCGCGATCGGCCGCATGATCCGTTGTCCGGCCGAAGTAGAGTGCGGCACCCGACTCGCCGGTAGCCGTTTCGTCCGCTTACCATCAGGTCGCGCCGGATGGTTCGGTGCTGAAATCCCGCCCACACTTCTTCAGGAGCCGGCGGGGTTTCGTCTGCGTCGCGAGGTCCGCCCGCGAGCCGTAAGGAAGGGAAGCCCTCGATGTCTGTACTCGCACGGGATCGACCCGAAACGGCGAGTTCGCCGCATCGACGGATCACGTGGATGGACACAACGCGTGGTCTGGCAATCCTGGCGGTGATCTCGTTTCATACGGTGTCCGAGATCAAAGGCCGTGGGATTCTCGTGCCGGTGGAATCCGTATATCTGAACGCGGCCGCGGCGCCAATCCGAATGCCCCTACTGATCTTCCTCTCCGGCCTTCTCTTGCCCAAGGCGATCGCCAAAGGCGAACACCGCTATTTCTCCGGCAAAGTGCGGACTATTCTGTACCCGTACCTCATATGGGCTGCTCTCAATACAGTCATCGCGGCGCAGCTCCAAGGGCAGTCAGATATTCCTGGGCGCGTCGAGCGGGCGATCACGGCCTCACCTGGCTACGCCTGGTTCCTGGCACTATTACTGACGTTCTACATCGTTGCCTGGCCCCTGCAGAAGATTCCAAGGGTTGCGGTCATATCGGTCGCGGCCGTTTTGTTGCTCTGCATCCCTGCAGGTAGTCCCGGACTCACGAATCCGGCAGCGTTTCTCGTCGGCTTCTTCTTTCTCGGTTGGTGGTGCGGGGAAAACGGAGAGGCATTCAAACGGTTCTTGTCATCCCAGACAGCGACATGGATCGGCATGGCCGGCGTCGCGGCTATGTTGGTCCACGCCTTGAAGTTGCAAATGACTTTCAACTACGAGGCAACGATGCTGCCCTGGGTCGCGGCCGCATCATTTGGGTGCACTGGTCATTGTCATGTACGTGGATCGGGCGCTGCCCAGACTTCTCGCGCCGATTCGTTATGTAGGCCGGAACTCGCTCCGCTTCTACGTCCTACATTTCCCGATCATGACCGTCGCGATTTGGATGTTCGCGGAGGAGCTTGCGATGACACAGGGGACGCACCTAATCTTGCTGGTCGGTTCAATCATCCTTGCCGGGGCCACCGCTATAAGCCTTCTCACCGACCGGGTGCCAGTCTTGGAATGGATGTTCACTTGGAAGGCATCCATACCAACCTGGCATAGGTGGAACCGCACTTCATCGGCAGAGTCACCGAAGGTAGCCGATCCCGAGTAAGGCCCGCCGAGACACTTCACCAAAGCGCGAACGTCTCGTTTCATGTGTTCACGCTTAGTTGGGTGGTGTGCTTAGCACCATTCTTGCTGCTTGGCTGTGGACCGCGTTGTACGGGACGTTCGAGTTGTGCCGCTGGATTCCCGCGTCGCAATCGCGGTCTTTGCTGCGAGGTCACCGTGGATGGACGGCTCACCCGCAGACTGTAGTAACGAGGACTCAGCCACCGAATGTCCCCACGTCGTGCCGGCGGCTCATGTGACCGGGGGTCAGCCGTTCAGTGTTGTGGTCCAGCCCTTGGGGTGGCCGGGAACAGTGCACCGGGGAGCGTCCGAGTTCAGGCACGCCTGGACTCGATCCATTTGCGGCTCCGTTTCGTGGGCATACAGCGGGAAGCTTGACACGACCGCCCCAGCGCCGAGCAGCAGGCAGCCGATTGCGATGGATCGTATCCATTGGCGGGCGTGCGGCTGGAACGCCACAGCAACGAGCAGGACCAGTGCAATCGCCGTCGGAGTGATCAAATGGCGCTGGAGAATGAGACCACCAGACAAGAAGACGTCACCGTACGCCATTGTTGGCGCTACGAGGAGGACAGTGAACAGAGTCCACGCCGCCACCGCAACCTTCGGAAGCGCGTAAAGCGTGACCACGCCGACGGCGAGTATCCACAGCATGGTGTTTACCTGTACCCATCGGTGCATGCCGTCGACCACGATGATGTCATCGGTTCCATACAGCCAGCCGCCACCCACCCGATATCCCGCGGTGCGCACAAGTATCCCGATCGAGCCACTGCCCTCGGTGCCCGACCGGGTCGAATTCAAATACACCGCGAGTTGCACGATCGCAGTCACTGTCGCGGTGGCAAGGACCAGCAGCGAATGTCGCGTACGCCCGTTTCTGAACCAGCGGTGGATAAAGAATGGCGCGAACATCACACTAAGTGGGCCGCTCAACCCAAGGACAAGCACAGTCACGATCTCGGCGACCGTTCCGCCCCGTGTGCGTGGGTCTCCGCTCATCACGAGCATGGCCAGACCGATCCCACCGACGAAAATCAGGTTCGCGATGTTTCCGTACACCTCGTCGAGGATCGGGATCAAACACAGGAGGACGAAGGCGAAGGCCCGACCGGCGGGGCTGGGGATCAGCCACGCCATCCGATCCGACAGGACGAGGGATGCGAGTACCAAATACGCAGCAACCGCCGCTGCCGCATAGATCGTGGGACTGGCAGTGATCGGCAAGACGCCGGCAATCGTGGCGATTAATCTCGGCAGAATGTGAAGGTAGCCAGCGTACGGGTCGAGCAGCGCCGCAGGCCCGATGTTGTGTTCGCCCTCGAGGAAGATCGTGCCGTCCTCGCCCCACAGCGCCGCATGCCGAACGCGGTCGAAGCCGCGGATGACGAATGCGACCGCGCCGAGTGAGGCGACCGACCAGATGACGCCCTGTACGCGACGAACGCCAGGCGCGTGAGTGGATGGCTGCTGTGCAACGGGGGGGAGCCGCGGCGATCGTGGATGTCATAGGTGTCGTCGTTCCTGATGTTGGTGCGGGCAGGTGACGGATTGCAGATTCCTGACTTTCGCCGCCGGAACCCACCGATCCAAAGCTTGTGGAAAGCGTCGCCGAGCCCCGGGGAGTGGCTGGCAGGGCTCACACATCATCACGGTGACCTCACCCAGCTCGCGTCGATCGTAAGTGGAAGTACCGGTTACTTGCGAGTCAGTAGGGGAGGTGTATATCAGCCGAATGATGCCTGGTTGGGCGTGGCGTGGAGTGCGGCGCACCGTCCGAATCGCAGAACAACGCTCCGGCATCGTGTGAACGGATGGTCAATGCACGAACTGGAGTGGCGTTGCGCGCTGTCCCTGCGTCCACCGTTAAGCTCCACGAATGCGCGTTGCCCAGGTCTCGGCACATTTCCCACCAAACTTTGTCAGCGGAGGCACACTCGTCCCGCAACGCATAGCTCACGCAGTCGCGGAGGCAGGGCACGAGAGTTACGTCTACGCGGGATATCTCGACGCAGAGTTGCCTGCCCTGAAGGCATGGTCCGACCGGGATGGCGAGGTCGCGATCCGATGGATCGTCACAACCCCGTGGACTGGTTGGGCCGATCCGCACAACACCGACAACCCCGCCGTTGATGCCGACTTCCGCAAATGGCTCGGTGAAGTCCGGCCTGATGTCGTTCACCTACATTCGCTGCAGACCTTGGGCGGCTCGCTCGTTCGAGCGGCGAAAGATTCCGGCGCCAAGGTCGTCGTCACCATGCACGACTTCTGGTGGTTCTGCGCGAGGCAGTTCCTTGCTGATCAGGCCCTTCGGCCCTGTGCGCTGGTTGTGAGCTGTGGGGCCTGCAAATGTCAGGTCGATCACGAATGGTTGGCCAAGCGCAATGCGGCTCTGGCTCCACACCTTGCGACCGCTGATCTGGTACTTGCGCCGTCGGCCAGCGCAGCGCGTGTATTCGCAGCCAACGGAGTACCCGCATCGAAGCTGAGGGTGGACGAAAACGGGCTGTCCGCGACCTCGACGAAGTCCGCCCGTCGTAGCGGCTCCAGCGGCGACGGCAGCCTCCGATTGATGTATGCAGGCGGCCCAGATCCATTGAAGGGCTCGCACGTCATCCAATGCGCGGCACGGCAACTTGCCGACCTGACGGGATGGTCGCTCGATTTGTACGGCATTGCGGATACGGGAGCGGCTGGGTTGCCACCGCAGGTCCGTCTGCGGTCACCGTTTTTGCCCGAGGCTCTGGAAGAGGTGTTGGCTGGGCACGACGTACTGGTACTCCCCTCAATTGCGCGCGAATCCCACTCGATTCTCACCCGCGAGGCATTGTCTGCCGGTCTGGCTGTCGTGTGCTCGGACGCTCCCGGACCGGAGGAAGCCGTCGACCACGGCCGTAATGGCTTCGTAGTACCGGCGGGGGACGCCGACGCACTCGCAGCGTCACTGCGGCATCTCATTGCGGATCCGGCGGTGGCGCGAGACATGATGGACCGAGGTTCCGCCTCGCCGATCCGTGCCCTTGACGATCAGATGGACGGCCTCATTCGGGTCTACGAGGAAATGATGGAATTGCCAACGCCGAGGCACCCCGAAACTGACCACCAGGTCGTCAATCTCGTTGCAGCCCAGCTCATGAACAAAGTGATCTTCGTTACCGGTATCCAAGGCGCGCCTCTGCGCTATCGCGCCCATCTCCCCGCCGAGGCGTTGAGGATGCTCGGCGTCGCGGTCGAGGTTCGGCACTATCGCGACCCGGAACTCACGGCACTTGTCCGCGAAGCCGACGCCGTCGTCTTCTACCGCGTGCCCGCAACCCATCAGGTGCAGCAACTCATTGCCGACGTGCGGGCACGTGACCGCCGCATACCTGTGCTCTTCGACGTGGACGATCTCATCTTCGATCCCGAGCTCGAGAACCAGGTCCATGGACTCGCAGCACTCAGCGACGAGGAGCGCAGCCTGTGGTGGCGTGGTGTGGCCCGTTACCGCACCACGATGGAAGCAGCCGACATGTTCATCGGCTCAACCGATGAGCTGTGCCGTCACGCCAGCTCGGTCACGGGCTTGCCATCAAGGCGGTTCGCGAACGGTGTCGGTACATTGCTCGGGCAGGCTAGCGACGAGGCGCTTATGCTGGAGCGCACTCCGGGCCCACTGCGGATCGGATACTTCTCGGGGACAACAACACACGATGCCGACTGGGCGAGCGTGGAGCCCGCTGTCATCGCAGTGATGGCCAAACGCCCTGATGTGGAACTCTGGCTGGGCGGACACCTCCGGACCACGCCGTCGCTCGACCGCTACGCAGACCGCGTCAAGCGCCTGCCCTTCGCCCCGTGGCACGAGCTGCCGAAACTGCTCCGTGACGTGGACGTCTGTCTTGCGCCATTGACTGAGGACAGTCTCTTCAACGAGGCGAAGTCAGCGATCAAATGGCTCGAAGCCGCTCTGGTCGAAACCCCAGTGGTCGCGTCGCCGACTCAGCCGTTCCGCGAAGCTATCGACCATGGCCGGACTGGTTACCTGGCTGGGACGAGCGAAGAATGGGCTGAGGCGATTTCGACGCTGCTCGACGACGTGGCAGCGCGCCGACGCGTCGGCACGCAAGCCAGACGGGAAGCCCTGCTGCGCTGGTCCCCGCATCTCCAAGGCCCTGTGTATCTCGAGAACCTGATTGCCGCAGCCGAACACGTGCGCAGCGAAGGGGCTCGCCAGCCGACGAACTGGGTGCCGGTGGTGGATGACGAGCCCTTCTCGAAGGCCGAGGCATACGTCGAGCCCTATCAGCGACCGACCGGCAGGCAGCTGCTACCGGCCACGGTCCGGCATCACCGTGTGGTCCGCAAAGCCGCGGCTGCGCGCCGCGTCTACCGGTCCGAGGGTTTGAGCGCCTTGCTCCGCAAGGCTGTGGTGGTCGCCCGCAGACGCATCGGACGTTGAGTCGTCAGCGCGCGACGCATCACCCCCCGCAATTGGGGACGTTGACGGTGACCTTCGGGATATCCACCAACGGCTGCACCGGAACTCGGGCCTCACCGGGCACCGCGGGCTCGGTGAGTTCGTAGCGCAATTCGACCGTCTTGCCCTGCAAGATCGTGGTGGGAACGGTAAAGACTGGATGTCCCAACTCGTTGCCTCGAATAGAGAACACAGGCTTGCCGTCGACGGTGGCCTTACTTAAGCTGGCGCCCTGCGTCGAAACCAGCGAGACCGCCGAGAAGTTGGTGCCGAACGGGAGCGGCCTCTCCTTGAAAGTGCCTGCCACGATTCGCGGGAAATCGCCTGGCGGGGTGTTGTTCGTGAGGCGGACCGTGACCGTCGTCGTCCGGGTGTCACCGGTGCACGTCTGGGCGGTGTAATCGATCTCGCGGTTCAGGTAATAGTCCAGCTTGTTGCCCGCATTGTTGTTGATCACGACACCCGCGTACGGGGCAGCGTCTTGGGGAACCGTGTAACCCAGCGGAGTACCGGCAATGATTGCCTGCTCATCCGGGTGGGCACTCCAGACAGCAATACGGCGCTCGCTCACAGCCTTCCCGACCGCATCCAGGAGGAGCTGTGGGTTTTCGATATTGCCGGTCATTTTCTCCACTACCTTGCCGGCAATGGTTTGGAGATAGTCCTTGCGAGCTTCGTTATCAGCCTGATAGTTAGCTTCATCGGTGATGAAGCGCGTGTACGCGGTGGACTGAGTCAGTTCTACGACGTTGTTCGCGTCGACTACCTCGCCGTCCGGCATCGTAATCGCGCCCACCGCCCCCAGCATGTAGCTGAGCGCGACGGGATCTGTTGCGATGGCTCCGTCGATCTTCTCGTCCGATTCCTGCTCCCACATCGACTGCCAAATCTGTGCAGCGTAGGGGAAATGCGAGCTGAAGTTGCTGTTGCGGATATCGGTGGACGGGTTGTACATCCCGTACGTGGCTTGGTAGTCGAGTCCCAGATCGAGGGGTTCATGTTCGAAGGACACATCCGTATTCTTGCCGAGCGTGTCCACCTGCACGGCGCCATCGGTTGCCCGGATGACGCCGTATCCGCCTACCAGGCCGCCCGTACCGCGTGCTTCGGCATTGGTTTGAAACGCCATGAAGTAGCTGCGTGGACCGTCTGCGCCGAGCATCGCTGGAAGCACCTTCGCGCCGATGGACGTGTTTTCCAGCAACTTCGCGACATCGTCGGTCTGCGTCTGAAGTTGGGTGCGCACATCGTCGACAAGACTGAGATAGCCACCACCGGAAACCTGATGTGCCTGGTCAGCTAGGGATTTCGCGTCCGCTGAAATCTGCTCGAGTGCAGGAGCTGAATCGCGCAGTGGTTGCAGGTTCACCTTGCCGCCGTCGGCGATGAGATCTTTGGGTGAGAGAGCGGTGCCAGTCTCGACCGCGGGTGTGAGTACATCACGGGTGAGGCCCACTACGACGTCGGACATCTGCTGCGCTGATTCGAGCGGAGTTCCGACACCGGGTATCGCTGCGAGTGCGCTCCATGGCAGCGAGTGCAGATTCTCCTGGCCCTGGGACGCACGATCTTCCGCCTCGGCAGCCGCTCGCTGCGCGGACTCGGCATCACCGGCGAGAAGCGAGTCCTTCGCAAGTTGAGCGTTGTCACGGGCGCCGGTCAGGTGGTGCTGAACTTCCCACGCCGAATAGCCGAACCAGGCGATGGATGCCACCGCAACGAGGCCGACTCCGGCGACAATTCTTCGTCGCGTGGTCCATCCCTTTGCGGGGGAGGAGGCGTCGTCGGCAGGGATGTCGTCCCCGTGCGAATCGTGCGGCGCGTTCGCGTCCATGTGAATCGTGCTCCTGTTCTCTCTCGGTCGTGAGGATAGCTGTGAGAGTGCGTAGGTTGCTCATCGAGCCGCACTCGGAGTCGCAGACGTCGACCGGCCGCAGTAACGTTTCCGACCTGAGAACGATGTACCGATCGCTGCAGGTGGGCAGCTGATCGTCTTGATACTTAGGGGTAACTAGTTCATGTTCGGGGAATGGTGCGGTAAGCACCTGCGTGCCACCACCGCCGTGGTGTCGTTGATCGCCACGTGCGCCGCAGTCGGCGGCGTGACAGCCTCGGCCGCTCCGGTTACCGATCCAGGGGCCGAACTCGCAGCTCAGAGTGCCGCCAATGGTTCCAGGCTCGACCACGTTACGCGTATCAACGACCGGGAACTGACGCTCTCGGTGTACTCCGCGTCGATGCAGCGCGGTGTTCCCGTGCATGTGCAACTTCCCGCTGACACGAGCCGGCCTCGTCCGTCGCTTTACTTTCTCGACGGAGGAATCCGCCGTGCGAAGACGGACGTCGTCGAGTTCATGGCCGACAAGAACGTGAATGTGATCAGTCCCACAGGCGGGGAGGACGCCTACTGGGCAGACTGGAAGAACCCTGACCCTGTCATGGGGATCAACAAATGGAAGACCTTTATCACAGAGGAGCTTCCGCCGATCGTC
This sequence comes from Rhodococcus sp. 21391, assembly GCF_016772255.1. NCBI lineage: Bacteria > Bacillati > Actinomycetota > Actinomycetes > Mycobacteriales > Nocardiaceae > Rhodococcus > Rhodococcus sp. 21391. The sequence goes on along the minus strand of NZ_CP063781.1, from coordinate 4,876,671 downwards.
GACTCGGCACTGGGAACCAACGGTGTGAACGCGATCGCAGGCATGTCGAGGGTCGGAACGGCTGCGCTCCAGCTCGCGATCGCTTCGCCCGGGCTCTTTCGCGGTGTGGCCGCCTACAGCGGCTGCGCGTCGACCAGTGATCCCCTCGGCCAGCTGTTCATCAAGATAACGATGAGTAACTACGGAAAAGGCAACCCCGAGAACCTGTACGGACCTTCGTACGACCCCGCGTGGGCAGCCAACGATCCTTACTTTCACGCGTCGGAACTACGCGGTACTGAACTCTTCATCTCCAGCGGTAATGGATTGCCGGGTGCGTACGAGAGGCTTGATGGCCCGCATGTCAACGGCGACGTTGGGGTGCTTGCCCGCCAAATTTACGCCGGAGGAGCGGTCGAGGCGGTGACCAACTATTGCACGCACCGCCTCGCTGACCGCCTGGCTGACGTCGATGTTCCTGCTACCTACAGTTTCCGTAACTCCGGTACCCACTCGTGGGGCTACTGGCAGGACGATCTCCACGCATCTTGGCCTGTACTTGCTCGGTCTCTCAACCTGTGATCACAGCTCCGAGGTATTCACGCACAACCTGGAAGAACGACGGACACCGAGTAGGGTCGCAGTGACGATCTTGCAACACCGTTGTTCGTACGGTCCGCGGGTGGGCGGCTTGTCGATGTGTAAATCGGGGGATATCTAGTGAGGACGGGTGTTCCGAGCGAAGGCGTAGCCGAATTGGACCGCCGAGCATTTCCGCTTTCCCACGCCCAGAAGGGCTTATGGTTCGCCCAGCAGCTGCATCCTGATGTCCCCTTCCTCGTAGCCCAGTACGTCGAGCTCCGCGGCCACGTGGACGTCGGCGCGCTGAGATGGGCGTCCGAGCAGGGCTCGTTCGATCTCGAATCTCCGGGCATCCGAGTGATCGAGTTCGACGGTGAGCCGTATCAGTTGGCCGACGAGACGATCGAGGACGAACTCGGCTACGTCGATCTCCGGGAGTCCGAGGATCCGGTCAACGAGGCACATCGGTGGATGGACGAGCGGCGCCGCCGCCCGATGCACGTGTTCACCGACCGGCTGATCAACGCCACACTGCTCCACATCGGTGAAGACCACTACTTCCTCACCACCTTCGCCCACCACCTGACTCTCGACGGTTACGGCGCGATGGTGCTGATGAACCGGGTGGCGGAGCTTTATACCCACGCGGTCGCCAGGACCGAGGCGCCGCCTTCGAAAGCTCTCCACGTACGTGAGCTGTACGAGGCGGAAGATGCGTACCCCGGATCCCGCAGATTCGAGATCGACCGCGAATACTGGGCTGAGCGGACCCCGGGGCTTCCGGAGCCGTCCCGGTTGACCGACCGCCAGGCGTACCCGTCGGCCGTGTCCGCGTTGGCCAGCGAGGTCATGGATCCCGAGGTGGCCGAGCGGATCGGCAGCCTTGCCCGCGAGTGGAACTCCACCGCAGTTCCGGTGGTAGTGGCCGCATTCGCAGCATTCCTGTCGCGAATGACCGGCAACACGGACATCGTGCTCAGCCTTCCGGTCAGCGCACGCACCACGGCGGCCGCCCGTCGCTCCGGGGGTAGCGTCGCGAATGTCGTGCCTCTGCGAGTGCAGATCGATCCACAGGGATGTGTCGCCGACCTGGTTCGTCGCGTACAACTCGAACTGACCGGCGCCCTGCGTCATCAGCGGTACCGCTACGAGGACATCTTGCACGACGCACGCTCTTCGTCGCGGGAGAGCAACAGTTTCGGCCCGATGATCAACATCATGATGTTTCATCAGGAGACCTGGTGGGGCGACGTTCTCGGGGAATTGAACGTTCTGGCCACCGGGCCCGTGGACGATCTCTCCATCAACCTCTACCCGGGGGTGGCCGGGCGAAGTATTCGGGTGGATTTCGAGGGAAATCCCGCCGTGTACGACCGGGACGAACTGGGATCCCACCACGCTCGTTTCATGAGGTACCTGGACGGGTTCATCGTGGGTGCGACGAGCACCCCTGTCGGTCACCTCCCGATCCTGACCGGCGACGAGCGTGCGGCGCTCGCGCCCGCAGCGGGACCTGCCGCCCGAACACCGATGACGCTGCCCGAGATACTCGACGAGACCGCGGGTTCCGACGCGGTGGCACTTCGCGACTCCGAAGTCGAGGTTACCTACAAGGAGCTGCACGACAGGTCCAACCGGCTTGCTCGCAAGCTGATCAGGCTCGGTGTGGGCGCCGGTGATCGCGTGGCGCTGATGCTGCCCCGGTCCGTCGAACACGTGGTCGCCGTCTGGGCAGTGGCCCGGACCGGCGGTGCGTTCGTACCTGTCGATCCCAGCTATCCGAACGAACGCATCGCGCACATGATTGCGGAATCCGGTGCCACGATGGCTATCGCTCCCGGTCCGGGAGTCGTCCCCGCCGGTGTCGACTGGATCGACGTGGCGGACGAGCCGGGCGACAGCCGTCCCGTGACGGACGATGACCGACTCCACCCGCTCCGCGTCGACAATGCGGCGTACGTGATCTACACGTCCGGTTCGGTGGGAGCGCCGCGGGGCATCACCATGACGCACCGCGGGCTTGCGAACCATGCTGCCGCCGTGAGGCGGATGTACGCTGCCGATGCCCGATCACGTGTTCTGGCGTGCGCTTCCCCCTCGTACGACGCGTCCATCCACGACCTGCTGGTCGCGGCGACGGCCGGCGCGACGCTCGTGACAGCTCCGCCGACAGTGCACGGTGGCGCCGAACTGTCGGAATTGCTTCGGCGCGAACGGATCACTCACTGGACGACCACACCTGCTGTGCCCGCCACCATGGATCCGGCAGGTCTGGACGCACTGCAGGTGCTCGCAGTCGCGGGCGACGTGTGTGCGCCCGAATTGGTGGCGCGGTGGGGTGCCGGTCGCAGAATGCTGAACCTGTACGGGCCGACCGAGGTCACGATCTGGTCGACCGCCACCGAGGCGCTGGCCGCCGGTTCGCCCGTCACCATCGGTCGGCCGATCGAGGGTGTGTCTGCAGTCGTGCTGGACAGGTCCTTGCAGCCTGTCGCGGTGGGTGTGCTCGGTGAGCTCTACCTGTCCGGCCCCGGTGTGGCTCGCGGCTACCTGGAGCGGCCGGGGGCGACAGCGGCCCGCTTCGTCGCCGACCCGTACTCCTCCGAATCCGCACGTATGTATCGCACGGGCGACTTCGTTCGCTGGACGCAAGAGCATCACCTCGAATTCGTGGACCGAGCCGATGATCAGGTGAAGATACGCGGCTTCCGCGTGGAACTCGGCGAAGTGACCGCGGTTCTCGGCCAATGCCCGGGTGTGGACTCGGCGATTGCCGTGACGCACTCTCGGGATGACGAGTTGGTCATCGCCGGCTACGTTCTCGGTGCGGCGCTGGACTCCGAGAAAGTCTTGTCCTATGCGGCTCAGCGTCTTCCCGAGTACATGGTCCCGGCCACGGTGACGGTGCTCGGCACGATGCCGCTCACTCCAAGCGGCAAGGTGGATCGCAGCGCCTTGCCGATACCTGCGCCACATGAACGCGAGTTGCGTTACTGGCGAGAACAGTTGCGCGGGATGCCGCACACTGTTCCGCTGCCGACCGATCACGAACCCGGGCAACCACTGGACACGGAGAGCGCTGCGGTGTCGTTCGCTGTGGATTCTCATCTGCGGTGGAAGCTCGAGAAGCTGGCGCACGAGCAGGAATCCACCTTGTTCACGGTGGTTCACGCTGCACTCGCGGTAGTTCTGTCGACAGTCAGCGGGGCCGAGGATTTTGCGATCGGCGCCTTGTTCGACGACGGTGGCACGTTCCCTCTCGGCCGGCGTGGTGGTCCGCTGGCTCTGCGCAGTCGAATACACCCACGCTCAACGTTCGCCGACCTCGTCGCCGAGGCGCGGCGCACTGAACGCGCCGCTGTGTCCCACTCCGACGTACCGTTCGACATGGTCGTGTCCACGGTCGGTTGTGACCGGAATACGGGGCGTCACCCACTGTTTCAGGTCTCGCTCACGGTCGACGACGCAGCTGCTGAACTCGGAAGCCTCGACCTGGCGGTGTCGATTCGCCGGCGAAGCGACGGGGGCAAAGACCGTCTCGAAGGGCAATTCGCCTACGCTGCCGGACACTTCGGCGAAACTACGGTGCAGGGATGGGCGGACCGCCTGCAACGGCTGTTCACCATGGTCGCCGAGGATCCCCGGATAACACTGGGTTCCATCGACCTGCTGACGGAAGACGAGCGCGCCGCCGCGATCGGCGGCCCGTCGGAGCCGATGCCGCCGCGCACGTCGCTGCCTGAACTTTTCCTCCATCGAGTCGCCGAACACCCGGACTCCATCGCGGTGAGCGACGGCAACGGCGATATCACGTATGAGGAACTGGCGCGACGATCCGGACGGTTGTCCCGCCAACTCCTCGCGGCCGGTGTGTCCACAGAAAGCGTTGTCGGTATTGCTGTTTCGGAATCGGTGGAGCTCGTCGTGGCGCATGTGGCGGTGCTGCGAGCAGGCGCCGCCTGTCTCCCGGTGCCGCCTGAGTACCCCACCGAGCGGCTGCGGTACATCCTTGCCGACGCGATGCCCACCGTGGTGGTCAGCCGGATGGGGGATGTCGAGAGGATTCCGGCTGCGGGATCTGCGCCCCTCCTCCTGGAAAACCTTGCGGACCCTGTAGAAGACGTGCTGAGTGGGTCGGCGAAGCCGATTCACCCTGATAGTGCGGCATACGTGCTGTGTCACGCCGGAGCGAAGCCGGTCATGCTGACCCACGCGAACTTGCTGGCGCGGATTCGATCAGGCAAGGCCCACGACGTGGTGTTCACCGACATCTGGTCTGCGCTCGTCGCCGGCGAGCGGGCAGGTGTCGGCGGGCACGGGACCAGGCGGACCCGAACGCTCGAGTTGACCAGCGGAATGCGCGCCTATGTGTTGGATCGGTCGCTCCGGCCTGTGCCTCCCGGAACAGTGGGCGAGCTCTACGTGGCCGGACATCAGATCGGTCGCGGGTACTACCGTCTGCCAGGAGCAACCGCAGACCGATTCGTAGCGGACCCCTTCCTCAATGAAGTGACTGGCTGCTGCTCAGCTCGTCGCATGTATCGAACGGGCGAAATGGTTCGGTACGTCGACGGGACGCTGAAGCCCGCGCTCGATTCCGGATTCGGGACCGATCTCGAACGTTGGCGTCATGCGTTGCGCGGGGTGGGCACACCGGCGCCCCTTCCGACGGACAGGTCGGAGGTCGGCGACGAACCGGTCACCGACTCGACTCACCGGTTCTCGGTCTCCGCAGCAAGCCACCACGCCGCAGTCCTGCTTGCCGGTCGCGAATCCGCGACGTTGTTCACCGTGCTCCGTGCCGCGTTGGCGGTGTTGCTGTCCCGGTTGGGTGTTCACCGGGACTTGGTGATCGGCGGCGAGGCCGGGCATGCGCGCGAAGGGACGAACACACTCGCACTGCGGGCGCGTGTCACCCCCGCGATGACGTTCCGCGCAGTACTCGGGCAGGTCCGGGATTTCGATGTGGCCGCGTTCGAACACGCCCACGTGCCGTTCGAGGAGCTTGCCGACCTCCTCGGCGGTCGCCGGCCTCAGGTGGCGCTGGCGCTGTCGCCCACCTCGAACGGGCCCGCCACCACCGCATCGTTCGACCTGAGCTTCACTTACTCGGAACGCTGGTCCGACAACGACCCCGCAGGACTCGACGCCTCCGTCAGCTACTCGCCCGATCTGTTCGACGAGGCCACCGTTCAGTCCCTCGCCGAACTGTTCAGCGGCATCCTGGATGTCGTCACCGCGCGTCCCGACACCGAGGTGGGCGATATCCCGCTCAATCCCGGTGCGGATCTGACTGGCGGAACGGCATCGGATGCAAAGACATTCGCCGACATCTTGACTGCTTCGGCAGTGGCGTACCCGCTTTCTCCGGCGCTCACGGACGGCGAGGTGACGCTGACCTATCGCGAACTCGATCGACTGTCGGACGCACTGGCCGGCGCACTGACCGCCCGGGGGGCAGCGCCGGGCAGGGTCGTCGCGCTCGGCTTGCCGCGCTCGGTCGACTTCATGATCGCGCTGTGGGCCATCACCAAGACCGGCGCAGCGTTCTTGCCCGTGGATCCGACCCATCCGGCCGAGCGACTCGACCGCGTGCTCACCGAGGCCGGCGTGCGCCTCGGTGTCGGGCAGATGTCCCCGCGGGTCGGGGACATCGAATGGGTTCCGGTGCAGATAGGCGCCACCACGGATATCACCGGACCTGTGCGAGTGCCGGTGCTACCGGACGAGGTCGCGTACATCATCTATACGTCCGGTTCGACCGGCACACCGAAAGGTGTGATGGTCACTCACCGAGGCTTGGCCTCGCTGACCGACGAAGCCGTGCGCCGATACCAGGTGACACCGAACTCTCGTGTGCTGCACGGATACAACCCGACGTTCGACGCTGCCCTGCTCGAGACGCTACTTGCTTTCGGCTCGGGCGGGTGCCTCGTGGTGGCACCCGCAGAGGTGTATGCGGGACCCGACCTGCACCGGGTGCTGGTGGAAAACCGGGTAACCCATTACCTTTCCACCCCCGCTGTGCTGACCTCTCTCGACGTGGAGGGGCTCGACCACGTGAAAGTGGTTGCCGTAGGTGGTGAGGCGCTTCCCGCGGACCTCGCCGCGGTGTGGAGCGAGGGTCGGCTCATGCTCAACGCATACGGCCCGACGGAGTCGACAGTGGTCGCCACGCTCACGGAAGTCGAGGGGCACGTAACCATCGGCGGGCCGATTGCCGGCACGACGGCCCTGGTACTGGACGACCGTCTACGGCCTGTACCTGTGGGCGGAATCGGTGAGCTGTATCTGAGTGGTCCGGCGCTCGCCCGCGGCTACGTCGGTTCTCCCCGCCGATCCGCCGGACGATTCGTTGCCGGCCGGCACGGTGCGCGCATGTATCGAACCGGCGATCTGGTGCATCGACGTGCGGATGGAAACCTGCACTTCATCTCTCGTGTGGATCGGCAGGTCAAGATCCGCGGCGTGCGTATCGAACCCGGCGAGGTCGACGCCGCCATCAAGCGGGAATCCGAGGTCGACGGGGCGATCACCGTGGCACGCCCGAACACCTCCGGCACCGACATGCTCGTGTCGTACGTCGTCCGCCCAGGATCCCTGGATGTCGAGACTCTACGAAAGCGTCTCGAGAACGCCTTGCCGTCGTACCTCGTACCCACCGCAATCGTTGTACTCGACAGCTTCCCGGTCAACGCCTCCGGGAAGATCGACGTGAAAGCATTGCCCGCGCCAATCTTTGAGACCCGGGCGTTCCGGGCTCCCGTCACAGCCATCGAGCAGACCGTGGCCGGAGTTTTCGCCGAGGTTCTGACACTGGAACACGTCGGCCTCGACGATGATTTCTTCGCAATGGGCGGCAACTCGCTGATCGCGACGCAATTGGCCGCACGACTCGGCGCGGCGTTGAATGCGCACGTGCCCGTGCGGCTGCTGTTCGAGGCATCGACGGTGGAGTCGCTGGCCCAGCGGGTGTCGACCGAAGTCGGCGGTGGTGGGCGGGTGCCACTCACACCACGGCCCCGGCCGGAGCGCGTTCCGTTGTCGTTGGCGCAGCAGCGAATGTGGTTCCTGAGCCGCTTCGATTCCCAGTCACCCGCGTACAACCTTCCACTCGTCGTCCGCCTGTCGGGTGACCTCGATGTCGAAGCGCTGCAGAATGCGGTTCACGCTCTGCTCGACCGGCACGAATCGCTGCGGACGGTGTTCCCCGAACACGACGGCGAGCCCGTCCAGGTGGTGTTGCCTGCGGATCAGGTGGAACTCGATCTGACTCCGATCGCTGTCGAACCGGGGGAGGTGGAACGACATGTTCTGCCCGTGGTGACCCGCGGATTCGACGTCACAGCCTCCGTCCCGATCCGAGGGAAGCTCTTTCAGGTCGGTGAGCGCGAGTTCGTATTGGCGATGGTGGTTCACCACATCAGTGGAGACGGCTTCTCCATGGCGCCACTCGCGCGAGACGTGATGACGGCGTACGCGGCGCTGTCCCGTGGGGAGACGCCGGCATGGACGCCGTTGCCGGTGCAGTACGCGGACTTCGCACTGTGGCAGCGAGAGGTCCTGGGCTCAGAGGACGACCCCGCATCGTTGATCTCGCAGCAACTCGGCTACTGGAAGTCGGCACTGGCGGGACTTCCCGATCAGCTGGAATTGCCGACGGATCACCCGCGCCCACCTGTTCAGTCATACGCAGGAGGCAGGGCCGAGGTGCTCGTCGACGCCGACGACCACAAAGCCTTGGTCGAACTGGCGCGAGCCACCAACACGACCCTGTTCATGGTGGTGCACACCGCTCTGGCCGTGCTCCTCGCCCGGATGTCCGGAACGAACGATATTGCGATCGGCACTCCGATTGCGGGGCGTGGAGAGGCAGCGCTCGACGATCTTGTGGGGATGTTCGTCAATACCATGGTCTTTCGAACGTCGGTGGGCTCCGGCGACAGTTTCGACGATCTCCTCGCCCAGAACCGTGAGCGGGACATCGCGGGATTCGGCCATTCCGACGTCCCGTTCGAACGGTTGGTCGAGGTGCTCAACCCAGTGCGCTCCACCGCGAGGCATCCTCTGTTCCAAGTCGGCTTGTCGTTCCAGAACCTCGCGCCGCTGAGTGTGGAACTGCCTGGGCTCACGGTAACCGGTGTGGAGTACGAGGGCCAGATCTCGCAATTCGACCTCCATCTGATCGTCACCGATCACTACGACGGTCACGGCGAACCCACCGGCGTGACCGGCTACCTCACCTATGCGAAGGACCTCTTCGAGGCCTCGACCATCGAGCGCTTCGTCGAACGATTCCTCCGTACCTTACGGGCGGTCACCCGAGATCCATCCGGCCCCGTCGGTGATATCGACGTCTTGGCTGCACCGGAACGCCAGTTGATGCTCGAGAGCTGGAACGCTACAACGCACCCGGTGGATGTGGATGGCACTCTTGTGTCGCTCTTCGACTCGCAGGTTGCGACTACGCCGAATTCTGTTGCACTGGTCCACGAAGGTCGGGAGCTGACGTATTCGGAGTTCGACGCTCGGGTGAATCAGCTTGCCCGGAAGCTGATAGCGCTGGGGGTGGGGCCCGAATCTCTGGTGGGATTGGCCATTCGGCGATCGGTCGACTTGATGGTGGGAATGTACGCAGTCGTGAAGGCCGGGGGAGCCTATCTGCCGCTCGATCCGGATCAGCCCGCAGAGCGCGTCGCGTACATCCTGGACACCGCGTCGCCGGTCTGTGTGCTGACCACGACGCGTGACGGCTTCAGCGCGCTGGGAAGTACGTCGGTGCTGAGTGTCGACACGGTAGATCTGTCCGTGTTCTGCGACGAGCCAGTTCGAGACGTGGAGCGGATCTCACCGTTGCGGGCGGCGAACGCGGCGTACGTGATCTTCACCTCGGGATCGACCGGCAAGCCGAAGGGTGTGGCAGTCACTCACGGCGCGGTAGTCAACCAGTTGTTGTGGATGCGTGCCGAATTCGGCCTCGACGTCGACGACGTCGCGCTGCTGAAGACGGCCGTCACCTTCGACTTGTCTGTGTGGGAGTTCTGGTCGGCCCTGGTGTCGGGCGGGCAGGTGGTGATCGCAAACCCGGAGGGCCACCAGGACCCGTTGTATCTGATCGAGTTGATGCGTACTTCGGCCGTGACGACTCTGCACGCCGTGCCATCGATGCTCGAGGCATTGTCGGTCGCGTCCGACGACATGCTGCCGTCCTCGCTCCGGCGCGTGCTCGCAATTGGTGAAGCGTTGCCGACGGCGACGGTCGAGAGTTTCCGCGACGTCAGTCGCGCCCAGCTGTTCAACCTGTACGGCCCCACCGAAACAGCTGTATCGGTGACAGCGCACAAGGTCACGCCACACGACACGTCGTCGGTGCCGATCGGGCGACCGGAATGGAACACCTGCGTGTACGTGCTCGACGATCGGTTGCATCCGGTGCCGCCGGGCGTCGCCGGTGAGCTGTACTTGGCAGGCGCGCAGTTGGCCCGTGGCTATGTGGCGCGTGCGGACCTCACGGCCGAACGGTTCGTGGCGAACCCCTACGGTGCGCCGGGTGAGCGTTTGTATCGCACAGGTGACGTTGTCGCCTGGGGCGATGACGGTGAGCTCGACTACCTCGGACGTACGGACTTCCAGGTGAAGCTGCGCGGATTCCGGATCGAACTGTCCGAGGTCGAGGCGGTCCTGCGCAGTCATACCGGCGTGTCGCAGGCGATTACCCTCGTGCGTAGCGACGTAGACGGCGGCGATCGTCTGGTCGCCTACGTGGTGCCCGCGACCCCTGGAGCAATCGATGTCGGATCGCTGAAATCGACGGTTGCGAAGCGTCTTCCGTCGTACATGGTGCCGGGTGCATTCGTGGAGCTCGCGTCCCTGCCGTTGAACGTCAACGGCAAAGTCGACAGGCGGGCGCTGCCGATACCCGAGTACGAGCAGCGCGAGTTTAGGCCGCCCACCACGAAGTCGGAACGTGTGGTCGCGACCGCGTTCCAAGAGTTGCTGGGTGTCGAGCAGGTGGGTACCGACGACAACTTCTTCGAGCTCGGCGGGAACTCCTTGATGGCAGTGCGGGTTCTGAGCCGGATCGAAGCGGCATCGGGATCGAAGGTGCCGCTGCAATCGCTGATGACGGACCCGACGCCCGGCTCGATAGCCGCACGGATGGATGCCCCTGAGGCCGACGAGGATCCTGCCCTGCAAGTGGTGTTTCCGATCCGTTCGGCCGGCACCGGCCGACCGGTCTTCTGCATTCACCCCATCGTCGGACTCGCCTGGTGCTACACCGGTTTGGCATCCCACATCGATTCGGACCGTCAAATCTACGGCATACAGTCACCAGCGATCGTGGGTGACACACGGTTGCCGGCGTCGATCGATGAACTCGCCGACCGGTACGTCGAAGAGATTCGAAGTATTCAGCCCGCCGGGCCCTACGACCTGCTGGGCTGGTCGTTGGGCGGTGTCCTCGCGCAGGCGATGGCAGTGCAACTCCAGCAGTCTGGAGAAGAAGTAGCAACCCTCGCCATGCTCGACAGTTATGCGCATCCCCCAGAAACCGGGGAGGGTGAACTTCCGGTCAGCGTGGAGGACCTGCTCGCCGGAATGGGTTATGAAGGAGAGTTGCCGGCGTCCGTCGCCCACATGACGCCGGAGTCTGCGGCGGACCTTCTGGGGGCTCTGGGTGGACCATTGTCAGTTCTCACGCCGGCACATGTCGAAAAGATGATCGCGAGTGCTGCCCACAACAACCAGTTGCTCGAATCGCATCAACCGGGACTGTTCCATGGCAACGTGGTGTTCTTCACCGCAGCGCAAGACGATCCCTCCGGCGTACGCGCAAAGACGAGCTGGGAACCCCATGTGGACGGTGTGATCCGAAACCGTGCCATCGACAGCACCCACTGGCACATGACGTCACCGAAGGCCCTCGAGGCCGTCGGCACCGCGCTGCGTAGGGCAGGAGCGGGACGGTCCAGATCGATGACTTGACAGGCCTACGGCAATCGAGATCGTCACTCCCGCCGGTCCAGCTTTCGATGCCGCCGCGACGGTCGCACAAGCGGTCGGTCACCGGTCGTCGAGAACGTCCAGACGGCGATCGCGAGTGCGGCGACGGACAGCAGATCGGACACTGTCAGGCCGTGCGTGTGGTCGAACTCCCAGAGGACTTTGCCCTCGATCGGGCCGTTGCCGAATATCCACAGCACGGCCGCGACCACGGTGACGGCGGCGGAGAGACGGGAAGGGCGTGCAAGGCACAGCGTGGTCGCCACAACCAATAGATTCATGAATGCGAGGGGATAGAAGGGCAGCGCCATCCCCCTATCCTTTCGAGCTGCACCGGGAATGCGCGGTCACGCAACCGTTCGGTCGGGCGGGTCGTTCTTTCTTGTCGTGTCTTCCCTGGCGGGTAGTTCGCGCAGGTCTTTCTGCCGTATCGCTCTCCCGATGAGGATCGCGAGCGGCACCGACAGTGCTACCCACACGAGCGCGACCCAGGCAATCCACCACACAATTCGAGTATGCCCGCCCCTGGACGCTTGCCCAAGGGCGCCGCGGTCCGTGGGGACTGGTCGGTAGCACAAACTCGCAAAAATTACCTGGTTATCGCTGGTTTGCCCTGCCAAGTTCGGGGCACCCCCTTCGGTAGGGATTGGTTCTCTTTTTCAAGGAGGTGGGTGATGACGACACCAGGTATGTCGATCGAGAGACACCCTGATATCGCCGAGTTGCGGGCTCGCTACGACCGAGTCTCGGAACAGCCGATGACGCAGGTCACCGAGGGCCTGATGTTCATGGCGGGCCTCTACATGGCGGCGTCGCCGTGGATTGTCGGGTTCGCGAGCCAGTCGGGCCTGGCGATGTGCAATCTGTTGTCGGGTGTTGCGGTGGCTCTGCTCGCCGTCGGTTTCACGTCGGCCTACTCACGCACGCACGGCATGGCGTTCGTCGCGCCGCTGCTGGGTCTGTGGATGATCGTCAGCCCGTGGCTGGTCGTCGGAGTAACCACCACGGCGGGAATGATCTGGTCGAACGTGATCTGCGGCATCGTCGTCTGTCTGCTGGGTCTCGGTATCACCGCCATGGGCATGGCGGACGGCGGAATGCGGATGAGGAGGAGGTAGTCGCGGCGCGTGCCTTCATGGGGATGGGGCACGAGTCACAGGAGCGCCCGCCGATTCGGTGGGCGCTTCGTTGTTCGCCTAATTCTGTTTGAGAAACGCGTCGTGCTCCTGGTGGGCGCGCTTGATGAGGTCCATGAGTGCGGTTTCCTCGCGGACCATCTTCTTGAACTTCGGGTCGAGCTTCTTGAGCTGTTCCTCCTCGCCCCGCAACTTGTCATACATGCGTTCGCGCTCTGCCAGGTCGGCGGTGTAGTCGAGGTCGAGGTAGTTGATCGCGTGCCGCCGCGCACCGGCGATGGCGGATTGTGCCCGGCCCCGCTTGCTGGTGAGCGACGCGACCACGGTGATGACAAGGATGCCGATGATGACGGCCAGCGACGCGAACGTGCTGATCTCGATGACGTTCACCGGTTCGCCGTCGTTGACGAACGGCAGGTTGTTCTCGTGCAGCGCATGCAGGATCAGCTTGACCCCGATGAACGCGAGGATCGCGGACAGTCCGTACGACAGGTAGATGAGGCGGTCGAGGAGACCGTCGAGCAGGAAGTACAGCTGCCGCAGACCCATCAGCGAGAACACGGTGGCCGTGAAGACGACGAAGACGTTCTGGGTGAGGCCGAAGATCGCGGGAATGGAGTCGAGCGCGAACAGGATGTCGGTGCCGCCGATCGCAACCATCACCAGCAGCATGGGCGTCATCGCCCGCTTGCCGTTCTCGATGGTGAAGAGTTTGTCGCCGTCGTAGTGCTCGGTGGTGTGCATGAACTTCTTCGCGATCCGGATGATGAAGTTGTCGGCCGAGTGCGAATCCTCGGTCTCGGGTCGCAGCATGTTGCCGGCGGTGATCAGCAGGATCAGGCCGAAGAAGTAGAACACCCACGCGAACGAGTTGATCAGCGCGGCGCCGAGGAAGATGAACGCGGTCCGGGCGAAGATCGAGAACACGATGCCGAACAGCAGGACCTTCTGCTGGTCTTCGCGCGGCACCCGGAAGCTGGACATGATGATGAGGAAGACGAAGAGGTTGTCGACGGACAACGCCTTCTCCGTGACGTAGCCCGCGAAGTACTCCGAGCCCATGTCGACGCCACCGAAGATCAGGACCGCGACTCCGAAGAGCAACGCGAGTCCGACGTAGATCGACGACCAGATCGCCGCTTCCCTCAGCGTCGGGATGTGCGCGTGGCGGACGTGGAAGAAGTAGTCGAACGCGAGCAGAGCGATGATCACGACGATCGTCACAATCCAGGCGAACGGAGTCACATGCATCGTCTCTGCCTTTCAGCCGAAGCGAACGCGCCTGTTCGTCAGCGTAGTCGCGCGCGGGGTGCGGCTTGGCAGAACCGCCGCCGTCGCCGGGACGGCACACGTGCTGCCGTCCCGGCGACCGGGCTCATCGTCGGTCGCCGAACACCGTCCGGTGCCAGTCCTTCCTGGCGGTTCCGGTGATGTCGGACATGACGTGCTTGACGTTGGTGTATTCGTCGAGCGAGTACGTCGACATGTCCTTGCCGTAACCGGACGCCTTGTACCCGCCGTGGGGCATCTCGCTGATGATCGGGATGTGGTCGTTGATCCATACGCAGCCCGCGGCGATGTCGCGGGAGGCGGTTTGAGCCCGGTACAGGTCCCGTGTCCACGCGGACGCCGCCAGCCCGAAGTCGGTGTCGTTGGCGAGTGCGATTCCGTCCAGATCGTGTTCGAACGGCAGGACGACGAGAACCGGGCCGAAGATCTCCCGCTGCACGATCTCACTCGACTGCTCGGCACCCACGACGAGCGTCGGCTCGTAGTAGAAGCCGGATGCGAGGTCGCCCCCGGGGACGGATCCGCCGCGGACGATCTTCGCCCCGGTGTCGCGGGCGCGATCGATGAACCCGGCGACGTGCTGCTGCTGTCGCCGCGACGCCAACGGCCCCATGTCGGTACCGGGATCGGACGGGTCGCCCAGGCGGACGGTGTCCATGAGTGAGGCCACCCCGGCGACGAAGTCGTCGTACAGCGGGCGCTGCACGTAGGCGCGGGTGGCCGCGGTGCAGTCCTGGCCCGAGTTGATGAGGGCACCGGCGACGGCTCCGTTGATCGCCGCCTCGAGATCGGCGTCGTCGAACACCACGAAGGGGGCCTTCCCGCCCAGTTCCAGATGAAGTCGCTTGCCTGCCGCGGCGGCCGCGATCTGCCGTCCCACGGGCGTCGATCCGGTGAAGCTCACCATGCTCACGTCCCGATGGGACACCAGCGACGACCCGGTCGTCACGCCGCGGCCGGTGATCACGTTGACGACGCCGTCCGGCATTCCGGCTCGGGACGCGGCCTCCGCGAACAGCAGCGACGTCAGGGGAGTGATCTCCGCCGGTTTGAGCACGATGGTGTTGCCCGCGGCGACCGCGGGCAGGATCTTCCACGCGGCCATCTGCAGCGGATAGTTCCACGGCGCGATCGAGCCGATCACCCCGATCGGTTCGCGGCGGATGCTGGACGTGTGGTCGGGGGAGTACTCGCCCGACGCCTTGCCCTCCAGGTTGCGGGCCGCGCCGGCGAAGAACGACACGTTGTCGATCGACCCGGGAACGTCGAACTCGGTCGAGAGTTTGATCGGTTTGCCCGTCTGCCGGGTTTCGGTGCGTGCGATGTCGTCGGACATCTCCGTGAGCTCGGCAGCCCATCGAGTCAGGACGGCGGAACGCTCGCCCGGGCTCGTCGTCGACCAGTCCGTGTAGGCGGTCTTCGCGGTGGCGACCGCGTCGTCGACGTCGTCCACCGATGCTTCGGTGCGGGAGGAGATCACCTCGCCCGTGGCCGGATCGAGCACCTCGTACCGTTCGGCCGCCCGGCCGTCCAGGTAGCGGCCGCCGACGTACAGCCCGGGAAGGTCCTGGTGGTTCACAGCAGGGTCCAGGCTTCGGTGAGAACGCTGCGGAGGATGTTTTCGATTTCGTCGAATTCGGTCTGACCGCAGACCAGGGGTGGGGCGAGTTGGATGACCGGGTCGCCGCGGTCGTCGGCCCGGCAGTACAGGCCGGCGTCGAACAGGGCGGTGGAGAGGAACCCGTGCAGGATCCGTTCGGCCTCGTCGTCGGTGAACGACTCCTTCGTGGTCTTGTCCTTGACCAGTTCGATGCCGTAGAAGAAGCCCTCTCCGCGCACGTCCCCGACCATCGGCAGGTCGGTGAGCTTGTCGAGGGTGGCCCGGAAAGCCGGCGCCTGCTCGGCGACGTGGGCGTTGAGGCCCTCGCGTTCGAAGATGTCCAGGTTCGCCAATGCCACCGCCGACGAGACGGGGTGCCCGCCGAAGGTGTACCCGTGCGCGAACATCGACGTCCCGTCGGCGAACGGTTCGAACAACCGGTCCGAGGCGATCATCGCCCCGATCGGGGAGTACCCGGAGGTCAGGCCCTTGGCGCAGGTGATGATGTCGGGGACGTACCCGAAGTCGTCGCACGCGAACATCGACCCGATCCGGCCGAACGCGCAGATCACCTCGTCCGAGACCAGCAGCACGTCGTACTCGTCGCAGATCTGCCGAACCCGCTCGAAGTAGCCGGGCGGGGGCGGGAAGCAGCCGCCGGCGTTCTGCACCGGTTCGAGGAAGACGGCGGCGACGGTGTCCGGGCCCTCGAATTCGATGGCCTCGGCGATCCGGTCGGCGGCCCAGATCCCGAACGCCTTCGGGTCCGAGCCGAGGGGTTCGGGGGCCCGGTAGATGTTGGTGTTGGGCACCCGGAACGCGCCGGGGGTCAGCGGTTCGAACGGGGCCTTCAGGGCGGGGATGCCGGTGATGGCGAGGGCGCCCTGCGGGGTGCCGTGGTAGGCGATGGAGCGGGAGATCACCTTGTGCTTGCCGGGTTTGCCGACCTTCTTGAAGTACTGTTTGGCCAGCTTCCAGGCGCTTTCGACGGCCTCGCCGCCGCCGGTGGTGAAGAAGACCCGGTTCAGATCGCCGGGGGCGTAGCCGGCGAGGCGTTCGGCGAGTTCGATCGCCGGTGGGGTGGCGTAGGACCAGAGCGGGAAGAACGCGAGCTGTTCGGCCTGCTTGGCGGCGGCCTCGGCGAGCTCGGTGCGGCCGTGCCCGGCCTGGACGACGAACAACCCGGACAGCCCGTCGAGGTAGCTCTTGCCGGCCGCGTCCCAGATCCGGGCGCCCTCACCGCGGGTGATGATCGGCGGGGTGATGTTCTGCCCGTGCCGGGAGAAATGCCCCCACAGGTGGCGGCGGGCGGCCGCCTCGAGGTGCGGCGTCGTGGGCGAAGAGGTGGTAACCGTGGTCATCGGGTTCCCCAATCATATTGCTGTTTGACAAGTTTCAGATACACCATCGTCTCGGTGCCGAGCACACCGGGAATAGTGCGAATTTCTTTGTTGAGCACGGTCAGGAGGTGGTCGTCGTTCTCGCACACGATCTCGGCCAGAATGTCGTACGCGCCTGCCGTCAACACGACGTAGTCGATGGCGTCGACGTCGGCGAGCCGGGCGGCGATGTCGGTGACATCCCCGGAGCAGCGGATTCCGACCATGGCCTGACGTGAGAATCCCACTTGAACGGGATCGGTGACCGCGACGATCTGCGTGACGCCGGTGTCGATCAGCTTCTGCACGCGTTGGCGTACAGCCGCTTCCGACAATCCGACGACCTTGCCGATGGCCGAGTACGACCGCCGTCCATCCTCCTGAAGTTGCTCGATGATCTGCTTGGACACGGGATCGAGAGAGGCAGGCTGCTCAGACATGGTCGAATCCTCCCTTGCTCGTCGTATCGAAGACAATCGGCTCGGACATTTCGGAAACTATCGCCTCTTCCCGGTGACGTCGGCACTCACGACTCGGGCACCTTCACTTCCGTGTCGGCGGTGAGGGTGCGTCCGCGGAAGAAGTCCCGGGAGCCGGTCGCGAAACACAGCAACATCAGGGGGATTCCGACCACCAGCATTCCGACGCCGAGAACGAACACGCCCCCGAACGGGCCGAACGCGGTGAATCCGTAGTCGGGACGCAGCATGTCGACGGCGCTCTGGACGAAAGCCCACGTCATGCAGAGGGCGCCGAGCAACGGAAAGATGCCGCGCATGAACAGATTACGTGCCGAGTCGAGGAGTGTCCGACGGAAGTACCAGACACACGCGTAGGCGGTGATGCCGTAGTAGAAGGCGACCGCGAGTCCGAGCGACGCCACCGAATCCTGCAGGGCGTTGGCGCTCGCGAACGACAGGACAAGGTAGAACAGGAGCGCCGACGCTCCCATGACCAGGGTTCCGAAGCCGGGGGTCATGTACCGGGGGTGCACGGTGGAGAATTTTCGCGGCAGTGCCTCGTAGACCGCCATCGACAACGTTCCGCGGGCCGTCGGCAGGATGGTGGTCTGGGTCGAGGAGAGCGCGGAGATCGAGACGGTCAGCAGCAATAACGACGCTGCCACCGGTCCGGCGACCGGCCCGCCCAGGGTGGTCAGGACGTCGTCGACGTTTTCGGGATTGTTCAGGCCGATGCCGGTGTCGCCGAACCCGGCGAACGACTGGACCGCGTATCCGACCAGGACGTACGTGGCGACGAGAATGACCGTGGTCAAGACCGCGGCGCGGCCGGGGGTCCGCTCGGAATCCTTTGTTTCCTCACCGACCGCCAGGCAGGCATCCCACCCCCAGTAGATGAAGATGCACAGGATGATGGCCTGTGCGGCACTGGACATCGAGATGCCGGTGGGAATGATCCAGTCGAGTTTCGGGGTGATCGCCTGCGGGCCGGCGGTGCCGCCGAACACCTTCGACAGTGCGATGACGCTGACCCCGATGAGGACGGTGAACTGGACGGCGATCAGGACATTCTGCAGCCGTTCGCTGATGAGGATGCCGCGAAAGCTGACGTAGGTCATGGCGGCGATGAAGAAACACCCCAGCAGAACCTTCGCGGCGAGCGACTCGGCTGCCGCGTGCAACCCGAGAACCTCGAACAGGTAGATCGCCGCAATCTCCGCGGTGTTGGTGAGGACGATGATTGCGGACACGGCGAGTCCCCACCCCGCCATCCACCCGATCCACGGACCGAACGCCTTGGTACCCCAGGTGAACGAGGTGCCGCAGTCCGGGGTGTCCCGATTGAGCTCGCGGTAGGCGAACGCCGTGAGCAACATCGGGATGAACGCGACGAGGAACATCGACGGTGCCTTGTCGCCGACTGCCAGAACGACGTATCCCAGCGTCGCGGCGAGGCTGTAGGCGGGCGCGACCGACGACAGCCCGATCACCGTGTTGCCGATCAATCCCAGTGCGCCGCTGTTGAGGCCCTTCGCGGTGCCGAGCGGGTTCTGGGTCTTCGAGGGCTGGGTCTTCAAGGGCGGAGGTTCGGCAATGCTCATCAATTCTCCCTCGAGGTGTGCAGGTCCGGGCAGACGTGCCCGTGCAGGTGTAGTACAGGGGTGCAGTGGTTTTCGCGGCTATGTTGCCGGTGCGGCGATGAAGATCTTCCGCAGCGTGTCACGCACGATCCACCGGGTCTTCTGGCCGGACCGCACATGGACGACACTTCCGGGACCGAGCTCGAGATCGGGGGTGCCGTCCTCGAACTGCACTGTCGCGTCGCCGCTGAGCACCACGAACACCTCGTCGATCTCGACGTCGCACGAGGTGCTGGGCTCGATCTCCCACACGCCGACGGTGACACCGGCGAAGTCGCCGAGCACTCGTTCGCCGACCATCGGCACGCTGTCGCCGATCACCTGCTCGTCGGGCAGGCGGTGGTAATCGAGATCGGTGGTTCGAGCCTCGATATGCGGTCCGGATTCCCAGGCGACGACCCCGGTCGCAGGGCCGCTCACGAGTCGAACCCCAATCCCACCGCGTCGAGAGCCTTGAGGAAGACGTTCCGCCGGCCTTCCTGATGATCGGCGCGATCGAGGGACCACCGAGTGGCGTTGATGCCGGCCGCCGCCAACGGTTCGGGCGGGAAGGGGAGGGGCATCGACTTCACCAAGTCCAACTCCGTCAATGCCGTCGTTTCGCCGGACACCTTGTCGAGCATGACGTTCGCCGCGAAGCGGGAGGCGCCGACACCGAGACCGGTGAAGCCGGCCGCGTACGCGATCCGCCCCTTCGCCGCGGAACCGAAGAACGAGCAGAAGCGCGTCGACGTGTCGATGACGCCACCCCACTTGTGGGTGAACTCCAGGCCCTCGAGCTGCGGGAACGTCGTGAAGAAGTGGCTCGCGAGCCTCGTGTGGGACTCGGGACGGTCTTCGAGGTCGTGGTGCATTCCCCGCCCGAAATGGTAGATCGCGTCGTATCCGCCCCAGAGGATTCGGTTGTCGCGGGTGAGCCGGTAGTAGTGGAATTGGTTGGACATGTCGGCGACGCCCTGTCGCGCAGACCATCCGACCTCCGCGAGCTGTGCGTCGGACAGCGGTTCGGTCATGAGCACGTAGTCGTACACCGGAACCGTATGCAGCCGGTACCTCTTCAGCAGGGACGGAAACGCATTGGTTGCCAGGATCACTCGTCCGGCCGACAGGGTCGCGGACGCCGTCCGAACGCCGACCCGGGACGACGATCGGGAGCGGACGAGATCGAGAACCTTGGTGTGCTCGAACATCTCGACACCGTGCTCCGCGCAGGCCCGGCCGAGTTCGGTGGCGAGCTTGGCCGGATGCACCAGCGCGGTGGACTGCTTGTCCCACACACCGGCCAGATACGTGGGCGAGTTCACCTGCGCCCGCATCGCGGGCCCGTCGAGCACCGTGGTGGTAGCGCTCGGCGGCGTGTCGAACACGTCCTTCGCCTGGTAATCGGCGATCGCGACCGAGATCGCACCGTTCCGTTCGAAATCGCAGTCCAACCCCAGAGTGTGGACGGTCTTCTCGATGGCGTCGAGGTTCTCGAGCCCGAGCGCTTCGAGGGCGTCGATCTCCCCCGGCCAGCGTCGTCGTCCGTTCTCGCTGCCGTGGGTCAGGCTGGCTTCGACGAACCCGCCGTTACGACCGGATGCGGCCCAACCGATGGTCTCGCCCTCCACGAGCGCGACGGACAGTTCGGGGTGGCGCTGTTTCGCGAGCAGAGCACTCCAGAGTCCGGTGTATCCGCCGCCGACGACCACCAGGTCGTACGCGGCGTCGGCCGAGGCGGCCGGGTAGGTGGGTGTGTCGGCGACGTCCTCGATCCAGAACGGTGCCAACCGGGTGCGCCGGAGCGCATGGTCGACGACCTTCGCGTTCGGTTGATTCTTCTCGAACACTGTCTGCAGCATGGAGCACCTTTGTTGGTGGAATGACCTAAAGGTGGCGTGTGAGGCACGTCACTGTGGCTCCCATCCTGACCTACGCCTGCCGCTATTTCAATAGCGATAGGCGAGAAATGTTGCGGATTCAGTTGTCGAAGTGAGAATCGGAAACCGAATCGGTTGTCCCCTGCCGGCGGCCCTCGTCAGCGCGCGACAGTGCCGAGGTGCAGCGACACCGAGCGGACCGGGCTGATCCTGGCCTCGTCGCCGGACTTCACGGCGTGAACGGTGCCGAACTCGACGGTCTCGTCGGGGTAGGTGCCCGCGAACGCGTAGGCGTAGTAGGTGCCGGCGACCGCATCTCCCGGGACCGTGTAGGCGATGGCCTCCTCGAGCACCTCGCCGGGTTGCAGGTCGACGTCGATCGGCCCGAAGAACGGATCGCTGGTCCGGTTGTCGGGTGACACGGCGCTGACCCATACCTGCCCCGCGTAGGGACGATCGTCGGGGGCCTCGACGAGCATGGTGGTGTCGACGGTCCCGCCGCCCGCGGGCAGTGTGGTGTCGGAATCGGCGCGCAGCGTGACCCGCACCGGCAGGTCCGTGTCGGGGTTCGCCGGCCCGGTCGACGCGGGCGATCCGTCACCGACCTCGGGCCAGCCGTTCGCCCACACGATCCGGTCGATCATCCCTTCGCGCCGGCGGGCTCCGCTGGGCAGATCCCGGTTGTCGCGCGGAATGGCGTGGTACACGATCCAATCCGAGCCCGCGTCGTCGGAGACCACCGTGTTGTGGCCCGGCCCGGCCCACGGTTCGCTGCCGGCGAGGATGAGGGCCCCTCCGCCGTCGTTCAGGTCCTGACCCTTCCGGTCGAGGTACGGCCCGGTGAGCGACTCCGACCGGCCGACGAGGACGCGGTAGGCGGTGTCGGCGCCGTTGCAGCAGTTGCCGGCGGAGAGGAACAGGTAGTAGTAGCCGTCGTGGAATTCGACGTAGGGGCCTTCAAAGCGCTCGTCCGCGACGCGTACGGGCTCGCCGGCCGCCGCGGTGCCGTCCGGGCTGAGGGGGATGGCGTGGACGCCCTGGAAGTTGCCGACGAACATGGTCTTCGTCGTGCCGTCGTCCCACACGAACGGATCGATGGTGCCGCCGACGCCGACGTCGTGGGCGCAGAACACGGGGCGGCCGAGATCGGTCCACGGTCCGGTGGGCCTGTCGGCGGTGGCGAGACCGATGCACGGGTTCGATTCGTCGTAGAGCGAGTAGTACAGGCTGTACTGGCCGTCGGACTCGAGCACGTTGGGTGCCCACGCGAGCTTGCCGTCGGGATGCCACGCGGGCCGGTCGGGGAAGACGTCGCCGAGGTACATCCAGTCCATGAGGTCGGCGGACTTGAAGATCGACATGTTGTGCATGCCTTGGCCGTCGCCCCAGTCGTCGGCGGTCGTGTACATGTAGAACATGCCGTCGGACGCGCGGACGACGCTCGGGTCTGCGGCCACCGGTTGCACGATCGCTTCGGCCGTCGCCGACGGGGCGGGCGCACCCATGAAGACGAGAAGCATCAGCGTCGTCACGATCCACCCACGCCGCGGACGGTGTCGGGTGCCGGACTTGTGCAGCGCAGCATCGTCAGTGTCCACGTCACTCCCAACCTCGCCCGCCCGGAATCCGCAAATCTATAAGGGTGAGGTCGAGGTTAAGGGTGGAACCGGCTCACTGCGCCGGACTGCAACCGAACCGTGTTCTGCCGGCGGTGACCGCGGTCAGGTCGTGGGGTCGAGCAGAACCAGCGGGATCTCGCGGTCCGTCTTCTTCTGGTAGCCGGCGTATCCCTTATAGGCGGCGGTCACTTTCGGCCACAGACGGGCCCGCTCCTCGGCGGTTGCCACGTGGGCGCGCATGGATTGCGCAGGCTTTCCCTGGAGAGACAGCTGGACCACCGGGTTGGCCTGCAGGTTCAGGAACCACGCGGGGTTGCGGTCGTCGCCGCCGCGTGACGCCACCACGACGAGGGTGTCGCCTTCCTGCACCGGCACGGTCAGCATGACGCTGTGCACCTTTCCGGTCTTGCGGCCGACGGTGGTCAACTCCACCGCCGGCATCTTGCCGAAACTTCTCCCGACCCGCCCACCGGTGACGCGCAGGAGGACGCGGTGGGCGGCGTTCATGAACTTGAGTGCGCGGTCCGACGGCATGGTTTTCAGCCTAACGGTGTCGGTGCCCGCCGGAGGCTGCTCGCGCTGTCGACGGATTGTCGTCGACGAGTTCGCTCGGGCCGATTCCGGCCTCGCCCGCGATTCCGGCGAGTTCCGCGCCGACCGACTCGTGCGGTTCGTCGGCGGTCGCCTCCCTCTGCGGCCCCCCGCACCCCAGGCGCTGTGGCCCGATCGGGGGACAGTCGAATCATCCGATTCAAGACCCGATCGGGGGACAGTCGCGACGCCCGATTCGCGACAGGATGACTCTCATGCGAGTCGGACGCAGGAACAGGACGAGGTAGATGTCGACGATTGCGAGCACCACATTGGCCGAGGTGGCGTCCGAGTGGTGCACCGAGGCGGAGATTCAGGTGCAGTCATCGGCTGCCGCGGGCGGGCGAAATGTCACGCGGAGTGTGTTGTTCATCGGCAACCCATCCACCGTCACCGAAGTGACGCACTGGGCCGCCGTGCGGCACTGGACGGTGGAGCAGGGGCTGAAACCCGTACGCGAACTCCAGGGTGACGTGCTGTGCGCGATCGTCACCGAGGCCGTCGCCGACGGGACCGGTGCGTCGGCGGATGCGGCGGTCGTGCAGCGCGTGCGCGCCCGAGGCCT
The DNA here is from genome assembly GCF_016772255.1 of Rhodococcus sp. 21391. Taxonomy (NCBI): domain Bacteria; kingdom Bacillati; phylum Actinomycetota; class Actinomycetes; order Mycobacteriales; family Nocardiaceae; genus Rhodococcus; species Rhodococcus sp. 21391. The sequence continues at coordinate 4,852,966 of NZ_CP063781.1, read as the reverse complement.
GGACTGCATCCCCGTTTACGACATCGAGCCGTGGGGGACGGCCCGGTTGCCCGGTGCGCTTCCGCCTACGTCGGCTCCGTGAGCGCGCGTTGGGCTGCGGGCCAGAATTCGAAACCTGCGGTCATCAGTCCGCCGAGCCCGATGATGATCACCGCGGCGTCGACGCTGGTCCGCCCCTCCTTCGCCCAGTAGACGTCTTGCAAGTCCAGCAGCAACGCCAACTCGTCGACGATGAGCGCGGTGCCGACGCCGTATGAGATCGGCACCGTCGGATGGTGGCGTTGCTTCTCGGAGCCGCGTACCGCCACCGCCCCGACCCCGGCCAGCGCCGCGATGCCGAGGTTGTAATGGTGGAAATGACGGCCGTCGAGACTCAACCCACCGCCGGCCGGTCCGTGCCCGCGCCTGATCCAGTGCGTCAACGCCCGCACCCCCGCGAACGTCAGCGTGAACGCGCCCCACGACACCACCGCCGACTGCTCACTCGGATCGAGCTTCCTCCGCCACGCGGCACGCAGACGGCGCAAGCGACTGCGGTGGGGTTCGGTCGCCGGGTCCTGGGTCGTCACACCGTCAAGCGTGCCACCCGTCCGCGTACTTCGTATGTCGTTCCGGGACTTCTTCGGTGGGGTTCCCGAAGGTCGCGGCTGTCACGAAACCATTGACTCGAACAAACGTGGCGCTCCTCACCTTTGTGTGGGTAGTTTTGGATTAATTCCTCCGAGCGTCAGGTAGATCATCGAGGTCAGCGATTCAGCGGAATGGTGTCCGTAGCCGCGAGCGTTGATGAGTCTGATCTTTGAGTTGATACCTTCGATGAGGCCGTTTGAGATGCCGAGTTCTACTGCTGCGATGATTCCGTCGTAGTGCTTGTGGATCTGTTGGGCGAGCATTGTGAATGCCGGGATTCCGCTGTGTGCGGCGTCGTCGATCCATGCGCGTAGATGTCGTTTGGCACGTGAGGGTTTGACGGTGCGGAACAAGTCCCGCATTTGCTCTTTCAGTCGCCATGCGTGCCCGACCTGCTGATCCTGACCTGTGAGCGTGTCGACCAGGGCGCGGCGCTGGTCGGTGAGTCGTTCGGCGCCGGTTCGCAACGCGATGCGGACTTTGCGCCAGCTACCGCTCGAGAGCTCTATTCTGCGGCGGTTGGCCGAGGAAGCCTCGGAGAACACTCGGTCCAACGCCCGGTTTACCCACTGCATGACATGGAATGGGTCGAAACAGATACGGGCGTTTGGTACGTGCTCCTCGGTGGCGACGCGATATGCCTTCGATCCGTCCATCGATACCGACTCGATCGAGTCGAGATCTGACTCCTGTTGCTGCTCATAAAAGGCCGCGAGTGATTCGGTGCTCCGCCCGGGTTCGATATGCACCACGGTCTTGGTGTCGTGGTCGCCGATAACAGTCAAATACTTGTGCGGGTGTCGGTAGCAGATTTCGTCGACGCCGATGCGGTAGATCGCCCCGAGTCGGCGACTGTCGATCAGTTCGTCGACGGTGCGGTTGATGATTGCGGTGACCGTTTCCCACGCGCAGCGCATCAACGTCGCGACGGAGGTGCGGTCGGTGCGGGCGGCGAGCCACAGGATGGTGTCTTCGAAGTCTCGGGTGTGCCGGGCGGTGGGCCGCGCCCACGGCACCTGTTCGGTGCGCACCCCGCAGTCGGGGCAGTCGATGCGGCGGATCTCGTAGACCAACCACAGGCGGTGGGTGCCGAGGTCAAGGTGTCGCCAACGGCGAGTGGACCGGTCATATGTTGCCGACGAGATATACCCGCAGGGACACTGGAGTCGGCGGGCGCGCAGGCGGACTTCGACCTTGACATCGCTGTCTGTGATCGACACCGCGGACACCGATGCACCGGGGATCTTCAAGAGACGGTTAAATGCAGTACTGACGCGCACGTGTAGCGGGCCTCCGGGTTGAGGTAGGTGTGGTAACCCCGAAACCTAGAGGTGCTGCACGTGCGCGTCCCTCATCTCACCGGTGAAACGCCGAACAGTGCGGCCAACAACACAACCCACCCTGAACAGCAGAAATGGCGCCCACAGAAACCCGAGGAGCGCCACAAACGTTCGAAGTAAGATTCGAACATGGGGCTCGGGGGAGATATCCAGGGGGCGTTGTCGGACGAGATTCTGGCGACCGCGGTCGGTGATGCGTGGCGTCTGGCCGAGGCGGAGGTGCTCGATTCGGTCGTTCGTATCTCGGACGAGATTCAGCGGCTCGAAGCCTTGCGCGTCAAGCTCGTCGGTGCCGTCGACCACCGCTGCAAGGTCGATGTGCTGGGGTTTCCGAACACCAAGATGTGGCTGGCTTCCAAGACGTTGCTCGAGGTGGGCGCGGCGGGGCGAATCGTGCTGTTGGGCCGAGGGTTGCGTCTCCAACCGGAGATCGCGGACGAGTACTTCGACACCAACATTTCGGCGGAGCACGCAGCGCTGATCGTGAAGTTCTGCGAACGGCCACCCAAGGGCATGCCGCTCGAAGCGTTGGATGACTGCCGAAATGCGTTGCTGTTCGCCGCAACCGGTCCCACCGCGAACACGGACGCGGTGCGCGCCGTCATTGCCAGGCTGGAACGCGCCTTCGAGTCCGACGATCCGCCGCCCAGTGAAGACACCGACCTCAACGAGTTCCACGCATCCAAGACACTCAACGGCCGTGTCGCCGTCAGAGGCGACCTGGATGCCGTGACCGGTGAGATGCTGCTGTCGGCGCTCTCCGGACTGTCCAAGCCACGGCCCGCGCAGGACGGAACCAAGGACCCCCGCACTCCCGGGCAGCGGCGGGCCGACGGGTTCACCGAACTCCTGCGCCGCTATCTCGACTCCGGGATCGCGGGCGAAGAAGGCGGCGAACGACCACACGTCTCCCTCCACGTCAACGCCAAAGATCTCGCCGACCACACCGACTGCAGTGCACGAGCACAGCAGGATGCCGCTTCGTCCGACGACTCGCTCTTCGCCGTCGATGGGGTGGCGTGGACCGAGTGGATGGGGCCACTGAGTCTCAGGGCAGCCCGGCTCCTCAGCTGCGATTCGATCTACACGCCGATCGTGCTCGACGACAACGGAGCGCCACTCGACCTCGGCATCTCCACCCGGACAGTCACGAAGAGGCAGCGAAAAGCGTTGGTGGCGCGGGATCGAGGATGCGCGTTCCCCGGGTGTGGTGCGCCGCCGTCCTGGTGCGAAGGTCACCACATCATCCACTGGTCCGCAGGCGGGCCGTCCGACATGGGCAACCTGGTGCTGCTCTGCGGATTCCACCACCGGCTGCTGCACCACAGTGACTGGGAGATAGAGATGGGAGCCGACCGGCACCCCACGTTCATCCCACCCCGGCAGGTCGACTGGGAACGAAACCCGATACCGGCGCACAACCGGGCCCGGCCCCGAGCCTCCTGACCCGGGAACCATGCCGACTCTGCAACAGGATGATTCCTGTTGCCGAGTCGGCATGTCGTCGTGCCCGGAGTCCGGTCGGTGTCACCGAACCGTCGTGCCCATCGCCTGCGCAAGACCGTTGCGATCGGCGACGTCGAGCTTCATACACGCACGGTAGATATGACCCTCCACCGTCCGCACCGAGACGAACAACCGATCGGCGATCTGGCGGTTCGACAATCCGGCCGCAACCATCGACCCCACTTCCCGTTCACGACTCGTGAGGGGGAGCGGATGGGCCGCCTCCACCAGCGCGGGAGATGACATGTGGTCGCATCGGGCCGAGAGGACTTCGGCCGCGGCAGCGCACTCGATCGAACGCCGCTTGTCTCCGGCATGCGTAAATGCGATCGCTGCCCTAGCGTAAGCGTCAGCGGCATCCGGCAGGGCGCCGATTCGCTCGAACTCGGTTGCTGCCGATGCCGCACCGCATCCGTTTCGTGCCGCGACTGCCGCCGCATGCCGGGCAACGATGTCGACAAGTTCGCCGTCGCAGATGTCGGCCAACTCGGCGAGACGCGTGGCGGTAGTCGTGTCGCCAAACCGGGTGGCAAGGTGAAGCGCGACCGCCTCGATGCCGAATTGTCCTGACTGACAAGCGCACTCTGCCGCCGACCGCGATAGATCGATGGCGCGCGAGGTTTCGCCTCGTGCGGCGGCGAGCCACGCCTGCGACATCATGAGTTGGGGCCCGAACACGGCCACGTGCCGGCCGTTCCGAGCCTGCGCTGCCGTGATGATCCCGTCCGCCTCGTGAAAGCGACCGAGCTCCGCATACGCCTGACCGAGCGCGATGTAGGCGGGGAAACTCCACGAGATCGCATCGGCCGTATCGCCGACGTTGAGGGCGGCGATCGCCTGCTCGAGGCGACCCGCGGCGTCGGTGAACTGGCCGCGGACAAGTTCCACCGTCCCGACCAGGATGTTCGCAAGCCCCCACGCAACGTATCGGCCACTGGACGCCAACGAGAGGTATTCCTCGGCCCGGTGCTGCGCCGCGCCGAACTGTCCGGTGAGGGTCAATGCCAGGATCTCACCGTGCGCGGCCGGGAACCGCAGCAACCCGTCGATCTGATCGGCCACCGCAGCGCTACGCGCCGCCAGTTCCGGCACTTGGCCGCCGCGTCCCATGAGTGCCAGGGACAAACCGCCACCGAAGAACGCCCACTCGATCGCCCATGGCAGCACTCGGTCGGCGGCCAGAATTGCCTTCGCCGCCGCTGCCGCCTCCTCGGGCCGATTCTCGAACACCGCGCACACCGAGCCGATGCCCTCGATGATCGGGACGAGACTGGGATGCGTGACCTTCTCGCGAAGTACCGCAAGGACCTCGTCGGCCTTCTCGGACTCGCCGCTCGCCCAGAACAGGTTTGCGATCCGCGATGTACCCCAGCGCACCAGTTGCACCTGGTCCAGGCTGTCGGGTGAAAAAGACAGCAGCAGCGATTCGGCCTCGGTGGCGTGCCCCTGCCACAGCAGAGCACGGGCCAGGAGGTCGACCGCCTCGAAGCTGCCGGTCTGGTCGAGTGCCGCGCGTGCGAGCCGTTCCCCCAGCGGAACATTCGCCAAACCGATGGCATCCTCGGCGGCGTTGACCAACAGATCGGGTTCGACCGACCGGTCGCTGTCGAGCGCCAACTCTGCCAGACGAATTCGATTGGAGGATCCGACCACGGCCCGGCTGCTCAGCGCTTCCACGAGCTGTCCCCGGAGCCGTCGGCCCGCCGCGCACCCCACCCGTCGCCGAATCACCTCGCCGAACAGCGGATGCGTGTAACGAACGTCGAGCCGGTGTCCGTCTTCGACGATTCTGACGAGGCCGCGTCGCTCGGCCTCCTCCACCGCGTCGTCACCCGCCAGCTGACCGAGGATGTCCAGATCGAGCGGCTCGCAGAACGTGAGGAGCTGCAACGCCTGCAGCACGTCGTGGGGGATCTGATCGATCCGGTGCTCCAGCAGGGACGCCAGTTCGGACGTGATGGCGGCACGTCCCCGCAACTGCCAGACGCCACCGGAGCGGCGCAGCGTCCCCGCTTCGAGAGCGCCCTCCACCAGATGCCGGACGAACAGCGCGTTCCCGCCCGACGCCTCCCAGATCATGTCCGCGCTCAGCCCCTCGGGGGGGGCCGTCCAACACGGACTCGATCAACTCGATGCTCTGTTCTCGGCTGAACGGCGCCAATTCGAGCCGCAGGAGGTGACCGTCCTTCCACAACGACGTGATCGCGTCGGGCACGGTCTCGCTGTTGCGAACGGTGGCGACGATGTGCACCGCCCTGTCGAGGGCAAGCTGATGAAGGAAGGTCGCCGAGAGCTGATCGAGGAGGTGCGCGTCGTCGACACCGATCACCACGTCGCGACTGTGGCCGTCGTCGAGGAGCGCCTGCCGCGCCGCCGACAGAAAGGCGACCGGATCCCGGGAGGTGGACGCCCCGACCAGATGAGCGAACACACCCAACGGGATGCTTCGCGCCGACTCGGTGCCCGCCACCCATTTCACGTCACGCGGCAACGACTCGGTGGCGAACCTTGCGAGGGTGGTCTTGCCGACGCCGGGATCGCCCGTGAGGACGACACCGCATCCCCCGGACCGAGCCGTGAGCGACGCGGTGATCGCGAAGAACTCGACTTGCCGCTGAATCAAAGGCCACGTCGGACCCATGCATTGATTCTAAGTTTCTCGCGCCACCGGTGACAGCACCGAGTCGAGAATTGGACGCGAGTTATCCAGCGAAGCAGTGCAATACAACCTTGGAGCCGTTTTATGCTGCAGTACTCCTGAGGTGTCGATGGATTGAGTAGTGCGACACGGGCACGAGTTCGGTTTCGAGATCGACCGAAGGTGTGTCCGCACGATCGGGTAGGACGCTACTCGCGAGATTAGCCGACATCCCGGCGACGCTGAATGGGTACCGCGGAAAGTTATTGCGTCGAACTACAGGAGCGTGTCATGACCGCGCGGCCGGAGCCCTTCTTCAGTTGGACAGCGAGACGAGTCGAACTCGACGAACTCCGTGAATCCGAGTCCGCCGTTCTGGTGTTGGACGAAGTCGTGCCGGTGGGAGCCGGCATGGCACGACTGATCGCCACTCGCGACGAGGACACCGACATCGACTACCTCGCTCTGATCGTCGGCGACGTCGCAGACGGACATGACATCGCGGTCCGCGGCGTCGACGAGGAGGCGCTACTCATCGAGGGCAGCCGAACCGAATCCTCTCCGGAGATCCTGATCGGGTTGCGGGCCGCACAGAGCATCTGCGGTTGGTCCGATGCTCGGCACGTCGACAGCCAGCTGTGCCTGGACGGTCCGATCCGGACGATGATCGCATCGATCGGAGTGAGGTCCGTCGTCGTCGACTGGTACCACGTGATCTCTGCGGTCGCATGAACCTAACTACTCACCCCGACAGCCCGGCCCGACACAAATTCGGGTAGCGCGCCACTCGCGGAATTCGGGAGCCCACGCCGGAGAGTGGGGGAGTCCCACGAGCGCCACTGGCGATCGAAAGCTGAAGGTAAGTAGACACATTGACGCGACGACGAGCGCGCCGCGATCCAGAGCAAAAGGACGAAACAGTGATATTTCCACAAGATTCCGACCGTGACGGCGACGGGCCCGTCGCCGATTCGCGGGCCGAGACGACGGGCCGTCAGGTCGTGGTGTTCACGGACGACGGGAGGCGAGCGGGTCCCACAGCACTCCTATGGTCCCTCACCGGCGTCTCGACCGTAACGAGAAGTAGCGAGTTCGATTCTTCGGCAATGGATCTCGAACTGGCGGAAGTGTCCGACGCAGTTCTGTTCGACGAACTCGGAATTGCAGTGGTGACCGCGGACCCAGACCAGTTGGCCGCACTCCGCACGGCAGCCGCCTCGCCCGGCGTCGCGGTCCTCTCGGTCGAACCCGAGTTGGTCCACCATGCGCTGGACAGTGAAGAGACCGTCGTAGAGATCGCACGGCCTGAGAGCGGCGCAGCCGCGCCAGTAGACCTCGACCACTTCCTGGATACGCCGGAGTTCACCTGGGGACTGCAGGCGACGGGCACCACGACGTCGGAATGCAGTGGGCGCGGTGTCAGGATCGCCGTCCTCGACACAGGATTCGATTTCACCCACCCGGATTTCCACGGTCGCACCATCACGGCCCAGTCGTTCGTTCCGGGTGCAGCACCCCAGGACGGGCACGGACACGGCACGCATTGCATCGGAACGGCCTGCGGTCCGGCGGCAGCGACCGGCACCCGCCGATACGGAGTGGCTCATGAGGCCGACATCTTCGTCGGGAAGGTTCTGTCGGATCAGGGGCGTGGCGTGGACGGTGGGATCCTCGCAGGCATCGAGTAGGCCATCGCCAACGGTTGTCAAATCGTCTCGATGTCGCTCGGTGCCGACGTTGCGTCGGTGTCCTTCGCCTACGAGACGGTGGGGCAGCGGGCGCTGGCGGCCGGAGTGCTGATCGTGGCTGCGGCGGGCAACAACGCGAACAGAGCCGCCGGGCGCCCGGGACTCGTCGGCGTACCCGCCAACGGTCCGTCGATCATGGCCGTCGCTGCAGTCGACCCCGATCTCGGGCTGGCCAATTTCTCTGCTGCGAGCAACCCGGTCGCCGGCGGTCAGATCGATGTGGCAGGACCTGGCGTGCGGGTGTTCTCGTCGGTGCCGATGCCCGTGCGGTACGGCTCGAAGAATGGAACGAGTATGGCCACTCCGCACGTCGCGGGTATCGCTGCCCTGTGGTGCGAGAAGACAGGGCGCACCGGCCGCGATCTGTGGTCACTGCTCACCCAGCATTCCCGGCGGCTCGCGTTGCCGTCACTCGATGTGGGTGCCGGGCTGATCCAGGCATCCGGGTAGGAGTGCCCGACGTATCGTGCCGGGCATGGTCGGGATCAGTGTCACGGTGGACGCCGACCACGTCGAGGACATCGACGTGGTCGGCGTCGCGCTGGCCGAGGAGGGCATGCGTGTCGACGCGGTGCACCGCACGATCGGAATCATTTCCGGTTCCGTCCTCGCGAGCCGACTCGCAGCCCTCGAGGCAGTCCCGGGCGTCCTGGCCGTCGAACTGGAGCAGCACGTCGACATCCGCCGTAGCGGCCCTGAACCATGGTAGGCGACGTCAGACGCGGATGCTCCGCGCGATCACACCCAGGAGTTCTGCGATCTCCGACCCGACATTCAGGAATGTCTCCTCGTCCTTGCCGATCGGATCGGAAATGTCCTCCGGCGTCCCGTCCGACTTGTGCTGAGGACGGGCCGACGCCAGGTCGGCGACGGTCTTTGCGTCCGACGCCTCGGCCAGTCGGGCGGCCTCCTTCAGGGTGAATGTCTTCTTCAGCTGCTCGGGAGCCAAGGCCAGGACCTTGTCACGGTGGCTCTCGGTCATCGTCAGCACCAGATCGGCGTCCACCGCGAGATCGGCGGTGAGCAGTCGGGCAGTGAACTTGCCGGGGTCGCCGCCGAGACCTTCGAGGACCTGCGCGGCGGTGGGCTCCATCGCCGCGCCGACCACGGCCTCGGTACCTGCACTTTCGGCAGTCAGATCGGTGATCCCGAGCTCCTCGGCGTATGCCACTGCGAGGCGCTCAGCCGTTGGGGAGCGACAGACGTTTCCGGTGCAGACGAAGAGAACATGCATGGGCGAAGCATAGGGTCTCGCCCCGCACCGTTCGTACACGCACTGTTGGCTTCGAGCATCAGTCGGGTAAATATCGCGCTCACCTGCACTGGTTATCAAGGGTGCATGCGCTGCACCGTGTTTGGAACCGGATACCTGGGAGCCACCCACGCCGCCTGTATGGCGGAACTGGGCCACGACGTCCTGGGCGTCGACATCGATCCCGGAAAAGTGGCGAAGCTCTCCTCCGGGGAGGTCCCGTTCTACGAGCCCGGGCTGGGGGAGGTTCTGCGCCGGAACATCGACGCCGGCCGACTGCACTTCACCACGTCGTACAGCGAGGCCGCCGAGTTCGCCGACCTCCACTTTCTCGGTGTCGGCACCCCGCAGAAGAAGGGCGAGTATGCCGCGGACCTGCGGCACGTGCACTCGGTGATCGACACACTCGCGCCGCTGCTCGATCGTCCGGCCGTCATCGTCGGCAAGTCGACCGTTCCCGTCGGGACGGCGGCGGATCTGGGTGCGCGGGCCCGGGCACTCGCCCCGGCGGGGGACGCCGTGGAAGTGGCGTGGAATCCGGAGTTCCTGCGGGAGGGCTTCGCCGTCGAGGACACCCTGCACCCCGACCGGATGGTGCTGGGAGTGGACCGCCAGCGCCCCGGACGCGCCGAGACCGAGTTGCGCGAACTGTATGCCCGCCTGCTCGGCGAGGACATTCCGTTCCTGGTCACCGACCTCGCCACCGCGGAACTGGTGAAGGTGTCGGCCAATGCGTTCCTCGCCACCAAGATCTCCTTCATCAATGCCATCTCCGAGGTCTGCGAGGCCACCGGCGCCGACGTCACCCAACTCGCCGACGCCCTCGGATACGACGCGCGGATCGGCCGGCGCTTCCTCAACGCCGGGCTGGGCTTCGGCGGCGGCTGCCTGCCCAAGGACATCCGCGCATTCATGGCGCGGGCGGGTGAGCTGGGCGCGAACCAGGCACTGCACTTCCTCCGGGAGGTCGACAGCATCAACATGCGGCGTCGCACCCGGATGGTGGAGTTGGCGGCGCAGGTGTGCGGAGGTTCGCTGCTCGGCGCCAACGTCGCCGTGCTCGGCGCGGCATTCAAGCCCGAATCCGACGACGTCCGTGATTCGCCGGCACTCAACGTCGCGGGAATGATGCAGTTGCACGGGGCAGTGGTCAGCGTCTACGACCCGAAAGCCCTGGACAACTCACGCAGACTGTTCCCGACGCTGAACTACGCGACATCGGCGGTCGAGGCGTGCGACAACGCCGACGCCGTGCTTCTGCTCACCGAGTGGGCGGAGTTCGCGGCCCTGAAACCCGAGGATCTGAACGACGTGGTCCGGGCCCGGGTGATGGTCGACGGCCGCAACTGTCTCGACGCCGCGGACTGGCGCACCGCAGGGTGGGTCTATCGGGGGCTGGGCAGGGGCTGACCTTCGACGCGCAGGTTGCGACCGGGTCACCGAACGGATCGGACCGCGCGGTTCGGTAACAGCTGCGAAAGATCGCCCGCCGCGATTGCCGGACCGGTAGCGTCAGCCTCAATCGCAACGGAGGGCTGGCGATGTCGAAGGCACGTCACGGATCCCGACTCGCACTCCTGGCTGCCGTTGCCTGTATCTGTGCGCTCGGGGGCGCCCCCGCTCGGGCGGCGGAAGTACCGACCCTGCCGGGGCCGGCGCAATCCGACGCCGGCGCGGCCATCTCGTACGCGAAGCAGCATCCGCATTCCGCCCCTCCGGGTGTCAACGACTTCACCTGCCACCCCGACGCCTCCCACCCCCGTCCGGTCGTGCTCGTCCACGGCAGCGACGGCAGTGCGTATTCGAACTGGGCCGGGTTGAGTCCGAAATTGAAGGACGCCGGCTACTGCGTGTTCGCCTTGAACTACGGACGGAAACCGGGCACCGAACACTTCGGGATGCAGACGATGACCGAGGGAGCGGCCGAACTCGAGGTGTTCGTCGACGATGTCCTGGCCGTAACCGGTGCGGACGAGGTCGACCTGATCGGTCACTCGCAGGGCGCGACGGTGGCCCGGTACTACATCAACAGGCTCGGCGGGGCCTCGAAGGTGAACCGCTGGATCGGTCTCGCGTCCCCGTCCTACGGTGGAACGTTCTTCGGGATCGCCACGGCTCTGCAGACGCTGCCCGGCGGCAACGAGTTGATAGTGGGGATCGGTTCTGAGGCCCTCGCCGAGCAGGTGCAGGGATCGCCGTTCCTCACCGCCCTCAACGCCGGCGGTGACACCGTTCCCGGCGTCGAATACACCACGATCGGGACGCGGTACGACGAGGTGATCCAGCCATACACCAACGTCGCGCTACACGACCCCGGTGCCACCAACATCCTCGTCCAGGACCTGTGCCCGCTGGATCAGACCGGACATTTCAACCTGCCCTACGACCCGTTCTCCCAGCAACTGGTACTCAACACGCTCGATCCTGAACACACGATCGTGCCGCCCTGCACGTTCGTACCGCTGGGCACGGGCATCGCGGGAGTGATCATCGCGAGCAACTTCTGAGTTGCCCCTCGCCGAACGGTTGCTCGGTTGCCACGTCGGACCGCTTCGCTAGACTGCGGGCCATGGAGTGGGGGGATTCCGGATCGAACCCGTGCACAGTCGAGTTAGGCGGCCCATGAGTTCGGTTCTAGGAGTGTCGGTCGGTGCGAGCGCTGTGCGCTTGGCACGACCCGACTCCGTGAACCGTGACGACGCCGGGAGCAGGCACGTCCCCGATTTCCGGGCCCAGGTCGTCGCCGCGGGACGGGACCTGCCGGAGGAACTCGCTGCCGAATCGATCGGCGTCGTCCTCGCCGGGACACCCGATGCCGGGCAGGTCCGCGCCACCGGGGTCGCCTACCGCGACGAAGCCCAGGCAGGCGCCGTCCAGGCGGCGATGGCCCGGCAGCAACTCGCCAACTACCAGCTCGTCACCGAAGCCTCGGCGGCGCTGAAGTTCCTCGACGCCTCGGGCGCCCTCGACGACCATGCGACGCTCGTGTTCTACGACCTGGGCAGCTCCGGGCTCACCGTGAGCGTCGTGGACCGGGCGACGGGGGAGGTGGTGGAGACGGTCCGCACCGACACGGTGAGCGGAGACGTCTTCGACCGGCTGATCCGCGACAACCAGTTGGAGAACAAGCGGATCGAGGAGCCCGGCGACGCGGCCGCCGGCCTCGCGCTCGACCTCCGCTGTCGTGAGGCGAAAGAGCGGCTCTCCACCGGCGGCGCCGTCGCGGTGCCCGGCGACGGCGGGCTGCTGTTGCTGTCCCGCGACGTCTTCGACGCACTGATCGTTGTTACCGTCGAATCCTCGGCGCGCCTCGCCCGCGACGTGATCACGAAGTCGGGACGAACCCCCGATGCCGTGGTGCTCATCGGCGGCGGTGCACGCATCCCTCTGGTGCGGTCGGTCCTGCAGTCGTGGCTCGGGTTGCCGGTCGTCGTTCCCGATCACCCCGAACTTGTTGCGGCACAGGGTGCCGCGCTGCTTGCCCAGCAGGTGGTGCCGCCACCAGCCGAGGTCGCCAGGGTCCTTCCGCCGCCCTACACGCCGCAGTCCGCACCGGACGCAGTCGTATCCACCTACCAGGAGCCGAGCGCGACCGTCGCACGCACCGGTGCGCCGTCGAGTACTCCGTCCTGGCTGAGCGCCGCGGCGCCGCCGCCGAGTCAGCAGGTGGCCCAGCCCCAGATCCGGGGGGCCGCGCTGGCGGGCAGCGCGCTCGCCGTGGTGGCGGTGATCGGTCTCGGACTCGGGTACGGCAAGAACCTGCTGGCCCGCACCGAGGGCTCGTCTCAGCCGGTGACCACGCAACTCACCACCGAATCGCCGGTCATCACCGAGGTGGCCACGCCGTCGCCGACGACGCCCCCGCCACCTCCGACGTCCGAGGCCGTCGAAGCGCCGATCCAGACGGCGTCGCAGATCCGGATTCCCGAGCCGGCGCCAGCACCGCCGCCCCCACCGCCCGTTCCGTTGTTCCCCGGTCTGCCGCAGATCCAGTTGCCGCCACTCCCACTGCCCGAACTTCCCAGGTTCCCCGGAACGTAGTCGCCGCCGTTCTCCAGGCCTACGGGGTTCTCCAGGCCTACGATGGGAATGGTTCCGGCGTAGAGAGGATGTGTGCAGTGACTGCAAATCCAGCGGAGTTCCACAGCACTCCCAACGTTCCCAGGCCTTCGGCGGCCGCGCCGGCAGACACGCGCCGGCTCGTCGCATATTCCAAGCCGATCCTGAAGATGTTCCCGCCCACCAGCGAGCATGCGGCCAAAGTGACGATGCTGACCGTCTACGCGCTGATGGTCATCGCCATCATCTTCATCGTTCTGCGGGAGTTCGGCGTTTTCAGCTAGCGGTCGCCGCGCTACTTGGAATGGCGGCCACCCCGTGACGGCTTGACCGCGGGCGCGCTGCCGGAAGGACCCGCGCCGATCGGCCGCGCCAACATCACCGCGATCGCGGTGGTCAGCGGAACCGACAGTGCCAGTGCGATGCCACCGACCGCCGAACGCACGATCTCGATGGCCACGGCATCGCTGAGCAGCACGTCCTGGATCGATCGCCCCGCCACACTGAACAGCAACAGCAGCGGCAACGCCCCGCCGGCATACGCGAGGACGAGAGTGTAGACGGTGCTGGCGATGTGATCGCGACCGACGCGCATCGCCGAACCGAATATCTGACGCCGGGAGGCGTCGGGGTCCAGCGACGCCAGTTCGAACGCGGACGCCGCCTGCGTGATGGTGACATCGTTGAGCACACCCAGCGAGCCGATGATGAAGCCGGCCAGCAGGAGTCCGGTGATGCTGACGTGCTGTATGTACGTCTGGACGTTGGTGTTCTGTTCCTCGGAAAGCCCAGTGAGACGAGTCATCTCGATGGTGGCGTAGGAGAGGATCGCCGCCACCAGCATCGAGGCTAGAGTGCCCAGCAACGCCGAACTCGTTCGCAGGGAGACACCGTGCGCGAGATACAGCACGGCATACAGGATCACGGCGCCGGAGACGAGGGCCACCGGGATCGCGGGTTGTCCGTCCAGCAGGGCCGGGAGCGTGAAGAGGACGAGCACGCCGAACGAGACGACGATGCCGACTAGTGCCCGGAATCCGCGCCACCGCGCGACCGCGATCACGACGACGGCGAACGCGAGGGCAATGAGGGTGACGGGCAGGCCGCGCGCATAGTCCTCGAACGAATACTCCGTGGTGCCGTTCACGTCCGTCTGACGGGACAGCCGGATCTTCTCGCCCACTCGGAGGTCGGGCTGCCCGGGGCCGGGAATGATCTCGAGCAGCGTCTGGGTACCGGTGTTGGGACCGGACTCGATGTCGACGATGCTGCGCTGGCATTCGTACGCGCCGGCGGGCGGCGGCAACGGGGTGCCGGTGAAGACGCGTCCGGCCGACGGACTTCCGCAGTCGCCGATGTTCTGCATCGTGACCGTGCCCGACTCCGTGACGACCGCACCGCCCTGGGCGCTCTGGAAGGGCTGTTCGACGTCGACGCTCGGCTTGCCGGGCCACAACGCGATGGCGCCGATGAGCACCGCGACGCCGATGGCGATGAGGAGTCCGACGACCACCTTGGCGGCCACGGGCCCCATCGGGGCCGGTCCGTCGCTGTGGCCGTGTCCGTGTCCGTGTCCGTGGAATTCGCTCATCGGCCGCATCGCTTCGGCTGCTGGGGGGATTGTCTCGGCACGCACGACAGGGTAGTCGGACGGCGACCGGCGACGCTGTGACGGAAGTGGTGTGCGGTGCCAGTGTTGCCACGCTGTCCGGCTCGTATTGCTCTCGTGTCGCTTATATGTCGCCGGTGTGATTAGATATCGAAGCATGGCACGCAGCAGCTAATCTGCAGCGAACGCCGAACTCCACGCAGAGGTGGTCCGGAACTCCGAACGAGGGGTGTGTTCCGCGGACGCCGAGCCGCTGCGTGGAGAGATTTGCCGAGCTGGGTGGCGGGGTACAGGGGGGTTGACCCCGCCACCAACCTGGCGCCCACAGGGGGGGAGGGGCGACAGGTGCTCGAGGCACTCAAGGTGCCGGTAGCCAATCTACCGACACGGTAGGGGTATTCGTCAACCGGGTAGGTGAAATCGCCCACATGTCGTGACCTCGTACCCCGACGGCCTAGGATTATGGCCGTTCGGAGGTGTTCCAGTGCGAATCTCGCGGCAGTCGCGATCCAGCAACCATCTTCGCCGGATCGTGGCGGAGATGGCTATTCCCGTGCCCTGGAACAGGGATCAGCTCGTCGACGGCGTCGCGGCCCGGCGCGGGCGCCCGATTCACCTGGTCCCGGTCTCGCACGCCCTCGTCCAGGGCGGTCATTCCGGTCTCTGGCTCGCACGGGCCGAGGACGACGTGATCCTGTACGCAGCAGGGACGTCGGACATGCACGCCACCCACATTATCTGCCACGAACTGGCACACATGGAGCTCGGCCACGACCGCACCGCGCTCGGTGATCGGTCGGTGGACGGGACGGCGCTGTCGAAGGCTGCACCGTCGGTCGACCCCTCGAGCGTCGTCACTGCTCTCGGACGATCGAACTATTCCAGCGCACAGGAGTACGAGGCCGAGTTGCTGGCCACGCTCCTCATGGCCCGCCGAGGTCGCAACACGTCCGCTGCGACAACGGACCCCCGCGCCTCCCGGATTCTCGGGTCCTTCTGACCGTGTACACGCCACCGGGATTCGTCAGCTGGTCGCTCCTTGCCCTGATCTGGGGCACCACGGCGCTGCGGCTGGTATTCGTCCGGTCCACGGTTGCCGAGCGGCGGATAAACGCGGCGCTCGTCTTCGCATCCCTGTCCGTCGCCCTACGCCGGCAGTGGGTACGCGACATCGTGGACGGGGTGTTCGGCGCCGGGATCTCGAGCCCGCTCGGCAACGCGTGCATCATCTTCACCGCGGCATCGCTGATCAGCCTGTTCTCGGTCTGGGCGTTCGGTCCCGACCGGCTCCGACGGATCCACGCAGTCACCCTAGCCGTCGCCGTCCTGCCCGCCGCGGCGCTGATCGTGCTCAGCGGCCCCGCACGCGCGCAGGGTGTCGGAGTGAAAGCGGCGGGCGGATGGCAATACACCGCGTTCTGTATCGCCTATGCGCTCCCGATCCTCCTCGCGGCGCTACTCATCGCGGGAATCTCGATCAGGAGTGTCCGCGCCGCGGCGTCGAGCCGGGACCGGTGGGTCTTCGCTGCGGTCATCGCGCTGTCGGTGTTCGAGGTGGTGAGCATGGTCGTCGTCATGATCGACGGGGTGATGCGAACCTCCACCGCCGACGACGCCGTCACCGAGAGTCACGCCGAGGCAGGCGTGTTCCTGCGCCTGCTCGTGGTCGCCGCCGGTGCCGTCATCGCGCTCGGTCCCGTACTGCGGGTGCTTCTGCGGCGGTACCGGTCCGGACTCACCGCCCGGCGACTGCTGCCGGTGTGGCGGACGCTCACCGCGGCCGTCCCCGAGGTCGTGTTCGAATTACGTCCCGAGGACCGCCGGGCTCTGTCGGCGCGTGCACGCCGGGATCGCATGGAGGTCGAGATCCGCGACGCGATACTCGTCGTCGACCGGTATCTGCCCGGCGACGTCGGCGACCCGGCCGCGTCACCCGTCCGAGCCGCGGCCACCCGACTTCACCTCGCCTGCCTCGCTCGCGCGGCCGGTCACCAACCGGTCACCGGGACGCACTCGGGCTCGACACAGCCGGGCGGCGAACCGTGGGAGCTGGCCCGGCTGGCCGATCACTGGCGGGACGCCGAGCACGTGGCGGCCGAACTGTGGGCGCGTCGCCTACCGCAGTTCGGCGGCCCCGCGGACCCGTCAGCGCGCGTCCCCGCTCAGGTCTGACGAGGGTCCGGGGCCGCGACCGGCATCGGTCCGTGACTCCGCCGCAGATTCTCCAGAAGGGGAATCAGCGATTCCATCTCCGCGGTGGTCGGCTCCGCGGACGCATCGAGCGATCGCATCGACAGGTGCCGGACGCCTGCCTCGCGGACCGCGATCTTGAAACGGACCAGCGTGTCGTAGTCGTGGTATCCGTCGGCGGCGAGGTACTGCTCGGGGGCGTGGAAGTGCTGTGCGACCGCCCGCAGGACGTCGGGCTCGGGCGCGTGGTGATCGTTCCTGCGCAGGGACTCGATCTCGGACGGCTCGACGGCACGGCCGAGTATCCGCGACACACCCGCGGCGACGGTGTCTTCGCCCGGTTCGGGACCGTCGAGGTCGTGGGCCAGCGAGAAGAGGCGGTTGACCCGCACCGACAGCGGCACGCCGTTCATGCGTTCACCTCCGCATCTCCGCTGCGTTCGGGATCCTCGGTGGCCACGAGTTTCACCGCGTCCTCCCATCGACGCCAGAAGCGCTCCCGGGTGGCCGCGTCGAGGCCGTCTCCCCGGCCGTAGAGGAAACGGCGATACCGTGCTTCCTCCAGTTCACGTGGGTCGGTGACCGTGGACGGTTCCTCGAGCAGGTGGCCGAACGCGAATTCGACCAGCGGCTGGCGCGGCCCGGCCGGGCCTCCGTTGACTTCTAGCAACCGCGTCACGTACGCGCCGGTGATCTTCGAGACCACCCGGCTCAGTTCGCCCGCCGCTTCGGCCAGCCCCGGAACCTCGGGGTGCGCCGCGCTCAGCTTGGTGATCTGGGTGTGCGGCCCCAGGATCTCGATGATCGTGTCCAGATCCAGCGGAATCTCCGACGGCCCGAGCGTCAGCGGGCGCGAGGTCGGTGACCGGTCCTCCCCGTCGAGCGCCTCGAGCGGAGTCGGATGACCACCGTCGAGAGTGCGAGCCGCGCTGCCCGGAGCCCAGCGGAGCGCGACGTCCAATTTGCGGAGGGTCTCGATGCTCGGATCCGGGCCGGTCCCGTTCTCGGCACGCGTCTGAGCTGCGTCGGACGGGCCACCCGCAGCCGTGACCTCGTCCTGTGTGAGGTTCAGCAAACGCCGTCGTCGATGGACGAATTGTCCGAAACGCGCGCGGGTGCTGGTGACCATTCTTTTCCCCCAGGAGACACGCAAGCGACGCGCGTGTCGCTTGCTGTGTCTCGATCCTACTGCTTGTAGCTGGTGAGGAAATTTCCGAACCGCTCGATGGCGACAGCGAGATCACGCGCCCACGGCAACGTCACGATGCGGAGATGGTCGTGGTCCGGCCAATTGAATCCGGTGCCCTGCACCATCAGGATCTTCTCCTGCAGCAGAAGGTCCTGGACCAGCTTCTCGTCGTCGTAGATCTCGTACACGTTCGGGTCGAGGCGGGGGAATGCGTACAGCGCGCCCTTCGGCTTCACGCAGGAGACACCGGGAATCATGTTGAGGCGTTCCCAGGCCACATCACGCTGCTCGAGCAGTCGACCACCCGGCAGGATCAGGTCTTCGATGCTCTGGTGCCCACCGAGCGCCACCTGGATGGCGTGCTGACCGGGCACATTCGGGCACAGACGCGTCGACGCGAGCAGGTCGAGTCCCTCGAGGAAACCCGCGGCGTGCTCCTTCGGGCCCGTGATGGCCACCCACCCGGACCGGTAGCCGGCGACTCGGTACGCCTTCGACAGGCCGTTGAACGTCAGGCACAGCAAGTCCGGGGCCAGCGTCGCCAGCGAGATGTGCTTGGCGTCGTCGTAGAGGATCTTGTCGTAGATCTCGTCCGCGAGAAGCAGCAGCTGATGCTTGCGCGCCAGGTCGACGAGCTGCTGCAGCACCTCCATCGAGTACACCGCACCCGTCGGATTGTTCGGGTTGATGACCAGCAGCGCCTTGGTCTTGTCGGTGATCTTCGACTCGATGTCCGCGATGTCGGGATTCCAGTCGTTGCCCTCGTCGCACAGGTAGTGCACCGGGGTACCGCCGGCGAGGCTCGTCATCGCCGTCCACAGCGGGTAGTCCGGTGCCGGGATCAGCACCTCGTCGCCGTTGTCGAGGAGCGCCTGCATCGTCATCGTGATGAGCTCGGACACACCGTTGCCCAGATAGATGTCGTCGACGTCGAGTTCGGGGAACCCGGCGACCAGCTCGTAGCGGGTGACGATCGCGCGCCGCGCCGACAGGATGCCCTTGGACTCGGAGTACCCCTGCGCGTACGGGAGCGCGGCGATCATGTCGCGCATGATCACGTCCGGCGCGTCGAAACCGAACGGTGCGGGGTTGCCGATGTTGAGCTTGAGGATCCGGTGGCCTTCCGCCTCCAGCCGGGCGGCGTGGGCATGTACCGGTCCACGAATCTCGTAGAGCACGTTCTGAAGCTTGGTGGACTGCTCCAGCTTGCGGTGCGGCTTGCGGTGATGGCCGTGGTCTGGGTTGCTCACGAGCGTCATTCTCCCACTCCCGGGCAACCAGATTTCTACTGGTGGGTATCAGACCGCCGTCGCGTCGTGGAAACACCCCGCCCGCGCAGGTGCCCGTCGTACCCTCGAGAGGGCTGATCAGTCTCGCATTCACCGCGCCCGGAGGGAATGACGCACATGTCAGCACCGGCATCCCGTCGCCCCGGACCCGTCGACATCGCGCACCACAGCCATCTCGTCGGGGTGTTCGCGCCGCAACGGGAGGAGGTGGACGTCCGGGGTCTCGAGGTGACCGGCGAGCTGCCCGCCGATCTTCACGGCGCCTATCTGCGCAACGGGCCCAACCCTCGGTTCGATCCGATCGGGACGTACGTCTATCCGCTCGACGGCGACGGCATGGTCCACCGAATCGAAATCGCCGACGGCGCGGCCCGGTACACCAACCGCTTCGTCCGAACCCCGATGGTGCAGGCGGAGGAGAAGGCCGGGCACGTTATCTGGCCCGGCGTCACCGATCTCTACACGCCGACGGAGGACGAAGTGGGGCCCGACCTCGCGGGCACGTCGCGCGAGCTGCCCGACATCAACATCGTCCGGCACGGCGGACGGCTGCTGGCGATGGCCGAGACCACGCTGCCGTTCCGCCTCGACCCCGCCGACCTGAGCACGCTGGGGCGGGAGAACTGTGACGGCGCCATGGGTGTGGGGAGCACCGCGCACCCCAAGATCGACCCGGTCACCGGACAGATGGTGCTGTTCAACTACATGCTGGAAGCCCCGTATTTGACGTGGTCGGTGGTGAACCCCGACGGCTCGGTGGCGCGGACACCGACGACGGTCGAGGGCGCGGACACCCCGCTGATGATCCACGACATGGCGCTTACGGAGCGCTACATCGTTCTGATGCTGTGCCCGCTGGTCTTCGACATCGCCGCCGTGCTGACCGGCGGGTCCGTGCTCGACTGGCGGCCCGAGGACGGCACGCGGATCGCGCTGGTGCCCCGCGACGGCGGTCCGGTCCGGTGGACGACGCACGACGCGTACTGGGTGTGGCATTTCGCGAATGCCTTCGATCTGCCCGACGGGAGGGTGAGCGTCGACTACGTGGAGTGGACGTACCCCGGTGGGTTCGCGAAGGCTCCGGAGCCGTCGCTCGGCTCGTTGGTTCGCGCCGTCGTCGACCCCGGCAGCGGACGGGTGACGCGAGAGGTGGTGTGCGACCGCGACGTCGAGTTCCCGCGAGTCGACGACCGTGAGCTGACCCGAGGGCACCGCACGGTGGCGACCGTCGGCAAACTCGACCGCAGCCAGGGACGGCAGGATTCGCTGTGGTTCTTCGACACTGCCCGCGGCACCGAGGCGCACTGGGATCCGGGGAGCGTGTCGGTGGGTGAGCCGATTTTCATGCCGGGCGCCGAGCACGAGTACTGGGGAATGATCGGGACCGACCGGGGCGACATGTCGTCCTGGTTCTTCGTGCTGCCCGCCGACGACCCCGGGTCGGGGCCGATCGGGAGGGTGCGGCTGCCGATCCGGGTTCCGGCGGGCCTGCACGGCGCGTGGCTGCCTGCGGAGTAGCGGACGGCGGAATATCCTCGGCGGATGACCTCTGCGCCTTACGGTTCCTGGCCCTCTCCGATCGCGGCGGCGGATCTCGCCTCCAGCGGCCACCCCGTCGAGGGCGGCCGGTACGTGGGCGACGACGTGTGGTGGTCGGAACTGCGGCCCAGCGAAGGCGGGCGGGTCGCGGTGCGGCGCCTCGGTCTGGACGACGAACCGGAAGACGTCCTGCCCGCACCATGGAACGCCCGCACCCGCGTCCACGAGTACGGCGGCGGCGCCTGGACCGTCACCGACGCCGGTCGCCTGGTGTTCGCCGAGTTCAGCGATCAGCGCCTGTATTTGCTCGAAGGCGGGACACCGGTGCCGCTGACGCCGGAGCCGCCGCAGCCCTGCTCACTGCGGTACGGCGACCTGTCGGTGATCGACGGCGAGGTGTGGGCCGTGCGCGAGATGCACGACACCGACGGTGGCGTCTCCCGCGACATCTGCGTGATTCCGCTGGACGGGTCGGCGGCGAACGACCCGCACCGGGTGCGGTCCGTCGTCGCCGGCTCCGACTTCCTGGCCAATCCGCGGCTGTCCCCGGATCGAAGGCACCTCGCCTGGATCGCGTGGGACCACCCGCAGATGCCATGGGACGGCACTGAGCTCAGAGTCGTGGCGGTCGAAGGCGGCCGCGTGACCGGGAAAGTGCGGACACTTCTCGGCGGTCCCGAGGAATCGGTGCTGCAACCGGAATGGGACGGTCCCGCCGACCTGTACACGATCAGCGACCGCAGCGGCTGGTGGAATCTCTACCGCGTCGGCATCGACGATCCCGATCCGGTCGCGTTGTGCCCGATGGACGCCGACTTCGGCGGCGCGCTGTGGATGCTCGGCGGCCGCTGGCACACCCGCCGCGACGATGGCACGCTCCTGACCGTGCGGACATTCGGAACCGACACCCTCGCCGTCCTCGATCCCGCGACCGGTTCGCTCGTGGACATCCCGCTGGACGGGCTCACCAGCATCGGCCTCGGGGACCGCAACGGCAACCGTATCCTGCTGCTCACCGGCGGCGCCCAGACCCCGTCGGGCCTGCGCGAACTCGACCTCGACACCGGTGCGCTCCGCACCGTCCGGCTGTCCGTGACGGAACTTCCCGAGGCGGCATATCTCCCCGAGGCCCGGCAGCTGACGTTCCAGGGCGCCGAACGCGAAGTCCACGTGATCGCCTACCCGCCGCGTCACCCGCGATATCGGGGCGAGGACGGGGAGTTGCCGCCGTATGTGGCGTTCGTGCACGGCGGACCGACGTCGCGGGTCGCGCCTTCGCTGAATCCCGTGTTCGCGTTCTTCACCAGCCGCGGAATCGGCGTCGTCGACGTGAACTACGGCGGGTCCACGGGATACGGTCGCGAGTATCGCAACCGGCTGCGGGGACAGTGGGGGGTCGTCGACGTCGAGGACGTGGTGACGGCGGTGACCGGCCTCGCCGAGGCCGGCATGGCGGACCCCGGCCGGCTGGCGATCGAGGGCGGATCCGCCGGCGGGTGGACCGTGCTCGCGGCGCTGACCACGTCGGACGTGTTCGCGTGCGGTGCGTCCTACTTCGGGGTGGCCGAACTCGACGGGTTCGTGAAGGAGACGCACGACTTCGAGTCCCGGTACATCGACGGCCTGATCGGCCCGCTGCCCGAGGCGGCCGACCTCTACGCCGAACGTGCACCGCTGAACAACGTTGGCGGACTGAACTGCCCGGTCCTGCTCCTGCAGGGTCTCGACGATGCGATCGTGCCGCCGTCGCAGGCGGAACGGTTCCGGGATGCGCTCGTGGAGAAGGGCATCCCGCACGCCTACCTCGAGTACGAGGGGGAGTCGCACGGATTCCGGAAGCTGGCCACCCTGATCAGTTCCCGCAACGCCGAACTGTCCTTCTACGGTCAGGTATTGGGATTCGAGCCACCGGACATTCCGCGACTCGAACTCTGGCGACCCGAGGGATAGCGGCGGCCACTCCCCGGTGAACGCCGCACCTCGTCATCGCGCGAGCCGAGCCTCGCAGGAACGCGCCGCGCACGCGCACGCCTGAACTGTCGAGGTGTCGATGGCCGGGCGTCCCGCCTGGGACCGCCAAGACCGCTGGTGCGCCGTCAGCTCGCGGGCGAGTGCCGGCGCGTCGGTCGCGCCCGCGCGAATCAACCTGACCGCGAACCGGATACCGAAGAGGCCGAGGTCAGACCTCGGTGAGTGTGCCGGCCGACAGTGAGGCGTAGATGAGCATGAACACGAACAACATCCAGCCCGCACCCTGCCAGATCGACCACCGGCCACCGGCCCGCCACACCCGGTAGGTCTGGACGAAAGCTCCGACCCCGCCCAGGAGCAGCAACGCGGGTGGGCCGAAGACGAGGACGTACTTCTCTCCGCCGGCACACTCCATCATCGACTCGGCGCAGTCACCGGACCCGATCGACATCCACGCGACCGAGAGGAGCGCAACGACCACTGCACCGCCCATGACCGCCACCGTGTACGTGGCGGCGCGGCGAAAAGTGAGATCGGCGCCCGAAGTCATCATGTCGGAGGTTACGCCGTGCGCAACGCGGGCCGTCACGGAAAACAGCAGCGCCCCCACCGTGATCGGTGGGGGCGCTGCTGTTCACTGCTGTCGGCTAGCTCTTCCGGCCAGGTGCCTTCGCACCTGCCTTGAAACCGAGTCCGCCAGGCTTGGCCGGCGGCGGAGCCTTCACCGTTTCCGATGCCTTGCCGTTGGAACCGTCACCGTTCGACTCCTCGACCTTCGGAGCCGCGGTCTCGGTTGCCTCGGCCTTCGGTGCTTCAGCTGCGGGAGCCTCGGCCGCGGGTGCTTCGGCCTTCGGAGCTGCGGCCTTGGGGGCCGCGGCCTTGCGAGCTCCGGGAGCCTTGGCGCCGCTCTTGAAACCGAGCCCACCGGCCTTCGCCACCGGGGGAGCCTTCGGCGCCTCGGCAGCGGGGGCCTCCGAAGCGGAGGACGTGTCGGCGACCTGCGGTTCGGAAGCCTGGGGCTCGGCAGCCTGGGGTTCGGCGATTGCCGGCTCGGCGGGAGCGTCCGCGGGAGCGGCCTTCGCGCCGGGAGCCTTCGCCTTGCCCTTCATCTGCAGACCCTTGCCCGGTGCCTTGGCGCTGGACGCGAGTCCGAGTCCCTTCGGCTTCGCCGCGGGGGCGTCCTGAGCAGGGGTTTCCGCTGCGGGAGCCTCTGTCGCCGGTGCTTCGGCAGCCGGAGCGGCGGCCTTCGCGCCGGGAGCCTTGGCGGCACCCTTCATCTGCAGACCCTTGCCACCCGGTGCCTTCGCGCCGCCGGCGAGTCCGAGACCCTTGGGCTTGGGTGCCTCCGCTGCGGGCGCCTCCGTACCGGCAGCCTCGGCCGTAGCAGGAGCAGCCTTCTTGGCGCCGGGTGCCTTCGCCCCGCCTGCCATGCCGAGCCCCTTGCCGGGTGCCTTGGCGCCGGGTGCCTTGGCCAGGCCCTTCATCGCCAGGCCCTTGCCCGCCGGAGCTTCCGTGGCGGCCGGCGTTGCAGCGGCCTCCTCGACCTCCTCGACGCGCTCCTTCTCCACCACCTCGGCCGTGGCCTCGGCTGCTGCCGGCGATCCTGCCGGCTCGGCCGGCTTCTCGCGGGGGATGACCTTGATGTTCTCGCTCAGCTTCTCGGGCTCGAGACGCGTGATGGACGAGAGCATCAGCTGGGCGACGTCGACGACCTCGACGCCCTCGCCCTGGCCGGACTCCTGGCGAGCGGTGACACCGTCGGTGAGCATGACGCGGCAGAACGGGCAGCCGGTCGCGATCTTCTTCGGATCCGTGCCCAGCGCCTCGTCGACCCGGTCGATGTTGATGCGCTTGCCGATGTTCTCTTCCATCCACATGCGGGCACCACCGGCACCACAGCACATGGACCGTTCGCCGTGACGGGGCATTTCCTTCAGCTTGACGCCGGAGGCTTCCATCAGCTCGCGGGGTGCGTCGTAGACCTTGTTGTGGCGGCCGAGGAAGCAGGGGTCGTGGTAGGTGACGTCCTCACCGACGGACGCGACCGGAATCAGCTTCTTCTGGCGGACCAGGCGGTTGAGCAGCTGAGTGTGGTGAACGACCTCGTACTCGCCGCCGACCTCCGGGTACTCGTTGCCGAGCGCGTTGAAGCAGTGGGCGCAGGTGACGACGATCTTGCGCTTGCGCTGCTCGACACCGTCGAAGACCGAGTTCAGCAACTCGATGTTCTGCATGGCGAGCTGCTGGAACAGGAATTCGTTACCTGCGCGGCGAGCGGAGTCACCGGTGCACGTCTCGTCGGCGCCGAGCACCATGAACTTCACGCCGGCGGTGGCGAGCAGCTCGGCGACGGCCTTGGTGGTCTTCTTGGCGCGGTCCTCGTAGGCGCCGGCGCAGCCGACCCAGAAGAGGTACTCGTAGTCCTCGAAGCTGTCTGCATCCTGGCCGAACACCGGGATCTCGAAGTCCATCTCCTTGATCCAATTGAGACGGTCCTTGGAATTCTGACCCCAGGGGTTGCCCTTGTTCTCGAGGTTCTTGAACAGGCCGGCCAGCTCGGACGGGAACTCCGACTCGATCAGCACCTGGTAGCGGCGCATGTCGATGATGTGGTCGACGTGCTCGATGTCGACGGGGCACTGCTCGACACACGCGCCACAGTTGGTGCAGCTCCACAGCGTCTCGGCGTCGATGACCGGAGCCACTTCGCCTTCGACGGTTTCGCCGACCAGCTTGCGCTCGGCCTCCCGGCGTGCCGCCTCGGGGATCGCGGCCAGCTTGGCCTCGTCCACGGCGCCGTCACCGTTCACCAGCCCTAACTCGTCGCCGCCCATGTCCTTGCGGCCACCGGCCAGCAGATACGGGGCCTTCGCATAACCGTGGTCGCGCAGCGACGTGATCAGCAGCTTCGGCGACAGCGGCTTGCCGGTGTTCCAGGCGGGACACTGCGACTGGCAGCGCCCGCACTCGGTGCAGGTGGTGAAGTCCAGCCAGCCCTTCCAGGAGAAGTCCTCGATGTTGCCGGCGCCGAACGTGTCGGTATCCGGATCGGCGTCCTCCATATTGATGGGCTTGCCACCCGACATCATGGGCTTGGCCGCACCGAGGGCGACGTCGCCGTCGTCCTCACGCTTGAAGTAGATGTTCGCGAACGCCGCGAAGCGGTGCCAGGCGACACCCCAGGTGATGTTGCGGCCGACGACGTAGAGCCAGATCATGCCCGACATCAGCTTGACGAAGGCGAAGAACGCGACCATGTTCGGGCTCGCGGGCAGCAGTTTCGCGAGGTTCATCGTGAAGAAGTCGGTCCACGGGTTGGCGTGGCCGTAGGTGGCGATCTTCCCGGCCTTCACGAAGATCATGCCCAGGCCCTCGATGAGGACGACGGCCTCGACGAAGTACGCGGCCCTGAAGTCGGAACCACTGAAACGGGACAGCCGGGCGGGCACTCGGGGGTGGTTGAGCTGGCGGATCACGATCAGTGTGGTGATACCGATGACCGTGCCGAGACCCAGGATCTCGTCGATGAAGTGGTAGACGGCGGTGTTGCCGACCAGCGGCCAGTGGAACGCCGGGTCGAACGTCTGCCCGTACGCCTCGAACCACACGATGGCTCCGAGCATGAAGCCGACCATGACCAGCCAGTGAGCCCAGCCGACGGTGCGGAACTTGCTCATGCGGGTGTGCGCGATGAACTCGACGCACATCTGCTTGAAGCGCGGGAAGAAGGGGCGCCATCGGTCCGGGGCCGACTGGCCGATCCGGACGACGTTGACCATCTTCAATGCGCCAGTGATGAAGGAGAACCAACATACGAGGCTCAGCAGCACGCCGATGGTGCCCAACGTGATCGTCAGGGCATTCATGTCGCGGCCTTTCGTTTCAGGGCGGCAGGGCGGCCACCTCGGGACTGCTCGTGATCCTAACGCTTGCTAAGTTACCCGCTAGTAACTCAATTAGTCTACCTGTGGGTAACATACCGGTGTTCGGCGGGATCTCTGCAGCTCGGGCGCCGATAGGGCATGTGGTGCATGCCACAATCGGACTTTCTGTTCGTCACGTTAAAGGGTCGGAATTCCGGCGTTCGCCCAAGGTCGCCCTAACTTCGATCCACGGCAGCGCGAGGCGATTAGGATCTCCGAAAGCGTTACATCGACGTGGTACCACCCGAACCGTGCGTTATGCTTTCGCAACCGGCACATCAGCGGGGTATCAACACCGGCCGGTGTTCCGGACGTAAGGGCCAGCTCGGGGCGCGTTGTTTCGGGAGCTAGCGCCCCATCACGGAATGGAAACATCGCACCCATGAAGTTCAGGAAACTTGCCGCTCTGGCGACGGTGGTTATCGGCGCCCTGGGCGTATCCGCAGGTACTGCATACGCGGGACCCGCGCCCTTGCCTGCTGAGAACTCCATCAACTACGAAGCGAAACTCGAAGACAAGTCCGTCGTTACGACTATCGACGTTGGCGCCTTCAAGGTTTCGGGCGACGGTAAGACGGTTGAGTTGCAGGACGCCAAGGGGGAAGCCGTTGTAAGTCTTCCGCTCGCCTATCAGCTTGGCGATCTTCAGTTCCCGTTCGACAAGAAGGTCAGTGAGGACGGTAAGTCACTCACTCTCACGCCGGTTACCGATCCGGCAAAAGCCACCCCCATCGCGGCCACCGGCCTGGTCTTGCAGGACGTCGCGTCGATCGAAGAAAACTCTGCCGCGCAGTCGAACTTTGCGACCCAGCTCGGGTTGGCGACGGCGGTCGGTGGGCTGGCGGGCACTATCATCGGCGCAGCCGCCGGCGGTTTCGGGTTTCTCGGAGGACCGGTCGGTCTTGTCTCGGTGCCCACCGGTGCAGCTATCGGTGCCATCCTCGGTACCATCGTTGTCGGCGGCCCGACCTTGGTCGTTGCCGGCGTCGATTTCCTGAACACGCTCAATGCGGCGCCCGGCACCACCATGTGGGCGAAGAAGTAACTCGCATTTTGCTTCGCTGAAACCGACGACGCGGCCCGCGCTCCCTGGAGGGAGCGTGGGTCGCGTCGTGGGCCGAGTGGGATCAGAAACCTTGTGACTGGGTGGTGCGCGCCGAGGATGTGTGTGTCTCAACGCCATTGACCACAGTCGTGAAATGCCGATGTCACCCTGGTTCACGTTGTTCTCCTGGGAGGTGGGGGACTTCGTGCGTGGTAGTTGCCGCGATGCTGGACGCATCCACGGCGTGGCCGTGATCGGCGAGGACGCGCAGCGAATCAGCCGTACGTTGCCCGACCGTCAACCGACGACGGTTTGCCTCCTGAAATGGAGCCGAGCCGGCATCCATCCCCACCTTCTTCCGGATCGACGACCTGCAGCACCCCTTCGCCGTGGCGGTCGACGCATCCGCGCGCGTCCTGCGACTCGTCCCGAAGATGGATCCGGCGGCGGCGACCCCCGTCTCCGTGTCGGAACGGCTGACCCTCAACGACGTCGCCGCACCGGTGGACAAGGAGGTACGCGACGATCGCGCACTCGACGACTTCCAGCAGCAACTGGGAATCACCACTGCGATCACCGCGATCGTCGCAGCCATCATCGGTGGGGCGATCGGCTGCGCGGTCGGCGTCATCCCCGACACGGGCGGCACTGGTGATTCCGTTCCTCGGCCTCGCCGGGCCGGTGGCGGGGTGCATCGGGGGCGCACTGATCGTCGCCCCCGTCGCCGCGCTCGCGGGAACCATCGTGGTCGGCGGCGGCGCCCTCGTGGTTCTGGGCATCCAGTACTTCAACACGATCAACAGCCCGTTCGTCGCACCGGCACCCGCGGCATGAGCGGCCGGTACGCACGGAACCTCCGAGCCCTCACCGGCGCGGCGTTCCTCGTCGTCGCCCTCGGAATCAATGCCGGCACCGCGCACACAGCGCCGGTGACGCAGGGTGGGCCCGAGATCGGCTACGAGGCGCACGCCGAGGGCGATTCGGTGGTCACGTCGATCGACGCCGGTGCCTTCCGGATCACCGACACCCGCGACGCGATCGAGGTGGTGGACGACGGCGGCAAGGTGGTTGCCGCACTTCCTCTCACGATCCGGCTGGGGGATGCCGTCCATCCGATCGACGCCGACCTCGCCGGGACGCACGGTGACGCTCACCCCGCACGTACCCGCGGACGTCGCATCGTCACTGAAGTCGGTGGCGCAGGAGGGGTTCGACACCCAGGACGAGCGGGACGACGTCGCGCTGGCCGACTTCAACAGCTATCTCGGCTACGCGACACTGATCGGCGGCCTGATCTTCGGTGTGATCTTCGGAGTCGTGGGTCTCGCGGTCGGCTGCGGGCTGCTCGCCGTGATCGTGATCGGCACCCCGGTCGGGTGCCTCGGTGGTCTGATGGCGGGATTCGCCGCCGGCGGACTGGCCGGGACCATCTTCGTGGGCGGCGCCGCACTGGTGATTCTCGGAATCCAGTACCTACTCACCATCAACACGCCCTTCGTGCCGCCCGCACCTGACCCGACGTCCTGATCAGGTCCCGCGCGACCGGTAGCCGTCGAGGCAGGCTTCGACCCCGTCGGTGACGATCGCCGACACCTCGTCGTCGCCGAGGGCAACCGCCCTGTGAAAGGTGCGCTCGGAGATTTCCGCCTCCACCAGGAGGGCGAATGGAATGCGGCCCTGCGTGGGTCGTCGATGCGGAGAAGTCCGGCGGTGTCCAGTCGCGCGAACGCATCCGCCAGTACGCGCTGCACACGCCGCGGTCCGGCCCTACGCGGGCTGACTTCGTAACCGACGACAACGGCCCGCCTCCTTCTCGACGGAGGCGGGCCACAGGTCGTCGGCGGAGTGCGCTTACGAGGTGCGCACGCGCAGACCCGGGTTCTCGGCCAGCACCTCGTTGATCGGGGTGGCGAACAACTCGGGGCTCTCGCCGAGGACGAACGTGACGACGTCCGCGACCTGGCAGATCGGGTACTGCCCGACATTGGAGGCGCTCGAAATTCCGAGTGCCAGCGTGCCGGTCACGATCGTGCCGCCGCTGTCGCCCTGCAGGGCGCACATGCTCGTCGAGAAGCTGTCGGCCAGCGTGCGTTCACCGACCGAGACGGTCTGCGCGACGGACGTGACGACACCGCACGTGAAACCGGTGGTCAGACCCGACTTGCACACCGGGGCGCCGACAATCGGGTCGGCTGTACCCGTGATGGCGACCGGCGCTGCGCCGGGAACCCGGACGCCGTTGTTCTCGAACCGGTGTGCGGCGCTGTCGTCGGCCCGGATGATCGAGTAGTCGTGGATGTCCAGGCTGGTCTTGGCGAAGGTGCCGATCCTCGGACCGGTGCCACCCGGGACCAGGGCGAACGCCTCCGATGCCTCCGAGGTGCCGGCAGCGTCCCGGTTGGGGTCGCAGTGTCCTGCCGTGATGTTCACCGGACCGCCCGAGCTGTCGGTGCCGTTGAAACCGAGCGAGCAGCGCAGTCCGACTCCGCCGCCGAGCGAGCCGTACGCGTCGCCGCCCAGCAGGGCGTCGGCGGGGAGCGGTTCGGCGATGGGGGTGAGGTCGGTGGACGGCAGCGGAGCGGCCGTGGCAGGCGACTGCACGACGCGTGCGCCCTTCAGGAAGTCCGGAAGCTGCAACCCGCCCACGTTGTCCGCACGGAGCACGAGATCGTTGTTCACGATGTCGATTGCCACGCCGCGAACGAGATCCGCGACGGCAGGCGGCTGGGTGTCCAGCCACCCGTCGAGCGACTTCACCTGAGCCTGCAGGCTGCTCTCGCTCTGGGCCACATTCTTCACCTGGAAGCCGGCCTTCTCGGCCGCGGCGACGGCGGCGTCCTTGTCCGCACCGTCGGCGAGCCCGACGATCGGGGTGCCGGCATTGTCGAGCCACGTTCCGGCGAACGCATCCGGGAACTGGATGCGGGCGATCTTCGCGAACTCGGCCAGCTTCTGGCCCAGCTCGGAGTGCTCCAGGTACTGGTCCGGGCTCAGCGACAGATCACGCTGGATAGCGTCGATCAGTTCCGCGGGAAGCTTGGCGGCCTGGTCGGACACTCCGGGCTCGACCGGATCGGCCTGAGCGGAGGCGGCGACCGGACCGAGGAGCAGCAGCGCGGCGGAGCCGAACACGGCGGCACGACGTGCGATGGAGCTTCGCATGGGGGCCTTTCTGATGTTTGTTTGTTCGCAGTTGCCTCGCGGGCGCATACGAATACGACCCCCCGACAGGTAAGGCCGTACACAGTCGGAGTCGACTATATGGGTTCGCCCCGTCTATTCCCACCTGTAACACTCTCGGTGGACGGCGCAGCAGGACAAAGCGGACACCACCCCTGAATGCACCCGGTGCCCGGTGTCCGAGAGCAACGGACACCGGGCACCGGGTGGAGCGGTGGAGAACTAGTCGGAGATGGTGCGCACGCGCATCCCGGATCCGATCGTGTCCACGATGTCCGCGACCGGGATGCCCAGGCTGGCGGTGCCACCCTCCGGTGCCAGCACCAGGTTCGCCTCCGTGCAGTTGGGGGCGCCACTGGCGTTGGAACCACTGGTGATACCCAGCGCGAGGGTTCCGGTGACGATGGCGCCGCCGCTGTCACCCGCGAGGGTGCAGGCCGTGCCGGCGAAACCGTTGACCACGCGGCTCGAACCGTCGGCGACGAACAGCTGCGTCTCGACGTGATCGGCCGCCACCACGCCACACGTGAACGACGACGTCTGACCCGACTTGCAGATCGGGGCGCCGACGACGGGCCGGGCGGTGCCGGTGATCTCCAGCGTGGTGCCGTTCGCGCCGCGAACCGCGGGACGGTCCAGACCGGCCTTGACGCCTGCCTCGTTGAGCTTGATCACCGAGTAGTCCAGCTTGTCGGCCGGGTTGCCCACCGACGACTTCGAGAACGCGCCGATCTGCTGGCTGTCGTCGACGTTCTGGTGGTTGGGGAGGAACACCGGCGACGGCTGACCCTCGGCGGGGTTGCAGTGTCCGGCGCTGATGTTCACGGCCTGGCCGCTGTCGTCCACGGCGTTGAAGCCCAGCGAGCAGACGGAGATCTCCGAGATCGGCGTCTTCGGCAGCTCACCCGCGGTGGTGATGTAGGTGTCACCGGCGAGGGGGCCCCGCTCCACCGGACCGCCGCCGCCGGGGCTCAGCATGACCTTGACGTTGGCGAGCAGCGTCGGCAGGTTCAGCGCCTGGCCGATGGGGCTGTTGACGACGTCGATGACGACGCGGTTCTCGAGGACGTCGATCGACGCGGAGTTGACCTGGGAAGCCACGTCCTTCGGCAGTCCCGCGATCCAGCCGTTCACGTCGGAGAGGGTCTTCTCCAGGCCGTTCGCGGACACGGGCGCAATGCGGGTGTCGTACCCGGCCTTGGCTGCGGCGTCGGCGGCCTCGTCCGTGGTGACCGCGACGACGGGCTGACCGTCGAGGCCGATCCAGGCCCCGGCGAAGTCGTCGGGATGCTGCTCCCGGAAGTCCTCGGCGTAACTGCCCAGCTCCTGTGCCTTGGCGGCGCGGTCGAGGTACTCCTGCGGGCTGATCTTCAGGTCGCGGGTGATGGCCTCGACGAGTTCGGCCGGCAACTTGTCGGCGCTCAGCTGAGTGGTGTCGGGCTGCGTAACAGGGTCGGCCTGGGCGGCAGTGGAAAACGGAAAGAGAAGAAGCATTGCCGAGGCGCCTACAACAGCGGCGCGGTGCGCCAGCACGTTACGCATGAAATCCCTTCTGCACGGAATCCGTTCACTGAGGATTCCTTCTGGGGTGGGTATCAGCGCCCCACCTTAAGCTACGGACGGGTCGGCCCGTCGGGGAGGTGTGACCGAAGCCTCACTGACCTGGACTTTTCGCAGCGGGCTTCGCAGGCGTGGTCGTGGTGGTGATCGCGGCCGCGGGTTCCTTCATCGTCGTCGTGGTTGTTGTTGTCGTGGTGGTGGTCGTCTCCGGCGGCGTCGTCGTGGTCGTCGCGGCGGTCGTGGTCGTAGTGGTCTGCGGGACCGTGGTGATCGAGGGGAGGGTGATGACCGGCGTCGTCGAGGGCGGAAGCGGCGGCACGAACACGGGTGTCGTCTCCACCGGTGCAGGCGGGGGAGCGACCGGGACCGAGGCTTCAACCTCCGTCGTCACGGCCACCTCCTGCGTGCTCGCCGTCGGGAAGACCGCGGGTGGAGCCTGCGTGGGTCGTGCGCTGGACGTCGTCACCGACGCGGTCTGGGCGTCCTGGATCGTCGGGACCGCGGTGCTGCCGTTGCCGGTGAGCGCGAACGCGAGCGCGCCACCTGCCACCACCAGTGCTGCCGCGGCGACACCGGCGATGATCAGGGGCCGACGGTTCGTGCGCTTGGCGGGTGGCGTCGGTGTACTCGCGGGAGCGGACGCCTCGGTCTCGGCGGGCGGATACGCGTCGGCGGCAGTGGCCGCGGCTGCGGGCACCGCCGTCACGGCGGAGTACGCGGTGTGCATCGGGGCCTCGACGACCGGAATCGACTCGGTGTCGGCGCTCGTGTCCTCGTCGGTCAGTGCCAGCCCGGCCGCCAGCAGTGCCGCGCCGTGGGCCGGGGATTCCGGTGAAGCGGCGAGCGCCACCGACTCCGGGATGAGAGTCGCCTCGCCCAGACCCATGTAGTCGAGGGATTCGCGCAGCTTCGTGACGATCTCCGGTGCCCAGTCCGACGGATGGGTCGCGGTGACCTTCACCGTCCCCGACAGTCCGTCTGCGGCCTCCCGGAACAGGCAGAACATCGCCGTCGCGACGAGGTCCTCGGCGCGGGTCAGCGAACCCGCGTACTCGATTCCCGCGGGCTCACCGACGCGGGCGAGGAAGTCGCGGACGGCGCCGGTCGATTCCGTGCCGGGGTCGCCGAGCTGAACCGTGCCGTCCGGGGCCGTGAACAGGACGGACGGGTGTTCGATCGTCCTCACATCGGTTCCGGAAGCGGTCACCACCGCTGTGGAATCCGAATCGCCGACGGTGAGTCCGACTCCGGTGGTCATGAAAGATCCTTACTGGCACGGTTCGAGGGAGTGCGTCATCGCACCATGCACAGTGTGTCGCCTGTCGCAGTCGAATGGTTACACGGGGCGCTGCTGCGCCTTCGGCGCCCGTGAGTACTTATCAACCACCCGCGGTTAATAAGTACTCACGGGTCAGGAGTCGGCGGAATACCCGTGGCCCATCGCACGCAGCATCGACAGCAGCTCCGACCGCGACCCGGCGCCCAGCCGCCGCCGGATCCGGGCCACATGGTGCTCGATCGTCTTGGCGGAGATGTAGAGGCGTGATCCGATCTCCCGGTACGTCAGCCCCTGGACGAGCAATTCGGCCACCTCGGCCTCACGGTCGGTGAGCGATCCCGGCGTGCTCGGACTCGACACGACCGCGGAGTCGGTGCCGTTGCCCGCGGACGTCGGCTGTCGCAGGGCCCTCGCGACCTGGAGCAGAGTGGTCGCGACCCGCGTGTCGGACGCACGCAGCGCGGCTTCACCCGCGAGGCGCGCACCGTCCCACGGCAGGCCGATCCGGTCGAGGGTGCGGGCCGCGTCCTCGACGGATGCGGCGTCGATGTCGCCCTGCAGCACACGCAGCCAGGCGCGACCGGCGGTGGCGAGCCCGGACGCGTACGTGCTGACCTTGGCGGCCTCGCCGAGCGCGCGGGCGTGGGGCATCAGGTCTGCGGGGCATTCGGCGAGGATCGAGGCCTGCACGCCGTACCAGTGCAGCGCCGATCCCCACATCGCCGGCTCGCCGAGCGTCCGCAGCAACGACTGCGCGTCCTCGACGAGGTGGGTGATCCGCGCGGGTTCGCCGACCCGGATCGACGTCAGCCACAGTTCGCCGAGCGGCAGCAGGCTCAGCAGGTCCACCGAGTACTCGGCGAGCACCCCCTGCGCGCCCGCCCAGGCCTGGAGCAGTGCCGCATTGTCGCCGGTGCGCCGGGCCAGCCCGACCCGCAGACCGTGGACGAACAGCAGGTCACGTTGCCGCATCGACGCGGCGTCGAGGCCGTCGAGCCGGGACTGCGCCGCGGCGAGGTCGCCGCGGACCATGGACGTCCAGGCGGTGAGCAGCTGATGCCGGTTCGCGGTGACACTGCCGGGCTGTTCGGCTTCCCGTGCCCGGGCGAGGACGGCGTCCGCGTGGGCGAGTTCGCCGCAGTGGAGCGCGGCGAGGGCGGTGATCGCGGCGGGGGAGTCGGGCAGCACCCGTGGCCGGGACGCGCGACCGGGCAGGGACAGCGCACGCGTCAGCGAGTTCAGTGCCGCGTTTGCGGACGCGGTCACCGACTGGACGAGTCCGGTCGCGACGAGTGCGGCGCCGGCGGTGGCGGCGGTGGGGGGTGCGCCCGCGCTCGTCGAGAGGAGGGCTTCGGCGTCGTCGAGTCGCCCCGCGACCACCAGGACGGAGGCGGCGAGGGAGGCGTCGGCGCCGGCCCGGTCCGCGCCGAGCCAGGCGTACAGTTCGGCGCTGCGATCGATCATGCCGCAGAACGCGGCGCCGGCGGCCGAAATCCTGACCGCCGCAGCGAGTTCCGCATCGTCGACGGTGCCGGACCGTTCGAGGACCGAATCGGCCAGCCCGACCGCGGTGTCGAGGTCGCCGTTCAGGGCGCAGGCCTCGGCGTATGCGACGACGGCGGTGTCGCCGAGCCTGCCGGCCCGGCCGGCTTCGGCATACAGTGCGACGGCGGTGGCCGGCTCGGCGAGTTCGGCCTGGGCGCAGAGGAATCGGCTCAGTTCGTCACTCGGTATGCCGGTCGCGGCGACTGCGCGGGCGACGGGCAGCGTGAGCGTTCCGCTGTCGACGTGATGGGTGAGCAGGCGGCGAGCGAGCGTGTTCAGCCGGTTCTCGCCGAGCGTCGTCGTGAGATGCGTGCGGTCCGCGTGAACCAGCGTGTCCCGTTCGTCGACCCAGCCGTCCGCGCGGAGCGCGTCCACGGCGGCACGGGCACTAGCGGGTTCGATGTCGAGTACTCGGGCGACCACGATCTCGTCGAGGTCGCTGCCGAGCAGAACCAGTGCGAGAGCGGACAGTTGGGGGCCGTCGAGCTCCGCGAGTTCCGTGGGAGGAAGCGGTGAGGGCAGCGTGGACACCGGCGCCCTATCCGCCGTTGCCGAGGACGCCGGGCACCAGGCCGGTGACTCCGCCGACGACGCCGCCGACCGTGTCGCCCACTCCGTTGACGGTGTCACCCACCGCGCCGGCTCCGCCGACGATGGTGTTGGCGATCGCGGCGCCGCCGTCGGTCTGGGGAACGCTCGGGGCCGGAGCGGGGGCCGGGGCGGGAGCAGGGGCAGGTGCGGGTGCTTCGGCCGCGGGAGCCGGTGCAGTACCGGGAGCTGCGGCAACCGGTGCGGCCGCGGCCGGTGCCACGGTGCCGGGTGGGACGGTGCCGGGTGCGGCGACCGGGGTGGCGACGCCGGCGGCGGTGCCGGGGACACCGGTCGCGGCGGCGATGCCCGCCGCCTCGGTGCCGGGAGTGGTGGCGCCCGTCGCGGCGGCCTCGGCAGGAACACCGGACGTGGATGCCGCGCCCGCCGACGTGCTCGACGACTGCGAGGTGGTGGAACCCGAGCCGGACGACGGTGCGATGTCGAGGGCGGTGCCGAGCGACAGCCCACCCGCGGCGAGCAGGGCGATGGCCGCGGCGGAGGCGGTGATGATCCCGGCCTTCTTCTTCCGCGACATGCCGGTGGCGGCGGGCTCGGTGAGGGTCGGTGCGGGGGTGCGGGCGGCGAGGACGACGGTCTCGGCGTCCGGCTCGACGGTCGGCGCGGCGGCGGGCGCTGCCGTCACCGGTGCCGCGGTGGGCACGACGACCGGCATCCGCGCGACGGTCGGGGCGGCGGCGCGTCCCGCATCGTCGTCGGCGGCGAGCAGGGCGGCGCCCAGGGCCGCGGTATGGCCCGGACGTTCGGCCGCGACGACGGGAACACGCAGTTCCGCCGACAGCAGTTCGGCGACCAGCGGGATCGCGGCGCTGCCGCCGGTGAGCATCACCTGGGTGACGTCGCTGGATTCGAGGCCGGCGGCGTGGATGCTCTCGCGCACCAGCGTCACCGATTCCTGCAGGGACTCGCGGATGAGGTCTTCGAGTTCCGAGCGGACGAGTCGCACGTCGGTGGAGATGCCGGGCAGCTCGATGCCGATGGTGGCCTCGGTGTCGGACGACAGGGCCTCCTTCGCCGCGGTGCAGCGGGTCCGCAGCCGGGTCAGGGCGGCGACCGTGTCGGGGGCGAACGGGTCGATGTCGCCGAACTCCTCGGCGACGTTGCCGAGGACGTACTGCATGGTGGCGTGGTCGAAGTGGGCGCCACCGAAGTCCTCGGACCGCACCGGCTTGCCGAGGACGCCGGTCTCCGTGCCGTGTGCGTCCGAACGGAAGAGGGTGATGTCGAGCGAGGTGCCGCCGAGGTCGTAGATGACGGTCAACGCGTCGCCGAGGGTGCCGCGGGTCCGTTCGAGCCACGTCATCACCGCCTGCGCCTCCGACACCAGGGTGGCACCCGTGACGCCGGCCTGCTCGAGCGCGTCGGCGAGGACACCGACGGTGTACGGCGGCCAGACGGTCGGGTGGGCGACGACGGTGGTCGGGAGGCCGTGCCGACCCGACGCGGCCTGGTGCACGATGCAGCTCACGGCGGTAGCCACCAGGTCTTCACCGGAGTAGGTCGAACCGTCGTCGGTGAGGATCCCGACCGGGTCGCCCACCCGGTTCGCGAAGTCGGACACCGTTACCGCGTCCGGTTCGCTCGTGTCGTCGCCGAGGACGGGTGCGCGGTCGGGGGAGAGGTGGAGAACACTTGCGCGGGACAGGACGGTGAGGTCGGCGGCATCCGTCACGCTCGCCCCGTCCGTGTCGACGGCGGCCACCGTATTGACCGATCCGACACCGATGCCGAGCGCTGCAGCCATGTTCCACTCCTGTGGTCCGGGCGGGCGTCACGCCGCCTGCGTCAGGCGGACGGTGCCGCCGTCGTATGTAACGGCCGATGCCGTCGTGGTCACTCGAATTGTCGCGGATGGCGGCCGTTTCGTTACGCGACGCCGCTGGTCGACGGCAGTTACGGGGCCGATCCCCTAATGGCCCCCTATCCCCTAACGGGGAGGACCCGGCCCCCGATGGGAGATCCCCGATACCGGGGTCCCCGAGTAGGGGGCGCCGCCCCGTTGGGAAGGGGCCCGCCGATCCATAACGTGTATTTCACTCGCCGTCACAGCAGTTGTGGTGGCCACCCGAACTCCCCGAACCTCGACTACAGGAGAGCTGCCATGGCTACCAACGCCGTCCTCGACTTCATCCTCGGCCTTCTTCGCGACGAGCAGGCTGCGGCTGCCTACTGCGCAAACCCGACCGAGGCGCTGTGCGCCGCCGGCCTGCAGGGCGTGAGCCACGCGGACATCGTGTCCGTCGCTCCCCTGGTCGCGGAGTCGGGACTGTTCGCAGGCGGCGGGGCCGACCTGGCCGCGATCGTCAACGCCGGTGCCGACGTCGCCGGTGACGTCGCGGGCGGTATCGGCGCAGGTGTCGGTGGCGGCCTGGGCGCCGGCCTCGGTCTCGGCGGCGGTCTCGGCGGTGCGGTCGGTCTCGGTGCCGGCGCAGGCCTCGGTCTCGGTGCCGGCCTGGGCGGCGACTTCGACTTCGCCGCGGAACTGGCCGCCGGCCTGAGCGCAGCACTCGGCGCGGCCCTGGAGATCGGCGGCGAGATCGGTGCGCAGCTCGGCGCCGCGCTGGGTGCGGCCCTCGACGCAGCACTCTCCCTCACCGGTGGTCTCGACCTCGGTAGTGCCCTCGACATCGGCGCCGCGATCAGCGGAGCCCTCGGAGGTGCCCTCGGACTGGGCGCCGACCTGACCGCACAGCTTGCCACCACCCTCACCGCGGCGATCACGGCCCTGCCGGTGGTCGACGTGGCCGGTGGTCTCACCGGGATCCTCGCCCCCGCACTGTCGATCGGCGGCGACCTGGGCGCCGAGCTGGGTGCGGCTCTCGGTGCCGCCCTCGGAAGCGTCGTCGACCTCGGCGGCAGCCTGGACGGTGACATCCTCGCCGGACTCGGTGGCGGCCTCGACCTCGGTGGCGTGCTCGGAACGACCCTCGGCGGCGTGCTCGGAGTCGACGCCGGTCTCGGCGGCGCGCTGGGCGGTGCCCTCGACGCGGCGATCGGCGCCGGTGGCGGACTGGGCGCCGCCCTCGAAGGCTTGCTCGGCGGTGAACTGCTCGGTGACGTTGCCGGCTCGCTCGGCGGAGTCCTCGGCACCGACCTCGGCGGAATCCTCGGTGGCGCTCTCGGTGGCGTCCTCGGTGCGGGCGGTGACCTCAGCGCAGACCTCGGTGGCGCACTCGGCGCGACCCTCGGTTCGATCGCGGACCTGGGCGGCGGACTGGACCTCGACGCGATCCTCGGTGCGGGCGGCAGCCTCGGCGGTGCGCTGAGCGGACTGCTCGGCGGTGAACTCGGAGTAGGCGGCGACCTCACGGCCGGTCTGGGTACCGCGCTGGACGCCGTTCTCGGTGCCGGTGGCGGCCTCGACCTCGGCGCCGTTCTCGGTGCCGACGGCGACCTCGGTGGCGCGCTGAGCGGCATCCTCGGTGGCGTCCTCGGCGCGGGCGGTGACGTCAGCGGCGATCTCGGTGGAGCCCTGGGTGGTCTGCTCGGCGGCGCCCTCGATCTGGAGGGTGGCCTCGGCGGCGCCCTGTCCGGCGCACTCGACAGCGGACTGGGATTGGACGCCGCACTCGGCACGGTCCTGGGCGGAGCCCTCGGCCTGGACGGCGGCCTGGCCGCGGAACTGGGCAGCACCCTCGACGCCGTGCTCGGCGCAGGCGGCGTGACGGACATCGACCTGGGCGGTCTGCTGGACGGCGGACTGGGCGCCGACCTCGGTCTCGGCGGAGAACTGACGTCGGAGCTGACGACGGCGCTGAGCGGAGCCCTCGGGCTGGGCGGCGAGGCAGGCGCGAATCTGGGCACGGTCCTGGGCGGCGCCCTGGAGAGCGGCCTCGGGCTGGGCGGTGTCCTCGACACCGGCGCCGACCTGGGCACCACCATCAGCGGCGCGCTCGGCGGGGTGCTCGGAGTCGACGGTGACGCCACCGCCGGTCTCGGTGCGGCGCTGGATGCCGTGCTCGGCGCGGACGGCGGAGTCGACCTCGGCGGCGTGACCGACCTGGGCGGGCTGCTCGGCGGTGCGTTCGGCGTCGGTGGCGGTGCGGGCGCAGACCTCGGCGCGGCCCTGGGCGGAGTGCTCGGCGGTGCGCTGGAGACCGGCGGCGCCCTCGACCTCGACAGCGTTCTCGGCGCGGAGGGAAGCATCGGCAGCACGCTGGGCACCGCTCTCGGCGGCGTCCTCGGAGCCGACGGTGACCTCAGCGCGACCCTCGGTTCCGCACTGGAGACGGTGCTGGAGGCCGGTGGCGGACTCGATCTCGACTCCGCTCTGGACGCCGACCTCGGACTCGGCGCCGCAGCCGGCGTGGGCGGCGCCCTGGACGGTGCGCTCGACGCGGGCACCGATCTCGCGGGTGGCCTGACGGGCGGCATCGACGGCGCACTCGGCGGACTGCTCGACGTGGGCAGTGACGTCACGGGCAACGTGGGCGGCGCGGTCGGTGGCGGCGTCGCGGGCGGCGCGGACGCCGCGGCCGGCATCGGTGCCGGTGTCGCGGCGGGTGTCGGTGCGGTTGCCGACGCCGGAGCGGACCTGGGCGGCAGCCTCGGAACCAACCTGGTCGGCGGACTGGACACGGCGGGTGGCCTGGGCGCCGGTCTGACCAGCGGCCTCACCGGTGGTCTGGGTGGAATCTTCGAAACCGGTGCGGGCCTCGGCTCGGCACTGACCGGCAGCGTCGGCGGTGCCGTCGACGCGGTGGGTGAGGCCGGCGCCTCGGTCGGCGCGGTCGCCGACGCCGGTGCGAACGTGGACGCGAATCTCGGTGGCGTCCTGGACACGGCGGCCAACCTGGGCGGCACCGTCGGTGGCGCTCTGGACACGGCTGCGAATGTCGGCGGAAGCCTCGGCGGCACCGTGGATGCCGCGGCCGGAATCGGCGGCGACGTGGCCGGTGGAGTCGAAGGCGGCCTGGACAGCGCGGTCGACGCCACTGCCGGTCTGACCGGTGGCCTGGACGCCACCACCGACGCGGTCGCCGGTCTCGGCGCCGGATTGTCCGGTGGCGTCGGTGGCCTCGGATCGCTCGGCACCTCGGTCGGAGGCGCACTCGACGGTGCGGTCGGCGGAGCGGTCGACGGTGGAGCCGCAGTGGGCGGAGCGGTCGACGGTGGAGCGTCCGCCGGCGGTTCGGTCGAGGGTGGAGCGTCGGCAGGCGGTTCCGCCGACGCGGACGCGACCACGGACGGTTCGGCCGACCTCGGTGCGGTCGGCGGGGTCGTGGCCGACACCACCGGTTCGATCGCAGGCGGCCTCGGATCCACCCTGGGCGGTGCCGTCGACACCGGAGCCGACACCTGGTCGTCGATCGACGCGGACAACGCGTTCGGCGCCGACTCGGGCCTGCACGCGGACACCGACGGCTCGCTGTTCGGCGACACCGACTCCTCGGTGGCCACGACGCACGACGTCACGGACGTGGTCGATCACCTCGAGCCGTGATGAGACGGCGGTTCCGGCATCCCCCAGACGGGGCGGCCGGAACCGCCGTACGATGTAACGAAATCAGCCCCGGACGCGTTATGCGTGCGGGGCTGTTTCACACAGTCGGGTGTCGGCGCACCGAACAGGTGTCCGCGCAGAGGTCGGAAGAATTGCGGGTCAACGAAGCTCATGGACAGTGCAGCCGCCAAGAAGAGTCCAGCCGGGTCCCAGTCGATGACGGCGTTGCTCGAGCAGGCCCTGGACGTGGCGAAGAGGTTCGGTCGCGGCGATCTGGCGCAGCGCCTGGACTCGGCCCGGACCCGGGTGCAGGACCCGCGGATGCGGATCGTGGTGGTCGGACCGCTCAAGCAGGGCAAGAGCCAGTTCGTGAACTCCCTTCTCAACCTCACCGTGTGCTCGGTGGGTGACGACGAGACCACCGCGATCCCGACCGTCGTCCAGAACGCCGAGACGGCGTCGGCGGAACTGCTCCTCGCCGATCCGGGCGCCGACCCGATCCGGGTTCCTCTTCCGCTCGACGAGCTGAACGGCATCACGCCGGCCTCGCCCCGCGCCGAAGGCCGGGAGGTGCTGCGGGTGGAGGTCAACGTCCCGAGTCCGCTGCTCGCGGACGGTCTGGTCCTGGTCGACACACCCGGCGTGGGCGGCGCCGGCAACCCGCACGCCGCGAGCACACTCGGGCTGATTCCGGCGTCGGACGCCGTGTTCGTTCTCTCCGACGCCAGCCAGGAATTCACCGAACCGGAGCTCGGTTTCATCCGTCAGGTCACGAGCCTGTGCCCGTCGGTGGCGTGCCTGATCAGCAAGACGGACCTGTACCGGCACTGGCGCGAGATCGTCGAGGCCGACCGCGGGCACCTCGCGCGCGCCGGTCTCGACGTTCCCCTGATCCCGATCTCCTCGGTGCTGCGGTCGCACGCGCTGCGACTGCAGGACGAGGAACTCAACACCGAATCCGGTTTCGTCGACCTGTACGCGTTCCTGCGCGAACGGGTGGTGGCGCGGGCGGAGGCGAACACACGGCGGGCCGTGTCGCTGGACGTGTCCTCCGCGGCCGAGCATCTCACCCTGGGGATCGGCAGTGAGCTTGCCGCCCTGCGTGATCCGGCGAAGGGCGTGGCCGCGGTCGCCGAACTGCAGAAGGCGAAGGCCGCCGCCGAGGAGCTGCACAAGAAGACGTCGCTGTGGCAGCAGACGCTCGGCGACGGTATAGCCGACCTGGCCGCGGACATCGACCACGACCTCCGGGACCGGTTGCGCCGCGTCACCCGCGAGGCAGAGGAGACCGTAGACGAGGGCGACCCCGGCAAGGACTGGGACGCGCTGGGTCAGTGGCTCGAGCAGGAATTCGCCACCGCGATCGGCGACAACTTCGTCTGGGCCCACGACCGCGCGCTGTGGCTGGCCGAGGTGGTGGCGCAGCACTTCGCCGAGACGGGTGCCGTCGAACTGCCGCACCTGGACGTCGCGAACGTCGACGGTGTTCTCGAACCGGTGGCCTCGCTCGCGGACCTCGAGGCCGGACGCATCGGCATCACGCAGAAGGTTCTCGTCGGGATGCGCGGATCGTACGGCGGCGTCCTCATGTTCGGTCTGATCACCACGATGATGGGGATGGCCCTGGTCAATCCGATCTCGATCGGCGCCGGAGTCCTCCTCGGCACGAAGGCGTACCGGGAAGACAAGGAGAGCCGGATCCTGAAGCGGCGTGCGGAGGCGAAGGCCGCGATCCGCCGGTTCGCCGACGACGCCAGCTTCCAGGTGGGCAAGGAGTCGAAGGATCGGCTCCGGTCGATCCAGCGGTTGCTGCGCGATCATTTCAGCGCGATCGCCGAGCAGGCGCTGCGGTCGATCAACGACTCGCTGCGCGGCGCGCAGGAGGCGGCGAACCTCGAGTCCACCGAACGGACCCGCCGGATCGCGCAGCTCGAAAAGGATCTCCACGTCGCATCCGAACTGAAACAGCAAGCCGCGCAACTCGTCGCAGGCGACGCGGGAGCGGTCACGGCATGACGGCCGCTCCACTTCACGAAGCCCGGGCACTCATCGCGTCCGCCCGGCAGCTGTACGCGGGCAGACCCGAGATTCGGGATCAGCTGACCGAATGTGCCCGGCGACTGGAACAACCGCTACGCGTGGCCCTGGCCGGTTCGCTGAAGGCAGGCAAGTCCACTCTGCTCAATTCCCTGGTGGGGCAGGATATCGCGCCCACCGACGCGACCGAGTGCACCCGCGTCGTCACCTGGTATCGGAGCGGGTCGACGCCCACCGTGACGGCCTGGTACCAGCCGGACAACGGTAGCGGCGCCCAGCGTTCCGCCAACGTCCCGGTGCTGCGCCGGGACGGACATCTCACGTTCGACCTCGGCCACCTCACCGCCGACCGGGTGGACCGCCTCGACGTGGAGTGGCCGTCGTCCGCCCTGGCTCACACGACGATCATCGA
Source organism: Rhodococcus sp. 21391 (assembly GCF_016772255.1). NCBI lineage: Bacteria > Bacillati > Actinomycetota > Actinomycetes > Mycobacteriales > Nocardiaceae > Rhodococcus > Rhodococcus sp. 21391. Next base: position 4,808,973 of record NZ_CP063781.1, on the reverse strand, counting down.
CACCCCGGGCACGTCCTCGCTGTCGCGTGACGTCTCGGCCCGCACCCTCGAGATGCTCACACCCGACAACGAGGCGTCCGGCGCCGACGCCGTGGTCTACCTGCTGCGCACGCTCAACGCGACCGACGTCCAGTTCCTCGGTCAGATTGGCGACCACGTGGGCGACGAATCGGGACCGCTCGGGGTGGTCGGTGTCGTGTCGCGGGCCGACGAGGTGGGGGCGGGACGCCTGGACGCCATGATGTCCGCGAAGGAGGTGGCGTCCCGGTTCGCGGGCGAGCTCGAGCGCACCGGGCTGTGTCAGGCCGTCGTCCCCGTCGCGGGTCTGCTGGCGCTCGGCGCGCGCACGATGCGTCAGGCGGAGTTCACCGCGTTCCAGCATCTGGCCGAGGTTCCGGTGGACGATCTGAACCTGGCGATGCTGTCGGCCGACCGGTTCGCGCGTGAGGACAGTCCGCTTCCCGTGGACGCCCGGATGCGGGCTCAGTTGGCAGACCGCTTCGGGCTCTTCGGGATCCGGATGGCGGTGACCCTGATCCGGTTGGGCACCAAGGACTCGCCGACGCTGGCGGCGGAACTGGTGGAACGCAGCGGCCTCGACGAATTGCGTCAGGTGATCGACATCCAGTTCGGGCAGCGGGCCGATCAGTTGAAGACCCATTCGGCACTCGTGGCACTCAAGCGGGTGCTCACGGCGCATCCGGTGCCGGGTGCGGGTGAGATCCTGATGTCGGCCGAACGGCTGCTCTCCGACGTGCACGGTTTCCAGGAACTGCGGCTGCTCGGGCGGCTGCGGTCCACCGACGTGGGGTTGCCCGCCGACGACGTGGCCGAGTTGCAACGCCTGATCGGCGGATTCGGGATCCAGATCGCCGAACGATTGGGCACCGACGGCGACGACTCCGTGGAGTTGCAGCGGATGCGGGCCCTCGCCGCGGTCCGGAAGTGGCGCGAACGGGCGCGCCACCCGTTGCTCGACCAGTTCACCGCGAGGGCCTGCACCGTCGCGGCCCGCAGCGCGGAAGGTGTTCTGGAGGAACTGAACACCGTCCGTCTGTAGTTCGGCTACGTCGCGGAGACGCCCGCGATCTCGCCCTCCCGGAAGGCGTTCACGAACAGCTGGTGATCCTTGCGGCTCACCTCGGCGTACGCGATGCCGAAGTCGATGATCTCGCCGACGAACTCGTCCAGCCTGCCGTCGACGACGTTCTGGATGGCGTCCTCGGTCTGGAACGTGACCAGGGTCTGGTCGCTGTCCTCGTCGGAGACGCAATGCACCTTCGCCGTCGCCCGGCCGAGGTCCTCGAGCACCGGCGCGATTTCCTCCGGTTCGGTGAGATCCGACCAGTCGAGGTCCAGTTCGTACGGGGAGAGTTCGGCGACCACGAAACCGGTGTCGCCGATCTCCGTGTAGCCGAGCAGCGGATCAGTGTGGACCTGTAACGCGCGCTGACTCACCACTGTGCGGTGGCCTTCGTGCTCGAAGTAGTCGCGGACCCGGGGTTCGTCGACGATGCGGCTCGGTGCGGCGACATTGCCCTGCTTGAGGGAGAGCACGATGTCGTTCTCGAGCGCCTGGGTCGCCCCTTCGATGAGCACGTTGTACGCCGGGAGGCCGGCGCTGCCGATCCCGAAACCCTTCCGCCCGACCACGTCCTTGATCCGGTAGAACACCGGTCGCGCGGATCGCTTGCTGCGGGGCACCCTCTCGATGTACGTGTCCAGCGCCTCGCACACGGTCGTGCGTTCCTTCTCGTCGAGTTCGCGGACACCGCGGCCCCGCCGGAAACGCCGGTCGTAGTCCTCGATCACCGTGACGGACTCGAGCAGGTCCACCCGGGTGGCGAGGCGCGCGCTCAGCAGCAGGTCCTGGATGGCGCCGCGCGAATTGTCCAGGCGCAGCGCGTACGCCTCGTCCGCTTCCCGCTGCACGTAGTGCAGGACGTGCTCGACATAGCTGCGCAGGTACGTGTCGGCGAGTGCCCGGACATCGCTCTCGGGGAGGGCCTTCTGCCAGCCCATCAGTGCGAGACTCGCGACGAACCGACGAAGATCCCAGCTGAACGGCCCCACGTACGCCTCGTCGAAATCGTTGACGTCGAAGACGAGGGTGCCCTCCGCATTCATGTACGTGCCGAAATTCTCCAGATGCAGATCGCCGTGAATCCACACCCGGCCGGTGCGCTCGTCCGCCCACGGATCGTCGAAGTCACGCAGATCGTCATAGAAGAGGCACGCGCTGCCCCGGTAGAAGGCGAACGGATCGGCGGCCATCTTCCGGAACTTCGTGCGAAACGCGCTCGGGTCCGCCTCCATCAGATCAGCGAAGGCCTCGACGAGGACCTCCACGATCCGACCCTGCCTCGTGGAATCGGCGACGTCCACACCAGCCTCCTTCTCGCGGTCCACGGGGCGCCACACGCCTCGTCACGACCGCACTGCACCACGGTAACGTTCCCGCGCGCCCAGCGACTGCAGATACGTCCACGCATCGGCCACGATCTCATCGAGGTCCGGGTGTCTCGGCCGCCAGCCCAGTTCGGCCTGCACACGTGCGCCGGACGCGACGAGCACCGCCGGATCGCCGGCGCGCCGCGGGGCGTCCCGGGTGGCGATGGTTCGGCCCGTCACGCGTTCGCAGGACGAGATCACCTCCCGCACACTGAACCCGGTGCCGGTGCCGAGGTTGTACACGCGGTGCGTTCCGGGCCGGGTCGATTCGAGCGCGAGGATATGCGCCTCTGCCAGGTCGCGGATGTGGATGTAGTCGCGGACGGCGGTGCCGTCCGGGGTGGGCCAGTCGGTGCCGAACACCGAGATCTCGTCCCGTCGCCCGGCAGCGACCTGCAGCACCAGCGGGATCAGGTGTGTTTCCACGAGACGGTTCTCGCCGAGCCCGGCGTACGCGCCCGCGACGTTGAAGTAGCGCAGGCTGCACGCCGCCAGCCCGTGCGCGACCGCGTACGACGTGATCGCGTGGTCGATCGCCAGTTTGGTGGCACCGTACGGGTTGGTCGGCCGGGTCGGTGCCTCCTCGGTGATCGGCACGGACTCCGGAGAGCCGTACGTCGCTGCGGTGGAGGAGAACACCAGCCGGCCGGTACCGGACGAGCGCATCGCCTCGAGCAGGGTCAGGGTCTTGACGACGTTGGCGTTCCAGTACGTCTCCGGCGTCACCACCGACTCGCCGACGAGGGAGCGGGCGGCGAAATGCAGCACGCCATCGAACTCCGCGCCGCCGAGAACCCGTTCGGCTGCGCTCGCGACGTCCTCCTCGACGAACTCCGCTCCTGCCGGCACCGCGTCGGCGTTGCCGGTCGACAGGTCGTCGACGATCACGACCGTGTGGCCGCACTCGAGCAGCCGCTGGGCGCAGACGCTGCCGACGTAACCGGCGCCGCCGGTGACGAGAAGTTTCACTGTTGTTCCTTCGGTTCGGCGGTGGGGGCTCGGTTCGCTCAGTCGCCGAGTCGCGCACCTGTCGTCGGCGAGAAGTAGTGCAGGCGAGCCGGGTCCGGTGCCAGCCGGATCACCTCGCCCTTGGCCGGGGAGACGGAGTCGCCGACGCGCGCGACGATGTCGTGTCCGCCGAGTTCGCCGTCGCGGACGATGCGCCCGTAGATGTAGGCGTCCGCGCCGAGTTCCTCGACCACATCGACCTTCACCGTGGTGCCCTGGTCGGACAAGGTCCACGCCTCCGGGCGGACACCGACGACGACCCGGCCGGTGTCCAGGGCGCCCAGCACCGACCGCTCGATCGGCGTCGACAGCGAACCGATCCGGGCGGCGCTGTTCACGACGTCGACCTCGAACAGGTTCATGGCCGGTGACCCGATGAACCCGGCGACGAAGCTGTTGACCGGCTTCTCGTACAGCGTCTTGGGGCTCGCGCACTGCTGCAGGATGCCGGCTTTCATGACGGCCACACGGTCGCCCATGGTCATGGCCTCCACCTGGTCGTGGGTGACGTACACGGTGGTGGTGGCCAGCCGGCGCTGCAACAGCGAGATCTGGGTGCGGGTCTGCACCCGCAGTTTCGCGTCGAGGTTCGACAGCGGTTCGTCCATGAGGAACACCTGCGGGTCGCGGACGATCGCCCGGCCCATCGCGACACGCTGGCGCTGCCCACCGGAGAGTGCCTTCGGCTTGCGGTTCAGGTAGTCGCCGAGATCGAGGATCTTCGCGGCCTCCTCGACGCGGCGGCCGATCTCGCTCTTGTCCATGCCGGCGATCTCGAGGGCGAAGCCCATGTTCTTCGCGACCGTCATGTGGGGGTACAGCGCGTAGTTCTGGAACACCATCGCGATGTCCCGTTCCTTCGGTGCGAGGGCGGTGACGTCGCGTTCGCCGATGCGGATGGCACCGTAGTCGACGTCCTCGAGACCGGCCAGCATCCGCAGCGACGTCGACTTGCCGCACCCGGAGGGGCCGACGAGTACGAGGAATTCGCCGTCCTCGATGTCGAGGTTCAGCGAATCGACGGCCGGCACATCGGAGCCGGGGTACATCTTGGTGGCTGCGTCGTACGTGACTCGTGCCATGGCGTTCTCCTGGTCGTGGAAGGGATCTCAGAGTCGGTGTGCCGAGCCCGACGGCTCGGCGTGCAGGAACTGGGGGACCGGCAGGCCGGCGGTGTCGGCGCGTCGGGCGACGTTCTCGACGACGGCGTCGATCCGGTCGGCCGGAACGAGGGCGATCGCGGAGCCGCCGAAGCCGCCACCGGTCATCCGCGCACCCCAGGCGCCGGCCTCGAGGGCGGCCTCGACGGCGGAGTCGAGTTCGACGGAGCTGACCTCGTAGTCGTCGCGCAACGAGGCGTGCGAGCGGTTCAGGGCGTCGCCGATGTCGGTGATCCGGCCGCGGTCGAGCAGGTCGGCGACCTCCCGGACGCGACGGATCTCGCCGAGCACGTGCCGGACCCGCTGCGCTGCCGGGGAACTCAGCGCCGCGACGGCCGCGTCGACGTCGGCGACGTCGCGCAGGGTGGCGACGCCGAGGTCGGCGCAGGCCTTCTCGACGGTGGCGCGCCGGTTGCCGTACTGGCCGTCGACCAGCCGGTGCGGCGCGTTGGTGTCGATGACGACCAGTCGGGCGCCTGCGGCGTCGAAGTCGAGTGGAACGTGCCGGGTCGCGCCGCCGCGGCAGTCGAGGAGCAGGGCGTGGCCGGGGCGGGCGAGCATCGCGACCGACTGGTCCATGCCGCCGGTGGACGCGCCGGCGATCTCGTTCTCCGCGAGGATGGACGCGGTGATCAGTTGTCGGCGGCCGGAGTCGTCCGTGGGCAGGCCGGCGAGGTCGGCGACGGCGAGCGCGAACGCGCACTCGAGCGCGGCCGAACTCGACAGCCCGGAGCCGACGGGGACCGTCGAATGCACCGCCACGTCGAAACCGGTTCCCGCCGTGAGGTGTCCGGATCGGCGTAGTGCCCACACCACCCCGGCGACGTACGCGGCCCAGCCGGCCGGGTGGCCCGGGGCGACGTCGTCGAGCGGACCGTGCCAGGACTCGCCGGTGTGCGTGGACACGGCGTGCAGGATACCGTCGTCGCGCACTCGGACGGCGACGACGGTCACGTAGGGGAGGGCGAACGGCAGTACCAGTCCGCCGGCGTAGTCGACGTGCTCACCGATGAGGTTGACCCGGCCTGGTGCAGTCCAGACGCCGTCCGCGGCGCCGCCGAACGTGCTGCGGAACAACGCCTCGGCGGTACCTGCGACCGCGTCGGGGTCGACGGGGGTGACCCACTGCGGCGCACTCACGACGCCACCTCCCGCAGCCGGTCGGCGATGCGCTCGGGGGTGGTGTCGTTGACCCACGCCCCCATCCCGGACTCGGATCCCGCCAGGTACTTCATCCGGCCGGGGGAGCGCATCATCGAGAACAGTTGCAGGTGCAGGCGTCCGAGCGGACGGTCCTCTCCGACGGGCGCCTGGTGCCACGCGGCGATGTAGGGCACGGCGTCGACGCCGTCGAAGAACCGGTCGACCCGGCGCAGCAGTTCGAGATAGACGTGGGCGAGTTCGTCGCGCTCGTCGTCGGACAGTTCGGTGAGGTCACGGACGTCGCGGTGCGGTGCGAGATGCACCTCCAGCGGCCAGCGCGAGGCGGCGGGAACGTACGCGGTCCAGTGCTCGGCGGCCAGGACCACGCGCCTGCCGGATCGTGTTTCGGCGTCGAGGACATCGGCGAGCAGTAGTCGCCCGGTGCTCTCGAAGTGCTCGCGGGAGCGCCGGATCAGCGCGTCCGTGCGGGGCGGCAGGTACGGGTAGGCGTAGATCTGCCCGTGCGGATGGGTCAGGGTGACGCCGATTTCCTTGCCCCGGTTCTCGAAGCAGAACACCTGCCGGACCCCCGGCAGCGCCGACAGGTCGGCGGTGCGGTCGGCCCAGACGTCGACGACGGTGCGGACCCGGTCGACGCTCAGGGTGGAGAACGCGGCATCCGGGTTGCTGGTGAAGCACACGACCTCGCACCTGCCCGCCCCCGGTGTCAACGGCCACAACGCTTCTCCGTCGACGCAGTCCGGAAGGTCCTGCTCGGCGGCGCCCGTCGCCAGCGACGGGAAGCGGTTCTCGAACACCACCACGTCGTAGTCGTCGGCCGGAATCTCCGTGGGCGCCTTGCCCGGCATGCTCGGGGCGAGCGGCGACGCGTCCGGCGGCGGCAGGAACGTGCGGTCCATCCGCTGGGCGGCGATGACCACCCACTCCCCGGTGAGCACGTCGAAGCGCATCTGCGACTGCGACACCGCCGGCGGCAGCGGCCGTGAATCCACCAGTTCGCGGGTGGCGCCGCCCGACACATACGGCTCGGAGTCGTCGAAGTAGATCAGTTCGCGGCCGTCCGCGAGGGTCGTCCGGGTCTTGCGCATCCGGAGCCGTGTGCCGGTCTCCCGCGCCTCCTGTTCGTCACGCACGGTCATCGACGAGTCCTTCCCGGTTCTCCCGTGTCACCACGAGATCGCCGACGTGGTCGGCAAGAGCTTCCTGGGCGGCGCGCTCGAGCCCGGCGTCGGTGATGAGGATGTCGACGTCGGACAGCTGGATCGTGTTCGCCAACGCGGTCACACCCCACTTCGTGTGGTCGGCGAGCACCACGACCCGCCGCGACGACGCGACGAGCGCCTGATTGGTCTGTGCTTCCATCAAATTGGGGCAGGTGAGTCCCGAGTCGATCCCCATCCCGTGCGTCCCCAGGAACAGCATGTCCACGTGGATACCGCGCAGCGCGGCGACCGTGAGCGGCCCGACCAGAGCGAATGACGGGGTGCGCTGACCACCGGTCAGGAGGATGGTCTGGTCGTCGCGGCCACCCTCGTGGAACGCGTCGGCGACGGGCAGCGAATTGGTGACGACGGTGATGTCGGGGACGTCGAGGAGTTCGCGGGCGAGGGCGTGCGTGGTGGTGCCGCCGGAGATGCCCACCGACGTGCCCGGGCGCACCAGCCGGGCGGCGGCGCGGGCGATGGCCTGCTTGGCCTCGCGGTCGAGTTCGGACTTCGCCGAGAACCCCGGTTCGTGCACACTCGCCGACCGCGGCAGGGTGACCCCGCCGTGCACCCGCTCGACGAGACCCTGCTCGACGAGTTCGTTGATGTCGCGCCGGATGGTCATGTCGGAGACCCCGAGTGTCGCGCCGAGGTCGACGACCTTTACCGCACCGTGCGCGGTGACCTCGTCGAGGATCACCTGCTGGCGCTGACGAGCGAGCATCATGCGTCCGCCTTTCGGGTCCGGGCGCCGGTGTCGGCGCTGTCTTCGCGAATCACAGCACAGCTGCCGGGTTCCAGCGTGAGCGGTCCGTCGACCACCCGTTCGGTGACGAGGTCGGTGCCGGACGCCTCGACGGTCACCTTCTCGGTCGTGTGGTTGAGGACGAACAGCCACGACCCGTTCTCGCCCCGCCTGCGCACGATCTCCACGTCGGCGTGCTGCCCAGCGTGGAGGTCGAGACCGGCTGCGGCGCAGATCGCTTCGGCGATCCTCGTCCAGCCCTGCGTGTCGGGGACGGTGGCGAGATACCAGGCGGCGCCGTCGCCGACCGGACGCCGGGTGAGGGCGGGCACACCCTGGAGGTGCCCCTCGGTGTGGCGGGCGAGTACCTCCACGTCCTCGGACACCGTCAGATACTCGGTCCAGATGCGGGCCGCAGTGCCGTCGTCGAGGGCGACGGTCTCGTCCGCGCCGAGCGGGAAGAACTCCTCGGTGCGGACACCCAGCAGGTCGCGGAACGCCCCGGGGTAGCCGCCGAGCCGGACGTGATCGTCACGGTCCGCGATCCCGGAGAATGCGGTGACCAGCACCTGGGCGCCGGCGCGGGCCGCGGCCTCGATGCGCGCGGCGTCGTCGTCGCTGCACAGGTACACGGCCGGAACGACCACCACGGCGTACCGGCTCAGGTCGGCGTCCGCGGGGATCACGTCACACGTCACGCCGGAGAAGGCGTGGTGGGCGCGTTCGGCGATCGCCATGGGCTGCATCAACCGGGACGGGTGCCCGTCCTGCTCGCACGCCCACTGCGACTCCCAGTCGAACAACACACCCACCGGGGCCTCGACGCGGCTGCCGGCCACCGGTTCGAGGCGGCGCAGCACGGCGCCGAGCTGGACGACTTCCCGCCATCGCGCGGAGTCGGTGCCCGCGTGCGGAACCAGGGCGGAATGGAACTTCTCCGCACCTGCGTCGGATGCGCGGAACTGGAAGAAGGCGATGCCGTCCGCTCCGCGGGCGACGTGGGCGAGAGAGTTGCGCAGCATCTCTCCGGGTGTCTTCGCCCGGTTGACCGGCTGCCAGTTGACGGCGCTCGTCGAATGTTCCATCAGCAGCCACGCCCGTGAGCCGGCGATACCGCGCGTCAGGTCGGCCGAGAACGACAGCCGGTGGTGGGCGGCGCCGTCGCCGGTCGCCGGCCCCACCAGGTAGTGGTCGGTGGACACCAGGTCCTGTTCGGGTGCCCACTGCGCGTAGTTCATGT